>NZ_BBUY01000001.1:0-3481 GCF_001590865.1 Streptomyces sp. NBRC 110611
AACAAGGCTTCTTTGCGTTGCAGGGCTTCTTTGTGTTTTGGGGTCTGTCCGGCGGGCCGTGTCCCCACTAGGCTGCCGCGATGGAACCCGTATTCGACGTGCCCGAGAGTCCCGCTCAGCCTGCGGATTCGGTCCGGGTGAATGACTACGACAGCTTCGCCGAGGCGTACTCGGCGGAATCCGAGAACAACATCGTGACTGCGTACTACGCGCGGCCCGCGATGTTAGCCCTTGCCGGTGACGTGGCCGGTCGCCGGATCCTGGATGCCGGCTGCGGCTCCGGCCCGCTGTCCGCTGCACTGCGCGACCGCGGTGCCGTCGTCACCGCCGGCTTCCGTCTCTCCGTCATCAGCGAGCCGCAGCCCGACCCGGCCGCCCGTGAGCTGTTCCCCGACGGCTTCCATGACCTTTCGACCAAACCCGCCTTCCTGTTTTTCGTCGTCGAGGTACCGCCGTCGACTGCCAGCTCGGGCACTGTCGGCAGTGCCCGTCCGAGCCGGTGATCACGTTGTTGTGGTGGTTTTTCTAGGTCGCGTGACCTAGTCTCGTTCGTGTGGGCGATGACATCCGGCTTGATGTGACGGGACCGGTCCTTGTGGTGGGCGGCTATGGAACGGTCGGCGGGGAGCTGTCCCGGTTGGCGGCTTCTGCCTGGCCCTTGCTGCTCACTGGGCGCAGGCCGGAGCGGGGCAAGGCGCTCGCCGGCGAGGTCGGTGCGGAGGTGCGGCGCTGGGATCTGAGTGATCCGGAGCCCTTTTCGGCCAGGGTGCGGGCGTTGATCAGCACCGTCAACGACCCTGATGACCGGGTGTTGTTGGCGGCGATCCGGGACGGCGTCCCGTACGTGGACGTCATGCGGTGGACGGCGCGGCTGCAGCGTGCCACCGCGGTGGCGGCGGTGGCACCCCCGACGGCGCCGGTGCTGCTGTCGTCCAGCTGGATGGGCGGAGTGAGCGCACTGGTCGCCGCGGGGCTGTCGGCCGAGATCGGTGGAGCGGCCGGGGTGGAGATCGCGATCCGGTACGACCTCAAGGACCGGGCGGGTGCCGACTCGGTGGAGTTCATGGACCGGCTGGGGCTGGACTACGAGGTGACCGAGGGCGGCAGGCGGCGGACGATCATGCCGTTGACCGGGACCGGGGTGGTCACGATCGGCGGACACCGGACGAAGGTCGCGCGGATCGACACCCCGGAGCAGTTCACCCTGCCCTTGGTGCTCGGGGTGGACACGGCCCTCACCCGGATCGGGTTCAGCGCCCACTCGTCGACGTCCATGCTGCTGGCGCTCAAGCGGACAGGTTTCTTCCGGTGGGGGCGCGGGGACCGCTTCGAGTCGGTCCGTCGGTCGATGCTCTCTTCGCCCGGCGAGGGCGGCAGCGCTCTGCTGCGGATCGATGTCCGGGGGAAGGCGGGCCAGCGGCGTACGGCGACGCTCACCGACCCCGCCGGGCAGGCTCATCTGACCGCACTGGGCGGGCTGTTGGGGCTGCGGCGGGTGCTGGGTGAGGACGGAGCCGCGGCACCGCGCGGGGTGGTCTTTCCCGAGATGACTCCGGTGCCGCGGAGCGTCGTCTCCGAGCTGGAGAAGGCGGGCGTGGAGGTCGAGCTGTCGTGACGGAGAAGGCGGGAAAGACGGGGAAGGAGCCGGGGGCCGGGAAGGCGTCGACGCTGACTCGGCAGGGCGGCATCCGGCGGACGAGTCTGCTCGATGCCGCCGAGACCGTGCTGGTGGCCAAGGGAGCGGACGCCTCGCTGCGGGCCATCGCCGCCGAGGCCGGGGTGCGGGTCGGGCATCTGCAGCACTACTTCCCCACCCGGGCCGACCTGATCAAGGCGGTGCTGGAGCGGGCGCTGGACCGGTCGTTGGAGCGGCTGGCGGAGACGACCGGGCTGCGGACGGGGCGTGACGAGGCGCCGGGCCGGGCCGCTCCGGCTGGTCCGGCGGCGGACCGGGACGCGGACCCGGGTGAGGTGGTGGCGGACCCGGGCGAGGTGGTGGCGGTGGTCCTCGCGGAGCAGGACGACCCCCGGCTCGTACGGCTCTATGCCGAGGTGTGGGCGCTGGCGGCGCGGGACGACGAGATCGCCGCTGTGGTCCGGGAGTTCTACCAGAAGTACGTCGCGCACGTGGAGGCGTTTGTGCGGCAGGGGAGGCCGGACTGGCCGGGTGACCTCTGCCGGGCCAGGGCCGAGACGTTCGTCGCGCTGGTCGAGGGGGCGGCGCTGCTGCGGTCCGGGATCGCCGGCAGCCGCTCGGCCGCGATGGACGCGCAACTCGGGCTGTTCGCTGTGCGGTTGCTCCGGGGTGAGGGTTGAAGGTGAGGGTGGGGGGCGACTGAGGGCGGGGCTGGGTCAGACCGGTAGTGAGTGGTGTGGCCAGCGGGCCCGGGCCTGTTCCTGGGAGCGCATGGTGGCGAGCGTCAACAGGCCACGGGTGCGGCCCGTTTGGAGGAGGTCGGGGAGCGCGGGCAGCGGGGCGAGCGCCGCGATGTCGTCCAGGACGAGGGTGAGTGGTGGGTCGAGCCGGCCGGCGGATGACCGTTCGGCCATGCGGCGGCCGTGCTCGACCACGCTTGAGAGGAGTGCGGTGAGCAGGGGCATCGCACCCGGGTCGGTACGCGGATCCTCGATGGGTTCGCCTACCGCATAGAGCGTTCCCCCCTCGTCGATAAATGATTCGAGGATGAGCGAATCCGCACGAAGTGGAGTGCAGGCATCCCGGATGTGAAGGGAGGCGAGGGCGGTCAGCGCACGGCCCGCCAACTCCTTCGCCAGCTCACTGCGTTCGGCGTACGCGGTCAGCACGGACTCCAGCTCGCCGGCCTGGCCGGCCGAGGCCTTGGTGCTGGTGCGCAGGATGCGTACCGGTTCCTGGGCGCCGCCCGTGGTGTGCGCCCAGCGGTGCAGCTGGCGGAACGGCCGGCCGTCCACCGCGGCGGCGTGCAGCCAGCAGCGCAGCAGGGTCTGGGCGGCGTCCGCGACCGCCGAGTCGGGCGCGCCGGACGGCCGTACCGGGGCCAGTAGCGCGGCGGCGCGGGCGGCGGCGGTGGCCACGTCCTCGCACCCGGAGGTCGGCGACCAGCGGAGCCGGGCGGGGGTGTCGAGCCGGTGGGTCGGGTCGTAGGTCAGCAGCGGGCCGAGCTTGGCCCGGGCGTCCTTGGTCTCGGCCCAGAGGGCCGGGTCCGTGGTGGCGACGATCAGGGGGCCCGGGGCGGCGGCCGCGGTGGCGGCGGCCGCGGCCCGGGGGGCGGAGGGATCGGGGTCGGCGGTGGCGAACTGGACGCGGGGGAGGGGGAGTTCGGAGAGTGGGCGGCGGCCGGCCGGGGAGGTGGTCCGCTGTTCCGGGACCGGGCCGGTGGGCGTGGCGGGTTCGGGGGAGAGAGGGGAGAGCGGGGACGCGGCGGGCGGGGCCGCTGGAGCAGGTGGTGAGGCCGGGGCGGAGGGCGCGGGTGGTGTGGTGGGGGCGGTGGGAGTGGCGGGG
>NZ_BBUY01000001.1:3813-127728 GCF_001590865.1 Streptomyces sp. NBRC 110611
GGCGGGCGGGTTCCCGGCGGTCGCCGGTACGGGCGTCGCGGGGGCTTCGGTGGCGGTGTCCTGTGCCGTTTGCCCGGCCTGCCCGAGAGTCCCGGCCTGCCCGACGTCTCCGGCCTGCCCGATGACTCCGGACTTCCCGACGTGCCCGGCCTCGCCGAAGCCACCAGCCTCGCCGAAGCCCCCGGCCTTGCCCAGGCCACCGACCTTGCCGAGGCCCCCGGCCCCGCCGCGGCCGCCGCCGGCCCCCCGGGGCTTCGCCCGCCGCGCCGCCCGTACGGCGCGGTAGCGGGCGATCGTCCCCAGGGCGAAGAGGGTCAGCACCAGCAGCACCATCACCTCGCCGATGAGGATGCCCCAGAACAGGCCGTAGCCGGGGAGCTGCCCCCTGGGGGTGCCGGGCCAGGCCGCGGCCATGTCGTGCGGTGCGGAGACCAGATGCCGCAGCGCCATCGGCGTACCGGGGTAGTCGACCCCGTCGGGCCAGGCGCCGTGCGCGAACAGACCGGCCAGCCCGGTCGCCGTCCACACCAGCAGGGTCAGGCCCAGCAGGAAGGCGAGCAGTCCGACCAGCAGGGAGTCGGGGATGCCGCGCTCCCGGCCGCCGGACGGCCGGTCGTGGTAACCGTCGCCTGCGCGCCGCCGGTCGTGGCCGCGGCTCTCGCGCCGTTCGTCGTCGTATCCGCGTCTCACGCCACCGTCTCGCTCGACTCGTCCCGCCATCTGCGCTCCATCGCGAGGGCCTCGGCGCGCGCCTCGGCCTCCGCGTCCGCCGCCGCCTCCAGGGCGTGCGCCTCGTCCGTCGGCACCGGGGCCGCCTCGGTCATCGCCCGGTCGGTGTAGACCAGCGGGCGCTCGGCCTCGGTGACCAGGTGTTTGACGACCTGGACATTGCCGTTGACGTCCCAGACCGCGATACCGGGGGTGAGGGTCGGGATGATCTCGACCGCCCAGCGCGGCAGGCCCAGGACCTGCCCGGTGGCCCGCGCCTCGTCCGCCTTCTGGGCGTAGATGGTCCGGGTGGAGGCCATCTTGAGGATCGCCGCGGCCTCCCGTGCCGCCGCGCCGTCGACCACGTCGGAGAGGTGGTGGACGACCGCGACGAACGACAGGCCCAGCCGCCGGCCGAACTTCAGCAGCCGCTGGAAGAGCTGGGCCACGAACGGCGAATTGATGATGTGCCAGGCCTCTTCTACCAGGAAGATGCGTTTCTTCCGGTCGGGCCGGATCCAGGTGTGCTCCAGCCACACGCCCACGATCGCCATCAGGATGGGCATCGCGATGGAGTTCCGGTCGATGTGGGAGAGGTCGAAGACGATCAGGGGGGCGTCGAGGTCGATGCCCGCGGACGTCGGCCCGTCGAACATGCCGCGCAGGTCACCGTCGACCAGCCGGTCGAGGACCAGCGCCACGTCCAGGCCCCAGGCCCGTACGTCGTCTATGTCGACGTTCATCGCCTCGGCCGACTCCGCCTCCGGGTGCCGCAGCTGCTCGACGATGTCGGTCAGGACGGGCTGGCGGTCGGTGATCGTCTCGTTCCCCTCGGCGGAGCCGAACTCGTTCAGCACAGCGGCGTGGGCGACCTTGAGGGCGAAGCCGGAGCGTTCGTCCAGGCCGCGGCCCATGGCGACCTCGATGATCGTGCGCAGCAGGGCCAGCTGGCCGGTGGTGGTGATCGACGGGTCGAGGGGGTTGAGGCGGATGCCGCCGTTGAGGGCGGCGGTCGGGTCCAGGCGGATGGGAGTTATCCCCAGCTGACGGGCGATCAGGTTCCATTCGCCGACGCCGTCCTCGCCCTGCGCGTCCAGCACCACGACCTGCCGGTCGCGGAACCGAAGCTGCCGCAGGACGTAGGTCTTCTCCAGCGCGGACTTGCCGTTGCCGGACTCGCCGAGGACGAGCCAGTGCGGGGCCGGCAGCTGCTGCCCGTACAGCTGGAACGGGTCGTAGATATAGCCCTTGCCGCTGTAGACCTCACGCCCGATGATCACGCCGGAGTCGCCGAGGCCGGGCGCCGCGGTCGGCAGGTAGACCGCCTGGGCCTGGCCGGTGGAGGTGCGCACGGGCAGGCGGGTCGTCTCCACCTTCCCGAAGAGGAAGCCGGTGAACGCCTCGGTGAGCGCTCCCAGCGGATCGAGCGTGGCCATGTCGTGCGCGCCTCCCAGCGGCTTAGCGGCGGATCCCGGTCGCGAACGGCAGGGTGTTGACGAACGCCCGGTGGTGCTCCCGGTCGCACCACTCCAGCTTCAGATAGGACTTGCCGGCCGAGGCGCGGATGGTGCGCTTGTCGCGGGCGAGCGCCTCGGGCGAGCGGGAGGAGACCGTGAGGTAGCCGACGAGGTTGACGCCCGCCGCGCCGGACGCCAGGTCCTCGCCGCGCTGGTCCACCCGCCCGTGGTGCGCCACGTCCCGGGGGTCGACCACCCGGTTCATCTTCGCCGCCCGGCTGGCCTCGGCGTCGTCGTTGGTCTTCTCCGTCAGCATCCGTTCGATCGCGACCTCGGTGGGCTCGAGGTCCATGCAGACCGCGACCGTACGGATCACATCCGGGGTGTGCACCAGGAGGGGCGCGAGGAAGTTGACGCCCACCGGGGTCAGCGGCCACTCCTTGACCCAGGCGGTGGCGTGGCACCACGGGGCGCGGGTGGTCGACTCCCGGGTCTTGGCCTGGAGGTAGGTCGGCTCCGTCGCGTCCAGCTCGGCCGGCCAGGCGTTGCGCTTGCTCATCGCCTGGATGTGGTCGATGGGGTGGTCCGGGTCGTACATGGAGTGCACCAGCGAGGCGAGCCGGGCCGGTCCGAGGGGCTGCCGCACCCGGATGTCGGCCTCGGCGAGCCGGGCGCAGATGTCGGTCAGCTCACGGGCCATCACCACGGCCAGCCCGGCGTCCCGGTCCAGCTTCCGGCGCAGCAGCCCGCCCTGGTGCATCCGCGCGGCGCGCGCCATGGTGTGCGCCTCGGCGGCCAGCTCGCGGGTGTAGTGCATACAGGCGACGAGGTAGGCCCGGTGCTGTTCGCTGCTGGTCGACACCATCGACTGCAGCTGGTCGTAGGAGTCCCGCAGCCAGCGGGGCGCGTGGGCGTCGCCGCGCTGGGCGACGTCCTTGGCGTGCGCGTCCGGGTCGGCCGGCAGCGTACGGGCCAGCATCTGCAGCCGGGTCACGAAGCCGTCGCCGTTGGCGACGTGCTTGAGCAGCGTCCCGAACCGGTCGACCAGGGCTTCCTGGTCCTCGCTGTCCCGTAGCCCGACGCCCGGGCCCTCGATCTCGATGGCCGCGGTCACCGTCCGGCGGTCGGCGTGCAGCAGCACCGCGATCTCGTCCGGCCCGAACGGGGCCGACAGCCAGGTGATCCGCCCGATGCCGGGCGGCGGTCCGATCTCCACCTCCCGCCCGTCCAGCCGGGTGCCCGCCTCCGCGGCGCCCGAGCGGTAGACCGCGCCCTGCCGGACCGTACGGCGGAAGCTGCGCCGGATCTCGAACCACCGGTAGAACGTACGGCCCTTGTACGGCACGTAGACGGCGGCCAGCCCCAGCATCGGGAAGCCGGTGAGGGTCACGATCCGCAGCGACAGCACGGGCACCAGCAGCCCGCACATCATGCCGAGGAACGCGCCCGCGATGATCAGCGCGATCTCACCGGTCTCGCGGTTCTTGCCGACGATGGCGTTGGGCCGGGCGCGGCCGATCAGGTACGTGCGCCGTGGCGTGATCGGGTGGGACATCGAGTGGGACTGGGTGCTCAACGCCCGTCACCTCCTGCTGTCTTGCCGGTGCGGGCGCTGCTGCCGGAGCCGGGCTTCGTACGGGGAGCGGGGGCGGCGGGGGACGGGGCGCCCGAGGCGCGCGAGCTGTGGGCCGCGACTCCGCCGGACACCGCGTCGGCCGGCCGGGACGGGCCGCCCTGTCCGCTCTGCGCCTGGGCGCCGCCGTCCCCGTCGGACCGGCGGGAGCTGTGCGTCTTGATGCCCTGCGACACCAGCGCGGCGGGGGAGCTGAGCACCGCCGCCGCGGCGTTCTCCGCGCCCCGGCTCATGCGGTTGTTGCGGGACGCCGCGATCTCGTCGCCGAAGCCGGGGACGAAGCGGTAGATCACCGCGCTGGCGAAGATGGCCAGCAGGATGATCGCGAGGCCGGAGACCACGGCGGAGATGGCGTTCGGGCCGGAGTTGCCGGACAGCGCACCGGCGATGCCCAGAACGATGACGATGACCGGCTTCACCATGATCACCGCGATCATGATGCCCGCCCAGCGGCGCACATGCCCCCACATGTTCTTGTCCACCAGCCCGGCGTACACCACCGTCCCGAGCAGCGCCCCGACGTACAGCAGCGCGGCCCGGATCACCAGCTCCAGCCACAGCACGCCGGCGGCCAGCACGGAGACCAGCGACACCACGATCAGCATGATCGGCCCGCCGCCGATGTCGGTGCCCTTGGTGAGCGCCTGCGCGAACCCGCCGAAGAACGTGTCGGTCTGCGCGCCCGTGCCCTTCGCGATGATCTCGGTGACGCCGTCCGTCGCCGAGACGACGGTGTACAGGATCAGCGGGGTGAACGCGGACGCCAGCACCGTCAGCCACAGGAACCCGACGGCCTCGCTGATCGCCTCCGTCAGCCGCACCCCGCGCACCGCCCGTTTGGCCACGGCCAGCAGCCAGAGGACGAGCGTGAGGACGGTGGAGGCGGCGAACACGACGGCGTACTGCCGCAGGAACGTCGCATTGGTGAAGTCCACCTGCGAGGTCGCGTTCACCGCGTCGGACAGCTTGTCGACGATCCACGCGGCGGCCTTGGCACAGCCTTTGGCGAGGGAGGACAGGGGGTCGAGGGGGTTGTTGTCGAGGGGGTTGGTGGGGGCCTTGGGGGCCGAGCCGCTGTCGCCCGACTGGCAGAAGTCCCTGGCGCGGCCGGGGACCAGGTCGCAGACCCCGGAAGGGGAGGGGCTGGGCGTCGGCGGTGCGGCCAGCGCGCGGGTGGCCAGCAGGAGGACCGCGGCCTGTACGGATGCCAGCACGGCGGCGACGGTGAGGGCACGCCTCGGATTACCGCGCATAAGTGAACCCTCCGTACTGCTCCACGGCCTTGGCGATCTGGTCCGCACTGGACGTCTTGTCGTCCCCGTTGACCGGGGCCGGGCCGTCCTGCTGGGAGAAGCCCGCGACCTTCCAGTCCCCGTCCGCCCACTTCAGCTGAAGGCGCAGGGTGAACCAGTCGGTCGTCACCGGGGTTGTCGACTTCACGCCTGCCGTGCCGAAGAGCCCCGTGCACCACACTTCGAGGTCCGCGGTGTCGCCCTGGAGCTTCACGAGTTTGGTGCCGACGGGGACGGTGCGGGAGATGTAGGTCATGCCCTGAGCCGCGTTGCCCTCGGCGTCGAGCCCCAGCTTCTTCAGGAAGGCCGTCGAGTAGGCGGCGTCGAGCCTGGTCTGCATCTCACCGGCCTTGGCGGGGACGAAGACCTGCTGGACGATCGCGTGGCGTTCCTTGGGCTTGAGGATGTTGGCGGAGACCAGCGCCACCGCGTAGTTCGCCGCCGCTGATTCCGCGCCCTGCTTCGTCCGGGGGAACCCCGCGGCGATCCCCCCGCCCTTGCCGCTGACCGGCTTGGTGCCGGTGGGTGCCGTCGGCTGGGCGGCCGCGGCGTCGGCGTCCTTGGGGGCGCCGGCGGAGGGGGACTCGTTGTTGCCGCTTCCGCTGCGGTTGGCGAACGCGATCGCCGCGAGCAGCAGGACGATCACCCCGACGATCGTGACGAGGTTACGGCTGGACAGCCCGGACCGCGGCCGCCGCGGCGAGCCGTAGAGGTCGCCTTCGCTCTCGGGAAGTCTGGTCCGGGTCTGGCCCGTCCCGGTACCACGGTGGCCGTCGCCGCCGTAGCCGCCGTCCTCACCGGTACTCATCGCGCCTGTGCCCCCTCTGCCTCTGCCGCCGTCGCCGTCGGTGTCGTCGTTGTGCCGCCCTCATATGACCGTAGCCGCGTGGGCGGCGGCTCGGGTGCAGTGGTACGAGTACATCTCACCGTGACGGTTCCTCAGGTGCGGTATGGCGAAGGCGAATGGGGGACTCCGGGTGGTTTGTGATCATTGCCCGCTCCGCATCCGCTGTCGCCCTCTTGCGCCGTCCGGCGCCTGCCTGCTCCCTCCGGAACCACCTGTCCCCGCACAGCGGGCCGCCCAATCGGTCCGCTGGTGGCGGCGGTGCCGCGGGCATGGCGCGGACCCCGTCGGGCCGGGGTGAGGGGGCGTCAGCATGGGGCCTCGGCAGGGGAGGTGCGGCCGGGTGGGCGGCCGGGTGGGAGCGAGTGGGGGCACGGGACGGCGGAGAGAGGCGGGGAACAGGTGGGCGGGGCGCATGGGGGACGGCGCGGGGACGGACGCATGCCCGGGTGCGCGGGCGGTGCCGCGGCAGGGGGTGTCGCGGGGGCGGGCCGCGGTGATGGGGTGGTGGCGGTCACCGGGGGCAGGGACCGCCACCCGGGCCGCCGCCTCGGGCCGGCCTGGGCCGCCGTCCCACCGCCTAGACCGCCATGCCGTAGACGATGGTGAACAGCGTTCCCAGGGAGCCGATGATGAAGACGCCGGTCAGACCGGCCACGATCAGGCCTTTGCCCTGTTCGGCGCTGAAGGTGTCGCGCAGTGCGGTGGCGCCGATGCGCTGTTTGGCGGCGCCCCAGATGGCGATGCCGAGGCAGAGCAGGATCGCTACCGCCATGACCACTTCGACCATCACACGGGCTTCGTTGCCCAGGCTGCCGAACGGGCCCCAGTCCGGGGCGATTCCGCCGATGATGGTGGTGATGTCGCCCTTTTCGGCCGCAAGGAACATCTGTGACATGTGCGCCATGTGTGAACTCACCGCCCTCTCATGGGTAGTTGACCATATTGACCATGTTGGCTATGGGATGGGTCGGGGGGTTGGATGTGGGGTGACTGTGAGGTGGAGGGATATGTCGTCGATCCCCGTCGGATGCGGCACGGGTTTCGGTCTCTATCTTGTCCGACGGAGGCGCCGGAGGCACCGTCAGAAGCCGACTCGGAGCCTTTCTTTGACGCCTTCGAAGTCTTCGGCCGGGGATCCGAGCGGGATTCGACCGGGGAAGCGGGTGCGCCAGTGGGTGCACGCCGCCCATTGAACTGATTACTCTCACCGTGTGTATCACGAGTGATAACCCTGAGCAATGATCATCGGGGTGGCGGCGACGGTATCGGGTGCGGGGATCGGCCGAGCGGCCGGAAAGCAGCGGTGAACCGGGCCTGAATGGGGGAGGGTTGTGGCGTGCGGAAATTCTGGGTGGCCGGCGGGCTCGGGGCGGGGATGCTCTTCTGCCTGCTCGGGCTGCTGGTGATCGGTACGTACGTGGCGGCGGCCGGGCTCGCCGGTGCCGGCGGCCGGGCGGTCGGGCTGGCGAAGGGCGCGGTGCCGGCCGCGTACCAGTCGCTGGTGCAGAAGTGGGGGACGCTCTGTCCGGCGATAAACCCCGCGCTGCTGGCGGCCCAGCTCTACCAGGAGAGCGGCTGGAACCCGAAGGCGCAGAGCCCGGCGTCCGCGCAGGGCATCGCGCAGTTCATCCCGGGTACCTGGCAGACCCACGGCATCGACGGGAACGGCGACGGCCGGCGGGATGTGTGGGATCCGGCGGACGCGATCGCCTCGGCGGCGTCGTACGACTGTGAGCTGGCCGGCTATGTGAAGAAGGCGTCGGGCGACGCCACGCACAACATGCTCGCCGCGTACAACGCCGGGGCCTACCGCGTCCTCCAGTACGACGGCGTGCCGCCCTACCGCGAGACCCGGAACTACGTGAAGACGATCACGACCCTGGCGAAGAGCTTCGAGGCGCCGACCGCCCCGGTGGCGCCGTCCCGGCAGGCCGCGGGCGCCATCTACTACGCGCAGGACAAGCTCGGCACGCCCTATCTGTGGGGCGGGAACGGGACGTCCGAGCAGGGCGGGCGGTTCGACTGCTCCGGGCTGACCAAGGCCGCGTACCACTCGGTGGGCATCGAGCTGCCGCGGGTGGCCAACGACCAGTGGAACGCCGGACCGCACCCCAAGCGGAGCGAGCTGCTCCCCGGGGACCTGGTGTTCTTCGCGCACGACCTGAACGATCCGAGGTCGATCCACCATGTGGGGATCTATGTCGGCGGCGGGTACATGATCAACGCCCCCTACACCGGTGCGGTGATCCGCTTCGACAAGATCGATACGCCCGACTACATCGGTGCGACCCGGGTCACATCGGATGGCGCAAAAGCGCTCCCGACCGCCGACGCTGCGTGAAAATTGGCTCTGAACTGCGGCGATGAGCCAGGATGAGTCAAGCTTCGATAACGTCCTGGTGATCATCCGGTGGAGAGTGGAACGCCCGGGCGGCCGATCACGTTTCCTAAGCGTGGTGACGTAGCAGCGCTCGCAGCAGCACACGCTCGACGACCACGGGGGCCGACAGCAGACGAAGGCGCTCGCGCGCGCGAAAGATAAGGGGCCGCGGCAGATGGCTGGACTCGCACTCGAGGGGCCGAACCCCGACGTCGACGTGCTCGACGGCATCAACGGCCTCGCGAAGGACGCCCCCGCCTGGGTCAACAGGGCCATGGAGTACATCGGCGAGTACGGCATCATCGCCGGCCTCGCGGTGCTGTGTCTGATCGCCTGGTGGTTCGCGCGCCGCAGGCCGGACGCGCCGTCCGCGGTCGCCGGTCTGGTCTGGGCGCCGCTGGCCGCCGGCGTCGCCCTGCTGGCCAACATCCCGATCCGGGCGTTCGTCGAGCGGCCACGGCCGTTCAAGGACCATGCCGGGCTCGAGGTGCTGATCCCCGGCAAGAGCGACTTCTCGTTCGTCAGCGATCACGCGACGCTGACGATGGCGGTCGGCGTCGGGCTGTTCATCGCCCACCGGAAGTACGGCCTGATCGGGATCGCGCTGGCGCTCGCCGAGGGCTTCTGCCGCGTCTACATGGGCGTGCACTACCCGACCGATGTGATCGGCGGATTCGCGCTGGGCACCGCCGTCGCGCTGCTGCTCGCGCCGCTCGCCCAGGCGCTGCTGGTCCCGCTGACGACCGCGATCGGCCGGTCGAAGGCGGCGTGGCTGGCGTGGCTGGTACGGGCGCCGGGCGTGGTGGTGGACGGAGCCGGCGACGGCGACGGTGCGGCCGGCCGCACCGGACGGGACGCCGAGGGCGGCCCGGTGATGGCCGCGGGGACGGCGGTGCCCCACGGGCACAAAGGACGGGACAAGGACCTGGCGGCCTGAGGGCCGGCCGGGACGGGAACCCGACTGACGGATCGACCGGGACGGCCCGGGCCTGTGGAGGCCCGGGCCGTCGCCGTGTCCGGCTGCGGTGTCCGCTGCGGTGTCCCGGCTGCCGTGTCCAGTCGCCGCCGCGTCCCGCGCGCGCTCAGAGCGCCTGCGGGAAGGTGCTGAACAGCCGCTGCGGGTCGTAGGCCTTCTTCACCCGGGCGAGGCGGTCGGCGGCGGCCCCGTAGTAGGCGGACTTCCAGTCGGTCAGACCGGGGTCGGCGTAGTTCTGGTACGCGGCGCCCGACGCGTACCGGCGCATCGCGTCATGGAACGCGTTCAGCCATGCCGTGCGGGAGGCCGGCGAGCCCTTCTCCGGCCAGGACGTCAGGTACTGGGCGAGGAACCGGGAGCCGCGGTGCACAAAGGCGGTGTCGGTACGGCCGACCCGGTTGATCGCACCGCCCAGCGCCGTCAGTGCCACATTGCCGGCGATGCCCTGGCGGCCGCCGCGCTCGATCTGCTGCAGCATGGCCTGGATACCGGCCGCGGGCAGCGAGCGGTCGTAGAAGTGCGAGCGGGCCGCGTACGTCTCCCGGCCCAGCTTCCCGTCGCCGGTGTGCCCGGGCAGCGAACCCGGCATATGGCACTGCGCGGACGACTTGGACGAGCAGCCCGCATAGGACTCCATCGCGTCCAGGTAGCCGGTCGGCGTGAGGCGGACGGACTTCGCGGGGCCGGGGCCGCCCGGCTGGTCGGCGAGCTTGTCGAGGGCGTTCTGGAGATCGGCCTTCGAGCCCAGGGAGAAGGCGGCCACGGAGACGCCGGGGGTGCCCCCGGGCCGGGCGTCGAGGTGGCAGGCGGACCAGATCTCGTCGGCCTGCGCCGGCCCCCACCGCTGCCAGGAATCCACCACCTTCGCCGCCTTGGCCCACGGCCAGGTCAGGTACGCCATCACCGCGCGCGGCGCCGGATGCGTACGGAAGCGGAGCCCGGTGACCACACCGAAGTTGCCGTTGCCGGCCCCGCGCAGCGCCCAGAACAGGTCGGGGTGGTGCTTGGCCTCGCAGTCGACGGTCTTGCCGTCGGCCGTGACCACGGTGGCGCCGACCAGGCTGTCGCAGGTCAGGCCGTAGGCGCGGGAGACCACGCCGTGGCCGCCGCCGAGGGTGAGGCCGGATATGCCGACGGTGGGGCAGGAGCCCCCGGGTATCGTCACGCCGTGCGCCGCCAGCCCCTGGTACACGTCGATGAGCTTGGCGCCGGCCCCTATGCGGGTGATCCCGCCGGACGGCGCGCCGACCTCGGCGAGGGCGGAGACGTCGATGATGAGCCGCCCGTCGCCGCTGGACCAGCCCGCGTAGGAGTGGCCGCCGCTGCGGATGGCGACCGGGGTCGCCGTACGCCGGGCGAAGGCGAGGCATTCGGCGATGTCCGACGGGTGCTCGACGTAGGCGACGGCCGACGGCTTCAGCGTGTCGTAGCGGGTGTTGTAGAGGCGGCGGGCGGCCGCGTACGCGGCGTCCGAGGCCCGTATCAACTGCCCGTCCAGGCTCTTGCCGAGCGCGGTCCAGCCGGCCTCGGTGGCCTTGCCCCGGAGGGCGGTGGTGGCCGCGGCGTTGGTGCCGGACGCGGTGCCGGCGGCGGAGGCGGAGGACGCCGCGCCGGTCTTGGTGTCGCAGCCGGTGACCACGGCGGCCGAAGCCGCCGCCAGTCCGGTGCCGGCCTGCAGGAGTGTGCGCCGCTTCACTGGGATGGGTCCCCCTCGATGTCGTACCCACGGCACCGGGTGGCGCGGCCGCTGCTTCCCCCGCAGGCCGCCCGCCCGGCATCCGCCGCGCTGTCCGGAACTGTCCGATTTCGCTCTTGCGTTCCGCGCCGAGGCGGTGCCGTTGCTTGTCTGACTACCCAGATGCCGAACGGGTGTTGGGGGTTCCAGGAACGGACTTCCGGATTCCTTCGGTGCCGGCCGGGCGTTCAGTCCCGCGGGCGCTCGGCGGCGGATCCGGCCCCGGTCCCGGCGTCGGCCAGGTGGCGCTGTGCGTCCGTCCGCGCCTGGGAGCGGGCGCGCCGGGCCGGCCCCCGCCAGCCGCAGGCGCAGTGGGCCGTGCAGAAGGAACCGCGCTCGGCGGTGGAGGTCGCATGGGGGGCTTGGTCGGGCACGCGTCCACGCTACGTGCCGCGGGTGCCGTTGCGTGACGAGGCTTCGTAACGGTCGTTGAACGGATCGGTCGACGGAACGTCAGGTGCGGTGAACGTCAGGTGCGGTGTGGGCGGAACGTTCGACCCTCCCGAGCGGACCGGCCGCCCAGGCCGGTTCCGAAGACAGCGGCCGAGGGGGCTCGTACGCGATGGTGGTGCAGGGCAGACGGGGCGGCGCGGCGGCCGTGGCCGTGGCGTGCGGGACGGGCCTGGCGATGGGCCTGCTGGCGACGGGCTGTTCCCCGGACGGTGCCGCGGCCGACGATCAGGAGTCGTCCGGCCGGACCGCCGACGCGGCCGCCGCGCGCGTCCGCGACAGCGCCGACGCCCTGATCCGGGCCCACTCCGCCGCGGTCCGTACGGCCCTGGAGACGGTGAGCGGCGGCACCCGCCTCGCCATCCGGGGCACCGGCGGCTACGACTTCACCACCAGCAGCGGGCAGCTGCGGGTGGTACTGCCCGATCCGGCGGGCGCGCCCGGCGGCGGCCGCCAGCCGATCACCGAGATCCTCGCGCCCGGCGCGCTGTTCATGAAGAACCGCGGGGCGGGGGTGCCCGCCGACAAGTGGGTGCAGGTGGAGACGGTCTCGCTGGCCGACGGCAATCTGGTCACCGGCGGTGCCACCGACCCGCTGGCCGCCGCGGAACTGCTGCGCGGCGCACGGGAGGTGACGTACCTGGGCGAGGAGCGGCTGGATGGTGGTGCCGGTGGTGACGGTGGCGACGGTGGTGTCGTCGTACGGCACTACCGCGGGACGGCGGACATCGGGGCGGCGGCCCGGGTGGCATCGCCGCGTACCGGTCCGGCGCTGGCCGTCGCGGAGAAAGGGTTCACCACCGCCCTGGTGCCGTTCGACGCGTACCTCGACACGGCCGGCCGGCTGCGCAAGGTGCGCCTGCGCTTCCACTTCGCCAACGGCACGCCCAAGGGGGCGTCGGTGACCTCCACGACGGAGCTGTCCGGCTTCGGCACACGGGTGGCGGTACGGCTGCCGGACCGGCGGGACATCTACACGGGGAAGATCGCGTCCACCGCTCAGCAGACGTCCGCGACCCCGTAGCGCGCGACTCCCTGGCAGGGGCCCCGTAGCGGGGGTTCGGCCCCATGGGGAGGCGCCACCCGGAAATGGTCCTTCCGTGCCATGCGCGCGGCGCGCGCCCGTCCTTACGCTGGCGGTGACCACCAGGGCGTGCGAAGGCGCTCGAAGGAGGAGGTGTGGTACGTGGCCGGCCAGCGCCATACGACGGTTCAGGACCACATAGCCCTCGTCGAGATCGACCTGACCGGTGAATTGATGATCGCGGCCGCGGCGGCCAGCGAGGACCGGCTCAGCCCGGCCCGTATCGACGAGGTGCTGGCCGTGGTGGATCGTTCCGGGGGCGGCGACGAGCGGAAGGGCGGAGGTGACAGGGGCGACGAGGACGACGACGAGGACAGGGGCGGAGGCCGCGGTGGGCCGTCCGGCGCGCCGGAGTCCGGGTAGCGGCCGCCGGACGTCAGGTGCGCAGCATCCGCTCGATCGCCTTGGTCGCCTCCTTGACCTTGGCGTCGATGGCCTCGGGGCCCTTGACCGCGGCGTCGGCGACGCAGTGCCGCAGATGCTCGTCCAGGAGCTGGAGGCCGAAGGACTGCAGGCCCTTCGTGCTCGCCGAGACCTGGGTGAGTATGTCGATGCAGTAGACGTCCTCTTCGAGCATCCGCTGCAGTCCGCGGATCTGGCCCTCGATCCGGCGCAGTCGCTTGAGGTGCGCGTCCTTCTGCTGTGCGTAGCCGTGGACGCCGGTGGCCGGGGGAGTCTCTGCGGTATCGGTCACGGTTTGGGCTTTGCCTCGGGGGTCGGTTTTCGGCTGCGGGGCATGGCCGGCCGCGGCGGCTGCGGTGTTGCCGGTGGTGTCGGCGTCCATGGTCGTCATGGCCGTCTCCCCTGGAATCTAGGCGATTTATATACCCCTAGTGGGTATATGTTATCGAACTTCGCGGGCACTGGCGGTACCCCGTGCAGAGCATGGTCTCCCATCGGCGACACTGAGGGAATGCCGGTTAGCAGTGGCCGGATGATGCGCCTAGCATCAACTCGACCGAATCCGATGCACCCCGAGGATTTCACGTGCGCTTTCGTCTGACCCCCAGGGAGACGAGCTTCTACGACATGTTCGCCGCCTCCGCGGACAACATCGTGACGGGCTCCAAGCTCCTGATGGAAATGCTCGGGGCGGACGCCTCCGCGCGGTCCGAGATCTCCGAGCGCATGCGCGCGGCCGAGCACGCGGGAGACGACGCGACACACGCGATCTTCCACCAGCTGAACTCCTCGTTCATCACGCCGTTCGACCGCGAGGACATCTACAACCTCGCCTCGTCGCTCGACGACATCATGGACTTCATGGAGGAGGCCGTCGACCTGGTCGTCCTCTACAAGATCGAGGAGCTCCCCAAGGGCGTCGAGCAGCAGATCGAGGTGCTGGCCCGGGCGGCCGAGCTGACCGCCGAGGCGATGCCGAACCTGCGCACGATGGCGAACCTCACCGAGTACTGGATCGAGGTCAACCGCCTGGAGAACCAGGCCGACCAGATCCACCGCAAGCTGCTCGCGCACCTCTTCAACGGCAAGTACGACGCCATCGAGGTCCTCAAGCTCAAGCAGATCGTGGACATCCTCGAAGAGGCGGCGGACGCTTTCGAGCACGTCGCCAACACCGTCGAGACCATCGCGGTCAAGGAGTCCTGAGCCCCGGCCATGGACACCTTCGCACTCGTCGTGACCATCGCGGTCGCGCTCGGTTTCACCTATACCAACGGCTTCCACGACTCCGCGAACGCGATCGCGACCTCGGTCTCGACGCGCGCGCTGACCCCGCGGGCCGCCCTGGCGATGGCCGCCGTGATGAACCTCGCCGGTGCCTTCCTCGGCAGCGGCGTCGCCAAGACGGTCAGTGAGGGGCTGATCGCCACCCCCCATGGCAGCAAGGGCATGGGCATCCTCTTCGCCGCGCTGGTCGGCGCGGTCGTCTGGAACCTGATCACCTGGTACTTCGGGCTGCCGTCGTCGTCCTCGCACGCCCTGTTCGGCGGCATGGTCGGCGCCGCGCTCGCCGGCGGTACGACGGTGATCTGGTCCGGGGTGATCGAGAAGATCGTCCTGCCGATGTTCATCTCCCCGGTCATCGGCCTGCTGATCGGCTACCTGGTCATGGTCGTCATCCTGTGGATGTTCCGCCGGGCCAATCCGCACAAGGCCAAGCGCGGCTTCCGCATAGCGCAGACCGTCTCCGCGGCCGGTATGGCGCTCGGCCACGGCCTCCAGGACGCCCAGAAGACCATGGGTGTGGTGGTCATGGCGCTGGTCATCGCCGATGTCGAGGACCAGAGCGCGGCCATCCCGGTCTGGGTCAAGCTGGCCTGTGCGCTCACCCTCTCGCTCGGTACGTACGCCGGCGGCTGGCGCATCATGCGGACCCTCGGCCGGCGGATCATCGAGCTGGACCCGCCGCAGGGCTTCGCCGCGGAGACCACGGCCGCCTCGGTCATGTACACCGCGTCGTTCATGTTCCACGCGCCGATCTCCACGACCCACGTCATCACCGCCGGAATCATGGGCGTCGGCTCCACCAAGGGCCCGCGCGCGGTGCGCTGGGGCGTCGCCAAGAACATCGTGACCGGGTGGTTCATCACGATGCCGGCGGCGGCGCTGGTCGCGGCGCTCGTGTACTGGCTCGTCCTGCTGGCCTTCGGCTGACGGACGGCCGCCGCAGGCCGTACGGCACGGAAAAGGGGCCCGCCCTCCGGGAAGGAGGGCGGGCCCTTCGCCTTGCGGTGGCACCGCCATGCAGCACCGCAGGACGTTCAGGGGGCGGGCGTCGGCCGGGTCGGGGCCTAGCCGAAGCGGCCGGAGATGTAGTCCTCGGTGGCCTGGACCGAGGGGTTGGAGAAGATCCGCTCGGTCTCGTCGATCTCGATCAGCTTGCCGGGCTGCCCGACGGCCGCGAGGTTGAAGAACGCCGTACGGTCCGAGACCCGGGCGGCCTGCTGCATGTTGTGCGTCACGATGACGATCGTGAAGCGCTCCTTCAGCTCGCCTATCAGGTCCTCGATGGCGAGGGTGGAGATCGGGTCCAGCGCCGAGCAGGGCTCGTCCATCAGCAGTACCTGCGGCTCGACCGCGATGGCGCGGGCGATGCACAGCCGCTGCTGCTGGCCGCCGGAGAGGCCCGAGCCGGGCTTGTTCAGGCGGTCCTTGACCTCGTTCCAGAGGTTGGCGCCCCGGAGGGACTTCTCGACGATGTCCTTGAGGTCGCTCTTCTTGTACGAGCCGTTCAGCCGCAGGCCGGCCGCGACATTGTCGAAGATCGACATCGTGGGGAACGGGTTGGGGCGCTGGAAGACCATGCCGACGGTGCGGCGGACGGCCACCGGGTCGACACCGGAGCCGTAGAGGTCCTCGTCGTCCAGCATCACCTTGCCCTCGACGCGGCCGCCGGGGGTGACCTCGTGCATCCGGTTCAGGGTGCGCAGGAAAGTCGACTTGCCGCAGCCGGACGGGCCGATGAAGGCCGTCACGGAGCGCGGCTCGACCGTCATCGAGATGTCGTCGATGGCTTTGTGGGCGCCGTAGTACGCGGAGAGGCCGCTGACGTCGATGCGCTTGGCCATGGGGATCACTGCTTCTTTCTGTCGCCGTCTTGGTCAGCGGCCGGTCTTGGGAGCTTTCCAGCGGGCGATGCCGCGGGCCACCAGGTTGAGGATCATGACGAAGGCGATGAGGACCAGTGCCGCCGCCCAGGCGCGGTCGTAGGAGGCCTCGGAACCCTGCTGCCACTGCTGGAACACGTACAGCGGAAGTGACTGCTGGGCGTCTTCGAAGGGGTTGTTGTTGATCGTCTTGGCGCCCCACACCAGGAGCAGCACGGGCGCGGTCTCACCGGTGATACGGGCGATGGCGAGCACCACGCCGGTGGTGATCCCGCCGATCGACGTCGGCAGGACGACCTTGAGGATGGTGCGCCACTTCGGGACGCCGAGGGCCAGCGAGGCCTCGCGCAGCTCGTTCGGGACGAGCTTGAGCATCTCCTCGGTGGAGCGGACCACGACCGGCATCATCAGGATCGCCAGGGCCATCGCCCCGGCGAAGCCGGACGGACCGAAGCCGAGGATCAGGATCCACACGGAGAGGATGAACAGGCCGGCCACGATCGAGGGGATACCGGTCATCACGTCGACGAAGAAGGTGACGGCCTTGGCGAGCCGGCCGCGCCCGTACTCGACGAGGTAGATCGCGGTGAGCAGACCGATCGGCGCGGCGATCAGGGTGGCCAGGCCGACCTGCTCCAGCGTGCCGATGATCGCGTGGTAGATACCGCCGCCGGGCATCGCGTCCGGGAGGGTGCCCATCGAGTGGGACAGGAAGTAGCCGTCGAGGACCGTGCTGCCGCGGGCGGCGGTCTCCCAGAGGAGGGAGGCGAGCGGGACGACGGCGAGTACGAAGGTGACCCAGACCAGGCTGGTGGCCAGCCGGTCCTTGGCCTGCCGGGCCCCCTCGACGGCCGTGCTCAGCGCGAAGGTGCCGAGGAGGAAGAGCAGGGCGGCGAGCAGGCCCCACTGGATCCTGCTGTCCAGGCCGGCGGCCAGCCCGATGCCGCAGCCGGCGCCGGTCGCGGCCAGCGCGAGGGCCGGTACCGCCCAGCGGGGCAGCCGGGCCTGCTTGAGGGAGACCGGGAGCGGGTGGCCGGCCTCGGCGACCGCCCGGCGGTCCGTCACGGTGGTCATGCTGCGGCTCCCGAGTACTCCTTGCGGCGGGCGATGATCAGGCGGGCCGCGCCGTTGACGAGCAGCGTGATCACGAAGAGGACGAGGCCGGAGGCGATCAGGGCGTCCTGGCCGAACTGGTCGGCCTCGCTGAACTTGCTGGCGATGTTCTGGGCGAACGTGCCGCCGCCCGGGTCCAGCAGGCTGGCGTTGATCAGGAAGCCGGGCGAGAGGACCGTCGCCACGGCCATCGTCTCGCCGAGCGCGCGGCCCAGGCCCAGCATGGAGGCGCTGATGACGCCGGAACGGCCGAACGGGAGCACCGCCATGCGGATGACTTCCCAGCGGGTGGCGCCGAGGGCGAGCGCGGCCTCCTCGTGTGTCTTCGGGACCTGGAGGAAGACCTCGCGGCTGACGCTGGTCACGATCGGCAGGATCATGATCGCGAGCAGGATGCCGACCGTGAAGAGGGAGCGGGCGGCGCCCTCGGAGTAGCTGAAGACGCCGGTCCAGCCCAGGTAGTCGTCGAGCCAGCGGTACAGGCCGGACAGGTGCGGGACGAGGAAGAGTCCGCCCCAGAGGCCGTAGATGATGCTGGGCACGGCGGCGAGCAGGTCGATGACGTAGCCGAGCGGCGAGGCCAGCCTGCGCGGCGCGTAGTGCGAGATGAACAGTGCGATGCCGACCGCGACCGGGACCGCGATGGCCATCGCGATCACCGAGCTGACGACGGTGCCGAACGCGAGCACCGCGATGCCGAACTTCGGCTCCGTGCCGGTGGCGTTCCACTCGAGCGTGGTGAGGAAGTTGGCGTGGTCGCCGGAGATGGCGAGCACGGACCGGTAGGTGAGGAAGACCGCGATGGCGGCCATGATCACCAGCAGGGCTATGCCGGAGCCCCGGGAGAGCCCGAGGAAGATCCGGTCACCGGGGTGGACCGCCTTGCCGGACACAGACGGGGACACGGATGGGGACGGGGACGGCGGGAGCGGGTCCGACGGGGACGGGCGGCCGTGGCTCGCCGGGCGGTTGCCGTTCACCCGCGCCTGCGGGCTGTCGGATATCGGGGAGGCTTCAGTCATGGGTTCTCCGGTCTGCGGAGCCGGTGAGGGCTCCGAGTGCGGCGGTGCACCGGACGGGCGGCGGCCGGGGAAGGGCCGGGCCGCCGCCCGGGGTTCGTCCTTCGTCAGGAGAGCGAGGCGACGGTCGAGCGGACCTTCGCGGCGATCTCGGCGGGCAGCGGGGCGTAACCCAGTTCCTTGAGGGCGTTCTGGCCGTCCTTGCCGGCGACGTAGGTCAGGAAGGACTTGGTGGCGGGCAGGGTCTCGGCCTTGTTGCCCTTGTCGCAGACGATCTCGTACGTCACCAGGGTGATCGGGTACGCGCCCTCGGCCTTGGTGGCGTAGTTGAGCTTCAGGGCCAGGTCGTTGCCCTTGCCGACCTGCTGCGCCTCGGCGATGGCCTTGGACGCGTTCTCGACGGTGGCCTCGACCGGCTCCTTGGCGCCGGTGTTCAGCTTGACCGTGGGGATCTTGTTGGAGGTCGCGTAGGACAGCTCGAAGTAGGAGATCGCGCCGTTGGTCTGCTTGACCTGGGAGGAGACACCGGCCGAGCCGGACGCGGCCTGGCCGCCGGAGCCCTCCCACTTCTTCGCCGGCTCGTACTTCCAGTCGGCGGGGGCGGCGCCCTTGAGGTACTTGGTGAAGTTGTCCGTCGTACCCGAGTCGTCGGAGCGGTGGAAGGCCTGGATCTTGAGGTCCGGGAGCTTGGCGTCCGGGTTCAGCTTCTTGATCGCCTCGTCGTCCCAGTTGGTGATCTTCGAGTCGAAGATCTTCGCCAGGGTCGGGGCGTCCAGGACGAGGCTGTCCACACCGGGGACGTTGTAGCCGACCGCGATCGGGCCGCCGACCATCGGCAGGTCGATGGCCTGGCCGCCCTTGCAGACCTGCTTCGACTTGGAGACCTCGTCGGGCTTGAGGGCCGAGTCGGAGCCCGCGAAAGCGGTCTGGCCCTGGAGGAAGGTGGTGATACCGGCGCCCGAGCCGGTCGGCTGGTAGTTGATCTCGGTGTCCTTGCAGGCGCCCGAGTAGTTCTGCACCCAGGCGTCCATGGCGTTCTTCTGCGCGGACGAGCCGGACGCGAGCAGCTTGCCCTTGCCCTCGCACTTGATGTCCGACGCCTTGGCGGAGCTGCCGCCGCCACCGCCGCCGGTGGTGTCGTCGGAGCCGCACGCCGTCAGGGCCAGGGCACCGGTGACGGCCAGAGCGCCAACCGCGAGGGCGCGAACCCGGTTCTTGCGCTGAAGCTTCACTGTCGGGAATTCCTTCCTGGGGCGCGCCGCGTGGCCGGCGTGCTGAGGGATGTGATGGGCGGTGTTGCGGTCCGTACTGCGGTCCGTGTTGCAGTCCGTATTGCGTTGCAGTCCGTATTGCGGTCCGTGTTGCGGTCGTGATCGTGATGCGGTGCTGCTACGGGTGGTGACCGCTGTGGGGGCGCGGTGCCAGCTAGCCGCGTCGCGCTCGCTCCGTGGGCAGGGCGCGCACTCGGTACGGCCGAAATTAGGCAGATCAGGTGAAGCGGCCGATGGAGGGGAGTGAACGCGAGGTGAACCTCGGCCGTCAGATGAGTACGGGATGAGAGCGGGGTGAGAACTGTTCGCCCGCTCGTACTAAAGAGCCCGTCGCTCTGTCGAATGGCTGATCGGTATGGCAGCATCCGCGCGGGGACACGACGCGAATACGGCGCGAATCGGTGCGGAACGACCGGAGGTGGCTGGTGGGGAGCCAGGGGGCACGGCAGGACGTTCAGGGCGTACGAGATGTAGCGGGCGTACGGGGCGTACGGGGTGTACGGGGCGTAGGGGGCGCGGGAGAGGGGCGAGGGGCCACGGAGGCACCTCGCGCACACACCACGCACCACGCGCATCGCGTACGCGACGGCCGGGCGACCCGGCTGTTGACCTGCACCGCCTTCGTCCTCTGTGTGACGGGCCTGCTCGGCACGACGGCCGGCACCGCCCACGCCGACGGCCCCACGGCCGCCCCCGCCCCCGGTGCCGGCACCAGTACCGGCACCGGGGGCGGGGGCGGCACCGGAAGCGACTCCAAGTCCACGGCCCCGAATTCCGACGCGCGGCGTCTCGACGACGTCCGTAAGAAGATCGACGCCCTTTACCACAAGGCCGAGCAGGCCACCGACGCCTACAACGCCGCCGAGGAACAGGTCGAGCGCCAGCAGAAAGAGATCGTCAAGCTGGCCCGCAGTATCGACAGCACCCAGCGCAGGCTGGCCGCCCTCAAACAGCAGGCGGGGGTGTTGGCCAGCGCCCAGTACCGGGGTGGCGGGCTGCCGGTCGAAGCGAAACTGGTGCTCGAAGCCGATCCCGAGGCCTTCCTCGAGAATGCCACGCTGGCCCGGAAGGGGCAGCTCGCGGCCAAGCGCGTGGTCAACCAACTCACGAATCTCAAGAGCGACTTGGAGGGCTATTCCCACTCCGCCACCGAACGCTGGGAACGGCTGGAGACGCATCGTAAGAAGCAGGAAAATGCCCGGCGGGACATCGAGAAAAAGATCGACGAGGCAAAGCAGCTGGAATCCCGGCTGGCCGCCAAGGAAAAGGACCGGCTGCGGAAGCTGGAGGAGGAAGAGGCATTCCGGCAGCAGCAGAAGTGGCTCGATTCGGGTGCCCTGAAAGACATCAGCGACACCGCGTCGGAGCTGGGCAAGAAGGCGATTTCGTTCGCCACCGCACAGATCGGCAAGGATTACGTCTGGGGCGCGGAGGGGCCGGACACCTTCGACTGCTCCGGGCTGACGCTGCGGGCCTGGGGGCACGGCGGCCGGACGATCCCGCGCACCTCGCAGGAGCAGTGGCGGCGACTGCCGCACATCGCCCTACGGGATATGCGGCCGGGCGACCTGATCATTTACTTCTCCGATGCCAGCCATGTCGGGATGTATCTCGGCGATGGCGCGATGGTGCACGCGCCGCGGCCCGGCCGGCAGGTGACCATCGCCGGTGCGGGCTCGATGCCGATCCTCGGCGTGGTGCGCCCTGATGCCCGCTCGTGACGTATCCGACAATGACCGACCTGATGGTTACCGCTGGGGTGACCGACCTTGACCGGCCTCACGGCCTTGACCGGCCTCACGGTGACCGCCGACACAATGACGCAGATCACTCCGGCGATAAATGACCGGATTGCTTGCTATCCGAGGGTTGTCGCGGTGTAGCGGAATGCACTCAAGCGAGGTGATGTTCGTCATTCCCCATTTGGCCCGCCCCAGGTCAAATGGCTTATTGAGTGCGGCATATGACGGTGGCCGAATGCCGTCGGCCATTCCCTCCTTGTCCGTACTGGCGCTATCGTCGCCTGTCAGTGCCGGAAACACGCCCGCTCAATTGACCTACCGGCCACGCGGCCCCGGACACGAGGCCCCCCGGCCACGAGCTACTGGCCACCAGCCACCAGCGCGCCCATCGCGCCCCTCGGGGGGAGGGAAGGAAGCAGACCGATGTCCGTACCCGTACCGCAGCAACAGCAGCGGTCGGCCGAGCTGCCGCGGCCGGCAGGACCGGCGGATGACGCCTGCGCGGACACCGCGCCGCTCCCCGGCGCCCCGGGCACGGCCGCGGCAGCCGCGGGTACTCCGGGCACGGAGGTCGACGGGCAGCGACTTTCGGCCGACCCTGCACCGGTCCCACAGGGCCTGACCCTGCTTCTCATCGGCGAGGACCCGAACAGCCAAGTTCCCGATATGTGGGACTGGGCGGGCCGCAAGGCGCGCGTACGCACCGCCCGCAACCTCACCGAGGCCGAGCGGCTGCTCACCGACGATGTGCACTGCATCCTGCTCGACCTCCCCCCAGCCGAGCGCACCGACCGCACGGACCGCACGGACCGCACGGAAGCATCAGAGCGCCCCCCAGGACGCATAGGAGCCCCGGTCGGCCCGGTCGATCCGGTCGCCCCGGGCAACCCGACCCCCCAAGCCGTCAACCCCGCCGACGAACTGGGAATACTCCGCGACGTCCTGCGGATGGCGCCCTCGCACGCCGTCCTCGTCCTCACCCACGAGACCGATGCCGAGCGCGCCGCCGACGCCGTCCGCGTCGGCGCCCAGGACTACCTCTTCCACGACGAGCTGGACGGGGCGGTGCTCAGCCGCGCGGTCCGCTACGCCGTCGAACGCAAACGTGCCGACCTCGCACAGCGCCAGCTCACCGAGTCCCGGATGCGGGCCCAGGAGAACGCCCGCCTGGAACGCGGCCTGCTGCCCACCCCGCTGCTCGACGGCTCCGACCTGCGGTTCGCCGCCCGCTACCGGCCGGGCCGCAGCCGTGCACTGCTCGGCGGCGACTTCTACGACACCGTCCGGACCCCTGACGGCACGGTCCACGCGATGATCGGCGACGTCTGCGGCCACGGACCCGATGAGGCGGCCCTCGGCGTCGAACTGCGCATCGCCTGGCGCGCACTGACCTTCGCCGGGCTCTCCGGGGACGAACTGCTCGCCACTCTCCAGAAGGTCCTGGAGAACGAGCGCGCCGACGACGAGATCTTCGCGACCCTCTGCACCGTCGACATCTCCGCCGACGGCCACCACGCCGGCCTCTTCCTGGCCGGCCATCCGGCCCCGCTGCTGGCCCGCGCCGGCGAGCGCCCCCAGCTGCTGCCGTACGAATTCGGCGGCCCGGCTCTCGGCCTGCTGCCCCATGCCCGCTGGCCGCGCCGACAGGTCGAGCTGGGCAGCGCCTGGAGCCTGATGATGTACACCGACGGCCTGATCGAGGGCCGCATCGGCCAGGGCAACCGGCGCCTCGGCCAGGAGGGGATGGCCGAGCTGGTGAGCCGTCGGATGGAGTCCGGCCTCAGCGGCGAGGCCCTGCTGGAAGCGTCGGTCCAGGAGGTCCGCGACCTGAACGGCGGCGAACTCACCGACGACGTGGCCGTCCTGCTCCTGGACCGCCCCACCCGAAACCCCACACCCCACAACCACCCCTGACCCCACCCCACACCCGCGCAGTTCCGAAACCCCGCCCACGACGCCCGCGCGGTTCCGAAGCCCTGCCCACGACGCCCGCGCGGTTCCGAAGCCCTGCCCACGACACCTGCGCCGATTCCAAAACCCTGCGCACCGCGCCCGCGCCTTCTCCGGAACCGCGCGCACGGCGCCCGCGTGGTTCCGAAACCCTGCCCACGGCGCCCGCGCCGTTTCCTAAACCACCCGCGCCGCGCCCGCGCCGTTTTCGTAAATCCGCACACCGGACACCGCACACGGCACACCGCCCCGCGCCCTTTACGGGAACAACGCGCACCACGCCAGCGTTGTGGCCCGCAAGGGGCCCGCGCATCCCCTAGGGAATCTGTTCGACCGTCCCCTAAGGGCCGCCGGATCAGCGCCCGCCGTTGTACGGCCCGTACGGCCCGTCCGAGCTGGAGCCGCCGCGCCACCGGCCGCTTCCGCCGGCGACTTCCCGCAGCGCCGGCCGCACATCGACGGTGTAGACGATCACCGCGATGATGCCGATGATCGGCAGGAACGACATGACCGGCAGGATGAACAGCAGCGCCGTCGCAATGGCCAGGAAGACCAGCCACATGCCCTTGGTCTGTTTGTTGGCGGCGCGGTAGGCGTCCTCGCGGCGCACGGCCGCATCGATCAGCATCACGGCGGCATAGACCCCCAGGCCGAGCTGCACCCAGCTCAGAATGCTCTGGAACCCGTAAATCAGCACGCCGTCCACCGCCCGTTCGCCGTTCGTCTTGTCTTCGCCAGTTGTCTCGTAATCGGCCCGGTCCGGCCCGTACGTCGGCCCGTACGTCGACCCGTCCGTCAGTTCTTCGTCCGTGCGGCCCCACCGTACCCGGGCAACGGGACCGTACCCGGACAACGGGCCGGGCACGTCCAGTGTGCCCGGCCCGACCGGTGAACCGGCGTTCTCAGCTGATTCGGCGCTGTCAGCGAAGAGTGATCCGGGTCACTTCGTGGACGGCGGGGTGCTCTTCTTGGCCGGAGCCGGCTTGCGCTGTGCGACCGGCTTCTTGCCCGCGGCCGCCTTGGTCTGCCCCTGCCCCTGGCCCTGGCCCTGGCCCTGGTCCTGAGGCTGGGTCTGGGTCTGGGGCTGCGTCTGGGTCGACGGCGTCGCCTTGGCCTCCGCCTTGGCCCCGTTGGCGACCTCGGTCCCGGTGCCGCCCTTGGTGGCGGCCGGCTTCGGCTCCGGCTCGATCGCGACCGCGACCTCCTCGGCACGGTCGGCGGCGTCGCCGCGCCAGGTCTCCACCGCGTTCCGCCCGCGCTCGGCCAGTCCCTCATAGCCCTCGCGGACCTGCACGGCGCTCTCCGCGATCACGCCCACGCCCTGCAGCGCCAGCTCCTGCGTGCGGTCGCGGAACTTCTTGAAGTCGCCGTCGAGCGAGTCCCGCAGCCCCGCCAGTTTCTCCTTGGCCTCCTTGGCCTGCTTGGCGACCAGTGCCTGGATGTCCTTGGGGTCGGTGCTACGTACCGACTCGAAGCGCTTGGGTGCCTCGGCCTGGACCTTCTTGACGAGCTGCGGCACCTCGCCGAGCTTCTCGGTGGCCAGGTCGAAGCCGCCGGCCAGGGCGTACAGCGGGGTCGGGTCGGTCAGCGCCTCGGTCAGGGCCTTGCGGAGGTCATCGGTCTTGATGGCCATGGCGTTCTTCCTCCTGGAAACGATTCGGTTGCTCAGGTGGCGTGCGGGCCGCCGTCGGCCTCTGTCTCACGGGAGTCCATACCGTGTGTCTCGCGGGAAACCGGGCCGCTCCCGTCTCCACGCCCGTCCCCGCGCCCGCTCGCAGCGCCGTCCTTGCCGCCGCCGACGAGCCCGTTCTCCTTGCGGAACGACTCGTAGATCTGCAGCAGGACCTGCTTCTGCCTCTCGTTCAGCGCCGGGTCGGTGAGTATCGCGGTCTGTACCTCGACCCCGTCCAGACCCCGCCGCTCGTCCAGAATTCCGGCCTGGACGTACAGCGTCTCGGCGGATATCCGCAGCGCCTTGGCGAGCTGCTGCAGGATCTCCGCGCTCGGCTTGCGCAGTCCGCGCTCGATCTGGCTGAGGTACGGATTGGACACCCCGGCGGCATCCGCCAGCTGCCGCAGGCTCAGCCGCGCCGTGCGCCGCTGCTCCCGCAGGAACTCGCCGAGATTGCCGACGTTGAGTGATGCCATGTGTCGATACTGCCCCTTCGTGCTAACTATTGCAAGCAACCGCTAGCAAAAGTGGTTCATGTGTGTGCGGCTGAGTGAGGCGGAGCGCGAAGGGAGGCGGCGCTCTGCCGGCCTCAGGCTGCGTGACCAGCTGAACGTACTCGACCGGCGTGGTGCCGACCTGGAGGCGGCGCGCCACCTGCTGCGCCGGACGATCGCCGTCACGGAACGCGGGGTCGTGAGGTAACCCGCGGTGGGGTAATCCGTAGTGGGGCAAACCGTGGTGAGGTAATCCGCCGTGGGGCGAGGCGTGGTGGGGCGACTCGGCGTGCGTCTCGTTGTGCGGGGCGACTCGTAGCAGGTCGGCGTAGGCCTGCTGGCGTACCGTCAGCGCGACGAGCAGGACCAGGGCCAGCACCGTCATAGGGCGACGGCGTACCCGTAGGTTCAGCCAGCGGCCGCCGAGGCGTCCGAGGGCCTCGCGGACCACGACGGTCAGGGCGCCGGCGACCAGGACCACGCTGAGGGGGTTGTAGCGCCAGGCCTCGCCGAAGTGTCCGAGCATGGCCGCGTGCACCCCACGGGTGCCGCCGCACAGCGGTCCCATCACTCCCGCGCGATGCGGCGGCCCGTGGAGGTCGACCGGGGGCAGTCCGAAGAGGGCCATCGCCGCGCCCGCGATCAGGCCGGCCGCGGCCAGCGGGCCGGCCCAGCGGTGCCGGTCATGGTCCTCCCAGACCGCTCGGCACGGAAACCATCGCTGCCGGATTCTGTTGTCCGCTCCGTCCGCTGTGCTGTCTTCCGTCTTGTCCTCCCGCTCGTCCTCCGTGCCGCCGCTGCCTCGCCGCCCGTCTCGCCGCCTGTCTCATCGTCTGTTTCGTCGTCTGTTCGGTTCAGTGTCGGCTCTGCCGGTCACGGCCGCACTTACCCGGCGGCCTGGCGGCGGCCAATCGGGCGATTGGTGGAGTGACCGGCAGAGCGTCGCAGAGGGGATGGGAAGGGAAGGGAAGAGAAAGGGGCGGGGTGGGGAGTCGTCAGCGTCCCGTTCCGTCGTCTTGCGGGCGGGTCCCGATGACGACCGTGGCGTACAGCTCGTCGCAGGTGGCCACCCGGGGGAGCAGGCCGTTGCGGGCGAAGGCCTCGACTGCCTGCGGGGCCTGACGTTCGCTTGTCTCGACGAGCAGGTGCCCGCCCGGCGCCAGCCATTGCGGGGCGGCGGCGGTCACCCGGCGCAGCACGTCGAGCCCGTCCGCGCCGCCGTCGAGCGCCACCAGCGGCTCGTACTCGCGGGCTTCCGCGGGCAGCAGTCCGACCTCTTGGGTCGGTACGTAGGGGACGTTGGCCACCAGGATGTCGATACGGCCGCGGAGCCCGGTGGGCAGCGCGCCGAAGAGGTCGCCCTCGTAGACCTGGCCTCCTACGGCGGTGAGGTTGCGGCGGGCGCAGCGCGCCGCGGCGGGGTCGATATCGGCCGCGTACAGCTCGACTCGCTCCGGGCCGTCGGCGGCCGGCGCGGTGGCAAGCCCAGTAGCCAGTTCGGTGGCAAGTTCGGTGGCCAGTGCGGTGCCTACCGCGCCGGAGCCGCAGCACAGGTCGACCGCGATCAGGGGCTGACCGGGATGGCCTGGATGGCTGGGGCGGTCTGGATGGTCGGGGTGGTCGGGGTGGACGCGGGAGGAGCGGTCGGAGCGGCAGGAGCAGGGGAGGTGGCGGTTCCTGGCCCGGAGGCCGAGCGCGACGGCCTCGCCCAGCAGGAATTCGGTGCGGCGGCGGGGCACGAAGACACCGGGATCGACGGCGATCCGCAGCCCGTGGAACTCGGCCCAGCCGAGGACGTGTTCCAGAGGCAGGCCGGCAACCCGCCGCTTCACCATGGCGGCGAGCTGACCCGGCGTCTGGGCGGTGGAGAGGAGCAGCTCGGCCTCGTCCTCGGCGAAGACGCAGCCGGCGGCGCGCAGTGTGGTGACGAGGGTGGAGTGGGAGGGCGGTGAAGCGGGCCGCGGAGTGGCGACCTGGGCGGGGCGGAACGAAGAACGGATCTGCGGTGACGACGACATGCTGTGAGCCTTTCGGGGCGCCGAGGGCGCTTCCCGGGTCACTTGCTCCGGACGGTCACCTGCATCGGATGGGCCGCACGGCGTGAGACGGGAGCGCCTGCCTGATCTGGCGGGGTATCGGTCTCACCTCCTCGGTCGGTCCACTGCCGGAAGTGGTCACAGTACCTGACCTGGGGCGCGGCGCTGCAGCGGGGCTGAACACCGGTATTGAGCCAACCATCGGCCGGAAAATACTTGTCGAGTTGGAAAGTACTTGCCATGATGAATGTGTGAAGCCGGGAGAAGGCCCGGCGGAGGGGGAAGAGCTGATGAATCGGTCAGGGGAGACTGGAATGCCGGAGTACGCATTCGAATCAGCGTCATCAGCGTCGTCATCGGCATCCGAGGACGCGGCTGCTGCACTGGCACGGGCGCAGGAGCTGAGCTCAACGGTCCGGGACAGTTCGCGATGGTACGTCTGGTACCAAGTGGTCTACGGCTTCGCGTCCGGCCTCGTGGTTCTCGCCATCGGGCTGCTGGACCATCCGTACGGAGTGGCGGTCGGCATAGGCTTCTGGTGCGCCGTCATCGCCGGGCTGACGGCGTATTCGGCCCGGCAGCGTGTTGCCCGGCGCGGGTTCGGCCGCTGGCATGCGAGCCTGATCATCGCCTGGGGGCTGCTCTACCTTGCGGTGCTGACTCCTGGCACCATCTGGTTTGAGGGTGCTACGGAATGGTGGGTGACCGGTGCCCTGGTGGTGTCCCTTCCTGGGCTGATAGGCGGTTACCTGGAGGCCCGGCGGTGACGGACCCGCAGCGGGGAACCCATCCGCGCCATGGACTCGACGAGGTGATTCACGCCCCGGTCCGCTTCTCCATCGTGGCGACGCTGGCGGCTGCCGACAGGGCGGAGTTCGCCTTTGTCCGCGACACCGTCGAGGTGAGCGACTCGGTCCTGTCGCGTCAGGTCGCCACCTTGGAGAAGGCCGGCTATGTCGCCGTCACCAAGGGGTACGTCGGCAAGCGCCCGCGTACCTGGCTTGCTCTCACGGCGGATGGCCGCGCCGCCTTCGCCGCGCACTGCCAGGCTCTGCGGGCCATTGCGGGGGACACCGACTGACGGAGCTCTGCCTCTGCCTCGCCTTGCCTTGCCTCTGCCTGTTTCTGCTTCTGACTCGGCGTCGGCGTCGGCGTCGTGCGACCGCCACCGGAGCCTTGTTGACTTCGAGTGCACTCCAACTCATAACGTCCCGGCCGGGATTCCGCTAAGTCCCAGGCTAGGAGGCACCAGCAGCATGACCACAACGAAGCCGTCCGCAACGACGTCGACCACAACGACGTCGACCACAACTAAGTCAACCGCAACGCATCGGACCGCAATGCACCCGACCGCAGCGCACCCGAATGCGTCGAGCATCCCTTCGCGCAAGCTCGGTGAGCTGATCGTTTCCGCGCAGGGGATGGGCTGCATGGGGATGAGCCACGGCTACGGGGAGTCGGACGACGCACAGTCGATCGCGACCATCAACCGCGCGCTCGACCTCGGCGTCAGTCTCCTGGACACCTCCGACTTCTACGGGGCGGGCCACAACGAGGAGTTGATAGGCCGGGCCATCGCCGGACGGCGGGACGAGGTGGTGCTGGCGACCAAGTTCGGGTTCGTCAACCGGCTCGGTGAGCCGACCGTGATCCGTGGCGATGCCGCCTATGTACGGCAGGCCTGCGACGCCTCGCTGCGCCGGCTCGGGGTCGACCACATCGATCTCTACTACCAGCACCGCGTCGACCCCGACGTACCGATAGAGGAGACCGTCGGTGCGATGGCGGAGCTGGTCGCGGCCGGTAAGGTGCGGCACCTCGGACTGTCCGAGGCGAGCGCGGCGACGCTGCGTCGGGCGCATGCGGTGCATCCGATCGCCGCGCTGCAGAGCGAGTGGTCGCTGTGGACGCGCGATCTGGAGCAGGAGATCGTGCCCGTATGCCGTGAACTCGGCATCGGCCTGGTGCCGTTCTCCCCGCTGGGGCGTGGCTTCCTGACCGGTCGCTACACCTCGCTGAAGGGGCTGCCGGAGTCCGATATGCGCCGCACCCAGCCACGCTTCGCCGAGGGCAACCTGGAGCAGAACCTGGCCATCGTCGAGAAGCTGCACGACCTCGCCGAGGAGAAGGGTGTCAGCGCAGGTCAGCTCGCTCTGGCCTGGGTGCAGCACCGTGGCGACGACGTCGTGCCGATCCCCGGCACCCGGCGGCGGGAGTACCTGGAGGAGAACCTCGCCGCCGTCGCGATCGACCTCACCGCCGACGAGCTCGCAGCCATCGACGCGGTGGCCCCGGCCACCCTGATAGCCGGGACCCGCTACGACAAGGTGAGCATGACCTTCGTCAATAGGTGAGCCCGCCGGTCGGCGCCCGTGGGATCACCTGCGCTTCAGGGGGAGCAGCCAATGAGCGCATCTGTTCCGCGCTTCCTAGACTTTGTGCAGTGGGCGTCCTCGTACGGAGGGACGGTGCGCCATGGACTGGAAGCTCGAACTGGTGCCGGTTCCGGTGTCCGATGTGGAGCGGGCGAAGCGCTTCTACAGCGAGCAGGTGGGCTTTGTCGTCGATCATGACGTATGCGTCGGCGGTGCGGCGCGCATTGTGCAGCTGACGCCTCCGGGGTCGGACTGTTCGATCGTCATCGGGGCGGGCGCGGGTGTCTCTGAAGTGCGGCCGGGATCCGTGCAGGGCCTGCAACTGGTGGTGTCCGATGTCGCGGCCGCCCGCGCGCAGTTGCTCGAACGGGGCGTCCCGGCCAGCCCCGTACAGCATGTGGAGAACGGCGTGATGGCTGAGGGCCCGGGCGGGGCGTGGAACTCGTTCGTCTATTTCAGCGATCCGGATGGGAATGGCTGGGCGCTTCAGGAGCGGCCGGGAGAGGACTGAAGGTTGAGGGAGGGAGAGGGGGGAGGGAGGGGGGACGGGGGAGGGGAGGGCTGAAGGTTGGCGGAGGGGCGGGGGAGAGAGTGTGGTTGTGGGTGGGGGAGGGGGTGGTGCGGCGTTCACAGGCCCTGGGCGGTCAGCCATTCCGGGGCGGGGGCGATGGTCTGGAGGACCTCGATGAGGGTGCCTTCGGGAGCCCAGACGTTGAAACGGCGCTGTCCCCAGGGTTCGTCGCGCACCGGTACGGCGATCGGCACGCCCTGGGCGCGCAGTGCGGCTTCCTCGGCTTCGGCGTCCTCGACGAGGAAGCCGAGGAGTGCGCCGCCGGTCTCCTGGGTGCGGAAGTCGGCGGGCATGGCCTCGTGGCCGCGCAGGACGAAGTCAAGGTGGTAGTCCGGGTGTTGGGGGTGCTGGAGGCTGGCGTACCAGTCCATTTCCACGACCCGCTGGAAGCCGAAGTGGTCGGCGTAGAAGCGGGTGCTGGCGGCGACGTCATCGGTGAGCAGGGCGGTGCCGAGTTTGGTGACATGCATGGGGGCGTTGGTCCTCTTCGTTCGGGAGAGCGGCCGGTGTGGCCGCGGCAACAACTCCAGTTGTAGTACTCTAGGTGTAGTGGTTGCAAGTCTTTTTGTGGATTTGCCGAATCGGGATGGGGAAGGCGGAAGGGTGAGGGATGGCGCGTAATCCTGAGCGGCGGGCGGCGTTGGTCGATGCCGCGATCGAGGTGCTGGCGCGGGACGGTGCGCGCGGGCTGACCTTCCGGGCCGTCGATGCGGCCGCGGGCGTGCCCAATGGCACCGCGTCCAACTACTTCGCCAACCGGGACGACTTGCTGGCCCAGGTCACTGGGCAGATTCACCAGCGGATCGCGCCCGATCCCGATGAGGTCGCCGAGGTGCTGGCGGCGCCACGGGACCGGGCGCTGGTCGTCGAGCTGATGGGCTGGCTCGACCGCCGGGTGGCCGAGAACCGGACCGGCTACCTGGCGATGCTGGAGCTGCGCCTGGAAGCCACCCGGCGGCCCGAACTGCGTGCGGAGCTGACCCGGGTCATCCGGGCGGTACTCGACGAGAACGTCCGCTTCCACCTGGACAGCGGACTGCCGGGGGACCGTACGGCGGTGATGCTGATGTACCTCGCGATGACCGGGCTGATGCTGGAGCAGCTCACCCTGCCCGGCGTGGTGCCGGACGAGGAGATCGACGGCCTGATCACGGCGCTCGTCGACCGTGCGACCGGCCTGGAGGGGGGCGTGGGGTAGGGGGGTAGGGGTGGCCGGTGTCTGTTCGTCGCTCTGCGCCGTACGGGTTTTTCGCTATGCGCCGTACGGGCGGGCGGCGCGGGCCTCGCGGAGGGTCACGGCCCACCAGCTCAGCTGCGCGAGGAGGGTGTCGGCGGCCTGGGCGGCCGGGGCCGGGTCGTGCAGGCCGCCGGCGTCGTCGAAGAGCGCGCCGGCGAGCGGGAAGGACACCGTTTCGCGGACCGTCGTGGCGTGCAACTCGGCGAACACCAGCCGCAGTTGCTCGACAGCGCGGAGGCCGCCGGAGATTCCCCCGTACGAGACGAAGCCGACCGGCTTGGCATGCCACGGGGAGTGCAGCAGGTCGATGGCGTGCTTGAGCGGGGCCGGGAAGGAGTGGTTGTACTCCGGGGTGATCACGACAAAGGCGTCCGCTGCGTCGACGCGCTTGGCGTAGGACTCGTACTCCTCGCTGCCGTGGCGGAGTTCGTACGGGCGGACCGCGTCCAGGTCGATGACGTCGAGGTCGATCTGGGGGTGACGTTCGGCCTGCCGGGTGAACCAGTTGGCGATGACGGGCGCGAACCGGCCCTCCCGGGTGCTGGCGACGATCACTGCGAGGCGGTAGGGGTGCTGGGACATGTGCGGCCCTTCGTGGCATGGCGGACGAGTCGGTGGCGGCGTGGGGGTGGTGCTTCGCCGTCGGGCTCGACGCTAGGACCTCAAGAAAGGTTGAGGTCAAGGGGGTGTCGAGGAGAAGGGGTGGGGGCAGTTGCCGCGAGGGGAAGGGGCAAGGGGTATGGGGTAAGCGGCAAGGGGTAGGCGGCAACCGGCGTGTGGTGTGCGGCGTGTGGCGTGCCGCGCGCCCCCCGCCGGTCGATCCGCCTCGTCGATCCGCCCTGTCGATCCGCCCTGTCGCTCCGCCTCGTCGATTCGCGCCGTCGCACCACCCGTCATTTCACCCTCATGTCACCGTCACTCCACCCCGAACAGCTTCAGCAGTTCGGTCTTCTGGAACATCCGGGCCGTTTCGATCGCGGAGGGTGTGCCCGCTGCCGGGTCCGCGCCATGCGCGACCAGTGCCTTGACGACCTCGTCCTCGCCTTTGAAGACCGCACCGGCCAGCGGTGTCTGGCCACGGTCGTTGGGCCGGTTGGCGTCGGCGCCCCGCTTCAACAGCGCCTCCACGGTGGTGAGATGGCCGTGGTAGGCGGCCAGCATCACCAGCGAGTCGCCCTTGTCGTTCGTCAGGCTGGCGGGTACGCCCGCGTCCACGTACGCGGCGAGGGTGTCGGTGTCACCGTGCCGTGCCAGGTCGAAGACCTTCGCGGCGAGCTGCAGCACCTCGGGGTCGTGCGCGTGCTCGATCGTCTCGGGCCTCTGCGTCTCGGGCCTCTGCGGCTCGGGCTTCGCGTCGCTCATGGTCGCCGGCCTCCTGCTGTGGTGGGTGGTGCGTATGTGCCCTGTCAGCGCCACTTTATGCAGGCCATGGCCGCTGTGACAGCGGTGGCGAGGCCGGTGGTGGGGCTGACGGTGGGGTTGGTGCGGGCCGGTGTGGGCCGGTCAGAACGCGGCCCGGATCTCTCCGACGCGTGCGCCGCCGCCCAGCAGCGGTACGTCCGCCAGCCGCGCCAGCACATCGGACTCGACGCCCATACCGCGCAGGACGCGGGCCAGGACCGGGCCGAGAGCACGGGGCGCCCCGTCATCGATCTTGAAGGCCAGGGCGCGGCCGTCCGGCAGGGCCACCGCCTGGACCGCCTCGGCGCCCGTCTTCGACAGCGTCCCGGGCAGCGCCCGCATCAGCCAGGTGTCGGGGCGGCGGGTACCGGCGACGTACTCCGGGTGGGCGCGCATCGCGTCCGCGACCCGCCGCTCCCGGGTACCCGGCTCCGCCAGGACGAACTGCCGGAAGGCGCGGGCCAGACCGGTCAGCGAGAGCGCGAACAGCGGGGCGCCGCAGCCGTCGGTGCCCACGTGCGTGACGTCCTCGCCGCTCGCGTCGCGTACGCACTCGGCCACCAGCTGCTGCAGCGGATGGTCCGGATCGAGGTACGAGGCCAGCGGCCAGCCGTTGAGCGCGGAGGCGGCCAGCATCGCGGTGTGCTTGCCCGAGCAGTTCATGGCGAGGCGGTCACGGGCCCGCCCCGCGGCGAGATACGCCTCCGCCTCCACCGGGTCCACCGGCAGGTCCGGCGGCGTCTGCAGATGGTCCGGGGTCAGCCCGTGCTCGTCGAGCATGGTCCGTACGAGGTCCAGGTGGAAGGCCTCACCGGCGTGGCTCGCGGCGGCCAGGGCCAGGCGTTCACCGGACAGGTCCAGGCCCGCGCGCAGCGCCGCGGCGGCCTGCATCGGCTTGTTCGAGGAGCGGGGGAAGACCGGGGCCGTCACGTCACCCCGCGCCGTCTCCACACCACCGTCGGCCGCCAGCACCACCAGTGAGCCGTGGTGCCGGCTCTCGACGAAGCCGGAGCGCACGACCTCGGCGAGGACGGGCGAGGGTGTGGGCGAGGACGGGGGTGAGGACGGGGTCATCGGCGGCCTTCCGGGGGATGGTGTGGGGGCGCCACTGTCCCGGAGCCGGGCCGAGACGGGCCGAGACGGGCCGAGACGGGCCCGGGGCGGGCCGGGCCGGGGGTGGGCCGGGCCGGTGGGACCGGAGGCCTGTGGCCAGGTCAGGACAGCAGGTCGTCTACTTGCGCTTCGCCTTCGCGGTACCTGCGGGTGATTTCCGCACTGCAATCGTCGGTGGTGCGCTGGAGCGACTGGCGGCGTTGCGACACTTCCCGTTCGTGGCGGATCAGCCGGCCCATCGCGTCGTGCAGCTCCTCGTCGGTGCGCGCGGTGAGGTCGGACAGTTCCACCTCACCGAGCATCTCCTCGGCCAGCCTGCGGTACTCCTCGCTGTGCGGTGTGCCGAGCGTCACATGCCGTGCCGAGGAGCGGTGCCGCGACGGCAGATCCGTCAGGATCTCCGGCAGCCGGTCGAGCAGCGGCGAGTGCTGGGCGCTCCGGCGGGCGATCTCGGCCCGCAGAATGTCGATCCGGCCCTGCAGCAAACGCCGTAGGTAGCTCAGATCGGCCTCCTCCTGCTGCGCGTCCCGCCGCAGCACCCGCAGCTCGGGCAGCCTCAGGCCGGAGAGGTCGGGGCCGGCGGCCGGGCGGCAGCGGTCGCGCTGCTGCGGGGGGCGGGGGTGCTGCGCCTGGCCTGCCTGGGGCATGGGCTCGTCCTTGGTGCCGGCCGGCTCGCCGTGAGCCGGTGCCGTGGTCGTGGTGGTGGCCGCGGAGGCCGCAACCGGAGCAGTGGCCGGAGCAGTGGCCGGTGCCGTGGTCGGGGCCGTCACGGGGGCTGCGGACCTGGTGGTGCTCGTCGTGGACGCGGACGGCGGTGCCGGTGTGGGGGAGGCCGATGCGGATGCCGTCGCAGGGTCCGGCACGGCCCGTCCGTCCGGTGCTGTCCGTCGATCAGGTACGGCAGGTCCGTCCGGTGCGGCGCGTTCATCCGGCACCGCCCGTCCGTCACGCGCCGTACAGGCATCCGGTGTCGCGCTGACATCCGGTGTCGTACGAGCGGTTGGTACGGGACCGGGTGTCTGTCCGGTGCCGACAGTGCTCATGGATGGTTCCGTCCCCTCGTCCGGTACCGCGTCCAGGGCATGTTGTCCCTGAAACGCACCGCGTGCACGCATCGTGCCACTCTGTGCGGTCCTTCCGCAGGGCCATGGCACCCGAACGGCCCCCGGGAAGGTACGGCTGTCCGAAGCCGTCCGGCCGCCCGGCATCATGGCGGGTATGCGAGCTGTGGTGCAGAGAGTCGATGGCGCACGTGTCGAGGTGGCGGGAGAAACGGTCGGGGAGATCGTCGGGGAGGGCCTGTGCGTGCTGGTGGGGGTCACCCACGACGACACCCCGGAGAAGGCGGCCCAGCTCGCCCGCAAGCTGTGGTCGGTGCGGATTCTTCAGGGCGAGAAGTCCTGCTCGGACACCGGAGCGCCGCTGTTGGTGATCAGTCAGTTCACTCTCTACGGTGACGCCCGCAAGGGCCGCCGTCCCACCTGGAACGGCGCGGCCCCCGGGCCGGTCGCCGAGCCGCTGGTCGACGAGGTCGTCGCACAGCTGCGGACGCTGGGCGCCCAGGTGGAGACCGGCCGCTTCGGCGCGCAGATGAAGGTGTCGCTGACGAACGACGGACCCTTCACCGTCCTCGTCGAGGTCTGAGAGGTCTGAGGGTGCGCGACGTACCGCGCGACTTACGGCTCGACCACGACCTCCTGTGCCGCCGCCGTGCCTCCCGCCAGCAGCGCGGCGTCCACCGGCACATTCCGCTTGACCAGCGCCAGCGCGATCGGGCCGAGCTCATGGTGCCGGGCCGAGGTGGTGATGAAGCCGAGTTGGCGGCCCTCCTCGCCGTCGGCGGCCAAGCGTACGGGGGTGCCGTGCGGCGGCAGATGCACCTCGCTGCCGTCCAGGTGCAGGAAGACCAGCCGGCGGGGCGGCTTGCCCAGGTTGTGGACCCGGGCGACGGTCTCCTGGCCGCGGTAGCAGCCCTTCTGGAGGTGTACCGCGGTGCCGATCCAGCCCACCTCGTGCGGGATGGTGCGGTGGTCGGTCTCCAGCCCCAGGCGGGGGCGGTGCGCCTCGACGCGCAGCGCCTCCAGCGCCAGCACGCCGATCGCCGGACCGTGCGCGGCGGCGAACGACTCCAGTTCGGTGCGCGGCAGGAACAGGTCGCGGCCGTGCGCGGTCTCGCGTACGACGGTGTCCGCGGGCGACTCGGTGATCGAACCGGCCGGCAGATGGACGATCGCGATCTCGTCGGTGCGGTCGGCGACCTCGACCTGGTAGAAGAACTTCATGCTCTCCAGGTAGGCGATCAGCGCTTCCTGGTTGCCCGGTTCGGTGTGCATCCAGGTCGTCCGGCCGTCGTCGACGAGGTAGACGGCGTGCTCGATGTGCCCGTGCGCGGAGAGGATCAGCGCCTCGGTGGCCTGGCCGGGCGGGAGATCGCTGACGTGCTGGGTGAGCAGCAGATGCAGCCAGCTCAGCCGTTCGGGCCCGGAGACGGTGACCACACCGCGGTGCGAGAGGTCCACGAAGCCGGAGCCGTCGGCGAGCGCGCGCTGTTCCCGGAACAGGTCGCCGTAGTGCGCGGCGACGCCTTCGTCGGGGGCCTCGGCGGGGACGGCGCCGGGCAGCGACAACAGGGGGCTGGCGGGTGAATGTCGCAGCATGAGGCCCAGCCTACGACTCGGGCGCCAGGGGCTCAGCCGTCGGGCCGGGCGACCTTGGTTCGAGCGTGGGCGGCCCTCGCGTGGGTGTCCCTCGCTTCGGGGGCCTTCACCTCAGGGGCCTTCACTTCGGTGGCTTGTGCTTCGGCCTTGGCGGTCGCGTGCTTCGGCCTTGGTGGTCGCGGCGGCCTCGGCGGCCTTGGTGTGGCAGGCGGCACAGCGCCCGAAGATCGCGAAGTGCTTCATGTCCGTGTCGAAACCGAACTGTTCGCGCAGCGTCGCGGTGAACGGTTCGGCCACCGACAGGTCCGCCTCGATGACGTCCGTGCAGTCCCGGCACACCAGATGGATGTGGTGGTGGCGGTCGGCGAGGTGGTACGTCGGTGCCCCGTGCCCGAGGTGCGCATGGCTGACCAGGCCGAGCTCCTCGAGGAGTTCGAGGGTGCGGTAGACGGTGGAGATGTTCACCCCGCCCGCGGTCTTGCGGACTTCGGTGAGGATGTCGTCCGGAGTCGCGTGCTCCAGCCTGTCCACGGCCTCCAGCACGAGCTGGCGCTGCGGGGTCAGACGGTATCCGCGCTTGCGGAGGTCGCTCTGCCAGTCGGTGGTCACCACACCCCCCAGTGTAGGAGGGCGACCGCCCGCAGACGGGCGATCGGCCCGGCCGGGCCGTACCCCGTCCGAGGGCGTGTGGGACCGCGAGCCGCCCAGGAGTGGTCAGCCCTGGTAGGGCGTGCCGTCCGGGTTGAAGAAGGAGACCCCGTCCGGCATGTCGTCGGGCAGGCTCTCCGCCCACTCCCGCAGGTCGGTGACCTTCTTCAGATGCGCCGACATGTACGGGCGCAGCGGCACGTCCGGCGTGGACTTCTCGCCGACCCACATCAGGTCGCTCTTGACGTAGCCGTAGAGCCGCTTGCCGCCGCTGTACGGGCCGGACGGGGCGGTACGCGCCACGGCGTCGGTGGCCAGGTCGATCTGCGGCTTCTGATCGGCCAGCTCGCCGTACCAGACCTCCGCGACGCCCTGATCGCGGATCATCACGACCTCGACCTTGCGGTCCTTGTCGATACGCCAGTAGCCGGTCTCGGTCTCCAGCGGGCGGATCTTGTTGCCCTCCTCGTCGAGCACCCAGCTGCGCGAGACGTACTCGAGGAAGTCACGGCCGTCATGGCTGAACGTGACCTCCTGTCCGAAGTTGCACTTCTCGGTGCCGGGGAAGTCGTACACGCCCGCGCCCTGCCAGTCGCCGAGGAGGAAGGCGAGCGGCACCAGGGACGGGTTCAGGTCGGACGGAATCTCGATCATGAGTGCTCAGGCGATCTATAGAGAGGGGAGGGGTTGCTCAGGAGTTCAGCGCTGGCCCTGGTACAGCTTCTTCCAGGTCAGACCGGCGAACGCGATCACGGCGATACCGACCAGAACCAGCAGGGAGGTGAAGAATGCCTCAAGCACGAGCGCGCTCCTTGGGCGGAGTGAGGATGTATGGATGTATCGGACCGCCTGCGAGTCTAGTCGGCACCGCTGACAACGGCGCTGTGAGGTCTGCCGCCCACCCGTGCGCCCTACTCTTACCTGCATGGCGAAGAAGCTCGTGATCAAGGTGACGGCGGGCGCCGATGCGCCCGAGCGGTGCTCGCAGGCGTTCACGGTGGCGGCGGTGGCGGCGGCCAGCGGCGTCGAGGTGTCGCTGTGGCTGACCGGGGAATCGGTGTGGTTCGCGCTGCCGGGGCGGGCGGCCGAGTTCGAGCTGCCGCACGCCGCGCCGCTGCCGGACCTGATCGAGGGGATCCGCTCGGGTGGCGGGGCGATCACGGTCTGTACCCAGTGCGCGGCCCGGCGCGGCATCGAGGAGAAGGATCTGATCGAGGGGGCGGGCATCGCCGGCGCCCAGCTCTTCGTCAGCGAGATCATGCCGGACGACGTCCAGGCGCTGGTCTACTGAGGCGGCCCTAGCGCGGGTGCTTGGTGTCGCCGCGGTCGTCCAGCTCGCGCCACCAGCGGTCGGACTCGGGGTCGCCCGATTCGTCCCACCAGCGCTCACCGGGCTCCCGCCGGTTGCCGATGAACGCCGCGATCGGCGGGATGACCATGGCGACGACGCACATGGCCACCGCGGCCGGCACCGACCACAGCCGCACCACGCCCCAGGCGAGCACGAACAGCACGAGGCACGCGCCCATCAGCATGAAGTACCGGCGATGACGGCGCTCTACGGGCGACCGGCGGTGCGCGTACATAAGTCCACGGTAAGTCCGCGGCGCGTGGGAAAGAAGCGTGCCGGGCGGGCAGCAGAAGGGCCGCACCCCCCGCACAAGGTGTCCAAACCTCTGGGGTGCGGCCCTCCGGCCGTACGGAAGGTACATACCCCCGGCAGGTACGTACTGCCACCGACCGCCGGTCACCGATCACCAGTGACCAGCCACCGACGGCCGGTCACCGACCACCGGCCGTCGGTCACCGGTCACCGGCCACCGCCCGTGGTCACCGGTAACCGGCCACCGGTCCCACCGTCAGACGGTGATGGCGACCTCCGCCAGGCCGCCCTGCTGGGCGACGACGGTGCGGTCCGCGGTGGCGCCCGGGATGAGGGCGCGCACCGTCCAGGTGCCCTCGGCCGCGTAGAAGCGGAACTGTCCGGTCGCGGAGGTGGGGACCTCGGCGGTGAACTCGCCGGTGCTGTCCAGGAGTCGGACGTAACCGGCGACGGGCTCGCCGTCGCGGGTCACCTGGCCCTGGATCGTGGTCTCACCGGTCTTGGCGGTCGAAGCGTCGGGGCCGCCGGCCTGTGCTCCACACATGTGTACTCCTAGGGAAAAGAAAGGTCGGGGTGGCCTACTTGCCGGCGCCGAGCTCGATCGGCACGCCGACGAGCGAGCCGTACTCGGTCCAGGAGCCGTCGTAGTTCCTGACGTTGGCCTGGCCGAGCAGCTCGTGCAGGACGAACCAGGTCAGGGCCGAGCGCTCACCGATGCGGCAGTAGGCGATGGTGTCCTTCGAGAGGTCGACGGACTCCGCCTCGTAGAGGGCCTTGAGCTCGTCGTCCGACTTGAAGGTGCCGTCGTCGTTGGCGTTCTTCGACCACGGGATGTTGCGGGCGCTCGGCACGTGGCCGGGGCGCTGCGACTGCTCCTGCGGGAGGTGCGCGGGGGCGAGCAGCTTGCCGCTGAACTCGTCGGGCGAGCGCACGTCGACCAGGTTCTTGGTGCCGATGGCCGCCACGACGTCGTCACGGAAGGCGCGGATGGCGGTGTCCTGGGCCTTGGCCTGGTACTCGGTGGCCGGGCGGTGGGGGACCTTGGAGCCGTCGACCAGCTCGCGCGAGTCCAGCTCCCACTTCTTGCGGCCGCCGTCGAGCAGCTTCACGCTGCCGTGCCCGTAGAGCTTGAAGTACCAGTAGGCGTAGGAGGCGAACCAGTTGTTGTTGCCGCCGTAGAGGATGACGGTGTCGTCGTTGGCGATGCCCTTTTCCGAGAGGAGCTTCTCGAACCCCGCCTGGTCGATGAAGTCGCGGCGCACCGGGTCCTGGAGGTCCTTCTTCCAGTCGATCCGGACCGCGTTCTTGATGTGGTTCTTGTCGTAGGCCGAGGTGTCCTCGTCGACCTCGACGATGACCACCTTCGGGTCGTTGATGTGGGCCTCGACCCAGTCGGCGTCTACGAGGACGTCGCTGCGGCTCATGATCCTTCTCCTCCGGGGCAGTTGCGGATGGGGGTGCCCCCTGCTCGTCGAGAACTCGGGGGGAAGACGGGGAGTGGGTGTGCGGGTATGCCGACTGCGCGCCGGTCGGTTCCCGGCGTTGTCACTTCCGTACGGTGCCCAAGTGGCGCGGTGCGGACACATGGGATCCGGCCCGACGGGCCGGCTGGGGACGGGGCCGCCCCGCTCCTCGGAGAGCCTGCTGCTCCTCAAGGGCTTGGGGGGTGAGGGTGCGGAAGCCCGTCAGACAGGGCGACAGAGCATGGCGGCAACGCGGCACAGGTCGACTGCCCGCCGCTTGGTGAGTACCGCCAGTCCCCGTGGGTGGGGACGGCTCAATGCGCTCCGCATGGGCCCGATCGTAGGGACGCGGAGCCGGGCATGTCACCGGTGTGTCATATGGCGAGACGCAATTGTCTGCATGGTGATATGGGCGGCCCTCGTGGGGCGCGTACGGGCGCCTACGGACGCCCCGGGGCGGGCCGGTGGGGCGGCCCGCCCCGGGCGGGCGTCCGTCAGCCGGTGAGCTTGACGTCCTTGCCGGAGGCGGAGATCGAGATACCGTCCGCCTGCGTCGTGACCTTGTCCAGCTTCAGGTTGCCGGGCAGCTGGTCCAGCTTCCAGTCGTGGTCGGTCTCGGCACGCACCTTGGCCTGGCACCCCGGGAGGGCCCGGCACACCACCGGAAGCTCGTCGGCGCGCAGCCGGACGGTGTTCCCGTCCACGACGGTGACCGAGCCGGTCACCTCCAGCGAGTCGAGGAGCGGAACGTTCGGCGAGATCTTGACCTGGCTGCGGCCGTCCTTCTCCCCGGCGTAGGCGATCTTGACGTTGCGGCCCGACGCCTTGGTCAGGTCGGCGTAGCTGATCCGGGCCGTGGCGGTCGCCGAGGCGGCACCCTTGATGGACCCGTAGTCGCTGGTCAGCTCGACATCGTGGAACGTCGCGGACATCTGGTCGATGCGCAGCGTGTGTCCCTCGGCCCGAGCCTCGACGCTGCCGAGCTTGGCGTCCACCTCGTCGAGGCTGCGGCCGGCGACCTGGGTCAGGAACGGGAAGCCCTTGATGGAGACCTCCGGCGTCCGGTCCAGCCCCCGGCTGGCGCGGAGCTTCTCCGCGGCCTTGTCCTCGGCCAGGCTCACCAACAGCCGGTCGGCGGCCACGAACAAGCCGCCGAATATGACGATGATGACCAGCAGCACACGCAGTGCTCGCATCGAATCACTACCCCCACACCTGGGCCGGGATCACCGGCCGATTCGTCCGCGCAGGTCCCCTTCCTGTGCCTGCGCCCCCGACCGACCCTAGACGACCCGGCCGGAGGACGGCGGATATGACGTGACAGGCCCTAGCCCAGCGCCCGCCCCAGGACGTACACCGCCGGCGCGGCCAGGGCCAGCGGCAGGGCGACACCGGCCGTCATATGGACGAACCGCGACGGATAGTCGTAGCTGGCCACCCGCAGGCCGATCAGCGCGCAGCCGCCGGCCGCCAGGCCCAGCAGCGCACCGGACGCCCCCAGGCCGGTCAGCTGACCCGCCCCGATGCCCGCGCCCGCGGCGGCCACCAGCGAGACACCGAGCGAGACGGGGGAGGGCAGCGGCAGCGCCCGGGCGAGCGTGGCCACCGCGACCGCGGCGGCGCCGACCACCACCGCATGCGGATTGGCCGCGAGCTGCCCGGCGGCGAGTACCGCCAGCGCGGTCGAGGTCATGCCCGCGGTCAGCGCGTACATCCGCTCGTCGGCGCTGCTGCGGTTGCGCAGCTGCAGGATCAGGACGAGCAGACACCACACCCCGAGCGTGCCGATGGCCACCAGTGGCGCGCTGGCCCGGTCCGTGGCCAGTAGCGCGGCGTCGGTGGTCAGGCCGGCCAGGAACGCCAGCGCGATGCCCTGGCGGGCCGGCCACATGCCGTTCAGCCGGAACCAGCCGGCCGCGGTGACCGCCTGCAGCAACACGACCGGCAGGGCGAGTGCCGGCTGGGCCAGCGGTGCGGTCAGCGCGAGCAGGACGGCGAGCCCGGCGGTCAGCGCGGCCGGCTGGATGCCGGGCGGGATGATCGGCGAGCGGCCTTCGAGGCGGGCACGCTGGTTGGGCGCCAGCGGCGCGCTGGGGATGGCCGGGCGGGCGGTGGCCGCCGCGTCGGCCGTGGTGGCGGCGACGGCGGCCGGTGCGGGCCTGGCCTGCGGGGGGTGCTGGCGGGGGTACGACCCCTCGGCCGACGGCGCGCTCTGATGCGGGCCGGGCGGCTGCGCCGGATGCCGGGCCGGCGGCTGGGCGTAGTGCGGTTGCTGCGGCGAGGCGGGCCGCGGCTGCGGTTGTGCCTGGGCCTGTGCCTGGTGCCCGTGGCCCGGTCCGTGGCTCTGCCCGTGGCCGTGGCTGTGCCCGTGACCGTCGTACCCGTACTGGGTGCGCGCGTACGGGTGGTTGTTCTGCGGTGGCGGTGGCTGCTGCTGCGTATGCGGCTGCTGCTGCGGATAGGGGTCCGTATACGGGCTGTACGCCTGCTGCCCGTACGGGGCGTCCGGGGCGTCCGGGGCGGCCGGGGTGCCCGGGTCGCCGTACGCGGGCCGCGGGTCGTACGGCGGCTGTCCGGACTGCTGGGCCTGGTAGGCCTGTTGGGCGTACGAGTCCGGCTGTGCGTACGGATCCGGTGACGGGTACGCATCCCGTGACGTGTACGGGTCCGGGGCCGGGTCCCGTGACGTGTACGGATCCACTGCCGGATACCGATCCGCTGCCGGATACGGATCCGCTGCCGGATACGGATCCTGTGACGGGTAGGGACGGTGGCCCTGCGGCTGCTGGTCGTTCATCGTCTGCTGCTCACCCTCCCGCGAACGGTGGCAGGACCTCGACGGTGCCACCCTCGGCCAGCGGCACCGCCGCGTGGTCGCGGGTGCCGACCGGATCGCCGTCCACCAGGAAGGAGGAGCGCTGCAGGACGCGCGCGAACTCGGGGTTCGCGGCGTGCGCCGCGCGTGCCGCGTCGAGCGCCTCGGCGAGCGTCGCCGCCGCATAGGGCTCCTCCGCCGTGCCGGCGGCGGCCTTGGCCGCGGCCCAGTAGCGCACGGTGCCAGTTCTTGTCACGGCGCCCTCTTCGTCGTGTGGTTCGTCGTTGCCGCCCTCCATCATGGCCTACGCGGCGGCCGGTCCGGTCGTGGGCGAGCGCCGGCGCCTGGCCGGTTCCGCCCCGCGTGCGGTATGCGTCAGTCTTCGGACGTACTGCGCGGGTCCCGTTCCGCTGCGACAGGAGTCTGAATTCCGCTGAGTTCCGCTGTGTTCCTCCGGGAATTCGATTGCCGAAGGCAAGCGTTCGATTAGTCTCCTTGTGTGTTGGTCCGACTCGCGTGGGCGCATTTGCGGCCCCACAGGCACTCGATATCCCTGATCGTCCTCCTCCAGCTGATCCAGACCCTGGCCACCCTCTACCTGCCCAGCCTCAACGCCGACATCATCGACAACGGCGTCATCGAGGGCGACACCGGCTACATCCTCCGTATCGGCGGTTTCATGACCGCCGTCACCCTGCTGCAGATCGCCTGCGCCATCGGAGCCGTCTACTTCGGTGCCCGTACGGCCATGGCACTCGGCCGGGACATCCGCGCCGCGGTCTTCGACCGGGTGCAGTCGTTCTCCGCGCGGGAAGTCGGCACCTTCGGCGCGCCGTCCCTGATCACCCGCACCACCAACGACGTCCAACAGGTCCAGATGCTGGTCCTGATGACGTTCACGATGATGGTCGCGGCACCGATCATGATGATCGGCGGCCTCGTCATGGCGCTCAATCAGGATGTGCCGCTGTCGGGCCTGCTCCTGGTCATCGTCCCGGTCCTCGGGATCCTCGTCTCACTCTTCGTACGCCGGATGCGTCCGCTCTTCCGTGGGGTGCAGGAGCGCATCGACACCGTCAACCGTGTCCTGCGTGAGCAGATCGCCGGTATCCGCGTCATCCGGGCCTTCGTCCGCGACCGGCACGAGCGGGAGCGGTTCGCCGCCGCCAACACCGACCTCTACGACGTCTCGGTGCGCGCCGGCCGGCTGATGTCGATGATGTTTCCGCTGGTCATGCTGGTCGTGAACGTCTCCAGCGTGGCCGTGGTCTGGTTCGGCGGGCTGCGCATCGACAGCGGCGCCATGCAGATCGGCGCGCTGACGGCGTACCTCAGCTACCTGATGTACATCCTGATGTCGATCATGATGGCGACGTTCATGGTGATGATGTTGCCGCGCGCCGAGGTCTGCGCCGAGCGCATCCAGGAAGTCCTGACCACGGACTCCAGCGTCACCCCGGCCGCCCACCCCGTCACCGAGCTCCGCCGCCACGGCGAACTGGAGCTCCGTCACGTCGAGTTCCGCTACCCGGGCGCCGAGCAGCCGGTCCTCAAGGACATCTCCCTGATCGCCCGCCCCGGGGAGACCACCGCCGTCATCGGCTCCACCGGCAGCGGCAAGTCCACCCTCCTCGGGCTGGTCCCCCGTCTCTTCGACGCGACCGGCGGTGCGGTCCTGGTGGACGGCGAGGACGTCCGTACCCTCGACCAGGAGACGCTGGCCAAGGCCATCGGCCTGGTCCCGCAGAAGCCGTACCTCTTCTCCGGCACGGTCGCCAGCAACCTCCGTTACGGCAACCCGGACGCCACCGACGACGAGCTGTGGCACGCCCTGGAGACCGCCCAGGCAAAGGACTTCGTCGAGCGGATGGACGGAGGCCTGGACGCCCCCGTCGCCCAGGGCGGCTCCAACGTCTCCGGCGGCCAGCGCCAGCGCCTGGCGATCGCCCGCGCGCTGGTCCGCCGCCCGGAGATCTACCTCTTCGACGACTCCTTCTCCGCCCTGGACTACGCCACCGACGCCGCCCTGCGCGCCGCGCTCGCCCGCGAGACGGACCGGGCCACGGTCGTGATCGTCGCCCAGCGGGTCTCCACCATCCGCGGCGCCGACCGGATCGTCGTCCTGGACGAGGGCCGGGTCGTCGGCACCGGCACCCACACCGAGCTGATGGCCGACAACGAGACCTACCGGGAGATCGTGCTCTCCCAGCTCACCGAGCAGGAGGCGGCGTGACACCCCCGGACAAGGCGGCGGCCACCAAGGACCAGGCACCCGCCACGCAGCACCGGACGGCGGCCCCGGAACAGGCCGCTGCAGCACAGCCCACGGAAGCCCAGGCCACTGACACGGCCACCGGCAAGTCGCCCTCGGCGACCCCGGCGCGGGGCCCGGCCCCGGCGTCCGGCCCGGCCCGCTTCATGGGTGGCCAACCCACCGAGAAATCCCTCGACTTCAAGGGCTCCGGCATACGCCTGCTCGCCCAGATGCGCCCCGAGCGCGGCATCATCTCCGTCGCCCTGCTCCTCGGCGTCCTCAGCGTGGCCCTGACCGTCATCGGCCCCAAGGTCCTCGGCCACGCCACCGACCTGATCATGTCCGGCATCGTCGGCCGCCAGCTGCCCGACGGACTGACCAAGGCCGAGGCCGCGGCCCGGCTGCGCGCGCAGGGGCAGGGCGGTCTGGCCGACCTGCTCGGCACGATGCCGGTCGTGCCCGGGCACGGCATCGACTTCGGCGCGGTCGGCGTGGTCCTGCTCTGGGTCACCGCCATCTACGTCGGTGCCTCCGTCTTCGGCTTCGTCCAGGCCCGGATCGCCACCAAGGTCGTCCAGCGCACGGTCTTCCGCCTCCGCGAAGAGGTCGAGGAGAAGCTGGCCCGGCTCCCCCTCAGCTACTTCGACAAACAGCAGCGCGGCGAGGTCCTCTCCCGCGCCACCAACGACATCGACAACATCCAGCAGACCCTCCAGCAGACCCTCAGCCAGATCATCACCTCGCTCCTGACGATCCTCGGCGTGCTCGGCATGATGTTCTGGATCTCCTGGCTGCTGGCCCTGGTCGCCCTGATCACGGTCCCGGTCTCGGTCGTCGTCGCCACCAAGGTCGGCAAGCGCGCCCAGCCGCAGTTCGTCCAGCAGTGGAAGACCACCGGCAAGCTCAACGCGCACGTCGAGGAGATGTACAGCGGCCACAGCCTGGTGAAGGTCTTCGGCCGCCAGAAGGAGTCCGCCGCACTCTTCCGCGAGCAGAACGAGGCGCTCTACCAGGCGGGCTTCAAGGCCCAGTTCATCTCGGGCATCATCCAGCCCGCGATGATGTTCATCGGCAACCTCAACTACGTCCTGGTGGCGGTGGTCGGCGGTCTCCGCGTCGCCTCCGGCGCCCTCTCCATCGGTGACGTCCAGGCCTTCATCCAGTACAGCCGCCAGTTCAGCCAGCCGCTGACCCAGGTCGCCTCGATGGCCAACCTCGTCCAGTCCGGCGTCGCCTCCGCCGAGCGCGTCTTCGAACTCCTCGACGCGAAGGAGCAGCACCCCGACCCCGAACCGCCGGCCCGCCCCGAGGCCCCCGTCCGCGGCCATGTCTCCTTCGAGGACGTCTCCTTCTCGTACACCGACGACAAGCCCCTCATCGAGGCCCTCTCCCTCGCCGTCCACCCCGGCCAGACCGTCGCCATCGTCGGCCCCACCGGCGCCGGCAAGACCACCCTGGTCAACCTCCTGATGCGGTTCTACGAGGTCCGCGGCGGCCGGATCACCCTGGACGGCACCGATATCGCCGCCATGTCCCGCGAGGAACTCCGCTCGCACATCGGCATGGTCCTCCAGGACACCTGGCTCTTCGGCGGCACGATCGCCGAGAACATCGCCTACGGCGCCCCCGCCGGCACCTCCATGGACCAGATCGTCGAGGCCGCCAGGGCCACCCACGTCGACCGCTTCGTCCGCACCCTCCCCGACGGCTACGACACCGTCATCGACGAGGAGGGCAGCAACGTCTCCGTCGGCGAGAAGCAGCTGATCACCATCGCCCGCGCGTTCCTCGCCGAACCGGCCATCCTCGTCCTGGACGAGGCCACCAGCTCGGTCGACACCCGCACGGAGGTCCTCATCCAGCACGCCATGGCCCAGCTCCGCACCGGCCGCACCAGCTTCGTCATCGCCCACCGCCTCTCCACGATCCGCGACGCGGACACGATTCTCGTCATGGAGAACGGCGCGATCGTGGAACAGGGCTCCCACGACGACCTGATCGCCTCGGACGGCGCCTACGCGAGCCTCTACGCGGCGCAATTCTCGGCCCCCGTCGTCTAGCCCCGTCCCGCCGGGGGTGTTTCTCGCCGTGCGCCTGCGGCGGGCGTGGGTGGTTCGGGCGCGGGTCCGCTCCTCCGGACGCCAGTCCGGAGGAGCGCACCCGTGACGTACAGCCCCGCGCAGCGGAAAACAGCCCGCCGCCAGGCGACACGGCGGGAAAGCCAACAACGTGGGGAGCAAGCCAAGCGCAGCGATACGGTATCCTGTCGAGCTAAGAAGGATCCGGGCAGCGTTGCCCCCGGGTCCTTTCGTGCTTTCAGCCACGGGGCGTGGTGGAAAGCTACGTGCCCCCCGTCGCAGGGACCGAGGAGGAACCAGACGTTATGGGCGAGCGAAGCAGGCGGGACGACCGCGCGCAGCGGAGTCGGCAGGGCGACCGCGCGTGGCAGAACCGGAAGGAGCGCGCGCAGCACTCGGCAGGTGGTCGGAGGTGAGTTCGCTGCTGCTTCTGACCAATGCCCTTCAGCCGTCGACGGAGGTGCTCCCGGCGCTCGGCCTGCTGCTGCACAGTGTGCGGGTGGCCCCGGCCGAGGGCCCGGCTCTGATCGACACCCCGGGAGCCGACGTCATACTGATCGACGGCCGCCGTGATCTTCCCCATGTGCGGTCCCTGTGCCAGCTGCTGCGGTCCACCGGCCCCGGCTGTCCGCTGATCCTGGTCGTCACCGAGGGCGGGCTGGCCGCGGTCACCGCCGACTGGGGCGTCGACGACGTCATGCTGGACACCGCGGGCCCCGCCGAGGTGGAGGCGCGGCTGCGGCTGGCGATGGGCCGCCAGCAGATCTCCGCCGACGACGGCCCGATGGAGATCCGGAACGGGGATCTCTCCGTGGACGAGGCGACCTACAGCGCCAAGCTCAAAGGGCGGGTCCTGGACCTGACCTTCAAGGAGTTCGAGCTGCTGAAGTACCTGGCGCAGCACCCGGGCCGGGTCTTCACCCGCGCCCAGCTCCTCCAGGAGGTGTGGGGCTACGACTACTTCGGCGGTACGCGGACCGTCGACGTCCACGTACGGCGGCTGCGCGCCAAGCTCGGGCCCGAGCACGAGTCGCTGATCGGTACGGTCCGTAACGTCGGCTACCGCTTTGTGACGCCGGAGAAGGTGGAGCGTGCCGCCGAGGCCAAGGCGAAGGCTGAGGCCGGGAGGGACGCCGCGGAGGCGAAGTCCCCTCAGGGCGGGCGGCCGGAGCGGGGGCGGGGCGCGGAGAGCGGCAACGGTTCGGGCAAGGCGCCTGCTGCCGGAAAGCCCGTGGCCGCGGCCCCGGAATCCGCGGCCGTACGCCCTGCCTCCCGGTAGGACCACCCGCGTAGACTGCCGCGCGTGGCCAAGGTGACGCGGGATGATGTGGCAAGACTGGCGGGGACATCCACCGCTGTCGTGAGTTACGTCATCAACAACGGACCCCGGCCGGTCGCCCCGGCCACGCGCGAGCGGGTACTCGCCGCGATCAAGGAGCTGGGCTACCGGCCGGACCGGGTCGCGCAGGCCATGGCGTCCCGCCGTACCGACCTCATAGGCCTGATCGTGCCGGACACCCGGCAGCCGTTCTTCGCGGAGATGGCGCACGCCGTGGAGCAGGCCGCCGCCGAGCGCGGAAAGATGGTCCTGGTCGGCAACGCCAACTATCTGGATGAGCGCGAGGTCCATTACCTGCGCGCGTTCCTGGGCATGCGGGTGGCCGGGCTGATCCTGATCAGCCAGGGGCCCAGCGAGCACGCCGCCGCCGAGATCGACGCATGGGACGCGCGCGTGGTGCTGCTGCACCGCCGGCCGGACGCGATCGACGATGTCGCGGTGATGACGGACGACGTCTGGGGCGCGCAGCTGGCGACCCGGCATCTGCTGGAGCACGGCCATCCGTACGTCGCGTTCCTCGGCGGTACGGAGGAGACCCCGAAGTCCGGCGACCCGGTCACCGACCACGTCGAGGGGTGGCGGCGCGCCATGCTGGAGTCGGGGAAGTCGCCGGAGGGCCGCTACTACGAGGCCGATTACAACCGCTATGACGCCTACGAGGTCGCGCTGAAGCTGCTGTCCGGCCCGGAGCGGCCGCCGGCCATCATGTGCGCCACCGACGACCAGGCGATCGGTGTCCTGCGGGCCGCTCGTGAGCTGCGGATCGATGTGCCGGGCGAGCTGGCGGTGGCCGGGTTCGACGACGTGAAGGAAGCCGCGCTGACCGATCCGCCGCTGACGACGGTCGCCTCGGACCGTGAGGCGATGGCGCGGGCGGCGGTGGACCTGGTGCTGGACGACGGGCTGCGGGTGGTCGGGTCGCGGCGGGAGCGGCTGCGGCAGTTCCCGGCCCGGCTGGTCGTCCGGCGGTCGTGCGGCTGCGGCGGCTGACGGCTGCCGGGCGGCCGCCGGACGGCCGGAGGGCGGCCTGACCGGCTCGCCGACACGGCCGTCCTACTGCGTCCGGAGCAGCCTTTATACCGGGCATACCCACTTCTGTCGGGTTCCTCAGGGCGTTCTCAGACAGCTCTCATGCATCGGGCGCAGAGTTTTGACATGACCGAGAGCTACCGCCGCAGCGGCGATGAGATGCCACAGGACCGGCCGTACGCATACGGCACCGAGCAGGGGCAGGGGCCGGCCCAGGGCCCGGCCCAGGGCCAGGGGCAGGGCCAAGGGCACGGGATTGTGCCGCCTCCGCCCCCGTACGCACCGTGGACGGACGGGGCGAACGGAGCGAACGGGACGGCGGCCTGGGCACACGGGGCACACGGGGCACACGGGGCGGCCGGGACAGCCGGGACAACCGGTATGGCCGGCGACGGCGAGGCGGCCGGCGGCGGCACTGTCCGGCGGCGGGCCCGCCGGCCGGTCGCGCTCATCGCGGCGGTGGCCCTCGCCTCCGGTCTCATCGGCGGCGGCAGCGCGGCGCTGATCGCCGGCGCGACCCAGCGCGCCACGCAGAACAGCGCCTCCACCCCGCTGGTCAACGCGGGCCAGAAGAGCGGCGGCGGGGTCGCGGGGGTGGCCAAGGCGGTCAGCCCGGCGATCGTGGAGATCAAGGCGCGGACCGGCAGCGGCCAGTCCACCGGCTCCGGAGTCGTCATCACCAGCGATGGCGAGATCATCACCAACAATCACGTGGTCGCGGGCGCGAGCACGGTGACCGTCACCTTCAGCGACGGCAGCCGCAAGACGGCCAAGGTCGTCGGTACCGACCCCGACAAGGACCTGGCGCTGATCAAGGTCCAGGGCGCCAAGAACCTGACCGCGGCCCGGCTCGGCGACTCCGACAAGATCACGGTCGGCGACCAGGTGGTGGCGATCGGCTCGCCCGAGGGCCTCACCGGCTCGGTGACCAGCGGAATCGTCTCCGCCCTGAACCGGGAGGTCACCGTCCCCAAGGAGGACGGGCAGCGGCAGCGGCAGTGGAACCCGGGCGACGGGGGCGGCTGGCCGTTCGAGTTCGGCGGCAACGAGTACAACGGGGACACCGGCTCGTCGAAGACCTCGTACAAGGCCATCCAGACCGACGCCTCGCTCAACCCGGGCAACTCCGGCGGCGCCCTGATCAACATGCAGGGCGAGATCATCGGCATCAACTCCGCGATCTACTCGCCGACATCGGCGTCGAGCAGCACCGCGGGCAGCGTCGGCCTGGGCTTCGCCATACCGGTCAACACCGTCAAGGCCGACCTCGACTCGCTGCGCAGCGGCGGCAGCGGCGGCAGCGGAAGCGGCGGAAGCGGCAGCGGCAGCAGCGGGGTCTGACTACTGTCCCGCCACGCCGCCGTGCCACGCTGTGAGGAGGAACCAGCCGTTCGTCCGTATCCATCCCCTCCGAGGTAACCACGCAGATGAGCCCCGCCGAGCACGGTGATCAGCCCGCCCGCATCCTGATCGTCGACGACGAGCCCGCCGTCCGCGAGGCGCTGCAGCGCTCGCTCGCCTTCGAGGGGTACCGCACCGCGCAGGCGGTCGACGGTCTGGACGCGGTCGAGAAGGTCGCGTCCTACGACCCCGAGCTGATCGTGCTGGACGTCCTGATGCCCCGCATGGACGGGCTGACCGCCGCCCGCCGGCTGCGGTCGAACGGGGTGACCGTACCGATCCTGATGCTGACCGCCCGCGACACCGTCGGCGACCGCGTCACCGGCCTGGACGCCGGCGCCGACGACTACCTCGTCAAGCCCTTCGAGCTGGACGAGCTGCTCGCCCGGATCCGCGCGCTGCTGCGCCGCAGCTCGTACGCGGCGGCCGCCGGTGCACAGCCGGAGGACGGCGAGACGCTGTCCTTCGCCGACCTGCGGATGGACCTGACCACCCGCGAGGTGACCCGGGGCAGCCGGCGGGTCGAGCTGACCCGCACCGAATTCACCCTGCTGGAGATGTTCCTCGCGCACCCGCGCCAGGTCCTCACCCGGGAGCAGATCCTGAAGGCCGTCTGGGGCTTCGACTTCGAGCCCACCTCCAACTCCCTCGACGTGTACGTGATGTACCTGCGCCGCAAGACCGAGGCGGGCGGAGAGCCGCGGCTGGTGCACACCGTGCGCGGGGTCGGCTACGTCCTGCGGGCGGACGGCGGGCCGGAATGAGCGACCGCGCCGGGACGACGGCACGGAGCGGCGGGCGCCCGTGGGGCCCCCTGGAGCGCTTCCGGCGGCTGCCGCTGCGCGCGCGGCTGGCGCTGCTCACCACGGTGGCGGTGGCCTTCGCGGTCGCCCTCTCGGCCGCCGCCTGCTGGCTGATCACCCGGGACCGGCTCACGGACCAGCTGGACGACACCCTCAGCTCGGTCAACGTGGACGATGTCTCGAAGCTGTACGCGTACTGCCAGGGGCAGCCCCAGCCCTACCCGCCCTCGCCGTACACCATCCGGCTGATCACGGCGGCCGGCGAGGTCTGCAACGACCCGCGCAAGCCCAAGATCCCGGTGCAGCGGGCGGACGTGCTGGTGGCCGAGCGGCGGCTGGGCAGCAATGTGCGCACCACCCGGGACCAGCACGGCACCGAGATGCGGGTCTACGACAAGCCCGCCGTCGACGCCGCGGGCAACCAGCTGGCCATCTCCATCGCCACCCCGATGGACCAGGTCACCGAGCCGCTGAACCAGCTGGCGCTGGTGCTGCTGATCGTCGCCGGGGTCGGCGTGCTGGGCGCCGCCACGGCCGGTATGTGGGTGGCCCGCGCGGGCCTGAGACCCGTCGACCGGCTCACCGACGCCGTCGAGCACGTCGCCCGGACCGAGGACCTGACCCTCCGCATCCCCGCGGAGGGCGACGACGAGATCGCCCGCCTCTCCCGCTCCTTCAACGCCATGACCGCGGCCCTGGCCGCCTCCCGGGACCTCCAGCAACAGCTCATCGCGGACGCCGGACACGAGCTGCGCACCCCGCTCACCTCCCTCCGCACCAACATCGACCTGCTCGTACGCAGCGAACGGTCCGGCCGCGCGATCCCCGCCGCGGACAAGGAAGCGCTGCTGACGTCGGTGAAGGCGCAGATGGGCGAGCTGGCCGCGCTGATCGGCGATCTGCAGGAGCTGTCCCGGCCGTCGGCCCCCGGGCAGTCCGCCGTGGACGTCGTCGCCCTGCACGACATCGTCGGCACGGCGCTGGAGCGGGCCCGGCTGCGCGGCCCGTCGCTGACCCTGACCGCGTCCGTCGACCCCTGGTACGTACGGGCCGAACCGGCCGCGCTGGAGCGGGCGGTGGTCAACCTGCTCGACAACGCGGTGAAGTTCAGCCCGCCCGGCGGCACCATCGAGGTCCGGCTGTCCGGCGGCGAGCTGACCGTCCGCGATCACGGGCCGGGGATCCCGCAGGACGAACTGCCGCACGTCTTCGAGCGGTTCTGGCGCTCGCCGTCCGCCCGCAGCCTGCCCGGCAGCGGCCTGGGCCTGTCGATCGTGGCCCGCACCGCCGAGCAGGCGGGCGGCACGGTACGGCTGCGCTCCGCGGACTCCGGCGGCACCGAGGCGATCCTGACCCTGCCGGGCGCGCCGACGCCCCCGCCGGCCATGCCGAACGGCCCGCCCGGCCCGGCGAACGACCAGCACTGACGCCGCCACGTCGTCTACTGGTGCGTCTGCTTCGTCGTGGTGTCGCCGACCGGCAGGTTGGATCCCGAGATCTCGGCGCGGATGCCGTCCGAGACGACCGAGATATTGCGCAGCCGCACATCGCCGGGCGACTTCGGCAGCTGGAAGGAGAGCGACAGCTGGTCGGCGATCTGTGGCTTGGTCAGCCCGATCAGCTCGCCGAGGATCTTCGGGTCGACCCCGACCTTCTGCAGCAGCCAGGGGTGGTCCAGCACCACATCGACGAGGTTGACCTTCATCAGCTCGTGGACGAGGCGCGGCGAGCCGGTCAGCTGGTGCAGCTTGTCCTCGCTGCGCAGCGCGTCGTCGATGTACTCCTTCGGTATGCCGATCCGCTCCGCGATCGCCGGGATGCTCAGCATCGCCTTGACCCGGGCCGCCTGCCGGCTCAGCTCGGCGGCGGCCTTCTGGGTCAGCCGCAGCCCGTCGTCCTTGCCGGTGCCGGGGCGGTAGACGGCGACATCGCCGATGTCCAGGCGCATCCGGCTGATATCGGTGGAGATACCGCGGTCACCGGCCCGCTGGATACGGGCCTCGGCGTGCACCCGCAATTCGTGTCCGGCGATGGGGAGTTGTCCCTCGGCCCGGACCGTATTGGGCCCCACCTCGCTGAATTTCACCTGTGAGGCGCCCAGCTCGCGGTTCATGTCCTCGAAGGCGAGCAGCACGCTGCCGCGCATGCTGCCGATCGTGGCGCCCTTGATGGAGGCGGGCAGATCGCCGTCGATACGGATGTCGTTCGCCGTCGCCTCGAACTTCGCCAGCGACACCCGGTCGGCGGCCAGGTCGGGGATGGTCACCCGCACCTGGTCGATCCGCTTGCCCACCACCTGGGTGAGGAACGGAAATCCCGCGATGTCGACTTCCGGAGTGGCGTTGAGATGCAGCGCTTCCTTCAGCTTCTCCGCCGTCTTGTGCTGTGCGTAGAGCACCGCGAACCGGTCCCCCAGCGCCAGGAACGCGCTGCAGACCACCACCGCCACCAGCAGCTTGAGGGTGATCGGCACGGCGGCGAACCGGCTGACTCCGCGCTTCATCCGCCGGTGGTTCGGCGGCGCCCAGGCTCTCCCCTCGTCCTCGTCGTCCGAGCGCAGCCCGAGGCCCAGCGGGTCGTCGCTGTCGTCGCGCTCGTTGAGGTAGGTACGGCGCCGAGTGGCGCCCGGGACGCCGAAATCGCCGTGCTCCGGCCCTGTCCCCGGCCCGGGTTCGGGGTCGGCGAGAGCCGCCAGGTCGTCGTACGGATTGACCGGGGCGAGCTTTCTGGTGTCGCCGTTCATGGCGCTGGAGTCGCCGTACCTGGCGTCAGCGTCAGTGGAGGAATCGTGCCGGGGCCCTGCTGCCGGGGAAGGGGACGGGAACGGGGGCGGGGCGAGGGGCGGATCGGCGGGCACGCGCGAGGACGAAGAGATGCCGGTGGGAGTACCCATCCGCTCATCTCACCATGGGTGGATCCCTCGAACGCAAGTCTTACTGGAGGTATGTCGGCTACACGTCAATTGTTCGGGCCACCCTGACGAAAAATTCCCGCCAGGGTGGCCCGTACCCCCGCCGCTGCTCGCGCCCCTGCTGGACGATTACTTGCCTTACTTGCCCTACTGCTTGCCTTACTTGACGAGGGTGATGCGGTCCGCCTTCGGCGGGGTGAGCGGACTGTCCGCCGAGGCGTGGGCCTTCAGGTAGGCCAGGAAGGCGTCCAGGTCGGCGGGGCCGACATGCTTGTTCCGGGCGTCCTTGAAGACCGGGAAGCCGTCGCCGCCGCCGGCCAGGAACTGGTTCATGGCGACGCGGTAGGTCTTGGCCGGGTCCAGGGGGGTGCCGTCGAGCTTGACCGAGTCCTTGATCACGCGGTCGGCGCCGGTCTTCGTCATATCGAGCGTGTACGTGAGGCCCTTGGATACCTGGAGGATCCTGGGGGAGGCCTCGTTGGGGCCGCTGACCTGCTGCTGGAGGCCGGTCAGCAGCTGAGCGCCGGTGAGGTCGACGACGTTCAGCAGGTTGGTGAAGGGCTGGACGGTGAACGCCTCGCCGTAGGTGACGACACCGTCGCCTTCCGAGCCGGAGGCCTGGTAGGCGAGGTCGGAGCGGATGCCGCCGGGGTTCATCAGAGCGAGCTGGGCGCCGCCCTTGTCGGCTGCCTTGGTGGCCTCGAGCTGGGCGTCGGCGATGACGTCGCCGAGCGGGGACTCGGGGGCGCCCGCGCCGCGGCCCGGGATGTCGGCGGTGATGTGCCCCACGGGGCGGTTGGCGACCGGGGCGGCCAGCTTGGTCCAGCGGTTGATCAGGGAGGTCATGTCCGCGGCCTTGGGCACGTCACGTCGTACCGCGTGGTTCGCGGACTTCACGCTGGTCCGCACGATGTCCTTGGTCCTGCGGTCGTACGTCAGCGTCGTATCCGTGTAGACCTTGCCGAACGAGGACGCCGAGGTGACCATGCGCGGGTTGCCCGCCGGGTCCGGGATCGTGCAGACGTACGCCTCGTGGGTGTGGCCGGTCACGAATGCGTCGACCTTGGGAGTGACGCCCTTGGCGATCGCGGTGATCGGGCCCGAGATACCGTCGCCGGGCCCGGGGCTGTCGCACTGGTAGTTGTACGCCTTCGAGGCCGGCTCGCCGCCCTCGTGGATCAGGGTGACGATGGACTTCACACCCTGTCTGTCCAGCTCCTCGGCGTACTTGTTGATCGTCTCGATCTCGTCGTGGAACTTCAGGCCCTTGACGCCGTCGGCCGTGACGACGTCCGGGGTGCCCTCCAGGGTCAGGCCGATCAAGCCGATCTTGACGCCGTTCTTCTTCCACACCGTGTACGGCTTGAGGATCGGCTTGTCCGTCTTCTCGTCCGTCACGTTCGCGGCGAGGTAGGGAAAGCCCGTGCCCGGGAACCTCTTCCCCTTCTCATAACAGCCGTCCTTGGGGTGACAGCCGCCGTTCTGCATCCGCTGGAGCTCGGCGCGGCCCTCGTCGAACTCGTGGTTGCCGACGCTGGTGGCGTCCAGCTTCAGCTTGTTCAGGGCCTCGATGGTGGGCTCGTCGTGGAAGAGCCCGGACAGCATGGGCGAGCCGCCGACCAGGTCGCCGGCCGCCGCGGTGATGGAGTACGGGTGCCCCTTACGGGCCGTCCGCAGGGACTGGGCCAGGTACTCGACGCCACCGGCCGGGACGGTCTTCTTCGTCCCGTCCGGCTGGAGCTCCTCGACGGTGCCGGAGGAGCCCTGCGGGGGTTCGAGGTTGCCGTGGAAGTCATTGAAGGAGAGAAGCTGCACGTCGACGGTACGGCCGGCCTGGCTGGTACGGCCGGTGCTGCCCGCGCTGCCCGCGCTGCCCGCGCTGCCCGCGCTGCCCGCGCTGCCCGCGCTGCCCGCGCTGCCGGTGTTGCCGGTGTCCGCGCCGGCCGGCAGGGCGGCGGCGGTGAGAGCGGCGACCGCCAGTGCAGTGGCCCCCAGCGTCAATCTGCCTATGGTGCGGCGCCGTTGCGGTGTCGCTGGCATGTGTGCTTCCCCTCGTGAACGGTCATGAGCGGGGGAAGCTTATGGTCAACGCGCGTAGCACAACAGGGGGTGCCGGGTTACGAGCTGGTTGCCGTGGAGCGGCGGCGGCGCTGAGGCGGGGGGGCCGCGCCGGGCCACCGGGTGGTGTGCCCACGGGGACGGGGACAAGGACGGGGACGTGGGCGGTACCCGTCGGGAACCCCGGCGCGGACGTACGCTTTCGGCATGACTGACGCTGCACAGGAGATGGGCCGGACCGGCCGCAGGATCGAGGTGGCCGACGAGCTCGCGCCGGAGGAGGCCGAGGCCGTCCTGGAGCTGATCGAACGGGCCGTGCGGACGGACGGGCAGCACGCCGTGTCCGAGCAGGGGCGGCTCCAGCTGCGGGGTGGTGGTGGGCGACGGGATCAAGAAGGGGCATCGCAAAGCGATTCTGGCCGGGGTGGTGGTGGGCGACGGGATCAAGAAGGGGCATCGCAAAGCGATTCTGGCCGGGGTGGTGGTGGGCGACGGGAGGGCGTCCGGCATGTGCTGGTGTACGCGCCCGGGGACGAGGGCGAGGAGCTCGTCGGGTACGGGCAGCTGGAGGACACCGACCCGGTGGAGGCGCCGGCCGCCGAGCTGGTTGTCCACCCCGGATTCCGGGGCCGCGGGCACGGCCGGGCGCTCGGTGCCGAGCTGCTGAACCAGTCCGGGCACCGGCTGCGGGTCTGGGCGCACGGCGGGCATCCGGCGGCCCGGCACCTCGCCCAGACGCTGGGGCTGACGATGTTCCGGGAGCTGCGGCAGATGCGGCGCTCGCTGGCGGACCTGGAGCTGGCCGAACCGGTGCTGCCGGAAGGGGTGTCGGTACGGACCTTCCAGCCGGGCGTCGACGACGTGGCCTGGCTGGAGGCGAACGCGGAGGCTTTTGCCCACCATCCGGAGCAGGGCTCGCTCACCCAGCGTGACCTGGACGACCGCAAGGCCGAGCCGTGGTTCGACCCGAAGGGCTTCTTCCTCGCGGAGAAGGAGGGCCGGCTGGTCGGCTTCCACTGGACCAAGGTGCACGCGAAGGAGGGTCTGGGCGAGGTCTATGTGCTCGGGGTACGCCCCGGCGCCCAGGGCGGCGGCCTGGGCAAGGCGCTGACCTCGATCGGGCTGCGTCATCTGGCGGGGCAGGGACTGCCGACGGCGATGCTGTACGTGGACGCGGACAACAAGGCGGCGGTGAGCGTCTACGAGCGACTGGGGTTCATGACGCACGAGACGGACCTGATGTACCGCTCGGAGACCTGAGGACCTGGGGACCCACGGGGACCTGAGGGGCCCATGGAGGCCTGAGGGCCTGAGGGGCCCCGCGACGGTGTGAGCCACAGGAATACCCACCCACCCTCCGCCGGTTGTGGCTCGCAAGGGGCCCTCGCTACCCCTAGGGGATCTGTTCGAACGCCCCCTAGGGGACGCCGAGCGAGGGCCAGCGGGCCAGGGGGCCAGGGCCAGGAATCAGGCACTCAGCGCTAACCGGGCACGTCCATGCGCTGTGTACCGATGACCGACAGCAGTCGCAGCGCCTCTTCGGAGCCGGGGGCGGCGGTGTAGATGAGGACCCGCTGGTCCCGGTCGGCGATGTCCAGGACGTCGCAGCTGACGGCAATGGGGCCGACGAGCGGGTGCTCGAAGGTCCTGCACAGGGTGGGCCGGCCGGTCACGTCATGGGCGGTCCATATGCGGGCGAACTCCTCGCTGCCGGTGAGGAGTTCGTCGACCAGTTCGGTCACTTCGGGGTCGTCGGGGTAGCGGGCCGCGGTGGTGCGCAGGTGCTGAGCCGCGGTCCGTGCGAACTCCGCCGCCTCCGAGTCGCTGTACAGCCGCCCGCCGCCGGCGCGACCGTGCCCGTTGCCCGCCTCGTGCCCGTTTCCGGCCTCGTGCTTGTGCCCGTGCCCGTGCCCGTGCCCGTTCCCGTTCCCGTTCCCGTGCTCGTACGGGCCGAGGAAGGCGCGCCGGATGAGGTTCCGGTCGCGGCGCGGCAGGGCGGAGAAGTCCTCCATCAGGGCGGCGGCCAGGTCGTTCCAGGCGATGACCTCGTACGTCGCCGACAGCACGATCGCCGCGGCCTCCGGCAGCCGGTGCAGTAGGTCCGTGATGCTCTGCCGTACCTCCCGCGAGGGCCCGGCCGGGGGGCCGGGCGGGGTGCCGGCGAGGTGGTGGAGGTGGTCGCGCTCGGCATCCGACAGGCGTAGGGCGCGGGCGAGTTGGGCCAGCACCTCGCGGGACGGGTGCGGTGCGCGGGCCTGCTCCAGCCGGGTGTAGTACTCGGCCGAGATGTACGCCAGCTGCGCCACCTCCTCACGACGCAGTCCCGGCGTACGGCGGCGCGGCCCGGCGGGCAGCCCCACGTCGGCGGGGGTGAGGCGCTCGCGCCTGCTGCGCAGGAAGCCGGCCAGTTCTCGTCGATCCACCTCCCCAGTGTGCCCCGTGCGGGCGTGGGTACCGGGCGCTCAGCCAGGTATTGCCGGTGCCTGGATGAGCGGGGCGGCCGAACCCAGGCTCGTCGGCATGAACAACACATCAGCCGACACCACCACAGCCGCCGGCCTGCTCGCCGGCAAGGTCGCCTTCATCGCCGGTGCCGGTCGCGGCATCGGCGCCGCATCGGCGCGGCTGTTCGCGCGGGAGGGGGCCCGGGTGCTCCTCGCGGCGCGCACGGAGACCGAGCTCAAGGCGGTGACCGAGGAGATCCGGGCGGCCGGCGGCATCGCGGACTACGTCCTGTGCGACCTGGCCGACCCGGCGAGCGTGCGGGCCGCCGTCGACCGGTCCGTGGAGCGGTACGGCCGGCTCGACGTCGCCTTCAACAACGGCGCGACGGGCCAGCCGCCCGGCCCGATGGACCAGTTGTCGGAGGCCGACTTCGACCGCGTCTGCGCCGTCGACTTCAAGGGCCCGTGGCTGGCCATGACCGCCGAGATCGCCGCCATCCGCGCCACCGCGAAGCGCGGCGCGATCGTCAACACGTCCAGCGTCGGCAGCTTGATGGCCAACCCCTGGCTGCCCGCGTACGGCGCGGCGAAGCGGGCGGTCAACAGCCTCACCGCGTCGGCCGCCACCACCTACGGCCCGGAGGGCATCCGCGTCAACGCCATCGCGCCCGGCACCACGCTCACCGACATGCTCTACGAGTGGGACGAGAAATCCCCCGGCACCATCGATCAGCTCAACTCCCGGACCCCGCTGGGCCGGGCGGCCGATCCGGATGAGATCGCCCAGGCCGCCGCCTGGCTCCTCAGCGACCGCGCCTCGTACGTCACCGGTACGGTCCTCCGGGTCGACGGCGGTATGTGCGCCTGAAGCGGGCGGGAGATCCGGGCCGGGCGGGGGCGCGGGCCGGGCGGGGGCGCGGGGGCGCGTGGCGCGTTGGGCCGATGGCTGGAGGGGCGCGTTGGGTGATGGCCGGGGGTAACGATCGCCAGAAGGGGTAGCGCTCAATGTGTGCCGGGCGTGCCGTGCTCCGAGACGTCCGCCGGGGAACCTCCGGGGCCAGGGCCGGGGCCGGGGCCGGGGCCGGGGCCGGGGCCGGGGCCGGGGCCGGGGCCCTGGTGGTGACCCGGGATCCGGCGGGCGCCCCGCCCTTGGTGCCTCGATGGCCTGCCCGCTGCCTGTCCGCCACATCCGCGTAACCGGCGATTCAATATCGGTTGCGAGCATCGCTGAATGCAGCCCGCTGTGCCGAAGGTCCCGAGTCCGAGACTCCGAGTCGCGCCACCGCTTCCTGCCGACCTGCCTGTTGATCTTCCCGCTGACGCGCCTGGAACGCCCGGGAAGCGGAAGAATGGGGTCATGAAGCAGCAGCCCAGCGCTCAGGCACCGGTCCAGCCCGAGACGCAGGCGCCGAAGCCCCCGCCGGTCCTGGCGCCCGCGGCCCAGCCTTCGGTGGGCTCGATCGCCGCGCACCGCCCCAACGCGGTCCGTGGGACCGTGCCGGGCCTGGAGCCCGACCTGGACGCCGATCCGGACGCGTACGTGGACCGGGGCATGGTGGGCGTGGACGGCGAGGAGCTGCCCGGCGGCCGCTTCCTGGACCGTGAACGCAGCTGGCTGGCGTTCAACGAGCGGGTGCTCGAACTGGCCGAGGACCCGGCCACCCCGCTCCTGGAGCGGGTGAACTTCCTCGCGATCTTCGCCAGCAACCTGGACGAGTTCTTCATGGTCCGGGTCGCCGGACTCAAGCGGCGGATCGCGACCGGTGTGGCCACCCGCTCCGCGTCCGGACTCCAGCCCCGCGAGGTCCTGGAGCTGATCTGGACGCGTTCGCGCGAGCTCATGGCCCGGCACGCCGCCTGCTTCCAGCAGGACGTCGCCCCCGAGCTCGCCGACCAGGGCATTCACCTGATCCGCTGGCCGGAGCTGACCGAGAAGGAGCAGGCCCGGCTGTTCACCCTCTTCCGCCAGCAGATCTTCCCGGTGCTCACCCCACTGGCGGTCGACCCCGCGCACCCGTTTCCGTACATCTCCGGCCTCTCGCTGAACCTGGCCGTCGTCGTACGCAACCCGGTCAGTGGTCATGACCACTTCGCGCGGGTCAAGGTCCCGCCGCTGCTCTCCCGCTTCCTGGAGGCCTCCCCGCAGCGTTACGTCCCCATCGAGGACGTCATCGCCGCGCATCTGGAGGAGCTGTTCCCAGGCATGGAGGTGCGTGCGCACCACATGTTCCGGGTCACCCGCAACGAGGACCTCGAAGTGGAGGAGGACGACGCGGAGAATCTGCTCCAGGCTCTGGAGAAGGAGCTGATGCGACGGCGCTTCGGGCCGCCGGTCCGGCTGGAGGTCGAGGAGTCCATCGACCCCGCCGTGCTCGACCTCCTCGTCCAGGAGCTGAAGATCTCCGACGCCGAGGTCTACCCGCTGCCCGGTCCGCTCGACCTCACCGGCCTCTTCGGGGTCGGGGCCCTGGACCGGCCCGAGCTGAAGTTCCCCAAGTTCGTCGCCGGTACGCACCGTGACCTCGCCGAGGTGGAGTCAGCCTCCGCTCCCGACATCTTCGCCGCCCTGCGCGCCCGGGACGTCCTCCTCCACCACCCGTATGACAGCTTCTCCACCTCCGTCCAGGCGTTCGTGGAGCAGGCCGCGACCGACCCCGACGTCCTCGCCATCAAGCAGACCCTCTACCGCACCTCCGGCGACTCCCCGATCGTCGACGCCCTGATAGACGCCGCCGAGGGCGGTAAGCAGGTCCTCGTCCTGGTCGAACTCAAGGCCCGCTTCGACGAGCAGGCCAACATCAAATGGGCGCGGAAGCTGGAGGAGGCCGGCTGCCATGTCGTCTACGGCCTGGTCGGCCTCAAGACGCACTGCAAGCTCTGCCTCGTCGTCCGCCAGGAAGGCGACATGCTGCGGCGCTACTCCCACGTGGGGACCGGCAACTACCACCCCAAGACGGCCCGGCTCTACGAGGACCTCGGCCTGCTCACCGCCGACCCGCAGGTCGGCGCCGACCTCTCGGACCTCTTCAACCGGCTGAGCGGGTACTCCCGCCGCGAGACCTACCGGCGTCTCCTGGTCGCCCCCAAGTCCCTGCGCGACGGCCTGATCCAGCGCATCACGCGGGAGATCGCGCACCAGCGGGCGGGCCGCCCCGCCTACGTCCGTATCAAGGTCAACTCGATGGTCGACGAGGCCGTGGTCGACGCGCTGTACCGTGCCTCGCAGGCCGGCGTTCCGGTCGACATCTGGGTACGCGGCATCTGCGCGCTGCGCCCCGGGGTCACCGGCCTCAGCGAGAACATCCGCGTCCGCAGCATCCTCGGCCGCTTCCTGGAACACTCCCGGATCTTCGCCTTCGGCAACGGAGGTGAGCCCGAGGTGTGGCTGGGCAGCGCCGACATGATGCACCGCAACCTCGACCGGCGGATCGAAGCGCTGGTCCGGGTCACCGACCCGGCGCACCGTGCCTCCCTCAACCGCCTGCTGGAGACCGGGGCCTCGGACGCCACGTCCTCCTGGCACCTGGGGCCGGACGGCGACTGGACCCGGCACGCCGTGGACGCGGACGGCGCGCCGCTGCGCAACGTACAGGAAATGCTCATCGACGCCCGGAGGCGCCGACGTGGCTCAGCGACCTGACCAGCCGACCGGGGGGCCTGCCGGTCTCATGCCCGGTGCCCGCTCGGCGGCGGCGGTGGTGGTGGACGACCCGTACGGCGGGGAAGGCGCCCTCGGCGGTGGCCCCGGACCGCTCACCCACGCCTCCCCGGCCGGCCCGGCCTCCGCAGCCGGCCCGGCCTCCGTTGTCGGTCCTGCCGTTCCTCCCGGTTTTTCCGGCCTCGCCTCCCGCACCGCCGAGGAGGTGCTCGCCGGCTACCTCCACCACCATTCCGCGGAGTTCCTGCGCAGCCTGCGGTCGCACCGCGAGAGCGGTCAGGACGTGGCGGGGGCGGGTGAGGCCGCCTGCCGGATGCGCCGCGCCGCCCGTCGGATCAGCGCCGCACTGCACACTTTCCGGCCTCTGACCGACGAGGTCTGGGCCGGCCAACTCATCGCAGAACTGGGCTGGTTGTCCGGTACGCTCGCCCGCGAACAGGCCTGCGTGGCCCGCCGCGAGCGGCTGCTGGCAGCGCTCCAGCGGCTGACCGGGGCGGCAGGCCGGGGAGAACGCACCGAACACTCCGAACACTCCGAAGGCCCCGGCCCCGGCTCCGCCGTCGGCTCCGGCCCCGGCCCCGGCCCCGCCCCCGACTCCGCTCCCGACCCTGGTGCCGCGCTGTCCGCCGGCGCCGCCCGGGCCGGGGCGCTGCTGGACCGTCAGCTCACCCTCGCCCGCACCCGCGCCCACTCCGCCGCCCTGCAGGCGCTGGGCTCGTCCCGCTTCCACGCCGTCGCCGACTCCGTCGCCGTCCTCGCCTCCGAGGCGCCACCGGCCCGTACGGCCGCGGACCAGCCGGCCGTCAAGGCGCTGCCACCGCTCGCCGAGCAGGCCCATCGGCGGCTCGCGGAGGCGGTCGCCGCCCTGCCGCTGTCCCGTGCGGGGCACCCGTACAACGCCGAGGCGCTCACCACCGACCACCGCCAGGACGCACCCTGGCACCAGGTCCGGCTCCTCGTACGGCTGACCCGCTACGCCCAGGAACTGATCGCTCCGGACCACGCCGACCATCCCCACCTGGCCGAGGCCGCCCGGGTGCTGGACCTCCACCGGGACGCCGCGGAGGCCGCCGCCGCAGCCGCCGCCGCGGCCCGTACCCCCAGAATCGCCCCGGCCACCGCATACGCCCTCGGCGTCCTGCACGCCGACCAGCGCCACCAGGTCGAGGCGGCCCGCTTCACGTTCGGCCGCCTGTGGCTCCCCCGAAGGGCATGAGCGGGTCATGACGTCCTCCCGGCAGTCGGTGGTCCGCGCCGCGGGCTGCGTCCTCTGGCGCCGTACGTCACCCGGCAACGGCCCGGAGGAGGGCGACAACCTGGAGACAGGCCACGACCTGGATACAGGGACCAGCAACCTGGAGATAGGTCTCGTCCATCGCCCCAAATATGACGATTGGTCGCACCCCAAAGGCAAATTGAAGCGCGGCGAGGACGCACTGGCCGGTGCGGTGCGCGAGGTGACGGAGGAGACCGGCATGCACTGCCGGCCCGGCGCCCCGCTGCCGACCTCGTACTACCTGGCCGCCGGCCGTCCCAAACAGGTCCACTACTGGGCCGCCGAAGCCGTCGCGGGCTCCTTCATCCCGAGTACCGAGGTCGACCGCCTGCTCTGGCTCCCACCCGCCGAAGCCCGCGCCCGTCTGACCTACGAACGCGATCGCCCCCTGGTGGACGCGCTGCTGGCGACCCTGCGCCTGACCTGAGCGCCGTGTCGTGGGGCGGGGCCGGCGCCGGTCCGGGGGCGGTGCGCGCTGCGGTCCGTACAGTGACCGGGTGAGCGAGGGCAAAAGCCAGAGCCAGGGCGAGAGCAAGCGCCAGGGCAAGAACAACAGCCAGGGCCAGGGCCAGGGCAAGAGCAGGCGGGCGGGGCGGTGCCCGGCCGCCGAGGAACTGGTCGGGACCGTGCTCGGCACCGTCGTCTACGCGGCGGATGGCGAGCCCGCCGAGGACGCCATCGAGGCGGGCGCCTCGCTGCTGGCCGCGGCCCCGGTGGGCTGGGAGGCGGTGAGCCGGGCCGTACTGGCCGCCGCCGAGGAGCGGGTACGGCGCTGCTGGGAGGGCGGCTGGCAGCCCGCCGATCTGGAGCGGATGGTGCGGCGTACGGCGGAGCGGACCGCGCCGCTGGCCGTGGACGCGATCGCCGCGGAGGCCCGACGTGGCGCCGAGGCCCGACGTGGCGCCGGTGCCCCGCGCGATCCGCGGTGGGCGGCCCAGCTGCAAGCACTGCGCGCCGAGGTGTGGTGGGAGACGGACAGCGGCTATCTGGACGGACTGGCGCGCCGCCGCCGTACCTCGCGCTTCGAGACGGCGTACGACGTGCTGGAGGCGCTGCGTACGATCGCCCGGTTGCCGCGCATCACGCCGCTGCCCGGCCGGGGCGCGGCCGCATCGGCGAGCGGAAGCGGTGCCGGGCGACGTGGACACCTCCAAGAGCTCGGGGGAGGTGAGCCGCGGGTGCTCGGCCGTATCCGGGGGTTGTTGGCCAAGGCCGAGGCGACGCAGTTCCCGGAGGAGGCCGAGGCGTTGTCGGCCAAGGCACAGGAACTGATGGCCCGGCACAGCATCGACGAAGCCTTGCTGGACGGCGCGACTGCCGGGACTGACAGGGCCAGTGGTGCTGGTGGGACCGGTGGGACCGGTAGGACCGGTGGGACGGGCGGCGCGGTGGCGGGGGGCCGGGCGCCGTCGGCCGTCCGCATCGGCATCGAGGGGCCGTACGAGCAGGCCAAGGCGCTCCTCCTGGACGCGGTGGCCACTGCCAACCGCTGCCAGGCGGTGTGGGCGGCGGAACTCGGCTTCTCCACCGTCGTCGGCTTCCCGCCGGACCTGGAGGCCGTCGAACTCCTCTACACCTCGTTGCTGCTCCAGGCCACGTCCGCCATGAACCGCGCGGGCGATGACCACCACGCGCGCGGCCGTTCGCGCCGCACCCGGGACTTCCGGCAGTCCTTCCTCGTGGCGTACGCGGACCGGATCCGCGGCCGGCTGTCGGCCGCCACCGGAGAGGCCACGGCGCAGGCCGCGAGCCGGGCACCGGATCTTCTGCCGGTGCTGGCCGCCCGCGAAGCGGCCGTGCGGGACACGGCCGGCGAACTGTTCCCCGAGACAGCCCCGGTCCGGCTGCGCGGAGTGCGTGACGCCGCGGGCTGGCACCAGGGCACGGCGGCCGCGGACCGGGCACGACTCGGCACCACGCATACGCCGGACCCGCCTACCTCCTGAACAGCCTTTCGGTACGCACACTTCGGGCGCGCGTACCCCTGACAAATGTCATGGGATTCGATGACACGGCTCGGCCTCCGGGGCCGGTGCGGGTCGACAGAATCAAGACGACCGAGATCGCACAGGCGAACGGCCGCCGCCGTAGCCGTCGTGATGGGAGACCCCATGCCCCTGCCCTGCCCCGTCCGCCGTCGCGCCCGCCGTAGCGCCCGCGTCGCCGCCACGACCACGGCCGTTCTCCTCTCACTCACCGCCGCGGCGGTGCCTGCCCAGGCGACACCAGCACCAGCCCCCGCACCAGCCCCCGCACCCACGACCGCGCCCGGCGCCCATGGCGCGCGAACGACGGCCGCCCCGCTCCACCTCGACCGCAAGGCCCTGGACGAGAGACTGGCGGCCCTGCACAAGGCGGGCATGTACGGCGTCTACGCGGCCGTCCGGGACGGCCGGGACGCCTGGCGGGGTGCGGCCGGTGTCGCCGATATCGCCACCAACCGCCCGGTCCAGCCCCAGATGCAGCAGCGCATAGGCAGCATCACCAAGGCCTTCACCTCCGTCGCCATACTGCAACAGGTCGCCGCCGGCCGGATCGACCTGGACGCTCCCCTCGCCCGCTACCTCCCCGACCTCGTCCCCGGCGAACGCGGCCGGCAGATCACCGTCCGGATGCTGCTCAACCACACCAGCGGCATCGCCGATTACATTCCGGGCGCCTTCCCCTCGCTCCTCAAGGGGAGCACCAAGAGCCTGGACGACAACCGCTACCGCCACTTCGACCCCGAGGAGCTGGTCCGCCTCGGCCTGCAGGCTCCGGCGACGGGCAAGCCCGGCGAGAAGTGGTCGTACGCCAACACCAATTACGTCATCGCGGGGATATTGCTGCGGAAGGTCACCGGTGAGAACCCGGAGGAGTACATCACCCGCAATGTCATCCGCAAGGCCGGCCTGAAGCACACGTACTTCCCGACCTCCGCACGGATATCCGGGCCGCACTCCAAGATGTACGAGTCCATGTACGGCCTCATCACCCCGGCCCGCGACTACAGCACCTATGACGTGTCCTGGGCCGGCACCGCCGGGGCCCTGGTCGCGACGATGGAGGACGTGAACGACTTCTACCGGGCCCTGCTGACCGGCAAGTTGCTCGCCCCGGCCCAACTCCGCCAGATGCAGACCACCGTCGAAGCCAAGGACGACAAGGGCAATCTGCTGATGCACTACGGCCTCGGCATTGCCGCGACGGACACGGCGTGCGGGCGTTTCTGGGGACACAACGGCGCGGTGTGGGGCGCCGAGACGGTGACATTCTCCACGCCCGACGGGAAGCGCCAGATGACGTACGGTTTCAACCGGTCCAAGTACCAGCAGATCGACGAGGAATTCCACATCAAGCCGAGCCCGATCGACACCGCGGCCGGAGAGTTCGCCCAGAAGGCGATGTGCGGCACCAACGCGCCCACCACGCCGGCGAACCCCGCACAACCGGCCGCACCTCAGCCCCCCAAGAATCTGCCCGCCCCGCTCACCCGCTCCCTCAGCGCGCCCCCGGCCCTGATATCCACGAACCACTGACCCCAACTCTCACCTGCTCGCTGCCCCGCTGCTTCATATTTCGGACAGCCTTCTACGGGATCAGGGACCTGCTGCCGCACACTGCGCGGCATGGCAGCGGCTGGGCGGGGGGCGGCTGGTTCATGCCCGTGGGGCCAGGGCCTCCCAGCGCACCGTGACCTCGCCCTGGCGGCGCCGTCGCGGGTCGCCGGTCAGTGGCCAGTCCGTCGCCAGGGTCTGTACGGCGGCGCGCCACCGCTGGCGGGCGCCGAGTGCGCCGAGCGGGGCGGCCGCCGCCCAGGCGCGGTCGAAGTCCCGGAGGAAGGCGTGCACCGGCTCGCCCGGCACATTGCGGTGGATCAACGCCTTGGGCAGGCGTTCTGCCAGGTCGGAGGGGGCCCGCAGGGAGCTGAGCCGGGTGGCGAAGGTGACCGTACGGGGGCCCTCGGGCCCCAGCGCGACCCATACGTGCCGCCGCCCGATCTCGTCGCAGGTGCCCTCCACCAGCAGGCCGCCGGGCGCCAGCCGGGCGCACAGCCGCCGCCAGACCGCGGCCACCTCGTCCTCGTCGTACTGCCGCAGGACATTCGCCGCCCGGATCAGGAGCGGTGCCCGGCCCCGCTCGCCGGGCAGCGGTACCTCGAACCCGCCGTGTGCGAAGTCCAGCCCCGGTTTGCGGTACGGGAGGGCGGCCTCGACCCGGGCCGGATCGATCTCGACGCCGACGACACGGGCGTCCGGCCGGACCGTACGCAGCCGGTCCAGCAGCTCCACGGCGGTCCAGGGCGCGGCTCCGTAGCCGAGGTCCACCGCGACGGGGTCGGTGGCGCGGCGCAGCTCGGCGCCGTGTTCCGCGGCTATCCAGCGGTCCATACGGCGCAGCCGGTTGGGGTTGGTGGTCCCTCGGGTGGGATTTCCGACGGGCCGGGACGGCGGCGCGGCGGCGGTCAGGGGGCGGCGGGGCATGGCTTCGAGAGTATGGCGTCCCGGGCCGGGCTCCGTATCTCCCCTGGTCAGGCACGACGGCTGGCCCGTCAGGTGACACCGCTGGCCCGGCCAGGCACCCGGGCGGCCGTGCACGGTCACGCTTTGGCAAAGTACGGAGATGGCGGGCCGGACGGGAAGGGAACGCCGAGGTGTGTTGTTGCAGGGGTTCGGAGGCGTGCTGCCGAACGCCCCGCCTAGGAGGTAGCTCGACGTGAGCGGATACGTGACCCGGCTCCGCGGCCGTCCCGCCGGCCAGTTCTCGGGCCAGGGGCGGCTGCGCCTGCCCGGGGGCCCGAGGCGCCCGCGCCGGGTGGCCATGCTCAGTGTGCACACCTCCCCGCTGCACCAGCCCGGCACGGGCGACGCCGGCGGCATGAACGTCTACATCGTCGAGCTCGCCAGGAAGCTCGCCTCGATCAACATCGAGGTCGAGATCTTCACCCGCGCCACGACCGGCACCCTCCCGCCCGCCGTCGAGCTCGCGCCCGGCGTCCTCGTACGTCATGTGGACGCGGGCCCGTACGAGGGCCTGGCCAAGGAGGAGCTGCCCGCCCAGCTGTGCGCCTTCACCCACGGCGTGATGCGGGCCTGGGCCGGACACCGCCCCGGCTACTACGACCTGGTCCACTCCCACTACTGGCTCTCCGGCCACGTCGGCTGGCTGGCCGCCGAGCGCTGGGGTGTTCCGCTGGTGCACGCCATGCACACCATGGCCAAGGTCAAGAACGCCGCGCTGGCGGCCGGTGACACCCCCGAGCCGGCCGCCCGGGTGATCGGCGAGACCCAGATCGTACGGGCCGCCGACCGCCTGATAGCCAACACCGCAGAGGAGGCCGACGAGCTCGTACGGCATTACGAGGCCGACCCCGGCAAGGTCGCCGTCGTCCACCCCGGCGTCAACCTCGACCGCTTCCGGCCCGCGCCCGCGAGCGGGGATGCCCATGCCAACGGGGGTGTGGCCGGGCATGTCGCCGGCTCTGACGCTGACGCCGGCGCTGTCGCAGAGAGCCGGGCCGCCGCCCGTGCCCGTCTCGGCCTGCCGCAGGACGCGGTCATCCCGCTCTTCGCCGGCCGAATACAGCCGCTGAAGGCTCCCGACATCCTGTTGCACGCGGTCGCCGACCTGCTGGCCGCGGACCCCGCCCTGCGGTCCCGCCTGGTCGTGCCCGTCGTCGGCGGGCCCAGCGGCAGCGGCCTGGCCAAGCCCGAGGGTCTGCAGAAGCTGGCCGCGCGGCTCGGCATCGCCGATGTGGTGCAGTTCCGTCCGCCGGTCGGACAGGAGCGGCTCGCCGACTGGTACCGCGCCGCATCCGTGCTGGTCATGCCCTCGCACAGCGAGTCCTTCGGGCTGGTCGCCATCGAGGCGCAGGCCTGTGGCACACCGGTCGTCGCGGCCGCGGTCGGCGGCCTGCCGGTGGCGGTACGTGACGGCGTCAGCGGCTTCCTCGTCGCCGGCCATGACCCGGCCGACTACGCGCGTGCCCTGCGGCGGTTCGTCGCCGATCCGTCGCTGTCCATCCGTATGGGCAGCGACGCGGCCCGGCACGCCCAGTCCTTCGGCTGGGACACCGCGGCGGCGGCGACCGGCGATGTGTACACCGCGGCGATGCAGGAACGGCGGCGTCACCTACGATCCCTGCATGGCTGACGAGGCGCGACGGGCGGCGATGGCGGATGAGGCACAGCGGACGGGCGACGCGCGGCAGGTGGGCGGCCCGGGCGATCCGCAGCAGGCGGGCGGCCAGGGCGATCCGCGGCAGGTGATCGAGAGGGCGCTGACCGATGCCGGTCTCGTATGGGAGTCCCCCTCCGACGGCAACTACGTCGTCACCCTCCCCGGCACCCGCAAGCTCTCCACCACCTGCTCGCTCATCGTCGGCAAGCACTCCCTCTCCCTCAACGCCTTCGTCGTCCGCCGCCCCGACGAGAACCACGAGGCGGTCTACCGCTGGCTGCTGGAGCGCAACACCCGCCTCTACGGCGTCAGTTACGCCATCGACCGGCTCGGTGACATCTACCTGGCCGGCAAACTCCCGCTCGCCGCCGTCACCCCTGACGAACTCGACCGCATCCTCGGCACCGTGCTGGAGAACGCCGACGGCAGCTTCAACACCCTCCTGGAAATGGGCTTCGCCACCACCATCCGCAAGGAGTACGCCTGGCGCGTCTCCCGCGGCGAGTCCACCCGCAACCTGGAGGCCTTCGCGCATCTGACACGCGGAAGCGGCGAGGATCAGGCATGCGGGAGCGGCGGGAATCAGACGCGCGGGCACGACCGCGAGGCGTAGGCCCCGTTGCCGGTACGGCAACAACGCTTGCCTGCTCCGTCCGCCCGGGCGCATGGTCGGCGCCATCAGGCAGAGAGCAGCAGACCGCACGAGCCACGGGAGCGAGTGTCATGGCAGCCCACGCGAGGACGAACCGTAATGCGACAGCGGCACCGGCCAACGACGACCACCACCACGATGACGACCACCAGCACGTCCATGCCGATCACGACCACGGCCACGGCGACGACTTCGACTGGGCCGCAATGGCCGATCTGCTGGAGCTGGAAGGCGAGACGCACAGCCCGTACGTACAGCAGGCCTTCGACGAGCTGACGCGTCTGACGCACCTGACTCCCCGCCGGATCCTGGACATCGGCAGCGGCCCGGGCGTCGCCGCCTGCCGGCTGGCGGCGGTGTTCCCGCAGGCCGAGGTCACCGCCGTGGACGGTACCCCGGCGCTGCTGACCCGCGCCGAGGAGCGGGCCGCACGTCTCGGCGTACGACTGCGGACGCGGCCGGCCGAATTCCCGGCCGGACTGGCCGACCTGGGCCCGGCGGACCTGGTGTGGTCGGGACAGGTCGTCCACCACGTGGGCGATCAGCAGGACGCGCTGAACCGGCTGGCCGGGCTGCTCAACCCCGGCGGCGTTCTGGCCATCGTCGAGGGCGGTCTGCCGTCCCGCTGGCTCCCGCGCGACCTCGGTTTCGGCCGTCCCGGGCTCCAGGAACGGCTCGATGCGGCGATGGCGGACCGCTTCAGCCGGATGCGGGCGGAGCTGCCCGACTCGGTGGCGGTGGCCGAGGACTGGCCCGGCATGCTGCGCGCCGCGGGTCTCACCGGCGTACGGAGCCGGACCTTCCTCGTCGACCACCCGGCTCCGCTGCCCACGGGCCCGGAACAGCCGCTACGGCTCTGGGCGCGGCGGTCGCTGGAGCGCCGCCGCGAGATGTTCGGCGAGGTCCTGGACGCCGAGGACCTGGCGACCCTGGACCGGCTTCTCGACCCGGCCGACCCGGCCTGCGTCGACCGCCGCCCGGACCTGTTCCTCCTGACCGCGAAGACCGTGCACTTCGGTCAGCGTGCGGTTCGGTGAGACGCAGGCACTGACGTTACCGACGTCGGCCTCCGCCTTTCGGCCTGTCGCGTCGCGTCACGTCACGTCACCGAATCGCTCGGCGCCGCTGGGGATGCCGACGCCGATGCCGGCGAAGGTGGAGCCGGTGGTGTCGGCGTCGGTGTCGGCGTCGAGGTCGATGAGGTGGCGGTCTCCGCCTCCGCCTTCGTCTGCTTCGGCAGGTTCCTGAGCAGCAGTCCGTAGCCCGCCGCCGCCACTGTGCCCACGGCCGCGCAGCCCGCCCAGAGCACGCCCGAGCCCAAGTGGTCGATGACCGTGCCGCCGAGCAGCGGGGCCGTGAGGGAGGCGATGGACCAGGACAGTGCGTACATGCCCTGGTAGCGGCCGCGGCCGTGGACGGGGGAGAGGCGGACGACCAGGCCCATCTGGGTAGGGGAGTTGATGATCTCGCCGAGGGTCCAGATGGCGACGGTGAGGCCGTACACGGCGACCGAATCGGCCAGCGCGGTCAGTCCGAAGCCGTAGCCGGTGAGCAGGGACGAGCCGATGAGGAGCGTCGCGGGGCTGCGGTGCTCGATGAAGCGGGTGACGGGGATCTGCAGCAGGACGATGAGGACGCCGTTGATCGCGGCCACCGAGCCGAAGTCGGCACTGGAGAAGCCGTTCTGACTCATCGACACCGGCAAGGAGACGTAGGCCTGCTGGAAGAGCAGGGCGAGCAGCAGGTTGAGGGCCACGACGGTCATGAAGCGGCCGTCCCGCAGTACGGTCAGCATGGAGACGGGGGCGGGAGCGGGGTCGGTAGCCGAGCCGGAGGGGTTCCGGCCGTCCGCGGTCGCCGGTGCCGTGGGGCGGGACTCCGGGAGCTTGCAGAAGACGACCACGGCGCAGGCCAGGACGAGCGTCGCCTCGCCCAGGAAGAGGACCAGGTAGCCGTGTTCGGCGATGAGTCCGGCGGCGGTGGCGGAGATCGCGAAGCCGAGGTTGATCGCCCAGTAGTTGAGGGAGTAGGCGCGGACGCGGTCTTCGGGGGCGACGATGTCGGCCATCATCGCCTGTACGGCGGGGCGGGAGGCGTTGGTCGCCATCCCGACCACGCTCGCCACCACCGCGATCGCGACCGGGTGTTCCAGGAAGCCCAGCAGCGCCACGGACGCCGCCGTCGACAGCTGCGCGATGAGCATGGTGGGCCGCCGGCCGAGCCGGTCGGTGAGCACTCCGGCGCCGACGGACGAGATCACGCCGCCGAGCCCGTAGAGCGCGCCGACCAGGCCGGCGTAGGACGGGGAGAAACCGCGCTCGACGGTCAGGTAGAGGGCCAGGAAGGTAGCGACGAACGCGCCGAGACGGTTGATCAGGGTGCTGGTCCACAGCCACCAGAACTGGCGGGGGAGGCCGGACACGCTCTCCGTCGCGGCGCGTTTGAGGCGGGCCAGGGCGCGGGCTCGCGGGGGAGTGGATGCGGACATGACAGTTCCGTTTCCGTCGGCGTACCGGCGAGGCGTGAGTAAGAGGGGTGAGTAAGTGGTGCGTGCGTAAGTGGTACGTGCGCAAGTGGGGTGTGAGTAAGTGGTGAATGACGTGATCGCAACCTACTGGCTGGCCGGCCGCCGACGCCATCCAATTGATCGGAAGCGTCAAACGTCACAGAGAAGCCCAGGTCACGGGCGTGCGCAAGCCCCCTCGCGGAATTCGATTACGCTCGACGCCATGGCCGACGCACCGTACAAGCTGATCCTCCTCCGCCACGGCGAGAGCGAGTGGAACGCGAAGAACCTGTTCACCGGCTGGGTGGACGTCAACCTCAACGAGAAGGGCGAGAAGGAGGCGGTCCGCGGCGGCGAGCTGCTGAAGGACGCCGGACTGCTGCCCGACGTGGTCCACACGTCCCTCCAGAAGCGCGCGATCCGCACCGCGCAGATCGCCCTGGAGTCCGCCGACCGGCACTGGATCCCGGTTCACCGCAGCTGGCGGCTGAACGAGCGCCACTACGGCGCGCTGCAGGGCAAGGACAAGGCGCAGACCCTGGCCGAGTTCGGCGAGGAGCAGTTCATGCTCTGGCGCCGCTCGTACGACACCCCGCCGCCTGCCCTTGAGGACGGCACCGAGTTCTCCCAGAGCGACGACCCGCGCTACGCCGGCATCCCCAGCGAGCTGCGCCCGCGCACCGAGTGCCTCAAGGACGTCGTCACGCGCATGCTGCCGTACTGGTACGACGGCATCGTGCCGGACCTCCTCGCCGGCCGTACGGTCCTGGTCGCCGCCCACGGCAACAGCCTGCGCGCCCTGGTCAAGCACCTCGACGGCATCTCCGACGCGGACATCGCCGGCCTGAACATCCCCACCGGCATCCCGCTCGCATACGAGCTGGACGCCGACTTCCGCCCGGTCACCCCCGGCGGCCGCTACCTCGACCCGGAGGCCGCCAAGGCCGCCATCGAGGCAGTGAAGAACCAGGGCAAGAAGAAGTAGCAGAACCAGCAGAAGTAGCAGGAGAGGCCGGCAGAAGCAGCCGGCAGGAGAAGCAGCGGGCAGGCAGCGGCCCCGGTCGGCGGTGTGCCGGCCGGGGCCGCTGTGGCGCTGGGCCGTGGGTGGCTGGTGTCGCTAGCAGCTGCCGCCGCACTGGCAGGGGCCGCCCTGCTGGCAGCCGCAGCCGCAGCCGGGGCCACAGCCGCAGGCGCCTAGCAGGGGGAGCCGAGGGCGGTCGAAGGCCGTCGGGTCGTCGTCCCGGGCGGCCGCCGCCGGGTCGGGGGAGTGCGAGTGCGCCGTAGGTGCCATGTCTTGCCTCCTAAGGGTCACCGTGGTGCCTGCGGGGTGATGCCCGGCGGGTCACCGCAGCCCATTGCAAGCCCGGGCGACAAGGCGCGTCAACGGCGCGTGGAGGCACGCGTCAACGGCGCACGGTGGCGCACGGTGGCTCACGGCGGCTCACACGGCGAAGCTGCGCCGCTCGCCCGCCGTCGTCGCTACGCGCCGTCGCCCGCCGTTCGGCTGTCGCTCGCCCGCCGCTCGCCCGCCGCTCGCCGTTACGCGCCCTCGACCGACGTCGGTGTGCTGATCTCGTCGGCGTGCTCGCCGGTCACCAGGTAGACGACCCGCTTGGCGACGGAGACCGCGTGGTCCGCGAAGCGCTCGTAGTAGCGGCCCAGGAGGGTCACGTCGACGGCCGTCTCGATGCCGTGCTTCCAGCGGTCGTCCATCAGGTGCTGGAAGAGGGTGCGGTGCAGCAGGTCCATCGCGTCGTCGTCCTGCTCCAGCTGGAGCGCGAGATCCACGTCCTTGGTGATGATGACCTCGGCGGCCTTGGCCATCAGGCGCTGTGCCAGCTGCCCCATCTCCAGGATGGTGGCGTGCAGATCGCGCGGGACGGCCGTATCCGGGAAGCGCAGCCGGGCCAGCTTGGCCACGTGCTGGGCCAGGTCGCCCGAGCGCTCCAGGTCGGCGCTCATCCGCAGCGAGGTGACGACTATCCGGAGGTCGGTGGCGACCGGCTGTTGCCGCGCCAGCAGGGCGATCGCCCGGGCCTCCAGGTCGCGCTGGAGATCGTCGACCTTCTCGTCGGCGGCGATGACGTGCTCGGCCAGTTTGAGGTCCGCGTCGAGGATCGCCGTGGTGGCGCGCCCGATCGCGGAGCCGACGAGCCGGGCCATCTCGACCAGGCCCTCGCCGATCGAATCCAGCTCCTCGTGGTACGCGTCCCGCATCTGTGACCTTCTCTCGCGTCTGTGGGTGTGTGGAAGGGAGTGGTGGGGGGTGTGGGGTGGAGTGGTCTGGTGGTGTGTGTGGGCGGCGAGTGATGTGGGGCGTTGTGCGTGGTGTGGGGGAGGTGGGACGGGGACGAGGTGCCGGGAGAACCTGTGCCCACGCTCTCACGGTCAGTGGCCCTACGGGCGGCCCGGCGGGAGGAAGCCATGCGCGACCCGCACCGCACCGCACCCTCACCTTTCGCCCTCTCACCTTGCGGCCGGATCGCGTCCTCCGGTCCCACCCGGGGTGAACCGGCACCGACGTGAAGGTGAACTCTGGGAGACGTCGTTCCGGCTGCGGGGCCGGCCGTGGGGCCGTCCGCTGAACCGTCCGCAGGCGGTCGCGCGTCGTCTCCCGGCTGCCGGAGTGAACCGGCGCGAACGCCACGGTGAACTCTGGGCGACGGCTGTTCGAGCAGCGGCTCTCGAGGCTGGGGCAGTGTCCGACCCGGCACATACTCTGGACTCATGAACGTGGATGCGGCCGTCGCCGCAGTGGCAGCGATCGCCGGGCTGTGCACCGGCGTCTTCGCCATGCTGGCGTTCCGCTGGAGCGAGCGCGACCAGGCCAAACCCACCCGTACCTCCCTGCACACCGACACCGAACTGCCGCCCGGCGTGGACACCGTCCTCTCCGTGCTCCGGTCCTCCGCCGTGGTCCTCGACGAGGCCGACGCCGTGGTCAAGGCCAGCTCGGCCGCGTACGCGCTGGGCCTGGTCCGCGGCGGCAAGCTCGCCGTCGAGCCGATGCTGCAGATGGCCCGCGACACCCGCCGGGACGGCGAGATACGCCAGGTCGAACTGGACCTTCCGCGCCGGGGCACCGGCCGCGGAGAGGCGCTGGCGGTCTCCGCCCGGGTCGCCCCGCTCGGCTCCCGGCTCGTCCTGCTGCTGGTCGAGGACCTCACGGAGGCCCGGCGCATAGAGGCGGTCCGCCGCGACTTCGTCGCCAACGTCAGCCATGAGCTCAAGACCCCCGTCGGCGCGCTCTCGCTGCTGTCCGAGGCCGTGATGGACGCCAGTGACGACCCCGAAGCCGTCACCCGCTTCGCCGGCCGGATGCAGAACGAGGCCACCCGGCTGACCAACCTCGTCCAGGAGCTCATCGACCTCTCCCGGGTCCAGAACGACGATCCGCTGGAGGACGCCGAGCCGGTCCCGGTCGACGTGCTGGTCGCCGAGGCGATCGACCGCTGCCGCCACCAGGCCGGAGCGAAGCAGATCACCATGGCCGCCGGAGGGACCGCCGACCTGAGCGTCTGGGGCAACCGCGGCCAGCTCGCCGCGGCCCTCGGCAACCTCGTCGAGAACGCCGTCAACTACTCCCCGGCGCGCACCCGCGTGGGGATCGCCGGACGCCGCGTCCCCGCGCCCGGCGGTGGGGGTACCTCTCAGGCTTTCGGCACCGGGGGAATGATCGAGATCGCGGTGACCGACCAGGGCATCGGGATATCCGAGAAGGACCGGGACCGTATCTTCGAGCGGTTCTACCGCGTGGACCCGGCGCGCTCCCGCGCCACCGGCGGGACCGGCCTCGGCCTCGCCATCGTCAAGCATGTGGCCGCCTCGCACGGCGGGGAGGTCACGGTGTGGAGTGCCGAGGGACAGGGCTCCACCTTCACCCTGCGTCTTCCGGAAGCCGGCGCCGTACGCGACCGCGGGCGGCCCGCCGCCGGCCGCTCCGCGGAGGGCCTCGACGACGAGGACCGCCCGTACGAGGGCCGGACCGACGAGGACCGCCCGTACGAGACCTTCAACGATCAGCTCCCTGCTCACCCAGCCCCGGAGGTCCTTCCGTGACCCGAGTGCTTGTCGTCGAGGACGAGGAATCGTTCAGCGATGCACTGTCGTACATGCTCCGCAAGGAGGGTTTCGAGGTCGCCGTCGCGGCAACGGGCCCTGACGGCCTGGACGAGTTCGAGCGCAACGGCGCCGACCTCGTCCTGCTGGACCTGATGCTGCCGGGCCTGCCCGGCACCGAGGTCTGCCGCCAGCTGCGCGGCCGCTCCAACGTCCCGGTCATCATGGTGACCGCCAAGGACAGTGAGATCGACAAGGTCGTCGGCCTCGAGATAGGAGCCGACGACTACGTCACCAAGCCCTTCTCCTCCCGCGAACTGGTCGCCCGCATCCGCGCCGTACTGCGCCGCCGCGGTGAGCCGGAGGAGGTCGCTCCGCAGGCCCTGGAGGCCGGCCCGGTGCGGATGGACGTGGACCGCCACGTCGTCACGGTCTCCGGCGGCAAGGTCGATCTGCCCCTGAAGGAGTTCGACCTCCTGGAGATGCTGCTGCGCAACGCCGGCCGGGTGCTGACCCGTATGCAGCTCATCGACCGGGTCTGGGGCGCCGACTACGTGGGCGACACCAAGACCCTGGACGTGCACGTCAAGCGGCTGCGCGCCAAGATCGAGCCCGATCCGGGCGCGCCGCGTTACCTGGTCACGGTCCGCGGCCTGGGGTACAAGTTCGAGCCGTAAGCCGGCGGTCGGCGAGAGGCGATATGCGTCAGGGGCGCCGGTCCGGGTGGGACCGGCGCCCCTGAGGTCAGTGGGGCCCGTAAGGAGGCCAATGGGGCCCGTGAGGCGCGCGGGAGCCGGTGAGGCACGCGGCGGCTCGTGCGGCGCTGGGGTCAGCGCTCGTTCTGCTCCCCCTGCTCACTCCGAGCCGCCCCCGCAGGCGACGAGGTCGGCGTGGCGCTGCCGGTCGGCGTGCCGGACGGTGTGCCCTTCTGGGTGGGCTCACCGGTGCTGTTCGGGGTCGCCGTACCGGTCGGCGACTGCGGGACCTGCGAGGGGCCGAAGTCCTTGAAGTAGGTCTTCGCCGGGACGACGAACGCGCTCAGCTTCACCTTGCCGGTGGAGCTGAAGTCGAACGTCAGCGGTTGGGCGTTCCCGTCCTGGACGGCCTCCCGGCCGCTCGCCAGGACGGCCGAGGCGTTGCCCTTGCCGCCGATCACGACGGAGCCGCCGGCCGGCACGGTGATCGGGCCCGATCCGCCCTCGGCGGGCGCGAGCTTCGCGGACTGGTGGGTGCCGTCGAGAGAGATCGAGGTCAGCTTCTGGTCCTGGGTGCCGTTGTTGAACAGCGTCACGGCCACCACCGCCGGGCCCTTCGCCTTCAGATCGGGCTGGGTGATGACGAGGGCGTTCTGGATCTGGATGTCGCCGGCGGAGGTCGCGGCGTTGTCCGGCTTGATCTCCAGCGTCTGGGCGTCGTTCCCGGCCGCGCACGCGGACAGCGTGGCGACGGAGAGCGAGAGGACGGTGGCGGCGAGGACGCCGCGTCGAAGGCTGCGGCTCACGGCGGCGGCATCTCCTTGACGAGCTACGGCGGCCGAACGTTCGTGCCCGGTCGCGGATGGACGGCTGGGCGGCGCTGCGTACGCGTCATACGACGGGCACGTAAAGCCGCCCTAAGGGTGTGTCAGCGCCGCTAGGTTACCGAGCCGTCCGCGCGCCGCCGCACCCGACCCGCCCCCTGGGTGATCACGGGCCCGGCACCCGCTGCCGGGAACACGACCGGAAGGCCGCCGGGAACACGACGGAAGGCCGCCGGGAACACGGCCGGAACGGGGACGAATATTCGCCACGCGACCGTTCGAGTGGCGCCCCACCCGTTTCTCCCGTCACGATTCTCCGGCGAAAAACAGTATTCACAGGGAATGTGGAGGCCCCGCGGAATTGATCACACTCTTCGTGGGCCGGTAGGTGATCAATTCCGGATTCGGCCGCGAGGGGTGTGCGGACATCCGAACGGAGTAGCGGAAGTCGCTCATGCGGATCCGTGCAAATCGGGACGTTCAGTCTGTCGATCATGGCCTTCCCGGAGTGTGACGGGCGTGTTTCCGTTCACCCGCGAAGCCCCTCCGACCTGCGAATACCCCCGTCACGGAGCCCCCGGAAGCACGTCCCGACCGCTGTTGTCAAGCCCCGAGATATGCCCTGACCTGCGAAAACGCCATTCAGAACGGCCCGTTCCCGTGTTAGCATGGATAGCCACGGAAGGGGTACCTGTCACATGACGTTCAAGGTTGGCGACACCGTGGTCTATCCCCATCACGGGGCCGCGCTGATCGAGGCCATCGAAACTCGCCAGATCAAAGGCGTGGACAAGACCTACTTGGTGCTGAAGGTCGCCCAGGGCGACTTGACTGTTCGTGTGCCAGCGGACAATGCGGAGTTCGTCGGCGTACGCGACGTGGTTGGTCAGGATGGACTGGACCGGGTCTTCGAGGTGCTCCGCGCACCGTATGCCGAAGAGCCGACGAACTGGTCCCGTCGCTACAAGGCGAATCTCGAGAAGCTTGCTTCCGGCGACGTGATCAAGGTCGCCGAAGTGGTGCGCGATCTGTGGCGGCGTGAACGCGAACGCGGACTCTCCGCCGGCGAGAAGCGGATGCTCGCCAAGGCCCGCCAGATTCTGGTGAGCGAACTCGCCCTCGCGGAGAACACCAACGAGGACAAGGCCGAGGCCCTGCTCGACGAGGTCCTCGCGTCCTGACGACGCCGCACGGCGACGGCTCGCCGTGACGACCTGTCCGTCGTGACGATGCAGCGACGTAGCAATGCCGCGGTGCCCGAGTGACGACCGCCCCGAAGGGGAGGGGTCTGTTGCCGGGCGCTGCGGCATATCTGGCATATCTGCGGGGACGGACGTAGCTGCTGGGGTGTATCCCTGGGGTGTACCCGCTGGGGGTGCATCTGCTGGTGAGGCGGCGATTCCGCTGGTCAGCGGCGATCTGCGCCGGGATCGGCGAGGACCGTCGGCTCACCGTGGAGAACCGGCGGTTCACTGTGGTGTGCCGGGCCCGGGCAGCTGACTCGACCGATGTCACGGAAGGGTCCGGTCAAGGCGTAACGCACCCGGCACTGCCCCGAGCTCTGCGAGCAGGGGGTACCCCCAGGCCATACCCATCCCGCCCGAGGAAACAAACCTGTCTGCGCCAATTCCGGGCTCGGCCCGGACTCCGGAGCCAACGATGTCAGAACCCTCCCGCCCGGTCCGCACCGCCGCGGTGATCCCCGCGGCCGGCCGCGGGGTCCGGCTCGGTCCCGGCACGCCCAAGGCGCTGCGCGCGCTGGGCGGCACCCCCATGCTGGTGCACGCCGTCCGCGCGATGGCCGCCTCCCGCGCCGTCTCGCTCATCGTCGTCGTCGCCCCGCCCGACGGCGCCGCCGAGGTCGACCGCCTGCTGAACGAGTACCCGCTCGCCGACCGCACCGGCCTCGTCGTCGTCCCCGGCGGGCGGACCCGCCAGGAGTCCGTACGGCTCGGCCTGGCGGCGCTGCCGCAGGACGTCGACGTCGTTCTGGTGCATGACGCCGCGCGCCCGCTCGTCCCGGTGGACACCGTCGACGCGGTGATTGCGGCGGTACGCGCCGGTGCGCCCGCGGTCGTCCCCGCGCTGCCGCTGGCCGACACCGTCAAGCAGGTCGAGCCGCAGGCCCAGGGCGCCCCGGAGCCGGTGGTCGGTACCCCGGAGCGGGCTCTGCTGCGCGCCGTCCAGACCCCGCAGGGCTTCGCCCCGGAGACCCTGCGCGAGGCGCACCACGCCGTCGTCGAGGGCGAGGGCGCCACCGACGACGCCGGGCTGGTCGAACGGCTCGGCACACCGGTCGTGGTCGTCCCCGGCCACGAGGAAGCATTCAAGGTGACCCGGCCGCTGGACCTCGTCCTGGCCGAGGCCGTACTCGCCCGCAGGAGGGCCACCGATGGCTATGTTTGAACCGACCGCGACGCCGCTGGTGGGCATCGGAACCGATGTCCACGCCTTTGAGCAGGGGCGGGAGCTGTGGTGCGCCGGCCTGCTCTGGGATGCCTCCGAGAGCGGGGGCTACGGGCTCGCCGGGCACAGCGATGGCGATGTCGTGGCGCACGCCGCCTGCGACGCGCTGTTCTCCGCGGCCGGGCTCGGTGATCTGGGCGCGCACTTCGGCACCGACCGCCCGGAGTGGGCCGGCGCCTCCGGCGTGGCCCTGCTGGAGGAGGCCGCCGGGATCGTGCGGCGCGCGGGCTTTGTGATCGGCAACGTCTCGGTGCAGGTCATCGGCGTACGGCCGAAGATCGGCAAGCGACGCCAGGAAGCCCAGAAGGTGCTGTCGGACGCCGTCGGGGCGCCGGTCTCGGTCTCCGGCACGACCTCGGACGGGCTGGGCCTGACGGGACGCGCCGAGGGCCTGGCGGCGATCGCCACGGCGATCGTGTTCACCGTGGCCTGAGCCTTCGCCACGGTCTGAGCCTTCGCCACGGTCTGAGCCTTCGCCACGGTCCGGGTCTCCCGCGCGGCCTGACGTCTCCTCCGCGGTCCGGTCCTCCGCGGTCCGAGCCGCCGGACCGCATGGCCCGGTGGCCGGAAACCGCGCCCGGATCTTGACATCGGGCGTATGCCGGATCCGGACGTCAGGCGTATGCGGCGCGGCGCCCGGCATTCCCGCCGGCGTGCGGGAATGCCCGGCGCCGCACGGGTGTTGGGGAGAAGCGGAGTACACCTACGCCCCGTGACTGGTCATGGCGCCGCCCCGGTGGAACGGCCCATCGGCACGGCTGACAGGAAGGACCCCTCGTGACCGCGACTCTCCCCGACTCCCTCAAGGAGCTCCTGGACACCCCTGTCTTCGTGACCCTGGCGACGATCCAGCCCGACGGCAGTCCGCAGGCGTCGCCGGTATGGGTGCTGCGGGAGGGCGACGATCTGCTGGTCTCGACGACGGTCGGCACGCGCAAGGAGGCCAACCTGCGCCGCGACCCGCGCGTCACCGTCGTCGTCCAGCCCTCCGACGCCCCGTACACCTACGCCGAGATACGCGGCACCGCCACGCTCACCACCGCGGGTGACCGGCGGCTCCACGACGAGCTGTCCTCCAAATACACCGGCAGGACGTTCGCGGAGTTCATGCCGGAGGCGCCCCATGACGCCGAGCGGGTGATCGTCCGGATCACCCCGCGCAAGGTGGTCGGCCGCGGCTGACCGGCGGGCGCTCCGGCGGGCCGGACGCTTGTCACGGATCTGTGTCCGTGCGGCCCATACGTCGCAGGGCACTGCCCGCTTCCTACTACCCTGGTTCCGTGACGATTCGCCTGTACGACACCAGCGCCCGGCAGATCCGCGACTTCACCCCGCTCGTGCCGGGCTGTGTCTCGATCTACCTGTGTGGTGCGACCGTGCAGGCCGCTCCGCATATCGGGCATATCCGGTCGGGACTGAACTTCGACATCATGCGCCGCTGGTTCGAGTACCGCGGCTATGACGTGACGTTCGTGCGCAACGTCACGGATATCGACGACAAGATCATTGCGAAGTCGCAGGCGCAGGGCCGGCCGTGGTGGTCGATCGGGTACGCGAACGAGGTCGCCTTCAACACGGCGTACGACGCCCTGGGCTGCCTGCGTCCGACGTACGAGCCGCGGGCCACCGGCCACATCCCCGAGATGATCGAGATGATGCGCGGCCTGATGGAGCGCGGTCACGCCTATGCCGCGGACGGCAACGTCTACTTCGACGTGAAGTCCTTCCCCGGGTATCTGCAGCTGTCCAACCAGGAGCTGGACAATCTGCTGCAGCCGTCGGGTGAGGGGGAGACGGGCAAGCGCGATCCGCGGGACTTCGCGATGTGGAAGGCGGCGAAGGAGGGCGAGCCGAGCTGGGAGACGCCGTGGGGGCGTGGCCGGCCGGGCTGGCATCTGGAGTGCTCGGCGATGGCCCACAAGTACCTGGGTGCGGCCTTCGACATCCACGGCGGCGGCGTCGACCTGGTCTTCCCGCACCACGAGAACGAGATCGCCCAGGCCAAGGCCTTCGGCGACGGTTTCGCCGCGTACTGGGCGCACAACGCCTGGGTGACCATGAGCGGCGAGAAGATGTCCAAGTCGCTGGACAACTCCGTGCTCGTCTCGGACATGATCAAGCGGTGGCGGCCGATCGTGCTGCGCTACTACCTGGGCACCCCGCACTACCGCTCGATGATCGAGTACAGCCAGGAGGCGCTGCGGGAGGCGGAGGCGGCCTTCGCGCGGATCGAGGGTTTCGTCCAGCGCGCGGTGGAGCTGGCGGGCGGTCCGGTGGAACCGGCCGCCGAGGTGCCGCCGGCCTTCGCCGAGGCGATGGACGACGACCTGGGCGTACCGCAGGCGCTGGCGATCGTGCACACCACCGTCCGCCAGGGCAACTCCGCCCTGAGCGCCGACGACAAGGAAGCGGCGGTGGCCCGCCTGGCCGAGCTGCGCGCCATGCTGGGAGTACTGGGCCTGGATCCGCTCGACGAGCACTGGGCGGGCGGCGGTACGGACCGGGGTGAGGACCTCCACGGGGTCGTGGATTCCCTCGTCCGTCTCGTACTGGAACAGCGCCAGGCGGCCCGCTCCCGCAAGGACTACGCCACCGCCGACGCCATCCGTGACCAGCTCCAGCAGGCAGGCCTGTCGATCGAGGACACCCCTTCCGGCCCCCGCTGGTCACTGACCTGATCACGGTTCGCAGCCCGGACCACGGACGGAAACGTCCGGGCCGGGGCCCGGAACGCCGTCGCGAGCGGCGCATCCGCCCGGTCGCACTCCGTAGCCACGTAGTCGGGGATTCGCCCTTCCGGGTGGCGACGGGCCACACTCAATCCATACGTACGTCCCCACTCCACGTCGCGAGACGTCGAGAGCAGTGAAGAAACAGGTGACCCATGGCCGGCAACAGCCAGCGCAGGAACCGCCGCACGTCCAACAAGAAGGGCGCCCAGGTCGGCAGTGGCGGTAAGCGGCGCCGGGGCCTGGAGGGCAAGGGCCCCACCCCGCCCGCCTCCGCGCGCAAGGGACACGTCAAGAACCGCATCGCCAACGCCAAGGCGAAGCAGTCCGCCAAGCGCCCGGCCCCGCGCCGGGGCGGCGCCAAGGGCACCGCGGAGCTGGTCGTCGGCCGTAACCCGGTCGTCGAGGCGCTGCGCGAGGGCGTGCCCGCCACCACGCTGTACGTGCAGCAGTTCATCGACAGCGACGAGCGGGTGCGCGAGGCCCTGCAGCTCGCCACCGAGCGCGGGCTGAACCTCCTGGAGGCGCCGCGCCCCGAGCTGGACCGGATGACGGGCGGTCTCAACCACCAGGGCCTGGTCGCGCAGATCCCGCCGTACGACTACGCGCACCCGGAGGACCTCTCCGCCGCCGCCTTCGACACCGGTGAGGACCCGCTGATCGTCGCGCTGGACGGGGTCACCGACCCGCGCAACCTGGGCGCCGTGGTCCGCTCCGTCTCCGCCTTCGGCGGTCACGGCGTGGTCGTACCGGAGCGCCGCGCCGCCGGTATGACGGCCGGTGCCTGGAAGACCTCGGCGGGCACCGCGGCCCGTACGCCGGTGGCCCGCGCCACCAACCTGACCCGGACGCTGGAGTCGTACCAGAAGGCCGGCCTGACGGTCGTCGGCCTGGCGGCGGACGGCGAGATGGAGCTGCAGGACCTGGAGGTGCTGGACGGCCCGGTCGTCATCGTCGTCGGCAGCGAGGGCAAGGGACTGTCGCGGCTGGTCGGCGAGACCTGCGACGTGCGGGTGCGGATCCCGATGCCGGGCGGCGCGGAGTCGCTGAACGCCGGTGTCGCGGCCGGTGTCGTCCTGTGGGAGGCGGCGCGGCGGCGCGGCTGAGCCCGCCGTCGGCCCGGGGCCGTCGAGCCCGGCCGCCCGGGCATGCGTATACGAGGGCGATGTACGGGTGCGACTGGGGCGCGCCGCACCCGTACCCCACCTCGGGTCATAGCCTGACCCTCCGTCCGCCGTCCGGCCGTCCCGTGATCGCCTTGACGGGCCTCGGACAGATCGGCGGGGCCGAGGCAGTGTCTTATACGCGAGTCACTCGGTTAGATGAGCGTGGACACCAGAACACCCCGCACGCCTTCGGGGGGACGCTCGCCGGGCTTCGATGACGAGCCGGGCCTGAGCTCGGTCAAGGTGCCGTGCGATCCCGCGCAGGTCATCGTCAACCACGCCAGCTTCCGCGTACAGCTCGCCGCACCGGTGACCGGTGCGGCCATGGCCGACACCGCGCGGATCCCCGCCGTTCCGCGCCCGGCTTCCGGTGCCCGGCGCCGAGCACCCGTGGTGTGGAGCGGCCGCACCGCACCGGGCGGCGCGGCCGGCGGCACCACGCAGCTCCTGCACGCGGTGCGCAACTCGGGTATCGGTCTCGACGGCGGTCAGGGCGAGGACGTCGGCACGACCCAGGTCCTGCCCCGGGTCCGCCTCGACGACCCCCCGCCCGCCCAGACCGCGCCGGCCCAGACCGTGATCGGCCAGCGCGGCCCCGCCGACTCCGACACCACCCTGATGCCCGGCATCCGCCGCGCGGGCGGCGCGTACGGCGACGACGGCGACCACACCGACCGCTACCGCACCCTCGACAGGGACGACGACGGCTGCGACGACAACGGTTACGACGGCTTCGACGGTTACGACGACGACCGCTACGGCGACGACCGGTTCGGTGACGACCGCTTCGGGGCGCGCGGCCGCTACGCCCGCGGCGGCGGGCGGCGCAGCGTCGACACCGTGCGCCACGCGTACTATCCCGGCCGCCGGATGAACCTCGGCGTCGTGCTCCTTCCGCTCCGCGTCTTCCTCGGCCTGATCTCGGTCTACGCCGGCATGGGGAAGCTCTGCGACCCCGTCTACTTCGACGGCGGAGAGCGCGGCTCCATGGTCACGTGGCTGCTCTCGCTCCACCCCTGGGCGCTGGCCGTGCCGCTGCGGGACTTCGCCGTCGCGCACCCTGTGGGCGCGGGCCTGACCGTCGCCTTCCTCCAGGTCGTCGTCGGCGTACTGACCATCTGCGGACTGTGGCAGCGGGTCGCCGCGGCGATCGGTGCGCTGCTCTCCGCGGCTCTGCTGATGACCGTCAGCTGGCGTACGGTCCCCGCCTACGACGCCCCCGACATCATCTACCTCGCCGCCTGGAGCCCGCTGATCATCGCGGGCGCTCCGGTCTACTCGCTGGACGGCCGGCTGGCAGGCGAGGCGTGGCGGCGGCTCGGCCCCCGGGTCGAGGTCGGCGACCTCCGGCGCCGGGTGCTGCGCCGTGGCGCCATGATGACCGCGATGGTGGCCGGGCTGACCCTGCTCATCGGCTCGCTCCTGGGCGGTGCCGTACGGTCCGCCACGGTCGCGACCGTGCCGCGGCCCGGCGAGCCCCCGGTGAACAACCTGCCCGGCTCACCGCTGCCCCGCCCCGGCAAGAGCACCACCCGCCCCGGCCAGCGGCACATCGGCACCGGCGCCCCCCGCCCCGGCACGCCCTCCACGGGCGCGTCCCACCGGGTGCGTACGCCGGGCAGGGCGGCCACGCCCACACCGGGCACCGGCCGCGCGACGGGCCGCACGGGCGGGCTCTCGCAGCAGCCCGGCGCCACCACCAGCGCTCCCCAGCAGACCACCCCGACCCGGGCCCCGGCCCCGACCCGCGCCCCGTCCACATCGGGCGGCACGGGCGGTGGCACGTCCGGCACGGGCACCTCCGGCAACAGCGGTTCCGGAGACTCCGGAAGCCGGGGCAACACGCTGGGCGGGCTGCTGGGCTAGCCCCTGGCTGCCTGCTGGGCCAGCCCTGGCTGCCGCGCCTGTACGCCCACCTCCCTGTGCCTTGGGAGGTGGGCGTATCCGTGCCGCGGACAGATACGGCGGATGCGCGCGCAGCAGCCGTAGCAGCTTTCGCCGTCCCTGTCACAGCACTACGCCCGCCCGGAAGCCCAAGGGCCCCTGCCCATGGCCTCCTGCCGGCTGCCGGGCGTCGAGGTCCTTGCCGGGCGTCCGGCGCCCCCGCAGACCGCTCAACGCCCGTGTGAGTTCAGCTCCTTGGCCGCCTCCGTGAGGTCCTTGGCCGTGTCGATCGCGCGCCAGTAGGCGCCCTGTGGGAGGGGGAAGCCGGCCAGGCGACGCTCGCGGGCCAGGCGGGGAAAGGTCGTACGTTCATGATCACCGCGGGTGGGGAGCAGCGCCGTGAAGCCGGCGGAGAAGACGTAGACGCCCGCGTTCACCAGGTACGGCGAGGGCGGCGCCTCGATGAAGTCGAGGACGTGACCGAAGGCGTCGGTCTCCACGACGCCCCAGGGGATGCGGGGGCGGGCCAGCGCGAGGGTGGCCTCGGCGTCACGTTCGTGATGGAAGTCGGCCATCTCGCGAAGCGGGAAGCGGGTCCAGATGTCGCCGTTGGTGGCGTACCAGGGCTCGTCCGGGCGGGGCAGCGCGCCGGCCGCGTACTTGAGGCCGCCGCCACGGCCCAGTGGCTCGGGCTCGACAACAGTCGTGACGCGCAAGGGCAGTTGGCTCCGGGAGAGCCAGTCCTGGAGTACTCCGGCGAGGTGGCCGCAGGAGACGACGGCGTCCGTGACACCTTCCTCTGCCAGCCAGTTCAGCTGGTGGCCGATGATCGGGGTCCCGGTGCCGGGAATCTCGACCATCGGCTTGGGGCGATTGTCGGTGTACGGGCGGAGACGTGATCCCTGGCCGCCGGCCAGGATCACGGCCTGCGTGGGGTACGGATGCGGGGCGCCGGTCATGGTTCGCACTCTATGCGGCCCATCCGATGCGAATGTTCCGATATGTGAATCCACCGGCGTGTGAAAGCGCCGGTCTGCGCCTGCGTGCCTATGCGCCTATGTGTCTATCTGCCTGCGGGCCTGTGCGCCTGCGCGGAGGGGGTCAGCGGACAGTGGCGGCGGCGACACCGGAGGCGTACGAAGTGTCGCAGACCGGGCGCGAGAAGGCCTGGGCGCGGTGTGCGGCCCCGCCGTACTTGGCAACCGCTGCCCGGCCGATCTGGCGGGCGAGGTAGGTGCAGCGCTTGGCCAGCGAGGGGTGCTTGGCGACCGCCTCCTGGAGGTGGGTGAGGGCGACGCCGGGGTTGCGCCGCTGGACGTCGATCAAGAGCTGCTTGCGGACGGCGTCTTCGGGGGCCCTCGGGCCGGCCTTCGTGGAGGCGGTTCCGGAGGACGCGGTCAGCATCTGTGAGTCGGTGGCCGTCGATGCCCAGGGGACGCGGGTGACCGCGAGGGTCCCCGAGAGCACGAGGACGACGGGGAGTACGAGAGCGAGAGTTCTGCCGATGCGGCGGGCTGCGGAGTTCACGGTCGAGATGGTAGCGACGAGTGATGATTTGGCGACATTTGGTCACCTTATCGGGGGACGGAATGGCTCGTCGGTGCGGTTGTGATGTTGACGCACTGATACGAAAAGGTCCGTTCTGCCCTCATAAGTTCCGAGGCTCTCGGCGATGCAGCGGCGGTGAGGCGGGGCGGTGAGGCGACGGCGGTGACGACGCGAAGTCATTCCTACCCCGCACGACCGCCGATCTCACACGCCGCCACCACCCAACCACACAGAGTCCTTCAACCGAGCAGCACTACGAAGAACCGAGAAGAGAGAGACCGCTCAGTCCGAGAGCCGCTCCCCGGACGACGTCGAGAACACATGCGTCTCACCCGGCCGCGGCACGACGTGCAGTCGGCTGCCCTTCTCCGGCACCTGACGGCCGTTGACCCGTACGACCAGGTCCTTCGTCGCGCCGCCCACCTCGGCCGTGCCGTACACATACCCGTCGGCGCCGAGCTCCTCGACGACATTGACCGTCACGGCCAGGCCGGCCGGGGCGTCCGCGGCCTCCTTCGACAGCGACTGCGCGGCGGCGCCGTTCTGCTCGACGACGTCGAAGTGCTCGGGGCGCACGCCCACCGTCACCGTTCGGTCCCCCTTGTCGGCGGCCGCGGACAGCGCCTCCCGGTTGACCGGCACCACGCTGTTGCCGAACTTCACACCGCCGTCGGTGATCGGCACCTCGACCAGGTTCATCGCGGGTGAGCCGATGAACCCGGCCACGAACAGGTTCGCCGGCCGGTCGTACATGTTCCGCGGTGAGTCGACCTGCTGCAGCAGACCGTCCTTGAGGACCGCGACCCGGTCGCCCATCGTCATCGCCTCGACCTGGTCGTGGGTGACGTACACCGTCGTGATGCCGAGCCGGCGCTGCAGGCCGGCGATCTGCGTACGGGTCTGGACGCGCAGCTTCGCGTCCAGGTTGGACAGCGGCTCGTCCATCAGGAACACCTGCGGCTCACGGACGATCGCCCGGCCCATCGCGACCCGCTGCCGCTGACCACCGGAGAGCGCCTTCGGCTTGCGCCCCAGGTACTCCGTCAGGTCAAGGATCTTCGCGGCGTCCTCGACCTTCTGCCGGATCTCGGCCTTCGGCACACCGGCGATCTTGAGCGCGAAGCCCATGTTGTCGGCGACCGTCATGTGCGGGTAGAGCGCGTAGTTCTGGAACACCATGGCGATGTCCCGGTCCTTGGGTGGGAGGTGCGTCACATCGCGGTCCCCGATGCGGATGGCGCCCTGATCGACGTCCTCCAGCCCCGCGAGCATCCGCAGCGAGGTGGACTTGCCACATCCGGAGGGGCCGACGAGGACAAGGAATTCGCCATCTTCAATGGCGATGTCCAGTTTGTCGACGGCGGGCTTGTCGGCACCCGGGTAGATACGGGTTGCCTGGTCGTAGGTGACCGTGGCCATGGTGAGAGTCCCTTCACCGGCAGGAACGTGCCGGACGATCCGAGTAAAAGGAGTGAGGTGGTCCCCATCTGCGGACCGTCCGTGACGCTACCCGGGCCCGGCCTCGCTGTCAGTAGTTCAGCCCCCACCAAAACCGGGAGCCCGGCACCCGCCCCGGCTGGGTACACTCTTCCCGCACGCCTCCTTAGCTCAGCTGGTCAGAGCACCGCTCTTGTAAAGCGAAGGTCGTCGGTTCGAATCCGACAGGGGGCTCTGAGCACTAAGTCGCTGACCTGGGGTTTCTTCCCCGGGCGGCGTGTTACGCGGCCCCGGACTCCTTGTCCGGGGCCGTTTGCGTGCGCGGTGCGTGCCCGCCCCGGTCGGCGGCTGCGTGAGCGTCGAGCGGTCAGCGGCGCCGGTGACGTCCTGGGCCGGACCGGGGGCCTTCAGGTCGGCAGGACGTTGCCCCAGTTGGCCAGCGCGGGGATGGGGGCGGGGATCGGGTGCGGGCGGAGGGGTGAGGAGGCTGGTGGGGGAGCTGTGCTGGGCAGGGGGACGGGGGTGACGGGGAGGGGGTGGGAGGAGCTGAGGGCGGCACTGAAGGCGGCGAGCATCTCCTCGAGTTGGGTGGCTGCGCGGGGGCGGGGCGGCCGGGGTGCGGACCTGGTGGCGGAGGGAGGCGGGGGTGGGGTGGGGCGGTTGTAGGCGGACTTCCACAGGGGGGCGAAGTAGGCGGGCTCGCCGTCGAGGACCATGATGAGGCGCTCGACGATGTCCCAGTCGGGGACCGCGGTGCCGTCGAGCATGGCCGTGATCTCGTCCCGGTTGAGGATGCCGCTGGAGGCGACCGCCATGGACCACGTACTGGGGGTGCCGGCGCGGCGATGCAGATAACGCAGCGCGGAGTCGAGGGAGAGCTCGCCGCGCCGTTTGGTTCCCCGGCGGATCTCGGCGTCCTCCCATACCTTGCGCAGCGCGCAGGGATCGGCGCCGCAGGCCCGGGCGATGCGGGCGGTGACGGACCAGTCGGGAAAGCGCTCTCCGCTGAGGATGCGCGAGAGGTGGCTGGCGGACAGGGAGGTGCGCTCGCCGAGGCTGCGCAGGCTGAGCCGGGAGGCGCGTTGCAGGTGGCTCAGGACGGGGGCTAAGCCGGTGGATGAAGGGACTTCGTCGGGAGGGGGAGCGGGAGGGGAAGCCGGAGAGGGAGGGAGCGGGGGAGTGGGGGCGGTGTCCGCGGCGTCAGGTGTGTGTGCTCGGTGCGTGTCGTCTCGGTGGGTATCGGCGTCGTCGTCGTTTCCCGGGCCGTGCTGCCAGGAAGCCCCGGGCGAAGGCGGAACGGACTGCCGTGGGCGGTTGGCTATCCGCTGGAGGTGACGGCCGACGTCGTACTTGCCGTACTTGCGGCGGACGCTGTCCTTGTTGAGGCTCAGGACGTCGGCAATCCGCGCCCAGGACACGCCCCGGTGGCGGGCGCGTCCGACGGCGCCGGGCAGCATCTTCTCGACGTGCTGCTGGATCTCCACCAGCGTGGTCAGCGGCCCTGCCTCGCCGGGGACGTGTGGCTCCTCCAACGCCCGGACAAGCTGCCGGACTTCGGCTTCGAGGATCTGGGCACAGGCGTTGAGGTCGCGGTCCAGAGCGGCCGTGTCGAGCCGTTCCCTTTTTCGGCGACTGCGGTAGGCCGCTTGGCGGCACGCGGTGCCGCAGTACTCGCCAGGGCGGCCGGTGCGCTGCGGGGTGAGCTGCGCTCCGCAGTTCTTACAGCCCTCCTGAGGAGGGAAATACCCCTGCATCTCTCTGTGTTCCTTTGCGGTACCTCAGCTCCCGGGCGACGGAACGGGTTCCGTCGCCCGGGAATCGTGACGAGTAACGGGGAAGTCTCTCCGTTTCGTAGGGAACGAAGGGACACCAGTGGCACGCCGGGCCAGCCGGCGGACCGCTCAGCCGCGGGCCGAAGCCCTGCCCTGCCGCCAGGCGGTGAATGCCCACAGCACCGCCGTGACAAGGAGAACTGCCTGGGCCACGGGTTCGTGCGGCGGGTTGATCACGACGAACGGCGGGGCGGGGAGGGCCGCGGCCGATCCCCAACTCCCCCAGTTGCGCGGTCCACTGGCGCTGTTGCCCGGCATACTCAGGTCGTGGGCGCCGCTGTTACTGTCACTCGCAGGTCGGCGCCCTTGGCGTTTGACCCGGAAACGAGCGGGGAACGAAGGCATAGAGCACTTCCTTGTTTCGTGCTTATCAGGAGCGCGAGCCTGACTCTTGGTCGATCCGGGCTCGCGCTCCGTGAGCCTAGGGCTCCGATTGCCCGAGTGCTATTCGCGCAAATGCCCCCATCCGCAGCACAATTGGGGGGCATCCGGACAGTTTCGTAGACTCCGCGTGGGCAATTCGTATCGCTTTTACGGGAAAACGGTATGTAGCGTCCGGATCTTGGTATGTCGACTCATCGCCGTGCCGTCGGCCAGGTCGTCGCCGCAGGTAGGCGGACGAACCGACTCGCCATGCCCATCATGCCCCTCACGCCATGCCCGTCACGTGGGCCGGCCCGGCGCAGGCGGCGGCGAGTGCCGTGGTGACCCATCGCCGGGGCGACGCCAGGAGGGATGCGGGCCTCGGCAGGGCGTAGGTCCGCAGCGAACTGCGAGCCGCTGCCGCCTCCGGTGGCGGCTTGACGAGCCGTGTGGGGTGTGGGGCGGTGGAAGGTGACGGACTGCGCCGTATAGCGGGCGCCGTCGGGTGAAACGCAGCGGCCGGTGACGGTCACGCTGGGGACATCATCGGGCAGCGTGATAAGAGCCTCTCAGACGTCGATTCCCGCGGTGTGTGCTGGATCGAAAACTGAGTGCTCCGCAGCAGATGGGTTTCGGAGTAAAGGAAGGGGCACAGCTGTGCGTCGAAGGATTGGCGCCTTGGTGGCGTCCGTAGTCATGAGCGGCTTCTTCATGGGCGCAACTGCCTCAACGGCCGTGGCCCATGTGCCCGATGTTCCCCATTCATACGCTGACTGTGTCGACACCGCCGTCACATACCAGGGAGAGTCCCCGCACAATGCGATGTGGCGCTGCGATCTGTTGGTGAAGAAGGTGGACCGGCAATCGGTGGACCTGCCGCTGCCCGACTTCCGGTAGGTCGCTTCATCGCGGCCGCGGGTCCCACTTGCGCCGGTGTGCGGCCCTGACGCACCGGACAGGGCTCAGCGGGGCCACTTCTCCGGAGTGTTGCTGGTGATCACGTGGCAGACGGCGGGCTTGCCGGGGCCGGGGGACTTCCCTGACGCGACGACGCGGACCCCGTCCAGCAGGATCCGGCAGGAGGCGACGCCGTCTCCGGTCGGGGTGACCTCCACGCGGGCCTCCTGGCCGGTGTTGACGGCGACTTCGGTGCGCCAGGGCAGCTTGGTCGGGCCCAGCCGTTCGTCCTTGTAGTCCGGCTCGAAGCTGTCGGGGTTGTGGCGGTAGACCAGGGCGGCGGCTTGCGGTGCGCCGCGGGCAGACGTGGCCTCGTACGTGAGAGACCAGGCATTCCCGCCTCGCCACTTCTTGATCTCGGTCACGTTGTTCTTGGCCCAGATCAGCCCGCCGACGATGAGGGCTGCGATCGCCAGGAGGGCAATCACAAGAAGGGTCTCGCCGCGCATACGGCGGGACGACTGCTGCGGGGGTGCCATGGTGACCTCGGACGGTTTCTGTTTTTGCGTCTGCGGCTCTGCTGTACCTGCGCCTTTCTTGTCACGGTACCCACGGTGAAGAGGACGAGTAGTCGGTCTGCTGACCGATCTCCGTCTCCACCTCCGGTCGCATGCTTCCCGTCCCCAGGGCGACCTGAAGATGACCGCTGAAGGCCGGAGGCAGGCAGATCGGAGCCGTGTACCTCAGCGCCTCCGCCAGAAGGCGTAATGGCCGACCGCTCCTGATGCCCGTGGGGAATACAGCGACAGACCGGAGATACGAACCCGGAAACACGAAGCAAGAAGCGCGAAGCGCCATGCGCTAACGCAGCACGACACGGAGAGGAACGCATCAGCTATGACCCGCGTACTGATCACGGGGTTTGAACCCTTCGGCGGTATGAGCGACAACCCGACCTGGCTCGTCGCGCAACTCCTGCGCGATGACCCGCCACCCGGGCTTGAGGTGCACTGTGCCCTGCTTCCCTGCTCCTATGCGAAATCGGAGCTGAAACTGCGCGAGGCCGTGGCGGAGAGCGATCCGGAACTGGTGGTCTGCCTGGGGCTCGCCGCCGGCCGGAGCGGCATCTCCATCGAGCGGACCGCGATCAATGTCGACGATTGCCCCGTGGCCGACAACGACGGCCGTACCCCGGTTGACGAACCGATCGTCGCCGACGGCCCGGCCGCGTACTTCAGCCGGCTGCCGATCAAACGCTGTGCCGCCGCGATCCGTGAGGCCGGGATCCCCGCGGGAATCTCCGAGAGCGCCGGGGCATTCGTCTGTAACCACGTCTTCTACACGTTGATGTACCTGCTCGCCACGGAACACCCGCAGATGCGCGGAGGCTTTGTCCATATCCCCGCCGCCCCGCACCAGGCCCTGAACGCCAACTGTCCCTCGATGCCGGTGGAAACCACTGCCCGGGGGCTGCGGACCTTGCTGGCCACGGCGGCCGCACACGACACCGATATCAAGGCGGCCGAGGGGGCGACGAGCTGACCGTGTGGCCGTTGCCGTCGGCACGAACCTGACGGGCATCGAACCTGATGGCGGCTGAATAACACCGGCTGACCCCGTCAACACAGGAGTTCACTCAAAGGTGCCCCTGAGGCCCTATGCGCTCGACATATGACTCAGGGATGGACATACTCATCCATGTTGGATGATCAAGTCTGAGCTCAAGCGGACTTCACGCTTGCTCATCGTGCGTTTCGGCTCATTCCTCCCTCCGATGGGGGAATGAACTCAGCCATGCCCATTCCCGTTCCCATGCCCGTCCACGACTCACGGTCACCTTCTGAGCCGCGAAGACCGGCGAAGCAAGTGTGGCATTAGTGGTCAAGTGCAGCATCACTAATTCAGCTACCGCCATCGAGTAATTCGAGTACAGGATGGTTGACGATGCCAGAAAAAGCTCCACGACGGAAGACGGCGACTCCTCGCGGTAAAACATCCAAGGCATCGAAAAAGGCGAGCAGCGCTGCTGCAAAAGCAAGTTCCGCTGCTGTGAAAAACCGTACGGTGATGAGCGAGGCAGGGCGGGCAGCCCTGGTCCGGGTCGGTGGTCCGTACGTGCTGCAAACGGGCTTGTCGGACTATGCGATGTGGAGTGAGATGTTCGCCGACGCCACAGCAGGCGAGGCGGATCCGCGCAGTTATCGCCGCGGTCGGATCTGGGCGTAAGTGTGGTCGACGGCCTTTCGGGAGGGTAAGTCGCTCGCCATGACACGCCATGTCCAGGCATGAGCCGTGGCGAGGGAGCGCCCTCGTCGTCCCCGGTGGGGAAGGCGAGGGGCTCGGTAGTGGAAGCAATTGGATGCGAGAGAAGGAGAAGATGATGGAGCAGAACTTCACTCCCCGCCTGTCGGCTCCTGTCGCGCGGACGTCGATCGAGACCGTCAGCGACAACAGTGCCGCCGCGGAGCAGTCCATCTGGAACAGCGGCACGAACAACTACCAGCAAGTTGGCATTGGGGGCGGGGTTTTCCCGTTTGCCGATGACGCCGAGTGAGTAACCCGCTCGACGCTGCAGTGCCGGCCGGCCACCCCGTGTCACCCGGCCGGCACTCCGGGGGCGTTCGTTCGCACGGCTCATCCGCTGGTAATGGAAAGCAAAAAGAATACGCGAAAACGTGAGAAGGAGAAGATGATGGAGCGGAACTTCACTCCTCGCCTGTCGGCTCCCGTCACCCGGGCTTCAATTCAGACCGTCAGCGACAACAGTGCGGCCGCAGAGCAGTCCATGTACAACACCGCCGACGGCAACTACCAGCAAGTTCTCGTTGGGGGCGGGGTTTTCCCGTTCGCCGACGATGCCGAGTGATTGCCCCTCTCGTAAGGAGTAGATGATGGAGCAGGATTTCGCTCCCCGTTTGTCGGTTCCCGTCACGCGGGTATCGGCCCAGACCTCCGGCGACGACGGCGCGACCGCAGAGCAGTCCATGTTCATGAACAACTCCTCGCACGCCATGCAGCAAGTGGGTGTTGGGGGCGGGGTCTTCCCGTTCGCTGACGACGCCGAGTGAGTGACCGCTCGGCTGAGTGGTGCCGGTCGGGCCACCCCGTGTCACCCGACCGGCACTACCGGGTGTTATTTCGCATATTTCAACCGCCGGTGAAGGAATGCGTCGAGCAGAGCCGGCGTACAGACGCCGGCGTATGAGCAGGGTGTGGTGATGGTTGATCTACCGGGTATTCCCGGGCTGGCGGCCTTGTGGGGGCGGACCACCGGACACGACGACATCCGCATCGCGGTGGTCGACGGTGAGGTGGATCTGGAACATCCGGCCTTCTCCGGCGCGGCGGTGACCCGTCTCGACGGTCCCTGGGCGCACATGGGTGTGGACGGCGCCAAGGCGCGGCACGGCACGAGTGTGGCGAGCGTGATCTTCGGCCAGCATCACCCGGCGCCGCCTCGATCCGGGCAGGAAGGCCCGGTGCTCGGCATGGCTCCGCGGTGCCGGGGGCTGATCGTGCCGGTGTTCTCGGAGGGACGGAAGACCTCACAGGTGGACCTGGCCCGGGGGATCGAGGCGGCGGTGGAGGCCGGCGCCCATGTGATCAATCTCAGCGGTGGCCAGCTGGCCGAGTCCGGAGAAGCGGACGGTTTGCTGCGGCGGGCAGTGGAACTGTGCGCCGAGCGCAATGTGCTGCTGGTGGCGGCGGCCGGCAACGACGGTTGTCTGTGCTCGCATGTGCCGGCCGCGCTGCCGTCCGTACTCGCGGTCGGGGCGGTCGATGACCACGGTGTGCCGCTGGAGTCGAGCAACTTCGGCAGCGAGTACGACAGTCACGGTCTGCTCGCGCCCGGGGCCGGTGTGCTCGTCGCGACGCCAGGGGGAGGGACGGCACGGGCCGGCGGGACCAGTCTGGCCACGCCGATCGTGAGCGGGCTGGCCGCCCTGCTGCTGAGCCTGCAACGCCAACGCGGCAAGGTTCCCGATCCGCTCGGGGTGGGCGCGCTGCTGCTGGCCAGCGCGGATCCATGTGATGCCGGAGATGAACAGACGTGTCAGCGGTACTTGAACGGCAAACTGAATGTGAGGAACGCAGTGAGCAAGCAGGCCGAGAGTCAGGACGTGATGGCCGAGGCGCCGGCGTCGGTCGAGCCGTCGGCGTCCGCCGCGACGCCGTCCGAGCCCGAGCCGACTGCGGCGAGTGCGACATCGTCGCCGTGCACGTGTCGGTCCGCGGACGTGCCCGCGCCCGCGCCACCGCCCGGGGAGGGGGCCACGGCACCCCGCGAGCCGGCGCGAGCCGCCGCGACCACACCCGGGGCAGCCGTCACCGCGCCCGGGATGGCCGTCACCGCGCCCCGGGCGCCCGTCACCGCGCCCCGGTCGGGCGGTGTGACGCAGTCCGGCCGAGCGACGCAGCCCGGCTACGTCACACACCCCGGTGAAGTGACGCAGTCCCATGAGCAGTCGAAGATCGGCTGGTCGCCGCTGGTCTACGCGCTGGGTACGCTGGGGTACGACTTCGGCGGCGAGGCGCGCCGGGACACGTTCAAGCAGCTGATGGACCCGGTGACGATCGACGGCACGACGGTACCGGCCAACCCGTACGACTCCCGGCAGATGGTCGACCACCTCACCGCCAACCCCTCCGAGGCCAGGTCGCTCATCTGGACGCTGAACCTGGAGCTCACCCCGGTCTACGCCCTGGAACCGGCGGGGGCCTACGGCGGTGAGGTCTACGCACTGCTGTCCAAGTTCCTGGGCGGGGAGGTCGCCGCCGAGGACGACCCGGACTACATCGAGCGGATCTCTGTTCCCGGCCGGCTGACCGACCGCACCGTGCGCCTGTTCTCCGGGCAGGTCGTGCCCGTGGTCGAGGTGGAGCAGGTGCGGGGGCTGTACGGCTGGCGGGTCAACGCGCTGCTGGACGCGGCGACCCAGGCGGCCTCGCTGGCAGCCGGCAAGGGCGCGGGCAAGGCCCAGCAGGCCGAAGTGCAGCGCTCACTGCGGGAGTTCCTCACCCGCGTCTACTACGACCTGCGCAACCTGGGCTCCACCTCCCGGGACCGGGCGCTGAACTTCGCCGCCACCAACGCGTTCCAGGCCGCCGACACCTTCTCCCAGGCGGTCGCCGCCGGGATGGCGCTGGACACCATCGACGTACAGCAGAGCCCCTTCGGCCGGCAGGACTCCGACTGCTGGGACGTCAAACTGCGCTTCTTCGACCCGGAGAACTCACGGCGGGCACGCAAGGTGTTCCGGTTCACCATCGACGTCTCCGACCTGATGCCGGTCACCCTGGGTGACATGCGTACCTGGTCGGAAGCCGGCTGAGCCACGCCGTCGGCCGTCAGCAACACAGGAGAGACCGATGCGCCTTCCCCCGCAATCGCCGCCGGTGTGCAGGCCGGAGCTGATCCAGCCACACCGGACGGTCGACGTCGAGCACGGCACCCCGGAACAGCTGATCTCCCTTCGTATCCAGCTGATGCACGGGGCCAACTTCAACGACCCGCAGTACTGGGCACCGCCGGCCCACGCCCGCCTGAAGCTGTCCGGCACATCCAGTAACCCCGTTTCTTCCGGTCCATCCGGTCCATCCGGTCCCTCCGGTCCATCTGGGCTGTCCGGGCCGTCCGGGCTGTCCCGGCCGTCCGGTGCGAATGGAGCAGCGGGTGCCTGAACTCGCTGATGTCCCAGGACTCCCCGAGTTGTGGGCGCTGACCACGGGCGATCCGCGGGTGCGGGTCGCCGTGGTCGACGGCGGACCCATCGATATGTCCCACCCGTGCTTCGACGGGGCGACCATTCTGGAAGTGGATACCGGATGGCTCGGTGATCGCGAGGCTGACGTCGAAGCCGAGCTGCTGGAGTACGCCCAGGAACACGGGACCTGGGTCGCCAGCATCCTGTTCGGCCGGCACGGCAGCACCGCCCCCGGCCTGGCACCGGGCTGCACCGGACTGATCGTGCCCTGCCTGATCGCCGAGCGGCACCACGTGGACCCGGTCAACACGGCCCGGGCGATCGAGGCTGCCGTAGGCGCCGGTGCGCACATCATCGTGATCGAACAGTGCCTGCCCAGCCGCTCCGACGACGTCGACGGCCTGTTGCGGGCCGCGGTGCGCCACGCGGAAGAGCAGGGCGTGCTCGTCATCGCGGCCGCCGGCAACGAGAAGGGGGAGTGTTCCTGCTATCCGGCGGCCCTGCCCGAGGTCCTGGCCGTGGGGGCCCACGACGACGACGGCGCGGTCTACGGATTCAGCAACTGGGGACCGCAGTACCACCCCACCGCGCTCGTCGCCCCCGGCGGCGAGATGCCCGGCGCCAGCCTCATCGACGAGAGCGGTGTCAAGCGGCACAAGGGCACCAGCTGCTCGACCCCGTTCGCCGCCGGAGTGGCCGCGCTGCTGGTCAGTCTCCAGATCGCCGACGGTGGCGCGATCGATCCGCTCGCCGTACGCCAGGCGCTCCTGGACTCCGCTGCGCCGTGCTCGACCGACGAGACGGACGATGAGCCGGCCCGCTGTCTCGGCGGCAAGCTCGACATCGCCGGCGCCACCGAGATCATCCGCAGCCGCAGCCGGACGACAACGGGTGACGCGGGCGTGGTGACGTCAGCGGTGTTGCCACGCCGCACCGGTCCCGTCTACGCGCTGGGCACGCTGGGGTACGACTTCGGCACCGAGGCGCGCCGGGACACGTTCAAGCAGCTGATGGCCCCGGTGACGATCGACGGCACGACGGTACCGGCCAACCCGTACGACTCCCGGCAGATGGTCGACCACCTCACCGCCCACCCCTCCGAGACCGGATCGCTCATCTGGACGCTGTACCTGGAGCTCACCCCGGTCTACGCCCTGGAACCGGCGGGGCCGTTCGCCGCCGAGGTCCACGCCGCGCTGACCACGCTGTTCGGCAGACAGATCCTCGCGCCGGACGACCCCGCGTCCCTGGAACGGATCTCCGTGCCGGGCCGGCTGACCGACCGCACCGTGCGCCTGTTCTCCGGGCAGGTCGTGCCCGTAGTGGAGGTCGAGCAGACCAGAGGGGTGTACGGGTGGCGCCTGCGGACCCTGCTCGACGCGGCCGTCGCCGCTCTCGGGGACCAGGCCGGCGCCGCCCCCGCCACCGAGGTCCGCGAAGCCCTTCGGGAGTTCCTCGCCCGGGTCTACTACGACCTGCGCAACCGCGGGTCCGCCGCGAAGGACCGTGCGCTCAACTTCGCCGCCACCAATGTGTTCCAGGCCGCCACCACCGTGGCCGAAGCCATCGCCACCGGGCGGGCCCTGGACACCATCACCGTGGAGAAGAGCCCCTTCTGCCGGCTGAACAGTGACTGCTGGGACGTCAAACTCCGCTTCTTCGACCCGGTGAACGGGCTGCGTTCCCGGACCGTGTTCCGCTTCACCATCGACGTCTCCGACACCCTGCCGGTCTCCCTCGGCCCGGTCCATACCTGGGCCGAATCCCGGTAGCCGGACGCGGGGCCGTCCGGGGCCGGTGAGGATCGGCAGGCGGGGAGCGGCGTTCGGTGCGGCACTGGAGGGGCGATCGGCACTGGAGGGGTGAAGTGGGGCGCGGTGGGCCGATTCGCAGTGTCCGGAGGGGGCCTTTCGGCGTAGGTTCGCCGGCATGGTGAATAGGAATGCGATGACCTCCGAGGACTACGAGCGGCGCATGGAGCGGGCCGGCCGGGCCGCCGCCGACGCCGGGCTGGCCGGGCTGATCGTGACGCCGGGGCCCGATCTGGTGTGGCTGTGCGGCTACGCACCGCCCGCGGCCACCGAGCGGCTGACCGCCCTGGTGATCGAACCGGGGCGGCGGTCGCGGCTGATGGTGCCCGTATTGGAGCAGCCGGACGCGGAGTACTCCCCGGGGGCGGAGGCGGTGGAGGTGTCCGGGTGGAGCGACGGCTCGGATCCGTACGCGCAGGTCGCCAAGTGGATGGTGCCGCAGGGGCGTTACGGGGTGTCCGACTCGACCTGGGCGCTCCATCTGCTGGGGCTGCAGCGGTCGCTGCCGGGGAGCGGATACGCCGCGCTGACGGAGGTGCTGCCGATGCTGCGGGCCGTCAAGGACGCCCATGAGGTGGAGCGGCTGGCCGCGGCCGGGGCCGCCGCGGACGCCACGTACGAGGAGATCCTGGGGGTGCGCTTCGCCGGGCGCCGGGAGTCCGAGGTGGCGGCGGACCTGGCGCGGCTGCTGCGGGAGCACGGACACAGCCAGGTGGACTTCACGGTCGTCGGCTCCGGCCCGAACGGCGCCAATCCGCACCATGAGGCGGGGGAACGGGTCATCCAGGACGGGGACATGGTGGTGCTCGACTTCGGCGGCCTGAAGGACGGGTACGGGTCGGATACGACGCGGACCGTGCACGTCGGGGAGCCGGGTGCCGAGGAGCGCAAGGTGCACGCCGTCGTGCGGGAGGCGCAGCAGGAGGCGTTCGAGGCGGTCCGGCCGGGCATCGCGTGCCAGGACATCGACCGGGTGGCCCGGCGGGTGATCAAAGCGGCGGGGTACGGCGAGTACTTCATCCACCGGACGGGGCACGGCATCGGGGTGACCACGCACGAGCCTCCCTACCTGGTGGAGGGCGAACATCTGCCGCTCGTACCGGGGATGTGCTTCTCGATCGAGCCGGGGATCTACCTGCCGGGCCGGTTCGGGGTGCGGATCGAGGACATCGTGACGTGTACGGAGTCGGGCGGGCGGCGGCTGAACGAGACGGAGCGGGAGCTGGCGGTGGTGCGGTAGGCGGTCCCCCCGGCTCTTCCTCCCTCTTCCTCCGTCTCTTCGCTGATCGGCTCTTCGCGGATCGGGTTTTCGCTGGTCAGGCCGGATTGTCAGTGGGGTGCTGCACGATGGGTCACGAGATCGGAAGGGGTGATCGCGTGGCAGGGCGCGGCAGCGGCAGGGGAAGCGGCGGCGGCAGGGGAACCGGCAGGGGAAGTGGGAACGGCAGGGGCAGCGGGAACGGAACGGTGCGGGCGGTGCGGCGGCCGGAGGTGCGGCTGCCGGCGCTGACGACGTACGACGGCGGGGAGCTGGAGGCCGAGGGGGATTACGACGGGCTGGAGTTCGCGGACGCGGACTGGGCGCGGCAGTCGGCGCGCGGCGCACACTTCATGGACTGCGCGGTGCGGCGGTGCGGGCTGGACGAAACGGGGCTCGGCCGGGCGCGGTTCGTCGACAGCGTGCTGAGCGGGGTGCGCGGGGTCGGGACGGATCTGTCCGGGGCGACCCTGCGCGATGTGGAGGTGTCGGAGGCCCGGCTCGGCGGAGTGCAGTTGCACGGTGCGGTGCTGGAGCGGGTCGTGGTGCGCGGCGGGAAGATCGACTTCCCGAATCTGCGGATGGCGAAGCTGCGGGACGTCGCGTTCGAGGGGTGCGTGCTGATCGAGGCGGACTTCGCGGGGGCGGAGCTGGAGCGCGTGACATTCGACGACTGCACCCTGACCCGGGTGGATTTCTCCCAGGCGCGGATGACGGACGTCGATCTGCGGGGTGCGGCTGTGGTGGACATCGCGCGGGGGATCGACCGGCTGTCGGGCGCGGTGATCAGCGCGGCCCAACTGATGGACCTGGCCCCGGCGTTCGCGGCGCAGATAGGCGTACGGGTGGAGTGATGGGGGGATAGGGGGATAGATGGGGGATGGGGGAGTGACGGGGGTACGGGTGGAGCGATGGGGCGGGGCGGGGGGGACGGCGGGTGGGGCCGACGGCGCGGTGCCGGGCCGGTCAGATGCGCGGGAAGCGGGCCTGGAGGTTCCAGATGGCGGGGTTGTCGGCGAGGCCGTCGTGCATGTCGGTGAGGTCGGCGATCAGGTCGTGCAGGAAATCGCGGGCCTCGCGGCGTAGCGCGGCGTGGTTGAAGGTGAGCGGGGCTTCGTCGGCCGGCATCCAGTCGGCGTCGATGTCCACCCACCCGAATCGGCGCTCGAAGAGCATCCGGTCGGCGGATTCGGTGAAGTCCAGTTCGGCGTGGATCGGGCGGGCGGAGCGGCTGCCACGGGGGTCGGTGTCGAGCTGCTCGACGATGTCGCACAGGGCCCAGGCGAAGTCGAGGACGGGTACCCAGCCCCAGGCCGTGGACAGCTCGCGGTCCGCCTTGGTGTCGGCGATGTAGACGTCGCCGCAGAAGAGGTCGTGCCGCAGGGTGTGGACATCCGCGGTCCGGTAGTCCGTCTGCGGCGGGTCCGGGAAGCGAGAGGAGAGGGAGTAGCCGAGGTCGATCACACCTTGATGGTGCCACGCCGGTGCGACGGGCCATCGCCCGCACCGGCCCGGCTCAGGGCGTCAGCGGCCCGGCTCGGGGCCGTCAGCGGTCCTCGGGGGAAGGCGATGGCCGAGGAGGGGCAGGGAAGGAAGCCCAAGGAGGGGGAAAGACCATGTCTGGTTCTCTTGTGTGCCGCTCGGGTGCCGCACTGCTCTTGGCGACCGCCCTGGTGGCGCTGCCGGTGCCGCCGGCTCCGCCTGGTGGGCAGCACGGGGCGGCGGCGTATGCGGCCGGGGCGGGCGGTGACCGTGCCGGCAGAGCGGGCGGTGACCAGGGAGCGGGGTACGGCGAGCGGCCCGGCGGCGGCCGGTGGCGGGGCGGCTGGGCGGCCTCGCCGCTGGCGCCGAACACGGTCATGGGCCCGAACTGGTCCGAGACCGGCTTCGCGCGGCAGACGGTCCGCCAGGTCGTCCGGGTCAGCATCGGCGGCACACGAGCCCGTATCGAGCTGTCCAACCGCTACGGCCGTACGCCGCTGAAGGTGGCCGGTGCCACCGTCGCCCGTGCCGGCCGTGGCGCCGAGGTGCAGGCCGGGTCGGTGCGCGCGCTGACCTTCGGGGGCGGGCGGTCGGTGACCATACCGGCGGGTGGTGAGCTGCTCAGCGACGGCGTCGGGCTGGAGGTCCGTGCGCTGGAGTCGGTGACCGTCACGATCTATCTGGACGCCCCGACCGGCCCGGCCACCTTCCACGCCCTCGGCAGGGCCACGAGCTATCGCGCGGCCGGGGACCACCGCGCCGATGTCGGTGCGGAGGCCTTCACCGAGACGTCGACGTCCTGGTACTACCTCTCCGGTGTGCAGGTCGCCGGCGGCCGGTCCGCGCACCGCGACGGAGTGGTGGCCTTCGGCGACTCCATCACCGACGGCTACGGCTCCACGCTCGACGCGAACAACCGCTATCCGGACGAGCTGGCCGAGCGGTTCGCCGCGGCCGGCCGGCCGCGCAGTGTCGTCAATGAGGGGATCAGCGGCAACAGACTTGCCAGCGACTCCGATTGGGCCGGAGAGAAGGGGGTGACCCGCTTCCGTGAGGACGTCCTGAACGACCCGAATGTGGGCACGGTCATCGTGCTGGAAGGCATCAACGACATCATGGCGAGCGAGTGGGAGAACGGGCCGGTCCCGCCGTCGCCGGACACCACGGTCGAGCGACTGATATCCGCGCAGCGGGAGTTGATACGCCAGTCGCACGCCAAGGGGGTCAAGGTCATCGGTGCCACGCTGACGCCGTTCAAGGGGAGCAGCTACTACACCGAGCGCGGTGAGCAGAAGCGGGACGCGCTCAACCAGTGGATACGCACCTCCGGTGAGTTCGACGGGGTGGCCGACCTGGACCGGGCGCTGTCCGACCCCGCCGACCGGGACCGGATGCTGGCCGCGTACGACGTAGGCGATCACCTGCACCCGAACGACGCCGGATACCGCGCGATGGCCGAGACGGTGGACCTCGGCGTGCTGACGCAAAGGCCGTGACGGAAACGTCCATTGCCGCAAGTGCCCTTGCCGCAAAGGGGGTTACGGCGACGTGAGTACCCGCGGGCCGTCGTTCGTGACCGCCACTGTGTGCTCGAAGTGGGCGGCGCGGCTGCCGTCGACCGTGCGGAGGGTCCAGCCGTCGCCGTCCGCGTAGTAGTCGTCCCCGCCGCCGGCCAGGAACATCGGCTCGATGGCGATGACGAGACCGTGGCGCAGCACCAGGCCCCGGTTCGGGCGGCCGTCGTTGGGGACCGGCGGGTCCTCGTGCATCGTGCGGCCGATGCCGTGTCCGCCGAAGTCGTCGGGGATGCCGTAGCCGGCGGCCCGTCCGACGCTCCCGATCGCGTGCGAGATGTCACCGATCCGGGCGCCGACGACGGCCGCCGCTATGCCGGCCTCCAGCGCCCGCCGGGTGGCGTCCATCAGCCGCTGGTCCTCACGGCGCGGAGTGCCGACGGTGAAGCTGAGGGCCGAGTCACCCGCCCAGCCGTCCACGACCGCGCCGCAGTCGATGCTCACCAGGTCGCCGGCGCACAGCCGGGTGGCGTCCGGGATGCCGTGCACGATCGCATCGTTGACGGAGGCGCAGATGACGGCCGGGAACGGGGTGGGGGCGAAGGACGGGCGGTAGCCGAGGAACGGTGAGTCGGCGCCCGCCTCGCGCAGGACCGTACGGGCGACCTCGTCCAGGTCCCGCAGCCGCACTCCGGGGGCGGCGGCCGCGCGTACCGCGGCCAGTGCGTCGGCGACGACCCGGCCGGCCACCCGCATGGCGTCCATCGACGCATCCGTCTTGATCTCCACCATGAGCGTTCTTCCCTCCCGAGCGCAGGCATGGACATGGACATGGACATGAACATGGGTATGGCATGGATGCGGGCATGCCTGCGGTATTTGTTTACCGGTATTTGTTTACCGGTATTAGTATCACGGGCATGGTGCGAACTCCACTGACCCCCTGGGAGCGGGAGCGCGGCGAGCGGCTCGGGACGCTGCTGCGTACCGCGCGCGGCGAGCGGAGCATGGTCGAGGTCGCGGCGGCGGCGGGGCTGTCCGCCGAGACGCTGCGGAAGATCGAGACCGGGCGGGCGCCGACGCCGGCGTTCTTCACGGTCGCCGCCCTGGCGGGCACGCTCGGGCTCTCGCTGGACGAGGTGGCGGCGCTGGCCACGCCGCCCGAGGCGGCCGCCGAGGACGCGGTCGCCTGACGCCGGCTGCCCATCCGCCTGACGCCGGCTGCCCGTCGCGGTGGTACCGGCTGCCCGGAATGCGCCGAGGGCCGGCTCCCGAACGGGAGCCGGCCCTCCAAGAGACCGCGGTGGCGCCTCAGGCGCCGGATCCTGGCCTCAGACGTTGACGCCGAAGTCCTGGGCGATGCCGCGCAGGCCCGAGGCGTAACCCTGGCCCACGGCGCGGAACTTCCACTCCGCGCCGTTGCGGTACAGCTCGCCGAAGACCATGGCGGTCTCGGTGGCCGCGTCCTCGCTGAGGTCGTAGCGGGCGATCTCGGTGCCGCCGGCCTGGTTGACGATGCGGATGAACGCGTTCCGTACCTGGCCGAAGTTCTGGCTGCGGCTCTCGGCGTCGTAGATCGAAACCGGGAAGACGATCTTGTCGACGTCGGCCGGCAGGGCCGCCAGGTTGACGTTGATCTGCTCGTCGTCGCCCTCGCCCTGGCCGGTGACGTTGTCACCGGTGTGGACGATCGACTGGTCCGGCGTGGACTTGTTGTTGAAGAAGATGAAGTGCTGGTCCGAGTAGACCTTGCCGCTCGGGTTGACCGCGATCGCGCTCGCGTCGAGGTCGAAGTCCGTGCCGGTGGTGGTGCGGACGTCCCAGCCGAGGCCGACCGTGACGGCGGTCAGGCCCGGTGCCTCCTTGGTGAGCGAGACGTTGCCGCCCTTGGACAGGCTTACAGCCATGGGGATGTCCCTTTCGTTGTCAACGCGTCGAATCGTCGGCGGGCTCCGTACCGCCCCACTGCCCACGCAGTGCCGCGCACGAAGCTACCGTCACCCACCACAACGTCGTGAGGGGACCAGGAGGTTCCAGGCTCCTTTACTTTCTTTACCGGACTGACCGTGCCCGGTCGGCGCCGAAAAGCGGATGACGGTGGCCCGGGGGCGCGAGACCATGGGGGCATGTCCGGGCCCTATGTCATCCGCGGTTCGGTTGTCCTTCCCGAGGCCGAGCTCGTATGGCGTTTCTCGCGGTCCTCGGGTCCGGGCGGCCAGCACGTCAACACCAGCGACAGCCAGGTCGAGCTGCGGCTCGACCTCGCCAGGACCGAGCAGCTGCCGCCGGTGTGGAAGGAGCGTGCCCTGGAACGGCTGGCCGGCCGGCTGGTGGACGGTGTGCTGTCCGTGCGCGCCTCGGACCACCGCTCCCAGTGGCGCAACCGCGAGACCGCGGCCGTACGGATGGCCGCGCTGCTGGCCGAGGCCACCGCGCCGCCGCCCAAGCCACGCCGTAAGGCGCGGATCCCGCGGGGTATCAACGAGCGGCGGCTGCGCGAGAAGAAGCAGCGCGGTGAGACCAAACGCGGCCGCTCGGGCCGCGACTGGACCTGAGCCGCCGGACCTGAGCTGCCGAGGCCCCAGCCGCCGGGCGTGAGCCGCTGGACCCCAGCCGCCGGTCGGCTCCTGGCGGGCCGCTCAGCCCAACTGCCGGTACTTCCCCCGGAAGTACATCAGCGGCCCTTCGTCCCGGTCGGCGGCCGACGTGGCGAGGACGCGCCCGATGACGAGCGTGTGGTCCCCGGCCGCCACGCGCTGTTCGGTACGGCACTGCAGCGTCGCCAGGGCGCCCCCGATGAGCGGCGCTCCGGACACTTCACCCCGTACATGAGGAATGTCCTCGAAGAGCAGTCGGTCGCTGATGCGGCCTTTCATCGCGAATCGCCCGGCAATCTGCCGCTGATGACCCGAGAGCACCGATACGGCCCACAGCGGCTGCGCCGCCAGCAGGTCGTCCATCCGGGAGTCGTTGCGAACGCTCACCATCACCAGTGGCGGATCGAGGGACACGGAGAGGAACGCCGTGGCGGTCATGCCGACGTCCTCGCCATGCGGCCCGGCCTCCGGGTCGTGGGCGGTGATCAGCACCACACCGGCGGCGAGACGGGACAGGGCGGCACGGAACTCGTCGTCACTCACCCCACCAGAATGCGGGATCGGCGTACCCTCCGGCGCCGATGTCAGGGCTACGGCGGGCGTGGCGGGGACGGCGGGGCCGGCGGCTGCCGCATGGGCAGGGGTTTTCGTGAACACGCCACGAACGCTAACTTCAGCCGGTCCCCGCTCGCATCGGGCGCGGGGACGACTCGCGTCCTAGGTCTGCCGACCGAGGCGCCGGGGTGGCGGTGAACGCCGGAATTTGCGTGAGGAAAGTGCGGAAAGGGTGAAAGGTGCGGCTCGACGACGGGAACGGGGGAGATCGCCAACGCCCGCTCACGTACTGTGACTTGAGTCACAGCGGGCGCAAATTGTTGACCCTGTGTACCGAGTGAACAGCTCACTGTGATTCAGTGAGCGTGGAATCGGACGACGAAGAATCGTGGAGTTTGCTGTCGAGGTCTCAGGGAGAGCGAGCGATGGAGACCGAGTCGGAGCCATACGTCCGTCTTGCGACCCTGCGGCAGCTGCACCAAGTGGTCGCCGAGCTGAATACCGCACGCAGCCTGGCGGACACCTTGCAGACCGTCGCCGACGGCGCCCTGAACGGCCTCGGCTTTGAGCTCTGCGCGGTCAACCTCGTCCGCCCCGACGGCGATCTCGTCGTCGCCGCGGTCGCCGGCAGCGCGGGCGCCGAGGCCCTGATGGCCGGGCGGGTCGGCTCCCGGTCCTCCTGGGAGCGCCGGCTGTCCATGGGGGAGCGGTGGGGCGACCTGTGCTTCATCCCGTACACCGAGGGCTGGGTGCTGGATGACGACGACGTACCGCAGTGGCACACGGCCGGACCCACGCCCCGCTTCCCCGACGAGTGGCATCCCATGGACCGCCTCTTCGCACCCATGTACACCGCGGGCAGCAGCGGCGGCGAACTGCTCGGCGTGATCTCCGTCGACCGGCCGCGGAACGGCCGGCGGCCCGGAGCCTGGGGCCAGGAGGCCCTGCAGATGTACGCGTTCCAGTCCGCCATCGCGATCAGCAACGCCCGCCTGCGGTCGAACATGCAGCGCGCGCTGGTCCGGCTGGAGCGCGAGCAGCAGGCCCTGCGCGCCAGCGAGGAAAGCTTCCGGCAGGCCTTCGAGTACGCGCCGAGCGGGATGGCCGTGGCCGAAATGGGCGGTGACCAGCACGGGCGGCTGCTACGCACCAACGACGCGCTCTGCCGGCTGCTCGGCCGCAGCGCCTCCGGACTGCGCCGCTACTCCTTCTCCGACCTCGTCCACCCCGAGGACATCGGCACGCTGTTGCGCACCTCCGCCGAGGGCGGCCGCGCCGAGCTGCGGCTGGCTCGCCGGGACGGCACGTACGTGTGGGTCTCGCTGCGCAACTCCGTCGTCGCCGACACCGCCGACGGCCCCCGGTACCTGCTCACCCACGTCGAGGACATCGAGGAGCGCAAGCGCCACGAGATCCAGCTCGCGCACCGCGCCAGCCACGACTCCCTCACCGGACTGCCCAACAGCGCCGAACTGCGCGCCCGTCTCGGCGCCCGGCTGTGCTCCCGTACGCCCGGCTCGATGGCCGACGCGTACGCCTCCTCCGGCGCGTTCCCCGGCGACCCGCACGGCTTCCGGCCGGGCGGCGCGGAGCCGTTCGACGGGATCGACGGCTTCGAGGGCGCCCCGGCGCCGTTCGACCACCACGTCCACCTCGTCGCGCCCGGGGACGGTCCGGTCGACGACGGCGCCAAGGGGCTCGCGGTGCTCTTCTGCGACCTCGACGGCTTCAAGTCCATCAACGACCGTTACGGGCACAACACCGGCGACGCGGTGCTGATCGAGGTCGCCCGCCGGCTGACCGGCGGCGTCCGGGACGGCGACACGGTCGCCCGGCTCGGCGGCGACGAGTTCGTGGTGCTCGCCGACGGCCTGGGCACGGCCGACGCCGAGGACCTCGCGGTCCGGCTGCGCAACGCGATCATCCCGCCGATCCGGGTCGAGGGCCGGGCCGTCCGGGTCGGCGCCAGCTTCGGCATCGGCTGGGCGAGCTGCGGGATGACGGCCGAGGAAGTACTGGAGTCGGCCGACCAGCGGATGTACGTGGAGAAGCGCTCCCGTTCGAAGGCGGGCCGACGGGCCGGCTGAGTGCCTTCCTCGTCACCGTTCTGTAGCGACCTTGTGGCGGTTCCGGCCCGGCGTGGTATCCCCCAAACGGGGTAGGCTGCGCCGGTGCGGCGCGGTGCCGCCGGGGCCAAACATCTGCACAGGCATCCCACCCGTCCCCTCGACCCCATCCACCTCGTCCATCTCGTACTGACGTTTCGTACAGACCGCTGGGAGTGACACGGAATGACGGCCGGCAACAACGGCGCGGGCACGCCGGAGAACGACGATCCGTTCGCCTACCTCTACCGCTCCGAGGGCGGCGAGGGCGGCGCGGCGGGCCCGTCGGGCGACGGTGTGGCGGCGGGCCGGCAGCCTGGCGTCCCCCGGGCCTCCTACAACCAGGTCCGCGCGGTCGGTGAGCGCCAGTACGGGCAGCGGCAGCAGCAGTACGGCGGCGCTCAGCAGCGGGTCGCCCCGCAGCAGCCGTACGGGCAGCGGAATGCCCACTACGCCGCCCCCGAGACCCTTCCCGGCGGCGACGCCACCCGCCAGGTCCCGCCCCCCGGCTACGCCGACCGGGCCCCGGCCCCGCGCCGCAACCACAAGGGCCTGCTGATCGGCGCCGTGGCGGTGGTCACCGTGGTCTGCGTCGGCATCGGCGTCGCCATGCTCACCCACAGCAACGACAAGAACGACACGGCCTCCGACGACCCCGCCCCGTCGGCCGGCGCCTCCACCGAGCCCAGTCAGAAGCCGTCCGGCTCGCCGACGCCGGCCCCCCTGCCCAAGGAGAACGCGGGCAGCCTGTCCCTGGGCGGCACCGCGACCACCTCCAAGGACGTCAAGGGGGCCAGGTCGCCCGGCGGTACGTACGTGACCGGCATGAACACCCCTGGCGCGTCCGCCACTTGGACCCTGAACGTTCCCAAGTCCGGTGCCTACACGGTGTTCGTGGGCTACGGCGTCCCCGGCAAGGACGCCAAGTCCACGATGACGATCAACGACCAGGACACCCGCAAGGTCCGCATGAGCAACTTCGCCCACGCGGCGGAGGGCGACTGGGAGAAGGGCTGGACCCGTACCTACAGCTGGGTCCAGCTGAAGCAGGGCCAGAACACCGTGAAGGTCTCCTGCGAGCAGGGCGATCAGTGCGACTTCAACCTCGACCAGGTCTGGCTGAAGGCCGGCCACGTCAAGGGCTGACGGCCCCCGGCCGCGCTGCTGTGCCGATGCCCTGGTGACAGCCGGTGCCGCCGACTCCGGGTAAGCGTCCGGTCATGGGTGGGCGGCGACCTTGACCCGGGGCAGCAGCTCCTCGTACGTCGCCGGGTCGAACTCGCCGGCCGTCGGGGCCCGTACGGTGGCGGCGGAGAGGGCCACCGCGCGGGCCAGCCGGGCCGGCCAGGGCAGGCCCTCCACGAGGCCGGAGAGCAGGCCGGCGACGGCCGAATCGCCGGCGCCGGTCGGGTTGCCCGCGAACCGGCGGGGCGGGGCGGCCTGCCAGGCGCCGTCGGCGGTGACCGCGAGCATGCCCTCCGGGCCGAGCGAGGCGGCCACCGCGTGCGCGCCACGGCGGCGGGCGGCGCGGGCGGCGCGCAGCGGTTCGGTGCTGCCGGTGAGCGCGGCCAGCTCGTCGGCGTTGGGCTTGGCGAGGTCCGGACGGGCGGCCAGGCCGCGGCGCAGCGGTTCGCCGCTGGTGTCGAGGAGGACGGGGACGCCGGCGGTGCGCGCGGCGCGGGTGAGGCGGGCGTAGACGTCCACCGGGACACCCGGCGGGAGGCTGCCGCACAGGGCCACCGCCCGTGCGCCGGCGAGCAGTTCGCCGTAGGTGCCGAGGAAGGCGTCCCATTCGGCGGGGGAGACCGTCGGGCCGGGCTCGTTGAGCTGGGTGGTGTCGCCGGTGGACTCGTCGGCGACGGCGACGGTGCGGCGGGTGGCGCCGCCGATCGGCACGAGCGCGTCGGTGACCTCGGTGTCCGCGAGCAGCGCGCGCAGCGCGTCGCCGGTGCCGCCGCCCGCGAAGCCGGTGGCGACCGTACGGTGACCGAGCGCGGCCAGTACGCGGGCGACGTTCAGGCCCTTGCCGCCGGGGCGTTCGGACACCTGGGCGATCCGGTTCGTGCCGTGCGGGCGGAGCCGGGGGACGCGGTAGGTGATGTCCAGGGCGGCGTTGAGCGTGACCGTGAGGATCATGGTCGCCCCTCCGGGCAGTCATGGCCGGGCGGCCGTGGGTCGGGCGACCGCGCGCGGCACGGGCATGCGGACAAGTGCGCGAGCGATCATGCCATCGCCGGTGGCGGTTGGCCCAGGCCCCGACCCTGACCCCCCGGCCCTTACCCGACCCGGCCCGGCCCGGCCCGCCCCGGCCCCCGACCCATCGGACAGCCCCCGGACCTCCCCCTGGACCTCCCTCCGCCCTACGCGGCCGGCGGGTGCACCAGCCACTCGCCCCGGCGCGCGACCCCCACCAGGCGGTACTCCGCGTCGAGCACCACCAGGTCGGCGTCCTTGCCCGCCTCCAGGGAGCCGGTGCGGTCCGCGATGCCCAGGAGGCGGGCGGGGGTGGCCGACAGCGCCCGTACGGCCTGATCGACGGTCAGGCCGTCGATGGTGACGGCGCGCCGGAACGCGCGGTCCAGGGTGAGCGTGGAGCCCGCGATCGACCCGGCGGTGGGCCCTTCGCTGATCCGGGCGACACCGTCCCTGACCTCGACCCGCATCGGGCCCAGCGGATACATCCCGTCGTTCATCCCGGCCGCGCCCATCGCGTCCGTGATGAACGCGACCCGCTCGTCGCCCGCCTCACGGAACGCCAGCTGCAGGACCGCCGGGTGCAGATGGGTGCCGTCGTTGATCAGCTCGACGGTGATCCGCTCGTCCTCCAGGAGGGCGGCGACCGGGCCCGGCGCCCGGTGGCCGAGCCCCGGCATCGCGTTGAAGAGGTGGGTGGCGACGGTGGCGCCGGCGTCGATGGCCCGGCGGGTGGCGTCGTAGGAGGAGTCGGTGTGGCCGATGGCGGCGATCACTCCGGCGTCGGCGAGCAGCCGTACGGAGTCCAGGCCGCCGGGCAGCTCCGGCGCGACGGTCATCATCGCCGCGGTGCCGTGCGCGGCGTCGAGGAGCTTGCGGACGTCGGCCGGGTCCGGGTCGCGCAGCAGCTCCGGCTGGTGGGCGCCGCAGCGGTGCGGGGAGATGAACGGGCCCTCGAAGTGGATACCGGCCAGCTCGCCCTGCTGGACGAGCTCGGCGAGCACCCCGGCCTGCCGGGCGAGCTCGGACAGTTCGCCGGTGACGGTGGAGGCGGCCATCGAGGTGGTGCCGTGCCTGCGGTGGGTCTCGACGACCGTCATGCACTCGTCCGGGTCGGCGGACGAGAAGGAGCCGCCGCCTCCGCCGTGTACGTGGATGTCGACGAAGCCGGGGACGATCAGGTGGCCGGAGAGGTCCATGACCCGCGTGGCGCCGTCCGCGGCCCCGCCCCCGCCCCCGTCCGCGCCCTCGCGCCCGTCGTGGTGCGCAGCGCGGTCCGCGTCCCGGCCGGCGCCGTGCCCGTCGCGCGCGTCCCGGTCGAGGCCGCGGCTGTGGACACCGGCGATCCGGCTGCCCTCGATGGTGATCCGGCCGTCCTCGACGACGCCCGAGGGCCGGGCGATCCGGGCGCCGGTCAGTACGGTGCGGCGGGGGGCCGGGGGGGACTGCGCGGACTGGTGCTGTGCCATCAGGCGGTTACCTCCGTGGAGAGAAGATCCCGGGCGAGGAGTCCCGCGCCCAGGCACCCGGCGGCGTCCCCCAGGGCCGCCGGAACGATCGAGGGGAGCCGCTGGAACGTCACGCGCCGGCGGACGGCTTCCCGGAGCGGTGTGAACAGCGTGTCGCCCGCCTCGGCGAGCCCGCCGCCGATGATGAGCTTCTCCGGATCGAGCAGGGTGAGCCCGGTGACCAGGCCGTCGGCGAGGGCGTCCACCGCGTTCCGCCACACCGCGCGGGCCCGCTCGTCGCCGGACGCCACGGCCGCGGCCGCGTCCGCCGCGCCGGCCCGCGGATCGCCGCAGACCGCCGCCCAGTCCCGGCCCACCGCGGCGGCCGAGGCCACCGTCTCCAGGCAGCCGCGCTGTCCGCAGCCGCAGGCGCGGCCCCCGGGGCGTACGACGATGTGGCCGATCTCGCCGGCGCTGCCATGCGCCCCGGCCTCGATCCGGCCGCCGATGCCGATGGCACCCGCGATACCGGTCCCCAGCGGGACGAACAGGAAGCGCTCGGCGCCCCGGCCGGCGCCGATCCGGCCCTCGGCCAGGCCGCCGGTGCGGACGTCGTGGCCGAGGGCGACCGGCAGCCCGCCGAGCCGCTCGGACAGCAGCGCCCGCAGCGGTACGTCCCGCCAGCCGAGGTTCGCGGCGTAGACGGCGGTGCCGGACACCTCGTCGACGATGCCGGGGACGGCGACACCGGCGGCCTCGGCGGGGGCGCCGAAGCGTTCCGTGCCGATGTCGCGGAGCTCGGCGGCGAAGCCGAGGACGGCCTCGGTCACCGCGTCCGGGCCGCGCTCGCGGCCGGTGGGGCGCCGCGCCTCGTACAGCGGGACGGGGCGCGTCGGGGGCGTCTTCCCGGGCGGCGCGGTGTCGTCCACCCCGATGAGGGCGGCCTTCATCCCGGTGCCGCCCACATCGAGGGCGATGACGTGTCTCACGGGAACAGTTTCGCGCGCACCGCCCCGAAAGGTCTAGTCCACTCACCGATGATCGGCGTCCGGACCGGCGGTGGGGAGCCCGATGCCGGAGCGCAATCTTCCGTGGTGTAGACCTTGTGGAGGACACGGGAAGAAACTCGCTGTTCACGCCGGGCGCGGGCGGCCCCCGAGACGGCGTTGCCACACCGGCAAGTTGCCACACCCGGCAAGCACGGAATCCCGGAAACGGACGAGGGGTAGAAGCGGTGCAGCGGCGGTACCTGAGCCTGGCGGCGGCGATCGCCACCACCATGACGCTGACTCTCACCGGTTGCGGCAGCGGCTCGGGCGACGGCGATGTCACCCTCAAGCTGGTCGCGGCGGAGTACGGAGACAGCCCGGCCAACAGCTCCCAGCGCTACTGGGACCAGCTCACCCGCGCCTTCGAGAAGAAGAACCCCGGCATCAAGATCGACGTCGAGGTCTACAGCTGGAAGGACGTCGACAAGAAGGTCGAGGAGCTGGTCGACAGCGGCCACGCCCCGGACCTCGCCCAGATCGGCGCGTACGCCGACTACGCCGCCAAGGGCCAGCTCTACGGCGTCGACCAGCTCCTCAGCATCTCGACCCAGGGCGACTTCACCCCCGCCATGGCGGAGGCCGGCGAATACCGCCGCGTCCAGTACGGCATGCCCTTCGGCGCCAGCACCCGCCGGCTCTTCTACAACAAGAAGCTGTTCGCCGACGCCGGCATCAAGACCCCGCCGCAGAGCTGGAACGACATCGCCCGCGACGCCCAGCTCCTCAAGGACAAGGGCGTGCAGATGCCGTACGCGCTGCCGCTCGGCCCCGAGGAGACCCAGGCCGAGACGCTGATGTGGATGCTCAGCGGCGGCAGCTCCTACACCGACACCATCGGCAAGTACCGCATCGACTCCCCGGAGAACGTCAAAACCTTCGACTGGCTGAAGAACAACCTCGTCGGCAAGGGACTGACCGGCTCCGACCCGGCCAAGCTCAACCGCGAGGACGCCTTCCAGGGCTTCGCCGACGGCAAGGTCGGGATGCTCAACGGCCACCCCACCCTGATGAAGCAGGCCGAGGCCAAGGGCGTCGACTACGGCACCGTCGAGCTGCCCGGCGTCGACGGCAAGGCGAAGTCGACCATGGGTGTCGCCGACTGGATGATGGCCTTCAAGCAGAACGGCCACCGCGCCGAGGTCGGCAAGTTCCTCGACTTCGTCTACAGCAAGAAGAACGTGATGAAGTTCTCCGGTGACTACGGCCTGCTGCCGGTCACCACGTCCGCCTCCCAGGCGATGCTCGCCGACAACAAGTACCCCAAGCTGCACGGCTTCCTCGAGCAGCTCGCCACCGCGGAGTTCTACCCGGCGAACAAGACCTCCTGGCCGCTGGTCTCCAAGACCATCAAGGCCAAGATGGGCACGGCGGTGGGACCCAAGGGGAATCCGGCGGGGGTGCTCACGCAGATCCAGCACGTGGCCGACGAGGCGGATAGCGCTGCGGCTGGCTGACCTCCCACGTTTTTGTCTTTCCCGCCGCGGTGGTTTCTCGCCGTGGCGCCTGCGGCGGGCGTGGTGTGGTCGGGTGCGGGGCCGCTCCTCCGGACTGGCGTCCTGCGGAGCGGCCCCTCCCGTGAGGGGGAGGGAAAACGGTGCGTGGGGGTGGACGAGAGTGGCCCCCTGCCGGCTGTGGGCCCCCTCCTGCCGCAGCGGCGATCAGCCACAATGGTGAGGGTCCGGCAGCATGGACGGCGGCAGGAGCGAGAGTTTCACCCACCTCCCACGGGAGGGGCCGGACCGCAGGACGGCAGTCCGGAGGGCCGGACCCGTGACGTACAGCCCCGCGCAGCGGCAACAGCCCGCCGCAGGGGTCGCGGCGGGAAAGCCGACAACGTGGGAAGGCAGCCAGACGCAGTGGACGGACTCTCGCCTCGGGACGAGGCAATGCTCGCCGTGGAGCGTCGTTCCTGGCCGGCTCCCGGGCCCAAGGAGCGGGCCATACGGGAGGAGCTCGGGATCTCCCCGACCCGGTACTACCAGCTCCTGAACGCGCTGCTGGACGACCCCCGCGCGCTCGCCCACGACCCCGTCACCGTCAACCGCCTGCGCCGCGTACGGGACAACCGCCGCGCCCGCCGCTGAGGGGACGGAAGACACCCCCGGCCCCCGCCCCGCGCCGGTAGGGTCGGCACATGGGAAGCCCCCGGAATTCCGCGCCGCAGTCCCACCCGACCCAGGAGCCCGGGCCCGGCTCCGTACCGGCACCGGACACCGCCGCCGGACGCGACGGCCTCGCCGCGCTGCTGGCCCACCCCGAACGATCCGTCATCGCCCTCGACTTCGACGGCACGCTCGCCGATATCGTCCCGGACCCGGAGCAGGCCCGTGCCCATGAGGGCGCCGTCGCCGCCCTCGGCCGCCTCGTACCGCACCTGCGCGCGGCGGCGGTGATCACCGGCCGGCCGGCCGCCGTCGCGGTCCGCCTCGGCGGCTTCGACTCCGTATCCGGCCTGGACCACCTCACCGTCCTCGGCCACTACGGCGCCGAGCGCTGGGAGGCGGCCACCGGCGCCCTGCACGCCCCGCCCCCGCACCCCGGCATCGCCGCCGTACAGGCCGAGCTGCCCGGCGTCCTGGACGCCTCCGGCGTCTGGCACGGCACCTGGATCGAGACCGCCGTCGAACGCAAGGGCGGCCGGGCCATCGCCGTCCACACCCGCCGCGCCACCGACCCGCAGGCCGCCTTCGACCAGCTGCGCGGCCCGCTGACCGGGCTCGCCGAACGTCACGGCCTGATCGTCGAACCCGGACGCTACGTCCTGGAACTCCGCCCCCCGGGGATGGACAAGGGCGTGGCCCTGGCCGACTGGATCCGCGAAACGGGCGCGTCCACCGCCCTCTACGCCGGCGACGACCTGGGCGACCTGGCCGCCTTCGCGGCCGTCGAGAAGCTCCGCTCCGACGGCCTGACCGGCGTCCTGGTCTGCAGCGGCAGCGACGAGGTCACCGCCCTGGCCGACCGCGCCGACCTGGTGGTCGACGGCCCCGCCGGCGTCGTGGCCCTGCTCGGCGCACTGGCCGACCGGCTCACAGCCGGGTGAGCCGTCCCGCGGGACGGGCTCGCGGGGACGGACCTCAGCCGGTCAGGGCCCGCAGCTGGGCCAGGAACCACCGGTCGGGCGGCAGCGCCGTGGCGGCCGCCGCCAGCCGCTCGGTGCGCTCGGCACGCTCCGCGGCGTCCATCGACAGCGCCTCGTGCAGCGCCTCGGCCGTCCCGCTCACGTCGTACGGATTGACGGTGATCGCGGCCGCCCCGAGCTCCTCGTGCGCCCCGGCCTCCCGCGACAGCACCAGCGCGCAGCCGTGGTCGGACACCACCGGAATCTCCTTGGCGACGAGGTTCATCCCGTCCCGGATCGGGTTGACCAGCGCCACGTCCGCCAGCCGGTACGCGGCGAGCGAGCGCGCGAAGTCGTCCTTCACATGCAGCACGACCGGGGTCCAACCCGCCGTCCCGTACTCGGCGTTGATCTCGTCGGCGAGCCGCCCCACCGCCGCCGTGTAGTCCCGGTACACGGCCAGGTCCTGGCGCGACGGATACGCGAACGCCACATGCACCACCCGCTCGCGCCACGACGGCCGGTCCGCCAGCAGCTGCCGGTAGGCGAGCAGGCCCCGCACGATGTTCTTGGACAGCTCGGTGCGGTCCACCCGGACGATGGTCCGGCGGGGCGAACCGTCGGGGCCGGTGCCGATCTGCTCGCGCAGCGCGGCCAGCCGGTCGGCGACATCCGCCCGGTGCGACCGTTCCCGCAGGAAGCCGGCGTCCGCCCCGAGCCCGTACACGCCGGTCCCGGTGCCCCCGGTGCCGCCGAGCACCGCCGCGCAGCACGCGGTGAACGCGTCCGCCCAGCGGTGGGTGAGGAACCCCAGCCGATCGGCGCCCAGCATGCCCCTCAGCAGCTGCTCGGCGACGTCGTCCGGAAGCATCCGGAAGTACTCCGGCGGAGCCCACGGCGTATGCGAGAAGTGCGCGATACGGACGTCGGGCCGCAGCGTCCGCAGCATGCCCGGCACCAGCGCCAGGTGGTAGTCCTGCACCAGCACCGCCGCCCCTTCGGCGGCCTCGTCGGCCAGCGCCCGCGCGAAGGCGCGGTTGTACGCCTCGTACGACGCCCACTGCGCCCGGAACTCCGCCCCGAAGACCGGCTCCAACGGCGTCTGGTACAGCATGTGATGGACGAACCACAGCACCGAGTTCGCGATGCCGTTGTAGGCCTGGGCGTGCACCTCGGCCGGAATGTCCAGCATCCGGACGCGCCGGCCGCCGGTGTCGCCCGGCGCCGGAGCTCCCCCTGTCCGCCGTACCGCCTCCCGGTCCCCGTCCCCCAGCGCGGCACACACCCACACCGCGTTGGTGTCGGGGCCGATCGCCGACAATCCGGACACCAGGCCGCCGCCGCCCCGTTTGGCGGTCAGCGTGCCGTCCTCCCCCAGGGAGTACGAGACCGGTCCACGGTTGGACGCGACGAGAACCTCGGCACCTGCTGGGACCGCGCTGCGCTCGGAGACCATGTCGCGACAGTAACCCGTGACGGAACCGCGCAAACGTACGGAGCGCGGGTCAGGCCGCGCGCCGCGCCGCGTACTCCGGGATTTCGGCCATCGGCGGGCGCTCCTCGGTGTCCACCTCGGTCGTGTACGGGGCGAAGCCCTGCTCGGAGCGGCGGAACTGGGTGAGCCGGGGCCGCACCAAGTGACCACGGGCCAGCCGGAGTTGGGCGGTGCGGTAGATGGCGGCGGCCATCCGGCCGAGGGCCTGGCCGTCCTGGTGGCGGTGTTTGCGTACGCCGACGTCCACCTGGGCGAGGCCGTCCAGGCCGACGGTGTGCAGGGCGTCGACGAGCAGGCCGAGTTCGACGCCGTAGCCGACCGGGAACGGCAGCCGCTCCAGAAGGGCGCGGCGGGCCGCGTACTCGCCGCCCAGGGGCTGGACGAAGCCCGCCAGCTGCGGCCAGTGCAGGTTGAGGAGGGGGCGGGCGACCAGCTCGGTCACCCTCCCGCCCTGCGCGGGAGCCGTGCCCGCCCCGCCGGTCTCCAGCGGCCGGTCGTACATCGCCTTGACGAAGTGGACGTCCGGGTCCGTCAGCAGCGGGCCGACGATCCCGGAGACGAAGGTGGCGGAGAACTCCCGCAGGTCGGCGTCGACGAAGCAGATGATGTCGCCGGTGGTGGCCAGGAGCGAGCGCCAGAGGACCTCGCCCTTGCCGGGCAGCGCGGGTATCCGCGGCAGGACGCTGTCACGGTGCACGACCCGGGCGCCGGCCGCCGCGGCGACCTCGGCGGTGCGGTCGGTGGAGCCGGAGTCCAGCACCACCAGCTCGTCGACCAGAGGGACCGTCCCGGTCATCAGCTCGGCACGGATCGTGGTGACGATCGCGCCGACCGTGGCCTCCTCGTCGAGCGCGGGCAGGACGACGCTGACCGTACGGCCCGACTGGTGCTTCGCCTCCAGCAGCTGCTCCAGCGGCCGGTCGGTGGCGGACCAGGAGCGGCTGCCCAGCCAGCGCTCCACCTCTTCCAGCACGTAAACACCTCTCGCATGTGATCTGTTGTGATCCATCTCGCGGATCGGACGACTATCTCGACTGTCAGTGCCTTCGGTTACAGTCTTGAACAACGCGGATGACCCTCGCATGTCGGGGTCGCCGCGCCATAAACGCCCGGGGCCCCGCCCCGGTGCCATAGCGCTCATCCAGAGGGGCAGAGGGATACGGCCCGTTGAAGCCCCGGCAACCCTCCAGCCGGTCTCCGCTGTCAGCAGAGGCTCCCGGCTAGTGAAGGTGCCAAATCCGTCTCGTGGCGAGATGCGCCGCGAGGAAGATGAGGAGAAAGGGCCTCGCCTCCATGGCAGTGCAGACCGTCGCAAGCTCCCCCGGCACGACCCCCGTCGATCTCGGCCCGGCAGCCGGCCTCTCCTGCCGCGAATGCGGCCACCGCGTCCCGCTCGGCCCCGTCTTCGCCTGCGAAGAGTGCTTCGGCCCGCTGGAGATCGCCTACGACTTCTCGGGCTACGACACCGAGGAACTCCGCAGGCGCATCGAGGCGGGCCCCGCCAGCATCTGGCGCTACGCCCCGCTGCTCCCCGTCCCCGCCGACGTCGCCCGCAAGCCGAATCTCCATCCCGGCTGGACCAAGCTCGCCAAGGCCGACAACCTCGCCCGCGAGCTGGGCGTGACCGGCGGCCTGTACATCAAGGACGACTCCGGCAACCCCACGCACTCCTTCAAGGACCGCGTGGTGGCCCAGGCCCTGGAGGCCGCCCGCGCCTTCGGCTTCACCACCCTCTCGTGCTCCTCGACGGGCAACCTGGCGGGCGCGGTGGGCGCTGCGGCCGCCCGCGCCGGATTCAGGTCCTGCGTCTTCATCCCGCACGACCTGGAGGCCGGCAAGGTCGTCATGGCCGCGGTCTACGGCGGCGACCTGGTCGGCATCGAGGGCACCTACGACGACGTCAACCGCTTCTGCTCGGAGCTCATCGGCGACCCGCTCGGCGAGGGCTGGGGCTTCGTCAACGTCAACCTGCGCCCGTACTACGGCGAGGGGTCCAAGACCCTGGCGTACGAGATCTGCGAGCAGCTCGGCTGGCGGCTCCCGGACCAGATCGTCATCCCGATCGCGTCCGGCTCCCAGCTGACGAAGATCGACAAGGGGCTGCGGGAGCTGATCACCCTCGGCCTGGTCGAGGACCGGCCGTACAAGATCTTCGGCGCCCAGGCGGCGGGCTGCTCGCCGGTGTCGGCGGCCTTCAAGGCCGGGCACGACGTCGTCCGGCCGCAGAAGCCGGACACCATCGCCAAGTCGCTGGCGATCGGCAACCCCGCCGACGGCCCGTACGTGCTCGACATCGCCCGCCGTACGGGCGGTGCGGTCGAGGACGTCGACGACGCGCAGATCGTGGACGCGATCAAGCTGCTGGCGCGGACCGAGGGGATCTTCGCGGAGACCGCGGGCGGGGTGACCGTCGGCGTGACCAGGAAGCTGATCGAGAACGGTGTCGTCGACCCCGCGCTGACCACCGTTGTCCTCAATACGGGTGACGGTCTCAAGACGCTGGACGCCGTCGCGCCGACCTCCGGGCCCACGGCCACGATCCGTCCGAACCTGGACGCGTTCCGCGCGGCCGGCCTGGCCGGCTGAGTCCGTACCCGCACTCCCGAACTCGCACTCCCGTACTCGCACTCCGTCACCTGTCCGGAAGGCAGAACCATGAGCGTCAACGTTCGCATCCCCACCATCCTCCGCACCTACACCGGCGGCGAGGCCGAGGTCACCGCCGAGGGCGCGACCCTCTCCGAGGTGATCGCCGACCTCGACAAGAACCACCAGGGCATCGCGGCCCGCGTCCTGGACGACACGGGCAAGCTGCGCCGCTTCGTGAACGTCTACATCAACGACGACGACGTCCGCTTCGAGCAGGGCCTGCAGACGCCGACCCCGGACGGCGCGGGCGTCTCGATCATCCCGGCGGTGGCCGGAGGCTGCTGAACCCGCGCGCAGAGGATCTGAGGGATCCGAGAACTCCGAGGGATCGAATTTCGGCCATCTCTGTCGCTTCTTGACCGGAATTGCCTCATCCATTGCCCCGTCCATTCAAGTGGACGGGGCAATTCCGTTTCGTGAAAGGGGATACCATTGCGACGATCCCCGTTCCGAATACCCCTGCACACCTCCGCGCGCATGCCGAACGCAGGGGAAATCGCGATGAGTTGTGTTCAAAGTGTGTGCGGCATTTGTCGCTTGAGCGCGTTATATCCGGCCCGACTTGCCCCGGAGAAATGGGATTTCGCGCCATATCGCCGATTCTTCGGCGCCAGAATTCTCGTCCGATTGACCTGTTGCGCTGGGCATCTGTGCAGATACATTCAGCGGCGGTCGACGCGTTCCGGCGCACACCCCACGGGCCTTCGCGGGGTGAGGTCTGACCCGGGTCCGCGGAGTGCGGTCCTGTGCAAGGGCCAGTAATAGGGGAGTTAGGCATGGCTCAGGGCACCGTCAAGTGGTTCAACGCGGAGAAGGGGTACGGCTTCATCGCGGTCGACGGTGGTGCGGATGTATTCGTGCACTACAGCGCGATCCAGATGGACGGCTATCGCACCCTTGAGGAGGGCCAGCGGGTCGAGTTCGAGATCTCGCAGGGCCAGAAGGGGCCGCAGGCGGACATGGTCAGGGTGAGTGCCTGAGACGCCGACCGACTGCTGCGTAGGGAAGGCCCGTCCCCTTGAAGGGGGGCGGGCCTTCTCCCTGCCCGCCGGCCGCTCCCCGCGGGGACGCCCCCTCAACGACGCCCTGCGGGCGGCTTGCGCCCTCCCGTCACCCGGCCACCACCCCTGAACGACGCCCTGCGGGCGGCTTGCGCCCTCCCGTCACCCGGCCACCACCCCTGAACGACGCCCTGCGGGCGGCTTGCGCCCTCC
>NZ_BBUY01000001.1:127753-220765 GCF_001590865.1 Streptomyces sp. NBRC 110611
CCCGTCCCCCGGCCACCACCCCTGAACGACGCCCTGCGGGCGGCTTGCGCCCTCCCGTCACCCGGCCACCACCCCTGAACGACGCCCTGCGGGCGGCTTGCGCCCTCCCGTCACCCGGCCACCACCCCTGAACGACGCCCTGCGGGCGGCTTGCGCCCTCCCGTCACCCGGCCACCACCCCTGAACGACGCCCTGCGGGCGGCTTGCACTCTCTACCCCCGAGTGCTAATCATTGGCGTTAGCACTCTCCGAGTGAGAGTGACAAACAGGACCGGGTCGGTGAGGCCCGTAGGCCGGGTGGGGCAAGGAACCACCGCAGGTCTGCAGGTCGTCCGTCGCGGGCGCCAGCGCGGTCCGGAGCAATCCTTCCCCAAGCTCTCAACTGCGTTCGGGCAGGGGAGACCCCATTAGTCCGGGAGGACCACTTCACATGGCCAAGATCATCGCGTTCGACGAGGAGGCGCGGCGCGGTCTCGAGCGCGGGATGAACCAGCTCGCCGACGCCGTCAAGGTCACCCTCGGCCCCAAGGGCCGCAACGTCGTCCTTGAGAAGAAGTGGGGCGCCCCCACGATCACCAACGATGGTGTCTCCATCGCCAAGGAGATCGAGCTCGAGGACCCGTACGAGAAGATCGGCGCCGAGCTGGTCAAGGAGGTCGCGAAGAAGACGGACGACGTCGCCGGTGACGGCACGACGACCGCGACCGTCCTGGCCCAGGCTCTGGTCCGCGAGGGCCTGCGCAACGTCGCCGCCGGCGCCAACCCGATGGCCCTGAAGCGCGGTATCGAGAAGGCCGTCGAGGCCGTCTCCGCCTCCCTGCTCGACCAGGCCAAGGAGGTCGAGACCAAGGAGCAGATCGCCTCCACCGCGTCCATCTCCGCCGCCGACACCCAGATCGGCGAGCTGATCGCCGAGGCCATGGACAAGGTCGGCAAGGAAGGCGTCATCACCGTCGAGGAGTCCCAGACCTTCGGTCTGGAGCTGGAGCTCACCGAGGGTATGCGCTTCGACAAGGGCTACATCTCGGCGTACTTCGCGACCGACATGGAGCGTATGGAGGCCTCCCTGGAGGACCCGTACATCCTCATCGCCAACTCCAAGATCGGCAACGTCAAGGACCTGCTGCCGCTCCTGGAGAAGGTCATGCAGTCCGGCAAGCCGCTGCTGATCATCGCCGAGGACGTCGAGGGCGAGGCTCTGTCGACCCTGGTCGTCAACAAGATCCGTGGCACCTTCAAGTCCGTCGCCGTCAAGGCCCCGGGCTTCGGTGACCGCCGCAAGGCCATGCTCGGCGACATCGCCATCCTCACCGGTGGCACCGTCATCTCCGAGGAGGTCGGTCTCAAGCTGGAGAACGCCTCGCTCGACCTGCTCGGCCGCGCCCGCAAGGTCGTCATCACCAAGGACGAGACCACCATCGTCGACGGTGCCGGTGACAGCGAGCAGGTCCAGGGCCGCGTCAACCAGATCCGCGCCGAGATCGAGAACAGCGACTCGGACTACGACCGCCAGAAGCTCCAGGAGCGTCTGGCGAAGCTGGCCGGCGGCGTGGCCGTCATCAAGGCCGGTGCCGCGACCGAGGTCGAGCTCAAGGAGCGCAAGCACCGCATCGAGGACGCCGTCCGCAACGCGAAGGCGGCCGTCGAGGAGGGCATCGTCGCCGGCGGTGGCGTGGCCCTGCTGCAGGCCTCCTCGGTCTTCGAGAAGCTGGAGCTGGACGGCGACGAGGCCACTGGTGCCGCCGCCGTGAAGCTGGCCCTGGAGGCCCCGCTCAAGCAGATCTCCGTGAACGCCGGCCTCGAGGGCGGCGTCATCGTGGAGAAGGTGCGCAACCTGACCCCGGGTCACGGCCTGAACGCCGCGACCGGCGACTACGTCGACATGATTGCCGAGGGCATCATCGACCCGGCGAAGGTGACCCGCTCTGCCCTGCAGAACGCCGCCTCCATCGCCGCGCTGTTCCTCACCACCGAGGCCGTCATCGCCGACAAGCCGGAGAAGGCCGCCGCGCCCGCCGGTGGCGGCATGCCGGGCGGTGACATGGACTTCTGATCGGCCACTGGTACCACGCCGGTACCGCCACTGGTTGATCAACCGTCCTTGGTTCGCTGGGGCGGCACCCTCCTCCCAGGGGGTGCCGCCCCAGCGGCGTTTCGCGGCCCATTGCGACGACAGCTGACTACTCTGTGCATCAAGCTGAATATATTCAGCTATGCCCAGTTATGTTCCACCATGTTCGGCTATGTCGTGTGATGAGAGTGGGCGACGCCTGACCATGTTCGTCAGAGCCATCAAAGACATCAGCGCCATCAGAGGCATCAGGACCATCGGAGCCATCGGAGCCATCGGAGCCATCAGGACCATCAGGGCCATCGGAGAGGGAAGCCCCGAGCTGCCGCTCGACCTCGCACGAGTGGGCGCTCGCCGCCGCCGGGAGGCAACGGCGGCCTTCCTGCTCGCGGCGTCCGCTGTCCTCTACAACGCCTGGGTCCTGGAATTCCCCCTCCCGACCGGCCTGGACCCGCGCCACTCCTACGTCAGCGAGCTGTACGCCGCCGACCAGCCGTTCCGACCGCTCTTCGGCGGCATCGAGATCCTCTGCGCGGTACTGACGAGCGTGGGCGCGGTGCTGGCCCGCGGCAGCGCGACCGGCCCCTGGGCGCGGGCCGGGTGGCTGGCGGTCCTCGGCCTGGGCCTGTCGTCCCTCGCGGACGTCCTCCTCCCCATGTCCTGTGCGCCGTCCCTGGACCCGGGCTGCGAGGCCGTCCATCCCTGGCACACCGTCACCAGCGCCCTGGCCCACTTCTTCGTCTTCGCCTCGATGGGGCTGCTCAGCCTGGCAGGCGGTGTCGAACGGCCCCGCCTGCCGCTGGTCCGCCGCTGGGGGCCGCGGGTCCTCGGGCTGGCCCTCCCGGCGGCGGTCGGCACGGTGGGACCGCTGTTCGGCCGGCCGGGCTGGCACGGCATTCCGCAGCGGACGCACCTGGCGCTGGTCGGCGTGTGGTTCGCCCTGCTGGCGGCCGAGCTGGCGAGGTCGGCCGCCCGGTATCCCACCCGGTACGCCACCCCGGAGCCGGCTGAGCGCGGGTACCCCACTCGGGGGTCAACCGTGTGAGCGCCACTCACTCTTTGGGGGGCGGGTGCGGAGCGGGGGTGCCTGCGTTTCGTCCGAACCGCCTGAGAGCCGCCGACGGGACGCGTACGCTGCTCCGACGATGACCGAGTTTGTCGAAGAAGTCCGTTCCCGTGTCGTGCGGCTGCTGCGGATGGCCAACACCACCGACGACCGGCTGCGCAAGCAGATCGTCGCCTACGCCGACGCGACGCCGGAGCCACCGATCATGGGGTCGCTGGGGATCGGGACGACCGGCTGCCCACGATGCCGGCGCACCATGTGGCAGCAGCGGGACAACGAGGGCCCGGTGTGGGTGTGCGCATTCTGCGGCCACGTCGAGAGCGTGACCGTGATCTGCCCGCACTGCGCCGTGTCGATGGAACCACCGCCCGCGGGCTGGGTGGACCGCTGGTCCTGCTCCGAGTGCCCCCGGGTCGCCGCGACCGGCGAGAGTGCGCAGGAGATCGACGCCCGCGAACGGGACCGCCAGCGTGCCCTGGCACTGCTGGACCAGGCCCTCACCTCGCACCCCTGCACCACCACCCGCCCCCCGGTCCCGGGGCCCACCACCCGCCCCCCGGGCCCCGAGCCGGGACCGGGGCCCGCGCCGACGACGGGGCCAGGGCCGGCGACGGAGCCGGGAGCGGGGCCCAAGCCTGGGGCGGCCCCCGGGCTGGCTTGACGAGAAGTGACGTTCGAGAAGTGACGCTCCGAGATCTCCGAGATCTCCGAGATCTCCGAGATCTCCGAGATCTCCGAGATCTCCGAGATCTCCGAGATCTCCGAGTTCAGGGATCGAGTTCAGGGATCAGTGAGATCTGAGAGAGGTGAGATGGGCTCCGCATCGGAGTTCAGCTCGGCCCGCATCCGCCTGCTGAGCCCGAATACATACGTGGTGAGAAAGCCGGCCGCATAGCCGACGGCGAGGCCCAGGGCGTAGACCACGACGGTGGTGCCGAGGCTCTGGCCGCCCCGGACCAGGGGGAACAGAGCCCAGCCGGAGGGGCCGATGGCCGTGGAGCCGACCGTATCGCCGAGCTGGTTGAAGAGGCCGACGAAGCCGCCGCCGAACGCGCCCCCGATGCAGGCGGTGATGAACGGGCGGCCGAGGGGGAGCGAGATGCCGTAGATCAGCGGCTCGCCGACGCCCAGGAAGCCCGCGGGGAGGGCGGACTTGATGGTCCTGCGGATCGAGCGGTTCCGGGGAAGGCGGAGGTAGACGGCGAGTGCGGCGCCGACCTGTCCCGCGCCGGCCATGGCGAGGATCGGGAGAAGCACCGTGTAGCCCTGCTGCTGGATGAGCGTGGTGTGGATCGGGATCAGCGCTTGGTGGAGGCCCAGCATGACGAGGGGCAGGAAGAGACCGCCCAGGAGAAACCCGGCGAGCGCACCGCTGTGCGCCAGCAGCCAGTGGGCGGAGGTGCCGATGGCGGTGGATGCCTCACCCGCGGTGTACATCAGGCCGAAGATCGTGACCAGGCCGGTGACGAGAACGGTGAGGGCCGGAGTGAGGAGGACATCGAGCGCCTGGGGGATCAGCCGGCGGCAACGCTTCTCCACCTGGACGGCGAGCAGTGCGGCAGCCAGCGCGCCGAGGACACCGCCTTGGCCGGGGGAGAGCTGTTGGCCGAAGGCGGTGATGTGAGTGACGCCGGGGAAGACGATGACGGCGGCCACCGCGCCGCCGAGGACCGGAGTGCCGCCGAACTCCTTGGCGGTGTGGTAACCGACGAAGACCGCGATCAGCGACATGAAGCCCGAGGCGATGGCGGTGAGCGCGGGGACGATGGACGGCAGCCAGCCCAGGTTGGCCAGCAGGCCGTTGACGCCGGCGACGATACCGCAGCCGATCAGGGCCGGGATCAACGGGACGAAGACGTTGGCGATCCGGCGGAGGAAGAGTCTGAGGGGGGTGGCGTTTCTGGTCTTCTGACGGGCCTTGAGGGCGGTGCCCTGGGCGGCGAGTCGCTCGGCCGTGGTTGTAGGGGCCTGCGTTATGGGGGCCTTGCGCGCTGCCTCCTTATTCCGGCAACGAATACGGAGCGTGATTGATTCCTTGCGGAGCGGGGTTTTTTGGAGCGGGTTCTGGGTGGTTGAGGTCGGCGTGGCGGTGATGGGGGCTGCGCGGGTCTGCGCCACCAAGTGTTCGAGCTGGGGGGTGACCTGGGCGACCGTGCCGGGGCCCAGCACGATCTGGTACGTGTCGTCTTCGACCACGCCCATGACGGCCGACAGCCCTTTGAGTGCTTCGCCCTGGACCAGTGAGCGGTCCTGGAGGCCGAGGCGGAGCCGGGTCATGCAGTGGGCGATGGCGGTGATGTTCTCGGCGCCGCCCACGAGCGGGAGGATCGCGGCGGCGATGGCGCGGTTCGGGTCTTCGGGCATGGGTGGCGCCTTGCTGTGCGGGTTGTGTCACTGGTTCATGTTCGTGGGTTCATGTTCGTGTCGCTGGTGGCGGGTTGATGGTTGTTCGCGGTGGTGGTTTGGGGGTTCGTGGGTGGGGTTTGGTGGGGTTTATTGGTTGTGGTTCTTTGCGGCCTTTAGTGCGGTACGGAGGTGGCCGTTGGAGGACTTGAGGAGGAGGGCGGCGGTGGGGGCGTCGACGTTGCCGAGGAGGGTGAGGATGGCGTTCTTCACCTCGCCGTCCGTGATGCGGAGTGCGGTCTCGATCTCCAGGTCCGTGGCGCCGGTGGCGAGTGCGACGATGCGGTGCGAGCGGGCTCGCAGCTTGTCGTTGGAGGCGCGGACGTCGACCATCAGATTCCCGTAGGTCTTGCCCAGTCGGATCATGGTGATCGTGGAGAGCATGTTGAGTACGAGCTTCTGTGCTGTGCCGGCCTTGAGGCGGGTGGAGCCGGTGAGCAGCTCGGGGCCGACCACGATCTCGATGCCCTGCTCGGCGGCCGCGGCCAGTGCCGAACCGGCGTTGCAGGACAGGCCGATGCTGAGCGCGCCGGTGGCGCGGGCGTACTCGACGGCACCGATCGCATACGGGGTGCGGCCGGAGGCCGAGATGCCGACGACGGTGTCGCGGTTGGTCAGGCCGATCGCGGTGAGGTCCTTGGCGGCCAACTCCCTGCTGTCCTCCGCCCCTTCGACGGCGGTGACCAGAGCTGTCGGCCCGCCGGCGATCAGGCCGAGGACCTCGGACGGGTCGGTGTTGAAGGTCGGCGGGCACTCGCTGGCGTCCAGGACGCCGAGGCGCCCCGCCGTACCGGCACCGGCGTAGACGAGACGGCCACCGAGGGCCATTCGGGCAGCGGTGGCGTCGATGGCGGCGGCGATCTCCGGCAGTCGCGTGGCGACGGCGGCGGGGACGGTGGCGTCCTCGCCGTTCATCGTGCGGGCGATGTCGAGGGTGGAACGGTGGTCGATATCGGCGAGGTCGGGCCGGAAGGCCTCGGTGGTGAGGGTGTCCAGTTGGGCCCGCAGCTGGGCGGGGTCGGTGGTGGCGGTCATGGCTGGGCGCTCATTTCCGTGTGCGGTTGTGGGGCGGGTCGGGGGCGCGGGCCTGTTTCCTGTCCGTTGAGGGCTGTCCTTGAGGGTGTCTGTTTGGGTTTACGGCTGGTGTCGGTGGGCGAGGGCTTCGTAGGACGCGGACAGGGCCGGGGCCGCCGTGTCGTATGTGCGCTGGGCGACGCCTATGAACAGGCAGTCGATGACGAGTAGTTGGCTGGTGCGGGACGACATCGCGGCGGGGCGGAGTTCGCTCTCGCGGGCCGTGGAGGTGGTCAGTATGTAGTCGGCGTAGGCGGCGATCTCGCCGTCGGGGCGGCCAGTGATCGCGATGGTGGTGGCGCCATGGTCGAAGGCCACCCGCAGGGGCTCGATGACGTCGGTGGTGCGGCCGGAGTGGGTGATGGCGATGGCGACGTCGCCTGTCTGCATCTGTACCGCGTTGGTGACGGCGAGGTGCGGGTCTGCATGGGCGTGGGCGATCAGGCCGATGCGCAGGAACTTCTGGGCGAGGTCCTGGCCGACCAGGTTGGAGGCGCCGATGCCGTACACATCGATCCGGCGGGCCCCCGAGAGTGCGGCGACGGCGGCCTCGAGCTGAGTGACGTCCAGCCCGGCCGCGGTGTCGGCCAGGCACTGCTGCTCCTCCTGCGCCAGCTTGGTGACCACGTCGACGAGGGAGTCGTCGACCGCTATGTCCGCGGTCACGGCGGGCGCGCTGCCGGCCGCCTGCTGTGCGGCGAGCGCGGCGAGCGCGAGGCGGAGGTCGCGGTAGCCCGGATAGCCGAGCAGCCGGGACGTTCGTACGACGGTGGCTTCGCTGGTGCCCGTGCGCTCGGCGAGGCCGGTGACGGTGAGCGCGGCGCAGCCGGCCGGGTCGCTCGCGACGGTCTCGGCGACCCGCTGCATGGAGCGGGTCATCGTCGGCGCGAGTGTGCGGACCTTGGCGGCGAGTGCCGCGGGGGCGGGCGGGGCCGGTGGTCGGGGATCGACGGCCACTTCTTTGAAAGTTTCCTTCACGTTATTACTCACGTCTGAAAAGTAATTTCATTGATTGTTGTGCGTCAATACCCTCCGTGAGGATGTGGATAACGTGTCGCAGCCGCCGCCAGGGCTGTGGACAACGTCGGGCGCCGAGCGGCGGTCGGGAGACAATGGGGGACATGGAGCTGGAACAGGCGTTGCATGCCGCGCGGGCGCTGGTGCTCGCTGATCTGATAGCGGACGAGGTGGCCGACGCCGACATCGTCTCGCTCGTGGAGGATGCGGTGGTGCACCGCCGGTGGTGGGTGGAGCAATGGCCTGACGGCGCGGAATTCGTCGCGGGGCTGATAGCGCAGGACGTCCAGGACGCCCTCCTGGAGCGGTACGGCCGCTGGCCGCTGTGCCCTGTGTGCACGGAGTCGGGTGATCCCCATGCCCTGGACGTGGAGCCGGAGTTGGGGCCCGATCCGCACTGGGTCTGCCCCAAGACGGCGGTCGCGGTGGCCCGGGTCGGCCGGCTGCGTGCCTCGGTGGAAGGCTGAGGTGCGTGGCGGTCCTCATCGACCCACCCATATGGGCGGGACACGGCCGTATGTGGTCGCACCTGGTCAGCGACCGGTCCTTCGACGAGCTGCATGCCTTCGCGGCTCGGCTCGGCATCCCGCGGCGGGCATTCGAGCGGGATCACTATGACCTGCCCATCGAGCGTTACGACGAGGCGGTGCGTGCCGGGGCGGCGGAGGTCGGGAGCAAGGAGCTGGTGCTGCGGCTGACGGAGGCGGGTCTGCGGAGACCGAAGCACCGGCCGGCTCCGCGGCGTAGCGGTGTCAGCAGGCCGTAGCCGTAGGGGGCGGGGGGTAACCCGAGTGGCCGAGGGGCCGGGTGGTCGAGCGGCCCCGTGCGGGAGTGCCGAGTGGCTGCCTGGCCCAGGGGTCGGCCCCGGATCGGTGGCCAGTACCCCTGGGTCAGGTGGCTCGGTGGTCGAACGGTCTCCGTCGGGCTTCCCGGGCCCCGGTCAGTGCCGCTTCGCGGTCTCCCTCGCGGGTGCCGCGGCCGTCGAGGACGCGACGACCCGGGAGTGCTGCCGTGTGTGGTGGAGCCGGAAGGCGACGGCGGTGGTGACGACGGCCGCCGCGGCCAGCGCCGCGCCCGTCCAGGCCACGGACGGGTAGCCCCAGTGCGCGCTGATGGCCAGGCCGCCGAGCCAGGGGCCGAGGGTGTTGCCGATGTTGAAGGCGGCGGTGGTGGTCGCTCCGGCCAGCGTCGGCGCGGCGTTCGCCACGTTGAACATCCGGGCGTTGAGAGCCGGAGCGGTGGTGAACGCGGTCACCCCGAGCATCAGGGAGAGCGCGATGGCCGCGAATGCGTTGTGCGCGGTCAGCGCCAGCACGGTCAGGACGGCGGTGGACGCGGCGATGCCGCCGAAGATCGTGCCGAAGGGGTGCGCGTCGGCGATCCGCCCACCGATGAACGTGCCGATCAGCGCGCCGACACCGAAGAGCGCGAGCACGGTCGGCACCCAGCTCTCGGCGAGGCCGGCGGTGTCGGTCAGCAGCGGCGAGAGGTACGAGAAGAGCGCGAAGACCGCGGCACCGTTCAGGGCCGTGGCGGTCAGCGCAAGCCAGACCTGGGCGTCCTTGTAGATGGTGAGCTCGCGGCGGAGCTGGGGGCGGTCGTCGCCGGTGGGCACGGCCGTACGCGGCACCAGCGCGATCACCCCGACCAGGCCGAGCGCGGCGAGCCCGGCCACGGCCCAGAACGCGGCGCGCCAGCCGGCGTGCTGGCCCAGCATCGCGCCGGCCGGGACACCGGCGATATTGGCGATGCTCAGGCCGCCGACCATGACGGCCATCGCGCGGGCCCGCGCGGTCACCGGTACCAGCGAGACGGCGACCGCGGCGCCGACCGCCCAGAAGCCGGCGCAGGCCAGCGCGCTGATGACGCGCGAGACGAACAGCACGCCGTAGGACGGCGCCAGCGCACCTGCCACCTGCCCGAGCCCGAAGACGGCGAGGAGCGCGATCAGCGTCGTGCGGCGGGGGAGCCGCAGTGTGGCGGCGGCGAGCACCGGGGCGCCGACCACCATGCCGATCGCGAAGGCGGACACCAGCAGACCGGCCTGCGGGATGGAGACCCCCAGGTCACGGGCGAGCGGCTGGAGAATGCCGGAGAGCATGAACTCGCTGGTGCCCAGGGCGAAGACCGACAGGCCGAGGATGTAGACGGCTATGGGCAGGCGCGTGCGAGTGGTGGGTGCGGTAGCGGGGTGGTCGGAGGCAGTGGGGGGAGTGGCGGGTGCTGACATGACAGCTACCAACCGTGACGGTGCTCTGCGCATTCCCGGTTGGCGCGGTCGGTTGACGTGACATTGGCCATGGTGGTTCCGGACATCGGCCATGGCGGTTCCGGCGCGCGGCTCACCGGTCGGCCGTGCGCCGGTACCGCCGTTCGGTGATCGGCGGGCTGTCAGTGGCTGCGCGTAAGGTGATGGATACGGAGTGAGGTGGCGGGGGGAGGTGGGTGGTGGATGAGTGATGGCCGCGGCGGGCCTCAGCCGCCGAGGAGGTCCAGTTCGGTGGTGAGGTTGCGGCGGGCCAGGTGCTCCCAGCGGTCGAAGCCCAGCGGAGTCCTGAACAGCCGTGGCAGAGCGAGGAGGTGGCGGAGAACGGCGGAGCGGCCGGCGGCGAAGTCGGGGTCCGGTACGAAGGCGTACTCGTTGCGGACGGCGGCGGCGTAGGCGGCGTAGCCGTCCGGCGAACCGGCGAGCACCGCGAGATCGGCATCGCACAGCACTTCGCCGTCGGCGTCGTCGGGGTCCGGATCGTGGGTGACGGTGAGCCGCACCAGGCGGGCGACCTCGGCGGTGCGGGCCGCGTCGATGCCCAGCTCGGGCAGGGCGCGCTCGGCGAGGGCCGCGCTGCGCTCCTCGTTCTCGGAGCGGTCCGGCCGGTAGACCGCGTCGTGGAACCAGGCCGCCAGCTGGACCACGGCCAAGTCATCGGCATGACCGGCGAGTTCGTCGATGCGGGTGAGGACCGTGGCCAGGTGCTCGACAGTGTGGTAGTGGCGCTGCGGCTCGCTCCACCGGGCGAGCAGGTTGTCCGCGTACGGGGTGGGGTCGGGGGCCGGTGCGCCTCCGGGGAGCGCGGTCTGCGCGCCGCCGCGGGCCTCGGCGATGGTCGCGGCCCAGCGTCGGCGCAGTTCCGGCGCCGGGTCGGTGGTGTCTGCCGCACGGGACACGGGGGTCATGCGAATCATTGTGCCCTGGGGGCGACCAGCCCGTTACGCTGGAGATTGGACTAGACCTGTAGGCCCCTGTTGCCGGAGGTCCGGGATCGTCACCGATACCGGACCGTCGGCACCGTCATACGGCATCGTCATCGATAGCGGATCACCGGAATCGTGAGCGGCACCGGATCACCGGATCCCGGATCACCGGAATCACCGGAGTCGTCAGCGAGCTTCACCAAGGATTGAGGTCATATGAGCAAGCGCGCGCTCCTGGAGGTGATCGCGCTCGGCCCCGAGGACGCGGTCGCCGCCCAGGCCGGCGGTGCCGACCGCCTGGAACTCGTCACCGATATGGCGGCCGACGGGCTCACGCCCTCCCGGGCCACCTTCGCGGCGATCCGGGCGGCCGTCGATCTCCCGCTCCGGGTGATGCTGCGGGCTGCCGACGGCTTCGCGGCCGGTGACCTGGAGGCGCTGTGTGAGGACGCGGCGGCGCTGCGTGCGGAGGGCGCCGAGGAGTTCGTGCTCGGATTCCTGACGCCGGACGGGCGGCCGGACCTCGCCGCGGTGACGGCACTGGCCGAGGTGATCGACGGCTGCCGGTGGACGTTCCACCGGGCCATCGACCGGGCCGCTGACCGCGATGCCCTGCGGAAGGAACTGGCGGGGGCAGCCGGCGCCGCGGGCCTCGACACCTATCTGACGGCCGGTGGTGCGCAGGGCGTCGCGTCGGGGTTGCCGGTGCTGCTCACCGAGCAGGCGCGTAGGGCCGGGGCCGAGCCCGGATACGCACCGCGGATGCTGGTCGGCGGGGGACTCGGGCTCGGCCATCTGCCGGCGCTGTGCGCGGCCGGCCTCGACGCCTTCCATATCGGAGGCGCCGCCCGGCCGGCCGGCTGGGATGCGCCGGTGGATGCGGCGGCGGTACGGGAGTGGCGTGAGGCGCTGGACCGCGAGGTGTCCTGAGGCAGCGGCTCGGGGGCTTGGCGGGTTGGTGGGCTCGGCGGGTTTGGTGAGGTGGCTTGGCGGCGGACTGGGCGGCGCAGGCGGCGTCCGCCAGTCCGCTCCTCGGTCCGCCCGGTCCGCCCGGCCGTACGGGGACGCCGCCCGGTGGTACGGGTAGGCGGGAGGAGGGACGGGACCCCTTGAGGCCGCCGGGCTCCCTATCCCAGGCAGAATTGCACCCAGATGGCGATGCAGTTGGCGGTGCCTTCGTCGGGATCACCGTCCCTGTGGTGCTCGTCGCTGCGGGCGATCGGGCCCGACTGGGCAACCGGGGCCTTGGCGGCGGCATGAGGGCCGAGCGGGGTGGCCACGGCGGATGCGGCCGTCACCGTCCCGGCCGAAAGAGCAAGGGCCAGGGCGGCGGCACTGACTGTCGCGATGCGGGCAACGGCCTTCTTCGGCCGGTTCATGTGTGTGTTCATGGGAAAACCATGCATGGCTTGGCGGCGCATCACGCCCTGAGCGCGACTGATCGGATGACGGGTCGTCGGAAGTTCATCCGGCGGGATCCGCGGTGACGCCACTATGAGGATCCGCGGGCGACGCCGACCACGAGATCCGTGGCGATGCCCGCCATGAGATCCGTGGCGGGCCCACTATGCGGTCCAGGGCGACGCCCGCTGGTCGGTCAGTTGTTCCGGGAGCGGGGCCGCGTGGACCACCGTCAGGCCCGAAACCGGACGGGTCAGGCATACGTACAGGCGCCGCAGGCCGGTCCGTTCGTCCGGTTCGCCGTCGACGATGGCCGCGGGCTCGTCCAGGACCACGTAGTCGTACTCCAGGCCCTTGGCGAGCGTGGCCGGTACCAGAGTCAGCCGGGACTCGGCCGAGGTCTCCTCCCCTGGAGCCAGGCAGGCGATTCCGGCCGCCTCAAGGGCCGTGCGCAGCAGCGGAATACGGGCCTCCGACGCGATCAGGCCGATCGATCCCTCCTTCTTCAGGGCGTCGTCGCAGGCCGCCAGAGCCGCCGCGGTCAGGTCGTCCGGCTCGACCCGGCAGATCGCGAAGTCGCCCGCCGACTCGCGGATCGAGGTGGCTTCCGTCAGGCCGGGTGCGATGGCGGGCAGCAGCCGGGACGCGTACGCGATCACCTCGCGCGGTACGCGGAAGCCCTGGGTGAGTTCTTCGACGGCCGAACCCGGCTTGCCCAGGTGGGCCAGTGCTTCGTCCCATGTGCCGGTGGCCCAGGGGGTGGTTCCCTGGGCGATGTCGCCGAGGATGGTCGCCGAGCCCGTCGTGCAGCGGCGGCCGACCGCGCGGTACTGCATGGGGGAGAGGTCCTGCGCCTCGTCCAGGACCACATGACCGAGCGAGGGCGTGCGCTCGATCAGATCCATCGCCTCGTCGATCAACACCGTGTCCGCGGCGGACCACTTGGCGCTCTTCACGCTGCGCGCCGCCCTCTTCCCCGAGCCGGGCTGCGTCCACAGGATCGCCTTCTGCTCCTCGGGCGTCAGGATCCCCTCGGCCTGCTCCGCGAGGAAGTCCGCGTCGCCCAGCAGCCGCAGCACCAGCTTCGCCGGATCGACCGGTGGCCAGGCCGCCTTGACCACGGCCTTCACGGCGGCATGACGGGCCACCGCGTCCTGCACCCGGTCGTCCGGGGCCTCCCCGGCCTGCTCCATGCGGACCAGCACGGCATGTGCGATCCGCTGGGGGAGCGCCTCGCGGGCCGCGCCGTAGCGGATGTCGCGGTCGGTCAACTCGCGGACGAGTTCTTCGAGTTCATACGCCGGTACGCGCCAGCGGCGGGAGCCGCGGACGACCACACAGGGCTCCTCGGGCACCGAGATGTGCGAGCGGACGGCCCGGCGCAGGACCTCCGCCATCCGCGCGTCTCCCTTGATCATGGCCGCGGCCGCCTCGTCCGTGGCGCGTACCGGCACATGCGCCACCAGGTCGTCGACCGTGGCCTGTTTGACCTCCAGCTCACCGAGGGCGGGCAGGACCTGCTCGATGTAGTGCAGGAAGGAGCGGTTGGGGCCGATGACGAGGGTGCCGGCGCGGGCCAGCCGCTCACGGTGCGCGTAGAGCAGATACGCGACCCGGTGGAGGCCCACCGCGGTCTTCCCCGTACCGGGTGCCCCCTGGACGCAGACCGTGCCGCCGATCCCCGCGCGCACGATCTCGTCCTGCTCCGGCTGGATCGTGGCGACGATGTCCCGCATCGGGCCGACGCGCGGGCGTTCGATCTCCGCCTGGAGCAGTCGGCTGGTATGGGCCTCCTCGGGGGAGCCGGAAGGTGCCGTCACTGCCGGGCCGGTGAGGTGCTCGTCCTCGTACGCGGTCAACTCGCCGCCCGTATAACCGAATCGGCGGCGCAGCTCGAGATCCATCGGGTCCTTCTTGGAGGCCCGGTAGAACGGCTGGGATACGGGGGCGCGCCAGTCGATGACCATCGGATCGCCGTCGGCGTCGTGCACATGGCGCCGCCCGATGTAGAAGCTCTCTCCCGCGGCGCCCTCGGCGAGGTCGATGCCCGGTGCGTGGAGGTAGTCGAGGCGGCCGAAGAAGAGGGGGGTGTGGGAGAGGTCGGCGAGCGCCTTGATGCGGGCGTCGATCTCGCCCTGGAGGACCTCGGCGTTGACCCAGTTCGCGGTCACGTCCGTGATGTTGAGGTTCTCGGCGTCCTTGCGCATGGCGCGGAGGGCGGCGCGGGAGGCGGCGAGGTGTGCACGTTCGGCGTGGAGCGCCGTCGATGAGGGGTTGTGGGGGTGGTGCGGAGGGTGGGGGTGGTCGTCGGGCGACGGGTGGGCAGGCGAGGGCACGGCGTTGCCTCCGGAGGCAGGTACTGTGGCGCGAAGCGAACGGCGGATACGCAGATGCGTATCCGCGTATCCGCATACGTGGATACTGCGGCGTGAAGCGAAGGACCGGCCGGTTTCCGACCGGGCGGCGGCACTCCTCGGCGGGAGGCAGGCAGGCGCGCGATTGTAGTCAGCGCGTTGTTGTGGCGCCAACGAATTTCCGGCCCCCCCGGGGTCCGGCGCCTCCCTTTTCCCCGGCCTCCCCGGCGTGCCGGCCTGGGGCCCGGGCGCCATGCCGTAGGGGATGACCCTGACAGCCGGAGGCCTTCAGTAGGTCTCCGGTAGGTCTCCCGTAGGGGACGGGGTGGACTGGAGGTGGAGATCCGGTGCTCTCGGAATGGGCCCAGGGGCCGATGTGCGGCAATCGGGTGAATCCCATCATGGAGTCATGAGCAGCGCAGCGATTCCACCAGCCTCCATTCCGTCCGCCGCATTCCACCCGGCCCGGGGGGCCACGGCCCTAGGGCCCGACTCCGTCCGCGGTGCGGCGTCCGCCCCCGGGCACCGCCACCTCCTGGGCGATGCCGTGCGCGCGGTCAAGGTCTTCGGCAAGGCCGCCTTCAGCGTCGCCGTCCTGGGCGAGTACGCCGACGACGTTCCCGGCGTCCGCCAGGCCGACCGTCGGGCCGGTCGCCGGACCAGCCACTGAACCATCGACCACCCACCCGTCACACCCACCCGTCACACCCACCCGTCACCACCCAATCGATCACCGCGTCGATCAGCGCGTCGACCACTGAACCGACTCGTATGTAGCCGCACACGTGTCCATCGCGACGCCTTCCGGGCAGAATGCGGACAATCGCGATCGGGATTCGACTCCGCGGCGACTCAGCACGCCTTCCGGCGACCTCGTGTCGACATCTGGATGACCGAAAACCGTTACGGATGATCGGCCCCGGTCCACTAGCGTCGCGGCAGAGCGCGCTCGGGGCTATGTCGACGAGGAGGAGTCAGCGAGTGTCTGCCGCCGATGGGATGCGGCCGTGGAGAGGGGCCTGGGCCCTGAGCATCGCGAGCCCGCGCCGTCTGGTGTGCGCAGCGGCGCTGCTCCTGGCGTCGTTCGCCGGGCTGTACGTGCTGTATCGGTTCCACCCGCTGTCGATGTCCGACATAGCGGTCTACCAGGCCGAGGGCGAGGCCGCCGCGGCCCGCGGCGACCTCTACGGATTCACGGTCACCAAGTGGAATCTGCCGGCCACCTATCCGCCGTTCGCCGCTCTGCTCTTCATCCTGACGACGTGGGTCTCGCTCAGTACCCTCAAGGTGGTCTGCGTCCTGGTCAACGCGGCTCTCCTCGCCCTGCTGGTCCACCTCTCCTGCAAGGCCGCCGGCCTGCGACGAGTCGCGTACAGCGCCCCCGCCCTGCTCACCGCCACCGCACTCGGACTCTGGCTGGAGCCGGTCTTCCAGACCTTCGCCTTCGGCCAGATCAACCTCGCTCTGACCTGCCTGGTCCTCTGGGACCTCTCCCGCCCGGACGGCGCGCGCGGCAAGGGCTTCGTCACCGGGATCGCGGCCGGTATCAAGCTCACCCCGGCGATCTTCGCCGTCTACCTCCTGATCACCGGCCGGGTGAAGGCCGCTTTCACCGCCCTTGCCGGGTTCGTGTTCTCGGCGGTCCTGGGCTGGCTGGTGCTGCCGGAAGCCAGTGTCGAGTTCTGGACCCGGCGGATGTTCGAGACCGGCCGGGTCGGTCTGGCCTGGATCGTCGACAACCAGTCACTCCAGGGCCTGATCAGCCGGGTACTGCACACCCCGGAACCGGGCCTGCTGTGGGCGGTGCCGACGGCGCTGACCGCGGCGGCCGGACTCTGGACCGCCCGGCGGATATATCTGCGGCGCGGACTGGAGATCTGGGGCGTACTGGCAACGGCCGTCACCGCGCTGCTGGTGTCGCCGATCAGCTGGTCCCACCACTGGGTCTGGTGCGTGCCGCTGCTGATCGCGCTCGCCGCCCACACCCGGCGCAGCCCGTGGCGGCGGGCATTGCTGGCTGCCCTCGCCGTCGCCTTCACCCTCCGCACGATGTGGATCGTGCCGCACGCCGGGGACCTCGACCTGCGCTTCTCCTGGTGGCAGCAGCCGCTCGCCGCCCCGTACCCGCTGATCGGCCTCACCCTGCTCGCGGTGCTGGCCAGCTGGTCACCTCGGCCCGCGGGCGCCCTGACCGAGGAGCCCGGCGACGTCCCGAGCAGACCTGCCGGCCGTATGCCCAAGCCGAGGACGGACGCCCAGGAGCTCCCCGCCCGGACCGGCTAGGAGCTGGGGGCGTCTCAGCCGTTCTCACACGTCCTCATCCGCCGCCAGCAGCTCGTCCGCGTCCACGATCCGGTACGCGTACCCCTGCTCGGCCAGGAAGCGCTGACGGTGGGCGGCGAAGTCCTGGTCGATGGTGTCCCTGGCGACCACCGAGTAGAACCGCGCCTCGTGCCCGTCCGCCTTGGGGCGCAGCACCCGCCCCAGCCGCTGTGCCTCCTCCTGCCGTGAACCGAACGTCCCCGACACCTGGATCGCGACCGTGGCCTCGGGAAGGTCGATCGAGAAGTTCGCCACCTTGGAGACGACCAGTACCGAGATCTCGCCCTCCCGGAACGCGTCGAAGAGCTTCTCCCGCTGGGCGTTGGTGGTCTCGCCCTTGATCACCGGCGCGTTCAGATGCTCGCCGAGCTCGTCCAGCTGGTCGATGTACTGGCCGATGACCAGTGTCTGCTCGCCCTCGTGCCGGCGGACCAGCGCCTCGGTCACATCGCGCTTGCTGTCGGTGGTCGCGCAGAAGCGGTACTTCTCCTCGGTCTCCGCCGTCGCATACGCCAGCCGCTCCGACTCGGTCAGGTTGACCCGGACCTCGACGCAGTCGGCCGGGGCGATGTACCCCTGCGCCTCGATCTCCTTCCACGGTGCGTCGAACCGCTTGGGCCCGATGAGGGAGAAGACATCCGACTCCCGGCCGTCCTCCCGCACCAGCGTCGCGGTCAGCCCCAGCCGCCGCCGCGCCTGCAGATCGGCGGTGAACTTGAAGACCGGCGCGGGCAGCAGATGCACCTCGTCGTAGACGATCAGGCCCCAGTCCCGGGAGTTGAACAGCTCCAGGTGCGGGTAGACGCCCTTCCGCTTGGTCGTCAGCACCTGGTACGTGGCGATGGTGACCGGCCGGATCTCCTTCTTCGTGCCGCTGTACTCGCCGACCTCGTCCTCGGTCAGCGAGGTCCGCCGTACCAGCTCGTGCTTCCACTGCCGGGCCGAGACCGTGTTCGTCACCAGGATCAGCGTGGTGGCCTTCGCGCGGGCCATGGCACCCGCCCCCACCAGCGTCTTTCCCGCGCCACAGGGCAGCACGACGACACCTGAGCCGCCGTGCCAGAAGCCCTCCACGGCCTGCTGCTGGTACGGCCGCAGCCCCCAGCCGTCCTCGTGCAGCTCGATCGGATGCGCCTCACCGTCCACGTAACCGGCCAGGTCCTCGGCCGGCCAGCCCAGCTTCAGCAGCGTCTGCTTGATCTGTCCGCGCTCGGAGGGGTGCACGATCACGCTGTCCGGGTCGATCCGCGCCCCGACCAGCGGCTGCACCTTCTTGGACCGGAGGATCTCCTCCAGTACCGGCCGGTCGGTGGTGGTCAGCACCAGCCCGTGGGCGGGGTGCTTGACCAGCGTCAGCCGGCCGTACCGGGCCATGGTCTCGGCGACGTCGACGAGCAGCGCGTGCGGTACCGGGTACCGCGAGTACTGCACCAGCGCGTCGACGACCTGCTCGGCGTCGTGCCCGGCGGCCCGCGCGTTCCACAGCCCCAGCGGCGTCACCCGGTACGTGTGGATGTGCTCCGGTGCCCGCTCCAGCTCGGCGAAGGGCGCGATGGCCCGCCGGCAGGCGTCCGCCAGCTCATGGTCCACCTCCAGAAGCAGCGTCTTGTCGCTCTGGACGATGAGAGGTCCGTTCACGCGCCTCGCCCTTTCCCTTCGGCACCCGGCCGGCACGCGAGTGTCCCGTACCGCCAAACCTCCAGTGTGCCCCATCGGGGCGGAACGGGGACGGGGCTGCCGGGAGCGCGGATCTCAGACCGCGTCGTCCGCCAGTTCCGCCACCCCCGTGATCCGGTGCAGGGGGTAGGTGCGGACCTCGTCGGCGGTGTGGTCGTAGGCGGTCACGAAGCCGCCCTCCACGCGTACGGGGGCGATGACGCGCTGGCTGGCCGCGCCGTCCGCGTTGACGTACCCGATCCAGACGGCCGAGTTGGTGAGCACCGCGGCCTGCATGGTGGCGAGGGTCTCCGCGGAGGTGGTGCGCGGGAAGGCGCCCCGGGACCGGTCCGGGACCTTGGCCTGGTCCTGGTCCCGGGTCTGATCCTGGGCCCTGGTCTGGCCCTGGGCCTGGGTGGGGGCCCGGACCGGCTTGCGTTCCGCGGTGGCGGCGAGGTCGCCGGCCCGGATGGCGCGGACCGCCGCTTCGAGCAGGGTGCGGTCAGGGGACGGCGGCCCGTCGGGCACCGGGACGGGCGCACTGCGCGGCAGGGTGCGGTACGAGTCGGCGCGGGCGACCAGGACATCGCCGGCGGCGGACTCCGCGGCCGGGGCGTAGCCCATCTCCCGTAGTCCGTCCAGGAGTTGTTCCGGGGAGGACTGCGCGGCCAGTACGGTCGGGGCGAGCCGGCGCAGGCGGAGTGCGGCGGCGCGGCGGTCGGCGAGGATCTCGGAGAGCAGCGCGTCGTCGTCGCAGCGGACGTAGGCGGTGGCCGCGCCGACCCGCAACTGGCCGTGTTTACGGGCCACATCGTCGATGAGGTAGGCGAGTGGCTGAGGAACCGGCGTACGGGAGTGGGTGCGGAGGAACTCCCGCAGCTCGGCGGCCGAGCGGCCGGCGTCCAGGGCGCGGCGTACGGAGGCCGGGGTGAAGCGGTAGACCGTGGCTCCGCCCTTGGACTCGATGTCGGCGAGTACGCCGAGCGCCTCGGCGAGCGGGCGCCGCAGCGGGCCGGGGGCGACGGCGGTCAGGTCCGCCTGGAGGAGGACGTGGTCGAGCGGTTCGGGGAGCAGCGGGGCGAGCAGGGCCGCGGCGCGGGCGGCGGCCGTCGCGGTCTCGGCGGGGGTGGGGACGGTGACGGTCGCGGTCGCGGTGGGGACGGTCGTGATCTCGGTGGGGGTGGTCGCTTCGTGCGCGGCGTTGATCAGGGTCCGGCCGTGGGCCGACAGCGCGCCCCGGCCCGTCACGCCGAGCAACTCCGCCTCGGACAGCGTCCATTGGGCGATCCGTGAGCGCAGGTCGAGGGTGGGTGCAGAGCTGCCAGGAGGGGATGCGGCCGAGGTGGGGGCAGGGGTGCCCGGGGAGGCGGTCGCGGTGGGCGCGAGGCCGCCAGGGGAAGCGATCGGGGAGGGTGTGGGGATGCCCGGGGTGGTGTTCCCGGCAGGTGCTGCGGCGGTTGCGGCCGGTCGTCCCGCCGTCCCCGCCCCGCGCAGCGGACGTTCCCACCGCAGCCGGGACAGGACCGTCGCCGCCGGTACGGAAGCGCCCGGCGGCAGACCGGCGAGCAGCGCCAGGGTGCGCCGGCGGACCTCGGGCGCCGGGGAGCGGTCCAGATGCGGGCCGAGCGCGGCCAGCGTGCGCCCCTTCGCGTCGGCGGTACCGACCACGCCCGGGGTGCGGGTGGCCGGCAGCCAGCTGGTCACCAGCGCCGCCCAGCGCTCATGATCGGGCAGCTGCAGCCACTCCTCGGCCGCCGGGGTGGCCGCGTACCGCTCATCGGCCTCGCCGTCAGAGGCGATCAGCCCGGCCCCGTGGGCGAGTTCGAGCCAGAAGGCGGCGAGCTGCTCAGTGGTGTCCAGGGCCACGGCGGTCCGCTTGAGATCGCGGACGCTCAGGCCTCCGGCGCGCAGCACCGGGGGCCCGCCCAGGTCCCACTCCTTGAGCAGCTCCTCGACGGTCGCCAGCGCGGTGTACGCCTGGCCCGCGGCGGTGCGGTCCACAAGCTGGGGATCGCGTTCCGTGACCGGCTCCAGCGCGGGCGGCACCGGCTCGGGGTGACGGTGTGCCCGCCCGCCCCGCAGAAAGAGCGCCGCCTCGCGCGGCAGGACGACGTTACGGCCGCCGGCCGGCAGCAGCAGTCCGCGGTCGAGCAGCCACTGCAGGTGCGGGGCCGGGCGGTCGGTGACACCGCCGTACGGCGGGCCCCACATCAGCTTGTCGAGGACGGCCACGGACTCGGCGGGCGCACTGTCGAGCAGCGCCGCCATCCGCGGGCGGTCGGCGAAGAGCGAGGTCAGCGCGGCGACCGCGGAAACCGGGTCATGGGTGGTGGGCAGCCCGGCGGCCGCGATGATCTCCTGTAGCCGGCCCGGTGACATACCGGCCGTGGCCTCGGCGACGGTGGGGCCCAGACCGGTCGGCGACGGGTGCGCGGCGCTGGGCGTCAGCAGCTCGCGGGCCGTACGTACCAGCCGCAGCCGGTCGTCCGGGCCCCACACCAGCGCCTGCGCACGCAGCTGCGCCACCGCCCGGGGCAGTTCGGCGACGACCGCCTCGTCCGCGGCGCTCACGGCCTCGTTGCCGTTGGCCGCCTCGTCTTCCCGGCCCTTCTCCCGGCCCTTCTCCCGGCCCTTCTCCCGGCCCTTCTCCCGGCCCTTCTCCCGGCCCTTCTCCTGGCCCTTCGCCTCGTCTTCGGCGTCTCCGCCCATCAGCGCGGCCAGTGTCCCGTACGGGCACGGATCCGGCGCCACCGCCAGCGCCTCGGCGGTCTGCAGCGCGAACAGGTCGAGCCGCTCCACCGCGCGCACGACGGACGCCCGGGTCCCGGCCCGGGTCGCCAGCTGTGTGACGTCGCCCGGTACCGGATTGAGCAGGTCGGGCCGGGCCCGCAGCAGCCCGATGAGCCCGCCGTCGGTGCGGGTTCGAAGCTCCTCGGCGAGGGTGCGGGGGATACCGGTCATTCGTCCTACGTTAGCGGGGTGAGGGGGGCGGGGGCAGTGCGTGGCGGCGTGGGGCGGGGACCGGGCCCGAATCGGGGGCTCGAATCGGGGCCGGAGGCGGGGCCGGGAGCTTTGACTGGGGTGGGGGGCCGCCGGAGGATGCCAGGTGCCGCGAGACGCCGCTGAGCGTGCCGGGCGGCCTCCGGTCCGTTGTCAGTGCGGGGCGGTACCGTCGAGGCGGTTGCGGTAACCAGCGGACGCCGCAGGTGATTTCGTCGCCGGTGAACGCATCTCGGGGGAGTCGCCGCTGCGGACCAAGGGGATCAGTGGATCAAGGAGAGCAAGGGGGCAGGGGATTTCGTGGGGATCGAGAGCGATCAGCTCGTCTTCGACTATCTGAGCCGGGTGGGCGACCTGGCCCAGCAGCAGGGTCTACCCGCCGCCACGCGGATGCGGCTGGTGACCCGGCTCCGGGCCGAGATAGACGAGCGGAAGCCCGACTCGGTGTCCGGTGTGAAGCGGATGCTGGCGCGGCTGGGGTCGCCGGAGGCGGTGGTCGCGGAGGCCGGCGGCACCACGCCGTCCGGGGAGCTGTCGGGGGACGGGCCTACCGCGCGGGCCGGGCACTCCTCTGGAGCTGGGCACCTTTCAAGGGCCGGCGAGCCGCCTTCCCGGCGGACTTCCCCTCGCGACAAGCTCGCCGGCCTGGCCTGGCGCAGCGGCCTGACCGGTAAGGCGCTGCGGTACGGCAAGGCGTCCACGGATGACAAGCCGCAGACCTCCGGCCTCCCCCCGCACCTTGCCGGTGCGGACGAACTCGGCGACGGGGGCGGCGCTCCTGACTGGTGGCGGATGGGGCCGGCACCGTTGGGCCCGGGCGAGACCGTGCCCGGATTCGTCGGGGGCATCGAGATTCCGGAGATGTGGGACCGGCCGGATGGCAAGGGCACGGGCAAGGGCACGGGGGAGGACGGGGGCGAGGGCGAGGGTCAGGGTGAGAGCGGTGAGGGCTGCACGGGTGGCAAGGGCAGTGGTGGCGACGGCGGCCGACTGTCGCTGAGCAAGAGGGACGAGAGCGGCGAGGGAGGCAAGGGAGGCAAGAGGGCGACGGGCAGGGCTGCGGGGGGCAGGCGGGGTGCGGCGGTAGACGCCGAGGATGCCGTGGCGGCGGCCGACGTGGCCGACATGACCGATGTGGCGGACGGCAGCGGTGAGACCGGTGACACCGGCGGCACCGGTGAGGAAACCGGTGAGGAAGTGGAGCCCGGTGTCCGGGAGGACACCGCCGGTCCGATGCCCCTCCGGGCATGGCTGAGCCCCGTCCCGACGCTGGCCGCGCTCCTGCTCGTGGCCGGTGCGGTGCTGGGGTCCTGGTGGGCGGTGGCGGGGGGCTGGGCGCTCGCCTACGTATCGCGGCGGCTGAGCCGGACCGAGGCCAAGTTCGCGGCGCTGGGGGTGCCCGGGATCGTCGTCGGCGGCCTGCTGGTCTGGTTGTGGGGGCGCCTCGACCGCCGCTGGGGCGAGCCGGTCGCCGAGGGCCGGCTGGGGCAGGAGTTGCTCGATGGTCTGCCGGTCGTGGCCCGGTTCGCGGCCATCGCCTCCGCGCTGTTCCTGCTGTGGCGGATGCGGCGGGCGGCGCGGTAGCGCAGACGAGGCGGACGCGGCAGACGAGAGCCCCTGCGCCAGCCCCCTGGCCCTCGCAGCCCCTACCCCTCGCAGCCCCTGGCCCTCGCCCCCGTGTCCTCGCCCCGCAGCCCCTGCCCAGTGCCCCTGCCCGACCGGCCGGGAGCGCCTGCACAATGGCAGGCATGGCTGCGTACCCCCTGACGGTCGGATTCGACCTCGACATGACGCTGATCGACTCCCGGCCGGGCATCAAGGCCGCCTACGAGGAGCTGGCCGCCAGGACCGGTACGTATATCGATGCCGAGGCCGCGGTGACCCGGTTGGGACCGCCGCTGGAGGAGGAGATCCGCCGCTGGTTTCCCGAGGAGCGGGTGGCGGAGGCCAGCGGCCTCTACCGCGAGCTGTATCCGGAGTACGGGATCACGCCGACCCTGGCCATGCGCGGCGCCCGGGAGGCCATCGCCGCGGTGCAGGCAGCAGGCGTCGGCGCGGGCCATGGAGCACAAGCAGAAGCAGAAGCAGGAACAGCAGCAGGAACAGGAACAGGAGCACCAGGGCGGGCGATTGTGGTGACGGCCAAGTACGAGCCGAACGCCAAGCTGCACCTGGCACACCTGGGCATCGAGCCGGACGCGGTGATCGGCTCGCTGTGGGCGGAGGCGAAGGCCGAGGCGCTGCGCGAGTACGGTGCGCGGATCTACGTCGGCGACCACACCGGTGACGTACGGGGTGCGCGCGCCGCGGGCGCGGTGTCCGTGGCCGTGGCCACCGGGCCGTGCGACGGGAGTGAGCTGCTGGCGGCCGGCGCCGATGTGGTGCTCGGGGACCTCATGGACTTCCCGGCGTGGCTGAACCGTTACGTTGCGGAGTCACTGGACGGTTCGGGCGCTCCGGACGGTCCGGACACTCCGGGCACTCCGGACGTCGCCTCGGCCTGACGCCGCTGCGTGAGCGCGGAACGGACCAGTCCGGTGGCGGCGACCAGGAAGCCGAGACCCATCAGCATGCACAGCCAGTAGAAGGCGGACGGCAGCGGAGGGGTCCCCAGGAACAGCGGCGTCACTGTGGCGAGAGTGGCCAGTGCGCCAAGTAGGAACATGATCGCGCCGATTCGGACCAGCAGATCCCCGGCCCGGGGAGTTTCGTCAGACACCTGACCAGGGTAAGTCCGGGCCAGAGGCGACGAGGATCCACCCGGCGGCGTCTTGTCACCGGCCCCGGGACCATTAGCCTTGGTGGTGGCGGGTCCTGCGGCCCGCTGCATTGCTATCCAGACCCGTTTCTTCCGCAGCCAGTTCCCGCGGCAGACCCAGCCCAGATTTCCACCGGATTCCCACCAGATTTTCCAACGAGTACGAGGACGAGGACAGACGTGCCTACCGGCAAGGTCAAGTGGTTCAACAGCGAGAAGGGCTTCGGCTTTCTCTCCCGCGATGACGGCGGCGACGTCTTCGTGCACTCGTCGGTGCTGCCCGACGGCGTGGCCGCGCTCAAGCCTGGCCAGCGTGTCGAGTTCGGCGTCGTCGCAGGGCAGCGCGGTGACCAGGCGCTGTCCGTGATGCTCCTCGACCCGACCCCCTCGGTCGCCGCGGCCCAGCGCCGTAAGCCCGATGAGCTCGCCTCGATCGTTCAGGACCTCACCACGCTTCTGGAGAACGTCACCCAGCAGCTGGAGCGTGGCCGTTACCCCGACAAGGCGCACGGGGCGAAGATCGCCGGCATGCTGCGCGCGGTCGCCGACCAGCTCGACGTGTGAGCCGGTTAGGCATCTGAACCAGTCCGGCCGCTGAACCGGCTCGGCCGGTCACAGAAAATCAGACAAACTTCAGCGCATCCCGGCCGAGGGGCGGCACCAGCCCCTCGGCCGCGGCGCGGGTGAGCAACCCGCGCACCGCGGCATAGCCGTCCTCTCCGAGGCCGGCGGTGAACTCGTTCACATACAGCCCGATGTGCTGGTCGGCCACCTTCGGGTCCATCTCCTGCGCATGCTCCAGGACGTACGGACGGGACGCTTCCGGGTCGTCCCAGGCCATCCGGACGGAGGTGCGGATGGCGGCCGCCAGCTCGCGCAGCGTCCGCTCGCCCAGTGACCGCTTGGCGATGATCGCGCCGAGCGGGATCGGCAGCCCGGCGGTCCGCTCCCAGTGCTCGCCCATGTCGGCCAGGCACACCAGGCCGTAGTTCTGGTAGGTGAAGCGCGCCTCGTGGATGACCAGGCCCGCGTCGACCCGGCCGTCCCGGACGGCGGGCATGATCTCGTGGAACGGCAGCACCACGATCTCCCCGACACCGCCCGGTACCTCGGCCGCCGCCCACAGCCGGAACAGCAGGTACGCGGTGGACCGTTCGCTGGGTACCGCGACCCGTCGGCCGGCCAGGTCCGCGGCCGTCCCCTGCTGCCGGGTCAGCACCAGCGGCCCGCAGCCGCGCCCCAGCGCCCCGCCGCAGGGCAGCAGCGCGTACTCCTCCAGGACCCATGGCAGCACCGCGTACGACACCTTCAGGACGTCGAACTCACCGCGCTCCGCCATCCCGTTGGTCAGGTCGATATCGGCGAAGGTGACCGCGAGCTCCGGCGCGTCCGGGACGCGGCCGTGCGCCAGCGCGTCGAAGACGAAGGTGTCGTTCGGGCACGGCGAGTACGCGATGTCCAGCGGCCGGGTCACGGGCTGGGCCACGGGCTGGATGACGGGCCGGGTCACGGGGGCCTCCTCAGGGGTGGGACGGGGCGGATCCGGGGGCGGCCGGACCGTCGGCCGGACTTGCGGTGCCGGGGACGGCGGTCGGATATGCGGTGTCAGGACCATCGGCCGGACCTGTGGTGTTCAGGGGGGCGGCGGCCGCGGTCGTCAGGTCTTCCGGGAGCGCGCGGAGCGGGCGGAGCGGGCGGAGCGGGCGGACCGTGCGGAGCGTACGGAAGGCGCCGGTGAGCGCGGCGAGGGCGTCGCCGATGCGCCAGGCGGCGCGGTCGCGCGGGCCGACGGCGTTGGAGATCGCACGGACCTCCAGTACAGGCACACCGTGCGCGGCGGCCGCCTCGGCGACCCCGAAGCCCTCCATCGCCTCGGCCAGCACGCCCGGGTGACGTTCCGCCAGCTCGGCGGCGCGCTCCGCGCTGCCGGTGACCGTGGAGACCGTGATGATGGTGCCGATGGCCGCGCCGGCCGCCGTGGCGACGGCCCGGACCAGCGCCGGGTCGGGCCGGTGCACCACCGTGCCGAAGCCCAGTTCGGTGACCGGAGCGAAGCCGTCCGGAGTCTCGGCGCCCAGGTCCGCCGCGACGATCGCCTCCGCGACCACCACCGAGCCCAGGGGCGCGCCGGACGGGGAGCTCCCCGGTGGCGCCGCGCTGAGGCCGGGGGCGAAGCCGCCGCCGATACCGGCCGAGACCGCCAGGTCGTAGGGCTGCCCGGAGAGCGCGGCGGCGGTCAGCGCGGTGGCCGTGCCGGCGGCCGCGGCGGCCGGGCCGACACCGGCGGCCAGCACATCGAACGACGCCACTGCCACTGCCTCGTCCGACGTCACTGCCACTGGCTCGTCCTCGCCGTCCTCGCTGTCGCCGGCGCACCGCAGCAGCTCGTAGCCGCCGGGCAGCGGATCCGGCTCGCCACCGTCCAGCGCGGCAGCGACCGCATCCCGCTCGGCGGCCACCGCCGTGACTACGAGAATCCGCATCAGAACGCCCCCACAGCCCGTCGGTTGTCGGCCCGTGCTCAGCCCTTCCGCTGCAGCGTGAAGTGCCACATCGTCTTGGGGCCCTCGCCCTTGCCGATCTCCGCGACCTGGAGGGTGACGTCCTTCTTGTACGACGGCTGGCCGGTGACCGGGTCCCGCTGCATGAAGAGGGTGTCCGCGTCGAAGCTGCGGTACGTCTGCTTGCTGGGCTCCTCCATGACGGGGCCCGCGCCGATGGCGACCCAGCCGGACTTGGCGACGTCCGGGTCGACGCCGACACGCACCTTCTCACCCGGGTGGACGGTGATCGTCTTGCCGCCCTTCTTGGTGATGCAAGCGGCGATGTCCTTCCGCGACAGTTCCTTGCCCTCGCCGTCGCAGCCGGGCGTGGCCTCGGCCGTCACCGTCGTCGAACCGACGGACACGGTCGCGAGCGAGGTCGGCTTCTCGCAGGCGGAGAGGGTGATGAGACCCAGGGACACGGCACCGATGGCGGCAGCGGCGCGGCGGCCCTTGCCCCAGGAGATCAACGCAGCGGTCATACGGGCAGGCTATCTGGCGCCCCGGTCCACGCCACGCGCGGGTACGGCGTGCCGCGCCGCCCATCGCACTCGGGTCCCACCGCCGTCGCATTCCGGGTTCGCCGCCGTCGCACTCCGGGGCCGGCCGTCATGCCACTCGCGCCGTCGGCCCGCCCCCGTGCCGGGCCGCGCTCAGCAGCCCCCGTACGGCCAGCAGGGCGCCCAGCGCCACCAGCCCCGCGGCCACCGACATCCCCAGCTCCCCGATCAGCGGCAGCACGATCCCGAGCGCACCGCCCACCACCCACGACATCTGCAGCACCGTCTCCGACCGGGCGAACGCGGAGGTCCGTACCGCCTCGGGCACATCGCGCTGGATGACCGCGTCCAGCGACAGCTTCGCCAGCGCCTGGCACAGCCCCGCCGTGGCCGCCGCCGCGGTCACCACGACCACCGCCATCCCGTCGTAGAACACCGCGGCGAGCACCATCACGCCCAGCGCCAGCCCCAGTACCCCCGCGATGATCGGCTCCGGCCCCCGGGCCTTCAGCCACGCCCCGACCGCCGTCCCCAGTGCGTTGCCGGTGCCGGCCGCCACCGCCACCAGCCCGAGTGAGACGGCCGGGCTCAGCCCGCCCAGCGGGTGCTCGCGCAGCAGGAACGCCAGGAAGAACGTCAGGAATCCGGAGAGCGCCCGCAGCGCGGCATTCGCCTGCAGCCCGTGCAGGACGGACGGCCCCACCGACCGCAGCCCCGGCTTCGGCCGCCGACCGCGCCGGGCTCCCGCCTCCTCATGCCCTGCCTCCTCGTGCCTTGCTTCCTCACGCCCCGCTTCCTCCTCCCCGACCCACCTCTCCCCGACCCACTTCTCCCCGACCCACCTCTCCCCGACCCACCTCTCCCCGACCCACTTCTCCCCGCGGGACGCCGCCTCCTGGGGCGCCGCGTCACGGGACGCGGCCTCCTGGGACGCCGCCTCATGGGACGCCAGCCGGGCCCGTCCCTCCCCCTTCGCCGAATCGACCTTGTGCGGCAGCGAGAACGACAGGAACGTGCCCGCCACGAAGACCGCGAACGCCCCGTACAGCGGCCAGTGCGGCCCGATCAGATGCAGCCCGGCCCCGGCCGGCGCCCCGACGCCGGTCGCCAGCAGCCCCGCCAGCGTCACCCGCGAATTGGCCTTCACCAGCGAGATCCTCGGTGGCAGCAGCCGCGGCACCACCGCGCTGCGCACCACGCCGTACGCCTTCGACGCCACCAGCACCCCCAGTGCCGCCGGATACAGCTCCAGCCCCCCGGTGGCGACCGCGCCCGCCATCGTCAGCGCCAGCAGTGCCCGGGCCAGCATCGCGCCCGCCATCGCCGCCCGACGGCCGTGCGGCAGCCGGTCCAGCAGTGGCCCGACCACGGGCGCGAGCAGCGCGAACGGCGCCATCGTCACGGCCAGATACAGCGTCACCCGGCCCCGTGCCTCGTGCGTCGGCACCGAGAAGAACACCGTCGAGGCCAGCGCGACCGTGATCATCACGTCGCCCACGGCGTTCACCGCGTGCAGCTCGATCAGCTTGGCGAGCCCCGACTCGCCCGCGCCCTGCGCATGCGTCGCGCGCCGCACCCCGCGGGCCGCGCGGGCCAACGGCCGGTGCAGCGCCCGGCCGACCGCCCGGCCCGCCCGACGGACCCGGCCGTCCCCGAAACCGCCCCGCTTCGACGTCCGCGACGCCCGGGGAGGCTGCCGTGCCGACACTTGGTCATAGTGCCCCACCGTGCGCCCCAACTCGCCCAGGAGAGGGTGGTTTCTCCTATCTGTCCTACGGGATGCCGTACGCGATGCCCCGCCTGGCCGCCGTTGCCACTGCCTTCCGAGTCTTCCGAGCCTTCCGGGTCTCTTCCGGGTCTTCCGAGCCCTCCGGTCGCGGTTCCCGCTGCCATTTGCCGCTCCCGCCGGGGAGTCGTACACCCGTGAAGGGGTAGCGTGTGTAACGCGCCACCGGCGGTCGGAACTGGCCGCGTGTCTCATCACCGTCCGCGATCCCGCAGAATGGTTCGTATGAGGTGCGCTCGGCCGAACCGATCGGGCGCGGACGTCGACGCGGTCCCACGGTCCGCTCCGCCCGCCCCCGTCCCGCCGGTCGTCCGGAACGACAAGGACCGCTCCGGCTGGCGCACTCGTGAGACGGCGTAGAAGAGAGAACGATTCTTGTGAGTGCTGCGATGCGAAGCCGTACCCCCGACCGCCTGTGCGCCGAGGCGGTCGACCTTGCCCGGACCGCGGCGCAGGACGTCGCGCTCCCCGGCGTGGTCGGGGAGCACCTCGGGGCCGTCGCCGACGGCGACCGCGTCGTCACCCACCTCTTCGCCGCCGACGAGCCCGGCTACCGCGGCTGGCGCTGGGCCGTGACCGTCGCCCGGGCCTCCCGCGCCAAGATCGTCACCCTCGACGAGGCGGTGCTGCTGCCCGGCCCCGACGCGGTGCTCGCGCCGGAGTGGGTGCCCTGGAGCGAGCGGCTCCGCCCCGGCGACATGGGCCCCGGCGACCTGCTGCCCACCGAGTCCGACGACCTGCGTCTGGAGCCCGGTTTCTCCGGCGAGGACAGCCCCCCGCCGAACTCCGCCGTCGCGGAGGGCATGGCCGCGGACGTCGCGGACACGGAGGAGGCGGATGTCCTCCCCGGCTCGCCCGCCATCCAGCCCACGCCTGCCCGGGGCGGTATCGCGGACGTCGCCGAGGAGCTCGGCATGCGGCGCGCACGGGTGCTGTCCCGCTACGGACTGCACGCCGCCGCCGACCGCTGGGAAGAGGCCTACGGCGCCAAGACGCCCATGGCCCAGGCGGCCCCCGCCACCTGCATGACCTGCGGCTTCCTCGCCCCCCTCACCGGCTCCCTGCGCCAGGCCTTCGGCGTCTGCGCCAATGAGTTCTCCCCCGCGGACGGCCGGGTCGTCTCCCTCGCGTACGGCTGCGGAGCGCACTCCGAGGCGGCCGTCATGCCGAAGCCGCCGCGGCCGGCGCCGCCGGTGGTGGACGAGACGGTCGTCGAACCGCTGACCCTGCGGCCGGAACGGGACGGCGGCTCGGTGGAGGAGGCCGGCCCGGCGGAGGAACTGGGCCACAGCTGAGGGGCTGGGCCCCCGTTGTCCGTATCCCTGCTGTTGTCCGCATCCCTGACGTTTCCCGCTGCTCCGCCCACTCCGGCACCTCTTCAGCTCTCCGCGCTCCTCCGGCCGTAGGCCGGAAAACTGCACCCCCGCCCTGGCTCGGCCGACGACGTGGGGCGATACCGTCTGTGGCAAGGAGACGGACGAGGGAGACGAGACACGTGACCGCAACGTCGTGGGTGCGAGGCGCAGCCGGAGACCCGTTCGGGACGGCTCGACTGCGGCGCGGCGTACTGGACGCCTGGGCCGCGTCACCGGCCCGGTTCCGGGAGGACGCCAACGCGGAGGAGGACCTCGCGCTCGGCGGGTACCGCGACCGCCTCGCCGTGGAGCTGGCGCAGAACGCGGCCGACGCGGCGGCCCGGGCCGGCGTCCCCGGACGGCTCCGGCTGACGCTGCACCCGGCCGACGCCGGCGCGCCCGCCGTCCTCGTCGCGTCCAACACCGGCGCCCCTCTGGACGCCACCGGTGTCGAGTCGCTGTCCACGCTGCGCGCCTCCGCCAAGCGGGAGCCGAGCATCGCGGCCGGTGCCGTGGGCCGGTTCGGCGTGGGCTTCGCCGCGGTGCTGTCCGTCAGCGACGAGCCGGCGCTGGTGGGCCGTACCGGCGGGGTGCGGTGGTCGCTCGCCGAGGCCCGCGAGATGACCGAGGCGGTGGCGGCGCACAGCCCCGGCCTCGGCGGCGAACTGCGCCGCCGCGACGGGCATGTGCCGCTGCTGCGGCTCCCGCTGCCCGCGGAGGGCACCGCCCCCGACGGCTACGACACCGCGGTCGTCCTCCCGCTGCGCGACATCGCGGCCCAGGACCTCGCCGAGCGGCTGCTGGACGGGATCGACGCGGCGCTGCTGCTGACCCTGCCGGGGCTGGCCGAGGTGATCGTCGAAACCCCGGAGGGGGTACGGGAGCTGAGGCGCCGCCAGGACGGCCCGTACGTCCTGATCGAGGACAGTGAGCGGGGCGCCACCCGGTGGCGGGTGGTGAGCGACGGCGGGCCGCTGGACCCGGCGCTGCTCGCGGACCGGCCCGTCGAGGAGCGGCTGCGGCCGTTCTGGACGGTGACCTGGGCGGTGCCGGTGGACGCCGAGGGCGCGCCGGCCAGGCCCGGTACCGCGCCGGTGGTGCACGCACCCACCCCGACCGACGAACCGCTGGCCCTGCCCGCCCTCCTCATCGCCTCCTTCCCGCTGGAGCCGACCCGCCGTCATGTAGCGGCGGGCGCCCTGGCGGACTTCCTGACCGGCCGGGCGGCCGCCACGTACGCGACGCTGCTGGCCGACTGGCGTCCGGTGTCGGTGGGCACCCTCGACCTGGTGCCGGGCCCGCTGGGCAAGGGCGGCCTGGACAGCGAGCTGCGCCGCCAGGTGCTGGAACTGCTGCCGCGGGTACGGTTCCTGCCGAGCGCGGGGGAGGCGGTGCGGCCCGAGGCCTCGCCGGCCCTCGCCGGGGCCCTGGGGGAGCCTGCCGCGGAGCGGGAGGAGGGGGACGCGGGCGAGAACGCCGCGGAGTGGGCCCAGGCCGAAGTCGCCGAGGAGTGGGCCCTGGGTGAGGGCGCCGCGGAGTGGGACCAGGACAAGAGCGCGGCCGACCGCTACGTACTGCGCCCCGTCGACGCGGAGCTGTGGGAAGGCGCGGGCGCCGCGGCCGTCGCCGTGCTGGCCGAGCTGTTCCCCAGCCTCCTCCCCGCAGGCCTCGAACGACGCCCGGAGCTCCGTTCGCTGGGCGTGTCCCGGGTGCCGCTCGGCGAGATGATCGACCGGCTGGCGGGCGTCGAGCGCTCTCCCGGCTGGTGGTGGCGGCTCTACGACGCGCTGGCCGGCACCGACCCCGACCGGCTCAGCGGGTTGCCGGTGCCCCTGGCGGGCACCGCCGCCCAGGGGCCCGGCGGCGAGCACGGCACCGTACGCACCACCATCGGCCCGCGCCAGGTCCTCCTTCCTCTGCCCGGCGGCGGCCCCGCCGCGGACACGGAGGCCGCGGCCCGGCACCGTACGCTCGCCCGGCTCGGGCTGAAGGTCGCCCACCCCGACGCGGTCCACCCGCTCCTGGAGAAGCTCGGCGCCACCCCGGCCGCGCCCCGGGCTGTCCTCAACACTCCCCAGGTCCGCGCGGCCGTCGCCCACTCCCTCGACGCCGACGAAGACGCCTACGACGTCCTCGCCGAAGACTTCGACCGCGCCCCAGGGGGCGGTGCCGTGCCGGGCGCTTCCCTGGGCGCCGAGGAACTCGCCGACACCGTCCTCGCGCTGGTCCGCGACGCCAACCTGTCCCCCGGCGACGAGCCCTGGCTCGGTGCCCTCGCCCTCCCCGACGAGGACGGCGAGCCGGCGCCCGCGGGCGAGCTGGTGTACCCGGGCAGCGCCTTCGAGCGCGTCATCCGTCCGGGCGAACTGGCGGCCTGTGACGCCGACTTGGCCGCGCGGTGGGGCGAACAGCCCCTCACCGCCGTCGGTGTGCTGGCCGACTTCGCCCTCGTACGCGCCACCGATGTGGTGCTCGACCCGGACGAAATGGAGCCGCGGGACGGCGACTTCGCCGAACCGGACGACGTAGGTCTGCTGGACGCGGTCGACGTCTGGTGCGAAGACCTCCTCGACGCCCTCCCGGAGACCCCGGTCCCGCCCGTCCTCACCGAACTGGTCGCCGTCCGCGACCTCGACCTCGTCGACGACGACGCCTGGCCGCAGGTGCTGGCCATGCTCTCCCGGCCGCCCCTGCGCGACGCGCTCACCGCACCCGTACGCGTCCTCCTGCCCGACGGCACCACCGACTCCGTACGCCCCTACACCGCCTGGTGGCTGCGCGGTCACCCCGTCCTGGACGGCCGCCGTCCGGCCGGCCTCCGCTCGGCGAGCGGCGACCCCCTGCTGTCCGGGCTCTACGAGTCCGCGGACGCCGGCGACGTCGACGCCCAGGTCCTGCGCGCCCTCGGAGTCCGGACCTCCGTCGCCGCCCTGCTCGACGAACCGGGCGGCGCCGCCGAACTCCTCGCCCGCCTGGCCGACCCGTCCCGGCCCGTGACCGCCGCCCAACTCCACTCGCTCTACGGCCTTTTGACGGACCTCGATCCCGACCAGGTCACCCTCCCCGACGAACTCCGTGCCGTCCTCGGCCACGACATCCAGGTGGTCGACGCGGCCGACGCCGTCATCGCCGACGCCCCCGACCTGATGCCCCTGGCGGCCCACCTCCCGCTCCTCCCGGTCCGCCCGGAACGCGCCGCCGACCTGGCGGAGCTCCTGCAGGTCCGGCGGCTGAGCGAGGCGCTCCCCGCCGAGGTCCGCTCCGAGGGCGTCCGCCACGAAGTCCCGGCCCCCGTACGGACACTCCTCGGCCCCAGCACCCCCACGTCGTACGTGGAGCACGAGGAACTCCTGGTGGGCGACGCCCCGGACGGCGCTGCCGCCACCACCGAACTCGACTGGCGCTGGACCCCGGACGGCACCCTCCACGCCGCCACCGTCGAGGGCGTGGCCGCCGGCCTCTCCTGGGCCACCGCCCAATGGCCCCGCCGCTTCGAGGTGGCGGCCCTCCTGGAATCCCCGGACCGGGGGGACGAAATGGCCCGGGCCCGCTGGTTCGACTGACGGGCCGAGGAGGACGAGGAGAGCGAGGAGGACGAGGGGCCCCGTCCGGTACGGGGCCCCGACGGTGAAATTACCCTGACTGCCGTAGGGACACTTCTACGCCGGACCCTTGCATGATCGCCACAACGGTCGCCGTGAACTCTTCTCCCAGTTGATGAACTCCCGCCAGGCGGCCGCGTCATCCTCCGCCGACGCGCGCGGCCGCCGCCTTGACCTCCGGCCCGGCGGCGCGGTCGGTCTCCCGCTGCTTGTCGACCTCGTACGCCGCGTGGATGCCCTGGGTGAGGAACCGGATGTGGTCCTCGGCGGTGGCGGAGGGGGCCATGGCGTCCTCGGCGGTCAGAGCGGTAGCGGTCACGATCCCACGGGTGATGAACGTCCGTGTCCGAGCGGAACTGCTGCTGGTGCTGGTGCCCTTGTGCATCGCTGTTCTCGGATACCCCAGCATTCAGTGCCGCTCCTGTGACGGGCGGCTCAGGTGTGCGGGGTGGGGAAGAGGAGGCGGGTGGTGAGGGATGCGGTGAGGGCGGCTGCCGCGGTGGGGAGGGCGAGGGCGTAGTAGCCGCTCAGTTCGAGGGCGAGGAGCGTCGCCGTGGCGGGGGCGCGGAGTGCGGCGGCGACGAAGGCGGCCATGCCCATCGTGGTGGAGAGGCCGGCGTTGTCCATCGCGTCCTGGCCGAGCAGGACGGCGGCGGTCTGTCCGCAGAGGGTGCCGAGGAGGCCGCCGAGGCAGAGCAAGGGCGCCAGCAGGCCACCGGAGCCGCCGATGCCGAGGGTGACCGAGGTGGCGAGGGCCTTGCCGAAGAGGAGGAGGAGAAGGAGCTCTGCCGGATACCTGCCGTGTGCGGCGGGTCCGATGACGGCGAGCCCGGTGCCGTACAGCTGAGGCAGGAGCAGGAGCATCGCGCCGAGGAGGAGTCCGCCGCAGGCCGGGTGGAGCGAGGTGGGCAGCCGGCTCGCCCGCAGGGCGGTGGCGCAGGTTCGGCGGACGAGGAGCAGGAGGCGGTGGAGGCACGCGGCTGCCGTCGCGGCGAGCAGGCCCAGGGCGGCGCTCAGGCCGTAGCCGTAGGCGGCCGGGTGCGGCGGTGCGGCGAGCGGCAGGTCGAGCAGGGGAGCGGGGGCGAGGAGGAGGGCGGTGGCGGCGGTGGCCGCCGTGGTGGCGAGCGCGGTGGCGGCGAGGGCGGTGGCGCCGGTGATGCCGAGGAGTTCGATGGCGAACAGCAGGCCGGCCAGCGGCGCGTGGAAGACGGCGGTGATACCGCCCGCCGCTCCGCAGGCCGCCAGGAGGCGGCCGTGTGCCGCGATGGCGGCTCCCAGGCGGGAGCCTGCCGTGTGCAGGCAGGAGCCGAGGGCGGCGCCCAGGTGGAGGACGGGGCCGGTGGCGCCCAGCGAGCCGCCGCAGCCGATGGTCGCGGCGGCGGCGAGTGCGCGGGCGAGGGGCCCGGCCGGGTCGATGCGCGTGCCGTGCCGGACGGTGTGCTGCAGATCGGGTATGCCGCTGGTGCCCGGTGCGAGGCCGTGGACCAGGGCCCCGGTGAGCAGGCCGCCGAGGACGGGGGTGAGCAGGAGGACGGGCGTGGGCTCGGCCGGTCCGTCCGGGGAGGTGGTGAACAGGACGGTGAGGGCGGTGACCAGGCCGGTGACGCCCGCGGCGCCGACGGCCGTACCGGCTCCGGTGAGGAGCGCCAGCCCGCACAGCGTCCAAGGGAGGGAACGCAGCCGGGATATGAGCCCGTTGCCGGGGGCGGGCGGCGCCGGCTCCTCGGTGTTGAGCGGCGGTGTCCGCGGTTGTCCGGTGTGCGGTGGTGCCGGCTGTCCGTCCGGTCCGTGGCGGGGTTCGTACGACGGGCCGACCGGTGCCGAGAAGCTGTCCATGCGGGTGTCCCCTCATCCTTGCGCAGAACGCCACGGAGAGTGTGCGGGAGGTGCGCGGCAGGCCGAAGGGGTCTGCCGGGGGTGGAGTTGGGGCATTCGGATCGCGCCACCGCCCATGGCGCGCGGGGGCAAAGGTGGTGCGGTGCGCGACGCGTACGACGTGCGGGAGTCCCGCCGTCTGCGAGACCTGGGCGTACGTCGGCCGGGCCGGCGAACGGGGCGAGGCCCGGCGAACGAGGCGAGGGCCGGTGAACGGGCGAGGGCCGGCGAACGGAGTGACGGCAGGGGAACGGCCGCTCCCATACGCGCAACCCGGCAGGTAGAAATCACTCGGGCTTTTACCGGGAATACGGCGGAAGCGCGGTGAATCAGGCAATCCTCTCTAGGTCATATGCATCGGACACAGTCCTGCGTGGCCGCCGCACCGCATGAGCGGCCTCCGCCGCCTGCGATCCGCGGCACCACTGTGAAGGGGACCCCACACCCATGCACCATTCCCATGCGCCCGCCCCCGTCGTGGTTCTGATCGACCTCGCCGTGATCCTGCTGTGCGGGATCGCCCTCGTACCGCTGTGCAGACGGCTGCGCCAGCCGGTCATCGTCGGCGAGATCGCCGTCGGCATCCTGCTCGGGCCCAGCGTCCTCGGCCAGCTCCCCGGCGACCTGCCCCGCCTGCTCTTCCCCGACGAGGTCCGCCCCTACCTGGGCGTCGTCGCCGAAATCGGCATCGTCTTCTTCCTGTTCGCGGCAGGGTGGGAACTCGACCTCGGTGCCCTGCGCGGACGCGGACGCGCCGTCGTGGCCGTCTCCGCCTCATCTATGGCCCTCGCCCTGCTGTGTGCGAGCGTCGTCGCCTACGCCGTCCAGGCCATCCACCCCGCCCTCCCCGCCCGCGGGGTTCACCCGCTCGTCTTCTCCCTGTTCGTCGGCACCGCCCTGTCCATCACCGCCTTCTCCGTACTCGCCCGCGTCCTGCACGAGAACGGGCTGCACACCACACCGGTCGGCACCACGGCCACCGCGGCAGCGGGCGTGGGCGAGATCTTCGCCTGGTGCGGCGTCACCGTCGTCATCGCCCTGGGAACAGGCGGCGGCACGGGGCAGCTCGCCCGTACGGCCGCCGAACTCGCCGTCTACGGCCTTGTCATGGCCTTCCTCGTACGCCCTCTGCTGCGCCGCCTCGCCGTACGGATCGACCTCGTCCAGCACCACTCCCTCGCCCTGGCCACCGTCTGCGCCGGGCTCTTCCTCTCCGCGAGTGCCACCGCCTGGATCGGTGTCCACGCGGCCCTGGGCGCCTTCGCCTTCGGAGTCGCCCTGCCGCGCCTGGACCCTGCCACCCAAGCCGCCGTGGCCGCACCGTTCCAGCAGATGGGGGCCATCCTGCTGGCCGCGTTCTTCGTGGTCACCGGCCTCTCCGCCGATCTGACCACCCTCAGTGGGCTCGGCCTGCTCAGCGTGGGCATCCTGCTGTTCGCCGCCTGCGCGGGCAAGTTCGCCGGTGCGGCCCTCGCCCACCGCGCATTCGGTGCCGCCTGGGGAGAGGCGGGGTTGCTCGGTGTCCTGCTCAACTGCCGTGGTGTGACGGAACTCGTCGTCCTGGCCATCGGCCGTCAGGCCGGGCTGATCGGCGACAAGCTGTTCACCATGCTCGTGCTCATCGCACTCCTCACCACCGCCGCTGTCGCCCCCCTCACCCGCCTCCTCAGCGCCAGGGCCGACACGGCGCCCCCGTCGCCGCCGCTGCCCGCGCCCCGGGGGTCGCGGCACGAACAGTCCTCCGGCCCCGCGACGCCGCCCCAGTCGCGCTGAGCGCGAACGTACGGGACCGGCCCCAGGGCCGCGCGGCTCTCACCGTGACGAGGGCCGCGGTTGACGAGCGTGCGAGAAGCGGTCGACGGCCACGTTGGCCAGGGCCACCAGAAGGGCGGCCAACAGAGCCGGGAGCCAGGGGTGTTGGACGCGCAGCCCCGGGGTGAAGGCTGCGACGAACAGCGCGGCCAGGAAGGTGCTCACCAGGGAAAGGAGCGCCTCCGCACCGCGTCGGGCCTTCGGAGAGAGGGAGGGGGAGCGGGACAGGGAGAAGGAGCGGGAGAGGGCGGTGGAGACGGGGACGAGGCGGAGGAGCAGGCGCAGCGGGAGAGTGAGGACCGAGGCGAGCAGCCCGCAGGGCAGGCACAGCACGGCGGCCCAGATGAGGGGCCCAGGGCCGTCGATTTCGATCAGGCCGCGGGAGACCGCGGCGACGACGAGGACGCCGAGCAGCAGCGCCAGGACGACGAAAGCGAGGACGCCGAGGCCCAGTCCGGTCATGCCGAAGGCGGCGAGCGCCTTCTCGCGTGGGGGCATGGAACCCCAGGTCGGCTCGGAGTCGTCGTCCGACTGCTGCTGTTGCTGATGTGACACGGTGCGCCTCCCCTCCCCTCTCCTCAAAGCCCTTCCCTCCTCCCGCTCTTCCTCCCGCTTCATGCTCGCAGAGGGCCGTATCCGTCCTCACACCCCCTTGGCTGATCAACCGGGAAGCGGCTCAGGCAGGGAAGCGGCGGGAGATCCAGTGCCAGGTGATTTCCAGGAGGAGTGCGGCCACGGCGGCGATCGCCACCGCCGCCCAGGGCATCGTCGTACCGACCAGGCGCAGGTCGAAGAAGTCCTGCAGCCAGGGCGTGACAAGGACGACGAGGAAGCCGAGGGCCATCGCCAGGACCAGGGCGACCCGCCACCAGGTGTAGGGGCGGGCGATGATCGCCAGCACCCAGATCGCAGCGAGGAAGAGGGTCAGGGTGGCGGCGCTGGTCTCGGCGGAGAGGGCGTCCGGGCCGGTGTAGTGGTAGCGCGCGAGGAAGTACGTGCCGAACGCGGCGAGGCCGGTGATGAGGCCGGAGGGCAGGGCGTAGCGCATCACCCGGCGGACGAAGTGCGGGCGGGCGCGTTCCTTGTTCGGGGCGAGGGCGAGGAAGAACGCCGGGACGCCGATGGTGAGGGTGGAGAGCAGGGTGAGGTGGCGGGGGAGGTAGGGGTACGGGATCTGCCAGCAGGCGACCAGGAGGGCGAGGAGGACGGAGTAGACGGTCTTGGTGAGGAAGAGGGTGGCCACGCGGGTGATGTTGCCGATGACGCGGCGGCCCTCGGCGACCACCGAGGGGAGGCTGGCGAAGCTGTTGTCGAGGAGGACGATCTGGGCGACGGCGCGGGTGGCCTCGGAGCCGGAGCCCATGGCGACGCCGATGTCGGCGTCCTTGAGCGCGAGGACGTCGTTGACACCGTCACCGGTCATCGCGACGGTATGGCCGCGCGACTGGAGGGCGGCGACCATGTCCCGCTTCTGCTGAGGGGTGACGCGGCCGAAGACCGCACCCTCGTCGAGAGTGGCGGCCATCGCGTCGCGGTCGGTGGGGAGGGTGCGCGCGTCGACGGGGGACTCGGCGCCGGGCAGGCCCAGTTTGGCCGCCACCGCGCCGACCGATACCGCGTTGTCGCCGGAGATGACCTTCGTGTGCACACCCTGGTCGGCGAAGTAGCGCAGGGTGTCCGGGGCGTCGGGGCGCAGGCGCTGTTCCAGGACGATCAGGGCGGTGGGGTGTGCGTCCCGGGTGATCTCGGGGGCGTCCAGTTCCTGTGCGGTGCGTGCGAGGAGAAGTACGCGCAGGCCCTGGGCGTTGAGGTCGTCGACGTCGGTGAGGCGGTGGTCGCCGGGCGGAAGCAGGACGTCGGGCGCGCCGAGCAGCCAGGTCGTGCGCTCGCCGTCAGGGCCGGTGAGGCAGGCGCCGCTGTATTTGCGGGCGGAGGAGAAGGGGAGCGACCGGGTGCACTGCCAGCCGCCGTCGGCGGGGTAGGCGTCGATGATCGCCTGGAGGGAGGCGTTGGGGCGGGGGTCGGCGTCGCCGAGGGCGCCGAGGACCTGCTTGATGTAGGCCTCGTCGCGGCTCTCGGTCGCGGTGCCGTGGCGCTCGGTCGGGGGACTCCCGTCGCTCGGGGGCTCGCCCGGGGGCTCGCCCGGGGGCTCGCTCAGGGACCGTAGCGCGCTGACGTCCATACCGCCCTCGGTGAGCGTGCCGGTTTTGTCCAGGCAGACCACGTCCACCCGGGCGAGGCCCTCGATGGCGGGGAGCTCCTGGACGAGGCACTGCCGGCGGCCGAGGCGGATGACGCCGATGGCGAAGGCCACAGAGGTCAGGAGGACCAGCCCCTCCGGGATCATCGGCACGATGCCGGCGACCATCCGGCGGATCGCCTCGTCGCCCGGCAGCCCGAGGGTCAGCAGATGGCTGGCGATCAGGCCGATCGCGGTCGGGACCATCATCCAGGTCACGTACTTGAGGATCTGGCTGATGCCGGTCCGCAGCTCGGAGTGGACCAGGGTGAAGCGGCTGGCCTCCTCGGCGAGCTGGGCCGCGTACGCCTCCCGGCCGACCTTGGTCGTGGTGAAGGCGCCGCCGCCGGCGACGACGAAGCTGCCGGACATCACCGGATCACCGGGCTTCTTGACGACCGGGTCGGCCTCGCCGGTCAGCAGTGATTCATCGATCTCCAGGCTGTCGCTCTCCAGCACCTCGCCGTCGACGACGACCTTGTCGCCCGGCCCGAGTTCGATGAGGTCGTCGAGGACGACCTCGGAGGTGGGGATCTCGGCGGCGACGCCGTCGCGCCGGACGGTGGGCCTGGCCTCGCCGATGACGGCGAGGTTGTCCAGGGTCTTCTTGGCACGCAGCTCCTGGATGATGCCGATGCCGGTGTTGGCGACGATGACGAACCCGAAGAGACCGTCCTGGAGGGGCCCGATGACCAGGATGATCGCGAAGAGGAAGCCGATGATCGCGTTGAAACGGGTGAAGACGTTGGCGCGGATGATGTCGACGGTGGAGCGGGAGGAGCGCACCGGGACGTCGTTGACCTCGCCCCTGGCCACGCGCTCGGCGACCTGGGCGGCGGTCAGGCCGGGGTTGACCGGCGGCGGGTGCTGAGGAGCGGCAGTGGGGGGCTGTGCCCGTTCCGTCATGCTCTCGACGTTACGGGCGGAATGCGCTGCTCACCCGTTGAGCGGTCTCGCGGGCTGTATCAGCGCCGGTATCGGTCCGGCCGGTATCGGTCCGGGGGGCGGCCGGTATCGGTCCGGGAGCGGCCGCAGCAGTCAGGAGTTGTCGCAGCGGTCAGGAGTTGTCGCAGCGGTCAGGAGTTGTCACCGGCCGCCGCTGCGCGCTTGATCGCGGCATCGCGCTTGCGGACGTACCAGATGCCCAGCAATCCCAGGGCGCCGCCGGCCAGGCAGGTCCAGACCCACCAGGTGTGGCCGTGGTCGGCGAACCAGCCGTAGAAGGGGAGCTGGCCGAGGAAGAGGACGAACCAGATGATGGTGCCGCCGGTGATCGTGCCGACGACAGGGCCCTCCAGAGGGGCCGGGGCCTCACGCAGTTCGGACTTCTTCCACATGGCGCTCAGCTTACGGGGCGGGTGGTGCTCGGCTCACGGGGCGGGTCACGGAGAGCATTACGGGGCGGGCTACGGGGGCGGGGGACCGGCCTGCGGGGACGGGGGCGTGGCCCTGCGGCCCGTGTGCCGCAAGGGTCTACGCGCGGAGATAGCGATCACTGCATTGTTTATTCATACTGAACCTTTCTGGATCTGACCGGGTTGGATCGTCTGTTCATCCAATTCGCTCCCTTTTTGGCCCACCTTCTGTGCCTGCCCAGGCCCGTACGACTGAGGTCCCGCATGTCCCCCTCGGCCACCAAGCCGGTCGACACCCTTGAGAACCCGGCTCCGAAGCCACCCCGGAACGGCTTCGACCGTTTCTTCAAGATCTCCGAGCGGGGGTCGACGGTAAGCCGCGAGCTGCGCGGCGGCCTGGCGACGTTCTTCGCGATGGCGTACATCATCGTGCTGAACCCGATCATCCTCGGTTCTGGTGTCGACAAGTACGGTCACCATCTCGACAACGGCCAGCTGGTCACCGCCACCGCGCTGATGGCCGGTCTGACCACGATCCTCATGGGCGTCATGGGCAACGTCCCGATCGCCGTCGCCGCCGGGCTCGGCATCAACGCCGTGGTGTCCCTGCAGCTCGCCCCCAAGATGAGCTGGCCGGATGCGATGGGCATGGTCGTACTCGCCGGTCTGGTGCTGATGGTCCTGGTCGCCTCGGGCCTGCGGCAGCGGGTGATGGACGCGATCCCGAACGGGCTGCGGCGCGCCATCGCCATCGGTATCGGCATGTTCATCTCGCTGATCGGCCTGGTGGACGCGGGTTTCGTCAGCCGTAATCCGGATTCCGCGCACACCACCGTTCCGTTGGGGCTGGGCGAGGGGGGACAGCTCAAGGGGTGGCCGGTGCTGGTCTTCGCCATCGGCCTGGCGCTGATGTTCGTGCTGATCGTGCGGAAGACCAAGGGCGCGATCCTGATCGGCATGGTCACCATGGCCGTGGTCGCGATCATCGTGAACGCCGTCACCGACACCCCGGACGCGGCCTGGGGCCTGGCGGTCCCCAACGTCCCGGAGAAGATCGTCGGCGCCCCGGACTTCGGCCTGATCGGCCATATCAGCCTCTTCGGCGGGTTCAAGGAAGTCGGCGTCCTGACCGGCTGCCTCTTCGTCTTCACCGTGCTGCTCTCCGGCTTCTTCGACGCGATGGGCACCATCATCGGCGTCGGCGAGGAGGCCGGGCTGACGGACAAGAACGGCAACCTGCCGGGCATGGGCCGGATCCTGATGGCCGACGGCATCGCGGTCGCCGGCGGCGGCTTCGGCTCCGCCTCCGCCAACACCTGCTTCGTGGAGTCCACGGCGGGTGTCGGTGAGGGCGCCCGTACCGGCCTGGCGAATCTGGTGACCGGCGGGCTCTTCCTGCTCGCGCTGATCTTCACCCCGCTGGCGACGGTCGTCCCCTCGCAGGCCGCCACGCCCGCGCTGCTGGTCGTCGGCTTCCTGATCATGGCCGCCAACGTCAAGGACATCGACTGGGGCGACTTCACCGTCGGCATCCCGGCGTTCCTGACGATCATCTCGATGCCCTTCACCTACAGCATCACCAACGGCATCGGCATCGGCGTCCTCGCCTACATCCTGCTGCGCGCCGCTGCCGGCCGCTTCCGGCAGATCCCCTGGCTGCTGAACGTCGTCGGCCTCTGCTTCCTCGTCTACTTCCTGCTCCACCCGATCGAGCAGGCGCTCGGGGTGAAGTAGCCCACTGGCCCGCCCCCCCCTGTTCCCGCCCTCCTGTTCCTGCCTTGCTCTCCTGCCTCGCCGCTTCCTCTTCCATTACGGCAATGAATACGGAGAGTGATTAGTTTCCGGCAGGGGGTAGTGGAGGGGTGGAGGGGGAGCGGGAGGGGTGAGGGGTGAGGGGTCAGCCGGCTGGGCCCCAGATGCCGAGTCGCTTCGTCTCGTCGACCGACGACTGGAAGCGCTCGTCGAAATCCTCGCGGATGAGCGTCCGGACGACATAGTCCTGGACGCTCATTCCGCGTTTTGCCGCGTGCTGCCGGATGCGCTCCAGCAGCTCCCCGTCCACTCGCAGGCTGAGCACGTGCGACGCCATACGGACACGGTCCCGCTCCCGTGCGGTCAGGTGTGTCACGTTCGACCGCGTCCTCACTCATAAGGGTGACCCCGGACGTATGCCTCCTGCCGGGCGCCAAGGCTGACTCCGGGCGCCGGTCTGCCATGCCGGCCTGCCGCGGCTTCCCGCTTTTCTTAGAAAGGCTAATGAGCTATGCTAAATACCATGTCGGAACTGTCCCGCCCCCAGCCCGACGGCCGGCAGGGCACCCCGGACGACGCGGCCGCGGTGAGCGCGCTGCGGTCCGCCGTGATGCGCCTGTCCCGCCGTCTCAAGCACCAGCGCGTGGACGAATCGCTGAGCCCCACCGAGATGTCGGTGCTCGGCACTCTGGCCCGCTGCGGCAGCGCCACCCCCGGTGAGCTGGCCCGCAAGGAGCATGTGCAGCCGCCGTCGATGACCCGGATCGTGGCCATGCTGGAGGCCAAGGGACTGGTCCGGCTCGAACCGCACCCGGACGACCGCCGCCAGAAGGTCGTCACCCAGACCGAACAGGCCGAGGCGATGCTCGAAGAGAGCCGCCGCAAGCGCAACGCCTGGCTCGCCGAGCTGGTCTCCGGACTGGACGAGGACGAGTGGGCGAAGCTGCGGGCCGCCGCTCCAGTACTGGAGAAGCTCGCCCAGCTGTAGACCGCAAGCCCGAGGAGGCGAACCCACTTTGAGTACGGGACCCGGAGCAGACTCCGCCCCCGCACCGAACACCCACCACGACACGGGCCGGGCCGCAGGCCCCACTGCCGGTCCCGCCGCCCCACCGCGCCGCGGGGGCATGTTCAGCTCCCTCCGCATACGCAACTACCGCCTCTTCGCGACCGGCCAGGTGGTCTCCAACACCGGCACCTGGATGCAGCGCATCGCCCAGGACTGGCTGGTGCTGAGCCTCACCGGCTCGTCCGCGGCGGTCGGCATCACCACCGCGCTGCAGTTCCTGCCGATGCTGCTGCTCGGCCTCTACGGCGGTGTCCTCACCGACCGCTTCCCCAAGCGCACCCTGCTGCTGCTCACCCAGTCCGCCATGGGCCTCACCGGCCTCGCCCTCGCCGTCCTCACCCTCACCGGCCAGGTGCAGATCTGGCACGTCTACCTGGTCGCCTTCCTCCTCGGCCTGGTCACCGTCGTCGACAACCCCGCCCGGCAGGCGTTCGTCTCCGAGATGGTCGGCCAGGACGAGCTGCGCAACGCGGTCAGCCTCAACTCCGCCAACTTCCAGTCCGCGCGGCTCATCGGACCGGCCGTGGCCGGCGTCCTGATCACCGCCTTCGGCAGCGGCTGGGCCTTCCTCCTCAACGGCCTGTCCTTCACCGCGCCGGTCGCCGGCCTGCTGATGATGCGTACGGCCGAACTCCACAAGGCCGACCGGGTCCCGCGCAGCAAGGGCCAGCTCCGCGAGGGGCTCCGTTACGTCGCCGGGCGCCCCGACCTCATCTGGCCCATCGTCCTGGTCGGCTTCATCGGCACCTTCGGCTTCAACTTCCCGATCTGGCTGACCGCGTTCGTCTACCACGTCTTCCATGCGGGCGCCGGCACGTACGCCCTGTTCAACGGCCTGATGGCGGCCGGCTCCCTGATCGGCGCGCTGCTCGCGGCCCGCCGGGCCAGCTCCCGGCTGCGGCTGGTGGTCGGTGCGGGGCTGCTCTTCGGACTGCTGGAGATCACCGCCGCCCTGGCCCCCTCCTTCTGGGTCTTCGCGGCGCTCCTCACCCCCATCGGACTGGTCGGCCTGACGATCAACGTCACCTCCAACTCCAGCGTCCAGATGGCCACCGACCCGGCGATGCGCGGCCGGGTGATGAGCCTGTTCATGATGGTCTTCATGGGCGGCACCCCGCTGGGCGCCCCGCTCGTCGGCTGGGTCACCGACGCGTTCGGCGCCCGTATCGGCTTCCTCACCGGCGGTGTGATCTCCCTGGCCGCCGCGGCCCTCGTCGGCCTGATCCTCGCCCGGGTGGGCGGACTCCGCCTCAAGATCGACCTGCGTCGGGGGCATCGGCATGTGGCGTTCGTCCCGAGGATCCCGGACGCGACCCCACCGGAGGAGCGGGAGCTGGCTCCGGTGGCTTAGGCGTATGGGGCTCAGCCGTACGGGGGCCGGGGGGAATTGACGACCGGGGGCGGGCGGCGTACGCCTGGCCCATGAGACTCTTCGCCGCCGTCCTGCCTCCCGCCCCCGCGCTGCACGAGCTGGCCGCCGAGGTGGCACTGCTGAAGCGGCTCCCGGCCGCTGACCGGCTGCGCTGGACCGGGCGGGACGGCTGGCACTTCACCCTCGCCTTCTACGGCGAGGTCGCCGCGGAGACCCTTCCCGACCTCCAGGAGCGTCTGGCGCGTGCGGCCCGCCGGCGCGACCCGTACGAGCTGCGGATCGCCGGCGGCGGCCGCTTCTCCGACCGAGTGGTGTGGGCCGGAGCCGACGGCGACCGGCCCGCCATGCGCGGGCTCGCCGACTCCGCGGCAGCCGCCGCCCGCCGGGCCGGCATCGCCATGGCGGACGAGCACCGCCCGTACGCCCCCCACCTCACCCTCGCCCGGAACCGCGTCCCCACCGTGCACCTCGCCCCGTACGCGACCGCCCTCAAGGACTTCGCGGGCTCGCCGTGGACGGTGGGGAGGCTCTCCCTGATGCGGAGCCACCCACCCGTCGGTGGGGTGGCCGGCGCCCAGCCGCACTACGAGGAGATCGCCTCCTGGCCACTCGGCGCCACTCGGCCGGTGAACGGGCCTGGCCGGTGAAACGTTCGGGCCCACCCCGGTTACGCTCGTGGGGTGGACCCGAAAACCCGTAACCGGATCATGTCCGGCCTGTTCGCCGTGCTGCTCATTGTCGTGATCGTGGCGGCGGCACTGCGCTGAGCGCCGCCGCCGTACGGCTCACCGCCCGGCTTACCGTCCGGCTCACCGCCGGGCGCCCCGCCTCACCAGGCGAACGCCTCCGGCGACGGTCCCGGACCGGGGAAGATCTCATCGAGCGAGGCGAGCAGCTCGTCCGGCAGCTCCAGCTCGACGGCGCGCAGCGCGGAGGCGAGCTGGTCGGCCGTGCGCGGGCCGACGATCGGGCCGGTGACACCGGGACGGGTCAGCAGCCAGGCCAGCGCGACCTCGCCCGGCTCCAGGCCGTGCCGGTCGAGCAGGTCCTCGTAGGACTGGACCCGGCCGCGGATCGCGGAGTTGGCGAGCGAGTCGGCCGAGCGGCCGGAGACCGTACGGGCCGCGCCGCCCTCGCGCTCCTTCCGGATCGCGCCGCCGAGCAGCCCGCCGTGCAGCGGGGACCAGGGGATGACACCCAGGCCGTAGCTCCGGGCGGCCGGGATGACCTCCATCTCGGCGCGCCGCTCGGCCAGGTTGTACAGGCACTGCTCGCTGACCAGGCCGTACGAACCCCGGCGCCGGGCGGTCTCGTTGGCCTGGGCGAGGTGCCAGCCCGCGTGGTTGGAGGACCCCGCGTAGAGGATCTTGCCCTGCTGGACGAGGACGTCCATGGCCTGCCAGATCTCGTCCCAGGGGGTGTCCCGGTCGACGTGGTGGAACTGGTACACGTCGATGTGGTCGGTCCCCAGCCGCCGGAGGCTGGCGTCCACCGACCGCCGGATGTTGAGGGCGGAGAGCTTGTCGTGGTTCGGCCAGACCCGGTCGCCGTCCGGCGCCATGTTGGCGTACACCTTGGTGGCCAGCACGGTCTTGTCCCGCCGCCCGCCGCCCTTGGCGAACCACGAGCCGATGATCTCTTCCGTCCGGCCCTTGTCGGCGCCCCATCCGTAGACGTTGGCGGTGTCGAAGAAGTTGATACCGGCCAGCTGCGCCGCGTCCATGATGCCGTGGCTGTCGGCCTCGTCCGTCTGAGGCCCGAAGTTCATCGTCCCGAGGACGAGTCGGCTGACCTTGAGTCCGGTGCGCCCGAGCTGCGTGTACTTCATGGTGGGCCAGCCAACGCCTTCGAGTGAGCTCGAAGCAAGTACGGCACGCGGCCGCGTCACGGGTGTGCGGCGGGGAGCGGTGCGGGTGCCGGGGCGGCCGGGCAGGACGTGTCGCGTGCGGGGACGGAGCCGGTGAGGAGATAGGTGTCGACGATCCGGTCGACGCACCCGTTTCCGTTCAGGTACTGGCCGTGATCGCCACCGTCGACGGTCACCAGACGCGAGCCGCGCAGCGCCCGGTGTGCCCGTACCGCGGCTTCGTAGTACGTGGCGGGATCGTGCCGCGAGTTGAGCATGAGGACGGGGGGCAGGCCTTTGCCGGTGACGCGCACACGGGGGGCCGGGGGTGACGGCCAGGCCGCGCAGGTCGCGGCGAAGGCGAGGGAGCGCGCGCCCAGCAGCGGGTATCGGGCGGTGTCCTCGGCGCTCCGGGCGACCCAGTACCCGGTGTCGCCGGTCCAGGGTGTGTCGCCGCAGGTCACCGACGCGAACTCGGCGAGGAAGCCGGGGCTGAGGTAGCTGCCGTACAGCTTCGCGACGAGCGCCCGCTCCTCGCGCGTCGCGGTGTCCCAGTGCTCCAGGGCGGTGAGCGCCGCCGCCAGCACGGGGAAGCCCCGGGCCTTGTAGATGGCCTGGATGGCACCGCTGTCGAAGGCGTTGGGCCCGAGACGCAGCGAACGTGAACCGTCCGGTGCCGGGGAGCCGGCGGGCAGATCCAACGGGTGCTCGCGCAGGGCGGCGCGCCGGGCCTCCCAGGTCGCCTTCGCTTCGGCGGCGGTACGGCCGTAGTGGTAGACGGAGTCGTGGGCGGCGAGCCAGGGCAGGAAGTCCTGCTCGAACCGGCGCTGGAAGCTCAGCGGCTGCCCCTTCTCGAACTCCTCCCATGTGCCGTCGAATCCGATGTTGCTGTCCAGTACGACGCGCTCGACGCGCTGCGGGAACTCCGTGGCGTAGTACGCGCCGATCATCGTCGCGTAGGACGGCCCGTAGTAGGAGACCTTCCGCTGTCCCAGCAGCGAGCGGAAAAGGTCCATGTCGCGCACCGTCTGATCGGTGGTGATGTACCGCGCCAGGTCCCCGGAGCGGCGCGCGCACCCCTCCGCCAGCTGCCGGGCCCGGTGCAGGACCCCGCGGATCGCGGCGGGGGAACGGTCGCGTAAGTCACCGTCGGAGCGGAAGAACTCCCGGAACTCCTCGTCGCTCTGGCAGCTCACCTGCGTGCTCTTCCCGACTCCGCGCTGGTCGAAGCTCACCACGTCGTATGCGGCAGCCACCGCCGGCGACTTCGCCACGAAGCCCGCCGGCCGCTCCAGCCCCTGGCCGCCCGGTCCGCCGGCCGCCATCATCAGCACCCCGCGTCGCCGCGCGGGGTCCGTCGCCCGGTGCCGGGACACGGAGAGGGTGAGGTCCCTTCCTGCGCCCGGACGGTGCCAGTTCCGCGGCACGGTCATCCGCGCGCACTCCAGCAGCGCACCGCTCGCTGTGCTGCACGGCTGCCAGTCGAGCCGCTGGGCCGTGTACCGGGCGGGTATCGGGGGCGCCGCTGCCCGGTGCTGCGCCGCGACCGCCGGCGCCGGAGCCGGGAGGACGGTGGCGGCGACCGCGGCCACCAGCGCGCTTGAGAGGGCGGGCAGCGTCCACCGTGGTTTTCGGGACTTCGGCACTGTGTGCTCCTGACGAGGAGAAGAGGGAGGGGCGTCCGTACGCGCCGCGCGTGCCCTACGTGCTGCGCGTACGGCGCGTACGCGTACGGAATCGATGCTCCGCGCCCTGCCGCTCGTGATCCATCACGCTGGTGCCACTTCTCCGGTGGCACCAGTGCCACCCCCACAGGAGGGCGCTCCTGGGGACGACGCCCGCCGCCGCCCCGGGGATGGCAGTCTGTGCCCATGCGTTCGCTTCTGTGCGCGGCCGGGGCCGCGGGGATCCTCTGGGTGGCCGGAACCGTACCGGCCGCCGCCGTGCCGGCGGTTGCTGTACCGGCCGCTGATGGCGCCGTACCGGCCGCTGCCGCCGACGAGCCGGACGGCTTCACGATCAGCGACCCGCGCATCACCGAATCCAGCGGCCTGGCCGCCAGCCGCACGCACCCCGGTATCTACTGGACCCACAACGACAGCGATGACGGCCCGTACGTCTACGCCGTCGACAGCCGGACCGGCCGCACGGTCGCCCGGATCACCCTGCGCGGCATCGGCACGCCGCGCGACGTGGAGGGGATCTCCGTCGGCCCGGACGGCGCCGTCTACGTCGGCGACATCGGCGACAACCTCGGCGGCACATGGGACCACGTATGGATCTACCGCTTCCCCGAGCCCCGGGAGCTGCGCGATGCCACCGTCACCGCCACCCAGTACACCGTGACGTACGCGGACGGCCCACGCGACGCCGAGGCGCTCATGGTGCATCCCAGGACCGGCCGGGTCTATATCGCCAGCAAGAAGCAGGACGGCAGCGGGGCGCTGTACGAGGGGCCCGCGCGGCTCAGCGCCACCGGTACGAACACCTTCCGCAAGGTCGCCCCGGCCGACCTGTGGGTGACCGACGGCGCGTTCTCCCCGGACGGCACCCGGCTGGTGCTGCGCAGCTACTTCGGTGCCCGGCTCTACCGCTGGCAGGGCGGCGGCCACCCCGGCCCCGAGGACCTCGGCAGCGTCGGCGTCCCGATTCAGCGGCAGGGCGAATCGGTCTCCTTCACCCCGGACGGCCGCACGCTGATGTACGGCTCCGAGGGGCGCGACAGCCACGTCACACCGGTCGGCCTGAGCGGCGACCAGCTGCCGGAGTCGGCGGGGGAGGGCGGAGCCCCGGGGAACGGCGAGCAGGGGAACGGCGGCGGTGACGCCGGGAAGCCCGGCGGCGAGGGGAGTTCAGGCGGCGAGGGGGCGGATCTGAACCCCAGCTTCGTGAAGGGCGCGATGGTCCTCGCGCTGGCGACGGCGCTGGTCGTGGCCGTACGGCGGCTGTTGCGTCGGCGTTCCTGACCCGGGACAGGCGACGCCTTGGTGTCACGTGCCGCACACGTCGCGGCACGTGACGCCAAGTCCCCTGCTACAGCTGGCCGATGACGTAGTCGATGCAGGACGTCAGGGCCTCGACGTCCGACGGCTCGACGGCCGGGAACATCGCGATGCGGAGCTGGTTGCGGCCGAGCTTGCGGTACGGCTCGGTGTCGACGATGCCGTTGGCGCGCAGGGTCTTGGCGACGGCGGCGGCGTCGATGTCGTCGTTGAAGTCGATCGTGCCGATGACCTGCGAGCGCTTGGCCGGGTCGGTGACGAACGGGGTGGCGTACTTGGAGTCCTCGGCCCAGCCGTAGAGGGTGCGCGCGGAGGTCGCGGTGCGGCGCACCGCCCAGTCCAGACCGCCCTGGCCGTTGAGCCACTCCAGCTGCTCGTTGAGCAGGAAGAGGGTGGCGAGCGCCGGGGTGTTGTACGTCTGGTTCTTGCGGGAGTTGTCGATCGCGGTGGGGAGCGAGAAGAACTCGGGGATGTGGCGGCCGGAGGCGTGGATACGCTCGGCGCGCTCGATCGCGGCGGGGGAGAAGACGCCGATCCACAGCCCGCCGTCGGAGGCGAACGACTTCTGCGGGGCGAAGTAGTAGACGTCGGTCTCCGCGATGTCCACGGGCAGGCCGCCCGCGCCCGACGTGGCGTCCACCAGAACCAGAGCGCCCTCGTCGGCACCGGCCACGCGCTTGATGGGCATGGCGACACCGGTGGAGGTCTCGTTGTGGGTGAAGGCGTAGACGTCCACGCCCTCCTCGGCCTGCGGGGCGGGGTGGGTGCCCGGGTCGGCGGAGATGACGCTGGGCTCGTCCAGCCACGGGGCCAGCTTGGCGGCCTTGGCGAACTTCGAGGAGAACTCGCCGAAGGAGAGGTGCTGCGACTTGCGCGCGATCAGACCGTGCGTGCCGATGTCCCAGAACGCGGTGGAGCCGCCGTTGCCGAGGACGACCTCGTAGCCCTCGGGGAGCTGGAAGAGCTCGCGGACGCCGTCCTGCACCTTGCCGACCAGGTTCTTGACCGGGGCCTGGCGGTGGGACGTACCGAGCAGGGAGGTACCGGTGGCGGCGAGGGCGTCGAGCGCCTCCGTTCGCACCTTGGAGGGGCCCGCGCCGAAGCGTCCGTCGGCGGGCTTGATGTCAGCGGGGATCTGGATATCAGCCACGGGGGCAGCCTAAACCGTGGTGATGCGGGGCGGCGGTGCGTCCGGCGGGTGAGATGACGGTGGGTCGTACGGCGGACAGACGGTTCCTGGCGTGCTGGGGCTTATGGCCGGGTATCTGCCGCGTAGACGGCGGTGATCGCGGCGGCGGCGTCGGCGATGACCCGGCGGGCTTCGGGCGGGTCCAGTACCTCGAGGGAATCGCCGAACTGGAGCAGCTGGCGGACGGCGTTGACGACCGGATAGGCCAGTTCGACGACCGCCCAGCCGTCGTCAGCGTCCTCCGCACCGCCGGTACGGGGCGGCCCGGTCAGCGCTCCGCCCAGGATCCGCACGGCCAGATCCAGCCGCTCCCGCCGGATCCGGGCGACGACCCGTACCCCCGCGGGCCGCTCCTCGACCTGGCGGCGCAGCTGCTGCCAGACGTCGGTGAGCTCCACGCCCGGGCGGCGCCGTACCGGGGCGTCGGTCAGCGTCGCGGACGCCACCCGGTCGGCGCGGAAGAGCTGGGGCCGGCCGCGCCGGTCGGCGACGAGGTACCAGGTACCGGCCTTGGCCACCAGCCCGTACGGGTCGACCGTGTACGTCCGCAGCCGGGTCTCGCCGCTGTGGCGGTACCGGATCCGGAGCCGGTGGTCGGTGAAGACGGCGGTGTGCAGTGCGTCCAGGTCCGCCTCGGCGCGGGGGCCGCTCAGCCACCGGTCGGGGTCGACCAGGATGCGGCGGCCGGTCAGTTCCGCGGCCGGGCGGTGCGGTGCGGGCAGCGCGGCCATCACCTTGCGCAGGGCGGAGCCGAGCGCGTCGTCCAGGCCCAGCGCGGTGTGCGCGCCCTGCGCGGCCAGTACGAACAGGGCGCGGGCCTCGTCGGTGGTCAGGCCGGTCATGTCCGTACGGAAGCCGGGCAGCAGGGCGATCCCGCCGTGCCGGCCGCGCTCGGCGTAGACGGGCACGCCGGCCGCCGACAGCGATTCGATGTCGCGGTAGACGGTGCGGGTGGAGACCTCCAGCCGTTGGGCGAGCTCGCCGGCCGGCACCCGGCCGCGGGTCTGGAGGAGCAGCAGGATCGAGAGCAGACGGTCCGACTTCACACCCCGCTTTATATGTGACGGCCGTTGTCGATTTATCGCCGGAGGGTCCTCTCGTGATCGCCGGAGGGTCCTCCGATATCGCCGGAGGGTCCTCCCGTGATCGCCAGAGGGTCTCCCGCTCGGCTCGCGCGGGAAATCCGTCCACCAATGGGCAGGATGACCCGGCCCCCACGGGCAGGCTGGGTACATGGCTGATCACACCGAGACGAACCGGCGGGGGAAGCGACAGAAGCAGCGGAACCAGGACGTCGGCCCGGACACCGGCCCGGACACCGGTGCGGATATCGACCCGGGCCTGGCGAAGGAGCTGACGGCCGCGGTACGAGGCGAGGTCTCGTTCGCCGCGGCCGACCGGGCGCTGATGACCATGGACGCGTCCAACTACCGGCGGGTACCCCGGGCGGTGGTCGCCCCGCGGGACGCCGAGGACGTCGCGTCGGCACTCCGGGTGTGCCGGGAACACGGCGTACCGGTCGTGCCCCGAGGCGGCGGGACCAGCATCGCCGGGCAGGCCACCGGCACCGGCGTGGTGCTGGACTTCACCCGGCACATGCGGCGGATCGTGTCCCTGGACCCCGAGGCCCGTACGGCCGTCGTCCAGCCCGGAGTGGTGCTCGACGAGCTGCGCGCCGCCGCCGCGCCGCACGCCCTCACCTTCGGCCCCGACCCCTCCACCCACAGCCGCTGCACCCTCGGCGGCATGATCGGCAACAACTCCTGCGGCTCGCACTCGGTGGCGTGGGGCACCACCGCCGACAACGTTCACGAACTGCGGCTGCTGACGTACGGCGGCGAGCAGGTACGCGCCGCCCGCGGCACCGATGCCGACGGCGTGCCGGCCGGCCTCCCGCCACGCCTCCGCGACAGCGTAAAGGCCCTGGTCGACAGGGAGTTGGCGGTGCTGCGCACGGGCTATCCGCAGGACCTTCCCCGCCGGATCTCCGGGTACGCCCTGGACGCGCTGCTCCCGGAGGCGGGCACCGACCTCGCCCGTGCCCTCACCGGCAGCGAGGGCACCCTCGGGGTGCTCACCGAGGCGACCGTACGGCTGGTGGAGACCCCGGCCGCCCGGGTGCTCGCCGTCCTCGGCTACCCCGACGAGAGCGCCGCCGCCGAGGCGGCCCACACCCTCCTCCCGCATCGCCCGATGACGGTCGAGGGGATGGCGGCCGACCTGGTGGGCGGCGCGGCCGGCCTGCCCGAGGGCGGCGCCTGGCTGTTCGTGGAGATGGGCGGCGCGAGCCCCGGCGAGGCGGCCGCCCGCGCCGGGACGCTCTGCCGGGCGGCGGTCGCGGACGGCGCCACCGCCCACACGGTCGTCACCGACCCGGCCGGCCGGCGCGCCCTGTGGCGGATCCGCGAGGACGCCTCCGGCACGGCCACCCGGCTGCCCGATGGCGGGGAGGCCTGGCCCGGCTGGGAGGACTGCGCCGTACCGCCGGCCCGGCTCGGCGCGTACCTGCGGGACTTCCGCGCCCTGCTGGCCCAGCACGGCCTGCGCGGCACCCCCTACGGCCACTTCGGTGACGGCTGCGTCCACGTCCGCATCGACTTCGACCTGCTGACGCCCCCCGGAATCCGCCGCTTCCGCCAATTCTCCACCGACCTCGCGGAGTTGGTGGTCTCCCATGGCGGCTCGCTCTCCGGCGAACACGGCGACGGCCAGGCCCGCGCCGAACTCCTCCCCACGATGTACGGCCCGGAACTGGTCGGCCTGTTCGGCCGCTTCAAGGACCTCTGGGACCCGGCCGGCGGCCTCAACCCCGGCATGCTCGTCCGCCCCGCCCGCCTCGACGACAACCTCCGTTTCGCGCCGCTCCCCGACCGCCCCGTCCCGGTCGCCTTCGGCTACCCGCACGACAACGGCGACTTCTCCGCCGCCGTACGCCGCTGCGTGGGCGTCGCCAAATGCCGTACCGAAGCGCTGAGTCCGGCCTCGGCCGACGTCATGTGCCCGTCCTACCGCGCCACGGGCGAGGAACAGCACTCCACCCGCGGCCGGGCCCACCTGCTGCACGAGATGCTCGCCGGGGAGGTGGTCACCGACGGCTGGCGCTCACCCGAAGTGCGTGACGCCCTCGACCTCTGCCTCTCCTGCAAGGGCTGCCGCAGCGACTGCCCGGTCGGCGTCGACATGGCCACGTACAAGGCGGAATTCCTCCACCACCACTACGCGGGCCGGCCGCGCCCCGTCACGCACTACTCCATGGGCCGCCTCCCGCGATGGCTGCACGCCGCCGCCCCCGTCGCCCCCGCCCTCAACGCCCTCGCCCGTACGCCCCTGGCCGCCGTCGCCAAACGCCTCGCCGGCATCGCCCCCGAGCGGCCCCTTCCGACGCTGGCCGCCGACCCCTTCACCCACTGGTGGCGGCGGCGTCCCCGCCCCTCGGCTTCCGGCGGCACCACCGTGCTCCTCTGGCCCGACACATTCACCAACTACCTCTCCCCGGAGGTCGGCCGCGCCGCCGTACGGGTCCTGGAGGCGGCGGGCCTGCGCCCGCTCCTCCCCCCGACCGCCCCACCCCTGCGCAGCGGAAGGCCACGGGTACGTGCCCGGCGTCCCCTCTGCTGCGGCCTGACCTACGTCTCCACCGGCCAGCTCGGCCACGCCCGCGCCACGATGCGCCGCACCCTCGAAGCCCTCGCTCGTCTCGTACGCGCCGGCCGCCCGCTCGTCGTCCTCGAACCCAGCTGCGCCGCCACCCTCCGCACCGACCTCCCGGAACTCCTCTCCGACGACCCGCGCGCGTCCCGGCTGGCGGCCTCCGTACGGACCTTCGCCCAAGCACTGGAGGAGTTCGCCCCCGACTGGCAGCCCCCACGCGTCAACCGCTCCATCGCCGGGCAGACCCACTGCCACCAGCATGCGGTCCTCGGCGACGCCGCCGACCGCCGCCTCCGCGAACGCGCCGGCCTCACCGGCGAGCTGAGCGGCGGCTGCTGCGGCCTCGCCGGCAACTTCGGCTTCGAACGCGGCCACTACGACGTCTCCGTCGCCTGCGCCGAGGACCAACTCCTGCCCGCCGTACGGGCCTCGGCCCCGGAAGCGGAGATCCTGGCCGACGGCTTCTCCTGCCGCACACAACTCTCCCAACTGGGAGACCGCCCGGGACGCCATCTGGCCGAGGTCCTGGCGGAGGCGCTGACGAAGCGCTGAGGCGGAGGCACTGACGGAGACGCTGATGGAGACGCTGATGGAGGCCTCGGGGCTGTCAGGTGCGACATAACCGTGTGCAATGGTGCAGAGTGACGCGAATGCAGAGCGATGCGAAGGACGTAGATGCCTACCTGGCCGAGGTGCCCGAACGGCGCAGGGACGCCTTGGCCAGGTTGCGCCGGTTGTGCCGAGCCGAGCTGGAGGGCTTCGAAGAGGTCATGGCGTATGGAATGCCCGCGTACGAGCGCGACGGCATCGCCGAGATCGCGTTCGCCGGCCAGAAGCAGTACCTCTCCTTCTACCTGATGCGCGGTGATGTCCGCGAGGCGTTCGCCGAACGGCTCGCCGATCAGGACATGGGCAAGGGCTGCCTGCGTTTCCGCAGGCCGGAGACCATCGACTTCGACTTGCTGCGGGACCTGCTCAGGGCTACGGCGGCGCGGCCCGGCACGGTCTGCTGACACCGCACAGCCGGCCTTCCCCTCGGGGCGGGAAGAGCCCGGAAGGGAAAGGCCGGCTGTGCGGTGTGTGCGGGTGAGCGCGGGTCAGCGCTCGTTTCAGTGCTTGTTGGCGGTGCGGCGGCGGGCGGCGATGACCAGGCCCGCGCCTGCGGTGAGGGCGGCGGCGGAGCCGCCGATGGCCCACGGGGTGGCCGGGCCGGCGCCGGTGGCGGCCAGCTTCTCGTCGCCACCGGAAGCGACCGGCTTCTCAGCGGCGGACTTCTCGGCCGAGGGCTTGTCGGCGGCCGGCTTCGCGGGTGCGACGGGCTCGCTCTGAGTGCTCCCGCCGGTCTTGCCGCCGGCCGTGTCGTCACCCTTGCCGTCGTGGGCACCCGGCGTCTTGCCGTCGCCGGTGGAGGGCTTGGAGTCACCGCCGCCGGAAGGCTTGTGGCCCGTGTCCCTGCCCGCGTCCGGCTTCTTCTCGCCGCCCGGAGTCTTGTCGTCGCCCGGCTTCTTGTCGTCACCCGGGGTCTTGTCGTCCCCGGTGTCCGGGCGCTTAGCCCCATCCGCGGGGGCCGGGAAGAAGTAGAAGAAGGGGGACCTCTCGATCGGCCGGTCCTTCTCCTTCGGCATTCCGAAGGGGGCGATAAAGCCGTTGATGCCCTCCTCGTAGATGAGGCGGGTCGCAAGCCGCAGGCGAAGGTCCACGGTGAACTTGCCGTGCGCCTCCAGTGTCGGCACCTCAAGCTTGAACTCGTGGGGGTCGCTCGGGTCGCTCGGGTCGGGAGCGATCGCCGCCCAGGAACCGTCCTGGGAGCGCTGCTCCAGCTCGATCTCACCGGACTTGGCGTTCCAGCCCGAGTAGCCGACCACCATGCGCACCGAGAAGCCGGTGAGCGGTTCGTCATCGGGGTTCTTGACGGTCAGCTTCGCCTGCAGCCACTGGCCGGTGGTGACCTCGCTCTGGCCGGTGATGGTCAGCGGGACGGCGCTGAGCTTTCCGGCCTCCGCCGGCGACGGGGTGGTGACCTCCGTGGACCCGGCCGCCGGGGCGGTGGCCGCAACGGCACTGGGAGCCAGGAAGAGGACGGGGGCTATGGCCGCCGCGGCGACGACCGCGGCGGAACGGTGCAACTTCACGTGTCAGAACCTCTGATGGGAGAAAACGTGGGGGCGTGGAGGTGAGCGCGGATCAGCGCTCGTTGGCGGTACGGCGGCGGGCGGCGATGACCAGGCCCGCGCCTGCAGTGAGGGCGGCGGCGGAGCCGCCGATGGCCCACGGGGTGGCCGAGCCGGCGCCGGTGGCGGCCAACTGGGTGCCGGAGGAGTCGGTGCCGGAGGCCGCTACGGCGTGCTCGGCGCCGGTGGTGCCGCGGGAGGCATGGACGTCCGAGACATTCCTGGCGCCGGCCTGCTCCTGCTGCTTGTCACCGCCGGAAGCCTTGCCGTCCTTGGACTCCTGGCTCCCCGTGGCCTTCCCGTCGCCCGTGCCGTCCTTGCCCTTGCCCTGGGCCTTGTCCTTGGCGGCCTCGGCCTCGTCCAGCCTGCGGGCCTCGTACTGGCCGACCTTGAGGAACTCACGGAGGGCCTCGTGGGTCTTCTTCCTCAGCGCCTCGGTGGCGGCCTTCTGTACGGCCTTGCCGCCGACGCTGTAGATCTGGACCGTGCGCAGCCTGTCGTCCGCGAACTGGGCCATTTCATAGCCGGTTTCCAGGAAGCGCGTACGGTCCTCGGGACTGCCGTCCATGACCTCCTGCGCGGCGTCGAAGACCACGCTCCCGGGCTTGGCCTTGGCGACGATGCGCATGATCTCGACGCAGTTGTCCTCGTCGCGGGCCTTGTACTGGCCGGTCTCGAGGAACTCGCGGAGGGCGGCGTAAGTGTTCTTCTCCAGCGCCTTCTGGGCTTCCCTCTTCACGCCCTTGCCGCCGACGCTCAAGATCCAGTAGACGCGCAGCCGGTAGTCGGTGGTCTGGGCCTTCTTGTAGCCCACCTCCAGGAAGCGCACGCGGTCCTCGGGGGAGCCGTTCATGGCCTGCTGCGCGGCTTTGTCGACATTGCTGCCGGGCTCGACCTTGCCGATGATCTTGAGGATGGCAAAGCGGTTGTCCTCGTCGCTCGCACCCTTGGACGAGGAGGCCGACGAGGACGCCGAGGCCGAGGGCGAGGAAGAGGAAGAGGAGGACGAGGAAGGCGACGAGGCAGAGCCCTCGGACGCCCCGCCCTTCTTCCCGCCCTCCTTCTGTGCCTCAGATGCCGTGTCCGGAGCCGAGGCCGGCGAGGTCTTGGGGGTGTCAGCGGCGAAGGCCGGAGAAGAGAACAGGACGGCAGGCGCTATCGCGGCAGTGGCTACTGCCGCGGAGACACGCTTGAGCTTCAACGCGGATACCCCCAGCTTTCCGGTGGACAACCCTATGTCGGTATGTCGGTCATGGGTTCGTAAATTACGCAATCCAGGGTAGAGCAGTCATGTTTTATCCCGGAGGGCGGGTTGGGCTGACCGGCTGCGCAGATACGGCCGGCCGGCCCGAAGGACGTCCTCCGGTACCGGGCGAAGTCTCCGGAGCCTGGTCGTCGCCCCTCAGACCCGGCTCCCCTTCCGCTCGTCCGCACGCCGTCGTCTCCAGTACGCGATGGTCAGTACGGCAAGGAGCGGCCCCCACAGGATCAGCGGCGTGTAGCAGATGTGGAACCAGGCCTCCTCCCAGCCGCCGGCCTCGCCCGGGAAGTCACCGGGAAGCGCGTCACCCCGGATCGTCGTGCCCATGACCTGGGTGACGGGACCGAGGACGGTCCACAAGAAGGTGAGGAGAGCGGCCCCGGTCGCGGCGGGGACGACTGCCGCCATCGTCGGGACCCGGCGTCCTCCCACCAACGGGAGCCAGCGCGGGAACACCTCGCCCCACCGAGCGATCAGGCCGAACGCGGTGAACGCGAGAGCCTCGGACAAGACCGACAGGAAGACGACGTACAGCCGCTCGCCGATCCCGCCCCTGCCCCCAGGAGCGAAAGCGACCGGGAGCCGCCACAAGCTGGACGGCAGGACTGCCAACACCACGGCCCAGGCGGTGAGGTGCAGACGCCGGGAGACCCCGGCGACGGGCTCATGAGCGGCCCGCCAGGCACTGCGGAACCGTCCGGAGCGGACTGGGTGTTCGTCGATGCGCGGGGGCAGATGCATGTGTGTTCCCTGTCTCACTGGGCCCAACCGACCCGTTCGTCCACGAAGATCGCGGCCGGGAGGGTCGTCACACATCGAGCCGTGGGCTGACCCGGCTCCGCCATACGGCCGATGGGCCGTGTTACCGAAGGACGGTGCCTGGGGCATCACCCGGGCAGGGTGCAGGGCCTGGCCCGATGGCGGCTGCGGGCACCGCAGCCCGCCACCCACCCCCGCCACCCACCCCGAGCCTTCCGGTGGCGCCCCGACCAGCAAGAGGTGATTACCGACAGTTTTGAGAAGCCGCCGACGTGACCGCACTGCCCTTCAGCAGCCCTCTCCTTGCCATTCCAGCGCGGCATGAAGTCGCCGGAATCCCTTCAAAACGGCGTCCACAGAAGTCTCTTGCTCAGCAGGAAAGTGACGGGAAAGCCGTGTCAGCCGCTGTTGCAATTCCCGCTGCTGTCCCGTAGTCCCAGCCTCTCCATGTACGTGCTGGTCCCCGCTCCTCACGCCCGACTCCTCCATGCTGTCCCCTTGTCCCCCAATACCCGAAGGTGCGTCGTCGTGGTACGCGCATCCCCATCCGGTCGGGCGATGAACGCGTACATACAGCCCTCCGCGTCAACTGCCCGGAGCACGAACGGCACTCCTACCCCCAGCCCGTCCACCGCCCAGCTGTACTCGACCGTGTCGTCCAGCCACGCCCGCACCGCTCGGTCGTACGGAGCGCCCACCTGCTGCGCCACTTGTTCCGCCCGTTTGCGAACCCAGCTCAGCGCGTCGCTCGGCGAGTGCGAGACCCAGCCGCCAAGGTCCACCGGAGTCCCATCGGGGCAACGGGCGGTAGCCGCTGCCCGGTAGGCCATGCACGCCGGGGCTGCCGGGCCTGTCACGGCCGGTTCTGCCCTGGCGTTGGCCGACCCGGCTGCGAACCACCGCCTACCGCCAGCTCGGCCCACACGGTCTTTCCGGTGTCGTCCCGGTCGACGCCCCAGCCACTCGCCAAGACGTCCACCAGCAACAAACCACGCCCGCATTCTTCGTCCTCCTCGGCTTGATTCATCATGGGTAGTTCGTCGCTCGAGTCGTGCACCTCCAGGCGCAGCCGGCCATCCGTCAACGTGAACCGGACGCCGATCTCCGGGGCGGGGGGAACCTGTGCCTTCACCGCGTTGGTGACCAGTTCGGATACCAGCAGCTCCGCCAAGCAGGCAAGTTCACCGATGACGTGCCAGATGCCGAGCTGGTGGCGGAGTGCTTCGCGCGCTCGCCTCACGCTGCGGTAATCGCTGGGAAAGTGGTGCGTCGAGGCGGGCTGTTGGGCGAATGCCAGCCGTTTTGCTGCTGGTCGGGCGCGTGTGGACATGGCTATCCCTTGGGGAGCGCGACTGGAGAACCGCCGTGCGGGCGACTGCCGCAGCGTGACGGGTTGGTACTCAAGGTGGCACCGACTGCAGTCCGCTAGCAAGCAAATCTGGGGAATTAATTCCCCAGAGTGATAGCCTCAAGATCCATGTTGCAGCACAGAGTTGGGCAACTGGAGACTTGGCTCACCGTGTACGGGAGGTCAGAGTTGACAGGTCAACAGGCGGGTGCGGGGCGGAAGTCCACTGTCCTGGGCAGAAAGCTCGGTGGGGAGTTGCTGAAGCTTCGTGACGCACAAGGGCTGACACAGCCCCAGGCAGCGCGACACCTGACAGCGACACAAACGAAGATCGCCAAGATAGAGCGTGGTGTCGTGCCGGTCCGCGACCCCGATCTTCATGCGCTGTGTGACTTGTACGGCGTGGAGCGTGCCGACGCAACCCGGGATCGTCTGCTCGCTCTGGCGAAGGCGGACCGAGAGCGTCGGCGCGCAAAGGGCTGGTGGGAGGAGTACACCGACCTCGGCGACCTGCTGGAGTACATCCAACTGGAGGCCGGGGCTTCCAGCGTTCGGACGTTCCAGAACCAGTTGGTCCCTGGGCTGTTGCAGACGCCCGAGTACGCCCGTGCGGTGGCCGTAGCGGATGATGTGTGGGAGGACCCGGACCATGTTGATCAGTTCGTTGCGGCGCGTGTTGGCAGACAGGCCCGACTGACGGATGGCGAGACGCTCGAGTTGTGGGCGGTGCTCTCTGAGGCCGTACTTCGGCAGCAGGTTGGTGGACCGACGGTAATGCAGGCACAGCTGGAACGACTGCTTGAGGTTTCCGCCATGCCCAATGTCAAACTGCAGGTGTGGCCGTTCGAGGCTGGGGCGCACGCGTCGATGAGCGGACCGTTTGTGATTGTGGGTTTTGAGGAGCCAGCCTCTACGGACGTCGTCTACGTCGAGACCGCCAGCTCCAGGTTGTGGCTGGAGAGTGAGGAGGATGCGAACCGGCACCGAGGGCTGTTCGATAGCGTTCGCAGGAAGGCGCTGTCTCCCGAGGACACCCGCGCCCGGCTGTCCAGCCTGATCAAGGAGAACCGGTGACCACGTTTGAGTTCCACAAGTCCAGCTACAGCGGTTCCCAAGGCGAGTGCGTGGAAGTGGCCCGGAACGTTCCTGGCGCCACGGCTATACGCGACAGCAAAGATGCGGTGGGCCCGCGTCTCGTCTTCGGAGCGGGAGCTTGGGGAGCGTTCTTGGAGATGCTGGCGACTGACGAGTTCACAGCTGCCTGAGAGGTATCCACCTGCGGCCGAGGGCGTGGAGGACGCCTCCGAAGACGACGGGGCGGCGTGCTCGCGGCCGCCTCGTCCCTGGTCCGGCGGTGTGCCAGCTGACTACGAGATCCGCCACACGGGCTTCTCTACAAGGCTCAAGCGGTGGGGAGTACACGATCCGTCCCCGCGTGGTTGAGAACAGGTTCCCGGCCGGTCGCTGGCAACAGAAGGAGCCGACGACCGGCCGGGGCAGCTGTCCCTTAGCCACCTCTCCGGGCAGGGGCTCTGCCTTCAGGTGCGGAGGGCGGCCAACTCGGCACTGATCAGAGCCTTGGCTTCATCGCCGTATACGGCTGATCTCTCCAGGAGGGTGAATGCCTTCTCGTAGGTGTCAATCTGCTTGCGGTCAGTGCACACCGGATCGGTCCCGTACAGTTCGACCTCGACCCGATTTCCGTCGAAGATTCCGAACGAGTGGCCGGGGTAGATGTGCCGCTCTGCCCGGTCGGGGATGATGCCCAGTCTCAGGCCAGGAAGGTCAATCGCGTCATGGAGCCGGGCAAGCTGAGCGCGCATGACCTCCGGGCCGCCAATGTTGGTGCGCAGCGCTTCTTGAGCGAGGACCACGTGGTATGTACGTCCGCCTTGGCCGATGAGGCTGGCCCTCGCGGTCCGAGCCTTCACCCCGGCCTCAACATCGTTGGGTGTTCCGTGGAAGTCAACGACCAGACGCAGCATCGCCCGTACGTAATCCGGAGTTTGAAGGTGTCCCCAGATAACGTTCGAACAGTATTTCCGAGAGTGTTTAGTGTTCCTTACCAACTCCAAGAAGGCCTCTTGTGTCGGCCCCATGCCTTCCTGAAGTAGTGCGTCCCAATCCGTGGGTTCGTTGGGCTGCGTTACCACGCTACCTCCCTCTCCGCCGGGCACTGCTGGCATCAGGAAACCCCACACCGGGCGTGCAGTCGATCACGGCCACCCAGAACGCGCCGTCGCCACTCTTCCTCACCCCCGCTGGAGAGTGGGCAAGTTTGGGCAAGTTCCTTTCTCCCGCGTGCAGTCCACGGCAAGCTCTGTCAGGGAGACCGTCATCTCTGCCCGAGGAGGACATCATGACCCTGCACAAACTAGGCAAGGACCCTGAGAGCCCGAGCGGGGGGTCTCCCACGATCTACCTGGATGACGCAAAAGACACCTACCTTGTCCAAGGGTGGAAGATCGAGGACGCAGATCGCCTGACTCAACTGGACCTCCCCGCTCATGAGACGGTGGTTGAGATCCCCCGCCGCATGGTGCAGTTCTTCTTGGAGGTGAACGGTGACGAAGGCCCCGACTTTTGAGGATCTGTTCCGCAGTTGCCGCCAGTCGGCAGTCCACCTGGAGATGCGGGACGGCTATATGCGGTCGGATCCTGCCTTCATCGACTGGGCCGCGGGGAAGGCCATCGATCCGGCGGAGCGCTGGCGAGGCTGGCTTGACATCGTGAGGGAAGCGACAGACAGAGGGGTAGCGGTCCGTCGCGCTCGCATCGTCTCGGAGCCCGTCTCCGACTACATCCGGTTCGAGCACTCGGTCACCGACGGGCTCAACATCAACGCCGGAGAAGAAGTCGGCTGGCTCCCACGCCGTCAGGCCACGGCCCTCGCACTTCCAGGGAACGACTTCTGGGTCTTCGACGACAAGGCGGCACTGATCAATCACTTCGATGGTGACGGTGAGTCACTCCAGCACGAGTACGTCGAAAGCCCCCAGCTGGTGTCCTTCCTCTCCTCCGCGTTCAAGACCGTCTGGGAGAACGTCGTCCCCCATGCCCAGTACCGGCTGGTATGAGGACAGGGCGCCTGAAGCACAGTGTCCACTCCACCTTCCTCCTCCGCAGTAAGGGAGGCACGGGTATCCTTCGGTCGGCGCCTGCGCGAGATCCGGAAAGACTCCGGACTTACCGCACGGGCGCTGGCCGCGCTCGCAGGCTGGCACGAATCCAAGTGCTCGAAGATCGAGAGCGGGGCCAGGCAACCGTCATTCGATGACATCCGCGCCTACGCAGATCACTGTGGGGTTCCGCACCTCGCTAACGAACTGATCGAAACCGCCCGCGGCATCGACGGCATGTATGTCGAGTGGCGCCAACTGGAACGGTCAGGACTGCGCCGCGCTCAAGAGTCGGTGCTCCCGGTCTGGGAGCGCACGCTCCGTTACCGCATCTACTCCTCGTGGCTCATCCCAGGCCCTGTGCAGACCAAGGCTTACATTCGAGCGCTCCTGACCTCGATCCGCGACCGGCGCCGGCTCATCGATGACGTTGAGGAAGCAGTGCGCGTCCGCGTCAACAAGCAGCACATCGTGCACAAGGGCAATCACCGGTTCTCGATCATCCTGGAAGAGGCCGCCCTCCGGTACAGGATCGGTGGGGTCGAGACGATGGCCGGCCAACTGGGGCACCTGCTGACAGTTTCAACGCTGCCGTCCGTCAGCCTCGGCATCATCCCCTTGGCGGCTGATCGCTCAGCGCTGTGGCCCGTCGAGGGCTTCTTCCTCTTCGACGACGCTCAAGCGAACGTCGAGCTGGTGTCAGCACACCTGACTATCGTGCAACGGCACGAAATCGGCCTGTACGCAGACACCTTCAGCACACTGGCCGAGCAGGCCGTATACGGAGCAGAGGCCCGCGCCCTTATCACGCAGGCGATTGACGCTCTCGGGTGATCGTGGGCAAGTTCGGGCACGCTCGTTGAGCCTGATGGCCCACAGCCGTTGACTGGTTGCGAGACGTAACCAGCCCAGTGGAGATGTGATGACGAGCCCCATTCGGTACAGCCAACGCCCTGTGGAGCTACCCCTCGACGGCTGGCTAGTGGAGGAAGAGCTGGCGCTCAGCTGCGAGAAGTGCACCGAGTGCGCAGAGCTGGAGCGCGGGCGGAAGCAGGCCGAGGCGGAGGGGGACTTCAGTCGGGTGACCGACTTCAACGTGCTGATCGTGCGGCATCGGATGACGCACTCGGGGGCGTCCTGATCCGGGGCTCGGAGGCTCGGTAGCTGCGAAGAATCCCGCTCCGGCCGTCATTCCCTGGCAGGACACGGCCGGAGCGGGTGGGCCCGCCAAGGGGCCCTCGCAAGTGCACGGCGACGCGCGGATGGACCGTGCGCCGACACAGCACCGAGGAGTTCACCATGCGATACCGCCTGGACCCGGTCAAGTACGGCGGAGATGAGGGCGACGGTCAGGAAGGCAACCCCAGCGGGGGCTGCGGCGACGGGGACGGCTGCGGCCGCCAGTGACCCGTTGACTCGTCCATCAGGCGGTCCGTCCGTGTCCTTGCGCGGTGCGGGCCGCCTCTCAGCAGGCAATCGGAGCGAATCCAGGGGCTCACCGGCACCTGGCAGGGAGTGAAATGGCGCGACCCCACCACCACGCCTACGTCTGGCTCGGGCATGGCGATGTGCTTGTGAAGCCGGGTGATGCTCACCGGCGGCCGGGGCACCCCGAGTTCCGGTCGGCGCAGGTGACGCCGTTGGAGTGTGCGGACTGGCTGCTGAAGCCGGCTTCGCGGATCGAGGGGACGTTCTACGAGCCGGGGGAGGGGGCCAGGTGGTATGTAGGGCAGTTGGAGAAGTACGGGGAGTTGTTGGTCGGCTCGCCGTTGTACGTGGGGAGTTCGGCGGTTGAGGCGCGTGAGCCGTCCGAGCGGCGTGAGCCGTCCGAGCGGCGTGAGTGGCCCAAGTGGTGTGAGCCGTCCGAGCGGTGTGAGTGGCCCGAGTGGCGGCGGCAGTACGGGGAGACCGTGCGGGTTCTGGCGGCGGGGGAGGACCGGGTCGGTGGGTGGTGGGTGAGCGGGGACCGGTTTCTGTCGCTGAACCTGATTGCTTGCAGCCCGAACCGGGTGCGCCCGGAGCACCGGTGTCCACTGCGCTAGGAGCGTGGGTTCGTGCGTGGCAGTGGTCAGCTCTGCCGGCGGAAGTCCAGCATGTAGAAGACCTTGTCGTAGCGGTGTTCGCCGACAGCGACGAAGTCGGGCAGGCGGCCGTATTCGGTGAAGCCCAGCGACCGGTAGAGGTGCAGGGCTTTGGTGTTGTCGCCACGGACGTCCAGGGTGAGGACTTCGATCCCTGCCTCCCGGGCGTCAGCGATCAAGGCAGCGGTCAGCGCCCGACCGACGCCACGACCATGGGCATCAGCACCTACCGCGATCTTCTCCAGATCGGCGTGCGGCCGATGAGTCGGCCGGGCGTAGCGCAGCCAGTACCCCAACCCGACCAGTCGACGGTCGAGGTAGGCGGCACGCAGGGCCGCATCCCCGGTCTGTACCGCAGAGACGACGTGGTCGAGAAGTTCCGCCACCTCGTCCCGCGCGGGCGGTTCGACCCAGCCCAGCGCGGCACCTCCGCCGATCAGGTCCGCCAGGATCCGGTGAGCCGACTCAGCAAACCGGACCTCCAGCTCCGGATCGGAAGTCAGCTCGATGGCGTCAAGAATGGCAGGCTCAGTGATCACACCGCTGGTCATGGTCGGCAGCATAGCCAGCAGGCCCCAGTTGAGGCCCGCGCTCCGGCCTCGGCCACACCCCAGCCAGCCGCGTCACCAACCTCTCCGATCAGCACACCTAGAGCTGGCGGAGGTGGTCTCGTAGGGTGCGGGCGGCGTGGGACATGAGGGCCTCGGCGCCGGGCTGGGTGCCGGCCGGGACGAGGGACTCGGTGAGGACGGCGATGGCGAAGGCCTGGCCGTCGGAGTGCTCGACGACGCCGATCTCGTGACGGAGGTTGAGGAGGGTGCCGGTCTTGGAGGACCACGTGGTGGCGTCCGAGCTGAAGTCCGGGGCGAGGCGGTGGCGCAGCACATTGTGGGCCATGAGGTCGCGTACGCGCCGGGCCACTTCGGGGTGGATGTCCGAGGGGGTCCAGAGGGCCTGGAGGAGTTCTACGTAGGAGCGTGCGCTGCCGGTGTTGGCGCGGGTGGTGTCGAGCTGCGGTACCCGGTGGCCGCGGCCACTGGTGCCGGCGTCTATGGCGAGGGCATGGGCGAGGTGGGCCTGGTCGGCGTCGAAGCGTTCCTCGGGGGTGTCGGTCAGTTCGTCGACGGTGTGCCGGACGGTGATGCCGCGGAGGCCGAACTCGTGGAGGAGGGCGGCGACCTGGGCGGGAGGGGTGAGGCCGAACAGTGCGTCGGCGGCCGTTCCGTCGCTCAGGCAGGTGCTCAGGTAGAGCAGGTCGTCGACGGCGATCCGGGCGGGGTGGCGGAATCGGCTCAGGCCGGTGGGGCCGCGGGTGGTGATCCGCCCGGGTGGTACGTCGAGCATCGTCGCGCCGTCGAGCTCGCCGCGTCGGATGCGCTCCGTGGTGGCCAGGGCGAGGGGGACCTTGACCAGGGAGGCGGACGGCAGCTGGGTGTCCGGGTCGATGCCGAGTTCTTCTCCGGTGTGGAGGTCGCGTACGAGCAGACAGCTGTGCAGGCCGCCGTCGCTTAGCTGCCGGCGCAGGTCGCGGAGGAGCGCCTCGGTGTTCATGCCGTCGTCCATGTCGGTGTCGGTGCCTGTGTCGTCGCTCATGACCTCGCTCGTGCCGTCGTGCTTCCTGTGGTGCTCGGCCGGGTGGGCGTCCGGTGGTCCGTGTGAGCGTCTGCGCCGGGGGAGCCGAGGCAGCGGGCGAGGGCGTTGCCCAGGCGCACTTCGAGGGGCTGCGGGTTGCCGTCAGCGGCGGCGGCGAGGGCGTATCCGCGGCTGAGGGCGAACTCGCCTATGGGCCGCCAGTGCAGGGCGAGTTCGGCGGCCTGCGACGGGGAGCACAGCAGCAGGTCGCGGGTGCCGATCACCTCTGCCGCGGCGGTCGTCAGGTCGGCCGCGGCGACGAGCTGTGCGGGCCGCAGGCCGACCGCGTCGCGCAGTCGCGTCAGCGGGTCGCGGATGTGCGGTACGTCGTCCTCCGGCTGGATCCAGACGCGGCGGGCCGGGCCGGGGGAGGCCCGGCCGATCCGCAGCGTTTCGAGGTAGACGCGCTTGACGCCGGGATCCTGGGCGCCGGCCAGCCCGAGCGGTACGGACCATGTCGTCTCGTCCGCGGGTACGGCGAGCAGGGCGGCACGGACCTGCTGCGAGTGGAGGAGCTCCGCGCGCTGGGCCGGCGCCGCGACACGGAGATCGAGCGTGACACCGTGCTCTCGTGCCTCGGCGACGAGGCGGGCGAGGCCGGCCGTGGAGCAGATGCCGGGCATGGCGAGCCGCCATGGCTTGCGCTTGGCGGCTTCCGCCTCGTGCAGCAGGACGTCGGCCGCCTGCACGAGCTGCCTGGCCACCGGCAGCATGTCCCGGCCGAAGGGGGTCAGCACGGCCCGGCGCGACGTGCGCTCGAAGAGCTGCTCGCCGAAACGCTCCTCCAGGGCGGCGACGCGACGGCTGGCCACCGACTGGGACATCCGGGCCGCGGCCGCTCCGACGGTGAAGCTGCCGTGCTTACTGACGCTGACGAACGCGCGACACGCTCCCACCACATCCACAGTCCGAACCCTATGCGATATCGGCATGGAACGGCGCGTTCACGTATTGGACGGCATAGCCGCCGGTTGGTGAGGTGGTGCTGCTCCTGGCACGCACGCATGATCACTGCACTCTGGAGGTTGGACCATGCAGCACCTTCGCGCCCGGCGCGCCGCTTTCGCCGCGCTGTCCGCGCTTGTCCTCGTCCCGCTCGTGGCCTGTGGCCCAGCTGACGCCTCGGCCTCACCGTCTTCATCGCCGTCATCGTCTGCATCGTCTTCATCCGCGTCATCTCCGGCGGCGTCGTCCGTGAAGCCGTACGTGGGTGAGTTCAAGAAGCTTGAGCGCAAGTTCGACGCGCGGCTCGGTGTCTACGCCATCGACACCGGCACCGGGCGCGAGGTGGCCTACAACGACGGGGAGCGGTTCGGCCATCACTCCACGTTCAAGGCGTTCGCCGCGGGTGCTGTACTGCGGAAGCACTCCCTCGGCGGGATGGACAAGGTGATCAAGTACTCCAGCGACGATCTGGTCGACAACTCTCCGATCACCGAGAAGCACGTCGCGACCGGGATGACCCTGCGCGAGCTGTGCGACGCCGCCGTCCGCTACAGCGACAACACCGCCGCCAACCTGCTCTTCGCCGACCTCGGCGGGCCCAAGGCCCTCAACGCCGTACTCAAGGAGCTGGGCGACGACGTCACGCGGATGGCGCGCATCGAGCCGGAGCTGAGCAACTGGGTCCCGGGCGAGAAGCGGGATACGAGCACGCCGCGTGCGCTGGCCGAGGACCTGCGCGCCTTCGTTCTCGGAGACGCGCTCGGCAAGGCCGAACGCGAGCAGCTCACGCAGTGGCTGCGGACCAACACCACCGGAGCCGAGCTGATCAAGGCCGGAGTGCCCAAGAACTGGGTGGTCGGCGACAAGACCGGAGCCGGCAGCTTCTACGGAGCCCGTAATGACATCGCCGTGGTGTGGCCGCCCGACGGCGCCCCCATCGTGATGGCGATCCTGACGAACCGCACCACAAAGGACGCGGTCTTCGACAACAAGCTGATCGCGGAAGCGGCATCCGTGGTTGTCGACAGGCTGTCGTAGCGGGACCGGTTCCTCCTGGCAACAGGAAAAGGCATTTCACGGAGCGGAAGGACGGGCTTTAGCGTGGTGGGGTGAACGCATCGCCCGCCGGTCCTGACGGACGCATATCAGCTCCCACTGCCCTCCGTTCGTCCTCGCCTTCCGCCGATTCCGCCCCCGTCACCGCCCTCGCAGACTCCGCCGCTGCCCCTCCTGCCTCCACAGCTGCTTCACCAGCCTCCGCAGGTCCTGAGCCAGGAACCGCAGCAGGCACCGCAGCAGGGCCCGGCGCGGGGACGGGGGCGGTCGGTGCGCGCGGGCAGATCACGTCCGTGGCACTGGTGATCGGCGGGATCGTCTCGCTGCAGTTCGGTTCGTCGGTGGCGGTGCTGCTGTTCCCGAGAGCCGGGGCGCTGGGCGTGGTCGCGCTGCGGCTGGCCGTCGCCGCCCTGGTGCTGCTGGTCGCGTGCCGTCCCAAGGTACGCGGCTATACGCGCGGCGACTGGGCCACGGTGCTCGCCTTCGGCGTCGCCCTGGCCGGTATGAACGGGCTCTTCTACCAGGCGATCGACCGCATCCCACTGGGCGCGGCGGTCACTCTGGAGTTCCTCGGCCCGTTGATCCTCTCGGTGGCCACCTCGCGCCGGCTGCTCAGCCTGGTGTGGGCGGCGCTGGCGTTCGGCGGTGTGGCGTTGCTGGGGCGCGAGGGCTTCGACGGGCTGAACCCCGTCGGTGCGGTGTGCGCGCTGGCGGCCGGTGGGCTGTGGGCCGCGTACATCCTGCTGTCCGCCCGTACGGGGCAGCGCTTCCCGCAGGCGGACGGGCTGGCGCTGGCGATGACCGTCGCCGCGGTGCTCAGCCTGCCGCTCGGCGTCGTCAGCGCGGGTACGGCGCTGCTGAACCCGGTCACCCTGGTGCTGGCGGCCGGGGTCGCCCTGATGTCGTCCGTGCTGCCGTACACCCTGGAACTGCTCGCCCTGCGCAAGCTGCCGGCCTCGGGCTTCGCGGTCATGATGAGCCTGGAGCCGGCCGCGGCGGCCACCGCCGGTTTCCTGGTGCTGGACCAGGCGCTGGGGTGGCTGGAGATCCTGGCGATCGGTCTGGTGGTCATCGCGAGCGTGGGGGCGGTACGGTCCGCGGCCACGAAGGGTTCGTAGGTCACGAAGGGTTCGTGGGCCACCAGGGCTTTTAGGGCGGGGTTTTGGGTCTGTGGGCCTGTGGTCCTGCGGGTCTGGGGGCCCGGTCCGTAACAGCTCGAGGCCCTGTCGCCAGACTCCCGTCGTCTGCCCTGAGGCAGGAAGGAGGGAGTCCGACGACAGGGCCTGGCGTTCTCACATACCGATGAGACGGCCGAGCGCCCCGCCGGCGTCGGCGTCTTCGGCACCCTCGCGGCCGGCCGCGCCGGCGGCGGGGCCTTCGGCTTCGTCGCTCTCGCTGCTCTTGTCCATCGAGTTCTTGTTCTTGCCGGGCTCGGAGCCGCTGCTCGCCCCGAATCCCGAACCGAAGTCGCCGGGGTCATCGGCGGCAGCGGCGGTGCTCGCGCCGCCCAGCAGGGCAGCGGTGGCCAGGGCCGCCGCGAAGAGCGTGGTACGGATGCGCATGAATCCTCCTGAAATTACGAGACGGTGATCAGCCTCTGTACTTCCCGTCACCGGCCACTGAATGTGACGCCTGCGCAAAGATCACCCCACTGGTCCCTTGTGGAACCTCTTCTTTGAGCTGCTTGCCGAGCCGGACGGGCGCGACGAAGACGAGCTGATTCAGTGCGATGAAGGCGATGAGTGGGTGCGGTGCCGCGAGGCCATTTCGAATTCGCATAAAACGAAAGTATGGTTTTCGTGATCGCGATGGTGAAATGCCGCCGCGGACCGCTCGAAGTCGATTCGTCGAGTGGGTGTGGTGGTGCCGGCTGGATCGGATGTGTCGGATGTGTCGGATGTGTCGACCGTGCCGGCTGTGTCGGTCATGAAAGTTCCTGCCGCGAAGCCGCTCCTGCTGTGAAGCTTCTCTGGCCGCGAGGCGCGCGGTCGCGAAATGGATTTACGGCGGCTGTATTCCGTTACCCGTCGCCGGAGCTCATCCGATTAGGCGGCTCGCTGTCCTTGCGCGGCCTTACTTGCTGATGAGGGTGTTGCAGCCCATGGACGAGCCCAGCGCGGTGGTCTGCAGGCCGCCGACGACTCCGACCTCGCCGAGGACGTCCGTGCCCAGGTCGTGCGATCTGCACGAGCTGCCCTGCAGGAGATCCAACAGGGAGCCGCTCGGCCCGCCGTCGGCATGGGCGGGGGCGGCGGCGAGGAGGCCGGCGCCGAGGAGGCCGACGGTGCCGAGGGCGGCGATCACCACGGCAGCCTTGGGGAGCTTGTGCATTTCATCTCCGGGTGGATTGAGCGGATGCGGTGCAGGTGCGGATGCAGATGTGGGTGCAGATGTGGGTGCAGTTGTGGACGCGGGGCGGTCTGCGATGGTCGACTATCGTAGGATTACGAAAGGATAATGGGGAATAGCAGGTAATTACTTGGCGGCGCGCCGAAACTCGTGACTGCCTGTGAGTGCCGCAAAGCGGCGCCTGTTCGCTCCTCGGGCGGGGCCGAACTTCTCTCTCGTATCCCGCTCTCGGGTCACCCCTTTCAACCGATCGGTTGATTACTTTTCGCGCGTGATGGGGATATCCCGGGCCTTTCCCGGACGTGACACTTGACGGATCAAGGTCGGTTGGGGGTGCCGTTGGTCGCCGTGCGGCAGCGCTCGCGCGGGTGTATGGGGGGAGCGGACGTTCGCCCATGCCCGTCTGCGCTGCCCGTCTGCGCTGCCCGTCCGGGCTCGTTCGGGCCCGTCCGTACTCGTTCGGGCTCGTTCGGGCTCGTTCGGGCTCGGGAAAATCATGCAGGCGTGCTTGCTTGTTTCCTGCCGCGCTGCCACCCTCGGGACGCGTAACGCACGCACGCCAGAACTCATATCCGAACCTGCACCAGAACTCGCATCAGGACCTGTCAACTTTCCCTGCCCGTCAGGGGCATGGGGCCGACGAGGGGAGTCTGCGTGTCGTTCGAACCCAGCGCTGTACTGGCGGATCTTCGAGCGGAGAGCGAGGAGCTGGACGCGCTGGTAGCCGGCCTGCCGGCCGGATGCTGGGTGACGCCGACACCCGCCGAGGGGTGGACCGTCGCCCATCAGGTCGCCCACCTCGCCTGGACCGACCGGCAGGCGCTGCTCGCCGCCACCGACCCGGAGGAGTTCGTGCGGGCCGCTCGGCAGGTGCTGGCCTCGCCGCTCACGTTCGTCGACGAGGCCGCCGGGGCGGGAGCGAAGGCCCCGCCCGCCGAACTGCTCGCCCAGTGGCGGGCCGGTCGCGAGGAGCTGCACCGGGTGCTCGCCGAACGGCTGGCGGGCGAGCGGGCGGCAGCGCGAGCGGGCGAACGGACGAATGGGCGGGCGGGCGAGCGGGCGGGTGGGAAGCTGCCGTGGTACGGCCCGCCGATGAGTGCCGCATCGATGGCCACCGCCCGGCTGATGGAGACCTGGGCGCACGGCCAGGACGTCGCCGATGCGCTGGGCGTCACCCGGCTGCCCACCGAACGGTTGCGGCATATCGCCCGGCTCGGGACGCGGACCCGCGATTTCTCCTACGCGAACCGTCAACTCACCCCACCCGCAGAGGAGTTCAGGGTGGAGTTGCGGGCTCCGGACGGGGTGACGGTATGGGCCTACGGCCCGGCCGGGGCCGGGCAGCGGGTGACCGGGACCGCGCTGGACTTCTGTCTCCTGGTGACCCAGCGGGCGCACCGCGACGACCTGCCGTCGCTACGGGCCGAGGGCGCGGACGCGGAGCGGAGGCTGGGGATCGCCCAGGTCTTCGCCGGACCGCCGGGGAAGGGGCGGCCACCCAGGTCCGGGGGAGCCATGGCATGAGTAGGGGCGGCGAGCCGTTGCGGATAGGTAATGCCTCCGGCTTCTATGGGGACCGCTTCGACGCACTGCGCGAGATGCTCACCGGTGGCCCCCTCGACATCCTCACCGGCGACTACCTCGCCGAGCTGACCATGCTGATCCTCGGCCAGGACCGGCTGAAGGACCCCGCGCGCGGCTACGCCACCACCTTTCTGCGGCAGTTGGAGGACGGCCTCGGGCTGGCCGTCGAGCGCGGCGTACGGATCGTGACCAACGCGGGCGGGCTGAATCCAGCCGGACTCGCCGACAGGGTGCGGGAGTTGGCGGCGAAGGTCGGGGTCCCGGTGCGGGTGGCGCATGTGGAGGGGGACGATCTGCTGACCGGCCGGGACCGGGGTGGCGGGGCGCTGGGCGACGCCGTGATGACCGACGGGGTGCTGACCGCCAACGCCTATCTCGGCGGCGGTGGGATCGCCGAGTGTCTGCGGGCCGGTGCCGACGTGGTGGTCACCGGACGGGTCACCGACGCCGCCCTGGTCAGCGGCGCCGCCCAGGCGCACTTCGGCTGGCGGCCCGACGACCTCGACCGGCTGGCCGGGGCAGTGATCGCCGGTCATGTCCTCGAATGCGGTGCGCAGGCCACCGGCGGCAACTACTCCTTCTTCGACGCCCGCGACTTCCGTGCCGGCCGCGCCCCTCATGGCGTGTTCCGCCCCGGCTTCCCGCTCGCCGAGATCGCCGAGGACGGCTCGTCGGTGATCACCAAGCATCCGGGGGCGGGCGGAGTGGTCGACGTCGGTACGGTCACCGCCCAACTCCTGTACGAGACGGCCGGTGCGCGCTACCCCGGCCCGGATGTGACCGCGCGGCTGGACAGCGTACGGCTGCGGCAGGAGGGCCCGGACCGGGTCCGTATCGACGGGGTGCGGGGCGAGGCGCCACCGCCCACGCTCAAGGCCGGGCTGACCCGGCTCGGTGGCTGGCGCAACGAGGTCACCTTCGTCCTGACCGGGCTGGCGGTCGAGGCGAAGGCGGAGCTGGTGCGGGCGCAGATGGACGCGGCCTTCGCCGCCGCCGGGCGCCGTCCCGCCGAGGTGCGCTGGACGCTGGTCCGCACCGACCGGCCCGACGCCGACGTTCAGGAGGAGGCGAGTGCGCTGCTGCGGTTGGTGGTGCGGGACGCCGACCGGGAGGTCGTGGGGCGGGCGGTCAGCGGCGCCGCGATCGAGCTGGCGCTCGCCAGCTACCCCGGCTTCCACGTCACCGCGCCGCCCGGCAAGGGCACTCCGTACGGGGTCTTCGAGTCGGTGGCGGTGGACCCGGCCGATGTGCCGCACACCGCCGTACTGCCGGATGGCGGCCGGGTGTCGGTCGAAGGGCCCGTGGCGACGCGGGAGGTGGTGAGGCTGCCGGATCCGGCGCTCCCCGAGCCGCCGCCTACCCGCCGGGGGACCCGGCGGGTGCCCCTCGGCCGCCTCGTCGGGGCCCGCAGTGGCGACAAGGGCGGCTCGGCGAATGTCGGGGTGTGGGTCCGTACGGATGCGGAGTGGCGGTGGCTGGTGCATGAGCTGACGGTCGAGCGGTTCCGTCAACTCCTCCCCGAAACCGCCGAGTTACCGGTCGACCGGCACGTACTGCCGAACCTGCGTGCGCTCAATTTCGTCGTCGACGGCCTGCTCGGCGAGGGCGCCGCCGCACAGGCCCGGTTCGATCCTCAGGCCAAGGCCGTGGGGGAGTGGCTGCGCGCGCGGCACACGGACATACCCGAGGAGTTGCTGTGACCTTGAGGAGCTGTGGTGACCGTACTCGGAACGGCGCTCGACCGGGCGAGCGCCGCGTACACGGAACGCCGGGCGGCGATGCTCGCCAAGCTGGCGGAGGTCGAGGCCGAGCACGCCAAGGCGGTCGCGGGCGGCGGCGAGAAGTACGTCGCCCGGCACCGTGAGCGCGGCAAGCTCCTGCCCCGGGAGCGGATCGAGCTGCTGGTCGACCCCGACACGCCGTTCCTGGAGCTGTCGCCCCTGGCGGGCTGGGGCAGTGACTACCGGGTCGGCGCGTCGCTGGTCACCGGTATCGGGGTGATCGAGGGCGTGGAGTGCCTGATCACCGCCAACGACCCGACGGTGCGCGGGGGTGCCTCCAACCCCTGGACCCTGAAGAAGGCCCTGCGCGCCAACGAGATCGCCCACGCCAACCGGCTCCCGGCGGTCTCGCTCGTCGAGTCCGGCGGCGCGGACCTGACCGGCCAGAAGGAGATCTTCATCCCGGGCGGTGCGCTCTTCAGGGACCTCACCCAGCTGTCGGCGGCCGGTATCCCGACCGTGGCCGTGGTCTTCGGCAACTCCACCGCCGGCGGCGCGTACGTCCCCGGTATGTCCGACCACGTGATCATGGTCAAGGAGCGGGCGAAGGTCTTCCTCGGCGGACCGCCGCTGGTGAAGATGGCGACCGGCGAGGAGAGCGACGACGAGTCGCTGGGCGGCGCCGAGATGCACGCCCGTACCTCCGGCCTCGCGGACCACTTCGCGGTGGACGAACCGGATGCGCTGCGCCAGGCACGGCGCGTGGTCGCCCGCCTCAACCACCGCAAGGCGTACGGCGATCCCGCCCCCGCCGCGGCCCCCGCGTACGACGCGGACGAGCTGCTGGGGATCGTGCCGGGCGACCTGCGCACCCCCTTCGACCCGCGCGAGGTCATCGCCCGGATCGTCGACGCCTCGGACTTCGACGAGTTCAAGCCGATGTACGGGACGAGCCTGACCGCCGGCTGGGCGGCGCTCCACGGCTATCCGGTCGGCGTGCTGGCCAACGCCCAAGGGGTCCTCTTCAGCGAGGAGTCCCAGAAGGCCGCCCAGTTCATCCAGCTCGCCAACCAGCGCGATATTCCGCTGCTGTTCCTGCACAACACCACCGGCTACATGGTGGGCAGCCGGTACGAGCAGGGCGGCATCATCAAGCACGGCGCGATGATGATCAACGCGGTGAGCAACAGCCGCGTGCCCCACCTCTCCGTCCTCACGGGGGCCTCGTACGGCGCCGGCCACTACGGCATGTGCGGCCGCGCCTACGACCCCCGCTTCCTCTTCGCCTGGCCCAGCGCCAAGTCGGCCGTCATGGGCCCCCAGCAGCTCGCGGGGGTGCTCTCGATCGTCGCCCGGCAGTCGGCGGCCGCGAAGGGGCAGCCGTACGACGAGGAGGGGGACGCGGCGCTGCGCGCCATGGTGGAGCAGCAGATCGAGTCGGAGTCGCTGCCGATGTTCCTGTCCGGGCGGCTGTACGACGACGGCGTCATCGATCCGCGCGACACCCGCACCGTCCTCGGCCTGTGCCTGTCGGCCATCCACACGGCGCCCTACGAGGGTGCGCGCGGCGGCTTCGGCGTCTTCCGGATGTGAAGTGAGGGGCCTTCATTGATCACTACTCTGCTCGTCGCCAACCGGGGCGAGATCGCCTGCCGGATCTTCCGTACCTGCCGTGACCTGGGCATCCGCACGGTCGCCGTGCACTCGGACGCCGACGCCGAGGCCCGCCACACCCGCCTGGCCGACGCCTCCGTGCGGCTCGCCGGGGAGACGCCCGCCGCGACCTACCTGCGCGGCGACCTCATCGTGAAGGCGGCCCTGGACGCGGGCGCCGACGCCGTCCACCCCGGCTACGGGTTCCTCTCCGAGAACGCGGACTTCGCGCGTGCGGTCATCGACGCCGGGCTGACCTGGATCGGGCCGCCGCCCGAGGCGATGGCGGCGATGGCCTCCAAGACCCGCGCCAAGGAACTCCTGGGCATCGCCCCGCTGACGTCCGTCACCGCCGACGACCTGCCCGTCCTCGTGAAGGCCGCGGCGGGCGGCGGCGGCCGCGGTATGCGCGTCGTCCGCGAACTCGCCGAATTGGACGAGGCGTTGGCCGTCGCGCGAGCCGAGGCGCGGAGCGCCTTCGGGGACGGCGAGGTGTTCCTGGAGCCGTACATCGAGGGCGGCCGCCATGTCGAGGTGCAGGTTCTCGCCGACGCGCACGGCACCGTGTGGACACTGGGCACCCGGGACTGCTCGCTCCAGCGGCGCCACCAGAAAGTCATCGAGGAGGCGCCCGCGCCCGACCTGACGCCCGAACTGGACACCAGGCTCCACGAGTTGGCCGAGCGTGCCGTCCGGGCCGGCGGCTACCGCGGCGCCGGTACCGTCGAATTCCTGGTCGCCGACGGCCGGGCCCACTTCCTGGAGATGAATGCCCGCCTTCAGGTCGAGCACCCCGTCACCGAGGCCGTGTTCGGCATCGACCTCGTCGCCCTCCAGATACGGATCGCCGAGGGCGGCCCGCTGGACGGCGGCGGCCCGCCCCGCGCGCACGGTCACGCGGTGGAGGCCCGCCTCTACGCGGAGGACCCGGCCGCCGACTGGGCCCCGCAGACCGGCCCGCTGCACCGCCTCGCCGTCCCCGGGGCGGTGCGCCTCGACAGCGGCTACGCCGACGGCGACGCGGTCGGCGTGCACTACGACGCGCTGCTCGCCAAGGTCGTCGCCCACGCCCCCACGCGGGCGGAGGCGGTGCGCAGGCTCGCCGGCGCCCTGGAGCGGGCCACCGTCCACGGACCGGTCACCAACCGGGACCTCCTCGTCCGGTCCCTGCGGCACCCCGAATTCGCCGAGGCCCGTATGGACACCGGCTTCTACGAGCGGCATCTGGACGCCCTCACCGCGCCCGCCCCCGATCCGTACGCGCCACTCGCCGCCGCTCTCGCCGACGCGCACGGCCGCTCACGCTTCGGCGGCTTCCGCAACGTGCCGTCGCAGCCGCAGACGAAGCGCTACCGCACCGAACCCGACGGCATCGAGTACGAGGTCCACTACCGCCACACCAGGAACGGCCTGGTGGCCGACGGGGTACGTACGACCGACAGGGCGCGTACGGCCGACGCCGCACGTGTCGTGCGCGCCGTACGTGTCGTACGCGCCGAACCCGGGGCGGTCGTCCTCGAGGCGGACGGTGTGCGGCGGCGGTTCGACGTGGCGCGGTACGGCGACGACCGGGTGTACGTGAACGGCACCGCCCTGACCGCCCTGCCCCGCTTCCCCGAGCCGGCCGCGCAGCACGCGCCCGGATCCCTGCTCGCCCCCATGCCCGGCACGGTCGTCCGTATCGCCGACGGGCTGGCCGAAGGGGCGCGGGTGGCGGCCGGACAACCCCTCCTGTGGCTGGAGGCCATGAAGATGGAACACCGGGTCACCGCCCCGGCCTCCGGCACGCTCACCGCTCTGCACGCCGCCCCCGGCCGCCAGGTCGAGGTCGGCGCCCTGCTCGCCGTCGTACAGGCCGTACCGGAGGAGGAGACATGAGCACCGTCCTGGAAACCGAAGAACACCGGGCACTGCGCGCCGCCGTCGCCGCGCTCGGCAAGCGCTACGGCCGCGACTACCTGACCGCAGTGGTCCGCGCGGGGCGGCACCCCGACGAGCTCTGGGCCGAGGCCGCCGCCCTCGGCTACCTCGGCGTCAACCTGCCGGAGGAGTACGGCGGCGGAGGCGGCGGCATCGCCGAACTCGCCATCGTCCTGGAGGAGCTGGGCGCGGCCGGCAGCCCCCTCCTCATGATGGTCGTCTCCCCCGCCATCTGCGGTACCGTCCTCGCCCGCTTCGGCACCGAGGCGCAGCAGCGGGCCTGGCTGCCCGGCCTCGCCGACGGCAGCCGCACCATGGCCTTCGGCATCACGGAACCCGACGCCGGCTCCAACGCGCACCGCATCACCACCACAGCGCGCCGCGACGGCACGGACTGGCTGCTCACCGGCCGCAAGGTGTTCATATCGGGCGTCGACATCGCCGATGCCACGCTGATCGTGGGCCGTACGGAGGACGCCCGCACGGGCCGCCTCAAGCCGTGCCTGTTCATCGTCCCGCGCGACACCCCCGGCTTCAGCCGCAGCCCCATCCCGATGGAACTCGCCGCCGCAGAGAAGCAGTTCGAGCTGGTCCTGGACGAGGTGCGGCTGCCCGCCGACGCCCTCGTCGGCGACGAGAACGCAGGCCTGCTCCAGCTCTTCGCCGGCCTGAACCCCGAACGCATCATGACCGCGGCCTTCGCCCTCGGGATGGGCCGCTACGCCCTCGCCCGGGCCGTCGACTACGCCCGAACCCGCCAGGTATGGAAGGAACCCATCGGCGCCCACCAGGCCATCGCCCACCCCCTCGCCCAGACCCATATCGAGCTGGAACTGGCGCGGTTGATGACGCAGAAGGCGGCACGCCTCTACGACGCGGGCGACGACATCGCCGCGGGGGAGGCCGCCAACATGGCCAAGTACGCGGCCGCCGAGGCCGCGGTCCGCGCCGTCGACCAGTCCGTTCACACGCTCGGCGGCAACGGCCTCACCCAGGAGTACGGCCTCGCCTCGCTCATCACGGCCTCCCGGGTGGCCAGGATCGCCCCGGTCAGCCGCGAAATGATCCTCAACTACGTCTCGCACCAGTCACTGGGCCTGCCGAAGTCCTACTGAGCCGACGAGGGGCGCGTACCGGGCCGACGAGGACGCGTACAGGCCCGACGAAGACGCGTCCCGGGCCGATGAAGGACGCATAACGAGCCGACGCCGAGCGAAAGGAACCCCACCGATCCATGGCCAACGCACCTGTGCCGCCACCCCTGGTGCTGCGCTCCCACGAGCGCGGCATCACCACCCTCACCCTGGACTCCCCGCACAACCGCAACGCGCTCTCCGCCCGGCTGACGGCCGAGCTGCACCAGGCGCTCACGGACGCCGCGGCCGACGACGGGACCCGCGCCATCGTCCTCACCCACACGGGCAACACCTTCTGCGCCGGGGCGGACCTGACCGAGGCGATCTCCGGCCCCGCCGGGGAAGGCCCCTTGCGTCTGGCCCGCCTCCTGCGCGCCCTCGTCGAACTGCCCCGGCCCGTCGTCGCCCGGGTCACCGGCCACGTACGGGCAGGGGGACTGGGACTGCTCGGCGCCTGCGACATCGCCGCGGCCGGGCCGGCGGCCACCTTCGCCTTCACCGAGGCCCGGCTCGGCCTGGCGCCCGCCGTCATCTCCCTGCCGCTGCTGCCCCGGCTGGACCCGCGTGCCGCCGGCCGCTACTACCTCACCGGCGAGCAGTTCGGCCCCACCGAGGCCGCCAGAATCGGCCTGATCACACTGGCCGCAGACGCCTCCGACTCCGCTGCCGACTCCACATCCGACTCCGCCGCCGACTCAGCCTCCCCTGCCGACTCCGCCTCCGACTCCTCCGCCGCCGACATCGACACCGCCCTCGCCCCCGTCCTGGAGGGCCTGCGCAAGGGCTCGCCACAGGGCCTGGCCGAGTCGAAGAAGCTGCTCACCGCCCACGTACTGCGCGCCTTCGACCGCGACACGGACGCGCTCGCCGCCCAGTCCGCGCGGCTCTTCGCCTCCGCCGAGGCCCGCGAGGGCATGACCGCCTTCCTGGCGCGACGGGCCCCGGCATGGGAGGTCTGACCCCGGTACGCGGTGCCGGACCGCCCCAGCAGGAACGCAGCCGCGCCACCCGCCACAAGCTGCTGGAGGCCGCCGTCGCCTGCCTCGCGGAACGCGGCTGGAGCGGCAGTACGGTCTTGGTGGTCGCCGAACGGGCGGGCGTCTCCCGGGGCGCCGCCCAGCACCACTTCCGCACCCGCGAGGACCTGTTCACCGCGGCCGTCGAACACGTCGCGGAGAAGCGCAAGGAGGCGCTGACGGCGCTCGCCGCCGACCTGCCACCCACCAGCTCCTTCGCCCGCACCCGGCTCATCGTCGACGAACTGGTCGGCCTCTACACGGGGCCGCTGTTCCGCGCCGCGCTGCATCTGTGGGTGGCGGCCGCCGACGAGCAGCAGCTCCGCGCGCGCGTCACCGCCCTGGAAGCCCGTGTAGGGCGCGAGGTGCACCGCACCGCGGTGGCCCTCCTGGACGCGGACGAATCCACCCCCGGCATACGGGAGACCATCCAGGGCCTCCTCGACATGGCTCGCGGCCTGGGCCTCGCCAACCTCCTCACCGACGACTCCACCCGCCGCAAACACGTCATCGACCAGTGGTCACACATCATCCACACGTCCCTGCACTGACGGGCTTTCCCCTACCGCTACCCCAGATAGGCGTCACCCCAGATAGGGAGTCATCCCAGATAGGGAGTCGGCCGATCTTCCAGAAAGTGCTGGATCCGTAGCCGCTGGGTGTGATGCATGGGAAGCGCGCCCGGTTCGCTCAGTTCACCGGGCTCCACAAACCGGACCTCAGTGCTCTCGTCAGAGACCGCCGGCGAGCCGCCGACGATGCGCGCCCGGAAGCACACATTGAACTGCCGTCTCACCTCCCCGTCGCTGTACGCGATGATGTGGCGCGGGTCGGTGTACGTGCCGACCAGCCCCGTGATCTCCACGTCGTAGCCGGTCTCTTCCTTGACCTCCCGCACGGCTGTCCCCGGCAGCGAGTCGGTCATCTCCATCCCGCCGCCCGGCAGCGCCCAGAGGCCACTGTCCCGGCGGCGTTGCAGCAGAATTCGCCCTCCGCCGTCGGTCACGACCGCCGAGGCAGCGACGACGAGACTGTTCGGCTCGGGCGCGCCGGGATCGTCGTAGTACTCGGTGCGTGCCACTTTCTAGCCTTCCTGTGCGTCAGCACGATCACGGCCCCCACCGGGCGATGTTGGGGCCGCGCGGTCGGGCTGGCGGAGCGTTCAGACGCGGAGCCATCCGCCCTTGACGGCGGCGGCGAATAGCGTCATGGCTACATGTTCAGCGTGCCTCTACGGCCTGTCGCAGAGCTTCCCGGTGCTCCCAGCCCCACGGGGCGTTCTGAAGATCCTCCGGCAGCCCCGCCAGCCCGGCAGTGAGATGGTCGGCTGCCTGGTCGTAGCGCCCCAGCGCCAAGGTGGCCAGCCCCAAGTTCAGGCGATTGAACTCCGGCGTTAGCCAGTAGGCGGTGTCCGGCGGTGGCACACGGGCGGCCACGTCTGTCAGTCGTTCCGCATTCTCGACCATGCGGAGCGCGTGGTCGGTCTCGCCCAGCTCGGCCCACCCGGCCGCGGCCTGGAGGATGTCGCCCAGCCGCTGCGCGGGGTGAGCGCCTGGAGTGTCCGCCGCTGCTGTGAACCACCGGGCGATACCCTGGGGGTGGCCCTGCTGACGGGCGATGTACCCCTTGAAGTTCAGCGCCTGCGCAGCGAGCATGCCGTTTCCGATCTCGTCGGCCAGCTCCAGTGCGTCTCCCCGGAGATGCACGGCCTGGGCATCATCACGCACCTGCGCCAGCATCCATCCGCCGAACTGAACGAACTCCGATGCGACCTCCGCTAGTTGGTTCCGATGCGGTCCCCGGGCTTCCTTGAGTATGGAGGTGAGTTCGTTCATCTGGGCAAGCGTTGCAGGGAGAACCGACTCAGGCTTCACCACGTCGTCGAGGCGTCGGTAGGCGGTCAGCACACTCGCCAGAGCTTTCACGGTGCCCGAGTCCAAACGGGACGGTTTGGCGGCGGTACGGGCAACCCGCGAGGCGTCATCGGGGTTCAGTACGACTCCGGAGAGGGCGCCGCCGGCTCCGACGAGCGTGTCGAGGGCTCTCGCCAGCTTGGCCGATGGCTTCTGCTTCCCGTTCAGGACGCGGGAGAGGTACGCAAGGTCGTAGCTGACTGCGCGGGCAGCAGCGCTCATGGAGTAGCCGCTGTCCCGCAGGGCGCGGCGAGTGAGATCCGCGAAGTCACTCACAGTAAACCTCTAGGCGTTGACTGATGCCCTCTGCGTCGTCAAGTCCGGTCAACTCCCGCGTGAGCACCGGAATCTCCACGATAGCTGAGTGGAAGACCCCCGCGACGTTGTGGAGAGGCGAACGCCCAGGGGCGTGGCCACCGCTGTAGAGGATCGTCAACATGCGGAACCGTATCGCCCGTCCTGTCGAAGCGCTGTTGCTTCGGTTATTCCCGGCCGCGGGACGCCACCGGTCGGCGAGCTCACCACCTGCCGCGAGGTGCGGGGACGCGCCGATGCTGGCGTTTCCCCGCGTTCCTGTCAGGCATGCGGGGCCGCTGCGTGGGGAGGACTCGGCCTTGGTCCGCCCGTACGTCCTCACGCCTGAGGAACATCGGGAGCGGCGGCAGCGAGGGGCGCGGCGCGGGCGGCCGGGCCCGCAACCCGTGCGCCCTTTCCCGGGGAGGGGCGCACGGGGCACGCTCGGAATCGACGAAAGGAACCCGAGACCGTGACCGTGACGGACACGCGCCCCACCGGCCAAATCCGTTCTCTGGCACTGGAGATCACCGGCCAGTGTCAGAACACCTGCACCTCACACTGCTACGCCAAGTCCGGTCCGCACGGCAGCCACGGCACCATGCGCCGCGAGGACTGGTTCGCGCTCCTGGACCAGGCAGCCGGGCTTGGCGTGGCCATGGTCCAGTACATCGGCGGCGAACCCACCCTGCACCCTCACCTCCCGCAGCTCATCGACCGCGCACTGAGCCTCGGCATGCGTGTAGAAGTTTTCAGCAACCTCGTGCATGTACGCCCGTCGATGTGGCAGGCCTTCAACCGGCCCGGAGTGTCCCTGGCCACCTCGTACTACAGCAACGACGCGGCCGAGCATGAGCGGATCACCGGCGGGCGCGGCTCCTATGCCCGCACGAAGGCGAACATCGCCGAGCTGTGCGGCCGGTGCGGTGGCGACCGGGCCGCAATCAATCCGGACGGCATCGTGACCCCGTGCGTGATGTCCCGATGGCTGACGGCCGGAACCGTCCGGACTCACAGCCTGGCCGAGGTCCTCACCGGACCTGAGTGGGCTGACCGTATGGCCGTCATCCCTCGTCGCAGTGGCGGCTGTGTGCCGGACTCGTGCACGCCACGCGAGGACTCGTGCCAGCCCTCTCCGGGCATCGTGACGGCCTGCAACCCCGACAACGACAGTGCAGACTGCGCGCCGGCGGAGACCGAAGCCTGCGACCCCGCTTTCTGAGGAGGTGCCCGTCATGGATTGGGAGAGGCACGCCTGTCGCCTGGCGGCTGATACCGTCCGGCCCGAATCGCACTGGTACGGACCGCTGGCCGCTACCCCTCGACATGTGTTTGTGCCGCGCTGGTGGGTGAGCCACAGCGGCCTATGGACGCTGCGGGACGGACCGGCCGAACCCCAAGCGTGGATGCGCGCGGCCTACGGCAACCGCACGCTCGTCACGCGCGTGGGGCCTCTGCACGCCGACGACGCCGACCCCGGCACCGAGACCGTTGCCGGACTCCCCACCTCCTCCAGCACCCTGCCGGGTCTGGTCGTCACCATGTACCGGCACGCGGTGATCAGCGATGAGTCGGATGTGTTGGTGACCACCGGCTCCGGATATGGCACCGCGCTCGCCTGCCGGCGTCTGTGCGACAAGCGTGTGACGAGCATCGACGTGGACCCCGTCCTCGTGGAGAAAGCCGGCGGCCGGCTCGAATCGAGACCACCCTCGCGGACACGGGATTGATCGTCACAGCGGACAAGACTCCCGACGGCGGCGCCACGGGCCGGGTGGAGTGGGACCGCGCCGGTTTCATGCGCACCCGTGCCGGTGACGACTACCCCAACAGCCTCTCCGCGCAGTTCGAAGCGATCCACGACGCCGAGGGCGAGCGCATCACCACCGGCCGTTACCCGGTCCTCGACGTGCGCGAAGCCTGGGACGTCTGGTCGATGCTCTCTCTCACCACGCCCGGGATCGAACACCGCTATGCGGAAGGAGAGGACCGGCGGCGCACGGCATGGATGGTGCACGCCGACGGATCTTGGGCCCGCGCGGAGGGACGCTGGATCGACCCGCCCACCGTGCATCAGGGTGGACCCCGCCGCCTGTGGGACGAACTGGAGCGCATCCGGCACAGGCTCAATGCCGAGGGCGGGCTACCGGTATACGGCGCGCACGTCCGGATTGACCCGGACGGCACCACACGCCTCAAGCGCGGTGCCTGGTCTGTAGCTTTCGCCTGACCGCCGCGCCCGGCTCACGGCGGGCGCGGCGGTCAGGCGCAAGCGGTGAGCCGGCGGTCAGCTGCCGGTGAGGGAGTCGTAGCCGTCGATCTCGTGGGGGCTGCGTGCTGCCGGGCCCACGTAGCGGGCGGACGGGCGGACCAGGCGGCCCGTGCGCTTCTGCTCCAGAATGTGGGCGCTCCAGCCGGCCGTGCGGGCGCAGGTGAACATGGAGGTGAACATGTGTGCCGGGACCTCCGCGAAGTCCAGGACGATGGCCGCCCAGAATTCGACGTTGGTGGCGAGTACGCGGTCCGGGCGGCGGTTGTGCAGCTCCTCCAGCGCAGCCTTCTCCAGGGCCTCGGCGACCTCGAAGCGCGGGGCGGCCAGCTCCTTGGCGGTGCGGCGCAGCACCCGTGCCCGCGGGTCCTCGGCCCGGTAGACGCGGTGGCCGAAGCCCATCAGCCGCTCGCCCTGGTCCAGCGCCTTGCGGACGTAGGCGGCGGCGTCGCCGGTGCGCTCGATCTCCTCGATCATGCCGAGGACGCGGGACGGCGCGCCGCCGTGCAGGGGGCCGGACATGGCGCCCACCGCGCCGGAGAGCGCGGCGGCGACGTCGGCGCCCGTGGAGGCGATGACGCGGGCCGTGAAGGTGGAGGCGTTCATGCCGTGCTCGGCGGCCGAGGTCCAGTACGCGTCGACGGCCTTGACGTGCTTGGGGTCGGGCTCGCCGCGCCAGCGCTTCATGAAGCGCTCGACGACGGTCCCGGCCTTGTCGATCTCCTTCTGCGGGACCATCGGCAGGCCCTGTCCGCGTGCCGACTGGGCGACGTACGACAGCGCCATGACGGCGGCCCGGGCGAGGTTGTCGCGGGCGGTCTCCTCGTCGATGTCCAGCAGCGGTTTCAGGCCCCATACGGGGGCGAGCATGGCGAGCGCGGACTGGACGTCGACGCGGATGTCGCCGGAGTGGACGGGGATGGGGAACGGCTCGGCGGGCGGCAGGCCGGGGTTGAACGCTCCATCGACCAGCAGTCCCCAGACGTTCCCGAAGGACACGTGCCCGACGAGATCTTCGATGTCGACCCCGCGGTAGCGGAGCGCGCCGCCTTCCTTATCCGGTTCGGCGATCTCCGTCTCGAACGCGACGATTCCCTCGAGTCCGGGTACGAAGTCGGACATCAGGCGGCTCCTCAGAATGGGGACGGCAGCGGGTCCGTGACCGGCCGCCGTGCGGTCGAGTGGTGTGCGGTGCCGACGCGGTTACGCGGCTGCGCCGGGCAGCTCGCGGTCCGTGCCGGTCACCCCGGTGATGCCCCGCCAGGGCATGGGTCACGCGATGGGCCGTGCTCGCGGTGGGTCGGGCCGCGGGCGGCGGATGTGGTGGTGCGGTGCGGCGCTGTGCACCGCGGTACTCGGGCCGCGGACCGGACGGCACACGGTACCTGTCCCTGTCAGGACACCACAGTGGGTCGGCCATGATTCTGGCGGGTCCCTCCACCTGCGGGGAAGCGTGACATCCGGCACACCGGTCGATTTGCCGACGGGAGGGTTACACCAGGTCGACGGGGGGCAGGCTTTTGCGCCAACCCGGCTGACCGGGCCGGTGGTGATGTTGCAAGATGAGGCCGTGCACCCAGCCGACGCGCCCCATGCCGAGACCCCTGATCCCTCCACCATGCGCGCGCACTACCGCGCCGAGGGACTCGCCGAGTCCGACCTCGCGGCCAGCCCGTACGACCAGTTCGCGCGCTGGTTCAAGGACGCCACGGTGGCCGGTCTGCACGAGCCGAACGCCATGGTCGTCTCGACGGCGGACGCCGCCGGGCGGCCGAGCGCGCGGACCGTGCTCCTGAAGGGGTTCGACGACCGCGGTTTCGTGTTCTTCACCAACTACCACAGCCGCAAGGGCCGTGAGCTGGCCGAAAACCCTCATATCTCCCTGGTGTTCCCCTGGCATCCGCTCTCCCGCCAGGTCGTGGTGACCGGCACCGCGGAGCGCATCGGGCGGGACGAGACCGCGGCGTACTTCCGTACCCGTCCGCACGGGTCCCAGCTGGGCGCCTGGGCCAGTGAGCAGTCGGCGCCCCTGTCGTCGCGCGAGGAACTGGAGCGCGCCTACCAGGAATTGGCGGCCCGTTACCCGGAGGGCGAGCAGGTGCCGGCGCCGCCGCACTGGGGCGGTTACCGGGTCACCGCCGAGACGGTCGAGTTCTGGCAGGGGCGGCTGAACCGTCTGCACGACCGGCTGCGGTACGTCCGCCGGAGCGGCAGCGAGGCCGGGAGTGAGGGCGAGGGCAAGGCCGGGGGAGCGACTGAGGGAGCGCGCGAGGCCGAGGGCGGAGCGGTGACCTGGAGGGTGGAGCGGCTGGCGCCCTGAGGGGCAGGGGACGGGCGGCGGCGGGGCCGCGGAGACGCAGGCGCCCCGCACGCAGACGACCCGCGGGCTGGTTCCTCCGCGCTCGGTGGCGCGAAGGGCCGGTCGGACGAACCGGCAGCCCGCGGGTCGGGTGACTGCGTGGGATTGGCCGGCTGCGCATCTGCAGTATGCGCTGGTCCGGCGCTGCACTTCGGTGAGCGACGGGCCGCTAGCCCGCAGCCACCTCACATGTCCGGTGCGAAATCATCGGCCGAACCACCTCCCTTCTCGTGTGCGCCACACGTTAGAAAAGCCGTCCGGTGCCGCACAACCGAATTTTTCCGGGAGCTCCGGGACTCCGGGAGCAACGATTTCCGCGAATCGGGTGTGGGGTGGGTCACGTTCCAGTTGAATGTGGCCCGGGTGGAGCACGTACGGCCGCGTTCGTGAGGAGTGCCTGTGACTGCTTCGTCGCCTTCTTCCGGACTGTCCGGCTCTTCGGCACCGGCCCGCCGCACCGGCGACGAGGCCGACGACTCCGGACTCCTCGCCGCTCTCCTGGACGGTATGGACGCCGCCCTGATGGCCTTCGCCGCGGACGGCACGGTCACCCACTGGAACCACGAGGCCGAGCGCATCCTGGGCTGGACCCCCGCCGAGGCCGTCGGCCGTACGGGGCTGACCGGCTGGGCCGTCCGGAAGGAGGACGCCCACGGCATCGAGGCGGCGCTCGCGGCCGCGATGCGCTCCCCGGGCCGCCAGGTCCACGAGTTCGCCCTGCTGACCAAGGACGGCCACCGGGTGCTCGTCCGCACCCAGTCCTCCGCCGTCCGCGCCCCCGGAGGCCGCGTCGCGGGCGTGTACTGCGCCTTCAGCGAGGTGCACACCCAGCTGGACCTGGAGCGGTCGGTCGCGCTCAGCGAGGCGCTCTTCGAGGACGCCTCCTGGGGCGTGGTCCTGGTCGACGTGGACCTGCGCCCCGCCCTCGTCAACGCCCGTGCCGCCCACACCCTGGGCGTGGGCCGTACCGCCCTGCTGGGCTGTCCGCTGGGAGATCTGCTGGCGGAGGGGGCCGAGGAGCTGGAGTGCGTACTGCAGCACGTCCTCGCCGGGGGCGCGCCGCCGGCCGCCGCCGAGCTGTGGGTGACGCTGCGCTCCGAGGAGGCCGGGCCGTCGCGCCGGTGCTGGCGCAGCGGATTCGTCCGGCTGGCCTCGCCGCTCGCGGAGGAGCCGGTGCCGCTGGGCGTCGCCTGGCTCTTCCAGGACGTCACGGAGGCCAAGCGCGCCGAGCGGGAGGGCGCCCTGGTGCGCTTCCGGGCACATCAGCTCCACCGTGCCGGCCGGGCGGCCGCGGAGTGCCCGGATCCGGCCGAGGCCGCCGCCGTTCATCTGGACTTCGCCCTGGCGGGCTTCGCCGACCACGGTCTGGTCGACCTGGCGGCGAAGTCCGCGTCGGCGCCGTACGGGGCGATCGCGGGGGACGGCACGCACGGCGACGCGCACGGCGATGCGTACGGTGACGCGTACGGCGAGGGGGACGACGACGGGTGCGGGGCGGTCGAGGGGGAGAGCTCCGGCGCTGCCGGTACGGGGGTGACGGGCTGCGGCCTGGTACGGAAGCTGGCCTCACCGGTCGGCGTGCCCGGCCCCTCCGAGGCGTTCGCGGCGACCGGCCTCCCCGTGCCGTACGCGCCGGGCCATCCGGCCTTCCAGGCGTACCGGCGGCGCGGTCCGGTGCGCAGCAGCGCCGGGCTCGCCCCGGCCGAGGGCTGGGCGGCGGCCCGTAACTGGCCGGACGGAACCGTGCACGGCCTGTGTGTGGTGCTGCGCAGCCGCGGCCGGACGCTCGGTGTGCTGACCTTCCTGCGGTCGCCGGCGCGCCGGCCCTTCGACCGCGCGGACGCGGACTACGCGGAGGAGGTCGCGGCCCGGATCGCCGCGGCCCTGGATCTCGCGGGCGCGGCGCCGGCCGGGCGGCGCGGCCAGGCGCCGGGCTGACGGCTGTTCCGGCTTTCGGGCCGATGGGGGGCGCGCGGTGCGGTGTCACGGGGTTCGGTGTCACGTGGTGCGGCGTCACGTGCGGTAGAAGATCCGGTCCGCGTACTCGCGCATCACCTCGGCGTTCCAGTCGTGCCCGCCGTCGACGTTGCCGGAGCGCAGCAGCGGCGGTTCGATGCCCCGCTCGGCGAGCGTGCCGGCCGCCGTCGCCACCACCGCCTGCATGATCGCGCTGGTGATGACCGTGGAGGCGGGGCCGAACGGCGCGCCGATGCCCGGCAGCGTCAGCTCCGCGTCGCCGACCGGGATCCGGCTGTCCAGGACGAGATCGCAGTGGTCCTTGAGGTAGCTGCCCGAGGCGTGCCGGGACCCGGCGGCGTCCGCGTACGCGACCGAGGTGACGCCGATGACCTTGATGCCGAGGGCCCGGGCGGTCATCGCCATCTCGACGGGCAGCGCGTTGCGCCCGGACAGCGAGATGATCACCAGTACGTCGCCGGTCCGCAGCGGGCTGGTGTCCAGCACGGCGGCGGCCAGCCCGTCCACGCGCTCCAGCGCGCTGCCGAGCGTCGCGGGCCGTACGTCGACGCCGACCACGCCCGGGACGGAGAGCAGGTTCATGACCGCCAGGCCGCCGGCGCGGTAGACGGTGTCCTGGGCGGGGAGGGAGGAGTGCCCGGCACCGAAGGAGAAGACCCGGCCGCCAGCCGCGACGGTGTCCGCGATCAGCCGGCCGGCCGCGGTGATCCGGTCGCCCTCCTCGTCGCGGACCTGGCGCAGCAGGTCGATCGCGGCGTCGAAGTACGTCCCGGCCAGCCGGTCGCTCCGGTCGCTGTCAGCCATGGCCGCGGGCCCCTCTCGTCGGATCACGTCGGATGTCGTCGCGTCTGCTCAGTGGCGCGGATCACGTTGCGGTCTGGACCACTGCGCTGTCAATACGGCCGTCGGATGTCCACCGATCCGGCCGTCGGGGACGCGGTACTCGGGAGAGGGGCACCCGTTGTCAGTGGAATGCGTCAGAATTGATGGAGGGCCACCGCACCACAATCGAGGGGCAGCACGCATGTCCGGACTGATCGACACCACGGAGATGTATCTCCGCACCATCCTCGAGCTGGAAGAGGAGGGTGTGGTGCCCATGCGCGCGCGCATTGCGGAGCGGCTCGAACAGAGCGGCCCGACGGTGAGCCAGACGGTCGCGCGCATGGAACGAGACGGGCTCCTGACGGTCGCCGGCGACCGTCATCTGGAGCTGACGGAGGAAGGCCGGCGACTGGCCACGCGGGTGATGCGCAAGCACCGCCTCGCCGAGTGCCTGCTCGTCGACGTCATCGGGCTCGAATGGGAGCAGGTGCACGCCGAGGCGTGCCGCTGGGAGCATGTGATGAGCGAGGCGGTCGAGCGCCGCGTCCTTGAGCTGCTGCGGCACCCCACGGAGTCGCCGTACGGCAACCCCATTCCGGGGCTCGCGGAGCTGGGCGAGAAGTCCGAGGTCGACCCGTTCCTGGATGCCGGCATGGTCAGCCTGATGGAGCTGGACGCCGGCGCGGACGGCAAGACGGCCGTGGTGCGCCGCATCGGCGAGCCGATCCAGGCGGACGCCCAGCTGATGTACACGCTGCGGCGGGCCGGTGTGCAGCCGGGCGCCGTGGTGAGCGTGACGGAGTCGCCGGGTGGGGTGCTGGTCGGCAGCAGTGGCGAGGCCGCCGAGCTGGACTCCGAGATCGCCTCGCATGTGTTCGTCGCCAAGCGCTGACCACTGCCCGGCCCGCCGGTGGTAGTCCCTTCTCATGGGGCTACCGGGCGCGGCCCTTTGGCGCGTTCGCGCATGCGCCCTTTCCGCGCGCTGCCGTAGCGCTTCCCCGGGGCCCGCTGAGCTGCGCCGACGCGCCGCTGGGCGGGCCCGGCACGTGCTTGCCCGTTGAACGGACTTGTGCGAATCCGTGCGGTACGGCCGGTCTCGTGACACGCTGACGCATGGCCATGCGTCGGCCTGTCCTTGCCAGGGAGGGGGCTCGGATGCGTCCACGGACCGTGGTGACACTCAGGGCCCCGGCGCTGCGAGCAGCCGGGGCCCTGCCTCCCCATGTCCCCCGCCCCAGACCCGGAGCCCCGAGCTCTCAGGGTCTTCCCCCACAGGCCCCCTTCCCGGTAGGGCCCGCCTCCCGGCAGATGTCTCCCCGTGGTGAGCGTGGTCAATCCCTGAGCGAGGTCACTCGAACGAGGGGTGTTGCGTGCCAGAACGGTGCGTTCGAATAGAGGTTCGATAGTGTGGGTGTGCTCGTGGGACGATTGGGGGTGCCAGGACATATGGTGCGGCGCATCGATGTGACAGGGGCCGGCGGCGTGCGACTCGCTGCCTGGGAATTCACTGATCCGCCCAAGACCGGCGGCGGGCTGGAAGGGGGCGAGCAGCGGCCGGGTGTGCTGCTGCTCCACGGCCTGATGGGGCGCGCCGCGCACTGGGCGGACACCGCCCGTCGGCTGAGTCCCCGTCACCGCCCGGTCGCCCTGGACCAGCGCGGCCACGGCCGCAGCGAGAAGCCCGCGGACGGGCCGTACGACCGCGAGGCGTACGTCGAGGACGCCATAGCCGCCGTCGAGCAGCTCGGCCTCGCCCCGGTCGCTCTCGTCGGGCACGCCATGGGAGCCCTGACGGCGTGGCAGCTGGCGGCCCGGCGCCCGGATCTGGTCAGTGCGCTGGTCATCTGCGATATGCGAGCCTCCGCGCTGGGCGCGGCCTCGCAGCGCGAATGGACCGAGTGGTTCCGATCCTGGCCGGTGCCCTTCGCCACCCTCGCGGATGTCCGCAAGTGGTTCGGCGAGGACGACCCGGCGCTGGAGCGGCCCCGGCCGGCCCGCGGGGAGTTCTTCGCCGAGGTGATGGCCGAACGCGCCGACGGCTGGCGCCCGGTCTTCTCCCGCCGGCAGATGCTCACCGCCCGCGAGACCTGGGTTCATGACGCCCATTGGGAAGAGCTCGCCCAGGTGACCTGCCCGGCCCTGGTCATCCGGGGCCTCGATGCCGAACTGGGCCGCGCCGAGGCGCAGGAGATGGTCCGCGTCCTGCCGCGCGGCGCCTACGCCGAAATCCCCGACGCGGGCCATCTGCTCCCCTGGGAGCAGCCCGAGGAGTGGTGCGCGGCGGTCGAATCATTCCTCACCTGTTCGCTGCGCTTGGCCTGATTCCCACGTTGTCGGCCGTCCCGCCGCGGGTGTTTCTCGT
>NZ_BBUY01000001.1:221324-261251 GCF_001590865.1 Streptomyces sp. NBRC 110611
AAGCGCAGCGGACGGGCGCAGCTACTTGCTCACGGCGGTCAGGATTTCCGGCAACCTCCCCACCACCCGCGGAGCGGCCACCCGGAAGCCCAGTTCGGCGATGCCGGTGCCGTAGAGCACGCCGGCCGGCAGGAGGATCCACAGCAGACTGTTCAGGCCGGCGACGTGCAGCCAGATCGTCAGGGCGATCAGCGGTGCGCACAGGATCCCGGCCGCCACGACGCCGCCCAGGAGGCTGAACCAGGCGATGGCGCCCTGGCCCGGGGCGACGTTCTTGTTGCCTTCCGACGGGATGGAGTAGGGGAAGAGCGTGGAGGCCAGAGCACCGGTGGCTATCAGGGCGCCGAGTGCGGCCAGCGACAGCCCGTACACCTCCAGGAAGGCCGACCACGGGCCGACCAGCGCCGCGAAGCCGATCACGACCAGCGTCACGTACGGAACGGCCACCAGCGCCAGCGCCGCCGCCCGGCCGCGCAGCTCCCGGTAGGCGTCGCGGGGCGTGGCGATCGTCGAGGCGACCATCCAGAACGCCGAAGTGTCCTGCCCGAACTGGTTGTACATCTGCATACCGAGCAGCGCGGACGCGGAGAACGTCGTGTACATGCTGCCGTTGCCCTGCACGGACGTGACCACCGGCAGCAGCAGACCGAGGCCCAGCGCGCTCGCCCAGGACATCTTCGACTTCGGGTCGCGCCAGGCGTAGCGCAGCGTACGGAGCATGACCGTGCCGGTGCGCCCGCGCGGCAGCAGGCGCGCGAGCCCCCGCTCGCCGGTGCCGGACCGACGTGCGCTGTCCTTCTCCACCGCCTGGAGGGTGGAGGAGTCCGGCGCGGTCATCAGGGTCGTCAGCGTGCGCTGCCACCACCACAGCAGCAGCGCCAGTACCAGCGCCGTCAGTCCCAGCCCGGCCAGTGCCCGCCCGTACGCACCCTGGCCGGCGTGCTCGACGGCGCTGATCGCGGAGGCCGGCGGCACCCAGCGCAGCACGTCCCCCAGCGGCTCCAGGACGGACAGGCCGTCGGGGCGGCCCAGTCGCTGGGCGGCGATGTTGACGCCCTGGGCGCCGAGCGCGATGAACAGGCCGCTCAGCACGGCGAGGTCGCGGCCCCGGCGGCTGGTCAGCAGCCGTATCGCGGCGGTGGCCACCGCGCGCGCCAGCGAGACGCACACCAGCACCACCAGAACGACGGCCAGGACGCCGGTGACCGCGGCGGCCGGTCCATGGGCGACCGCGATGACCGAGCCGGCCACCAGCGCGAAGGTGACGGCCGGGCCGATACCGACGAGCGAGGCCACCAGCAGCGCGCGGACCAGGGGCCGTGGCCGCAGCGGCAGCATGACCAGCCGGGTCGGGTCCAGCGTCTCGTCGCCCCCGGGGGAGAACAGCGGCATCACCGCCCAGCCCAGGGTGAGGATCCCCGTCAGCAGCACGGCCAGCGCGCCCACATGGGCGTTGCCGCGCAGCGCCGTCAGCCCCAGTACGGCACCGGCGGCGAACAGCAGGCCGACGACGATGGACGCGACGTACGCCAGGGTGCGCCCGGTCGACTGGCGCAGCCCGTTGCGCAGCAGGGACAGCTTCAGCCGTACGAAGACGGCGGTCAGGGACGGTACGGCGGCCGGGCGCGAGGTCACCGGGGCTGCTTCGGGCGTCACGGATCCGGTGCTCATCGGGCGCCGCCACCGCCCAGCCAGTCCAGGTGGTGTGCCGCGCCCCGGTCGCCGGCGCCGACCAGTTCCAGGAACGCGTCCTGGAGGGACGGCGCGGCGCCGCGCACCTCGGCGAGCGGGCCCTGGGCACGGATCCGGCCGGCGGCCATCACCGCGACCCAGTCGCAGAGCGATTCGACCAGTTCCATGACGTGGCTGGAGAAGATGACGGTCGCGCCGGAGGCGGTGTAGCGCTCCAGTACGCCGCGGATGGTCTGCGCCGATACCGGGTCGACGCCTTCGAAGGGTTCGTCGAGGAAGAGGATCTCGGGGTTGTGCAGCAGTGCCGCGGCGAGGCCGATCTTCTTGCGCATACCGGTGGAGTAGTCCACGACGAGTTTGTGCTGGGAGCCGGACAGGTCGAGCACCTCGAGGAGCTGGCTGGCCCGTTTGTCGACTTCGTCGCCGGGCAGGCCGCGCAAGCGCCCTGTGTAGCCGAGGAGTTCGCGTCCGGAGAGGCGCTCGAAGAGCCGCAGTCCTTCGGGGAGCACCCCGATGCGGGACTTGACGGCGACGGGGTCCCGCCAGACGTCGTGGCCGCCGATCTCGACCAGTCCGGCGTCGGGGCGGAGCAGGCCGGTCACCATGGAGAGGGTGGTGGTCTTGCCGGCGCCGTTGGGCCCGACCAGGCCGATGAAGCGGCCCGCGGGCAGTGTCAGATCGATGCCGTGGACGGCGGTCTGCTCGCCGAACTTCTTCCACAGGCCCTGGATGCGTACGGCGGCCGGGCCGCCCGAAGCGGCGGCCTGCCTGTCGATGTGCCCTGGATCGTTGGTCACCGGTCCTGCCCTCCGACGTCCCCGCAGGGGCCGGCCTGGCCCCCGTCCGGCACTCCACGATACGAGGAGCCACTGACAGCCGTCGGTGGCCGTCGGAGGTGAGCGGGCCAGGCGCCGGTGAGACCGCCTGGCCCCGAGGAAGCCCGCCCGGGGCCGGTGTGCCCCGGTCAGCGCGTCCGGGCCGCCACCGCGTCCTGTGCGCAGGCGTACGCGAGCTGGCTGATCAGGTCGTCGGCGTCCGGCAGCCAGCGGTTGGCGGCGGTCGGGCGCTGGGCCCACTGTACGGAGCCGTGCGTGCCCACCCGGGTCGGCGGGGCGGCGATGTACTCGCCCTCGCCGCGGCAGATCAGATCGAGTCCGGCCGGCGACCAGCCCATGTTCCGTACGCGGTCGGGCACCTTCGCCGAGGCGCCGGGCAGGACGAGGAAGAGCATCCGCCGGTCCGGGGTGCGGGTGACCGGGCCGAGCGTCAGCCCCATCCGCTCCATACGGGCGAGCGCCAGGCAGCCGGCGGTCTCCGGTACGTCGAGCGCTTCGAACGTCCGGCCCGTCGGCAGCAGGATCGAGGACCGCGGATGCCTGCTCCACATCCGGCGCACGGCGGTCGCGCTGCCGCTGGCCAGTCCGGCCCAGCCGGGCGCAACGGGGTGCGCGCCGGGCGCGGGGCAGTCGTCGGCGTCGCACGAGCAGCGCGGTGTCTCGCCGTCGTGCTCCAGCCATGCGCCGGGGAACACGTCCCAATGGCGTTCTTCCGCGTAACGCACTGCAGTGTCGAGCAGCTGCTCGCCGCGCTGCTTGGGGATCTGCGCGGCTCCTGTGACTCCGATGGTCTCTTCCACGCTGATGACAACTCTCCGTGTCACCAAGGGTTACGGCTCGAGGGACGACCTGCCCGGCGCATCGTTCTTGCACGTGGGGCGCATGGAAGCACTGGTGGGGGCGCGTAGGCGGGCCGGGGCCGGGCCGCGGGTAGCCACCTGCGTGACGGGCGGAAAGGCCGCCCGGCGGCGGCCGCGGTGCACGAGGGGGAGGCCCTGCACGGCGGTGCCGCTGTCTGTGCGCGGACACCGCCGCGCGCCATATGTCTTTGTGATCAATGCCTTGTGATCAGTTCCGTGTCCGCATCCTGGAACGCATCCCGCCGCAAAGCACCTATCGGTCCGATCCGTCCTATCGCGGCTATCGCGCATATCCGGGATGACTCGGATATCCGGGATATTCGCGGGGCATCGATCACGGAGAACGGCGTTCGCCGGTGAACGCGCAGCAGTAATCAGGGGGTAACAAGCATGGCCGCCAGGCCACTCGTCGCGCGGCAGCCCAATGAGCGGCTGCAAGCGCTGATTCAGGAAGCCGCCTGTTCCAACGCGGGGCTCGCCCGCCGCGTCAACATGTGCGGTGCGGAGCACGGTCTCGACCTGCGCTACGACAAGACGTCCGTGGCTCGCTGGCTGCGCGGACAGCAGCCCCGGGGCCGCGCCCCGGCTGTCATCGCGGAGGCACTGGGCCGCAAACTGGGCCGTACGGTCACCATCGACGAGATCGGGATGGCCGACGGCAAGAACCTCGCGTCCGGGGTGGGCCTGCAGTTCTCGCCGACCGTCCTGGGGGCGATCGAGCAGGTCTGCGAGCTATGGCGCAGTGACGTGGGGCGGCGCGACTTCCTCAGCGGCTCCACGGTCGCCGCCTCGGCGCTGGTCGAGCCCAGCCGCGACTGGCTGATCACCGGTGCGGACACCCAGGTCGCCCGGAACGCCGGCGCCCGGGTCGGGATCTCGGACGTCGACGCGGTACGCGCGATGACCGCGGCGCTCGGCGAACTCGACCACCGCTTCGGCGCCGGCCATGTCCGGCCGGTCGTGGTGCACTACCTCAACAGCGTGGTCTCCGGGCTGCTGGCCGGTTCGTACCGGGAGTCCGTGGGGCGGGAACTCTTCGCCGCCGTCGCGCGGTTGACGGAACTGGGCGGCTATATGGCCGTCGACACCGGACAGCCGGGTCTCGCGCAGCGCTACTACATCCAGGCGCTGCGGCTGGCCCAGGCCGCCGGTGACCGTGGCTACGGCGGCTATGTGCTCGCCGCGAGCATGAGCCACCTCGCCGCCTCCCTCGGCAATCCGCGGGAGATCGCCCAACTCGCCCGCGCCGCGCAGGAAGGCGCCCGCGGGCACGTCACCCCGCGGACCGAGGCGATGTTCTGCGCGGCGGAGGCCCGCGGGCACGCCCTGATGGGCGACAGCCGGGCCTTCCAGGCGGTGGCCGGCAGGGCGGTCGCCGCGATGGAGCGCGCCGAGGGGGCCGCCGGCTCCGGCGACGACCCGGCGTGGATCGCGCACTTCGACCCGGCGTATCTGGCCGACGAACTCGCCCACTGCCACCGGGACTTGGGGCAGCCGGGCCCGGCCTCCCAGCGTGCCAAGGAGGCGCTGAACGGGCATACGGAGGGCCGGGTGCGGCGCCGCGCCATCGGGCTGCTGTTGCTGGCCGGTGCCCAGGTGCAGCAGCGTGAGGTCGAGCACGCGTGTCATACGGGCACGCAGGCGGTGGAGCTGCTGAGCGGGCTGCGTTCGGACCGCGGTACGGAGTACCTGGAGGACTTCCAGCTGCGGCTGGAGCCCTACCGGGACGAACCGGTGGTACGGGAGTTCGGCGCGCGGCTGGACCTCCGGGCGGTGGCGGCGTGACCGAAGCCGCGTCAGGAGGTGGCGTCTGCTTCGCCTGCTTCGTCGCCTGATGCCTTTGTCGCCTGACACCGGTTTTGTCGCCATGCGGTCGTGATGCGTCATGCGGTCCTGGTGCGTCATGCCTCATGCGTCATGCGTCATGCGGTCGTGATGCGTCGGGCGGGCCGTCAGCTGGGTCCGTCCGACGCGACCGGAGGGGGCGGGCGGGGGTGGTGACCAGGCGACATGGTCGAACGTCACTGCGAACCGGTAGCGTGCAGCCGAGTTTCCATAGTTTCCACAGGTCTGCACGTCGGTAGGAGTTGCGGTGACGCAGAGCGGACAGGGCCACGACCCGCAGAATTCTGCGGCCGGTCCCGCGCGAGAGGGCGTAGTGCTGCCCCCTGACGGTGAGCCGTGGGCGCCCGACCAGCAGGCCGCACCGCCCGCCGGGCAGCCCTGGGGCCAGCCGTGGGGCCCCGGCCAGCAGCCGGCACCGGCGCAGCCGCAGCCCCCGTCGGCCCCCGCGCCCGGACGGCCACCACATCCGCAGGGCGGCGGCCAGGGCTTCCCGCCGCCGCCCCAGGGGCAGCCACCGATACCGCCCGCACCGCCGTCGATGCCGCCGCAGGCGCCCCCGCAGCAGGGCGCGCCCGGTGCGCTGGTGCGGGCCACCCCGCAGACCGGTGCGCCCCTTCCGCCCGCTGCGGGCGATGCGGAGGCCACCGCACTGATACCCCCCATCGGCTCCCGCTCCGGCGCTCCTGGCGCTCCCGGCGCCCCTGGTGTCCCCGGCGCTCCCGGTACACCTGGCACCCCCGGCGCTCCCGGTACCCCCGGTGCTCCTGGCGCCGCGCCGCTGCCGCCCGAGACGCCCGATGAGTCCACCACCATGTTGCGTGCCATCAAGCCGGGACAGCGCCGGCCGCAGGGCCGGCCCCACCCGGTGCCGCAGGCCCGGCAGCCGATGCCCGGTGCCGGCGGCGCGGGCGACTCCGAGGCCACCCAGCTGCTCCGCCCGGTGGGCGGCGGGACGCCGACCCCGCCTCCGGGCACGCCGTTCGGCACCGGCCCGGGTGCGCCGGGAACGGGACCGGGCGCGCCGGGAGCGGGCCCGGGCGCGCCGGGAGCGGGCCCGGGGGCGCCCGGCGACCGCCCCACCCCCGCCGAGTTCGAGGGCCTGTTCCGCGACGGACCGGGCGCGCAGCCCGCCGGCGGACCGGGCGGGCATCCGGTGGACGCGGCGGACGCCACCGCGCAGCTGCCCCGCTTCGAGGACCAGGGCCGTCCCCGTCCCCCGTACGAGGCCTCCGGCCAGGGCTACGCTCGGCAGTTCCCGCCCGGCGGCGGCCACGACCCGTACGACCAGCAGGCCTTCCACGACGAGGACGGCGGCGGGCGCCGTCGTCGGCTCGCCCCGGTGGCGATCATCGGTGGTGTCGTGGTCCTGCTCGCCGGCGCCGGCCTCGGTCTCGGCTGGATGCTCAGTGGCGGCGGCAGCGACGATGGCGAGAAGAAGCCGGCCCCCGGGAACAGCGCCGGCCCGGCGGCCGGTCCCGCGGAGAAGAAGGACGAGCCGAAGCCGGCCGCGGACCCCGCCGAGGGCCAGGCCAAGGGCCTGGACGCGCTGCTGGCCGACAGCAACAACAGCCGCTCGTCGGTGATCGGCGCCGTCAACGACATCAAGTCCTGTGACAACCTCGCCGGTGCGGCCAACGACCTGCGGGCCGCGGCCGGGCAGCGCAACGACCTGGTCGAGCGGCTGAAGAAGCTGCCCGTCGACCGGATCGGCGACCATGCCGCGCTGACCGCGGCGCTGACCAAGGCCTGGGAGTCCTCCGCCGCCGCGGACAACCACTACGCGGCCTGGGCCGGCCAGGTCGCCGACAAGAAGGGCTGCCACAAAGGCAAGGCCCGCGCCACCAAGGAGACCTCCCAGGGCAACGCCGCCAGCGGACAGGCCACCCAGGCCAAGAAGGAGGCGGCGCGTCTGTGGAACCCCCTCGCCCGCAAGTACGGCCTGACGGAGCGCCGCCCCGAACAGCTCTGAGCCGCCCGCCCGCCCGGCTCCCGGTCCCTGGTCCGGTCAGTTGTCCGTCCGGCGCCGTTCCAGCGTCCCGGTGACGTTCACGAACCCGTCCCGTGCGGCGACCAGTTCGCCGTCCCGGACGACCTGGTAGGTGACCATGGCGTTCACTATGCGCGGGAAGTCCTGCACGGCGAGCATGTCCTCGTCGCGCCAGCGCAGCTTCGGGGTGAGGCCGCCGGTGTCGACGGCGCGGTCGCCGCGGTCCAGCGTCGTCTGCAGATCGTGTGCGGTGATCGCGTCGACGCCCCGGTCGTCGAGCTCCTCGATCAGCGCGCGGAGGACGGTGTAGGCGATCCAGGTCGTCTGGACGCCCTGGTCCGCCGGGTCGATGCGGTTGTCGTCGAAGGCGAAGTCGGTGATGACCTTGCGCATCGGGTCCCAGCGGCGGTCCCCGGCGGCCGGGTACCAGCCCGTGATGTCCGCGCCCTCCAGGGGTCCGGATCCGCCGCCCGTACGGTCCAGCAGCGACTGGCCGACGCTCCCCAGGACGGAGGCGACCCGCACCTTGGGGTGCTCCTTCTGGAGCCGCCGGAACGCGTCGAAGAACGCGTCGGTGTGGTCGCCGAGCGAGGCGGCGATGCAGGAGCCGGCCGCCGCTCCGCCGGCCGGTGCCGACCCGTGGACGGCCGGGTCCGCGCCGACCGCCGCCAGGGCGCGGGTCACCTGCGGCGTGTAGTCGGTGCCGTCCTCCGGCGCCCTGATGTCCCTGGCCGGCTCGCGACTGCCGTTCCGCAGCCCGGAGTTGAGCAGGGACGGCATCTGGTCGCCCTGGATGGTGTCGGGGCGGACCAGCACGACGCGGGTGCAGTCGCCCGCCAGCTGACGGCCGTTCCCGGCGAGCAGCGACGCCTGGCCGCCGTTGACGGGGTACGACAGCGGGCTCTCGAACTCCTCCGCGGAGGCGCCGTAGCCGCCGATGAAGGGGATGCCGGAGACCTCCAGCGGCGACATGAACTGGCGGCCGAACTGACTGTACGAGCCGACGACGGCGACCGCCCCCTGGTCCACCGCGCGCCGGGCGCACTGTGCGGCGGCCACCGAGTCGTTGCGCTCGTTGCAGGTCAGCACCCTCAGGTGGTGTCCTCGGATACCGCCGCGGGAGTTGACCCAGCGGGCGTACGCCTGGGCCATGGCCGGCATCCCGGGCATATTGGTCGCCTTGGTCTCCTCCGGCGCCCAGGTCATCACCGTGACCGGCTCCTTCTCCCCGGATTCCCCCGGTCCGGGGAGGGAGCCGCAGCCCGAGAGCAGCGACGCGAGGGCCGCCCCGCATGCCACCGTCGACACGATCGCGACCGTGGGAACGTGGCGGGCGGGGCGGGGGGAGGAGCGTCGCCGTCCGGTCATGGCACCGCAGCCTGGCGCCCCGCCCGGAACGTTCGAGTGACGACGGCGCAACGGACGGTGACCTGGAGGTGAACTCCGGGGGCCCGCTTGAGATCGTCGAAGCGGAACGTACGATCACATACCGTGCAAGGTTCGGAGAAGTCTTCCCGTCGCGGCCGTCGCTCGACCACCATGGGCGGTATGCCACTCAACGACATGCCGTGGTGGCGCTGGCGCAGCAATGTGCGCTCCGCGCTGCACATGCTCTCCGACCCCGCCTTCCACCGGGATGTCTGGCTGGCCGGCCGGCCCGGGTACGGAGATGTCACCGACGCCGTCTACCGCCTCGTCGAGGACACCTGGCTGGATCACTGGTCCGCCGACCGGTACATCGGCACGATCTTCCGTGACGCCCAGGAGGCCCAGCTGGTCGACATCGCGGTGCTGCGGGTGCTGCGGATCCTGCACCAGGTCGGTCCGGACGCCCCGGTCGCCGCGTACACGGCGCACGAGGGCTGGCCCGAGGCCGTACGGGCGGCCCGGGAGGCCCACGTCCGGCTGGCGACGGCCGACGGCGAGGACCCCGAAGCCGCGCCCCGCGCGCTGCGGGTGCTGGCCCTCATGACCGGTCAGCCGGCCACCGCGGCCTGAGCAGCGCTCCGGATGTGCGACCCTATGAGGTCATGAGCGAGTCGCAGTCCCCCCAGCCCGGTCCCCTCGACCAGTCCGGTTCCCCCGACCGGAACGGCCGCACGAACGATCACGGAGATTACGGAGATCGCGGAGATCGCGGCGGCCGAGGCGATCAGTACGTCCTCACCCTGTCCTGCCCGGACAAGCCGGGGATCGTGCACGCCGTCTCCAGCTACCTCTTCATGACCGGCTGCAACATCGAGGACAGCCAGCAGTTCGGCGACCGCGACACCGGGCTGTTCTTCATGCGGGTCCACTTCACCGCGGACTCCCCGGTCAGCGTGGACAAGCTGCGGGCCAGCTTCGCGGCGGTGGGCGACTCCTTCGGCATGGACTGGCAGCTCCACCGGGCCGACGAGAAGATGCGGATCATCCTGATGGTGTCCAAGTTCGGGCACTGCCTCAACGACCTGCTCTTCCGCTCCCGGATCGGCGCGCTGCCGGTCGAGATCGCGGCCGTGGTCTCCAACCACACGGACTTCGCCGAGCTGGTCTCCTCGTACGGCATCCCGTTCCACCACATTCCGGTCACTCGCGACACCAAGCCCGAGGCCGAGGCGCGGCTGCTGGAGCTGGTGGCGGCGGAGAACGTGGAGCTGGTGGTGCTCGCCCGCTATATGCAGGTGCTCTCCGACGATCTGTGCAAGGCGCTGTCCGGCCGGATCATCAACATCCACCACTCCTTCCTGCCGAGCTTCAAGGGCGCCAAGCCGTACCACCAGGCGCACGCCCGTGGCGTGAAGCTCATCGGTGCCACCGCGCACTACGTCACCGCGGACCTCGACGAGGGCCCGATCATCGAGCAGGAGGTCGAGCGGGTCGGCCACGAGGTCACGCCGGACCAGCTCGTGGCGATCGGCCGGGACGTCGAGTGCCAGGCGCTGGCGCGCGCCGTGAAGTGGCACAGCGAGCACCGGGTGCTGCTGAACGGCAGCCGGACGGTCGTCTTCGCCTGAGCGCTCTCCGTCGCTGAGGAATACTCTCCGTGCCCGTCACGTTGTGGGTCCCGAGGGGGCGCTCGGATCCCCTACGGGATCTGTTCGACCGCCCCCTACGGGAAAGCCCCCGGATTCCCCGGATTCCCAAATCCTCCGGAAGGCAAGCCCTGGAAGCGGGAACGCTAAAGGCGGGACAGCGACGCGGTCGCGAAGAGCACCTCGCGGATCGCGTCGCGCTCACCGTTCTGCCCCGCGGCGGCGTCCTCGGGTGAGATGTGGCCGGCGGCCAGCTGGCAGAACTCGGCGCTGTCCAGGGCGATATGCGCGACCGTGTGATCCGGTGTGCCGATGGCGGCCGGTGAGTCCAGGGCTATGTACCAGTGGCCGCCGCCATGGCCCTCGACCTCCAGGTGGAGCGTACGGCCCGGGGCGCCGGCCTCCACCAGCCGCCGCGGCGGTGCGGCGCGCCCGGCCCGGCGGCGGTCGGCCAGCGCACTGGGCAGCAGCCGGGCGGCGAGGTCGACGATACGGTGCAGATGTGCGGCGGCCGGGGCCTCGTACGGATAGTCCACCGCGTCCGCGATATCACCCGCGTGTACCCAGCACTCGAAGGCGCGGTCCAGGAACGCGTCGCGCAGCGCGAGGCTGAAGTCCCCGTACGGGACGTCGAGTTCGGCCACCTTGCCGCCGGCGAACGAGACCTGCCGCATCAGGGCGTAACTCTGGTCGCGCCAGGGGCCGTGCGTGGCCGGGCGGTCGAGCAGCTGGTCCGTGGCCCGCCAGAACGTCTCCGTACGGATGAGGGGGTTCGGGGTGCCCGGCGGGGCGGCGGTGCCGAGCGGGTCGGGCAGGCCGAGCGCCGTCGCGACCAGGCCGTCGACCGCCGTCAGATGCCCGATCACACCGGCGACGGTGGTCTCCCGTGCCATCGGACGCTCGTCCTCGAACCAGCGCAGCCGCACCGGAGCGCGCCACTCCGACTCGCCCATGTCGCGCAGCAGCGCATCCAGTTTGGCGGTCTCCGCGTCGTACGGAGCCGCCCAGTCGGGCACCGGGATGCGGGCCGGCCGGCGGCCCAGACAGCCCTCCAGCACACGGGACCGCAGCCGCGGATCGAGGTCGAGGCTGTCGGCCGGGTGCAGCAGCCCGACGGCGTCGCGCAGCCGCAGTGCCTCGTCCGCGCAGGCGGCGCAGTCGGTCAGATGCGCCTCGACGGCGGCGGTCTCCTCGGCCGAGCAGGCCGACAGGGCCCAGGCACCGAGGAGGGACTTGAGGACGGCGTGCGACGGGGCGGGTATCGGCGCCGGAAACCGCCCGGGGACGACGGGGCCGGTCGCGGGTCCGATCGCGGGGCCTGGCACGGGCCCGGTTTCCGGTGCGCGCGGGGCGATGCCGTACGGGCGGCGGGCGTCGCCCGGCGAGGTGTCGTGGCCCGACGGGCCCAGCGGATCGCCGGCGGGCGCGGGCGGGATGTCGGGGAGCGGGCCGTGGTCCTCGGCGGCGGGGCGCGGTGCCGGTATCCGCGGCCGTTCATCCGGTCCGCCGGGCAGCTCGCAGCCGTCCCACTCGTCCGGGCCGTTCATCGCGTCCGTCCATGGCCGGGGCCGGGCGGTGCGGAGGAACCGGGGCCGGTGTGGTGGGTGTGCGGTGCGCGCGGCACCCGGGGCGCGTGTGACGACTGTGGCGCACGAGGTGCCGCGGGGGTGGCGCGCACAGTGCTCGACGTGTACGTGGTGCGGTGGGTGGGCGGCAGGGCCTGGTGGTTGTGGGCGGTGGACAGCAGCTGCAGGCCGAGGCGGAGCCGGCGGCGCGCCTCGTCCTCGGTGACGCCGAGGTCGGCGGCGGTCTGGCGGTAGTCCCGGCGCTGGAAGTACGCCAGCTCCAGCGCGGCCCGCAGCGGCGCGGGCATGGACGTGACGATGTAGTCGGCGCGGGCGGCGGTCGAGGCCTCGCGGATCCGCTGCTCTATCTCTGCGGGCTCGGGGGCCTCGTCCCCGCAGTCGCGTGCCGAGGCGGCCTCGGTCTGGCGCAGCCGCTGGACGGCGTGGTGGCGGGTGAGGCCGGCGACCCAGGAGCGCAGCGAGCCCTGCTTGGGGTCGTAGGTGCCGGGGTGCTCCCAGATGTAGCCGAACACTTCCCGGGTGATGCGGTCGGCGGTGTCCTCGTCGTCCAGGACGCGGTACGCGAGGCTGTGGACGAGCGAGGCGAAGCGGTCGTAGAGCTCACCGAGCGCGGCTGCCTCACCGCGCGTGAGCCGCTGCTGCATCCGCCTGTCCCAGCGCGGTGGCGCGTCGTGTCCCATCGGACCCCCATCCCTGCCCTTTCGGCTGTGGGCTCACACCTCAGCCGACACTCCCGCACACACTTTGCCCGGTTCTGTGTGCAGGATCACCGAATCCGCCGTGCCAACGAATGTAATGGGCGGGTCTGACAACGGATGCTCGTTTGCGGCAAACCGAGCCTTGAGGGGGACGCGGGTGGTAAAGGACTGACGGCCGCTGCCGCCGCCCGCTGGTCGCGCGGACGGTCGCGCAGGCGGTTGTGCGGGCCCGGGGAGGCTGAATGAAGCTGTCCGTAGAGGTGCCGATGATGCTCGATGGTGACCGCTTACGCCTCTATGCGGCGATCTGTTACCCGGGTGTGACCGAATATCGGAGAAAACCCGCCCCGTCCTGGGCATAGCCTTGGAAGGCAACGGCCTTTTGCGTCACCGGTGTGCCGACGGTTCGCACGGGTTTCAGCGGATCGAGGCCGGGCAGTCGAGCCGGGGAAGGGTGAGTTCCGGATGCAGCCGGGCACATCCGTCCGCAAGCGAGCGAAAGGCTTCGAGCGCGTGTCGTTGAAGGTGGCAGAGGACCAACAGGGCCCCTGGGCGGTACTCCAGGTCTCCGGTGAGATGGACATGGTCACGTCGCCCGCGGTACGCCAGCATGTGCACAACGCGGTGGCGGACGGCCGCCGATCGCTCGTACTCGACCTGTCCGGAGTCCAGTTCTGTGACTCCAGCGGCGTCGGCGTGCTGATCGCCGCCCGCCGGCTGATGCGTTCCTGCCAGGGACGGCTGCGGCTGATCCTGCCCGCCCAGGGAGCCGTCGACGGCTCGCACGTCAACCGGGTGCTGGCGGCGCTCGGCGTACGCCGCCTCTTCGAGGTCTACCCGGACCTGTGCACCGCCGTCGACGAGGCCGCGGCGCCGCTCTCGGCCTGACCCCGCGCCCGGAGCCCGGCGGCCCGTACGGGAACTCTGCCCATCTCGGGAACTCCGCCCGCTCACGATCTCTGCTCAGGAACTCCGCCCGTACGGAAGCTCCGCGCGTACGACGAAGCCCCCGTCGGGCGTGGGACGCGCCTCCAGCGTCCCGCCGAGGCTCTGCGCCCGCTCACGCAGCCCCACCAGGCCGTGGCCGCCGCCCGGCAGCGCCGGCGCCGTCGCCGACGCGTCCGCCGGCCCGTTCCGGATCTCCACCCGCAGCCCGGTGTCCACCGGATCCACCCGGACCCGTACCCGCGCGCCGGGCGCGTGCTTGCGGACATTCGTCAGCGCCTCCTGGACCGTACGGAACGCGGCCCGCTCCACGGTCTTCGCGCCGCTCGCCCCGGCGACCGCCCCTTCCTCGGAGTCCGCGCAGCCCTCGTACGTCACATCCAGCGCGCTCATCTCGATCAGGCGCGGCAGCTCCGCCAGACCGGGCTGCGGCGCCAGATCACGCGTCTCCTCCGTATCGCCGCCGTTCGCCCGCAGGACGCCGACCATGTGCCGCAGCTCCTCCAGCGTCCGCACCGACAGCTCCCGGATCGTCCGGGCACCCGCCCGCGCCGTCTCGTCCGCCGTGCTGACCTGCACCGCCCCCGCCTGCAGGCTGATCAGGCTGACCTGATGGGCGACCACATCGTGCATCTCACGGGCGAGCCGGGCCCGTTCGGTGGTCTTGATCCGTTCCGCGAGCAGGGTGTCCTCCCGCTGCCGGCTGCGGGTCAGGTCCGCGACCCGGGAGGCGAGTTCCTGACGGGTGCGCACCAGGAGGCCCAGGGCGATCGGTGCGGCGGAGGTCACACCGGCGTCGATCAGCGTCAGGGCGTTGTCGCGGTACTCGGCGAGCTCGAAGTCGGAGATCGGGAACGGGAAGAAGTGCGCCGCGATCAGCAGTACCGCACAGATCCCCAGCCGGACCCGGCCGGGCCGCCGGCCGGCCAGCGTGTAGAGCGCGATCATCGGTGCGAACCAGATGTAGCCGATGTACAGACCGGGGAGGGTGCCGAGGAAGACCAGCAGCGGGAACCGCCGGCGCAGCAGCAGCGCTGCCGCGGCGACCATCGAAGCACCCAGCTCCAGGGCCATCCCCAGGTCGTTGACCAGCACCGCGTCGGCGATCGCCAGCAGCACCGGTACCACCACCGGTACCACCGCCGGCATCCTTGGGGCGACCCCGCGCGGCCGCTGTCCCCGCGCCCCGTCCGCCGCGGCCCGCCCGTCCGCTGCGTCCCGCCCGTACGTCGCGTCGCGCCCGGACGCCCGCCCGCGCCCCGGCCTCACCCCGTGCCCCCCGGACCATCCGCCACCAGGCCCGCCCGGTCCGCGACGATCGCCGCCTGTACGCGATTGATCCCGCCCAATTTGCCCAGCAGGGCCCGTACATGGTCCTTGACCGTACTGGGGGCCAGCCCCATCCGGTCGGCGATCTGGGCGTTGCCCAGCCCCTCGCCGAGCAGGGCCAGCACCTGTGACTCCCGGGGCGTCAGCCCGCTCACCGCGCGCGCCGCGGCGGCCTGGCCCTCGGCGGTCAGATACCCCCCGATCACCGCCCGGGTGACCCCCGGATCCAGCACACTGCCGCCCGCGGCCAGTGTCCGTACGGCCCGCACCAGTTGCTCCGGATCCGAGTCCTTGAGGAGGAACCCGGCCGCGCCCTCGCGCAGCGCCGCGGTCAGATACTCCTGGGCGTCGAAGGTGGTCAGCATTGCCACGGCCGGCGGTTCGGGGGCGGCGCGCAGGCCGCGCAGGACGGTCAGCCCGTCGACATCCGGCATCCGGATGTCGAGCAGAACGACCTCGGCGGCGCAGCGCAACACGGTCTCCACGGCCTCCGCGCCACCGCAGTCCGCGACCATCTCGATGTCCGGGGCGGTCCCCAGAATCATCCGCAGCCCGGATCTGACCAGCCGTTCGTCGTCCACCACAGCGACACGGATCACCGGCCGCCCCTTTCTCCTCCGCACCCTTCCGAGCTCGCGGAACCGCCCGGCGCTGCGCGACTCCGTACCTCTCCGCCCCCGTCCTACGACTGCCCAGCCCCTGTCCTACGACTGCCCAGCCCTGCGACGGACCCCCACCCCCGCCGAGCGGCGGGGGTGAGCCCGCGACCTCGGGAGGATGCCGTGGGGGAGTCCCCACGGGCAGAGTGGTTCACATGCTGCACCACTGAAGAGGCCATGAGCCCGGGACGCGTTGCAGTTCACATCGACGGCCGCCGCGCCCCCCACACGTGGCGGCCGTCTTCGGCGCGCGGCGGGGCGGTCCGGAGGGATCCCCACCCACGCAGCCCCGGCGGCAGGCCCTAGGAGCGACCGGCCTGTGCCGTACGGAAGCCCTCCGCCCGCTGTCCGCCGTACGGGCCGGAGCCGCGGCCGGTCGCCAGGACGACCACCGACGTCATGGCCGCTAAGGCGTACGCGGTGGTCGCCATGGACAGGGCGCCCTCGGTCGTCTCGAAGGACCGGTTGAAGTACCCCGTCACGGTGAGTCCCACCACCGTCCGGACGGTCATGTACAGCTCGACCCCCGCGAACACCAGCAGCGCGCCCCGGACATCGTGCCGCGCCCGCAGCGCCAGCAGCCCCAGGACCAGCAGCACCACCACCGAGCTGACGGTGGTGAACCCGGCGGGCGGCGCCAGGCCCGGCGTGCCCACGACGGAGCCGTCGACCACCCCGCGCAGATAGTGCGACACCTCCAGTTCGCCGTGCGTCAGAGTCCGTACGGTCCAGCCGAGCCGGGCCAGGCCGAGCACCACGAAGAGCACCCCGCTGACCACGGACGCGCGACGGTGGCAGGCCTCCGGACCCACGGCCCGCCGGTCCGTCCCGGGCCCGCCCCGCCGTTCCGCGGCGGGCAGCATCGCGCAGAGCACCGACACCGCCACGACCAGCCCCAGCCCATGGGTGGCGAGTTCCCAGCCGCCCAGCGGATCGCTCCGGTACCCGTTGCGGTAGCCGGCGTCGAAGAGGCCCACGGCCTCCGGCAGCGTCCCGGCGAGCAGCAGCACCGCCGAGAGCAGTGCGGCGGACCGGGCCATCCGCCGCTGTGCCAGGGCGAGCCCCGCCACCACCAGGAGCATGGCGGTGAAGGACCATTCGTACGGACCGAGCGTGTGGGGGTCGGTGGACGCGCCGGGGTTGAACAGTCCCTCCAGGAAGTCCCCGACCCCGCCGTCCCCTTGTGTGATGCCGTGGACCATCCAGGCGATCAGCGCGCCGGCGTAGAGCGCCAGGCTCACCGCGGTCACCCGATAGGCGCCGTAGTGCTCGGGAGCGGCCCGGCCGGGGTCGGTGCCCGGACGGACGTCCACTGTTCCACCGTCCCGCATCACCATGACCGACCCCCGCTCCGCCTGCCGCAGCCGCCGCACCGGCCCGTCCCGTACAGCAGCCTCACTGTGTCAAGGACGGCGCGGGACCCGGTGGAGGTTCCACTCCGTGTGTCGGGCGTGGAGAGCGGCCGTCCGGTCGTGGGGCGCCGCCCGCGCCGGGCGGGGACGGGGTACCGCCCGCGCCGGGTGGGATGCTGCACGCCGTCGTCCCCGACGAGATCCAACTCCCCGCGCCCGTCGGGGAAACCGGCCGTTCCCGGCCCGTCGGCCCAGCCCAGAGCCGTTGCGGCCAGCAGCTGCCGGCGCGATGGCGGATACCGGGGGAAAACCCGTTACTGCCGGGTACACAAAGCGTCCGGGGAGGAATACGCTCGCCGACATGACGGACTCGCAGGACACTGGAACCTCAGCCTCCACCGCCGACGAGGCCTCCGCCACCGACGGGGCCCCCGCCGCCCCCACGGAGGCTGCCCAGGCCCCCGCGCCCGCCAAGCCCCCCGCCGCCCCGGCCGCAGGCAACCCGGTCCTCGTCGCCCCGCCCGGCACCCGTACCGCCGCCGATGTGGTCAGTCCCGAGGTCGCCGCCCGGCTGACCCGCGGCGTGGTCAGCGGCGGAGGGCGTACCGCGAGCCACACCCCGTTCACCGGCGAAAAGCTGGCCGACCTGCCCGAGTCCACCCCCCAGGACGTCGCCACCGCCTTCGCCCGCGCCCGCGCCGCCCAGGAACGCTGGGCCAGAGTCCCGGTCCGGCAGCGTGCCGCGGTCCTGCTCCGCTTCCACGACCTGGTGCTGCGCCGCCAGGCAGAGGTGCTCGACCTGATCCAGCTGGAGACCGGCAAGGCCCGGCTGCACGCCCATGAGGAGGTGCAGGCGGTCGCCGTCGCCGCCCGCCACTACGGCCGCAAGGGCCCCGCCTACCTCCGGCCCAGGGGGCACACCGGCGTCGTGCCGGCCCTCACCAAGGTCACCGAACTCCGGCAGCCGCGAGGGGTGGTCGGCCAGATCGCGCCCTGGAACTACCCCCTCGAACTCTCCGTCGGCGACGCCCTGCCGGCCTTCGCCGCGGGCAACGCCGTCGTCATGAAGCCCGACACGGAGACCGCGCTGACCGCGCTGTGGGCCCGCGAGCAGCTCATCGAGGCCGGACTGCCGGAGGATGTCTGGCAGGTCGTCATCGGCGAGGGCCCGGTCGTCGGCCCCGCCGTCGTCGAGCACGCCGACTACGTCTCCTTCACCGGCTCGACCCGCACCGGCCGCGAGGTCGCCCTGGGCGCGGCCGCCCGTCTGGTCGGCGTCTCCCTCGAACTCGGCGGGAAGAACGCCATGTTGGTGCTCCGTGACGCCGATGTGGAGAAGGCCGCGGCCGGCGCCGTCCGCGGCTGCTTCTCCTCCGCGGGCCAGCTGTGCATATCCATAGAGCGGCTCTACGTCCACGAGTCCCTCGCCGACGACTTCCTCCGGCGCTTCGCCGCCCGCACGAAGGCGATGCGGCTGGGCAACTCCCTCGCGTACGGCGCCGACATGGGTTCACTGGTCGGCGAGCGGCAGCTGGCGACCGTCACCCGCCATGTCGAGGAGGCCGTCGCCCAGGGCGCGGAGCTGGTCGCCGGCGGCCGCCCCCGCCCCGACATCGGCCCGTACTTCTACGAGCCGACCATCCTCGACGGCGTCGAGAGCCCCATGGCCGTCTGTGACGAGGAGACCTTCGGCCCGGTCGTCTCCGTCTACCGCTTCAGCGACGAGGACGAGGCGGTGGCGCTCGCCAACGCCACGCCGTACGGCCTGAATGCCAGCGTCTGGACCAAGGACGGCCGCCGCGGCCGCGCCCTCGCCGCACGGCTGCGCACCGGCACGGTCAACGTCAACGAGTCCTACGCCGCTTGCTACGGCAGCGTCCAGGCCCCTATGGGCGGTATGGGGGACTCGGGTCTGGGCCGTCGGCACGGTTCCGAGGGCATCCTCAAGTACACCGAGTCGCAGACCGTCGCTCAGCAGCGGGTGCTTCCGCTGGCCCCGTCCTTCGGGATGACCGACGAGAAGTACGCCCGGTTCATGACCCGCAGCCTGCGCGCGATGAAGGCATTCCGACTCAGGTGACCAGGAGGGCCAGTGCCCCAGGAGAATTCCGTCCAGAACCGGCACCAGGCCGCGGACGGCACCGAAAGCGACGGATACGACTCCGACGGATACGACTCCGACGGATACGACTCCGACGGATACGACTCCGACGGATACGACTTCGACGGATACGACTACGACGTCCTCGTCGTCGGCTCCGGCTTCGGCGGCTCGGTCTCGGCGCTCCGGCTGACGGAGAAGGGCTACCGGGTCGGCGTCCTGGAGGCCGGCCGGCGCTTCACCCGCGAGACGCTCCCCAAGAACTCCTGGGACCTGAAGAACTACCTGTGGGCGCCGGCGCTCGGCCTCTACGGCATCCAGCGCATCCACCTCCTCGGCAATGTCATGGTCCTGGCGGGCGCCGGGGTCGGCGGCGGCTCCCTGAACTACGCCAACACTCTCTACGTACCGCCCAGGGCGTTCTTCGACGACCCGCAGTGGAAGGACATCACCGACTGGCAGGAGGAGCTGAAGCCGTACTACGACCAGGCCCGGCGGATGCTCGGGGTACGGCTCAACCCGACCATGACGCCCTCGGACGTCCACCTCAAGGCGGCCGCGGAGGCCATGGGCGTCGGCGACTCCTTCCACATGGCGCCGGTCGGGGTGTTCTTCGGAGACGGTGCAGACGCCGACGGTACGGTCACGGCACGGCCCGGACAGGAGGTCGAGGACCCCTACTTCGGCGGTGCGGGGCCCGCTCGCCGGGCGTGCACCGAGTGCGGCGAGTGCATGACGGGCTGCCGCCACGGCGCGAAGAACACCCTCAACGAGAACTACCTCCACTTGGCCGAGAAGGCCGGGGCGGTCATCCACCCGATGACGACTGTCGTCGCGCTCACCGAGGACTCACGGGGCGGCTTCGCAGTCCGTACGCTGCCGACGGACGACCGGAAGAAGGGCGCGGGCAGGATGTTCACCGCCCGGCGCGTCGTCCTCGCCGCCGGCACGTACGGGACCCAGACCCTGCTCCACCGCATGAAGGACAGCGGGCTCCTCCTCTACGTCTCCGGCCGGCTCGGCGCGCTGACCCGTACCAACTCCGAAGCGCTGGTGGGCGCGCAGACCGACAACCGGCGCTACCGCAAGCGCCACGGCGCGCGCAGCGTCGACTTCACCAAGGGCGTGGCCATCACGTCCTCGGTCCACCCCGACGAGAACACCCATATCGAGCCGGTCCGCTACGGCAAGGGCTCCAACTCCATGGGCGGGCTGACGATCCTGCAGGTTCCCTACCGGCCGGCGGGACGAGTGGTGGGCTGGCTCGCGCACCTGGCCCGGCACCCCTGGCTGGCGGCGCGCTCGCTGTCCAACCGCCGCTGGTCGGAGCGCACCATCATCGGACTGGTCATGCAGTCCCTCGACAACTCCCTGACGACGTACCGAAAGCCCAAGGGGCCGGGCAAGGGCCTGCTCACCGCGCGCCAGGGCCACGGCGCCCCGAACCCGAACCAGATCCCGGAGGCCACCCGGGCGGCGACCCTGCTCGCGGAGGAGATCAACGGCTTCGCGGGCTCCAACATCGGTGAGCTGATGGGCACTCCGCTCACCGCGCACTTCCTCGGCGGCTGCCCGATCGGCGACTCGGCCGACACCGGCGTCATCGACCCGTACCACCGCCTCTACGGGCATCCGGGCATCTCGGTCGTCGACGGCGCCGCGGTCTCCGCCAACCTCGGTGTCAACCCGTCCCTGACGATCACCGCGCAGGCCGAACGCGCGATGTCCTTCTGGCCCAACAAGGGCGAGCCGGACCCGCGCCCGGCCCAGGGCCGGCCCTACCGGCGACTGGCCCCGGTCGAACCGCTCCACCCCGCCGTCCCGGCCAAGGCCTACGGCGCCCTGAACCTGCCGTTCCTGCCCGTCCCGTCCGTCCCGCCCGCCTCCGCCTAGGGGCCGCGCACTCCCGCCCAGGGGCGTTGCACTCCCGCTCGGGCCGTGCGCTTCCGCTCAGGGGACGCACAGCGAAGGGCCCCGGATACCGTCCGCTAGGGGGTGCGCGGACGGCCACGGGGCCCTTGGCTTTCGGTGCCGGCGTCAGGGCAGCGCCGGCACCGACGGGCGGCGCTGGGGGGGGGGTAGCGCCGCTGGCTCATGGGTGGTGCGGGGGTCGTACTGGGCCGTACTCGATGGTGCAGAGACCGGTGCGGAGACCGGTGCGGAGACCGCATTGGTCGGACCAATGGCAGTGCAAAAGTCCAGACCAGAGACGGTCCGTCGCTCGTCAAGCATCGTGCTGGATACGCCTCACCCGGCGCAACCGTTTCGACGGGATGCGGTCGGTCCCGGGCGTCCCCAGGACCGACCACCCCATCGGTTGTGACCGGGCTGCTGTCCCCTGCTGACCGGCCACGGCAACGGAGCGAGGTCCCACGACGCGGACCGTGGTGAGCGGCCGGCGTCTCATCGCTCCGGGATTCCGCCCGCGGGGCGGCGTCTACGCGTAGTCCTGCAGGCCGCGCCTGGCTGGCGTGGCACCGGGAACAACGAAGCCTCGCGGCGGCCGGTCACGCGCCGTACGGGTGAGTCGGCGACCGAACTCAGATCCGGCGGCTGCGCCGGGCGCGTACCCCGCTGCCGCGCCTGTGACGGGCCGCGGCGCCCGTGACCGCTCGCCTACGCTCGGCGCACGAGGCTCCCTTCCGCGGTCTGCCTCCGCGGTCCGCCTCCTCGGCGCCCGTGGCCGTCAGATCTGCCCCCGGGACAGCTCCAGCAGCGTCATGGCCAGGGCGGTGCCGGGCCTGCCGAGCTGGTCACGGTAGTGCGCGAGGATCTCCATCTCACGCGCGAGGTTCACCCGCCGTCCGCCGGAGGAGATGCGCTCGCGCTGGATGACCGCCGAGACGGCCATCCGTTCCTGTACGAGGCCGATGATCCGGCCGTCGAGATCGTCGATCCGGGTCCGGGCGTCCGTGATGACCCCGGCCGCCTCCGGGGTGCGTGCGCCGGTGCCGGGGGCGGTCATGACCGTACGGCTGGTGGCCTCGGTGCTCATGCCCGTGCTCATGTCCGCGCTCATATCCGTGCTCATGTCGTGTCTCCTGGGGTGCGTGACCTGGGATGGGCGTCCCCGGAGCCGATGACCGGTCCAGAACGAACGACAGGCGCCCCGGACCTTGTCGGCCCGGGGCGCCTGGGAAGTTCGCTCGTCAGTGGATCAAGCAGCACGACCACGGCAGCCGGACGGGCCGGTGCCATAGGTAAAGACGAAGGTCAGCTGCTGGAACATGGGCCACAGTATGAGCCCGTTAGAATCGAAAGTCCAACCCCGCTCCACCACCGCCGGAAGGCCGCCGAAGTGCCATCAGCGCCCCCCGCTGCCCCGGACGTCGTCCTCGTAGTCGACTTCGGCGCACAGTACGCCCAGCTCATCGCCCGCCGTGTCCGTGAGGCCCGGGTCTACAGCGAGATCGTGCCGTCCACCATGCCGGTGGCCGAGATGCTCGCCAAGAACCCCGCGGCGATCATCCTGTCCGGCGGCCCCTCGTCGGTCTACGCGGAGGGCGCCCCCCGCCTGGACCGCGCCCTCTTCGAAGCCGGTGTCCCGGTCTTCGGCATGTGCTACGGCTTCCAGCTCATGGCCACCACCCTCGGTGGCACCGTCGACAACACCGGCGCCCGTGAGTACGGCCGTACCCCGTTGACCGTCAGCAAGCCCGGCTCGACGCTCTTCGAGGGCACCCCGGCCGAGCAGTCGGTGTGGATGTCCCACGGCGACGCGTGCAGCGCCGCCCCCGAGGGCTTCACGGTCACCGCCTCGACCAGCCTCGTCCCGGTCGCGGCCTTCGAGAACGACGAGAAGAAGCTGTACGGCGTGCAGCACCACCCCGAGGTGATGCACTCCACATACGGCCAGCAGGTCCTGGAGCACTTCCTCTACCGGGGCGCCGGCATCCAGCCGTCGTGGACCACCGGCAACGTCATCGAGGAGCAGGTCGAGGCGATCCGGGCCCAGGTCGGCACCAAGCGCGCGATCTGCGGGCTGTCCGGCGGCGTGGACTCCGCGGTTGCCGCCGCCCTCGTCCAGAAGGCCATCGGCTCCCAGCTGACCTGCGTGTACGTCGACCACGGCCTGATGCGCAAGGGCGAGACCGAGCAGGTCGAGAAGGACTTCGTCGCGGCCACCGGCGTCGAGCTGAAGGTCGTCGACGCACAGCAGCGGTTCCTGGACGCGCTCCTCGGGGTCTCCGACCCCGAGGAGAAGCGGAAGATCATCGGCCGCGAGTTCATCCGGGTCTTCGAGCAGGCCGAGGCCGAGATCGTCGCCGCGGCCCCGGGCGACCAGCCGGTGAAGTTCCTGGTGCAGGGCACGCTCTACCCGGACGTCGTCGAGTCCGGCGGCGGCACGGGTACCGCCAACATCAAGTCCCACCACAACGTGGGCGGCCTCCCCGAGGACCTTGAGTTCGAGCTCATCGAGCCGCTGCGCAAGCTCTTCAAGGACGAGGTCCGGATGGTCGGCGCCGAGCTGGGCCTGCCCGACGAGATCGTCCAGCGCCAGCCGTTCCCCGGCCCCGGCCTCGGCATCCGCATCGTCGGCGAGGTCACGCGCGAGCGTCTCGACCTGCTGCGCGAGGCCGACGCCATCGCCCGCGAGGAGCTGAGCGCGGCCGGCCTGGACCGCGACATCTGGCAGTGCCCGGTGGTGCTGCTCGCCGACGTCCGCTCCGTGGGCGTCCAGGGCGACGGCCGCACGTACGGCCACCCGATCGTGCTGCGCCCGGTCTCCTCCGAGGACGCCATGACGGCCGACTGGTCGCGCCTCCCGTACGAGGTGCTGGCGAAGATCTCCACCCGCATCACGAACGAGGTCCCGGACGTGAACCGAGTCGTCCTGGACGTCACCAGCAAGCCCCCGGGCACGATCGAGTGGGAGTGACCTTCCGGTAGGTCTCTCCCTGGCCAACGCCGACGCCGTCGCTCATTCGTTTGGGCGGCGGCGTTGTCTTATCTGCTCGCTACTCTGGTCCCAGAGGCGAGACTCCGTCGTATGGGAGCAATTATGAGCGCCGCACCTGAGTACGACCATGGCGAGCTGGACGAGCACTACAAGTACCCCGTCCCGCCGCCGGGCGGCTGGACCGCGGACGACCTTGATCGGCTTCCGGACCTTCCTCCGCACACAGAGCTGATCGACGGGAGTCTCGTCTTCGTGAGTCCGCAGCTGAAGTTCCACACCCGCACTATGTGGTTGCTGGAGAACGCCCTCCTGTCGCAGATGCCAGGTGACCTAGAGGTCGACCGCGAGATGACGATCAAGTTGGACAAGAGGAACCGGCCGGAGCCTGATCTTCTCGTGTATCGAGCGGAGGCAGACACGGGTATCGACCAGACCTGGTTCAAGCCCGAGGATGTCGTCCTGGCGATCGAGGTCGTCTCGGAAGACTCGTTGGAGCGGGACCGCGAGGTGAAGCCGCGTAAGTACGCAGCCGCCGGGGTCGCACATTACTGGCGCGTGGAGAAGGACGACGGCTTGCCCGTCGTCTACGTCTACGAGCTGGATCCGGCTACCGAGATGTACACAGGGACGGGTATCTATCGCAATCGGCTCAAGGTGCTGGTCCCTTTCCCTGTCGACATCGACCTCACGGGTATCAACAGGGGGCGCTGACGACTGACTACCGACGACGCTCGTTCCGCGACTCACCGAGGTCTGGTTACCTGCGGTAGCTGCCGGTAGCTTGCCTACCGAGCATCAAGAGCCGCAGGCTGGGAGGGGAGCCGCGATGCCCGAGCCGACGCCCGTACCCACCGAGCAGCTGCACTTCGCGATGCCGCCGGCGCATCAGACCGTCGAGGAGGAGCGGCGCCACCGCAAGGAACGGCTGGCCGCGGCGCTGCGGCTCTTCGGCCGCTTCGGGTTCGAGGAGGGCGTCGCGGGCCACATCACCGTCCGCGACCCGGAGTTCCCCGACTGCTTCTGGGCCAACCCGTTCGGGGTGCCCTTCGGGCACGTCACCGTCGGCGATCTCGTCCTGGTGAACGCGGAGGGCAGGGTCGTCGAGGGCCGCCACCACGTCAACCAGGCGGCGTTCATGATCCATGCGCAGGTCCACCGGGCCCGCCCCGACGTGATCGCCGCGGCCCACAGCCCCTCCACGTACGGCAGGGCGCTGTCCGCCCTCGGTGAGCCGCTGGATCCGATCACCCAGGACGCCTGCGCGTTCTACGAGGACACCGCGCTCTTCGACGACTGCACAGGCGTGGTCGTGGACGAGGACGAGGGCCGCCGGATCGCGGCCGCGCTCGGGCCGCACAAGGCCGTGATCCTGCGCAACCGCGGGCTGTTGACGGTCGGCGATTCGGTGGACGCGGCGGCGTGGTGGTTCATCGCGATGGAGCGCTCCTGCCAGGTGCAGATGACCGCCAAGGCCGCCGGCAAACCGGTCCTGATCGACCATCACCACGCCGTCCGCACCCGCGAGCAGCTGGGCAGCGATCTGGTGGCCTGGATCAACTACCAGCCGCTTTACCAGCAGATCGTACGGAGCGAGCCCGACCTCTTTGATGGGGCGAGCGGTGCGCGGTGAGCCGACGGGATCGGTGAGCCGACGGGGCTGTCGGCTCACCATGCACCGGTCGTCCCGGTCGTCCCGAACGTCCTGGTCGTCCCGGTGATCCTGGTGATCCCGGTCGTCCCGGTCACCTCGGTCGGCCGGTCACGCGTGCGGGAGCAGATCCAGGAACGGTTCCGCACCCGCCTTGATGCCCCGGCCGAACGGTGAGTCGAAGTCCCAGACGAGGAACAGCAGGAACGCGATCAGCGCGCTGAACAACGCGGCCATCAGCAACTCCCGCCCCGACCGCCGGATCTGCAAGGTGAACATCACCCCGATGGAGATCGCGCCCCCGATCACCAGGCCGAACCACACCACTCCCGGCAGCGTCGAGCCCGCCGCGTCCGAACGGGCGCTGCGGGCCGCGTCGATCACCGCCACCTGGTCCACGAGCGGCTGGTAGGACTGCCCTTCGAAGTCGTTGGCCGGGCGGTAGTCGGTGACATCGGCGCGTACCTTCGCCAGCAGATCCGCGCCGCGCTGGGTCAGCCGCTCCTCCTCGGCCATCACCGGCCACTCCTCGTGCACGACGTACGACGCGTACGCCGCGACGTCCGAGCGGATCCGGTCCCGCACCGGCACGGGGTAGGCCCGTGCCCGCGCGCTGACCTCGTGCAGGGCCTGCGCTTCGGTCCGTACGGTGTCCTGGGCGGCGCTCCTGGCCTCCCAGACGCCGGCGATGGCGAGGCCCAGCACGATCGCGTACACCACCCCCACCATCATCGTCAGGTACTCGATGACATCGGGGGTTTCGGTCGGGTCGTCGTCCTCGCCGATCCGGCGCTCCTTGAGGACGGTGATGATCAGTACGACGCCGCAGACCGCGGCCATGGCGATGCCCAGCACCAGCCATTGCGACATGGAGACCTCCTACGAGGAACGGCGCCCGGAGGAACCGGACGAGGAGCTCGAACGGGGACGGAGGGCGGCGCCGGCCAGTACGGCCGGGGCGGTGATCAGCAGGGTCGTGGTCACGAGGGAGCGTCCGTTGTGGGGTGAACGCGACGCCTGCGGGTGGCTGCGGGGCAGGGCGGGGGTGGGCGAGGGCGGAGGAGGGGGAGTCTTGGAGGGGGGCGGTGGTGAGGGAGGGGGAGCCGGACGGGGGTGGTGAGACGGTGGCGGGGGTGGTGGCGGTGGGGGCGCGGGTGGTGGTGGGGGCGGCGGTGCCGGTTGGGGTGGGCGAGGTGCCGGCGGGCGGATGGGCGCGGGTGGGTGCTTGGCCTTGGTGCAAGGGAAGCGCCAGCCGCGTGGCATCGGGAAGCCGGTCGGTACGTGCACCGGGGGACGGGTCCCGGCGAAGGAGCAATTGTCCCCGGAGAGCGGCCGGTTCGGTCCGGTGAACTGCTTGGACCGGTGGGACTGGCTTGAGTGGTGGGGCCGGTGGGGGCTGGGGTGGTTGGGCCGGCCGGGCCCGTCATGAGCGGACGCCGGCGGCGCGACGGATGACAGAGCGACGACGCCGGCCAGCAGGAGCAGGGCGGCGGCCAGCGTCCCGGCGGCGGTCCGGACCACGGCCCCGACCGCGATCCGGGCCAGGCGTCCGCCCCCGCCCCCGCTGCCGCCCCGGCCTTGGAATCTGGTTATCTGCCACACGGCGAGAGCTTGCGCGCGGCGGAGGGTGCTCAGCCGTCGCATCACCTCGGTTCGCCCAAAGGGGGGAAGTATCGGGTTTGCGTGGTCGGCCGACGATCAGGTGTGCGGATCCGCGTACCGGCGTCAACGTGCCGCCGCACCACACCACCCGCCACCAGCTGGACATTTGATATCCGGCCCGTCCGTTTGCGGCACAATTCCCTTTCGCGCAGGACAAGTTGATGGCAAGCGGTCGCGGGGCGGTAACGGACGTGTCGGTTGAAGCGGCGGGCAGGATGGCCGGAACGAGCGGGCCGAAGGGGAGTGGCGCGCTGCGCGCCGACGGCGGCGAGTGCCGATGCGGACGGTGTCCGCACGGCGCCCGGACGGGGCATCGGAAGGCGCTCGCCGCGTTCATCGCGCTGCGCGAGGACTTCGCGGCGGGCCGCGGCGTACCGTCGGGGCTCGCCCGCTCCGCCGGTGCCGCCCGGCAGTGGGTATCCGATGAACTGACCCTGTCCGCCCGTGAGCTGGCGCAGCGCAGGGCCGACGAGCGGATCGCCTGGCTCACCGCCGTACGGTGGTCCACCCTGCTGCTGGTCTGGATCGCCGTGGCGGCGCTGCTGCTGGTGCAGGCGCTGACCGCCATCGGTACGGGCTGGACGGTGACCCGCACGGCCGGCCTGGTCGCGGCCGTCGTCCTCGCGCTGGTGCTGACGCTGGCGGCGTGGCGGCACCGTGCGCACGGCGGGGCGATGGCGCCGCTGATCGGCGAGGACGGCCGGCTGTCCACCTCGCGGACGGTGGTGGCGGCCTGGGCGACCGCGGTGCTGTACGCCGTCCTGATGCTGGCCGTGCAACTGGCGGCGCGGCCCGGCCCGCGGGTGCGGCGCCGTCTGCTGAACGGCCTGGAACTGGAGCGTTCCGGTGCCCTGTTGGCGACCCTCGCCCTCGCCTGCGGGGTCGCGGTGCTGGCGTACGGGCTGGTCGCCACGCGGGTGCGGTCGGGGCGGCTGCAGAAGGTCCCCGCGGAGCGGCCTCGCGCCGCCGACCTGCTGACGGACGACGCCGGGCGTGCCAGTCTCCTCGATGTGCAGTACGCCCTGGTCAACGCGGTCGTGCTGACGCTCGCCGTGGTCCGGCTGGCCGAACGGCCCGATGGGCTGCCGCGACTGCCCTGGGGGCTGGTGGCCCTGGCCTTCCTCTCCGGGGTGACGTATCTGGCGGGGAAGTCGGCGGGCGGCGGCCGTCCCGTCATCCTGTCCATCGTCCGCTCCCGCGAACTGGGCGATCTCGCCGCGCCCGTCCGCACGGGTGACGACATCGAGATCCGCGGCACCGGCTTCGTCCCCCCGGGCGCCGCCACACCCGACCGGCTCGCCCGTACCGTCGTACGGATCGGCGGCGTCCACGTCCCCGTTCCTCTGGTCCCGGTGGCGGGGGGCTTCGCCAACCCGACGGACGGGGTGCTGACGGTCCCGGTACCGGTCGACGTCGAGCCCGGCCGCGTAGAGGTCCGGGTGATCACAGCAGCCGGCGTGGAGACGGCCGGCTTCCCACTCGACGTACTGGACTGACTCCGGCTTTGGCTCCGACCCCACTCCTCGGAGACCTCCCCGACATCCCCGACGGCGTGTCGATTCTGTGTGTGTCAGGCGCCCGACGTGCATCAGTCCGTTGAACGTCTTGCGCCCGCGCGTACGTACCTCCCCTTGAGCCCCGGGCACCGGCACAATCGTTCTGCTGCCAGTGGCAAGGGAATGGAGAGGAGGCGGACGTTGTGGTTCACGCGAATCGTTCGATCGGTGCCGACGTGGGAGGGACGGGCATCGGCGGAGGGGCGGGCTTCAGTAGTTCCGGCGCCTGGCTGCGCGCGCTGCTGGCCCGCCATGCGCTGCTACCGCTACGTGCCTTTCTGGGCATCACCTTCCTCTACGCGGGCGTGGACAAGCTGACGGATCCGGCGTTCCTGGCAGCCGGTGGTGCGGGTTCGCTGGGGGAGACACTGCGGCAGGTCCACCACACCGCGGCCCTCCCGCTGCTGGTGGACCTCGGGCAGCAGAGCCCGGTGGGCTTCGGCTACGCCATCGCCTTGGGTGAACTGGCGGTGGGCCTGGGTATCCTCATCGGCCTGCTGGGCCGGCTCGCGGCATTCGGCGGTGCACTGCTCTCCCTCTCCTACTGGCTGACCGTGAGCTGGGCGACCACGCCCTATTACTACGGCAGCGACCTCGTCTATCTGATGGCCTGGCTCCCCCTGCTGCTGGCCGGTACGCCGAGGTTCTCCGTGGACGCGGCCGTGGCGAATCGCCGCAAGCGGCACGGGGCGAAGCTGTTCGGATAGGTCCTGCGGGTCAGGTCCTGTGGGGCAGGTCCTGCGGGTTGGTCCTGTCGGTCAGGTTCTGTCCGGGGGGGGGAAGCGGCGGCCCGGGGGCGGCGTGCGTCAGGCGGCCTCGGCCCGCTGGGATATAGGTGGTTCGTCGGCGTTCTGGCTGCGGTGGCGGCGGACTGTGGCCCAGAGCGCTGCGGTGATGCCGGACAGGACGAGGCCGGCGGGGATGGCGAGGAAGAGCCAGAGGCCGGGGGCGTGCCAGATGCCCAGGGCGTCCAGGCCGTAGGCGGTGCCGACGGTGAGGGCGGCGAGGCCGCAGATCAGGCGGGCCGGTTCGAAGGGGTGACGCTTCACTGGGGGGCTCCCTGGCGGGTGGGGGCGGTCGGCGGGGTGGGCGACGGGGCAGGGGCCGGGGCAGCGCGTTCGATGCTCACCTGGCCGGCGCCGACATCGAGATCGAGGTTGAGGGTGCCGCGCGGCTTCTCGCCCTTCTTGAGGCCGTCGGCGGGCAGGGTGACGGTCTGGTCCTGGCCCCCGGTCGTGAGGTCGACGTCGTGCGGCGACTCACCGGGCAGCTGGATGTCGCCGAAGCCGAGGGAGATGTGGAGGCGGGCCGTGACGCCTCGGGGGAGCGTCACCCAGAGGCGGCCGGCGCCGACCGATGCCCGGGTGTGGAGCGTGCGGCCGTTGGTGAGGGGCAGTTCGCCGAGGTCCAGCCGCGCCTCGCCGGAGCCGAGTTCGTAGTGCGGCTGGACGGCGGCGACGCTGGTCGGGGTCCATGTGCGCCGCTGCCAGTTGGTGGTGATGTTCTCGGGGAGCACCGTGGCACCCGCCAGCAGCGCGGCGGTCAGTACGACCATGAAGACCGTGCCGCCGCCCGTACGGCCGAACCAGGCGCTGAGGACGAGGCCGAGCCCGAAGACGACCAGCGCCGCCGCCAGCCCGGCCTGGAGGGACGGCGCCAGGGCGTCGTGCCCGGAGACGACGACGGCCGTACCGGCACCGGTGAGCATCGCGAGCAGGAACGTCCAGCTGCCGAGGGGCCGCCCGCCGCGGCGACCGCCGGCCGGGGTGCCGACGGGGTGCGCGCCGTGTGGCGGGACACCGGGCGGGCGGTCCGGCCCGGTCCGGTCGCCCGCGCGGTCCGGGGCGACGGCCGGCGCGGCGCCGTGCTCGAACCGGTAGGTGATGTCGAGGGGGAGAGCGGTGGTGTCCGGGCCCCAGAGGTAGGCCCGGCCGGCCGTCTCCTTGGAGTGCGGGCCGCGCCACCACGAGGGGCTCACGGGTGCCGGGGGCGCCTTGGTCTCCGGCGGGGCGTCGGCGACGGCCTGGGCGGTGGCGGCGTCCATCGCCTCCGCTCCCTGGGCCTTCGCCTCCCGGCGCCGGCGCGACCAGTACGCGGAACCGGCCACCGCCATCCCCAGCATGATGGCGAAGGGCATCGTGCTGCCCTTGCCGAGTGCCGTCAGGAACAGCCCGCAGCCGACCAGCGCGAAGAGCAGCGCCGTCAGCGCCGACCCCTCGACCCGGCCGGAGAGCAGTCTGCGGCCCTCGTTCTCGTCCTCGCCGTGCAGGGGGATGAGCAGCCAGGCGAAGCCGTAGAAGATCAGGCCGATGCCGCCGACGGAGAGGACGGCGAGCACGATCCGGAAGATCACCGGATCCAGATCCCACTGCCGGCCCAGCCCGCCGCACACCCCGCCCAGGACCTTGTTCCGCCGGCTGCGGCGCAGCGGGGCATGCGGCGGGGCGGAGCCGGCGGGGCCGGAAGGCGCCGGCTCGTCGACGGAGGCTGCTTCGTTCATGAAGCCATGGTGACAAGACCGGCTTCGGCACGGCATCCGTGGAAACCCTGGCCGAACCCTGAGATCCGCCGCCGGCACCCCGAGAAATCCGCCGCCGGCACCCCGAGAAATCCGCCGCCGGCATCACCCGAGCCGCCTCAGGTCCCAGAGGCCCCAGGGGTCCCGAATCCCTCGCAGGTACGCATATGCCCCGCGCTCGCCCTCCCGCGGATGGACAACATGGCGGACGCGCAGCGGGCAGCGGCCTGTCCGCGGCCACCGTTGACTATCGTTGCGCCCGGGATGCGTACGGGTTTCCGGAGGGGCGTGCGGTGACGGAGGCGGCGTCGGTGGACGAGGGACGACTGGTCGCCGGGCGATATCGCCTGATCGAGCGGATAGGCCAGGGCGGTATGGGCACCGTCTGGCGGGCCCGGGACGAACTCCTCGGCCGTCAGGTCGCGGTCAAGCGTCTCCATGTCTCACCGCAGCTGGACGCGGACGAACTGGCGACCCGCCATGAGCGCACCACCCGGGAGGCGCAGGCCGCAGCCCGCATCAACCACCCCAATGTGGTGGGTGTGCACGACGTCGTGGACGACGCCGGGCTGCCGTGCATCGTCATGGAGTACGTCCCCTCCACGACGCTCGGCGACGCCATCAAGGAGGCCGCCCGGACCAACAGTTCGGTGCCCCCACGCGAGGCGGCCCGGATCGGCCGCGGCATGGTCGCCGCGCTGCGCGCCGCGCACTCCGCCGGTGTGCTGCACCGCGACGTCAAACCGGGCAATGTCCTGCTGGGCGACGACGGCCGGGTCGTGCTCACCGATTTCGGTATCGCCGTTGCCACCGGCGCTTCCACGCTGACCAAGACCGGCGAGCTGGTCGGTTCCATCGACTACTTGGCGCCCGAGCGCGTCAAGGGCGGCACTCCGGGGCCCGCCTCCGACCTGTGGGCGCTGGGTGCGACGCTCTATCAGGCGGTCGAAGGACGGGCCCCGTTCCGGAAGAACACCGCGGTCGAGACGGCGTACGCGATCGCCATGGACCCGCTGGAGCCGCCGCGCAACGGCGGACCGCTGACCCCCCTGATCGAGGCGCTGCTCGCCAAGGAACCCGAGGACCGGCCGACGACCGACATCGTCGAGCGGGCGCTCCGGGCGGCCGAGACCGACGCGGACACGGCCCGGATCGTCCAGCCGCCCCTGGCACGGGGGACCGTGGAACCCGGTGGACCGGGGGCGGCGGACGCGCACCCGGAGGCGCCTACCCGTCCGGTGCCCCGCACAGGCGGAGCCGGAGACGTACCGGGCGGCGCCGGGGGCAGCACGGGCACCGGTACGGACACCGCTGACACGGACACCGCGGGTACGGGCGTCGGGGGTATGGGCACCGCGGGTACGGGCGTCGGCACAGGGACCGGCGGTGCCGCCGCGACCGGCTGGCCGTCCGCCCCGGACGGCGCGTCCGACAGGCGGCCTGCCGACGGCCGTAGGGATACGGACGGGCTCCCGGCCGGCCCGGTATCCCGTAAGCGGCGCGCCGCCAGGGCAGTGGCCTGGGGCGTCGTGGGGGTGCTGGCCGTCGGCGGCGGCGCGGGCACCGCCTGGTACCTGCTGCACCGCGACGACGACTCCGGCACGTCCCAGCAGGCCGGCGACAAGGGCGCCCCGGCCCCGGTTCTCCCCAGCGCCCCGGACAGCAGCATCGGACCGCCGCCGCCCCTCCCCGACGGCTACCGCAAAGTCACCGAATCCGCGCTCGGCGTCAGCTTCCCCGTCCCCAGCGGCTGGAAGCGGGCGGTCGAGGACGGCGGCCGGCAGATCATCTACGCCTCCAAGTCCGAGTACGCGCAGCTCACCCTGAGCGTCCTGGACTTCTCCTCGGGGGATCAGGTGCGGCACTTCAAGGACGTCGAGGCCGCCTTCAAGCGGAAGTACCCCGTCTATTCCCGGCTGCGCATGCAGGACACCGTCTTCCAGGGCGACCCCGCGGCGATCTGGGAGTTCACCTTCGGGGGTCGGGCCCGCACGTTCCGGGGCATCGACCTCGGGTTCGGGCGGGAGGGCGGCAGGGAGTACGCGATCTACGTGTCCGCTCCGGCTGCCGACTGGATGACCTACAAGAAGGTCTTCTCGAACGTGAAGGACGGCTTCCGCAGGGCCGACCCGAAGAGCTGACCCCGAACGGTGGGCCGGCCCGAGCGGTGAGCTGACGCCGTCGTACGAGTTGGCCCGGCCCGAAGAGGTGGGCGGCTGGGCCGACCCGCCCGTACATCCGCCCCTGAGCGGCTCGGCGGAAACGTCAGGGGCGGGCTCAGGGACGACCCTGATGCCGCCGGCCCCCGCAGCATGTGACGATCGGGGACATGACCACCGCACCGCCCCGCGCCGAGACCACCTACGGCCCGGTACCGGACCCCGAAGAGCCGCCCGTGCGCAAGCTCTACCGCAGCGCCGAAGGGCGGCTGCTCGGCGGTGTCGCGCGCGGTCTTGCCGGGCACCTCGGCCTGCCGGTCTCCTGGGTGCGGATCGTCTTCGTGGCCCTCTTCATGGCCGATGGCCTCGGCGCCCTCCTCTACGCGGCGTTCTGGTTCTTCGTCCCGCTGGGCGTCGGCGGGGTGGAGCACCGCCTGCCCGCCCCGGCCCATGAGAAGCGGCGCCTGCTGCGGCACAAACCCGACAAGGGCCAGGTCGTCGCGCTGATCGCGCTCCTGATCGGTGCCTCCGTCGTCGCCTCGCGGTTCCAGCTCGGCCGGACCGACGGCTACCTCTGGCCGGTACTGCTGATCGGCGCCGGTGTGGCCCTGGTGTGGCGCCAGGCGGACAACTCCCGCCGCGCCCAATGGCTGGAGATCGGCCGCCGCAAGGCCCTGCTGCCGGTGCTGCGCGGCGCGGCCGGGGTACTGCTCGTCGGTGTCGGCGTGACCGGCATCGTCGTACTCCAGGGTTCGGTGCGGAACCTCGGCTCGGTGCTGCAGGCCTCGCTCGCCGTGATCGTCGGTGTCGCGCTGCTGGCCGGGCCCTACCTCGTGCGGATGATGCAGGACCTCTCCGAGGAGCGGCTGATGCGCATCCGCGCCCAGGAGCGCGCCGAGGTGGCCGCCCACGTCCATGACTCCGTGCTGCACACCCTCACCCTGATCCAGCGCAACGCCGACGACCCCCGCGAGGTGGCGCGCCTGGCCCGGGCCCAGGAGCGCGAGCTGCGCGCCTGGCTGTACAAACCGGAGGGCCGCGGCAAGGACGAGGACGAAGAACCGTCGACTCTGGCGGAGGCGGTCCGCCGGTCCGCCGCCGAGGTCGAGGACCACCATGGCGTCCCGATCGAGGTGGTGATCGTTGGCGACTGCCCGTTGGACGAGGCGTTGGGCGCCCAGATACAGGCCGCACGCGAGGCGATGGTCAATGCCGCCAAGTACGGTGGCGAGGACGGCCCGGTGCAGGTGTTCGCCGAGGTCGAGGGCCGTACGGTCTTTGTCTCGGTGCGCGACCGAGGCCCGGGGTTCGACCTGGAGTCGGTCCCCGCCGACCGCATGGGCGTACGGGAATCCATCATCGGCCGGATGGAGCGCAATGGCGGCACGGCCCGGCTGCGCTCCGCACCCGACGGCGGCACGGTCGTCGAGCTGGAGATGGAGCGCGCGGCGACGGAGAGCGACCCATGACCGGGTGCGGTCCGCGGCGGCAGGCCGCGGAGCCGCGCGTGACACGGGATGATGACGGAGCAGACACCGAAGGACGGACGGAAGACATATGAGCACCGAGGACGCACAGCAGCGCGAGGCCGGCGACGAGGCGGCGGAGAGCCGGACGGTACGGGTCGTGCTGGTCGACGACCACCGGATGTTCCGTACGGGCGTCCAGGCCGAGATCGGTGAGACCGACCGCACCGGTATCGAGGTGGTCGGCGAGGCCGCCGACGTCGATCAGGCGGTCACGGTCATCACCGCCACCCGCCCCGAGGTCGTCCTCCTGGATGTCCACCTCCCCGGTGGTGGCGGCGTCGAGGTGCTGCGCCGCAGCGAGGCGATGATGACCGACTCCGACCGCCCGGTCCGCTTCCTCGGGCTCTCCGTCTCCGACGCGGCCGAGGACGTCATCGGCGTGATCCGTGGTGGCGCCCGCGGCTATGTCACCAAGACGATCACCGGCACGGACCTGGTCAACGCGATCTTCCGGGTCGCCGACGGCGACGCGGTGTTCTCCCCGCGGCTGGCCGGCTTCGTCCTCGACGCCTTCGCCGGGACGGACATCCCGCCGGTCGACGAGGACCTGGACAGCCTCACCCAGCGCGAGCGTGAGGTCCTGCGGCTGATCGCCCGCGGCTATGCCTACAAGGAGGTCGCCAAGCAGCTGTTCATCTCGGTGAAGACCGTCGAATCGCATGTGTCGGCGGTGCTCAGGAAGCTCCAGCTCTCCAACCGCAACGAGCTGACGCGCTGGGCAGCCGCCCGCCGTCTGGTCTGACCTCGAATCGGCGTCTTGACCTGCACCGACGCCATACAGACCGGACCGGGTGGGCGCCGGTACCGGGCCGATGGCGCACCACGGGAACACCGGCGGACAAGGACCGACCGCCGGGCCCGACCGGGGAGGGAGAAGAGCCGAGACCAGGGACGGACGAGGAGGTGACGTTGGCCACGACGGCGTAAAGAAGCCTCAAGTCGGGCAACCAGGGCCGCGCGGATCTCCTCTAAGGGCGCGGAGAGGCTCACTGCCGGAGGGCGGGGCCCGAACCACCCCCCCACGTCCTTCGCATAGCTGTCCTGGAAGCGAGTTCCCGATGAGCCTGACGGGCACCCCTTTCTTCCTCACCTCGGTCGCCCTGCTGATCGTCGCCGTCGTCCTGCCGCTCGCCCTGTGGACCCGAATATCCGGGCCGGCCCTGGTGCGCGGCTTCGCCCGGCTGCTCATGCTGCTGTTCGCCCAGGTCACGGCCATCACCCTGGTCTTCGTCCTGGTCAACAACGCCAACAACCTCTACGACACGTGGGGTGATCTGCTCGGCACCGACAGCCATGTCGCGGCGGCCAAGGACCTCGGTCCGGACGGCATGGGTGGCAAGCAGGTCGAGGACGAGCCCAAACAGCTCCAGCAGTTCCGGCCGGCGGATGACCCGCGGATGGGCCAGGGCGTGCAGATGACCGATCTCCAGGGCCGTATCTCGGGTGTGACGGGCGAGGTCTACGTCTGGCTTCCGCCGCAGTACAACGACCCCGCCTACAAGGACAAGAAGTTCCCGGTGGTCGAGTTGCTGCCCGGCTACCCCGGCTCGGCGAAGGCCTGGTTCGGGTCACTGCATGTGACCGAGCAGCTCAAGCCGCTGATGCAGCGCGGTGAGGTCAAGCCGTTCATCCTGGTGGCACCCCGTACGAACATCATCAACGGAGCCGACACCGGGTGCGTCAACATCCCGGGCAAGGCCAACGCCGACAGCTGGCTGACCGTCGACGTACGCAAGATGGTCACCGACAACTTCCGCGTCGGCGACACACCGGACTCCTGGGCCCTGGCCGGTTACTCGGCCGGCGCGCACTGCGCCAGCAAGCTCGCGCTCGCCCACCCGGACCGCTACCGCGCCGCGGTCGCCATGTCCGGCTACAACAACCCGGCCCTCGAACCGGACTCGCTCGCCGGCAAGGACCCCAAGCTGCGCGTCGAGTCCAACCCGCTCAACATCCTGAAGTCGGCCAACGCGGCCGGTAAGCCGCCCCGTACGGCGCTGTATGTCTCCGGCGCGACGGGCGACGGCTACCAGGCCGGCATAGGCCTCCGCCAGCTCGCCAAGCCGCCGACGACGATCAACGTCCAGCTGATCCCGGCGAGCGCGGGCGGCCACACCACGGCGGTCTGGCGGCAGCAGATCCCCGAGATCTTCCGCTGGCTCGGCCACCAGCTCAAGCCGTGAGTGACGGGTTGGCCGTCCCCTAGGGGGAGTTCGAACAGATCCCCTAAGGGATACGAGCGCCCCCTGCGGGGCCACAACGAATCGGGGGCGGGAGGTATTCCCGTAGCCCAGCGCCCCGGCCCGCGCGACGCATCTGGCCCCGCGCGACGCATCTGGCCCCGCGCGACGCGTCCGGCCCCGCGCGACGCGTCGGTTATGCCGGGCGGGTGGCGCCTGCGAAGGGCATTTGGTCGATGGGGGCGATGCGTACCGGTGCGCCCGGGTGGGGGGCGTGGATCATCTTGCCGTCGCCGATGTAGAGGCCGACATGGCTGATGCCGGAGTAGAAGAACACCAGGTCGCCGGGGGCGAGTTGGGAACGGTTGATGCGGGGGCCGGAGCTGATCTGGGTGTAGGTGGTGCGGGGGAGGGCGACGCCGCCGGACTTCCAGGCGGCCTGGGTCAGCCCCGAGCAGTCGTACGCCGATGGGCCGGTGGCCCCCCAGACGTACGGTTTGCCGAGTGCCTCAAAGGCGAAGGAAACGGCGCGTGCGGCACGGGAGTTGGGGGCGTGCGCGACGGCCCCGGCCGCCGCGGTGGTCGGCGAGCCGGCCGGGATGCCGCCGAGGAGGCCGTCCCCGCGTCCCGTCTGCTGGTCCTCGTGGCCGGTGTCCGCCGCGTCGTCGGAGGAGTCCTGGTGTGCCATCAGCCGCCGCTGCTCCGCGGTCAGCCGGCTCAGCAACTGCTCGGCGGCGTCCAGCTTCCGTACGACGGTGACCCGGTGTCTCTTCAGTCTGGTCTCGGCGGCCGCCAGCCGCCGCGTGGTGTCCTCGGCCTGCCGGCGGACCTGTCGCACGCTGCCGAGCCGGCGCGCGTAACCGGTCACCGCGGCCGCCTGATGGCTGCCGGCCCGCTCCAGCACCGCGGCGCCGTCCAGATAGCGCTGCGGATCGGCGGAGAGCAGCAGCTGCACGGCAGGGGCGACGCCGCCGGAGCGGTACCGGGACGCCGCCATGGCGCCCAGCTCGGCGCGGGCGGCGTTCAGTTTCCGGGTCCGGCGGGCGGCCTCGTCCTGCAGCCTGCCCAGCTCCTCGCGTGCCGTGTCGGCGGCTTCCTTCGCGCCGTTGTAGTTCTGTGTGGCCACCTCTGCCTCCTGGTACAGCGCGTCGATCCGGTTCTTGACCTGGGCGGGAGTGGGGTGTGGTGCGGCCTGGCCGGTGCCGTCGAGCGCGGTGGCGGTGGCGGCGCCCGCGAGGGCCAGCGTGGCGGCCAGTCGGGCGATGCGCGAGCCGCGCGGGCCGCGGCCGATGAGCGAGGCAAGCGGATGCTGTCTTGGCTTGCGGTGCGAGGCCACGGTGGCCGTCACTTCCTTCCCTTGCGGGCCGTGGGCCCGGCGGTGGTCCGTCACGAGTGAGCGGACCGCCGCCGGACCTCCCGGCGGGGCGGCCGACGGACGCCGGTGCGGAGTCCGGCGACGGCGGTGAGCCGGCCGCCTGGAGGAGGACGCTAGACCTGGCTGCAGCGGGAATGAGCCGCCTTGCCCGGGATTGTTCGGTTTCGACCGACGTCGATAAGCGGCTGACCGCGGCGCCATGGCCGTACGGCCGGGACCGGTCTGCCGTGACCGAAGCGACGATTGTGCACGCCCTGCCGGAAGTGTCGTGCTATGCGGCGGATACCATCCAGCACCATGGACGTAGTGATCAATGTCTTCGTCGCCCTGCACATCATCGGTATCGCCTCCCTGCTGGGCGGCTTCCTGACCCAGATGAAGGCGATGGGCGCGGGCACCGCGCGCTTTGTCCCGGCCATGCTGCACGGCGCGCTGACGATGCTGGTGACCGGCATCGCGCTGGTCGGCCTCCACCAGGCCCAGGACCACACCGTCAACAACGTCAAGATCGGCGTGAAGATGGCCATCCTGGTGGTGATCCTGGCGCTGGTCTACGTCAAGCGGGACGAGGAGAAGGTCGCCAAGCCGCTCTTCGGCGCGGTGGGGGCGCTCACGGTCGCCAACATCTTCATCGCGCTGCTCTGGACCTGATGGAAGCGTCTTGCGGCGGATGTCTTCGAGCCTGATGCATCCGGCCCTGAAGTTTCTGGACCTGATGTCTCCGGCCCTGTCTTCGTTCGTGGCTCAGGCCGGGCGGACGTTCCCGTAGACCGGCATGTAGTAGATCGACTCCTCCCGGACACTGGCGCCGGGCTTCGGCGCGTGGATCATCTTCCCGCCGCCTATGTATATGCCGACATGGCTGATGTCGTTGTAGAAGAAGACCAGGTCACCGGGCTGGAGGTCCTTGGTCGCCACCCGCTCGCCGACCTTGACCTGGTCCCAGGTCGTCCGCGGCAGCTCGACCCCGGCCGCCTTCCACGCCGCCTGGGTCAGGCCCGAGCAGTCGTAGGAACTGGGGCCGGTCGCGCCCCAGACGTACGGTTTGCCTATCTGGGAGCGGGCGAACGCAAGGGCTTTTCCGGCCTTGGTGGAGTACGCGCCCCCGGTGGAGCCGCCACCGCCGGTGCCACCACCGGTGCCGCCACCGGGCCGGCCGCCGTCCGTACCGCCGCCGGAGTGGTCACCGGACTGGTCACCGGAGTGGCCGTCGCCCGTCCTGCCGCCGCCCTGCTGCCGCTCGCGCTCCCGCTCCCGCTCCTGCCGGCGTTCGCGCTCCTGTTGCCGGCGCGTCTCCTCCTCGGCCTTGCGCCGGGCCTCCGCCTCCTTCCGGCGCTCCAGCTCCGCCAGCCGGGCCTTCTCCTGGGCGGTCAGCCGGGACAGCAGCTGCCGCGCCTCGGCCAGCTTCTGCTGGACGGACCGCTTGGACGCCTTGAGTGACTCCTGCGACGCCCGCAGCTGCTCCAGGCTGCGGGTCGCCTCGGCCCGCTGGCGGG
>NZ_BBUY01000001.1:261606-490270 GCF_001590865.1 Streptomyces sp. NBRC 110611
TCGCCTCGGCCCGCTGGCGGGCCGCCGCAGCCGCCTGCCCCTGGTAGTCGGCGACGGCCTGCTGCTGCCGGGCGGTCAGCCGCTGCATCAGGTGGGTACGGTCGAAGAACTGCTGCGGGTCCTCGGCGAGCATCAGCCGCGCCGTCGAGTTCACGCCACCGCCGCGGTACTGCGCCGACGCGAAGGTGCCCAGCTCGCGCCGGGCGTCGTTCATCTTCTGCGCCCGCCGGGCGGCCGCGTCGAGCAGGTCGTTGACGGTGTTCTTCTGATCGTCGGCGCTCTCCTTCGCCGCGTTGTACTTCTGGGTGGCCACCTCGGCCTGGCGGTAGAGGCCGTCGACCTTCTGCTTGACCTCTTCGATGGTGGGCCGGGGCGCGCTGGGTGCCGCCTCGGCGGACTGTGCGAGCAGGGTCACCGAGGCGAGCGCGGCGGTGGTGAGCCCGGCGGCCGTACGGCGGCTTCCGGGCGAGCTGAGAACACTGGTGCGCGGCTTGCGGTGGGACGCCAAGGCCGGCGGCTCCTTCCGTGTGCCGCCTACCGGGTTAGCTGAAGGGTTCGGGCCGGCGGAAGGGTGGCCCTACGGTCCGGGCGTCCGCTGCGGGCGGTCGCAGGACCGATTCACCCCGGTGGTGCGGGTGGGTCCCCGGCTCCGGGCCGGGGGCCCGGGGTTCGGGTCTTCCGGCGCGTCTGGACTCGGCGGAGGCGGCCCGTGCCGGTGCTGTCACCGACGGCGTGCGGGCTGCCCGAGCCAGGACGTTAGCCAACTGGCGTGGCTCCTGTGAAGGCTGATGTTCGATATGCCCGAAACCTTTTCGTGACCTTAGTGGCCTCAGTGACGACTTCAGCGGCCTTGGCGGCAGCGCACGGCAGGACGAGGCAAGACGGGACAGGGAAGGGCGGGGGAGGTGAAGCGGGGGAAGTGAAGCGGGGGAGATGAAGGGGAAGGGGAAGAGCAGGGGAGAAGGGGAGGGGCTGCGGACGGCGGTCATCAGTGCACGTACCGGTTTCGTCCGTGCACGGAGCGGTTGCATCCGGCCGGTCCGGCCACACTTGTCCACACTCCCCAGCGCACTGTCGGTGGCGCGGCCTAGACTCGGTGGGCGATGAGCAGCCTCTTTGACGACAGCTTCCTGGCGGACCTCGCCCACAAGGGCGAGGAGGAGCCCCCGCCGCCTCCCGAGGACGAGCACGAGCCGGTCCCGGAGGAGATCCCCGCCGACCTCTTCGGCGGGCAGTTCGACGTGCCCGTATCCAGGGACGCGTACTACCGCGACGGCGCCGCCCGCCCGGTCATCGACCCCGCGGCGCTGCTCGAGGGCCTCAACGACCAGCAGAAGGCCGCCGTGGTGCACGCGGGCGGCCCGCTGCTGATCGTCGCCGGGGCCGGCTCCGGCAAGACCCGGGTGCTCACCCACCGCATCGCCCATCTCCTCGCCGAGCGCCATGTCCACCCCGGCCAGATCCTTGCGATCACGTTCACGAACAAGGCCGCGGGCGAGATGAAGGAGCGCGTGGAGCAGCTGGTCGGCCCGCGCGCCAACGCCATGTGGGTCTCCACCTTCCACAGCGCCTGCGTCCGCATCCTGCGCCGCGAGAGCAAGAAGCTGGGCTTCACCTCGTCCTTCTCGATCTACGATGCGGCGGACTCCAAGCGTCTGATGGCGCTCGTCTGCCGTGATCTGGACCTGGACCCCAAGCGCTTCCCGCCGAAGTCCTTCAGCGCGAAGATCTCCAACCTCAAGAACGAGCTCATCGACGAGGAGACCTTCGCCGGGACGGCAGCCGACGGGTTCGAGAAGACCCTGGCCGAGGCGTATGCGATGTATCAGGCACGGCTGCGCGAGGCCAACGCCCTGGACTTCGACGACATCATCATGACGACGGTCCATCTGCTCCAGGCGTTCCCCGACGTCGCCGAGCACTACCGTCGCCGGTTCCGTCATGTCCTCGTCGACGAGTACCAGGACACCAACCACGCCCAGTACACCCTCGTCCGGGAGCTGGTCGGTACGGGCACGGCCGACATCCCCGCCGCCGAGCTGTGCGTGGTCGGTGACGCCGACCAGTCGATCTACGCTTTCCGCGGCGCGACCATCCGCAACATCCTCCAGTTCGAGGAGGATTACCCCGATGCGACGACGATCCTGCTGGAGCAGAACTACCGCTCCTCGCAGACGATCCTGTCCGCCGCCAACGCGGTCATCGAGCGCAACGAGAACCGCCGTCCCAAGAACCTCTGGACGGACGCCGGCGCCGGCCCCAAGATCACCGGCTATGTCGCCGACACCGAGCACGACGAGGCCCAGTTCGTCGCCGACGAGATCGACCGGCTGACGGACGCCGGCGACGCCAAGGCCGGTGACGTCGCCGTCTTCTACCGCACCAACGCCCAGTCCCGGGTCTTCGAAGAGATCTTCATCCGGGTCGGGCTGCCCTACAAGGTCGTCGGCGGCGTGCGCTTCTACGAGCGCAAGGAGGTCCGCGACGTCCTCGCGTATCTGCGGGTGCTCGCCAACCCCGAGGACACCGTCCCGCTGCGCCGCATCCTCAACGTCCCCAAGCGCGGCATCGGCGAGCGCGCCGAGGCCATGATCGACGCCCTGTCCGCACGCGAGAAGATCACCTTCCCGCAGGCGCTGGCCCGGGTCGACGAGGCGTACGGCATGGCGGCCCGCTCCGCCAACGCCGTCAAGCGCTTCAACGTCCTCATGGAGGAGCTGCGGACGGTCGTCGAGTCCGGTGCCGGGCCCGCCACGATCCTGGAGGCCGTCCTGGAGCGCACGGGCTACCTCGCCGAGCTCCAGGCCTCCACCGACCCGCAGGACGAGACCCGGATCGAGAACCTCCAGGAACTCGCCGCCGTGGCCCTGGAGTTCGAGCAGGAGCGGGGTGAGGCGGCGACGTCGGGGGAGGCCGCCCCGGGGCCCGGCACGCTCGCCGAGTTCCTGGAGCAGGTCGCCCTGGTCGCCGACTCCGACCAGATCCCCGACGAGGACGAGGAAGGCACGGGCGTCATCACGCTGATGACCCTGCACACCGCCAAGGGCCTGGAATTCCCGGTCGTCTTCCTGTCCGGCATGGAGGACGGCGTCTTCCCGCATATGCGTGCGCTGGGCCAGACCAAGGAGCTGGAGGAGGAGCGCCGGCTGGCCTACGTCGGCATCACCCGCGCCCGTGAGCGGCTCTATGTCACCCGCTCGACGATGCGCAGCGCCTGGGGGCAGCCCTCGTACAACCCGCCCTCCCGGTTCCTTGAGGAGATCCCGGACGACTACGTGGAGTGGAAGCGCACGGGGCCGGCGACGCCTTCCGCCTCGATGGGCGGTCTGTCGTCGCGGGGCGGCGGAGCTGGCGGTGGCGGCCTCGGCGGGGGCATCGGTTCCACGCTGTCGTCGACCCGCTCGAAGGGTGCCGGCGGGTTCGCCACCCGCCGTGCCAAGGACCGTCAGGTGGTCTCGCTGGCCGTCGGCGATCGCGTCACCCATGACAGCTTCGGGCTCGGCACGGTCGTCGGCGTCAAAGGCAGCGGCGACAACGCCGAGGCGACCATCGACTTCGGCGGCGAGAAGCCCAAGCGGCTCCTGCTGCGCTACGCCCCGGTGGAGAAGCTCTAGTCCTCCCCCCCCGCCTCTCCCGGGTTTCCGCGAGCTCTCTGTGGACTCCTGGGCTCTGGGCTCTGTGGGCTCCGAGGAGCCGCAGAGCCCAGGGGTGCTTCAGTCTCTGTGATCTCTTCGGCCTCTGCGGTCCCTTCGGCCTCTTCGGCCTATGCGGTCCCTTCGGGGTTACGTGGCACCCGAGATTGAGGGGGACACCGGAATATCGCTCGCCCCCGCCTTGTTGTGGCCCCGCAGGGGGGCCTCGCTCCCCCTAGGGGATCTGTTCGAGCCTCCCCTAGGGAAACACCCCCAGAACCCCCGGGCGCGCGTGGGGCGCGGTGGCGTGCACGGTGTGCGCGGGCGCGCCCCGGGCGGTGCAGGAACGGTACGGCGGGGGTCAGTTCGGGTTGAGGCCGTGGGTGCGTAGCCAGGGCATCGGGTCGATGGGCGATCCACCGCCGGGCCGTACCTCGAAGTGCAGGTGCGGACCCGTGGAGTTGCCCGAGTTGCCCGAATAGGCGATCTGGTCACCGGCCTTGACCGAGCCGGAGCGGACCTTGGTGCTGCTCAGATGGCAGTACCACGTCTCGGTGCCGTCGGGAGCGGTCACTATCGCCATGTTGCCGTACGCGGTGTTCCACTGCGTACGGACGGTGCCGTCGGTGGCGGCGAGGACCGGGGTGCCGTAGCTGACCGGGAAGTCGATGCCGGTGTGCACGGACATCCAGTTCACGCCGGCCTGGCCGAAGAGCGCGCTCAGTCCGTGCTCGGTGACCGGCAGCGCGAACTTGGGCCGCATGGCCTCCTTACGGGCCGCCTCCTCCGCCTTGCGCTTGCGCTCCAGCGCCTGGCGCGCCTTGAGGTCGATCCGTTCCTGAGTGCGGCTGGCGCGGTCGCGGAAGTCGTCAGCGCTGGCGCTGAGCCCGGCGAGCTGGGTGTCGAGCTTCTTGTTGGCCGCGGAGCTCTTGACGCCCCCCGGGTCGACCGGGCCGGCCTGGTTGGTCGTCGTGTCGTCCTTGTCGTCCCCGCCGAGACCGGCGACGGACGCGGCGGCCACGCCGCACACCCCTATGGCGGCGACCGAGGGAACGGCGACGGTCAGCAGCGCCGACCGCTTCGCCGGGCGCCGTCGCCCGCGGCCGCGGACGGGCTTGCCGGGATTCGGGCCGGCGACCCGGCGGGCGGCGGGGGTGGCTGTGGCCGCGGCCGCGGTGGTGACCGGCATGGCCTGTGTCATGGCATCGGCGAGGGCGGCGGCGTCGGCATCGGCGTCGCCGGTGTCCGTGCTGCCGCTGGTGTGGCTGATAGCGCCGGTGTTGCTTGTGCCGTTGGGGTTGTCGGCGTCGGGGGAGCCGTCGTCGTGCCGGCCGGTCTCGTTCCATGGGGTGCGGACCCATGGCTCGCCGTCGTCCGGCGGGGGGCCGGCCTGCGCCGGGATTCCGGCGGTCAGCTCCTGGTCGGCGGCCGGCCAGATCGCCGTGGCCTCGTAGCTCGCGGTCTCGAACGCCGCGGTCTCGAAGCCCGCGGTGTCCTCGACGGCGGTGGCCTGCGGGCCGATGGTGTCGTAGCCGCCTGTCGTCCCGTACGTGCCCGTCGGCTCGTACGGATCGGCCGGCTGATGCGCCCCGGCCGTCTCGTAGGCGCCCGTCGCCTCATAGGTGACCGTGGCATAACTGCCGGTGTCGTAGGCGTCGGTGGGGTGGTTGCCGGTGTCATGGCCGCCGTGCCCGTAGGCGGTGGCGCCGTATGTGACGGCCTCCGGCGCGGTGCTCTCGTACGCGGTGTGGGCGTACGGGGCGTAGCCCGCGGCATCCGACTGGAGGTCCGTAAGGACGTGGGAGCCGGTGTCGTGGGTGCTGGTGGCCCACTGCGTCGTGTCGTAGGAGCCGGTGTCGTAGGTGGCTCCGGTGACGTCGTAGGTGCCTGTGCCGTAGGCGTCCGTGCCGTAGGCGCTGTGGGTGCCGGTGTGGTCGTAGCCCGTGGTGTGGAAGGTGCCCGTGTCGTAGGCGCCGGTGTCGTACACCCCCGTGTCGTACGGGCCGGGGTACGAACCGAACAACGGGGCGCCGTCGCCGTATTCGGCACCGGCAGTCGGCGAATACTGCTGCCCGTAGGAGTCGTAGGCGGGGTAGTGCGCATACGAGGCGTCGGAAGCGGAGTCGGTCGGAAGACGGCCTTCCGAAGGGCGACGGTCGTTCACCAACTTCTCTTTCGCCTCGGCAGCAGGAGAATTAGCGGCGACTGTACCCGGCGGTACGCGACGGCGACAATCTTCCACGGGTTCCGGGCTCGCCGAGGCCGGGCATTTGGCCGCCTTTCGGCACTCTCATGCGAGTTTTTGGCGCCCCGTTCGATGTTTGTTCGATTCGCATCGCCTCGCAGAGCAGTGTCAGGCCACGACTGACGCGGAGTCGGCGGCTCCCACCGCTGCCGGTATGCCGCCCGAGGTGAGCGCCTCGCGTATGCCGGCCGCCACAGTGCCGTTGACCGGCAGAGCGAGATGTCCGACACCGGCGACCTGCGCGTTGTACGCGAGCAAATCCGGGTGATCGATTCTGGCCGTGCCGGCCGGCACCATCACTTGATCCTCCTCGCTCCAGAAAGCGACAAATTGTGTTCGGCAATTCGGGGCCGGAAGCGCCAACTCTGCTATCACTTCGGAATCCGGGCGCATCTGCCGGACGACCGGATGTACCGACATCAGCGGCGCGACACGGGTACCGGAGTGCGGGGTGCCGAGCGTGACGACCGTACGGACCCGGGTGTCGCCGCCGAGCCGCTGGACGTAATAGCGCGCGATGAGCCCACCGAGGCTGTGGCCCACGATGTCCACCCGGCGGTGACCGGTCCGCGCACACACCTCCTCCACATGGCGGCTCAGCAGCTCGGCCGCCTTCCGCAGATCGCAGGTCAGTGGGGAGTAGTTGAGCGCTTCGAGGTGGCGCCAGCCGTGGCGGTGCAGGGAACGGCGCAGCAGTACGAAGACGGAGCGGTTGTCGATGAAGCCGTGGAGCAGCAGGACCGGCGGATGTGAACGGCCCTCGGTCGGGAGCAGGGCGGGCGGAGCGGGCAGAGCGGGCGGAGCAGGTAGAGCGGGTGGAGCGGATTGGCCGGCCGAGGCGCGGCCCGGGGCGGGCGCCGGGCACACCTCTGGGTCCTTTGTCGTGGGGGGTGGCAGGGGCCGGGGTACCGGGTGCTCCTGGGTGATGCCGGTGGGGTAGAGGAGCAGATGCCCGGCGAGGACCACCAGATCCACGACGGTGCTGCGCAACAGCAGCGACGACGCACGCCCGGGAAGCAGGCGTACGCGCCGGAGGGGCGCCGAGACGGCGCGTGCGATCAGCAAGGGTGCGGAGAGAAAGGGCAGGGCTCGCATAGCCGACCTCCCGAACGGCATGCGGGAGACGGCTCTGACCCCCGTATGCCCTCGTGGGAAGCCACCCCATGCGAGAGCGAGTATGCGGCGCACTCGCCCTGATGTGCGCCTCAAGGCGCGGTGGCCCGGCTGCGGCTCCCCGGGCGCGCGGTCCGCGCGTACTGAGCCACCCGTCCCTGAGGTGACGACACGCGGAACGCGGCGCGTAGCGGACGTGTCCCGTGTGTGATTTCCCCCTCGCCGGATGTCACGAAACGGCTGGGTACGGGATGCTGGAGATAACGTTCGTTCACGCTCGTGGCCGCCGGACCGCGGCCGCGCGATCGATTGTCGGCTCGGCACCACCGTGTCGTGCGTGGCTTGGAGGCAGTGATGAGTGTGGCTCGGCAGGACGGGGTGCAAGCGGGGAGCCAGGGCGTGGCGGGCCGTTCGGGGCCGATCCGCGTGGTGGTGGCCAAGCCGGGCCTGGACGGGCACGACCGGGGCGCCAAGGTCATCGCGCGGGCGCTGCGCGATGCGGGGATGGAGGTGATCTACACCGGGCTGCACCAGACCCCGGAGCAGATCGTCGACACCGCGATCCAGGAGGACGCCGACGCGATCGGGCTGTCCATCCTCTCCGGCGCGCACAACACCCTCTTCGCGAAGGTCATCGCCCTGCTGGTGGAGCGCGACGCGGCGGACATCAAGGTATTCGGCGGCGGCATCATCCCCGAGGAGGACATCCCGCCGCTCAAGGAGCAGGGCGTCGCGGAGATCTTCACGCCGGGTGCGACGACCGCGTCGATCGTGGAGTGGATCAAAGCGAACGTACGCCCGGCGGCGGTCTGAGGGACCTGCGGAGGGGCCCGCGGGGCAGGAGGCGGTCCCCAGTTGGCGGAGGGTGGCCGGGACGCTGCGGATCACGGTATGGCGGATGACGATGCCGCGGATCGCGGTACGGCCGGTCATGGCGCGGTCCGGTCGTCGTCGCCGGGCGGTGGGGTGAGTTCGGCCTGCATGGTGGCGCGCAGCCGGAGCGTGCCGACCAAGCGCTGGAACGCTTCGGACCAGTAGCCGCCGGATCCGGGAGAAGCACCCTCCGGCTCGTCCGTGAGCGCGGTGAGCCTGTCCAGGCGGTCCGCCGCGGACGGGTCCAGACAGCGCTCGGCCAGGCCCATCACCCCGCTGAAGCTCCACGGATAGCTGCCCGCGTCCCGGGCGATGTCCAGCGCGTCCACGACGGACCGGCCGAGCGGCTCGGCCCAGGGGACCGCGCAGACGCCGAGCATCCGGAAGGCGTCCGACAGGCCGTGTGCCGCGATGAACTCCGCCACCCACCGGGCCCGCTCGTCATCGGGCAGCACGGTCAGCAGCTTCGTCAGGTCCCGTGCCGAGCCGGCCGGTGCGACCTCGGCGGACCGGTCCGGGGCGCCCGGGCCACCCGGCGCGCCCAGCAGCGCCCGCGCCCAGTCGGCGTCCCGCCGGCGTACCGCGGCGCGGCACCAGGCGTCGTGCAGCTCGGTGCGCCAGCCGTCGGCCACGGGGAGCGCGACGATCTCCGCCGGGCCGCGCCCCGCGAACCGGTCGCGCCACCCGTCCAGCGGGGTCGCCTCCACCAACTGGACCAGCCACCAGGACCGTTCGCCCCGCCCGGAGGGCGGCTTGGGCGCGACGCCGTCCCGCCTCATCCCGGCATCGCACTCGTGCGGTGCCTCGACGGTGAGCACCGGCGCGTCGGCTGTGCGGTCCAGCGCGACGCAGGCGTGGGCGCGTCGTGCCATACGGGCCGCGAGCGCGGAGCCGGGCAGGGTGGAGAGCAGCTCGGCGGCCGTGGCCCGTACGCTCCGGCTGCGGTCGGACAGTGCCTGCTCGAGGAAGGGCTCGTCGGTCGCGGTGAGCTCCCCGCGCAGTGCGTCCAGGAACATCAGCCGGTCCTCGGCCCGTTCGGTCGCCCAGGTCGTACCGAGCAGCTCCAGACCCGCCCGCGGGTCGCGGCGGCGCAGCGCCGTCAGCAGCGCGACCCGTTCCGTGAACAGGCCCTCCTCCCACCGGCGCCGTACGTCCTCGGGGCCAGCCGCGCCGGGCGGCGCGGCCGGGTCTCCTCCGCCACCGCTGCGGAGCGCGAACTTCCAGTCGTCGTTGAGCCGGGCCAGCCACTGGGCACGTGGTCCGGCCAGGGCGAGCGCGGCGGGCCGGAGGTCCGTGCGGGCCCGGGCGGCGTCGAGCAGCGCGGGCAACAGGGCGGCGGGGGCGCGGTAGCCGTGGCCGTGCGCGGCGGTCAGCCACTGGGGCAGCAGCTCGGTGAGGTCGGGGGCGGTGCCCCGGCGGCTGCCGCTCGCGGTGCCGCCACGGTCGGCGAGCAGCAGGGACAGCCGGCGGTGCGCGGCCGGCGGCAGCGGGGGCCGGGTGTCGGAGGGGGCCGGGGCGGGGCGCTCACCGGCCGGGGCGGGGCGCAGCGCACCGCGCCGGCGCACCGTGGCCACCGCCGCCGCGTCCAGCAGCGCGGCCGCGGCGCCCTGCCCGGGGCGTACCGCCACCGGCGGCAGCCGCCGCTCGGTGCCGAGCAGTGCCGCACTCACGAGCTCGGCCCACGGGGCGGCGGCGGTCGGAGGGGCGGAAGCCGGTGCGGCCGACGGCGGGGGCGTGGAGGCAGGGGCGGTGGGGACAGGGGCGGTGGGTGCGGTCGGGGGAGGAGAGGCAGAGGAAGCAGAAGGCGTAGAAGGCGTAGAAGGAGGAGGAGAGGTGGAGTTGAGGGGGGTTGGTGGGGTGCAGGGGTTGGTGGTTGTCGTCATGTGAGTGCTCCAGAGGCGTGTGGTGGGCGGGGTGCGCGGGTGTCGTGGCTGCCGGCGCCGGGGTCATAGGGCCACCGGGGTCGGGTCCCAGACGGTCAGCGGGCGGAAGCCGTGGTGTCCGCACTCGCCGAAGACCGTGACCGGCTCGCCGCCCGATATCGCGACCAGCCGCCACAGTCCCGTACGGCCCAGGCAGCGCGGATCCAGCGGAACCGCCGACTCGCCGAGCGCGTCGGCCAGTTGCCAGCCCTCGCCGTCGCCGGCCGGTATCGGGGTGACGTCGGCGAGCACCACCGGCCAGGAGTCCAGCCAGGGGTCGTCGCGCAGCGTGTCGCCGTACGCGGCCAGCGCGGCATCGACGCCGCAGCCCGGCGGTACCGGCCCCGGGGCCGCCGGAGCGTGCCGTTCGCCCAGGAGAGCGCGCAGCGGGCGGGCGCCCGGGTAGTAGGTCAGGTCCGCGTCGATCACCAGGCCGGGCGGCAGTGCCAGGTCCAGGGGGCGGTGCGGGCCGCCGAAGGAGAGGTGCAGCGCCATCCGGCCGGTCCGCTCGCCCCGCAGGAAGATCCTGCGGGTGGTCAACTTGCCGTCGTCGCTGTCCTGCTGGGACAGCACCAGCCAGCGGTCCCGCACCGCCGTCGTGTCGGAACCGGCCAGCAGGCCGGCCGCTTCCGTGGTCAGCCCGACGCGTGCGCGGACGGTCGCCGCGAGTGGGTCGGGCAACCGCTCGATGCCGAGGAATCCCCGGGTGAGGAGGTGCAGCAGGGCACACTCCTCCAGCAGTCGCGTCGGCCAGTCCGGACCCGATGCCGCAACCGGCCCCAACTCCCGTACCCGCGCGGCGAGTCCCGGCGCCTGGGCGTCGACCATGCGGGCCGCCGTCTCGTCCCAGGGGGCGGTGCGGCCGGCCGCGGCCAGGCCGGACTGCAGCAGGTCCTCCAGCCGCTGCTCCAGTTCCGTGGCGCCCGCGCCGATCCGCTGCATCCGGCGCTCCGCCCGGCGTTCGGCGGCCTCCGGATCGGCCGGTGCCCGCGCCGCGGCACCGCCGCCGGGTACCCCGTCGTCCGTCCGCCCGGCGGCGTGCTCCCGGCGGTTGTCCAGCCATTCGCCCGCCCACTGCGGCGGTTCCCCGTCCGCCACCGCCCCCTCCGTACCGGCCCAGAGCAGCAGCAGTCCCAGTGCGTGTTTGCACGGGAACTTGCGGCTCGGGCAACTGCACCTGAAGGCCTGGCCCTTGACGTCCGCGACCGTCTGATACGGCTTCTTTCCGCTGCCCTTGCACAGTCCCCACACCGCGCTTCGGCCCGCACCCGTGTCCGACCACGGGCCGGGCGTGGCGAGCTTGCCACCCGCCTTGCGTGATGCCTCGTCAGGCGCCAGTGCGAGCACCTGATCCGTCGTCCAGCGTTCCCCCTGCGGATTCATGTCTCCGACGCTACGACGCGGCACTGACAATCGCCCTCGGCCGCCCGCTCAGCGCGAGGAAGGCGCAGGTCAGCGGGGATTTCAGGGGCGTTGTCAGTGGTGTGGTGCAGGCTGGATTCCGCAAGCGGCCGACGGGATTTCGCGGAGGCGGCCGCAGTCCTTGCGATAGGGGGAGCCATGTCCGAGAACACCTTCACGACGACGCATGAGGCGACGGCTGAGCACGCGACGGCCGATCACGCGGCGACGGAGCCGGCCGGAGGCGGCGCCCTGCGCCCGCACGCCGAGGAGAGTTTCGCGGCGGAGCTGACGGCTCTCGCGGCCGCCGACGACCGGCCGCGGCCCGCGCGCTGGCGGCTCTCGCCGTGGGCCGTCGCGACGTACCTGCTCGGCGGTACGCTCGCGGACGGCACGGTCATCACACCCAAATACGTCGGCCCGCGCCGCATCGTCGAGGTCGCCGTGACGACCCTGGCGACGGACCGCGCACTGCTCCTGCTCGGCGTGCCCGGCACCGCCAAGACCTGGGTGTCCGAGCACCTGGCGGCGGCCGTGAGCGGCGACTCCACCCTGTTGGTGCAGGGCACCGCCGGCACCCCGGAAGAGGCGATCCGCTACGGCTGGAACTACGCCCAGCTGCTCGCACACGGCCCCAGCCGGGACGCGCTGGTGCCCAGCCCGGTGATGCGCGCCATGGCGCAGGGCATGACGGCCCGGGTCGAGGAGCTGACCCGCATCCCCGCGGACGTGCAGGACACGCTGATCACGATCCTGTCGGAAAAGACCCTGCCCATCCCCGAGTTGGGGCAGGAGGTGCAGGCCGTCCGGGGTTTCAACCTGATCGCCACGGCCAATGACCGCGACCGCGGCGTCAATGAACTCTCCAGCGCGCTGCGCCGCCGCTTCAACACCGTCGTCCTGCCGCTGCCCGCGACCCCGGACGCGGAGGTGGACATCGTCTCGCGCCGGGTCGAGCAGATCGGCCGTTCGCTGGATCTGCCCGCGGCGGACGGCATGGACGAGATCCGCCGGGTCGTCACGGTCTTCCGCGAGCTGCGGGACGGCATCACCGCCGACGGCCGTACGAAGCTCAAGTCGCCGTCGGGCACGCTGTCCACGGCCGAGGCCATCTCGGTGGTGACCAACGGGCTGGCGCTGGCCACCCACTTCGGGGACGGCGTGCTGCGCGCCGGCGATGTGGCCGCGGGCATCCTGGGGGCCGTCGTCCGTGACCCGGCCGCCGACCGGGTCGTATGGCAGGAGTACCTCGAGACGGTGGTGCGTGAGCGCGACGGCTGGAAGGACTTCTACCGTGCCTGCCGCGAGGTGGGCGCATGAGGGGGAACGCCGAGCGGGCCGGGGGCGTCGGCGGGCCGGCGCTGCTCGGGGTGCGGCACCACGGACCCGGTTCGGCGCGGGCGGTCCGCGCCGCTCTGGAACAGTGCGGGCCCGCCGCGGTCCTGATCGAGGGCCCGCCGGAGGCGGACGCGCTGGTACCGCTGGCCGCGGGGGAGGACATGCGGCCACCGGTCGCCCTCCTCGCCCATGTGCAGGACGACCCCGCCCGCGCGGCGTTCTGGCCGCTGGCCGAGTTCTCCCCCGAGTGGGTGGCGATGCGCTGGGCGCTGGAGCACGGCGTCCCCGTCCGCTTCATCGACCTGCCCGCGGCACACTCCCTGGCCATGGGGGAGCCGGCCACGACGGAGGCCGAACAGGAGACGGAGGCCGAGCAGGAGGCCGGTGACGCGCAGGCCGGTGGCGCGGAGGCGGACGTACGGGTCGATCCGGTCCGGGTACTGGCCGAGACCGCCGGATACGACGACCCCGAGCGCTGGTGGGAAGACGCGGTCGAGCACCGCCGGGACGGGGGAGGGCCGGGCGTGGACGCGCTGGCCCCGTTCGCGGCGCTGGCCGAGGCGATGGGGGCCTTGCGCGAGGCGTACCGGGACGGCGGAGACCACGAACGTGACCGAGTGCGCGAGGCCCATATGCGACTCCGGCTCCGGGCCGCGCGGAAGGAGTTCGGCGACGACCTCGCCGTGGTCTGCGGGGCCTGGCACGTCCCGGCGCTGGCGCGGCGCACCACCGTGGCCGCCGACCGGCAGCTCCTCAAGGGCCTGCCGAAGGCGAAGACGGCGGTGACGTGGGTGCCCTGGACCCACCGGCGGCTCTCCCGGCGCAGCGGCTACGGCGCCGGCATCGCCTCACCCGGCTGGTACGGCCACCTCTTCAGCGCCCCCGACCGCCCCGTGGCCCGCTGGCTGACCAAGGTCGCCGCACTGCTCCGCGAGGAGGATTACGCCGTCTCGTCGGCGCATGTCATCGAGGCGGTACGGCTCGCCGAGGGACTGGCCACGGTCCGCGGGCGGCCACTGGCCGGACTGACCGAACTGGACGACGCCGTCCGGGCCGTCATGGGCGACGGCTCCGATGCGCCGTCCGCGCTGATCCACGACCGGCTGGTGGTCGGCGACGTACTGGGCGACGTCCCCGAGGACGCCCCCGCCGTGCCCTTGCAGCGGGACATCACTCGCAGTCGGCGGGCACTGCGGCTCAAACCCGAGGGCCCGGAACGGGAGCTGGAACTGGACCTGCGCAAGGAGACCGATGCCGGGCGCAGCCGCCTGCTGCACCGGCTGCGGCTGCTCGGTATCCCCTGGGGCGAGCCCAGCAGCTCCCGGGGCAGCACGGGGACGTTCCGGGAGACCTGGCGGCTGCGCTGGGAGCCGGAGCTGTCGGTGCGTGTGGCGGAGGCCGGCATCTGGGGTACGACCGTGCTCGGCGCCGCCACCGCCAAGGCCGCGGCCGAGGCGTCCGGGGCGGCCACCCTCGCCGAGGTGACCGCGCTCGCCGAACGCTGTCTGCTCGCCGAACTCCCCGATGCCCTGCCGGTGGTGATGCGCGCGCTGTCCGACCGCGCGGCGCTCGACGCGGACGTGGGCCATCTCGCGCAGGCACTGCCCGCCCTCGTGCGCACGGTGCGCTACGGAGACGTCCGCGGCACGGACGCCGGGGCGCTCCGCGAGGTGGCGACGGGCCTGGCCGAGCGGATCATCGTCGGACTGCCGCCGGCGTGCCTCGGCCTGGACACGGACGGTGCCGCCGCCATGCGAGGCCACCTCGACACCACCCACCAGGCCGTCGGCCTGCTCGCCCACCCGGAGCCCGGGGCGGAGGCCGCGCCGGCCGGGTTGCGGGCACGGTGGGCCGGGGTGCTGCGCGCGGTGAGCGGGCGGGATGCCGTGCCGGGACTGATCCGTGGCCGGGCGGCCCGGCTGCTGCGGGACGACGGGGAGTGGGGCAGTGGCGCATCGGCCGGCGGCGCGCCGGGCAACGTCGATCCGGTTCACGGCGAGTGGGGTGACGGGGGTGCGGAACGGCTGATGGCCCTGGCCCTCTCGCCGGGCACTCCGCCCACCGATGCCGCCGGGTGGATCGAGGGGTTCCTGGGCAGCGGGGCAGGCGGGGCCGGCGGGGACGGCGGGATGCTGCTGGTCCACGACGAACGGCTGCTCGCGCTGGTCGACGGCTGGCTGACGAGCGTGCCGGACAGCGCCTTCACGGACGTCCTCCCGCTGCTGCGCAGGACGTTCGCGGAGTACGAGGCCGGGGTGCGGCGCACGCTCGGCGAACTGATCCGCCGCGGCCCCGCGACCAGCGTGCGCGGCCCGGCCGGCGACGCCTCGGACTCGGACTCGGCCGCGCCCGGCTTCGGCCCCGGCCTGGACCGTGACCGTGCCGCGGCCGTCCTCCCCACCCTGCGTCTGCTGCTGGGGATCGAACAGCACGGCTTCGACCACGAGCCCCGCGGACAGTCCCCTAACGGTCGGTCCCCTTACGGACAGTCCCATGACCCGACGGGAAACAGCCCGACAGTCGGCAATGAACAGTCCAACAGTCGTGTGGAGGTGGCACGTTGAGCGCCATGACAGCAGGATCCGGTGCCGGTGCCGGTGCCGGTGCCGGTGCCGGGGTCGGTGCCGGGGTCGGGGTCCGGGTCGGGGCCCGGACCGAGTCCGGGAGCGAGGCGACGGCTGACCGGCTCCGTCGCTGGCGGCTGGTCCTCGGTGCCGGCGGCGCGGACGGTACGGGGTGTGAGCTGCGGGGGCGTGACGCCGCCATGGACGGCGCGCTGGCCTCGCTCTACGGCCGGCAGCCGGGCGGCGCGGGCAGGGACGCCGACAGCGGGCGGCGCACGGCGGGGCTGGGCGCCTCGGCGCCCGGAGTCGCGCGCTGGCTCGGCGACATCCGGGCGTACTTCCCGACCTCGGTGGTGCAGGTGATGCAGCGTGACGCCATCGACCGGCTGGGGCTCTCCGCGCTGCTGCTGGAGCCGGAGATGCTGACGGCCGTCGAGGCGGACGTACATCTGGTGGGCACTCTGCTCTCGCTCAACAAGGTCATGCCGGAGACGACCAAGGAGACCGCACGGGCCGTCGTCCGCAAGGTCGTTGAGCAGCTGGAGAAGAAGCTGGCGACCCGTACGCGCGCCACCCTCACCGGCGCACTGGACCGCTCCGCACGCATCAGCCGGCCCCGCCACCGCGACATCGACTGGGACCGCACGATCCGGGCGAACCTCAAGAACTACCTCCCGGAGTACCGCACGGTCGTCCCCGAGCGGCTGATCGGCTACGGCCGGGCGGCGCAGTCGGTGAAGAAGGATGTGGTGCTCTGCATCGACCAGTCCGGTTCGATGGCCGCCTCGGTCGTCTACGCCTCGGTGTTCGGTGCCGTGCTGGCCTCCCTGCGGGCCATCGACACCCGGCTGGTCGTCTTCGACACCGCGGTCGTCGACCTGACGGACCAGCTGGACGATCCGGTCGACGTCCTCTTCGGCACCCAGCTCGGCGGCGGTACGGACATCAACCGCGCGCTCGCCTACTGCCAGTCCCGTATCACCCGCCCCGCCGAGACCGTCGTCGTCCTCATCAGCGACCTCTACGAGGGCGGGATCCGGGACGAGATGCTCAAGCGGGTCGCCGCGATGAAGGCGTCCGGGGTCCAGTTCGTCACGCTGCTCGCCCTCTCCGACGAGGGGGCCCCGGCCTACGACCGGGACCACGCCGCGGCTCTCGCGGCCCTGGGCGCACCGGCGTTCGCCTGTACACCGGACCTGTTTCCGGAGGTGATGGCCGCCGCACTGGAGAAACGGCCACTGCCCATACCGGACATGGCGGAGCAACGGTGACCGATACCCCGGCGGGACTTGCGTGGCACCTGGCTCCTCGTGCAAGGATCGGGGCCATCGCTCGATCGCCCGCGACGGGTGTGACACCGAGGCGGTATGCCCGGGTGTCCCCGTCCGTATGGGAAGGTCCCCTCCGTGCCCGCTGTGTTCGTTCTGCCTGCCGCTGTGCGCCTGCCGCGCACGGTGACCGCGCGGCGTGCACTGCTGGCCGGGCTCTTCCTGGTGGGCTTCGTCGCCCTCGGCTTCGCCTTCGGCCCCGGCGCCCACGCCGATGACCGTACGGGCAGCACACCGGCCCTGACCGGGGCCGCGTCCCCGGGCGGGGAGGCCGTCAGCACCCCGGGTAGGGAGACGGCGGCAGCGGCCCTGAGGGACGAACCGGCGGATACGGACCAGGCGACGACCCGGGCGAAGTCCGCAGAGGGCGTGCAGTCCGGCTCCGCCGCGCTGTCCGAGGCCGTTCGGCGGCCCGTCGCCGAGCAGGCCGGACCGGTCACCGGTGCGCTCACTCGGTCAGTGGGCCGGGTCGTACGGAAGATCGGTGTGGTCGGCGAGATCGCCGACACGGCCGGCGCGGTGCTGCCGTCCGTGGAGCTGCCGTCCGTGAAACTTCCGTCCGTCGGCCTCCCGTCCGGAGCGCACACGGGACGGCCTGGCGACGACAGGCGGCACCAGCCCGGCCGTACGCCGGGTGACGTGCAGTCGGCCGGTCCGCGGACCGCTGCGACGGCTTCCGGGGGCGGCGTCGCTGCCGCGGCTCAGCCCGAGCAGTGCGCCGGTGGCCCGCGCCAGGCGTCTGCCACCGAGCACACCGGGCGTGCCGCCGTCGAGCAGCCGCACCCGGGCCATGGCGACCTTCCGGGGCAGCTTCCGCAGGGTCCGGTGGCGCCCGCTTCGCACACCGCCGGTGACGGCCACGGCCCCCGTGACGGGGACCAGCACGCCGCCGCCCCGGCACACCTCACGCCGTTCCGGCTGCTGCCCGGTGGCGTCCGCACGGCCGATGGCGCTCCGACGCGTCGGCGTGCCGAAGAAATCCTCGAATTCCCCGGCTAGGGCAGACCGTTCCGCGTCTGTACTGGACCTGCCGCGCGGGGGCGGATCAGGTCTGCCCGAAACCTCCTGATTCCTCAATCCTGAATCCTGAATTCGAAGGACTTTCTTCCATGCGTGCGAACATCCGCCGTTCCATCGTCGTTGCCGCTGCCGCCACCGGCCTGTGGGCCCTCGGCTCCGTGACCGCCAACGCCGCCGACCTGCCCGTCACCCCGGACCTGCCGGTCACCGGCACCGCCACGGACACCGCCGCCACCGCCACCGCCACCGCGACCCACACCGTGAAGCAGACCGCGGACGGCGTGCAGAAGCTGGCCGGTGGCGAGGGCCTGCTCGACACCGGCGCGGTGCGCGACGCCGCCGACCTGATGCCGGCCACCAAGCTGACGAAGCAGGTCGAGCAGGTCACCAAGGCCGTGCAGAACCCCGCCCAGGCCGTCAAGCCCGTCAAGCCCGTCAAGGCCGTCAAGGCCGTCAAGGCCGTCAAGGTCACCGACCTCGGAGAGGCCGGAAAGATCGGCAAGGTCGGCGAGCTCGGTCACCTCACGGACGGCACGCTGCCCGCCGTGCCGTCGCTGCCCGCCACCCCGGGCGTGCCCTCCGCCGACCTGCCCGGCGGTGTGCCCACCGACCTGTCGCAGCTGCCCAAGACCCCCGCGCTGCCCGTGGCCCCCGGCTCCGCCGACAACCTGCTGGCCGGTCTCGCCGGTGCGGGGGTCCGTCCCGAGCAGCTGACGAAGCAGGCCCAGGCGCCCCTGGCCACCGCCCGCCCGGTTGTCGACAAGACCGCCGCCGACGCGCTGCCGCCCGTCGCCCGTCGGACTGTCGTCAAGGTGGTGCCGGTGGTCCAGGGGGCGGTCGGCGATGCCGGTCACCTCGCGGGGGACGCGGCGGGGCAGGCCACCTCGTTCGTGACCGTCGTCGGCGGTCAGGCGCAGCAGTTCGCCCAGGGCAAGGCCGGTGACGCGGTGGCGTTCGCCGAGGCCGTGGCCGCTGAGGCCACTCCGCGTGCGCGGGGCCTGGTCACCGTTGTCGTGACGGACGCACACGGCATCGCGAACAAGAACGTCGCCGGTGCGCAGAGCCTGACGCCGGGCCAGGTCGTCCCGGCCGGCCGGACCGTGCCGTCCGGACTGACCGACGCCGTCGCCGTCCCGGTCGTGCCCGCAGGCCTGGCCGACCCGGCCAACGCCGCCAACATCCCGGCCCTGCCGGTTCTCCCGGCCCAGCCGAGCCTCCCCGTCCAGGGCGTCTGAGGCGGCCCCGGCCCCCGGGGCTGACGCCACCAGCACGTCACCGGAACGTACCGGCACGTATCCATCAGCACGTACCGGCACGTCACCCGAACATCGGCCGCGGCGGCGGCCGGTGCCGGAACACCCATGAACAGCCGGGCGGACCTCTGTGGGGGAGGGCCGCCCGGCCTTGGTGTGTTCTACGGGCCGACAGCGTGACGAATCGCCGGGCGGCGTCATGAGTGTCGCCGGACGGCGTGACGCGTACCGCCCGGCGGTGTTACGAGTGGGGGACGTGCAGGCGTTCCCAACTGGCCTTGCCCGGCACCCCGTCCGCGTCCTTGCCGCGGAAGCCGAGCTTGCGCTGCCAGGCCGCGTACGACGTGCGGTCCGCCTCGGTCCACTCCGGCCCGGGGCCCTGCTCGTAGTGGCCGCAGCCCTCGGCCACCAGCCGCTCGCCCATGGCCGTGATGACGGGGCTCTTCGCGCCCGAGTGGAAGAAGGCGCTGCCGGGGAACGGCTCGTACGGCGGATGCTGCGGCTTCGGCGGCACCGGCCGGCCATCCCCCTCCGTCCCTTCCGTCCCCTCGGTCCCCTGCGGCTCCTTCGCCAGCCGCCGCTTGATCGCTTCCCGCATGCCGTCCATCGGGAAGCCGCGCGGATCGACCTTCCCGGGCTGCCACTCCTTGTGGCCGATCACCGAGCGCTCGGTCCACTTGTGCGCCCGGCAGATCGCCGCCGAGACCTTCTCGATCGCCGCCTTCTGCGCCTCCGGCCACGGGTCTTCGCCGTTGCCGAGGTTGATGCACTCGAAGCCGTAGAAGTGCCGGTTGCCGTCGGTGTCCGCGGCGTTGTCCGCCGGCAGCTCCGAGGCCTCGTTGATCACCGCCTCCAGGACGTCGCGGTCGCCCAGCCCGGCGTGATTGGCCCGGCCGTTGCCGACGAGATGGACCTCGCCCTGCTTGTCGATCACGCCGTGGCAGAGCGGACCCGGCAGATCCGGGTGTCCGTCGTAGCACAGCTCCACCGACGAGTCGGTGCCCTCGGTGACCGTGTGGTGGATCATCACTCCGTGCAGCGGGCCCCAGTGGCCCTTCGCATTGCGGTTGTGGTGACGCCAGTCGCGGACCTCGTGGACGGTGAGGCCCTCCTCGCGCAGCGCCCGCAGTAGTTCGTCCGCGGTCAGTGGTGTGGCCATCAGGCGATTCCCCCTTCGTCGGCCGCGGCTTCCGCCTCGGCCGTGGTCTGTGACCTGTTGGGCAGTTGCCGCGTCAGGTCGTGTCCGGAGCCTATGACATCGTGTCCCGGGCCCCCTGCTTGTGCGCGCGGTGGCCCAGCGCCCTCAGCGGCCCCGGCCACTGCCCCGGCCGCCGCGCCGCCCGTCCTGCCGGCCACCGCGCCGTCCACCCCACCGGCCGCCGCCTCCTCGGCCCGGGCCGCCGCCTCGGCCGCCAGCGCCGCGTCGTCCGCCGCCGGGATGCCCGCCGACAACGGCCGGAACGTCAACCGCAGATCGGTTTCGGCCTGTTCGCCCGCCACCCACGCCAGCGGCGCGAAGTGCACCGCGATCCCGGACGGCGGCTCCAGCAGCGGACGGCGGACCGCGTCCGTGGGCCACTCCACCCCGCCGGTGGCCGTACGGGCCGGGATCAGCCAGTAGTCGCCGGTGCGGTAGCCGCCGCCGGGCGCGAAGTACACCTCCACGCCGTCCTCCAGTGGCAGCCACTCGCCCTCCCGCACCGGTAGTGCGCCGTGCCGGAGCCGGTCGCCCCGCCCGGCCGCCCGCTCACCGCGCTCGACGGTTCTGCGGCGGCCCTCGTGGTGGTCCCAGCGGCGCAGGAACGGATGCAGCTCCGGCCTCCGCCCCACCCCCGGCGCCGGCTCGCCGGACAGCCGCACCCGCCGGAGGGGCAGATCCAGCTCCTCGACCCGCAGCAGCGGCGCGGCCTCGCCCCGGCTCGTATAGGCGGTGTCCACGAACTCCACCCGGTCGCCGACGTTCAGATCCAGCTTGTCGTCGCCGCCCAGGGTCGCCAACTCGACCCAGGTGCCGTCCAGTTCGTCGACCGGGAAGGTGACCGAGCCGTTCTCCCGGGACCACTTGAAGGTGGCGTCCCCGGCGCCGCCCGCCTCATGGATCTCGACCCGGTAGAGCTGGTTCTCCGGCCCCCGGTAGCGGGCGTCCGGGGCGACCAGACAGGGGTTGTCGTCCCCGTGGTCCGGGCGCTCGCTGCGCGCTGCGAGCCGGGAGCGGGGGGCGGCCGCCTTCTGCGCCCAGGCGGCGAAGGCCTTGCGGATCTCGTCGGCCGGGGGAGTGGGGCCGGGCAGCCCCAGTTCGGCGGCGGGCAGCGGCAGCACCTGCCACACCACCTTCGTACGGGCCGCGGTGTCCGGCAGCGCCGAGCCCAGCGCCACCTCGCGCAGCGCGGGGTCCTCGGCCGCGGTCACCACCCGTTCCCATACCTTCAGATACGCCACGTACGGGAAGGCGGTCGGCAGCCGGTCGCCGGGGCGTTCCGGGTCCCGGAAGCCGTCCGGCTGGTCCCAGTACGTCCAGGTGGCGGGCGCCGCGGGGGCGCCATCCGCGCCCGCGCCGTGGCTCCCGGCGTCCCCGTCGGCATCCCCCGCCTCCTGCGCGGGCACCGCCTCCCCGGGCCGCGGGCGGGTCGCCTCGCACAGGATGCCGTCCACGTAGTAGCGGCCGCCTCCGATGACCAGGTCGTCCAGCTCCCGGCTGCCGCCCTGCAGCGTGATCTTGAAGCCGGTGGCGCCGTACGGGCCGCCGTGCTGCCCGATCAGATCGGCGGCGAGCGTACGGGCCTGGAACAGCTGGATCGCGGTCTGTTCGTTGGCGTCCGCGTCCAGTTGCACCCGGCCCTGCTGGGCGACGACCGCGGAGTAGCGCCGTTCCGGCCGGTGGGTGATGCGGGAGAGATCAGCGTGCATGGCAGGGGTCCCCTCGTACGGGATGTTCGGAAGGCGGAAGACGGAAGGCGGAAGACGGAAGGCCGACGGTCGGGTCACCCGGCGGCATACGATCACGGCTCACGCAACGGCGGGCGGTCCGCCGGTCGTTCAGGTCACGAACCACACCCCCGCATCGCTCCCGGCCGGTGTGTACTCCGCCAGCCGGGCCCGCAGGCCGTCCTCGCGCTGGGGCCGGTAGAGGTCGTGGTACGCGCCCATCTCGGCACCGTCCTCCGCGCCCCGCACGATCTCCTCCGCGCACCCCGCCGCCAACTGTCCGTACCACGGCGTCCCGTAGCGCTCGCCGCGCAGCAGCGGACGCACCCGTGCGGCCTCCCCGGGGCCGGCCAGGTCCGGCTGGCAGCGGTAGCGGCGCGGGGTGCGCGAGCCCGGCGGTACGTAACTGAACCGCAGGCAGCCGATGCCGCGCCGGGCGACCCGCAGCCGCCCGGTGAAGAGCGAGTTCTCGGCGAGCTCCACGGCATGGGTGTGCACCTCGCCGATGACCGTGGTCCGGTGCGCGTACAGCACCGCGTGCGCGGGCCGGCAGTCGGGCGCGGAGAGCGCCGCGCGGTCGGGCGCGGTGGCGTCCAGGAGGGAGTCGCGCAGATGGACCGGCAGCGGGTCGGTGCCCACCTCGTCGCCGGTCACCTCGATCGTGCCCAGGATGGTCCGGTCGATCTCCACACACGCGGTCGTACGGTCCAGGACCAGGCTCGGCTCCTCGGGGGAGTGCGGAGCGCACTCCGGCTCCAGGGACCAGCCCGGCACCAGCGTGCAGTGCCGCAGGACGAGCGAGCCCATCGGCCCGGTGACATTCAGCCCGCGCCCGGTGACCAGCAGCCCGTCCAGCACCATGCGTGGCCGCTCGCCCACCGCGCAATCGGCGCCCCGCGCCCGGATGTTGAGCGCGTCCGGCCGGTTGCTGTACCAGTCGAGCAGCCGGATCACCGGGCGGGTGCCCTCCGCCGCGCGCAGCTCCAGCCGGTCGCCGGGGTCCAGGTCGAAGTCCAGCTGTTCCTGGTAGGCGCCGCTGTGGGTGATCTCGATGATCCCCTCGGGGCCGCACCGCCCGGCCCGCCGGTCGTCCTGCCACGCCCGGTACGCGTCCATGATCCGCTGGAAGTCCTGGTCCGGGCCGACCCGGTAGACGGCGGCGCCCGGCGAGGTCTCCCTCTCCCGCGGGTACTCCCCGCCGCCCAGCTCGTCCCCGAACCCGTAGTGGTAGTCCACCCATACGCCCTGCCGGGGCGCCGAGCGGGCGCCGAACGCCATCCGTCCGAGCTCCGGGTCGACCGCGACCTGGCCGCGCCGGGGCCGGTAGCGCCAGTCGCCCAGGTCCGCGACGACGATATCGGCGAGCGGCACCGGGGCGTCGTCACCGTCCCGGCGGACGACGAAGCTCTTCCCCGGCCCGTAGTAGTCCGCGAGCCGGTCGTGCAGCTGCCGTCGGCGGATCGCGGCCGGGACGTTGTCGAGGGCCGCGCTGTGCGCCGCCGACGATTCCGGCTCCGGCCGGGTCACCAGCGCCGTGTCATTGCCCAGGAGGGAGAAGGTGTAGAGGTTGCGGGCCCGGTCGATGCAGTACGCGGGCGCCCGCGTCACCGAGTACGGCCGCAGCCGCCAGACGAACAGCCCGACCCCGGCCGGGGTATAACCCCCTTGCCTGCGAGGCGAGTTGGCGCGTCGCACATCCACCGACCGCGCCACCGCGCCGAACGGCCCCCCGGCCAGGTCCAGCGCGGCGCCGTCCCGGACGTCCACCAGACGGCCCCGGGCGGCCCGCCGCTCGTTCGCCGCGGCCGTCCCCGACCCGTACAGCCTCACCGGCTGATGGTGCGCGACCAGCCGGGAGAACTCCACCGCCCGGGCCGGCCGGCCCGCCACCGACGCGGACAGCTCCTCCAGCAGTGCCAGGGTGCCCTTGCGGCGCCGGTGGCCGACCGTCGCCGCCACATCGCGGCGCGGCGCCAGCGCCTCGGCCAGCCGCCGCCGCGAGGAGTCCGGCAGCCCGCCGTCCCGAAGGCCGGTGGCCGGCACCCGCTCGTACCCGGGCAGCGGGCGGTACCCCACCAGATCCCCCAGGTACGGCAGTACCCACTCCGCGGCGCTCTCCACGAACCAGTCGTCGTACTGCTGGGCGACCCCGTCGCGTACCCGGTCCACCTGCTCCGCGATCACGGCCAGCAGCGCCCGCAGGGGCTCACCGCCCTCCGCGTCCCGCAACCGGTGCCACTGCGGCAGCAGCTCCGCGAGCCCGTCCGGCTCCCGCGTCGCGCTCATCGGGTCACCTCCGTGAGGATCAGCGTATCCGCCACCTGCGGCGCGAACAGGGCGAGTTGGGCCGGGCGGATGCCGCGGGAGACGCGGACGGCCCGGCCCTTCGGCAGCGACCGGGTGTCGGTGATGCCGGGGTTGAGGCGCAGCAGCCCGTCCAGTGAGATGCCGTGGTGCGCGGCGACGGCGGTGAGCGTCTCGCCGCCGTCCGCCGTCACCTCGTGGATCCGCTCGTCGTACGTGGCGAGCCGGGCCGGCACCGTGCCGCGCACCGGCTCATCGGGAGGCCCGGTGAACCGGCCGGTGAGGGCGGCGAGTTCGGTGGGCGTGGCGGACGCCGGCACCCCCGTGAAGGCGTCCACGTCCACATGGTCGACGCCCGGTACGGACTGGGCCGCGGCCAGCACCTCCGACAGGTGCGCCGGCTGCCCCAGCTCCCGCCCGTCGTAGCCGAGCCGGTCCAGCAGCGCCTGCCGTACCCGCGGTTCCACCAGCGGCCAGGCGTGGTCCGGCGCCACCTTCACCTTCGCCAGGCACAGCAGCAGCACCGGCTCGCGGACGTCCACCCGGACCGGGAGGCGGGCATCGCCGTACTCCGCCAGCGCGGACCGCAGCGCCCGCAGCACCTCCGCGTCCGGTGCCAGCGGGATGTCGTCGACGCCCGCCACCGTCACATGCAGCACCTTGCGCCGCCCGTCGAAGAGTTCCCGGGCCGACGCCCGGCCGATACCGGCCCGGGAGCGCGCGAAGTCCTCGTAGTCCGCGAGCGACACCAGCCGGTCCAGCGCGGACACCGACAGCGGGATCGTGCGCCTGGTCAGGCCCGGCCCGTCGGCGTCCGCACCGCCGGTGGCCGGCTGCGGATTGGTCACGGCGGTCACCCCGAGCGGGCGGGTGACCGGCTGGGTGATCCGGTCCGCCGCGACGTTCGCCGCCCGCCCGGTGCCGAACCGGTACCTGGCCCGTACGTTGTCCTGCCCGGTCGGCAGCCGGGCGCCGTGCACCCCGTCGCCGAACGTCACCGTCGTACGCGTGCCCCCGGGACCGGACCCGGACCCGGCCCCGCCCCCGCTCCCGGAGGCATCGGCGTCCACCGTCCCCGTCACGTACACCCGCTCGCGGGGCCCGCGCCCGGCCAGGCTGTCCACCGGGGTCCACCGCAGCCCGTCGACCCGGATCTCCAGCTCCGGGGTGGCCCCCAGGGGGTTGTCCGCCGGCCGCCAGGTCAGCGGTGACCGCCAGAGCGCGAACGTCTGGTGGGTGCGGGCGGCATCGCCGCTGCCGATCGGCTCGTCCCGGCTCTCGCCGTGCGTGGCCGGTACGACGTTGCCCTGGATGCGGACGGTGTCCCGCCGGTACCGGTGGGCGAGGTCCGCGGTGAGCGTGAGCACGGTATGGACGTGATCGCCGGGGAGGCCGGGGTCGAGCCGCTGGTCGACCGAGGCGATCACCGCGGTCTCGGTGGCGCGGAGCGTGGCCGGGCCTGGGATGTCGGTGCGCACACCGGAGACGATCAGGCGCCGCCCCGGCCGCAGCCCGTCGTACAGCTCCGCCAGCTCCAGCTCGTTCCCGTGCACGTCCTCGCCCAGCGGCTCGTCCGCCATCCGCAGCGGCCGGCCACCCGCGTACACGGTCGTGTCCCGGATCGTGGAGAGCACCACGTCGTGGTCGTCCAGCCAGGGGTCGGCCAGCGTCAGTTCGGTGCCCCGCCCGGTGATGCCGAAGTGGGTGTACGCCGCGGTCCGCACCCCGGTCACCCGTGTCATCACCAGCGCCAGCTTCCTGTCGCCCGGGATGCCGTCGGCTCCGTCCGCGCCCTTACGGGGCCGCCGGACGGCGACCCAGCTGCCGACGGTGATGCCGTCCTGCACCGAATCCAGCGGCAGGACGTAGCGGTTGGCGGGTTCCGGGACCGTGGCCAGGCCGATCTCCACGGCGGGCGGTTCGCTCCCCGGCGTACGGCGCACGGTCACCTCGAACTCGCCGTGCCGCATCTGCTCCTGGTCGCCCGGCCGGAGGTGCCAGGTCCGCGTGTCGCCGTTGTTCAGCACGACCTCGATCCGGCCCTCGTCGTCCGGCCGGGCCACGAACAGGCCGCGTTCGGGCAGACCGGGCCGCAGCCGGACGGTGACCCCGGACTCCTGCGAGTCGGTCGGACGGCGGCCGAGCCAGCTCAGATCGTGGTCCTGCCCGGTGCGGGTGGACAGCTCGACCCGCCCGGGGCCGAGGCCGAACGCCTCGTCCGCCGGCAGATTCACCCGGTGCTGCACGGTCGTACCGGTCTCGATGTGCTCGAACTCCGCCCGCACCGGGACCTTCCCGGCCGTGTCGTACACGATCCGCACGCTGGTCAGCTCACCGCCGGTCAGCGGCCAGTCGGTCTGCCGGATCACCTGCCCCTTCTCGTCCTGTACGGGCTTGAGCGGCGCGGTCGCCCCGAAGGGCGCGGCGGTCACCCGCATCGCCAGCAGCGCCCGCAGCGCGGACGGTACCTCGGGCGCGGCCCGCCGCCACGCCGCGTACAGCCCGTCCGCCAGCCGCGGATCCAGCGCGGAGAGCAGCCGCGCGGCCAGATCCGAGCCGGACGGCGACAGGCGCCCCGGGTGGCGGGAGGAGGCCGGGGAGCCGGACGAGGTCCGTACGACGCTGCCGCGCAGGGCGGGGAGCACGGAGCCCAGGGCGCGCAGGGCGGCGGAGCCTTCGTCCGGCTCGGCCCCGGGGGGCACGGTGGGTGCCGGGGCCAAGTCCAGGGCCCGCTCCCGCAGTTCGCCCAGCACCGCTGCCAGTTCCTCGAACCAGGCGGCGACGTCCTCGTACGGCGCGGCCAGTGCCTGCGCCTCCGCCAGCCGCTCATGCGGCCCGGCCAGCCGTTCGGCGAAGGCGGCGGGCGTGGTGAGGGAGCCCAGGTCGGCACGGAGCGGCGCCAGCACCTGGAGGTCGAAGGTCTCGATCAGCCTGCTGACGGGACGGGGGTTGGGGACCTCCGGGGTGGGAGGCCCGGGCTTCCCGGGATCGTCCGGGTCGCCGCCGTCCGCCGGTTCGGTGATCCACTGCCGCAGCTCGGCCACCAGCTCCGTCAGCGTGGGCGGCGCGGACCGCGGCAGCCCGATGGCGGTGAGGTCCTCGTCCCGGTCGATCCGCACCTTCGCCACCGGCAACAGCACCTGCCTGCTGCCGAAGTCGAACAGCAGCTGGTCACCGGTCTGCAGCTGGGTGGACGTGCCGGAGACGAACAGCTCCGACCGCCGGGCCAGATCCTCCGGGACCAGCAGGGCCGGGCGGCGCCTGCGCACCTTCAGCTCGTTCCACGCCCAGCGTGCGATGAGGTCCTCGTCCGTCTCGAAGGTCTGCGACTCCTCGCCGGTCGCGGCCGGCACGCTGTGGCTGCGCGCACCGCGCGGGATGACCACCGGGAGGTCCTCGGCGCGCGGATCCTTGTCGAGGGTGTAGGCGAGGTGGGTGTCCGCCGCGACGCCGGGACGCGGACGGTGCCCCACCAGCCGCCCCAGCAGGGCCAGCGAGCGGTGCTCGTTCGCGGTCCGCAGATACCCTTCGTCGGCGATCCGCTCGCTGTGGAAGGTCAGGACGTCGCCGAGCACCGCCCAGGCGTCCAGCAGACCGATCGCCGGGTCGTCCGGCCTCCGGACGGTCAGGCCGCGCAGCGCCGGGTAGGCGGGCGAGGCGAGCCGGTCGAGCATCCCGGCGAGGAAGCTGCCGTGGTCACCGACGCGGTAGTCCAGGGCCGTCCGCCCCGGCGGGTTGTGGAGGGCGTCGGGGGCGCGCCGCTCATCGCTGCCGCCCCGGCAGCCGCAGCCGCAGCTGTAACCGAAGCCGTCACTGCATCCGCATCCGCATCCGTATCCGCGTCCGCTGATGCTCATCGCACACCCCCGATCCCGATGGCCAGCCGCCCGTTCTCCGGCCGCTCCGGGTCGTTGTCGCACACCGCGATCTCCAGCGGACCGAGCCGCAGCACACCGTCCTCCCGTTCTCCGTCGTCCTGATGGAACAACCGGCACAGCCGGGTCACCCGTACGCTCGCCACGCCCGGCACGGCCGCGGCCACCGCCGTGAGACGGCTGACCCGGACCGGCTCGCCGAACGTCAGCGCGTCCGGGTGGAAGAAGCCGAGCCGGCCGCCGGGCAGCCGCCGGTTGCCCAGCACGCGGTACAACTCGGCCAGGATCTGCCCGTGTTGATGCCCGGGCGTGGCACAGACCTCGATCGCCAGATCCACCGGCACCATCCGGGCCGGCGCCACGACCAGGTCGTGTCCGATGCGGCGGTACTTCTCCAGCGCGTACCCGACCGAGTCCAGCAGCCGGCGGCCGGGCTCGCCGGTCCCCGCCGCGTCGATCGCCACATGCGCCTCCTGGACGCTGCCGGTCCAGCGGATCTCCGCCGCCGCCCGCCGCACTCCGGGGAGGGCGGACGCCAGCTCCGCGTAGTCGGCGGCCGTCACGGCCCGCAGGCGCGTCCGCCTGAGGTCGAGCGGCGCGAGTTGCCGGACCTGTTCGAGGGGCTCGGGATCGGTACCGCCGGTGGCCGGGAGCGGATTGCGCACGCCCGCGACCGGCAGGGGGTCGGCGGCCGCCGAGGCCGCCGGGGCCCGGCCGATCACCAGGTGGTTGATCGCCTCGGCCCCGACGTTGCCCGCTCGGCCGCCCCCGAGCCGGTAGTGGAGGGCGAGCCGGCTGCCCGGCTCCGGGCGGGCACCGTAACGCCCGTCCCCGAACCGCAGCGCGATCCGGCCGTCGTTGTCCAGCTCCCCGACGAAGTGCCGGTCGCGCGGGCCGCTGGCGAGCAGATCGCGCCGCGGCAGCCAGGTGTGTTCCCCGTCGTCGATACGTACGGCGGGGAGCGCGGCCCGTGGATCGGGCACCAGGGAGGCCGCCGGCCCGTGCAGTACCGGCTCGTCCGGATGGAGCCCCGCCGCGTACGCCGGACCCCAGCTCTGCGCGATCTCCCAGGCGATCCGCCCGTCCAGCACCGTCCCGGCCCGGGCCCGTGCCGTCAGCACCTCCAGCCGGCGCAGCTTGGCGTGCAGCAGCCGGCGGGTGTGGTGCAGCAGCTCGCGCAGGGCCCGGACGGGATGCCGGCGCAGCGCGAACCGCTCCAGCGTCCTGAGGCCGAAGAGCACGGTCAGCTCGGCGATCTCCGGCTCCGACAGGCCGTCCCGGTCGCGGGCGCTCCGCCACAGCTCCAGCAGCCGCGCCCGCACCCGCTCCGGTACGTCCGCCAGCAGGCCGGCCTGCCCGGCGGCCACCTGCGCGGGCCGCGGGAAGGGCACCGTCTGCGCGACGGGGGAGCGGTGCAGTACGGGCCGGAAACGCGGCACCAGGCCCGGATAGACGGACTGGGCCAGCAGCGTGCGCAGGGCCTCGGCCTGTGCGTGCACTGTGCCGGGCACCACGCGCTCGCGCCGCTGCCCGGCCTGCTCCAGGCCGAGCCCGGCCCGTGCCGTCGCCTCCTCGCCGACGACGGTGAACAGCTCACGGATGTCGTCGGGGGTGAGCGCCTCCCGGCAACCGGTCTGCTCCAGCAGGCGGTTGATCGCCCCGGCGGTGGCGTTCCCGGCGCTCCGGTGGTCGTCACAGCCGAACCCGGGCGGCTCGCAGGAGCCCAGCACGGCCGGGACGGGTGGCACGGTGACGGTCTCGGGGGCGGCGTCCGGCTCCGTCCCGAAGGTCAGCGACCGCCCGTGGTCCACCAGGACGACGTTGCCGCGCGCCACGCTCACGTCCGCCACCGGCGCACAGTCCGTCCCGCCCCGGGTGGACAGGCACAACGGGAAGGCCAGCGCGTCCTCCGGCGCCCAGCGCACCTCCACCACCGGCTGGTCGTCGAGCCGGTCGACGGCCGGCGTGACGGAGGTGAGCCGTACCGCCTGCCGGTGCGCCGGGTCCTGGTCGCCCGGGGTGCCCGTACGGGGGCCCTTGACCTCCTCGAAGAGCAGCAGATCACCGGGGGAGAGGCGGAGCGAGCGGGCCGTGCGGTCGTCATCCGTCCACGCGTCCCGCAGTGTCGCGCCCGTCGCTCCCTTCGGCAGGATCCGGACCTCCCCGCCCCAGGTCCACAGCCGGATGGCGTTGTGCTGGGGCCGCAGGGCGAGGGGCGCGCCGGCGACCGGTTCGAAGACCTCCACCGATCCCCGCTCGTCCAGGACGGCCAGATCCCGGTCGTCGATGACCGTACCGATCTCCGGCCGGTCGCGCGGACCGTATGTCCTGGTGTCGACGGCCGCGAAGCGGAACTCGCCGGGGAGGAGGGTGAGTTCCCCGACGGTCTCCACGGCGACGAAGGCCCGCGCGCTGCACCCGTCGTGCATGGGGTAGTCGATCAGCCGGACGTGCCGTCGTACCGACACCCGCCGCCGGGCCGTGTCGAGGTAGGCCTCGGTCGCCACCGCGTCCTGCTGGTAGCTGATCTGGTCGGCGGTGTACGCGAGCAGCTCGACCAGCGTCATCCCCAGGTCCGCCGGACTGCGCTCGGTCCAGTCGGGGACGGTCAGCCGCATCCGGTCCAGAACGAGCTGCCGCAGGGTCTCGTAGTCGCGCGCGGTGTAGTCGATGACCGGGGCGGGCGGGAGGGCGTCCGCGCAGCCGTCCGTTCCGGCGTCCGCACCGTATCCCGTACCGCATTCCGTACCGCATTCCGTGCTGCCGTCCTCGGCGCAGTCGAAAGGGCTGGGGCAATCGGGCCGGAAGGCGAATTCCCGGCTGAAGTACCGCTGGTCGAAGCCCTCGTACGGCTCCGTTCCGGGCCGTCCGAAAGGATCCGTCCCGACGAGGGAGAGCCGGTAGCGGGACGTGTCCCCGCGCCGGTCGAGGACGACGAACAGCAGGTCGTCGAGTTCGGGGTCCTCCTCCCGTTCGACGGACACCTCCAGCGCTTCCAGTGCGGTGACGCGCCGCCCGCCGTCGATACGGACATTCTCCGGACGCAGCCCGTGGGGCGCCTTTCCCAGAAAGGTGACCGTCAACGTCACGCCGTCATCGGCGACTTCGACGGCGTCGATGCCATTGAGCCGGGCCGACCGGATGCGGTGACGACGGTCCTCCCCTGTGCTCATATCCCGCCCCGCGCTCATATTCCGCCCCGTCCCTCGAACACTTCATCGCGCCGGCTCGCGGTGGAGCGCACCACATAGCGCAGATACACGCGGACGGCGTTCTCCTCGCTCACCACGTCCAGCGATTCGACCTCGATCAGGTCGCCGAGCCAGCGTTGCAGTGATGCCTGTACCGAAAGCTCCACGGCGGACGCCAACTCGGGACTGTTCGGCGTGAAGACGAGATCCAGCAGCCCGCACCCGAAATCCGGCCGCATGACCCGCTCGCCCGGACTCGTGAACAACAACTGCTCGATCAGATCCCGCACATGGGCATCGTGGTCGGCATGCGCGGTCCGCCCTCTCCGGTCGATCCGGAAGGGAAACGCGATCTCGGTACGCACCTGCCTCCTGGTCCTCATCGGCTGGAAACCCCCTGACGGCCGCCCCGGCCCCGGTGGACGGACGCGATGACCGGCGGCCCCTGCGGCACCAGGTCCGCGCTGAAACACATCCCTGTCGCGCCCCCCGTGGACCCTGTCAGCAGCACCGGCACACCGTCCACGCGTACGGCGTGATCGTCGGCGTCCGGGGGCCACCGGATGGTGGTGCACGGTCGCGGCCGGCGGTCGACGGAGTGCGGACACCCGCTGACTGTGATCACCTCCGCCGCGGTGACCACGGACGCGCCATCGATCAGTACCTCCGCGCCCACGCCCGCACGCGTACCCGCGCCCCCGGCGGATATCGCCCGCCCGCCATGCGGGCAGCTGATCAGCGCACCCCCGTGAACAATATGTCCGTCAGCCATCTCTCGTTTCCTCCCCCGTTTCCCTCAGCGCTTGTTGGGCACGATCAACCGGCCCTCGTTCACATCGACCCGATCTCCCCGTACGGAGACCGAGGCCCCGAACCCATTGCTGATATGGACGCCCGTGGCATCGATCCGCACATACGCCCCGCCCGGCGCCTCCAGCAGAATCCCCTCGGTCGGCACGTCCGACATCACGATCTTGTGCTTTCCGGGGGTCTGGACAACCACCGGACGTGCGGTCGCCGGATTCCGCTGCGCATCCTCCGGCAACTCCTCCCGGCTCCCGTACCAACACCCCACCCAGATCGGATAACTGGGCTCCCCCTGCTCGAACTCCACCCACACACCCGCCCCGACGGACGGCACGACCACCTGCCCCGCCTGCGGTCCGGTGAACGGAAAACACGGCAGAGCCCATGTCGACGGCTCGTCGCCGAGGACATCCGGAACCTGGACGATCAGCCGTCCCCGTCCCATCGGATCGTTGTTGTCCACCACCCGGCCGCGGAACTTGCCGAGAAAGCGGTTGTTCGGTGCGCCAGCCATCTGTGTGCGTCTCCTGGATCTCCTGAAAGCCCTGCTACGGACGTACGGTGCCGCTACGGGCGATGAGTCCTTCTCTCGACAGCGTGAAATTCTGCTGGTACGAGCCCGGCCGAAGAAGGGTCGTCACGCTCTTCACGTAGTAGTCGCCGTCATACGTGACCCCGGCGCCCCGCACCCCGACCAACTCCCTTGCGCGCAGCACATATCCATGCCGCACCACATCCAGCTGCCCGGAACCCGAAATCGCGTCGGCGCTCGTCGCGGCCCGCCCCAGCGCCTCCGCCTTCGCGATCGCCTCATCCCGCTTGGCGGTTCCGCTCAGCGTCCTGCGCTGGAGGGCCGGCGAAGCCCGCCGGCCCAGCGGCGGCCGCAGCGGACTGATATCCGGCTGGGCGAGCAACGGCGCCTGCCGCGTCACGGGGTCCTGCACCCGCGCCTGCGGCTCCTCCCTCGCCGTCCCGTCGTAGGCGAACGTCAACTGATCAACGGTCGACTGCGCGTCCATGTTCACGTTCAAGGCGTGCTGCCGCCGGCCCAGTCGCTGTTCGGGTCCCCAGAACGCCGTCGACCGCCCCGGTACCGGCCCCGGATCCAGATAGAACGTGTACCCGTTCGCCCTGGCCAGCTCATTCACATACTGCAGATCCGTCGCGACCTGGCAGTCGACCCGGAGCTGTTCCCTCGGGGGCTGCGGAATCTGCTCCCGGATGATCCGGGCATCGATCCCGTAATCCGCGTACTTCCCGAGGATCCGCTCGACCCGCTGCGACGGTGCGAGGTTCGGATACCGGTCGGCTCGCTCCTCCAGGTCCATGAGCAGGGTGAGGTCCTCACCGGTGAGGGTGAGGGTGGTCTGTCCCGGCTGATTGCTGGCCCCCACCTCCTGCCGCACGATCAGCCCGTCCAGCAGCACGAACGAGGTTCCTTTGATGGACACGGCCACGATCACCCGGGTCTTGGGATCGAAGAACCCCTCCGGCAGCAACCGTTGCGCGAGGGCCCCCTTCTTCGTCAGGTCGAAGGCGATCTGAAACCCCGACCGCTCACCCGCCGTACTCGTGATCTGCGCCGTCAGCAGCGCTTCGGTCACCTCGTGCGGTACCGGGCGGGCCGACTTCGGCCCCATGTAGAGCGAGACGTGGACCGGCCCGCGCCCCACCGGCTGGTCATCACCCATTGCGCACTCCCGGCCCGCCCGTTCCGCCGGGGAACCCGCCCGGCAGCGGTACGGCTATCTCCTCCCCGGGCTCATCCGTCAATTCTCGCGGATCCAGCACCGGGTTCCTATCGGCGATCTGCCACCACTGCCCCGGGTCCCCGAAGTACCGCTGCCCCAGCTGATCCGGGCGCTCGCCACTGCTAACGGTATGCGGCACGGTGTCCTCCGCGGCAGCGTCCGGCATCGGCAGCAACCGCCGCTTGGCATACCGCACGTCGGTGCCGTCCGCGGCCCGGTGCACCCCGATCGTGACTCCGCTGTACCGGCTGCTCCGCGGATACGGATGCGCTCCGGGAACGTCGTCCAACGCCCGCTCATACGGCTCGATCACGCCTCAGATCCCCCTCCCGCCGAGTCCCAGCGCCGCGAAACTCCCGCCCCGCGCCGCCCGGGCCAGCTGCTCCTTCTGCGCCAGGTGTGCCAGGTACAACTCCGCCCCCCGGTGTCCCGCCGGCAGATCACTCACCGTCAGCACCTTCATCCCGATACTGAGCGAGGCCCGGATCGGATTGAGGTGGACATCGAACGCGGACTCGTTGACGGACAACTCCGTCAGCCGCACCGGCATGACCCGCTTACTTCCCCACGTGAACAGCGTCAACGGCGTCTCGATCGGACTGATTTCAATAGTCCCCTTCTGGCTGAGACGCGACGCGGCCCGCAACTGCGCCGTGGTCGGCTGCACCAGCATCTCCAGCACCGCCAACTGCGGATGAATCCCGTCCGGCGCCGCCACATCCAACTGATCCGTGGCATCGATCTCCGCCGTGAACTTCCACGACTCCTGCGCCGGCCCCTTCAGCCGCAGCGCCTCGTTCCGGTCCCCGCTCCCACTGCCCCCTCCGCCGCCATCCCCTTCCCCGCCGGCCGCCTGCGGTTGCAACGACCGTTCCAGAGTGTCCGGATTGAATTGCAGCACAATGATCCGCTGTGGTGTTCCCCGCTCGGGATCGACGACGACGATGCCGGAGCGGATGGGCTTGGGGATATCGGCGTATCGGGTCATGTCTGGGAACTCCGGTCTCTGTAAAGGTCACTCTTCGTCGGGCTCGTCGGGCTCGTCGGGCTCGTCGGGCTCGTCGAGTTCGGTGAGGGCGAGGCGAACCTCGTTCGCCGGAGAGGGGGCATCGGACGGCCAGGACGCGATAAGCCGTTCGATCAGTGGGCGGTATGTCGCGACGAGATCTTCCTCGGCCAAGTTGAGTGCGGCCTGGGCCTGAATCTTCAGATCGGGATCTTCGGTCGCGCGGACGAGAGTGGCGATCGCGTCCTCGGACCGTGCACTGCCGGTGGCGTTCAGGGCATGGATGCGGTCCGTGCGCCGCTCCTGCTGATCGAGCGCGATCTCCTTCAGCATTCCCAAGAGCTGCGGGTCGGGGGTCTCGGAGTTCCACAGGACGCCCCCGGCCACCTCCAGTGCGACATTGCGCACCTCTGGAGTGCGGGCGTGTCGGATGATATCCACCAGCAGAGCGGAATCCTCGGCTTCGGCCAGATGGGTGATCGCGTACAAGGCACTCGCATGGTTCGCTCCCTCTCCGGTGTGCGGGCTGAGGGCAGCCGGGGACGGCGGTTCCCGCAGCACCGCCCGGGCGATCGTGAGGACTTCGGCGGAGTGGCCGGAGAAGGGGTTGTCCGTACCGAAACGCCGTGTGGCGTCCGCGACCTGGTAATGGTCCATCGCGATCCCGACGGCCACCGGGTCATTGCTGCGGAGCAGTTCCAGGAACGCCGTGATGCGTTCCGTCCGTGGCGCCGGTGAAGCCAGCACCTCATGGGCGTGGGCCAGCTCGGGCGCGCCGAGATGGCAGCCTCGCCAGTAATGAGAATGCATGTACCCCAGTTCCTTTCGGTGGTTCCCCGGCCGGCGGTCGAGCCGCCGGTCAGTCGATTCTTACGATGGCGCCCGGCGGGATGGCCTTGAAGATCACGACTTCCTGGGTGCGGATGACGTCTTCCGTCGCTCTCAGTACGCGGCTTCCCGTGGTGTTGTCGATGAGGTCCCAGGTCCGTTGACCGTAGTGGGTGGTGAGGTCGGCGATGGACTCCCGGGGGATCTGCGTCAGGTCGATGAGGACGATGCCGTTGCCATGCCGCTGTGGTTCGTTGTCCGGGGTACTGAGCTTCCGCCCCTCTTCGCCTCCGATGTGGTGTCCATTCGGGTCCAGGATGTCGCCGTCGAGTTGCTTGGACGCGGATATGTACTTGGACGGGTAACCGCCCATGGCGTGCTGCCCCGGGGTATTCGCCGGCCGATTGGGGCTGCGCATCGAGTTCTTGTTGCGTTTCTGCTTCTGCTGTTTCTGCTGCTTGAAGGATTCGGAGCTCGAACGCATCCCCTTGCCGTTGTTCACGCGCTCAAGGTCCTCCGGGTTCATATTGCGCCGCAGGAAGCGCGGCACGAGTTGGTTCCGCTGGTCCAGTACGTACTCCTGGCCGTCGGGCCCCTTGATCAATTTCTGGCTTTCGGCCTGGTGCGGTTCGCGGCCCTGTTCCTCGTACCGCCCGCCGCGCTTGAAGGTACCGATGCCCGAAGGGGCGGTCCTGCGGTCGGGGCGGATCAGGGAGAGGAGGTGCGAGTCCTGATGGTCGTCCCACTTCAGGCGTTCGCCCTTCTTGAGCAGCGGTGCGGCAACCTGCTGGCACATGTGCTTGATGTCCCGGATCTCCGCGTCCTTGGGCATGGTCTGGAACCTCGCGGCTATCGCCGCACGCAGCCTGGCGCTTTCGTCCTTGATGTCGAAGCCTTCATACCGGTCGTCGAGTTCGAGGTAGGCGACGTTGTCGTCCCAGACGGCATGCTGTACCCGCCGTTGCGGGTTGAGCGCCGCCGTGATGTCGAACTCCGGACGCCCCTCGGCGGACAGCCGGGTCAGCCGGTACCAGGCCTGCAGCGTGGCGAGGAGGGAGCGGAAGGGAATTCCGTCGATGCCGCGCTTGAGGAGCGGGCGGAGCTTGGGGCGTATGCGGTTGACGATCTGATCGAGCCGACGTGCCTTGGACTCTCCGGAGTCCTCCTTCTTCTTCCGCTCCTTGCGGTGCTGCTTCTTGACGTCGGTGCGATGCTTCTTGTGGTCGCGCAGACGATCGCGCTTCTTTTTGAAGAAGTCGCGCGTCCTCCTGGCCGTGTTTTTGAGGGACTTGCCGAGCTTGGACTTGCGCAGCTTCCTGCCCAGGGCCTTGCCGGCGTTACGGACCTTCTTGAGCGCGGACTTGACCTTGCCTTTGATCTTCTTCAGGGCGCGGCCCAGGGGAGAAACGGGCTTGCGTGGTTTGGTCCGCTTGGGGGCCTCGGTCTCCTTCTTCTTGGTCGGCTTGTCGTGCGTCCTGTCCTTCTTGCCGTCGGTGCTGCCGTCCTTGTTCCTGGCCTTCGGGCTGTCGCGTTCGTCCTTCTCCGGGGTCCTGTCCTTCGGGCCGCCCTTGCCGTCGGTATCGGGGGACTTCGCGTTCTTGGCCTCCGGGCTGTCCTTGCCCGGCTTCGATCCCGGGGCGTCCCGGTCGGGGTGCCTGGTCGGTGACGGGGTCTCGTCCTTGGTCTTCTGTGCCCTGGTCTCGTCGTCGTGTTTCTTCTTCGCCGGGTCCGGGGACTTGCTCGCCGGGCGGCCGGTGGGGTGCGTCCTGGGCTGGTGCCTGGGCTGGCCGCCGCCGGGGGTCCGGTCCGTGGAGGCACCGGGGCGGGCGGGGAGGCGCGGGCCCTTCGGCTTGGCGGGGCGGGCAGGCTTGCGGAGAGCCTGGGCGGCCTTGCGGGCGGCGGCCTTGGCGGAGTTGACGGCCCTGCCGGCGACCTTGCGGGCGCCCTTGCCGGTCTTCTTCAGGCCTGCGGTGATCTTCTGGGCCATGCCCTTGAGGCGTTTACCGACGCCCTTGGTCGCGGAGGACAGGCGGATCAAGAGGAAGTTGCTGATGAAGTCCAGCAACGCCACCACGCCGGCCGCCACCGCTTCGGCGAAGAGGCAGGCGGCCGGGCCCGCCTTGACCGCTTTCAGGTAGGCCCAGAACTTACTGAAGGCCGAGAGAATGGAGCTGATGCTCTGCCAGGCGGCCATCAGGCCCTGGACGATCGTGAGGATCGCACCCGCCGCCGGGACGATCATCGAGACGACCTTCTCGATGACCAGGGACGCGATCATCATGGGGAGGGACGCGATGATCGCGTCCCAGGCCATCTTGCCGATCTGCTTGATCGACATGCAGCCCTTGACGAGGACGTTGATGACCGCCTTGCCCAGGCCGAGGATTCCTTCGACCTTGGCGTCGAACCACTGCTTGACGGCCGTCTTGATGGCGCCCCAGAGGTGTTCCTGGATACCGGTCTTGGCGGCGCTGCCCGCCTTTTTGAGCCAGCCGCCCGGGTCCGGGGCGATATCGGCGACCAGGGCCGCGAACTTTCCCAGGGCCTCGATCGCGGCCTCGGCGAACTTGATCGCGGCGGTGATCACGGCCTGGTAGGCCTTGATGACGGCCTTGATGCCGGCTTCGAGAGCGGACAGGAGTGCGTTGAGCCCCGCGGCCAGTGCGTCGAGGAGGGTGTTGACTGCCTTCTTGAGGCCGTCGGCCAGCTTGTTGACCGCGGCGATCGCGGCGTCGCGCAGACCCTCGATGGCCTTGCGGAACTTGTCGCGGAGTTCGGGGAAGGCGGCCAGGAGGACGTCGCCGATGGCGATCAGGGCGTCGGCGACGGCGGTGATGGCCTTGACGGCGAAGTCACGTACCGCGTCGATCGCCTTGTTCGCGAACTCCTTGAACTTGTCGATGACGCTGTTGATCGCGCTGCGCGCCGCATCGAAGATCGCTGTGACGGCGTCCAGCAGGCCCTTGAAGAAGTCACCGACGGCGTCCAGCAGCTTGCCGAAGAGGCTGTCGGATTCGCCCTTCTTCTCTTCCTTCTTCTTCTCGGCGTCCTTCTCGGCCTGATCGGCCTTGGTATCGATGTCCTTGTTGTCGTGGTCCTTGCGGTCCTCGACTTCCTTGTCCTTGCCGTCCCGCTCCTTGGTGATCTTCTGGTTGCCGTCCTGGTGCTCCTTCTCCGTGTCCTTGTCGGCCTTCTCGATCTTCTTGTCCTGCTCGTCGCGCCAGCTCTGGCGCTCCTTGCCGGCTTGTTCGGCGGCCCGGCCACGCTCCGCCGTCTGCTGCTCGGCGTTGCGCGCGACCTCGTTGTCGATCTCCCGCTGTTTCTCCTGCTTCGACTTCTGCTCGCCCTGCTGGTGTTCCTTCTCCTTGGCGGCCAGGTCGGTCTGCGACCGGGCCGCCCCGCTCCTGAGCTCGCCACCGCGCTCCTGCTGTGCGACGACACCGACGTGCCGCTTCGGTGCTCCGCCGGCCGGCTGCCGTCCGCCGCCGCGGCCGATCGCCCGTCCGGACGCCTTGCCCGTCAGCTCCTCCTCGGGAGCGTCAGGGAAGATCTTGTCCTCGCCCATCGGCTTGGACGCGTCCGCCCGGCCGGTGGTCTGGATGTCGCCCTGCTTGTCCTTGAGCTTCTCCGCCTGCTTGTCCGTACGCTGCGGGTCGCTCTCCCCCTCCAGCTTGATCTTCGGGGCAGGCCCGACCGTCTTGTTGCGGAGTTCCGGGTCTGTCGTCGGCACCCTGTCCGCCGCCGCCTCGACGCTCTTCGCGTCGCCCTCCGTCAGCTTGCCGTCCTTGCTGGGCGGCAGCTCCGGCGTCCTGACGTTGTCGGTGGGCTTGGCGCCCTGGGCCTTTTCACTGCCCTTGGCCTCTTGCTTCTTGCCCTGTTCTTCGGGCCCGACCCGCTCCAGCTTGCCCGTGACCGCGGTCTCGGGCGCCTCGGCCTCCGGCGGCCCGGGCTGGGTCTGCGGCGCACCCGAAGGCCGCTCCCGCTTCGGCGGGTTGGCCTCCAGCCGCTTCTGCTCCTGGCCGATCTTCTTGTCCGCCGCCCCGTCCACGCCGGGCATGGCGGCCTGCGCCTGGTCCGGCGAGAGTTTGCCGACGGTGCTGAGCGCGGCCTTCGGGTCCTGCCCCGAGACGTCCGGCGGTTCTTCCTTCTTCTCCTCGGCGGACTTCTCGCCGCCACCGCCCCCGCCGCACGAACCGCCCTTCTCCTCCCGCTCCGCCGCGGGCTCCGGCGGCGCACAGCCACCGCCGTCCTTCTCCAGCGAGGCGTCGGGCTGCGCCTTGGCACCTTCGGGCGCGGGCGCGCCCATCTTCCCCGGATTCTCGGTCTGTTCGGCCGCCGGGCCGACCGCGGCCCGGGCGGGGGAAGGCGCACCGCCCGGACCGGCCGCGGCCGAGGGCGCGACGGCCGGCTCGGCCCCGCCGACCGTGCCGCTGGGCGCCGCCCCCGGCCCGGCCTCCTTCGGCACGGCGCTCTTCGCCGCCGGCGCCTCGCGCTCGCCCCGTACGGGTTCGACCTCCCGCCGTACCGCGGGGGAGGGGTGCCGGTCCTGTGTCGGCGTCTTCTCCGTGTGCGCACCGGCCGGCGGGGCCGGCGAGGCCGCCGCGGCACCCGGGCCGGGACCGGCGCCGGTACGAAGGGCGGCGGGGCCGGCCGGCTTCTCCGCCGCCGCGCCCTCCGGCTGCCCCTTGGCTTCCTGCTTCTCCTCGTGCTCGTCCTGGTCCTTCTTCTCCTGCTGTTCGTCCTGGGCCTCCTTGGCGTCCGGCGACTCTTCGCCGTCGCCCGAACGCCCGTCCCGCTCCGCGTCCTTGTCTGCCGCGTCCTGCGCGGCCGCCCTGGCCCCGTCCTCGTTCTCGTCCTGCTGCTGTCCGGGGTCCCTGCTCTCCTCGTTCTCCTGCTCCGGCTGCGGCTTCTCCCCGCTGTCCGGGTCCGGACCGACCTCCTGGTCGGCCGGCTTCTCCGTCTGCAGGTCCTTCTCGCTGCGGTCGGGGCTCTCGGACGCCGGGCCGTGCTCGGGCTGCGGCGCCTCGCCCTCGACGGGGCCGCGCTCCTCGCCCGGCGCCTTGGCCTCGGCCTCCGGCGCGTCCTCGTCCTCCTCCTCGTCGGCCTCGTCCTCCCGGTCCTTCTGGATCTTCTCGGCCTTGGTGGGCGGGGGAGCGGGGAACGCCGGCATGGCGGGCCGGGCGCCGCCCGGCATCCTGCTGTCCGCGGCCGGGACGGACGACAGATCCGGATCGGCCCCGGGCAGATGGTCCTCGGGCTTCAGCTCCGCCTCGCCGGTGCCCGCACCGCCGCCGCGCTGCTCCTCCTGGCCGCCGTGGACTTCGTTGTCCGCACCCGCCTCCAGCCCGATCGGCTGCTCTGCCTCGCGCGGCTCGCCTTCGTCCTCGTCCTTCTCGTTCAGCCCGTGCTCGGACAGTGCGCTGTCGCGCTGCTCGGCCCGCTCGTCCACCTTCTCCGGACGGACCGGTCCGGGCTGCTCCCGCCGCTTCTTGTCGACCTCCTCCTGTTTCGACCCGTCCGCCGGCTTCTTCGCGTCGTCCCTGCGCCTGCGCTTGTCCGCGCCCGGCCGGTTGGCCTGCTCCGGGTCCTGCTCCTCCCGCTCCCGCTGCGCCTTGCGCTCCTCCTTGGTGCGCTCGGCGCCCTCCTGGCCCTGCTCGGCCTGCTCCGCGTCGGCCCGGTCGGCCTTCTCGCGTTCCTCGCCCTGCTTCTCCTCGTCCCGCTGCTGTTCCTCCTGGGAGTCCGCGAGCTCCTCGGCGCGCTCGTCCTCCTGCGCCGTGCGCTCACCGGCCTCCTTCTTCTCCGCCGCCGCGTCCTGCTGCGCCCGGGACTGCTCCTGCGCCCGCGCCCCGTCCCGCCCCTTGGCGTCCTCCTTCTCCTCGGCGGCGTCCTCGTCCCGCGCCTCCTGCGACGTCCGCTCGCGGTCCCCGCGCCCGGCCGCAGCCGCCCTCTCGTCCTGGACCAGCGCGAGAGCGTCCGGGACCGGCTCGGGAACGTCCGACGGCTGGAGGGCAAGGGGGGCGGTGGCCTCGGCCTCCGCCGTCAGATCCAGCAGCCGCTCGAACTCGGAGGTCAGCAACCGGACTTCGAGCCGGTCGAGGACCGACTCCTGGAGTTCCGGTCCCATCCGGGCGAGCTCCGCGCGCACCCGGCCCGACAGATCCTCCGGATCCCCCCGCAGCGACCGCAGCACCCCGTTCGCCAGCCGGTCCACCAGCGTCGCCGGGTCGACCTGCTCGATACGGGAGCGGTCGGCGCCGGCCGTCGCGTAGCGGAGCCAGCCGGGAGTCGCCCGGCCCGGTGCGACCTCGGCGGCCGGGTCCTCCTCGCGTACCGACCCCCGCAGGGCGTCCCGCACGGAAGCCCGCGCCGCCGACTCCGCCTCCCGCTCGACGGATTCCTGCGGCAGGCTGACGGCGCCCAGGTCGCGGCCCGCGCGAAGGGCCCCCAGCCCGTGCGGGTTCTGGACGGTGTGCAGCAGCTCATGGGCCAGGAGCCGCCGGCCGTCCGCCGTGCCCGGACGGTAGGTGCCCGCGCGGAAGAAGATGTCCTGGCCGACGGCGAGGGCGTCCGCGCCCATCATCTCGGCCAGCTGCCCGGAGTCCCGGTCGGTGTGCAGGCGGACCTGGCCGAAGTCGTGGCCGAGCCGCTCCTCCAGCTCGCGCCGTACGCTCACGTCCAGGGGCTGGCCCGCGCCGCTGACGATGTCCTTCGGCTCCGGGGCACGGGACCTGCCGGAACGTTCCCTGCGCTTGCGGCGCTTGTCGTGGGCGGCCGAGCGGGCGTCACGGGCGGTCCGGGGCGTACTCATCGCGGATCCCCCCGTCCGGCGAGCCCTGCGTGTACCGCGCGTGCCAGTGCCTCGCCCAGGCGCGTGGGAGAGGTGGTCGCGGGCAGTGGCGGCAGCCCGGTGAGACCGTCCAGCGCCACCCCCGCGCCGTCCGCCGCCAGCGGCACCCCGCGTTCGTGTACGAGCCGGGCCAGCTCGGCCTGGAACGCGGCGGTGACGCGGCCGGGGTCGACGCGCGCGTCGAAGCCGTCGAGGACGAGCTCGCCGATGTCGATACGGAAACGGGACGCCGCTTCCGCCGGGCCGGAAGGCGACTGCGGCGGACCGGAGGCCGACCGCGGCGCGGGCCCCGCCGGACCTGCGCCCGGTCGCGTGGTGGTGATCTCGTTCAGACCCATCCCTGGACCTCCGACGGGGTCAAGGAGCGTTCCAGCTTCAGGTACTCGGTACGGGCCGCGGCCAGCATGTGGCGCATCTGGAGGCGGTCGCCCTCGTCGGCGGCGAGGAAGGCCCCGGAGAGGGCGATATTGCGGATCGAGCCGCCGGAGACGGTGAGTTGGGCGAGCAGCGCGGGCTCGATTCCCTTCATGGGAGCCTGGGCGGGCAGCACCCGGCGCCAGATCTCCGCCCGCTCCTTCTCCCCCGGGAAGGGGAAGTCGACGACGAACCGGATACGGCGCATGAAGGCGGAGTCCAGGGCCTTCTTCATGTTGGTGGTGAGGACGGCCAGGCCGCGGTACGCCTCCATCCGCATCAGCAGGTAGCTGACCTCCAGGTTCGCGTAACGGTCGTGGCTGTCCTTGACCTCGCTGCGCTTGCCGAACAGCGCGTCCGCCTCGTCGAAGAGGAGCAGCGCCCCGCCCCGCTCCGCCGCGTCGAAGACCGTGCTGAGGTTCTTCTCCGTCTCACCGATGTATTTGCTGACGACCTGGGAGAGGTCGATGATGAACAGATCCAGGCCCAGCTCCTTGGCCATGACCTCGGCGGCCAGCGTCTTGCCCGTACCGGAGCCGCCCGCGAAGAGCGCGGTGACGCCCAGGCCGCTGCGGAGCGACTTCGCGAACCCCCATTCCTGGTGGACGGTGCCGCGCCGGCGTACGTGCGCGACGATCTCCTGGAGGATGCGGGTCTGCCGTTCGGCGAGGACCAGATCGTCCCAGCCGGCCCGTGGCTCGATCCGGCGGCCCAGCTCGTCCAGCCCCATCCGGGCCTCGGTGAGACCGGCCTGCCAGGCCAGCTCGGCGGCGTCCAGGGCGCCGGAGGACGGCAGATCGCGGCGCACGGTGGCGGCGGCCGACCGTACGACGTGCGGCGCAAGCTGGAACTGGGCGACGAGGGAACCGAGATGATGCTCCGTCAGCTCGTCGATGTCCGCGAAGGCGTCCCGCCAGAGGCCGAGTTGCTCCTCGTCGGAGAGCCTGGTCACGGTCACCCGTTCACCGCGGGGGTGGCCGGTCCGGCGCGGGTCCGGGCTGGAGACGACGAGCGGGACGGCCGCGCCCACGATGAACGCGTCGGCGGCGGCGTGCTGCTCGCGGTCCAGCTCGCCGACCTCGACGAGGAGGGCGGCGGGCAGCAGGACCGCCTCGCGCTGCCACAGCCGGGCCAGCCGGTCGCGGGCGGCCGGATCGGCCGGGATGTCCTCGGCGGCCATGGAGTACAGGCCGAACCCCGCTCGGGCGGCGGCGGTGGCCGCGATATCGGCGCGGGTGCGGAGGTCGGCACCGACCAGCTCCACCCGGAGCGGGGAGTCCGGACCGGCGGCGGACCAGCCTGCCGCGACCCGGTCCGCGGCGGCGTCGTACGACGGCGGCAGCGTGCCGGGTGCGTGCGTACGGCGCAGCAGCCCGTGCAGCTTGGCGTCCAGATACGGCGAACCGACCAGGAAGTGCAGGATGCGCTCGTCGAGGCGGAGGCGGGTGGTGGTCAGGCGGGTCTCGTCGTCCAGCGCGATCAGCTGCCAGCGGCGCAGCGGGGCGACGGGGGTGAGGGCGCTCCAGTGCGGGTCGGTGAGCGCGGCCAGGGCGAGGGAGAAGGTGGGGTGGGTGTGGCCGGGGTCGGCGCTCGCGGCGGCGCAGCGGGCGCCGGTCGTCGGGTCCAGTTCGGCCGCGGCGGCCAGGAGGACGATCTCCTGCTCGAAGGGGCTGAGGCCGAAGCAGGCGGTCAGCGCGTCGAGGCTGGGGAGCGGCGGGAGCGGGGTGGTGGGGGAGGGGAGGTCGGGGCCGGCACCGGCATCGGACCCGGTGGTGCGGCCGGCCCGCGCCGCGTGCGCGTCCAGGCGCGCCAGTACGCACCGGACGGCCGCGGCCAGCGCGGCGCCGGCTGCCGCCTGCGCCTCGTCGCCACCGCCGCCCATGTCCCACACTCCGCCCGCTCCGTGCACTCCGCTCAGCTCTCCTCGCCGTCGTCACGTGCGGTGGACTTGTCGGTTGCCTTCCGGGTGTCGGTTGCCTTCGGGGTGTCGGTTGCCTTCCGGGTACGGGTGGTGCGGGAGTTACGGGTAGTACGGGACGTGCGGGGGCGGGCCGTCTTCGCCGCAGCAGCAGGCTTGGCCTGCACCGCCTCAGTGGTGTCCGCCGGACGCTCCGGAGAGGCCGATGTCTCCGTCGCATCCGGTGCATCGGGTGCGTGCGGTGTGCCCGGTGCACCTGGCGCCTCCGGCGCCCCGAACGGCAGCACCGTCACCTCCGGCCGCTCCACCGGCTTCGCCGGCTTCGGCTTCTCATGGCCGTCCAGCAGCACCAGCGACGCCTGGTACACGACCGACAGCGCATACGGCGTGTTGTGCAGCATCCCCCACAGCTTCGACGTCTCGTCGATGTCCATCTGGGTCGGTGTGAAACGGACCCGCTGCAGCGCATCGGCGAGGTCACTGCCCTCCAGGCCGGGCCGCCGGGTCGCCTCCTCGATCAACTCCCTGGACAGCACCGGGATTTCGTGCAGGGTGCGCACCACGCTGCCGATCAGCCGCTGTCCGACCAGCTCGGTCTCCTCGCCGTACGCGCTGATCAGGAAGTGCAGGTCGATCGCGGCGGCGGACCGCTTCAGCAGTGTGCCGTCCGAGGCGCGGGTGACCAGGTCGTTGTTGCGCATCGACGGGTTGTGGGTGACCTGGTAGAGGAAGACCGTGATCGTCGGGTCCGTCGGCGGGTCGGACGGCGGCTTGCGGGTCTCCACGGATACGGCGATATCGAGCTCCGGGTGCAGATTGTGCTCGATCAGCAGTGCCAGCGCCTGGGTGACCGTCGCGACGGCGAGTGCGTTGCTCATCGGCCGGTCCCCTCCCCGCGCGCCAGGTAGTCCGCGAGGCTCAGCGAGGGCGCCCGCCGCTCCGTACGCACCGGCCGGCCGCTCCCCGGAGGCCCTTCGGTACGCGCCGCACTGACCTCCAGACGGCCGATCTGTACGTGCACCACCCGCTCGGCGGCGCGCTGTCCGCGCCGCCCGGAGGACGCGGCCCGCGCCGCGGCGTTCCGGGCGGCGGCCGGCCCGTCGTCCGCACCCGGGCGCGGCGCCGGGGCCGCGGTCAGGAGGCCGGTGTCCGCCTGCGCGCGGGCGGACACCGAGGCCCTCGCACCCGCGCCGGGACCGCCGTCCGCCGCCCCCGTCCCGGCCCGCCGCGCTGGGCGTACCGCCTCGGGCGCGGCGGGGCGCGGCCCCGGCTCGGCGGCCGCCGCGGGCCGCAGCAGCGATGCCGCCGGCCTCGCCGCGCGCCCGTCGCGGCCGGTGGGGCCCTGCCGCGGGGCGGCGCCGGGCGCGGCGGTCGTCCGCCGCTCGCGCTCGACGGTCCTGATCTCCCGCTCGTACCGGATCGGTTCCCCGTCGAACGGCGGCGACGGCGACCACGCCGACCGCGGGGACGGCGACGCCGAAGCGTCCGGCACGTCCAGCTCACCGGACGCGCCCCGCAGCGCCTCGACCCGCTCGAACGGGCCGGGCAGCCGCGGCCGTACGAGCGCGCGCCGGGCAACCCCGGCCGTACGGCCGCCGGTTCCGCCCGTACGGCCGTCGGACGCGGCCGGGAACGGGTCCGTGGACGGTCCCGCGGACGGGGGCCCGGACCGCTCGGGTGCGTACCGCGCCAGCAACCGGCCGAAGTAGTCGTCAGGCATCTGCGCACAGCTCCAGGTAGTAGCGGCGCCGCAGGGGGCTCAGCGCCAGGATCTCGGGCTCGCTCCAGCCGTAGGCCGAGGCGAGCAGATGGACGTCCAGGAGCACATCGCGCGCCCAGGCGTCCAGTTCGGTCCACAGGTACGCGGCGATGTCCAGCTCCGCCGGAGTGGCCGCGCCGCACTCCGGACAGGCGATGTTCAGCGCCAACTCGGCGGCCGGATCGGCCTCTTCGGCCGCCTCGGCGAACCGCTTCAGCACCGGCTCGGGCAGCAGCCGCGCGAGGTCCTCCTCGCCCAGGACCTCACGCCCGTCGTCCCGGACCGCCGAGAGGGCACAGCGGGCGCCCAGCCGCCGCCGGGCAGCATCCTGCGCCCCGGCGGCCTGCTCCGCGACCGCGGCCAGCTCTTCCTTCTTGCGCTCCTCGGCTTCCACCACGGCCGCGGCCTCCTCCGCCACCGCCGCGAGATCGGTCGGGCACGGCAGCCGGAACCGCACCGTCCATCCGCCCTCCGCCACCCGCAGGCCGCCCTCGGGCACCCGCGGCCGGGCGGCGCCCAGCTCGGCCGCGTCGAGCTCGAACTCCAGCGCCGCACCGCACTCCGGGACGGCGCAGTCCAGGGTGACCTGCATCCGCTCCCCGAACAGCGCCCGGCGCAGCGCGAAGAGATCCGCCGCCCGCTCCCCGAGCGGCACCGACAGCAGCACGTCGGGGTCGGTCTCGGGGCGGGCAGCGCGATGCAGCAGCAGGGCCCGGCCGCTGCCCTGCTGGGCCAGCCCGGCCTCCCAGATGGCCAGGAGTTCCGTGGCCCCGGTGACCGCCATTCGTTCACCCCGTCCCCGTCCCCGTCCCCGTCCCCGTCCCCGTCCCCGTCCCCGTCCTCGTCCCCGTCCGGTACGTCATGCCGGGGCGGGGCTCACGCCGGATGCGTGAACGACGGCTCCTCCGGTTCCGGGACCTCGTAGTCGCGCTCCCAGCCCTCGCACTCCAGCTTCAGGCTCTGGATGGCGACGGCGTTGGCGTTGGCGTCCATCTCGCCCAGGACCTGGTACTCGCTCGGCCAGGAGCGGTAGATCTTGTGCGAGACGGCGACCTGGCCGGCCTCGTTGAGGACCTGGATGATGATGTCCTTGCGGAAGTCGGCCAGCGAGACCTCGGCGCCGAGACCCGCGCCGACCTGCCAGACCTTGTTGGCCCAGCGGTCGAACTCCGGGTCGTGGGTGACCCCGCGCTCCAGGGTGATGCCCTCGAACTCGGAGCGCCCGGGCGACTTGCGCGGTGAGCTGGGGTCGCCGCCGTGCCGGTGCTTGACGACCTCTGTCGTCCGCTTCAGCGGGCTGATCTTGCTGACGCCCGCGACCGTACGGCCGTCCCACAGAACCAGGAACTTGAAGTTCTTGTACGGGTCGAAGCGATGGGCGTTGATCTGGAACTCAGCCATCGGATTCCTTCGGTTTCCTTCAGTAGACCTGGACCTGGGACTAGACCGCGAACTGCCCTGCCATCTGCTGGATTTTGACGATCACGAACTCCGCGGGCTTGACCGGTGCGATGCCGACCACGACGTTCACGATCCCGTTCTCGATGTCGGCCTCCGTCGTGGTGTCCTTGTCGCACTTGACGAAGTACGCCTGCCGCGGGGTGCTGCCCTTGAAGGCGCCCTTCTCGAAGAGGGAGTGCAGGTAGGCCGAGACGTTGAGGCGGATCTGGAGCCAGAGCTGTTCGTTGTTGGGCTCGAAGACGACCCATTGCAGGCCCCGCAGCAGACTCTCCTCGATGTGCAGGGCCAGCCGCCGGACCGGTACGTACTTCCACTCGCTGTCGAGGGCGTCCGCGCCCTGTAGCGTGCGGGCACCCCACACCAGCGGGCCGACCAGCGGGAACGTGCGCAGGCAGTTGATGCCGAGCGGGTTGAGCAGGCCGTTGTCACGGTCCGTCAGCTTGACGGCGAGGGAGTGGACTCCGGCCAGCCGGGCCTCGGTCCCGGCCGGCGCCTTCCACACTCCGCGCTCGCCGTCCGTACGGGCGATGACACCGGCGATCGCGCCGCACGGCGGGAAGGAGCGCAGCCGGCCGGAGAGCGGGTCGGTGAGCTGGAGGTGCGGGAAGTAGAGGGCGGAGTGGTTGCCGCGGACCGGTGTGAACGCGGCGATACCGGCCCGGGCGGCGTCCACGCTGCCCCAGGCGGCGGGCGCGTCGACGAGGAGGAAGATCCGGCGCTCCCGGCAGAGCCGCTCGGCCGCGGAGAGGACGGCGACGATGTCCTCGGTGCTCTCGTACGAGGCCAGCTCGGGCAGGGCGAGCAGGTTGACGTCATCGACGTCGCGCAGTGCCTGCAGGCCGCTCTTGCGGGCCTCGCTGCCGATCAGATCGCGGGGGCCGGGCGGGTCGCCGTCCTCGCCGTCGCACAGCGGGAACACCGGCGGGTTGACGGACGCCTCCAGGCCGAGGTCGTTGGCGCACTCGCCCAGGAAGCGGACGATGTCGCGGGGGTCGGCGGACCCGGCCACGACCTGGATGCGGTGGCCGAAGGCGGTGACCTCGGTGCCGGCGAAGGCGTGCTTGCCGGGGGCGTCCGGCAGGGCGCGCAGCTTGCGCTCCAGGAGGAGGGCCAGCTCGGTGACGTCGCAGGGCGGCTCGCCGTCGCAGTCCGGGTCGTAGAGGGTGAACTCCCGCTCCACCTCGCCGATCTTGACGGTCAAGTCGACGTTCAGGTCGGGGAGTTCGTGGTGGAAGGCCTTGGAGACGGTGCCGGACGGGTCCGGGCGGCCCTCGCCGACGACCTCGGCGCGGATCAGCGCGGAGCCCGTGTTGATCACCGTTTCGGCGTAGCGGCCGTGGCAGGGGTCCATGGACAGGCCGGGGAAGGTCTCCCGGGCGTGGCCGTGCGCGTCGAGGACGTGGAGGTTGAAGGTTTCGTCCGGACACGGGGTGTCGTGGTCGATCGCCACCCGGAGGCCGTTGCCCCAGACGCCCGGTTCCTTGGCGTGCACCTTCAGTACCGGGCACTGGCTGTGCCCCTCGGTGGACTCCAGGGTGGCGTGGGCCGCCTCGCCGCTGCCGGCCTTGGTCACCCGGACGATCACGGCGACCGTGCCGCCGTTGCCGAAGAACTGGTGGACGGCGTACGCGACCGGGCTCTGTGAGGTCAGGCCGCCGAAGCGGCGCTCGAAGTCGGCGAAGCTGGTGATCCGTACCGGCTGGTTGAGCGGGCCGCGCCGGGTGTGACCGACGAACGCGGTGACGGATGTGGTGACGGTGGTGATGCTGCGGACGCTGCTGGGAAGCTCTTCGACATAGACGCCGGGATAGGTCGTATGTGTCGGCATTCCCCCTCCAATCCCTTCAGGCACCGAGTGTGAGGGCACCAGGACATCGAGAAAGCCGGGAGGGGCGGCGGGAAGAGAGGGAGGGACGGCGGGTGCGCAGGAGTCCACGACGGCACCCCGCGCCGATCGTGGTCGCGCATCCCCCCACCGCTCATCAAGTTCCCCCGTCTGCATCCGGTGCGAGCGGTCCGTGGGCTGCCGGACGCCCGCACGGGACCAAGCCCGGAGCGCGCACATCTGGCTGCGACTGATGACGACTGGCTACGACCCCGGCTTGTGACTCCTGATGCGAAAGTGCTCAACGCAGTGTGCAATAGGGGGAGTTGATCGGACAAGGCTCTTTCCGGCCTCCGGCTGCGAAGGTGTTGTGCGGGCGCGTCGCACATTCTTCCCAACCGGATTCCCGCTCTCCCGCAACCTTGTCCGCGACCCCTTCGTCACAGTGAGTGACGATGGGTGGCCGGGTGAACACGGGGCGTGCGGCCCGGGATCTGTGACCGTAATCACCGCTGGAGTGTGATCTGTGATTTAGGGCCTCAGGTCCTGCGGCGATAACCTGCGAGACGGACATGCCGCGTATCCGGTCACCGTGTACGCCTCCCCTGTGACAGCGCCGTCACGTTGCCCTTCGCGGCACGCCCATCGCAGACGAACGAACCGCGATCACTACGGCGATTCTGAGAAGACAAGGGACGGACGCGCGTGGACCTGTTCGAGTACCAGGCGAGGGACCTCTTCGCCAAGCACGGTGTACCGGTGCTGGCCGGTGAAGTCATCGACACGCCTGAGGCGGCGCGCGAGGCGACGGAGCGACTGGGCGGCAAGTCGGTCGTCAAGGCCCAGGTCAAGGTCGGCGGCCGCGGCAAGGCCGGTGGCGTGAAGCTGGCCGCCACCCCGGACGAGGCCGTCGCCCGCGCGACGGACATCCTCGGCATGGACATCAAGGGCCACACGGTCCACAAGGTGATGATCGCCGAGACCGCGCCGGAGATCGCCGAGGAGTACTACGTCTCCTTCCTCCTCGACCGCACCAACCGCACCTTCCTCTCCATCGCCTCCGTCGAGGGCGGCGTGGACATCGAGGAGGTGGCGGCCAAGCGCCCGGAGGCCGTCGCCAAGACCCCGATCGACGCCAACGAGGGTGTGACCCCGGAGAAGGCCCGCGAGATCGTCGAGGCCGCGAAGTTCCCGGCCGAGGTCGCCGGCAAGGTCGCCGACGTCCTCGTCACCCTGTGGGACACCTTCGTCAAGGAGGACGCGCTCCTCGTCGAGGTCAACCCGCTCGCCAAGGTCGCCAGCGGTGACGTCCTCGCCCTCGACGGCAAGGTCTCGCTGGACGCCAACGCCGAGTTCCGCCAGCCGGAGCACGAGGCCCTCGAGGACAAGGCCGCGGCCAACCCGCTCGAGGCCGCCGCGAAGGCCAAGGGCCTGAACTACGTCAAGCTCGACGGCCAGGTCGGCATCATCGGCAACGGCGCGGGCCTCGTCATGAGCACCCTCGACGTCGTCGCCTACGCCGGCGAGAAGCACGGCAACGTCAAGCCCGCCAACTTCCTCGACATCGGTGGCGGCGCCTCCGCCGAGGTCATGGCGAACGGCCTGGAGATCATCCTCGGCGACGCGGACGTCAAGTCCGTGTTCGTCAACGTCTTCGGTGGCATCACCGCCTGTGACGAGGTCGCCAAGGGCATCGTCCAGGCCCTGGAGCTGCTGAAGTCCAAGGGCGAAGAGGTCACCAAGCCCCTGGTCGTCCGCCTCGACGGCAACAACGCGGAGCTGGGTCGCAAGATCCTGTCGGACGCCAACCACCCGCTGGTCCAGCGCGTGGACACCATGGACGGCGCGGCCGACAAGGCCGCCGAGCTCGCGGCTGCGAAGTAAGGGACGAGGGACTCCAACACCATGGCTATCTTCCTCACCAAGGAAAGCAAGGTCATCGTCCAGGGCATGACCGGTGCCACTGGCATGAAGCACACCAAGCTGATGCTCGGTGACGGCACCAACATCGTCGGTGGCGTCAACCCGCGCAAGGCCGGCACCGAGGTCGACTTCGACGGCACGTCCGTCCCGGTCTTCGGCTCCGTCAAGGAAGCGATGGAGAAGACGGGCGCCGACGTCTCCGTCCTCTTCGTGCCGCCGGCCTTCGCCAAGGCCGCCGTCGTCGAGGCCATCGACGCCGAGATCCCGCTCGCGGTCGTGATCACCGAGGGCATCGCCGTCCACGACTCCGCCGCCTTCTGGGCGTACGCGAAGTCCAAGGGCAACAAGACCCGCATCATCGGCCCGAACTGCCCCGGCCTGATCACCCCCGGTCAGTCCAACGCCGGCATCATCCCGGGCGACATCACGAAGCCGGGCCGCATCGGCCTGGTGTCGAAGTCCGGCACGCTGACCTACCAGATGATGTACGAGCTGCGCGACATCGGCTTCTCGTCGGCCGTCGGCATCGGTGGCGACCCGGTCATCGGCACCACGCACATCGACGCCCTCGCGGCGTTCGAGGCGGACCCCGACACCGAGCTGATCGTGATGATCGGTGAGATCGGCGGCGACGCCGAGGAGCGCGCGGCCGACTTCATCAAGGCCAACGTCACCAAGCCGGTCGTCGGCTACGTCGCGGGCTTCACCGCGCCCGAGGGCAAGACCATGGGCCACGCCGGCGCCATCGTCTCCGGCTCCTCCGGCACCGCCCAGGCGAAGAAGGAGGCCCTGGAGGCCGCCGGCGTCAAGGTCGGCAAGACCCCGTCGGAGACGGCAGTCCTGGCCCGCCAGATCCTGAACGGCTGAGTCCCTGACCGGCAGCTGAGTTTCTGAGCGGCCAGTTCCTGAACGGCTGAGTTTCTGAGCGGCTGAGGTCCTTCGGAAATACCACGCGGACCTGCTTCGTTGTGGACCCGCAGGGGGTGCTTGCGTCCCCTAGGGGATCTGTTCGAGTCCCCCTTAGGGGAAACGGCCCCGGGCCCGTACCCACCACGGTGGGCACGGGCCCGGGGCCGTATTCCGGTACGCACGTGATTCCGGCACGTACGTGGCCGGCTCATCGCAGATCGGGGCTGAGCCGGGGCTGTCCGGGGCTGCCCGGCGGGTCGGCCGGGACGTCCGCCGGGGCTGGGAGGTCCGGTCCGGCCGGGGCGTGCGGCACGGCGGGGACTGCCACGCGCGGCTCTGCTGAGACCATCACCCCCGGCTCTGCCAGGACGGGCACGCGTGGCTCTGCTGAGAACATCACCGGCGGCTCTGCTGAGACTGCCACGCGCGGCTCGGCTGGGACCGCCACCCGCGGACCTTCCCACGGGCGCGGGCGCGCACCGTGCCCCGGCGTTACGACCATCGCGAGCAGGGTGACCAGGACGAACAGCCCCGTCAGCCCGAGCGCCGCGAGCGTGGTCCGGCGGGCCCCGCGCTCGCCGTCGGCCCGGATCCCCGCTCCGCCCGGCGGCTCCACCTCCTCCGCCGCCAGCAACGCGTCCACCCGGGTCAGCAGCTCACCGAGCCGACCCCGTACGACGTCGCCCCGCCGCTCCGGAGGCTGCCCGCCGAGCCCCAGCTCCGGCAGCCGTACCGCGATCGTCTGCCGGGCGTACGCCAGCCGCCCCGCCGTCGCCGCCCCACTCGCCTCGACCTCGGCCGCCGTCGCACGAAGCCCGAGGCCGACCCCGTCATGCAGCAACAGCACCCGCCGATACGGGGCGGGCAGGGCCAGTACGGCCTCCAGCAGCGCACGGCCCGCGGGCCCCAGCGGCCGGCCGGCGGGCTGTACGGACGCCGAGCCCGGCAGGCGTTCCGGGCTCCGCGCGGTCCGCAGCCCGGGGCAGAGCCGGTGCCAGGGCGTCAGCGCGTACTCGTACGCCGCCGCCCGCACCCACCCCGCCGGGTCCGGGGCCGCCGCGACCTCGGGCCATCGCTGCCACGCCAGCCGGAACCCCCGCTCCACCGCCCGCCGTGCGAGCCGGGGCCGCCCGGTGAGCAGGTACGTCTGCCGGATCAACGCGGCCGCGTGCCGCACACAGAGCTCGTCGAAGGCAGCCGCGGCCGGGGCCGCCTCCCGCCGCCGGCTCACGGGCATCTCGTCCCGCCGGTTCACGGGCACCTCCTGGCGCTGGGGCAAGACATGACCAGCAGTTTGAAAATCCGCCCCGCCGCACTCACCTCGACACACCCGCCGGCCACGCCCGGTCACACTCGCCACCCACGACACGTCGACCATCTGCCCAGTACAGGGACAAAACAGGTGTTATTGGCAGCATGGCCGCGTGAGCCAGTTGATCGACCGCGGCGCCACCTTCTCCTCGTACGGCCGGACCGCCGCCCGGCGCTCCTCCGCGATCGGCGCGGCCTTCCTCGGCGGCGTCACAGCCGCCGGCCTCGGCCTCGGCGCGCTGACGGTCGCCGTGCTGCTGCTCTGGGTCGCCTCCCCGTACCCCGACAGCGGCCCCTCCCGCGCCCTGCACCTCGCCGCCGACCTGTGGCTCCTGGCGCACGGCGGCGACCTCGTCCGCACCACGTCCCCTCCCGGCCTCCCGGCCCCGGTCGCGGTGACGCCGCTGCTGCTCACCGTGCTCCCCGTCTGGCTGCTGTACCGGGCCGCCCGCCACACCCTGGCGACCGCGATCGCCGACCCCGACGCCCCCGGTCCGCACCCGTCGGCGCCGCGCCACAGCGCCGATATGCTCCCACCGCGCACCCTGCTCGGCGCGCTCCTCGGCGGCTATCTGCTGGTCGTGGCCGGCGCGCTGCTCTACGCCTCCACCGGCCAACTGGCCGCCGACCCGCTCAGCGTCCTGCTGTACGTACCGATCACCACGGTTGCCATCCTCACCGCCACGACCTGGCACATCCTCGGCCCCGCCGGAACCTGGCACCTCCTCCGGCCGACCGGCACCAGCCACATCCTGGGCCCGGCCGCCGCCGCCCTGCTGCCCTCCTGGCTCCGGCACTCCCGGCCCCGAGCGGCCGCCCGGCTGCGCCGCTTCCGCTCCCGCTGCCGCCCACCCGCCCGTGTCCGTCGCCTCCTCCGTGCCCTGCTCCGCTCACTCCGGCGTCTCCTGCTCCGCAGCCTGTTGGGCGGCCGCCTCGCCGCCGCCCAACGCGCCGCCGGCGCCGCCCTGCTCACCCTCTTCACCTGCGGCGCCCTGCTCACCGTCCTCGCACTCGTCCTGCACGGGGACCGGGTGTACCAGGACCTCCTCCAGCTCGCCCCGGACTGGCCGAGCCGCGCCACGGCCCTCCTGCTCTGCCTCCTCCTGCTCCCGAACGCGGCCATCTGGGGCGCCTCCTACGGACTGGGCCCGGGCTTCACCCTCGGCGCGGGCAGCACGATCGCACCGCTCGGCGCCACCGCGCACCCGGCGATGCCCCATCTCCCGCTCCTCGCCGGCGTACCGGCCCCGGGCCCGGGAGCCCCGCTCACCTGGACCGTGGCCGCGATCCCGCTGGCCGCCGGCGTCCTGCTCGCCCGCCATCTCGCCCGCACCGCCGCAGCACCAAGCCCTGCCCCAAACGTGACGGCAACCTCGACGGCGCCCCTGACGACAGATCCGGCCCACCCCTGGACACCATGGACCACGGCCTGCACGACGGTCCTCGCGGCCTGCCTCTGCGGCACACTCACGGCAGCACTCGCCGCACTCTCCGGCGGCGCACTGGGCACGGATGCCCTTGCCACCTTCGGCCCGAGCTGGTGGCGCACCGGCCTCGCCGCAGCCGCCTGGACGGCCCTCACCGGCATCCCCACCACCCTCGCCCTCCGAGCCTGGCACCTCCGAGCACGCCGGAAGGCCGGGGACGCCACGACGGGAACGGCGGGACACGCGGATGGCGACGCTACGCCAACGGGGCGCGGTGCCGGTGACGCCACGGCAGCGGGGCGCGACGATGCCACGGCAACAGGGCCCGGGATCGGCGACGGACAGTCCGACGAAGCGACGACGTGAGCGGCAGCGTGGCGGCCCCGCAGACGAAGGCCGCTTCGGCGTCTGGCGAGTTCCCAGGTGAGCGCCCCAGTTCGAGGTGCCGGTCGGCTCATCTGCCGACCCAGAGATGCTGCCCTCCCTGGCTATCCAGGAACTTCCGCGCGGCGTCGATCAAGGCAGCGTTGTCGCCAGCGGTCGCCCCGTCAGGCAGCACCAAGACATCTTCAAGGCCGATCCTGGTATCCAGGCCAAGCCGCGCAGCGGCCTCAAGGACAGGCCAGGCTCCGCCGTCTTCTCCATGCAGCAGCACGGGCGCTGCGAGCCCATCACTCAGCTCTTTCACCAGACTCGCAGCCGTAGTTACGGCCGTACGGGGGTCGGTGTCGGTCACTTCGGCGAGTACTCGCAGTACCCGGGCTGACAGCGGTGAGGCAAGGAATCTGCGGGCCGCGTCGGTACCGGAGTAGATGCCGGCCTCGATGCCGATACCAAGGTCCAGCAGCACACTGGCCACCGCCTCAGCACCATGCTCGTGCCAGTTCACCGAGGCGTGGTCGGGCAGAATCACCCAGCTGCGGATGAGGTCAGCCCGACGCTGAGGATCGGGTACCGCCCAGGCACCCGTGGTGACTCCGACCTGCACACTCTTCGGCACAGCAGCACGCACCGCCATGACTGCCTCACCTACCAGTCCAGGCTCCAAAGAGTCACGGCCATCGGCATCCTTGGGGTGCAGATGCACGTCCTCAGCCCCAGCGGCAACAGCTCGCTGCGCCTGTGCGGCCAACTCCTGAGGCGTCACCGGGAGAGTGCCGCACTCGCCACGGTCGCGGGCACCGTTCAAACACGCCTGCAGCATGGACGGGACTCTGCCAGACCCCACTGACATCCACGCCTGATCAACGGCCCAGTCCGAGGTCCGACGATGCGCTGAGCGTTGGGTGGAAATGCCCCTCCCGGGGTGCCCCTGTCGAGGTGGTCGGCTATTGAGCGGATCAGCTCGTGACGTGGCGAGGGGCCGCTTGGGCTGAAGGTGCCTTCACCGCTCAGGGAGAATGAGGGCATGGAGCTGCATGGGGACAAGGTCGTGCTGCGGCCGGTGACCGATGGCGATACTGAGATCCTCGAAAGGGTCGTACGAGAACCGGAAGTCGCGGCGTGGTGGTCGCCCCCAGACGGCTATGAGGGCATGCTGGCCGTCGTCTTCGAGGGTGAGGTCATCGGTGCCGTCCAGTTCGACGAAGAGACCGATCCCGAGTTTCGTCATGCCGGCATCGATATCTTCCTGACGGCGAAGCGCCACGGGAAGGGGCTCGGTGCCGATACGGTGCGCACGCTGGCCCGATGGCTGGTGCAGGAACGCGGCCATCACCGGCTGACCATCGATCCCGCTGTGGCCAACACCGCGGCGATCCGCTGTTACAGCAAGGTCGGGTTCAAACCCGTGGGGATCATGCGCGCGTACGGGCGCAATCACCGGACGGGCGCCTGGCAGGACGGTCTGCTGATGGATCTGCTTGCAGACGAGCTGGTCTGACGCGGTCGGCTCTCGAACGCGGCTACGGATAGCAGCCCTGCCCGTCACCAAAGAGCCCCGCCACCTGTCGCGAGGTAGCGGGGCTGGAGTGCCGTAAGGAGTCAGACGGTCGGGAGTGCGCCGCCCTTGATGTTGGTCACGAACGAGGACCAGGACGAGGCGGAGAAGGCGAGTGCCGGGCCGTGCGGGTCCTTGCTGTCGCGGACGGGGACGACGCCGGAAGCAACTGCATGATCCCGCGCCCACTCGATGCACTGGCCACCGTTGTCGCTGTAGGAAGATTTGACCCATCGGAGGGAAGAGTTGGTCACGGGGTGCCCTTTCGTAACTCGTTGATCAAGGTCACAGAAGCAGCCTGGGAGTGCGCGTCGGCCTGCAACTGATGGTAGGCCGTCAGTATGGGTAATACCGAGGTGCTTTCCCGTTCGAGACGACCCCGTTGCGCGGACTCGGCGTACGACATGAGCGAGCGATCCGGCAGCGTCAGCACGGTGATCGGCAACCTGACCGTTCGGCGCTCTCCCATGTCGAACGGTGCCACCTGGAACACGGTGTTCGGCATCTCCGCAAACTCGACCAGACGCGCAAACTGTGCGTCCATGACGGCGCATCCCCCGACGGGCCAACGGATGCAGCTTTCATCCAGCACCACGAAAACCAACGGTGGATGTGGCCGAACCAGTGCAGCTTGGCGCTCTGCTACGAGCGAGACCCGTTCGTCTGCCTGCTCGGGCGTGATCGCCCCGCGCTTGACGGCGCTTTGGGCGAGTACCGACGCGTACTCCGGGGTCTGGAGCAGGCCAGGGATCACGCCCACCTCGTACAGCCGGATCTCGGCCGCCCGGCCCTCGTACCCGACGTACTCCGGGAAGCCCTCCAACAGGCTGCCGCGCCGGAGCTCATGCCACTGACGCTCGAACGTGTCTGCCGATCCTTCGAGGCCGAAGGCCCGGTCTGCCCTACGCGAAAAACGTAGAGTTGGAGGTCTCCGAGCAACTTCAACCGCCGAAACGTGCACGCTGGAATACTCCATGTGTTCGGCAAGCTCATCTTGAGTCCAGCCACGCGCCTCCCGCAAGCTGCGCAGACGTGCCCCGTAGGCTGCCCGGGGAGAACTCTCCGGGCTCAACTCCTTGCGATTCAACGGGCATTCACCGGCCCTTCCTCCACCATCCGACGCGTTGAACGATGCCCGACTCTAGGCCACGCTGAGGCCCCTCGGTAGCAATTCCACTACAGAGGGTGGTGAGCGTGATCATGGCGGCGAAGATGGCATGGGCAGCGACGAGCGTTCGAGAGCGCCTGGACCGGGCGTTCCGGCGAGTGGGATTCGATCTTCAGCCTTCGCTCGTCTCGGTGACCCGCAACGGGCCGGACCGGATCGCCCCGCCCTCGATGCCCCTTGCTGAGGCCGAGCGCCTGGCGGTGCTGCTGGAGTCGATGCCAGAGGCGGTGACTCGCCGATGAGCGGCTACCAGGAGAAGCCCGTGGAGCTGCCCTGGCCGTACAGCCGCCGTGACCTCGACCCGGAACCCGTCCCGGGCTGCGACACGTGTGCAGCGGAGTCCGAGGAACGCCACCAGGCGCGTGACCGGGGGGAATTCGGGGTGGCCGTCATCGCCGGCATGAAGATCCGGGAACACATTGTGTGGGGCGTCCACAGCTGAGCAACCGATGAATCTCCCGCCCCGGTTGGAGAGTCGAGCGCCCGGCCGGGGTGGGTCGCACAACGGCACGGGGGCGGTCCTTGTGTCGCCGCAGCGGCAAACCGGAAGGAGCACAAGAATGGGTAGGAAGGACTTCGAGAACGCGGGGGAACCCTGGGACGCGCAAGGCAACCAAGGTCAGGCCACGGATCCCGATACGGGTGTCTCTCAGAACGGCGACGTGCACACGTCCATGGCGGACGACGCGGAGCGCGAAGGGGAGTAGGCGGAGGATGATCCACGGTGAGCACCTGGCGGACGATCTGAAGCGCGATCACGGGTTCATGCGGTGTGAGCTGGTGCAGGACGGTAAGGCCGTCGTGATGCGCAAGCCCGGTAGTGATCGCTGGACCGTCGTACCGCTCAGGTGGCTCACCAGTGATGCCGTGGACGTGATCAAGGCTCAGGCCGGAATCAGCCTGGCCTAAGCCCCAGATCGGCCCCGTTCGTGCGCCCGTGGCGCATGGGCGGGGCTCTTTCCGTTGTAGCGCTGCTTCTGTTGTGCGCTGCTCTCGGTTCCCTTGTCGGGCTGTGGGGCAGGCGGGGACGCCGATACCGGCCCGGGGAAGTCGCCCGGCGCGGCGGGCGAGAAGCGGGTCGCTGCCGGGGTCCCCGGAGGCCGGTCTGGGCAACATCGTCGTCGGGGACCGGGCGATCACCGGCTCCCAGTCGTCGGGGCGTCCGAAGGTCCCGTATCGGCGCACCTATACGGACGGGGAGCTTCAGCGGATATATGACGGTGGATCAGGCCGCCTGGTTGAAGCTGAACAATGACGAGAGCGAACCGTTGCGGAACCGGGCTGTGCGGGATTCCGCGCCTCTGGGGGATGCGTTCCATCTCGTCGTCGCGGCGGCGGCTCTGGAGAAGGGGCTGTACTCCTCGGTGGACGAGGCGACGCACAGTCCGCCTCCTGCGTTCCGCCGGGCAGCGGCAAGAGGCTGACCGGTGATCGTGCCCATTGCGAGAACGCCTCCCTTCGCACGGCGCTGCGGTATGCGTGCCACAACGTCTTCGCGCGGATGGCGGTCGATGTGGGAGAGAGGGATCTCGCCGCGACGGCCGAGGCGTTCGGCTTCAACGACGACAAGCTGCTCATTCCGGTGAAGGCCTCGCCGAGCAGTTGCTGTCGGCTCTGCGGGCATCGGGGAACGGCGTGACCGGCCGACCTCCTGCCCCTCTGACCCCTGCCCCCTTGACCCATCGGACACGCCTAGGGCACCAGGATGACCTTTCCCCGGTTGGTTCGGTGCTCGATCGTCGCGTGTGCTCGTGCCGCGTCCGCGAGGGCGAACTCCGCGTGGATCGTGGGCCGCAGTGCCCCGTCGACGAATAGCCGCCACAGCTGCTCGATCCATCCTGCGTAGCGCTGCGGCTGGTTCCTGGCCACGATCGCCACCTGGAACCCGATGGCCGACTTGCCGCCCACGAGGAGGTCGTACGCCTCGATGGTGCCGCCGCCCGAGCTGTACGCGACCAGCCGTCCACCAGGCCCGAGGGCTGTGACGGCGGGTGTGAGCAGTGCGCCGCCGACCGCGTCGAGCACGATGTCGACCGGCTCGCCCCAGCTCTCCTCCTCGTACGCCACCACGGCATCGGCGCCGAGGGCGCGTACGAAGTCCGCCTTGGCGGGGTCGCCCACGGCGGCGACGACGCGCGAGGCACCCCTCAACTTCGCCAGCTGCAGGGCGAGGTGGCCGACGCCGCTCGCCGCCGCGGTGACCAGAACGGACTCGCCCTTCTCGGGGCGCGCGGCCTCCAGAGCGCCGAGTGCCACCACGCCGCTGCGCACCAGCGCGACGGCGTCCCTGGCGGTGGCGCCCGTCGGGATAGGGGAGGCCATCGCGGTGTGCAGCAGTGCGTACTCCGCGTACCCGTGCCCGAAGCAGAGGCCGGTGACCCGGTCGCCCGGCGCGTATCCGCTCACCCCTTCGCCGACGCGCACCACTTCGCCGGCCAGCTCGCCGCCGAGCGGGACGGGCTGCGTGCCCTCGCGTACTTTGCGTACGACGGGGAGCGTGACGCCGATTGCTTCGGTCCGGATGAGCAGTTCACCGGTTCCGGGCTCCGGGGCTGGGGCCTCTTCCTGGAACAAGACTTCGGGTCCGCCGCTGTGTTCGTACCGAATGCGTCGCATGCGCGGTCGCCTCGCCTTCCGATGGCCTTGTCTCGACGCCCTTGGGGTTCATTGGGGATCCCAATGATAAGGGAGAGGTCGTTGGGAGGTCCAACGTTTTGTCGTACGCTGCTGTGCATGGCAGAGAACCCGTCGGCGCCCAGCCGGATCCGTGCTCTTCCCAGCTGGCTTCTCGGCCGGGCGGCGGCCCGTGGGCGCGGCCTGGTCGCGGAGGCGCTCGCGCGACACGACATGAAGATGTGGCACCACGTGGTCCTTGCTGCCGTCGCGGATCTCGGTCCGGTTGCCCAGGCCGAACTGGGCAGGACGGTCTCGCTCGACCCGAAGGACGTGGTCGGCATCCTCAACGATCTTCAGGCGGCGGGTTTCGTCGTCCGCGCTCCCGATCCGGTCGACCGCCGTAAGAACGCGGTGAGTCTTACGGCCGAGGGTGAGCGGTGCCTGGAGGAGTGCACGAAGGCGGGGGAGTGGGCCAACGACGCACTCCTGGCCCCGCTGTCGGCGGCCGAGCGGGAGCAGTTCCTGGAGATGCTGCGGAGGATCAGCGGGGTGCGGTGAGCCGGTGGCGTTGAGGGCCGCGTCTCGCGCCCCGTGACGCGGGACACGGGACGCGGCCCTCGGTGCGGGTGCCTACGAAGGCCAGCCGCCGTACGGCACGGTGAGGAGTTCCATGCCGTGGCCTGCCGGGTCCATGAAGTAGACGCCGCGGCCGCCGTCGTTGTGGTTGATCGTGCCGGGCTGCTGCCCGTGCGGGTCGGCGTAGTGCTCAATGCCGCGCGCTGTGATCCGCGCGTACGCCGCGTCGAACTCCTCCTCCGAGATCAGGAAGGCGTAGTGCTGCGGGGTGATCCGGTCCGCGGGGATCGTGGCGAAGTCCAGCGTGACGCCGTTGCTCAGGCCGACCGCGATGAACGGGCCCCACTCGGAGGTGATGTGAAGATCCAGCAGGTTCGCGAAGAACTCGGCGGACTCCCGGTTGTCCCGGGCATGGATGATCGTGTGATTCAGCTCAACTGACAAGGAATGCCTCCAAGGGCATCTCCTGGCACCTCCATGCCTCACCCAGTCGGTGACCGACACGCGGTGCTGCCGTCGATCGTAGCCGTTGCCGGGTGCGTGTTCCAGGCGGTTTCTGTCTGGTCCGTGAGTCAGGCGAAGAAGCCTCCGTCGATGTTGAGAGTGGTGCCGGTGATGAAGGAGGCGGCGGGGCTGGCCAGGAAGACGATGCCGGCCGCGATCTCCTCGGGGCACCCGTAGCGCCGCATGGCGTTGGCGGCACGCTGGACCTCCGAGGTCGGTCCGTCCTGCGGGTTCATGTCGGTGGTCACCGAGCCGGACTGGATGACGTTGACGGTGATGCCGCGCGGGGCCAGGTCGAGGGCGGCGCCCTTGCTGTACGCGACGATCGCGGCCTTGGTCGCCGCGTAGTCGGCAACGCCGGGGAATGAGGGGCGGCTGGCCAGGCCGGAGCCGACCGTGATGATGCGCCCGCCCTCGCCGAGGAGGGTGGACGCGGCCCGGATCGCCGACGTCACGCCACCGATGTTGACCGCGAGTTGGCGATCGAAGGCGGCGGTGTCGGGCTCCGGGGCGTCGACCTCGCCGTTGACGCTCACGCCGGCGTTGTTGACGAGAATGTCGAGGCGGCCGAAGTCCTCGGCCACGGTGGCCACCAGGCCCGCGACTTGGGCAGGGTCCGCCTGGTCGGCCTGGTATGCGGCGGCGCGGACGGTGAGGCCTTCGAGCTCCCGGACGACCTCCAGGGCCTTGTCCGCGGAAGCGGCGTAGCTGATCGCCACGTCCGCACCGGCCTCAGCGAGTGCCCGGGCGGTGGCTGCTCCGATGCCGCGCGAGCCGCCGGTGACCAGTGCGACCTTGCCTGCCAGTGCGTTCGCCGCGTATGTGGGTGGCATGAGATCTCCTCGGATCAGATTTTGGATCGATCGGTACGTAATGTGGGATTGATTGTACTGATCGGTTCAGAATGTGTGCGGCAGGGGGCGGGGGAGGGTGAAGGCGCGTCGGAGGCGGGGTGCCGGAGGTCAGTCCGCGGTGTTCTCCGGCCGTCGAGTGGTCGGCTGTTCGCGTCCCCAGGCGGCCAGTGGCTGGAGTGCGTCATTGAGGCGTGCGCCGTTTTCGGTCAGTGAGTACTCGACGCGGGGCGGCACCTCGTCGTAGGAGGCGCGGTGCACGATCCCGTCTGCTTCCAGTTCGCGCAGGTGGGAGGCGAGCACCTTCTCGGTGATCCCCGGAAGCAGTCGGCGCAGCTCGCCGAAGCGGCGGTACGGGTGCTCGTGCAGTGCCCAGAGGATCAGCACCTTCCACTTGCCGCCGATCACCTCCATCGCCGCATCGATCCCGCAGATGTGTCCGTCCGGTGCCCCTGGCCGGTTCAGCGTCGCCATGCTCCACCCCTCTGACCTGCTTGCTCACCCTGGGGTAAGCGCCCACTCCGAAGTGCGTACTTGATCGTCTTCGGGTCTGTGGACAGCCTAATCGGCATGGCACAGAACACTGTTGAGAAGACCGCTGTCACGCTGCTGGGCCTCGGTGCGATGGGTACCGCGCTGGCCCGTACCTGGCTCGCCGCCGGCCACCCGCTCACCGTCTGGAACCGCACCCCGGCCCGCGCCGAGGCGCTCGCCGCCGAAGGGGCGAGGGTCGCGGGCAGTGCCGCTGAAGCGGTCGCGGCGAGCGGGCTGGTCGTGGTGTGTCTGTTGGACGACGCCTCGGTCGGTGAGGTGCTGGTCGGCGCCGACCTGGCCGGCAAGGACCTGGTCAACCTGATCACCAGTACCCCCGCCCAGGCCCGTGCCCGCGCCGAGTGGGCCCGTGAGCGCGGTGCTCGTTATGTGGACGGCGGGATCATGGCCGTCCCGCCGATGATCGGTGTGCCGGAGGCCGGGGGCTACGTCTTCTACAGCGGCTCGCGGGATCTGTTCGAGCGGCATCGGGAGACGTTGGGCGTCCCGGCCGGCACCACCTACGTCGGGGCGGACCCGGGCTTCGCGGCCCTGCACGACGTGGCCCTGCTCAGCGCCATGTACGGGATGTTCGCCGGGGCCGCGCACGCCTTCGCCCTGATCCGGAAGGAGGACATCGACCCCGCGTCGCTCGCCCCGCTGCTCGCCGACTGGCTCGTCGCGATGGCCCCGTCGGTCCACCAGACCGCCGACCAGCTGCGGAGCGGCGACTACACCAAGGGTGTGGTCTCGAATCTCGCCATGCAGGTGGCCGGCACACCGACCTTCCTGACGACCGCCGAGGAGCAGGGTGTCAGCCCGGAGCTGCTCGGCCCGTACTTCGCGCTGATGCAGCGCCGCTTGGCCGAGGGCGGCGGGGAGGAGGACCTGACGGGCGTGATCGACCTGCTGGTGCGGTGACCGGCCGCACGGGACCAGGAGCGTGCGCCTCCGGGGCGCGTCGGGGGGCTACTTCTCCATGGCCGTGCTCAGGAGGGGGCGGAGTTTCTCGGGGAGGAGGTTTTCGCAGGACTTGCTGGCCGACCGGGTCAGGGCGTCGTTCACGCAGTTGAAGTAGTCGCGGTAGACGATCTGAACGGTGAAGGTCGCGGCCACCATCATCAGGGCCAGGGAAGCGGTCACCAGGCCGGCGATCGCGGCGGTGGCCTGGGGGCGGGCGGGGCTCGGCGGGGTGCCGGGCGGGCGGCCCGGGGTGGGGGCGGCGTCGGTGGCGGGCCGGCGGCCCTCCATGGCAGCGGTGGTCGCCGCGGTGGCGGTCCTCGCGGCGTCCGGTTTGCCGCGGAGGGAGCTGATGCCCCAGTAGATCGCCAGCGCGCCGAGGAGCAGGGAGACCTCGGGGAGGCCGAAGAGGAGGGCGAAGAAGAACGCCCACATGCCGGCCAGCAGCGCATAGCGGGCCCGGCGCTGGAGCGGGTCGGTGGGGTCCCAGCGCAGGTTGCCGGGGCCGCCGGGGTTGTTCTGCTGGCCGTTGCGGCCGCCCGGGCGGGTGCCGAAGCCGCCGCCGCTCTGCCGGCCCGGCTGGCGGGGGCTCCACTGGCTGCCCCAGGCCGTCGGTGCCGACCTGCCGTCCTCGCGTGCCGGGTGCTCGTCGCTGCTGTTGCCGTTGCTGTCGCCGTTACCGTCCTGGCCCTGGCCCTGCCCGTGGCCGTGGGTGTGCGAGGCCGGGTAGCGGGGGCGCCATTCCTGGTCGGGGGCGTCGGCCGGCGGCGGGGCGAAGGGGTTGTCCGGGCCGTCCGGGCTGACTGGGGTATCCGGGCTGTCCGGGGCGTCCGGGGTGTCCTGGCCGGAGCCCGGAGCGGGCGAGGGCGACGACCCCGAGGGGCCGGAGGGGGATCCCGAGGGAGGGGAGGACGGCTCGGGGGAAGAGGACGGAGACTTGCGATCCCGCAGCAGCACCGCCCCCGGGGAGGTGGCGGGCAGCGGGAGCAGGAGGGCCGCGCGGCGGCGTCGGTCCGTCATCTGGAGTGCGTCTTCCCCTTGTCTCGTCCGTGCGCGGGCCCTCGTGGCCGGCGCACGGGTTCCCACGTACTGCACTGCTGTCCTGCACGCGCACTGCATGCATGCAGTCTTACGCCTGACGCTACCTCCCGGCTTCGCCCCCGTCCCGTGGGGGCCGTTCGGTGTGCCGGTATCGTTGCTGGCGGTCGGTGCCTTCGTAGGGTCGCCCGGTTTTGCCGTACCCGCGGATTTGTGCGACCACACAAATGGGCATGGCCGTACGCGTGACCAGCGGCCAGCGGCCAGCGGCCAGTGATCAGTGACCAACGACGTGAGATCGGAAAGAGCCCCATCGTGGCCTCGTCATCAGCCCCCGTCCCGTCCGTCCCGTCCGACCCGTCCGGCGGTCCGGCCCGGGTCGTCGTCCTCGTGTCCGGTTCCGGTACGAATCTGCAGGCGCTGCTGGACGCCATCGCCGAGCAGGGTTCGGAGGCGTACGGCGTCGAGATCGTGGCCGTCGGCGCCGACCGCGACGGCATCACGGGGTTGCAGCGCGCCGAGTCCGCGCGGATCCCGACGTTCGTCCGCCGGGTCAAGGACTACGACAGCCGCGCCGACTGGGACGCGGCGCTCACCGACGCGACCGCCGCGTACGAGCCCGACCTGGTGGTCTCGGCCGGTTTCATGAAGATCCTGGGCAAGGAGTTCCTGGCCCGCTTCGGCGGCCGGACCGTCAATACCCATCCGGCGCTGCTGCCGAGTTTTCCCGGTGCCCATGGCGTGCGCGACGCGCTCGCGTACGGCGCGAAGGTCACCGGATGCACTGTCCACTTCGTCGACGACGGGGTCGACACCGGCCCGATCATCGCCCAGCGCGTGGTCGAGGTCCGGGACGAGGACGATGAATCCGCGCTGCATGAGCGCATCAAGGATGTCGAGCGATCACTGCTCGTCGAGGTCGTGGGGCGTCTGGCCCGGCACGGCTACCGCATTGAGGGACGAAAGGTACGTATCTCGTGACCGCCACCGAAGGTACGAAGGCCACCGCAGACGCCAAGCGCCCCATCCGGCGCGCGCTGGTCAGCGTCTATGACAAGTCCGGGCTGGAGGAGCTGGCGCAGGGCCTGCACGCGGCGGGCGTCCAGCTCGTCTCGACCGGATCGACGGCCGCGAAGATCGCCGCTGCCGGGGTGCCGGTCACCAAGGTCGAGGAGCTCACCGGCTTCCCGGAGTGCCTGGACGGCCGGGTCAAGACCCTCCACCCGCGTGTGCACGCCGGCATCCTCGCCGACCTGCGCCTGGAGTCGCACCGCGAGCAGCTGGCCGAGCTGGGCGTCGAGCCCTTCGACCTGGTCGTCGTGAACCTCTACCCGTTCCGCGAGACCGTCGCCTCCGGCGCCACCCCCGACGAGTGCGTCGAGCAGATCGACATCGGCGGCCCGTCCATGGTTCGCGCCGCCGCCAAGAACCACCCGTCCGTGGCCATCGTCACCAGCCCCGAGCGGTACGCCGACGTCCTCGCCGCGGTCAAGGACGGCGGCTTCGACCTGGCCGCCCGCAAGCGGCTGGCCGCCGAGGCGTTCCAGCACACCGCGTCGTACGACGTGGCGGTGGCCTCCTGGTTCCTGGACGGGTACGCCGCCGACACGGCATCTGAATCCGATGAATCCGACAGCGGCTCTGCCACGGGGGCCCTCCCCGAGTTCCTGGGCACCACGTACACCCGCAAGAACGTGCTGCGCTACGGCGAGAACCCGCACCAGGGCGCCGCGCTGTACGTCACCGGTGAGGGCGGTCTCGCCGAGGCCGAGCAGCTGCACGGCAAGGAGATGTCGTACAACAACTACACGGACACCGACGCCGCGCGCCGGGCCGCGTACGACCACGACGAGCCGTGCGTCGCGATCATCAAGCACGCCAACCCCTGCGGTATCGCGATCGGCGCCGATGTCGCCGAGGCCCACCGCAAGGCGCACGCCTGCGACCCGCTGTCCGCGTTCGGCGGCGTCATCGCCGTCAACCGCCCGGTGTCGGTCGCGATGGCCGAGCAGGTCGCCGAGATCTTCACCGAGGTCATCGTCGCCCCCGGGTATGAGGACGGCGCGGTCGAGGTCCTGGCCAGGAAGAAGAACATCCGCGTGCTGCGGGCCGAGGGAGCGCCGGCCAACCCCGTCGAGGTCAAGCCCATCGACGGCGGCGCACTGCTCCAGGTCACCGACCGCCTCCAGGCCGACGGCGACGACCCGGCGAACTGGACCCTGGCCAGCGGCGAGGCCCTGTCGGAGACCGAGCTCGCCGAGCTGGCCTTCGCCTGGAAGGCGTGCCGTGCGGTGAAGTCCAACGCGATTCTGCTCGCCCAGGGCGGCGCCTCGGTCGGCGTCGGCATGGGCCAGGTCAACCGCGTCGATTCCTGCCGGCTGGCCGTCGAGCGGGCGGGGGAGGAGCGGGCGCGCGGCGCATACGCCGCGTCGGACGCGTTCTTCCCGTTCCCCGACGGCCCGGAGATCCTGATCGCGGCCGGCGTCAAGGCCATTGTCCAGCCTGGCGGTTCGATCCGTGACGAGCAGGTCGTGGAGGCCGCGAAGAAGGCCGGCGTGACGATGTACTTCACCGGCACCCGGCACTTCTTCCACTGACCGGCGCTTCTCCCGCTGACGTACGCGTCGTCCGCTGACCGGACTTCGTTCGTACGTCCTTCACGGTGGCCCCTTCGGCGGCGGCGCGGTACCTCGGACATCTGAGGTACCGCCCCGCCGCCGCTGCCGGTTCTCTGGTGGTGTCCGAACGCGGCCCGGGCAACGGGTCGTACGAGAGCCATCAACCATGGGAACGGGGAGAGACATGATGCTCACGACTCCGAAGCGGGCCGGCGCCCTCCTGGTCGCCGGGGCGGCGGCCACCGGGATGCTCGCGATGGCACCGGCGGCGAATGCGGCGAGCGCGGCGCCTGCCGCCGAGACCGTCACCGCAGCGGTGCCGCAGGCCACGGCGCGCCTGTGGGCCACCGACGTCAACGCGCGGTACGGGCCCGCCCGGAAGTACAAGATCCGCACCAGGCACCTGTCCGGCAACCACCGGGCCACCTGCCAGGTGAAGGGCGGCACGGTGGTCTACGGCAAGTACAAGAACAACTGGTGGACCTACCTGCCGAACAAGGGCTGGGTCTCCGACGTCTTCCTCAAGGGCGGGGACAACTGGAAGCCGGTGCCGGGAATTCCGCGCTGCAAGTGATCCGGGCCGGGCCAGGGAAGGCCATGCCATGTCACGCCACGCCACGTCATGCGATGTCGTGCCATGGTATGGCCTGATGCCGGGAGGCGGCCGTCCTCAACTTACCTTCGGTGTATACGCCTTGAGCCAATGGGCGACCTGGTCCGCGTACCGCCGTTCCTTGGCGCGTACCCCGCCGGCCAGGTTCACCGTCTTCACCGAGGTGCGGTACGCGGCGGCGGCGAGGACCTTGCGGTCGCCCTTGAGGTCCCGGGCGAGCGAGCGGGAGATCTCGCAGAGGTAGCGGCCCATGGCCTTGATGGACACGTTCGGCGGGAAGGGCGGTTGTACGGCCTTCACTCCGCCGGCCGGCCGTTGGGCCTCGGGTAGCCAGTAGTAGAGGACGGACGGGGTCCAGCGTGCGATGCCGTATTCGTTCTTGACCGGATCGGACAGGTCCGGGTCGAAGTCGGACTCGGTCTTGAGCATGGCGGCGATCAAGGCCGGGCTGACGTCCCTGCTCTCGCACCGGTGGGCGGCGTCGACGATCGGCTTGCGGTAGGCGACCGGGATGTTCCGGTCCGTACGGAGTTCCTCGGCTCCGTACTCGGCGGGGTCCGGGGGAGCGTCATGCAGTGCCAGGGCGGTACCCCCGGCCACGAGCAGAACCGTGGCGGCGGCGCCGGCCGCCCAGGTGCGCCGGCGGCGGATACGGCGCGGGCGGAGGCGGGGGAGGCGCGGCGAGGGCCCGGTGCCGGCCGCCTCCTCGACGCGTCGCAGCAGGGACGCCGTGTCGTGGACGGACCGGGCGGCATGGGTCGGGGCCAGGCAGTCGGTGACGATCTCCCGCCAGGATTCCGGGAGTTCGGGGGAGAGGCGCAGCTCGTCCTGGCCGCGGGCGACCCGTAGCAGTGCCTCGCGGCGGGCGGCCGGGGTGCCGCCGGGCAGTGGCAGCGCCCCGGTGAGCAGGAGGTGGGCGAGGACCCCGAAGGCCCAGATGTCCGCGGTCGGCCGGATCTGCCGCCCCTGCTCACTGATCTCCGACCAGAGCAGCTCCGGCGGGGTGTAGTCGGGCGTGGCGAATACGGGGGCGTACGCGTGCGTGCCGTCCATTTCGGCGGCGAGGTTGAAGTCGCCGAGCCGTACCGAACCGTCCGGCATCAGCAGCACGTTGGCGGGTTTGAGGTCGCCGTGCACCCAGCCCGCGCGGTGGATCTGTGCCAGTCCCTCGCAGACCTGCGTGAGCAGGGCCGGGCCGGCGGCGAGCGGTCCGGCGGGGGAGCGGCGCAGCAGGGCGTCCAGCGATCCCTCGGCGCGCTCCAGTACGAGGACGGTGGCGCCGTCCAGCGCCGGCTGCGCGGGATCGTCGACCGTCAGCGCCTCGTACATACGGATCAGGCGCGGCCGCTGGAGCTTGCGGTGTACTTCCAGTTCACGCCGGGCCAGGTCCTGGAGGTGGCGGAGCTGGCGGGGGGTGCGGGTGCCGGTGGGCAGGAACTTCAGCGCCGCTTCGGTGATGTCACCGAGGCCGGCGCCGGTGCCGGCGTCAGTGCCAGTGCCAGCACCGGTACGGATACGGGTACGGGTGTTGTCGGGGGTGTTGTCGTCGAGGGCGTTGTGGTCCGGTCGTATTGCCCGCGCCGCGTACACGCTCCCGAACGCCCCCGACGCGAGCGGCTCGCGAACTTCCCACCGGCCGATGCGGTACCCGGCCGGGACCGGCACGGCGAAGTGTTCGTCCGTCCCGTCAACGCCGTCATGGTGACGGTACGTCATGGGCGCCGACCCCCTTCCGGCGCGCTCGATACCGACGTCGACTCGCCGCCGTCCAGTACGGCGAGTTCGTCCTCCCGTACCAGATCGAAGCGGAGTGCCAGTGAGACCAGTGACTCCTTCTTGCCGTTGAGCCGCGGGCCGCCGGCGACCGCCTCCGGCGGCTGCTTGAGACGCAGCTTGACCGCCAGATAGTCGATGTTCCACTGGACGGAGGCCCGCCCGGCGGCCGGCCACAGCGGGCGCAGCCGCTCGGCCACCTGGTCGACGGTCGGCAGCGGCGCGTGCGGGGCGCCGCGCAGCCGGGGTTCGCACAGGGCGGCGAGGACCTGGAAGTAGCGCTTGCCGCGGTCGAGGGGGAAGGCGAGGGCGGTGGCGTCGCCGTGGTCCGCGGCGCCGGATACCAGCTGCGCCTCGTCGAAGTAGTCGTGCCGGGGCGCCCAGACGTCGAAGGTGACGAGTTCATCGCCGGCCGGCAGGACGACCCGGGAGAACTCGAACGGGACGGGTGCGTCGGCCCGCCGGGGGGCGACCTTGATGTGTTCGCCCGCTCCCTCCGGGTTCTCGACCACGTAGGTCTGCCGGACGCTGCGGTTGCTCAGGGTCCAGAAGGAGCCGGTCGCGGTGATCTCGCCGGCCGTACGGGAGACCCCGGGGTGCGCGAGGGTCAGCCGGTGGCAGTGGGGCGGTGCGGCCCCCGGTGCGGGCCGGGTTGGCGGGTCGGGCCAGGCCGGCGGTGCCGGGCTCCGGCCGAAGAGCAGAGATTGGCCCGGTCCGAGCCGGATCTGGCCGGCGGGTCCGGTGCAGTGTGCGGGAACCACGATGACACTGTCCATGTGTCGTCCCCTCCCCCGAGGAATTCCACCGGGAAGGCTAGGGCCTGCGTCGGGCCCGGTGTTGCCGGTACGCCCCGATTGGTGGCGAGCTGTTACAGGGCGCGGACACGGCCTGCTGGGAGTCGGACGCGGACACGGCCTGCTGGGGAGCCGGGCGCGCGGACGCGGACAGCGGAGAGGCCCGCGCCGGGAATTCGCCAGTGTCCGGTGCGGGCCTCGATGGTGCGCGGTGGGCGCGGGGGCGCGGTGGTGTCAGTAACGCGGGCGGTTGAACCAGGCGTTGCCGTCGTCCTTGGCGACGAAGACCAGCACCAGGACGCCCAGGACCGTGTGGACCAGGCCGAACGGGAAGCTGAACAGGCTCAGCATGGTGTTGGCCACGCCGAAGACGATGGTGCCGATGCGGACGCCGCTGCCGCCGTTGCCGAACTGCGCGGCCAGGGTGATCGCGGCCGCGGTGAAGATCACGATGACCACGATCGCTGCGATCAGCAGGCCCTTGCCGACGTTGAACGCCGTGATGGCGTCCTGGCCGGCGTACGGCGAGGCGTTGTGCGAGGCCTTGCTGACGCCGCCGAGCCCCGCCACGGCGAGGATCAGGCCGATCAGGTTCAGGCCGGCGAGTACGAACAGCATCACCCGGGCGGCCTTGACCGCACCGGGCATCACCATCGGGTACGGCGGCTGCGGCATCCCGGGTATCCCGGCCATACCGGGCATCCCGGCGCCGCCCGCATACGGGCCGTATGGGCCGGGCGCGGGTGCAGGCGCGGGCGCTGGTGCCGGCTGCTGCTGGGGGTAGCCGTAGCCGGGCTGCTGGCCCGGCGGCGGACCGTAGGGGTTCTGGTTGGGGTAGCTCACGAGCGGTGCCCTTCAAGCGACTTGAACGGAGCCACGAAGGCCCCGATCGCTGGTTGCGAGGGGGCCTTCGAGGAGAGGAGCGCGGCGGGCCGGGGCGGCGCCCCGGACCGGCTCACTTGGTCTTGACGACCACCGTGCCGACGATCTTGTCCGCGAACGTCTGGGACTTCTCGTCCCACAGCGGCCACAGGTAACCGAGGTCACACGGCAGCCCGTCCAGGAAGTGGCACAGCTTGCGCACGAAGGCCATACCGAAGCCGATGGGCTGACCGGTGGTCTCCTTGACCAGCATGATGCCCAGCGCCTTCTTGCCCGGCGACTGGCCCGTCTTGCCTTCCTTGGCGACGATGAAGAGCGCCGCGACGAGGGTGATGATGCCGGCGAGAAGGAAGAGGATGACGGCGCCGACCGGGAAGCTGGCGCTGGCCGTCGAGGCCTGGTTGTAGGCGTCGCTGATGCACTGGTAGTCACCGGGCGGGCAGGACGAGGTGTCCGGGGCCTTGTACGAGGACGCCGAGCCGGCCGCCACGGCGATACCGATGAAGTACAGAATGGCCGGGATCACACCGATGATGAGCCCGTCGATCAAGTACGCGCCGACCCGGGCGCCCCAGCTCGCGTAGCCGGTCGGCATGCCCGGCATCATCCCCGGCATACCCGGCTGCCCGTACGGGGCCGCCGGCTGCTGCTGCGGGTAGCCGTAGCCCGGCTGACCCTGCGGCGCGGCGGGCGGCTGCTGGCCGTACGGGGCCTGCGGCGGGGTCTGCTGCGGGTACCCGTAGCCGGGCTGGCCCTGCGGCGCGGCCGGGGGCTGCTGCCCGTACGGAGCCTGCGGCGGCTGCTGGCCGTACGGGGCCTGCGGCGGCTGCTGGCCGTAGGGGTTGTTCGGGTCACCGAAACTCATCTGCTGTTTTCCTCCGTTGGGTCAGTGGGGGACGACGCGGCATGACTCGGAGGAAAAACAGATTTCACTGGCCACCCCCCGACGAAGCCTGCGGCACTGTACGGCAATCCTTCTAGTTGCACGTTGAGTCTGTCCAGTCAAGAGCTCCTGCTGTTGTTCAAGTGCAATGATCAATTTCGGCCACAAGGCCGGGTGCGACCGTTCCTGAGCAGCGCAGCAGGGCGTCCCGGAGTGGCCGGACGAGTCGTGCCGGAGGGCTCGCGTCCGCCCTGATTGGAACGTGGCCGCCCTCATCCGGGAGGATGGGGTCATGACTGCCCAGATCCTGGATGGCAAGGCCACCGCAGCCGCTATCAAGTCAGAGCTCGCCGTGCGCGTCGAGGCGCTCAAGGCCAAGGGTGTGGAGCCCGGCCTCGGCACCCTCCTGGTCGGTGACGACCCGGGCAGCCGCTGGTACGTCAACGGCAAGCACCGCGACTGCGCCCAGGTCGGCATCGCCTCGATCCAGCGCGAGCTGCCGGCGACCGCCACCCAGGAGGAGATCGAGGCGGTCGTACGGGAGCTGAACGAGGACCCGGCCTGCACCGGCTACATCGTCCAACTCCCGCTCCCCAAGGGCATCGACACCAACCGCGTCCTGGAGCTGATGGACCCGGCCAAGGACGCCGACGGGCTGCACCCGATGAGCCTGGGCCGGCTGGTGCTGGGCATCGAGGGCCCGCTGCCGTGCACCCCGTACGGGATCGTCCAGCTGCTCCGGCGGCACGGCGTCGAGATCAACGGCGCGCATGTGGTGGTCGTCGGGCGCGGTGTCACCATCGGCCGGCCGATGCCGCTGCTGCTGACCCGCAAGTCGGAGAACGCCACGGTGACCCAGTGCCACACCGGCACCCGGGACCTCTCCGCGCACCTGAAGCAGGCCGACATCATCGTCGCCGCCGCCGGAGTGCCGCACATCATCAAGCCGGAGGACGTCAAGCCCGGCGCGGCCGTCCTGGACGTCGGGGTCAGCCGTGACGAGGCCGGGAAGATCATCGGCGATGTGCACCCGGGCGTCGCCGAGGTGGCGGGCTGGGTGGCCCCCAACCCGGGCGGGGTCGGCCCGATGACCCGTGCCCAGCTGCTGGTCAATGTCGTCGAGGCGGCCGAGCGCGCGGCCGGCTGAGCCCTGAGACCGGAAGGACGGCCAGCCATGGCTGCCGAAGCGCATTCGGACGGCGCCTCCGAGCCACAGCGCTCTCCGGAACGCTCCGGGGGACGTTCCCCGCAGCGCTCCCCGGAGCACACGCCGGGACGTTCCCCGGAGCACACGCCGGGACGTACCTCGCGCCGCTTTCCGATGCTGACCCGCGATACCGCCCGGCCGGAGGGCGGCGGACGGGCCGCCTCGGGCGACTACCCGGCGCCCGCCCGGCAGTGGCCACTGCTCGTCGTGATGGGCGGGGTCGCGCTCGGGCTGCTGCTCGTCGCGCTGGACGTGTTCCGGATCGGCGCGATCATCGTCGGGCTGTCGCTGCTGGCCGGTGCGGGGCTGCGGTGGGCGGTGCCGTCGGTGGGCATGCTGGCCGTGCGCTCCCGCTTCACGGACATGGCGACGTACGGGCTGCTCGGCTTCGTGACCGTGATGCTGGCGCTGATGGTGCAGCCCAAGCCGTGGCTGCGCATCCCGTTTCTCGACGACATCGTGCACTTCACCGTGTGACCGCCGTGCGCCGCCTGCCTGCCCGGCGGGCCGGGCGGCGGCCCGGCAGGCGGTGGCCCGGCGGGCGGCGGAACCTTTCCGTCACCCGGGTCGTTCGGCGGAAACGGGCCATACATTCCGGCATTCCGGCCGGCACCGGGCCACACCATGGAGACACGATGAGCATGTCCAGGGCGGACACGCAGTCCCCTGCGCCGCACGACGCCGACAGCCACGACCTGATCCGCGTGCACGGCGCGCGCGTGAACAACCTCAAGGACGTCAGCGTCGCGATCCCGAAGCGGCGGCTGACGGTGTTCACCGGGGTCTCCGGCTCGGGCAAGAGCTCACTGGTGTTCGACACCATCGCCGCGGAGTCGCAGCGGCTGATCAACGAGACGTACAGCGCCTTCGTGCAGGGCTTCATGCCGACGCTGGCGCGGCCCGAGGTCGACGTACTCGACGGGCTGACCACCGCGATCATCGTCGACCAGCAGCGGATGGGGACCGATCCCCGCTCCACGGTCGGCACCGCCACCGACGCCAACGCGATGCTGCGCATCCTCTTCAGCCGGCTCGGGAAGCCGCATATCGGCCCGCCCGGTGCGTACTCCTTCAACGTCGCCTCGGTCTCGGCGAGCGGGGGCCTCACGGTCGACCGCGGCACCGAAAAGACCCGGACCCAGAAGGTGACCTTCAGCCGCACCGGCGGCATGTGCACGCGCTGCGAAGGCCGGGGCGCGGTCTCCGACATCGACCTCACCCAGCTCTACGACGACGCCAAGTCGCTCGCCGAGGACCCGTTCAGCATCCCCGGCTACACCGGGGACGGCTGGGTGGTGCGGGTCATCAGGGAGTCGGGCTTCTTCGATCCGGACAAGCCGATCGGCAAGTACACCAAGAAGGAGCGGCACGACTTCCTCCACCGCGAGCCGACCAAGGTGAAGATCAACGGCGTCAACCTCACCTACGAGGGGCTGATCCCGAAGATCCAGAAGTCGTTCCTGTCCAAGGACCGCGAGGCGATGCAGCCGCACATCCGGGCCTTCGTGGACCGGGCGGTCACCTTCGCCACCTGCCCCGAGTGCGACGGCACCCGGCTCAGCGAGGCGGCCCGCTCGTCGAAGATCAAGAAGATCAGCATCGCCGACGCCTGCGCGATGGAGATCAGGGACCTGGCCGAATGGCTCCGCGGCATCGCGGATCCGTCCGTCGCGCCGCTGCTCACCGCGCTGCAGCACACCCTCGACTCGTTCGTGGAGATCGGGCTCGGCTACCTCGCACTGGACCGGGCCTCGGGCACCCTGTCGGGCGGCGAGGCGCAGCGCGTCAAGATGATCCGCCACCTCGGCTCCTCGCTCACCGACGTCACCTACGTCTTCGACGAGCCCACCACGGGCCTGCACCCCCACGACATCCAGCGGATGAACGACCTGCTGCTCCGGCTGCGGGACAAGGGCAACACGGTGCTCGTCGTCGAGCACAAGCCGGAGGCCATCGCGGTCGCCGACCACGTCGTCGACCTCGGCCCCGGCGCCGGAACGGCGGGCGGCACCGTCTGCTTCGAGGGCACCGTCGACGGGCTGCGGGCCAGCGGCACGATCACCGGGCGCCATCTCGACGACCGGGCCGCTCTCAAGAAGACGGTGCGCAAGCCCACCGGCAGCCTTCCGATCCGCGGCGCGACGGCGCACAACCTGCGCGGCGTCGACGTCGACGTCCCGCTCGGGGTGCTCACCGTCGTCACCGGCGTCGCCGGCTCGGGCAAGAGCTCGCTCATCCACGGGTCGCTGTGCCGGCCGGCGGGGGCGGCCGGCCAGGGCGTGGTATCGGTGGACCAGGGCGCGATCCGCGGTTCCAGGCGGAGCAACCCGGCGACGTACACCGGACTGCTCGACCCGATCCGCAAGGCGTTCGCGAAGGCCAACGGCGTGAAGCCGGCGCTGTTCAGCGCCAACTCCGAAGGTGCCTGCCCCACCTGCAACGGCGCCGGCGTCATCTTCACGGACCTGGCGATGATGGCCGGCACCGCCACCACCTGCGAGGAGTGCGAGGGGAAGCGGTTCGAGGCCTCGGTCCTCGACCACCACCTCGGCGGCCGCGACATCAGCGAGGTACTCGCGATGCCGGTCACCGAGGCCGTGGAGTTCTTCGGCGCCGGCGAGGCGCGCACGCCGGCCGCGCACCGCATCCTGGGCCGGCTCGTGGACGTCGGGCTCGGCTACCTCACCCTCGGCCAGCCGCTCACCACCCTGTCCGGTGGCGAGCGGCAGCGGCTCAAGCTGGCCACGCACATGGCCGACAAGGGCGGCGACCGCCAGGTCTTCGTACTCGACGAGCCGACCACCGGCCTGCACCTCGCCGATGTCGAGCAGCTGCTCGGCCTGCTCGACCGGCTCGTCGACTCCGGTAAGTCGGTCATCGTCATCGAGCACCACCAGGCGGTCATGGCGCACGCCGACTGGATCATCGACCTCGGCCCCGGCGCCGGCCACGACGGCGGCCGGGTCGTCTTCGAGGGCACCCCCGCCGACCTGGTCGCCGCCCGCTCCACCCTCACCGGTGAGCATCTCGCGGCCTACATCGGCATGTGACGGCGGCCCGTCCTCTCCCCCGACAGAGGACGGGCCGCCGTCCTCCCCCGTTACTGGCGGAGGCGGCGCGGGGTGGACCGCGCCGCCCGGGGTGGTGCGACACCGACTGTGCCCGGTCCCGGCACGGGCTTGCCAGCGGTCCCGCACCAGCCGGGACTCCGTGGGACGTCCCCGGCGCTGACCTGCGGGGATGGCGCCGCACCGGACGTCGCGCTGGGACGGAGGAGCCGGAGACGAGGTGGTCCGGATGTCCGGATGCCGTGCGGAATGCGGGAAAACGGGAACCGGAGGGCGGATCCGGGCCATCATCTGAGCACAAGGGGGCTCATGCCTCGGGGGGCAACGAACGCGTATGGGGTGGAACATGTCGCGTTGGAAGGGGCTGCCCGCATCACTCGACCATCGGGTGCGGCAGCTCGTCGTACAGCTTCGGAGACTGAAAGACCACAGCGGACTCAGCCTGGCCGCGCTCGCCGCCAAGACCTCGTACAGCAAGTCGTCGTGGGAGCGCTACCTCAACGGCAAGAAGCTGCCGCCGCGCGATGCGGTGGAGGCGCTGGCACGGGTCTGCGGCGTCGACGCGACCCGGCTGCTGGTACTGCACGAGGTCGCGGCACAGGCCTGGGAATCCGGCCGGGAGGGGGAGCCGGCCACCGTCGGTGCCGAAGCGGGGCCGGATGCCATCGCCGGGGGCACGGCTGTCGCCAAGGACGTAGAGGACGCAGAGGGCGCGAAGGGTGCGAAGGGTGCACGGGGTGGACCGCTGGCCTCCCGAGGGGGGCCGGCCGTGCCGGCTGTGCTGGCCGTGCTGGCCGTGCTCGTCGTGGCCGGTGCGGTGCTGCTGGTCGTCCGGCCGTGGCAGCACGCGCACGACACCGATGCCCGGCCGGGTACGGACACCACGGTGGTCGGCCGGAGCGTCAGCGCCGCACCGACGTTCAGCCGACGGCCGGGGGAGACCTTCACCTGCCAGGTGCGGCGCACGGCAGGCGCCCTGTCCGCCGGGCACAGCCGTACCGCCACGGCGATCCTGGGCAACGGCGTCAGCGGCTGGGAGACCGTCGAGGCGCAGTGTCTGCTGCGCCACCACGGGTTCGACCCGGGCCCGGTGGACGGCATCGTCGGCGAGCGCACCATGCGCGCCGCCAAGCGTCTGCAGAGCCGGGCCGGGCTGCCGCCGGACGGGATCGTGGGGCCCGACACCTGGAAGGTGCTCCGCCGGTGAGCGGCAACCGCAGCGAGCTTCGTGACGGCGTCGAGAGCGCCCGACTGGCCTCCGGATTGCGGGAGTTGAGGGCGCGTACGGGGCTGAGCCTGGTGGCGCTCGCCGCCCGGACCGCGTACAGCAAGTCGTCGTGGGAGCGCTACCTCAACGGCAAGAAGCTGCCGCCGCGCGATGCGGTGGAGGCGCTGTGCCGACTTGCCGGTGAGCCGGCCGGGCGGCTGGTGGCGCTGTGGGAACTGGCGGACGCCGCCTGGAGCGGCCGGGCGGCACCGGGCGGAACGGACACCGGGCGGAGCGACCTCGTACGGAGCGATGCCGGGCCCCGGAAGGCGTCACGACGGCCTCGACCTCGGCTTCGGCCCTGGCTCCGGCGCCGGGGTGTGCCGTTGGCGGCCGGTGCGGGGCTCGGCGGGCTGGCGATCGTCGCGGCGCTGGCCCTTTGGGCCGGAGAGGGGCGGGGGCAGGACCCGGGCGGGGGAGGGGCGAACGCCGCGCCCACGCCCTCCGTGGTGACCGGCTGTCGCGGGTCGGCGTGCGACGGCGAGGACCCGTACTCGATGTCCTGCGGAGTCGCGGATCTGGTGGAGAAGCTCACGGAGCGAACCACCGCCGGAGGGCGGCACATTGAGATCCGTTACGCCGAGGCGTGCGGCGCGGCCTGGGGACGGCTCCGCAGCGGCCGGATCGGCGACCGGATGGAGATCGTGGTGCCGGGGGTGAAGCCGCGGTCGGTACGGGTGAAGGACCGCTTCGACGCCGAGGGGTACCTGGTCACGTCGATGGCCGCGGCGGCGCGCGGACCGCAGGACATCCTGCTCTGCCTCTACCCGGCGGACGGCGCGCCCCGGGAGTGCGTCGCGGGCCCGGGCTGATCCAAAAGGCATGGCCCAGGGCACCCAGGGCACGCCCGGGCCACTGGCCGGTAATCGCCGTCGGTGAAGGCCTGCCGCGAGGACGGTCGCATGCTCGCCGGTATCCCGGGCATGCGCATCAATACCCCCCACGGGTGTGGCACCACTCGGCGGTCGTCCGCCTCCCCTCCCTGAGCGGGCGGCCGCCATACCTCCTACGGGGGACGGCGCGCCCGGAGAGGTGTTCCACCGGTGAGGTGTTCCACACCGGCCCGCCGCCTGCCGCGGGCAGTGGTCCGATAGCCTGACGGCCGGGTCTCTCGATACCAAGAGACCCCGATAGCAGGGCAGGGACACCCACCGCCACCCCAGGTGGTACAGGGCCTTGCCCCCGGTAAACCCGGTAAACACCGCGCAGGAGATCGCCATGACCCGCACTCCCGTCAATGTCACCGTCACCGGCGCCGCCGGCCAGATCGGTTACGCACTCCTCTTCCGCATCGCTTCCGGTCATCTGCTCGGCGCGGACGTGCCGGTCAAGCTGCGCCTCCTGGAGATCCCGCAGGGCCTGAAGGCCGCCGAGGGCACCGCGATGGAACTCGACGACTGCGCCTTCCCGCTGCTGCGCGGTATCGAGATCACCGACGACCCGAACGTCGCCTTCGACGGCACGAACGTCGCCCTGCTGGTCGGCGCCCGCCCCCGTACGAAGGGCATGGAGCGCGGTGACCTCCTGGAGGCCAACGGCGGTATCTTCAAGCCGCAGGGCAAGGCCATCAACGACCACGCCGCGGACGACATCAAGGTCCTGGTCGTCGGCAACCCCGCCAACACCAACGCGCTGATCGCCCAGGCCGCCGCGCCGGACGTGCCGGCCGGGCGCTTCACCGCGATGACCCGCCTGGACCACAACCGCGCCGTCTCGCAGCTCGCGCAGAAGACCGGCACCCCGGTGAGCGAGATCCGCAAGCTCACCATCTGGGGCAACCACTCCGCCACCCAGTACCCGGACATCTTCCACGCCGAGGTCGCCGGCAAGAACGCCGCCGAGGCCGTCAACGACGAGCAGTGGCTGGCCGACACCTTCATTCCGACCGTCGCCAAGCGCGGTGCGGCGATCATCGAGGCCCGTGGTGCGTCCTCCGCGGCCTCCGCCGCCAACGCCGCCATCGACCACGTCCACACCTGGGTCAACGGCACCGCCGAGGGCGACTGGACCTCCATGGGCATTCCGTCGGACGGCTCCTACGGTGTCCCGGAGGGCCTGATCTCCTCCTTCCCCGTCACCACCAAGAACGGCACGTACGAGATCGTCCAGGGCCTGGAGATCAACGACTTCTCCCGCGCGCGCATCGACGCGTCGGTCAAGGAGCTGGAGGAGGAGCGCGACGCGGTCCGCGGCCTCGGCCTCATCTGAGCCCTCGCTTCTGATCCGAGCCCGCACGGTCACAACGCCGTGCGGGCTCGGGGCATTGAGGGAACGTCACGCTTCTGGTCCCTGTTCAGGCCCTAGGGCCGCTGGTGTTCCTGCCCGGCTTCGATGGCGGCGGCGGCGCGTTCGGGGTCGGTCTCCCACAGGCGGGTGGTGTGGTCGGCGCTCGTGGTGGCGAGGGTGTGTCCGTCCGGGCTGAACGCCATGAAATAGATCTCGTCGGTGTGGCCTTTGAGAACGGCGGTCCGGCGGTGTGTGCGGCTGTCCCAGAGGCGGACGGACCGGTCGCCTCCCGCGGTGGCGACGGTGTGGCCGTCGCGGCTGAAGGCGATCCCGTAAACCGGGCCGGTGCGGCTCGTCAGGGTGGCGATCGGCTTCCGCGAAGCGCTGTCCCACAGCCGGGCCGTGCCGTCCTGGGACGCGGTGCCGATGATCCTGCCGTCAGGGCTGAACGTGGCGGCCTTCACCTCCCCGTGATGCCCTTTCAGGATGCCGGACGCGCGGCGGGCGGCTACGTCCCAGAGCCGCGCCGTGTTGTCCTCGGCGGCGCTGATCAGCGTACGTCCGTCCGGGCTGAAGCGCACCGATTCCACCACCGCTTGGTGCCCTCGTAGCACGGCGAGTGGTGTGCGGGATGCCACGTCCCACAAGCGAACCGTGTGGTCCGCGCCGCCACTCGCCACCGTCCGGCCGTCGGGAGACACCGCTACCGACATCGGCCCCCTGCCCTGGTCGTGGTGTCCCAGGACGGCCACCCGGTGTCCGCTCCGGCGGGTCAGCTGCCACAGTTCGACCGTGCCGCGGTCCGGGTTGGCGACGGCCGCCATATGTCCGTCCGGGGTGTAGGCGATGCTGCGCACGAAGGGCGGGCCGGGCAGATTGCCCTGTATTTTCCGGGTCGCCGGGTTCCAGCGGGTGACTGTGTCGGCCCCCAAGGTGTGGGGGACGGCAAGCTCGGTCCCATCAGGGCTGAACGCGGGGACGAGAGGCTGACCTTCCTCAGGAAACTTGGACGTTGCCCGGCCGCTTTCGGTGCTCCACACCGTGATCCGGGCACCCTCCGCAGCGGCGACCTGCTTGCCGTCCGGGCTGACCGCGAGCGTGGAACTCCGGCCGACGGGCTCGTCAGGAGAAGTGACCATCATCGTGCTCTCGTGTGAGGCGAGTTCCCACGCTCGTACACCCCAGTGCTCGCAGCGGATGAACAGGGTTTTCCCGTTCGGGGCGAAGGCGAGCGACGTCATGCTGATGTCGTCATCCTCCAAACGGGCACGCTGGCTGAGGTCCGAGGTGCGCCGCAGCGTGACGCCGTCCGAGGGGGAACTTGTTGCCACAGTGCGACCATCGGGACTGAAGGCAACGGCGATGATGGCGTAGTCACCCCGTTGCGCCGAGCGGGCGCGCTGGGCACCGGTGCCGGCGTCCCACAGCCTGACCCTGCGGTCCTCGCCGCCGGTGGCCACCGTCCGGCCGTCGGGGCTGAACGCGATGGCCCGGACCTTTCCCGGCTGCCGGAGAACGGACCGTACCCGTCGGCTTGCCAGGTCCCACAGCCGCGTGGTCGTGTCCTCCGAGGAAATGGCCAGCGTGCGGCCGTCGGAACTGAAGGCCAAGCCGGTCAACCGGCTGGGGTTTGCCTTGAGCACGGCCTTTGTACGTTCGGCTTTGAGGTCCCACAGGCGCGCCGTACCGTCGGTGCTCGCGCTGGCCAGTGTGCGGCCGTCGGGGCTGAAGGCCACCGTGGTGAGTGGGGCCGAGTGCCCGAGGAGCGTGCCGAGCAGCCTGCCGTTCGCCGGGTTCCACAACTTCACGGTGTGGTCTTCCGAAGCCGTAGCCAGTGTGGTGCCCGAGGGGGAGAAGGCGACCGTGGTCACCGTGCGGGTGTGCCCGGTGAGTTCGGTGGCGTGGTAGGCCGCGTAGGTGCTCAGCAAGCTGCTACGGGCTTCGGTGGTGTGTGCCTGGCGGTAGCCGCGCAGGGCCAGGCGCATGGCCCGCTCCGGCTGCTCGCCCACCAATCCGAGGGCCGTTGCGGCCAGTGCGCCGGACATGGCCGTGCGTCGTTCGTTCTCCGCCTGGCGGCCCCGCTGGTACGCCAGGCCGGCGGCGACGAGGGCGAGGCACAGCAGGGCGCTGAGGGTGATCATGCTGCGGCGGGCCCGGCGCTCGCACCGGTGGGCGGCGCGTACCGAGGCGTCGAGGAAGCCGGACTCCAGGGAGTTGAGGGCGCCGCGGCCGTGCTCCCGTGCCCAGGCTCGGGCGTCCTCCAGCTGCCCGCCGCGGTAGAGCGCGTCCGGGTCACGGGCCAGTTCGTCCCAGTGCTGGGCGGCCGCGGAGAGACGGCGGTGGACCCGCAGCGCGTCCCGGTCCTCGGTGAGCCAGCGCCGCAGCCGGGGCCAGGCCCGTATGACGGCTTCGTGGGCGACCTCGACCGTACCGTCGGCCAGCACGATGAGACGGGCGGCGGCCAGCCGGCGCAGCAGTGCGGCCACGTCGTCGTAGCCCGCGCCATCAGGCGGCGGGGCGTCGGCGGTGCCGCGGCAGGTGGTGCCGCGGCAGGTGGTGCCGGCCGGCGCGGCGGCTGCGGAGGCCGCCAGGCCGGTGAGTTCGGCGCGTGATACCCGGCGGCGGGTGTCCTCGACGCCGTCGCCGAGTGCGGTGAGGCGGAGGAAGACGGCCCGCATCAGGGACTGGCGGGCGGGGGATTCGCCCGCGTAGACCGCCTCGGCGGTCTGGGCCACGGCGCCGCGCATACCGCCGGTGGCGCGGTAGTCGTCCAGACGCAGGGCAGCAGGGGCGGGGCCGTGGCGGCGGCGCCAGGTTTCGCGCAGGGCATGCGCCACCAGCGGGAGGGCGCCGGGCTGGTCCGTGGCCTCGGCGAGGACGGTCGCCACCAGCTCGGGGTCGACCGTGACCCCGGCCCGCGCCGCGGGTTCGACGATGATCTCGCGCAGCTCGTCGCGGGAGGGCAGGCAGACCGGCACCTGTCTGCCTTCGTGCAGTGCGGCCCGCAGCCCGCGGTGGGCGAAGCACTGGCCGTAGAAGTCGTCCCGTACGCCGATGACCAGCCGGAGCCGGGGCGACTGGGCACCGGCCAGCTCGGCCAGGGCGGAGTGGAACACGGCGCGTTCCGCTTCGTCGGCGCAGAGCGTGAACGCCTCCTCGAACTGGTCGATGACCAGGAGCACCCGCTCCTCCTCCGGGCGCCCCGACAGCCAGGTGTGCAAGGCCAGTTCCAGCTGCTGTGGCTCTTGGGCGAGCCCTGACAGCGCTACGGCGTCGGCACGCGTACCGATGACTCGGCTCACGGCGTCGGCCAGCGCGGTCAGCGGGTGCGCCCCCGGAGTCAGCGAGACGGTGTGCCAGTGGGGCCCCAGCTCCGGCAGCAGTCCGGCCCGCAGCAGTGATGACTTGCCGCTGCCCGAGGCGCCGAACACGGCCGTCAGCGGGCTCTGTTCCACGCCGGCGGACAGTTCCTTCACCAACGCCATGCGCCCGAAGAACAGGTCGGCGTCCTCGGTGCCGAAGGCCGCGAGCCCGGGATACGGGCACCGGGCCGCCGGCTCCTCACCGGCGCACCCCTCGCTGGCCTCCAGCGCGGCCCGCCACCGCGCCTCCCACTCGGAGCGCTTGCCTCCGCAGGCTTCCGCGAACGCGAGGAGCACGTCCAACGACGGCAGCCGGTCCCCCTTGGTCGCCGCGGCCAACGTGCTCACCGAATAGTGGGCCTTCTTCGCCAGGGCCCGGTAGCTGGGGCCGCCCGCCCCCGCCCGTAATCGCCGCAGCTCCCACGCCAGCCGCTCCACGGGGCCTGCCTCGGGGTCCACCGGATTTTCCGGCCGCCCCACTTTCGCCCCGCCCGAGGCCTTCCGTTCATGTCCGTTCGCCCTCATGAGCTCCCCCTCTTTCGCTCCCGCGGACCGCACTATTGTCCGCGTTGTTTGTCGACTTCCAGCTGCGCTTTCGGACAATTGGCCGCCTCCCGCAGGGTCGTTCATGTCGACGCCGACCCGGCGCCGGCACATCTGACAGCCCAAGTCAGAGCCCGGGTCAGAACCCAAGCCGGAACGAGGGTCAGAACCCGGGGCAGAATCCCAGTCGCAACTCAAGGACGGATCTCATGAAGCGCAAGCTCGCCCTCACCACAGCCACCGCGGTCATCGGAGTAGGCGGTCTGGTCGGCGTGGCTCCGGCCGCCACTGCCGCGCCCTCCTCGCCCGCCACCACCACTGCTGCCGCTGCGGCAGCCTCTTCGGCGCAGCAGTCCGGGACCGAGACGTTCATCACGGACGCGCAGGGCCGCAAGGTGGCGAAGATCAAGTACACGACGCTGAACACGCGCGCCGCGAAGGGGTGGGTCAAGAAGCTGTCCAACGACAAGATCTGCGCCCAGGCGCTGGTGAAGTGGTACAAGGGCGGCAAGGTCAAGGACACCGACCTGTCCAAGAAGGTGTGCCGCAAGGGCAAGACGCACCACTTCTCCCTGCGCGCCGGCGACAAGCCCCACTTCTTCACGGCCAGCAAGGTGAAGGCCGGAATCAGGCTGTCCTGATCACCGGCGAAGACCGTCAGCGCCAAACCGGCCAGGTGAACACGAGGGGATTGACCTGACCGGCGAAAAGGAACCGGGCCCGGCAGCCGCACAGCTGCCGGGTCCGGACTGTCACTGTCGGTGGTGCGTGGGGTGGCGGCGAAGCTCGACGTTGCAGTCGGTCGCCTTCGATCTGTCCCCGACGGCGTACGCCGCCGCACGCTGCCGGGCCAGCGCCGCGCATACATCACAACCGGCTACCGGCTCGGGCTCCCGCCGCGTAACGTGGTGCATGTCGTCAATCTCTCTGGGTTGAAGGCCACGCCCCCGGACGTCACCGGGAGGTGGTGGGCCTCACCCAGGCCGTTTTAGCGAGCAAGATCCCCTGCGATCGCTCGCACGTAGCGCGGGTGGAGGCGGGCACGCGCGTCCCGCACGACTCCTTCGCGAAGACCTGCGACGAAATACTGGGCACCGGCGGGGTGTTGGAGCGGTTGTGGGGGCAGATCGACTGGTATCCGGAGGTGCAGCATCCGGACTGGTTCGAGCGCCGGGCCGCGATGGACGCGGAGACGGTGGAGCTGCGGGAGTATCAGGAGCGGATCGTCCCCGGCTTGTTGCAGACGCCCGAATATGCGTGGGCGCTGTTCTCGCAGGTCATGAGCGGGGATGAGGTCGAGACGCGCGTTCACGCCCGGTTGAGTCGACAACGGCGCTTCCTGGCCGACGGAGGCCCGCTGTACATCGCGCTTCTGGACGAGAGTTGTCTGCGCAACATGGTGGGAAGCGCAGCCATCATGCGGGACCAGTGCGCGCACTTGCTGGAGGCTGCACGACACCCCAACATCCTCATCCAGGTGGTTCCGTCGGACCGACCGGACGTCGCGCGCCCCAACGGCTCCATGTCGCTGATCGAACTCCCCGACGGACATCGGTGGGTGTATTCGGAGTCGTTGGACCGTGGCCATTTCAACGACGATCCTGCCCTCTTCAGGCGGCACAGCCAGGCTTACGATGTGCTGAGGGCGGACGCTCCGTCAGCCCGTGAGTCCGGCGCTCTGATCAGCGACGCGATGGAAGGGTACGAGCAGCATGGACAGGCACGAACTCGGCGCGGTGACCTGGGTCAAAAGCAGCTACAGCGGCAACAACGGCGGCAACTGCATCGAAATCGCCCCCGGTATCCCCGCCCTCGTCCCCGTCCGCGACAGTAAGAATGCTGACGGCCCGGTGCTGGCCTTCCCCGCCGCCGACTGGTCGTCGTTCGTCGCGGCCGTCAAGGGTGGGGAGTTCCAGGCAGCCGGGTTCGTCGGCTGAACGCCGGGTCGGCGACCTTGGGTTAGCGCCTGACACGGAGTGTGTCTCTCGCCTATGCTGCGGCTTCCGTTGGCGTGATGGGGGAGGCCGATGTCTCGGATGGATGTGCCCGCGCAGCCTGGGGAGCCCGGGGGTGTTGCGGGCCGCGCATGGCTGACCAAAGAGCCGGGTGGGCCCGGCGGTCCGGGCGGGCCGCCGTCTTCGCTGCCCGCCACTCCGCCCGGCGCCAGTGAGGCAACCCGGCTGCTGTGTGCCGGTACGTACATGGACGCGGGGTTCCGGGACGCGGTCGTCGACGAACTGTACGTCCACGAGGAGCGGTTCGCCGCACCCTCCCTGGGCATCGACGCCGCCCGGGTGCTCGCCCACGCGCTGCGCTCCCGCCGTCTGGAGCTGGGCTGGGCCGCCGCGATCCTGTTCGTGTGGATCGTGGCGCTTCCGCTGTCGTCCGGGCTGGCGGCGCTCTATGTCTTCCCGGTGGCCCTCATGGGGCTCGCCCGTTTCGTCCGCCGGGCGCCCATCCCGCAGTGGCTGGCGCGCGGTGTCTCCTTCCTGTTGCGCTGGTACGGGCGGATCACGCTGTTCCTGTTCGTGCTGGCGCTGCTGATCGCGGCCTTCACCGGAAGCGCCTCCTTCGGGAGCGGCGTGGGGGATTCGGTCTCCGACCTGCTGCCGGACCTCCTGTCGGGGTTCGGGTCGTCCGGGAGCGGTGGATACGGCGGCTACAGCGGCTACAGCGGGTATTCGGGTCACGGGGCGCTCTCCGGGGTCGCCACCAGCGTCTCGTACGTGGAAGTCGCGCAGGGTTCGAGCGCAGGCTCCGACTCGGGGCTGCTCCAGGTGTGGGTCACGCTGCTGCTGCCCCTGCTGGTGGCCGCGATGGTCTGGATGCAACAGGGCCAGTTCGCCCGGGTGCTGGCCGGTGAGCTGTCCCGCGAACGCTTCCCCGACGTGATGAACGACCCCGCCGAGCGGGCCGAGGGGATGCGCTTCCGGCGGCTGATGGACCGGGTGCGCATCGAGCAGCACGGGCCGCTGGTGATGTACCGCGCCGCCGACCCGTTCTGCGGCGCCGGATGGTCGTACAAGACCTGGTCGCTGTCGGTGGAGCTGAATCCGAGGTCGGACCGGAAGGCGGAACCGCTCGACAACAGCGCCATCCTGGCGCGGATCGTCCCGCTGGTCGCGGCGCTGCGGGTGCCGTCCCCGCACGGTTCGCCGGCGGCGGCGGACGCGGTCCGCGACCGGCTCCGGGCCATTGAGATCGACGAGTGCGTGTTCCTGCCGGCCGAGGGGCTGCCGACCCGCGAGGCGGCGCCGTACGCGCCCCAGGCGTTCGAGCAGCACCGGGCCGCCGCGGTGGAGGAGGGCGGCGAGACCCGTCGGCACTTCCTGCGGATCCGGGTCGGCGGCTGGGAGGAGGGCGTGGTCACCACGGTCTTCGTACGGGTGCACACCCAGGGCGGGATGCTGATGCTGGAGGTCGCGCCGCATGTGCTGTGGCCGCTGCGGCAGCTGTTCCAGGACGCCGACCGGATCGCCCACCAGTACCGGCACCACCACCACTTCGGCAAGGCGGTCTGGGCACTGACCCGTACGCCCCGCTCCGCGGGTGACGCCGTGCTCACGCTGGTGCGCGGTCTGCAGTCGGCCTGGCGGCTGGCCACCGCGGGACATGACGCGGCGCTCCCCGAGGGGCCCGGTGCCGCGGTCCGCGAGCTGGGTTCGTACGGTGAGTCCTCGCTCTTCCAGGACATGGACGTGGCCCGCTATCTGAAGACCATTCAGCAGCGGGTGGCGGCAGGGGTGACCACCGCGCTGCGCGAGGCCGGTTACCAGACCGAGGAGTTCGAGCAGCGGATCGTCCATGTCGCCGAGGGCGGTACGTACGTCGAGTCCGCACAGGGCGCGATCGGCATCGGTGACCACAACACGATCACCCACAACGCCGGCGGTTCCAGCGGTTCCAGCAGGTCCAGCAGGTCCACGAGCAGCAGCACCGGCAGCGGCCCGACGGGCTCTGCGGCGAAGGGGAGGAAGTAGCGTGGCGGCAACGGCTGACGAGCGCGACAGGGGCACCGGGCCGGGCACGAGCACGGGCGCCGGCATCCATATCGGGAGCGTCCAGGGGGCGTTCGCCATCGGTGACCACAACACGGTGACCCACAACGAGGGAACCGGCGTGGCGCCGGCGGACCCGGCGCAGCAGGAACTGCTGCGGGCGGTCCGCGAACTGCGTGAGGATCTCGCCCGGGCGGTGGAGACCCCGCAGATCACGGTCCTGCGCGGGGAACTCGCCGATACCGAGACGGAGATCGCGGAGGGCGGTGCGGCGGGGGCCGGGCGGCTGGCCCGGCTTCGTACGGCGCTGGCGGACGCGGGCGCGGTCGTCGGCCTGCTGGCCTCCGGGGCCGCGGTCGGCCAGGCTGTCGCGGCCCTGGTGGGAGGCTGACGGTGAAGCGCCGCGGCCAGGCCCGCTGGAACAGTGAGACGCAGCGGTGGGAGGAGGGCGCACCGGAGCCCGTCCGATCCTATACGGGGCCGATGCCGCCACGGCCGACGTTCGCGCCGGAGCCCGGCCCGTTCCCCGGCCCGTATGGCGGGGGCGGTGGCGGTGGCGGTACCCGCCGTCGTACCGCCGCGCTGGTCGCCGCTGGGGCGGTGGCCGTGATCGCCGCGTCCGCCTACGGCGGCTACCTGCTCTTCCACCGCGGCGACGGCGACTCCCCGCCCGCGGCCCGGCCCCCGGTTTCCGCCACACAGACCCCCGCCACCGCCGACACCACCTCCCAGCCGTCCACCGCACCGTCCGCGGGCTCCTCGTCCCCTGCGTCCGCCTCGCCCTCGCCCTCACCCTCGCTTCCGGCCGGTTACCACCTCGTCCACGACGCCAAGGGGTTCACCATCGCCGTACCGGACGGCTGGGAGCGCAGCGAGCGCCCGGGCGGGGTCTTCTACACCACCCCGGACGAGCGCGGCCTGGTGCAGATCTTCGAGATCACCGAGCCGGACATCTCGCCCGAGGAAGCGCTCCGTACGGCCTCCAAGGGGCTGTCCGGCAACCCCGGCTATCAGGAAGTCAGCCTCGGGCCGATGACGGGTGGGGCGCCCGGCACGGACGCCGCCCAGTTGGTCTACGCCTATGACAGCAAGCGGCTCGGCGTCCGCGTCAAGGCCGTCGACTGCGCGTTCACCGTCGCCGACGGCCGTCAGTTCGCCGTCCTGGTCCTGGGCCCCGAGGCCGACTGGCCACAGCAGGAGCGGATCCAGCGGATCGCGCTACAGGCCTTCGCCCCCGGGAACTGAGCTCGGCGCCCCGGGCGGCGTTGCCTGGTAACTCGGTTACCCGGGCAGCTCGGTGCGTTCCCACCACTCGTAGACCGGGAGCGGACCCTCGGGGGTGTTCTGCCTGCGGTCGGTGGCACGGAAGTGCTCGTAGCCGTTACGGAACGGCACCTTGAGGTCCTCCCCGGGAGGGCCGGCCGGCACGATCCTCTCGGGCAGCTCCTCGGGCCCGCCTTCCAGCACTGCCTTCGCCGCTGTCTCAGCCATGCCTGCATTCTCGCTCCCCCGATGTCACATCGGACGGAACCGGTACGTCATTGGGGTGAGGGCTCGCTCCCGGGCCCCGCAAACGCACCGGTACGCCCCGGTACGCACCGGAACCGACGAGGAGGCCTCACAGGCATGGCTACCGCCCGAATCTCTCTCACCCCGCGCCGCACGCTCACGATGCGCTTGGCGGAGTGGTACTGCCGACGCGCGTACGGCGAGGTCGCGCAGCCCGCGCTGGCGCTGGGCCACCACCCGAAGCTGCTGCGCCAGTACTTCTCCTTTGAGCAGAAGGTGTCCCGCTGGAAGGCGCTGGATCCGGGGCTCAAGCACCTGGCGGTGCTGTCCTCGGCGGCGGCGATCGGCTGCTCGTGGTGTGTGGACTTCGGCTACTGGGAGGCCGACAAGCTGGGGCTCCCGCTGGAGAAGATCAGCAAGGTGCCGGACTGGCGGGCACACCAGGACTCCTTCACGGAGCTGGAGCGCCAGGTCATGGAGTACGCGGACGCGATGACCGCGACTCCGCCGGAGGTGCCCGACGACCTGGCCGGGAGCCTGCGCCGGCAGCTGGGCGAGGCTGCGTTCGTCGAGCTCACCACCATGGTGGCGGTGGAGAACCTGCGCTCCCGCATCAACAGCGCCATGGGCCTGCGCAGCCAGGGCTTCTCCGACAACTGCGCGATCCCGTTGACCAAGCGCTGATAGCCCGTGGGCCCTGGGTCCAGGGCCCAGGCCGGGCTACGGCACGCCTACGCATAGTTATGCAGCTCAGACGCTCTTCGTCCCCTGGATCAGGTCCTCGTAGACCGCGACGTCGACGGTGTCGCGGGGGTCGGGCGTCTTGGTGGGAACGGGGGTCCCGTAGTTGCTCAGCAGGATCGTGCCGATCTGGTGGTTGGCCTCGGCGGTGAGCTTCAGGGGGTAGGGCCTGCCGTTCGTCGCGACGTAGAGGGTCTGGACGACTCCGTCGAACTTCTTGGTGACGGGGAGGACCGGGGTGCCCTCGTGGACCGTGGGCTTGCCCTTGCTGAGGGTGGGGGTGGGGGTGGGCGACAGCGGGGCGGAGGGCGGCGGGGTGCCGGAAGGCGGCTGGCTGGGGCCGACCGCCGACTCCTGGAAGGCGGTGAGGTCACAGGCGACGGAGAGGCTCTGCAGGAAGTCGTCGCGGGTGGTGCCGTGCAGGTACTTGTTCTTGTACTTCTCGGCCGCTTCGGTGCCCTCGCGGCCGGGCAGTTGGCTCTTCCAGAAGGCCGCGTCGGGCTTCAGCCAGACCTTGTTCCCGCGTTTGATGATCTGCACGCGGCCGAACGGACCCTTGCTGATCGAGCCGGCGCAGTTGCCGCCCCGGTCCAGGACGAGGTCGAGCTTGGTGGGGTTGGCGGTGGTCTGGGTGCGCAGCCGCAGGGATTTCGCGGCGACGAGTTCCCCGAGGGCGTCGTCGGATATCTGCTGGGCGGATTTGCCCGCGAGGTCACCCTCCCCGTCGGGGTCGCCGGGCGCCGAGGGCGCGCCCATGTACGCGGCTCCGGCGATCAGGGCGGCGCCGCAGGCCAGGGCGGCTGTGGTGGCGACGGCACGGCGTCTGCTGGTCATCTCGGCACCTCCGGTCCGGAGGGGAGGGGATGGGGGAGGGGACGCGGGGAGGGCGACAGTGAGGGGGCGCGTATGGGTATATGGCTCTTCAGGGTACGTAACGGGGCATTCTGCTGCATTCCGTTATCCCCGCCGCCGGGCCGTGGCAGTGGAGCGGCGGCCGACCGGCGGCGCCAGCGCGGGGGCTTATCAGGCCTTAAGCGGATGTTCTGGGGCATTGGGGCCCGCAATAAGTGAGTCGGGTCACTTTCGGCGAATGTTTAGGCATACGTATTCGGGATGTGGGGAGGGGTCCCAGCTGCTGGTGACGACCAGCGGGAACACATTTAGGTAGTGGGAAGGCAGCACAACGTGTCGGCAATCGAGACCATTCACGTAGACGGGGTGTGGCGTCAGGCCGCATCCGGCGCCTCGCGGGAGGTCCTCGACCCCGCCGACGCGACGATCCTCGCCACCGTCGCCGAGGGAGGTGCCGAGGATGTGGACGCCGCCGTGGCGGCCGCCAAGCGCGCCTTCGACGGCGGCCGGGGCGAGTGGTCCCTGACGCCCGTCGCCGAGCGCGCCGCGCTGCTGCGCCGGGTCGCCGACCTGCTCCAGCGTGACCGCGAGGACATCGCGCTCATCGAGAGCCGCGACACCGGCAAGACGCTGGAGGAGGGCCGGATCGACGTCGACTGCGTGACCGACGCCTTCCGCTACTTCGCCGATCTCGTCATGAACGAGAGCGGCGGACGGGTCGTGGACGCGGGCAACCCGGACGTGCACAGCGTCGTCGTGCACGAGCCGGTCGGCGTCTGCGCGATGATCACCCCCTGGAACTATCCGCTGCTGCAGGCCAGTTGGAAGATCGCCCCGGCGCTGGCCGCGGGCAACACCTTCGTCATCAAGCCGAGCGAGGTCACCCCGCTCTCGACCGTCCACCTGGTCAAGCTGGTCGTCGAGGCCGGCGCGCCGGCCGGTGTCGCGAACATCGTCACCGGCGCGGGCCTGCCGGTCGGCCAGCGGCTGGCCGAGCACCCCGACGTGGACCTGTTCTCCTTCACCGGCGGCCTGGTCAGCGGCACCAAGGCCGGTGCGGCCGCCGTCGCGGGTGCGAAGAAGATCGCCCTCGAACTGGGCGGCAAGAACCCCAACGTCGTCTTCGCCGACGCCTGCGCCACCGACGAGGGCTTCGACACCGCCGTCGACCAGGCGCTGAACGCCGCCTTCATCCACAGCGGCCAGGTCTGCTCGGCCGGCTCCCGGCTGATCATCGAGGAGTCGGTACGCGACCGCTTCGTCGCCGAACTCGCCCGCCGCGCCGAGAAGATCAAGCTGGGCCGCGGCACCGCCGACGGCGTCGAGTGCGGCCCGGTCGTCTCCCAGCAGCAGCTCGACAAGGTCGAGGCGTACGTGGCCTCCGCGCTGGCCGAGGGTGCCCAGCTGCGCTGCGGCGGCAAGCGCCCCGAGCCCAGCGACGTACGCCCCGCGGCCGGCTACTTCTACGCGCCGACCGTCCTGGACGGCTGCCACCGCGAGATGAAGGTGGTCCGCGAGGAGACCTTCGGCCCGATCCTGACGGTCGAGACCTTCACCACCGAGGACGAGGCCGTCGCGCTCGCCAACGACACCGAGTACGGCCTGGCCGGAGCGGTCTTCTCCGCCGACACCGCCCGCGCGCGGCGCGTCGCCGCCCGGCTGCGGCACGGCACGGTCTGGATCAACGACTACCACCCCTACCTCCCGCAGGCCGAGTGGGGCGGCTTCGGAAAGTCCGGCATCGGCCGCGAACTGGGCCCGGCCGGCCTGGCCGAGTACCGCGAGAGCAAGCACGTCTACGAGAACCTCCGGCCCGAGCCGGTCCGCTGGTTCGCCGGCTGAGCACCGCGTCACCCCGGCCGGACCCGTCAACCGGCCCAGTACGTCCGTCTGTTCGCACCCCCGCGCACACGCACGCACTTTGCAGACACCGCAGTTTTGCAGGAGAAGGAGCACCCCCATGACCGTGTATGACTACGTCGTTGTCGGCGGCGGAACCGCAGGATCGGTGATCGCGTCCCGCCTGACCGAGGACCCGAATGTCACGGTGGCCGTCATCGAGGGCGGCCCCAGCGACATCGACCGCGACGAGGTCCTGACGCTGCGCCGCTGGCTCGGCCTGCTCGGCGGTGAGCTGGACTACAAGTACACGACCACCGAGCAGCCGCGCGGCAACTCGCACATCCTGCACAGCCGCGCCAAGGTTCTGGGGGGCTGCTCCTCGCACAACACCCTGATCTCCTTCAAGCCGCTGCCGTCCGACTGGGACGAGTGGGCGGCCGCGGGCGCCACTGGCTGGGGTTACAAGGAGATGGACCCCTACTTCGCCAAGCTGCGCAACAACATCGTGCGGGTGGCCGAGAAGGACCAGAACCAGATCGCCACCGACTGGATCGAGGCCACCACGAAGGCCCTCGGCGTGCCCGAGGTCATCGGCTTCAACGACAAGCCCTTCGAGGACGGCGTCGGCTTCCTCGACCTGGCCTACCACCCGGAGAACAACAAGCGCTCCTCCGCCTCCGTCGCCTACCTCCACCCCCACATGGAGGCCGGTGACCGCCCCAACCTGACGCTGCTGCTGGAGACCTGGGCGTACAAGCTGGAGCTGGACGGCACCCGGGCCAAGGGCGTCCACGTCCGTACGAAGGACGGCGAGGAGGTCTACCTGGAGGCCGCCCGCGAGGTGCTGGTCTGCGCCGGTGCCGTGGACACCCCGCGGCTGCTGATGCACTCCGGCATCGGCCCGAAGAAGGACCTCGAGGCGCTGGGCCTGCCCTGTGTGGTCGACCTGCCGGGCGTCGGCGAGAACCTCCAGGACCACCCCGAGTCGGTCATCGTCTGGGAGACCAACGGGCCGATCCCGGAGAACTCCGCGATGGACTCCGACGCGGTGCTGTTCGTCAAGCGGGACCCGGAGCACAAGGGCCCCGACCTGATGTTCCACTTCTACCAGATCCCGTTCACCGACAACCCCGAGCGACTGGGCTACGAACGCCCCGAGCACGGCGTGTCGATGACCCCGAACATCCCCAAGTCCCGCGCCCGCGGCCGCCTCTACCTCACCTCGGCCGACCCCGAGGTCCAGCCCGCCCTGGACTTCAAGTACTTCGAGGACGAGGGCGACTACGACGGCCGGACGCTCGTCGACGGCATCAAGCTGGCCCGTGAGATCGCCCAGGCCGAGCCGTTCGCCAAGTGGCTCAAGCGCGAGGTCTTCCCCGGCCCCGAGGTCACCGACGACGAGGAGATCAGCGAGCTGGTGCGCAAGGCCGCGCACACCGTCTACCACCCGGCGGGCACCTGCAAGATGGGTGCGGCCGACGACGAACTCGCCGTCGTCGACCCGGAGTTGAAGATCCGGGGCATGCAGGGCATCCGCATCGCCGACGCCTCCGTCTTCCCGACCATCCCGGCGGTGAACCCGATGATCGGCGTCCTGATGGTGGGAGAGAAGTGCGCCGAAATGCTCGTCAAGCCCACGACGCAGGGAGGTGATGCGTAAACATGGCTACCGCTGCTGCTGCCGACGCATCCGGCATACCCGAGCCCCGCGACACCGCCGCCGTCGAGAACGGCCGGGACGTCGTCTTCTCCGTACGCGACCTGTGGAAGGTCTTCGGCCCGAAGGCCGAGCGCATCCCCGGCGACGAGTCCCTCAACGGGCTGACCGCCGCCGAGGTGCGCGAGCGCACCGGCTGCACCCCGGCCGTCCGCGAGGTCTCCTTCGACGTCCACAAGGGCGAGACCTTCGTCGTCATGGGCCTGTCCGGCTCCGGCAAGTCCACGCTCGTACGCTGCCTGACCCGGCTCATCGAGCCGACCAGCGGCACCCTGGAGATCGACGGCGAGGACGTGCGGGGCATGGACAAGACCGCGCTGCGCGAGCTGCGCCGCAACCGCGTCTCCATGGTCTTCCAGCACTTCGGCCTGCTGCCGCACCGCACCGTCCTCGACAACGTCGCGTACGGCCTGGAGATCCAGGGCGTGGGCAAGGCCGAACGGCGCGCCAAGGCCCAGGAGATGGTCGACAAGGTCGGCCTCGGCGGCCTCGAACAGCGCCGCCCCGGACAGCTGTCCGGCGGCCAGCAGCAGCGCGTGGGCCTGGCCCGCGCGCTCGCCGTGGACCCCGAAGTCCTCCTCTTCGACGAGCCGTTCAGCGCGCTCGACCCGCTGATCCGGCGCGATATGCAGGAGGAGGTCGTCCGCCTGCACCGCGAGGAGGGCCGGACGATGGTCTTCATCACCCACGACCTCTCCGAGGCGCTGCTGCTGGGCGACCGCATCGCGCTGATGCGCGACGGCCAGGTCGTCCAGCTCGGCACCCCCGAGGAGATCGTCGGCTCCCCGGCCGACGACTACGTCCGCGACTTCGTCCGTGACGTGCCGCGCGAACAGGTCCTCACCGTCCGCCGCGCGATGCGCCCGGCGGAGGCGGGCGAGGACGGGCAGGGCGCCGCGCTCTCCCCGGACACGCTGTGCGCCGACGCCATCGAGGCCGTCGCCCGCTCCGGCGGCGCGGCCCGCGTCGTCGAGGACGGCCGCTGCATCGGCGTCGTGGACCACGCCTGCCTGCTGAACGTCGTCGCCCGCGTCGAGCGCGAGGAGGCGGCCGCCTGATGTACACCACCACCGCTCCCACACGGACGCACACACGGGCTCACACCCTGGGCGCCCCGGCCGGCGCCACGGGCCGTCTCCGCGCCGCCGCCGAGGCCCTGGCCTCGACCGCGCGCCGCCAGTGGCACCAGGCCCAGCGGGCAGCCGCGATGAATGTGCCGGCCGGCACGGTGAAACGGGGCCGCGCATGAGTGCGACCACTGCTCCCGCCCGGGAGAGGACGGCCGAGTCCGCCGCTGCCGGAGAGGCCGGCCGGTCCGGCGGCCCCGGCGGATCCACCGACTCCACCGGATCCGCCGAGAGCCCCGCCGGGACCGCCAAGTCCACTCCGCGCCAGGCGCTCCTCCGCTACCGCGGCCTCGGCAAGCTCCTGCTGCTCGCCGTCGCCGCGGCGGTCCTCGTCCCGATCGCCGCCGCCACCTGGGGCAGCGGGATGTGGCCCGGGTCCCTGTCGGTCGACCTGAGCGAGCCGCTGGGCAAGGTCAGCGACTGGATCATCGACAACCGCGACAGCCACCCGCTGTTCCTGTACTTCTTCGGCCACATCAGCAATGCCGTGGTCATGTCCGTACGGGCCGTGTACGTCGTGCTCCTCACACTCGGCTGGACCGGCGTGACCGCCGGCGTCACCCTCGTCGCCTGGCGCGTCGCGGGCCGCCGCGTCGCCGCCGTCGCCCTGCTGTCCTTCGCGCTCAGCGGTCTGCTCGGCATGTGGGTGCCGACGATGCAGACCCTCGCGCTGATGGTCGTGTCGGTGCTCGCCTCGGTCGTCGTCGGCGCGCTCCTCGGCCTCGCCGGCGGGCTGTCGGACCGGATGTTCCGCCTGCTGCGGCCCGTACTCGACACCATGCAGGTGCTGCCGGCCTTCGCCTATCTGCTGCCCGTCGTGCTGGTCTTCGGCCTCGGCGTGCCCGCCGCGCTGCTGACGACCGTCGTCTACGCGGCCCCGCCGATGGCCCGGCTCACCGCGCTCGGACTCCGCGGCGCCGACCCGGGCGTCCTGGAGGCCGTGTCCTCCCTGGGCGCGACCGGACGGCAGCGGCTGCTGACCGCCCGCCTGCCGCTGGCCCGCAGGGAGCTGCTGCTCGGCCTCAACCAGACCATCATGATGGCGCTGTCGATGGCCGTGATCGCCTGCATGATCGGCGCCGGTGGCCTCGGTGACCGCGTCTACCAGGCGCTCGCCTCGGTCGACGTCGGTGCCGCGCTGGCCGCCGCCATCCCGATCGTGTTGCTGGCGATCGTCATGGACCGGATGACCGCGGCGGCGGGGGGCGGGGACCGCCCCGCCCGCACGAACCCGAAGCCGGGCTCCGCCGGCGGCCCGCGTCTGCTGCGCGGCTGGCGCGGCTGGGCCGGCATCGCCGTCGTCACCGCCGCGCTCGCCCTGGTGGGCCGGCTCGCCGGCTCCACGGTCTGGCCGTCCGGCTGGGTCGTGGAGATCGCACCGCCGGTCAACGACTTCAAGGAGTGGATGGTCGACCACCTCTACTCCGGAGTCCCGGTCGTCGGCGGCACCGCCGACTGGGCCGCGAACTTCACCTCCTGGGTCCTGGACCCGCTGCGCGACGGCCTGACCGCGCTCCCCTGGTGGGGCGCGCTGCTGATCGTCGCCGCGCTGGCCTGGCTCATCGGCACCTGGCGTACCGCCCTGACCGCGGTGCTCGCGCTGGCGGCCATCGGAGTCCTGGGCGTGTGGAAGCCGTCCATGGACACCTTTTCGCAGGTGATCGCCGCCCTCGTGGTGACGCTGATCCTCGGCGTCGGCATCGGCATCCTGGCCTCGGGCAGCGAACGCTTCGAGCGGCTGCTGCGCCCGGTCCTGGACGTCATGCAGACCATGCCGCAGTTCGTGTACCTGATCCCGGTGGTCGCCCTCTTCGCCGTGGGCCGCGCCCCGGCGGTGGCGGCGGCGGTCGTCTACGCCCTGCCTGCGGTCATCCGCATCACCACCCAGGGCCTGCGCCAGGTCGACCCGGCGGCGATGGAGTCCGCCCGCTCGCTCGGCGCGACCCGCTGGCAGATCCTGCGCCAGGTCCAGCTCCCGCTCGCCCGGCCCTCGATGCTGCTGGCCGTCAACCAGGGAGTGGTCCTCATCCTCGCGGTCGTCGTCATCGGCGGCCTGGTGGGCGGCGGCGCGCTCGGCTACGACGTCGTCACCGGCCTGGCGACCGGCGACCTGGACCTCGGCCTGGTCGCGGGCGTGGCCATCGTCTGCCTCGGCCTGACGCTCGACCGCGTCACGCAGCCGACGGAACGCCGCGCGCGGAAGGGAGCCTGAACCATGGCACGTACGCGCAGAACAGTGACACGTACGCTCGGGGCGCCGGAAGGTACGTCCAGGACAGCGGAAGGTACGTCCAGGACAGCGGCACGCAGGCGGGGGACGGTCATCGGCGCCGGGCTCGCCGCCGGCGCGCTGACGCTGTCCCTCAGCGGCTGCGGTGCCGCCGACATGACCAAGCAGGCCTCGCCGTACGCGGCGGTGGGCGGCGCCAAGTCCGTCAGTATGCCCATCGGCACCTGGGTCGGCGCACAGGCGAACGTCGCCGTGGCGAAGTACCTTCTTGAGCACGAGCTCGGCTACCACGTCGACACCGTGCAGGTGGACGAGCAGCCGGCCTGGGACGCGCTCAGCCAGGGCCGGGTGGACGCCATCCTGGAGGACTGGGGCCACCCCGAAGAGGAACAGCGCTACGTCAAGGACAAGAAGACGGTCACGGCGGGCGGCGGCAACGGCGTCGTCGGCCACATCGGCTGGTGGGTCCCCAAGTACTGGGCCGACAAGCACCCCGACGTGACCGACTGGAAGAACCTCGACAAGTACGCCGACCAGCTCCGCACCGCGGAGAGCGGCAAGAAGGGCCAACTCCTCGACGGCTCCCCGTCCTTCGTCACCAACGACAAGGCGCTGGTGAAGAACCTCGACCTCAATTACGAGGTGGTGTTCGCGGGGTCCGAGGCGGCGCAGATCACCCAGATCAAGCAGTTCGCCAAGCAGCAGAAGCCCTTCCTCACGTACTGGTACGAGCCGCAGTGGCTCTTCAACCAGGTGCCGATGGTGGAGGTCAAACTCCCCGAGTACACCGAGGCCTGCGGGGAGAAGGGGGCCAAGGACCCGGAGTCCATCGACTGCGCGTACCCCACCGTCCCCCTCCAGAAGTACTTCAACACCGACTTCGCCAAGAGCGGCAGCACCGCCGCGAAGTTCCTGAAGAACTTCAGCTGGACCAAGGACGACCAGAACGAGGTCTCCGAATCGATCGCCTCGGACGGCCTCTCGTCCGAAGAGGCGGCGAAGCGCTGGGCGGAGAAGCATCCGGACGTGTGGAAGCGGTGGCTGCCCGAGGGGGCGAAGGACGCCAAGGAGTAGTAGGCAGCCGGGCTGCCGCGTCCCGGACTGCCGCGTTCCGGGCCGCCGAAGGGGGAGGACCAGCCGGTCCTCCCCCTTCGTGCTCGCTGGGGCATAGTAGAGCGCGGCCCGAACCGGGGCATGAACACGTAAGGAAGCGGTGCGGCCGAAGTCCGGCGGTGCCGTACGAGCCAGGGGGGACCTGCTCCATGCCGTCCACGCCACCGATGCGATCCATGCTGTCCATCCGCCGCTCCACCGCCGCGGCCGCCGCACTCGCCGCGCTGCTCGCGGTCACCGTCACCGCCTGCGGCCCCAGCGGTGACAAGGCCGCCGCACCCGGCAGTTCGGCCGCCGCCGACCAGAACGGCCGGGGCGGTGGGGGCGAGGGCGGTGATGGCGGCGACGGCGGCGGCCTGAAGCTCCCCGAGGACATGCCGACCAGCATCGACGACCTGAAGAAGTGGAAGGACGGCGGCTGGCAGAACTGGGACAAGTGGGCTCGTAGGGCGCAGGACTTCGCCAACCCGATCATCAAGGATCATTGGAAGAACGAGCGCCTCGCCCAGGCGAAGCCCGTCCCGGAAGTCGGGGTGAAGGCCGTCGGCGCGGGCAGCGAGTTCGACGCCACCGACCCCGAGCCGCGCCCGGTCACCGCGATACAGGTCGGCCGCCCGTACCACCGGAACATGGCCCCGGTCGGAAAGATCTTCTTCGACAGCCCCAAGGGTCCGATGGTCTGCTCCGGCACGGTCATCCAGGACCCGGCGCACCCCGGCAAGTCCAACCTGGTGTGGACCGCCGGCCACTGCGTGCACTCCGGCAAGCGGGGCGGCTGGATGCGCAACATCGTCTTCGTCCCCTCGTACAACGACTACGGCGTGCCGATGAACGAGGTGGGCCGGCGCCCCGCGCAGCAGGTCACGCCGTACGGCCGGTACTGGGCGGACTGGATCACCACCTCCGGTGAGTGGATCACCATGGGCAGCGGCGAGCGCGGCAACGGCGGCTCGGCCTACGACTTCGCCGTGCTGCACGTCAAGCCGGAGAACAGCAACGGCAAGTCCCTCCAGGAGACCGTGGGCATCGCCATCCCGGTCTGGTTCAACGCCCCTTCCGCCGCCGGCATCAGCTTCGTACGAGCCGTCGGCTATCCGGCGGCGCCGCCGTACGACGGCGCGCAGATGATGGCGTGCCAGGGCCGACCGGGCCGCCTCGTCATGGAGCAGGGCACGCCGGCCATGGACCGCATCGGCTGCACCATGACCGGCGGGACCTCCGGCGGCGGCTGGTTCGCCGAGCGCGACGGCAAGCTGGCCCTGGTGTCCAACACCTCCATCAGCTCCACCACCCACACCTGGCTCGCCGGCCCCCACCTGGGCCCGGAGGCCGAGCGCGTCTTCAGCACCATCAGCCGGAAGTTCGCCGGCCGGTAGCGGGGAGGCGTCCTTGACCGGGCATCAGCCCTGGGCCCGGGAGTTCCCGCCGAAGTCCCAGCCGACCGGGATACGGGCCGCCACGTTCAGCCGGTTCCAGCAGTTGATCGCCGTGATCAGCGCGATCAGACGGGCCAGTTCGGCGTCCTCGAAGTGGGCGGCGGCGCGCTCGTACACCGCGTCCGGTACGAAGCCGTCGGTCAGGACGGTGACCGCCTCGGTGAGGGCGAGGGCGGCCCGCTCCCTCTCCGTGTAGAGCCCGGGAACCTCCTCCCAGGCGTTGAGCAGGGCGATCCGCTGCTCGCTCTCACCGGCCTTCCGGGCATCCGTGATGTGCATATCGAGGCAGTACGCACAGCGGTTGAGCTGCGACGCACGGATGAGGAGCAGCTCGACCAGGGCCGGGTCGAGGTCCTTCTTGGCGGCCTTGGTCAGCGCCAGCAGAGGGGCGAAGATCCCGGGCGCGAGCGCGTAGAGCGGGAGCCGGGACGGTGCGGTGCTGGTGTCCGTCGTGGTGCCGATGTCCGTCATGGTGCTGGTATCCGTCATCGTGCTGCTGGTGTCCGTCATCGTGCTCATGCCCATCGTGGTGCTGGTGTCCGTCGTGGTGGTCATGCCTGCCCCGGGGCCCGGCGGGTGGAGACGCCGAAGCGGTTCCAGGCGTTGATCGTGGTGATCAGTGCGATCAGCTGGGCCAGTTCGGCGTCCTCGAAGTGGGCGGCGGCGCGCTCGTACACCGCGTCCGGTACGAAGCCGTCGGTGAGAACGGTGATGGCTTCGGTGAGGGCGAGGGCGGCCCGCTCCTTCTCCGTGTAGAAGCCGGGGGCCTCCTCCCAGGCGTTGAGGAGGTGGACGCGCTGTTCGGTCTCGCCGGCCTTCCGGGCCTCCGCGATGTGCATGTCGATGCAGAGCGCACAGCGGTTGAGCTGCGATGCGCGGATCTTGACCAGTTCGGCCAGCGTCGGGTCCACACCCTTACGCGCCGCCACGTCCAGCGCGATCATGGCCTTGTAGGCGTCGGGGGCGAGCTCCGCCCAGCGGAGGCGGGGCCCGTGCCGGTGCTCCGGCCCCGCCGCCGCTCCAGAGGTCTTCTCGGTCGTCATGGTCTTCTCGGTCGTCATGGGTACGACGCTACGTCGGCAATGGCGCAACGGTATGGTCCACTTCCATGGAGAATTCCTGGGCCACTTTCGGCCGCGACCTGCATCTGGACCTCACCGGCCACGGCCACGGCCCGGGCGCCGGCACCGGCGGCGGTTCCGGCCACGGCGCGGGTACCGGCGGCGGTTCCGGTCGCGGCACCGGTGGTGGACTGCGTGCCGCCCTGCTGCGCGCACTGCGGGACGCGGTACGGTCCGGCCGGCTGGCCCCGGGCACCCGCCTCCCGTCCTCCCGTTCCCTCGCCGCCGACCTCGGCATCGCCCGTAACACGGTCGCCGACGCCTACGCCGAGCTCGTCGCCGAGGGCTGGCTCAGCGCCCGCCAGGGCTCCGGCACCCGGGTCGCCGAGCGAGCACTGCCGCGCACCACGCCCACCACAGCCACCACGCCCACCACGCCCACCACACCCGGCATGTCCACCGCCCGGCGGCCATCCGCCCTGCCCGGCCACCCCGCCCAGCCGCGCTTCGACCTCACCCCCGGCACCCCGGACGTCTCCGCCTTCCCCCGCACCGCCTGGCTCGCCGCCGCCCGCCGGGCGCTGACCTCCGCCCCCAGTGAGGCCTTCGGCTACAGCCCCCCGGCCGGCCGCCCGGAGCTGCGCGCCGTCCTCGCCGACTACCTGGCCCGCGCCCGCGGCGTCCATGCCGACCCCGACCGGATCATCATCTGCACCGGCTTCATGCAGGGCCTGGCCCTGCTCGCCCGCGCCCTGGGCCCCGGCCGGCTGGCCACCGAGTCGTACGGCCTCGACTTCCACCGCGACGTCATCACCCTCGCCGGACTGCACACCACCCCGCTCCCCATCGACGAACACGGCGCCCGCACCGAACAATTGGGCTCGCTCGACGACGTACGCGCGGCCCTCCTCACCCCCGCCCACCAGTTCCCCACCGGCGTCCCACTCCACCCCGACCGCCGCGCCGCCGCCGTCAACTGGGCCCGTGCCACCGGCGGTTACATCCTGGAGGACGACTACGACGGCGAGTTCCGCTACGACCGCCAGCCCGTCGGAGCCCTCCAGGGACTGGACCCCGACCACGTCGTCTACCTGGGCACCGCCAGCAAGAGCCTCGCCCCCGCACTGCGGCTGGCCTGGATGGTGCTGCCGGACCGCCTCGTCGACCCGGTCCTCGCCGTCAAACGCTCCGGCGAATGGGCTTCCGGGGCCCTGGAACAGCTCACCCTCGCCGAGTTCATCTCCTCCGGCGGTTACGACCGCCACCTCCGCGGGATGCGGCTGCGCTATCGGCGCCGCCGCGACCAGCTGGTCGCGGCCCTGGCCGAGCACGCGCCGCACGTCCACGTCTCCGGCATCGCGGCCGGCCTGCACGCCCTCCTGGAACTCCCGCCCGGTACCGAACAGTCCATCGTCCAGGCCGCCCGCTGGCAGGGCCTCGCCCTGGAGGGCCTGAGCCGCTTCCGCGACCCCGCCGCCCCACAACAGCCCACCCGCGACGCCCTCGTCGTGACATACGGCAGACCACCGGACCACGCCTTCGGCAGCGTCCTGAACGCCCTGCTCAGAACCCTGCCCCCGGAACCGGCGGCGTAAGTACGTCACGAGGACGACGTGCCGACGGCGACTACAGGACGGGCTGGGCGAATGGCGGCCGGTCTTGCCGTTCGACATTTCGGGGGTGCACATGCCCCTTGGGACATGGCACCCCCACCCATCACCCCCACCCACCACCCAAGTACGGCTTCAGCCTGGCCCACTCCGCGTCACTGAGATCTCCCCGTCCCACATGCCTGGGAACGAGTTCTCCCCTCGGTTCGTCACCGACCCATCAGACAGGCCCTGGTCAGCAGATCAGGAAAACCGTTGGGCTGCCCGACGTGCTTCAGACATGATCGACTCGTGGACACCTACCTGGAGACCGAGCGCCTGGCCCTGCGCCGCTTCACTGCAGAGGACGCGGACCTGCTGATCGAGCTGGACAGCGACCCGGCCGTGATGCGCTACCTGACCGGCGGCAATCCGACCGCGCCGGAGGTGGTCCGCGAGTGCTACCTGCCGAGAATTCTCGCCGGCTACGAGAAGTGGGGCGGCGACCTCGGACTATTCGCCGCGTACGAGAAGGACGGCGGCGCGTTCATCGGCTGGTTCCACCTGCGTCCCGAGCCGGAGGGCCCGTTGGACGAGGCAGAACTCGGCTACCGGCTGCGGCAGGCGGCTTGGGGCAAGGGTTATGCCACCGAGGGCTCCCGGGCCTTGCTGGGCAAGGCGTTCACAGAGCTCGGTGTACGCATGGTCTGGGCTGCGACGATGTGCGTGAACCAGGGTTCGCGCAACATCATGGAGAAGCTCGAAATGACGCTCGCGGACACCATCCCCACTCCCTCCGACATGGAGATGGTCGAGGGTTCCGAGCATGGAGGCGTACGGTACGAGATCACCAAGGAGCAGTGGCAGCAGCAGTAGCCACGGCGCGAACGGCCGTTCTGCATCCACGCCCACCGGAACCGGTAGGTGGACGGCAGGAGCGGTACCAGGCTGACGGGGCCTGCCACGGACTGTTGGTTACCTCCAACGACACCCCTTACTGGGCGATCAGCGACTGGCCCGGTAGCAGTAGCGGAGGCGCTGACACGGCGGAACGAGCCTCTGAACGGTACCCCTCGGAGGGGTACTTGAGGGGTACTTGAGGGGTACGCGCGGGGCCAGTCTCTCCCTGAGCCCAACAACGGCACAGGGAGAGACAGAGGCCGCAATGACAACTCCGACCGCAGATCCCGACGTGAGCATCGTCCGGCTGCACCGGAGGTCGCACTGACCACACGAGCGCGTCTGACCACCGAGAACGTGCAGGACGCCAGCGGGCCTCGCTCGACGAGGTACGCGCGGCCCTCCTCACCCCCACCCACCACCCCCACCCACCACCGCCTGCGTCTTGGCTGGATTGCGCCTGCACCAGGGCGATTGTCAGTGCGGTATGTCATCGTCATCACGTGGTAGCCGTTGACTAATCAGCGGCTTGCAATGACAAGGGCCTAGGGGGAGGCATGTGCAATGGCTGGCGACGGCTTTGACATAGACACCGACCAACTCAAGTCCGCTGCACCGACATTCCACCGTGAGTCCGCCGCCCTGGAACAAGCGACGGCCAAACTCCGGCACACACTCGACGGACTGGGCGAGCCGTGGGGCGGCGACGAACAGGGCAAGAAGTTCGAGCACGCCTACGCCCCACACCGCACACAGATAGAGAAAGCAGCCGCAGCCCTGACCAAGGGCCTCTCCAGCATCACCAAGGCCATGAACGACATGGCCGCCAACCACGACGAGGCCGACCAGTCGGCCAAGTCGGGCTTCAAGGACGGCGGTTCCTGATGGGCGCCGCCGACAAAGCAAAAGAGATCGTCCAGGACCTCACCGGCATGTGGTGGCCGGAAGGCGACGAAGACCACTTACGCGAAGCCGCCCGCGCCTGGCGCACCTACGCCGACGACGTCGAAGACTCCACCGCGGCCTGCCACAAAAAGGCCCAGGACGTCATCGACAACAACAAAGGCAAATCGATCGAAGCCTTCGGCGAGTTCTGGCGCCGCTACCACAAGGCGGCGGCAAGGGCTACCTCGACGACGTCGCCACCGCCGCCCGCGACATGGCCAAAGCACTCGACAAGTACGCCGACCAGGTCGCCGAGGCGAAGAAGAAGATCGAGCACGAACTGGAGATCGCCGGAACAGTCCTCGCCACCGCCGCCACCGCCGCCACCGCCGCCACCGCCGCCACCGGCGGCATCGAAGCCATCACCGTCGACGTAGTCGTCGCCCAAGGCGGCCGCAACCTCCTCGGCGATCAGAAGGGGATCAACCTTCAGGAGGTCAAGGATGCGGGTGTCAGCGGTCTCGTCTTGGGTGGCGTCTTCGGAGGCGCGGGCCGTGCGGCAAAGGCCGTGGGCGACGCCGGCGGCATCAAGAACATCGCCACCAACCTCGACGGCCTGAACCTCAAGGCATTCAAGGGCCTCAAACTGAAGTCCTTTGAGGGCTTTCAACTCAACGTCGGTGGCCCCCGCTTGGCTATGTCAGGCGACGCCCCCGTCGGCAGCGGCCCCTACATGTCTATGACCAGCAAGGGCCCAACCGGACGGACCGGCGGAGGCAGCGGACGCGCACCGCAGAAACCAATCCCGACGTACTGCAAGCCACTGGACAGCTTGGGGCGAGCCACCGGCGTCGAAACGAGAATCACGCAAGACATGCTCGACACCGGTACCAAGGCTTCCCGTCGGATGCAGCCCCCGGGCTGGGAAGGCGAACCCGCAGGTCACACGCGTGGACACCTCCTGGCCCGGTCGCTCGGAGGCGACGGCCGCTCTGAGGCCAACATCGTGATCATGCACAAGCGGGCGAACAACCAGGTGATGGAAAAGCTCGAAGATCAGATTTACGAAACCGTGAAAGAGCGGGGGAGTGTGGAATATTCAGCGGCACCGGTCTACGCCAAGCCGGGCGATATCATTCCAACAGGTATCCACATCAGGGCCATCGGGCCCAGCCTGCACATCGACCAGACCATCATCAATAAGTAGGCGGCCGTGACTGATCTCGAACTCTTGGCATCATTTCCCGCAACCGGTGAAGCGGGTCCGGTGATCAATGACTGGGAGGCCGCCGAGGAAGCCCTGAACACTACCTTTCCGGCAGTATTCAAGACGTTTCTCGGCGCATTTGGGGGCGCGAAGTTTGACGAATTTCTGCGCGTGTATCGGGCGGGTGCCGAGAATGCATATGCTGACCTGGTAGCGAACACGCTGACGGCGCGGCACACCATGGAGGTGACGCGGGACGCAATCCGGGAACTGCTGGCAGAGCGGGGTGTGAAGCCGTCACAGCTGATCTGCTGGGGCGGCACAGACAACGCGGACATGTGCTTCCTGGTCCCGGACGAAGACCCGGAACGGTGGGCCGTCCTCACTGTCATCGGCCGTGGCAGGGAGTGCGACCTGTACGAAGGCACGGTGGAGAGCTATCTGCTGCGGGTCCTTCGGGGCGACATCGTGAGTGAGGTCTTCCCTGAGGACTTCCCCGATGAGGAGCCCAGTTACGAGCGCAACCCGTGGATCTAGTGTGTGTGGCGATGCGCTTCCGGGCTCGGGGGCGGGCCGCCCCCTGCCGATCCTTGGAAGTTCAGGGGGTCTCACGCGCCGTTCCTGCCGTGGAACTATCTGCCGGCAGTTGGAGCACGCGCAGCCAATGCCGGGATGGCTGCGATCTTCTCGGCACTCAGGTGCTCCCAGACCAGGCCGGCAGGCCGGTGGGGGGCGGTGCAGGTGATGACTCCGCTGGGCGTGATCACGAGATCGACGCTGACATCGTGCTCGGTGGCGGGGAGGTCTTCGTCCAGGACCTGTAGCTCGTGGACCGTGGTGACGACCACAGTGTCCGGCCCGATGAGCCCCGCTTCCGTGAGGAAGGCGAATTCCAGATCGGAGTAACCGGCGCCTTTCCCAATGCGGACGCCAGCGTGGTTGACGGCGACGCTGCCCAGCACCACGAGATTGACGTGCTGGAGCTCCTCCACGGCGACCTTCGGGGCGAGTGCCGAGGCCGCCCGAGGGGCTGCGGCCTCGGCAGGCGGCGCGGTGAGCTGGTCGGGGTCGAGGAGATAGAACGGTTTGGGATCGGCGAGTCTGGGCACCGCCATATACACCATTTTTCCCTCGGAAAGAGCTCGGGCGCGTACGGGCAACTGGGCCTTGTCCGGTACCGACTTGACCACCCGGGCGTCACGCCATGCGGCAAGGGCGGCGAGCTCGTCGGCTGCGGCGTCGGAGCCGCGGAAATTCGGGATGCGGCCGTGAGCGGTGTCATTGTGTACGGCGCGCGCGGTATCCAGCGCATTCCAGATCCGCTCACGGACGGCTTGCTTGGCATGGTCGATTTCGATAGGCACGCCTACCTCCCCTACGACGCCTCCATGAGCGCCATTAATCGGTCCTGGGCTTCCTGCACCGCCGACTCGGTACGCCACGGCTTCAACTCGCGTGCGGCACGGAAGCAGAGGTTCATCCCACCACCTCCGCGAGTGCTGTGAAGTTCGTTTACGGAATCGTTGAACGTGTCGAGTGCGGCGTCGAGGTCGTGTTCGCGGATGGCGGCCAGGGTGAGATTGCCGAGGACGATGGCGCGGGACTTGCGCCGGTCCAGCAGCAGCTCCGCGGTCTCACCCAGGTATTGGCGCGCTCGGCGATAGTCGCCGAGGGTGAGGTAGCAGGATCCGGCGAGGCGGCCGAAGTGCGTGGGCGCGTACATTTCACATGCGCTGTCGGTGGCCGTGGCCTGCTCCAGATGCTTCTCGGCGCCCAGTAACGCCCTTTCGCATTCGCGGCCTTCGCCGAGGTAGGCATGGGCCTCGGCTGCGTGGAGCATGGCGAGGCCGGTCAGAACATGGCTGGTGAAGCGTGTGGTGTGGGCGGCTTGGAGCGCCAGGTTCAGGCCCTCGCGGTGATCATTGGCACCGTATAGAGCCACATAGCAGGTGCGTAACAAGGCGTGCCCTTCCGCCACCGGTTCGTTCAGGTGCTTGGCGACCTCAACGCTCTGCGCATAGTAGGCGCGGGCGGTTGCGTGATCGCGTCGATGGGAGGCGTCCCATACCAGCTGCCCCATCAAGGTCGCCGCGTCGGCTAGCAGTACGCGCAAGTCGCGCTGTACCCGTCCGGCGGGCACCTCACCGGTGAGGAACTCGATGTGGCCCAGCTGCTGCCCAGCCTCTGCAAGCAGCACAGCGGACGGAATGCGGTCGTAGCGCTCATTCAGCTTACGCAGGCTGGTCCGCAGCTCTGCCACGGTGAGGAGGTCCGTGCGGGATGGGTGGCGAAGGGCATGCTTCACGCGGGGACTCCCAGGCGCTGATTCCCTTCGAATGGTGAGTAACTCGGCGAGATCCCCGCGACTGACCTCCAGGATCTCCCCCAGCCTGGGTCAGAGATAGGGCTGTGGGGTACTCGTACCCGCCTCCCAGCGGGCGACGGTGGATCGCTCCACGCTCAACGCGGCGGCGAGGGTCTCCTGGGTGTGTCCCACCACGCGCCTGCGGCGTGCCAAGCCGTGCCGTTTAAGCGCCAAGGTTCATTCTCCCCACGTCATCGCGCGTTCGTGCATTCCTGCCGAGGACGGCATCCCTGGGCATGCCCTGCCATGCCACATGGATGCGTCATCCGTGCGGCAATTCTGCTCTGGTTCCCGGCCCCCGGAGGCGGTTCTGTGGAGTTCCATCGCACGAAGGATGGATCACCGCAAACAACCAGTAGACCCACACGCGGTTGCCATGAATGACCCCCGCGACGCTGCTGACGTCCGGGGGCATGGCCATCAACTATTAGGGAGTTGACAACATGTCCAACGCTACAGCGAGGTTCCTCATCCCGCTGCTACGGTTGCTGCTTCCCGCACGAGGCTGCCATCGGTCGGCTGATGCAGTAGCCGCTGTGAGGTGCGATGACGTCTCGACCGTTGCACTACCCCGCGTGCCCGTCCGGCATTCGGAGCTGTTGCATGGTGAGGACTCGCCCCTGGTCCGCCCGTACGTCCTCACCCCCGATGAACGGCGAGAACGGCGGGCACAACGTGGGCGGCGACGGGTGCTGTGGCTGGCCGCCCACGGAGTGGACGCCGGGCCACGCTGGATTCACGGGGTGGAGGTGGCGGGCTGATGCCCCGCACGTGCCGACCCGTCCACCTGCTGGAGCCGGCGCCGGAGCCCGTGCCGGTCGCAGGCTGCGATGTATGCGGGGCCCTGGCCCGGCAGCGCATGGAAGCGCACGCCGTCGGAGACAAGTCGAAGGTGACCGACTTCAACGTCGAGATGCGCCGTCACCCCCATCCGAAGCGGGGGCGCGGGTGACGACCGAGCGCGCATGACCGTCCGGGCTGCAGCGGGACGCCTGCCTTGGAGTAGGAGGGCCGCGCGTCCCGCCACCCGTCTACGTCCATGGCTCAAGGACCTGACAGCCCGGCCCAGCTGTCGACGTCCGGGGCCCGTCGAGGCGCCGCTCGGCGTGGTCGACGCCACGGCTCACTCAGCCGTGCCTGAATTCCGGTGGTTCGGCGGGGAAGAGGACAGCTCCGCCCGGCTGCCCGATATCACTCGAATCAACGAGAGGAGCACATCATGAGCACCAAATCCGTGGAACAGGTCGAACTCGGCAGGTTCCTGAAGGTCCACGCCGACGTGCAGCCCACCAATACCCTCGTCATCGCCGACGGCCGCGCCGCCGTCTTCGACTTCGCCTTGTCATGCGGGCCTGAGACGACGGGGCGTCTCCCGTACCGGGGCGCCTTGACCCACACCACCGCCCCCGAGATGGCCGACGCCCTCCTGACCACCCCGGCCGATACCCACATCCAGGCCCGGCCGCCGGCCGACATCTGGGGACTGGGCGCATCCCTGTTCCGGTGCTGGGCCGGCCACCGCCCCGTCCCCTACGCCGACGACACGCCGCGGACGGACAAGCTACGAGCCATCGCCGACGGAAAGTTCCTCCGGTTCGATGACGCCCGGCCGTGGTCCTTCCCCGTCTTCGAGGAGATCATCACCGTGTGCATGGCACCGGACGCCGACGAGCGGCCCACCGCCGCCGACCTGGTCACCGTCATCGAGGAGACCCAGTGATCACGCTGCGGGCCCTGACCCCCTGCGACGCTGTGGCCATACGGAGGATCTACAGCGGCGCTTCCGTCACTTTCACCCGCGGCCTGCCTATGACCATGGAGGAGGCCACCACCTACGTCACCACCACCATCATCCAGGCCCGGGTGAGCCCCCGCGAACGGTAGTGCTTCGGCGTCACCGCCGGTGATGACCTGCTCGGAATAATCAAATTCCGGGAACGTGGCGCTGGCCACGCCACCTTGAGCTACATCTTGCGGGAAGACAGTTGGGGGCGCGGGTACGGCACCGCCGCCGTCCGACAGGTCATCGCGTACGCGTTCACCGCCACTCATCTGGACCGACTGAGCGCCAAGCATCACCCCGACAATCCCGCGTTCGGTCGCGTATTGGCCAAGGCCGGGTTCACCCATGCCACCGTCTTCCAGGGGCAGATGGACGGTGAGCTGGTCGCCTACCCGGTCTACGAGATCCACCGCACCTGGGCGGGGCCATACCGACCGATCAGCCGGTGACAGGCAGGAGCGTTCCCGCCCCGTTCCGCGGCGGCGGGGCCGCGCCACGTGCACGAGAGGGAGCGAGAGTGCCGACCGTCGAAGAACGCCTCTGGGATACCTGGGTTGAAGCAGCGTCGAAACGGGCTGATCAGGAACTGACCACGATGCGCTGGACCCAGTACGGCGACCACGGTCCCGGCCACGAACTGCTGGGGGATGCGCAGCGCGTCCTGGAGCTCGGCTTCGGAACGGGCCGCCATCTCATGTTCTTGCTGGAGCGAGGCTTTGACGTCCGGGGCGTGGACTTGTCCCCGCTGGGCGTCGCATTGGCACTGGAGCGGTACCCGGAGGTGGGAAAGTCGCGGTTCGCCTGCGCCGACGTCCGTGACTACTTGGACAGCACCAGCGAGTCTTTCGAGGCGATGTACTCGGTCTTCGGCGCCTGCTGGTTCACCGATCCTCATGACTTGTTGACCCTGGTCCGCAAGCGGCTTTCTCCCGGGGGAAGACTCGTCTTCTCCCAGCCGCCGGCCATTCCCGGCTGTTATGGCCCGCAAGGAATGTTCAAAGGCGGTTTCGCGGGCGAGCCCATGTTCCTGCGGCGCTACGACTACACCCCGGAGGCCTGGGGCGAATTGCTGCGTGCTGCCGGCTTCCATGACGTCGAAGTACTGATTCTGGACGCGCCCGTGGCAGGGAACATCGGCACTCTGTTGGTGCGGTCCTCGTGAGCACGCCGAGCGCGCTCGCGGTGCCCGATCTGCGGTGCGACATGCTCTTTCTGGACACGGGACTGCGGCCGTAAGGCCTAGGAGGTGTCTGATGGCTCCCTCGTCGACGGGCTCGTTGTCGTAGTCGTCGGACTGGCATGGCCGTGCATGTCCCGGACCTAAGGTGTGTAGATGATCAATGTGCACAGCCCTCTGGCTCGCATCATCGAACGGGTACCGCCGCCCGCCGAAGCGGTCAACGGACATGGCGACTGGGCTGATACGGAGCGGGCACTGGGCACCCGGCTGCCGGACGACTACAAACAGCTGGTGAAGACTTACGGCCGCGGTGACTTCTGGGGCGCGCTGTGTCTGCGAACCCCATTCGGTGAGGACAACCCGGTCCGGCTCGACGCGAACCTCTTGGAAGATTTCGGTCCCCTGCGTGAGAGCTGGCCCGAGGAGTACCCATTCCCCTTCTTCCCGGAACCGGGCGGGCTGCTTACCTGGGCGGTGACCGACACCTCAACGCAGTTGTGCTGGCTGACCAAGGGGACACCCGAGTCCTGGCCCGTGGTGATCTGGTCACGCGACAACGAGTACGAACGATTCGACTACGGGGCTGCCGCGTTTCTCGACGGATGGACCAGCGGCCGCATCGCCTCCGAACTCCTGTGCCGCCAGTCGGACCTCACGCCCTGGTTCGATGCGGCGATCGAACGCGACCACATCTACGTCCGGCTGGATGAGGGAATCCTCCCCTACTCCGAGCGTCTACGGATCCTGCGCAGCGCACTCGCCCCGACCGCAGACCGTGGCGCTTACGAATACAACGGCAGCCGACAAGACCACTTCATCGTCACCGAAACGGGCTGGCAGCTGACGTATGAGACGGCCTGCGGGCACCAGCTCCGCGTCGCCTTCCCGCCCTCCGACAGCGAAGCGGCCCGTTGCGCAATCCTCGCCGCCATCGACCTCATGGGGTGTGGCGTACAGTCCATCGATACCATCCACGGCACCTCGTCCTGGAACCCCGCCCCGGACCCGTCAGACACGCCCTAGGGACGAAGAGGGGTGACAGGGAGGTGTGGCCGCGAGCCGACGAGTGATCTCAGCATGCCGATTCCCGCCACGACCGCGGCGAGGTGCAGCACCGCAGCGACGGTGAGGTCTTCCGGCAAGGTGACGTTGCTGGGGCGGGCCAGTGCCACGAAGAGGGTGAGGGGCAGCTTCCAGCCGCTCCACGCGAAGAGCGAACCCGACCCGAGCCAGCCGAGCGTGAGCAGGAGCCGGTGGGGCACTCGGGTGGGGCGTTGCCGGGCGAGCGTCCAGACGGCGGCGGATCCGGCAAGAGCCCAGAGGGCACCCACGCCCGTCAGCAGATGCCCGTGGATGTCCCGTTGCGCCGGGTGTGCCACGCCCAGGGTGCCGCCCATCGCCCAATAGGCCCAGGCAAGACCGACGACGGCTGCGATGGCGGAGGGCCATGGCCAGGGCACAGCGGTACGGATGCCGTCCACGGCTCGTGCGGTGAAGGCTTCCGGCCAGCGGCGCCGCAGGTAGGCCGGGAGTGCGAGGGCGAGCCCCAGCCCCATCCCGACGAAGCTGAACTGGATCAGTGCGCCTTCCCAGCCGGGCATGGCGGAGTCGTCGGCCCCGCTGTTCTTCGCAGTGCCGCGCGCAGCATCCAGGATCGTACTGAGCACGGAGTACGGCAGGATCGACACGAGGAACCCGGCTCCCGTCCAGGCGCAGAAGGCCACCAGCCACCCCGGTATCCGCATGCCCCAGCTCCGTACCAGGGCGAGCGAAAGGACGACACCGGTCCCCGCCATGCCGATGGTGACGGTATTGAGGAGGACCCAGCTGCCCAGCTCGAAGCCCTCTCCGATCGGTGTCAGGCCCACCAGCGAGCCGATGACCCACGACACCTTGATCAGCAAATAAGGCGACAACGCCAGCGCCGCCCCGTAGCCCGCACACCGTCCCACCCGGTCCCAGCGTTCCACCCGGATCCCCCTTCCTCGGCAGGTCAGGAACGCCAGCCTCGAGCATCACCTGCTCGGGTACGTCCGCCACGGGGAGCATTCACCTCCGCCGGACGGCGGAGCGCCGCCTTTGACGAGGCGAGCGCGGCCAAGGTGATTGATGACGCCGTGTCAGGGCGGCGGCAATCGCCATCGCCAAGGTGGTGCCGACGGCGGTCCAGAACACGAGCTTGGCGTTCGGCCCATTGACCGTCCGCAACTCCCCGTCTGCGTGCAGGCAGAACGAGTCCGGCGGGAAATACTGCGACACAGGAGCGCTGCGCGTGCCGTGGCAGGGCGACGTTTCGGGGAACAGGCTCAGCTGCGCGCGCTGCGAGAGGCCCCCGCCGACGAACACGGTCAGCCACCCGGCCAGCAGGAACACGATCAGCACCCAGTGAGGGACCCTCGCTCGCCGTCCCAGCAGCCAGACCAGGGAGGTTGGCATGACGAAGACGACAAACACAGCGAGCAGCAAGATCAGAGCCTTCATGATTCTTTGACCATACCGATCAAAGATCTGCCGGACAGGCCATCGGTTCTCTCTGTGGCTGCTCGGCGTGCTCGGCGTTCTCGGTGCGCTGGCTGCGCTCGGTTTGCGTCGGCCGCCAATCGACGTGGCACCAGGCGAAAAAGTTGTAAAGCCTGGGGTCACGTTTCCAAGACGTTATCGAGCGAGGGTCATTAATGCGCTGTGCGGCATTGATGTTAAGGTCCTTAATCGTTGTTTATGCAGTTGATCCTGTATGGCGCCAATTGTCAGCGCATGCCGCTTGGAAGGAATCTTCGGTGCCGCTTCGTGCAGGCAAGACACCGCTTTCGGGTGTCGTTCTGTGCTGCCAAGGCTCTCACCCCTTCCAGCCTCCCGGCCTGGCGGTTCCCACGCAACACCCAGAAACGCAGAGAAGAAAAGGAAAACATCACGTGCCCCGTATACGTCCCCGCACCGCGTGGATGACCGGAGTCCTGACGACAGCCGTCGCTGCCGGCCTGCTCACGGCGGTTCCGGCACAGGCCGTTGTCGGTGACCCGGCCGACGGCCAGCTGTACGCATTCACCGCGAAGCTCAACATCGGCGACGGCAAGCGCAGCTGCACCGGCGCCTTGGTCGAGCAGCAGTGGGTGCTCACCGCCGCCAGTTGCTTCGCCGACGACCCCGCGCAGGGGCACAGCATCGCGGGCGGTGCGCCGAAGCTGAAGACGACGGCGACCGTCGGCCGCCCGAACCTCGCGAAGCCGACCGGTAGCGTGGTGAAGGTCGTCGAGCTCGTCCCGCGCGAGGACCGCGACCTCGTCATGGCCAAGCTCGAAAAGCCGGTCATGGGCGTCACTCCGGTCAATGTCAGCTCTGCCGCACCCGCCAAGGGCGAAGAGCTGCGCGTCACCGGCTACGGCCGCACCAAGGACGAGTGGGTGCCCGGCCTTCTGCACACTGCCCGCTTCACCGTCGACACCGTGAACGCCACCACGCTCGGTCTCTCGGGCCGGGCCCCCGGCGCGGCCATCTGCAAGGGCGACACGGGCGGGCCGGCGTTCCGGGAGCGCGGCGGCCGGTTCGAGCTGGTCGGCGTCAACAGTCGCTCCATGCAAGGCGGCTGCTTCGGCAATGAGGACGAGACCCGCACGGACGCCGTCGACAGCCGCGTGGACGACGTCGCCAACTGGGTCGACCTGGTCTCCGCCCGCACGCTCCTGCCTCGCAAGAACTGGGGTGACGCCGTGCATCTGGCGTCGGGCTACTTCACCAGCGACCCGGCCGACGGCAAGCGCCGCATGGATCTGTTCGTAGCCTGGAAGGACGGCTCCGCCAGCCTCTTCCGCGGTGCCGACCACGACGACCCGAAGTACCCGTTCTCCGCGGAGTACCAGCTCGAGGGCCCGGGCAGCTACTGGACGAGGGCACGTGCCGTCACCGCCGGCCGCTACACCGACAGCGGCCGTGACGGCCTCACCGTTCGCTGGTCCACCGGCAAGCTCTCGACGTACACCCATGTCGACGAGTTCGGGTTCCACGACGAGAAGACCCTCGCCTCCAGCGACTCGTGGAAGAACGCCCGTCTGATCACGTCCGGCCGCTTCACCGACAACCCCCTTCGGGACGACCTGTTGGTCCTGTGGGAGGACGGCTCCACGTCCATGTACATCGACACCGGTGTCAACGGCGTCCGCAAGGAGAGCCAGTTGACCTGGGCGGACAAGGGCTGGAAGAACGCCGCACAGATCAGCGCGGGCGAGTTCACCGGCAAGAAGACCGCTGACCTCATGATCCGCTGGAAGGACGGCCAGACCCAGGTCTTCCCGGGCGTCGACCCCTCCGGTTACCACAACGGCCGGGTCGGGATCACCAAGATCGGCTCGCACTGGAAGAACGCCTCGCAGATCACGGTTGGCTCCTTCACCAAGCCCAACGGCCGTCTCAACGACATCATGGTTCGCTGGAACACCACTGATCTCAGCTACCACCCCGGTATCGACAACAAGGGCACGCACGGCGAAGTGCAGCTCGTGGGTTGATCCGTCGCCGTCGCCGTTGCCGTCGCCTGAAACGGCGAGGGCACGGTCGGCGTCGGCGACTCCTGGGCGCGGGTGACAGGTCCCATTACTGCGGAGACGTTCCTTGGTGGGGGAGGGCGGTGGCTCTCAGTCGCCGAGTGCGAGTCGGATGCCGAAGGCGCCGATGACCGTGCCGGTGATCCGGTCGAGTAGTCGCCGGGCGGCAGCGCGTCGCAGGTGGTTGCGGAGTACTCGGGCGAAGGCGATCAGTGCGCAGGACCAGAGCACGGCCAGTACGACGTGGACCGACGCGAGGAGTACGCCCATGGCGAGTTGGGACGCGCCGGGCGGGATGAACTGCGGCAGGACGGCGACGTAGAAGGCGCCCATTTTGGGGTTGAGCAGGTTGGTCACCGCGCCCTGGCGCCAGCCGCCGCGCAGCGTGTCCGGGGCGCTGCCTGTCCGGAGCCGGCCGGTTTCGTCGTCGACGTCTGCTTCCTCTGGAGCGGCCGGGCGGCGGCGGGCGGACCAGATCATCCGGGCGCCCATCCACACCAGGTAGGCGGCGCCCGCCCACCGGACGATCGCGTAGGCGAGGTGGGAAGCGGTCAACAGGGCGGTGATGCCCAGGGAGGTGAGCAGGCCCCAGGCCAGGGTTCCGGACTGGATGCCGAGGACCACACCCCAGGCACGACGGCGGTGGCCGAGTGCCGCAGTACGCAATATGAGGGCGGTGTCCAGGCCGGGTGTGAGGGTGAGGAGTCCTACGACCACGGCGAACCCGCACAGGGCGGAAAGGTCGGTCATGGCAGGTGAATCTACGGCCGTGAAGTGAAGAACTGCCAGTTTTTTGCCCGGAATCGGGCACGGGGGGTGTGGTGTGGTGTGTGCCGGGCCGGCTGCTCCTGGCTGGTTGTTACTCGGCGACCTCCTTGGGCGGGCTCATCCAGATGGTGTCCCCGCAGATGTTCATCTGGGCAGGCTTGCCCGCTTCGTCCCGGGCCGTTATCGGCTGGCCGTCACCGCGGTCGTGCGGTGCGGTGACCCAGGCCGTGTCGTTGCTGATCAGGCAGCCATGGGACGCGTTGGGGCCGTTGGGGCCGTTGGGGTTGTTGAGGGCGTTGCGGTCGTTGGGGGCGTGGGGCCGCGGGGGGCGGCTGTCGGAGTCCTTGTAGCGCAGCGGGGTGGTCAGTGTGCCGCCGCGTGGCAGGTCGATGGGTGCGGGCCGGCCGCGGCCCTTCGCGTCGGAAGAGGGGCCCTTGCCGATACGGACCTCGAGGCGCGGGAAGCCGCGGAAGGCGCAGGGTTCCGGCCCCTTGTTGGCGATGGACAGCGTCGCGTCGCGGTGCGTGCTGTGCGGCTTCTTCTTCAGCAGGGTGAGCTTCCAGCTCAGGCCCTTCGTCGTACAGGCCGCGTGCAGCGGCATCATCCGGGGCGAGCCGCCGCAGCCGACCAGTGCCAGACCGAGGGTGACGGTCAAAGTGAGCGCGGCCGTCGCCGCGACAAGTGAACGCCGACGCACGAATTCCCCTGTTCGTTCCGTATAGGGCTTTCTGAAGCTTCCTGAAGCTTCCTGTCGATGAGGAAGGGATTCGAGCGTCTGGGGTTGCCTCTGTTGTCGCAGTGATCGGATCCGTGTTCGTGGCCTATCAGTTGCTGTGTCGGTCGCTGTGCCGGTTGCTGCGGCGGTGGGCGTTCCACAGGGTGAGGGTGGTCAGGGTGAAGAACAGGAGGTTGGCGAGGCTGAGTTGGGCTCCCTGGAGGGGGACTCCCGCCGGCCCTGGAATGCCCTTGGCGAGGAGCTGGCCGATGAGGATGCAGACGAGGGGAGTGGCGGCGCCCATCCAGCGGGGGAAGGAAGTGGTGCCGCGCAGGATGGCGACGGCCATCCAGAGGGAGGCGGTGAGCCAGCAGGCCAGGAGAAGTGCGTAGGGGATGAAGAGGACGGTGGCGAAGTCGCCGGGGAGGGCGGTGAGGGGGGTGAGGGGGGTATGAGCGGGGGAGCCGGCGCCGGAGTCGTGGATGGCTTTGGCGGCCTGGCCCCAGTAGTAGAAGGAGCCGTGGACGAAGGGAGCGAGCACGAAGCCGGTGGCCAGGAGGAGGAACGGGGGGAGGGAGAGGAGGCGGCGGGCCGGGCGCAGGCCGCGGTAGAGGTGCCAGCAGGCGGCGAGGTAGAGCGGGCCGGTCAGCACGCCGAGCAGGGCGCCCCAGGCCAGGCGGGTGGTGGAGGCGGGCAGCATCGCGGCGAGGGAGTCGCCGGTGATGCCGTCGTAGGCGCCCAGGATCGGGTAGCGGTCCGGGGAGGCCATGGGCTTGCCCAGTAGGAGGATGTCGCCGACGAGCCAGGCGATGGAAGCCAGGATTCCGCAGATGCCCGCGAGGCGTGCCGTGCGTGCCGTGCGTGTCATGTGTCCCCCGTGGCATGCGAGGTGATGTTAGTTAGGTGACCCTAAGTTAACTGATCTTGAGGGGGTGAGGAAGGGGGAGGGGGCATCCTCTTGCGGCACCGAGCCGACTTACGGGGACGAGTCGGAAACGGGACAGGGCCGTGTCCGGGGCGCGGAGGGCGGGTCTCTAGGCTGGCCCGGCTCACACAGCTCCATCCTTGAGCAGATGTCCGTCTACGGGGGAAGTAAGAGATGTCCGAAAAGGCACGGCGACGGCTGCGGTCCAGCACGGTGATTCTGGGCAGCATGGGCGCCCTGGCCGCCGCCCTGACGTCCTGCGGTTCCGAGCCCGACAAGCGATGCGTCGACCGCAACAGCTACGACGCCGTCAAGGGCTATCGCGTCGTGGACTCCGCGAAGTGTTCGGCGCGCGGCAATTCGTCCTCCGGCGCCGGCGGTACGAACGGCGGTACCGGCGGTTACGGCAAGAACGGCCGCGGGAGCGGAACGGGCAAGCGGGCCATGGATGCCCAGTGGTATTACGACCCGAGCAGCAAGGGCGGCGCGTACGCCGACGCCGGGACCTTCAGCAAGGCCACCGCCGTCAACCGCGGCGGCTTCGGCTGTTCGGGCTCGGGCTCGGGCAAGGGCTCGGGCGGTTCGCACGGCCGGATCGGCGGCTGAGCGAGCGGACGGACGGGCCGGCGGGCGAGGTGCGGCAAAGCAAGGCAAAGCAAAGCAAGGCAAAGCAAGGAACGCGCGAGCGGCAAGGCAGAGCACGGTTATGGAACGGCACACCATCGAGCCCCGCCCCGGCTGGCAACAGACCGTCGAGGCGCAGGGGCTGATCTACCCCCTCACCCGGTACCCCGACGACTCCCTCCGCCCCTACTGGGACGAGAGCGCGTACTACTCCTTCACCCTCCCCGAGGTCGAGGCCCTGGAGGAGGTCGTCGAGGAGCTGCACGGTATGTGCCTGGCCGCGGCCGCGCACATCGTCGAGCAGGACCGTTTCGCCGACCTCGGCATCGACGACCCCCGGCTGGCCGGACTGGTCGCCGAGTCCTGGCGCCGACGCGACGAACTCCCCTCCCTCTACGGGCGGTTCGACCTGCACTACGACGGCACCGGGCCGGCCAAGATGCTGGAGTACAACGCCGATACGCCGACCTCGTTGGTCGAGGCCGCCAGCCCGCAGTGGTTCTGGCTGGAGGAGCGCTTCCCCGGCGCCGACCAGTGGAACTCGCTGCATGAGCGGCTGGTGGCGGCCTGGCGGCGGCAGGCGGCGCTGCTGCCGCCCGGCGCGCCGCTGCACTTCGCGCACTCCTCGGGCGATGAGCTCGGTGAGGACCTCATGACCGTGGCCTATCTCGAGGAGACGGCGCGGCAGGCGGGCCTGGAGACGGTGGCGATTCCGGTGGAGGAGATCGGCTGGGACCGCCTGGCGGGCCGCTTCGTCGATCAGCGGCTGCGCTTCATACGGTCCTGCTTCAAGCTCTACCCGTGGGAGTGGCTGGCCACGGACGACTTCGGCCCGTACGTCCTGGACACGCTCGACAACGGCGGTGGTACCGGCTCCACCCTCTGGATCGAACCCGCCTGGAAGATGCTGCTCTCCAACAAGGCGCTGCTGGCGGTCCTCTGGGAGCTGTATCCGGGACATCCGAACCTGCTGCCCGCCTACCTCGACGGCCCGCGCGAGCTGGCGCATACCGGTGGTTACGCGGCCAAGCCGCTGCTCGGGCGGGAGGGGGCGGGGGTGACGCTGCACGAGCCGGGGGCCGAGCCGGTACTGCGCGATCCCGGCGATCCCTGCTGCTACCAGGAGCTGGCGCCGCTGCCGGACTTCGACGGCAACCGTGTGGTGCTCGGCGCCTGGGTCGTCGAGGACGAGGCGGCGGGGCTGGGCATCCGCGAGTCGGCGGGGCCGGTCACGGACGAGTACGCACGCTTCCTGCCGCATGTGATCCGCTGAGGCGCAGGGGCCCGGAGGCGCGGGAAACCGGGGGTGTGGCCATGCTGCTCGGATCCGGCCGTTGTCCGGCCCGGCCGTCGCTCATGGCGCAACGAGCGGCCAGGGCCTTTCTCGCCCGCCGGCCGCCCGCTGCACGCTGCGGCCCCCTGTGATGCCGTTACGCCTCCGAGGCTCCACGCCTCCCGACCTCCCGTACGTCTATGCCTCCGCCACGTCCCATACATCCAATACGTCCCGGATCCGGGCCAGCCCCCAGTCCAGGTCCTCCTTGCTGATCATCAGTGGCGGGGCGATCCGGATCGTCGCGCCGTGGGTGTCCTTCACGAGCACGCCGCGCGTCATCAGCCTCTCGGACACCGCCCGCCCGGTGCCGCGGGACGGGTTGACGTCCACCCCCGCCCACAGTCCGCGGCCGCGCACCTCGTCCACCGCGCCGCCGCCCACCAGCAGCCCCAGCTCGCGGTGCAGATGCTCGCCCAACTCCGCCGCCCGCTGCTGGAATTCGCCGGTCCGCAGCATCGCGATGACCTCCAGGGCCACGGCGCAGGCGAGCGGATTGCCGCCGAAGGTCGAGCCGTGCTCGCCGGGCGCGAAGACGCCCAGGACCTCGCGGGAGGAGACCACCGCCGACACCGGCACCACGCCGCCGCCCAGCGCTTTGCCCAGTACGTACATGTCGGGCACCACGCCCTCGTGCTCGCAGGCGAAGGTCCGGCCCGTACGCCCCAGGCCGGACTGGATCTCGTCGGCGATGAACAGCACGTTCCGGCGGCGGGTCAGCTCCCGCACACCCGCCAGATAGCCCGGCGGAGGCACCAGCACACCCGCCTCGCCCTGGATCGGCTCGAGGAGGACGGCGACCGTGTCGGCGTCGACGGCCGCCTCCACCGCGGTCAGGTCCCCGTACGGGACGATCTCGAAGCCGGGGGTGTACGGGCCGAAGTCGGCGCGGGCCTCGGGGTCGGTGGAGAAGGAGATGATGGTGGTCGTGCGGCCGTGGAAGTTGTTGTCGGCGACGATGATCTTCGCTCGGCCGTCCGGGACGCCCTTGACCCGGTAGCCCCACTTACGGGCCGTCTTGATCGCCGTCTCGACCGCCTCGGCGCCGGTGTTCATGGGCAGTACCAGCTCCATCCCGCACAGCTCGGCCAGCTGTGCGCAGAAGTCGCCGAACCGGTCGTGGTGGAAGGCGCGCGAGGTGAGGGTGACCCGTTCCAGCTGGGCCTTGGCGGCGTCGAGCAGGCGGCGGTTGCCGTGCCCGAAGTTCAGTGCGGAGTATCCGGCGAGCATGTCCAGGTAGCGCCGGCCCTCCGTGTCCGTCATCCAGGCGCCCTCGGCCGTGGCCACCACCAGGGGGAGTGGGCGGTAGTTGTGCGCGCTGTGCGCTTCGGCGGCGGCGATGGCGCTGATGGCGGTGATGGGGGCGATGCCGCGTTGTCCGGACGTCGTCACCGTGACTCCGTTTCGGTAGCCGGTGTGGGGTGAGGGGTGAGGCATGTGGGAGTGATGCCGGGGTGATGCCGGGGTGTATGTGGCATATGCCCCGAAATGTCTCTTCATAGTGCCGCCATGGCGCCGCGCATGCGAGGCGTTCGGAAGCGGTGGCCCGCGGGCACCTGTTCCCCGGTAATGCAGGGCACCTGAGAGAATGCTGAGCATGGCCTCCGATCGCCCGCCCGTCGCCCACCACCGCCCCAAGGGGAATGGCTCCGCCATGCAGCGTCCGCCTCGTGTGCTCTCCGGTATTCAGCCCACCGCCGGCTCCTTCCACCTCGGCAACTACCTCGGCGCAGTCCGCCAGTGGGTGGCGCTGCAGGAGTCCCACGACGCCTTTTACATGGTCGTCGACCTGCATGCGATCACCGTCCCGCAGGACCCGGCCGAGCTGCGCCGCAACACCCGGATCGCGGCCGCCCAGCTGCTGGCCGCCGGCCTCGACCCGGAGCGCTGCACGCTCTTCGTGCAGAGCCATGTGCCCGAGCACGCCCAGCTCGCCTGGGTGATGAACTGCGTCACCGGCTTCGGTGAGGCGTCCCGGATGACGCAGTTCAAGGACAAGTCGGCCAAGCAGGGCGCGGACCGCACGACGGTCGGCCTCTTCACGTACCCCGTCCTGATGGTCGCCGACATCCTCCTCTACCAGGCCGATCAGGTCCCGGTCGGTGAGGACCAGCGCCAGCACCTGGAGCTGACCCGCGATCTCGCGGACCGCTTCAACACCCGCTACGGCGGCACCTTCACGCTCCCCAGCGCGTACATCGTCAAGGAAACGGCCAAGATCTTCGATCTTCAGGACCCGTCGATCAAGATGAGCAAGTCGGCGTCGTCCCCGAAGGGCCTCGTCGACCTGCTCGACGACCCCAAGGTCACCGCCAAGAAGATCAAGAGCGCGGTGACCGACACCGACACCGTGATCCGCTTCGACCGTGAGGCCAAGCCCGGCGTCAGCAACCTCCTCAGCATCCTCTCCACCCTCACCGGCACCTCCATCCCGGACCTGGAGAAGTCCTACGAGGGCAAGATGTACGGGGCGCTCAAGGGCGACCTCGCCGAGGTGATGGTCGACTTCGTCACACCGTTCCGGGACCGTACGCGGGAGTTCCTGGACGACCCCGAGACGCTGGACGCGATCCTGGCCAAGGGAGCCGAGAAAGCGCGTGCGGTCGCCGCCGAAACCCTCGCCACCACGTATGACCGGCTCGGACTCCTGCCGGCCAAGCACTGACCGGACCGTCCGCGCGGTCCGCCCCGGGCGGGCCCTTACGAGCCTGCCGGGAAGGGCCTGCCGGGAAGAGCTTCTCGGGATCGTAAGGGCCCGTACGAGGGTCCGGGGCCGGGTGCACTCCCCGTAGAGCGAGCGCACCCGGCACACTAAGAGCGTGCATGAGCGCGCCCGCACCGCCGCACAGCCCAGAACAGCCCGCACAGACATCAGCCGTCAGGCGTCAGGCATCAGTCGCTCAGGAGGGAGAACGCCGTGGGGACCGTAACGCTGGGCGTTTCGATCGCGGTCCCGGAGCCGTTCGGCAGCTTCCTCCAGCGGAAGCGCGAGAGCTTCGGGGACCCGGCCGCGCACGGCATCCCCACGCACATCACCCTCCTCCCGCCCACGGAGGTCGACGCGGACGCCCTCCCCGCCATCGAACGCCATCTGGCCGGGGTCGCGGCCGTCTCCCGCCCCTTCCCCCTCCGCCTGGAAGGCACCGACACCTTCCGCCCGCTCTCCCCGGTCGTCTTCGTCAAGGTCACCGAGGGCGAGGCGGGCTGCACCGCTCTCCAGGCCCGGGTCCGCGCGGCCTCCGGCCCGTGCGCCCGCGAGCTCCAGTTTCCCTACCACCCGCACGTCACCATCGCGCACGGCATTCCCGAAGCCGCCATGGACCGTGCCCAGGCCGACCTCGGCGACTTCACCGCCACCTGGACGATCGGCGGTTTCGCCCTCTACGAACAGGGCCCCGACGCGGTCTGGCGCCTCGACCGCGAATACCCCTTCGCCGCCCCGTCCCCGGCCGCCGTTCCGCGTCAGCCCGCCGACCTGACCCGCCCACCGGCACCGTTCCGCTGACCTCACACTGACTCCACGCTGACTCCACACCGACGTCGCACCGACTGCGCGTCGACCCTGCCCGGGTACCCCACACCGACGGGAGGGGAGACCCGGAGGCCGAGGCCTGGTCCACCCGGACCGCAGGGAACGCGCCCGAGCCTCCCCATCGACCGCTTCCGCCGTACGGGTATCAGTCGATGCCCGCGATGGCCGGGAGCTCCGCTTCGCGGTGGTGTCTGCTGATGTTCCTCTCCAGCAGGGCGAGGCATTCGGCGACGCCCACGCTGTCCGGGGTGTGCTCGGGCAGCCGCCCGTCCGCCTTCCTGAGCTCGGCCAGCGCCTGGTCGATGGCTGTCTGGGCGGCGAACAGGCAGGGGGTGCTGTAGATCGCGACGTGCACGCCCAGCTCGTTCAGCTCCGACAGCGACAGCCGCGGCGACTTCCCTCCCGCGATCTGGTTGAACAGCAGTGGCTTGTCGCCGATGACCGCCCGCACCTTGCGAATCCAGTCGACGCTGCGGACGCCGTCCACGAGGATCACATCCGCGTCCGTCGCGGCCAGCGCCTTGGCGCGGCGCAGGATCTCGGCCTCTTCCGTGGCGTCGGTACGGGCCACGACGAGGAGGTCCTGTCGGCTCTCCAGCACCATCTCCAGCTTGTTCAGGTACTCGTCCAGCGGCAGCACCTGCTTGCCGTCGACGTGCCCGCAGCGGCGGGGCCGCTTCTGGTCCTCCAGGATCACCCCGGAGGCGCCGATCGCCTCCAGGTGCTGTACGACATGGCACGCCGTCTCCTCGTCGACGTAGCCGTCGTCGATGTCCACGAGCAGGTGCTGGCGCGGGAACGCCAGACGCAGCCGCTGGACGAAGGCGACGAGGTCGGGCCAGGCGATGAACCCGATGTCCGGCAGGCCGTAGTGGGACGCGGCGAAGCCGAAGCCGGAGACGAACAGGCCGTCGTGGTACCGGGCCGCGATGGAGGCGGAGAACATGTCGAAGACGCCGATCAGCGGCGTGGTGCCGTCGTCCAGGACGGCCTTGCGTAGCCGGTTGGGGTGGTTCACGAGTACCCTCCAGGGGTTGGTCCGTTGGTTCGCGTGTGCTGTCTCCTGCCGACCTCCGCCGCCAAGCTCCGGTCGGCAGCTGTGCCATGACGCACCATGGGCCGATGAGCCGGGGGCCGCCGCCGACGAGTGGCACTTCACCTGCGGCGGGTCCCCGGACCGGCTCTCAACCCTGTGACATGCCCCTACGCATATGCCGGCAAGCAACTGACATCACTGGCTGCGCAGTTACGGGCACGCTCTGTGGAAGATAGGCCAAGGGCTGTTCATGGGACAATAATGAAAAGGTAAAGTGCCCCTGTTGGGAGGTGCTTTTCCGTCGTCTTGCGAAGTCCCCCGCCCGCGTCGGCCGCCCTTCCGAAGAGGCACTCCGCCCCCACCGGTCACTCGAAAGCGCCCCCGAAACCTCCCTCTTGAGACGACATCACCTCGCCCCCTCTTGACAGCCGCCGCGGGTGCCGATCCGTCGTCGAGGTAATCGGAAGCTAGAGTTCCGGATTGATCGCGGTATCTGCTGAGGGGAGCGCCATGGACTGGTTGCGGAGGCTGCCGGTGGTCGGACCGGCCGTCGGCCGGCTGATGGGCACTCACGCCTGGCGGGCCTACGAGCGCATGCTCCGCGTCAAGTGGACCAGGCTGGCCGCGGCCATCACCTTCACCAGTTTCGTCGCGCTCTTTCCGCTCCTCACCGTTGGCGTCGCGATCGGCGCCACGCTGCTGAGCGACCGTCAGCTGCGGGAGCTGGAGAGCACGATCGCCCAGCAGTTCCCCGGCATCTCGGCCCAGCTCGACATCACCGCGCTGGTCGAGAACGCCACCACGGTGGGACTGGTCGCCGGCGCCGTACTGCTGTTCACCGGCATCGGCTGGGTCGATTCGCTGCGCGACTGTCTGCGTGCCGTATGGGAGAAGGACGACGAGGACATCAACTTCTTCCTCGGCAAGCTCCGCGACGGCGGCCTGCTGCTGGGGCTCGGCGGTGTCGCCCTGCTCTCGCTCGGCTGTTCCGTCTTCGCCACGGCGGCGGTGGACCGGGCAGTGGACGCGATCGGGCTGTCCGAGCAGGGCGCCGGGGCCCTGCTGCTCAGGGCCGCCGGCTTCTGCATCGCCGTTCTCGCGGACTTCCTGCTGCTCGCCTACATCCTGACCAAGCTCCCCGGCGCGCACCCGCCGCACCGCGCCGTGGTGATCGCCGGACTCCTCGGCGCGGTCGGCTTCGAACTGCTGAAACTGCTGCTCAGCGGCTATCTCCAGGGCGTCGCCGCGCGCAGTATGTACGGCGCCTTCGGCACCCCGATCGCCCTGCTGCTGTGGATCAACTTCACCGCGAAGCTGCTGGTGTACTGCGCCTCGTGGACGGCCACGGCGGGCGAGCGGGACGCGGTGGATGAGGGAGAGGGAGACGAAGCGGACGGCGCGGCGGACAGGAAGGAGGGGGGCGAAGCGGACGGCGCGGGGGACGGCGAGGAGGGGGGCCGGGCAGAACCACGGCCGTGACGCCGGGACGGGGCGTGGCCCCTGCCGCCGGTGTCACGGTCGTCCCGGATCACTCTCCGGAAGAGCGCCCCCGTCCCTGCCCTCGTCCTTGCCCGCGTCCCCGCCCCTTGCCGCGCATGCGCTCCGGCAGCGGCCGCCGACGGTGTACGACCAGCCCCACGGCGCCGACCAGCGCCAGCGCGCCACCGGCGATCCCCACCGACATCCACGTACCGTTCGACCCGGCGCCGTCCAGCGCCGCCTGGGTGTTCTCGTGGGCGCCCTTCCCCCCGGGCCCCTCGGCGCCGGTACCGTCGTCCTCGCTGCGCGGCCCGACGAGCCGGCCCACCGGGTCCACCTTGCCGGCCGCGGCGAAGCCCCAGTCGAGGAGCCTGGCGGCCTCCCGGTAGGCCTCGTTGTGCTCCTTCTTCTCCGGGTTCATGACCGTGACCAGCAGTTTGCGGTCACCGCGCTGGGCGACACCGGTGAAGGTGGCCCCGGCGTTCGTCGTCGAGCCGTTCTTCACGCCCGCGATCCCCGGGTACGGCTTGACGTCGTAATCGCCGCTGAGCAGCCGGTTGGTGTTCTGGATCCCGAACGTCCCGCGCTTGCCGTCCTTGCCCTTGTCACCGGGGAACTGCGCGTTCACCGTCGAGCAGTACTCGCGGAAGTCGGCGTTCCGCAGCCCCGACCGGGCGAACAGGCTCAGGTCGTACGCGCTGGAGACCTGCCCCGGGGCGTCGTAGCCGTCCGGGGTGACGACATGCGTGTCGCCCGCGTTCAGCTCGTCGGCGTGTTGCTGCATCTGCTTGACGGTGGCCTCGACTCCGCCGTTCATCGAGGCGAGCGTGTGCACCGCGTCGTTCCCGGACCGCAGGAAGACGCCCAGCCACAGGTCGTGCACGCTATAGGGGAGGTTCTCCTTTATCCCGACCATGCTGCTGCCCTCGCCCATCCCCACCAGATCGCCGGGCTTGACGGTGTACTTCTGGTCCTTCGGGAACTTCGGCAGCAGCGTGTCCGCGAACAGCATCTTCAGCGTACTGGCCGGCGCGAGCTGCCAATGCGCGTTCTTGGCGGCCAGCACCTTGCCGGAGTCGGCGTCCGAGACGATCCATGAACGGGCGGTCAGGGCCTTCGGTCCCGGCAGCTGCGGCGCCCCGGGCTGCGGCGCCACCTGGACGCCGGGCGTGCCCAGCCGCTCCCCGCCGATCCGCGACATCTTGGCCGGCGGCTTGGCCGGCGGCGCGGGAGCCTTGGGGTCGTCGGCGTACGCGGTGCCGGCCAGCAGCGGGGACGCCAGCAGCCCGGCGGCGGCCAGCGCGGCGGCGGTACGGAGGGACGTACGTGGAGTACAGAAGGTCGTCGGCACGTCGCTGAACGTACCCTTCTTTGGCCGCGACGCCGCCAGCACACCACGGAAGAGTGCCCCTCCCGACCGCCGTATGGAGCCGCGGAGCTGGTTCATCTGGATCACCTTTCGCAAACAACTCACCGTCACAGCAGCAGGGACTCGGTGAAAGAGCAGGTCAGAGCACATGTCACCGTCCATGTCGTGGCCCGGAAGCGCGCGTACGGGCACACAGCTACAAAGACGTTGGCCGGTCCGGTGGGGATCCCAAAGCTGCCCGTCCGGGATGTGAATCACTCATGGACGCCGTACGCGCCGGCGCGGTTGACGTCGCAGTCGCAGATGCACACGTGGATCACATGTGCACACAGATCACATGCGCACATGGATCACGGATCACGTGTGCACGTGGACGGGCGATCTCAGTATTCACTTCTCACTTGCTGGGGGCGAAAGAGGTTGGGCAGGTCCGCACCGCCACATTGATTGATGGAACCCAGGAGGGGAAACTCGGCGAAGTTGCCGGTGACTGTTCCGCTACCACGGGCAGGGTGGCCTGTGTTGTGCGCGCCCGTGTTCTTGTGGGCGCATGCGTTGTGCGCGGCTGGGGAGAGAAACTCGATAACGCCACCGGCGGACGCGGGGGCCGCCGTCACGATTCCCGCTCCGATGGCTGCCAGTCCGAATCCGAGTCCGAGTGCGGTGATGGTACGACGTGTGGACATGCCCCAGGAACGCCGGGCCGAGCGCCCCGGTCACGTCCGCTCACTCCGTTGACTCAGTCGGCTCCGCCCTATCGATGCCCTGTCGACGTCCTATCGGTGCCCTATTGGCGCCCCCGGCGGAGTGCCCGAAGGCCCCGGAAACCGATCACGCCAATGGCAGTCCCCAGGATGAACGAGGTGATGGCCAACGCGAGGTGGACCCAGAAGTAGGCGGTAGGGCTCCCGTGATCGAAGGCCAGCCCGCTGGCGTCCTTGAACAGATTCTTGACGAAGGTCACCCACACCACCCACGACCAAGCGCCGAAGGCGAGGAGGAACCAGGAGACCGGGCGGCTGAGCTTCATGGGGTGTGTCCTCTGCTGCGGGGGAGCCCTTGCCCCGCCAGTATCCGGCTGCCGGCCACGTGATCCGTCATCGGGGTGCCGGCCGGTTGCGTGTGCACATCACTTTCTCCCAGAGCTGCCTGCAAAAAATTCTGGCGATGGCCGGCACGCACTCCGTAGAATCCCGCTCATGGGCGTCTTTTCCTGAGTGACGGACATGGTCCGCAGCAATAGGCCCGGCGAGTTCCGGGCTTCGTCAGCGTGCCTGCCTGCACGTTGACCGGTTCACCTGCCTACTCGCTCACTCGCTCACTCAGGAGACGGTGATCACGCCATGTCTTTTCGTTCCCATGCTCCTCGCCCCGCGTCCGCTCCCGCAGCTTCGGCCCGGTCCGCCTGTCCCGCGCTGGACGATCGCATCGCGCGGTTGCGGCAGCTTGCCCAGGCCGACCCCCGCCTGGAAGGCGTTCTGCTGTACGGGTCCTGGACACTGGGCGAGGCCGATGCGCACTCCGACATCGAGGCCTATCTGTACGTCCGCGACGAGCACGTCGAAGACTTCGACGGGCGCGCCTTCCTGCGCCAGCTCGCGCCGCTTGAGCTCGCGTACACCAATATGTACGGCATCCTCGCCGTCGTCTTCGACGATCTGATGCGCGGTGAGTTCCACCTCACCGCCGCCGGCGCCGGCATCGACGAAGTCCCCACCTGGGAGGGGATGGTGCACCTGCCCCGCCCCGAGGACGCCGTCCTGCTGGACCGGACCGGCCGCCTGACCCGGGCCGCCCGGCAGCTGGCCCGCTTCCGGCCGCCCGAGCCGGTTACCACCGCTCAGCAGCTCATCGACGAACTGGCCAACTGGACGCTGATGCTCGCCCACGTCCTGGCCCGTGGCGAAGTCGCCCGCGCCCACGCGCTGCTGCACACCGTCATCGCCCCTCAGCAGCTCCAGCTCTGCCGGCTCCTGCGGCACAGCACCGCCCACTGGCTGACCCCCAGCCGGGCACTGGAGAACGACCTCCCGGCCGCCGACCGCGAGCGTTACACCGGCACCACCGCCGCCGCGCGGGCCGAAGACGTGCGTACCGCAGCGCGCAACAGCTGGCGCTGGAGCCGGGATCTGGCCGCCGAAGCAGGTGAGTGCTGGCCTCTCCACGTGCCGTGCGACCTGCATGAGCGGATCAGCGGTCTGCTGGACGGTAAGGGCATCGAATAGCCCGGCGAGAGCCCGGCGACAGCGCGGGGACAGCGTGTCGGCCGTCGATGGTGCGGCACGCTCTGCCCTCGGGAAAATGACATGACGGAGCCGCCCCGCCGCGATAGCTTCGGCGCTTATGGACCCCGTCGGTGAAAAAGAAATACGCGCCTCCTTTGTGAATTGCTCGAAGGGAGAGGCGAGCAGAATCAATCTCCCGGCCGGGCTGGCCGGACTTCCTTGGGAAGACCTCGACTTCCTGGGGTGGCGGGATCCGGGGGCGCCGGACCGGAGTTATCTGGTGGCGCCGCGTGGCGAGGGGCTGATCGGGGTGACGCTGCGGGTGCCGCAGGGCGTACGGCGGAGTTTCACCAAGACGACGGTGTGCTCGGTGTGTACGACCGGACATCCGGGGTCCGGTGTCACTCTGCTCGCGGCGCGCCGGGCCGGGCCCGCGGGACGGCAGGGGAACACCGTGGGCACGTACCTCTGTGCCGACCTCGCCTGTTCCCTCTACGTCCGGGGACGCAAGAAGTCCCAGCTGGCCTCTCCCCGGTACGAGGAGGCGCTGACGCTGGAGGAGCGGATCGCGCGCACCGTGCGGAATCTGGATGCTTTTCTGGAGAAGGTGCTGGCGGGGGAGAAGTAGTAACGGGGCCGGTCGCGGTCCCGAGCCCGGCTCGGCACGTAACAGGGCCCGGCCACCGGTGCGTTGACCGGTGGCCGGGCCCCTCTTACGTGTCCTACGTGCCTCTTGACGTACGAGAAGCGCCCCGGACGTACTGGAGACGTACTAGAAACGCCGTGTGATGAGCGCCCGCTTCACTTCCTGAATCGCCTTGGTGACCTCGATACCGCGCGGGCAGGCGTCCGTGCAGTTGAACGTCGTCCGGCAGCGCCAGACGCCGTCCTTGTCGTTGAGGATCTCCAGGCGCTGCTCACCGGCCTCGTCACGCGAGTCGAAGATGAAGCGGTGCGCGTTGACGATCGCCGCCGGGCCGAAGTACTGGCCGTCGTTCCAGAACACCGGGCACGAGGTGGTGCAGGCCGCGCAGAGGATGCACTTCGTCGTGTCGTCGAAGCGCTCGCGGTCCTCGGAGGACTGCAGGCGCTCGCGGGTCGGCTCGTTGCCCGTCGTGATCAGGAAGGGCATCACATCGCGGTAGGCCTGGAAGAAGGGCTCCATGTCGACGACAAGGTCCTTCAGCACGGTCAGGCCCTTTATGGCCTCGACCGTGATCGGCTTCTCCGGGTTGATGTCCTTGATCAGCGTCTTGCAGGCCAGGCGGTTCTTGCCGTTGATCCGCATGGCGTCCGAGCCGCAGATGCCGTGGGCGCAGGAGCGGCGGAAGGTCAGCGAGCCGTCCTGGTCCCACTTGATCTTGTGGAGGGCGTCCAGGACGCGCTCCTTGGGATCGATCTCCAGCTGGAAGTCCTGCCAGCCGGCCTCGTCGGAGACCTCCGGGTTGAACCGTCGGATCCGGAAGGTGACCGTGATGTACGGGGAGTCGGCGAAGCCGGGCTCGGGCTTGTCGGCCTCGGCGGCCTTGTCCAGGGTCGGGGTAGCCATCAGTACTTACGCTCCATCGGCTGGTAGCGGGTCTGCACGACCGGCTTGTAGTCGAGGCGGATCGACTCGGCGCCGTCTGCGCCCACCTCGCGGTACGCCATGGTGTGCCGCATGAAGTTGACGTCGTCGCGGTTGGGGTAGTCCTCGCGGTAGTGACCGCCGCGGGACTCCTTGCGGGCCAGCGCGGAGACCGCCATGACCTCGGCCAGGTCGAGCAGGTTGCCCAGCTCGATGGCCTCCAGCAGGTCGGTGTTGAACCGCTTGCCCTTGTCCTGGATGGACACGTTCCGGTAGCGCTCGCGCAGCTCGCCGATCTTCTCGACCGCGGTCTTGATCGTCTGCTCGGTGCGGAACACCATGACATTGGCGTCCATGGTCTCCTGCAGCTCCTTGCGGATCTCGGTGACCCGCTCACCGCCGGTGGCGTTGCGCAGCCGCTCGACCTGGTCGACGACGAGCTTCTCCGGGTCCTCGGGCAGCTCGACGAAGTCGGCCGTGGCCGCGTACTCCGCCGCCGCGATACCGGCCCGGCGGCCGAAGACGTTGATGTCGAGGAGGGAGTTGGTGCCGAGGCGGTTGGCGCCGTGCACCGACACACACGCGACCTCGCCGGCGGCGTACAGACCGGGCACGACGGTGGTGTTGTCCGCCAGTACCTCACCCTCGACGTTGGTCGGGATGCCGCCCATGGCGTAGTGCGCGGTCGGCTGGATCGGGATCGGGTCGGTGTACGGCTCGATGCCCAGGTACGTCCGCGCGAACTCGGTGATGTCCGGGAGCTTGGCGTCCAGCTGCTCCGGCGGCAGGTGGGTGAGGTCCAGGTAGACGTGGTCGCCCTCGGGGCCGCAGCCACGGCCCTCGCGGATCTCCGTGTAGATGGAGCGGGAGACGACGTCACGGGACGCCAGGTCCTTCATGACCGGCGCGTACTTCTCCATGAAGCGCTCGCCGTCCTTGTTGCGGAGGATGCCGCCCTCACCACGGGCGCCCTCCGTCAGCAGGATGCCCATCCGCCAGATGCCGGTCGGGTGGAACTGGAAGAACTCCATGTCCTCCAGCGGCAGCCCGCGGCGGTACACGGCAGCCTGGCCGTCACCGGTCAGGGTGTGCGCGTTGGACGTCACCTTGAAGAACTTGCCGGTGCCGCCGGACGCGTAGATGACGGCCTTCGCCTGGAAGACGTGGATCTCGCCGGTCGCCAGCTCGTAGGCGACGACACCGGCGGACTTCTTGACGCCGTCGACCTCGGTGATCAGCTGGTCCAGGACGTAGAACTCGTTGAAGAACTCCACGCCCTCCTTGACGCAGTTCTGGTACAGCGTCTGGAGGATCATGTGGCCGGTGCGGTCGGCCGCGTAGCAGGAGCGGCGCACCGGCGCCTCACCGTGGTTGCGGCTGTGACCGCCGAAGCGGCGCTGGTCGATCGTGCCGTCCGGGGTGCGGTTGAACGGCAGGCCCATCTTCTCCAGGTCGAGGACCGAGTCGATGGCCTCCTTCGCGAGGATCTCGGCGGCGTCCTGGTCGACCAGGTAGTCGCCGCCCTTGATCGTGTCGAAGGTGTGCCACTCCCAGTTGTCCTCCTCGACGTTCGCGAGGGCGGCGGCCATACCGCCCTGGGCGGCGCCGGTGTGGGAGCGGGTCGGGTAGAGCTTGGTCAGGACCGCGGTGCGGCTGCGCTTGGTCGCCTCGATGGCGGCGCGCATGCCCGCGCCGCCGGCGCCGACGATGACGGTGTCGTACTTGTGGATCTTCATGGTTCCAGTCAGCCCCGGCTTCAGGAGATGTTCGGGTCGAAGGTGAAGATCACCAGCGTGCCCAGAAGGACGGTGAACACCGTCGCGGTGTACAGCAGCATCTTCAGCCAGAAGCGGGTGTTGTCCCGCTCCGCGTAGTCGTTGATGACGGTACGCAGGCCGTTGGCGCCGTGCAGCATGGCCAGCCACAGCATGAGCAGGTCCCAGACCTGCCAGAACGGCGAGGCCCAGCGGCCGGCCACGAAGGCGAAGCCGATCTTGGAGACGCCGCCGTCGAGGACCAGCTGGATCAGCAGGTGGCCCAGGACCAGGACGACCAGGACGATGCCGGACAGCCGCATGAACAGCCAGGCCTGCATCTCGAAGTTGCCGCGGGACGCCCGGCCGGTCTTCCTGGTGCGCTTGCGCGGCGCTTCGATGACCGGCGCCGGGTTGTCGACGTCGTAGAGCCGGACCTGCTCCGGCGCGGCGGCGGCTGCGGAGGTGGTTTCAGCGGACATCTTGCGTCAGCTCCCGAACAGCGTGCGCAGGGTGTGCTGCAGCACGGGGTAGAAGGCACCGGCCATCAGCACGACCCAGACACCGACAACGGTCCACAGCATCTGCTTCTGGTACTTCGGTCCCTTGGACCAGAAGTCCACGGCGACGACCCGGAGGCCGTTGAGCGCGTGGAAGAGGATGGCGGCCACCAGGCCGTACTCCATCACGTTGACGATCGGCGTCTTATAGGTCGCGACGACGTTGTCGTACGCCTCCGGGGAGACGCGTACGAGTGCGGTGTCGAGGACGTGGACGAACAGGAAGAAGAAGATGAGGACGCCGGTGACTCGGTGAGCCACCCAGGACCACATGCCTTCCCGGCCGCGGTACAGCGTTCCAGCCGGCACGGAAGAACCCTCCGGGAGCGGGGACTAGGGCCTGCCGGCTTCGGTGTCGGTCGGGCCCGGCCGGGTACGGTCCACCGGCCGGTCGTCATCGTATCGACGAGTTGTCGGTTCCTCGCGCGGGGGTCCTTAGGTGTGATCAAACAGGCACCAACGGGCTATCTCACGGGCGTGAAACGCGGCTTTTACCGGCGGATGCCGCGATACTCGAGGATTCGCGGCGGCTGGGCGCAGGCGCCGGGGGGAGGAGGGAGGAGGGGGAGAGGGCTCAGGGGGTCGCGGCGGTGGTGATCCGGGTGATCCGGGTGAGCCGGCCGCGGGCCAGGCGGCGCAGCTCCTCCGCGGTGACCGCCCGCTCCTCGCCCGGCGCATGGCCCAGTCGGGTGCGGATGCCGCACAGGACCTGGTCGAGCAGCTCGTCCTCGCGGTAGCCGTCCAGGCACATCACAAACGTGTGGTGGAAGCGCCGCCGGTACTCGGCGTGCGCGGCGCGCAGCGCCGTACGGGCGGCGAGGGCGCCGGGCCCGCGGGCCGCGCCCGCCGGCGGCCCGGTCGGGGACTCCCCGGCGAGCGCCTCCTCGAGCTCGGGCGGCGTGAGGTCGTAGCAGGCCTCGTCGGCGGCGGCGAGCAGGGACTCCGGGTCCGGGTAGGGGCGGTGCGCGGCGACCCGCTCGGCCCAGTGGCGGCTGGCGCAGCAGCCGAGCAGCACGGCCAGTGCCTCGTCGGAGGCGAGCGCGTTGAAGCGGTCCAGGCCGAGCGCCTCGGGGCGGGGCCGGAGCGGGGCGGTGCCGCGGAGCTGCGGAGGTATGCCCCGCCGGGCGGACTGCGGGCGGGGCAGCGTTGTCGGCCGGGCGGCCGGGGTATCGCCGGACAGCGTGGGCTCCTCGGACGAATCGAACGAATGTAACGGGGTCTTCTCGACTGGATCTTTTCGACGGGTGCGGGGCGGGCGGCTGACGGAAGCTGGGGGAAGCGGACCGCGGCGGACCGAGGCGGATCGAAGAGGACTGAGTCGGACTGAGGGGGACTGAGTCGGACCGAAACGGACTGGGGCGGGATTGCGGGATTGCGGGGCTGCGGGGCTGAAGGCGACCGGCGCCGGGACGTGTGACGGAGCGGCGGAAGTGAGGGTGTGGCGGTGGGTGGAGTGTGTGGCACGGCACCCCGGCGGTATCCGGCGGTTCCACGAGGCCCTGGGAGAGGGGTGACGAAGAGAGACGCCACGCTAACGACGCCTGTCGATCACTGTCCGACCGATGCGCGAATTTCACCCGGATGAGAGAGCTTTCGCGCGTTCAGTGGACAACCTGCTCCGCACACCTGGCAATGCTTCGCCCCGAAAAGTGAGGATTGCACGATGTCGAATCCGATCCGGCAGCCGCGCGCCGCACTGCCGGCTGTGGCGCTCACCGGCGCGCTGCTGCTCGCCGGCTGCTCCGATTCCGCGGAAACCGAGCCGCCCGGCAGCACCAGCGCCAAGGTGAACCCGTCCGCCCAGGCCGCTCCGACCTGGGCGCCGGTGAGCGGAACTCCGCAGGTCATCCCCGCCGTACGCGAGTTCCGGAAGGCCGAGGGCCGCGGCTGGCGCCCGTCGAAAGGGGCCCGCGTGGTGGTCCCCGCCGGGAAGGAGAGCAACGTTGCCGACGAAGCGCAACTGATGGCCCATGATCTGGGTGGGCTGGCGGTCGTCTATGGGGACGAGACCGTCCGTCCCGGCGACATCGAAGTGAAGCTGTCGGGCAAGAACGGAACGGGCGCGAACAGCACCACCGCGAACAACGTTCCCGTCCGGAGTGCCGCCGACGAGGCCTACACCCTCACCGCCCGCGGCACCCGGCTCACTCTCATGGCCCCCACCGACGCGGGAATTTTCTACGGCACCCGTACCGTCAAACAGGCCGTACGCGCCGCCGGCGGCCTCCCCGAGGGCACCATCGAGGACCGGCCGGACCGCCCGCAGCGCGGACTGTCGCTGGACAACGCCCGCAAGCCGTTCACCCAGGACTGGATCGAGGCGCGGCTGCGGGAGATCGCCGACCTCAAGCTCAACCAGTTCCAGCTGCACTTCTCCGACGACCAGGGCTTCCGCATCCAGAGCGACACCCACCCCCAGATCGTCTCCGCGGACCACCTCACCAAGGCCCAGGTCCGGCAGATCGTCCAGCTCGCGCGGAGTCTGCACATCTCCGTCGTCCCGGAACTCGACTCGCCCGGTCACCTGGGCGCCGTGCTGGACCACTTCCCCGAGCTGCAGCTGCGCAACGCCTCGGGCCGGACGATCCGCGGCGCGATCGACATCTCGAACCCCGAGGCGGGGCCGCTGATCGACTCGCTGCTCAAGGAGATGAGCGACCTGTTCACCAACCCCAAGGGTGCTCCTGCCTACTGGCACCTGGGCGGTGACGAGTACCAGGCGCTGATGTCGTCGTCCCCGTCGGCGTCGTACCCGCAGCTCGCCCGCGCCGCGCGGGAGAAGTACGGGCCCGACGGCACCATCGAGGACCTGGCGACCGGCTGGCTCAACGACCGCCAGAAGACCGTCGAGGCGCAGGGCAAGAACCGGGTCGAGGCCTGGAACGACGGGTTCTTCGCGGACACGGCGGTGAGCGCCGACAAGAACCGGACGGTCGACTACTGGACCGGCAAGGAGCTGGGCCAGCGCGACCCCGCACAGTTCCTGCGCGAGGGCCGCACCGTCCTGAACGTCAACGACGAGTACCTCTACTACGTCCTTGGTGAGCCCAACCAGTTCACCTACCCGACCGGCCGGCGGATCTACGAGAGCTGGACCCCGCGGGTGCTCCGCGGCACCCGGCCGGTGGCGGTGCCCACGAGCACGACCGGCCCGGACCGGATCCCCGGGGCGCGGTTCGCGATCTGGTGCGACCGCGCGCAGGCGCAGACCGCGCAGCAGGTCGCGGCCGGCATCCGGCTGCCGCTGGCGGCGCTGGCGCAGAAGACCTGGGACCCGCGGACGCCCGGCCTGTCCTGGACGGACTTCAGCTCCTTGGCCAACCGGGTGACGACGGCGGCCCAATGATCAGGCCCCACAGCACCGGACCGCGCTCCATGGCGCCGGATCGGGCGTGACTCACGCCGGCACGACGTGGTCACGCGGCTGGTCATGGCGTTGGTCATGTGGCTGGCCATGCCGTTGGTCATGCGGTTGGTCACGGAGCCCGACAGCGCACGGCAAAACCACAGGTCAGAGACGTGAGGAGAGAGGAGGACGGCCGGGGCCGCCACCCCCCACAGGAGAGGCCCCGGCCGTCTTCGCGAAGGGCCGTGACGGCCCCCTATCCGGTACAGCGTCGGACGGCCCGAAAGCGTCACAGGGGGAGCGGGCCGGGACTTCCGGATGGTTCCGTACGGTCGCGCCGGGCCTGCTGCGCGCCGCCCGGTGCCCGGCCCGGGTTCGGCGCGGGGACCGGTACGGGTTACGGTCTCCGGGAGCAGCCGGGTTACCGGGGGTCTCTACCATGTGTTCCCGGTCCGCCGTGGCCGGCGGTGGCCGGTAGCGAGCGAAGCCGAACGGATCGATGAAGCTGAGCGAACCGTGATGCCGAGTGGATCAACAAAGCGGTAAGGACCGGGCGGCGGACATTCCAGGTGCGACAGGATGGACCCGTGCGAGGGGACGACATTCAGCCGGACGACCGCCGGTTGACGGTGGCCGTGCAGGCGGCACAGGACGGTGACGAGGCGGCGTTCCGCACTGTCTACCGTGCCGTACATCCCCGACTTCTCGGATATGTGCGGACGTTGGTGGGCGAAGCGGACGTTGAGGATGTCGCCTCCGAGACCTGGCTACAGATAACCCGCGACCTTGGGCGCTTCAACGGCGACGCCGACCGCTTCCGCGGCTGGGCCGCCCGTATTGCCCGCAACCGAGCCCTCGACCACATACGGATGCGCGGCCGGCGCCCGGTGATCGGCGGCGACGAGAGCGAACTGGCCGACACCCCCGGCGCGTCCGACACCGCGGGCGAGGCGCTGGAGGCTCTCGGTACCGGCCGTGCCATGCGGCTGATAGCCAGGCTGCCGCAGGACCAGGCCGAGGCCGTGGTGCTGCGGGTGGTGGTCGGACTGGACGCCAAGAGCACCGCGGAGGTACTCGGCAAACGGCCGGGAGCGGTGCGCACCGCCGCGCACCGTGGACTGCGTCGGCTCGCCGAGCTGATCGGTGACGGGCCGGACGGCGGTGGCGTCGGCGGCGGCGGACCGGTCGGCACTGACGCGAGCGGCCCCGCGACGGGGGCCGGCGGCAGAGGCACGGGTGCCGACAGCAGGGCGGCCGGTGCCGGTGCGAGTGCAGGTGCCGATGCGGGTGCAGGTGCGAGCGCAGGCGTGGGGCGCGGGGCTGGAGCCGGTGACGGTGCGGATGGCGCCGTCGAGGGCGCGCCAGGCCCGTCCGCGCGGGCTCCGGGCAAGGGCGGCGGAACGTTGAGCGGGATGCCCATGCAGGACCGAAGACGCCGCAACGGCGTGGCGGAATCGTACGTACCAGGTGTGACGGAAACGGCCGCACGAACGCAGAAGGACATGTGATGGCCGACGACCGGTACAACTGGCTCGACAAGGAAACCGCGGAGCAGCTGCTGCGCGGTGAACCGGTCAGTGCCCGGCACGGCCACGGCGACGGCGACGGCGCACACGAGCTCGAACAACTGCTGGAGGCCGCCGCCGCAGTCGGCGCCGGACTGTCCGAGGCCGCTCCGCTTCCCGGGGAAGAGGCCGCGGTCGCCGCTTTCCACCGTGCCGCCCACCGGGGCGCAGGGGTGACGGCGCGGGGCCGGGCCGCCGACGGTCCGCTGACGACCGTGCACACCACCGGCAGCGCCGAGCGCCCCCGGTTCGGCCGCCCCTTCCGTCGTGGCATCGCCGTCGCCCTCGCCGTCTGCGCCATCGGCGGCGTCGCCGTGGCGGCGGGCACCGGTGTTCTGCCCGCGCCCTTCCGGGGTGGCGACGCGCCCGAACCGGACTCCAGCGCCTCCGCCGCCGAGACCCCCGGCACGCTCGGCACCCGCCCGCCCGGCGCGGAGACCGAGGGGTCGACGGCGCCGGCTCCGGGCGCCACACGCGGTGGCGGGACCGGCGCGCCCACCGACACCCCGGCGCCCGGCGGCCCCGGCGCGACCCAGGGCCCCGGCACGGGCACGCCCGGCGACGGGAAGGGGCGGGGCGGCAACCACGACGGTGACCGTGACGGGGACCGCGGGGACAAGAGCGGGGACCAGGACCAGGACAAGGGCGGGGACGGTGGGCCCGGCCACCGCGACAACGACAAGAAGAACCTTCTGCTCGACCTCTGCCGGAGCTATGAGTCCGGCAAACGGGGCGAAATGGGGAGCGAGCTGCTGCGCCGCCTCGAAAGCAAGGCCGGCGGCGCGGAGAAGGTGCACGGCTTCTGCCATGCGTACCTGGCGCGCCAGCAGAACAGCGGCGGCTCGGATGACAACGATGGCGCCGGCGGCCGCGGTGGCGCGAGCAGCACGAGTGGTGCGAGCGGCGCGAGTGGCGAGAACGGGAGCTCCGGTGGCTCCGGCGGTGGCCAGGAGAACGGATCGGCGCCCCGGTCGCTCGGTGTCGGCTACCTCACCGTCACCCCGACCCCAGCCTCCGAGCCACCCGCCCCGGCCCCCGAGCCACCCACCTCGTCCACCCCGTCCACGCCTTCTGCGCTGTCCAATCCGTCCAATCCCTCCACTCCGTCCGTGCCACTCGCCTGACTTCTCGCCAGGACGCCCCGGCCCGGTACGCCATCCACCAGCGTGGTGTGACGTTTTTCGACCCCGTGACGCAGTAAGGAATGAAGCCGACTGGTCATCGGCTGCGCGAGAAGCCGGGGTTTCCCCCCCGTACCTCGGCTCAGCGCATCTGGCGCGGGCGGGGCACGTTCCCCCGGCCCTGCCCGCGCCGCCCTTCTAGGGGATCTGTTCGAACGCCCCCTAGTGGTAGACGACCACCTTGGTGCCCTGCCGTACCGCGCCGAAAAGGGCGGCGATCTTCGCCTTGTCCCGTACGTTCACGCAGCCGTGTGAGGCACCGGTGTAGCCGCGTGCGGCGAAGTCCGCGGAGTAGTGGACGGCCTGGCCGCCGCTGAAGAACATCGCGTACGGCATGGCCGTGTGGTAGATCGTCGAGACATGGTGGCGGCTCTTGAACGTGACGGCGAAAGTGCCTTCGCGGGTGGGGGTGTACTGGGAGCCGAAGCGGACGTCCATCGCCGAGATGATCCGCCCGTCGACGATCCAGGCAAGGGTATTGCTCCGCTTGCTGATGCAGATCACCCGGCCCCGCAGGCAGCGCGGATCGGCCGCGCCGACCGGCCGGCTGGTCCGCGGACGGAGCTCCGCCGGCGACGGCCGGTGCGTACGGGCGAGCAGCGTACGCCAGGCCTCGGGCTGCACGGCGCCCGTACGGGGCAGACCCTGCCGCTGCTGGAAGGCGCGGACCGCCGCGGTGGTGACCGACGCGTAATTGCCCGTCGGGACGTGGTCGAAGAGGCCCAGCTGGGCCAGCCGGGCCTGGAGTTCGCGGACCCGCGCGCCCTGTGAGCCGTACGCCATCACCGGCTCGGGGGCGGGCGGCGGCTCGGGGCGGGCGGCCTGCTCGGCGGGGGAGGGGCTGGGCGGTGTGCGAGGGCCGAGCGGCGGGGGAGCGGGGGCGGTGGGGCCGGTGGGGGCGTACCGTACGCTCCCGCCGGCCGGGGTGCCGCCCGTCTTCGTGACCGTCACCGGACGGCAGCCCACCGCGAGCGCCGCCACCAGCACCACGGCCGCCGCGGTACGTCTTCCGTTGCTCCGCTTCATGCGCTGCTCCCGGATCTCAGCGATCCCGACCGGCCATCGGGATGCTGCCCAGCGCTGCGGCGTGGCGAACCTGCGGGCATGCTGTCACCACGGAGTAGAACGGGCATGCTTGAACTAAAGGCCAAAAAGGGCGGAAAACGGATAGCGGGCAGCGGGCAGCGGGCAGCGGAAGCGTAGAGCTGAGCGGGACAGCGGACAGCGGGACAGCGGGATAGCGCGTCAGGTCAATGGGAGGCGTACGTCCATGGTGCAGGAATCGGGCGGCGGTGTGCGGCGCAACGAGAGCGGCCTGCCGATCGAGCCGGTCTACGGCCCGGAGGCGCTGGTCGGCTGGGATCCCGCGAGCCGGCTGGGCGCCCCCGGCAGTTACCCCTTCACCCGCGGCATCTATCCGTCGATGTACACCGGCCGGCCCTGGACCATGCGGCAGTACGCCGGCTTCGGCACCGCCCGTGAGTCCAACGCCCGCTACCGGCAGCTGATCGCGCACGGCACCACGGGCCTGTCGGTCGCCTTCGACCTGCCGACGCAGATGGGCCATGACTCGGACACCCCGCTCGCCTCCGGCGAGGTCGGCAAGGTAGGGGTGGCCATCGACTCCGTCGAGGACATGCGGGTGCTGTTCGGCGGGATTCCGCTGGACCGGGTGTCGACGTCGATGACGATCAACGCCCCGGCGGCACTGCTGCTGCTCCTCTACCAACTCGTCGGCGAGGAGGAGGGGGTGAGCCCGGGCCGGCTCAACGGCACGATTCAGAACGATGTCCTGAAGGAGTACATCGCACGCGGTACGTACATCTTCCCGCCGCAGCCCTCGCTCCGCCTGACCGCCGACATCTTCCAGTACTGCCGGGCCGGGATTCCCCGGTGGAACACCATCTCGATCTCCGGATACCACATGGCGGAGGCCGGCGCCTCACCCGCGCAGGAGGTCGCCTTCACCCTCGCCAACGGCATGGCGTACGTCCGCACCGCGATCGCCGCCGGGATGGACGTGGACGACTTCGCGCCGCGGCTCTCGTTCTTCTTCGTGGCCCGTACGACACTGCTTGAGGAAATCGCCAAATTCCGTGCGGCGCGCCGGATTTGGGCCCGGGTGATGCGGGACGAATTCGGCGCCCGGAACCCCAAGTCGCAGATGCTGCGCTTCCACACCCAGACCGCCGGAGTGCAGCTCACCGCCCAGCAGCCGGAGGTGAACCTCGCCCGGGTCACGATCCAGGGCCTGGCCGCGGTCCTCGGCGGCACCCAGTCCCTCCACACCAACTCCTTCGACGAGGCCATCGCGTTGCCCACGGACAAGGCGGCCCGGCTCGCGCTGCGTACCCAGCAGGTGCTCGCGTACGAGACCGATGTGACCGCCACCGTCGATCCGTTCGCCGGCTCCTACGCCGTCGAGTCGATGACCGACCAGCTGGAGGAGGCTGCGGTCACGCTGATGCGACGGGTCGAGGACCTGGGCGGCGCGGTGGCCGCGATCGAACGGGGCTTCCAGAAGGACGAGATCGAGCGCAACGCGTATCGCATCGCTCAGGAAACGGACGCCGGCGAACGGGTGGTGGTCGGCGTCAACCGCTTCCAGCTGGACGAGGAGGAGCCGTACACCCCGCTGAGGGTCGACCCGGCGATCGAGGCCCAGCAGGTCGAGCGCCTCGCGGTCTTGCGGGCCCGCCGCAGCCGGCGCGCCGTCACCGCGGCCCTCGACGACCTTCGCAAGGCCGCGGAGGGGACGGACAACGTCCTTCCCCCGATGCGGGAGGCGCTGCGCGCGCGGGCGACGGTGGGCGAGGTGTGCGACGCGTTGCGGAACGTCTGGGGGACGTATGTCCCTACGGATGCGTTCTGACGGGCACGGTCGCTATGGGCGCTGCTGGACTACGGCGCCAGGACGTCCAGTTCTGCCATCGCGCCCGTCGTGATCTGCCGCGTCAGCTCTTCCGCTCGCTCCGCGTCCCCGGTCCGTACCGCCTCCGCGACCTGGACGTGGAGGGTGACCGCGGCGGGGTCGGGGTCGGGGAACATCACCTGGTGCTGGGTACGGCCGGTCAGGACGGCGGCGACCACATCGCCGAGGCGGGCGAACATCTCGTTGCCGGACGCGGTCAGTACCACCCGGTGGAAGGCGGTGTCATGGACGAGGTAGGCGTCGAGCTGCTGGCCGCGTGAGGTGGCGACCATGCCCATCGCGTGCTCGGTGAGTTCGGCGCACTGGGCGGGGGTGGCGTGCTGGGCGGCGAGGCCCGCGGCGACCGGCTCGACGGCCGAGCGGAGGACCGTGAGCGAGCGCAGCTGGCGGGGGCGGTCGCGGCCGGCCAGCCGCCAGGCGATCACGCGCGGGTCGTAGACGTTCCACTCCTCGGTGGGGCGGACGGTCACCCCCACCCGGCGCCGGGAGGCGACCAGCCGCATGGATTCCAGTACCCGGATCGCCTCGCGGATGACCGTGCGCGAGACGTCGAAGCGCTGCTCCAGCTCGTCCGTACGCAGGATCGTGCCCGGAGGGTAGTCACCCGCCGTGATCGCGGGTCCGAGGGACTCCAGCACGCGGGCATGCAGTCCCTTCCCCTCGTTTGCCATGGGGCAAGCCTACGTTCCCGGGGCTTGACCAATTAAGTATGACGTTTGAGTCACAGAGGCTTGAATACGTCATACCTAATGGGTTTCAGTGGGTGGCGCACGGGGTCGACGAAGACAGCGAGGTACCACCGGATGAGCTCCCCCGAAGCCACCCCTGAAGCCACTCCCGAAGCGGCTCCTGACGTCAGCGCCGACGTCGTTACTGACGTCATTACTGACGTCGTCGTGGTGATGGGCGTGGCCGGCACCGGCAAGACCACCATCGGTCCGCTGGTGGCCGCCGAACTGGGCGTTCCGTACGCCGAGGGGGACGACTTCCATCCGGCGGCGAACATCGCCAAGATGTCGGCCGGTACGCCGCTGGACGACGACGACCGTGGGCCGTGGCTGGACGCGATCGGTGCCTGGGCGCACGGCCGGTCCGGGCGGGGCGGGGTCGTCAGCAGCTCCGCGCTCAAGCGGGTCTACCGCGACCGGCTGCGGGCCGCCGCCCTCGGCAGCACCCTCGGCAGGACTTCCGGCAGCACCCCCGGCACTCCCGGCGCCCCGGGGCTGGTCTTTCTGCATCTGACCGGCGACCGGGCGTTGATCGAGGCGCGGATGGCCGGGCGCAAGGGCCACTTCATGCCGACCGCGCTGCTGGACTCGCAGTTCGCCACGCTCGAACCGCTGGGGCGTGATGAGGCGGGCGTCGCGGTGGACGTCTCCGGGACACCGGAGGAGATCGCCGGGCGGGCGGTGGCCGCACTCCGAGCGCGGACCGCTCCGGTCCCCGTAGGCCTGTAGGCCTGTAGGCCCGTAGCGCACCACCCGACCACCCCTCTTCCCCTCCCCTCCCTCACCCTCCCCTCCACGTAAGGGAATCGCCGTGACACATCTCAGCGTCGAGATGCTCGCAGCGGATGCGACCGGGCCCATCACCTCGGCCGGTCACGCACAGCTGGGCATCGCCGTCCTGGCCGGTATAGCCGTCATCGTCCTGCTCATCACCCGGTTCAAACTGCACGCCTTTCTGTCGCTGATCATCGGCTCGCTGGTGCTCGGCGCGGTGGCCGGGGCGCCGCTCGACAAGGCCATCGCCAGCTTCTCGTCCGGTCTGGGCGCGACGGTCGCGGGCACGGGCGTACTGATCGCGCTCGGCGCCGTCCTCGGGAAGCTGCTCGCCGACTCCGGTGGCGCCGACCAGATCGTCGATACGATCCTGGCGAGGGCAGGGGGCCGGGTCATGCCCTGGGCGATGGTGCTGATCGCCGGGGTCGTCGGGCTGCCGATCTTCTTCGAGGTCGGGATCGTCTTGCTGATCCCGGTGGTGCTGCTGGTCGTCAAGCGCGGCGGCTTCTCACTGATGCGGATCGGCATCCCGGCGCTGGCCGGACTCTCCGTGATGCACGGGCTGATCCCGCCGCACCCCGGGCCGCTGGCGGCGATCGACGCGGTCGGGGCGAACCTCGGTGTGACGCTGGCGCTCGGTGTGGTCGTCGCGATCCCGACCGGGATCATCGCGGGTCCGGTCTTCTCCCGATACGCGGCCCGGTGGGTCGATGTCCGCCCGCCCGAGCGGCTGGTGCCGGAGCGCGCTTCGGACGAGCTGGAGAAGCGGCCGGGCTTCGGGATCACCGTCGCCACGGTGCTGCTGCCGGTGGCGATGATGCTGACCAAGGCGCTGGCGGACATCGTCGTCGACGACCCGGGGCACACCGTCCGGAAGGTCTTCGACGTCGTCGGCTCGCCGCTGATCGCGCTGCTGACCGCCGTCGTCGTCGGGATGTTCACGCTCGGCCGGTCGGCCGGCTTCACCCGCGGCCGGATCGCCGCCACCGTCGAGAAGTCGCTCGCGCCGATCGCCGGTGTGCTGCTGATCGTCGGCGCCGGCGGCGGCTTCAAGCAGACACTGGTGGATGCCGGCGTCGGCCAGATGATCCTGGACCTCTCCAAGGGGTGGCAGATCTCCGCGCTGCTGCTCGCCTGGCTGATCGCGGTCGCCATCCGGCTCGCGACCGGCTCCGCGACGGTGGCCACCATCTCCGCCGCCGGACTGGTCGCCCCGCTCGCCGCGGAGATGAGCACCACCCATGGCGCGCTGCTGGTACTGGCGATCGGCTGCGGTTCCCTCTTCTTCAGCCATGTCAACGACGCCGGCTTCTGGATGGTCAAGGAGTACTTCGGCATGAACGTCGGCCAGACGCTGAAGAGCTGGTCGGTGATGGAGACGCTGATCTCGGTCGTGGGGATCGTCTGCGTCCTGCTGCTGTCCCTGGTTCTCTAGCGCCTGTTCCTCGGTTCCGCAGTGTTCCAGTGCCGCACGTCTCCAGTGCCGTGCTTGTCCAGTGCCGTGCTTGTCCAGTGCCGCGCTGCCGCGCCGGCGGATGTTCCGAGGTACGTCGACAGAGCGGCAGCCACCTGCTCCGTCGCGCCTGTCGCCGGTGCGGCCATCGCGACATAACCGTCCGGGCGGACCAGGAGGACGGCGGAGCCGGGGCCGTAGGCGTCGCGGAGGTGGCCGTCGGTGTCGATCAGGTCGGGGGACGGGCCGCCGACGCGGACGAGGCGCAGCAGGTCCGGGTCGGTGGTGTGGATGTCGGTGCCCGTCTCGGCTTCGGCTTCGGCGTCGGTGCCGTGCAGGACGAGCAGGGTGAAGTGCGGGCCCCGGAAGGCGTCGAAGAGCCGGGTGGGCTTGCCGTCGGCGGTGTGGCAGGGGGCGTCGGGGGCCCGGTCGCCGGCCCGTAGGGCGCCCTCGGGCAGCTCGTCCGTACGCAGCTCCCTGGTCAGCGGGCTGTCGGGGTAGCCGATGTCGAGCTGGTGCAGATCCCGGCCGCGACGCATGGAGCCGGAGTGGTGCAGCCGGGTACTGGTGTCCAGGATGCGCCGGGCGATCGGACGGCGCTCCGCCTCGTAGCTGTCGAGGAGGGCGTCGGGGGCGCCGTACCGCAGCACCTGGCCGAGTTTCCAGCCGAGGTTGTAGGCGTCCTGGACGCTGGTGTTCAGGCCCTGTCCGCCGGCCGGGGAGTGGATATGGGCCGCGTCGCCCGCGAGGAAGACCCGGCCGACGCGGAAGCGGTCGGCCATCCCGGCCTTGGGGCGGAAGACGGAGGACCAGACGACCTCCCGGATCTGCTCGGGGGTGAGGTGTGTGTGGGAGGAGAGGAGGGCGCGGACGGCTTCGGGTGAGATGTCCGGCTCGTCCGAGGGTGCCGCGACCATGCACTGGAAGAGGTCGGTGTGGGCCAGCGGGAGCATGGCGGCGAAGGTACGGGCGGAGTCGCTGCCTGGCCGCCACATGTGCCAGTGGTCGCGGTCGAGGCCGTCCACCCGGGCGTCGGCCAGGACCACGGCGCCCTGCTGCAGCGCCGTGCCGTTCATGCCGACGCCGAGTCCCTTGCGTACGGTGCTGCGCCCGCCGTCCGCGGCGACCAGATAGCGCGCCTCGATGGTGCACGCGCTGCCGTCGGCGCGGGCGAGACGGACTCGTACGGTGTCCGCGTCCTGGTCGAACGAGGTGAGTTCGGCGCCGAAGAGGACGCTGCCGCCCAGCTCCCGCAGACGCTCGTGGAGCAGTTCCAGGTTGCGCCACTGGGGGACCATCAGGGCACTGGCGTACGGCGTGGACGGGGTCGGGGCGACCTGCTCGATCATCTGCCGGGAGGAGACGATCCGGCCGTCCTCCCAGAGGGCCATCTCCGGGTAGGACCCGCCGTTCGCCCGTATGACGTCCAGCACGCCGAGGTCGTCGTAGACCTCCTGGGTGCGTGGCTGAAGGCCGGTGCCGCGGGCGCCCGGGGACAGGCGGTCCTGCCGTTCGACGATCAGGGCGCGCACCCCGCGCCGGGCGAGGTCGATGCCGAGGGCGAGGCCGGTGGGGCCTGCACCGGCGATCAGTACGTCGACGGTCGTGGGGCGTGCGTCGATGGCCGTGGGGAGTGCGTCGGCGGCCGTGGGGCGTGCGTCCTTAACGTTGTTAAATCCCATACCTTGAGCATCGGCTTAACGGTGTTAAGTTGTCAACATGGTTTCGCGTATCGACCGGGCACGGGTAGTGGACGCCGCCCTGGAACTGCTCAACGAGGTGGGGCTCGACGGCCTCACCCTGCGCCGTATCGCCCAGCGGCTGAACGTCCAGGCCCCCGCGCTGTACTGGCACTTCGCGAACAAGCAGGAGCTGCTGGACGAGATGGCCACCGAGATGTTCCGGCGGATGACCATGCCCCTGCTGGCCCAGGGCCCCGACGGGCCGGGCTACGGCGCGACCTGGCAGGAGGCCGTGTTCAGCAGCTGCCGGGCGGTCCGCCGGGAGCTGCTCCGGTACCGCGACGGCGGCAAGGTCTTCAGTGGTACGCGGATGACCGACGACAGCCATATGCTGCCGCTCAACAGCTATCTGAGCCTGTTCGCCGAGGCGGGCTTCTCGCCGGGCGAGGCGGCGCGGGCGTGGTGGACCGCGTACAACTTCACCGTCGGCCTGGTGATCGAGGAGCAGTCGGTCTACCCGGAGCCCGGGGACCCGGAGAGCCGGGGGCCGGAGAGCCGGGACCCGGCGTACGACCTGGACGCGCGCGAACGGACGTTCGGCGAGCGATATCCCCTCGCGGCACAGGCGGGCCGGGAGACGTTCGGCGACCTCGACCGCAGCTTCGAGAGCGGACTCCGCATCATCGTGGCCGGTATCGAGGCGACGAAGGGCATGGCGTAGCCGCCCTTTCGCTCCGCCTCGGGCCGGTCACCCCTCGCCCCGTTGTACCGCTTGCACGGGTAATACGGGTTGTACGGGTTGGGCGGGACGGGGCCCGGGGCGGGGATCGATGGCCCGCTTGAGCAGGGGTGACAGGGGGCGTTCGACGCAGCGGTGCAGTAGCCAGGCCAGGAGGAGCATCAGGGCCACGGTGAGGAGCAGGGTCGCGTATGAGGGCAGGGCGAGGGTGCGGTGCAGGGCGCGGATCACGACCCAGCCCAGGTGTTCGTGGACGAGGTAGAAGGGGTACGTCAGGGCGCCGGCGAGGGTGAGCCAGCGCCAGTCGGCCCGGCGCAGGACCGGGCCGCCCAGGGCGACGAGGGCGACCAGGGCGAAGCCGAGGGTGACGACGGCGATGATGACGGACGCCGAGCGGTAGGAGAAGGCGTCGGCGGAGGGGGCGTGCCAGAGGCCGGCGACCGCGTAGTGCTGCCCGAGCAGCCAGCTGACCAGGACTATCGCCCAGGCGATCGGGTCGCGGGCGCCGTAGCGGTGCAGGAGGTAGAGGCCGATGCCGCCGATGAAGAACGGGGCGTACTGCGGCATGAGAACGGTGTCCAGGACGGGGTGGTGGGCCTGCTGGGCCACGGCGGCGGCCAGGGTCCAGCCGGCGCAGAAGAGGACGACGCGGGTACGGGTGGCGCCCGGGAGGACGACGCAGAGCGCGAAGAGGGCGTAGAACCGCATCTCGGCCCAGAGGGTCCAGCAGACGCCGAGGACGCGGTGCGCGCCGAGCGGTTGCTGGAGCATGGTGAGGTTCGTCAGGACCTCACTGGGCGGGAGTGCCTTCTGGGCGACCCAGGGGAGCGCGAAGACGGCGGTGATGAGGAGGACGGCGGCCCAGTAGGCGGGGTAGAGGCGGGAGATGCGGGAGGCGATGAAGCCTCGGAGTGTGCGGCCCCAGCCGCTGAGACAGATGACGAAGCCGCTGATGGCGAAGAAGATCTGGACGCCCAGGCAGCCGTAGGCGAAGAGCGGGGCTGTGGTGGGGAATTGGTCGGCGGGCGAGGTGCCCCAGGACTGGGATATCTCGCCGCCGCGGCCGGCGTAGTGGTACCCGGCGACCATCAGGGCGGCGAGCAGGCGCAGGCCGTCGAGGGCGCGCAGCCGCGACGAACCGCCGCGGCTGCCGCGCCCCCGTATGACCTCCTTCGGGCCGCCCGGGACCGGGCCCGGCGCGACCGCCGGCGCGCCGGCCGTCCGTGGAGGAGTGGTCATCCGAACGCGACCTGGAGGAGCGGTCATCCGAGCGTGACCCGGGGGAGTGGTCATCCGAACGTGACCCGCTTCTTCAGCCGCCGCTGTATCGCGCGTGCCCGGCGGGCGACCCTGCGGACGGCGGCGTTGCGCGGGAGGAAGGACAGCTGGGAGGGGATCGCGCCGGGGAGGGCCAGGGCGGTCAGCCGGCGGCGTTTGAAGTAGCGCCGGGTGGACGCGTCGAGGTGGGTGGCCAGATAGCGCTCGGCGGCCGGGCGGAGCCGGGGGTGGAGCTGGTGCTGCATGGCGTAGCCGACCGCGGTGATGAGGCCCTGCACATCGGCGGCGCCGGCAACGGCGGTTGGCCGCTCGTCGGTGTCGTCGAGGTCGGGCACCAGGGCGTCCACGAGGGTGACCGGGACGCGGTTGCTGTTCTGGTACGGCGTCAGGCGCTCCAGCAGCAGCGCGGTGCCGGTGCGCGCGGTCGGCAGGCCGTAGAGGGTGGACGCGGTCAGCAGCGCGGTGGAGAAGCAGCCGACGACCAGGGCGGGGCGCATCCGCTGGTAGAGCACTTCGGCGAGGACCGGGGTGTCCAGCACGGTCAGGGTGATGTCCAGCTTGCCGGCCTCCCGTTCCAGCAGCCGCGACCAGCGGGCCGGTGCGGACGGGTGCGGTTTGAAGACGATCTCGCGGTGGCCGCGCTCCACGGCGCCGCGCACCATCCGTACGTGCAGCTCTTCCTCCTCCTCGGCGGTGAGGATGCCGAGCGCTGACAGGTACTGGCCGAGCAGGAGGGCGGCGCCACCAGGAAGACGGCCGGGCAGGCGATCGGGCTCGCGGCCGGGCTGACGGCCGGGCAGGTGGAAGGCCTCCAGAACGGCCGACTCGTCGACCGCGTCGGCGATTTCGGCGAGGACCTTGGTGAAGGCGTCGGCCGGTACGGCGTGCTGCTCGACCGCGAATTCGGTGAGGAGGAGGGGCGCCAGGCCGGGAACCAGCTCCAGGTACAGCAGGCGGTTGATACGGGTGCCGATCAGGGGGTCGAGCTTGTTGCGGGTGGGGCCGTAGCTCATCAGGCCGTCGGCGTAGACGTCGATCGGTGCGTCGGGGAAGAGCCGGGCGATCGCCTGGGCCGGGTTGACCTGGATGGACTCCAGGACCAGGTGGATGTGGTCGTCGCCGAGGCCCCAGAGGAGGCGGAGGTGGCGTTCCCAGAGGGGGACGTCGTCGGAGCGGGGCGACCAGCCGCCGGGGTGGAAGGGGCGGATCGTCTCGTTCCAGGACAGGACGCGGTCGAAGCGGCCGCGGAGCCGGTCGAAGCCGGGCATGGTGTCCAGTGACGCGGTGGTCTCCGGGGTCGCGGCGCTGTTGCAGACCAGCAGCAGCCGGCGGTCCGCCGGCGCGAAGTGGTCGGCGTCGAGCGCGGCGGCGAGCGTTGCCGCGCCGTAGAGCGTGGACGCCACGAAGATCTGGGTACGCGGGCGGGCGGGCATCAGGCGGCGACCTCCGCCGGGGAGAGGCGACGGCGCAGCCGCCGCAGCCGGGACGCGCGCTGCACATCCATCGAATCGAGGGCTTCTTTCAGCACGTCCTGTGGCATGCGTTTCAGTGCCGCGGCGCTCATCGCGCGCAATTTACGGGCGATCGGCGGCTCGAACCGTTCGATCGAGCCGAGCTGGTGGGACATGATCGCGCAATAGGTGCGGACCGCTTTGGGCAGCAGCATTTCCGCCTCGCGGTCCCGTGCCGTCTCCTCGATCACCTGGTCGAAAGCGCGCAGGAAATCCAGCTGCCGGACATCGCCGATCTGGGTGAGTGAGGACGCCACCCCCCGCCGGTAGAAAACGCCGAGCAGTCCGACGATCGCCATGGATTTCGCCTCGCGGTGCAGCCGCCAGATCCAGGGGCGGTCCTCCGCGGTGCGCAGTCCGTCCCGGAAATGCAGCAGGCCGTCGTCGAGCAGCCGCCGGTGGTACATGCCCGCCCAGGCGTAGGCGTAGTCGACCGGGGTGGAGCGGTCGGCCGGCAGGATGACCTCGCGGGGGTCCAGGACCACCCCGCGGCGGCCGTGCGGGACGCGGTGGACGGCGCGGGCGCGGGCGGTGCACTGGACGTGGTCGGTGCGGATGAAGTCGCATCCCAACTCCTCGATAGCGGAGAGGAGTTGGGGGAAGTAGTCGGGGGCGAGCCAGTCGTCGCCGTCCAGGAAGGTGAGGTACTCGCCGCGGGCCGCGTTCAGGCCGGCGTTGCGGGCGGTGGCCAGACCGCCGTTCTGTTCGTGCCGCAGCACTCGTGCGCCCGGCAGCTCGCGCTCGGCGCGGGCGAGGATCTCCGGGGTCTCGTCGCGCGAGCAGTCGTCGACGAGCAGGAATTCAAAGTCGTCACGGGCGTTCGCCGCGAGGCTTTTCAGGGTGTCGGGCGCATATGTCTGCACGTTGTAAAACGGCACGATGACGGAGAGCTTGACCACTCGGGTGACGTTAGATGCGGAGCCGTCATTCGTCTTTACGCGGCGCGGACGCCGGGGTGAACGACGAATGTCGGAATGGTGAACCAGGGTGATGGGCGGTCCGGTTCGCTGTTCGTCGGCGCGCTGTTCACCCTTTGTTGCGGCCCAGTTGGCCCGGTAAAAGGAATGCCTTCCTAGCGTCTTCGACGTGCCATCCGTGACGACTTCACCGCCGCGAGTCGCTGTGCTCGCCGACTCGGATACCCGCTGGAAATGGGGCGCTTTGACAGCGTACCGGATCCAACCGGACAGCCGGCTCGACGGCTATCTGCTCCGCGGCCGCGCCACCCCCACGGTCCGTCAGCTCGACGAGGTCGGCGCCCGGGCGGAATCGGTGCGCGAGATCAGGGGCGTCGCCTTTCTTGATCTGATGAAACGCAGCGTACGGAAGATCGACCGTACCCAGCACGACGTCGTGGTGCTGGCCTGCGTGGGCGGTGCGGTACAGGCCATGCTGCACGGCCTGGCCCGCGCCTGGCACGGGGCGGACCGCCGCCCCGTCGTCGTCACCGGCTACGTCGGTGTCGTCTACGAGAAACTCGCGGACGGGCTGCTGTTGCGGCACGGCGCGGATGTCGTCCTCGCCAACTCCCGGTACGACGCCGAGCGGTTCCGCGCGGTCTACCGCGGGGTCGGCGCCGACGACGGCAGCGTCGTCGAATGCGCCCTGCCGTTCCTGGGAGGAGCGGCCTACACCGGCCAACGCGACCCCTGCACCGTAGTGTTCGCCGCCCAGCCGTCCGTTCCGGACAATCGTACGGATCGAACATACCTGCTGCGCCGGGCGGTTGAGCACGCCCGCAGGCACCCCGACCGCCAGGTACTGGTCAAGCTCCGCAGCAAACCGGGCGAGCACACCACGCACATCGAGGAACTGCCCTACCAGAGGCTCGCGGCCAGGATCCCCGGCGGACTGCCCGCCAACTGCCGCCTGGTGTACGGCAACATGGGCGAGGTCCTGGACCGCACCGACCTGCTGGTGACGGTCAGCTCCACGGCCGCGCTGGAGTCGCTGCACCGCGGCATCCCGACCGCCGTCCTCACCGACCTCGGCGTCCGCGAGGTCCTCGGCAACCACCACTTCCTCGGCTCCGGCTGCCTGGCCTCCTGGGACGAGCTGGACGCCGGACACCGCCCGGAGCCCGACCGGGAGTGGCTGGCCCGGCAGGGCGTGGCCCCGGTGCTGGGGGCACCTCCCGGACGAAGTCTGGGGGAGTACGAGCAGGCCTTCGACGCGGCCCGCGCCCGGGTCACCGAACTGCGCGCGGCCGACCGCCTGCCGCCGCTCAGCCCGTACTACACACCCCGCACCGCCCCCGGCTACCTCCCCGGCATCCTCGCCCGGCACGGCCTGGACCCGCGCGGCGAGCCGCTCCCCGGCTACGCCGACCTCCCCGAGGAGTCCGGCGGACTGCGCCGGGTCGCCCGCGAGACGGTCCGCGAGGCTGCCCGCGGCGCCTACCGGCACGGCGTCCAGCGCGTCGCCCCGGCCATCCGCCGCTGGGGGCAGCTGTGAACCCCGGTCCCGCCGCTGTGAACCCCGGTCCCACCAAGGAGCCCGTCATGCCACCCACTGTCGTGGCCGTCATACCCGCCCGCGGCGGCTCGAAGGGCGTACCCGCCAAGAACCTCGCCGCCGTCGGGGGCGTACCGCTCATCGCCCGCGCGGTCCACGAGTGCCGTGCCGCCCGTCTGGTCACCGATGTCGTGGTCTCCACCGACGACGCCGGTATCGCGGCCGCCGCCCGCGGTGCCGGAGCCGTCGTGGTGCGCCGCCCCGGCGACCTCGCGGGCGACACCGCCACCAGCGAGGCCGCGGTGCTGCACGCCATGGACGCGTACGAGGCCGAGCAGGGCAGCACGGTCGACGCGGTGCTGCTGGTCCAGTGCACCAGCCCGTTCCTGGTCCGTGCGGACATCGACGGGGTGGCCGCCGCGGTCGTCGAGGGAGGCGCGGACAGCGCGCTGACCGTGGCGCCGTTCCACGGCTTCGTGTGGCGGGACCCCGAGCCGGAGACGGCGGGTACCGACGGCGGCTTCGGCGTCAACCACGACAAATCCGTCCGGCCACGCCGCCAGGACCGCCCCCAGGACCTGCTGGAGACCGGTGCCGCCTACGCCATGGACGCGGCCGGCTTCCGTACCAGCGGCCACCGCTTCTTCGGCCGTACCGAACTCGTCCGCACCGACCCGGCCCGGGTGCTGGAGATCGACGATCCGCACGACCTCCACCGCGCCCGGGCGCTCGCGCCGCTGCTGGACGCCGCCCCCGGCGGCCACGGCGGCACCCCCGCGCGCCCCGGCAGCCTCCCCACGCTGGACGATGTCGACGCCGTGGTCATGGACTTCGACGGCACCCAGACCGACGACCGGGTGCTGATCGACGCCGATGGGCGGGAGACCGTCGCGGTCCACCGCGGCGACGGCCTCGGCATCGCCGCGCTGCGCAAGGCGGAGCTGAAGCTGCTGATCCTGTCCACCGAGACCAACCCGGTCGTCGCCGCCCGGGCCCGCAAGCTGCGGGTGCCCGTCCTGCACGGCATCGACCGCAAGGACCTCGCCCTCAAACAGTGGTGCGAGGAGACCGGAACCGCGCCCGAGCGGGTGCTCTACGTCGGCAACGACGTCAACGACCTGCCCTGCTTCGGCCTCGTCGGCTGGCCTGTGGCGGTCGCCGGGGCGCACGACGTGGTGCGCGGCGCGGCCCGCGCGGTCACCGCGACCCCCGGAGGCGGCGGCGCCCTCCGCGAGATCGCCGCCTGGCTCCTGGGCCCGTCCCTCTGATCCCACCCCTCTGATCCTTCCCCTTCCCCGACCCCACCCCCTCCCGTCCCGCCTCCCCCAAAAACAGCACCCCTGCACCCCGCATACCCACACGAAGGAACCCTCCCCATGAGCAGCACCTCCCGCCTCCGCAAGCTCGGTGACCGCGAGGCCGGCCCCGGCCGCCCCGTCTACGTCACCGGTGAGATCGGCATCAACCACAACGGCGACCTGGAGAACGCCTTCGCGCTGATCGACGCCGCGGCCGACGCCGGCTGTGACGCGGTGAAGTTCCAGAAGCGGACCCCGGAGATCTGCACCCCGCGCGACCAGTGGGACGTCGAGCGCGACACCCCCTGGGGCCGGATGACCTACATCGACTACCGCCACCGCGTGGAGTTCGACGAGGACGGCTACCGCGCCATCGACGAGTACTGCCGCAAGCGCGGCATCGCGTGGTTCGCCTCCCCGTGGGACGTCGAGTCCGTCGCCTTCCTGGAGAAGTTCGACGTGCCCTGCTACAAGGTCGCCTCCGCCTCCCTCACCGACGACGAACTGCTGCGCGCGATGCGGGCCACCGGCCGTACGGTCATCCTCTCGACCGGTATGTCGACCCCGAAGCAGATCCGGCACGCCGTCGAGGTCCTGGGCAGCGAGAACATCCTGCTGTGCCACGCCACCAGCACCTACCCGGCCAAGGCCGAGGAGCTCAACCTGCGCATGATCAACACGCTGCGGGAGGAGTACCCGAACGTCCCGATCGGCTACAGCGGCCACGAGACCGGCCTGCAGACCACTGTTGCCGCGGTCGCCCTGGGCGCTACCTTCATCGAACGCCATATCACCCTCGACCGCGCCATGTGGGGCTCCGATCAGGCGGCCTCCGTCGAGCCCGGCGGCCTGACCCGGCTGGTCCGCGACATCCGCATCATCGAGGAGTCCCTCGGTGACGGCGTCAAGAAGGTCTACGCCAGCGAGCTCGGCCCGATGAAGAAGCTGCGCCGGGTCGCCGGTGCGGTCGCCGAGGCGGAAGCCGCACAGGACGCGGAAACCGCCCGGGGCGCGCATGCCGTACAGGACGCGCATGCCGTACAGGGGGCGGACGCCGAGCGTCAGCCGGCCGCCGTCTGACGAGCCCCGGCAACCCCGGCAGCCCCGGCAGCCCCGGCAGACAGGAGTCCGCCTCGTGAGCTCACCAGAAGGGACCCGCGCCGAAGGCGCCGAGGTCCCGCCCCGGGGGACGGCGGGTGCTCCCGCCCGCCGTCTCCCGGGGGTGCCCCGGCAGCGCGACCGGACCGGACCCGCCGGCGACGGCACGAGCCCCGGCCCGGCGGACACCGGCACCGGCACCCGCACCCTCGCCTTCGTCGAGAGCCCCGCACAACTGCTCAACGTCCTCGAATGGGCGCACTCCGCCGACGCCGCCGCCCTGACCGTGGTCGTCCTCGCCCCGCACGACCCGATGACCCGCGGCCAGCTGCGCCGGATGGCCGAACTCGCCCGCGACGAAGGCCATACGGTGCGCTGGGAGGAGGCCCGCGGCGGCCCGACCGCCCCCCTGCGCACCATCGGCGGGCTCACCCCGCTGCTGCGCCGGGCCCGCCGGGTCGTCATCGGCGACCCGTTCTCCCGCTACGTCCAGCTGCTGCTCACCCTCACCGCGGCGCGCGATCTGGTCGTGGTCGACGACGGCACCGCCACCATGGAGTTCGTCTCCCAACTCGCCCGTGGGGAACGGCTGGTGCGCTGGCACCGGCACGGCAGCGGGCGCGGGCCGCGCGACCTGGTGTTCGCGCCGTTCGCGGCCACCACCCGGCGCCGGCTCACCCCGCCGCCCGAGGGCGGCCGGCGCAGCGTCGGCCTGTTCAGCTCGATGCCGGTGGACGACGCCCCGGAGGGCATCCGGGTCACCGCCAACGAGTTCGCCTGGACCCGCCGCCGCTTCGGCCCGCCCCGCGTCATGGAGGCCGCCGATATCGTCGGCACCTCGCTCGTCGAGACCGGAGTCGTGGCCCCCGACCGCTATCTGGCGGCGGTCGGCACCCTGGCCCGTACGCATGGCGCCGCCCGCTACTTCGCGCACCGCCGGGAGAGCACCGAGAAGCTGCGCCGGCTGGCGAGCGAGACCGGCCTGGAGGTCGTACGGCCCGATCTGCCCCTCGAACTGATCGCCCGGCGCGGCCCCGTCGGACGGCTGATCGTCAGCTTTCCGTCCACCGTCGTGCACACCCTGCCGCTCGCCCTGCGGGGTACGGAGGTGAGGGTCGCGGTCTGTGACATCGACCCCCGGTGGCTCACGGCCCATGCCTCGCCGCGCGCCCAGGGCTTCCTTGACGGGGTCACCGGCACCGCGCGTGACGTGCAACGACTGCCGTTCGTCCAGCGGATGGCCGCCGGCTGAGCCCCGGCGGGAGCCCGCGGCGAAGCCATAGTTCATACCCTTCCCATAAACCGTCCATGCGCCGAGCGGCCTAGATTTTCTTCCCCTGAGGGGCTGAACTTTTGTAGTTCGAGGGACAGTTGCCCCGTAGACACCCGTAACCTTCAACAGGTGAACCAACTGATGTCCCTTGATACCGCCGACGCCGACGCCCCTGCCGACACCGCCGGAGGGGCCGCCCTTCCCGGCACCGTTCCCGAGGCGTTGTGCGCCGAACTCATCGCCTTCCGCCGTGACTTGCACCGGCACCCCGAGCTCGGCAACCAGGAGTTCCGGACCACGGCGGCGATCAAGGAGCGCCTCGAGCGGGCCGGTCTGCGGCCCCGCGTCCTGGGCACCGGCACGGGCCTGATGTGCGACATCGGTACGGGCGCCGACGACAGCGGCCGAGACATCCCGTTTCTGGCGCTGCGGGCGGACATCGACGCGCTGCCCATCCCGGACACCAAGACCGTCGACTACGCCTCCACGGTCCCCGGCCGCGCCCACGCCTGCGGCCATGACGTCCACACCACCGTCGTCCTCGGTGCCGGTCTGGTTCTGGCCGAGCTGGCCAGGGCCGGCGTGCTGCCCCGCCCGGTGCGGCTGGTCTTCCAGCCCGCGGAGGAGGTGCTGCCCGGCGGTGCGGCCGACGCCGTGGAGTTCGGGGTGCTCGACGGGGTCGGCCGGATCCTCGCCGTGCACTGCGACCCTCGGGTGGACGCCGGCCGGATCGGGCTGCGCACGGGAGCGATCACCTCGGCCTGTGACCGGCTGGAGGTCGAGCTGGACGGGCCCGGCGGGCACACCGCCCGCCCGCACCTGACCACCGACATGGTCACCGCGGCCGCCCGGGTCGCCGTCGACGTGCCGGCGGTGATCTCCCGCCGGGTCGATGCCCGGGCCGGGCTGTCGGTCACCTGGGGCCGGATGGTGTCCGGACATGCCTGCAATGTCATCCCTCAGCACGCCGAGCTGTCCGGTACCGTCCGGTGTCTTGATCTCGACGCTTGGCGCGCGGCGCCGGATATGGTGCACGCTGCCATCGACGAGGTCGCCGTGCTGCACGGCGCCAAGCCGCAGATCCACTACGTACGGGGCGTCCCCCCGGTGGTCAACGAGGCCGTCAGCGTCCAGCTGCTGCGGGACGCCATGGTCGCCCGGCGCGGTGTCCGCAGCGTCGAGGGCACCGAGCAGTCCCTCGGCGGCGAGGACTTCTCCTGGTATCTGGAGCACGTCCCGGGGGCCATGGCCCGGCTGGGCGTCCGCCCGCCCGGTGAGCTCAGCCGGCACGACCTCCACCGCGGTGACTTCGACGTCGACGAGCGGGCGATCCAGGTCGGCGTGGAGCTGTTCACCGCCGCCGCACTGCTGGCCCCGAACTAGGGCATATCAGCACAAGCCTCGATATCGCGGCCGTCATTGCTCCGGCAGTGGCGGCCGTGGTGTTGCGTCCAGGTGCCCTACGCCTCGAATCGATAACGTCCACGCCATGGAGGGTTTTGCGCCAGGTCTACGCGCGTTAATCTCCCGACAAAGCCAGCGCCGAGGGAGGCGCTTAGAGCGAAGGGAAGGCCCCGTGCGTCGGGTCACCAGGATTGTCGCCGCGGCCGCCGCCACCGCGTGTCTCGCCCTCACCGCCACCGCGTGCGGTCAGAGCTTCGCCGAGGCCAACCGCGCGAAGCACGCGGGGGTCGGGCTGGCCTTCGACATCGGCGGCCGGGACGACCACTCGTTCAACGAAGCGGCCGCCCGTGGTATCGAGCAGGCCCACGAGCGGCTGGGCGTCAAGGCCAAGATGCTGACCGCCAAGAACGGCGAGACCGAGGCGGACCGCGAGCAGCGGCTCACCTCCTTCGCCGAGGCCGGCTACAACCCGGTCATCGGTGTCGGCTTCGCCTACAGCCAGGCGGTGCAGAACGTCGCCAAGGACTTCCCCGACACCACCTTCGGTGTCGTGGACGCCGTACCGGAGGGCAAGAACGTCGACGCGATGGTCTTCGCCGAGCACGAGGGCTCCTACCTGGCCGGGGTCGCGGCGGCGCTGAAGAGCAAGAGCCACAAGGTGGGCTTCATCGGCGGGGTGAACAACGCGCTGATCCAGAAGTTCCAGGCCGGCTTCGAGCAGGGCGTCCGGGACACCGACCCGAAGGCCCAGATCACCTCCCAGTACCTCTACCCCAACAACGACAAGGGCTTCAACGACCCGGCCGCGGCCAAGGCCAAGGCCAGCGGCATGCTCGACCGCGGCGTCGACGTGATCTACACGGCGGCCGGCCAGTCCGGCGCCGGTTCCATCGAGGCGATCGGCAAGCACAAGGGCGCCTGGGCCATCGGGGTGGACTCCGACCAGTACCAGCAGCCGGGTCTGGCCCGCTACAAGGACCACATCCTGACCTCGGTGGTGAAGAACGTCGATGTGGCCGTCTTCGACCTGATCAAGAGCGTCGAGCAAGGCAAGCCGCTGACCGGCATCCACGCGTACGACACCAAGCACGGCGGTGTCTCGCTCGCCACCTCGGGCGGATTCATCAAGGACATCGCGCCGCAGATCGACGAGGCCCGGAAGAAGATCATCGAGGGCCGGGTGAAGGTCAAGGAGACGCCGTAACCCCCGGGAGAGCTCCCCGCTCCTCCCCGCTTCCTGCTCTTCCCCTCCCCCTTCTCCCGCTTCCGCCCGTCCCCTTCTGCCTGCCCCGCCCCCGCTCCGCCCCGCCCCGCCTCTGTCTTCGAACTCCTTCACCCCGAGGGGAGTGCGTCATCAACGCAGCATCCACGAGCAGCAGCCCGGCCGCCCCGGACGCCCCTGCTGTAGAACTCCGCGGAATCACCAAAAGGTTCCCCGGTGTCGTGGCCAACCACGACATCCACCTCACCGTGCGCCGCGGCACCGTCCACGCCCTGTGCGGCGAGAACGGCGCCGGCAAGTCCACCCTGATGAAGATCCTCTACGGTATGCAGAAGCCGGACGAGGGCACCATCGAGCTGGACGGCGAGCAGGTCACCCTGCACACCCCCGGCGACGCCATCGCCCGCGGCATCGGCATGGTGCACCAGCACTTCATGCTCGCCGACAACCTCACCGTCCTGGAGAACACCGTCCTCGGCGCGGAGAAGCTGCACGGCATCGGCGCCGGCGCCCGCGCGAAGATCAAGGAGATCTCGGACGCGTACGGGCTGAGCATCCGGCCGGACGTGCTGGTCGAGGACCTCGGCGTCGCCGACCGCCAGCGGGTGGAGATCCTCAAGGTCCTCTACCGCGGCGCCCGCACCCTGATCCTCGACGAGCCGACCGCCGTGCTGGTCCCGCAGGAGGTCGACGCGCTCTTCGACAACCTGCGCGAGCTCAAGTCCGAGGGCCTGACCGTCATCTTCATCTCGCACAAGCTGGGCGAGGTGCTCTCGGTCGCCGACGACATCACCGTCATCCGGCGCGGCACCACCGTCGGCTCGGTCGTCCCCGGTGAGACCACCCCAAAGCAGCTCGCCGAGCTGATGGTCGGCAGCGAGCTGCCGTCCCCCGAGACCCGGGAGTCGACCGTCACGGACGTGGAGATGCTGCGCGTCAGCGATCTCCACCTCTCCGCGACCGACTCCGACGGAGTGGTCCGCACCGTCCTGGACGGCATCTCCTTCACCATCCGCAAGGGCGAGGTGCTGGGCGTCGCCGGTGTCGAGGGCAACGGCCAGGCCGAGCTCGTCGAGGCGGTCATGGGCACCCGAACCCCCGACGGCGGCAGCATCACCCTGGACGGCGGGGACCTCTCCGGCGCCTCCACCCGTGCCCGGCGCGAGGGCGGTATCGGCTACATCCCCGAGGACCGCCACCGCCACGGCCTGCTGCTGGACGCCCCCCTGTGGGAGAACCGTATCCTCGGCCACGTCACCGAGCGCCCCAACAGCAAGGGCAGGCTCCTCGACCTGGCCGGTGCCCGCAAGGACACCGAGCGCATCGTCGAGCAGTACGACGTCCGCACCCCCGGCATCGAGGTCACCGCGGCCTCGCTCTCCGGCGGCAACCAGCAGAAGCTCATCGTCGGCCGGGAGATGAGCCACCACCCCAAGCTGCTGATCGCCGCCCACCCCACCCGCGGCGTCGACGTCGGCGCACAGGCGCAGATCTGGGAGCAGATCCGCGAAGCGCGCCGGGAGGGCCTGGCGGTGCTGCTGATCTCCGCCGACCTGGACGAGCTGATCGGGCTCTCCGACACGCTGCGGGTGATGTACCGCGGCCGCCTGGTCGCCGACGCCGACCCCACCACCATCACCCCGGAGGAGTTGGGCTCCGCCATGACCGGTGCCGCCCGTGGCCACCTCACCCACGAAGGCGGTGACCAGCAGTGAAGACGCTCGACCGCAACACGGTGAAGGCGCTCGACAAGAACAAGGTGATCCTGGCGGTCGCCGCGCCCGCGCTGGCCGTCGCCGCCGCCGTCGTGATCTCGTCCCTGGTCTTCCTGGCGTCGGGTGAGAACCCGCTCCGGGCGTACTGGATCATGGTCGACTACGGTCACTACAGCGACAGCCAGGTCTGGATCATCAACAAGGCGGTGCCGTACTACCTTTCGGCGCTGGCGGTGGCCATCGGCTTCCGGATGAACCTCTTCAACATCGGCGTCGACGGCCAGTACCGCCTCGCGGCCTTCGCCGCGGCGGCGGTCGGCGGCGCCATCGCCCTGCCCGGCGCGCTCCAGATCATCCTCCTCATCGCCATCGCGATGCTGGTCGGCGCCGTTTGGTCCGGTATCGCCGGTCTGCTCAAGACCACCCGCGGCGTCAGCGAAGTGATCACCACGATCATGCTGAACGCGATCGCCGCCTCGGTCATCGGCTACTTCCTGCAGGACGGCCGCCTCGCCATCAAGGACGGCAACCTCCTGCACACCCCCTTCCTCCCCGAATCCAGCCACTTCTTCTCTTTCCCCACCCACCCCAAGCCGGTCTACGGCTTCGTGGTGATCGCGGTCCTCGCCGGCGCGCTGTACTGGTTCCTGCTCAACCGCACCCGCTTCGGCTTCGACCTGCGCGCCGTCGGCGCCTCCGAGCCGGCCGCCGAGGCCAGCGGCGTCAGCGTCAAGCGCATGATCGTCATCTCCATGCTCCTGTCCGGCGCCGCGGCAGGCCTGGTCGGCATGCCCACCCTCCTCAACGAATCCTTCAACTACGGCACGGACTTCCCGGCCGGTATCGGCTTCACCGGAATCGCCATCGCCCTGCTCGGCCGCAACCACCCGGTCGGCATGGCGCTGGGCGCCCTGCTGTGGGCCTTCCTCGACCGCACCGGCGGCCGGCTCGAATTCGAGGGCTACGCCCAGGAGATCGTCGGCGTCATCCAGGGCGTCATCGTCCTGTGCGTGGTCATCGCCTACGAGGTCGTCCGCCGCTACGGGCAGCGCCTCCAGCAGCGGAAGGTCGGCGAGGAACTGGCCGCCCTGGCCCGCACGAAGAACGCCGATCCCGCCGATAACTCTGACAAGCGCGACAACCCGGAGGTGTCGGCGTGAGTGCGGACCTCAAGACCGCGACCAAGATCGTGGTCCCCGGAGAGACCGGCCGACGCCGGCTCACCTACCCCTGGATCCTGCTGATCATCGCCGCCGGCCTGCTCGCGGTCGCCGCCCTCCGGGCCCTCACCGGCGCCGAAGACCTCACCTCCACCGGCCAGTTCGGCGCCGCGCTGAGCGCCGCCGTGCCGATCGGCCTGGCGGGTCTGGGCGGCCTGTGGTCGGAGCGGGCCGGCGTGGTCAACATCGGCCTCGAAGGCATGATGATGCTCGGCTCGTTCGCGGCCGGCTGGATCGGCTGGCAGCACGGCCCCTGGGCCGCCGCCCTCGCCGGCATCATCGGCGGCGCCCTCGGCGGCCTCATCCACGCCCTGGCCACCGTCACCTTCGGCGTCGACCACATCGTCTCCGGTGTCGCGGTCAACATCCTGGCGCTGGGCGCGACCCAGTACCTGGCCACCCTCTGGTTCGGCCAGGAAGGCAGCGCGGCCATGAAGGCCGGCGGCAACGACAAACAGTCCCCGCCCATGCCCGACATGCCCACGTTCACGATCCCCGGCCTGTCGGACTGGCTGCACTCCATTGCCGGCCACCACTGGTTCCTCATCTCCGACCTGGCCGGCATCCTCGGCGCCGCGGTCACCAACGTCTCCTGGCTGACCCTGCTGACCGTGGCCCTCTTCATCGGCACCTTCTACGTGCTCTGGCGCTCCTCCTTCGGCCTCCGCCTCCGCTCCTGCGGCGAGGCCCCGATCTCCGCCGAGTCCCTGGGCGTCAACGTCTACTCGTACAAGTACGCGGCGGTTGTGATCTCCGGAGCCCTCGCCGGCCTCGGCGGCGCCTTCCTCTCCATCGGCGTGCACTTCTACCAGGACGGCCAGACCGGCGGCCGCGGCTACATCGGCCTGGCCACCATGATCTTCGGCAACTGGCGCCCCGGCGGCGTCGCGATGGGCGCCGGCCTCTTCGGCTTCATGGACGCCATGCAGCTCCGCAGCGGCGGCCCGACCGTCCACGCCCTGCTCCTCGGCCTGGCGGCCCTGCTGGCCGTCATCGCCCTGCTCCGCCTGCGCGCCGCCAAGCGCACCCAGGCAGCCCTGTCGGCGACCGCCGCGGCCGCCCTCCTACTCTGGTACTTCCTGGCCGACACCGTCCCCCTCGAACTGGTCGAGGCCAGCCCGTATATCGCGACCCTGCTGGTCCTCGCCCTCTTCTCGCAACGGCTCCGGCCACCGAAGGCGAACGGCCGGCCCTACCGCCGAGGACAGGGAACATGACGACTTACCGCCGAGGACAGGGCACATGACACCACCGGTGCACTCCACACCACCACCGGTTCCGGTCGACTGGACGGCCCTGCGCGCGCAGGCCCGGGACGCGATGTCCCGGGCCTACGCCCCGTACTCCGGCTACCCCGTCGGCGCCGCCGCCCTCGTGGACGACGGCCGCACCGTCACCGGCTGCAACGTCGAGAACGCCTCCTACGGCCTCGGCCTCTGCGCCGAATGCGGCCTGGTGTCGGCATTGTTCGCCGGCGGCGGCGGCCGCCTCACCGCCTTCACCTGCGTCGACGGCACGGGCGAACTCCTCGTCCCCTGCGGCCGCTGCCGCCAACTCCTCCACGAACACGGCGGCCCGGACCTCTTGGTGGACACCCAGTCCGGCATCCGCCCTCTGTCGGAACTGCTGCCGGACGCATTCGGGCCGGGACATCTGACGGGCTGAGGGGTGGGCTTACGCACCTGATGGGCTGAGGTGAGCCCGCGCACCTGATGACGGGCTGACGGACCGGGTGGAGCCGCCACCCACCCCCGCCACCCACCCCCGCCACCCACCGCTGTTGGGGCTTCCGACGCTTCGGGAGATGGGATACCTGGGCGTACGCTCGCTGTATGAGCACTGCTGCGGGGCAGAGGGTTAAGGAAGTCCGCAAGCGCCGAGGGCTGACTCAGACTGAGTTGGCGAAGGCGTCAGGCGTGTCGATCTCGGCCATTCGCAAGCTTGAACAGGGCGAACGAGAGACGGCGCGACTGGAAACGTTGCGTAAGCTCGCCCAGGCGCTGAGGGTGCCCACCATGCGGCTCGCTGGGGAGCCGAACGAAGAGGACGCCAGCGCTGACACGGTGGACCGCTGGAGGGCCGTTCGTGAGGCCCTGGAACATTCCCCGATAGCTCTGGGGATGGACGACGAGCCCCCGACCGCCAGTGGCGTACGTGCGGCACTGCGCGAAACAGAGCCGTTGTTCTCAGGTGATCATTTCGCAGCGCTATCCGTGATGCTCCCGGCTTTGCTCCGGGACGCCGACGCGCTGGGGTCCGAGGGGCGGAGCGTCCGCGTAAGGCTCTTGCAGCTTGCAGGGTGGCTTATGGTCCAGACCCGGCAGTTCACGGCCGCCGAGACGGCCCTGGAACGCGCCCTCGACGATGCGGCTGACCGGATGGAAGGTGCGGCCACGGCCAACACTTTGTGCTGGCTACGGCTGCGCCAGGGTGAGTTGAGCAAGGCATACGACCTGGCCGTTAAGTGGGCGGACGAGACAGAGCCGCGTATGTCCCGCGCGACCCCCGCTGAGCTGGCGACGTGGGGGTGGTTGTTGCTGCGAGCATCCGCTGCTGCCGTCCGGAACTCACAGCCCGGAGAGGCTGAAGACGCCCTGAAGCTTGCCTCGGCGGCAGCCGTTGCACTGGGGAGGGAGCACACCCCGGATGGTGACTTCCTGCGCACCTTCGGGCCGACGACAGTCAAGCTCAAGGCTGCGGAGAACGCCGGCGTGATCGACCGGCCCGACATGGTCCTCCGTCTCGCCGGGCGAATCCCGTTCTCCAGCCTCAAGCCGACCAGTAACAACCGCAATCGTCACTTGCTGGACGTGGCTGACGCGTACGTCAAGACCGGCAACTATGCCGATGCATTCGGGAAGCTGGAACAGATCCATGCTGATAGCCGGGAGTGGCTACCGAATCAGCGCTACGCCCGCGACATTCTCCGTCGGTTGATCGACAGGCGGCGGACGTTGACAGCGGAGATGCGGGCAATGGCCGACGTGGTGGGCCTGCCGCTGTAGCGACTGTGGCACTTCCTCCGGATAGGTATCCGAAGTGCCACAGACAGCGAGAGAGCACCGTTCCTAGCGTGTTCGCCAATAGTCCAACGCGAGAGGACGGCGAACACCGTGAGCGAACCCACCAAATACAGCACGCGTCCTGTGGTCCTTCCGGGCGCCGTGGATGCCTGGCTCCTGGAAGGAACCCCCGCTCCTGGCTGCAAGGTGTGCGCCGCACTGTCTGTTCAGCGCACCGAGGCGCGTGCCCGGAATGACTGGGCCGCCGCATGCGCTGCTGCCAGGGAGATCCGGAACCACGGGCATGGACACGGCGGGGCGGCACAGTGAACGCCCCTGCACCGGGAGCTACCAGTGAAGGGGTACCAACCACCGAGAGGGCTGGTGGTCGCAGTATGCCGGGCGGCTGGACGCGAGTTCTGGCGTGGTGTCGATCCCCAAGGAGGCCAAGCTGCTGTCGTGTCCGATTCCGTGTCGCGTGTGCGTCGAGCGCCACAGGACGCTCAACCGCCCTTAAGACGCGCTACAGATCCCCGTCCCGGCCGGAATCCCTGGTCGGACAACACGGCCGGGACGGTCCGGCCTCCGCAGCGAGGTATCCCTCACCGATTGGAGCACCATGGGCAAGTCTGCACGATCCTTACTGAGCACTGTCGAGTTCGAGGCGGTGCGGACAACAATCAAGACAAACAACCCCGGTATGCACGACGACACCGCGGACGGGATCCTGTGGGACGCGCTGGCCTTCGTCGCCACGTGCGCGCAGTTCCCGAAAGCCAGGCTCGTGCCGTCTCGCGCCGTAGACGAAGGCTGGCACGCGCTCATCCTCAACACCGAAATCTACGCCGCTTTGTGTGACCGCCTTGGGGCCTTCATCCACCACCGCCCGGAAGAACCGGACCCGACTCGATTCAACCCCACCACGATCATTCGCACCACTGCACTGATCGAGGAGGCCGGTTACTCCGTCGATGTGGACCTGTGGGGCCAGCCCGACGATGCGCTGATCTCGGTTGCGGCTTCCTGCCAGCACTCGGACGATCGCGGCCCGATCGTGCCTATCCCCAAGCCAAAGGGCTAGCCTGCCAAGCACTGGCGAAGGGAGAACCGTGGAGTGGATCCACCCGGACTACGCGGACCTCGTCGCGACCATGAGGACCGCTGAGGCCACAATCGGAAGTGAGGAAGGCCCGCCGCTTCGGGGCTTTATCGTCGGCGATCCGGCACCCGAGCACGACTGAGCATGCCCCGAGGCGCCCGCCCGTGCGCTTCCCCGGCAGCACATCGGCGGCCCGCACTCCTCCAGGCGGCGGGCCGCTGGCGTGTCCGGCGCCGGTTACTCGGTCCAGAGACGGCCGCCGCCGTTGAGGCCACGGGCCTCAGCCGGGACTTGGGGCAGTGTCTGTGCTCGCCAGCGCAGTCGGCGGCGGCGAACCACCACGGCCGACCCAGGCGAACGGCCGCCGCCCTGGGGGCGGTGTGTCCCGCCCCCCCCGAGCCCGTGCCTGGCACTGTCTGGCACCCAGGTGTCTATGCGTGTAGAACGGACCTACCCGTTCGAAAGGAATGTCCGATGTCCATGGACGCCATCTCCGTCATCCGTACCAAGCGCGACCGCGGCGAGCTGACCCCCGAGCAGATCGACTGGGTCATCGACGCGTACACCCGCGGCGAGGTCGCCCACGAACAGATGTCGTCCCTGGCGATGGCGATCTTCCTCAACGGTATGAACCGCAAGGAGATCGCCCGCTGGACCGCCGCCATGATCGCCTCCGGCGAGCGCATGGACTTCTCCTCCCTCACCCGCCCCACCGCCGACAAGCACTCCACCGGCGGCGTGGGCGACAAGATCACCCTCCCCCTGGCCCCCCTCGTCGCCGCCTGCGGCGCCGCCGTACCCCAGCTCTCCGGCCGCGGCCTCGGCCACACCGGCGGCACCCTCGACAAGCTCGAATCCATCCCCGGCTGGCGCGCCCTGCTGTCGAATGACGAGATGCTGGACGTCCTCGACTCCGTCGGCTCCGTGATCTGCGCCGCCGGCGACGGCCTCGCCCCCGCCGACAAGAAGCTCTACGCGCTCCGCGACGTCACGGGGACGGTCGAATCCATTCCCCTCATCGCCTCGTCCATCATGTCCAAGAAGATCGCCGAGGGCACCGGCTCCCTCGTCCTGGACGTCAAGGTCGGCACCGGCGCCTTCATGAAGAACCTCGACGACGCCCGCGAACTCGCCGCCACCATGGTCGAGCTGGGCACCGACCACGGCGTGACCACCCGCGCCCTGCTCACCGACATGTCCACCCCCCTCGGCCTGACCGCCGGCAATGCCCTGGAGGTCCGCGAATCCGTCGAGGTCCTTGCCGGCGGCGGCCCCCGGGACGTCGTCGACCTGACCCTCGCCCTGGCCCACGAGATGCTCGACGCCGCCGGCCTGCCCGACGCCGACCCCGCCAAGGCCCTCGCCGACGGCTCCGCCATGGACCACTGGCGCCGCATGATCACCGCCCAGGGCGGCGACCCGGACGCCCCTCTCCCGGTGTCCCGCGAACAGCACGTGATCACCGCCGGCCAGACCGGCATCCTCACCACCCTGGACGCCTACGCCATCGGCCTCTCCGCCTGGCGCCTCGGCGCGGGCCGCGCCCGCAAGGAGGACCCGGTCCAGGCCGCCGCCGGCATCGAACTCCACGCCAAGCCCGGCGACCCGGTCACCGCCGGCCAGCCCCTCCTCACCCTCCACACCGACACCCCCGAGAAGATCCCGTACGCGGTCGAGGCCCTCGACGACGGCATCGCCATCGCCCCGCACGGCACGGCCTTCACCCCCCGCCCGGTGGTCCTGGAGCGCATCGGCTGACGCGGAGCCGGGGCGCCCGAGGCCTCCGGGCAGGGTGCCCCGCCGCCCGCTCGCCTGCCCATACGACGAGGTCCCCGCGTTCACGGGGCCTCTCACTGTGAACTTCCACGAGGGCCCGGCTCTCTCCCCCCGGAGAGAGCCGGACCCAGCCGTGTCTTGTTCTGTGCCCCCTCGCTGGACTGGGTCTGTCCGCCTGCCTTAAATTTTGGCCGATCGGTCAAAAAATGGTCCGGCTGGCCAGGAATTCGCCTGTCCGGACCCGGGAGAGGTTGTACGGAACGTGGCACAGCAGCAGTCGGAGCGCTCGTTCATCGAGAAGGCGCGACGTGCCCAGATCGTCGATGCTGCCGTCGAGACTCTCGCGGCATGGGGGTTCGCGAGGGCCTCGCTGGCGCGCATCGCCGAGCGGGCCGGGATCAGCAAAGGGGTGATCTCGTATCACTTCGCAGGCAAGAATGAGCTGATCGAGGTGGTCGTCGAGCAGATCTACGAGCGCATCGGCGCTTTTGTGGGGCCCCGGATGGAGGAGGTCCAGCAGGTGGGCGGGGGCGGATGGCTGCGCGTCTACATCCAGTCCGTTGCCGCGTACATGGCGGATCACCGCACTCAGCTCGCTGCGCTCGGGGAGATCTTCAGCAACTTCCGGAAGGGGGACGGTGACCTGCGTTACGGCGTGGTCAGCAGCGAACCGATCTACGCCGCACTGGAGGAGAACTTCCGCAGGGGCCAGGAGTGCGGTGACTTCCGGCCGTTCGACGCCCGCGTGATGGCCGTCAGTCTCCAGTCCGGGATCGACGCGATGTTCGCGTACTGGAGCACCTATCCCGAGCATGACCTGGCCGCGCACGCCCGCGAACTCGCCGACCTCTTCGAGCGCGCCACCCGCGGCGAGGACCGGTCGGCCGAGGATCACCAGACAAGAGACAACTGATTGTTTCTTCGCGGCCGCTGTCGCATGTCACATGTCGACGCATGCCAAATGCCAAATGCCAAATGTCGCATGTTGCATGTCGCATACGGCCGCCCAGATGAACGGGGGAACTGACCATGACGGCAGACGACTTGAGGCGCATGGCCCCGGGGGGCGAGACGGCGCCGCCCGACGGTCTGCCCGACACCGGCCCGCAGCGCCCGCGGTTGCAGTACGTGGACAACCTGCGCATCGCGTTGACGGCACTCGTGGTGCTGCATCACGTCGGCGTCACCTACGGCAACATACCGGCCTGGTACTACACCGAACCGGCCAAGGACGGCTCCGGTGCAGCCCTGGACCTCTTCGTGATGTTCAACCAGGCGTTCTTCATGGGGTTCTTCTTCATGATTGCGGGGTACTTCACTCCACCCTCCTACGCCCGCAAGGGCGCGCGCTTCTACTACCGCGACCGGCTCAAGCGCCTCGGTATTCCGCTGCTCGTCTTCCTCCTGCTGATCCGCCCCCTGGTGACCTTGCATGTGTTCGAGGGGCTGCGGGATGAGGTGCCCTACTGGGCCTTCTACCTCCTGAGCTGGGACGCCGGGCCGATGTGGTTCGTCGAGGTGCTGCTGGTGTTCGCGGCGGCGTACGTCCTGGTCCGTCGCCGTGCGGAGCCCCGTACGGAACGTCGCGCGCACGCGGCGGAGGCCGGGCGCGTGGCCGGCCCTCAGGGCGGGCGTGGCCCGCGGTGGTCGTCGGACCCCAGGCCCCTGCGGCCGGGCGCCGTCATCATCTTCACCGCCGCTCTTGCCCTCGCCACGTACCTTTGGCGCTTCCTCGTGCCGACCGGCACATACGTCCCCTTCCTCGGTCTGCCGACTCCCAACTTCCTCCCGCAGTACGCGAGTTTCTTCGTCATCGGCGTGCTCGCCTTCCGCCGCGGCTGGCCGCAGACGCTGTCCCGCGCCGCCGGCCGGACCGGCTTCGCCGTCGCCGCTGGAGCGACCCTCGTCCACCTCGTGGCGACCGCGACCTCACCTGACGGCGCCTCCCTCGGACACGGCACCTGGCAGTCGCTGGCTGCGGCCGCCTGGGAGTCCACGTTCGCCGTCAGCATGGTCATCGGCCTGACCGTCTTCTTCCGCGAGCACCTCAACCGCCAGGGCCGCACTGCTGCGTTCCTTTCCCGGCACGCCTTCGCCGTCTACCTCATCCACCCTGCGGTCCTTGTCGGTGTCAGCTTCGCCTTCCGCCGGCTGGACGCCCCGGCCGCCGTCAAGTTCACCCTCGTCGCCGCCCTGGCTCTGCCGCTGTGCTGGGTGGTGGCGTACGCCGTCCGTTCCCTGCCCCGAGCCGATCGGGTGCTGTAGGGCCGGGTGCTGTAAGGCCTGTCCGTTGGGTCGCACGGACCTCGCGGTGCATCGGGTACGACGAAGGGGCCGCCCCGTCACGGCAGGTGACGGGGCGGCCCCTTCGGCCTAGGGGGGCCGGCCTTATGGGGGCCGGTCCATGGGAAGGAACCTACACGGCCTTCTCCAGATCCAGCAGGCGGCGCTCGGCGACCGCCTTGCGCGTCGCGTACAGGATGATCGACGCGGCGCAGGGCTTCCTCACCCCCTCATGGCACAACTACTGCTCAGTGCACGCGCCAGTCGTCCGGCTCCGGCGCCGTGATCTCCGCCGACACATCCAGCGTGAGCGTGTGCAGCCGCGCTCCCGCCCCAAGGGTGGCGATGACGAGCCGTCCCTCGGCGTCCACGGCCACGGACGGGGCATGGGCGAAGGGGCCACCACCCAGCGGAGTCCACTCGGAGCTCGTCGGGCGGCCGTCCAGGGGCTGGCGGCTGATCGCCAGATCGCCGTTGTCGGTGCGCTGCACCAGGGCCAGGTCGCCGCCGGGAAGCACCGCGTGGGCGAGCGGGCCGTAGCCGGGGTTGCTGTCGACGATCTCGGGCTGCGGGTTCCAGGTTCCGTCGGCCCCCCGCTGCCGGTTGGCCAGGATCCAGCCCGTGCCGGGCTGCCGCGAGAACATCAGCAGCCCGCCGTCCGCCTGCTCCACAAGCGTCACCGGCCCGGAAGGCCGGGCCAGCAGCGTCCCGTAATCACGCTCGAACGCGCCGTCCGGAGTGCTCTGGTACCAGCGCATCATCCCGTTGTTGTTGGTCGCGTACACCTCGACCGTGCCGCGCCGCAGTGTGACCGCCGCGGCGCCCTCCAGCAGCCCGCCGTGCAGGTCCTCCCACGGGCCCCAACCGCCGTCCGCATCGTCCGCAGTCGTCGTCCGGGCGCTCAGCCCGCCGCCGAAGTTGCGCAGCATGAACGTGATCCGGCCGGAACCCGTCACGGCCGCCACCGGCATGCCCAGCCCACGACGCTTGGCGGCCCCGCCCGGTGCGGTTCCGTACGGGTTGCCGACATCGGCCCACTGCCCGAACCCGTTCCTGTTCCCGTTCCCGCTGTCGCCGTCGCCGCCCTCCTGCGCCAGGTGCATGATGTCGCGCTGCTGTTCCTCGGGCCCGGATCCGACCCGGGAACGCATGGCCAGGACGTGAATCCGGCCCGCCTGATCGCGCACGGCGTCCAGGCGGGGAAGGCAGCGGCTGTCCTCGTCTCCCGACCACTGGCCCAGGGGCCGCGGCCCCGACCACGTCTCGGAGCCGGGCTGCTCCTGCGTCCAGGCCATGGGCCGTCCGCCGAGGACGGCGAAGGCGGTCAGCCGGCCGTCGGCGAGGGGCTGCAGCCAGCTCGTGCTCGGCTGCCAGCGGTAGGTGGTGCTCTGCCCGTAGTAGCGGTTGTAGGCGCGGTTGCCCAGCGGCCGGTCGCCGCACTCTCCGGGCGCCTTCTGGCACTCGTGGCCGTCCTCACCGCCGTAGACGGCGAGGTAGTGGAACTTCTCCGCGGCGGCCTGCGCGCTGAGATTGTCGGGGCGCAGCTTGTTGCAGTACCCCTGGTAGCTCTCCACGGCGGGCAGGCGGCGTGCCGGATCCGTCTGCTCGTACTGCTCGTGCGTCCGCTCGTACTCGCGCAGCGCGGCCAGGGCGAAGAACGCGGCCGCGGTGTGGTCGGTGTTGTCGCAGTAGGAGATGGAGCCGGACGCGGCGTCGTACCGCGTGCGCTCCGGGTCGGGGTTCATCACGCGCACGACAGCGGGCGCGTACTTCTCCAACAGGTCGATGAGCGTGCCGACCACTCCCTCACGTGTGAGGGCTTTGCCATCGCTCCTGGCGGGGATGGGGCTGCCCGTGGGACGCAGTGTTCCCAGTTCCTCGATCCGCCGGTTCCAGAGGTGAAGGATCTTGTCGTCGGGCATGGCCACGCAGGTGCGCAGGTTGAGGAAGATCAGGGTGACCCGGCCGTCGTCCAGGGTGTTGATCTCGGCGGTGACGCCTTCGCGGACCCGCAGGGTGCCACGCTTCCAGTCGGCCCGGCGGCTGCCGGTGCACATCGCCGCGTAGGCGGCGCGGATACCGTGCTGCCGGGCCGCGGTGTAGCCGGGGTAGTCCGGCTCCGCGGTCTCACGAGCCGGATCGCTGAACGAGAGATTGATGCCGTCGGCCTCTCCCGTGGTCAGGTACACACTCACCACCGGCACGCCTGCGCGTACGGCCTGCGCCAGATCCGGCGTCATGAAGTACAGGTCGTCATCCGTGTGCGCACAGATCTGCATATGCGGCGCTTGGTTTACGGTTCCGCCCTTTTGAACGAAGCGCTTGAGCAGACGCATCACGAGAACGATCCTTCCGGCTATTTTAAATCGATGTCGAGGGTTTGAATTATTCTTCGTCGACTGTGTCGACTGCGCGGGTTGGCTCAGTGGGCCTTCGAGAATGCCTTGCCGAGGCCATCCTTCAACAATTTCCCGACTGGCCGTTCCACGAGACGGTGCACCAACCACGACGCGAGAAGCATCACCCCGATCGTCAGGACCAGTAGTGCATGCGCGGGGACGTACCGACTCAGAGCGCTGAAGATCTCGCGGCCGATGTTCTCGTGCAGGAGGTAGAGCGGATAGGTCAGAGCGCCGGCGGTCGGCAGCCAGCGCCACGTGATCCAGGAGAGTTTCCCTGCCGCGAGGAGCGCCATGACGGCGAAACAAAGACCGATGATCAGTACGACCGGCCAGAACGGAACGATGTGGCCCATGTACTTCCGGGTGTTGTACCAGGTCACATGTGCGAAGGGCAGGCACGCGGCGAAACATGTCAGCACAATGCCGGTGAGCAGCAGGTTCGGGCCGAACCGGTACATGAGGTAGAAGGCAACGCCTGCGATGAAGTACCAGCTGTCGTGTGGCATGACGAGCAACCTGAGCGGCCCGTCCTCGTATCCGGCGAGCAGGGCGCTGGTGGTGGCCCATACGCAGCAGAACACGATCAGGCGGCGGTAAGTGAGCCCCCACCATGCGACCAGGGCGAAGAGCAGGTAGAAGCGCAGCTCCGAGAACAGCGTCCAGTAAACTTCGTCGACATTCGGAACGCCCAGTGGTTCCTGGAGCATGGTGAGGTTGGTGAGCACATCGGCCCACGGGAGATGCTTCTCCCCTCCGGGCACCAGGAGGACGGTCACCGTGGTGGCGATCACCGCGAACCAATACGCGGGATAAAGTCGCACCACTCGTGAGATGAAGAAGGAGCGGAGTGGCTTGTCCCAGCAGCTCATGCAGATGACGAACCCGCTGATGAGGAAAAAGAGCTGCACCCCCAGCCAGCCGTACGCCGCGAACGGGAAGGCGCGGGGGAACATCGCTTTCCCATCTGCCGGCCAGCCACCGCCGAGCGCCATGTAGTGGTATACGACTACGAACAGTGCGGCCAGCAGCCGCAGTGCGTCGAGCGCGGCTATTCGTCCCGTTCTGCGGCCCTCATGCGCAGAGGGAATTACCCGCTGCTTTTCGTTCAGGGGCAGCGCCGCCCTCGTGTGCTCGAGCATTTATTCAAAACTCCTGGAGTCAGCGGAAGCCTGGCCTCCCCTGGTCGGACTGACGCGTCGTGCTGATCGTGCCGGCGGGCGTCAGGGCGACGGCGGCCAGCTGGCGTGCTCCGCGTGGCCGGGAACGGTCGGGGCGAGGTCGAGGTGTCGACGGCGGCCGGTGCCCGGGCCGGTGAGCGGGCGGCTGAGGCCTGCGCGGGCGGACGGACGGTCGCCGAGCACATGCGGACGCATGGGCCGGGGTGTGTTCACCTCCGGGGTGATGTCCTGCGGTCGCCGATTGCTCCCAGCGTTCGCCCGGGAGCGCGGGGGCCTGATCGTAAAGTGCACCTAAACAGGGTAAACGGAGCCGAGGGGCCTACTGGCGGGCATTGCCTGGAATGGCGGAAATTCGCATAAGGAGCCTTATGTCGAGAATGCTCTCATTGTGGCAATCTCTCAGCGGCCTGACCCGCAGCTGATGGCTCGCGGGCGTGGCGCAGCGCATACCGGCGCCTCGCGCCGCCCTGGCCAGGGTCAAAGTGGACACCGGCGAAAATTGGGCAGCGGGCAGCGGGCAGCGGGCAGCGGGCAGCGGGCAGCGGGCAGCGGGCAGCGGGCAGCGGGCAGCGGGCAACGGTGCGTCGTGCCGATGCCCGCTGTAACAGTGCGTTACGAGCTGAAGCTCACTCCGGTGGGCTCGTGGAACGTACCGTCCCCGTTGCCCTTCCACAGCAGCGCGGGGCCGGAGCGGAAGTACCGCTCGGCCAGGATGTCGGCCTTGCCGTCGCCGTCGAAGTCACCCGCGACGATTTCCTGGTGGACGAAGTCGTTCAGCACCTGCTTCGGAGCATCAAAGACGCCGCTCTTGGCGCCGGCCAGGAGGAAGAGCGTGTCGCCGCCGTGCAGGTCGTGCGCGACAAGGTCGGTGATGCCGTCGCCGTTGAAGTCGGCGGCTGCGATCTCGGTGAAGCCTCCGCCCTCAGCCGCCTTCTTGGACTGGTCGAAGGTGCCGTCTCCCCTGCCCGTCCAGAGGTATATGCCGTCCTTCGAGCTGTTCATGGCGACGAGATCGGCCTTGCCGTCGCCGTTGAAGTCACCGGTCACGACATCGGTATAGTCCCAGCCGCCGGCGACCAGACGCTTGGCGTCGAAGCCCCCGTCCTTGTTCCCGGCCAGAAGGTACAGGTCAGCGTTGCTGTCACGGGCGATGAGATCGGCCTTGCCGTCACCGTTGAAGTCGGCGCTGGCCGCCCAGTTGAAATCCCAGTTGCGGACAAGGAGAGCAGGGCTGCCGAACGAGCCGTCCTTGTGCCCCTTCCGCACTGACAGGTTCTTGGGGGAGACCATGGCGTTGGGGTCGGACATGCTCGTGGTGAACAGGTCCGCAATCCCGTCGCCGTCATAGTCGCTGACAGCCGCGACGCTTTCGTCACCCTGCAAGCCCGCGGCCTGTTCTGTCTCTGCGGCCTGTGCGGGGGCCGCGGTCGCCAGCGCGGCGACGGCAATACCCGTCGCTAGAAGTCTTGCCGTCCAAGCGGCGCGCGCATTCTTGCGAGACATGAAGTTCCCCATGAGTCATCGAAGTGATGGCCGGAGGAGGCCTGTGCGGTCTACACATCCTCAGCACCTCCGGCCGTCCATAAACAGTACATGTGGGATGACAGGCTGAAAATTGGGAGTGTTGCAGTGACTTGCAGGAGAACTCGGACAAGTCGCCTTGTGATTGAACAATCCCCTAGCCGTGGGCTTGACGAAGCACCGGAAACGGGCCGGAGAGCCGCTTGGCGAGGCGGCCCCCGTCAGCGCAGTCCCAGCGCTGCTACATCCCTTCCTGAACGGTCGGCAGCGTCGCGTGAGGGGGCAGCGCCGAAGGCGCCGACCCCAGCCGAGTGTCCTACTGCCTTGAGTCCGACGATGACTCATAGCTGTCATCGCTACAGGTTGTTGCCCCAGGCCGGGCGCGGGGCGCGGAAGCCGGTGCCGTTGCCGGCGAACGTCCACAGACCGGTGTGGACGTGACCGTCTGCGCCCTGCCCGTAGTCGTGTTAGATGCGGATCTTTTCGCGGGGTGCGGCGCCGGTGGCGATTTGGCCGTAGTTGGTCCAGCCGCCGTGGTTGTCGCCGCCGTTGTTGAGGAAGGCGTGTACGGCGCCGTTGTCGTCGACGATGAGGTAGTCGGCTTTGCCGTCCCCATTGATATCAACGCGATAGTCACCGAGGTGCGTCGCGGGCTTGTCGGATTTGGTGTCCACGCACCCGCGGATCCAGCCGGCTATGTCGTCCACCCGGGTGTCGACCGCGCCCTTACGGGTCTCCGAGGGGTCGGTGCCCAGGCATCCGCCTTGCCAGGAGGTGCTGTTGATGCCGATCAGTTCCACGCGTCCGCCGGTCTCTCGCAGGGCGGGGCCGCCGGTGTCGCCCTTGCAGACAGCGCCGTCGGCTGGGTTTTTGGGGCTGATGGAGATCGAGCCGTCCTGCACGGAGTCCACGGTGAACGAGGCGGTGCCCAGGTGGTCGGGAACCCACTCGGTCTTGGTACGGCCGAAGCCCGCGACCTTCAGTTCCTGGCTCGGAGCGGGCACTGCGGTCCCGATGGCCACGGGGGTGACGCCGGTGACCGGCTTGGCAAGTTTCGCCATCACCAGATCGCGCCCCTTGTACGGGACCAGCTCGACGACGTCGGTGACGGCGCCGGTCGTCTTCGTGAGGTCGGTACGACCGACGGTGGCGGTCGTCTTCCACTTCGGCGCGCCTTCGGAGACCTGGAAGCCCTTGTTGGGGTCTTCCGCGAAGCAACTGGCAGCAGTGAGTACCCACTGCTTGCCCACCAGGGCACCTGAGCAACTCCGCTTGCCGGCACCGATATCGAGCTTCGCTGCGAACGCGTACGTATCGTTCTCGACGGTTTCACCGGCCACGGCGTTCGCCGGTGCTGCGGTCACCAGGCCGGCAGCAATCGCAGTGCTGAGAAGTCCTGTCACCCACGCTGTGCGCGGACTCCTGTTGAGCATGTTTCTCTCCCTGATTCATAGAAGGTGTCGCCACTGGAAAGGAGCGCGAGCAGCTTCGAGTGAGGGGTCGGCGCCCGAAGGCGCCGACCCCAACTGAGTGCTCTACTGCCTTGAGTCCGGATGACGGCTCATGGCTGTCACCGCTGCAGGTTGTTGTCCCAGACCCGGCGCGGGGCGTTGAAGCCGGTGCCGTTGCCGGTGAAGGTCCACAGACCGGCCTGGACGCGGCCGTCCGTGCCCTGCCCGTAGTTGTAGGTGATGCTGATGTCGGCCTTGCCGTCACCGTTGAAGTCACCGGCGGCCAGTTCGCTGGCGTCCCAGTTCCAGCTGTCCTTGCCGCTGTCCCACACCTGGTGCGGAGCGTCGAAGCCGTTCTTGCTGCCGTCGAAGACCCAGAGGCCGGTTTGGTTACGGCCGTCGGAGGTCAGGCCGTAGCGGTAGAGGACGGCGAGGTCGGTCTTGCCGTCGCCGTTGAAGTCGCCGGCGACGATCTTGCTGGCTTCCCAGTTCCAGCTGTCCTTGCCGCTGTCCCAGACCTTGCGCGGCTCGTTGAAGCCGTTGGAGTTGTTGGCGGTGAACCACAGGGCGCTCTCGTTGCGGCCGTCGGCGGTCTTGCCGTAGCCGTAGAGGACGGCGAGGTCGGTCTTGCCGTCGCCGTTGAAGTCGCCGGCGGCGAGTTTGCTGGTGTTCCAGTTCCAGCTGCCCTTGCCGCTCTCCCAGACCCTGCGGGGGTCGTTGAAGCCGTTGGAGTCGTTGGCGGTGAAAGTGATGAGGCCGGTCTCGTTGCGGCCGTCGGACGTCTGGCCGTAGTTGTAGAGGACGGCGAGGTCGGTCTTGCCGTCGCCGTTGAAGTCGCCGGCGACGATCTTGCTGGCGTCCCAGTTCCAGCTGCCGGAACCGCTCTGCCACACCCTGCGGGGAGCTTCGAAGCCGGCGCTGCCCTTGCTGGTGAAGGTCCAGAGGCCGGTCTCGTTGCGGCCGTCGGACGTCTGGCCGTAGTTGTAGAGGACGGCGAGGTCGGTCTTGCCGTCGCCGTTGAAGTCGCCGGCGGTGAGCTTGCTGGCTTCCCAGTTCCAGCTGTCCTGGGCGCGGGTCTCCCACACGGTGCGCGGCTCGTTGAAGCCGCCCTTGCCGTCGGCGGTGTAGACCCACAGGGCGGCCTGGTTGTGCCCGGCCTGGTTGCGCCCGTAGTCGACGAGCATGGCGAGGTCGGTCTTGCCGTCGCCGTTGAAGTCGCCGGAGGCCGTCACGTACCGCTTGGGCAGGGAGCGGACCTGCTGGACCCAGGGGCCGATGTCGTCCACCCGGGTGTCGACTGCCCCCCTACGGGTCTCCGAGGGATCGGTGCCCAGGCATCCGCCCTGCCAGGAGGTGCTGTTGACGGCGACCAGCTCCACGCGTCCGCCGGTCTCCCGTACGGCGGGGCCGCCGGTGTCGCCCTTGCAGACAGCGCCGTCGGCCGGGTTCTTGGGGCTGATGGCGACCGAGCCGTCCCGCACGGAGTCCACGGTGAACGACGCGGAGCCCAGGCGGTCGGGAACCCATTCGGACTTGGTACGGCCGAAGCCCGCGACCTTCAGTTCCTCGCCCTGCCGCAGTGCGCCGGTTCCGACGGCCACGGGGGTGACGCCGGTGACCGGCTTGGCGAGCTTCGCCATCACCAGGTCACGTTGCCACCCTTCCTTGTAGGGGACCAGCTCGACGACGTCGGTGACGGCGCCGGTCGGCTTCGTGAGGTCGGTGCGGCCGACGGTGGCTGTGGTCTTCCACTTCGGCGCACCGGCGGTGATCTTGAAGCCCTTGGCGGGGTTCTCGGCGAAGCAACTGGAGGCGGTGAGAACCCACTGCTGGTCGACCAGCGCGCCTGAGCAACTGCGCGCGCCCTCCCCGATGTCGAGCTTCGCGGCAAACGCGTACGTGCCGTTCTCGACGGTTTCACCGGCCACGGCGTTCGCTGGTACTGCGGTCACCGCGCCGGCGGCAATCGCAGTGGTGAGGAGTCCTGTCACCCACGCTACGCGTGGACGTCTGCTGAGCACGTTTCTTGCCTGAATTCTCATGGAATGGAAGGTTTTCGCCGTCGGAAAGGGGCGTGAGGTGTGATGCGGGGAAGCGGTGGCGGCTAGGCGCGCCTGGTGGCGTGCGGAGGGTGAGCCGCACGCCACCAGGGCTCAGTCGTCAGGACTCAGGAGATGCGGGGCCAGGCGTGCTTGCCTTCGGCGAGTTTCCCCTTGCCGTCGCTCTTGTAGAAGTTGAAGCGCTGCTGGTTGCTCCACAGCGATCCGACATCGGTCTTGCCGTCGCCGTCGAAATCGCCGGCCAGCAGAATCTGGGTGCCGCCCCAGCCGTTGTCGTGCCACATGGGGACACCGTCGCTGAGGCCGCCACCTGCGGTGCTGTCGTAGCGGGTGTAGCGGGACAGGCCGCCGACGTTGGTGATGGCGACGATGTCGTCACGGCCGTCGCCGTTGAAGTCGCCGGTGGCGATCTTCTTCATGTGCTGCCAGGTGGCATCCCGCCACATGTTGCGCTTCTTGCCGTTCAGGGCGCCGCTGGGGCCGGTTTCGTAGGCGTAGAGGGCGCCCCTGGGACCGCCTCCCCATACGGCGAGCAGGCCGTCGCGGCCGGAATCGTCCGTCTTGAAGCGGGCCAGGTGGAGCATCTCCTTCCAGTTGAACTTCTCGTCCACCCACATCCGCTTGTTCTGTGCCAGCGTGCCCTTGGAATCGCCGGTGTAGAGGCGCAGGGAGCCGGTACTCCATACGGCGGCGATGTCGGCGTGGCCGTCGCCGTTGAAGTCACCACCGATGATCTTGGCCATGCCCTTCCAGGCATGGTCCAGCGTCCACAGCGGGCGCCCGTACTCGAAGGTGCCGTCGGTCCTTCCGTAGAAGGCGTGGAGGTTGCCGTCCTTGGTGACGGCCGCGATGTCGGACCGGCCGTCGCCGTTGAAGTCGCCCGTCGTCATGACCGGGGTGACGTCCGGGACCAGGGCCGACAGGCGGACCTGCTGGATCCAGTCCGCGACATCGTCCACTCGCGTGCTGACGGCGTCGGTGCGGGTTTCTTCCTCGCCCAGGCAGCCGCCCTGCCAGGAGCGGACATTGATGGCAACCAGCTCGGCCTCGCCATCTGTTTCACGGAAGGCGGGGCCGCCGGCGTCACCCTTGCAGATGGCGGCGCCGGTCTTGGCGTTACCGCTGATCCCCAGGGTCGTGGCAGCCACCGAGTCAACGGTGAAGGCACCGACGTGCAGGCGATCGGGAATCCAGTTCGTCTTCGTACGGCCGTACCCGGTGGCGAGCAGCACATCGCCCTTGGCCGGGGCGCTGCTGGCAAGATTGATCGGCTTGATTCCGGCCACCGGCTTGGCGAGACGGGCCATCACCAGGTCCCGATCGGCGTGCGGAATGAGTGCGACAACCTCCGCTACGGCACCCTTCGCCGAGCCTAGGTCGGTACGGCCGATGGTGGCCGTGGTCTTCAGCTTGGGCTTCCCCGCGGAGATCTTGTGTCCCTGGCCGGGCTTGTCGGCGAAGCAGCTGGCCGCGCTGACCACCCACTGCGGATCGACCAGTGCACCGGTACAACTGCGCGTGGCAGTACCGACATCGAGCTTCGCCGTGAACGCGTGAGCCCCGTCCTTGGCCGCTTCACCCACAGCGGCCTGCGCCGGGGTTCCGGTCAGCATGGCGGCCGCGAGTCCGCCCGCGAGCACCGCTGTCACCCACGCCGTGCGCGGACGTACGTCTGACATTTCTGTTCTTTCCTTCAGTGTTTCTGGTGTCACGCGAACCCGCGTAGGCGGCAGAGTCCTGACCCTTGCCGGAGAAGGTTCACGGCCCTGTGTGGTGGCGTCCGCCCGCACCACGGCGGTATCCGCCTCCTGGCGGATACCGCCGTCGTCCGCTAAACATCAATCGCCTCTGAAGCAGAGGTGCTACGTCACCCTGTGACGCGAAGTTCGAGGAGGGTGGCCTCCTTGCCTCCGCTGGCCATATCACCCTGACCAAGTGGAGTGAGGTCATTCTTCTTCAGGTCGACGGTCTTGGTCTTGCCCTGGGTGCTGATGGTGGCACGGGCGGTGCGGCCGGCGTTCTCCCAGATGCTGTTGATCTTGGGGATCTCCAGCTTCAGGTAGCCGGTTTTTCCGATGACCTTGAAGCAGTAATTGACCGGCTGCTGGTTCTTGCCTTCCGACATGACGTCGAAGTCGGGGTTGGCGCCACAGTCGGCCAGAATGATGTGGCCATCACCCTTGATGAGCTTGAGGCCCTTCTCCTTGAAGATCTTTTCTGCGCCCGGGTACTCGAAGTCTTCGACCGCAGGCGGCGGAAGTTCATCGCCGGCCGTGCGGACAGCGTCGCTTGGCTGCGGCGCGGCCTGGGCGACGGCGAGGGTGGAGACCCCCGCGACGACGGCGATGGCACCAATAACGCCGGCGATCAGCGTATTGCGCGCACGAAGTATCACCAGAGGTTCCTTCCAAATGTGATGCGGCGTCAAAAGTGGCCGCCGAGAGAACTGCCCGATGGGCGGCGACGAACGTATCACTCACGTAAGTCATCGAGCTAACAAGGATCGGTGAATAACGAATCGGATACGACCTTCGAGGGTCGTACAACCCTTTGCGATCTGGCCTGTCTGCCGACGCAGAGGCGCCATGCAGGGCAAGCGGACAATGATTGTTGGACGCTCATAGGTCGCGCTATACCTTCACTTGGTCCTGCCGACCGGGCAGTTATGCTCGCAATGCCGAATATCGGCAGCACGTAACTAGCCAGAAGGGTTTGCTTCGTGAGACGAAGCTTCCATGTGAAGGAAGCGAGAGGGAGATTGTCGCGCGGCATACGCACCGCCGCGCTGAGCCTGCTCCCGCTCGCCGTTGTAATCAGCACCCCGGGAGTGAATCCGGCCTTCGCTGCCACACAATGGGCCGATGATGAAGGTGTATTCGGGGGGCCGCAGACTGATCGTGGCCGGATCGTCGAGCTGTGGAAGCACGGGGGCCCGGCGGTCAAGGGCGCGGCGGAGGCAGCCCTGCTGGGGAGCGATGAGGATGTGCGTCGCTTCCTGGACACGGAGAAGGACCTCGTCCAGCTCCAGGATGACCGGCTCACCGCTGTGCGGATGGTTTCCATCGGTGGCGACGCGGTGCGCCAGGCGGCTACGGAAGCGCTGAGGGAGAAGAAAAACCCTGAGGTCCTGCGGAACTTCCTCAAGGACGGCTGGCAGGGGCCGCTGCAGCAGGATGAGCGGGTCCAAACAGTCCAGGCGGTCAGCGTCGGCGGTCCCGCCGTCCAAGAGGCGGGCAAGGCGGCGCTGAAGGAGGGCCCTGAAGCCGTCCGCAAGTTCCTCGAAGAGGGCCAGTACGGGGCCCAGATGCAGGACGAGCGCGTACAGGTCGTCCAGATCCTGAGTGTCGGTGGGCCCGCGGTCAAGGAGGCTGCGAAGATCGCTCTGAAGGGCACTCCGGGTGACGTCCGGGAGTTCTTGGATGTGGGCCAGGAGGTAGCCCGAGCCAAGGACCAGGAGCGGGCCAGCATCACGCTGCTCGTCGGGCAGGCCAAGCGGGCCGGAGCCCAGGCCAAGGAGGCCACCGATGCTGCGAACGCCGCGTCCAAGCGTGCGGTGGAAGCCTCGAACCTGGCCAAGGACGCCGCGAAGAACGCGGCCGACCAGGCGGAGTTGACCCGTAAGGACTCACTGAAGGCCGCTGGCTTCGCCGCCTCGGCGGCGGATGCGGCCCGCGGTGCCGCGGCTGCGGCCCGGCAGGCGATCGGTGCCGCGAACGCTGCCAATCACGCCGCTCGGGTCGCGGCCAGCGCCGCAGCGCGCGCCGCCAGTGCCGCGGCGAACGCCGCCGATGCCGCCGCCCGGGCCCGGAGCGCCGCTGGTGCGGCCGCCAAGGACGCGAGCAAGGCCAAGGAAGCCAAGGAAGCTGCGAAGGTAGCGCGGGAAGCCGTCAAGACCGCCAACGGCGCGGCCGAGGCCGCAGGCTATGCGGGCAATGCCTCCAAGGAGGCCATCAAGGCCTCGAACGCGGCACTGAGCGCCGCTGGAAATGCGGATGCGGCCGCCGCACAGGCCGAGCGAGCGGACGGATTCGCGGCCGAGGCCGGGGCGGCCTCGCAGGAGGCGCGTGACGCGGCTGCCGAGGCCCGCCGTCACGCCAACGAGGCCCGGCGCGCGGCCAACCGCTCGCAGGCGTTGGCCAACAAGTCCGCCAACGCCGCCTTCGCGGCGCGTGATGCCGCTCGGTCGGCGGCCCGTCATGCGGCCAACGCGGCGGATGAGGCGGAGAAGGCCGCTGAGCACGCCGGAAAGTCAGCCGACGCCGCCAACGAGGCCAAGAGGCAGTCGGACGCGGCCAAGGAGGCCGCCGACGCGGCCGACAACGCGGCCAAGGCAGCCAAGGCGGTCTTCGACATCGCGCGCGATACCGAGACGGAAGACCTCGCCGGCCGCACCTCCGCCGCGATCGAGCGGGCCAAAGAGCTCAAGAAGGCCGATGACTCGCTGGCTGTCGGTCTGGGCAAGGTCCTGCAGGACGACCGCAAGCTCGACCAGGAAGCCGAGCAGCTGGCCGCCGAGGCCAACAAGCCCAACGTCGACGTCAAGACGGTGGCCCTGAAGGGCCGCAAGCTGGCGATCGAGGTCATGAAGAACCGCGGCCCCTGGAGCCGGGAAGCCGCCGCCCGGGCGCTGGGCGGCTCCGACGACGCGGTGCTCGAGTATCTGCGTACCGGGCAGCAGAAGGGCGTCCGGGACGACGTGCGTCAGCGCGTCGAGCAGCTTGTCGACGACAGCCCCGTCGCCACCGTGCGCACGGCGGCCAAGGAGGCCCTGAAGGGCGGTCCGGAGCAGCTCGGCGACTTCCTGGCCAACGGCCAGTACGACGCCGGGCTGGGTGAGTACCGCTTGCGGACCGTCCAGGCGAACAGCGTCGGGGGACCGGCGGTGAAGGAAGCTTCCAAGGCAGCCCTCAGGGAGGGCTCGGCCAAGAAGCTCCTCGCTTTCCTCAACAGCGGTCAGTACTCGGCCCGGACCTCCGATGAGCGGGTCCGCGCGGTGCAGTTGGTCAGCGTCGGTGGCCCGGAGGTCCAGGCCGCCGCGAAGATCGCCCTGTCCGGTTCGCCGGAGCAACTGCACGACTTCATCCAGGTCGGCCAGTACATGGCGGTCCGCAAGGACCAGCTTGCCCAGACCCACATCACCCAGATGCGGGGGCTGCTCGCCGAAGCATCCAAGATCGCGGCAAAGGCCCGGGAGAATGCTTGGGACGCAGCCAAGGCGGCGGCCGTAGCCAACAACGCCAAGACCGAAGCAGACAAAGCGGCGGCTGAGGCAAAGAAGTCCGCCCAGCGGGCCGCCGGTTTCGCCCAGGACGCCAACGAGTCGGCCACCGCCGCTGAGCAGTCTGCCGCCGAGGCGAGGAAGTCGGCAGCCACTGCCCGCAACGCCGCGGAGTCCGCCGAACGCGATGCCCGGGCCGCCGAAGCCTCCGCCGCCCGCGCCGAATTCTCCGCGAACTACGCGCGCCACTCTGCTGAGATTGCACACGACGCGGCAGACGCCGCTCGTAATTCCGCCGAGCAGGCCGGCAAGGACGCCAAGGAAGCCAAGCAGGCCGCCTCGGACGCCTGGGACGATGTCGAAAAAATGCGGCGCAAGGAAGTCGCCGAAGCCAAGCGACGCGCCGAAGAGGCCAGAAAGAAGGCAGAAGAGGAAAGAGAAGAGCAGGACAAGAAAAAGGGCACTCCCTGCGTTGCCCCGGCCAATCCCTATGGCAAGGGTGGCTTGATGGGCTGCCTCCTCACTCAGGAGGACGCCTATGTGGACACCGACGCCATCGAGGACGTCGGCAGGAAGCACCTTGAAGTTCTGAAAGAGCTGAGCGGGCTCACTGACCTCGAAGAGTGCATCAAGGACCCCACCGCCGCACGGTGCGCCGCCTTCGCCATGGCCCTCACGCCTGGTCTTGGCCAGGTCAAGAAGCTTGAGAAGGGCGCCAAGGGCCTAAAGGGCGTCAAGGACCTGGGGGAAGGCTCACGCCTCGGCAAGATCGCCAAGGTTCGCGATGCTGTCACCAAGGACGGGAAGCCCCATGGCTGGGAGGACAGCCCAAGGATTTATATCGTCACTTCTGACGAACTGACGAAGATAGCTAACGACATCCGTAAGAAGCTGGGCGAGCCGGACATATTTACGAAGGTAGAGGGTAAGGGAACAGTCGAGACCTGGTCGCTCGAAGGCGGAAAGATCAACTACCGCAACTTCAGTCAATCCCAGGGGAAAGCGGACTGGACTATCGACTTCAGTCGCGACCTGCAAGAAGAATTTGGCTTGAAGCGTTACCATGTCAAGAGGGGCTGAGGGGATCGGAGTGTCGATGGAGAATCTTTACGAAGAGGAGCTCGACTACCTCGTCGAGTACGCAGAAATGTCCCCCGTATACTTCAATCCGGTTCGAGACGCGGCCGAGGGGATAGTCGGGAAAGGCGGTACCGAAGATCAGGTGCAGGCCGTCACCCTGAAGCTGATCGGCGATATGCTCGACCGCGGAGTGAAGATCGGTTATATCAGTCCCCGCGAGGGCGAGTATTTCGTGCCCTGGGGAATTTCCCGGGACGAGGCTCTGCAAAGAGTAGCCACGGAAATGAAGCAATACGAGAACCCGCTGGAGTTTGTGAAGATCTGCTGGTTCAGCGCCACCTGAGCCGCCATCACACAGTGCCCCCTCCCGAACCTCTCGGGAGGGGGCACTGTTTTTCGGCTCGCCTGGAGTGGTGACCGGGTGAAGCTGTGGGGCAGCGCGGGGTATCACCGGCGAGGCGGATGGCGGCGAAGGGCCCGTCCCCGCCAGGACAGGTGGCGGGGGCGGGCCCTTCGGTCCGGGGGCTGGCGGTGTCGGTTAGGCGGCCTTTTCCAGGTGCTGGATGTGGAGGAGGCGGCGTTCGGCGACTGCCTTGCGGGTGGCGTAGAGGGTGATGGAGGCGGCGCCGGCCATGGCCACCAGGGCGAGGGTGACGGTGCCGTTCCAGCCGACCGCGTGGAAGGCGGTGGCGCCGAGGGCGCCGCCCAGGCTGCTGCCTATGTAATAGGCGCACTGGTAGAGGGCCGAGGCCTGGGCGCGGGCCGTTTTGGCGGTGCGGCTGACGGAGGACGAGGCGACAGCGTGGCCTGCGAAGAAGCCGGCGGTGATGAGGATCAGACCGGTCAGGACCGAGGCCACCGAGTCGGCGAGGGTCAGGAGGAGGCCCGTCGAGGTGGTGGCGACGGCCAGGTAGAGGGCGCCGCGGCGGCCCAGGCGGGCGACCAGCTTGCCGGCCGCGGCCGAGGAGGCCGTGCCGACCAGGTAGACGATGAAGATCGAACCGACGATGCCCTGGGGGAGGTTGAAGGGTGCGGAGGTCAGGCGGTAGCCGATGACGGTGTAGACCGCGCCGAAGACCGTCATGAAGAGCGCGCCGATGGCGTAGAGGCGGCGGAGGAGGGGGTCGGCGAGGTGGCCGGCGAGGGTGCGGGTGAGCGCACGCGGGCCTACCGAACGGGGTGTGAAATGGCGGGCCTTGGGGACGAGGAGGCGGAACGTCACGGCGCACAGCACGGCCAGTACGCCTACCGCGGCGAGGGCGGCTCGCCAGCCCCAGGCCTGGGACACCCAGCCGGTCACGATGCGGCCGGACATTCCGCCGATACTGTTGCCCGCCACGAACAGGCCGATGGCCGCCACCAGCGCCTTGGCGTGTACCTCCTCGGCCAGGAACGCCATCGCCGAGGCCGGTAGACCGGCCAGTGCGATGCCCTGGACGGCGCGCAGGGCGATCAGGGCGTCGATCGAGGGGGCGAAGGGGACGAGCAGGGCGATGACGGCGGCGATGGAGAGGGACACCGTCATCAGGGTGCGGCGGCCGAAGCGTTCGGAGAACGCGCTGAGCGGGATCACGCCGAGTGCCAGGCCGAAGGTGGCCGCGGACACCGTCCAGCTCGCCCGGTCCGGACTCACCCCGAGGTCGCTGGAGATCGCGGGGAGCAGTGCCTGCGTGGAGTAGAGGAGGGCGAAGGTGGCCACTCCGGCGGCGAAGAGGGCGAAGCTCATCCGGCGGTAGCCGGGGCCGCCCGGCCGCAGCTTGTCCGCCTCGGAAGAGCCGGAAGGGTCGGAAGAGCCGGGAGAGCCGGAAGAGGGAGCCTCGGGAGAGGGAGGAGTGGGTGACTGGGGTGAGGCGGCCGCACGGTTGGTTACGGACGCCCCGGTATCGGCGGGAGGCATATTTCGAAGGTAGGACGGTTCGTTTTATGCGTCCAATGCATAGAAACTGCATAATCGATTCTGTGATGCATGAGCGCAGGTCGCAGGGGTCTCTGTTGCACGCTCGCAACAGAAAAGACAGAGCGGTGACGACGGGGCGCGGCGGGCCGGAGGTCGGGCCGGACGTCGGGACGGACGGGGGGACGGGCGTCGGTGAGGCGGCTGAGCTCGGGGTCGGCTCGTGGGCGGTGGTGCTTGCGCCGCGGTTGGCTCAGTTCGCTGCTGTCGCCCGGCACGAGCACGTCACTCGTGCCGCCCAGGAGCTCGGGATGCCGCAGCCGACGCTGAGTCGTGCCATCGTCCGTCTGGAGGACGACCTCGGTGTCACGCTTTTTGCTCGGCACGGGCGTAATCTCTCCCTTACCCCGGCCGGGCGCTCCTTTCTCGCCTCCGCTGAGCGGACGTTGGCGGATCTGGAGCGGGCGACCGAGTCCGTACGGGCCGATGTCGACCCGGCGGCAGGGAAGGTCGCGTTCGGTTTTCTGCACACGCTCGGCCCGGAGACCGTGCCCGGCCTGATCCGCAGCTTCCGTGTGGACCACCCGCGCGTCCGCTTTCAACTGGTCCAGAATTACGGCGAGGCCATGATCGAGCGGATGCGCGCCGGGGATCTTGATCTGTGCCTGACCTCGCCGGTTCCGGACTACCCCGATCTGGTCGCGCGCCGGCTCGACGAGCAGAAGCTGCGTCTGGTCGTACCGGAGGACCACGCACTGGCCTCCCGTAAGCGGATCCGGCTCGCCGAGGCCGCCGGTGAACTGTTCGTCACCCTTGAACCGGGGTACGGGCTGCGGCGGATCACGGATGCGCTGTGCGCCGAGGCCGGTTTCACGCCACGGGTGGCGTTCGAGGGGGAGGAGGCCGAGACGCTGCGCGGGCTGGTGGCCGCCGGGCTCGGTGTGGCGCTGCTGCCGCCGCCCGCTGTGCCGCGACCGGGAGTGGTGGAGCTGACGGTGACCGCCCCGCGCGCGGTCCGGGAGATCGGGGTCGCCTGGCCGGCCGGACATCCGGACACCCCGCCGGTGGCAGCGTTCAAGAAGTTTTTGTTGAGCCGGCGGGGGGTGTTGCTGCCTCGGTGAGGAGGGGCAGGGCGGGTGTGGGGGGAGTGGCCGGTGTGTGGTCAGGGCCTGAGTGAGGCGCCGAAGCCGGAGGCCAGGGGCATGCGGAGGCCCAGGGGCGGCGGGGCGGCCAGGGCGTCCCGTACGGGGCGGGAGTAGGTGCAGGCGAAGAGGGAGCCGAGGAGGAAGTCGGCGGCCAGGGCGTGAACTTCGGTGCGGTGCTGGTGCAGGGAGTGGCCGTCGGAGTGCACCTCGAAGCGGCAGATGTCGCGGTTGACCTTCTTGGCGCGCTGGGCGTAGCGGTAGGAGAGGTCGGGGTCGTGGCGCTCGTCGTTGGTGCCGTGGACGAGGAGGACCTGGCGGCCGATGAGCTGCTTGACCGGGTCGGGCTGCTCGTCGGGGCGGCGGGAATCGGGCAGCCACGGGGCGATCGCCAGGACGGAGCTGACGGCGGGGTGCCCCGCGGCGTGCAGGGCGGCGCGGGCGCCCATGCCCTTGCCGACCAGGCAGACGGGGACATCGCCGTAGCGGCGGACCACCTCGTCGAGGGCCCAGGTGGCATCGCGCGCGGGGTGGGCCGCGGCGCCGTTCCAACCGCGGCAGCGGTAGCGCACGACATGCGTCGTCAGCCCTTCGGGGCGCCCGGCCCGTGCCAGGCGGACCGCGAGCGGCCGCAGGGTCAGCGCGGGTACCGGTGACGGGCGCCGTACCCCGGTCGCACCGCCCCCGGGCAGTACGAGAGCGACCCCGCTCACCGCCCGTCGCGCGCCGTTCCTTCCCAGCGGATATCCCAGCGGATTTCCCAGCCGGGCCTCACGCACCGGCAGTGCTTGCTGAGCCATGACCAGAACGATGGCAGAAGGAGAGGAGTCCGCCACCCTGTGTACTGGTCACTGTTACGTATCGTTCGGTGATATCTACGCGCGTAGGGGCTAGAGTGCGCAGATGACGAGCGACGCCACCACCACTCTTCCCACCAGTGAACAGATCCGTCGTGCACCGAAGGTGCTGCTCCATGACCACCTCGACGGTGGTCTGCGCCCGGCCACGGTCGTCGAACTGGCCCGCGAGATCGGCTACGAGGGACTGCCCGAGACCGACCCGGAGAAGTTCGGGGTCTGGGTCCGCGAGGCCGCCGACTCCGGTTCTCTGGAGCGCTACCTGGAGACCTTCGCGCACACCTGCGCCGTCATGCAGACCAAGGAAAACCTCAAGCGCGTCGCCGCCGAATGCGCCGAGGACCTGGCCGCGGACGGCGTCGTCTACGCCGAGGTCCGCTACGCCCCCGAGCAGCACCTGGAGCAGGGGCTGACCCTCGAAGAGGTCGTCGAAGCGGTCAACGAGGGCTTCCGGGAAGGTGAGCGACGGGCCCGGGAGAGCGGTCACCGGATCCGGGTCGGTGCGCTGCTCACCGCCATGCGGCACGCCGCGCGCGCCCTGGAGATCGCCGAACTCGCCAACCGCTACCGCGACTCCGGCGTCGTCGGCTTCGACATCGCCGGCGCCGAGGCGGGCTACCCCCCCACCCGCCACCTCGACGCGTTCGAGTACCTCAAGCGGGAGAACAACCACTTCACCATCCACGCCGGTGAGGCCTTCGGCCTGCCGTCCATCTGGCAGGCGCTCCAGTGGTGCGGCGCCGACCGCCTCGGCCACGGCGTCCGGATCATCGACGACATCGAGGTCGCCGACGACGGCTCCGTCAAGCTCGGCCGGCTCGCCTCGTACGTACGGGACAAGCGCATCCCGCTGGAGATGTGCCCGACCTCCAACCTCCAGACCGGCGCCGCCCCGTCCTACGCCGAGCACCCCATCGGCCTGCTGCGCCGGCTGCAGTTCCGGCTCACGGTCAACACCGACAATCGGCTGATGAGCGACACGAACATGTCCCGGGAATTCGAGCACCTGGTCAAGACGTTCCGTTACACGCTCGACGACATGCAGTGGTTTACAGTCAATGCGATGAAATCAGCTTTCATTCCTTTCGATGAACGTCTGGCCATGATCAACGATGTGATCAAGCCCGGTTACGCGAAATTGCGAGCTGAATGGCTCTTCCGCGCTGCGGCCACAACCACCTCTTGATCAGGGGTTTCACCCTCCGGGGAGGGAGTGGCGCGAGCATATAGCGCAACGGCCGGTGGAATGTCCACCGGCCGTTTTTTCTTCGACCTGTGGCTGATTGCGACTCCGGTTGCCGCATCACTAAGTTGATTTGCCGGTCAAGCCCCCATCATGAGGACGTAATTCGATGAAGCAGGGAACGAAGCAGGGCACCATCAAGGCCATCGGTACCGCCGCGCTCGGTGCCGCCTTCGCCGTCACCGCCGCGGGCGCCGCCAGCGCCGCGACTCCGGTGACCGCCTCCACCGACGCCACCGGCGCGCTGTCGAACCTGTCGGTGACCGACGCCACCCAGACCCTCTCGGGAGCCACCAAGGACGTCTCCGTGACCAAGCCGGCCGGCAATGACGTCGAGACCCAGCTGAACTCCAAGGGCAAGAAGCCGCTGATCGGCGGTCTGCCGGCGACCGGCACCAGCACCAGCACCGTGGCCAAGACCCTCCCCGGGCTGACTCACTGACAGCCGGTCGGTGCCGTGCCCCGGCCGCAGCCCTCGCGCTGTCGGCCGGGGCGCCGTCATGTCGTGGCGGCGCCGGGCATCACCAGCCGGCGGCTCCGGTGCCGGCGGTCTTGTCCTCGGAGGGCAGGAGTATCCACAGCACCAGGTAGACCAGGAACTGCGGGCCGGGGAGCAGGCACGACAGGACGAAGATCACGCGCATCGTCGCGGGCGTCGTACCGAAGCGACGGGCCAGACCCGCGCACACTCCGGCGATCATTCGGTTGTTGCGGGGGCGGACCAGTGCGGCGGCCATGACGGACAACTCCTTTTCGGCTTCGTGGGGCGTCTGCCCCGATGCCTCAAAGGTAGGACCGGCCGCCCGAGAGCACGTCCGCCTGCGGGGCGAGGCCAACCCTGGAGATTCTCGGGGTCGCACCCCTGAGATGCTCGTACCGTCGGCGGAGCACGCACCGGGCCCTGGGGACGACCGCCAGGTGCGTCACCGCCACGCCCAGCGTGTTCAGCAGCACCGAGTCGATATCAGGGACCCGTCCGGGTACCCCTGACTGCAGCAGCTCGATCGCCAGCGCGATCATCGCGCCGGCGAAGACGGTACGGGTCAGCGACACCAGAGGGGAAACGTTCAGACGCCCGGCCGAGAGCGGCAGCAGCACCCCCAGCGGCGCCAGCAGCAGCACCGGTCCGCCGAGGTGCAGCACGGCCTCCCACGACAGCCCCTGCGCCAGCTCGGCCCGGATCGTCGCCAGCGGCCGGAGATTCATGGCCGGCACCCACGACACCGTACGAGGACGCAGCGTGAGCCAGCCGACGATCAGCAGATGCGCCACAAGGAGCAGAAGTCCTGTGACGCGTGTACGAGGGGCGGCGGAGGTGCCGGGGCCATGTCGCTGCACGAAGGCGATGACGCCGAGGCCCGCTGCGCGGTTCCCGCACGCCGGGACAGCCGGAGCGGCGCCGTCCGCCGGCCGAGCGCAGCGGATCAAGCGGACCCAGCGGACCAGGCGGATCAAGCGGATCACCTGTCTTCCAGCGGGCCGCCGGGCGGGATGGATCAGTCGAGCGCCGAGGAAGGGCCGCCGCACTTGTAGCGCTGCGGCGCCTCGGGCCCCGGTCCGCCCAGCAGCGCCCCGTGCGTCCGCCCCAGGCCCGGGTGCGCGCCATAGGTGCAGACCAGCTGGGACAGGGCGAAGGTCGGGAGGTCGTCGGGCCGGGTGCTCAGCCGGAGGGCGTCCGCCGGGTCGCCGGGCCGGGGGCCGGTGACCTTCAGGTCCGTGGGCAGAGCGCTGTTGAAGCCGGCCTTCGCCTCGGCCGGGGACGGTGTCCGCTGGAGCTCCTCCAGCAGGGCGCGGGCGGTGCGCAGCCGCGGGTCGGCGGCGGGCGTGCCGGCGTCCGGGGCGAGGGTCCGTTCGACCTGCGCCAGCGCCGAGCCACACACCAGATAGACGGTGACCTGTGCGCCACCGGGCGCGCCGGATGCGCCGAATGTGCCGGATGCACCGGGCGCGCCGGATGCGCCGGGTGCCGCAGCCGTGTCGTTCGCCGAGGGGGTCTCGTCCGTCGAGCGGGTCTCGTCCGCCGATGCCGTGGTGTCCGCCGATGCCGTGGCGTCCGCCGATCCCGTCCCGTCCGCCGGCGCCTCGCAGCTCACCCGCGAGGGCGCGCCGCCCGCGTCGACCGGTACGGACGTGGCGGGGATCCCGCAGCCCGCGACGGCGAGCAGCAGGAGCGCCACTCCGGCCGCCGGCCGCCGGATCCGTCCGGTCGGCTTCATCGCTTGCCCTCCGTGCGCTCGCCGGCCGGACCGGCCGTATCGCCGTCCGTGTGACCGTCCCGGTCGCCGTCCGCCACCGGAGAGGCGTCCATCGGCAGCCGCAGGGTGAAGACCGCGCCGCCCTCGGGGAGGTTGGCCGCGGTGATCTCGCCGCCGTGGATATGGGCGTTCTCCAGGGCGATGGACAGGCCGAGGCCGCTGCCCTCCGAGCGTGGCCGGGAGGCGCTGGCCTTGTAGAAGCGGTCGAAGACGTGTGGCAGCACCTCTTCGGGGATGCCGGGGCCGTGGTCGCGTACGCGGATGACCAGCTGCCCGCCGGCCTTCCTGGCCGTCCCCGCGGCCGTCGCCGAGGCCTCCGCGCCGTCGGCTCCCGGCTCGCGCTCCGCGCCGGACCCGGGTGCGGCGGGGGCCAGGGCGCCGCCCGCGGCCTCGTCCGCCGCATCGCCGCCGCCCCGGTGGGCCTCCTCCGTGTGCACGGACACCCGGACCGGCGAGCCGCCGTGCTTCAGGGCGTTGCCGATCAGGTTGGCCAGTATGACGTCGAGGCGCCGCGGGTCCAGCCGGGCCACGATGCCGCGGTCGGCGTCCAGTTCCACCGCGTCCAGCCAGGCCCGCGCGTCGATACAGGCGGTCACCTGGTCCGCGACGTCGACATCGTCCAGCACCAGCCGGGCCGTCCCCGCGTCGAAGCGGGTGACCTCCATCAGGTTCTCCACCAGGTCGTTCAGCCGCCGGGTCTCGCTGACGACCAGCTGGACGGCGGGCGCGATCATCGGGTCCAGGGAGTCGGCCTCCTCCTCCAGGACCTCGGTGACCGCGGTGATAGCCGTCAGGGGCGTACGGAGTTCGTGTGACATGTCGGCGACGAACCGGCGGGAGGCGGCCTCCCGGGCGCTCAGCTCGTCCACCCGGTGCTCCAGCCGCTCCGCCGTGCGGTTGAACGTACGGGAGAGGTCGGCGAGTTCGTCGGTGCCGGACACCCGCAGCCGGGTGTCCAGCCGCCCCTCGCCCAGCTGCCGCGCCGCGTGCCCCAGCCGCTGTACGGGCCGCAGCACCGTCGTCGCGGCGGCCTGCGCCAGCAGCGCCGAGCCGACCAGCGCGAGCGCCGTGGCGATCCCCAGCGACCAGGCGAGCGAGTTCAGGTCCTGCCGCTCGGCGGCCAGCGACTTCATGATGTAGCCGGTCGGCCCGCCGCCGATCACCTTGGCGCCGGCCACGAGGTAGGGCACGCCTCCGACCTCCCGGCGCTGCCAGTACAGATGGTGCGGGTAGCGGTTGGACTCACTCACCGGACGGACCTCGTTGACCGCACGGCGCAGCGACTCGGGCACCCGCTGGGGCGTCAGCAGATCCTTGTTGGTGGTGGCCACGCAGTCCTTGCCCGCGCGGTCCACCCCGGTCAGCAGCACCGCGTAGTTCTGCGGCCCGCTCGCTATCTGCCGCGCCGCGTCCTGCAGTTCGTTGCACCGCGGGCGCACCGGCAGCGACCGCGTACTGTCCTCCAGCGACTTGCGGAAGTCGTTGAGGACGGCGTTCTGGGTGCGGTCCAGCACGGTGTTGCGGTTCAGCCAGTACGCGATGCCGGACGCGGAGACCGCCGCGGTCAGCGCCACCAGCGCGAACACCACGACCAGCCGCAGCCGCAGACTGGTCCAGCGCAGCAGCCCCGAGGGGCGGCGGAGCAGTCGCAGCAGCCGCCGCGTCGCGGTCTCGGCGTCGGAGCCGGAGGAGCCGGAGGAACCGGAGGAGCCGGTGCCGGAGGAGCCGGCACCGGCACCGGCACTGGTACCGGAGACGTCCGCCGGCCCGCCGCGCCCGGCCGTGTGGGAACGTTCCGTCACTGCGGGGAATCCAGCCGGTAGCCGACACCACGGACCGTGCGGATCAGCGTCGGCGCGGACGGTACGTCCTCCACCTTCGCGCGCAGCCGCTGCACACAGGCGTCCACAAGGCGTGAGTCGCCCAGATAGTCGTGCTCCCACACCAGCCGCAGCAGCTGCTGCCGGGACAGCGCCTGGCCGGGCCGGCGGCTGAGCTCCAGCAGCAACCGCAGCTCGGTCGGTGTCAGTTGCAGGTCCTCGCCGTTCTTGGTGACCGTCATCGCCGACCGGTCGATCACCAGGGAGCCGAACGTCGCCGAGTCACTGGCCTCGCGTTCGCCGCGGCGCAGCACCGCCCGGATACGGGCGTCCAGCACCCGCCCCTGCACCGGTTTGACGACATAGTCGTCGGCGCCGGACTCCAGCCCCACCACGACGTCGATGTCGTCGTTGCGGGCGGTGAGCAGGATGATCGGCAGCTGGTCGGTACGCCGGATCCGGCGGCACACCTCGAAACCGTCGATGCCCGGCAGCATCACATCCAGCACGATCAGGTCCGGGCGCTGCTCACGCAGCAGCTTCAGGCCGTCCTCGCCGGACGCCGCGGTCACCACACGGTGACCCTGGCGGGACAGCGAGAGTTCGAGGGCCGTGCGGATGGCGTCGTCGTCCTCGATCAGCAACAGGAAAGGCACGGCAGCCATTCTGTCCCATGGACGCCGGGACATCGACCGACGGCGCCCACGGACACCAGGTCCACCCGGGCGGGAACCGTATGGCGGCGCCCGCTCGTCCCTGTGACAGGCCTGTGACAGTCGGCGGACAACGCGATGAAACTGGGTTGGCAGTCTTTTGGGCACAGGGAGAGATCAACACCCAGAGATCCACATCCAGGGATCCTCACCCGGGAGATACCGAACGAGCTGGCTCTACGACGGGGGCGCGAGATGACCACACTGCACGGCAGCAATTCCAGCGCAGTTATCACGCGGCTTCATGACGTCGTGCGGGCCACGGAGAAGTCCGGTGCCAAGTCTGCGAGCGGGCGGGGGTGCGCTCGCGGCACCGGGCGTCAACGGCTGCCGTTCATGGTGGCCATCGACGCGACCACGGTGGAGGTCAACGGGGGAAACGGGCGGCGGGAGAGTGACGCCGCCCACGGGGGAACCACCGTGGGAGCGGAGTACGGGGAGGGCACGGGGGACCGGCGCTCCGCGTCGGAGGCGGCCGGGGCCGAAGCGGCCTTCACCGCCTACGTCCAGGAGCGCCGTGCCTCCCTGTACGCCACCGCCTACCACCTGACCGGCGACCGCTACGAGGCCGAGGACCTGCTGCAGAGCGCGCTGTTCTCGACCTACCGGGCCTGGGACCGGATCAGCGACAAGGCGGCGCTCGGCGGCTATCTGCGGCGCACCATGACCAACCTGCACATCAGCGCCTGGCGCCGCCGCAAGCTCAACGAGTACCCGACCGAGGAGCTGCCGGAGACGGCCGGTGACGTGGACGCGATGCGCGGCACCGAACTGCGCGCCGTGCTGTGGCAGGCGCTGGCCCGGCTGCCCGAGAACCAGCGCACCATGCTCGTCCTGCGCTACTACGAGGGCCGCACGGACCCGGAGATCGCGGACATTCTCGGCATCAGTGTCGGCACGGTGAAGTCGAGCATCTGGCGCGCCCTGCGCCGGCTGCGCGACGACGAGGTCCTCAGCTTCGGCCGTGACCAGGAGGAGTCCTTCGGCGAACTGGTCGCCTGAGAGATCGGGGGATCGGGGGAACGGCGACCGGGCGAGCCCGAGGGATACGGGGGCACGGGGGAACGAACGGGGGATACGGGGAACACGGGGGATACGGGGAAGGGAAGCGGGTTCGGCCGGCCGGGGGTCTGTCCGAGCCCGCTTCTTCGTGCGCTCTCCGAATTCGTGCGCTTTCCGGTCAGGAGCGGACGACGCCGGTCGGGAGCGCAGGACGCCGGTCAGGAGCGGACGCCCGCGCCCACTGCTTCCGGCGCGCCCGCGGCCGATATCCGGGCCAGGGCCTCGGGCTTGGCGCACGGGTGGGCGCCCAGCGCCGTCTGGCGGGCGACGACCGACCGCTCGTCGCGGAGCAGCCGCAGGCCGCGGCGGACGAGGTACGGGGCGGACTTGCGGCCCTCGCGCAGATCGCGCACCAGCCGTCGGCGGAAGGTCGTGGTGGGACGGCCGCACAGACACAGCGCATCGGCCAGCAGGCCCGCCGCCCGGCACGGCGCGATGACATCGGCGGCGAAGATCCCCTCCGCGATGAACAGGGACGCGCCACCGAGGTCGAGCCCCGATGCGCCGATCCGGGCGCTGACGGAGATGTCGTACACCGGCACATCGGCCCGCCCCGTACGGCACAGCGCGTCGATCGCGGCGACCGCGGCGTCGGCGTCCCAGGAGAGCGGTGAGTCCCAGTCGGTGCCGCCGCCTCCCAGCTGCGGAAGCGTCGGGTCCGTCCGCTCCTTGTAGAAGTCGTCGAGGTTGAGGACGGGCAGACCGGTGCGGGCGGCGAGGGAGGACTTGCCGGAACCGGACGGGCCGGTCAGCAGGACGACGCGGGCCGTGGCAGGCGGCAGGGCGGAGGAGAGGGGGCTCACGGGCACTCATTGTCCCGCATTGGGCCGAGTGGGGTACCCCTGGCGCGCGAGCTGGATCGGGCGCCCCACCGCAACTACGCTACGAAGCCGACCGATTACCCAGCCGGTGGCCGGTGCCCGTTCGGGCATGCGGCCGGTTGTGCCCGGTCGTTCCCGTCCTCCGCTCGTGCGGCGTTTCGATCCTCAGGCAGGCAGGTGGCACATGCCCTCCCCCTCACGTCCCCAGACCGGTCGCGTTCCGCGCACCCTGCTCCGCGTCGGGCTGGTGATCTCCGCGGCCGGCGCCGTGGCCGCGGCGGGCAGTGCGGCGACGGCCGGCGCACTGCCCGCCGACAAGGCGCGCGCCCTGGCCCATGGCAACCCCACCGCCACCACCATCGCGGGGCTGACCGAAGCGCTGGTGTTCACCAACCCGCTCAGCAACACCGTCGAGACCCAGGTCGGCGACTTCCAGCCGATCAGCACCAAGAGCCTGACCGGCGGCCTCTGAGCAGGGACCGCCCAAGGAGCCGAACAGCGGTGCGGGGCCCCACCCTTCGAGGATGGGGCCCCGCACCGCTGTGCCGGAAGGACGTGGTCCCGGAAAGACGTGGTCCCGGAAGGACATTCGTCCCGGAAGGGCGTCGAGATCAGGCGTCAGACGCCCATCGGGTGCCACACCGTCTTCGTCTCCAGGAAGGAGAGCAGCCGGTCCGTGCCGGGCGCGGCGGTCCAGTCCGTCGTCCGCGGGCGCAGCACCCGCTTGAGGTTCTCGGCCGCCGCCGTCTCCAGTTCCGTCGCCAGCTCGGCGTCGGCGCCCGCGAGATCGAGCGCGTTGACGTCCTGGTGGGCGGCGAGCGGGGCGCCGATCTCCGCCGTACGGCCGGAGAGGATGTTGACGACACCGCCCGGCAGGTCGGAGGTGGCCAGCACCTCGGCCAGCGACAGCGCGGGCAGCGGCGCGTCCTGCGCGGCCGCCACGACCACCGTGTTGCCGGAGACGATCGCCGCGGCGATCACCGAGACCAGACCGAGGAAGGACGAGTCCTGGGGGGCCAGGACGGCGACCACACCGGTCGGCTCGGGGGAGGAGAGGTTGAAGTACGGGCCCGCCACCGGGTTGGCGCCACCGGCGATCTGGGCGATCTTGTCGGACCAGCCCGCGTACCAGACCCAGCGGTCGATGGCCGCGTCCACCTGCGCGGCGGCCTTCGCCTTCGACAGCCCCTCGGCGTCCGCCACCTCCGCGACGAACTGGTCGCGCCGGCCCTCCAGCATCTCCGCGACGCGGTAGAGGATCTGGCCGCGGTTGTAGGCCGTGGCCCCCGACCAGCCGCCGAACGCCTTGCGGGCCGCGACCACCGCGTCCCGGGCGTCCTTGCGGGAGGCCAGCGGGGCGTTGGCCAGCCGCGTCCCCTTCGAGTCCGTCACCTCGTACACCCGCCCGCTCTCGGACCGGGGGAACTTTCCCCCGACGTACAGCTTGTAGGTCTTGAGAACACTCAGCCGCTCAGACATTGAGGTACGCCTCCAGGCCGTGGCGACCGCCCTCGCGGCCGTAGCCCGACTCCTTGTAGCCGCCGAACGGCGAGGTGGGGTCGAACTTGTTGAACGTGTTGGACCAGATGACGCCCGCGCGGAGCTGGTTCGCCATCCACAGGATCCGCGAGCCCTTCTCCGTCCAGATGCCCGCCGACAGACCGTAGGGCGTGTTGTTGGCCTTCGCGACGGCCTCTTCCGGCGTACGGAAGGTCAGCACGGACAGCACCGGGCCGAAGATCTCCTCCCGGGCGATCCGGTGCGCCTGGGTGACGCCCGTGAAGAGGGTCGGCGCGAACCAGTAGCCGGAGGAGGGGAGTTCGCAGGCCGGGGCCCAGCGCTCGGCGCCCTCCGCCTCGCCGGCGTCGGCCAGTGCGGTGATCCGGGCCAGCTGCTCGGCGGAGTTGATGGCTCCGATGTCGGTGTTCTTGTCGAGCGGGTCGCCCACCCGCAGGGTCCGCATCCGGCGCTTGAGGGCGTCCAGCAGCTCGTCCTGGACCGACTCCTGGACGAGCAGGCGCGAACCCGCGCAGCAGACATGCCCCTGGTTGAAGAAGATCCCGTTGACGATGCCCTCGACGGCCTGGTCGATCGGCGCGTCGTCGAAGACGATGTTCGCCGCCTTGCCGCCCAGCTCCAGCGTCACCTTCTTGTCCGTGCCGGCGACCGTACGGGCGATGGCCTTGCCGACGTCGGTCGAGCCGGTGAAGGCGACCTTGTTGACGTCCGGGTGGGCCACCAGCGCGGCGCCGGTCGAGCCGTCGCCGGTGAGGATGTTGACGACGCCCTTGGGGAGCCCGGCCTGGCGGCAGATGTCCGCGAAGAAGAGCGCGGACAGCGGGGTGGTCTCGGCCGGCTTCAGGACGACCGTGTTGCCGGTCGCCAGCGCCGGGGCGATCTTCCACGCCAGCATGAGGAGGGGGAAGTTCCAGGGGATGACCTGCCCGGCCACGCCCAGCGGCCGGGGGTTCGGCCCGTAGCCGGCGTGGTCGAGCTTGTCCGCCCAGCCCGCGTAGTAGAAGAAGTGCGCGGCGACCTGCGGCAGATCGGCGTCCCGGGACTCCCGGATCGGCTTGCCGTTGTCCAGCGACTCCAGCACCGCCAGCTCACGCGAGCGCTCCTGGATGATCCGGGCGATCCGGAAGAGGTACTTGGCGCGCTCGGCACCGGGCAGCGCGGACCACTTCTCGAACGCCTTACGGGCCGCCTTGACGGCACGGTCGACGTCGTCGGCGTTGGCCTGGGCGACCTCGGAGAGCGTCTCCTCGCTCGACGGGGACACGGTCTTGAAGACCTTGCCGTCGGCGGCCGGGGCGAACTCGCCGTCGATGAACAGCCCGTAGGACGGCGCGATGTCGACGACCGAGCGGGACTCGGGTGCGGGTGCGTAATCGAAGGTCATGGGTGCCTCAGTCCACCGTGACGTAGTCGGGGCCGGAGTAGCGGCCGGTGCTGAGCTTCTGGCGCTGCATCAGCAGGTCGTTCAGGAGGCTGGAGGCGCCGAAGCGGAACCAGTCGGGCGTCAGCCAGGGCTCGCCGAGGGTCTCGTTGACCATCACCAGGTACTTGATGGCGTCCTTGGTGGTACGGATGCCGCCGGCCGGCTTCACACCGACCTGGACGCCGGTGGCGGCGTGGAAGTCCCGTACGGCTTCGAGCATGAGCAGGGTGACCGGCGGGGTCGCGTTCACGCTCACCTTGCCGGTCGAGGTCTTGATGAAGTCGGCGCCGGCCAGCATCGCCAGCCAGGAGACCCGGCGGACGTTGTCGTACGTCTGGAGCTCACCGGTCTCGAAGATCACCTTGAGGTGCGCGGCGCTGCCGTCCGGGCGCGCACACGCCTCCTTGACGGCCTTGATCTCCTCGAAGACCTCCAGGTAGCGGCCGGTGAGGAAGGCGCCCCGGTCGATCACCATGTCGATCTCGTCCGCGCCGGCCGCGACCGCGTCCCGGGTGTCGGCGAGCTTCACCGGCAGCGCGGCGCGGCCGGCCGGGAAGGCCGTGGCGACGGACGCGACGTGGATGCCGGAGCCGCCGAGCGCCTCCTTGGCCGTCGCGACCATGTCGGGGTAGACACAGATCGCCGCGACCTTGGGGGCGGTGCGGTCCGTGGGGTCGGGGTGGACACCCTTGGCGCACAGCGCCCGGACCTTGCCCGGGGTGTCCGCGCCTTCGAGGGTCGTCAGGTCGATCATCGAGATGGCGAGGTCGATGGCGTACGCCTTCGCCGTGGTCTTGATCGAGCGGGTGCCGAGGGTGGCGGCGCGGGCGTCCAGCCCGACCGCGTCGACCCCCGGGAGGCCGTGGAGGAAGCGGCGCAGCGCACCGTCATCGGCGGTCACGTCCGCCATTGACGCCAGACGCCCCGCGGCTTCCTTGCCGTATGCGGGAACAGTGATGGGCATGGTCACGAGGGGAGCATATCTACGCGCGTAGCGCAATGTCATCCCCCGGTCGTGAGTGAATCCGAATCCGAAGTGAATCCGACGCCGCGCCCGACTGATGCCGTAACGCAATGTCCGGCATCCGGACGGTCGGGCAGAATCGGCGGCATGACGCGCCAGGACCGGACCACCCCGCCTCAGCAGCAGTACGCCGAGCGCAGCTACCGCTCGCCCGCGGCCCTCGCCGGTGGTGTGCTCCTTCTTCTGCTCGCCCTCTGGCTCGGCGGTGACGCCCTCCTCCGGGGCACGGCGAACACCAGGCTCACGGCGGCGTTCGCCCTGCTGCTCCTCGTCCCGCTGGTCGTCGCCTACACCTTCCGCCCCGTCGTACGGGCGGGCGACGACCGCCTGACCATCCGCAACCCCTTCCGTACGATCACGCTCCCGTGGGGCGCGGTGGAGGACCTGCGGGCGTCGTTCTCCACCGAGGTGTTCACCACCGGCGGCGACAAGTACCAGATGTGGGCCCTCCCGGTCTCCCTCCGCCAGCGCAAGAAGGCCAACCGGCAGGCGTTGCGCGGCGCCACGGCCACGGCCACCGCGGCCCGGCCCCGCTTCGGCTCGAACGCCGGCGCCGGCGCCGACTCCGGCCCCGTACCCCGCGCCATGGCCGACCAGGCCCTGGACGAACTCCGCGAGATCAAGGGACGGGCGGGGGAGGGTGAGCGGCAGAGCGCCCAGGGGAATCCGGTCGTCGTCCGGTGGGCGTACGAGATCATCGCGCCGAGCGTGGCGGGCGCGGTCGGACTCGCGGTGATGATCGCCCTCTGACAGAGGCCCCTGGCCCCTGGCCCCCCGGCCCCCCGGCCCCCCGGCCCCCTGGCCCCCTGGAACGGACGGTCAGCCGGTCGGGACGCAGCCGAGGCGGAGGGTGACGGGCGGGTGGCAGCTCCCGTCCGCGCAGGTCTGCACACGCGCCTCAAGGTCCAAGTCAAGTTCCGAACGGTCGGCGGGACCGGCGAGTTCGAGGACGATCAGAGCCGTGCCGGACAGCTTGGCATCGGCGGTGTGAGGGAAGACCGGCTCGCCGACCAGCCGCCATGGTGAGCTCTCGGGCAGGCTCACGGAGACGGGCAGGCCCTCCGGGCTGCCGGGCGCGAAGGCGTGCGCCCCTTCGGGGACGCGCACGGTCACATACGCGGTCACGGCCTCACCACCGCGGCGCCTGGCGGCGAGGGCACCTTCGACAGTCTGCCCCGCCTCTTGATCACCCTGACCATCTTGATCACCGGAGGCGTCGTCGGCCAGCAGGTGACGGAGGGCGGGCAGGGCCCACTGCCCGTTGATCTCGGTGTGCGGCAGAGCGGCCCGCAGTTCCCGCAGCACCTCCGGGGAGATTTCGCCCTCTCCGTCTCCGTCCGGGTTCGTCAGCGTCAGACTGCGCAGATTGCGCAGGGTGGCCAGCTGCCCGGCCTCGGCGGTGCCGATGCCCGGTGCGTCGAGGGAGAGGTCGGACAGGCCGGTCAAGCGGAGCACCGGGGCCAGGTCGAGAGGGGTTTCGGAGTGGACGACGAGGCTGTCCAGGGCGTCGGGGTCGAGCCCGGTCAGGGAGCCCAGCTCGTCCGCGTCCGAGACCATCCCGAACGTGGTGTGACCTGCGGGGACGTCGATGACGGTGTCGACCTGGCCCCCCTGCCCGGCGCTCTGCCCGGCGCTCTGCTCAGGCGTGATGATCACTCCTGGCCCGCGGCCCTTGAAGCGGAGGAGGCGGGCAGCGCGCGGCCCACGGCCGAGCCGCCCCGGCGCGGAGAGCGACGATTCCTCCTCCAGGGCGCCCAGGGCATCCATGGCATCCAAGGCATCCAGACCGGCCGCGACGGTCGCCAGGTCCTCGGGACCGGACAGACGCAGCACCGGGACCCCGCCGGCGAAGAGGATCAAGGTGGGCATGGCCACGACGTCATACCGGGCGGACAGCTCCGGGGAGGCGTCGACGTCAACCGCCACCACCCGCACCCGCCCGCCCTCAGCGGCGGCGAACTGCTCAAGCCTGGGGGCCAGTTCGGCGCACGGCCCGCACCAACTGGCCGTGAAGTCCGCCAGCACAGGCCGGGCCTCACTGGCCAGAACCGCGTCGAACTCGTCCTGATCCACAGTGGGAATCGTCTCCGCAGCGGGAACCGTCGCGCTCATGTGTGCTTCTCTCCGATGCATGTCGATGGTCGGCGAGGAAGAAGCCAGGGCACCCCACCGGCCTCGCCATGCGCCAACGTTCAGTAAAGGAGATGCAAAAACATCCGCCGGGGTTCATCGCCGGCAACGAGAGCCGACCCGCACTGGGCGTCGTGTCCATCCAGCACCTGTCTCAGGCGGCGTCTCTCTGGTCGGGTCGGCAGTCGCGGCAGCGCCCGGGCCTGGGCGCGCGGAAGGCACGGTCGCACCCTTCGCAGTTCTGGAGCGGGGCAGGCGGTGCCACGGCCGGTGTGACGGGGAGGGGCGGCGGCAGCAGCGCGGTGAGCCGGTGCGCGATCAGCGCGGCCGGGTGCTTCAGCTCGCCGGGGAGACGTCCGGTGAGGGCATGACGTACGGAATCAGGAGCGGCGCCGCGCTCCAGCCAGGCCGCTACGGCCGGGGTGAGGCGGCGGACGTCCCGCTCGGCCAGCAGCAGCCGGGGTTCGTGGCGGCGCAGCTCCACGAGGAGGGCGGCGGCGGTGCGATGACGCTCCAGGTCCGGCGTGCACGGCTCGGGGAGCGGTTCCCGGGGCGCGGGTGCGGGTGCGGGCGCGGCGTCGGGGGCCGGGGCCGGGGGCTCTGCGGGTTGCGGCAAGGGAGCCGGGGGCGGAGGCGGCACGGAGGTCTGCGGTCGTTCGGGCCTGCGGGGCGACTCGGATACCGGACTGACGGCCGCGCCCGGCTGGTTGTACGACACGGTATGGGTGACGATGCGGCCGCTCGGGAGGCGCTTCCGGATGCGCGCCAGATAGCCGTGCGTCTCCAGTTCCCGCAGTGCGGCGGCGATCCGCGTCTCGCCCTCCGGGAAGCGGGCGGCGAGGGCCTTGATGGTGACCTTGGCCCCGGCGGGCAGCGACTGGATGTGCAGCGCGAGCCCGATCGCGGTGAGCGTGAGCCCCCGGTGCTGCGCGAGGTGATTGCCGACGACCGTGAAGCGGCTGGTGTGGCGGGTGTTGGCGTGGACGACACCGGGGCGGGTCGTGTCCTCGTCCACGGACGGGTCAACATTCACGGGAACGGGAGACGCGGCGCACGAAGGCGCGCTAGGGTTCTGCCTATCCATCAGGAAGTTGATGCCTTCCTCGGTGGTCAGGCCCTCGACCGGGATTGCTACTCCCGCCGGGGGCCGACGTCTGTGTGCGGTTGTTGCGGCGAGCATATGCCCGTCAACCCGCCCGAAATCCAGCCCAGTTGGCGAAACCCACCCTTGTGGGTGACGGGGAGGCTGGAGGGGCGGGGAAGGGTTCTTTCTTCCCCCTGGTTCTTGGGTAGTTGACGTCGGGCCGCACCGGCAACTGGCCCACCGGGACGTGCCGCACCGCGTTGCGGCGATCGTCGTCCAGGGCGGGTGGACGGTATTCCTCCAAGTCTTGATGATGCCCACCCAGCAGATGTTCCACAGGAGCGCCATCACGCCAGCCCATAGGCCGATCAAGGCTAAACCGATGTCAGCCATGGCTAGGACCAAGCTGGCCGACATGGCGCGCTCTTCGCGCTGCTGGTTCTTGCGTTCCTGAACGCCCTGGACTCTGGCCGGCGTCCGGACCTTTGAGCCCGGACGCCGGTGGTCAGATGCGCCTATGGCGTGCGTGACCTGCTTCTTATCGCCGTCTCCGCCGCTGGGGGCCGGGTCGCGGGGCGCTTCCGGAGGCATGGGCCCGCCGTCGTGCTTCCCGCCGTCGGCCTCGACGACGGCCTCCAGGTCCCGGGGGTGCCGGAACGGAACGCCGCGCCAGCCTTCGGCGTCAGCCGTGCGTGTCTCGTTCGTCTCCACTACTACAGCGCTCATCTATCAGCCTCCTCTTTCGCGAGGGGGCCATGCCGCCGTACCGTCGAAGGCATGGCCCGTAGGTCCGCAGGGTTTTCCCTGCGGTGGTCACCCGCCCCGGCTGCTCGACTGTCCAGGTTTCCGCCGCCGGGGCGGGAGTCTTTGTGTTCAGTGGCTTTCGTTGTGGCTGCGGATATCGCGGGCAGCAGCGCAGGCGGCTCGCCAGTCCTTCCGGCTGACCGCTTCGCTACGCCTCTCGTCCGAGACAGCGCACTTCTTACAGCCGGGCACCGGGTGGCCTTCGACGAGCCACTGGTCCAGCGGCAGTTGCACGGGGTCTTGGCTGTACCGAATCGGGCTGGTCATGCCCATCCGCCCTTCATCGCGCGTCGTCCCGATGACGACACGCTAGGCAATGACTGGCTCCAGGTCCCAGCCGATTGCACGCGATTGCACGGCAATTACGCGACAGCGTCCATGACCGCTGTGATCATCCTCTTAGCCTTCGCGCCGTAGACAGCCATATCGGCCATGGTCGCGAACGCGTCGGCGTACGCCTTGACTTCGCTGGGCTGTGTGAGCGTGAGGTATCCGGACACCAGCTCAACATTGGCTTGAGCGTTGTCGAAGATGTAGAAGCCTTCGACCGGCATGCGGGTTCGGCCGATCCTGGCCGGCACTACCCCGACGCTTACGTTGGGCATCGCTCCGACCGTCAACAGGTGCTCAAGTTGCTCAATCTGCGTGGCAGCCGTGCCCTGCGAGTTGGTCAACGCCGACTCCTCCATCAGGAACGCGAAACGCTTCTGGCCCTCGTACAACACCCGCTGACGCTCCATACGGACAGCGACCGCGTCCGCTACGTCATCGACCGCAACGCGCCTTTGCTGGACGGCGCGGAGGACGTCTTCTGTGTATGCGGAGGTCTGAAGAAGTCCAGGGATGAAGTCCGGCGAGTAGTCCCGGTACCAACGGGTGCGTTCGAATAGTGGGAGGATTGCTTCTTGGGCACGTCGCAGGCCGCTGCGTTCCATGCGGTGCCACTGAAGCCACATGCCCTCGACGTCTCGTAGAGAGGCTAAGAGGTCCTGCGCCTGGCCTTCCACGCCGCATGCCCGACACCACGCCAGGATGTCGTCAGCGGAGGGTGAGGTCTTGGCATTGGCGATACGGGACACCTTCGACGGGTGCCAACCGCACTCCAGTGCCAGCTGTTTGCCTTCCAGGCCGGCATCCCGGCAGATCTCGCTGAGGCGGTCTGCAAGTACCTGCCGGGCTGCCTGGGCGCTGGACGATGACGAGACTGCCATGGGTCAGACGGGCTTGTACTCCTCGTGCGGGGTAGCCCGCTCCCATACGGCTTCGAAGGCGTCGGCGCACAGCTTCACTACTCGCGGGTCGCTGATGGGTTCCGGGCCGGCCGAGGACCCGTCGCCTGCGAAGTGGTTGAAGTTGCCGCGTGTGCCGTCGAAGATCCAGAAATCGTTGCCGTGCAGGGCGATGTCTGACGCGCGCCGACGGGGCAGCCAGCGGACAAGTTCACCGCCTGCGATATTCACCGGGCCTGTCAGGTCGTACTCGAACCGGCAATAGTCTGAGATGGGTTCGCTGATGATGCGGGCGCGACGCACGACCACTCCGCGGGCCGTTGCTTCCTTCGCCAGCTCTGTCCACGCCTGGTAGGCGGCGGATGCTTCGTGAGCTCGGCCCCTTGTGGCGCGGGCCCACTCTTCTTCAAACGTCATTGCCACCGTTCGACTCACCCTCGCTTACTTGCTGGGGGACGTACTGAAGCATCACCTTAGGCAGCCGGATGATCGTCTCGTGATCCGGAACGTCCGTCGAGTGTCCGGGGATTGAGCCGATCTTCTGGCACTCCTTAACCTCGGACTCTGTGGCCTTGTACGACTGGATCAGCAGGTCTCCGCTGTCCTCGTCCAGCCAGATGGTCGGTGACTCTTTGCCCGGGGTGTTCGGGATGATCCCGAGGAAACGCAGTTTCCTACGTGAACTCTCCCTCAGCCGATCTGATTGCACCCGATTGCACGACCATCACCCTGCCGGGTAAGTCCGTCAAGGGCGCGTAGGCGCGAACGGGCCACGCGCCCGGTCTCATGGCTGACCGGGGGTCTCGAGGGTGTCGTTGTGCGAGCCGAACTTCCGGTGTTCGGCGATCTTCATGCCGGCGATGACGGCCAGCCCGAACTCCGCCTGATCGCGATGCTTGGAGCACTCCGTAGCCAGCGCTGCACACCGCTCACAGTCCTTTACGGGCTCCGGGTCGAGGTCTCGCGGACTGTACGGCCAGGGAAGCTCTACGGCCTTCTCCTGGAAGCCACTCATCGGCGGGTCACCGCTTCCGGCATCGACTCCAACAACACCGCCAGGCGCTCAGCGTCCGCCACGGGCAGGTTCGGCGGGGCGATTCGATCCGGACCGTTTCGGGTAACCGATACGAGTGATGGCTCCGCGTTGAACCCCACCCGGCGAAGCGCGTTGTCCAGTCGCTTACGCACATCGCTTGCTGTCTGCCACGCCGCCTGAACTGCCATGGTCACGCTCTCTTGTTGGCCTGTTGGGTGGTTCCACCGTGCCCGGCCGGGCGTACGCTGAACAGGGGCGGAGTCTTAACTCCGCAGAAGTTAAGGATCAAGATCATCAGTGGGGGGTCGCCTGTGGCAATGGAAGATGACAACGGCCAACCATCCCCACCGATAAGCCTGTTGGGATTCTTCGGATCGCGAGTACTCAAGCTCCGCGCCGAACGAGGTTGGTCGCAGGGCGAGTTGGCCCACGAGGCGCACGCAACTGGGGCCATGATCAGCTAAGTGGAGAACGCGAAGCGGGTGCCGTCGCTGGACCTTGCCCGTGACCTCGACACCGCGTTCGGGGTTGACTTCTTCGCCGAGTTCTACCCCCTTGTTGTGCGGTACGCCTACCCATCATGGTTCTTGCCCTACGTCGAACTTGAGCGCGAAGCCTCGGTGATTCGATCGTTTCAGAGTCAGGTCATTCCTGGTCTTTTGCAAACGGAGGCGTACGCACGGGCCATGCTCACCCCGGTACGGCCTGACAACTTGGATGATCTCGTTGCCGCCCGTATGACACGTCAAGCAATCTTTGAACGGGCAGCACCACCACGTACGTGGTTCATCGTGGATGAACAAGCGCTACGCCGGAAGATCGGCGGCCCTGACGTCATGGCAGAACAGCTTGAACGCCTCCTCGCGGCAGGCCAAGAACCCCGGATCGTCATTCAGGTGGTGCCGGACGCCATCGCTGCACACCCAGGGCTGGCCGGGCCCTTCACCCTGCTCACCTTTGACGAAGGAAAGGGCCCGAAGAGCGACGGCCGTAAGCCGCCGCATGACGTGCTGCACGTGGATGCCTTCTCCCAAGGACGGACAGCTCTGGACGCGACCGAAGTCACAGCAGCAACCCACGCCTATGATCTCCTCAGAAGTTACGCCCTGTCTCCCGAGGACTCGGCCGTCCTCATTGGTGATCACCTGGAAGGACTGAAAAAGGCATGACCAGCGCAAGCATGCTGCCCATCCGCTGGCGCAAGTCCAGCTACAGCAGCACTAACGGCGGTGAGTGCATCGAGATCGGGAAGGGAATCACTGGTGTTGTTCCCGTCCGTGACTCCAAGGACCCGCACGGCCCGGCGCTCGTCTTCGAACCGTCGGCGTGGTCGTCGTTCGTCGACACCGTCAAGGGTGGGAAGTTCGCTGTCTGAGCGACCAATGACGAAGGCGCCCCCACGACCGGCGTAGCCGGAGGTGGAGGCGCTGGCCTTCTGCGTACGTCAGATCCCGGCCGCCGTCGACAGGTCGTCCTTGAGGGCTGCGAGTGTGCCCGCTGCTCTGCCGCGGGCCTCGGGGAGTGCGTTTGCCGACTGCACCGGTACCACGACCTCCAGGTAGCACTTGAGCTTGGGCTCGGTGCCGGAGGGGCGGACCACGATGCGGGCGCTCTCGATGCCGGCCTCCGGGGAGCCGGAGAGGTAGTAGCGGAGTCCGTCGGTGGGCGGGAGCGTCTCGGTGCCCTGGCTCAGGTCGTCGGCCCGGGTCACGGACAGACCGGCCAGGGTGGTCGGCGGCTGCTCGCGGAGCCGGCGCATGGCGTTCGCGATGAGGGAGAGGTCCTCGACGCGGACGGAGAGCTGGTCGGTGGCGTGCAGGCCGTGCTCCACCGCGAGGTCGTCCAGGAGGTCGGCGAGGGTCCGGCCGTCCCGCTTGAGCTCGGCGGCCAGCTCGGTGATCAGCAGGGCGGCGGTGATGCCGTCCTTGTCGCGGACGCCCTCGGGGTCGACGCAGTAGCCGAGCGCCTCCTCGTAGGCGTACCGCAGGCCGTCCACCCGGGCCAGCCACTTGAAGCCGGTCAGGGTCTCCTCGTAGGGGAGCGAGGCGGAGCCCGCGATACGGGACATCAGCTGGGAGGAGACGATCGTGGTGGTGAACGTGCCGGTCGCGCCCTTGCGGACGAGGTGGGCGGCGAGCAGCGCGCCGACCTCGTCGCCGCGCAGCATCCGCCAGCCGTCCGGCGTACCGGGCGCCGGGACGGCGACGGCACAGCGGTCCGCGTCGGGGTCGTTGGCGATGACGATGTCGACCTCACCGTCGCCCTGGGCGCGGGCGGCGGCGAAGGAGAGGTCCATCGCGCCCGGCTCCTCCGGGTTGGGGAAGGCGACCGTGGGGAAGTCCGGGTCCGGCTCGGCCTGCTCCGCGACGACCGTGGGGGCCGGGAAACCGGCGCGGGCGAAGGCGGCGAGGAGGGTGTCCCGGCCGACGCCGTGCATCGGGGTGTAGACGACGTTCAGGTCGCGGGGGGAGCCGGGGGTCAGGACGGCGTCGGTGCGCGCCAGGTAGGCGGTGAGGACGTCGTCGTCGAGGGTCTCCCAGCCGGACTCGGGGCGCGGTACGTCCGTGAGGGAATGTACGGCGGCGATCTCGGCGGCGATCTCGCCGTCCGCGGGCGGCACGATCTGCGAGCCGTCGCCGAGGTAGACCTTGTAGCCGTTGTCGCGCGGCGGGTTGTGGCTGGCGGTCACCTCGACGCCGGCCACCGCGCCCAGGTGCCTGATCGCGAACGCCAGGACGGGGGTGGGCAGCGGGCGGGGCAGCAGCGCGGCGCGCAGGCCCGCGCCGACCATCACGGCCGCGGTGTCCCGTGCGAAGTCGGCGCTCTTGTAGCGCGCGTCGTAACCGATCACGACCAGGCCGGAGCCCTGGCCCTTCGCCTTGAGGTACGCGGCGAGGCCGGCCGCGGCCCGGATGACCACCGAGCGGTTCATCCGCATCGGGCCCGCGCCCAGCTCGCCGCGCAGGCCGGCGGTGCCGAACTGGAGAGTGCCGGCGAAACGGACGGCCAGTTCGTCGGTGTCCTGGGCCGCGATGAGGGCGGACAGCTCGTCCCGGGTCTCCGGGTCGGGGTCCTCGGCCAGCCACGACTGGGCCCGGTCGATGAGGCCCGAGGGATCCGTAGCCACGCGATTGCTCCTGCCTGTGAATGCTGCGAGTACTGCGAGTACTGGGATGAGCGAGTACTGGGATGAGTACGGGGAGTACGGCGAGTACTGCGATTGCAGCGGGTGTCGACTGCGGGGGTGGGGCGGGCGACGGGCCACCGCGCGCGCCGGTCCGGCGGACGGTGGCCCGGGCGCCGGTCCGGCGGACGGTGGCCCGTCCTCGGTGAGATCTTTCGGCTATTAGATCTTGTTGAGGACCTGGCCGAGCAGCTGCCCCATAGCGACCGCGGAGTCACGGCCGGCCTGCAGTACCTCTTCGTGGTTGAGCGGCTCGCCCGTCATACCGGCGGCGAGGTTCGTCACCAGCGACAGACCGAGCACCTCGGCACCGGCCTCGCGCGCCGCGATGGCCTCGAGGACGGTGGACATGCCGACCAGGTCGGCGCCCAGCGTGCGCAGCATCCGGATCTCGGCCGGGGTCTCGTAGTGCGGGCCGGGAAGCTGGGCGTAGACGCCCTCCTCCAGGCTCGCGTCGACCTCCTTGCACAGCGCGCGCAGCCGCGGCGAGTACAGGTCGGTGAGGTCGACGAAGTTCGCGCCGGCGATCGGGGAGGTGGCGGTCAGGTTCAGGTGGTCGCTGATCAGGACCGGCTGGCCGGGGCGCATGCCGTCGCGCAGGCCGCCGCACCCGTTGGTGAGCACGACGGTCTTGCAGCCCGCGGCGACGGCGGTACGGACGCCGTGCGCGACCGCGGCGACGCCACGGCCCTCGTAGTAGTGGGTGCGGCCCAGGAAGACCAGGGCGCGCTTCTCGCCCACGCGGTAGGAGCGGATCTTGCCGCCGTGGCCGGCGACGGCCGGCGGCGGGAAGCCGGGCAGCTCGGTGACGGGGAATTCGTGCTCGGGCGCGCCCAGGGCCTCGGCGGCCGGGGCCCAGCCGGAGCCCATCACCAGGGCGACGTCGTGGGTCTCGGCGCCGGTCAGCTCGCGCAGGCGGGCGGCGGCGTCGGCGGCGGCGCCCTGCGGGTCGCGCGCGATGTCCGGGGTAACAGATGCGTTCACGCGGACGAGGGTAGCCGTTGTTCGCCTACGCGCGTAGATGACAGACCTCACGGCGTGGGGATCGTTGCTTTGTCGTTTCCGACAAACGGCCTGGGCGGCTGCGGTCAGCCGCCCACGCCCCGTCATTCGCCTGTGACGTAGATGTCCCTGTCGTTGAAGACCTCGACAATGAAGATCAGCAGTCGGCCGACGCTGACCGTGTACTCGATCAGGATGTTCTGCGTCAGCCGGATCGTCCGGTCGTCTCCGGTGGAGCTTATGGGCCGGGACAGGTCGGGGAACGGGTCCTGGGCGAGCATCATGATGCCCTTGTCGAACGCGGCGCGCTGTGATTCATCGAGCCGGTCCCGCGACGTTGCCGCCTGTTCCGTGTAGTAGACCTGGTAGGCAGTCCTGCCGGTCATCGCGCTCTCCCCTTCGTACGTCAATCGTGTCCGAGTCTAGGGCGGGGCACCCTCAGCAGGGCCTCTTCCGCAGCTCCATCACGTAATCGTGTGGCGCTCCCGCGGACTCCGCCGCGTCGGCGATCTCGCCCAGATAGCGGGCGGAGGGCAGCCCGCCCTCGTAGCCGTTGAGGACGTAGATCCAGGCCGTTTCGTCGCCGTCGAGGGTGTCGACCCGTACCCGCATCCGCCGGTAGATGTCCAGGCCGACGCCCTCCCACCGGTCCATGGACTCCTCGTCCATCGGGGCGATGTCGTAGAGCGCGACGAAGAGCTGCGAGTCCGGGTCCTCGACGACCGTCACCAGGGCGCCTTCCCAGCCCATCTGCTCGCCGCCGAAGGTGAGCCGCCAGCCGTTGAGCCAGCCGGTGCCGCGCAGCGGCGAGTGCGGTGCGCGGCGGGACATCAGCCGCGCGTCGAGGTTGCCGGCGTAGGCGGCGTAGAGCGACATGGTTCCGAGGGTACGGGAGGAAGCCCGTCGGGCTCGTGGTACCGCAGGTCCGTGCAGGGGCAGGGCGGGTCGTACGGGGGGCGCGGCGGGGCGTAGACCCTCCGGGACCCATCCGGCCCGTACGAGGGACGTCGCCGGCCCTGGGGGCGAGAGCTGTCACCGCCCCCCCGGCCGCGAGCTGTCACCGCCCCCGTACGAGAGCCGTCACCGCCCCCGGGCGAGAGCTGTCACCGGCGTGCGGGACAATGGAGGACGTGACTCGGATCGTGATCATCGGTGGCGGACCCGGCGGATACGAAGCGGCCCTGGTGGCCGCCTCTCTCGGCGCGGAGGTGACCGTCGTCGACTGCGACGGTCTGGGCGGGGCGTCGGTGCTCACCGACTGTGTGCCGTCGAAGACTCTGATCGCCACGGCCGAGGTGATGACCACCTTCGATTCGTCGTACGAAGAACTCGGCATCATCGTCGAGGACGACACGCCCCACAAGGAGCGCCCCGCGCGCGTCGTGGGTGTCGACCTGGGCAAGGTCAACCGACGGGTCAAGCGCCTCGCGCTGGCCCAGTCGCATGACATCACCGCCTCCGTGACCCGCGCCGGCGGCCGGGTGATGCGCGGCCGCGGCCGGCTGGAGCCGGGCCAGGCGCCGGACGGTTCCCGGAAGGTCACGGTCACCGCCGCCGACGGTACGTCCCAGAGCCTGATCGCGGACGCAGTGCTGATCGCCACCGGCGCCCACCCCCGCGAGATCCCGGACGCCCTCCCGGACGGCGAGCGGATCCTGAACTGGACGCAGGTCTACGACCTCGACGAGCTGCCCGAGGAGCTCATCGTGGTCGGTTCCGGCGTCACGGGTGCCGAGTTCGCCGGTGCCTACCAGGCGCTCGGCTCCCGCGTCACCCTCGTCTCGTCCCGTGACCGGGTGCTGCCGGGCGAGGACCCGGACGCCGCCGCGGTCCTGGAGGACGTCTTCCGCCGCCGCGGCATGAACGTCATGGCACGGTCCCGGGCCCAGTCCGCCAAGCGCGTCGGCGACCGCGTCGAGGTGACCCTCGCCGACGGCCGGACGATCTCCGGTACGCACTGCCTGATGGCGGTCGGTTCGATCCCCAACACCGAGGGCATCGGCCTGGAGACGGCCGGGGTCAGGCTGACGGACTCCGGCCACATCTGGACGGACCGGGTCTCCCGCACCACCGCCCCGGGCGTGTACGCGGCCGGCGACTGCACCGGCGTCCTCGCGCTGGCGTCGGTCGCCGCGATGCAGGGCCGGATCGCGATGTACCACTTCCTCGGTCACGCGGTCACCCCGCTCAACCTCAAGACGGTCTCCGCGAACGTCTTCACCGACCCGGAGATCGCCACCGTCGGCTACTCCCAGGCCGATGTCGACTCCGGCAAGATCGACGCCCGCGTCGTCAAGCTCCCGCTGCTGCGCAACCCGCGCGCCAAGATGCAGGGCATCCGCGACGGCTTCGTGAAGCTGTTCTGCCGCCCCGGCACGGGCATCGTGGTCGGCGGCGTGGTCGTTTCCCCGCGCGCCAGCGAGCTGATCCACCCCATCTCGATCGCGGTCGACAACAACCTGACCGTCGAGCAGATCGCCAGCGCCTTCACGGTCTACCCATCCCTCTCCGGCTCGATCGCCGAGGTCGCCCGCCAACTCCACAGCCGCAAGACGGCCGGGGAGTAGGCGATAGCGGGACGATAACGGACGGTAATGGGCGGCGAGGGACGATTGAAAACTTTGTGCCCCCGGTGAGCACTTGGGATGAAACGGTCCTGCACGGAGTCTCTCCGGGGCTGTCGACTCGGGCACGGTGGTGCTGTACCACCTCCGGTTCTGCCAGGGTGGCTGACCAGGGCGCAAGCGGTCGGCGTCGGGCGGGAGTTCGACGGACGTGCGACATATGCGCGTCGCATACCACGTCGCGGTCCGCCGCGTGAACAGCTTCCGTTAATTGGTGCAACCTGCTGAAAACAGACGGTCGTTGGCGTTACTGTCAGTTTCGTGTTCGCTGCAGAACGTCGCCAATTGATCCTTGAAATGGTGCGCGCCAACGGGGCGGTATCGCTCCGGGAGCTCGCCCGCGTCGTCCAGACCTCCGAAGTTACCGTACGGCGCGACGTGCGGGCGCTGGAGGCAGAGGGACTGCTCGACCGCCGGCACGGCGGAGCGGTCCTGCCAGGAGGCTTCACCCGCGAATCCGGATTCCCGCAGAAATCCCATCTAGCGACCGCGGAGAAAACGGCCATCGCCGATCTCGCGGCCGGTTTTGTCAACGAGGGCGAGGCCATTGTCGTCGGCGCCGGAACGACCACCCAGGAGCTGGCCCGCCGGCTCGCCCGTGTCCCGGGACTCACCGTCGTCACCAACTCCCTGCTGGTCGCCCAGGCGTTGGCGCATGCCAACCGCGTCGAGGTGGTGATGACCGGCGGTACGCTGCGCGGCTCCAACTACGCACTGGTCGGCAGCGGTGCCGAACAGTCCCTCCAGGGGCTGCGGGTCTCCCGCGCCTTCCTGTCGGGCAGCGGACTGACCGCCGAACGCGGCCTGTCCACCTCCAACATGCTGTCCGCCAGCGTGGACCGGGCACTCGTCCAGGCGGCGGGGGAGGTGGTGGTGCTCGCCGACCACACCAAGCTCGGCTCCGACACGATGTTCCAGACCGTCCCCACGGATGTGATCACCCGTCTCGTCACGGACGAACCGCCGGGCCACGACGACCGGGCGGCCACGGAGCTCCAGGCGCTGGCCGACCAGGGCGTCCAGATCGCCGTCGCCGGCGGCTCGGGTGCCGGTCACGGGGCGGCGGGGCAGGCGGGTCCGGAGGGCGGTGCGAGCGACCGCCGGGGCCCACGACGGGACGTACCGCTCCCGGGCCAGCGGCGCAACCACGCACCGGGCGGCGGAGGTGGTGCAGCACCACAGCTCCGCTCGGCCGGCTCACTGTCCGACCCGGGCGGCCGGGTGGCCGACCTGGCCCCCCGGCGGCGCTGAGCGCCCGTCCGGGCCGGGCGACAGGCGGGCGTCCGCCGCCGGGGCAAGGCCAGGACCGGCGGATCCCTGTCAGTCTGGGGGATCCCCGTCAGCCCTGGCGGATCCCCGCCTTCAGTCCGCTCAGCGTGAGCGTCAGCAACCGGTCGGCGAGCCTCGGGTCGTCCGGGGACTCCTCGACGGCCAGCGCGATGCCGTTGGTCAGCTGCATCAGGTCGTTGATGTTCACGTCGGGGCGTACGGCGCCGGCTTGCTGGGCGCGGGCCAGCAGTGCGCCGCCGGCCTCCCGCATCGGCATACTGCACCGCGCCATCCCCGAACTCTCGTCCGTCGACGCGGACATCAGCGCGCGGGACAGCCCGCGGTAGGTGCTGGCGTGGGCGATGATCGCGCGCAGCCAGTCGACCAGGGCGGCGCACGGCTGCGGGGCGTCGGCCAGCTCCTTGGCGTAGGCGAGCAGGGCGTCCACCTCGCTCTGGAAGACCGCGCCCATGAGGGCGGTGCGGTTGGGAAAATGCCGGTACAGGGTGCCGATGCCGACGCCGGCGCGGCGCGCGATGTCCTCCAGCGAGGTGTCCGTGCCGTGCTCGGTGAAGGCGGTACGGGCCTCGGTCAGCAGCCGTTCGTAGTTGCGGCGCGCATCGGCCCGCATCGGGCGCGCGTCCCGCGTCCGCGCCGGTACGGTCGCCACCGGCTCCCGCGGCGTCCGCCGCTGCCCTGCCGTGTCGGTCGCCATCGCCGTCCTCCCTCGACCCGGCCGGTTGCGGCCGGTGGCTCCAGGATGCCATTGCCCGCTCCCGCGGCGTTTCGTGCGGTGCGCAACGATTACCGCAGCCGGACGACGAGGGTGGTGGAGGCACACTCCGTCTGCGTCAGCGGTCGTCCCGTCTGTGTCACCGGTCGTCGGCGTGCGGCAGCCACAGGGCGAGCAGGTCCCGCGTCACGGCCGGATCACCGGCCACGAGGACCGGGGAATCGAAGGCGAAGTCGCGGCCGCTCCCGCCCAGTACCTCCTTGCCCTGTTCCCGGACGAGAGCCACTCCGGCAGCCACGTCCCAGGGCTTGGGGCCGAGACAGACGCAGGCGTCCAGCCAGCCCTCCGCCACCCCCACCAGGTCCAGGCTCATGGCGCCCTGCATCCTGATCCGGTACGCGGTGCTGTGCAGCGCGGCGAGGCGTCGGCCGACCAGCCCCGGGTCACCGGAGCCGGTACCCGTGATGCCGATGACCGCTTCGCGCACTGCTCCGGCACGGGCTGTGGGGTGTGGTCCACCGCCCGGAGATCCCGTACGCCAGCGACGGCGGAGGGCCGGGGCATCGATGACTCCCAGCCGGGGGCGTCCGTCCTCCACGTATGCCAGCGAGACGGCGTAGAAGGGGGCGCCGCGGGTGAAGTTCATGGTGCCGTCGATGGGGTCCAGCAGCCAGCACCGGGGCGGCAGTGACGTTTTCTCCGCTGCTTCCCCGGCTCCTCGCATCGCCCCTCGCGCAGCGCCTTCGCCGGCGGACTCTTCGCCGATGACCGGAATGCCGGGAGAACGCCTCCGCAGTACCTCTGAGACCACCCGCTCGATTTCGACGTCCGCGGGGGTGACCTCCTCGCCCGACGGTTTGAACCGCCGCTGCCGCTGGGACCGTTCCCGTCCGGCACCGTCCAGCCACGCGGTCCCGGCACCGACGGCCTCCTCCGCCACCGACAAGAGCGTGCCAGCGTCGCTCATGGCAGGTCCAGGGCTCGCTCCGCCAGGATCTCGGCGTGGGCGCCGTGCTCGCCCATCACGTAGAAACTGAGCCTGTCGAACGTCCACTCCGGCTGCACGGAGGCGCGTTCGGGCGCTGTGCGTACCAGGTCCCGGGCGATGTGCTCCTCGGCGCGGCCCAGCGTGATGTGCGGGGCGAAGGCGTCGCCGGTGTAGCGGTAGCCGTACCGTGCGAAGCTGGCGCGCTCGCTGTCCGAGAACCGCGAGGTGTCCTTGGCCGTGTCGAATGCCTCACGGGCGAGGTAGGCGTCCAGGATGTTCAGGGCGGCCTGCTGCAGACCTTCCAGCAGGGGCGGCCGCTCCAGGGAGAGGAAGACCCAGCCGGTGGGCTGGTAGACGATGCCCGTGGCGGCCAGCTGGATCTCGCCCGGCAGCGCCAGGGAGCCGGCGACCTTCGACAGCTCCGCTTCCGGGTCGAGTGCGTCGGTGAACGGCCCCTGGAACACGGTCACATGGGGAAGGTTTCCGTCCTTCGTCAGGGTGGGGCGCAGCTGCTGCCCGCCGCCGACCTTCTCCTGCAACCGGATCGCGGCCCGCTGGTGGTCCGCACTGGGCAGCAGTGCGATGCCAAGCCATCTGGTCACGGGTGAGCTCCTATCTTCGTGATCACATGCAACGCCGATTCGAGGCCCCGGCGCAGGCACTCCTCCGTCGGGGCACCACTCAACCACCCCGCGAGGACACCGGCGTTGAAGGCGTCGCCGCCACCGGTACGGTCCACGGGCTCGACCGGCCGGACGGGTACGTGCACCGGCCGGCGGCCGGGTGACGCCCACAGGGCCCCGTCGGGCCCCAGCGTCACGATGACCTCGCCCGCGAGCGACTCGGCGTACCGCTGGGCGGTGGCCGCCGTGTCGTGCGGCGACGCCTCGGGCAGCCGTCGGGCCTCGTCCGCGTTCATCAGGTTCAGCGCGGCCGACCCCCTGGCCAGCGCGCTCATGTCCCGGCCGTTCCACTCCACCGACACCGAACGGTCGTGTTGCCGGGCGAGGGCCACCACCCGTGTGAGCGGAGGCGTGGGCTCGCCGACGACGTGCACATGGTCCACGTCGCACACCGCCTCCGCTGTGACCGCCGCGACGGCGGCGTCCCGGTCCGCGCCCGCGAACGTCATCATCCGCTTACCGGTGGCCGAGGAGAAGACGATCGCCATGCCGGTCCGGGCGGTGGTGTCCGTGCGGACCAGCGAGGTGTCCACCCCGCCCGCCCGGAGGTCGTCCAGGCACACCCGCCCCAGGGTGTCGTCGCCCACCGCGGACACCAGCCGGACCGCGCAGCCCTGCCGCGCCAGGCCCAGCGCGGTGTTGGCCGCGGAGCCGCCGGGCAGCGCGGAGCAGGCACCGCCCCGGAGCTTCTCGTGCTCCTCCGGCAGCCGTTCCGTCCGGACGATGATGTCGAAATTGGTGCCGCCGACGACGAGTACCCGCTTGGCCCGGACGGCGCTGCGGGGAGCGGCCGGCCGGTCGTGCCCCGGGGCCTGTGCCGGCTCTAGCACGGTTCCCCCAGCCGGTAGCTCTCGAACAGCACATGGCGCACCAGGCGTTCTCGGCCCGCGAGGTCGGTTTCGTGTGGGAAGGAAGCGTGGGTGACCAGGTCTCTTACGAGCTCCTCGAAGCGGGAACGCTCCGACCCCAGGTCATGGAAGGTGCGCATCAGCTCGCGGTGCAGCTCGGTGGGATCGGCCCCGGTCTCGGTGAGCCAGGAGCGGTTGGCCACCAGGATGTTGGCGGCCGCCGACCGCAGCTTTTCCTGAGCCCGGGCCGGCAGCATGTCGGAGTTGAGCAGCTCGAAATAGTCGTCGCTGTCGCGCGCGTGCATACGCAGGTTCTGGCCGCCGACGGCCAGCACGTCTCTGTTCAGGTGGAAGAGTTCCAGGCCGAGGTGGTGCGGTACGTCCAGAATGCTGACGCCCATTTCCCGCAGGCCGGCTTCGTCGGTCGAGAACGCCGCCAGGATGTTGTCGAACATATCGCTGAGTTTTGGTACGGCGATCTGTGCCCCGGACGGATTTGCCAGGAATTCCGCGGCGGTGACGTCTCCCCAGCGTCCGCCGCGCGCGGCGAGCAGATAGAAGTTGCGCCCGCCCATCGAGTAGCCCACCCGCCCGAGGGGGACCACCTGCGCCCGGATGTCGTCCTCCGCGAGCAGGCGCCGCACCCGCTGCTCGTTGTAGATCGCCAGGTCGAGCAGCCGTCGCGACACATCCCTGACCAGGTGGTCCGACCAGGGGAGCTGGACCTGTACCAGCCGATGCTTGTGCTGCGTCAGCAGCTGATCGAAGCCGCAGCCCAGCAGCAGGGCCTTGACCACGATCAGCGAGGAATCGGCGAGGCGTGTGGTGCTCGTGGTGTGCTGAGCGGCCGTCAGTCCTTGTCGCGCCGCGTCCTCGGCCAGGGCCTTGCTGGTGCGCCCGTACCAGACCGCCAATTGTGTGAGGGCGTTGAGGCAGGGACGTACGTCCTCGCTGGAGATCTCCTCGTCCGAGATCTTCTGGGCGTGACTGCCGTAGTTCCCATAGTTCTGGATGGTCCGGACCGCCAGGACGACCTTGGGCGGAACCAGCCCCTTGGCGGCCAGAACGGTCAACAGGGACTCAAGCGTCGGCTTGGAGCCGACGGCTTCCTGCATAGCGATATCCAAGAGGATCGACTCCGCCGCTCTCCTCGCTGTGCTGAGAAAGACCTCCGGGTCCGACTCGGCATACCGTAAAGCCTTCTTGTAAAGCCGGAGTGACTCGCCCTCGTTGACCGTCACGCTCGTCCGTGTCCTCTTCGGCAATTTTTCGCTCATCGTACCAAGCTTTGTAGTTGCCAACTACCCATCAGAGGACGTGGGTTGGTGCGAGAGAGGCGACGGTTCAGCAGTCCGAGCCGTTGCGGACCCGGTCGCGCAGGGAGTCCAGGACCAGCCGGCCGTAGCGGGTGGTGAAGGCCACGCCAGTGGAGAGGGCGGCCGCTCCGAGAGCCAGGAAGAGGTGGCCGGGGTCGTGGTCGTCGAGCACCTGGAGGATACTCAGGGCGGTGCCCAGGGGGAGGCCGAGGATGGTCAGGACGCCGAGGGCGCCGGCGATCTGCTGACTGTCCTGGGTCTGGACGAGGCGGGCGTAGTCGGCCGCCTCGGCGAGGATCTCCGCGAAACGGTCCGCGAGCCGATACTGCCCTTGGTAGGCGAGGAGGAGTTCGTTGGCCGGGCCGTGGGCGGTCAGGTGCTGCCGCCAGTAGGTGCTCCGGAAGGCTGCGATCCGCTGTTCCAGTGCGGCGACCCGCGGGCCGATGTTCGGCTTGTCGAAGACATCGGAGAGCGCGTCGGTGAGTTCGTCGATGTGGTCGCGCTGGATGGTTCCGAGCAAGAGGGCGTCGAGGTAGATGGTGCGGTGGTGCACGGCGGCGAAGGTGAAGAAGTCGCCGTCGCCCTGGTCCGGCCGGTGCCCGAGGAAGGCAGCCCCGTGGCGGAGCACGAGGGCGCTCCAGTCGGCGGATATCCGGACGGTGTGCTCCCGCTGGGACGTCAGGTGCTCGGGCGCCGCGGGAAAGTCGGCTTCCGTCGAGCGGGAGGCCAGCTGCCACAGCCAGCGATCGGCTGCCTCGGAGAGCCGGCCGTCCTGGCGCAGGGCAGCCGTGTGGCCGGCCGCGGGGGTGAGGAAGGCGACGGTATACGGGCGGGCGATCGCGAACGGGGCTTCGGCCGTCCTGAGTTCCGCGATCCCGCCGAGAAGGGCGTTCGGAGCCAGCGGGCCGCTCAGCGGGTCTGCGGCCGCCTGGGGCCGGTGGCCGATGGCCCGGAGGGTCTCCAGCAGCGTCGGGCCTTCGGCTGTGAGGTGCAGAACCGCCAGCGCGTGTTCCCGGGAGCGGTCGGTCGCGGTGCGCAGCAGCTCCAGGCCGTGCAGGTGCAGCGGGCCGTGCGTCACGTCCACGAAGCGGTGCCAGCGGCAGGGACGTTCCGCCGTTCCGTACAGGGCGCGGGCCGCCGCCGGGGTGAAGTACGTCTGCCGGGTGGACGTATCGGCGCGACGGCTTCCGAGTTCGAGCGGCAAGGGCCCCGCGTCCCATGGAGGCAGGGCCGGGAGCCGCACGGGGAGGATGACGGTGACGGCCTGGCGAACGCCCGTCAACGAGCTGAGTTCCATGGGTCACTACCTCGATGCCTGTTGTGTGCACGCCACTCGGTGCCGGTGTGAGGTGCGCCCGGACGGGGCGCCGCGCGGGGGGCCGCACAGGTGATCACACCTCACTGTTCACCAGGCGGGACGCGCCCCGCCGCCCGGCCGTTCCCGCCGGATCCGGATCGGGAGGGGAACGGGAGCGGAAGTTGCGGCGTACCGCGGACGGCGCGCGGGCGAACACCTGTTGTGTGTCGCAACGCGGGGGCGGGCTGGGGCATCAAACCTGGCGCAATGAGGTCTTCCGGGGGCTTCCGGAGGGTCTGGGAAACGGATGCGTCGTGTGGTTCAGCCGGACCGTGATCCTGCCGGGGGAGCGGAGCGCGACGCGGAGTACCGAGGGATACGTCATGGGACTGACCAGCCGGTCGCTGTTGCTCGTCATGGCCGCGGTCGCCGTGGTCTGCGTAGGACTCACGCTCTGGCTGTGGCCGCGGTTCGCCGGCCGGGGGCCGCGGGCGATGCTGGGACGGCTCGGGGCGGTCGTCGTGACCCAGCTGGCCCTCGTGGCGGCGCTCGGGCTGGCCGTGAACGCCAACTTCCAGTTCTACGGCTCCTGGCACGAGCTGCTCGGCCTCTACGACGACGCGCCCGGCGCGGTCGACAAGTGGGGCGACGGCGGAGCGGCCGGGCCCGCCGGGGACCCGTCGAAGGGCCTGGTCCAGGCCTCGACCCCGGACGGCCTGGACAAGGTGCACGGCCTGCCGAAGGGCCCGCCGGAGCGGGCCGGCAAGGTCGAGTCGGTGCGGATCGTCGGCAAGCGGACCCGGGCCGTGGACCCGGCGTACGTCTATCTGCCGCCGCAGTACTTCCAGCCGCAGTACGCCCGGCAGCGCTTTCCCGTGATCGTCGCGCTCAGCGGCTATCCGGGCGGCAGCTTCCTGCTGGGCCAGCACCTGCGGCTGCCGCAGACCGCGGGCGGGCTGATCCGGTCCGGCCGGATGCAGCCGACCGTCATCGTGATGCTCCGGCCCACCATCGCGCCGCCCCGCGACACCCAGTGCGTCGATGTGCCCGGCGGCCCGCAGGCCGAGACCTTCTTCGCCCGCGACCTGCCCGACGCCCTCAGGTCGCACTACCGCGTCGGCCACGACCCCGGTGGCTGGGGCGTGCTGGGCTACTCGTCGGGCGGCAGCTGCGCCCTCCAGCTGGCCATGCGGCACGACCGTACGTACCCCACGGCGGCCGCGCTCTCCCCCGACTACAAGGTCAGCAACGACCCGACGACCGGCGACCTCTTCGGTGACGGCCGGGACCGGGCCCGCCGCCGCCAGGAGCACGACCTGATGTGGCGGCTGCGGAACCTGCCCGCCCCCCGGGTGAACGTCCTGGTGGGCACCAGCCGTACCGGAGAGAAGAACTACCCCGCCGCCAAGGCCTTCCTCGCCGCGGTCGGACCGCCGATGAAGGCGGACGCGATCGTCCTCGACCACGGCAGCCACAACTTCGCCACCTGGCGGCGTGAACTGCCCGCCGCGCTCCAGTGGATGGACAAGCGGCTGACGTTCCCGGAGGACGTGGTGGGGAGTTCCTGACCGCTGCCACGGAAGCGCCTGGAGCGGAATGGCCTGAGCGAAACCGCCTGGACGGGAAACGCCGGTGCGGAAACGCCGGCGCGGAACGCCTGAGGGGCTCGCGGCGGTGGGATGCCGGGAGCCCCTCAGGCGTATCGCGTCGGTGCGTCAGTCCTTGATCTCGCAGATGGCCGCGCCGGAGGTGAGGGCCGCGCCGACCTCGGCGGCCAGGCCCTTGATGGTGCCGGAGCGGTGGGCGTTGATGGGCTGTTCCATCTTCATGGCCTCCAGGACGACCACCAGCTCGCCCTCGGTGACCTGCTGGCCTTCCTCGACGGCGACCTTGACGACGGTGCCCTGCATCGGGGACGCGAGGGTGTCGCCGGAGGCCGCGCTGGAGCTCTTCTTGGCCGCCTTGCGCTTGGGCTTGGCGCCACCGGCGACCGCGGCCCGGGCCAGCGGCATACCGAGCGACGAGGGGAGGGAGACCTCCAGGCGCTTGCCGCCGACCTCGACGACGACCGTCTCGCGGACGTCCGCCTCGGCCTCCTGCTCGCCGGTCGCGGCGAACGCCGGGATCTCGTTGACGAACTCGGTCTCGATCCAGCGGGTGTGGACCGTGAACGGCTCGTCGGACCCCGTGAGTTCGGGGGCGAACGCCGGATCCTTGACGACCACACGGTGGAACGTGAGGGCGGTGGCCATGCCCTCGACGGTGAACTCGGCCAGGGCGCGGGAGGCACGCTGCAGGGCCTGCTCGCGGGTGGCGCCGGTGACGATCAGCTTGGCCAGGAGGGAGTCCCAGGCGGGGCCGATGACCGAGCCGGACTCCACGCCCGCGTCGAGGCGGACACCGGGGCCGGCGGGCGGGGTGAACGTGGTGACCGTGCCGGGGGCCGGGAGGAAGTTGCGGCCCGGGTCCTCGCCGTTGATACGGAACTCGAAGGAGTGGCCGCGGACGGCCGGGTCGTCGTAGCCCAGCTCCTCGCCGTCGGCGATCCGGAACATCTCGCGGACCAGGTCGATGCCGGTGACCTCTTCGGTGACCGGGTGCTCGACCTGGAGACGGGTGTTGACCTCCAGGAAGGAGATGGTGCCGTCCTGGCCGACGAGGAATTCGCAGGTGCCGGCGCCCTCGTAGCCGGCCTCCTTGAGGATGGCCTTGGAGGCGCGGTACAGCTCGGCGTTCTGCTCGTCCGTCAGGAACGGGGCCGGGGCCTCCTCCACCAGCTTCTGGTGACGGCGCTGCAGGGAGCAGTCCCGGGTGGAGACGACGACGACGTTGCCGTGCTTGTCGGCCAGGCACTGGGTCTCGACGTGCCGGGGGCGGTCCAGGTAGCGCTCGACGAAGCACTCGCCGCGGCCGAAGGCGGCGACCGCCTCACGGACGGCCGAGTCGTACAGCTCGGGGACCTCGTCCAGGGTCCGGGCGACCTTCAGGCCGCGGCCGCCGCCGCCGAAGGCGGCCTTGATCGCGATGGGCAGGCCGTGCTCCTTGGCGAAGGCGACGACCTCCTCCGCACCGGAGACCGGGTCGGGGGTGCCGGCGACCAGCGGTGCACCGGCCCGCTGGGCGATGTGCCGGGCGGCGACCTTGTCACCCAGGTCGCGGATGGCCTGCGGGGGCGGGCCGATCCAGGTCAGCCCGGCGTCGAGGACGGCCTGGGCGAACTCGGCGTTCTCGGAGAGGAAGCCGTAGCCGGGGTGGATGGCGTCCGCGCCCGAATCGGCGGCGGCGGCCAGGACCTTGGCGATGTCCAGGTAGCTGGTGGCAGGGGTGTCACCGCCCAACGCGTACGCCTCGTCCGCCGCGCGTACATGCAGCGCGTCCCGGTCGGGGTCGGCGTAGACGGCTACGCTGCCGATTCCCGCGTCCCGGCATGCACGGGCAACGCGAACAGCGATTTCGCCACGGTTGGCGATGAGCACCTTGCGCACGATGGGTCCTTCCTTGGCGCTTCGCCGCAACAATAGAGATGCGGCGATTTTAGGGACTGGCGACACCGCATGCCGACCCGTTCCCTGGGGTGACCTTTCCCACACGGAGCGTGGTGGGGGTGCCGGTGAGGGACCTCGGCCCCCTGGTATCCCAGGGTAGGCCCGGATTCCCGGGGTCCGGCGCGGGACCCGGTGTGGTCTAGGTCTCGGACATCGCGCGTCCAGCGGATCGTCAATTCTTTGTGGAATCCCTACGAATGGGCGAAGGAAACTTTGCGGGTCGTTCGGCCCATCGGCGCGCCGTGGCTCGTCCTCTCCGTACCGACCCGTGCAGAACCCTTGGTACCGACCCGTGCAGAACCCTTGCCCCGCCCATTACCCATGAGTAGCGTGCGGCATGCCTTCGTACCGGGGGTAGCAGCTGTACTTCGGTGTACTCCGGGCAACCGGCGTACGTGGGGTCACATACGTGGGGTCACAGGCGGAAGTGGGTGAACGGTGGTGGCGCGACGACCGGTGGCCTTGGCCGCGGCGGTGGTACTGATCTTCGAGGCGTGCGGGATCGTGCTGCTCAACTGGATCCTGAGCATCGTCGTGGACAAGCAGCAGATGTCGCTGGCCGGTCTGCAGCCCCGCGCGATGTCCACCGGTTCCTGGGTGGCCGGCGGTCTCTTCGGCCTCTACCTGCTCTGCTGCGCCCTCATCCTGATCCGCACCGCCCTGCGTGACCGGGCCCCCGGCGGCTTCGCCCGGATCGTCCTGATCAGCGCGGCCGTGGTGCACGGCCTGCTGGGCGCGTTCTCCGTCGGCCTGGTCGGCTGGGTCGCGTTCCTGGCGATGATGGTCGTGCTGGGGATGATCGTGCTCACCCTGGTGGCGTACGGGGAGGGGCGCGCCCCCGGGGACGCACACGGGCCCGCAGACGGGGCCGCACACGACGACGGGAACCCGGCCGGGGGAGGCTCCCCGCAGGGGCCGGACGGACCGTACGGCCCGCGGCCGGCGGCACCGGGCGCCGTCTGACCGGCCGGGCTTCCTCCTCAGCGCTTCACAGGCGCTCAGCCCTTCACGGGTGCGTACTTCCGCAGGACGTCGATGAACGCCCGCATCCACTCCGGGTGGTCGTTCCACGCGCGGGCCGACACGACCTTGCCGTCCACCACCGCCGAGCCGTCGACGAAGGTGCCGCCGCCCATCTCCACGTCCGGTGCGCAGGCCGGGTAGGCGGCGGTGCGGCGGCCCTTGAGCACGCCGAGGGGGGCGAGGGTGATGGCCGCGTGGCAGATGTGGGCGACGGGCTTGTCGGCGTCGAAGAAGTGGGTGACGACGCGCCGGAAGTCGGTGTTGGTGCGGAGGTACTCGGGCGCCCGGCCGCCCGGGAGCACCAGCGCGGCGTACTCGGCCGGGTCGACCTCGGAGAGGGCGAGGTCGGACGGCCAGGAGTGGCCCTCGCGTTCGATGTAGGTGTCGAAGTTGTCGACGAAGTCATGGACGACGAACTGCAGCTTCTTGCGTGACGGAGCCGCGATCCGGACCTCGTAGCCCTCCTCCAGCAGCCGTTGGTACGGGTAGAAGAACTCCAGGTCTTCGGTGGCGTCGCCGGCGATGAGCAGGATCTTGGGCATCTACGCACTCCTCGTGAGGCGGGCAGGGCTGATCGAGCCGAACTGACCGAGCCGATCTGATCGACCGAACTGACTGATCTGATCTGACTGATCTGGTTGATCTGGCTGATCTGATCGGACCGATCTGGCGGATCGGGCCGTATCGGATCAATCGGTTCCCCACGCTGTGACGTTGAATGCGTCGCCCACCGTCAGTTTTCCGGGCTCCAGCACGGAGAACTTCGAACCGAAGGCGACGCCGCCCTCGGGTACCCGGCGGTAGGAGGCGAGGGTGCGCAGCGGCTCGGGCCCGGCCTTGGTGCCCGTCAGCTGGTCGACCAGCGTGACGGCACAGCGGATGGCGAGCTTGGCGAAGCCCAGTTCGCAGCCGCCGACCGTGATCCGTCGCGCGCGGTCCTCCGTCTGGGGCTCCTCCCAGCCGTCCACCACGATGTTGGGCCGGAACCGGCTCATCGGCAGCGGCGCCCTTCCGGCGGCGGCGATGCGGGAGTTGAGGTCGTCGAGCGAGGCCAGGGAGAGGACGTGGACCGGGCTGCTGTCGGCGAAGCCGGAGGTGCCGGGGGTCAGGCCGTCGGTGACCCGGTCGTGCTCCGGCGGGACGCGGACCAGCCGGCTGGGCGCGCCGAGCACCTCGGACAGCCAGTCGGCCGCGGCCTCGCCCTGGTCGACGGCGCGGTACGGCGTGCCGAACATCTCGACGTCGGCCCTGACGGCGGACCCGGAGTCGCCGGAGCCGCCGGAGCCGTACGTGATCTCGCACATCAGGGGCTCGATGCCGGGGGCGGACAGGGTGAGGTGCGTTCCGCCGGGGCCGACCCCGGGGCGTATCAGTGCCAGGGCGGGGTCGGTGCGCTGGCTGCGGAAGACGCCTTCCGCCCCGACGACCATGAAGCTGCGGTCGTGCACCAGACCGGCCCGGGTGAGCTCCGCCTCCGGCATGGGTGTGCCGGCACAGCCCTTGACCGGATAGCTGATCAGCTCTACGACGGTTGCCCGTCCGCTGCGCTTGGCTGGCCTTCCCACGTTGTCTGCTGTCCCTTCGTGATGGTTTCTCGCAGTGTCG
>NZ_BBUY01000001.1:490865-557528 GCF_001590865.1 Streptomyces sp. NBRC 110611
CGAGAAACCCCCACGGCGGGAAAGCCGACAACGTGGGAAGCCAGCCAAGCGCAGCGGATGGTCAGGCCCACAGATCGGTGAGCGCGACGTCCAGGTCGGCGAGGAGGCGACGGAGCAGCGGCAGGGACAGGCCGATGACATTGCCGGGGTCCCCGTCGATGCCGTCGATGAAGGGGGCGGAGCGGCCGTCGAGGGTGAAGGCGCCGGCGACGTGGAGGGGCTCGCCGCTGGCGACGTACGCGGCGATCTCGGCGTCGGTGGGTTCGCCGAAGCGGACCGTGGTGGCCGCGGTGGCCGAGACCTGGCGGCCGGAGGCGGTGTCGATCACGCAGTGACCGGTCTGGAGGATGCCGGAGCGGCCGCGCATGGACTTCCAGCGGGCGGTGGCGTCCTCGGCGTCGGCGGGCTTGCCGAGCGCCCGGCCGTCCAGCTCCAGGACCGAGTCGCAGCCGATGACCAGGGCGCCGGCGGCCTCCGGGCGGGCGGCGACCGCGGCGGCCTTCTCCTCGGCCAGGACGCGGGCCAGCGCGCCGGGGGTGTCGGCGGTGGGCCCGTCCTCGTCCACCCCGCTGACGATCACCTCGGGGGAGAGCCCGGCCTGGCGCAGCAGGCCCAGCCGCGCCGGGGACGCGGAGGCGAGGACGAGGCGGCGGGGGCCGGAAGAGGCGGCGGAGGGGGAAGGGGACTGGGGCTGTTCGGTCATGTTCGCCATGGTAGGAGAGGCCGTAAGAGGCCGTACTACGGGTGCGGCCGGAGTGCCTGGTGGGCGCCCCGGCCGTTGCCGTGTACTGCGGGTGTTCTTGAGTTCCGTGGGTTACTTCTTCAGGACGGCTTCCATGACCGCCTTCGCGATCGGGCCGCCCAGCTTGCCGCCGGCGATTTCGGAGCGCTGGATGTCCATGTCCTTGGGGTCGACGAAGACCGCGACCGCGACGGGGGAGGTGCCGTCGGCCTGCTTGGCATAGGAGACGAACCAGGCGTAGGGGCGCTCGTCGTCCACGTTGACGCCGTGCTGGGCGGTACCGGTCTTGCCGCCGACGGTCACACCGTCGATCTTGGCCTTGCCGGCGGTGCCCTTGTCGACCGTGTTCTCCATCATCTCCTGCACCTTCTTCGCGGTGTCGGCGGAGACGGCCTGGGACATCTGCTTGGGCTCGAACTTCTTGACCGTCGACAGGTCCGGGCCGCGGAGCTCGTCGACGACGTGCGGCATCATCAGCTTGCCGTCGTTGGCGAGGGCGGCGGTGACCATCGCCATCTGCATCGGGGTGCTGGTCAGGCTGCCCTGGCCCATGCCGGTCAGCGCGGTCTGCGGCTTGTCGAGCTTCTCCGGGTAGAGGCTCTTGTTGGCCTTCAGGTCGCCCAGGTCCTTGTCGTAGACCTCCGAGTTGAAGCCGAACTTCTCGGCCGTCTCGCGCATCTTGTCCTTGCCGACCTTGAGCGCGGTCTCGAGGAAGACGTTGTTGCAGGACCACTGCATACCGGTCTTGAGGGACCCGTTGACGCAGTCGGCGGTCTTCACATCGTTGGGAATCTTGGTGGTGCTCAGCGGCAGCTGGTACGGGACGGGGGAGTCGGTCTTGGCGTTGATGTCGGTGATCACGCCGTGTTCCAGGGCCGCGGCGGCGGTGAGGATCTTGAACGTGGAGCCGGGCGCGTAGGTCTCGCGCAGCGCGCGGTTGCTCAGCGGCTTGTTCTCGTCCTTGTCGAGCTCGGCGAACTTTTTGGCGTCGCCCATGGCGGCGAAGGAGGACGGGTCGTACGAGGGCGTCGAGGCCATCGCGAGGACATTGCCGTTGCGGGGGTCGAGGGCGACCACGGCGCCCTTGGCCTTGAGCTTGGTCAGGGCGTCGTAGGCGGCCTTCTGGGCCTTGCCGTTGATGGTGGTGACGACGTCACCGCCGCGTGGCTTCTCGCCGGTGAGGATGTCCTTGGCGCGGTTGAGCGCGAGGCGGTCGTCCTTGCCGCTGAGCAGCTTGTTGTAGGTGCTTTCGAGGAAGGAGAAGCCGATGCCCTGGGAGGCGAAGCCGGTGATCGGCGCGTACATCGGGCCGTTCTTGTACGTCCGCTTGTACTTGAAGTCGCCGGGGGTGGTCGTGGAGTCGGTGATCGGCTTGCCGTCGACGATGATGTTGCCGCGCGGGTAGGAGTACGCCTCGATCTTGACCCGGCGGTTGTTGTCGTCGTTGGCGAGCTCGTCGGCCTGGACGAACTGGATCCAGGTCGCCCGCACCAGCAGGGCCAGAACCAGCACCCCGCAGAAGACGGCTATATGCCTCAGCGGCCTGTTCATGTTCTCCCACTCCCCATCGGCAGCGCCGGTCCCGCGGCCCGCGGCCCGACGCCCGAATTGCGCTCTTCAAGAGTGAAAGATGCGTATCGGGCGGCTCTGGTTGCAAGGGCGAGGGGAACTGTGAGCGTCACCTCGTCTCGTCCGGCACGGATTACCTGGCGGCGAGCAGGAGCATCAGCAGTACCGCGGCCACCGCCAGCACGATGCCCAGCCGGCGGAGCTTGGCCTGCACATCGCGCAGCTCCTCGGGCGGCTCATCGGGCGGATCGGACCACAGCATGCCTCGATCCTGTGCCCGCCACGCGCTGTAGCGCCTGAGTACGCGTACTCAGGCGCTACAGCCCGAAGGACTAGTCATTGCATTATGCATCGATTTGACCCGGGACCCGACGGGCCGGACGGCCGGACAAGGTCGACGGGCAGGCCGCGGACAAGGCCGACGGGTCAGCGCGGCCAGAAGCTCGTCCGCCAGGCCCGCGGCCCCGGGTGCGGCAGCCGCGCCCGGGCCGGAACCGTGGCTGCCGGATCCGACCACTCGCTGCCGTGATCCGGGCTCCCCGGGGCGACGGCGGTCACCGCTGCCGCCCGGGCCCGCACCACCGCCAGTGCGGCGGCCAGCTCCTCCGGCGTGGGATTGCCCCGTACAACCTTGATCATCGAGAAGGCCTCCTTCGCTGACCCTGATCCCCTGATCCCCCGACCCCCTGATTCCCTCATTCCCTCATTCCCGCGTCCCTCAGAGCGGGATGTTGCCGTGCTTCTTCGGCGGCAGGGCCTCCCGCTTGGTGCGCAGCGCGCGCAGCCCCCGGACGATGTGCCGGCGCGTCTCGGACGGCACGATCACCGCGTCGATGTAGCCGCGCTCGGCCGCCTCGTACGGGTTCAGCAGGGCGTCCTCGTACTCCTGGATCAGCTCCTGGCGTCGTGCGTCCTGCGCGGCCGGGTCGTCGATCTCGGCCAGCGTGCGACGGTGCAGGATGTTCACCGCGCCCTGCGCGCCCATCACCGCGATCTGCGCCGTCGGCCAGGCCAGGTTCAGGTCCGCGCCGAGGTGCTTGGAGCCCATGACGTCGTACGCGCCGCCGAACGCCTTGCGGGTGATGACGGTGATCAGCGGGACCGTGGCCTCCGCATACGCGTAGATCAGCTTGGCGCCGCGCCGGATGATCCCGTCGTACTCCTGGTCCGTACCGGGGAGGAAGCCGGGGACGTCCACGAAGGTCAGCACGGGGATGTTGTACGCGTCGCAGGTCCGCACAAAGCGGGCGGCCTTCTCGCTGGCCTTGATGTCCAGGGTGCCGGCGAACTGCATCGGCTGGTTGGCGACCACGCCGACCGAGTGGCCCTCGACCCGCCCGAAGCCGGTGACGATGTTCGGTGCGAACAGTGCCTGGGTCTCCAGGAATTCGCCGTCGTCCAGGACGTGCTCGATCGCCGTGATCATGTCGTACGGCTGGTTGGCCGAGTCCGGGACCAGGGTGTCCAGCTCGCGGTCGTGGTCCGAGGTCGCGAGGTCCGCCTCCTCGGGGAAGACCGGCGGCTCGGAGAGGTTGTTGGACGGCAGGTAGGACAGCAGGCCCTTGACGTACTCGATGGCGTCCTTCTCGTCGCCCGACATGTGGTGCGCCACGCCCGAGGTGGTGTTGTGGGTGCGCGCCCCGCCCAGCTCCTCGAAGCCGACGTCCTCGCCCGTGACGGTCTTGATGACGTCCGGGCCGGTGATGAACATATGCGAGGTCTGGTCGACCATGACCGTGAAGTCGGTGATGGCGGGGGAGTAGACCGCGCCGCCCGCGCACGGGCCGACGATCAGGCTGATCTGCGGGATCACCCCCGAGGCGTGGGTGTTACGGCGGAAGATCTCGCCGTACATGCCCAGCGAGACCACGCCCTCCTGGATGCGCGCGCCGCCGGAGTCGTTGATGCCGACGACCGGGCAGCCGGTCTTCAGCGCGAAGTCCATCACCTTGACGATCTTCTCGCCGAAGACACCGCCGAGCGCGCCGCCGAAGACCGTGAAGTCCTGGGAGAAGACCGCCACCGGGCGTCCGTCGACGGTGCCGTAGCCGGTCACCACGCCGTCGCCGTACGGGCGGCTGCGCTCCATCCCGAAGCTGGTCGACCGGTGCCGGGCGAATTCGTCCAGCTCGACGAACGAGCCCTCGTCCAGCAGCAGATCGATACGCTCACGCGCCGTCAGTTTGCCCTTGGCGTGCTGCTTTTCCACCGCGCGGGCGGAACCGGCGTGCGTGGCCTCCTCGATCCGGCGCTGCAGATCGGCCAGTTTGCCCGCGGTGGTGTGGATGTTTGCTTCCGGCTCGGACATCGGGATGCGGCTCCTGCTCGTCCTGGACTGACTGCGCGTACTGAGGGTGGTACGGGCCTGTACTGCTCGTACTCGGGTCGTACGGGCGCGGGGAGCGCCGTACGGGTGTGACGGGTACTGCGGGTACTGAAGTCTTTGCGGGTGCTGCGGGTGCTGCGGGGTGTTGTGGGTGTTGCGAGTGCTGCGGGGTGCTGAGGTGATGAAGTCGTGCGGATTGGCTACCGCTTCGTAGCGTATCGGCGGGACTGCTCAGCGGCACTGCGTCGTTGGCCACACCTAGGCTGGCCCCATGACCCCTCAACCACCGGGAAACCGGGACAAAGAAGCCGGCCGCTGGAGCGATCTGGGCCGCCCTCCGCTGAACGTCGCCGCGCTCCGCCGGGCCCTGGTGCGCCCCGGGAGCCTGTGGAGCGTCGTGGACGTCGTTCCCGCCACCGGCTCCACCAACACCGACCTGGCGGCCCGGGCGGCCAAGGGTGAGCCCGAGGGCGCCGTCCTGGTGGCCGAGGAACAGTCCGCCGGCCGGGGCCGCCTCGACCGGACCTGGTCGGCGCCCCCGCGCTCGGGGCTCTTCTTCTCCGTCTACCTCACGCCGCGCGTCCCCCAGGAGCGCTGGGGCTGGCTCCCGCTGCTCGCCGGCGTCGCCACCGCCACCGCGCTGTCCCGTACGGCCGGTGTCGACACCGCGCTCAAGTGGCCGAATGACGTCCTGGTCACGGTCGGGGGAGAGGAACGCAAGACCGGCGGCATCCTCGCCGAACGCGCCGGCGAGGGTGTGGTCATCGGCATCGGCCTGAACGTCAGCCTGACCGCCGCCGAACTCCCCGTCCCCACCGCGGGCTCGCTGGCCCTGGCCGGTGCCGTCACCACCGACCGTGATCCGTTGCTGCGCGCCGTCCTGCGCTCTCTGGAGCACTGGTACGGCGAGTGGCAGACGGCCGACGGTGACCCCGCCGCCAGTGGTCTTCAGGAGACCTACGCGGCGGGCTGCGCGACCCTGGGCCGCTCGGTGCGCGCCGAACTCCCGGGGGACCGGCAGCTCGTCGGGGAGGCCGTCGCCATCGATGGCGACGGCCGCCTCGTCCTGGCCACTGCGGACGGCGTACAGCAGCCCGTCGGAGCGGGCGACATCATCCATCTCCGGCCGGCACGGGGAACCGCTCCGTGAGGAAGCGCCCCCTGGAGGGGGTCTTGGTGGGGTCTCGGGAGAGAGGGAGCGCCCCTTCGTGCTCCCCGGTGCCGGTGAGTCTCCCCGTGTGAGCCCCCGGCGCCGGCGTTGCTCCTCCTGAGCCCCGGGTGCCGGGAGATGAGCCCCGGGTGCCAGGGGACGCCCCTTGTGAGCCCTGGGTGCTGACGGGTGGTGGCCCCGACCATGTCCGGTCAGGGCGAGCGTGTCCCCGTGGGCGAGCGTATCCCCCCGTGGGCGGGCGTGTGCTCGTCAGGGCGAAGCAGGGCTGAGTGCGGCAGGGCTGAGTGCGGCGAGAGGGGCGAGCGGTGCGAGTCACGGGAATACCGCCCGACCCCCGCCGGTTGTGGCCCCGCAGGGGGCGCTCGCAACCCCTACGGGATCTGTTCGACCGCCCCCTAGGGGAAGCGTTCGCATCTCTTCCGTGGTCAGGGCCGGTATATGAGAGTGAGCCAGAGCACACCTGCCGTATCGTTGAGGCCGTCCGTCAGGGAGCGGACGACCGGCGAGACGTGATCGGAAGGGCAGTGCGCAGGGATCGGACAGGGAGCGGCCGGTGACCGCTGACGACTCGGGCGCCGGCCCGCGCGACGTGGACACCGAGGGCGAGGCCGCACACGACGCCCCCGGGGGCGATCCGGCGGAGGCCGGCGAGGAGACCGTACGCGACGCCCCTGCGGGCGACTCGGCGGGCGACTCGGCGGAGGCCGGTGACGAGGGCGTACGCGACGCCCCTGCGGGTGATCCGGCGGCAGCCGGTGACGAGAGGGACGAAGGCGCCGAAGGCACCGAGGGAGACGAAGGCGACGAGGGCGCCGAGGGAGATGTAGGCGCCGAAGGCGACGACGACAGCATCGCGATTCGGCTCGAACAACTCATCCTCGGTGCCGACCGCCGCTATACGCCGTTCCAGGCGGCCCGCAGCGCCGGCGTCTCGATGGACCTCGCGGCGCGCTTCTGGCGGGCCATGGGATTCGCCGACATCGGCCAGGTCAAGGCGCTCACCGAGGCCGATGTGCTGGCTCTGCGCCGGCTCGCCGGTCTGGTCGAGGCCGGGCTGCTCAGTGAGGCCATGGCCGTGCAGGTCGCCCGGTCCACGGGTCAGACCACCGCCCGCCTCGCCGACTGGCAGATCGACTCCTTCCTGGAGGGGCTCACCGAGCCCCAGGACTCCGGCCTGACCCGTACGGAGATCACCTATCCGCTGGTCGAGCTGCTCCTGCCCGAGCTGGAGGAGTTCCTCGTGTACGTCTGGCGGCGCCAGCTCGCCGCCGCCACCGGCCGGGTCGTACAGGCCCAGGACGATGCCGAGATGGTCGACCGCCGGCTCGCCGTCGGCTTCGCCGACCTGGTGGGCTTCACCCGTCTGACCCGCCGCCTAGAGGAGGAGGAACTGGGCGAGCTGGTCGAGGCGTTCGAGACCACCGCCGCGGATCTGGTGGCCGCGCACGGCGGCCGGCTGATCAAGACCCTCGGCGACGAGGTCCTCTTCTCCGCGGACGACGCCGGTATCGCCGCCGAGATCGGGCTGCGGCTGATCGAGACGCTGGCCCATGACGAGACGATGCCCGAGCTGCGGGTCGGCATCGCGTTCGGCACGGTCGCGACCCGCATGGGCGATGTCTTCGGTACGACCGTCAACCTGGCCAGTCGGCTGACGTCGATAGCGCCCAAGGACACCGTGCTGGTGGACGAGGCGTTCGCGGAGGAACTGGGCCGGACCGGTGATGCCCCGGTCTCCGAGGCGGACGCGGCGGCCGCGCAGAAGGCCGCCGAGGAGGGCATCGGCGCCGAGCCGCCGCCCTACCGCTTCGCCCTGCAGCCGATGTGGCAGCGGCCGGTGCGTGGTCTGGGCGTCGTGGAGCCGTGGCTGCTGACGCGGAGGGACTGATGACGGATCCCGTCCGTCCCGGCCCTGGTGCTCCGCCCCGTCCCACTGATCCTGGGCCCCCTGATCCTGGGCCCCACCGGTCGTGGGCCCCGCTGGTCGTGGGCCTCGCCGGTCGTGGATCCCGCTGGTCCAGCTGGTCTCGTCCGGTTGGTCTCGTCCGGCCGGTCCCGTCCTGTTGCTGCGGGCGTTGACCTGACATGATCCCCATCAGCCAGGTCAACGTTCGTTAACAAGGGCAGTGAACAGGGACATCAGGGAGGGCACTATGCAGCGGTTCGGCACGGACGAGTGGGTCGGTATCGAGCGCCACGGCTTTGTCGCGGAGCTGGTCATGGACCGCCCCAAGGCCATGAACGCGGTCTCCACGGCGATGGCTGACGCCCTGTCCGAGGCCTGCGCCGAGCTGGCCGCGGACCGTTCCGTACGGGCGGTGGTGCTCACCTCCACCCACGAGCGGGCGTTCTGTGTGGGCGCCGACCTCAAGGAGCGCAACTCCTTCACGGACGCGGACCTGCTGCGCCAGCGCCCGCACACCCGCGCCGCCTACGCCGGCGTACTGGAGCTGCCGATGCCGACCCTCGCCGCCGTGCACGGCTTCGCGCTCGGCGGCGGCTTCGAGCTGGCGCTGGCCTGCGATCTGATCGTCGCGGACGAGACCGCGGTGGTCGGCCTGCCGGAGGTGTCGGTGGGAGTGATCCCCGGCGGCGGGGGCACCCAGCTGCTGCCCCGCCGGGTGGGTGCGGCGCGGGCCGCCGAGCTGATCTTCACCGCGCGCCGGGTGCCGGCGGCCGAGGCGGTGACGCTGGGCCTGGTCGACCGGCTGGTCGCGGACGGGCAGGACCGGGCCGAAGCGCTGGAGCTGGCGGCCGGGATCGCCCGCAATTCGCCGGTCGGACTGCGCGCCGCCAAGCGCGCGATGCGGCTGGGGCACGGCCTCGATCTGCGGGCCGGTCTGGAGCTGGAGGACGGCGCCTGGCGCAGTGTGGCCTTCTCCGGTGACCGCGCGGAGGGCGTCGCGGCGTTCAACGAGAAGCGGCATCCGCAGTGGCCCGGTGAGTGAGCGCCGGGACCGGGGCCGGGGCCGGAGTGGCCCGATGGGGTGAGGCCCGGGCGTCATCCGGTCACAGACGGGCGTGGCGGCGCTCACGTACCGTAGTCGCCCCGCCATGGTCACGGCCGGATCCGCGCTCACCAGCCGTGACGCAGACGGCGTAGATGGCGCAGATAACGCCCAGGTGTCAATCCCACGCCGAAAGGGGCGAAAGGGGTTAAACATTCCTACGCTGTACTACAGAGCGTGCTCACAGTGACGGCTCGCGGTGACGGAATGTGAGGATCCGGTGACGGGCGAGGGTGATGCGAGGCTGCGGGCCGTGGTGGAGCTGGCGCAGTCGATGGCGGCCGCCCACACCCCGCACGAATCGGCGCACGCCGCGGCGCAGGGTGTGCGCCAGGCCCTGGGCGGCTCCTTCGCGGCGATCTCGAAGTGGGAGCGTGAGCTGGGGAAACTGCGGGTGCTGGTCAACGTCGGCGAACTGGCCGATGACGAGGAGGAGTTCCCGGACGACGAGAGCTACCCGGTCCACGAGTTCCCGGAGATCGTCGGTTTCCTGCACGAGCAGTGGGCCGGCGGCGGCGAGCCCAGCGCCTGGGTGGAGACGGCCGAGGGGGATCCTCCCCCGGTTGTCGGCCCGGGGGATCTCCAGCCCGGCGCCCCGGGAGGGGGCTGCGGCGGCGGCCCGTACAACCGGCAGCGGGTGGCCGCGCTGCGCCGCCGCGGCCGGGCCTGCTGCGTGGTCGCGCCGATCCTGCTGCACGGCCGCGCGTGGGGCGAGCTGTATGTCGCCCGGCGCACCGGCGAGCCGCTCTTCGACCGGTCGGACGCCGAGTTCGCAAGCGTCCTCGCCGCCGTCACGGCCGCCGGTATCGCGCAGACCGAGCGGCTGGCGGAGGCCCGTCGGCTGGCGTTCACCGATGCGCTGACCGGGCTCGCCAACCGCCGCGCGGTCGATATGCGACTGGACGAGGCGCTGGAGCAGCACCGTGTCGACGATGCGGTGGTGAGCCTGCTGGTGTGTGATCTGAACGGTCTGAAGCGGGTGAACGACTCGCGTGGCCATGCGGTCGGCGACCGGCTGCTGGAACGGTTCGGCTCGCTGCTGTCGCTGTGCGGCGCGATGCTGCCCGGCGCGCTGGCCGCCCGGCTCGGCGGTGACGAGTTCTGTCTGCTCGCGGTGGGCCCGTCGGCCGACGAGGTGGTCAAGGTGGCCGAGGAGCTGTGTGACCGGGCCGGGGAGCTGGACCTCGGAGAGGGGGTCGCGGTGGGGGTCGCCTCGACCGGTCACCCGATCGGTCCGGTACGCAGCGCCCGCCGGCTCTTCCGGCTCGCGGACGCCGCTCAGTACAAGGCCAAGGCGGCGGGCTCGGCCGAGCCGGTGGTGGCCGGCCGGCACGGCGGCGAGGACGACCCCGTCGTACGGCTCGCGGACGCCCCGGACCGCCGGGTGGGGCCCGAGCGGCGACGCTTCCGGAGGTGAGGCAACTCCCTGCTGGATCCCACTGGATCCCACTGGATCCCACTGGACCTCCCTGGACCTCCCCGGGTATCTCCGCGGGTGTTTTCCTGGAAGCCTGCTGAACAGGTAACAGGTAAGGGGTGAACCCGGCATCCACTGGTGACATTCGGCGATTCAGTCTCTAGGGTGCCTGAATATGGATATGCACACTGTGGTGCTGGGGACGTCCGGCACGACCGCACAGGACGTCGTCGCGGTGGCCCGCGGCGCGGCCCGGATCGAGCTGTCCGAGGAGGCTCTCGCGGCCATCGCCACCTCCCGCGCCTGCATCGACGAACTCGCCGCCAAGCCCGACCCTGTCTACGGCGTCTCCACCGGCTTCGGCGCCCTGGCCATCCGCCGCATCAGTCCAGAACTGCGCGGCCGACTCCAGCGCAACATCGTGCGTTCGCACGCGGCCGGAATGGGCCCACGGGTCGAGCGCGAGGTCGTTCGCGCGCTGATGTTCCTGCGCCTCAAGACGCTCGCCTCCGGACACACCGGCGTCCGCCCGCTGGTCGCCGAGACGATGGCCGCCATACTCAACGCCGGGATCACCCCGGTCGTCCACGAATACGGCTCCCTCGGCTGCTCCGGCGACCTCGCACCGCTCTCCCACTGCGCGCTGACCCTGATGGGGGAGGGCGAGGCGGAGGGCCCCGACGGCATCGTCCGGCCGGCCGCCGAACTGCTCGCCGCACACGGCATCCCGCCCGTGGAACTGCGCGAGAAGGAAGGCCTCGCCCTCCTCAACGGCACCGACGGGATGCTCGGCATGCTCGTGATGGCCTGCGCCGATCTGGCCCGGCTGTTCACCTCGGCGGACATCACCGCGGCCCTCTCCCTGGAGGCGCTGCTCGGCACCGACAAGGTCCTGGCGCCCGAGCTCCATGCCATCCGCCCGCACCCCGGGCAGGCCGCCTCGGCCGCCAATATGCTGAAGGTGCTGTCCGGTTCGGGCTTCACCGGCCACCACCAGGGCGACGCCCCGCGCGTCCAGGACGCCTACTCCATCCGCTGCGCCCCGCAGGTCGCCGGCGCCGGCCGGGACACCCTCGACCACGCCCGCCTGGTCGCCGACCGCGAGCTGGCGTCGGCGGTCGACAACCCCGTCGCACTGCCGGACGGCCGGGTGGAGTCCAACGGCAACTTCCACGGCGCCCCGGTCGCGTACGTCCTGGACTTCCTCGCCATCGCCGCGGCCGACCTCGGCTCCATCGCCGAACGCCGCACCGACCGCCTGCTCGACCCGAACCGCTCCCACGGTCTGCCCGCCTTCCTGGCCGGCGACCCCGGCGTCGACTCCGGCCTGATGATCGCCCAGTACACCCAGGCCGCGCTGGTCAGCGAGCTGAAGCGGCTGGCCGGGCCCGCGTCGGTGGACTCCATCCCGTCCTCCGCCATGCAGGAGGACCATGTCTCGATGGGCTGGTCCGCGGCCCGCAAGCTGCGCACCGCCGTCGACAACCTCACCCGGATCCTCGCCGTCGAGCTGTACGCGGCGACCCGCGCCATCGAGATGCGCGACGGGCTCGCCCCGGCCCCGGCCACCCGCGCGGTACTGGAGGCGGTGCGCGCCGAGGGCATCCAGGGCCCGGGCGAGGACCGCTTCCTGGCGCCGGACCTGGAGGGCGCGTATGCGTTCGTGCGGGACGGCAAGCTGGTGGCGGCCGTGGAGGCGGTCACCGGGGAGCTGGCGTAGGGGAGTACTGGACGACTGCTGGTCGCTGGTTGCCGCTTGCCGGTCGCGGGTTGCAGGTTGTGGCCCGCAGCCCGCAGCCCGCAGCCCGCAGCCCGCAGCCCGCAGCCCGCGACCCGCGGAGCAAGGCCCCGGGCGCGTGAGTGACGCGACGCCCGGGGCCTTCTCTCGTTGCGTATCCGCGTGTTCTTGTGGCGGCGCGTATCGCGCGGGCGGTCAGGGCGTTTCGTGGCGTGTGCGGCGTACGGAGTAGCCGACCAGCCCGGCGCCGAGCATGAGGCAGACGGTACCGCCGATCACATACGGGGTGGTGTCCGGGCTGCCGGTGTCGGCGAGGAGGCGCTGCGGGGCGGTGGAACCCGAGCCCGGGGAGCCGCTCTCGCCACCACTCTGCGCACGACGCTCCGCACCATCACCACTGCCTGTGCGGCCCGTCCGGCCCGGCCCGCCCGCCAGTTCCGGCGTCCCCGGTGCGGACTCCGAGTCCGTATGCAGACCGGAACCGCTGTTCAGACCGGAACCATCACTCAGACCGGAACTGCTGCTCAGACCGGAACCGCCACTCAGGCTGGAATCGCTTGAATCTTTCGCGCCGTCAATTCCCACGATCGCATTGGCGGATGGTACGAACCACAAGGCGAACAGCACCGATCCCGCCGTCGCGGCGGTCAGGAGTGGTCGTCGCGCGGTCACGGAAGCGATCCCCCTTGTGGGTTCGACGAATTGGCTGTTGAGCGCAGATGTTAGTAACTGCCGCGGGTCGCGGGGAAGTCAGGCCCCATCCAGTCCTAACCTCCGTGCTATGAGCAATGGTGAGACATCACGTTTTGTGCGGCTTCATGTCGAACTGGTCATGGAGGTCACCGACGCGGACCGGCTGACCCGCGCCGCCCTCGACCGCATCGACGACGACCCCTCCCTGCCCGACGACGAGCGCCGACGGTCCCAGGAAGCCGTCACGGAGGACCCGGCGGAGGCGCTGGCCCATCTGATCGACCCGTTCGACCTGGTCTCCGCCGTACCGGGCACCGAACTCGCCCAGGCATCGTGGAGCAGCGAAGGGCTGACCGACTACGACCCCGACGCCGAATGGGATGCGACGGAGTGGGAGCTGGCCGACGGCGCGGCCGCCGAGGTCTGACCCCGGCACTGTCTCTGACACCGCCGTGGCCCCCGTACGGCACGCTCCTCGCCGTACGGGGGTCTCCCATGGCCGTACGGGGCATAGGTGCAGTATGTGATCAAAACGCACTAAGTGTCCTACCCCACACTTTTCGGAGGAATGGAACGGTTGGCGCGGAAAAGGCGTTCACTGGGCGTCGGTCGGAATGCCTGCGTCCGGATAGGCCTGCGTTCTGATCGGCAGCTCACTCGGGGATTGTTTGCCTGCGAAATCCGCAGTAGTCAGCAGTAATCGGTAGCACTCGGTAGTAATCGGTAGCAATGGAGATGCGTGTGATGACGGACAGCAAGCGCCGCAAGGGCCGCATAGCCGCCGCCGCGCTGCTCGGGAGCGTGCTCACGCTCGCCGCGTCCGGCACCGGCCATGCGGCCGCCAACGGCAGTCCCGGTGACGATGACGGTGCGCGCGGTGCCGGTAGCGGTACACGGCACGAGAACGCCCAGCAGGTGGACGAGGCAGCCGCCGAGGAAGCGTCGCAAGCCAGGATCACCATCACGCCGAAGGACGGCGCCACCAAGGTGGGCATCGACCGTGACATCAAGGTCACCGTCAGCGAGGGCCGGCTCACCGACGTCACCATGACCGCCGTCGGAAGCGGGCGGACGGTCCGCGGCACGCTCTCCGCCGACGGCACCTCCTGGACCCCCGACCAGGCTCTTCAGCACATGACGACGTACAAGGTCACCGCGCACGCGGTCGACTCCCAGGGGCGCCGGGCGGTGGAGAACTCCCGCTTCACCACCGTCACCCCGCCCTACCTCTTCATCGGGAACTTCACGCCCGAGGACGGTTCGACGGTCGGCGTCGGCATGCCGGTGTCGATCAACTTCGACAAGCCGGTCAAGAACAAGGCCGCCGTCGAGTCCGCGATCAAGGTCTCGGCCAGCAGCAACCAGCGGGTCGTCGGCCACTGGTTCAGCGACACCCGGCTGGACTTCCGCCCCCGCGGCTACTGGCAGGCGAACTCCGAGGTCACCATGGCGCTCGGCCTGGACGGCGTCCAGGCGTCGCCGGGCGTCACCGGCATCCAGAACAAGACCGTCCGCTTCCACATCGGCCACGCGCAGGTCAGCACCGTCGACATCAAGACGCATTGGATGACCGTGAAGCGTGACGGTGAGGTCATCAAGACCATCCCGATCTCGGCGGGCAGCACCGAGAACCCGACGTACAACGGCAAGATGGTCATCTCCGAGCGGTTCGAGCAGACCCGGATGAACGGTTCGACGGTCGGTTTCAAGAAGAAGGACGGCAAGGGCGAGTACGACATCCCTGATGTGCCGCACGCCCAGCGTCTGTCGTCCTCCGGCACCTTCATCCACGGCAACTACTGGGGCAAGGGAATCTTCGGCCGCGCCAACACCAGCCACGGCTGCATCGGCCTGAAGGACGCGAAGGGCGCCGATGACCCCACGACCGACGGCGCCTGGTTCTTCGACCACTCGCGGACCGGCGATGTGGTCGAGGTGATCAACTCTTCCGACCGCACCATCAAGCCGGACAACGGCCTGAACGGCTGGAACATGGACTGGTCGCAGTGGGTGGCGGGCAGCGCCCTGCGCTGACCACTGCACCTGGCTGACCACCGCGCCTGGCTAACTATCGCGCCCGGCTGACGTCCTCGGCGTTCTCGACGTCCGTCACGGCTCCACCGGCGCGAAGTACGCTCCCGGCGGCACCCCCACCGCCCGGCGGAAGGCCGCGACGAAGGCGCTCGGGGAGGCGTAACCCACCCGCGCCGCAACCGCCGCGACCGTGGCGCCCGCGGCCAGCAACGGCATCGCGGCCTGCAAACGGACCCGGGTGCGCCACTGCCCGTACGGCATACCGGTGTCGGCCACGAACGCCCGGGCCAGGGTCCGGCCGCTCGCCCCCACCCGGGCGCCCCACTCGGCCAGCGTCCGCCCGTCCGCCGGATCGGCGCGCAGCGCCTCCGCAACCCGGCGCGCCCGTGGGTCGTGGGGCATCGGTGCCTGCACCGTGGCCACCGACACCGGGCGCAGCTGGTCCAGGACGACGGCCTCGGCCCGTTCGCGGGCGGCCGGCTCCAGGGTCTCGTCCGCCAGGTACGTGATCAGCTCGCGCAGCAGCGGGGAGACGCCGACGACGGTGGGCGCCGGCCAGCCGACCGGGCAGCGCTCCGGCAGGTAGTACAAGCTCCGGAAGAGCGCCGGCCCCGCGGCGCCGGTGGCATGCGGGGTGTCCGCCGGTATCCACAGTGCCATCGACGGCGGCAGTACCCAGGTGTTGCCGGCCGCTCGTACGGCCAGAACTCCCTTTCTCGCCCAGGTCAGTTGATGGTGCCCGTGACGATGGCGCTGGAACCACTGCCCGCCGGCCATCGCGAAGCTCCCCACGACCACGGCCGCCCCGGCGAGCGGCCCGCCCGGCACCACCTGCTCCTCCACGACACTCGCCCGACGGCTCTCCGCCCCGCTTCCCGCCCCGCTTCCCGCCCCGCTTCCCGCCCCGCTTCCCGCCCTGCCTTCCGCCCCGCGGTCCGTCCCACCTTCCGCCCCGCGACTGTCCGTCCGGCGATACAACATGTCCCCCTGTCGCCTGGTGGTCACCGCACACCGCTTCCTACGCTCGCCCCATGCCCTCCATGAATCGATATCACCAGTGGGTGTGCAACTCCCGCCTGTGGGCCCGTGCGGTGGAGAAAGACCTGTTGCCATGGGCCCTGCACGACGTACAACTGGGCGCCGAAACCCTGGAAATCGGTCCCGGGTACGGCGCCACGACACGGGTGCTGGAGCGTCGCACCGGCGGCCGGCTGGCCCTCCTCGAGGTCGACGAGTACGCGGCGCGGCGGCTACGGGCCAGGTACGCCCGACACGGCGACCGGATCGAGGTGGTGCACGGCGACGGCGCCGCGATGCCGCTCCCGGACGCCGGTTTCGACACCGTCGTCTGCTTCACCATGCTGCATCACGTGCCGTCACCTCAGCTACAGGACCGGCTCTTCGCCGAGGCACACCGGGTGCTGCGCCCGGGCGGAGTCTTCGCGGGCTGTGACGGCCGCGCAAGCCACGCCTTCCGCCTGATGCACCTGGGCGACACCTACGTTCCGGTACCGCCCGAAACCCTGCCCGCCCGACTGCACACAGCCGGCTTCGACCCCGCCGCCACCACCCTCACCCTCACCAAGAACCGCTTCCGCTTCCGCACAACCCGGCCCTAACCGCGCCCCTCCCTCACCTCGCGGCTCTCTCCCTGCGCACCCGTCACCCGTCACCCGTCACTCGTCACCCTTCCAAGGGCGCGATGCCCACCGGGCAGGACACCCCCGTGCCCCCGATCCCGCAGTAGCCCGCCGGGTTCTTGTCGAGGTACTGCTGGTGATATGCCTCGGCCGGATAGAAGGGGCGGGTGGCGTCGGCGGGGAGGATTTCGGTGGTGATGTCGGCGTAGCCGGAGCGGTGAAGGACGGCGCGGTAGGCGTCGCGGGAGGCCTCGGCGGCCTGCTGCTGGGCGGGGGAGTGGGTGTAGAGCGCGGAGCGGTACTGGGTGCCCACGTCGTTGCCCTGGCGGAAGCCCTGGGTGGGGTCGTGGGACTCCCAGAAGAGCTTCAGGAGGGACGTGTACGGCACGACCGCCGGGTCGTAGACGACGCGGACGGCCTCGGTGTGGCCGGTGTGGCCGCTGCAGACCTCTTCGTAGGTGGGGTTCGGGGTGTGCCCGCCCTGGTAGCCGACGAGGGTGGTCCACACCCCCTCGGTCTGCCAGAACTTCCGCTCGGCGCCCCAGAAGCAGCCCAGGCCGAAGTCGGCGGTCTCCAGGCCGTCCGGGTACGGGCCGAGCAGTGGGTTGCCGAGGACGGTGTGTCGCTCGGGGACGGAGAAGCCGGGCTCGGGACGGCCCTTGAGCGCTTCCTCGGGGGTGGGGAGGTGGGTCTTGAAGCGGGAGAACGGCATCAGGATCAGGCTCCAGGTGAGGAAGGAGACGAGGAAGGGGGGAGGGGGCAGGCGGGATGCGGGAGGCTGTGGTGGGGGTAACGCTGCGGGCAGGGGCGGCATTCCCGGGGGCCGCCGCCACTGGGCAGGGCCGCCGCCACTGGGCAGGGCCGCCACCCGGCGGGTCGCCACCGCCCGACGGCGACGGCCCCGCCCTGCGCTACGGCTTCTCCGGCGGCAAGCCGGCCGAGGTCCCGCCGAGCTGTTCCCAGCCGGCGATGGCCTGGGCGCGGTACGCGGCGTACTCGGCGGCGGGGCTGGGCCCGTACGACCACGGGACGGCCCCCACATGGCCGTCGACGAGGCGGAGCTGCTCCATCGCCTCGGCGTAGCGCTCGGCGCGTACCAGGAACCACACGAGCAGATGCCGGACGTGCGGCGCCATGGGGTGGTCGGCGGGAGCCTCGCGGAGCGCGAAGTGGGCGCCCTCGATGGCGCGCTCGACGACCGCGCTCTGGTAGAGGCTGCGGACCATGTTCGCCTCGGGGAGGTGCTCGTAGACCGCGAAGAGGGGGAGCGCCGGGAGGAGCGACCCGGAGGGCGCGCTCGCCGCCGCGTGCCCGGCGAACGCCTCGGCCTCCTCGCGGGAGCCGTGCCACTTCTGCGACCAGTAGGGGAGGGCGGCGAGGTGGGCGCCCATGTGATGCGGGGCGCGCTGGACGATCGTGGACCACAGCTCCTGGTAGTCGGCCGGGCGGGCACCCAGCCCCCGGGCCACCGCCAGCTCGGTGATGTACGGGATCGGGCTGCCGGGCGCCAGCAGCGCGGCCTCCTGGCAGACCGTACGGGCCTCCTCCAGGATCATGCGGAAGTCCTCCGAGCCCGGGTCGCGCAGCGCCTGGACGACGAGGAACTGGGCGTGCGTCTGGGCGCCGCCCGGGTCCTTGGGGGCCTCGGAGCGCCAGGTGCGCAGCCAGATGCCGCCGGTGCGGAGCCCGCCGTCCTGCTCCGTGCCGCCCGTGGCCAGCTCGAACGCGGCGGCCCCGGCCAGCGTCTGGACCCGCTGCCAGCGGCGCTCCCAGTCGTCGCCGGTGGACTTCAGCAGCTCGGCCGCGGGGCGCCAGTCGCGTGTCCGCCGGATCTCGGCCAGCGCCTCGTCCAGCTCCGGGTCGGGGCCGGGCAGCCGTACATCGAGCTCCTCCAGCGGGACGAAGCCGTAGCCCGCGAGTGGGTCGGCGGCCGCGGCCAGGCCCTGCCGGGTCTGCTGGGCGGCCTGTCGGCGTCGCATCCAGGGGAGGAAGACGAGGCCGCCGAGCGCGAGCGCGGCGAGAAGAACCAGCAGTACGTCCATATGAGGTGTCCTGTGCCTGTAACGGTTGGCTGAGCTGTAGCGGGTAACGGCTGAGCTGTCGCGGGTAACGGTTGGCTGTGCGGGTGTCGGAGTCGCTATGGCGGCGGTGGCGCCGGGGTGGTGCTCGTACGGATCCGGCGCATCCTGTTGTATCCACTCCCCAGCGAACCAGAAAGTTCCGGGACGTTTCCGGGACGTATCCGGTGCGGATCCGGTGCGGGTTCAAACGAACCGGGAACTCCCAGGTGGGCCGGCCGCGCGGGCGACTACCCTCGGCAGGCATGAGCGATCAGCGCGACCAGCGCCATCAGCAATTCGAAACCCTTGCCATCCACGCAGGCCAGGAGCCCGACGAGGCCACTGGCGCGGTGGTGCCGCCCATCTACCAGGTGTCCACCTACAAGCAGGACGGAGTGGGCGGGCTGCGCGGCGGCTACGAGTACAGCCGGAGCGCCAACCCGACCCGTACCGCCCTGGAGGAGAACCTCGCCGCCCTCGACGGCGGCCGGCGCGGCCTCGCCTTCGCCTCCGGCCTGGCCGCCGAGGACTGTCTGCTGCGGACCCTGCTGTCCCCCGGCGATCACGTCGTCATCCCCAATGACGCCTACGGGGGGACGTTCCGCCTCTTCGCGAAGGTCGTCGAGCGGTGGGGCGTGGAGTGGTCGGTGGCCGACACCTCCGACCCGCAGGCCGTACGTGACGCGCTGCGGCCCCGTACGAAGGCGATCTGGGTGGAGACGCCCAGCAACCCGCTGCTCGGCATCAGCGACATCGCGGCGCTGGCCGGGGTCGCACGGGATGCCGGCGCCAAGCTCGTCGTCGACAACACCTTCGCCAGCCCCTACCTCCAGCAGCCGCTCTCGCTCGGCGCGGACGTGGTCGTCTACTCCACGACCAAGTACATGGGCGGTCACTCCGATGTGGTCGGCGGCGCCCTGGTCGTCAACGACGACACCCTCGGCGAGGAACTCGCCTACCACCAGAACGCGATGGGTGCGATCGCCGGCCCCTTCGACGCCTGGCTCGTGACGCGCGGCATCAAGACCCTGGCCGTACGGATGGACCGGCACAGCGCCAACGCGGCGCGCGTCGCGGAGCTGCTGAGCTCCCACAAGAAGGTCACCCGCGTCTACTACCCCGGGCTGTCCGAGCACCCCGGCCACGAGATCGCCGCCAAGCAGATGCGGGCCTTCGGCGGCATGGTGTCGTTCCAGGTCGCGGGCGGTGAGCAGGCGGCGGTCGAGGTCTGCGACCGGGCGCGGCTGTTCACCCTCGGTGAGTCGCTCGGCGGCGTGGAGTCGCTGATCGAGCACCCGGGGCGGATGACGCACGCCTCGGCGGCCGGCTCCGCGCTGGAGGTCCCCGGCGACCTCGTACGCCTGTCCGTCGGCATCGAGTCCGTGGAGGACCTGCTGGCCGATCTCCGGCAGGCGCTGGGCTGACGGCCGCCCTGGGCCGGCCTGGAGCCCTCGCCGCCCCTCAGGGAGAGGGGTGGCGAGGGCCGAGGCCGACACGGCGGTGCGTATCCGGCAACTCCCGGGCAGCCGGGGCGGATCGGCATACGTGATCAGCGATCAGCGATCAGCGATCAACGAGCCGTGAGCCGTGAGACGCCAGTCGTCGGCTGTGAGCCGTGAGGCGCCAGCCGTCAGCGGTGAGGCAATGAGCGGAGGGGACGGCGGCCAGGGCATCTCTCAGTCAGGCCGTCAGACCGTCAGGACGGCTGCCCCTCGGCGCCCACGACGCGGTGGAGCGAGGAGTTGAAGCGGGTCAGGAGGGTCGTGAAGGCCTCGCGGTCCTCCTCGGACCACCCCTCCGTCACCAGCGCCATCAGCGCCCGGCGCGAAGCCCGTACCTCGTCCAGCCGGGCGTGCCCGCGCTCGGACAGCTGGAGCACCACCGCCCGGCCGTCCTCGGGGTGGGTGGTCCGGCTGACCAGCCCGGAGTCGACCAGCGGGGCGACCTGCCGCGTGACGGTGGAGGAGTCGATGCCCATGCCTGCGGCCAGGGCCTTGACGCCCATCGGCCCTTCCTGATCCAGGCGGTTGAGCAGCAGATAGGCGGCGCGGTCCATGGAGTTGCGCGCCTGCCCGACGCCGCCGAGCCGGCTCTGTTCCGCGCGGCGGGCGAAGACGGCGACTTGATGCTGCAGCGCGTCGAGAAGAGCGGGGTCGGTGTGGGTCGTCATGTCCGAAGAGGTGGGCATGGCCGGGTGCTCGCTTCATGGGATGCGTATGGATTGGGGGACAGCGTACGCGGCCACGGCGCGGAGCGTACCTGCGCCGGCCATTCCGATAACGCCCCGTAACCCCAGGGGGCCGCCCGGTCCTCCCGCGCAGACCGTTCCCGGCACGTTCCCGCCACGTTTCCACCACGCTCCCACCTCGTTCCCAGCGGGACGGCCCGCCGCCGGGCGAACTGCGAGACTGGCGACATGAACGGGACGATCACGGTCGATGCCGTGCGCGAGGCGCACAAGATGCTCTCCGGCGTTTCCCGCGCCACCGTGCTGGAGGGCAGTCGCTACCTGTCGGGGCTGGTCGGCACCCCCGTGCACCTCAAGTGCGAAAACCTGCAACGCACCGGCTCGTTCAAGATCCGCGGTGCCTACGTACGGATCGCCGGGCTCTCCGCGGAGGAGCGGGCCGCCGGCGTCGTGGCGGCGAGTGCCGGCAACCACGCCCAGGGCGTGGCGCTGGCGGCGTCCCTCCTCGGAGTGCGCTCGACGGTGTTCATGCCGGCCGGTGCCCCGTTGCCGAAGGTCGCCGCGACGCGCGAATACGGCGCCGAGGTGCGCCTGCACGGGCACGTCGTGGACGAGACCCTGGCCGCCGCCCAGGAGTACGCGCGGGAGACCGGCGCGGTTTTCATCCACCCCTTCGACCACCGCGACATCATCGCCGGCCAGGGGACGGTCGGCCTGGAGATTCTCGAACAGTGCCCGGAGGTGCGCACCATCGTCGTCGGGGTCGGCGGCGGCGGACTCGTGGCGGGGATCGCGGTCGCGGTCAAGGCGCTGCGGCCGGATGTGAAGGTCATCGGGGTGCAGGCGGCGGGCGCGGCCTGTTATCCGCCGTCGTTGGCGGCCGGGCATCCGGTGGCCATCGAGGGGCCGACGACGATGGCGGACGGCATCAAGGTCGGGCGGCCCGGTGATGTGCCCTTCGGGATCGTCCAGCGGCTCGTGGACGAGTTCCGTACGGTCTCCGAGGACCAGCTCTCCAGCGCGCTGCTGCTGTGTCTGGAACGGGCGAAGCTCGTGGTGGAGCCGGCCGGGGCCAGCCCGGTGGCGGCGCTGCTCGCCGACCCGAAGTCGTTCGAGGGGCCGGTGGTCGCGGTGCTGTCGGGCGGGAACGTCGACCCGCTGCTGATGCAGCGCATCCTGCGGTTCGGCATGGCCGCCGGGGGCCGCTATCTGTCGCTGCGGCTGCGGCTGACGGACCGGCCGGGGGCGCTGGAGGGGCTGCTCGGGGTGCTGACGGTGGTCGACGCCAACGTCGTCGACATCGGGCATGTGCGGACGGATCCGCGACTCGGCCTGACCGAGGTCGAAGTCGAGCTGCATCTCGAGACCAAGGGGCCGGCGCACTGCGACGAGGTGCGCGAGGCGCTCCGCGAGGCGGGCTACGTCATGGCGGAGTGACGAGGTCGGAGGCGTGGCGCGCGGTCGCACTCACATTGACGATCGGGCTCGCGGCCGCCCGCCGCGTCGTCGCACGCAAATCGAAATCCCTATCGCGATGTATCGCGTCTGGGTGTAGTATCGCGACTGCGGGCGTTGAGGATCCGGCCGTGTTCGGCGGGCAGTCGCCGTGGCGCGGTCGTGGCTTTGTGTGGATTTACTCGTCTTTACGTGGCACCTTCGTTCGAGTGTGTATGTCGTACAGGTGGCCGTGGGTGAGGGGGTAGATGGCCGTGGGTGAGGTGGTGGAGGGGGTGTGGGTGTGAAAGTCGCACGGAATGTGCACAAAAGCCGCAAGCCCGACGTATGCCGCTAACCGTAATATTCGATCTAGAACCTATCCGAGCCATGGGAGTACCCATATGCCAGGCGCCATTTACGCCGAAGGTCTGGTGAAGACCTTCGGCGACGTGAGGGCACTGGACGGCGTCGACCTCGACGTTCCCGAAGGAACCGTCCTCGGACTGCTCGGCCCCAATGGTGCCGGCAAGACCACCACCGTGCGGGTCCTGACGACCCTCCTCCGGCCCGACCAGGGCAAGGCACAGGTCGCCGGGATCGACGTCCTGGCCCACCCCGACAAGGTGCGCCGTTCGATCGGTCTCTCCGGCCAATTCGCCGCCGTGGACGAGTACTTGACCGGGCGCGAGAACCTGATGATGGTCGGCCAGCTCTACCAGATGAGCGGCCGCGACGCGAAGCGCCGGGCCGCCGAGCTGCTGGAGCGCTTCAATCTGAGCGAGGCCGCCGACCGCACCGCGAAGACCTACTCCGGCGGTATGCGCCGCAGGCTCGACCTCGCGGCCGCACTGGTCGTCAGCCCGCCCGTGATGTTCATGGACGAGCCGACCACCGGCCTGGACCCGCGCAACCGCCAGGCTCTGTGGGACGTCATCCAGGAGCTGGTCGCGGGCGGTACGACCCTGCTGCTGACCACCCAGTACCTGGAAGAGGCCGACCGGCTCGCGCACGACATCTGCGTCGTCGACCACGGCAAGGTCATCGCCCGCGGCACATCCGACCAGCTCAAGGCGCGCACCGGCGGCGAGCGCGTCGAGGTCGTCGTACACGCCCCCGAGCACCTCGGCATCGCCGACGAGGTCCTGCGCGGTTTCGGCAAGGGCGAGGGCACGATCGAACCGCAGCTCCGCAAGCTCACGATCCCGGTCACCGGCGGCGCGAAGCTGCTCGCCGAGGTCATCCGCGAACTGGACACCCGGGGCGTGGGGATAGACGACATCGGACTGCGCCGCCCGACCCTGGACGACGTCTTCATCTCGCTGACCGGGCACGCGGCCGAATCCGCCGAGGAGTCCGAGGAGCCCAAGGAGAGCGGCAGGAGCGAGGCGGAGACCGGCGGGAGCGATACGGAGCGCGGCAGCGGCGCGGGTAGCGGAAGCGGTACCGCGAAGGGCGCCGGCCGTGAGGGCGGCAGGTCCGGTAAGGGACGCCAGAAGGAGGGCGTGAAGTGACCACGGTGACCGAAACGGCCGGCGACACCCCCGTCGGGCCCCCGCGGTCGCGGAGCGGCCTCGACCGCGCCGTACGCGACTCGATGGTCGTCGCCAAGCGCAATCTGATCCGGATGGTGCGGATCCCCGAAGTCGTGATCTTCGGGCTGATCCAGCCGATTATGTTCGTGGTGCTGTTCACGTACGTCTTCGGCGGCTCCATCAACATCCCCGGCGCGCCCGTGGGCGATGCCCAGGCCTATCGGGAGTTCCTGATGGCCGGCATCTTCGCGCAGACCGTCACGTTCGCCACGGCGGGCGCCGGCGCGGGCATCGCGGACGATATGCACAAGGGGCTCATCGACCGGTTCAGATCGCTGCCGATGTCCCGGGGTGCGGTGCTCACGGGGCGCACGCTGGCCGACCTCGTACAGACCGCGCTGACTCTGGTGGTGCTCGCGGTCGTCGCCCTGCTGATCGGCTGGCGCACCCACGAGAACTTCGCCGGGGTACTTGCCGGATTCGTGCTCCTGCTCCTCCTGGGCTACGCCTTCTCCTGGATCGGCGCGCTGATCGGCCTCACGGTGCGGACGCCCGAGGCGGCCACGTCCGGCGGGCTGATCTGGCTCTTCCCGCTGACCTTCATCTCCAACGCGTTCGTGCCGGTCGACGGCATGCCGACGTTCCTGCAGCACGTCGCCGAGTGGAACCCGTTCAGCGCGACGGTGGCCGCGGCCCGGGAGCTGTTCGGGAACACCATCGACGGGGTGCCCAAGTCGGTCACCGGCGCCTGGCCGATGGAGCACCCGGTACTGGCCTCGGTGCTCTGGTCCCTCCTGATCATCGCGATCTTCCGGACGCTGGCGGTCCGCAAGTACCGCTCGGCGACGGCGTGACCACACAGCCTTGAGACCACACAGCACAGCGGCCCGGAGCATCATGCTCCGGGCCGCTGTGTGGTCTGCGGGCCGCAGGACTCAGCCGGCGTAAGGCTTGGCGTCGAGGATCTTCACGCTCGCCTTCTTGCCGTTGGGGAGCTCGTACTCCGCGTCGGCGCCGATCTTCTTGCCGTTCACACCGGTGCCCAGCGGCGACTGCGGCGAGTAGGTCTCGATGTCCGAGCTCGCGTACTCCCGCGATGCCAGCAGGAACTCAAGTGTGTCGTCCGGGTCCCCGTCGAACGCGATGGTGACGACCATGCCGGGAGCTACCACGCCATTGGCGGCCGGGGCCTCGCCGACCTTCGCGGTCTCCAGCAACTGCTTCAGCTGGCGGACGCGGGCCTCCTGCTTGCCCTGCTCTTCCTTGGCCGCGTGGTACCCGGCGTTCTCCTTCAGGTCACCTTCCTCGCGGGCCGCCGCGATCTTCTCAGTGATCTCGGCGCGTGCGGGACCAGACAGGTGCTCCAGCTCGGCCTTGAGCTGGTCATACGCCGCCTGGGTCAGCCAGGTGACGTTGTCGCTGGTCTGGGTCACAGGTGCTCCTCGTCGGTACTGGGGATAAATCAAACGCCCTACCAGGAAGGTTTGCGCCTTCACGGGTGGGCGAAACAACGAGCCTAACAATTCCGGCACAAAACGGGGAAGAGGAAATTCACAGTGTCCGCGCGACGACGCATCCTCGCTGCTCAGGCGCGGTCACGACACACCCCGTGAGTGAACGGTGGCGTCACGCGGTTGCGCGCGGGCCACGGACCGTGCCGCGCACGACGGGAAGACCGCCCCTTACGGGACGGTCGAACAGATCCCTTAGGGGACGCGAGCCCCCCTTGCAGGGCCACAACAAGGCGGGAGGCGGCGGTATTCCCTGTGCGGGGACGTCCGGCGCGGGGTGGTTCTCGTGGGGTTCAGTGGCGGTCGGTGGCGGTGCAGCCGACCAGTATCGCGTTGGTCGCCCGCTTTGTGGTCCGTATGGTGATCTTGGTGTCCACCTGGTCGGTGCGCTGGTCGACGGTGACGTCCTTGCGGCCGACCTCGGAACCGTCATCGGCCTGGGAGCGGAGGGTGCACACGCCCGTGTCGTCCGTGCCCTTGACGACCTCGAGGTGGACCGTGACCGCATGATCGGACACCGCGTCCCAGGTGATCACCCGGCCGCTGAGGTCCTGCCCCGTGATGTACGAGAAGCCCGACCAGCCGACCACACCGAGCAGCGCGACGCCCAGCACGGCACCGGTGATCTTGAGCTTGCGGTCCGCGCGCTGGTCCGCGGAGCGGCCGTAGCGTCCATCGGGGAGCCCTTCGCGCGCCGCGGTCATGCTGCATCCTCCTGTACGGGACCTGCGTCGGAGCCCGGGGACCTGCACCGGACCCGAGAATCGAACCCGGCCCCTGAAGCGGAACCGGGAGTCCGAGGCGGACCCGAGCCTCTGAAGTGGATCTGGTGGACCCGAGCCAGGACCTGGTGGACCTGGCGGACCTGAGTCAGGAATCCCGGGGTTTCGGCCCAGGGAATACAGCGCCCCTCGCTTCGGTCACTATAGGAGGCATCTTCTCCGGCCCTTAACTGAGGATCGAGTCTTGACTGAGCAGCTGCGTTTGATGGCGGTCCATGCCCACCCCGACGACGAGTCGAGCAAGGGTGCGGCCACCATGGCCAAGTACGTGTCGGAGGGGGTGGACGTGCTGGTCGCCACCTGCACGGGTGGCGAGCGAGGCTCCATCCTCAACCCCAAGCTCCAGGGGGACCCGTACATCGAGGAGCACATTCACGAGGTACGCAAGAAGGAGATGGACGAGGCCCGGGAGATCCTCGGCGTCAAGCAGGAGTGGCTGGGCTTCGTGGACTCCGGGCTGCCCGAGGGGGACCCGCTGCCTCCGCTTCCCGAGGGCTGCTTCGCGCTGCAGGACGTCGAGGAGGCGGCCGGGCGGCTGGTCAAGCTGATCCGGGAGTTCAAGCCGCAGGTCATCACGACCTACGACGAGAACGGCGGTTACCCGCACCCGGACCACATCATGACCCACAAGATCACGATGGTGGCCTTCGAGGCGGCCGGCGACCCGGAGAAGTACCCGGAGGCCGGTGAGCCCTGGCAGCCCCTGAAGCTCTACTACAACCAGGGCTTCAACAAGCCGCGCACCATCGCCCTGCATGAAGCCCTGCTGGCGCGCGGTATGGAATCGCCGTACGGCGAGTGGCTGGAGCGCTGGAAGCAGTTCGAGCAGCGCGAGCGCACGCTGACCACCTACGTCCCGTGCGACGAGTTCTTCGAGATCCGGGACAAGGCGCTGATCGCCCACGCCACCCAGATCGACCCGGACGGCGGCTGGTTCCGGGTGCCGATGGACATCCAGCGCGAGGTCTGGCCGACGGAGGAGTACGAGCTCGCCAAGTCGCTCGTCGACACTTCCCTCCCCGAGGACGACCTCTTCGCGGGCATCCGCAACAATTGAGCCCATGATGAGCGCGACCAGCACCCTCGCCCTGACGCACTTCGTCACCCTTGCCGACAGCTTCGACAAGGACAAGGTGACCCCCGGCGTCCTGGGCTTCATCGTCTTCGCGATCATCGGCGGCGCCGTGTGGCTGCTGATGAAGTCCATGAACAAGCACATGCGGCAGGTGGACTTCCAGGAGGAGCCCGCCCAGGACGCCAAGAAGGGCGCCCCGGCGAAGTCCGCCGCCGACCCGAAAACCACGTGAGAGCTGGGCTCTCCCGCCCCTCTACTCGCCACCCGGCCTGATGCTCCCCAGGCCGCCGCGACTGACCGGGACCGACCGGCCAAGATCGTTCGCGGCTCTGGGGAGAATCCACGGCGGACCTGCGGCCAACGGTGCGAGCCGCCGCACATCGCGTCCGCCCGGCCGTAACCGCCGCTCGGCGTGCGACACGGCCCGTCCGCTCGTCCGCGTCCTGTGTGGTGACGGCTGACCTCGGCCGGGGCGTTGACCGCCGCTCCGGCGGCCAGGGCCCAGCCCGAACCCGGGCCTGGCTTGAACCCGGGCGACAGCGTCGCGGTCCCGTCACGGCCTGCGGCGGTCCACTCGCTGTCCCCTTGCTGTCCCTTCACCGTCCCGTCTCGGCGTGGGTTCAACGGCCGCCGGCCCGCTCATCACCTCCCGCGTCGCCGTGCGCCCCGCGTTGGAGTGCACCACGCGTCGCAGTGGGAGAGCGCGGTGCAGTGGGAGAGGATGGGGATATGCCGAACCGCCTGGCCCATGAGACCTCCCCGTACCTGCTCCAGCACGCGCACAACCCCGTCGACTGGTGGCCCTGGTCCCCCGAGGCGTTCGAGGAGGCCCGCCGGCGCCAGGTGCCGGTGCTGCTCAGCGTCGGGTACAGCTCCTGCCACTGGTGCCATGTCATGGCCGGTGAAAGCTTCGAGGACCCGGCCGTTGCCGATCTGGTGAACGAGTACTTCGTGGCGGTCAAGGTCGACCGCGAGGAGCGGCCTGACGTCGACGCCGTGTATATGGAGGCCGTGCAGGCGGCGACCGGCCAGGGGGGCTGGCCCATGACCGTCTTCCTCACCCCCGACGCCGAGCCCTTCTACTTCGGCACCTACTTCCCGCCCGAGCCCCGCCACGGCATGCCGTCCTTCGGGCAGGTCCTGGAAGGCGTCCGCAGCGCCTGGGCCGACCGCCGTGACGAGGTCGGAGAGGTCGCCGGCCGGATCGTCGCGGATCTGGCCGGCCGTTCGCTGACCGCGGCGCTGCCCGCCGACCGGCGCCCGCCGGGCCCCGACGTACTGCACACCGCCCTGATGGGTCTGACCCGCGAATTCGACGCGGTGCACGGCGGATTCGGCGGCGCGCCCAAGTTCCCGCCGTCCATGGTGCTGGAATTCCTGCTCCGCCACCACGCCCGGACCGGCTCCGCCGGGGCGCTGGAGATGGTCCAGGCGACCTGCGCGGCGATGGCCCGCGGCGGCATCTACGACCAGCTCGGCGGCGGTTTCGCGCGCTACGCGGTGGACACCACCTGGACCGTGCCGCACTTCGAGAAAATGCTCTACGACAACGCCCTGCTGTGCCGGACCTACGCACACCTGTGGCGTGCCACCGGCTCGGACCTGGCCCGCCGGATCGCCGTCGAGACCGCCGACTTCATGGTCCGCGAACTCCGTACCGACCAGGGCGGTTTCGCCTCCGCGCTGGACGCGGACAGCGACGACGGGACCGGGCGGCATGCCGAGGGCGCCTACTACGTGTGGACGCCGGAGCAGCTGCGGACCGTGCTGGGGGAGAAGGACGCGGAGTTCGCCGCCACGTACTTCGGCGTCACCGAGGAGGGCACCTTCGAGGAGGGAACCTCGGTGCTCCAACTCCCCGACACCGACGTCCTGGTGGACGCCGAGCGGCTGGTCTCCGTCAAGGCGCGGCTGCTGGCGGCGCGTGCCCGGCGGCCGCGCCCCGGCCGGGACGACAAGATCATCGCCTCCTGGAACGGACTGGCCATCGCCGCCCTCGCCGAGACCGGCGCGTACTTCGGCCGCCCGGACCTGATCCAGGCCGCCACCGACGCCGCCGACCTGCTGGTCCGCGTCCACATGGACTGGCAGGCCCGGCTCCACCGCACCTCTCGCGACGGCGCGGCCGGCGCCAACTCCGGTGTCCTGGAGGACTACGCCAATGCCGCCGAGGGCTTCCTGACCCTCGCCTCGGTGACCGGCGAGGGCGTCTGGGTGGAGTTCGCGGGCTTCTTCCTGGACACCGTGCTGCTCCAGTTCACCTCCGAGGACGGCGCGCTCTACGACACCGCCGCCGACGCCGAAGCGCTGATCCGCCGGCCCCAGGACCCGACCGACAGCGCGACGCCGTCCGGCTGGACCGCGGCGGCCGGTGCGCTCCTGTCGTACGCCGCTCTGACCGGCAGTGATCTGCACCGCGGCGCAGCGGAACGGGCCCTGGGCATCGTCACCGCGCTCGCGGGCCGGGCCCCGCGCTTCATCGGCTGGGGGCTCGCCGTCGCCGAGGCGGCGCTGGACGGGCCGCGGGAGATCGCGGTCGTCGGGCCGCCGAACGACCCGGCCACCCGGGCGCTGCACCGTGCCGCCCTGCTGGGGACTGCTCCGGGAGCGGTCGTCGCGCTGGGCGCCCCCGGGTCCGACGACACCGGCGAGGTGCCGCTCCTCAAGGACCGCCCCCTGGTCGACGGCGCACCGGCCGCGTACGTCTGCCGCCACTTCACCTGTGAACGGCCGACGACGGAAGCGGAGGAGCTGGGGGAGCGGCTCCGGGGGTGAGGGAGGGGAGGGGGAGGGGTTCTGTGGTTCGTGGGCTCAGTGGGTGAGGCCTCGTGTCAGTACGTCCATCGCCTGATGGATCAGTGGCTCCGGGCCGGTGCGCCGGTCTTTCGTGACCCAGCTCAGCAACGCCTCCTGGAGCGCGGCCAGAGCCGCGGCGCTGATGACCCGCAGCTCCAGGTCGTCGGCGGGGCGCCCGGTGCGTTCGGCGAGGACGGTGCTGATCAGCGTGGTGTGACGGGCGGCATGCTCCGCCGTACGGCCCCGGATGGCGGGTACCTCGTGGATCAGCCGGATGCGCTGGACGAGGCCGGCCCGGTCCTGCGCGGCGATTCCGCGCAGCACCTCGATGGCGACCCGCCGTATCGACTCGACCACCGGCTCGTCCGCGGGGCGGGCCCGCAGCCCGGCGGACAGCAGGGCGTCGTACTCGTCCGTGAGCACGATGTCTTCCTTGGCGGGGAAGTAGCGGACGACCGTGCTCGGTGAGACCTCCGCGGCCTCGGCGATCCGGTCGATCGACGTCGCCTCGTAGCCGTGCTCGTCGAAGAGCCGGTAGGCGGCCCGTCGGATCGCCTGCCGGGTCTGGATCTTCTTCCGCTCCCGCAGTCCCGGTTTCGGGGTGGTCAGGGCCTTCGGGGTGGTCAGGGTGTCCGGGGCGGTCGGGGTGTGGGGGGCTGCGGGGCGGGGTGCGGCGGCTGTACGTGCGGAGACCATGCGCAGCATTGTCAGGGGAACGTCAGGGATCGGACAGCCGAGGCCATGGTCGCTCACGGACGGTGACCCAGCCCCAGCCCCAGCCCCTCCGGCTCCCGGCCCCGGCCCCGGCCCAAGCCCCTCCGGCTCCCGGCCCCGGTCCCGGCCCCAGCAGGGAACGGCCCGGCCTCAGGCGTGCGTGTAGGCCACCAGCGAGATGCCCACGTAGTGGACGACGAAGGCGGCGAGGGTGAGCGAGTGGAAGACCTCGTGGAAGCCGAACCACCGGGGGGACGGGTTGGGGCGCTTGATGCCGTAGATCACGCCGCCGGCGCTGTAGAGGAGGCCGCCCACGACGACCAGGACGAGCACGGCGATGCCGCCGGTGCGCAGGAAGTCCGGGAGGAAGAAGACGGCGGCCCAGCCCATCGCGATATAGCAGGGGGTGTAGAGCCAGCGCGGTGCGCCGACCCAGAAGACGCGGAAGGCGATACCGGCCAGCGCGGCCGCCCAGATCGCCCAGAGCAGGACCTGGCCGCGCGATCCGGGGATCAGCAGCACGGTCACCGGCGTATACGTGCCGGCGATGATCAGGAAGATATTGGCGTGGTCGAGGCGGCGCAGGACGCCGTCCATCCGCGGACTCCAATTGCCCCGGTGGTAAAGGGCGCTGACGCCGAAGAGCAGGCAGGCGGTCAGGGTGTAGATCGCGCAGGCCAGGCGGCCGCGGGTGCTGTCGGCGAGGGCGGTGAGGAGGACACCGGACAGCAGGACGGCGGGGAACATTCCGGCATGCAGCCAGCCCCGCAGTTTCGGCTTGAAGGGCGCGGCAGCGGCGGCGACCGCCGCAATCGCGGGCGGCGCGGAGGTCGAGCGGCTCTCGGCGGCGTCGGGCGCGGAAGACATGGCGCAATGCTACCTACGCAACCGTAAGTTACGGATTCGCCCGGAAGTGGCGGCGGTCACGAATTCGCCCTCTGGACAGAACCCTCAAGGGGTCGGATGATCAAATGAGTGCGGTCGGCACCGGATGAGCGGTCACGAAGCATCCGGGTCGCAGCCCCCAAGGGGCAAACAATCGACAAATGCGGATCTTCCTGTCAAAACGGGAACGGGTCCGTCCACACCCTCATCTAGGAGCGATCGTGGCGCGCGACAACGCGGCTCCCTCCCCCAAGCACTCCCATGGGCTTCGTGCCGGGGACGCCCCCATTCCGACTCGTCACCGGGGACTCATCACCTGGGTGGACGAGATTGCAGCGATCACCCAGCCCGACCGGGTCGTCTGGTGTGACGGCTCGGAGGCGGAGTACCAGCGTCTGTGCGAGGAACTCGTCGACAAGGGAACGTTCCGGAAGCTCGACCCGATCAAGCGCCCCAACTCGTACTACGCCGCCTCCGACCCCAGCGATGTGGCCCGCGTCGAGGACCGCACCTTCATCTGCTCCGAGAAGGAGGAGGACGCCGGCCCCACCAACCACTGGATGGACCCGACGGAGATGCGGGACATCTTCCAGGGCGAGCGGGGCCTGTTCCGTGGCTCGATGCGCGGCCGCACGATGTACGTCGTGCCGTTCTGCATGGGGCCGCTGGGCTCCGAGCTGTCCGCGCTGGGTGTGGAGATCACGGACTCCGCGTACGTCGCGGTCTCCATGCGCACGATGACGCGCATGGGCCAGGCCGTCCTCGATGAGCTGGGCGAGGACGGCTTCTTCGTGAAGGCCGTCCACTCCGTCGGCGCCCCGCTGGAGCCCGGCCAGGCGGACGTCCCCTGGCCCTGCAACCGGACCAAGTACATCTCGCACTTCCCCGAGACCCGCGAGATCTGGTCGTACGGCTCCGGATACGGCGGCAACGCCCTGCTCGGCAAGAAGTGCTACGCCCTGCGCATCGCCTCCGTCATGGCGCGCGACGAGGGCTGGCTGGCCGAGCACATGCTGATCCTCAAGCTCACGCCGCCCACCGGCGAGTCCAAGTACGTGGCCGCCGCCTTCCCGTCGGCCTGCGGCAAGACCAACCTCGCCATGCTGGAGCCCACGATCTCCGGCTGGACGGTCGAGACGATCGGCGACGACATCGCCTGGATGCGCTTCGGCGCGGACGGCCGCCTGTACGCCATCAACCCCGAGGCCGGCTTCTTCGGCGTCGCGCCCGGCACCGGTGAGCACACCAACGCCAACGCGATGAAGACGCTGTGGGGCAATTCGGTCTTCACGAACGTCGCCCTCACCGACGACAACGACGTCTGGTGGGAGGGCATGACGGAGCAGACCCCGGCCCACCTGACGGACTGGAAGGGCAACGACTGGACGCCCGGCTCCGAGACCCCGGCCGCCCACCCCAACGCCCGCTTCACCGTGCCCGCTTCGCAGTGCCCGATCATCGCGCCCGAGTGGGAGGACCCGCAGGGCGTGCCGATCTCGGCGATCCTGTTCGGCGGGCGGCGGGCCAGCGCCGTTCCGCTGGTCACCGAGTCCTTCGACTGGAACCACGGTGTCTTCCTCGGTGCCAACGTGGCGAGCGAGAAGACCGCCGCGGCCGAGGGCAAGGTCGGTGAGCTGCGCCGCGACCCGTTCGCCATGCTTCCCTTCTGCGGCTACAACATGGGCGACTACATGGGCCACTGGATCGAGGTGGCCAAGGACAAGGACCAGTCCAAGCTGCCGAAGATCTACTACGTCAACTGGTTCCGCAAGAACGACGCGGGCCGGTTCGTCTGGCCCGGCTTCGGTGAGAACAGCCGCGTCCTGAAGTGGATCGTCGACCGTCTCGACGGCCGCGCCGAGGGCGTCGAGACCCCGATCGGCGTGCTGCCGACGAAGGCGGCCCTGGACACCGAGGGCCTCGAACTGGCCGACGCCGACCTGGACTTCCTGCTCACGGTCGACAAGGACGTCTGGCGCGAGGAGGCCGCACTCGTCCCCGAGCACCTCAACACCTTCGGTGACCACACGCCGAAGGAGCTGTGGGACGAGTACCGCGCGCTGGTGCGGCGCCTGGGCTGACGGTACGTTCCGGGGCCCCGCATCCGGTGCGCTCGGGTGCGGGGCGTGCACTCCCGTACTGCTCCGCCCCGGTGGGGCCGGCCGGGTGAAGATCAGGCCGAGGCGAGGTCCCGGTCCCACGCCGGCCCGGTGTGCGCCGCCATCCGCTCCGTGGCCAGCCTCATCACCGCGGTGTCGGCGCGGGAGGTGGCGACCGCCAGGGCGTTTCCGGCGAGGGTGCGGGCGCGCTGCTGGAGCGCGGGGACGCGGGACGGGGCGCCGCCGTCGGTGGGTTCGGCGCGCAGCGGATAGTGGCCGCCGCTGAGCCGTGCGACCTGCTCGGCGATCCGGTCGGCGGCGCCGGCCAGGGCGGGGCCGTCCAGCTCGTCGGCCCCGGGGTCGGCTGCGCGGGTGGCGAGCGCGTGCAGTTCGTCGGTGACGGTGAGCAGTGCGGTCAGCTGTCCGGCGAGCCGGATATCCAGCTCCTCCTCGCGGGAGCGGTGCGGGATCCCCGGGGCGGCGGCCATGGTGTGGACCGACTTGGTGCGGATCGGTTCGTACATGGGATGGCCTCCTGACCTCCTGAAGACGTCCAGGAGACCATCCTAGCTTAGACAATGTCTAAAGTTGTGATCCGTAGAGAAGCCGTAGGGCAGCCGAAGGGAACTCGCGGCGGGTCAGTACTGCCCGTATCCGTCGAGGAAGGAGCCGATGCGGGTGACGGCCTCCGCCAGGTCGTCCTTACCGGGCAGGGTGACCAGCCGGAAGTGGTCCGGCTCCGGCCAGTTGAAGCCGGTACCGTGCACGATCATGATCTTCTCGGCGCGCAGCAGGTCCAGCACCATCTGCCGGTCGTCCTTGATCTTGTAGACCGAGGGATCCAGCCGCGGGAACGCGTACAGCGCGCCCTTCGGCTTGACGCAGCTGACGCCGGGGATCTGCGTGAGCAGCTCGTACGCCGTGTCCCGCTGCTCCAGCAGCCGGCCGCCGGGCAGCACCAGGTCCTTGATCGACTGCCGGCCGCCGAGGGCCGCGGCGACCGCGTGCTGGGCGGGCATATTGGCGCACAGCCGCATATTGGCGAGGATCGTCAGCCCCTCGATGTACGACGAGGCGTGCGCCTTCGGGCCGCAGACCGCCAGCCAGCCGCTGCGGTAGCCGGCCACCCGGTACGCCTTGGACAGTCCGTTGAAGGTCAGCGTCAGCAGGTCGGGGGCGAGCGAGGCGAACGGGGTGTGGGTGACACCGTCGTAGAGGATCTTGTCGTAGATCTCGTCGGCGCAGACGATCAGGTTGTGCCGGCGGGCGATCTCCGCGATGCTCCGCAGCAGCTCGTCGTCGTAGACGGCGCCCGTGGGGTTGTTGGGGTTGATGACGACGATGGCCTTGGTGCGGTCGGTGATCTTCCGCTCGATGTCGGCCAGGTCCGGCATCCAGTCCGCCTGCTCGTCACAGCGGTAGTGCACGGCCGTACCGCCGGACAGCGAGACCGCCGCCGTCCACAGCGGGTAGTCCGGGGCCGGGACCAGCACCTCGTCGCCGTCGTCCAGCAGCGCCTGCATCGCCATCTGGATCAGCTCGGAGACGCCGTTGCCCAGGTAGATGTCCTCGACGGAGAGGTCGATGCCCTGGGTCTGGTAGTGCTGCATCACCGCGCGGCGGGCCGAGAGCAGGCCCTTGGCGTCCCCGTAGCCGTGCGCCGTCCCGACAGTGCGGAGGATGTCCTCCAGGATCTCGGGCGGGCACTCGAAGCCGAAGGCCGCCGGGTTGCCGGTGTTGAGCTTGAGGATGCGGTGACCGGCAGCCTCCAGCCGCATCGCCTCCTCCAGCACCGGGCCACGGATCTCGTAGCAGACGTTGGCGAGCTTCGTTGACTGGATCACCTGCATATCCGCCACCTTACGGGCGCGTTTCGGCGGCCGCCCGGTGTTTTGCGTCTCGCCGGCCGGCGGGCGGCGTGGGCTTGCTCACGCCCGTCGGCCTGCGGGCGGCCGCGGAGAGCGGAGCTACCGGACCGTGCGCCGTACCGACCGCCCCGCCAGGACGTCCGTACGGCGGCCGTGGTCGATGACGAAGCGGCCGTCGATCAGGACGTACGGGATACCGGCCGGGAGGGTGCGGGGGGAGGTGAAGGTCGCGCCGGCGGCGACCGTCCCGGGGTCGAAGAGGACCAGGTCGGCGCGGTAGCCCTCCCGTACCAGGCCGCGGTCGGGGAGGCGGAGCCGGGCCGCCGGGCGGCCGGTGAGATGAGCGACGCACTCCTCCAGGGAGAGCACGCCCAGTTCGCGGACGTACCTGCCGAGGTACGCGGGGAAGGTTCCGTAGGCGCGGGGGTGCGGTTTGCCGCCCTGGAGGATGCCGTCACTGCCGCCCGTGTGCACCCGGTGGCGCATGATCAGGCGGACGTTCTCCTCGTGACCGACGTGGTGCAGGATCGTCGAACCGAGCCGGTCGTCGATCAGCAGGCGGCGGGCGGTCGCCCAGGGGGCCTCGCCGCGCAGGTCCGCCGACTCCTGGACGGTGCGGCCGACGGCGTCCCCCAGGGCCGGGTCCGAGACTCCCGAGATCTCGATGGTGTCCCAGTCGATGGGCACGCCATGGCAGCCGTCGGCGCCCTCGGCCTCCAGGGCGTGGCGGATGCGCTCGGCCGTCGCGTCGTCCCGCAGGCGGGCCAGGATGGCCTCGGGGCCGCCCGCGCTCGCCCAGCTCGGCAGCATCGCGGCCAGCGTCGTGCAGCCGGGGGTGTAGGGGTAGGTGTCGAAGGAGAGGTCCGCGCCGGCGTCCAGCGCGCCGTCCAGGAGGGACAGCAGCTCGGGCGCGCGGCCCTTGTTGACGCCGAAGTTCAGGGTGGCGTGCGCGAGGTGCAGCGCGCAGCCGGCCGCACGCGTGAGGGCGATCATCTCCTCGTACGCCGCGAGGGCGCCCGCCCCGTAGGAGCGGTGGTGCGGGCAGTAGTAACCGCCGTACGCGGCCACCACCCGGCACAGTTCGGTGAGTTCGGTGTTGTCGGCGTACATGCCGGGCGGGTAGGTGAGCCCGGACGACATGCCCACCGCGCCCTGCGCCATGCCCTCGGCGACCAGCTTGCGCATGCGGTCCAGCTCGTCAGGGGTCGCCGCGCGGTCCTCCCAGCCGACGGCGAGCATCCGGACCGTGCCCTGGGGGACCAGGTACGCGGCGTTCACCGCGATGCCCTGCCCGTCGTGGGCACGGTCCAGCCGGTCCAGGTACGCGCCCACGGACCGCCAGTCGAAGTCGATGTCGTCCCCGTAGCCGTTCCAGCCGCTGATCGCGCGGCGCACCTCGGCCAGTGTGCGGTCGTCGACCGGGGCGTACGACAGGCCGTCCTGGCCGATGACTTCGAGGGTCACGCCCTGGGCGGCCTTGGCCTCGTGCGCGGGGTCGCGGAGCAGCGCGAGGTCGCTGTGCGCGTGCATGTCGATGAAGCCGGGGGAGAGGGCGAGCCCGGCTGCGTCCAACTCCCGTCGTGCGGTGGGGCGTTGACTGCCCGCCGCCGCGGCCTCCTGGGCGATCGAGGCGATCCTTCCGCCGTCGATGACCACGTCGGCGCGGTAGGACGGGGCGCCGGTACCGTCCACGACGTCCGCGTCACGGAGGACGAGGTCTGCCACGACCGCCCCCTCAGAAGAACGTGCGGATGAAATCCGTGACCGTGCCGTCCCGTTCGACGAGCGGGATGAGCTGCCACTTGTCGAACGAGGTGCAGGGGTGCGACAGCCCCAGGCCCACCCAGTCGCCGACCTCCAGGTCGCCGGAGCGCTCCGTGGCGACCCAGGCGTGCTGGTCGGAGAGCCCGGTGACGGTGATGCCGTGCGCCGGCCGCTCGGTGCCGTCCCGGCCGGACCGGACGACCTGGGCCTGCGGCAGATCCAGGTCGTGGGCCGCGTCGCGCTTGCCCGCGTTGAGGAACGCCTGCTCGGGCGTGGGGCGGGAGACCACCTGCGACCACAGCCGGAAGGCGGGCTCCAGCGCGCCCTCCTCCGGGACGCGGTTGAACGGCGTCAGGCGCCGGTAGTGGCCGCTGTCGTGCGACACGTACGCGCCGGAGCGCAGCAGCTTGAGGACCGGAGCGGACAGCTCGGGGATCTCCGCGAACACCTCGGCGACCGCGTCGAACCAGGCGCTGCCGCCCGCACTGACGACGATCTGGTCGAGGTCGGCGAACCGGCCCGCCCGGTCCAGCGCCACGGCCAGGGCGACCAGCCGGCGCACCCAGGCGGTCACCCGCTCCGTGGTGGGCTCGGGCACCTCGCCCTCGTAACCCGCGACGCCCACCAGACGCAGAGTGTCCACCCCCGCGATGGCAGAGGCCAGTTCCAGGCACTCGGTCTCCGTACGGACGCCGGTACGGGCGCCCTCGCCGGCGCCCAGTTCGACGACCACATCCACCGGGCGGGTCGCTCCGGCCTCCCGCAGCGCCCGGTCCATCAGCTCGATACCGCGCAGTGAGTCGACGTAACAGACGAGGCGGAAGCCGGGGTCGGCGGCCAGTTCGGCGGCGAGCCAGCGCAGCGCGGCCGCGTCCACGACCTCATTGGCCAGGAAGATCCGCTGGATGCCGTAGCTGCGGTAGACCCGGACCTGGTGGGGGACGGCGGCGGTGATGCCCCAGGCGCCGCGCTCCAGCTGGCGGGCGAAGAGCTGGGGGGCCATGCAGGTCTTGCCGTGCGGGGCGAAGGCGAGGCCGTGCCGGGTGGCGTAGGTCTCCATCAGGGCCAGGTTGTGCTCGACCGACTCGGCGGAGAGCGCCAGGACGGGGGTGGTGAAGCCGCCGTCGAAGAGGTTGCGGCGCTCGGCGGCCAGCTCGCCGAGGGTGAGCCCGTCGGCGTCCGGGGGGAGGCCCTTGAAGCGGTGGTCGACCGTTTCGTCCGCGAGTTCCCTGAGCCCCTGCGCGAGCCGCTCCCCGACCATCTGGCCTCCTCACAGACCGTGTTGCACACTCTGCAACACTCATTGCGCATACCGCTTACAGCTGTCTAACATCCGGGCCATCGCTGGGTCAATGACTCGGTCGGTGACTCGGTTAATGATGAGAACCATGGCTCAAGAACGGGTCAAGACAGGCGCAAGACAGGGTCAAGGCAGGGTGTGGAACAGGCCGGACGACGCCCCCCACGAGCCGCACAGCGAAGGAGGCCGACCGACCGTGACCAGGCCTTCGCGCGTCGACGACCCGCCCGCCCCGGAGGTCGACGTCGTCTGCCTCGGCGAATCCATGGTCACCTTCCTGCCCAGCCGTCCCGGACGCCTCGCCGATGTGCCGTCCTTCCACCGCGCCATCGGCGGCGCCGAGTCCAACGTCGCCTGCGCGCTCGCCCGCGCCGGACACACCGCCCGCTGGATCTCCCGCGTCGGCGCCGACGGCTTCGGCGACCACCTTGTCGCCGCCATCGCCGCGAGCGGAGTCGACGTCTCCCATGTCCGGCGTGACCCGCACCGCCCCACCGGCGTCTACTTCCGCACCGCCGGCGACCGCGGCACGGAGGCCCACGAGGTCGCCTACTACCGCGCCGGATCCGCCGCCTCCGCCATGTCCGTCACCACCCTGGACCCGGCCGCGATCCGGTCGGGCAGAGTGCTGCACCTGTCGGGGATCACCGCGGCCCTCTCCGACGACTGCCTGACCTTGATGCACGAGGTGACGAAGCGGCACACGAAGCGTCACTCCGGCCGTGGTGCGTCTGGTGGTGCATCCGGCCGGCGCCGCCGCCCCCTCGTCTCGTTCGACGTCAACCACCGTCCCGGGCTGTGGCGCGACCCCCATGACGCCCGTATTCTGCTCGACCTCGCCCGCGGTGCCGACCTCGTCTTCGTCGGCGAGGACGAAGCGGCGGAGGCCTGGGGTCTCACCGGCGGCCCTGACGCGATCCGCGCCGCACTGCCCGAACCCGGCACGCTGGTCGTCAAGCGCGGAGCAGCGGGCGCGGTGGCGTACGACAGCGACGGCCGGTACGCGCAGCCCGCGCCACGTGCCGAGGTCGTCGCCGCTGTCGGTGCCGGTGACGCGTTCGCCGCCGGCTTCCTCTCCGCCACCTTCCGCGGCCTGCCCGTGCCCACCCGCATCCGCTACGGCCACCTCTGGGCCGCCGCCGCCCTCACCGTCCCCGGCGACCTCGCCGCCCCGCCCTCCCCTGCCCTCGCCGACCGGCTGGCCGCCCTCGACGACACCGCCTGGCAGCGGCTGCACCTCGGCCCCGGCGACCTGCACCTCGGTCCCGGACGGCCGGACCTTGGCCCCGGACGGCCGGGACAGACCACGATGGCCGCCGAGCGGCAGGCCAAGGACCAGGAGGTACACCAGGCCATGGACCAGGAGGTACACAGGGCATGAGCCAGACCGTCGACCGCGCGCTGAGCATCCTGCCGCTACTCGCCGAGGGGCCCGCCGACCTCGGACAGGTCGCCGGACGCCTCGGCGTCCACAAGTCCACCGCCCTGCGGCTGCTGCGCACGCTCCACGAGCACGGCATCGTCCACCGCCAGCCCGACCAGCGCTACCGCCTCGGCGCCCGGCTCTTCGCCCTCGCCCAGCAGGCCGTCGAGAACCTCGACGTACGCGAGATCGCCCACCCCCACCTCGTCGAACTCAACGAGCGGTGCGGACACACCGTCCACCTGGCGGTCCATGAGGAGAACGAAGTCCTCTACCTCGACAAGGTCGAGTCCCGCTACCCGGTCCGGATGTACTCGCGCGTCGGCAAGCCCGTCGCCATCACCGTCGCCGCCGTCGCCAAGCTCCTCCTCGCCGACCTGCCCGAGCCCGAGCGGCGCGCCGTCGCCGGGCGGCTCGACTACCCCATGTACACCCCCCGTTCGACACCGGGCCCCGACGCCTTCCTCAAGGAGCTGGCCAAGGTGCGCGAACAGGGCTGGGCCAGCGATCTCGGTGGCCACGAGAAGTCCATCAACTGCGTCGCGGCCCCCGTCCGTGGTACGGACGGGCGCGTCATCGCCGCCATGTCGGTCTCCGCGCCGAACGTGGTCGTCAGCGCCGACGAACTCCTCAGACTCCTCCCGCTGGTACGCCGCACCGCCGACGCCATCAGCCGCGAGTACTCCGGAAACACCCCGCCGAACCCCCTGACAAACACCCCGCCGAACACCCCGACCAAGGAGACCAGTTCATGAGCGAGAAGCTCCGGAAGACCGCCGTCACCCCGGCCACCCACACCACCCCGCCCGCGAAGTTCTCGCACGGCGTGAAGAAGGGCAACATCCTCCAGGTCGCGGGCCAGGTCGGCTTCCTCCCGGCCGTCGAGGGCCAGGCCCCCACCCCCGCCGGGCCAACCCTCCGCGAGCAGACCCTCCAGACTCTCGCCAACGTCCGGTCCGTCCTGGAGGCGGGCGGGGCGAGCTGGGAGGACGTGCTGATGCTGCGCGTCTACCTCACCGACACCGACCACTTCGCGGAGATGAACGAGATCTACAACGACTACTTCGCCGACCTGAAGGAAGCCCCGGCGGCCCGGACGACCGTCTACGTCGGCCTCCCCAAGGGCCTGCTCATCGAAATCGACGCCCTCGCCGTCCTCGGCTGACCGCCGCCGCAGGCCGTCCACGGAACGCCGTCGCGTCCACGGCACGTCATCGACGGAACGCCGTCCCTGCTCGGAAGCACCATGCCTGACGACGGAGTCATCGCATGTTCCTCGCTGCAGCACCACAGCCCCGCCGGGGCGGCCTGCTCGCCCTCATACCCGGTACCCCCGGCCTGCTGACCGTCGCCGCCCTGGGTGTCGCGCTCCTCCTCTTCCTGATCATCAAGCTCCGGCTCCAGCCCTTCGTCGCGCTGCTCGCCGCCTCCCTCGCCGTCGGCCTCGCCGCCGGGCTCTCCGTCACCGAACTCTTCGGCAGCGTCCAGAAGTCCGACGTCACGTCCCTGGTCGAGGGCGGGATGGGCGGCATACTCGGACACGTCGCGATCATCATCGGCCTGGGCACCATGCTCGGCGCCATCCTCGAAGTCTCCGGCGGAGCCGAGGAGTTGAGCAGCCGCCTCATCGGACTCTTCGGTGCGCGGCGCGCCCCGCTCGCCATGGGGCTGACCGGCCTCGTCATCGGCATACCGGTCTTCTTCGACGTGGGCATCTTCGTCCTCGCGCCGATTGTCCACGCCGCTGCCAAGCGCACCGCCGGATCCGTACTTCTCCACGCCATGCCGCTGCTGGCCGGTTTGTCGATGACCCACGCCTTCCTGCCACCGCACCCCGGGCCGGTGGCGGCGGCCGGACTCTTCGGCGTCGACCTGGGCTGGGTCATTCTCATGGGCGCCCTCTGCGGTCTGCCGGCGGTGCTGTGTGCCTGGGCGTACGCGGCCTGGATCGGCAGACGCGTCTTCGTGCCCGTGCCCCAGGACATGGTCGAGGCCGCAGCGGCTGCAAAAGCGGCGGTCACCACCGACGACCGAAGCCCGGGGACAGCGGAACGCCCCGTCCCGCTCCCGACCGTCCTCACCGTCATCGGCACCCCGCTCCTCCTCATCCTCCTGGCGACCTTCTCCTCCCTCGCCCTGGAGCCGGGCACCCTCCGGTCCGTCCTGGAGTTCTTCGGCAATCCGTTCGCCGCCCTGACCCTCGCCCTGCTGATGTCGTACTACCTCCTCGGCGTCCGCCGTGGCTGGTCCCGGGCGTCCCTGGAAGCCGTCTCCGCCGCGTCGCTCAAGCCCATCGGCAACATCCTGCTCGTCGTCGGCGCGGGCGGTGTCTTCGGCGCGGTGCTGCGGGGCAGCGGTGTCGCCGACGCCCTCGCCGGCACCTTCGACAGCGCCGGCCTCCCGGTCATCGTCCTCGCCTGGCTGATCGCCGTCGCCCTCCGCGTCGCCCAGGGCTCGGCGACCGTCGCCATCGTCACCACCGCCGGAATCGTCGTCCCCCTGATCGACGGCCAGGACCTCGCCCAGCCCCACCTCGCCCTGATCATCGTGGCCATCTCGGCGGGCTCGATCTTCGCCTCGCACGTCAACGACGGCGGCTTCTGGATGGTCGCCAAGTACTTCGGCATCTCTGTGCGCGACACACTGAAGTCCTGGACGGTCCTGGAGTCCGTCCTCTCCACCACGGGCTTCGCCGTCGCGGCCCTGGCCGGCCTGCTGTTCTAAGCCCTCGGCGCCGCGCAGGTGAGGGCGTCGCCGTTGGCGGGATGGTGGGTCGTCGCGGCGTGGGTCAGCGCGAAGTTGCGGGCGTACGCGTCGTACACGGCGGAGTCCTCCAGCTGCAGCACGGTCTCGTCGCTCTGCCGCAGGGAGTTCCCGGTCCAGTTGTGGCTGCCCGTCCAGACGACCCTGCGGTCGGGCCGGTTGTAGTAATTGCCCTCGACGAGCAGGTATTTGTCGTGGATCCAGGTGGACGACGTCGGCTTGCAGTAGTAGCCGACGCGGACGCCGCCGTAGCGGCCGGATGCCGGGCGGAGGAGGTTCTCCAGGGACTCCCGCTCCAGCTTGCTGCTCGGGTCGTAGGTCTGCGCGACCTCCACCTCGCAGCCCTGCGCGTCCAGTTGCGCGAGCCGCTGGGCGAGGTACGGCCGACTGATGGCCGTCATGCTGACGCGGATGCGGGTGCGGTGGTCGCCGGGGGTGCCGGCGGAGGAGTTCCCGGTGCAGCGGACGTTGCCCAGGACCGTGGCGACGGTGTCCTGGGACGGGTCGCGATAGGGGTTGGTGCCGGGGCGCTCGGCGCGCGGATAGAAGTGGATCTTGGCCCGGCCGGATCCGACGGGTGGGCGACCGCTGGTGTAGTAGTCGCTGTTGGCCTTGCGTGCCGCCAGGTCGTCGAAGTAGGCGTCGTACGCCCGGTAGATACCGTCGTTCCCGGTGAGGACGAGGGCGTTGTTCCAGCCCTTGGTGCCGTCCCGGCCGTCGTTGAGGTTGGCCGAGGACTGCACGACCACGTTGCAGGTACCCCGGGTCTCCGAGAAGAGCAGGAACTTGTTTTGGTGGATGGCGTGGATACCGCCCATCTCACGGGTGCCGATGCAGCCGCGGTCCTTGCCGCAGTTCATGACCCACGAGGTGGCCGAGGCGTCGGTCCCGAGTGCGCCGGCGAGCTTGCGGTACGGGGCCGAGTCCACGGCCTTGTTGTCGAAGACGGCCTGGACCCGTACGCCCCGCCGGTGGGCGGCGGCGAGCGCGTCGACGACGGGGGCGTGTGTGGCGTAGAACATGGCCATCCGAATGCGGGAGCCCGCGGGGGCCCCGGATATCAGGTCGACCTGCCGGTTCACGATGGCGAGCTGCTCGGCCCGGCTGCCGTTCGGGTTGTTGAACACTGCCTCGGTGGTGACACCTGCGGACGTGCCGGCCTGGTCGGTGGCCTGGGCGGTGGTCCCGGCGGACAGCGTGGCCATGGCCGTGCCGACGGTCAGCGCCACCACCGCGGCCATTCGGGACACCATTCCCCTACGCATACGTTTCCCCTCCTGTCTGGGCCGATCCGGGCAGATCAGCCCAGACAGGATGCCGGATGGAGTATGGGGCCTTCATGTCGGGGGTGGGGCGGGTCGGTCAATTCCCGCCGCACACGCCTGGGATACCCAGCGCCGGCGTGGAACTAGCGGTCCGCGAGAGACGTTTAGCGGATATGTGGCTCTCTCGAAGACGTATTGCAGGGGTCGTGGCAGGCGTGGCGGCGGCGTGTGGCGCGATCTCGGCGTGTGGGGCGCCCTCAGGCGATGAGGGTGGCGGGAAGGGGGGCGCTACGGCATCCGCTTCCCCCACGAAGATGGGGCCGAGAGGCCTCGGAGGCAAGCTGTTCGATGGAATCTGGACCTTTGACGACCACACGCTCACGGTGGACGGAGAGGAGGTGCACGCTCCCGAGAACGCCAGCCCGTGGATGGAGTTCCGTGACGACGGGACAGTCGCAGGGAACTACGGCTGCACGCCGTTTCGAGTGAAAGCCGAACTGAAGGCGACCACGCTGACGTTGGGTGATGAACTTCCGGCGCTGCCGCCTCCTACGGCGACACCTGCTCCGCCCGACGAGGCGACCTCATGCCCGCCGCCGGAAAAGAAGAGCCCGGAACTGTCGAATTTCGAGGCGAAGTTCAAGAAGTTCTTCCACCGGGGACAGCTGAAGATCACCGAGAAGAAATTCGAGCAGTATTCCGCAGCGTCGCCTCCCACCTCGCCGCAGCTGCGGAACGAGCACGGTGACGTGGCCACCCTCGAAATCGTCAGGTCCCCGGACATCTTCGAGACCACTTTCCAGCTGTACCAGTGGATGGAGTACGACCACGCCGAACCACTCCGGTCGGTCAAGGACACCGCCTTCGTATTTCACCGCGACGGCACCGTCACCGGCAACCTCGGCTGCAACGACTTCACCGCAAAGGTCTATTTCAACGGCTCCCACCTATTCTTCCGTGACGCCCGACTCACCACCCACCGCACCTGCGCAGCACAGAACATGGCAGACGAAAAATTCGTCCTGGAGACGCTGCAGCGTTCCTTGAACTACTTCTATGCCGGTACTGGCGGCGGGATCTACATGCGGGACGACGTCGGCAGCGAGTATCGGGCAACCGGACTTCAGTTCAGGCCCGCCACAGACACAGATCAATAGCTAGTCCAGGAACGAGTGATGGAGCGTGTATCGCTGGGAGCCGGGGCCGTCGTCGGTGGCGGCCGCCACCGCCTCATGTGAGGCGGCATCGGTCCACTCCGTGATGACGATCGCGCGCGCACCGTCCGTCGTCAGGTGGACGTGCGCGGCGAGCAGGCCCGGCGTCGGCAGGACCGTGCCCTCCGCGTCGTCCGCCGCCACCGTGGCCACTCCGAAGACGCCAGGGCACCCCTCGGCGTCGTGTATCACGCTGCGGCGGAGGCGGGTTCGGTTGAGCCCGGGGCGCTCGATACCGGGCACGAGTGTGTCGATACGGCTGACCCTCGCGTCGCGGTGCGCACGGGCCCACACCAGGTGATCCTCGTCGCTTGTCCACTGGGCGTAGAAGAGGAGGCTGGTCCCGTCCGTGGACAGGAACAGGTGCTGGGCGAGGAGCGCGGAGGGCGTCTCGGCTGCCGCGAACTCTCCGATCATGGCGTCGGCGGCGGCGCGCGAGCGCTCGGGAGCGCCGGTACGCCACTCACTGATCAAGGCGGTTCCGGCGTCGGGGTGAACGAGTTCCGTGAAGTGCGTCATGGTGAGCAACCCTCGTACCTCAACCACACCTGAGGTCAAGCCCACCGGCGTGCCCCACGCAGGCCGGAAGCAGGAGCACGGACCGCCGCCTGCTGGAGAGGGCTGCGGGGGAGGGGCGGGCGCCCGGTCCGGGCGGGGCCGGGCGCCCGTTGGTCTGTCTGCCGCCGGTCGGTCAGCCGGCCTTGCAGTACTGCTGTTCCTTGCCGATGGCGCGGTACGGGCAGTCGGAGGTTTCCAGCAGGTGGAGTACGGCCTCGCGGTTGCGGGAGGTCTCCTTCGGGATCACCGTGTCGCGCGGGTAGAAGCCGCCGGAGCCGGCCGACGACGGGTACATCTCGAAGGTGTAGGCGAAGATCTTCTGGTCGCCCCACAGCCAGTCGTCGATCGAACCGTCGGTGACGTAGAGGTCGCTGGACTGCTCGGGGGTGTAGCCGTTGCTCGCGGCCATCTTCTTGCCGATGGCGGCGTGGGTGTCGTAGTCGTCCTGGGTCATGCCCGGGCCGGTGTCGTCGTTGGTGTAGCCGTAGGGCCACAGGACGAGCTCGCTGTAGGTGTGGAAGTCGATGGCGGTCTTGATCTGCTGCTTGCCGCCGACGTTGCGGCTGCGGACGAAGTCCGCGACGACCTTGACCTCGGGGGCGGAGGCGGCGGAGGCGCCGCGGTAGGTCTCGTCGGCGGGGTCGTCGGAGGAGCCGCCGCAGCAGCCCCACTTGAAGTCCCAGTTGCGGTTGAGGTCCGTGCCGACCTCGCCGGAGCCTTCGTTGGGCTGGCGGTTCTTGCGCCACATGGCGAAGTCGCCGGAGGCGATGTCGTACTCGCCGCCGTCCGGGTTGACGTTCGGGACGATCCAGACCTCGCGGGAGTCGAGCATCTTGGTGACGCGGTCGTCGGAGCCGTACTTCGAGGTGAACTCGTTGAGGAGGTAGAGGGCCATCTCGACGGTGAGGTGCTCCCGCGCGTGCTGGTGGGCGGTGAAGAGGACCTCGGGTTCGTCCTCGTCCTTGGTGACGTTCTTGCTGAGTTTGAGGGCGAGGATGTCGCGTCCCTCATGGGACTTCCCGATGACCTGCTTGGAGAGGATCTCCGGGTACTTGGCGACGAGGGCGTCGATCTCCTTCGTCTCCTCGTCGTAGGTGTGGTAGCCGGTGTAGCCCGACGGGAAGTCCTTGACCTTGGCGCCCGGTGTGCGTGGCCCGGCGACCGGGGGGTCGGGCAATCTGCGCAGCGTGTAGCCGAGTTGGCGGGCGGCCGCGGCCTGAGTGCCGTCGGCGGTGATGACGACGGTCCCGGCGTGGACTTCGTCGATGCTGGCACCGGTCGCGGTGAGGGCGGTGCGGGCCGCGGGAGTGGCGAGGCCGGTGACCTCGTACTGGTGGGGGCGTTCGACGTCCGCTGCGATGCCGGTGGCGGCCCCGGTGGGGGCGTCGGGCGGGGCGCCGAAGGCCTGGGCGGCGGTGAGGGGTGCGGCGAGCGCGAGGGAGAGGAGCGCGGCGAGGGCGGTGGCGCGTCCACCGCGGGCACGGCTTCGTGGTCGCATGCGATCTCCTGTGGGGGTGTGGGGGTGTGAGACGAAGCGACGGTGTCAGTTTTCGGGTGTTGGCATGATCGGGTCAAGATGCTGAATGGTCGGATGTGGTGCCGGTTGTGGGGCGGTGTGACGACTCGATGGTTGCGGAGAAATCCGGCAATTTGCCACCGATTTGGGGAAATTGATTGCCCGGTAGGGGTGCAGAGTTGACAATGCCACGACAAAACCGAGGGTGGTGAGTGGCCCTCGGCAGAGACGCGGAGAGGACCCCCCACATGAAAAGACCTCTCGTCGGCACCCTCGTCACGGTCGTACTGGGCGCCGCGACCCTGGTGGGAACAGTCGGAACGGCCCACGCGGCGGACAGCAAGGCCGAAGCGGTCAGCAAGGCCGCGGCGGTGGACTTCGCCGGCGCCGTGGCGCTGAGCAACTGCTCCGGTTCCGTCGTCCGGATGCCCACCTCGCAGGAGAACGACCCGGCCCTGGTGATGTCCAACGGCCACTGTCTGGAAGGCGGTATGCCCGGCGCCGGCGAGGTCATCGTCGACCAGCCGTCCAGCCGCAGCTTCACCCTGCTCGACAAGTCGGCCGGTGAGGCGGGCACGATCAGGGCCGCCAAGGTCGCCTACGCCACGATGACCGACACCGACGTCTCGCTCTACGAAACCGGTGCGACGTACGCCGAGATCGAGCAGCGGTACGGCATCAAGCCGTTGGAGCTGGCCACCGAACATCCGGCCCAGGGCGCGTCGATCAGCGTCGTCTCGGGCTACTGGAAGAAGATCTACTCCTGCCGGATCGACGGGTTCGTGCCCACCCTCAAGGAGGGGGACTGGACCTGGAAGGACTCGGTCCGTTACACCCCGGAGTGCAAGACGATAGGCGGGACGTCCGGGTCACCGGTGATCGACACCGCCAGCGGCAAGGTCGCGGCGATCAACAACACGGGCAACGAGAGCGGCGGGCGGTGCACCGTCAACAACCCGTGCGAGGTCGACGAGAACGGCAACGTCACGGTGCACAAGGGCATCAACTACGCGCAGCAGACGTACGGAATCCCGAAGTGCTTCGGAGTCGGCAACAAGCTGGATCTGAACGCCGAGGGGTGCGCGCTGCCGAAGCCGTCGGCGAGCCGCAGGTGACCGAACCCTGAACAGGTGACCGAACCCTGAACGGGGGCCAGGTCCCGGGCACCGAGTGTGTGCGGGACCTGGCCGGTAGGGGGGCGACGGCGGCTACGGGAGGGCGTGGACGTGGGAGCCGACCTGGCCGGCGAACTCATTGCCGTTGGACGCGTCCCAGTTGGTGGACCAGGTCATCGCCCCGCGCAGCCCGGGGTAGGTCTTGGACGGTTTGAAGGAGCCGCAGTTGCTGCCCTGGGTGAGGCAGTCCAGGGCCGCGTTGACGACCGACGGGGCGACGTAGCCGCCGCCGGCCGCCCTGGAGGACGCCGGTACGCCGATGCCGACCTGGGACGGGTCGAGCCCGCCCTCGAGCTGGATGCAGGCCAGGCCGGTCAGGAAGTCCACCGAGCCCTGGGCGTAGACCTTCCCGTCGCAGCCGTTCATGGAACCGCTGTTGTAGTACTGCATGTTGACGACCGTCAGGAAGTCCTTGATGGCCAGGGCCGTCTTGAAGTACTCGTTCTGCGGGGACTGCATATCGACGGTCTGCGGGGCCATGGTCACCACGACGTCGCTGTGCGCGGCGTGTACGGCCTTGAGGGCCTGCGCCATATACGTCGAGTTGAGGCCGTTTTCGAGGTCGATGTCGACGCCGTTGAAGCCGTACTCGTCCATCAGCTTGTTGATCGAGTCGGCGAAGTTCTTGGCGGAGGCCTCGTCGTTGACGGACACCGTGCCCTTCTCGCCGCCGACGGAGACGACGACCGACTTGCCGGCCGCCTGCTTGGCCTTGATGTCCGCCTTGAAGTCGTCGGCGGAGGCGTAGCCGACGGCCGGGTCGAGACTGAAGGTCACGGCGCCCGGCTGTCCGGTCGCATCGGCGAAGGCGACCGCGATGATGTCGTACGCGTCGTCGACGTCCTTCAGCTTCTGCACCGTGGCACCGTTGTTGAAGTTCTGCCAGTAGCCGGTGAGGGCGTGCGCGGGGACCGCCGCGGAGTGCGCGGGCGGGGTTGCGTGGGCGGTGCTTGGGGTGAGGGCGGTGGCGGATGCCAGTGCTGCGGCGGCGAGGCCGGTGAGCAGTCTCCTGGTGACGTTTCCGGATCGTGCGCGTACCGCAACTGACCGTGCGCTTACCACGATTGCCTCCGTGTGGGGGGAGTTGAGGGAGTGGTGTGTGGTGCGGTGTGGTCTGGTCTGGTGTGGTCGTGCCCCAACGTGGTCCAGACCATTGATCCTGTCAAGACTCTTGGCGACGGGGGTGCCTCCCGTGACTCTCAAGGTCATGGGGGAGGGCGTTCCCGCCTGTGCGGGATGCTGACGACGAGTAGCCCGGGACGTGTTCTCTGGGGCGTATCTCTGTGGATAAAGTGCTGAGCGTATGGCGCCGATGGCGCAGAGCTGTGCCGATCCGCGGTCCCGGGTACCCCCGGCGGCCGGAGGAAGTGGGGGAGCGACGTGCCGACCGCGATTGCAGTCACCAGCCCTGACCTTGCGATGCCCTCCCCTGAGCTCTCGACGTGTTCCCCGTCCCCGGCTTCGCTCGGGCGGGGGGACGCCCATGAGCGGGGAGATACCCCCATCGATCGGCAGACCCCCGCCGCGGTCGTCCTCCAGGCCCCGCACCGCCAGCCGCTGGACGAGGCCCTGACGGAGCTCGGCGCGGTGCTGGAGTACCACGGCCATCTCGTCGTGCTGTACTCCTCCGCCTGCCCGCCCGAGCACGTCCGGCGGCTGCACACGCTGCGCACCCTTCTGGAGAGCGACCGGATCGCGATTCTGCCGATCTCGTTGCCGCCGCTGGGCGTCGCCCTGCTCGGCCGGCAGCTGCGGCAGCTGTCGCTGAGCGACTTCAGCCCCGGCGTCCTGGCCAGCGCGGCGCGGCTGCTGACCCATTACATCCATGCGGGCGCGCTGCTCGGCAGCGTCACCGGCCTGGACCGGATCGAGGTCGATCTGCGCTCCCACATGAAGTCCTGGCTGCCCGGCGCGCACTTCGCGGTGCTGGCCAACCCCGAGCCGCAGCTGCTGCACCTGGACCGGCACGGCACCCGGACCGGTCTGCGGGCGCCTGGCTTCGCCACCCAGCTGACGGTCGCCCGGGGCCAGCTCACCGCGGAGTGGGTGACCGAGAGGCTCGCTCCGGACTGGCAGGTGCAGGGGGCGTACGAGGCCCGGCTGCCCGCCGAGTCCGCGCGGTGGTGGGGGACTCAGAAGCTGATCGAATTCGCCGCGGCCATCCCCGATCCGTCCGTACTGCACCAGTTGGTGGCGTCGGTACGGCGTGCGGAGTGCGGCTGGTGCGGCCTGGAAGTTCTCGGTGATCACTGTGCGTTCTGCGCGGCGCCGCTGGCGCGCAACCGCGCGGCACGGGGCGGCGGTTCGGCCGGGCGCGGCCCGGCAGCCATAGCGGGGCCGCCGTCGGAACCGTCGTCGGGACCGTCGCTGGAGCGGAGCACGGGGACGGGGGCGGAGGGTGCTGCGGGGCCGGTCCCGGCCCCGGCCGCGGCTCCGGCTGCGTCCCCGGCCACGCCGTGGGCCGAGCGCGGGTTGGCGCCGGTGGCGCCGTCGGGCGTACCAGGCGGCGGGGCCGTCGCGGGTGTGCCTGGCGTCGCGGGTGTGCCCGGTGTCCTTGGTGTGACGGGCGTTGCGGGGGTGGCGGGCGTTGCGGGCGTATGCGGCAGTGGTTCCGTCGGCCGTGGCGGACCAGGGCAGTTGGACGTCCGTGGGCCGGTCCTCCCGACGGGCGTGCCCGGTGCGGCTGCTCCGGGGAAGCCGGGTGATCCCGGGGGTCCGTACGGGTCCGGCGGCGCGTACGGATCTGGCGCATACGGGTCCGGCACGTGCGGGCCCGGCGTGTACGGGACCAGTACGTACGGGACCAGTACGTACGGAACCGGCCATCCCGTTCCGGGCAATCCCTATGCGGCGGACACCGCTCCTGGCCCTGCCCACAGGTACCTTCCCGCCCACCGAGAGGTTCCTGGTCACCGCGGTTTCGCCGGTGAGCCGGAGGCTCCGGATGCCCCCGGCGTCCCGCGCACGGCTGTCCGTATGGCCCGTATGCACTGAGCCCGCCCACCCAGCCGACGACCCCACCCGTCCCACCACCGCACCCATCCCACCACCGCACCCATCCCGCCACCCCACCCACCCTGTCCGCCCGCACCTCCGTCCTACCCCGTCCCGATCGATCGAGGTCCCTCCCCCATGAACTCACGCCAGCGCCGCGGAGTGATCCTGCTGCTCCTGTCGTCCCTCTGTGCGGTCGGCGCGTTCGTCGGCGTGCTGTCGGTGATCGAGAACATCGAGTCCAAGGTCGGTCCGGAGCGGACCGCGTACCGTCTCAAGACGGATGTCGCGGCATATAAAGCGCTGGATCCGGGGCAGTTCGAAAAGGTGATGATGCCGCAGCGCTGGCTGCCTCCCACCGCCGTGACCGATCTGGACAAGGTCAGCGGCAAGATCGCGGTGACCCCGTTGCGGAAGGGGTCGCTGTTGCAGGACGACATGCTCGTCGACCGGCCGGCGCTGCAGGCCGGGCAGCAGGAGATCGCCATCATGATCGACGCCGCCACCGGTGTCGCCGGCAAGATCAACCCGGGTGCCCGGGTGAACATCTACGCCACGTTCGAGGGCAAGCGGCCCGAGGACAAGCCGGTCTCCAAGGTCATCGTCGCCGGCGCCCAGGTCATCGACGTCGGCAAGCTGGCGCCCCTGGAGGCCAAGGACCCGGGTGACACCACCGCGAGCGGCGGCCGGCGGGGTGGCGAAGCGGTGCCGATCACCTTCGCGCTGAACACCCAGGACGCCCAACGGGTCGCCTACGCCGAGTCCTTCGCCTCCCATGTGCGGCTCGCCCTGCTCGCCCCCGGCAGCGAGGACACCATCCCGCCCGGCGAGCGCACCTACACGCTCGACGGCGACAAGTGAGGAGGCACAGGTGACCATCCGCATCCTCCCGGCGATCGGCGACCCGGACGCCGCACGCGCGGTGTCCGCGCTGCTCGGCCAGCTCCCGGACGCCGACCCGGCGCCCGCGCTCGCCGACTCCACCGCGCTGCTCAACGCGCTGGCAGATGCCGTCACCCAGGGACCTGCCGCAGCCCAGGGGCCCGGTGCCGCCACTCAGGGATCCGGGACAGCCTCCCAGGGGCCCGGTGCCGCCGCCCAGGGATCCGGGACAGCCACCCAGGGACTCGGTGCTGCCACTCAGGGATCCGGGGCGGCCACCCGAAGCCTCGGTGCTGCCGCCCAGGGATCCGGGGCGGCAGCCAAGGGATGTGAGGCGCTCCCGGAGGTCGTCCTGGTCCATGAGCGGATCGGGCCGACTCCGGCGCTGGAGCTGATCCGCGAGGTGGCGCTGCGCTTCCCCGCGGTGGGCGTGGTGCTGATCACGGCCGATGCCGGGCCCGCACTCTTCGCCGCCGCGATGGACGCCGGCGCCCGCGGCGTCGTCGGACTGCCCCTCGGGTACGACGAGTTGTCCGCCCGGGTGCGGGCCGCCGCCCAGTGGTCGGCAGGTGTACGGGTCCACCTGGGGGGAACCCCGGACGCGCTGCCCGGGCCGAGCGGCACGCTGGTGACCGTGACCGGCGCCAAGGGCGGCGTCGGCACCACCGTCGCCGCCGTCCAGCTGGCGCTGGCCGCGCGCGCCGCCGGGCGGAGCGTCGCCCTGCTCGATCTGGACCTCCAGTCCGGCGATGTCGCCTCCTACCTGGACGTACGGTTCCGCCGCTCGGTCGTCGACCTGGCCGGCATCCAGGACATCTCCGTACGGGTGCTCCAGGACGCGGTGCACGACCACCACACCGGTCTCGGGCTGCTGCTCGCTCCGGAGGAGGGGGAGCGGGGCGAGGAGGTCGACGACCGGGCGGCCCGCCAGATCATCGGCGCGCTGCGCTCCCGCTACGAGGTGGTGGTGGCCGACTGCGGATCCCAGATGCAGTCCGCGAACGCCGCGGCCGTCGAACTCGCCGAGGTGGCACTCCTGGTGACCACCCCGGACGTGGTGTCCGTACGGGCCGCCAAGCGGCAGGTGCGGCTGTGGGACCGGCTGCAGATCCGCAAGGCGGAGGACACCACCACGGTCGTCAACCGGCTCACCCGGCACACCGAGATCCAGCCACCGCTGGTCGCCAAGGCCACTGGTACCCGGGTGGCCGGCACCCATGTGCCGGCGGCTTTCAAGGAGTTGCAGCCCTGTGTCGACGCGGGCCGGATGCAGGACCTGGACGACCGGTCGACGGTCAAGCAGGCGCTGTGGGCACTGGCCGGTGAGCTCGGCCTGGTCGAGTCGCCGGCGGTGCGGCAGGGCGGACGGGGCGGCCACCGGGCGCGTCCGTCGCTGACCGGGCGCAGGCGCAGAGCACTGACGGCGGGGGCGGCTTCCGGTTCCGGGACGGTTCCGGGCCCGGCATCAGGGCCGGCCCCCGGGGTCGGCTCCGGGTTCAGCTCCGGGGTCGGCTCAGGGGGCGGCGTGCGGCGGGGCCCGGCCACGGCGGCCGGCAGGTCAGGGCCGTTCGATCCGGCCGGCCCGTACCAGGAGGGCTGAGCGGTGCGGCGCCCGCTGGGCGGCAGCGACCGGGGGCAGGTGTCCGTGGAGTTCCTGGGGCTGCTCCCGCTGATCCTGCTGGTCCTCGTACTCCTCTGGCAGTGCGCACTGGTCGGCTACACCTACGCGCTGGCCGCGCACTCCGCCGACCGCGGTGCGCGGGCCGCCACCGCCACCGAAGGCGGCGGCGCGGGCGCCTGCCGCACCGCCGCCGAGGATCAGCTGCCGTCCGCCTGGCGCGACAGCGCCTCGGCCTCCTGCGGGACGGCGGCCGGCCTGTGGCAGGCCAGGGTCCGGATCAAGGTGCCGGTGCTCTTCCCCGGCGTGGGCGACTTCCCCTGGACGGTCACCGGTTCGGCGGGCGCGGCGAAGGAGGCCCGAGGATGAGCCACTCCGACGAGGCCCCGAGGATGAGCCACTCCGACGAATCCCCGAGGGCGAACCGTCCGGTGCGCATCCCCGCCCGGCTGCGCACCGCGCTGCACCCGGCCCTCCCCGCCCGGCTGCGCGGTCATGGCCGTGACCGCGGCCAGGCGTCCATCGAGTTCCTCGGCTTCCTGCCGATCCTGCTGCTCGTCGCCCTGGCCGTGATCCAGCTCGGCCTGGCCGCCTACGCCGTCCAGCAGGCCGGCACCGGAGCCCGAGCCGCGGCCCGTACCGCCTCGATGGACCGTGCCGACCGGGAGACAGACCCGCAGACCGCCGGCCGCGCCGCGATGAGCGGCTGGGTCGCCGACCGCGCCACGATCTCCGTCGGAGGCGGCGGCGACGAGGTCCGCGCCACCGCCCGGGTACGGATCCCCTCCCTCATCCCTGGCGTCGACTTCGGTTCGGCCAGCCGCAGCGCCACCATGTCCCAGGGAGTACGAGCACCAGGCGCACTCGGAGCGCCGGCTCAACCCCCACGAACAGCAACAGGAGCGCCCGGAGCGCTTGCTCAACCCCCACGAACAGCAACAGGAGCGCCCCCGCGATGAGCCTCAAAGCCCGAATCGTCGCGCCCGAGACGGCCGGTGAGGCGCGCCACGACAACCATCTGGTGGCCGTCTACCGCGCCAAGCTGCTGGCGGAGATCGACCTCGCCGAGATGTCCTCGCTGGCCGCCGTCGAGCGCCGCTCACGGCTGGAACGCGTACTGGGCCACATCATCAGCCGTGAGGGCCCGGTCCTGTCCACCGCCGAACGCGCCCAGCTCATCCGCCGGGTGGTCGACGAGGCGCTGGGCCTGGGCGTCCTCGAACCCCTCCTCGAAGACGCCTCGATCACCGAGATCATGGTCAACGGCCCGGACCAGGTGTACGTCGAGCGCGCCGGCCGGGTCGAGCTCGTCCCCGTCCGCTTCGCCTCGCATGAACAGCTGATGCAGACCATCGAACGGATCGTCTCCACCGTCAACCGCCGGGTGGACGAGTCGAATCCGATGGTCGACGCCCGCCTCCCGTCCGGCGAACGGGTCAATGTCATCATCCCGCCGCTCGCCCTGAACGGCGCCACCCTCACCATCCGCCGCTTCCCCCGCGCCTACACCCTCGCCGAGCTGATCGGCATGGGCACCCTCGACGAGCAGATGCTGATGCTGCTGGCCGGACTGGTGCGGGCCAAGTTCAACATCGTCGTCTCGGGGGCGACCGGCGCGGGCAAGACCACCCTCCTCAACGCGCTCTCCGGCCTGATCCCGGACGGGGAGCGGATCATCACCGTCGAGGACGCCGCCGAACTCCAGCTCCAGCAGTCCCATGTCATCCGGCTGGAGGCCCGGCCGCCCAACGTGGAGGGCAAGGGCCGGATCACCATCCGCGACCTCGTACGCAACTCCCTGCGTATGCGCCCCGACCGCATCATCGTCGGTGAGGTGCGCGGCGGCGAGACCCTCGACATGCTGCAGGCGATGTCCACCGGCCACGACGGCTCACTGGCCACCGTCCACGCCAACAGCGCCGAGGACGCCCTGATGCGGCTGCAGACGCTGGCCTCCATGTCGGACGTCACCATCCCCTTCGAGGCGCTCCGCGACCAGATCAACAGCGCCGTCGACTGCCTCGTCCAGCTCACCCGGCACGCCGACGGCGCCCGCCGGATCAGCGAGATCGCCCTCCTCGACTCGCGCGGCCACGAGGACTACCGGCTCGCGACGGTCTGCCGCTTCGAGGCCGAACCGATGGGCGCCGACCGCGTCGTGCACGGCGCCTTCCGTTACTTCCCGCTGCCCCGCCGGGTCGCCGAACGCCTCTTCATGGCGAGCGAACCCGCCCCGCCCGCCTTCGGGGTGGCGGCCACCGACGACCAACTCGCCACTCGGAAGGCGGCCTCGTGACCAGTGGGAACGCCCTCGCCCTGGCCGGTGGGAAGGCCCTCGCCCTGGCTGGGGGGAACGCCCTTCCGCTCCTCGCCGTCGGAGCCACGCTGCTGTGCGGGGTGCTCGCGATCGCCGGTGTACGGACCTATGCGGCCGGGCGGGCCCAGCGCCAGGCCGTCGTCGACCGGCTCGCCGACGAGCGCGGACTGCCGGTGGCGGGACGGCGCCGGCGCTTTCCGTCCGTCGACCGGGCGCTGCGCGGCACCCGCGCCGGCCGCCGCCTCGAACTGCGGCTGGCCGCCACCGGCCTGGACGTCACGCCCGGCGAATTCGCCGTCGCCACGCTCGGCGCGGCCCTCGCGCTGTGGCTGATCGCCCAGGCCGCCCTCGCGCCCTTCTTCGGCCCGATCGCCGCGCTGACCGCCGTCTGGGCGGCGTTCGCGTTCCTCAACTGGCAGCGCCAGAAGCGCATCGAGAAGTTCATCAACCAGCTCCCCGAACTCTCCCGGATCCTCGCCAACGCCACCCAGGCCGGACTGGCCCTGCGGACGGCGCTGGGCATGGCGGCCGAGGAGCTGGAGGCCCCGGCCGGGGAGGAGCTGACCAAGGTCTCCGACAAACTCGCGGTCGGTCACTCCGTCGACGAGGCCCTCGGCGAGCTGGCCGAACGCCTCCCCTCCCGCGAACTCGTCGTCCTGGTCACCACCTTGGTGCTCGCCAACCGCGCCGGGGGCACCGTCGTCGGTTCGCTGCGCAATCTCACCAAGACGCTGGAGGAGCGCAAGGAGACCCGCCGCGAGGTCCGCACCCAGCTCTCCCAGGTCGTCGTCACCGCGTACGTCGTCCCCCTGCTCGGTATCGGCACCCTGCTGCTGATGAACCGGATCGCGCCCGGCGCCATCGACCGGATGACCTCCTCCTTCCTCGGCCAGCTCGCGGTCGTGGCGGCCTTCGTCCTCTACGGGCTCGGCTTCTTCCTCATCCGCCGGCTGTCCAAGATCGACGTCTGAAACGGGAGCCGCACGGTGATCGGAACTCTGCTGGCCACGGCCTTCGCCCTCTCGGTCGTCGGCATCTGCTGCGGGATCGCGCTCTACCGCCGCGAGGCCCGGCTGCCGCCCGACCTGGCGCTGTCGCTGGAGGTCGGTGCGACCCGTACGACGGCCGTCGGCTCGGCGGTGGACCGGGCCGGTATGCGCTACGCCCCGCTCGTCCTCCGCCTGATGGGCGAGAAGCGCACCGGCCGGGTCCGCCGCCGGATCGACCTCGCCGGAAATCCGGGCGGCCTGACCGTCGACCGCTACGCCGCCCGCCGTGCCGTCTACGGTGCCCTCGGGTTCTTCGGCGCGCTGGTGATGTTCCTGCGCGGCCAGCCGGTGCTCGGTGTCCTGATGGTGCTCTTCGGCCTGTTCTGGACCGAGGTCGGCATCTGGGCCGCGATCCGTCAGCGCAAGGACACCATCGAACGCACGCTTCCGGACTTTCTGGATGTACTGGCCGTCGTCGTCAGCGCCGGCCTCAGTTTCCGTCAGGCGCTCGACCGGGTGGCGGAGCGGTACGAGGGCCCCTGGGCCGATGAACTCCGTATCACCCTCCGGCAGATGGACATGGGCGTCAGCCGCCGCGCCGCCTTCGACGAACTGCGCAAACGCAACGACTCCGAACAGGTCGCGCAGTTCGTCACCGCCCTCCAGCAGGGCGAGGAACTGGGCTCCCCGATCGTCGAGACGCTGATCCAGATCGCCAATGACATGCGCCGTACGGACGCCCAGAACGCCCGCCGCCGGGCCGCCCGCGCCGTTCCGAAGGCGACCATGGTCGTCACGACGTTCATGGTCCCGGCCACGATGATTCTGCTCATCGCCGGCTTCTTCCTGGGCTCGGGCGCCGACTTCACTTCGCTGACCGGGGACTGACGCGGCGTCGGTGGCGGCCGGACCGGTTGGGAGGGGCAGTCGGGAGGGGGCAGTCCGGGGGAGCAGTGGGGAGAGGGCAGTGGGGAGGGGGCAGTCCGGATGCGTACGTTCCACCGTTCGCTTCTCGTCAACTCCTTCGCAACAGCAACGAGTTGTGCCACAGTGGGTGAACCGAGGGGGGTCCGGAGGGGGATCAGAGGGGGATCGGGGGTGGGCAGGATGCGACCGAGCGGCCGAAACTCGCCGTTGTGCCGTGCGTCCCTGCACCCGAAAGAGGAGGGGGTTCGGAATCCCTGTTCTGGGAACGCTGTTCCGGCGTACGTTTCTGGTGTCCTGATGGGTGTCATGAACGCGGCCGAACGCGCCGGCACCACGGGGCCGGACCAGCCGGACCAGTGCGGTGCGGCCGCCCATGGAGGGGAAGACGATGGTGAAGCGGACTGTGAGGAACGACCGGGGACAGACCTCGATCGAGTACCTCGGCATCATCGCGGTGGTCGTGGCCATCGTCCTGGTCCTGTCGACCACGGACTTCGGCAGCCAGATCGCCAACGCCATCGCCAACAAGATCTCCGACGTCGTCGGAATCTAGTGGCTGTTGCCGCCACCACTGCGTCGGTCACCGCCACCGTGTCGGCCACCACCACACGCCGCGACCGGCGCGACGCCGGGCAGGCCTTCCCGCTCTACGTTGTCGCGGTCGGAGGCCTGCTCTTTCTCGCGCTCGCGTTCTTCGCCGTGGGGCAGGCGGCGGCCACCCGTAACGGCGCGCAGACCGCCGCCGACGCGGCCGCGCTCGCCGCCGGCCACAGGTACCGCGAACTGCTCACCAAGGACCTGCTCGACGGCTTGCGCGACGGACGGTACGACCGCGACCGGGCCGCCTGGGAAGACCTGCTGAACGGACGCGGCACCCCGTCGGCGGCCGCCTGCACGAGCGCCGACTGGTTCGCCGGCCGCAACGACGCCGGCGTGACCTCCTGCACCCCGGACTCCTGGCCCACCTCGTTCGCCGTCACCGTCAAGTCCCTTAACCCCGTGGGCCGTTCGGTCATCCCGGGCACCGCGCACACGCATGCGTCGGCCGAGGCGAGGTCCGTCGTCGGCGCACGCTGCGCCGTCACACCCGACGCCGACGCCAAGGGCGGGGACGCCCCCGAGCCCGAGCCGAAGCCCGGTCCCGAGCCCGGCCGCAAGCCCGGACCTGAGCCCGCCCCCAAGCCCGGCCCCGTGACCCTCACCTGCGACGGCAAGCGCTGGACGCTCGACCCCGACCACCTCCACGACCTCCCCGACGCCACCGACCTCTTCTCCGTCCGCCTCGCCCACTGACCACCACCCACCGCCCACTCACCGCTGATCACCGACCCACCGAGCACACGACGATCGAAGGAATCGCATCGATGAGCATTCGGCGCACCACGAAGGCCGCCAGGGGAGCGGTCGCCATGGCGAGCACTGTCGGCCTGGCTCTCGTCGTGGCCGGCTGCGGCGGGGGCGGTGATGGCGGTGACGGTGGTGCCGGCGGCATACGGGCGGACGGCGCCAAGCAACCGCCGGCCCGCGCCACCACCCCGAAGGGCGAAGGCCCGGGCAGCCCCGCGGCCGACTCCAGCAAGGTGATCGGCGAGATGAAGGGCCCCGACGGCATAGTGATCACCCTGCACTCCGTCATCCGCGACTCCGGCGGCTTCGTCACCGTCAGCGGCACCGTCACCAATCACGGCACCCGTGCCTTCAACGCCATCAACTGGCGCTCGAACGAGACCGAGCTGCGCTCCCGTTCGTCGATCTCGGGAGCCACCCTCGTCGACAAGGCGGGCAAGAAGCGGTACCTGGTGCTGCGCGACACCAATGGCGAATGCCTGTGCACCACGGGGCTCAGCGGACTGCTGCCGGGTGCCAGCCGCCCGGTGTTCGCGCAGTTTCCGGCGCCTCCGGCCAAGGTGACCGAGGTGGACTTCCAGCTGCCGACCATGCCGCCGGCCAGCGTGCAGATCACGGATTGAGCGGGCCTGCGATGACTGCGACCGGGAAGCCCCGATCCGCGCGTACGGCGATCACCGCCGCCGTCGCCCTGCTGCTGGCCGCTGCGCTGACGGTGCCCACCGCGCGCGCCGATCCGCCTGGGGTGATCGAGGGCGCTGATCCCCCGGTCAGGATCGACCCCGACGACCCCGATCTGAGGATGGTCCAGGGTGCCAGGCTCGCCCCGTCCAAAGTGCTGAACATCAAGTCGATCGTCGAGGCCGACGACGGGTCGGAACGGCGCCAGGACACCAACGACAACGTGACGTTCGCGCTGCAGGCCGAGGTGCTCTTCACAAAAGACAGTGCCGAGCTCACCCCCGACGCGCTGTCGCGGATCGCCGCCATCGCCGCGGAGGTCGGGAAGCAGCGCGCCACCCGCCTGCGGGTGTTCGGCTTCACCGACGATCTGGGGTCGGCGAGCCATGGGCTGGTCCTGTCCAAGGAGCGCGCCCAAGCCGTCCAGGAGGAGCTGGCCAAGGGCCTGGGCCCGACGGTGGGTTTCGAGATCCGCGGCTACGGGGAGCAGTACCCGATCGCCGACAACAGCACCGAGGAAGGCCGCCGGAAGAACCGCCGGGTCGAGGTCAGCTTCCCGCGGTCCGCTCCGGCGGGCTGACGGGCCGGCGGGCTGACGGACGGGCCGGCGTCCGGCACGGGAGAATTGGACCGTTCGGTCCACTATGGGCTAGTGTGGGCCCATGGCACGGCCCAGGAAGTTCGACGAGGGGCAGGCGGTCGACGCCGCGATGGAGGCGTTCTGGGTCGCCGGCTATGAAGCGACGTCCACCCAGGACCTGTGCGATGCCACGGGCCTGGGGCGTAGCAGCATCTACAACACGTTCAAGAGCAAACACGACCTCTTCGAACGGGCCCTGGCCCACTACATGGAGCGGAAGAACAGCGAGCTCGACGAGCTGCTGGAGGGTGAGCTGCCCGCACGGCAGAAGATCCGCGCCGTGTTCGGGCGGATCCTCGACGACGAGTTCAGCCGCCATGCGGATGGCCGCGGCTGCCTGGTCGTCAACACCTGCGTCGAGGTGTCGGCGCATGACCCGTCGGTCGCGGCGTCGCTGGAGCGGGACTACGGCGTACGGCTGGAGGCGATCCGCGCGGTGATCGAGTCCGGCCAGCGCGACGGCGATATCGCCCCCGGCAAGGACTCCCGCACCCTCGCGCATCTCGTCATCGCCACCGTCGGCGGGCTTCGGGTCTCGGCACGGGCCGGCGTCGGCCGTGCCGCGCTGGAGAACGTGGCGGACGCCGCGCTGACGGCGTTCCGAGCCCCCTGACCGCTCCAACAGTCCTCATTCGGCCTCATCCGGCCCATCCGGCCCCATCCGGCCACATTCGACCGCCTCCCCGCCCCGTACCGCCACCAGTGCCGCGCCGGCCACCGCGAGGGCGGCGACCACGAAGCCGAAGACAGTGGCGGCCGCCGGGAGGCCGATGGCGTCGCTGAGGTACCCGTCGGCGACCGGGAGGGCGCCGGCGAGGAAGTAACCTCCGGCGTTCAGAGCCGCGTTGGCCTCCGCACGCCGCGTGGCCGGGACCTTGCGGCTCAGCAGCGTCAGCCCGCCCAGCTGACCCGCCCCCTGGCCCGCGCCCGCCAGGATCACCGCGGCGATCAGTGGGGCCAGTGTGGCGGTGTGGACGGCGGCGATCAGGGCCAGCGTGCCGGCGACGGTGGCCGCGCCGGAGGCCAGCAGGGCGGTCCGGACGGCCGTCCGCCGCAGCGCGAACTGCACGCCGGTGGCGGACAGGAACATCGCCAGCGCCATCCCGCCCACCAGCGCCCGGTTCGCGGTGTCGAGCAGACCGGACAGCAGCGACGGCCCGAGCGACAGGACGAAGCCCGTACCGCTGATGCCCGGGGCGAACGCGGCGAGCCCGAGGGCGAGATGGCGCCGGTTGTCCCGTGGGACGGCGGGCAGCCGCACCCAGGAGCCGGGTGCGGCGGTCCCGGTCCCGCCGGCCCGCCGGGGCAGCGGCATCCTCGATACCACCGCCAACGCCGTTGCCAGCAGGGCGGCCTCCACGACGAAGACGGTGACGGTCGGCCCGGGCACGGTCTCCGAGAGCACCCCCGCCAGTACGGGGCCGATCCCGGCGCCCAGGACCATCCCGGTGGACGCCAGCAGCGGGCCGAGCCTCCGTCCGGCGGCGATATCCGTCACCGCCGCCATACCGGCCGATACGGCGGCACCGGTGGCCACGCCGGTCAGCAGGCGCGCGGCGACCAGGGCGGCCACCGACGGCGCGGTGGCGTAGATGAGGCAGGCCACGATGCCCAGGAGCAGCGCCGGGATCAGGACCGGCTTCCGGCCGAGGCGGTCCGAGGCCACCCCGGCCACCGGCAGCACGCCGAGCAGTCCGGCCATATACGCCGCGTAGATCAGCGTCAAGGTGCCCGAGGTGAAGCCGAGGTGGCGCTGCCAGACCGCGTACAGCGGCATCGCCGCGTTCGACAGGATGAAGAGTGCGACCACCGGCCAGGCGGCGAACCAGATCTCCCGGGTGGGGGGCGGCGGCGGGCCGGCCGGCCGCGAAGGCGCTGCCGCCGTACGGGCCGCGGATGCGTAAGGCGTGCCGATCCCTGAGGTGGTGGGCGCCGTACGGGTCTCGGGCATGGGTGTACCCCTCCTCGTGCAGTCAGTACGAATCTCCTCGTACAAGCAGTACGAGGAGATTCGTACAGGCAGCTGGCAGTACGATGCAAGTCGTACATGGGGCGGGTGTGCCGGTACTGGAGGGTGGGGGGTGCCGGTACAGGAGTGGATCGCCGAGCGGAAGGGGCACCGGGATGAGCGCCGGAACGTCGTCCAGGAGAGCCGGAACATCATTCGGGAGAGCGGTGCGGTGGCCCGTGCCGCGCGATGCGCCCGAGCCGTTGCCGGAACCCGAGCGGGACGCCCTGCGGCTGGAGACCGTGATGGGTGCGCTCAGCGACCCGCTGCGGATGGGGATCGTGCGCACCCTCCTGCTGGAGTCGGAGGCCTTCGATCACACCTGCGGCTGGTTCGGTTTCGACCGGCCCAAGTCCTCGCTCACCCACCACTTCCGGACCTTGCGGGAGGCCGGGCTGATCCGTCAGCGGCAGTACGGGCTGGAGCGGCGCAGCCAGGTCCGGATCGACGACCTGGAGGCGCGGTTCCCCGGGCTGCTGGCCCTGGTCGCCGACTGGCGGGAGTGAGCGCGCGCCGCGGTCACGGTGCCGAGCGGGCAGCCGGCGCCACCCTGAGGCGCAGACCCGGGCGGATCCCCCAGACCGCCATCGCGCCCGCTTCCGCCTCCAGCACATGCCGGGCGCGGAGGCGGGGGAGGCCGAGCCGGCCCGGGCGCATGGTCCGTACGGCGAGCACGGTCAAGTCCCGCCCCAGATAGGCGACATCGATGGCGAACCGCATCCGGAAGGTGTGCACTCCGCTCGCCGGGGTCAGCAGCAGCGCCCCCGCGATGCCGTCACGGCCCAGCAGGCCGCGGGTGCGGGCGCGGTAGGACGCCGCGATCTCCACCGGAACGGCGAAGTCCGCGCCGTACAGCACTCCCAGGCCGTCCCCGTTCCCCGGCTGTTCCCCCAACGATGCCCCCCTTCCCCTTCCCCGCTCCGCAGCGTCGGCCCGATCCGCCCCCTGAGCCGGTGGACACATCCTAGGGTCGACGGGTGCCAGTGACGCTGATCGTTCTCGCCGCCGCCTACGGGGCCGCGGCCGGGCTGCTGATACCGCGGCCCGCTCACCGGATGGCCGTCGAGCCCGAGGAGGAGTGGCGCGCGGTCTGTCCCGGCGGGCATCCGATCACCGGGCCGGCGCGGGGGTGGCTGGGGCCGGGGCGCTGCGCGGAGTGCGGAGCGTACGGGCCCGGGGCGCTGCCGACGGCGGCGGTCACCGCCCTGGTCTGCGCGGCTCTGACGGCGGCTACCGGGCCACGGCCGGAACTCGCCGTCTGGCTGGCGATGGCACCGGTCACGGTCCTGCTGGCGGCCGTCGACTGGCGGGCCCGGCGGCTGCCGGACGTGCTGACCCTGCCGCTCGCCGTGCTGGCGGCCGGCGCGCTGGGGGTCGTCGGACGGCTCACGGGGGAGGCGGGTGCGTGGTGGCGTGCGCTCCTGGGGGGACTGGTCCTCGCCGCCTGCTATCTCGTCCTCCACCTCGCCCATCCGTCCGGCCTCGGGCTGGGCGACGTCAAGCTGGCGCTCGGGCTGGGGGTCGCCCTTGGGTGGTACGGCTGGCGCACCCTGGTCACCGGGGGCGCCGCGGGGGTGCTGATCGGCGCGGTCTACGGCGCGGGGCTGATGATCGCCCGGCGCGGGGCCGGGAAAACGGCCATGCCGCTCGGCCCATTCATGATCATCGGGGCATTCTGCGGCTTGTTGCCGGGCGCCGCCGCGACCCCCTGACCACCGTCCCGCGCCCGCTCGCGGGGAGCCGAGCCGTACGCCCCCGGCCACACGGGCCACGCCGCGGCGCGCGCCGGTGCACCGAGCATCCCTCCCGCGGGGTTATGGTGGAAGCCCCCCCTCGGGCCGGTCCGTATCCCCCCCACGGACCGGCCCGCTTTTTTTGCCGGGCCGGACGCCGGCCGCCAGGCCCCCGGCGACGGCCCTACCGCCGGGCCCAGATGTTCACGCCCTCCGTCGTCTTCGCGAACTCATCGATCTCGGCCAGTTCGGCATCCGTGATCGGCGGCGCCTCGAGGGCCGCGATATTGGCCTCCAGCTGGGCGACACTGCTGGCGCCGATCAGCGCGGAGGTCATGCGGTCGTCGCGCAGGACCCAGCGCAGGGCCAGCTGGGCCAGGGTCTGGCCGCGGCGGGCGGCGATGTCGTTCAGACCGCGGAGGCGGCGGACGACCTCGCCGGAGAGCAGATCCGGGTCCAGCGACTTGCCCTGGGAGGCGCGCGAGCCCTCGGGGACGCCGTCGAGGTACTTGTCCGTGAGCAGGCCCTGCGCCAGCGGTGCGAAGGCGATGCAGCCCATGCCCTCGTCCTCCAGCGTGTCCAGCAGGAGGTCGTCCTCGGTCCAGCGGTTGATCATCGAGTACGACGGCTGGTGGATCAGCGCCGGTACGCCCAGGTCGCGCAGGATCCCGGCGGCCTCACGGGTCTGCTCGGCGCTGTACGAGGAGATGCCCGCGTAGAGGGCCTTGCCCTGCTGGACCGCGGACGCCAGGGCGCCCATGGTCTCCTCCAGCGGAGTGTCCGGATCAAAGCGGTGCGAGTAGAAGATATCGACGTAATCGACACCCATCCGCTTCAGTGACGCATCCAGTGACGAGAGGAGGTATTTCCGCGAACCCCATTCGCCGTAGGGGCCCGGATGCATCAGATATCCGGCCTTCGTCGAGAGAATCATCTCGTCGCGGTAGCCACGGAAGTCCTGCGCGAAGATCTTTCCGAAGTTGAGCTCGGCGGACCCGGGCGGCGGGCCGTAGTTGTTGGCCAGGTCGAAGTGGGTGACACCCAGGTCGAAGGCGCGGCGCAGGATGGCTCGCTGGGAGCTCAGGGTGCGGTCGTCCCCGAAGTTGTGCCAGAGTCCGAGGGAGATAGCGGGGAGTTTCAGCCCGCTGCGGCCCGTTCGCCGGTACGGCATCGAGTCGTAGCGGGAATCCGTGGCGCGGTAGTCGGTGCCAGTCATGGATCATCTCCTATCACGTACTTGTGACAGAACTGCACGTACTTGTGACAGACCTGATGGGGCTGTCGCGACAGCCGAGAAGTAAAGTTGCTCACTTGAGGCGACGGGGCGACCGACATTCGGCACGGAGGGGCTGGACCACACATGCTGCGATCTTCCGGGAAGCGCATCCCGTATCCGCCTGCACTGCGTAATTTCGTGTACCGGCTCTACGCGCGCCGGGTGGAAGGCCGCCTGGACCACGCCCAGGTGCCCAAGCACATCGGCGTCATCCTGGACGGCAACCGCCGCTGGGCCCGGGCGGACGGGCTCTCCACCGAGCAGGGCCACCAGGCGGGCGCGGCCAAGATCGACGAGCTGCTGGGCTGGTGCGACGAGACCGATGTCGAGGTCGTCACCCTGTGGCTGCTGTCGACGGACAACCTCGACCGGCCCGAGGCCGAGCTGACCCCGCTGCTGGGCATCATCGAGAACACGGTGCGCAACCTGGCCGCCGACGGCCGCTGGCGGGTCCACCACGTCGGTAACCGCGACCTCCTTCCCGAGGCCACCCAACGGGTGCTCAAGGAGGCCGAACAGGCCACCCTCGACAACACCGGCGTCCTGGTGAACGTGGCCGTGGGCTACGGCGGCCGGCAGGAGATCGCGGACGCGGTGCGCTCGCTGCTGCTGGACCACGCCGAGCGCGGCACCTCCTTCGAGGAACTGGCCGAGATCGTCGACATCGACCTGATCTCGGAGCACCTCTACACCCGTGGCCAGCCGGACCCGGACCTGGTGATCCGCACGAGCGGCGAGCAGCGGCTGTCGGGCTTCATGCTGTGGCAGAGCGCCCATTCGGAGTACTACTTCTGCGAGGTCTTCTGGCCGGCGTTCCGGAAGGTCGACTTCCTGCGCGCCCTTCGCGATTACGCTGCGCGGCACCGAAGGTACGGCTTCTAGTCGTTGTCGGCCGTCCCGCCGTGGGGGTTTCTCGCCGTTGCGCCTGCGGCGGGCGTGGTTTGGTCGGGTGCGGGTCCGCTCCTCCGGACTGGCGTCCTGCGGAGCG
>NZ_BBUY01000001.1:557553-673028 GCF_001590865.1 Streptomyces sp. NBRC 110611
CGCCACGGCGGGAAAGCCAAAAGCGTGGGAGGGCAGCCAAGCGCTGCGGAACGGTGGGAATGCCGACAACGCGGGAAGGGAATACCCCTGGCAGGTCGGCGTCCGGAACAAGCCATCGGGCGCCGCATCTCAGCGGACGGCATGGGGCCGTCCGCCCGGGAGGCCCTTTGCACATCACGGACATCCGTGCGGACCGCACGGGCGACGCGAGGGGCCGGTGCTCGGCCCGTGCATCGGGGCCCGGCCCGGTCCGGTCAGGAGATGGCCGGGGGTCCCGGGGGGCCACGCCCCTTGGGAGCACACCGCCCCGCGACGCCGTCGCACCCCAACCTCATCCGAGGGGGTTCGTCCACCCGTGGTGAACAGCAAGCAGCGCCGTGATAGCGACCGGCGTACGTATGTCCTCGACACCAGTGTGCTGCTGGCGGATCCAGGAGCCATGGCCCGCTTCGACGAGCACGAGGTCGTGCTGCCGGTCGTGGTGGTCACGGAGTTGGAGGCCAAGCGGCACCATCCGGAGCTCGGCTACTTCGCCCGGAAGGCGCTACGCCTCCTGGACGAGTACCGGGTGCGGTTCGGGCGGCTGGACGCGCCCCTTCCGATCGGAGAGCTCGGCGGGACACTCCGGGTCGAACTCAACCATTCCGACCCGGGCGTGCTGCCGGCCGCGTTCCTGAACGGGCACCGGCTCGGTGACAACGACTCACGGATCCTCGCGGTCGCGCGCAACCTCCAGGCGGAGGGGCTCGACGTCACCGTCGTCTCCAAGGATCTGCCGATGCGCATCAAGGCGTCCTCGGTCGGCCTGCTGGCCGAGGAGTACCGCGCCGAACTGGCCATCACGGACTCCGGCTGGACCGGTATGGCCGAACTGACCGTGCCCGCCGAGCAGGTCGACGAGCTCTTCGCCGCCGAGACCGCGAACGTACCCGGCGCCTCCGAACTTCCGGTCCATACCGGACTTGTGCTGCAGTCCGAGCGCGGCAAGGCGCTCGGCCGGGTCACCGCCGAGGGCGCGGTCCGGCTGGTGCGGGGCGACCGGGAGGCCTTCGGCATCCACGGCCGCAGTGCCGAGCAGCGGATCGCGCTGGACCTGCTGCTCGACCCCGACGTCGGCATCGTCTCGATGGGCGGACGGGCCGGTACGGGCAAGTCGGCACTGGCGCTGTGCGCGGGCCTGGAGGCCGTACTGGAGCGCCGGCAGCACCGCAAGGTGATGGTGTTCCGCCCGCTGTACGCCGTCGGCGGGCAGGAGCTGGGCTATCTGCCGGGCAGCGAGGCGGAGAAGATGAGCCCCTGGGCGCAGGCGGTCTTCGACACCCTGTCCGCGGTGACCACCAAGGACGTCATCGAAGAGGTGGTGGAGCGCGGCATGTTGGAGGTACTGCCGCTGACCCACATCCGAGGGCGGTCGCTGCACGACGCGTTCGTCATCGTGGACGAGGCCCAGTCGTTGGAACGGAACGTCCTTCTGACTGTTCTGTCCCGCATTGGGGCCAACTCCCGAGTTGTTCTGACGCATGATGTCGCACAACGCGACAATCTCCGGGTCGGGCGGTACGACGGAGTAGTCGCGGTCGTTGAGAAACTGAAGGGACACCCGCTCTTTGCGCACGTCACCCTGAACCGCTCGGAGCGGTCACCGATCGCCGCACTGGTGACCGAAATGCTGGAGGACGGCAGGATCTGACCGGTTGTAGGTGTGCAGGGGCGCCGCCCGGCGAAGCGCAGGAGCATAGCCGGGCGGCGTCGTGCTGTGGGGCGATATCCGAAATTCCCCCCGGGTAAACGGGGTGTGAGCTTTCACACCCGGATCGGAATTGATTCCCGGTGTGTCGTTCGGGCAGAGTCTGGGTCCTGTCAGGCCCCGCATACGGCAGCACAAGCACCCCCAGCGGTGCGGAACGAACTGAACTTCATAGCGAGTCGCCGTGTGCCGCCCGAGCACCACGCGGACCCCGAGGGGGACGTACCGGGCCAGTGCCTCCCGTGACCAGCCGGACCCGTCCGCTCAACAGGGCCCGGAACAAGGGGAGACCAGCGCCAGGGGCACGATTGCGTCCGCGAGGTCACCTATGCGGGCGATGCTGGAAGGAAAACGTGTGAGCCGGATTTCGGTCCGGGGATTCGCCGTGGCATCCGCCACCGCGGTCACCACCGTCGGCGCCGTCGTCGGTGTCGCCGCGGGACAGCCCTCCTCGGTAGGCAACACCGAGGCCGCGGCTGCCGACGCGACGATCGCCGATATCCCCGCAGGCGCTCAGGCACAGGTGCAGACGGCTTCGCTGACGCAGCAGGCGGACGACCAGTCCGCCCAGGCGGACACGGCGGCCCTCAAGTCCGCGCAGGAAGCCGCCCGCAAGGCTGCCGCGGAGACCGCACAGAGCAAGAAGGACGCCGCGGACGAGGCCAAGGCGAAGAAGGAAGCCGAGGAGCGCAAGAAGGAAGAGCTGGCCGCGTCCCGCTCCTCCGCGCGTGACGTCGGCGACCTGCTCGGCAAGAGCTCGTACACGATCGCCGAGACGCAGGCCATCGCACGCCAGATGATCCCCGGCGACCAGTTCCAGTGCTTCAGCAACATAGTGGACCACGAGTCCAGCTGGAATTACCGCGCCAGCAACGCCTCCTCGGGTGCCTACGGGCTCGTCCAGGCACTGCCCGGCTCCAAGATGGCCTCGGCCGGTGCCGACTGGCAGACGAACCCGGCGACCCAGATCAAGTGGGGCCTCAACTACATGAACGACCGCTACGGCAGCCCCTGCGGCGCCTGGTCGTTCTGGCAGGCCAACAGCTGGTACTAGGCCGCACCACCGCGCTCCCCGAAACCCCCGAACGCGACGGCGTCGGGGGTTTCGCTCGTCCGGCACAGGTAACGTCGTGCCGTCGGAGTGTGGCGCGTGGGAGGAGAAGAGGAACGGCCATGTCCAGATTGCCTCAGTGGGTCGGCGGTATCGGCGCCGGTCTGACGCGTCTCTCGCAGCGGCTGGAGGAACAGCGCCGCCGCGCGGAGGCCGCGGCGGCGGCGAATGACCCGGTAGAGCTGAGGCGTGCCGGACACGCCGAGGCGTCGGCGGTCGACGGCTCGGTGAACGGTTCGTCTGCCGTCCCCGCGGGGGGCGCCGCGGTGAGCGGCTCCCCGGTGGGCACGCTCACCGCCACCCGTATGTCGTATCAGTTGCCGGAGGCGGGGGACGGCGTACCGCACCCCTCGGCGGACGGGGAGCACCCGCACGCGCAGTCGCGGGAGCGGGCGGCCGCCGCCGCACGCCCGCCGGAGTCCGTGCCCGCACCCCCGGACTACGCCCCGGCCGTCATGGCCCGTCCCGATCCGGTCGCCGCCGTGCCATGGGGGGTACGGGTCGCCGCCGAGGTGGGCTGGCGGCTGCTGGTGCTGGCCGCCACGCTCTGGGTGCTGGCGAAGGTCATCACCGCCATCGAGCTGGTCGTCCTGTCCTTCACCGTGGCGATGCTGATCACCGCGCTGCTGCAGCCCACTGTGGGCTGGCTGCGCCGTCGCGGGCTGCCGCGCGGGCCGGCCACCGCACTGACCTTCATCGGCGGCTTCGTCATCCTGGGCCTGGTCGGCTGGTTCGTCGTCTGGCAGGTCCAGGACAACGTCGACTCGGTCTCCAGCCGGGTCCAGGAAGGCATCACCGAACTCAAGGGCTGGCTGCTGCGGAGCCCGTTCCATGTGACCGAGAGCCAGATCAACGGCATCGCCAAGAACCTGCAGGACGCCATCGGCGCCAACACCGAGGCGATCACCTCGGCCGGGCTGGAGGGCGTCACCGTCGTCCTGGAGGTCTTCACCGGCATCCTGCTGGCGATGTTCACCACGCTCTTCCTGCTCTACGACGGCCGGCGGATCTGGGAGTGGCTGCTCAAGCTCGTACCGGGCGCGGCCCGGGAGGGCGTGGCGGGGGCCGGACCCCGGGCCTGGCGGACCCTGACCGCCTACGTACGCGGCACGGTCATCGTGGCGTTGATCGACGCCATCTTCATCGGCATCGGCCTGTACTTCCTCAACGTGCCGCTGGCCGTTCCGCTCGCCGTCTTCATCTTCCTGTTCGCCTTCATCCCCCTGATCGGCGCGGTGGTGTCGGGCGCGCTGGCGTGCGTCGTCGCGCTGGTCACCCAGGGCGTGTTCCCGGCGCTGATGGTGCTGGCGGTCGTGCTGGCCGTCCAGCAGATCGAGGGGCACGTCCTCCAGCCGTTCATCCTGGGGCGGGCGGTCCGGGTGCACCCGCTGGCGGTGATCCTCTCGGTCGCCGCGGGCGGCCTGATCGCCGGCATCGGCGGCGCGGTCGTCGCGGTCCCGCTGGTGGCGGTCACCAACACCGTCGTCGGCTATCTGCGCGCCTACTCCAGGGAACAGGCCCTGCGGATGTCGGTCGCTCCCCGCGGCGCCACCGCCCTCGACGTCGCTCCGACCCTTCCGCCGTCGGCCCACGCGGACCCATCGGACAGGCCCTAGGGCCTGTTACGTGCGGATACACACGGAACCCCGCAGACGTGGTGGTCTGCGGGGTTCCGTTTTTTGAGCCTGTGCGGGCCCGTGGGCGTTGCCTCGGGTTACTCCGAGAGGGTGGCCTCGGCGTCCAGGGTGGCGCCGACGGCCTGGAGGACGGCCGAGATCTTGACGGCCTCCAGGATCGTCTCGCGCTCCACACCGGCCTTGCGGAGTACCTGCTCGTGGGAGTCCAGGCACATGCCACAGCCGTTGATCGCCGACACGGCCAGCGACCAGAGCTCGAAGTCGACCTTGTCCACGCCCGGGTTGCCGATGACGTTCATCCGCAGACCGGCGCGCAGGTTGCCGTACTCCGGGTCCGACAGCAGGTGCCGGGTCCGGTAGAAGACGTTGTTCATCGCCATGATGGCGGCGGCCGACTTGGCGGCGGCGTAGGCCTCGGGGGAGAGGTTCGCCTTCGCCTCGGGCTCCAGCTCACGCAGCACCTTCGGCGAGCGCGAGGCGATCGCGCAGGCGAGCACCGTGCCCCACAGCTGCTGCTGCGGCAGGTCGCTGTTGCCGATCACCGAACCGAGGTTCAGTCGCAGGTCCTTGGCGTAGTCCGGAACCGCGGACTTCAGGTCATCGAGAGCCATGGGTGTCACTCACCAGCCAGCAGGGCGACCGGGTCGAGGGTCTCGTCACCCTTGCTCCAGTTGCACGGGCACAGCTCGTCCGTCTGGAGCGCGTCGAGGACCCGGAGGACCTCCTTGGGGTTACGGCCGACGGAGCCGGCGGTCACCATGGTGAACTGGATCTCGTTGTTCGGGTCGACGATGAAGACCGCACGCTGCGCGAAGCCGTCCTCGCCCTCGATGCCGAGCGCGCGCATGAGCTCGTGCTTCGAGTCGGCCAGCATCGGGAAGGGCAGGTCGGTCAGGTCCGGGTGGTCCTTGCGCCAGGCGTGGTGCACGAACTCGGAGTCACCGGAGAAGCCGAGGATCTGGGCGTCACGGTCGGCGAACTCGTCGTTCAGCTTGCCGAAGGCCGCGATCTCGGTCGGGCACACGAAGGTGAAGTCCTTGGGCCAGGCGAAGACGACCTTCCACTTGCCCTCGTAGGTCTTGTGGTCGATCTGCTCGAATTCCTTGCCCTTCTCCAGGGAGACACAGGCAGTCAGGTCGAACTCGGGGAACTTGTCACCGACAGTGAGCACACGCTCTCCTTGTTGCGCAGAAAGCCCCTTGTGGGGACTTTCGGACTTTCTCTGAGGCTTGGACGAGTTACACCGTGCCACAGGAGGCATTGATCAGGGAAATAGCTAGACTGGTTGATGTTGATCGGAGGTGGTTATCAGTGGCCTCACCAGCCAGTGGCGGACGAGCCCGCCAGCCCAGCCTCGCCCAGCTGCGCGCCTTCGCCGCGGTGGCCGAGCATCTGCACTTCCGCGAGGCGGCGGCCGAGATCGGTATGAGCCAGCCCGCACTGTCCGGCGCGGTCTCCGCGCTGGAGGAGACGCTCGGGGTGCAGCTCCTGGAGCGTACGACGCGCAAGGTGCTGCTCTCGCCGGCGGGGGAGCGGGTGGCGGCTCGCGCCCGTACGGTCCTGGAGGCCGTCGGCGATCTGATGGAGGAGGCGGAGGCGGCCCGGGCCCCCTTCACGGGCGTGCTGCGCCTCGGCGTCATCCCGACCGTCGCGCCCTACCTCCTGCCGGCCGTCCTGCGGCTGGTCCACGACGCGTACCCCGCCCTCGACCTCCAGGTGCACGAGGAGCAGACCGCCTCGCTCCTGGACGGCCTGGCGCACGGCCGGCTCGACCTGCTCCTCCTGGCCGTGCCCCTCGGCATCCCTCAGGTCACCGAACTCCCCCTCTTCGACGAGGACTTCGTCCTGGTCGCCCCCAAGGACCACTGGCTCGGCGGCCGCGGTGACATCCCCCGCGAGGCGCTGCGGGAACTTGACCTGCTCCTGCTCGACGAGGGGCACTGCCTGCGCGACCAGGCCCTGGACGTCTGCCGGGAGGCGGGCAGGGACGAGAACGCCCCTATGACGACCAGCGCGGCGGGGCTGTCCACCCTGGTGCAGTTGGTGGCGGGCGGGCTGGGGGTGACCCTGCTGCCGCGTACCGCGCTACGTGTGGAAACCAGCCGCAACGACCAGCTCACCACCGGCTACTTCGCGGATCCGGCCCCGTCGCGGAGAATCGCCCTCGCCATGCGCACGGGCGCCGCGCGCCAGGCGGAGTTCGAGGAGTTCGCGGCGGCGCTGCGGAGGGCGTTCGGGGGGTTGCCGGTGCGGGTGGTGAAGGGGTGAGGAGCGTCAGGGGCGGGCGGCTTCGAGGATCGCCCCGACGTCGAGGGTGACCTCGGCGCCGAGGGATGCGGGGAGTGTGATGCGCTGGCCCGGGGCGTGGACGTGGTGGTTGCGGTATGTGCCGCCGCACGGGTCGGTGAGGACATGGATGCGGTCGTCGCGGCGGTTGACGATGACGTAAACCGGGATCTCGGCACTGGCGTAGGCGGAGACCTTTGAACGGAGTTCGTTGCCGTTACGTTGTGCAGGTCCGCTTCGCCGAACAGGCGCAGGAGATCGGTCAGCACCAGCGCATGCGACACATTCGGGATCGGCGTCACGCTGATCTCGCCGAAGAGGACCTCGAAGCGGATGCCCGGCAGGTGGTCCATGAACCAGTCGACTTCGTCGAGCAGGGTGGGCGGGTGGGGCGGCACAGGTGACTCCTGACGGTGGTGGCGTCAGGGCATCGTCACCGGGTGGGGAGCCGGGCGGTGGGGGAAAGGCGAGCCTTCACCCGATAGTGGATCACTCCGTACGAAGCCCCTCCGGGCGCATCATGCGCCACAGCGGCGGAAGGCTCAGGGCGGTGACGAAGAGGATCACCCCGCCGCCGATGGCGGTCATCGCCGCGACCACCGGCCAGTCGACGATCACCGCGCTCTCGATCATGGAGAGCAGCAGGGAGCCCAGTGCCAGGCCGCAGGCCAGCGCGAGGGCCAGGCCGAGGGCGACCGGGACGGCGGTCTGCCAGAGCACCGACCAGCCCAGGGTGGCGCGGCGGGTGCCGTAGGCGTCGAGGACGGACAGCAGGCGGCGGCGTTCGTAGAGCTGCTCGACGGTGGTGATGATCAGGCCCGCGCCGATCAGCAGCAGGGTGATCACCGAGCCGATGAACAGCGCGTTGCGGACGCCGCCCAGCTGCGCGTCATGGGGGTTGTCGACGACGGAGAACTCCCGCATCGGCGGGGCGAAGCGAGCGGCGGTGTTGCGGATGTACTCGACCGCGTCGGGGGTGTTCCGGTCGAAGTCGACCCTGAGCTGTGCGGTGGGGTCGGAGAGCCGGGCGAGGTTGACCGCGGAGGGGGTGAGCAGCAGGTCGTACCCGTCGAGGCCGGGGCCGTACCCGGGGTGGTGCAGCCGGGCGTCACGGGCGGTCCCGGGGATCTTCCAGGGGCGGGGCGCCACCGGCTTCTCGTCGTACTCCGGGGCGTTGAGGTCGAGGGTGAAGCCGGGCGCCAGGGCGGGGTCCCGGGCCGGGATGTTGGTGCTGAGGAAGACATCGCCGTCGCGGCAGGAGGGCAGGTCGGCGAGGCGGCGCAGTTCGGCGCAGCTGCCGACGGCGAGCGAGGTGTGCGGGGAAGCGGCCGGGTCCCGGCCGGGGGCGGGCATCCGTCCGGCCCAGGACTCGATGGTGCCGCGGGCGGACGTCACGCCGGGGGTGGTACGCAGGTCGGCGAGCGCGCGCTGGGCCTGCGGCCAGTCCCTGGTGCTGCCCCACAGCGTGAGCTGCGGCAGCTTGCCGGACTCCGCGTACGACTGGGCGTAACCGGCCTGCATCCCGGTCATCAGCATGTGGATGGCGATGGCGCCGGCCACCGCGACGGTGATGCCGCCGACCGCGCGGGTGGCCGAGGCGCTGCTCAACTGGAGCCTGCGGACGGCCAGTTGCCAGGGCACCGGGCCGCCGCGCAGCCGGCCCACCACCGCGTCCACCAGCCAGGGCAGCAGCGCGGTGACGCCGAACAGCAGCAGCATCGAGCCGGCCGCCAGCCGGATGGTGTTCAGCGGGGTGTCGCTCCACGGCTGCTCCCAGGCGAGCGGGACCAGCAGCAGGATGCCCGTGGCGGGCAGCACGAGCCGCCACCACAGCCGGCGGCGGACGGCCGGGCGGGCGCGGACGATGCCCAGCGGCTCGACCGTGACGCCGCGCTGCGCGAACAGCGTCACCAGCACCGCAGCGGCCGGGACGAGCAGCCCGATCAGCGCGGCGGCGACCGGCCCCGGCGTCACGTCGGCGGAGAAGACGTTGATGTCCCAGAGGGTGACCAGCGGGGCGAGCTGCCGGATACCGAGGAACAGCGCGCCGCCGCCGAGGAGGCCCAGCAGCGAGCCGAACAGCGCCTCGCCGGAGGCGATCCGGCGGGTGGTCCGGACGTCGGCGCCGACCAGGCGCAGCGCGGCCAGCCGGCGCTCGCGGCGCTCGTTGCCGAAGCGTACGGACGTCCCGATGAAGACCATCACCGGCATCATCAGCGCTACACAGGTCATGGTCACCAGGAGCACGACCGGCGTCCCCAGCCGGTCCGGCTCCCAGTCGCGGTGGCCGAAGCGGCTGATGTGGTAGCCGCTGGTCAGGCTGGCGTTCTGGGCGAAGTAGGTGAGCTCCCGTGGGCCGAGCAGGCCGGCGTCACCGATGGTGCCGGCGACGGTGTAGTCGAGGCGGTCGCGGAGCAGGGCGCCTTGGGGGGAGTCGAGGAGCTCCTTGAGGGCCGGTGAGACCAGCATCCGCCCCGGGCCGGGGAGGTGGGCCACGCCCGGGGGCAGCGGCGGGTGCGCACCGTCGGGACGCACCACCCGGCCGCGGATCGGGGCGCCGTGGTAGGCGGTGTCGGCCGAGGCGTAGCGCAGGGTGGTGTCGCCGGGGCGGGGCTCATGCTTCTGGCCGAGGTTCTCGCGGGCCTGCTCCCGGCCGTGCCGCGCGTCCATCAGGGTCGGTACGGACGCGCCGATGAGCAGTACGGCCACGCCCAGGGCGACGCCGACGGCGGTCAGTGCCGTACGGATCCAGCCCTCGCGGCCACCGCCGGCCGCGAACCGCATCCCCATCGCCAGGTCGCGGGCCCACGCGGCGGGGCCGGTGCGCGGGGCGGCGGGCGGGCTGCCGTACGCCGGGGCGGGGTGCGTGCGCTGCTCGCCGATGCCGCCGCCGATGCCGCCGGCGCCGTCGGAACCGGCGTCGGCGGGCGAGCGGAGCGGGTTCATATCAAGCCCGCCATCATGTCCTTCACCTTGCCGTCGCGGACGACGATCTCGCGGTCGGAGTAGGCGGCCACCCGGGCCTCATGGGTGACCAGCACGACCGCGGCGCTGGTGTCCCGGGCGGCGTCGGTGAGCAGGGTCAGCACCCGCTCGCCGTTGAGGGAGTCCAGGGCGCCGGTCGGCTCGTCGGCGAAGACCACCCGCGGCCGGGTGACCAGCGCGCGGGCGACCGCGATCCGCTGTCCCTGCCCGCCGGAGAGCTCACCGGGCCGCCGGCCGCGTACGCCGTCGACCTCCAGCCGCTCCAGCCACTCGCGGGCCTGCGCCTCGGCGGCCTTGCGCCTGGTGCCGTTCAGCCGCAGCGGCAGTGCGACGTTCTCCAGCGCGGTCAGCTCCGGGACGAGCTGGCCGAACTGGAAGACGAAGCCGAAGTCGGTCCGGCGCAGCGCGCTCCGCTGGGCGTCGCTCAGGTCGGTGAGGGTGTGCGGGCCGTAGCGGACGGTGCCGGAGTCGGGGCTGATGATGCCGGCCAGGCAGTGCAGCAGGGTCGACTTGCCGGAGCCGGACGGGCCCATGACGGCGACCACCTCGCCGGGGTGGATGGAGAACTCCACACCGTCCAGCGCGGGCGTGGGGCCGTACGCCTTGTGCAGCCCCTCCGCGGCGAGCAGGGATCCTTCCGGTGTCATGGGCGGACCGTCTCCGCCAGTTTGTCGAGGCGGGCGGCGGTCAGCTCCAGCCAGCGCAGATCGGCTTCGAGGTGGAACAGGGCGTGGTCGCAGATCAGCTGGTCGGCGAGGTCGCCGGAGCGCTTGCGCTCGGTCAGTCCGCGCATCAGCCGCAGGTGCTCGGTGCGCTGGGTGTCCAGCAGCTCGGCGGCGTTGCGGTCGGTCATCAGCGCCAGCACCACCTTGGTGTAGAGCGTCGACTGCAGATACGGCTCGGGCTTCTCCGGACGGGCCAGCCACTGCTCGACGTCGGTGATGCCGGCGTCCGTGATCGCGTACCGCTTGCGCTCCGGGCCGGCGCCGGCCTCCACGCCGTCCACCTCGACCAGGCCGTTCTTCAGCAGCCGGGACATCGTCGAGTAGACCTGCCCGTAGTGCAGCGGGCGGTCGTGGCCGAAGTGCTCGTCGAAGGCCCGCTTGAGGTCGTAGCCGTGGCGGGGGCCGGACTCCAGGAGGCCCAGGAGCGTATGACCGATTGACATGCCGACCACCTTACTCGGGGCTCTAACGCTGGTGTATACACGTGGTGAATAGGGGGAGCCCCGGGGCCGTCGGACGCCGGCCCCGGGGCGTGGCACGCGGTCGGGTGAGCACTCCGTACCCGCCCGTACCCGCGGCGTACGTCAGGGCCTGTGTCGGAAGTCCCGCCTGCCCCGCGGCGCCCGGCACGGCACCTCGCCGCGTTGTCGGGCTCGCCCCGATACGCCCAGTATCGGGACGACCCTCCGCCTTGCGATGCACCGCACCGGACGCCGCGGGGCCCGCCCTCCGGGCGGACGACGGGACTTCCGACGCAGGCCCTCACTCCGTCCGCAGTCCGTCCGGGCGCATCATCCGCCACAGCGGCGGCAGGCTCAGCAGCGTGACCACCAGCACCAGCCCGGCACCGGTCCCGACCAGCGGCCAGACCACCGACCAGTCCATGCCGGTACGGCCCACCATGCGCAGCAGGACGTACGCCAGGCCCAGGCCGCCGGCGACGGCCAGGGCGAGCCCCAGGCCGACGGGGAGCGCGGTCTGCCACAGGACCGACCAGCCCAGCGTGGCCCGGCGGGTGCCGAAGGCCACCAGGACGGACAGCAGCCGACGGCGCTCGCGCAGCTGCTCCAGCGTCGTGACGAGCAGACTGGCCGCGATCAGCGCCATGGTCGCGAGGGAGGCGATCATCAGGCCCCGGCTCACGCTCGCGAACCGCTTGTCGGTCGACGTGTCGTTGATCGTGTAGACATTGGCTCCCGGGTCGATCCGGGCGGCCGTGTTGCGGGCGTACTCGGCGGCATCCGGGACGCTCCGGTCGAGCTGCACCATCGCCTCGGCCGTCGGGTACTGCAGCTGTGCGACGTCGACCGCGGACGGGGTGGCGAACAGGCCGCTCAGGGTCCCGCCGTGCGGATCGGGCCGGGCCTCGACCGTGCGGAGCGCCGTGGGGACGGTCCACTGCCGCGGCCGCTTCCCGGAGGTGCCGTCCGGCCGGCCCGCGTCGAGGTCCACGCGGGCTCCGGGGCGGAGGAACGCATCGGAATCGGGTCCGTCGGGGGCGGGGTCGGCGCCCTTCACGAGGAAGACCTCGCCGTCCTTGCAGGAGTCCGCCTTCGTCAGCTCGCGCAGGGTGGTGCAGCTGCCGACCGAGAGCATGGCGCTCGGCGGGTACTCCGCGCCCTTGTCCGGCGGGCCGGGGCGGGTGACCGACGAGCGGACGCTGGCGATCACGCCGCGCACGCCCTTGGTGGCGTGGAACTCGTCGATCATCCGCTGGGCGGCGCCGCCGTCCCGGGTGGGCTGCATCACCATCAGCTGCGCCCGGCTCGAGTCCTGCCCGGTCGCCTTGACGTAGTCGGCCGACGCGGACGAGAAGAGCATCTGGAGCGCGATGGCCCCGGCCACCGCGACGGTGATGCCGCTGACCGCGCGGGCCGCGCTGCCGCTGCTCAACTGGAGTCTGCGGACGGCCAGTTGCCAGGGGACCGGGCCGCCCTTCAGGCGCCCCACGACCGCTTCGACCAGCCACGGCAGCAGCATGACGACGCCCAGCAGCACCAGTGCCGCTCCGCTGGAGATCTGGTACGCGTTGACGTCCCGGGTCTCGTTGTCGACGGTGCCGTACGCCACCAGCAGCGCCACACCGATGGCGGGAACCGGCAGCCGCCACCACAGCCGGCGGCGCCGGGTGGCGGCGCTGCGGACGACGCCCAGCGGCTCGATGGTCACCCCGCGCAGGGCGAGCAGCGTCACGCCGACGGCCGCGGCCGGGACGGCCAGCGCGATCAGCGCGGCCAGCGCCGGAATCGGGGTCAGGTCGGTGGGGAAGACACTGGCGCCGTGGTACTCGACGAGCTCGGCGAGCGGCCGCCCGGCCAGGAACAGGACGGCGCCCACGGCCAGCCCCAGCACCGAGCCGAGCAGCGCTTCCCCGGCGGCGATCCGCCGGGTGGTGCGGGCGTCGGCGCCGATCAGGCGCAGCGCGGCCAGCCGCCGGTCGCGGCGCTCGCCGCCGAAGCGCACGGCGGTGGCGATGAAGATGGCCACCGGCATCAGCAGGACCACACAGCCGACGATGACCAGCACCAGCAGGACGGGATCCACCCGTGCGGACTCCGGTTCCCCGCCGAAGCCGGTGATGCGCAGGGCGCCGTCCTCGGGCGTGACGCGGTCGCTGCCCGCGTAGTACAGCTGCTCGTTCGGCCCCATCAGGCCCGCGTCGCCGATGGTGCCCACGATCCGGTAGGGCAGCCGCTCGCGCAGCAGTCCCGAGTCCGGGGCCTGGAGCAGCTCCTTCAGGGCGGGGGAGACCACCATCTCGCCGGGGCCGGGGATCTTGGCCACGCCGGGCGGCAGCGGCGGCCGGCTGCCGTCCGGGCGCAGCAGCATCCCCTCGATACCGGTGCCGCGGAAGTCGGTGCCGGTGCGCTGGACGGCGACGGTCGTGGCGGAGGGCTTGAGTTCCCCCTCCGAGTCCCCGGAGCCCGCGGCGTCCCCGGAGTCCGCGGGGGACGTGATCATGCGGGCGATACTGCGTTCGTTGCGCTGGTCCTGCATCGTCGGAATGGAGGCGGCGCCCAGCAGCAGGGCCACCCCGAGCCCGACGCCGAGCGCGGTCAGGGCCGTACGGACCCAGCCCTCGCGCCCGCCGCCCGCGGCGAAGCGCATGCCCATCGCCAGGTCACGGATCCAGATGGCGGGCCTCATATCGCGGCCAGCCTCTCCCGCGCCTTGCCGTCGCGGACGGTGACCTCGCGGTCGGAGTACGCGGCGACGCGGGTTTCGTGGGTGACCAGGACGACGGCGGCCCGGGTCTCGCGGGCGGCGTCGGTCAGCAGTGTCATGACGCGTTCGCCGTTGAGGGAGTCGAGGGCGCCGGTGGGTTCGTCGGCGAAGACGACGCGGGGGTTGCCCACGAGGGCGCGGGCGACGGCGACGCGCTGGCCCTGTCCGCCGGAGACCTCACCGGGCCGCTGGCCGCGTACGCCGTCGACCTCCAGGCGCGTCAGCCACTCCAGGGCGCGCTCCTCGGCCTCCTTGCGCCGGACGCCGCTCAGGCGCAGCGGCAGCGCGACGTTCTCCAGGCAGCTCAGCTCCGGGACGAGCTGGCCGAACTGGAAGACGAAGCCGAAGTCGGCCCGGCGCAGGGCGCTCCGCTCGGCGTCGTTCATCGCGGTGAGTTCGTGGCGGCCGTAGCGGACGGTGCCGGAGTCGGGGCTGATGATGCCGGCCAGGCAGTGCAGCAGGGTCGACTTGCCGGAGCCGGACGGGCCCATGACGGCGACCACCTCACCGGCGTGGACCGAGAAGTCCGCACCGTCCAGGGCTGGTGTGGGTCCGTACGCCTTGTGCAGCGCGTCGGCTTCGAGCAGGGAACCGGCCGGGGTCATCGGCGGGCCTCCGGGAGTGCGGGCAGGGGGCATCGCCCTGCGGTGGCTATGGGCATGCCGAGCACTCTACATGAGGTGTATACCTGCGATGTATAGACGGGGTTTCTAGATGGGGGCGGGGTTCCGGCGGTGGGGCGTGGGATGCAGCGGCAGGAACGCGGCTGGGGCCTGTCCGATGGGTCGCCGCGGGCCCACGCGGACCCACCGGACAGGCCCTAGGCCGTGTCTTGTGGATCAGTCCGGCTGACCCAATAGACACGGCCTAGGCGCGCCCCTCGTCCTGGGGCGGGACCTTGGGCGGGCGGCCCCGTCGGGGGATCGCCCCCGCGCCCCGGGGGAGCCGCCCCGCGTCGGACAGTGCCTTGCGGAGCAGGAACTCGATCTGGGCGTTGGCGCTGCGGAGCTCGTCGTCGGCCCAGCGGGCCAGGGCGTCATGGATCAACGGGTCCAGCCGCAGCAGCACCTGCTTGCGCTGCTGCGGCCGTCGCGCGGGGGGCCGTCCGCTCGTGGCGTCGGCCCCCTCGGGGGGCTCCGTGCTCATCGGTGGGGGCTCACTGGTAGAGGGAGCCGGTGTTGAGGACCGGCTGCGCGGCCCGGTCGCCGCACAGCACCACCATCAGATTGCTGACCATGGACGCCTTGCGCTCCTCGTCCAGCTCGACGATGCCCTGTTCGCTGATCCGCTCCAGCGCCTGCTCGACCATGCCGACCGCGCCCTCGACGATCTGCTGGCGGGCCGCCACCACCGCACCGGCCTGCTGGCGCTGGAGCATCGCGGAGGCGATCTCGGGGGCGTAGGCGAGGTGGCTGAAGCGGGTCTCGATGATCTGGACGCCGGCCGCCTGGACCCGGGCGGTCAGCTCCACGGCGAGCTTCTCGGTGATCTCCTCGGCGTTGCCGCGCAGCGACAGACCGTCCTCGTCGTGGGCGTCATAGGGGTACTCGATGGCGATGTGCCGGACGGCCGCCTCGGTCTGGGTGGCGACGAACTCCAGGAAGTCGTCGACCTCGAAGAGCGCCTGGGCGGTGTCCTGGACCTTCCAGACCACGATCGCGGCCAGCTCGATCGGGTTGCCGTAGGCGTCGTTGACCTTGAGGACCGCGGTCTCGTGGTTGCGCACCCGGGTGGAGATCTTCCGGGCCGAGGTCAGCGGGTTGACCCAGCGCAGGCCGTCGGTGCGGATGGTGCCGACGTACCGCCCGAAGAGCTGGATGACCCGCGCCTCGCCGGGCGCGACCATCTTCACGCCGGTCATGCAGAAGAGCGAGCCGATCAGCAGCAGGATGCCGACGATGACCATCGGCACGGCGACCGCGTTGTTGCCGCGGTCGCCGAGGACGGCGGCGACGATGAACATGCCGATGCCCACCGCCACGCCGAGCACGGTCAGCAGCAGGGCGAGTCCGCCCGGGATGCTGTGCGCCGGCTTCTCCCGGACCTGGGGGGTCGGCATCTCGGGGACGTCTCCGGGCCCGGTGGTGCGCTCGGCTGGTGTCTGATCGGTCATCGGTTCCCCGTTTCTCCCGGTGCGGTCCGTGATGTCCACCGCATTCCATGCTTTCGCTGGTCAAGCAAAGTGATAGCACTTTAACCGTCGGCCGGCCGTCCGTCCAGCCCCCGCGCGAAGGCCGGATCGTGGTAAGCGCGCAGGTGAGGCGAGGGCGACGCGGAATACCCACCCCGGGGTTCCGCTCTCCCCGGGTGCTGTTTGTCACGTCGGCAAAAGCCGCGATCGATGAGTAATCGCCGACAGATGCGGTGTTAGCTTCAACAGCTGAGTTAGCTGGGGGCGGAACGACTGGAGTTGCTGGAGCGATGGGCCGAGCGGAAGCAAGACGGGCGCGGCAGGGGAGCGCCCGCCGGGCCAAACAGGCCACGAAACGGACGAAACAGCCTGGGAAGAAGTCCGGCATACGTCGCTTCTTCACCTGGAAGAAGCTCCTGGGAGCCTTCCTCGGGGTGTGCCTCCTGGGCATCCTCGGCTTCGTCGGCCTGTACCTGACGGTGGACGTGCCCAAGGTCGGCAACGAGGACGCCACCCTGCAGAGCAACATCTACCGGTACTCGGACGGCACGATCATGGCCCGCAGGGGCGAGGTGAACCGCGAGACCGTCGCCCTGGACAAGATCCCCGAGAAGGTCCAGCACGCCTTCGTCGCCGCCGAGAACAAGACCTTCTACACCGACTCCGGCGTCGACCTGAAGGGCACCGCCCGCGGCATCCTCAACACCCTCATGGGCAAGGGCAAGCAGGGCGGTTCGACGATCACGCAGCAGTACGTGAAGAACTACTACCTCACCCAGGAGCAGACGGTCAGCCGCAAGCTCCAGGAGATCGTGATCTCGCTCAAGGCCGACAACAAGTACGACAAGGACGACATCCTCGCCGGCTACCTCAACACCAGCTTCTACGGGCGCAACGCCTACGGCATCCAGGCCGCGGCGCACGCGTACTACGGCGTCGACGTCGACAAGCTGACCGTCTCCCAGGGCGCCTACCTCGCCGCCCTGCTCCAGGCGCCGAACCAGTACGACTGGGACATCGCCAGTGAGGCCGGCAGGAAGCGCGTCCAGGAGCGCTGGGCGTACGCGCTCGACAACATGGTCGAGATGGGCTGGCTGACGCCCGAGGAGCGCAAGACCCAGAAGTTCCAGATACCGATCAAGACCAAGCCCGACCCCGGGCTGAAGGGTCAGAGCGGCTACCTGATCAAGGCGGCCAAGGACGAGCTGATCAGCAAGGGCGTCGACGCCAAGCTCCTCGCCAGGGGCGGCTATGACATCACCCTGGGCATCGACCGGAAGAAGCAGCAGGCGCTGGAGAAGTCGGTCAAGGAGCAGTTCACCGACGAGCTCGACCCCGACAAGCGCAAGGTCGACCGGGACGCCCAGCTCGGCGCGACCTCGGTCGACCCGAAGACCGGCCACATCGTGGCCATGTACGGCGGCGCCGGCTACACCCAGCACTACCTGAACAACGCCCAGCGCGAGGACTACCAGGCCGCGTCCACCTTCAAGCCGCTGATCCTCGCCGCCGCGATGGAGGGCAACGCGGTGACCCAGGACGGGCGGTTGATCACCCCGAACACGATCTACAACGGTGACAACAAGCGCCCCGTGAAGGGCAGCACCATCCCGTACGCCCCGGAGAACGAGGACCACGTCGACTACGGGCAGATCAGCGTCCAGAAGGCGACCGAGAAGTCCGTCAACAGCGTCTTCGCGCAGATGGGCGTGGACGCCGGGCTGGGCAACGTCAAGAAGCTCGCGGGCCGGCTCGGCATGACCGAGAAGAAGATCGACGCCACGCCCGCCATGTCCCTCGGCTCGATGGGCGCCAGTACCCAGCAGATGGCCGGTGTCTACGCGGCGTTCGCCAACCACGGCAAGGTCGTCGCCCCGGCTCTGGTCGTCGAGGCCAAGCGCACCACCCAGGACAACGTCGAGGAGAAGGTCCAGCTCAAGGACCCGATCGGCGAGCAGGTACTGGACCGCAAGACCGCCGACACGATGACGTCCGTGCTGACCGGTGTGGTCAACGAGGGCGGCACCGGCCGGCGGGTGGTCGACGCCGCCACCGACATCGCGGGCAAGACCGGTACCTCCGACGACAACAAGTCCGCGTGGTTCGTGGGCTACACGCCCAAGCTCGTCACCGCGGTCGGTATTTTCGGCGAGGGCGCCAAGGGCAGCCAGGTCAAGCTCTACGGCGTGGGCGGTAAGGAGCGTATCGACGGCGGTTACTTCCCGGCCCTGGTCTGGTCCGACTACACCCAGTCCGCGCTGGGCTCGGACGCCGACGCCGAGTTCGAGTTGGAAACCAACCTCGGCGCCGGGGTGGCACCCCCGCCCACCACGCCGTCGAAGCCGACCCACACCCCGTCGACGCCCCCGACGCCGACCCGGACGCCGAGCAGCACCCCGTCCCCGACCCGGACGCCGAGCAGCAGCCCGCCGAGCCCGCCCCCGTCCCCGAGCCGGACGCCGAGCAGCAGCCCACCCGTCCCGCCGACCGGTGGCACCGAGGGCGGCACGGACAGCGGCGGCACCAGCTCCGGAACGACCGGTGGCGGTGACGGCGGAACCGGCGGCCAGAGCACCGGCGGCCAGGGCGGCAGCGACAGCCTGCCGAATGTCGGCTGAGACCGGCGCCCCCGCCCGGTACTGAGACAGCCGAAGGCGCCCGGAGCAGATCCGCTCCGGGCGCCTTCGCACATCGTGCGCCGGGTAGCGCCGGCGGACGCCTAGCCCCCGCTAGGGCAGGAGCAGCCCCCACCCACGGACGCCTAGCCCCCGTTCACCTTCTTGGCGATCCGGTCGCCGATGTTCTTGTCGATATTGCGCCAGTACTGCAGCGCGCGCTCCAGCACCGGCGCGCTGACGCCGTTGAGCAGATGGCCGGAGACGTTGTCGACCAGGCGGTCGCGGGCGGCGTCGTCGAGGACGTTGCGGACCATGGTGCCCGGCTGGCCCCAGTCGTCGTCGTCCCGGCGCAGCGTGTAGGCGTTACGGACCATCTCGCCCGCGGTCTCCCAGCCGGCGGCCGGGTCGAACTGGTCGGCGCCGGCGGCCGGCCCGCCGTAGGAGTTCGGTGCATACGGCCGGCCCGTCCGAGCCGGGTCGAAGCGCATCGGGCCGTCCTTGGCGTACGAGTGCACCGGCACATGCGGCCGGTTCGGCGGTAGCTGGGCGTAGTTCGGGCCGATGCGGTACCGGTGGGTGTCCGGGTAGGAGAAGATCCGGCCCAGCAGCATCTTGTCCGGCGAGACGCTGACGCCCGGAATCAGGTTCGCGGGCTCGAACGCGGCCTGCTCGATGTGGATGAAGTAGTCGTCGGGGTTCTGGTTGAGGGTCATCCGGCCGACCTCGATCAGCGGGTAGTCGCCGTGCGGCCACACCTTGGTCAGGTCGAACGGGTTGAAGTGATAGTCCGCCGCGTCCTCGAAGGGCATGATCTGCACATACAGCGTCCAGGACGGGTGGTTGCCGCCCTCGATCGCCTCGTACAGATCGCGCCGGTGGATGTCGGCGTCGGTGCCGGCGAGCCGGTCGGCCTCCTCCTGGGTGAGGAAGTCGATCCCCTGGTCGGTCTTGAAGTGGTACTTGACCCAGAAGCGCTCACCGCCCTCGTTGATCCACATGTAGGTGTGGGAGCCGTAGCCGTTCATGTGGCGGTACGTCTTGGGGATGCCGCGGTCGCCCATCAGCCATGTGACCATGTGCGCGGACTCCGGGGACAGCGTCCAGAAGTCCCACTGCATGTCGTTGTCGCGCAGGCCGTTGTCCGGCCGCCGCTTCTGGGAGCGGATGAAGTCCTGGAACTTGATCGTGTCGCGGACGAAGAAGATCGGGGTGTTGTTGCCGACGAGGTCGTAGTTGCCGACCTCCGTGTAGAACTTGAGCGCGAAACCGCGCGGGTCGCGCCAGGTGTCCGGGCTGCCCTGCTCACCGGCCACGGTCGAGAACCGGGCCAGCATGTCGGTCTTCTTGCCGGGCTGGAAGACGATCGCCTTGGTGAACTGGCTGACGTCGTGGGTGACCTCGAAGGTGCCGTACGCGCCCGCTCCCTTCGCGTGCACCACCCGCTCGGGGACCCGTTCGCGGTTGAACTGGGCCATCTTCTCGATCAGGTAGTGGTCGTGCAGGAGGATCGGGCCGTCGCGGCCGACGGTGAGCGAGTGCTCGTCGCTGTCCACCGGGACCCCGGCGTTGTTCGTCGTACGCGGCACATCGTGGGCGGTGCTGGTCATCGGAGGAATTCCTCCCATTTCGACAGGCGTGGACGGGATGCAAGGGGATAGGGCGATGGGATAATAAGTCCCTTTTGTCCACCCAAGCAGTCAACGCCTCCGACGGCATGTCGGCAAGAGTTGGACCCCATCTGGTCTCAGACGGGGTCCAATATGTGGGACGGGTTATGGGGGACGGGGTTATGTGGGACGAGCAGGGGAGGCGGCGCGCCCGGCGTCAGCGGCGCGGCGCCCCCGACGGCATGGTCAGCTCGAACCAGACGACCTTGCCCATGCTCAGACGGGTCGCGCCCCAGCGCCGGGCCATCCGGTTGACGAGGTACAGGCCCCGCCCGCCCTCGTCCGACGGCCGCGCCTGACGCAGCCGCGGCAGCTGCGGAACGTCGTCCCCGACCTCGCAGCGCAGTACGTCCGTGCGCAGCAACCGCAGCGTGATCGGCCGCTCCGCATACCGCACCGCATTCGTCACCACCTCGCTGACCAGCAGCTCCAGCTGGTCGCTCAGCTCCTCCAGACCCCAGCGGGCCAGCGCCCGCCGGGCCAGCCGGCGCGCCTGCCGGGCCGTCTCCGCCTTCGGGTCCAGATACCAGTACGCGACATCGCTCGGCGCGATCCCGTCGAACCGGGCCGCCAGCAGTGCGATGTCGTCATCGCGGTCGCCGGGCCCCAGCATGTCCAGCACCTCGTCGCACAGCGGCTCCAGCGGCGGCGGGTTGGGGCCGGTCAGCCGGGCCGTCTCCGCCAGCCGCTCCCGCAGCTGCTCGATACCGGTCCACACGTCCCGGATCCGCGACTCGACCAGACCGTCGGTGTACAGCACCAGCGTGGCGCCCTCCGGGGCGTCCAGCTCCACCGCCTCGAAGTCCACCCCGCCGACCCCGATCGGCGCCCCCGACGGCACCCGCAGCACCTCGGCGCGCCCGCCGCGGTGCAGCATCACCGGCGGCGGATGCCCCGCGTTGGCGATCGTGATCCGGTGCGCCACCGGGTCGTACACCGCGTACATGCAGGTCGCCATGCGGTCCGTGCCCAGCCGCTGGGCCTGCTCGTCGAGGTGGTGCAGTACCTCCTGCGGCGGCAGGTCGAGCCCCGCCAGGGTCTGTGCGGTGGTCCGCAGCTGGCCCATGATCGCCGCCGAGGTCATCGAGTGACCCATGACGTCGCCGACCACCAGCGCCACCCGGCTGCCCGGCAGCGGAATCGCGTCGTACCAGTCGCCGCCGACCCGGGCCGTCTCGGCGGCCGGCAGATACCGGCTGGCCAGCCGCACCCCGGTGGGCTGCGGCACCGATCACCCGCCGACGGCCCCGCAGCGGCGCCAGGATCACCCGGTGCCCGCCGGGCAGCCGCGGATCCGGCCCCAGCAGCTCCGGCAGCGCGGTACGCGCCGCCTGCGCCTCACCGAACAGCGGCCGGACGCCCCGCAGCACCTCCGCCAGCGGACCGCCCGGCCGCACCTCGGCCAGCTCCGCCGCGCTGCCGCCCATCGCCGGCCCGAGGTCCGGCTGTGCGGGCAGTACGGGCAGCCGCACGCCGTTGGTGTCCGGCTCCTCCGGGATCCGGTCGGTGCGCCGCAGCCGCAGCACCACCGGCCCGGTCGGCCGCTCGTCGCCCACCGGCAGCGGATCCCGCAGGTACACCAGGATCGCGTCGGCGAACGTCGGCACCGTGGCCCGGCACAGGCCCAGCACGATCTCGTCCAGGTCGATACCCCGGGCGATCCGCCGGGTCGCCGCCCCGATGAACCGCAGCCGGTCCCCGCCCGCCTGCCGGGCCGCCGCCACCTCGGCGCTCTCGCCCGGATGCGCCGAGCGCGCCGGAGGCGGCGGCAGCGGGGCGGACGACAGGCCCTCCGGAGGACCGGCGGGTGCCGGCACCTGGGCCCCGGCACTCCCGCCGCGCGTCCGTCCCGCGTCCTCGTTCCGTGTCCGCCCGGCGTCCTCGTTCCGTGTCCGTCCGGGGCCCTCGTTGTTCCGGGACCGGCCGGTGCCGCCCTCGCCCGCCGGCGCCTGCCCCGGAACCCCCGGGCCCGGCTCGCCGCCGTGCGGCCGCGACCGCTGGACGTCCTCCTCCCGCGCCCGGCCGACGCCGCCGCCGGGCGGGTGCGGACGCTGCCCGCGGTGCGGCTCCTCGCCGGGATCGGGCGCCTCGACGCGGTTCACCGCACCCTGCGCCATCCGCCGCCCGGCCCGGGCCGACTCCCGCCCCGCCTCCGGCACGCCGCCCGGCCGCCCGCTCGCCGGCATGGCCACCTCCCCGTGTGAGTCACCGCCGTACGTGCTCCCGTAGGCCTCGCCGTACGGAAGGGCGGCATCGTCGCGAGCCGCACCGTGGTCCGCGGGCGGCTCGGCACCGGTGTGGTCCGCCTGATCCGCACGGTCCGCGTGCTGCCCGGCACGGCCGGCCGGCGGGCCCGCCGAGGCCGTGACGGCGGCACCCGCCAGGCCGAGGTCGTCACCGCCGCGCACCGCGAAGCCGCTGCCGGGCGACGGGGCGAACCCGGTCGCGCCCGGCTGCTGCCGCAGGGCACTGCGCGGGTCGGGGACCGCGCCGAGCGGCGCCGTCCCGCCCGGTCCCCGCGCGGGGGACGCCGAGGGCGCGGCGGTCGATGCCGACCGCCGCGATTCGTGGGAGGTGGGGTGCTCCGTCACGCGTGGGATTCCATCCGTCCGGGGCTGCGCGCCCGACACGCCGCGTTCCGGGCGCGTCGCCCGTACGGGGCGCGCCCGACGCGCTGCGTCTCAGGCGCGTCGCAGGTGCAGAAAGAGCTGGATCTCGGGTGGTACGTCCGTACTCGCCGGGGCATATGCGTACGCGTCCTCCCCGACGACGTCGAATCCCGCGTCGCACACGACCCGGCGCAGGTCGTCCCGCAGGTAACCCGATACCCGGATCGAGTTGCCCAGGAACGGAATCGTGAAGTCGTCCACATCCGCCTCGACCATCGACAGGGCCAGCAGCCCCTCAGGACGTAGCAGATCATGCAGCAGGGCCAGTGCGTAAGGGATTTCCGCACGGGGCAGCATCAGCAGGGAGAAAAAAGCCGCTATTCCGTCGAAAGAGCCGGGGCCGCCGAGCCGGCCGCCGCGCAGATCGGCGAGATCCAGTCGGTGGAACTCGGCTCCCGGAGCATTGTCGCGGGCCAGCTTCACCATCGAAGGGGAGAGATCGATCCCCACGACGCGGTGCCCGGCCTCCGACAGTTGACGGGCCGTCGGCAGGCCCGTACCGCACCCGACGTCGAGTATCCGCGAGCCGGCGGGCAGCGCACCGGCCAGCCAGGCGCCCGAAGCGAGCTGGCCCTCCTTGTGCGGGAAGGCGTCGTCGTACCGGTCGCCGATCGCGTCGAACGCCTCGGCCTGCCCGGCCCGGTCCAGCGCTAACCGGCTCAGGCCCTCATATGCGTCGTAGCTAGTCGCCCTCACGACCTCGCTCCTCCTGCGACCGCCGGCCGCGGCCAAGCTCGTTTTTCCGTTCTGGAGTTGCGCCTGTGCAGTCTTGCGGAGGACGATCCTACGTTTGAAGACCCATGGCGCAGCAAGGGGGCTCGGCCCCGCTTCCCCCGGCGGGAAACAGCGTCACCCATAGGCGCACCTTTCCATGGTTCGCCTCCTTCACTCCCCCTTCACTCCCCCCGTTTCACTTCACACCCTCACGACCGCAAACGATCCGGTGCGCGGTCCCAGCCCTCCGGCAGCTGTGGGATGCCCCAGGCCGGATCCGGCCGCCAGTCCTCCCAGCCGTCCACGAACGGGCTCCGCCAGGCCGTGATCTGTGCGATCGCGGCCCGGCCGGCGGACCTGACCTCGGCGGCCTGGGCCGGCGACATCAGTCCGTCCTGCTGCGCCTGCGCGAACTCGTCCTCGTCCCGCCACTCCCAGCGCCGGTCCGGGTAGACGCAGATGTCGAGAAAGTGGTCCTCGGAGTCGATCCCGCCGGCCCAACGGCGGCGCGGCTCCTCCAGATTGACGTACCAGTTCTTGAACTGCCACCCGCGCTCCCAGAACAACCACACCGACCAGGGATCGCCGGGCCGCGCCAGCTTCAGCACACCCGCCCCGAACCACTCGCCGCGGGTGGTCCGGCGGGGCTTGGTGTAGCGGGTGGACAGCGGCTCGCGGTGCACGGGCGTACCGTCGGCCAGCACCGGACGGATACACGGGGTGCCGGGTGCCATCCACACCACGAGCAGCTCCTCGGTGTCCTGCACCACCGTCATCGGCCGGCAGATGTGGAACTGCCGCCGGTCGGCGTTGTCCCGATAGCGCCACAGAATGTGCTCCCCCACGACCCAGCGCCCGTCCGCCGTACCGCCCTCCGCCGTACCGGCGGCTTCCTCCACGTCCCCCGATTCCCCAGATTCCCCCGATTCAGCCGATTCCGCCGTGCTGCCTTCCGCTGTGCCCACCATGTCCGCTGTCATGAGCGAATTTTAGTGGCGCCCCAAGACGCGCGCCGTGATATGGACCGCACCCACCGTTACGAGCGGGATAACGCGCCCCCACCGCGCTGTTACGGCTTGGTGGAGGCGCGTGCGTACGCCCGTACGTACTTACTTACGGCCGCGTCATCCGCAGCACATCCAGCGCCGCGTCCAACTGCTCCTCGGTCAGCAGCCCGCGCTCCATATACCCGCCCTCGACGACCACCTGACGGATCGTCTTCCGCTCGGCGAGCGACCGCTTCGCCACCTTCGCCGCCTCCTCGTACCCGAGGTACTTGTTCAGCGGTGTCACCACCGACGGCGACGACTCCGCGTACTCCCGGGCCCGTTCCGTATTCGCGGTGATCCCGTCGACCGTACGGTCCGCCAGCAGCCGCGCCACATTCCCGAGCAGCCGAATGGACTCCAGCACATTCCGCGCGATGACCGGCAGCATCACATTCAGTTCGAAATTGCCGGACGCCCCCGCCGCCGCCACCGTCGCATCATTTCCGGTGACCTGCGCCGCCACCATCAGCACCGCCTCCGGAATCACCGGGTTGACCTTCCCCGGCATGATCGACGACCCCGGCTGGAGGTCGGGCAGGTTGATCTCGGCCAAGCCCGTCCGCGGTCCGGAAGCCATCCACCGCAGGTCATTCGCGATCTTCGTCAGCGCCACCGCGATCGTCCGCAGCTGCCCGCTGGTCTCGACGATCCCGTCCCGCGCCCCCTGCGCCTCGAAGTGGTTGCGCGCCTCCGTCAGCGGCAGCCCGGTCGCCCGCGCCACTTCGGTGATCACCGCAACCGAGAACCCCGGCGGCGTATTGATCCCCGTCCCCACCGCTGTACCGCCCAGCGGCAACTCCGCCAGCCGCGGCAACGAACTCCGCAGCCGCTCGACGCCGTACCGCACCTGCGCCGCGTACCCCCCGAACTCCTGCCCCAACGTCACCGGCGTCGCATCCATCAAATGCGTCCGCCCCGACTTCACGACCCCCGCGAATTCCTCGGCCTTCCGCTCCAGCGCCTCCGCCAGATGCTCCAGCGCGGGAATCAGGTCGTGAAGAACGGCCGAAGTCGCCGCGATATGAATCGACGACGGAAACACATCATTCGACGACTGACTCGCATTGACATGGTCGTTCGGATGCACAGCCCGCCCCAGCCGCTCACCGGCCAGCGTCGCGATGACCTCATTGGTATTCATGTTCGACGACGTCCCGGACCCCGTCTGGAACACGTCTACGGGGAAATGCTCGTCCCAGTGTCCTCCCGCTACCTCCGCGGCCGCCTCTTGGATCGCCCCGGCAATGTCCTCGTCCAGCACCCCCAGCTCGGCGTTGACCTTGGCGGCCGCCCCCTTGATACGCGCCAGCGCCTCGATGTGCGCCCGCTCCAGCCGCTGCCCGGAGATCGGGAAGTTCTCCACCGCCCGCTGCGTCTGCGCCCGCCACTTCGCATGCGCGGGGACGCGCACCTCACCCATGGAGTCGTGCTCGATCCTGAAGTCACCGTTTTCGCTCATGCTTATGACAGTGCACGCGACCGCCGATCTGTTCCCGGCGACAGCACCGCGTCACACCACTTCAACCACTTCAGCCGATTGTTCAGCTGTTCAGCTACGACATCGGCGAGAATTCGTACTGCAGCTCGTACAGATGGCCCGCTTCGACGGTGTCGTTGACCTCGACCGGCCGGTCGTTGTCGCTGTACACCACGCGGAACGTCCGCAGCACCGGAAGGCTGCTGGGCAGCCTCAGCAGGGCGTACTGCTCCTGGGTCGGTATCCGGGCGGACACCGAGTCCACACACCGGCGCGGCGGATAGCCCAGCTGTGACAGCAGCGTTGGGGTACCCCCGCGAACCCTGCGGCGTTCCATCAGGGCGGTGCCACGAGCGATATCCAGGGGGAAATACGACTTGACCACTCCGACAGGCTCGTCGTCGAACGTCAGAACCTGGGAGCGCAGGACGGCGGCGCTCCAGGCGGCGCTCAGCCTGAGCGCCTGAACCACCGGAGCCGGGGGTTCGGCCACGACCTTGACCTCCAGCAGGGCACAGCTTGCACGGACCCCACGCTTACGGGCCTCGACGATCCAGCGGTACGGCTGACCGGGGACGGCCGGAGTCAGGCCCCGCGACGGCCGCATGGTCTTCTGCCGGTGCTGAAGTACCAGCACGTCCGGTGCGGCCGCTATCCCCGCATCCCCTGTGATCAGGCCCTCGTCCTCAAGCATTTCCAGTGCGCGGAGCACGGCCGGCCCGGAGGCGGCGAACCGATGGCGGAGTTCATCGGACAGCAGGGCGGTGCCCGGGAGGACCGCTCCCGACAGGATCTCGTCCCGTAGATCCGCGGCGATGCGCTCGTGCAGGGGGCGCCGGTCGGTGGTCTGTTCGCCTGTGGTCGTCATGGCTGCCAGTTATGCGGGAACGCCTGCCGCATGGCCAGAGCGCCGTTTCAGACACCGAGGTCCCCGGCTCGCACGCCCGCCACGAACGCGGCCCAGGCTCTGCCGGGTATGAGCAGGACTGGACCGTGGGGGTTCTTGCTGTCCCGTACGGGGACGAGGCCGGGGAGGCCGTCGGCGACCTCGACGCACACGCCCCCGTCGTTGTTGCTGTAACTGCTCTTGCGCCACTGGGCAGCGCCGGGAAAGCCTTCCGCCACCTCGACGCACTCGCCTCCGTCAGCGTTGCTGTAGCTGCTCTTGCGCCAGACAGCCGTGCTCAGGTCCGGGGTGGTTCGCATGGCGTCCAGTCCTCCATTGCCGCTCGAATCATCGCCTCGGAGTCGGGAGGCGAGAGGGCGTGGGCCCTTAGCAGATCGTAGGACTCCCGGCGCTGCGCCACCTTGTCCGGATCCTCGATGATGGTCCCGGACCGGCTGCCTTCTTCGTAAGCCACCAGCGGTTTATCGGGCACGGTGTAGAGCGTGAACGCGCCGCCCAGCACATCCGGGAACTCTCCTGCTTTGAACGGCAGGACCTGCAGAGTGATGTGGGACGCTGTCCCACGCTCGATCAGGGACAGCATTTGGCGGCACATCACCTGCGGCCCGCCCACCTGGCGGTGTAGCACCGCCTCGTCGAGGATGAACCAGCAGCGCGGCGGCTTCTGGCCGCTGAGACGCGCCTGTCGGTCGATCCGAGCTTTCACCAGTGCTTCGATCTCCGCATCCGGGGCGTGGGGATGCCCGCATCGCAGCCATCTCTGGACCGTCTCCGGCGTCTGAAGCAAGCCCGGGACAGAGCCAGTCACGTACTGCTCGATGACAGTGGCCTGGCTCTCGATCTCGATCACACGCCGGTACTTGCCGGGAAACGGCTCCTTCTTCGCGAGCTCGTACAGGCTCACGAACAGCCCCTCCGTGCCGAAGCAGGCGTCCAGCTTCTGCGGCAGGTCGTCGTACGGCAACGACTCCGCCTTTTCGTACCGCGCGAGTTGGGACTTGCTGTAGTAGTCCAGCACCTCGGCGAGCCGCCTCAGCGACATCCCCGCCTTCTCGCGGTGATGCCGGAGCCTGGCGCCGAACAGATCGCGCGCCGAGCGGTCCGGTGAGAGAGCGTGCGGCTGGAACGTCATCGGCCCATCTCCTCCATGTCCCCGTCGAGTCCCGGGACAGAAACCCTCTGTCGATCGTAGTCAGCACAGGGCAACTATGGGGCCACACAAAGTAATTGCACCGAACGCGGCAGACCCCGGCGACCGACGCGACGGCCCCGGGGCACGGCCGCCAGCTAGTAAGGGAGCTGACGACAATGCTGGACTCTATCGGGCGCTGCCTCGCCTGGGCGAGGGCGATGTTCGCCCCGGGTGGGCGCCATCGCGCCAAAACCGGCGCGCACACCTGCACTTGTCGCACGGTCGTCGTCTGGCCGTGGAATCCACCGCACGTGCCCTCCGCAGCGCGTGCCCGCAAGCCGCGCGCCGTCGACTTGCCGATCGACGGCGACAGGTCGCCCCTCGTACGCCCGTACTACCGCGTCTACGAGCAACAGCCGCAGCCTGTCGAGGTGGTCTGGTGAGTCCCGACCGCGAGCAACCAGGTCCGCCCCGGCCCCAGCAGTCCCTGATGACCCTGCGCGTCTATACCACCGGCCCCGACGGCTCCGTACGGGAGGAACGGGGGCAGATCCGCGTTCTGGCCGGCGAACCGGTCAACGTGTACGGGCTCAGCCAGGTATGGCCCCCGTGCGCCTGCCCCCGCCACCGGGGGCGCTGGTAAGCACGGAGCCCCCGGCCAGTGCGGCCGGGGGCTCCGTGTCTCAGGCTGTGTCTCGGGCTGCTGTCAGGACGACCGCACCGGGATCGACGTGAACGTGGGCGTCGTCGGGGCCGGGTCCTGGAAGAAGTCGTTGCCCTTGTCGTCGACGACGATGAAGGCGGGGAAGTCCTCGACCTCGATCCGCCAGACGGCCTCCATGCCCAGCTCCTCGTACTCGAGGACCTCGACCTTCTTGATGCAGTCCTGGGCCAGGCGGGCGGCGGGCCCGCCGATGGAGCCGAGGTAGAAGCCGCCGTGGGCGGCGCAGGCGTCGGTGACCTGCTGGGAGCGGTTGCCCTTGGCGAGCATGACCTTGGAGCCGCCGGCGGCCTGGAACTGCTCGACGTAGGCGTCCATCCGGCCGGCGGTCGTCGGGCCGAAGGAGCCCGAGGCGTAGCCGTCGGGGGTCTTGGCGGGGCCCGCGTAGTAGACGGGGTGGTCCTTGAGGTACTCCGGCATGTCCTCGCCGGCGTCCAGGCGTTCCTTGATCTTCGCGTGGGCGATGTCGCGGGCGACGACCAGCGTGCCGGTGAGCGAGAGGCGGGTCTTGACCGGGTGCTTGGTCAGCTCGGCGAGGACCTCGTCCATCGGGCGGTTGAGATCGATGGCGACCGCGTCGAGGTCCGGGCCTGCGCCTTCGGTCAGTTCGGCGTCGGTGGTGTCCGGGAGGAAGCGGGCCGGGTCGGTCTCCAGCTGCTCCAGGAAGACGCCCTCTGCGGTGATCTTCGCGACGGCCTGGCGGTCGGCGGAGCAGGAGACCGCGATGGCGACCGGGCAGGACGCGCCGTGGCGGGGGAGCCGGACGACGCGGACGTCGTGGCAGAAGTACTTGCCACCGAACTGGGCGCCGATACCGATCTTCTGCGTCAGCTCGAAGACCTTCTCCTCCAGCTCCTTGTCGCGGAAGCCGTGGCCGGCCGGGGAGCCCTCGGCGGGCAGCTCGTCGAGGTAGTGCGCGGAGGCGTACTTGGCGGTCTTGAGGGCGTACTCGGCCGACGTACCGCCGACGACGATGGCCAGGTGGTACGGCGGGCAGGCGGCCGTACCGAGGGAACGGATCTTCTGCTCCAGGAACTTCATCATGGAGGCCTCGTTGAGGACCGCCTTGGTCTCCTGGAAGAGGAAGGACTTGTTGGCGCTGCCGCCGCCCTTGGCCATGAAAAGGAACTTGTAGGCGCCGCCGTCGGTCGCGTACAGCTCGATCTGGGCGGGGAGGTTGGAGCCGGTGTTCTTCTCGTCCCACATGGTCAGCGGGGCCATCTGGGAGTAGCGGAGATTCAGCTGGGTGTAGGCGTCGTAGATGCCGTGGGAGAGCGCCTCCTCGTCCCGGCCCTCGGTGAGGACCTGCTGGCCGCGCTTGCCCATGACGATCGCGGTGCCGGTGTCCTGGCACATGGGGAGGACGCCGGCCGCGGCGATGTTCGCGTTCTTGAGGAGGTCGAGCGCGACGAAGCGGTCGTTGGCCGAGGCCTCGGGGTCGTCGAGGATCTTGCGGAGCTGGGCGAGGTGAGCCGGGCGCAGATAGTGCGAAATGTCGTGCATCGCCTCGGCGGCCAGCTTGCGCAGCGCCTCCGGCTCCACCTTGAGGAACGTCCGGCCGTCGGCCTCGAAGGTGCTCACGCCCTCCGAGGTGACGAGCCGGTAGGGGGTGTGGTCCTCGCCGGTGGGGAGCAGGTCGGTATAGCTGAATTCCGGGTGGGCCGGGCGGGAAGAGACCGACATGAGGCGATGAATCCTTACTCGGAGGTGTGAGCTGGCTTCTACGGCAGCGCTTCCACAGCGTAGAACCCTGCGGCGTGGCTGCGGTGGTGAGGTAAGGCTCACTTGGTGCGGGCCGGGGAGACCACTAGTCGCGATCTATCGCGTTTCGGTAGGCTGGGGCCGTGGATGCTGAGAACGGGGGACGTCCGGGCCCCGAGACCCCGCCCGGAATGCTGCGGAAGCCGGAGCACATGACGCGGAAGCCGGAAGAGAGCCCTGGCTCGCCCGCGGTGAAGCTGACCAAGACGGTGGCCGAGGGCGAGATACGGGCGTCCGACGCGGACCGCGACCGGATCGCCGAGATCCTCAGGGAGGCGCTGGCCGAGGGCCGGCTGGACCCGGAGGAGCACTCCGAGCGGATCGACGTGGTCTACCGCGCCAAGACCATGGGGGAGCTGGAGCCGGTCATACGGGACCTGCCCGCCGCCGGTGGCGGACGCCCGGCCCCTGAGGCCGGTGCGCATCAGGCCCATGCGTACGCGCCAGCCGCTCCGCTGCCGGACCAGAACCTCGTCGCGATCTTCAGCTCCTCCACCCGCAAGGGCCGCTGGCGGGTCCCGGCGCGGATCAACGCCGTGGCGGTCTTCGGCTCCGTCGAGATCGACCTGACCGAGGCGGTCTTCCCGCAGCAGCAGGTCCTGATCAACGTCACGGCCATCTTCGGCAGCGTCGAGATGCGGGTCCCGGAGAACGTCACGCTGCGCAGCAGCGGCTCCGGGGTCCTGGGCAGTTTCGAGATCGAGACGCATGAGGCGGTGGACGGCGACGCCCCGCAGGTGCACATCAACGGCTACGCCATCCTGGGCAGCGTCGAGGCGAAGCCCAAGCGCGGCGCCGTGATCCGCGACCTCGTACGCGACCTGCGCCGCCGCATATAAGGGCCGGCGTGAGGACCGGCTGGCCGGGCGGCCGGGCGGCCGAGAACGCGATTTTCGCCTTGTCGCGATGTCTCGTTTCCGCACGATCGACACGGTGTGCATAAGCGTGCGTACAGCGGGTAGGGCTGGTGCATCGTCTCTCGTGCGGCTGCGGGGTGCGAAAAAAGCCGTGCGCAGCGAGACGGTCAAGGGTGAATTCTCTCGCCGAAGCCGTCGTCAGGAGTAGACCGTGCTGCTACCGCATCAGCCCCTGCAGGATGCCGCTGTCGTTCCGTCCCCGCGAGTGCCTGCGCGCGACGAGTCCGGCCCCTGGCATTCCGAGGCGGTGTGCCGCCGGGATGAAGCCGGGCTGTTCTTCGCCCCGTCCAAAGAGCCGACCGCCGCGCGGCTGGCCAGGGAGGAGGCGGCGAAGCGGGTCTGTGCCCGCTGTCCCGTGATGGTCGAGTGCCGGGAGCATGCGCTGCTCCAGCCGGAACCGTACGGCGTCTGGGGCGGCCTGACCGCGGCCGAGCGCCGGGTGGTGCTGACCCGTCGGCGGCGCCGGGAGGCCGAGCTCCAGCGTGTCGCCCGGGTGCCCGCGGCAGGCTGACCATGCTCACGGACCACCCTTGACCCGCGCGGCGGGCGGGGGTGGGCCGGATGGGGTGGATGGGTCGGGTGAGCCGCTTCGCCCCCGCCGGAGAGTCCCCGGAGCTCCCAGAGCTCCCGGAGTCTCCGGCGGGGGCGAAGCACGTGACCGGGGGGAGAGCGGGCCGGCCTGCCCGGGCGGGCAGGGGTCAGCTCGGGCGGGCAGGGGTCAGCTCGGGCGCTCGAAGTCCACCGAGCTGTACGCGCGCAGCTTGGACAGCCGGTGCTGGGAGTCGATCGTGCGGATCGTGCCGGACTTGGACCGCATCACCAGGGACTGGGTGTAGGCGGTCTCGGCGCGGTAGCGGACACCGCGCAGCAGCTCGCCGTCGGTGATGCCGGTGGCGACGAAGAAGACGTTGTCGCCGCTGACCAGGTCGTCGATCTGGAGGACCTTGTCGAGGTCGTGGCCGGCGTCCAGCGCGCGCTGCCGCTCGTCATCGTCCTTGGGCCACAGCTTGCCCTGGAACGTGCCGCCCATGCACTTCAGCGCACAGGCCGCGATGATCCCCTCGGGCGTACCGCCGATGCCCAGCAGGAGGTCGACGCCGGTGCCCTCCCGGGCCGCCATGATCGCGCCGGCCACATCGCCGTCGGAGATGAACTTGATCCGCGCACCGGCCTCCCGGACCTCCTTGACCAGGCCGTCGTGGCGGGGCCGGTCCAGGATGACCACGGTGACGTCCTCGACCGCGCACCGCTTCGCCTTGGCGATCCGCTTGATGTTCACCGCCACCGGTGCCGTGATGTCGACGAAGTCCGCCGCCTCCGGGCCGGTGGCGAGCTTGTCCATGTAGAAGACCGCGGAGGGGTCGAACATGGTGCCGCGTTCGGCGACCGCGAGGACGGAGACGGCGTTGGCCATGCCCTTGGCGGTCAGGGTGGTGCCGTCCACCGGGTCCACGGCCACATCGCATTCGGCGCCGGTGCCGTCGCCGACCCGCTCGCCGTTGTAGAGCATCGGAGCGTTGTCCTTCTCGCCCTCTCCGATGACCACGACGCCGTTCATCGAGACGGTGTGGATCAGGGCGCGCATGGCCCTGACCGCCGCGCCGTCTGCGCCGTTCTTGTCACCCCGGCCGACCCAGCGGCCCGACGCCATGGCACCGGCCTCGGTGACCCGGACGAGTTCCAGGGCGAGGTTCCGGTCCGGCGCTTCGGGGCTGACTTCGAGTGGGGACGGGAGATGATGCTCGGACATCGAGCGCACCTTTCTGTACGGCGACGGCCGCGAGTGATGAGGGTAGGTACGACCTTATCCGGCGGCCGCGAAAATGAGCAGGGGGCCCTACGCATGAGCGGCGTCAAGGAACCCCGGGGCCAGCGGCTGCCGCGCAGGTAACGGCAGGTGAGGGGGTGGGTGACGGTGGTCACCGGGGGGCCTGTCGGAGCCGCTGCGGGGATGGGAGACCATAGGGACGTGGCAGGTATGCGAGGCAGGCAAACGGTGCGGGACATGGTCCTGTCGCTGGCGGTGATCGGCGTCCTGGTCGGGGCGATCTACTTCTTCATCCCGCACGACGACAGCGCCGACGCGGAGCAGAACGCGGTCAAGAGGGTCGACTACCGCGTCGAACTGATCACGGCCCGGCGGGCGGCGCCGTACCCGGTCGCCGCGCCCGAGGGGCTCCCCGAGACCTGGCGGGCCACCTCCGTCTCGTACAAGGCGAGCAACGACCGCAGCGGCGGCGCCTGGCACCTGGGCATGCTCGACCCCGAGCAGCAGTACGCGGCCGTCGAGCAGAGCGATGCCCCGGCGCAGCCGTTCATCCGCAGCGTCACGCTCGGCGCCACGAAGGTCGAGGGCAAGCAGGCCGTCGGCAACCAGAAGTGGGACCGCTACCAGGGCGAGAAGTACCGGGCGCTGGTCCGTGAGGAGGCGGGGGTGACGACGGTCGTCACGGGTACCGCGCCCTACGGGCGGCTCGCGGACCTGGCCGCCGCGCTGGTCGCGAAGAGGGCTGAAGACGGGCCGAAGAAGGGCTGACGCCGGGCCGCAGCCGCGTACGACGAGGCCGCCGCACCCGGGAGGGGTGTGGCGGCCTCGTCGTATGGGGTGCCTGGGTGCCTGGGATGGCTGTCCTCCGGCTGTCCCTCTGGGGGCTTCCGGGGCTGTCCTCCGGCTGAGCCTCAGACGGTGGCGGCGGCCTCGTCGAAGGACAGGCGCGGCGAACGCGGGAAGAAGGCGTCCGGGCCCGGCTTGCCGACGTTGATCACCAGGAAGGCCTTCTGCTTGCCGTCGGTGAAGAACTCCTGGTTGATACCGGCGAAGTCGAAACCGGTCATCGGGCCGGCGGCCAGCCCGGCGGCGCGGATACCGAGGATGAAGTAACCCGCCTGGAGGGTGGCGTTCTGGGTGCCGGCGGCCTCGCGGACGGCGGCCTCGGAGAAGAAGGCGTCCTTGACGTTCGGCGCGTGCGGGAAGAGCGTCGGCAGCTTCTCGTGGAAGTCCAGGCCCGCGGACAGGATGACGGTCAGCGGGGCGGTGAGCGTCTTGTCGCCGTTGGCGCCCATGGCGTACTTGACCAGGCGCTGACGGGCCTCGGCGGAGCGGACGAGGGTGATCCGCAGCGGCGACTGGTTGAACGCGGTCGGGGCGTACTTCACCAGGTCGTAGATGGCCTGCACCTGCTCGTCGGTGACCGGCTCCTCCGTGAACGTATTGGCGGTCCGGGCCTCACGGAAGAGGAGGTCCTGGGCGGCGGCGTCAAGGGCGAGAGACATAAGGGCACCTCGGGGTGGGTCGGGTGGATCGGGGTCGGAACCACTGTAACCCCGTTATGTGAACCTTCAACTAAATCCGGGATGAATGTGAGCCGGTTCACGCGGGGGTGATATTGACCTTCCGGCGATAGGTGCTGGCGGGGCGCCCCTAACGCCCTGATGTCCTGGAGCTAGCCGCGCTCCGTGCCCGCTCCCGTCTCGTCGGACTCCGCCAGCGCCGCGTCCAGCCGGGCGCGCGCGCCGTCCAGCCAGCGTCGGCACACCTTTGCCAGCGCCTCGCCGCGCTCCCACAGTGCGAGCGACTCCTCCAGGGTCGTGCCGCCCGCCTCCAGGCTGCGGACGACCTCGATCAGCTCGTCCCGAGCCTGTTCGTAGCCGAGTGTGGAGTCCACGGCCGGTACCTGTGCCTCCCCGGCGGCTGCCGGGTTCCGCTCACCGTCCTGCTCCGCGTCCTGCCGCGTGTCCTGCTCCGCGTCCGCCATACCGTCCGTCTTCACCTTCGCCATGTCCTCCAGCCTATGCAGGGGGTGTGACAGCGCCGGTCGTGCCGGTCGTGCCAGTCACGTCGGTTGCGCCGTCCACCCGCACCATGAACTCGCCTTCGGCCACCCGGGCCCGCAGCATCTCGTCCGTACTGACCTCCTGCGGCGCCCGTACCGCCGCCCCGTCCGGCTTCTGGAGCACCGCATAGCCGCGCTCCAGCGTCGCCTTGGGGGAGAGCGCGACCACCCGGGCCAGGGTGTGCGCCAGCTCCGAGTCGGCGCGGTCCAGCAGATGGCCCAGCGTCCGCCGGCCGCGCTCCAGCAGCGCCGTGATCTGCTCCTCGCGCTCCTCCACCATCCGCTGCGGCCGCTGTATGCACGGCCGCTGCAACGCCCCGGCGAGCCCGCGCTCCTCCCGCTGCAGAAAGCCGTCCACGGCGCGCAGCGCCCGCTCCCGCAGCTGCCGGATCCGGGCCTGCTCCTCGCCCACGTCCGGCACCACCTTCTTCGCGGCGTCCGTCGGCGTCGAGGCGCGCAGGTCGGCGACGAGATCCAGCAGCGGGGTGTCCGGCTCATGGCCGATCGCCGAGACGACCGGTGTCGTCGCCGCACCGACCGCCCGCACCAACTGCTCGTCGGAGAACGGCAGCAGGTCCTCCACGCTGCCGCCGCCGCGCGCCACGATGATCACGTCCACCTCGGGCAGGGCGTCCAGCTCCTGGACGGCCGCGATCACCTTCGGCACCGCCTGCGCCCCCTGCACGGGCACCGTGCGCACCTCGAAGCGGACGGCCGGCCAGCGATGCCGGGCGTTCTCCAGCACATCCCGCTCCGCGGCGCTGGCCCGTCCGCAGACCAGCCCGATCAGCTGCGGCAGGAACGGCAGCGGCTTCTTGCGCTCCGCCGCGAAGAGCCCCTCCGCCGCCAGAGACTTCTTCAACTGCTCCAGCCTGGCGAGGAGTTCACCGACCCCGACCGGTCTGATCTCGGCGGCCCGCAGCGACAGCTGACCACGCGGGGCGTACCACTCCGGCTTGGCGTGCACCACGACCCGCGCGCCCTCGCTGATCACATCGGCGACCTTGTCGAAGACCTGGCGGAAGCACGTCACGCTCAGCGAGACGTCGTACGACGGATCGCGCAGCGTCAGGAAGACCACCCCCGCGCCGGGGCGCCGCGAGAGCTGGGTGATCTGCCCCTCGACCCACACCGCGCCGAGCCGGTCGATCCACCCGCCGATGAGCCGGGACACCTCGCCGACCGGGATCGGCGTTTCCGGGGACGTTGAGACAGCCATGCGACCGAGAGTAGCGGCGGCCACCGACAACGAGCGGCGACTGACGACCAGCGGCCGCTGACAACGAGGGGCACTGACGACGAGGGGCACAGTCACGCACGGCCGGCCGGCGGCCACCGTCTCACCGTCAGCCGCCCACGCTGCCGTCTCAGCCGCCCACCCCGCCATCAGCCCCCGTCCCGCCGCCCCTGCGCGCTTTCGCCCTTCGCTGCTGCACCCACATCACCACCAGCCCCACCGCACCCCACACCCCACCCACGACCTGTGCCGTACGGGACGCCGAGACGATCACCGCCACCACCACCGCCAGCCCCAGCAGCGGAACCACCCCGTGGCGCAGCACGCTCGGTGCCGCTCCCCGCCGCCGCACGTGGAACCAGCCGATCACCGAGGCGTGCAGCAGCCCGAACGCGGTCAGCGCCCCCACGTTCACCACCGACGACAGATGCGCGAGCCCGTCGTCCCGGCGGGCCGCCCACACCGCCGCCACCAGGGACACCACGGCCGCGCCCAGCAGTGCCCGGCGCGGCACCCCACTGCCCTCGTCCACCTGTGACATCGCCCCGGGCAGCCGCCGGTCCCGGGCCATCGCGAACAGCAGCCGCCCGGCGGCCGCCTGCCCCGCCAGCGCCGCGAACGCCGCCCCGATCGCCTTGCTCGCCGCCACCAGCTTCTGCAGCCACCCACCCACGGCGTCCCGCGCCGTCGCATAGAACGCGTCCGCCTGCGTGCCCGGTTTCGCCGCCAGGTCCGCCGCCGACATCGGGGCGAGCAGCGCCGCCAGGTACGTCTGGACGGCGAACAGCACCCCGGCCACCACCAGGCATGAGAGCACCGCCCGCGCCACCCGCCGCGCTCCTCCCGCGGACTCCTCGGCGAACGACGCGATCGCGTCGAAGCCCAGATACGACAGCACCGCGACCGACGCCGCCGCCAGCACCGCGCCGACCGAGAAGCCGCCCTCGCCGGTGAACGGCGCCGTCCAGCCCCGCTGCGCCCCGTGCGCGATCAGCACGTACCCGGCCGCCACGACGAAGACGACCAGCACGACGATCTCCATCGCCAGCACCGCGAACCCCACCAGAGCCGCGGCCCGTACACCCCGCAGGTTCAACAGCGTCGTCACCACCACCGCGATCGCCGTCCACACCCACGCGTGCACCGACGGCACCAGCGCGTGCAGCGCGATCCCGGAGAACAGGTACGCCACCGCCGGAATCAGCAGGTAGTCCAGCATCGCCATCCACCCGGCGACGAACCCCGCCCCCTCGCCCAGCCCCACCCGGGCATACGCGTAGACCGACCCGGCCCGCGGGACGACCCGCACCATCTGGGCGTACGAGTACGCCGTGAACGCCATCGCGGCCGTCGCGACGATGTAGACGGTTGTGATCGCACCGTGCGAGGTGGCCTCCAGCGTGCCGAAGATGCCGACCGGTGCCATGGGGGCGATGAAGAGCAGCCCGTAGACGATCAGATCCCGGAACGTCAGCGTCCGCCGCAGCGACCCCATCCGCCCGCCTTCCACCTCGTGCCACCTCGTGCGATGCCTCGTGTGGTGTACCGCTCCCAGTCTGGGCCAACGGTGCGATCAACCGGAGCCTTACGATGGACCGCATGGATGCCCGCACGTCGCCCGCCACCACCCCGAGCCGAGACGCTGCGCGTCGTAGTGACGATTCCGCCCGCAAGGTCCTGCTCGCCGCCCCCCGGGGGTACTGCGCGGGCGTGGACCGCGCCGTGATCGCCGTCGAGAAGGCCCTTGAGCAGTACGGCGCCCCCGTCTACGTACGCCACGAGATCGTCCACAACAAGTACGTCGTGAAGACTCTCGAGAAGAAGGGCGCGATCTTCGTCGACGAGACGGAAGAGGTCCCCGAGGGCAACATCGTCATCTTCTCGGCACACGGCGTCGCCCCGACCGTCCACGAAGAGGCCGAGCGCGGCAAGCTCGCCACCATCGACGCGACCTGCCCGCTGGTCACCAAGGTCCACAAGGAAGCCATCCGCTACGCCAAGGACGACTACGACATCCTCCTCATCGGCCACGAGGGCCACGAAGAGGTCATCGGCACGAGTGGTGAGGCGCCCGAGCACATCACCCTCGTCGACGGCCCCGAGGATGTCGCCAACGTCGAGGTCCGCGACCCGGAGAAGGTCGTCTGGCTCTCCCAGACCACCCTCTCGGTCGACGAGACCATGGAGACCGTGGGCGCCCTCAAGGGCCGCTTCCCCAACCTCCTCTCGCCGCCCAGCGACGACATCTGCTACGCCACCCAGAACCGCCAGACCGCGGTGAAGCAGATGGGCGCGCAGGCCGACCTGGTCATCGTCGTCGGCTCCAAGAACTCCTCGAACTCGGTCCGGCTGGTCGAGGTGGCGCTGGGCGCCGGCGCCCGCGACGCCCACCTGGTCGACTACGCCGAGGAGATCGACGAGAGCTGGCTGGAGGGCGTCGGCACGGTCGGCGTCACCTCCGGCGCCTCGGTCCCCGACATCCTCGTACAGGGCGTCCTGGAGTGGCTCGCCCAGCGTGGCTACGAGGACGTGGAGACGGTCACCGCCGCCGAGGAGTCCATCGCCTTCTCCCTCCCCAAGGAGCTCCGCCGCGATCTGCGTGCCGAGGCCAAGGCGGCCGTCGAGGGCACCGAGGACACCGACCGCACCGAGGGCGGCAAGGGCACCGAGGGCGGCAAGGACACCGAGGGCACCAAGGGCTGACACGACCGGTTCCGGTTACCGGGTCCGCGCTTCCCCCTGGGCGGCCGGAGCCGTCCCCGCCTAGCCTTTTCCCATGAAGGTCTTCGGCGTGGACATCGGCGGATCGGGGATCAAGGGCGCCCCGGTGGATCTGGAACGCGGCGACCTCGCCGAGCCGCGCTACAAGGTGCTGACCCCGCAACCGGCCACCCCCGAGGACGTCGCGGACCGCGTCCGTGAGGTCGTGGCGCACTTCGGGTGGTCGGGGCCGGTCGGGGCGACCTTCCCCGGAGTGGTCACCGGCGGTGTCACCCGCACCGCCGCCAACGTCGACAAGCGCTGGATCGGCACCGACGCCGGCGCGCTGCTCACCGCCCGGCTGGGCGGCGAGGCCGGCGGCTGCCCGGTCACCCTCCTCAACGACGCCGACGCGGCCGGCCTGGCCGAGATGCGCTTCGGCGCGGGCCGCGGCCGGGCCGGCACCGTCATCGTGCTGACCTTCGGCACCGGCATCGGCAGCGCCGTCTTCACCGATGGCCGGCTCGTCCCGAACACCGAGCTCGGCCACCTGGAGCTGAACGGACACGACGCCGAGACCCGCGCCTCCAGCAAGGCCAAGGAGGCCGGGGAGCTGAGCTGGCCGCGCTGGGCACGCCGGGTCCAGAAGTACCTCGCCCATGTGGAGATGCTCTTCTCGCCCGGGCTCTTCGTGATCGGCGGTGGGGTGAGCCGCAAGGCGGCGAAGTTCCTGCCGTTGATCGAGGGCATCAGGGCCGAGATCGTGCCGGCTCAGCTTCAGAACAACGCGGGGATCGTCGGGGCCGCGATGGCTGCGTACGCCGCTCGGGCGGGTGAGCCCCCGGGTACGGACGGCTCCCCGGCCGCCCCTCTCCGGTCGTCCGCTCGGCCGGCCGACCCCGCGGCCCGTACGGCCCGCTCCGTGGTCGACTCGCCGGTCGGCTGGCCCGACGCCGCGCGATGAGCGCCGCCCGGCGGACGAGCGCGATCAGCGCGCAGATCAGCGTGCCGGCGTAGAGCCAGCCGGCGTCCAGCGCCAGGACGGTGAAGACGCCCATCGCCACCCCGCCGAACCCGTCCCCGCCGCGCTGCACCGGCAGCGCCCCGATGGTGAACGCGAGCGGCATCGTGACCGGCGCGCAGATCAGGTCGTACGGCCGGACCCACACCGCCGCGCCCATACTGACCAGCACGAAGCAGCCGCCGTACACGGGCAGCGCACCGCCGCACAGCAGCCGGTCCAGGGACGCGAACGCCAGCAGCGCCAGTGTCGCCAGCAGCCAGCAGCCGAGTCCGGTGAGCTTGGCCGCGGGCAGCCGACGGGGCCTCCGGCCCGTCGTGCGGCCGGCGGACGCCCCCGGAACGGCAGCCCGCCGCGGCGGCCGCCCCGCCACCCCATAGCCACCCGCCGAAGACGCCCCAGGCCCCACCGGCAGCCCACCGCACCCACCGCACTCTTCACACTCACCGCACTCTTCACACTCATCCGGGCACCGGCCCGGACTCCTGGCCTCCGTGGCATCCGCACCGCCCGTCGCCCGTGCCGCACGCGCCGGCGCCCCGGGTGGCCGGGCCGGCGCCCAGAGGGGCCCGCGCGCTGCCCCCGTCGGCCCCCGCCCCGGGGCCGGGGCCGGCGCCTGGGCCGGTGAGCGCGCCGGTGCGGGAGCCGACACCGGTACGGCGATGAACCCGGAGGCCCGCATCGCCGACAGAAAGGCATCATCGGGATCGAGCTCAGCACCAGACCCGGAGCCGGACCCAGAGCCGGACCCGGGGCCGGACGCCGGCCCCTCCGCAGGCCGCGGAAACCGGCTCCCCGCACCCGTCCCCGTACCCCAATCCGTGCCGCGATCCGTATCCCAGCCCGTCCCCCCGTCGGTGGTCGCCCCGCCCGTGATCCCCCCATCCGTTCCCGAGCGTCCGGGCGGAGGAGGCGGCGGACCGTGCGGACCGTGCTGATGCGTGTGCGCTTCGTGTTGCTCCACTCGCCAACGGTAGGCCGCTAAGTGGGATTAACCGGCTGCGGGACACGCGGTTTGCCCTGAGCCGACCCGCGTTCGACACCACCCGGCGGACCCCCGCGCCCCGCCGACGCACATCAGCCGCACACCAACGGGGTCAGCCCCCGACGTCAGCCCCCGACGTACCGACGGCATCGGCCGCCGGCGACCGCTCGCCCCGGCCCGCCCCGCCCGCCCCGGCTCACCCCGGCTCACCCCGGCCCGCCCCGGCCTGCCCCGCCCGCCCCGTAGACTGGTGGATCGGCCCTCCCAGGGCCCGTGCCCGCTCCGGGCCCGGTCCCGGAGCGGTTGCCCACCCACCACCTCCCTTCGGAAGTCGAGTCGCCACGTGTCGCTCACGATCGGAATCGTCGGTCTGCCGAATGTCGGCAAGTCGACCCTGTTCAACGCCCTGACCAAGAACGACGTCCTGGCGGCCAACTACCCGTTCGCCACCATCGAGCCCAATGTCGGCGTTGTCGGCGTTCCCGACACCCGCCTCGACAAGCTCTCCGAGATCTTCGGCTCCCAGCGGATCCTCCCCGCCACCGTCGACTTCGTCGATATCGCCGGTATCGTCCGCGGCGCCTCCGAGGGTGAGGGCCTGGGCAACAAGTTCCTCGCGAACATCCGCGAGTCCGACGCGATCTGCCAGGTCATCCGCGCCTTCAAGGACGAGAACGTCGTCCACGTCGACGGCAAGGTCTCGCCCAAGAACGACATCGAGACCATCAACACCGAGCTGATCCTCGCCGACCTCCAGACCATCGAGAAGGTCCTGCCGCGCCTCCAGAAGGAGTCCCGGATCAAGAAGGACATCGCCCCGAAGGTCAAGGCCGTCGAGGAGGCCAAGGAGATCCTCGAGAAGGGCGACACGCTCTTCTCGCAGGGCATCGTCCAGGGCGGCGAGCGCTCCGAGCTCCTCCACGACCTCCACCTCCTCACCACCAAGCCCTTCCTCTACGTCTTCAACGTCGACGAGGACGAGCTGACGGACGAGGACTTCAAGAACGAGCAGCGCGCCCTGGTCGCCCCCGCCGAGGCGATCTTCCTCAACGCCAAGCTGGAGGCCGACCTCGCCGAGCTCGACGAGGACGAGGCCCTGGAGCTGCTCCAGTCCGTCGGCCAGGACGAGCCCGGCCTCGCCACCCTCGCCCGCGTCGGCTTCGACACCCTCGGCCTGCAGACCTACCTGACCGCCGGCCCCAAGGAAGCCCGCGCCTGGACCATCAAGAAGGGCGCCACTGCCCCCGAGGCCGCCGGTGTCATCCACACCGACTTCCAGAAGGGCTTCATCAAGGCCGAGGTCATCTCCTTCGCCGACCTCGTCGACACCGGCTCGGTCACCGACGCCCGCGCCGCCGGCAAGGCCCGCATGGAGGGCAAGGAGTACGTGATGCAGGACGGGGACGTGGTGGAGTTCCGCTTCAATGTGTAGCGGGTGACATACCACCACATCGCTGATCTGGCAAACATGCAGGTCAGAGGGGGTCTGATCCGTTGGGGTCAGGCCCCCTTTTCGCTCCCGTGCTGACTTGGTGCTGACCTGGAAGCACCTGTCGTCACCCCTGGGAACCCCTTCCGTGCTGACTTGGTGCTGGGATGCCGGACGGGCTGGGGTTGGTCATGTGGCCAGCCGGTCGTGCGGCTGCGGGGGAATGGCCGACAGGGCGCCACGGTTTTCCGGCAGTAGACGGCAGGGGAGTCATGGCGCCTGACCAGGAGATCACGATGACCTGCGGAGGGTGACGTGTCCGATGACCAGCCGTTCAGCCCGCAAGATGTAGAGCGGGTTTTGTCCGGACAGGCCGAGATCTATGCCAGCTACGCAGACCACTCCATCAACAAGTCGGCAGAGATGCAGTCGTATTTGATGCTGGCAAAGCATTCGTTTTCGAGCTTTGCGGAGCAGGCGTATTTGAACTGGGCAGAGGCGAAGTCCGCGGAGATCACACAGAAACTCAACGAGATGTTCGCAGGGAAGGCGCCAACAGAGTGGGGTTCCAGTGCAGCGGAAGACGTACACCGTGTTCTGTCCGAGCCGCACCTCGTGAACGCTTTCGCAGACCACTTCCTCCAGGACTCCTTTTCAGCGGGCCACCTCAGACTGCCGCAGCTCAAGTCGGCAGTGTCGCAGTGGTATCGGAGCTGGGCAGGGGAACAGTCCCCGAAGATCGCACAGGCATTCGTCGAGGTGCTCGAAGGCAACGGCGAGTGAGAGACGACCCTGTACGTGCGCGCCCGCTGCTACGGTCGCCACATGACGCTCTCGGCATCTGCAACCCCTTCTGTCGACTTGCGGGTTGAACCGGTCACTGACCTTCTTGATCGTGTGGAGCGGTCGCTACAAGCGCGCTTCGATCGAGACTCTGTGGTGCGTAAGCGCCGCTCGGTCGGCGCTCGGACTGATCGCGACACCTGGGTGCGCATCGAGAGGCGCGGGCTCGACAAGATCGGGATTCAGGGGTGGAACGGGACCGAGTGCGCCGCGCGTCTGGACGGCGTCGCCCAGCCCGCGTGGCAGGGCTGTGTGGTTTGGCGGGACGCAGACGAGCCCGTGATGTGGCGGGCTGACGAGACCGAGCTTTTGCCTGGCATGCCTATCGGAACCGCTGTGCTCAGTGAAGACCCGAAGCTGCCAGATGAGTGGTGGTGGGCGTTCAGCTCTGCGATGGATGCCCTTGCCGCTCATGAGACGCAGCGCGTTGCTACACCGGACACGGTGACCGTCACGCAGGCCCTGGTGACCGACTCCATCCGCACTGCCTTCTCCGGCGACTTCGACACGACCGTCGAGCGCTGGGTGCCGGCGCACGCGGATCTGAACTGGGCCAACATGACCGCGCCGACGTTCAGCCTCTTCGACTGGGAGGACTGGGGGAACGCACCGCAGGGGCTCGACGCCGCCTCATTGTGGGGAAGTTCCCTTGCCGTCCCAGCTCTGGCCACTCGGGTGCTGCAAGAGCGGCGATCTGACTTCGAGAGCCGGGACGGCAAGCTGATGACGCTGTTCGTGTGCTCGAAGATCCTCGGACCGCATGCGCACCCGGAGGACCCTCGACTGGAGCCCGCCCGCCGCATGGCAGAGCAGGTCATCGCAGAGCTTCAGACTGGCTGAGAGCGCAACCGATCTCGCAGTAGAGACCGGTACTCGCGGATTGCCCGCTCGTCGACCTTGCCGGCCAGGGCGCCGAGCAGCTCACCCAAGTGGGTGGGCTCGTCGGTGCCCACGGCGATCGTGCTGACCTGCGGGAGGTGAAACGCGGCGCGGAAGGCCGCCTGTATGCGGGAGAAGCCGTTACCCCCTTCGAGGAAGACTCGGGGATCGCTCTTCTCCCATATGGGGGCGCGGGTGCTGCCTCCAAAGGGACTCATCCCCCACACCGTGCCTTCCTCCAGGCCCCATGCCTCGGCAAGTGCCTCCGTAGCGTCGAGCGTTCTGGTCCCGACCAGCAGGCCAGCGCGGACCATGAGGACGGAGGGTTTTGGCACGGTCGCATCGATCAGGCTCGGCAGCGGTGACGGGTCCCAGGACGCGACGCCCCAGGCACCGCACAGCCCCTTCGCTGCGGCTGCGTTGAGGGCGGCGCACGCCTGGGCCAGGATGTCTCGGCTGTAGGGCGCGGCTTCCTGGAGCGAGTGCTCGGGGTTGTGCAGGAACACGAGATCCGGCTCCCGCCCGAGGTCCCGAACCGCCTGCTCCACAGCCGCGTGCAGCCGGTCCGGGCTCAAAGAGTGCTCCGTCCTGTCCGGCCCCGGAAAGTAGCCCACCTTGGTGGAGAGCGAGAACTTCGGCAAGAGATCGCCCGCTGCCGCCGCAAGAATCCGATGCGATCGGAAGCCGAGGTAGTTGGTGCTGGTGTCGAGCGCGGTGACGCCGAGGTCGAGCGCGCCGGTCAGGAGACGGCGTTCGTGACCAGACCGGTGTAGCCCGAGGACAATTCGGGGGTCAGCGGCGCGCATATCTCCTCCTTCACCAGGATCTCGGCTACCTCCGCAATTTCGGTACCGACGACAGCCGCAGCCTCGGCCAGCGGTACGGGCTCGCCGCCGAGCAGCAGACGCAGCGCGGGCAGGGCCTTGGCCGCGAGGGTGATCTTCTTCCCCGAGGTCACGACGACGACGGTCTCGCCGTTCTCCCGGATCTTGGGAGCGAAGTGGGTAGTGCACACCACGGCGTCGAGCGGCCCGAGGATGTCGAGGTACGGCACGTGCCGGGGCAGTGTCGTCTCCTGCTCGTACGCGGTCAGGAAGTCGGCCGGAGGGCGCTCTCCGATCAGACGGACGGCGGCCTCGGTCAGTGTTTCGCTGCCGGTTCCGTGCCGGCGGTCCAGGTCGTGCCGGAATACCTCATGTTCACGGCACCAGTCGGCCAGCCAGACGAGCCAGCTCGCCCCTGTGCGCTTGGTGATCCCGAACGTCACGTGAAGGCTTTTGCCCGAACCGCTACCCGCCCGGGTCGCCTGGTGCCAGTGGCCCCGGGGGATGTGCATGACATCGCCGGTCTTCATGGTGCCGGACCAGATGACCTCGTCGGTCGGGGTGTCGTTGGGGTCGGAGTCCCGGTACATGGGGACGTTGCGGGAGGCGCCTCGTACCTCCCACTCCTTTTCCCCGGCAAGCTGGATGATCAGGACATCGTGATCGTCCCAGTGCAGAGGGAAGCCCGCAGCGTCGTTTGTCGTCAGGTAGGCGTTGACCTGTACCCGTTCGTGGGACCACCATTGCAAGGCGCGGCACGTGACTTCCATCGTCGGGTCGAAGACGTTGACCTGATCGAGGATGAGTGTCGCGCCCTCCCGCAGGAGTCGTCCCAGGCTGCGCATATTGGCCATGGGGATGCTCTGGCCCCGGGGGCTGACGCTGTCGGTGTAGTAGATAGCCGGGTGGACTTCCTCGCCCTTCTGGAAGCAGCGGAACTGAGGGCGGTTCAGGCTCCGGCGCATCGCGATGTCGAGCAGGCGGTTCGGGGTCAGGATGCGGGAGAGGAGCGCGGGATTGTCCATGCGGCCCCGCGCGAAGCCCTGGCCCAGTTCTTCCGGTCCGTTCCATCCGAGCGTCGTTTCGATGGCGCTGATCAACTGGTGTTCCATCGTTGCCTCCTCGTAATCCGATCAGGGGAAGTGGACACAGCGGGGGCCCGACGCGGCGGACCGCTCGGACCCCCGCCAGTCGGCACTACTCGGTGTCGCTCAGGTTGCCGTCACCGCCCGGCCAGGGGGCGTCGCCGGAGCTTCCGGCGTTGTCGGACCGGAGGCTGTCGTACCGGTCGTGGACGGCGGTCAGCTCTTCCACCGCCACGAGAAGGCCGCTCTGGGCCGGAGGTGGAGTCGTGCTCTGTGTCACTTCGTGCTCCTTCCTCTTCGGTTCTCCCGCCGGCGGTTCCGGCGGGAAGCAAGGCCGCCCCCACGGCCGTGGGAGATGTGGAATGACGTGGGGGCGGGGTCAATAGGGGCCGCGCTGGGATGCGGCTCTGCGGTCGCGGCCCGTGTCGCGAAGTCGGGCCGTGCGGTTGCCGGGTAGGGCGCTCGCGTCCTTGCGCATGTTCGCGGCCAGGACTCGTTGGTCCAGTTGGTAAAGGCATGCGCGGCAGGCGTAGAGGGCAGCATGCATACCGCTGGACCGGACAGGCCCGATCCACGTCACCTCGACGTCATCGCGCCCGCACCAGAGCCAGCACTCACCCCTTGGCTGCCACTCGTGGCGGTCCCAGAGGGCGCTTTCCGTGGGCTTTCCTGCGACCGGGTCGACATCCCGGCGGGTCGGCCGGAAAACGACGTCCGGGTCGGGCAGAGGTGACCGGCGTAACGCGTGTCTCCCCATCAGGCCACTGCCAGGGTGAGTTGCTGAAACGATGACGCGCTGACGTTCGGATTCGACCGAGCCGTGAAGAACTTGCGAAGCACTGCAACTCGCATCGAGGGCACTGGCCTTGGAATCGCGACTTCGGCCCAGACCCGCTTTCCGTCCTCGACGGGCTGCCACCCCGACCGCACCGCGAAGAAATCGACCAAGGCTAGGCCGCGCCCACCTTCGTCCGTTTCTCCAGCACAACTCATCAGTGGAGCGTTGGCGTTGATGTCGAGTACCTCGATCACCAAGCGGCCGGGGCGGTGGTACAGCCAGATGGTGACGGCCCCTTGCCCGTGGACCACGGCGTTGGTGATGAGCTCGGAGGCGATGAGGCGGATGACGTCGGTCGTCTCGTCGTCCAGAGGGACACCCCACGCCCGTACTTGATCAACGACCTTACGCCGGGCAGCGGAGACTTCTTCCTTCGCACCAGCAAGGGCGATACGAGCGACGAGCGTAGGCATGGCAGACGCCTCCGAAGCGGATGGGAAAGGCGGCTCCACCCCCCGACCGGGGGGAGCACGGGTGATGGAGCCGCCGATCTGGGTAGCCGTCCGCGAGGCTGTCGCTCAGTGTGCCCGCCTTCGGAACGGCTGATGCTCAGTCAACGGCCCCAGCGTGCGGTCGCGGAACGTTTCTCGGGGGTTTCTCCTGCGAGACGCGCCCTCACCACCGCACACACAGGGAGTACCTTCGAACCACGCTGCGAGGGGCAGATGGGAGCAATGACGTGCCTGGTGAGCCGTTACCAGTCCACCCGCTGAGCTTCATCCTCCACCTGCGGGGGTGGGGGAAGATCGAATTCGCCCGACTCATGCGGACGCACGGGAAGTCCCTCGGAATACCGCTGGCGACCAACCGCACGACCGTGTGGAAGTGGGAGCAAGGGCAGGAACCGGATGCGGATGCTCAGCGCGTGCTCGCTGACCTGTTGGGGGTCCCGTACGAGCACGCACGCGCCCAAGGGTGGCCTCGGTGTCTCCCCGTATGGGAAGTGACCGGGCTTACTGTTCCCTGGACCGAGGCCGGTACCGTTGAGACATTGGCTGATCTGGTAGGGAGTGGCCGCATGGACCGTCGGGGATTTCTCACCATTACGGGCGCTGCACTGACGGGGCTGGCAGCGAGTTGGGCCGAAGCGCCATCGGCGTTTGCTTCGGCGCTCGATGGAGATCGAGTCACGGACAAGATGGTCTCGACGATCGAGCAGCGCGTCAGCACTCTCCGAACGCTAGACGACCAACTCGGGGGCGCACGGCTGCTGGAACAGGCCCGGGGCGACCTCGCCCTGATCTCCGGACTCCTCAGCGCCGGCCGGTACACCGATGAAGTGGGCAGCCGCTTGTACGCGCTGGCGGCGCGCGTGTCGCATCTGACGGGCTGGATGGCGTATGACGCTGGCCTCCGGTCTGCTGGACAGCAGTATTACGTGGGGGCTCTCCGCAGTGCTCGCACCGCCGGGGATGACGCCTTCGGGGCCTTCGTCCTCGCAGAGATGGGCGTCCACGTCTCCGAGGCCGGGCGGACCGCGGAACGCGTCGGACTCATCTCGACCGCCATCGACAACGTTCCTCGAAAGCTGTCGCCCTACACCCAGTCGTTCCTCCACCTGCACCAGGCCGAGGCCCACTCCCGCGACGGCGACCATCAGAAGGCCGGCACAGCACTAAACCGCGCCCTCTCCCTCTGGGATCGCCACGCGGGAGACGAATCCCCTGACTGGCTCGACTGGTACGGCGAAGCGCAACTGAAGTCGACCGAGGGCAAGGTCATGCTGCGCTCTGGCCAGGTGGAGCGGGCCACGAGTTCCTTGGAGACCTCCGTCAAGAAGGCCGCGCCCCGGGACAAGGCCGTCAGGTCCAGCCGCCTGGCCGAAGCCCGGCTCGCCGGCAACGACCTGGACGGAGCGCTCGACGCCGCGAACTATGGGGCCGAACTGCTTGAGGACAAGGTCAGTTCCGTGCGGGCCGTGGACCGGCTGAAGGAGTTCTCTGAGCGGCTGGGTCCGCACAGGTCGGTTCCGGCCGTACGTGAGTTCCGAGAGCGGCTGAGCGCCCTGCCGACCGCCGCTTGAGATTGGTGTAGTGCGCCCCTGCCCATTATGGGCCTGGGATTTCCCCCGCCTCGGTGCGATTTATCGATGAGGCGGGGACCCAGTTATGAAATGGCCCAGTGCAATGGCTACTTGCCTGTGGTGTCCCACGGAGGGTTGAGCGGACGCCGGTACCAGTACCACGCGCGGCCAGTAATCGGCACGTTCGCAGCTGTGGAAAGATTTTCCCCGTCATCTTCGACGGTGAGTTCGCGGTACTTCTGGTCAATCTGCTCAAGAGCTTCCCTGGCGGATTGCCGTTCGTCCTCAGGTAGCTGTTCGATCGCGTCGGCCACCTGATCACGCAGTTCAAGATCCTCCACGTACAGGGAAGCCGGGTACCAGGCCGATGGAGGCCAGCCTGTTGCCATGCGGACCGTGAGGCGCTCCCAGTTCACGAGTAGACTGCGAACTTCTCGCCGATCTTCCGAGATCCCCTCGGGTAGGAGCGAATCAGTAAACTCGCTAGGCAGCTGAAGTTCTTTGATGATCTCGCGAAACTTGGTGACGGTTGCGTGCGGAAACTCTGGGACGAGTTCCTCGACAGCGTTAACTGTCAGCCTCTCCGATTCGCTTTCAGGCTCAGTCACGCGTGCATGCGTAAGGCGGCCCTGCGGCGTGGCGACCCGCCAGACGCTAGGGACAGTCTGGGTCGCAGGGAAGAGGACGGCCACGCCAAACCGTTGCGCTACCTTCAGCGCGAGGGCCTCCTCTGAAGGGCGCTGCTGTACGACGTCGGTCGCATAGATGCTCACCGACCAGTTCAGGTCACCGTGAACTGCTGAGTATTCGCAGGTGACTTCGGCGTCCCAGTTTCGTGAATCGAAGTCGGATTCCTCCGACACATCAACATCGGCGAGGGCGACGCCGAACACGTCAGCAAGGAGTGGTGCAAGCCGTGCCGGGAGCTGCTGCCCAGTGGTGATCAGATTATATGTCATCAGTGGTAGGTCCTGTAGAGCTCCAGAGCCTTTTCTACGGCTTGCGGGTTGTTTTTGAACTTCGGTGCATTGCTGAACATTATCTCCAGCTTAGTCATGTCGCCGTCCACGCGCGTGATGTGCTTCAGTGCATCGTATTCGACGCGATCGAGATTGAGGTTACCGGACCGGAATCGGGGAAGACGGTCCCGGAATCCTCGATGCCATAAGTTCGACCATTAACCTCGTATCGCTGGGCCACATTATCCCATTTCGCGTTTCCCGCGGCGATCTCGGCGATGTCCTTGTCCACGGCTTGCCGATACTCAGGCAAGATAAGGCTGTTTTTCCCTCTGACCTCCCCGTTCTTCACGCCTCCAATGGTGTGCCTGGGGTGAGGTGCGCGAAGAGTCCTGCCTTTCGCTGGGCCTGGGATGGCGTCCGAAGCTGACCATGACGCACGACCTCTGCCTCCACTTCCCTGAGCTTCGCGCATCATTGGGCGCCAGGTCGGGCCAACAGGACCGACGGGCCCCTCGCCAGCCATCGCGAAGCGCGGGCCACCCAGGTTGGGCATCGATATCTCGAAGTTGCGCAGTGGGTTCTTGAAGGTGCCCAAGCTGTTCAACTTCATGTTGCCGAAGGCGTTCTTGAACCCGCCAGCGTCGCCTACAGCCTTTGCCGCACGGCCCGCGCCGCCCAGGGCGCCGCCTAGCAAGAGCCCGGTGGTTCCGGCGTCCTTGATCTCGGCAAGGTTGATGCCGTGTTGGTCGCCGAGGAGATTGCGTCCGCCCTGGGCAACGACCACGTCAACGGTGATGGCTTCGATGCCACCGATCGCGGCGGTGGCCAGAACCGTCCCAGCGATCTCAGCGACAGTGGCAGAGACAGCGATTCCCGCTGTACTCGCTGCGGCGACGATCGCTTCGGTTGCGCCGACTGCCGCGACTTCGCTGATGCCGCCGGTGAAAACGGCCAGGGCCGTGCCAGCGACCAGGACCGCGCCGGCGATCTCCAGCTCGTGCTCGATCTTCTTCTTCGCGTCGGCAATCTGGTCCGCGAACTTATCCAGTGCCTTGGCCATGTCCTCCGCAGCGGAAGCAACGTCGTCCAGGTAGCCCTTGCCGCCGCCGTGGTACTTGCGCCAGAAGTTCTCGAAGGCATCAATCGACTGGCCCTTGTTGTTGTCGATGATGTCCTGTGCGGACTTATGCGTCGCGGAGGTGATGTCCTTTACATCGTCGGCAAAGGTTCGCCAAGCTCGCGCGGCTTCCGGAGCTCATCTTCGTCGCCCTCCGGCCACCACATGCCGGTGAGGTCCTGAACGATCTCCTTGACCTTGTCTCCGGCACTCAATGTGCACCGCCCCCAGGGGACTTAAAGCCCGAAGCGCTGGAGTGATCCGTGCCCTCATGGTTATCGGCCATGTCCTTCATGGACTTGTGGATGCTTTCCAGGCCCTTCACCAACGCTCGGGTGGCACGCTCGATTTGGGTTCGGTGCGGGCTGTAGACGCCCTCGAACTTCTTCCCCTGCTCGTCGTTACCCCACGGCTCACCGAGCCCATCGAGTGAGTGCTTCAGCTTTTCTGCCGCCTTCGCCAAGGCGGCTGACTCCCTATGAAATTTTGGTGCTTCATTCTTTAGGTGGTCTGTGTCGACGTCGAAGCCGGAAGCGGCCACTGTTCCCCCCGGAGTGTGTGCCTTCAGATGCACTACAAACCTACCCTGTGCCACTGACAGTGCACCCGGCTGGCTTTGCCCGGCAATCCTTTTGTCTGCTTCGCCATGATTGGGTGTGCTATGCGAGGGGGGATTTGGTCAACGGTGGCTCAAATACGTGCAAATTGTAGGCTGTTCAACTAATGGGAACCCGGCGGAAGTCGTCGCCGCTCTGCGGAAAGAGGAATTGATCCAACTAAACCGACCGGGGTGCATGAATCCGTAGAGCTCGCCGACGCATGAACAATCATTGCGAGCGCCCCACCCCTCAACAGGGATGAGGCGCTCCGCTTCAGTCGACAGTGGTGGGCTCCTCGTACCCATCCACGTACTCAAGGCCGTTCAGACAAGCGGCGATCTTTCCAACACCCCTTTCGCAGCGGTAGCGAACTGCTCGCCCCGTGACCCCTTGGAGAGCTCCGGACTCATCGTCCGGGAGGTCAGCGCCGTACCGGAGAACGAGGGCCTGGCGCTCGCCGAGCGAAAGCGGGGCGGTCGCCCAACCGTGCCGGATGTCAGCAAGGTGAGCGAACAGGATGCTCGCGGCCTTCTTGTCGACCGTGCCCTTCGGCATGTCGGCGTCCGGGGCCTGCGGGTTGCGGATGCCGTATGCCGCCTCTGCATCCCACACCGCCGGGAGGAGATGTTCGACGAGGCGGCGGTCGTAGCCGGTCACAACCCCGTCCCCTCTGCCGCGTGGCAGGCAGCTCCGTAGGAGACGTGCCCCGCTCGGTGCTTCGCCTCAGTCAGCCAGCGGTCGCGCAGTCTCTGAGAGAGCCAGCGGTGCAGCAGTCCGGCAGGCGCTGGGCAGCGTCTCCAGCAGGTGCTGCTGCTCGTCCTTGACCTTGTCGAAGAGCGGCTCGGCACCGGCGACCGACTCCGGCTTGTGAGTCAGCGCAGGCAGCGGGGCATCCGGGAGGAGGCCGAGGCCGGCGAAGATGCAGTAGTAGCTGCCGTTGGTCCAGAAGTTGCGGAACTCGGCCTCGAAGTTGCCGTAGTAGGTGCCCTCGTCGGTGATCGGCAGGTTGATCGGCAGGCCGGCGCGGTAGGCGCTGATCTTCTCCTGGATGTTGTCGGGGAGGGCGAGCTCCTTGTTCGCCTTCCAGAAGGGCGTGTCATTGCGGGGCGCGAAGTAGAAATGCGCCGGCGCCGGCCCGCTGTTCGGCCTCGCGGACGCGTGCGCACTCCGCCGGCGGCAGCCCGTCGATTCCGGCTTCGCCGCGGGTCACCAGGAGGTAGCCGATCTCGCGTCCGGCGGCGGTCCATTCGGCGATCGCGGCCGCGGCGCCGTACTCCAGGTCGTCGGGGTGGGCGACGACGGCGAGCGCCCGCTGCCAGTCCTCGGGCATGGGGGAGAGCGGGAGCGGGGGTTCGGCGGGCATGTTCCTGGCTTCCCTTCCTGTGGCCGGCGGGTTGGGCCGATGGGCTCCAGCCGATCGTGCGCCGATCGTGACACGTCGGGGGCGGGGTGGCGCGCGGCCTGAGCCTGGGTGTGCTTCCCGGCGGACTGAACTGGGATTCATCACATCAGGTGAATATCTGGCCCAAGGTTGCGGATGGATACGCGGAGTTGCCACGCTGTTGCTGACTGTCAAGCTGTTGGAGGGGCACGTGCCTTTCGGTGAGCAGCCCGCGTACCTCCGCGTCGCCGGCGACCTGCGCCAGAAGATCGTCGACGGGGTGCTGCCACCGCACACCCGCCTTCCCTCCCAGGCCCGGATCCGCGAGGAGTACGGCGTCTCGGACACCGTCGCGCTGGAGGCGCGCAAGGTGCTGATGGCGGAAGGGCTGGTCGAAGGGCGGTCGGGGTCGGGTACGTACGTACGCGAGCGGCCGGTACCGCGCCGTATCGCCCGCGTCGGGTACCACTCCGTCGGCGGCTGCACGCCGTTCCGGCAGGAGCAGACGGACGAGCGGGTGCGCGGCACGTGGGAGTCCAACAGCGAGCAGGAGTCGGCCAGTTCGGTGGTCGCGGCCCGGCTGCGCATTCCGCCGGGCGGCAGAGTGATGCGGACCCGCTACGTCTTCCGGGCGGAGGGTGAGCCGGCGATGCTCTCGACGTCCTGGGAGCCCCTGGACGTGACCGGGCGGACGCCTGTGATGCTGCCCGAGGAGGGGCCGCTGGCGGGGCGCGGGGTGGTCGAGCGCATGGCTGCCATCGATGTGGTGGTGGACAACGTCATCGAGGAGGTCGGGGCGCGGCCCGCGCTGGCCGAGGAGGCGATGGCGCTGGGGGGCGTACCGGGGCATGCGGTGCTGGTGATCTCTCGGACGTACTACGCGGGCGGCCGGCCGGTGGAGACGGCGGATGTCGTCACGCTCGCGGACCGCTATCGCGTGGCCTATCACCTGCCGGTGAAGCAGTAGGCACCTGCCGGTGAAGCAGCAGCAGGTACCTGCCGGTGAAGTGGGTGAAGTAACGGTCACCCGTCGGCGCCCTCGCACGCTCGGCGCCCCCGGCGCCTTCCTGCTCCGCTTACCTCTGGTTACGCCCGGTTGCCTCTGCTGTTCGGCTCTCCTTCGCTTCGTCGAGCGGGCTCTCCCGGCGCCCCGTTAGCGATCCTTGACCGCTTTCGGCCTCAAGCTCGATGTCCGAATTGCGGTGATATGCGAGCAAATGTTGGCCGGATCTTGGTGTTGGAAACCTCACAGACCCTCAGCTGGGCGGGAATTTTGGCCAGCTGCGGGCAGGTGATCTTCCGATTCGCTCTTACGATGGCGAAGTTTGTGCACGGCACGGGGGAAGACCAGGAGACCAGCACGTGAGCACGACGAAAACCCCGGGTGCGGAGCAGGGTTCGCATTCGAATTACCGTCGGTCCCTCGGGACCATCGCCCTGACCGCCACTGGTCTCGGGTCGATCATCGGGTCCGGCTGGCTCTTCGGAGCCGAGCGGGCCGCCGCCATCGCCGGCCCCGCCGCGATCCTCGCCTGGGTCATCGGGGCGGTCGTCGCCCTGACCATCGCCCTGACCTACACCGAGCTCGGCTCGATGTTCCCCAAGGCGGGCGGCATGGTCCGCTACGGTCAGTACTCGCACGGTTCGCTGGCCGGCTACCTGGCGGCGTGGGCCAACTGGATCGCCATCGTCTCCGTCATCCCCGGTGAGGCGACCGCCTCGGTCCAGTACATGAGTTCCTGGGACTTCGGCTGGGCCAAGGCGCTCTTCGACGGGAAGGAGCTCACCGGCTCCGGCGTCGCGGTGGCCAGCGTGCTGCTGATCTTCTACTTCTTCATGAACTGGTTCGCGGTGTCGCTGTTCGCGAAGACCAACACCGCGATCACCGTGTTCAAGGTCGTCGTGCCGATCCTCACCGCGGGCGCCCTGGTGCTCGCGCACTTCGACACCGGCAACATCGACCGCGCGGGCGGGTTCGCTCCCAACGGCTGGAGCGCGATCTTCAGCTGCGTGGCGCTCTCCGGCATCGTCTGGGCCTACAACGGCTTCCAGTCGCCGCTGAACCTCGCCGGCGAGGCCCGTAACCCGGGCCGGTCGCTGCCCAAGGCCGTCGCCTTCTCGATCATCATCGCGCTGGTCATCTACCTCGCGCTGCAGGTCGCCTTCCTCTTCGCGGTCCCCGCCGCCGACCTGAGCGCCACCGGCTGGGGCGGGCTCAACTACCACTCCCCGCTCGCCGAGCTGGGTCTGGCCTGGGGCCTGAACTGGCTGGCCCTGCTGCTGTACGCGGACGCGTTCGTCTCCCCGTCCGGCACCGGCATGATCTACGCGGCCACCACCTCGCGCATGATCCAGGGCGTCCAGGAGAACGGCCACCTGCCGGGCGTCTTCGGCAAGGTGGACCCCAAGACGGGCATCCCGCGTCCCGCCCTGGTGCTCAACCTCGTCGTCGCCTTCATGTTCCTGGCGGTCTTCCGCGGCTGGGGTTCGCTCGCCGAGGTCGTCTCCGTCGCGACCGTCATCTCCTACATCACCGGACCGGTCGCCGTGATGGGTCTGCGGCGTATGTCGCCCCATATGAAGCGGCCGGTGAAGCTGCGCGCCATGCCCGTCATCGCGCCGATCGCGATGATCTTCGGCTCGCTGGTCCTGTACTGGGGCAGGTGGCCGCTCACCGGCAAGGTCATCTTCATCATGGCCGTCGGTCTGCCGGTCTGGGCCTGGTACGAGATCGTCCGGCCGTGGAAGCAGGGCCGCAGCCCGTGGCGCGAGCTGATGCCGCACCTGAAGGCGGGGGCCTGGATGGTGGTCTACCTGCTGGTGATGGCGTGCGTCTCCTACCTGGGCGGTAAGGAGTTCGGCGGCAAGGGCTATCTGCCGGAGGGCATCGACATCGCGGTCGTCGCGGCGATCGCGCTCGCCTTCTACTACTGGGGCGTGCGCAGCGCCTGGCGCAACCCGACGCTGGTCCAGGTGGAGGCCGAGATCCAGGCGGCGGACGAGGCCCGTGGGGCGGACGGGTCCGGGGAGGCCGCGGGGGCCAAGGCGCCCGTAGGGGCCTGAGTCAGCCCGGCAGCCCGGCGCCACCGCACTCGTTCCGTACGGTCACGACGCACGTCATCGCGCACGTCATTACGTACGTCATTCCGCACGTATGCCCGAGACGATCGGGCGCAACCGGCCACTCGCAGGCCGATTCCGGTTCGCCGGGGTCTGCGGGTGGCCGGTTCGGTATCTCTTTGTGTAATTCCATATCCGGTGCGTAAAGGTCGGGCGTACGCTCGGGCATATGCGGATTGCGATTTCGGCATCAGCGGACGAGGGGCGCGCGACAGCGCGCCGCGCGGCGGACGGAGGGGCGCAATGACCGATGGCGGAGCGGTGCTCCCCTGGGTCGTCATCCGCCAGGACGAAGGCGGCAACCGGTATCGCGTCGGCCGCTATGCCACCCGAGTGGAGGCGGAGAAGGTGGCCGACCGGCTCGACGCCCGTGGCAGCCGGCAGCTCTACGTGGTCGAGAAGGTCGACCGCGCGACGACGTGAGACGGGCCGGAGGGCGGCCTGAGGGGCGGCGGGCGAGAAGCGGGACGGGAGCGGGGGACGTAGGCTGCCGCGCATGACGACCGTGCGCGTAGTGGTCGGCGCGGCGGTGTGCGACGGCGGGCGGCTGCTGGCCGCCCGGCGCAGCGCACCGCCCGCGCTGGCCGGCCGCTGGGAGCTGCCCGGCGGCAAGGTGGAGGACGACGAGACGCCGGAACAGGCGCTGGAGCGCGAGCTGCGCGAGGAGCTGGGCGTCGAGGCGGCGGTGGTGGAGCGGATTCCGGGGGAGTGGGTGTTGCGCCCCGGCTATGTGCTGCGGGTGTGGACCGCCCGGCTGGTGTCCGGGGAGCCGCGGCCCCTGCAGGACCACGACCGGCTGCGCTGGCTGCTGCCCGGTGAGGAGGATCAGGTCGACTGGCTGGACCAGGATCGCCCGGCGGTCGCCGAGGCGATGCGCCGGCTGGCCGCCAGGGCGGGGGTGCCGGGCATCCTGCCGCAGCGGTAGGCCTGGTGGCCGTGGCGCCGTGAGGCCCGCCCTGGCGCCGCCCTGAGGTGCCGCCCTGAGGCCCCGTACGTGGCCGTCCCCGGGCCCGTGAGGGCGGCGCTGTGCGCGTTCGCCCAGGGGTCGTGCGCCCGCGCGTGCCCGCGCCCCACCGGCGTGCGTTCTTCCGGCGCGTACGGACTCCCGGCGCGTACGGACTTCCAGCGCGTACGGAGGTCCGTCCTCTTCGTCATCCTGGCCCCGATCTTCCCCTATGAGGCATTTGCAGCACAGCACCCCATTTGCTCCACAACGCTCCCTTCTGCGCGGTACTTCGGGCCAGATATCGGGTATGTCCAGATTGACCCTTCCATGCGGGCAATCCATGCGGGCAATCCGTCGGAGATTCCCCGAGTTTCCCGGGTTCCCCGGGTTTCCTGGATTCCCCGAGTTCCCCGGGCTGGGATGTGATCGGCGTGAGCGACAGCGCAGCGGCAGGGGTCCCGCAGACCGGCTCCCGTACCGTCCGCAGGCGCGGCGTGGCCACCGGTTCCCCGATCGCCGAATGGAGCTTTCCGGCCGACCCCGGCGCGGTCCGCACCGCCCGCACCGCGGTCCGCCGCGTCCTGGACGACTGGGGGCTGAACGGCGCCGCCGATGTGGCCGTCCTCCTGGTCAGCGAGCTCGTCACCAACTCCCTGCGCTACGCCAGCGGTCCGATCGGCGTCCGTATGGTGCTGCTGGGCTCCGGCGGACTGCTCGTCGAGGTCTCCGATCCGCTGCCCGACCCGCCGCAGGAGCGCACCGCCGCCCCCGACGACGAGGGGGGCCGCGGGTTGCAGCTGGTCGCGGGCGTTTCACGGCGCTGGGGGACCCGGTACGGAAAGAGCGGTAAGACAGTGTGGTTCGAGCTGTCTGTGGCTGGTTAGCCGGGTCGGTGGCTGGTTAGGAGACAGGTGGGGTCCTGATCGTTGCCGTTCCACCGACATTCCGTCGATGGCCTGCGATCGAGACTGTGCTGTGATCGTGAAGACCGTGTTCCGGACAGTCCGGGTGCTGGATACTCAGGCTGGTCCGGTCCGGGCACGATGAGCTGGAGGGGACGGGGCTCGTGAGCAAGATGTCATCCGGCGGGGCGGAACCCGCGCAGGCCGATGGTCAGGGCGGTGCGGACGGCCCCGGTGACCCGAGTGGCCGTCCGCGGGCAGCCGGCCCGCAGGGTCCGCCCGTATGGCAGAGCAGCCGGCCCGGTTCGATCTACGACTACATCCGGGTGGCCTCCTTCTCCCTCGGCTCCGACGGGCGGATCGACCAGTGGAGCGAGCGCGCCGAGCAGATGCTCGGCATCCCCGCCCGCCGCGCCCTCGGCAAGGACCCCATCGAGGCCTTCGTCCCCAGCGAGTTGCGCGACACCGGACACCGCAAGGTGTCCGAGATCCTCGACGGCCGCGAATGGACCGGCCTGGTGCCCTACCGCAGGGCGGAAGGCGCCACCGCCGACGGCCTCGCCGAGATCTATGTGATGCCCTCGCGCGGCGAGGACGGTGAGCGCGCCGCGGTCTGCGTCGTCGTCGACGTCCGGGCGCTGCGCGGCATCGAGACCGACCTCGCCGCCTCGCAGGCCGTTTTCGGTCAATCTCCCATGGGCTTCACCCTGTTCGGCACGGACCTGAGGCTGCTGCGCGTCAACGAACGCTTCGCCACCGTCTTCGGCGGCCCGGCGAGCAAGTACCGCGGCCGCACCCCGCACGACTTCCTGCCGCGCTCCGAGGCCGAGCGGATGACCGCCGCCCTCGCCCGCGTCCTGGAATCCGGCGAACCGGTCACCGAGCTGCAGCTGGTCGGCGGGGTGCCCGGCGAGGAGGAGCGCCGCCGCTGGTCGGTGTCGCTCTACCGGCTGCACGGCGCCAGCGGCCGCCCCATCGGCGTCGCCGCCCTCGCCGCCGACGTCACCGGCCGCCGCCGGGCCGAACGCGAGGCCGCCAACGCCCGCCGCAACCTCGCCCTGCTCAATGAGGCCGGCGCCCGGATAGGCAACTCCCTCGACCTGGAGACCACCGCCCGCACCCTCCTGGACGTCGCCGTACCGCAGTTCTGCGACCTGGCGTCGGTGGACCTCTACCAGGGCCTGCTCTCCGGCGACGAGACACCGCCCGGCATGAGCGACGGCAGCGCCGAGCTGCGCAGGGTGGCCTTCGCCAGCGCGGTCTCCGACGCCCCGTTCGCCGGCGCCGCCTGCCGCGTCCCCGAGGACGGACCGGACCCGGTCGAGGTCGGTGCCGTCCACCGCTACCCCTTCAACTCCCCCTGCGCGGGCGCCCTGCGCACCGCCCGGGCGCAGATCATCCCGGGCCGGGAGAGCGACGAGGGACCGGAGCTGGGCGCCGTGGTGCACTCCACCCTCGCCGTCCCCATGGTCGCCCGGGACACCGTCGTCGGCCTGGTGCAGTTCTCCCGTACGAAGGGCAGCGAGCCGTTCGGCGAACGCGACACCGCCCTCGCCGTCGAACTGGCCGCCCGTGCCGCCGTCTGCATCGACAACGCCCGCCTCTACCGCCGCGAGCACGAACGCGCCCTGATCCTCCAGCGCAGCCTGCTGCCGCCCGGCGACCCGGAAGCGGCCGGCCTCGACATCGCCTGCCGCTACCTGCCCGGCACCACCGCCACCGAGGTCGGCGGCGACTGGTTCGACGTCATCGAACTCCCCGGCCACCGCACCGCGCTGGTCGTCGGCGACGTCATGGGCCGCGGCCTGCGCGCCGCCGTGGCGATGGGCGAACTGCGCACCGCGGTACGGACCTTGGCGCTGCTGGACCTGGAGCCCGCCGAGGTACTCTCGGCGCTGGACGAGATCGCCCGCGGGCTCGGCGGCACCGGCGGCGGCCGGACCTCCGCCCGGACCCCCGCCCGGACCTCGGCCCGGACCTCGGCCCGGACTGCCGTCCGCGGCCCGTCCGGACCCGCCAGAGGCGCCCTGGAACCCGGCGCCGCCACCCGCACCGCCGGTACCGCCGACCTCTCCGAGGTCTACCTCGCCACCTGCGTCTACGCCGTCTACGACCCGGTCACCCGCCGCGCCACCTTCGCCAACGCCGGGCACCTGCCGCCGGTGCTCCTCCAGGAAGGCGAGGAGGCGCGGCTGCTCGACGTACCACCGGGGATGCCGCTGGGCGTCGGCGGCGAGCCGTTCGAGGAGACCGAGGTCGAGCTGCCGGACGGCGCGCTGCTCGCCCTCTACACCGACGGCCTGGTCGAGTCCCGGCACCACCCCCTCGACGAGGGACTGGACGCCTTCCGGGCCGCCCTGACGGACGCCGACCGCCCGCTGGAGGACGCCTGCGACCACGTCCTGACCGCCCTGGACACCTCGCACGGCGAGGACGACATCGCGCTGCTGATGGCGCGGGTGCACGGGCTGCCCAAGGACGCGGTCGGCGACTGGAACCTGGCGCCGGAGGCCCGTTCGGTTGCCCGGGCCCGCGAACTGGCCCGTGAGCAGCTCACGGACTGGGGCCTGCAAGGCCTGGTCGACACCACGGAGCTGCTGGTCAGCGAGCTGGTCACGAACGCACTACGGCACGGCCACGGTGATATCCGGCTGCGGCTGCTGCTGGACCGCACCCTGGTCTGCGAGGTCTGGGACGCCGACCTCGCCCAGCCGCGCCGCCGCCGCGCCCGCGACACCGACGAGGGCGGCCGCGGGCTCCAGCTCGTCGGCCTGCTGAGCCGGGGCTGGGGCAGCCGCCGCACCCCGCGCGGCAAGACGGTCTGGTTCGAACTCGCCCTGCCGGACGGGGAGTCGGCGGCGTCGGATCCGGCGGAGGCGTTGCTGAGCCTGTTCTGACGGGCCGGCTGTCCACAGGGGGCGCGGGCCGTGGGCGGCGCCCCTACCCTGGATGAAAGGGGGGCCATCGAACCCTTAGGGGACTTCCCGTACGGGACTTCCCGTGGGGGACTTCCCTTAGGGGGCTCTCCGTGGGGGCTTGCCTTAGGGGACTCTCCGTACGGGACCGACCGCCCATCCCCCTCACACCACCGCCCGGAGCCGGGCCGTCGCCCGTCCCCCTCACATAGCCGCCCGGAGCCGGGCCGCCGCGCGTTCCGCCTCGTGGATCACCCGTTCGACGTCCACATGCGGCAGCTCGCCCCCGGACTTCAGCGGACGGCCGTCGACGAAGACCTCGGTGACGTTCGGCGGCTGGCCGTTGAGGACGATCTGGCCGGTCCAGTCGAAGCGCGGGGCGAAATTGAGCGTGCCGGGGTCGAGGACGACGACATCGGCGCGCTTGCCCGGGGTCAGTGAGCCGATCCGGTCCGCCATGCCCAGGCACTCCGCGCCGCCCAGCGTCGCCATCCGCAGCACCTCCGGGATCGTCGGATGGACCGAGGCGTCCTCGTGCCGGGCCCGCTGCAGCCCGACCGCCGCCTTCATCAGCGCGAACATGTCCGAGGTGTCGTTGGTCCCGCCGTCCTGCCCGAGCCCGGCCCGTACGCCGTGCCGGTGCAGCGCGGGCAGCGGTGCGATGCCCGAGGCCAGCCGCATATTGCTCAGCGGGCAGTACGCCACCCGTACGTCGTGCGCACCGGTCAGCGCGACCTCCTCGTCGGTGAGGTGCACCGCGTGGTTCATCAGCAGCCCCGGCCCGAAGGCGCCGGCCCACCGCAGCGCGCGGACCGGCTGGTCGGCACGGTCCGTGCGGCGTTCGAGGACATGGCAGTTGAGCAGCACGCCCAGCTCGCGGGCGAGCTCCCGGCACTGCCGCAGCCCGGCACGGTCGGGCCAGGCGGCCCGCGTCGCCACCTGCGCCGAGGCCAGCGGCAGCGGATCCAGGAACTCGGCCGCGGCCTTGCGGACGAGCGGGAGGCCGGCGGCCGGCTGGTACGCCGCGTAGACGAACCGGGGCCCGGCGTCGGCCAGCGCCCGGACATAGCGCTCGGTGGTTGCGTACGGGATCGGGTGCACCCAGTCGACGACGGTGGTGACGCCCGTCCGGACGACGTCGAGCGCGGCCAGCAGCACCAGGCGGTACATGTCCTGGGCGTCGATCCTCGGCAGCGCCGGGCGGTTGCAGCCGGCCAGCCAGCCGGTCAGGTCCCGGTCCGCGCAGCCGCCGCGGATACCGGCCTGCCACAGGTGGTTGTGCAGGTCCACGAAGCCCGGCAGGACGAGCTTGCCGCGGACGTCGACGACCCGGGCGCCGGGCGGCGCGTCCAGGCGCCGCCCGACGGCGCCGATCCGGCCGTCGCGCAGCAGGACGTCGACGCCGTTCTCCAGCGTGCCCAGGGGGCCCTCGCCGATGGCCGGATCCATGGTCAGCACCAGCGCCGCGCCGCGCAGCAGGGTGGCCGTGCGGCCGCCGGCCGCGGCGAGCGGCGCGTCGTCCCGGCCCGGGCGGGTGCCGGACGCCCGGCCCGCCGTAGGGACGGGCTCGGGCACCCCGGCCGCCGCGGCCAGCGGAAGGCCGCCGATCCCCGCCAGTACCGTGCGCCGGGTCAGCTCCGGGGGAGGGGGAGGGGGAGGCATGCCCGCCTCACTCCGTACGGCGCCGGATCTTGTTCCCGAGCCACACCAGCGGGTCGTACTTCCGGTCCGCGGCGCGCTCCTTCAGCGGGATCAGCGCATTGTCCGTGATCTTGATGTGCTCGGGGCAGACCTCCGTACAGCACTTGGTGATGTTGCAGTAGCCCAGCCCGTGTGCGTCCTGCGCGGTGGTCTTCCGGTCGAGCCCGGACGCCGGCGCCGCGTCGAGGGGGTGCATGTCCAGTTCGGCGATCCGCATCAGGAACCGCGGACCGGCGAACGCCGCCTTGTTCTCCTCGTGGTCCCGCACCACATGGCAGGTGTCCTGGCATAGGAAGCACTCGATGCACTTACGGAACTCCTGTGAGCGGCCCACGTCCTCCTGCCGCATCCGGTACTCACCGGGCGCCAGCTCCGCGGGCGGGACGAACGACGGGATCTCCCGCGCCTTGGCGTAGTTGAACGACACGTCGGTGACCAGGTCGCGGACGACGGGGAACGCCCGCATCGGGGTGACCGTGATCGTCTCCGTACGGTCGAACACCGACATCCGGGTCATACACATCAGCCGCGGCCGCCCGTTGATCTCCGCGCTGCACGAACCGCACTTGCCCGCCTTGCAGTTCCAGCGCACCGCGAGATCGGGCGCCTGGGTCGCCTGCAGACGGTGGATGATGTCCAGCACCACCTCGCCCTCGTGCACCTCGACCGTGAAGTCCTCTAGGCCTCCGGAGCCCGCGTCGCCGCGCCACACCCGGAAGTGGGCCGGATACGCCCCGGACCGCCCGTCCTGCCCGTCGGCCTGCCGCCGCCCGTCCGGCCCGTCGGTCCGCCGCCCGTCCGGCCCGTCGGCCTGCCGTTCGTCCTGCCCGGCGGGCCGCGGCCCGTCCGTGCCCTGTGCCGTCTGTGCCTCGCTCACCGGCTCAGCTCCTCGTCCGTCAGATACTTCGCCAGCTCGTCCTTCTCGAACAGCTCCAGCAGATCGGGCCGGATCGGCGGGGACTCGCGCCGGGACAGCCGGATCTGGCCCAGCGACGGGTCCGCGGCCCGGGAGTCACCCTGCGGATCGGCCAGCCGGCACACCAGATTGATGTTGCGCCAGCCGCGGTCCATCGCCGGATGGTCGTCGCGGGTGTGCCCGCCCCGGCTCTCCTCCCGCTCCAGCGCCGCCCGCGCCACACACTCGCTGACCAGCAGCATGTTCCGCAGGTCGAGGGCGAGGTGCCAGCCGGGGTTGTACTGCCGGTGCCCCTCGACGGTGGCCCGCCGGGCCCGGACCCGCAGATCCGCCAGGCGTTTGAGGGCCTCGTACATCTCGCCCTCCCGGCGGATGATGCCGACCAGGTCGTTCATCGCCTGCTGGAGCTCCTGATGGAGGGTGTACGGATTCTCGACCGGGCCCCGGCCGCCGGCCGCGCCACCATCAGCCCGTTCCGCCGCTTCGGTCACCTCCGCCGCTTCGGTCACCTCCGTCGCCTCGGCGCTGAACGGGCGCAGCGCCTCCGCCTCCGCGGCGTCGATCTGCCGCGGATCGACGGCCGGCCGCTCGGCCAGCCCCGCCGCGTACTCGGCCGCGTGCAGGCCCGCCCGGCGGCCGAAGACCAGCAGGTCGGAGAGGGAATTGCCGCCCAGACGGTTGGAGCCGTGCATTCCGCCGGCCACCTCACCGGCCGCGAACAGGCCCGGTACGCCGGTCGCCGCCGCGGTGTCCGGGTCCACATCCACCCCGCCCATCACGTAGTGGCAGGTCGGGCCGACCTCCATCGGTTCGGCGGTGATGTCCACATCCGCCAGCTCCTTGAACTGGTGGTACATGGACGGCAGCTTCCGCTGGATCACCTCGGCGGGCAGCCGGGTGGACACGTCCAGAAAGACCCCGCCGTGCGGGGAGCCACGGCCCGCCTTCACCTCGGCGTTGATGGCGCGGGCGACCTCGTCACGGGGCAGCAGCTCGGGCGGGCGCCGGTTGTGCTCCGGGTCCTCGTACCAGCGGTCGCCCTCCTCCTCGGTCTCCGCGTACTTCTCCTTGAAGACGTCCGGGATGTAGTCGAACATGAAGCGCCGGTTGTCGCTGTTGCGCAGCACTCCGCCGTCGCCGCGTACGGACTCGGTGACGAGGATGCCCTTGACCGACGGCGGCCAGACCATCCCGGTGGGGTGGAACTGCACGAACTCCATGTTGATCAGCGACGCCCCGGACAGCAGCGCCAGCGCGTGCCCGTCGCCGGTGTACTCCCAGGAGTTCGAGGTCACCTTGAAGGACTTGCCGATACCGCCGGTGGCCAGCACCACCGCTGGCGCCTCCAGCACGAAGAACCGGCCCGACTCCCGCTCGTAGCAGAAGACGCCGGAGACCCGGCCGTCCGTGGCGCGGCTGTGGTCCTTCAGGACCCGGGTGACCGTGCACTCCTGGAAGACCTTCAGCCGGGCGTCGTACGCGCCGTACTTCCGCTCGTCCTCCTGCTGGAGGGAGACGATCTTCTGCTGGAGGGTGCGGATCAGCTCCAGCCCCGTACGGTCCCCGACGTGCGCCAGGCGCGGGTACTCGTGGCCGCCGAAGTTGCGCTGCGAGATCCGGCCGTCCGGTGTGCGGTCGAAGAGCGCGCCCCAGGTCTCCAACTCCCATACCCGGTCCGGTGCTTCACGGGCGTGCAGCTCCGCCATCCGCCACTGGTTGAGGAACTTGCCGCCGCGCATGGTGTCCCGGAAGTGGACCTGCCAGTTGTCGTTCTCGTTGACATTGCCCATGCTGGCCGCGATACCGCCCTCGGCCATCACCGTATGGGCCTTGCCGAACAGGGACTTGCAGATCACGGCCGTCCGCATGCCGGCCTCGCGGGCCTCGATGGCGGCGCGCAGCCCTGCGCCGCCCGCGCCCACCACGACCACATCCCATGCCTGCCGGTCCACATGCGCCATCGGAGGGCACACCTTTCCTAGAAGTCGTCGTCGGTGTGAAGTTGTTGTCTGTGCTGTTGCCGGTCAGAAGAAGCGGGGGTCGTCGAAGGCCCCGGTGGCCAGCAGGAAGACGTAGAAGTCCGCCAGTGCCACGCTGATCAGGGAGGACCAGGCGAGCAGCATGTGCCGCTCGTTGAGCTTGCCGACCCAGCCCCACAGCCGGTAGCGCACCGGGTGCTTGGAGAAGTGCCGCAGCCGGCCGCCGACGATGTGCCGGCAGGAGTGGCAGGAGAGGGTGTACGCCCAGATCAGCACGATGTTGACGAGGAACACCAGGCTGCCCAGGCCCATATGGCCCCAGTGGTAGTGCTCGTCGCGGAAGGTGAGCGCGGTGTCGTAGGTCAGCACACCGGCGACCAGGATCGCGAAGTAGAAGAAGTAGCGGTGGATGTTCTGCAGGATCAGCGGGAAGCGGGTCTCACCGGTGTACTTCTTGTGCGGTTCGGCGACCGCGCAGGCCGGAGGCGAGGCCCAGAAGCCCCGGTAGTAGGCCTTGCGGTAGTAGTAACAGGTCAGCCGGAAGCCCAGCGGGAAGATCAGGATCAGCAGCGCGGGGGACAGGCCCCACCAGCTGCCGAAGATCTCCCAGTTGGGCCCGCCCCGCATCGTCTCGCAGTTCTGCGCCAGGCACGGCGAGTAGAAGGGCGAGACGTAGGGGGCGTCGTAGTAGTCGGCGTTCGCGAACGCCCGCCAGGTCGAATAGACGACGAACGCGAGCAGTCCGGCGGCGGTGCCGGCCGGCGCCAGCCACCAGCGGTCGGTCCGCAGATGGCGGGCGGGGATGGCGGCGCGCGAAGCGGTGTGCACACCGGTCGCGGCCGGCTGCGATGAGGGTTCGGTGCCAGTGGCCAACGTCGGTCTCCGTGAAAGGCACGCTCCGTCCGGAATGCTCCGTCGAGTACGTCGCGTACTCGGTCAAGTACGTCACCTGCTCGTCGAGTACGGCGACGACTCGGTCAAGTAGGCGCCATACCCTGCCAAGTACGGTGACGACTCCGGCGGTCACTCCGTCGGGGCGGCTGCTCGATGCGGCAACGGGGTAGGGGTCTGAGTGGGGCGAGGGCATCCCCTAGGGGACATCCCGTAAGGGCCATCCCCTAGGGGGCATGGCCGTTACGAGGCACGGCAGTTACGGGGCATGGCCGTTACGGGAGCCGAGCCCCTCGTCGTCGGCGTCCCTCCAGAGCTTGGCGTCGTACGGTGCGTCGGGGATCTGCACCACCTCCGGCACCTCCGGTGTCTCCGCGCCCAGACGACCGCCCGGCGGCCCGGCGGCGGCGCTCTGTCTCAGCAGGGCGACGCTTTCGCGCAGATGGTCCGTGTCGGTGCGCACCCGCCGGACGTCCAGGCCCCGCGCGCCGAGCCGGGACTCCAGCTTGCCCACCGACCGGACCAGGTCGTCCAGGTTGCGTTCCACCGCCGTCAGTTCGTCCTGAAGGGACATGTCACGTGCCCTCACTGTTGAAGTGTGGTGGGCGATCTCATGCGCCCGAGAGTGTCGCGCGTCACAGTAGGCCTTGGGAAGGGGGCAGGCGCGATTACGACTCGAACCGGTGCGTTCCGGCAACCGCGCGCCATGGCGCGGATCGAACGACGGTACGGGCCGGAGCGGATGTACGTGCGTACGCGGACTCGTGAACGGGCGCGAACGGAACCGGGAGCGGGCCGGGATTGGGCCGGGATTGGGCCCATGAAGCGGCCCCCGGAGGCGGTGAATTGGGCCGGACGGGTGACCTTGGTGCGGCCCCCGACGTGTCGGGCCGCCGGTCGCTGGGTGGTCGCCTTCAGTAGGGGCCCATAGATGTGATGAGCCGCAAAGTCGGCCGAACGTGGAAAGTCGGCCGAACGTGTGGCGGGCCGGAGCGCACCCGGCGCGCCGGCGAGGGAGCGGACAGCGGCACGAAGCGGGCGAGCCCGGAGGTAACAGCCATGACCGACCACGACAAGCCCGCCCGCCCGGCCCGTGGACGCCGCATCGCCGCACTCGTCGCGGCCGGCGTGCTGCTCCCGCTGCCGGCCCTGGCCGGATGCGGTGACGACGGCGGCCGGGAGGCATCCGTCACCGAGTTCCAGGACATCGCCCCGGCGCCCCGCGGCGACCTCCGCGACGGCGGCACCCTGCGCTGGGCGATCGACGCGATGCCCGGCACCTTCAACGCCTTCCAGGCCGACGCCGACGCGGCCACCACCCGGATCGCCGGTGCCGTGCTGCCCAGCATGTTCACCCTCGACGCCCATGGCACACCGCAGCGCAACGCCGACTACCTGGACGCCGCGGACGTCAGCGCCCGCGACCCCAAGCAGGTCGTCACGTACACGATCAACTCCAAGGCGCGGTGGAGCGACGGGACGCCGATCACCGCTGCGGACTTCATCGCCCAGTGGACCGCGCTGCGCGGCAAGGACAGCGCGTACTGGACCGCCCGGAACGCCGGGTACGACCGGATCGGCAAGGTCGAGCAGGGCGCCGGCCCGCGCGAGGTCAAGGTCACCTTCGCCCGGCCGTACGCCGACTGGCGGTCCCTGTTCACCCCGCTCTACCCCAAGAGCGTGATGGGCGACGCCAACGCCTTCAACGACCGGGCCCGTGAGCGGCTCACGGTCGGCGCGGGGCCGTTCCTCGTCCAGCAGCGGGACGCCAAGCGGGGACGGGTCGTCCTCGCCCGGAACCCGAAGTGGTGGGGCGCGCCCGCCAAGCTCCGGACGATCGTGCTGGAGGCGGTGCCCGGCGACAAACGGGCCGCGGCGCTGGCAGCCGGGACCGTCGACGTCGCCGCGGTCGACCCGGGCGTTGCGCAGCGGGTCGGCTCCGCCGCGGGCGCCGGTACGTCCCGTAAGGCGGGCGCCGGCGACCGGGCAGACGGCCGTACGGGCGCCCGCGCGGCCAAGGACGACGCCGCCAAGAAGGACACAGCCAAGGACGACGCAGCCAAGGGGAACACCGCCAAGGAGGCTGCCGCGCTGCGCGGCTACACCCTCCACAAGGCCCTTGAGCCCGCCTACACCCAGCTCGCCCTCAACGGCAGCAGCGGCCCGCTCGCCGACGACCGGGTGCGCCGCGCGGTGGCCCGGGCCATCGACCGGCAGGCCCTTGCCGACACCGTCCTCAAGCCGCTCGACCTGCCGTCCCGGGCGGTCGGCAGCCATCTGCTGCTGGCCGGGCAGCCCGGCTACGCGGACCACAGCGACGCGCTCGGCGACCAGGACGCCGGGTCCGCCAAGGCGCTGCTCGCGGACGCCGGCTGGAAGGCCGACGACGGGGACGGCCAGCAGGCCGAGCAGAAGTCCGAGGAGAAGGCAGGGGGGAGGGGAGGGGAGACGGCAGCAGAGGAGAAGGCCGGCGCACCGGCACCGGGCGTCTGGCGTGGCGTCGACGACTTCGGGGCCTCCGGGCCCCCCGGCGGCACCGGATTCTCCGGCCACTCCGGTCACTCCGGCCACTCCGGCCAGTCCCGCCACGCCACGAACCCCCGGGACGAGGACGGCGAGGGCTCGTCCCGGAACCGCTCCGGCGGCGCGGCGCACGGCGAACGCTACGGGGACGGCTCCTTCGGCGAGCGCGCCGACAGCGGGCACGCCCGCCATGCCGGACACGCCGGCGCACCCGCCAGGGACGGCCGGTACGACGGCATGCGCCCCGCCGCCGCCGAGGCCCCGCTGTCCTTCACCGGAGCGGTCGGCTCCGAGGTCCAGCAGGCCGCCCTGCTCCGGCAGAGCGCCGGGTTCTACAAGGACGCGGCCGCCCGCGCGAAGCAGAAGGCGGACGGCGACAAGAAGTCCGCCGCGTACGCCAAGTACAAGCGGTACCGCAAGCGTGCGGCACGGGCGCTGCGCGCCGCCGAGCGGATCGAGACCGGCCAGGCCGCGGACCTGCCGGGAGCCGGCGGCCACCCGGGCGCCCGGCACGCCGCCGCCGAGCGCGCCCTCGGCGCGGCCGCGCACGCCGCCCGGCGGCCGGCCGACGACACGGTGGTCCGGGCCGGCACCGTCAAGAAGGACGGCAAGCCGCTCACGCTGCGCTTCGTCCTCCCCGACGGCGCCGGATCCCAGCAGCTGCGCACCGTCGGGCGGCGGATCGCGACCATGCTCGCCAAGATCGGCGTGCAGACCTCCGTCCAGCGGGTCTCGGACGCCAGCTACTTCCAGGACCACATCGCCTCCGGCGACTTCGACCTGGCGCTGTACTCCTGGCCCGGCAGCGCCTACCCGGCGACCGACGCCCGCCCGATCTACGCCAAACCGCAGCCCGCGCCGGACGGCTCGCTGACCGTCGAGCAGAACTACAGCCGGGTCGGCACCGACCACATCGACCAGCTCTTCGACCAGGCCGCCGGGGAGCTGGACGAGAGCTCCGCGCGCACGCTGATGGACCAGGCCGACGCCCGGATCTGGGCGGCCGCCGGATCGGTCCCGCTCTACCAGCGGCCCGAGCTGGTCGCCACCAGGAAGTCGCTGGCCAACGTCGGCGCCTTCGGTTTCACCACCCCCCGCTTCCAGGACATCGGCTACAAGAAGTGACCGATTGGCCAACCGGTTACAAGAAGTAACCGATGCGCTAATAATCGGTAAGAAACCGCAGGTCAGAGGCCCTGGTGAAGGGCTGGGGCGGCCAATGTCGCCCCAGCCACGTACCATGGGGTGAGGCCGTGGCGTCTTCAAGCCCGGCGGGCGCGCGTACGAATCCGTACGCGTCGCCATCCACGATTCCGGGAGAAGCGCCGCAGTATGCCCACGCGCCATGACATTCGTAACGTCGCCATCGTCGCCCACGTCGACCACGGCAAGACGACCATCGTCGACGCCATGCTCAAGCAGGCCGGCGCCTTCGCCGCGCACCAGCTCGACTCCGTCGACGACCGGGTCATGGACTCCAACGACCTGGAGCGTGAGAAGGGCATCACGATCCTCGCCAAGAACACGGCGGTGAAGTACCACCCCAAGGACGGCGGGGCCCCGATCACGATCAACATCATCGACACCCCCGGCCACGCCGACTTCGGCGGCGAGGTCGAGCGCGGTCTGTCGATGGTCGACGCGGTCGTCCTCCTCGTCGACGCCTCCGAGGGCCCGCTGCCGCAGACCCGCTTCGTCCTCCGCAAGGCCCTTCAGCAGCGGAAGCCGGTCATCCTGTGCATCAACAAGACGGACCGCCCGGACTCCCGCATCGACGAGGTCGTCAACGAGACCTACGACCTCTTCCTCGACCTGGACGCGGACGAGGACCAGATCGAGTTCCCGATCGTCTACGCCTGCGGCCGTGACGGCATCGCGTCGCTCACCAAGCCCGAGGACGGCACCGTCCCGGCCGACTCCACCAACCTGGAGCCGTTCTTCTCCACGATCCTGGAGCACGTCCCGGCCCCGTCGTACGAGGAGGACGCGCCGCTCCAGGCCCACGTCACCAACCTCGACGCGGACAACTTCCTCGGCCGTATCGCGCTGCTCCGCGTCGAGCAGGGCGAGCTGCGCAAGGGCCAGACGGTGGCCTGGATCAAGCGCGACGGTTCGATCTCCAACGTCCGCATCACCGAGCTGATGATGACCGAGGCACTCACCCGCAAGCCCGCCGAGGTGGCGGGCCCGGGCGACATCTGCGCCGTCGCCGGCATCCCCGACATCATGATCGGCGAGACCCTCGCCGACCCCGAGAACCCGATTGCGCTGCCGCTGATCACGGTCGACGAGCCGGCGATCTCCATGACCATCGGTACGAACACCTCGCCGCTGGTCGGCCGCGGCGGCACCGGCAAGGGCGCGGACGCCAAGGCCGCGGTCAAGGACCGCAAGGTCACCGCCCGCCAGGTCAAGGACCGCCTGGAGCGCGAGCTGATCGGTAACGTCTCGCTGCGCGTCCTGGAGACCGAGCGCCCCGACGCCTGGGAGGTGCAGGGCCGCGGTGAGCTGGCGCTGGCCATCCTCGTCGAGCAGATGCGCCGCGAGGGCTTCGAGATGACCATCGGCAAGCCGCAGGTGGTCACGAAGCAGGTCGACGGCAAGACCTACGAGCCCGTCGAGCGCCTCACGGTCGACGTGCCCGAGGAGCACATGGGCGCCGTCACCCAGCTCATGGGCACCCGCAAGGGCCGGATGGACAACATGTCCAACCACGGCTCCGGCTGGGTTCGCATGGAGTTCGTCGTCCCGTCCCGCGGTCTGATCGGCTTCCGTACGGAGTTCCTGACCAACACCCGCGGCACCGGCATCGCGCACTCCATCCACGAGGGCCACGAGCCGTGGTTCGGCGAGCTCAAGACCCGTAACAACGGCTCGCTGGTCGCCGACCGCGCCGGTGCCGTCACCGCCTTCGCGATGACGAACCTCCAGGAGCGCGGTGTGCTCTTCACCGAACCGGGCACCGAGGTGTACGAGGGCATGATCGTCGGCGAGAACTCCCGCTCCGACGACATGGACGTCAACATCACCAAGGAGAAGAAGCTCACCAACATGCGCTCCTCCTCCGCCGACTCCTTCGAGGCCATCGTCCCGCCGCGCAAGCTGTCGCTGGAGCAGTCCCTGGAGTTCTGCCGCGACGACGAGTGCGTCGAGGTGACCCCGGAGGCCGTCCGCATCCGCAAGGTCGTCCTCGACCAGAAGGAGCGCGGCCGCTCCGCCTCCCGCGCGAAGCACAGCTGAGGCGCCGTCGCCTGACGCTTGGGCCTACGGGCCCGTTGGGAGAGCCCTGGCCGCCTGCCCCGTGAGGGGCGGTGGTCAGGGCTCTGACGTTCCCGGGGCCCGGTGCCCGCCGGGCTGCCCGCGGTCCAGCGATCAACTTCAGCGCCTGCTCCGGAGCCACGTCCGCATAGTGGCGCATGACTCAGCCCACCAGCCAGTTGGGCTTCGGGGAGACGGTGAACCAGACCGCCTTGCCGGTGACTCCCTCGGTCAGGTCGGCGTAATCGTCCACGCCCCAGTCGTCGGCGCATGTCGCCACCAGGTTCAGCCCCCGGCCCCACTCGTTGTCCGCCTCGGCCGCGACGGGCTCGGGCGTGCCCGGCCCGGTGTCCCAGACGGCGACACGGAGGTTCTCGGGCGTGCGGTCCACGCTGACGTAGGAGTCGGTGCGGGAGTAGCGGTACGCGTTCGCGATCAGCTCGGATACGAGCAACTCCGTCGTGTCCGCGATGCAGTCGAGGCGGGTGGCCTTGAGGATGCTGCGGATGGTGGCTCGTACGACGGCTGCGGCGCGTGCGTCGCGGGGGATGAACAGGCCGTAGGACCAGCAATCTTCGGTGTTGCGCACGGCAACCTCCGGGCGGTGGTGTGGAGGGGAGCGGAGCGGGATACGCCTGCCGGTGGCCTGCCGCCCCGGGTCCTGCGCGCGCAGGGCGGTGCGCTTCCGGCATGGGTGTGGTGCGTGGCGCCGTGTGACTGGCGACACACGCTAAGGTAGCGGATTGGTGGTACGTAGCCAACCTGACTGCTGAGATTGGCAGTTGAGGGATACTGCTGAGGTGCGACTGAGGGAGGGACGCATGGGTCAGAGGGTCAACCCGACGTACCGTCAACGGAGGTTCGGCGCCGAAGTCCGCAAGCTCAGGGAGGTGGCGGGGCTTTCCGTCAGTGAGAGCGCTGAGCTGATGGGAATGAGGCAGTCGCACGTCAGTGCCGTGGAGGCCGGGCGCACGCACTTGTCATCGGAGCGGCTGCGTCGACTTGCTGGCGCGGTAAGTGGTATACGTGCCCCTTACGTTGACGCACTTGAGGAGATGGCTCAGGCTTCCGGTAAGGGGTGGTGGAGCGCGCACAGGGAACGTGTCAGACCTTCGCTACTCGACGTTGCGGAGTTGGAGGCCGGCGCTCAGCGCATGGTCAGCTACGAGCCAACCTTCGTCCCTGTGTTGCTTCAGACCAAGGCGTACGTGGCGGCCAATTTCAAGGGCGGATATGCTCGCGCATCGCCGGAGCGGCGGGAGGCGGAGATCGAATTCCGTATGCGTCGCCAGGACGTGCTGGTCAGTGAGAACCCTCCACGCTTCCACGCAGTAATCCACGAGGCCGCGCTACATCCGACGTTCGGCAACAGGGCCATAATGCGTGAGCAGTTGATTCGGCTCATTGGCGCGTCCCGGCTTCCGAACGTGACGATCCAAGTAGTGCCGTTCGACGGCCCGGTGCCGTTCGGAACGTCCTTCACTCTGGTCGAACCCAAGGTTGCGGAGCTCGGAACCGTTGTCGTACCGCACATCGAGCGGTCGCTGTATCTGGGAGACGCGGACTCACTCGACAGGTACAACGACTGGTTCGCTAACCTGTGCGAAGTGGCTCTGCCTCCGGCCGATGCTGCGGTCCGGCCCGAGGCGCACACGGTGAAGGACTCGCTCGGCCTCATCCAGCGACTCCTGTACCCCTTGCTCTAGGAAGGCGTCTATGTCTCAGCTCAGGTGGCAGAAGTCCAGCTTCAGCGAAGCGGGGTCCGATACCTGCGTCGAGGTGGCTGTCGATGCCGCTGGTGTCCCGTACGTACGGGACAGCAAGCGACCGGAGATGGTCATCAGCACATCCCGGGCCGCGCTCCGCGCGTTCGTCCAGGGCGTGAAGGCGGGGGAGTTCGGCCGCCTCGGCGACGGCTGAGGGAGGGCACACCGGCCGGGTGATCGCCCGGGTGGCCGGTGCCGGGGTGCGGCGCGCCCGGGGCTGGGCTCTTATGTGGGCTACGTGTGGCCACTGTGGCTGCGTGTGGTCCCGGAGTCCGGAGCTGAGGAGGCGTCATGCGTGGAGCGGCCGCGCGCGCGAAGTGGGGGGTGTGCGCCGCGGCTGCCGCTGTCGCTCTGGTGGTCTCCGGGTGTGGTGGGGGGAGTGCCGCGCGGTCCGGGGTGGTGAGCGCGTCCTGGGGGGATCCGCAGAATCCGCTGGAGCCGGCGAACACGAACGAGGTCCAGGGCGGCAAGGTGCTGGACATGCTGTTCCGGGGGCTGAAGCGGTACAACCCCAAGACGGGGGAAGCCGAGAATGTGGTCGCGGAGCGGATCGAGACGGAGGATTCGCGGCATTTCACGGTCAGGCTGAAGCCCGGGTGGAGCTTCAGTAACGGGGAGAAGGTGACCGCGCGGTCGTTCGTGGATGCCTGGAATTATGGGGCGCTGCTGGACAATCGGCAGAAGAACGCGTCGTTCTTCGCGTATATCGAGGGGTTCGGGAAAGTCCATCCGGAGGGTGGGCGGGCTACTGCCAAGACGCTGTCGGGGCTGGTGGTGAAGGATGAGCGGACCTTTGCCGTCACGTTGAACCAGAAGTTTTCCAGCTGGCCGGACACGCTGGGATATTCGGCCTTCATGCCGTTGCCGAAGGCGTTCTTCACGGACCATGACGGGTGGCTGGCGAAGCCGGTCGGGAACGGGCCGTATCTCGTGGACTCGTATGAGAAGGGGTCCGTGCTGAGGATGCGGAAGTGGGGGAAGTATCCGGGGCGGGATCCGGCCCGGAACGGTGGGGTCGACCTGCGGGTTTACACGGACAACAACACCGCCTATACGGATCTGCAGGCGGGGAATCTCGATCTGGTGGACGATGTTCCGGCGTCGCAGCTGCGGAATGTGAAGATTGATCTGGGGGACCGGTACATCAATCAGCCGGCGGGGATTATTCAGTCGCTCACGTTTCCGCTGTACGACCGGCGGTGGTCGCGGCCGGGGATGGAGAAGGTCCGGCGGGGAATTTCCATGGCGATCAACCGGGAAGAGATCACCAAGGAGATTTTTCAGAGGACGCGGACGCCGGCGACGGACTGGACCTCACCGGTGCTGGGCGCGGCCGGCGGCTATCAGGCGGGGCTGTGCGGAGATGCTTGCGTATTCGACGCGGCCGGGGCGCGGCGGCTGATCAAGGAAGGGGGAGGAATTCCCGGTGGGCGGATGTCGATCACGTACAACGCGGACACCGGATCGCACAAGGACTGGGTCGATGCGCTCTGCAACAGCGTGAACAGGGCGCTGCGGGACGACAACGCCTGTGTGGGGAACCCGGTCGGCACCTTCGCGGACTTCCGTAACAAGATCACGGCCAGGACGATGCCCGGGCCGTTCCGGGCAGGCTGGCAGATGGACTACCCGCTGATCCAGAACTTTCTCCAGCCGCTGTACTACAGCAACGGATCGTCCAACGACGGCAAGTACAGCGATGCCGGGTTCGACCGGCTGGTGAATGAGGCCAATGCGGCGACGGACATCGGTGCGGCCGTCAAGAAGTTCCAGGATGCGGAGCGGATCCTGGCCCGGCAGATGCCCGGAATTCCGCTGTGGTACCAGAACGGCAGCTGTGGTTACTCCGAACGGATCAGCAATGTGGCGCTGAACGCGTTCGGTGTGCCGGTTTACAACGAGATCAAGGTGAACTGACCACAACGAGACCACGGTGAACTGACCACAACAAGATCACGGTGAACTGAGAGCACGATCAGCTGAGCGGAGCGCGAGGGAGGCTGGAGACGCCATGGGACGGTATGTGGTCCGGCGGCTGCTGCAGATGGTCCCGGTGTTCGCCGGCAGTACCTTCCTCATCTTCTTCATGGTGTACGCGCTCGGCGACCCGGTCGCCGCGATGTTCGGCGACCGGGCGCCGGACCCCGCCACCGCCGCGCAGATCCGCCACGACCTCTACCTCGATCAGCCGCTGTGGCGGCAGTACCTGCATTACATGGGGCAGATCTTCCAGGGGAATTTCGGCACCGCGTTCAACGGCCGCCCGGTCACCGAACTCATGGCGTCCGCGTTCCCGGTCACACTCCGGCTCACCGTCGTCGCCATCGTCATGGAGATTCTGGTGGGCATCGCGCTGGGGGTGTTCAGCGGGCTGAGGCGCGGCCGGGGCATCGACACCACGGTGCTGATCCTGTCGCTGATCGTGGTGTCCGTCCCGACGTTCGTGAGCGGGTATCTGCTGCAGTTCGTGTTCGGGGTGCGGCTGGTATGGGCCGCGCCGTCCGTCGCCCCGGAGGCACCGCTGAACGAACTCCTCCTGCCGGGGCTGGTGCTGGCGCTGGTCTCGCTGGCGTATGTGACCCGGCTGACCCGTACCGCCATCGCGGAGAACACCCGCGCCGACTACGTCCGTACGGCCATTGCCAAAGGGCTGCCCCGACGCCGCGTCATCAGCCGCCATCTGCTGCGCAATTCGCTGATCCCCGTCGTCACCTTCATCGGGACGGATATCGGCGCCCTGATGGGCGGGGCGATCGTCACCGAGCGCATCTTCAATATCCATGGCGTCGGATACCAGCTGTACCAGGGCATTCTCCGGCAGAATTCGCCGACCGTGGTGGGCTTTGTGACGATCCTGGTCCTGGTCTTCCTCGCCGCGAACCTCCTCGTCGATCTGCTGTACGCCGTCCTCGACCCGAGGATCCGCTATGCCTGAGTCCTACGTCCCCGACGAGTCCTACGTCCCCAAGGAAGCCATCGGGCACGGCGACGGCGGAACCGCCGCGCTGGCCATCGGTGAGGCGGAGTCGCTCGAACGGCCGCCCGGCGCACCGCCACCGGGTGCGGGACCGCCCGCCGGCGTACCGCTGGGCAAGCCGCGCAGCCTGTGGAGCGACGCCTGGCACGACCTGCGCCGCAATCCGGTCTTCGTGGTCTCCGCGCTGGTCATCGTCTTCCTGTTGGTGATCGCGGTCTGGCCGCAGCTGATCGCGACCGGCAACCCGTACCGCGCCGACCTCTCCAGGGCGCAGCAGGGCTCCCAGCCCGGCCACCCCTTCGGCTTCGACACCCAGGGCCGGGACGTCTACACCCGGGTGGTGTACGGGGCCCGCGCGTCCATCACCGTCGGCGTCTGCGCCACGGCCGGGGTGGCGCTGCTCGGCAGCCTGCTCGGCGGGCTGGCCGGGTTCTTCGGCGGCTGGTGGGACACCCTGCTCTCCCGGCTCGCGGACGTGTTCTTCGGCATTCCGGTGATCCTCGGCGGCCTGGTCTTCCTGTCCGTCGTCACCAGCTCCACGGTCTGGCCGGTGGTCGGCTTCATCGTGCTGCTCGGCTGGCCGCAGATCGCCCGGATCGCCCGGGGCTCGGTCTACACCGCCAAACAGAACGACTACGTGCAGGCCGCGCGGGCGCTGGGCGCGGGGAACGGACGGCTGCTGCTGCGGCACATCGCACCCAACGCGGTCGCGCCGGTCATCGTCGTCGCCACCATCGCGCTCGGTACGTACATCGCGCTGGAGGCCACCCTGTCGTACCTGGGCGCCGGTCTGAAGCCGCCCACCGTCTCCTGGGGCATCGACATCTCCACGGCCTCCACCCACATCCGCGGCGCACCCCACATGCTGCTGTGGCCGGCCGGCGCGCTGAGCCTCACCGTGCTGGCGTTCATCATGCTCGGCGACGCGGTGCGCGACGCCCTCGACCCCAAGTTGCGCTGAGGAGACGGCAGATGATGGACGCTACCGGTGCCCCCGGGGATGCCGCGGCGCCGGCCCGTACGGACGCCGCGGACACCGCCCTCCTCGACGTACGCGACCTGCGGGTGGAGTTCCGTACCCGGGACGGCATCGCCAGGGCCGTCAACGGCGTCAGCTACACCGTGGCGCCGGGGCAGACGCTGGCGGTGCTCGGTGAGTCCGGCTCCGGCAAGTCCGTCACCGCACAGGCCGTGATGGGCATCCTGGACTCGCCGCCCGGATACGTCACCGGCGGGGAGATCGTCTTCCAGGGGCGCGATCTGCTGACGCTGCGCGGAGAGGAGCGGCGCAAGGTGCGCGGCGCCAAGATGGCGATGATCTTCCAGGACGCGCTGTCCGCGCTGAACCCGGTCCTCAGCGTCGGGGCGCAACTGGGGGAGATGTTCCAGGTCCATGAGGGGACGTCCCGCAAGGCGGCCCGCGGCCGGGCCGTGGAGCTGATGGAGCGGGTCGGTATCCCCGCCGCCCGGGCGCGGGTGGGCGACTATCCGCACCAGTTCTCCGGCGGGATGCGCCAGCGCATCATGATCGCCATGGCGCTGGCCCTCGGGCCCGACCTGATCATCGCGGACGAGCCGACCACCGCCCTGGACGTCACCGTCCAGGCCCAGGTGATGGACCTGCTCGCGGAGCTCCAGCGGGAGCGCACCATGGGGCTGATCCTGATCACCCATGACCTGGGCGTGGTCGCCGATGTCGCCGACACGATCGCCGTGATGTACGCGGGACGGATCGTCGAGACCGCCCCCGTCCACCAGCTCTACCGGGCGCCCGCCCACCCCTACACCCGCGGCCTGCTGGACTCCATCCCCCGGCTGGACCACAAGGGGCAGCGACTGTACGCGATCAAGGGGCTGCCGCCCAGCCCGGCCGCCATCCCGCCGGGCTGCCCCTTCCACCCGCGCTGCCCGCTCGCCCAGGACATCTGCCGCACCGATCCGCCGCCGCCCCTCTACGAGGCCGGCCCCGGCCGGGCCAGCGCCTGCCACTTCTGGAAGGAGACGCTCGATGGCGCCCGGTGACCTGTCCGAAGCGGACGACCTGCCTGAGACGGATGGCCTGTCCGAGAGGGGTGTCCCGTCTGCAACGGGTGACCTGTCCGACGCGAGGGGGGCGGCGTCCGGCGAACCCCTCCTCGAAGTGCGCGACCTGGTCAAGCACTTCCCGCTCACCCGGGGCGTGCTCGTCAAGAAGCAGATCGGCGCGGTCAAGGCCGTGGACGGGATCTCGTTCGGCCTCCGCAAGGGCGAAACGCTCGGCATCGTCGGCGAATCGGGCTGCGGCAAGTCCACGGTCGCCAGGATGCTGGTCGGCCTGGAACACCCGACGTCCGGTCAGATCCGCTACCACGGGCAGGACATCACCACCCTGTCCGGACGGGCGATGAGATCCGTCCGCCGCAACATCCAGATGGTCTTCCAGGACCCCTACACCTCCCTCAACCCCCGGATGACCGTCGGCGACATCATCGGCGAACCGTACGAGATCCACCCCGAGGTGGCCCCCAAGAGAGACCGCCGCCGCAAGGTCCAGGAACTCCTGGAGGTGGTGGGGCTCAACCCCGAGTACGTCAACCGCTACCCGCACCAGTTCTCCGGCGGCCAGCGCCAGCGCATCGGCATCGCCCGCGGCCTCGCCCTGCGGCCGGAGATCATCGTCGCCGATGAGCCGGTCTCCGCGCTCGATGTCTCCGTCCAGGCCCAAGTCGTCAACCTCCTGGAGCAGTTGCAGGACGAGTTCGACCTCTCCTATGTCTTCATCGCGCACGACCTCTCCGTCGTCCGGCACATCTCCGACCGGGTCGCGGTGATGTACCTGGGGCGGATCGCCGAGATCGGGACCGAGGAGCAGATCTACGACCACCCCACCCACCCCTACACCCAGGCCCTGCTCTCCGCCGTCCCCGTACCCGACCCGGACGCCCGCGCCCACCGGGACCGGATCCTGCTCACCGGCGATGTCCCCTCGCCCGCCGACCCGCCCTCCGGATGCCCGTTCCGCACCCGCTGCTGGAAGGCCCGGAACCTGTGCGCCGAGGTCGTCCCCCCGCTCGACATCCCCCCGGAATTCCGGGAGTCGACCGGCCCGGCGCGCCACGCCTCGGCCTGCCACTTCGCGGAGGAACGCCGGGTCGTCCCGAGCGAGTAGCCGCGACGCACGCCGCTCAGGCGGCTGCGACAGGCTCGACGGCGGCCTCCTCCGGCCGCCGGCCGGCCCGCACCACGTCCAGGTACTCCCCGATCGCGTCCCTGTTCCGTACCAGCGTGGCTATCCGCTCCGTCATCCGGTCCCGTTCCCGCTCCAGCGTGCCGAGCATCTCCGGTGTGGCGTCCGGGAAGTGGATCGCCCGGGGTTTGTCGAGGCAGGGCAGTATCTGCTTGATGATCCGGGTCGGCAGCCCGGCGTCCAGCAGCCCCCGTATCTGGCGCACCCGGTCCACGGACGACTCGTCGTACTCGCGGTACCCGTTGGCCGACCGTCCGGCGACAATCAGCCCCTGCTCCTCGTAGTACCGCAGCAGCCGCCGAGGCGTCGCCGTACGCTCCGCCAGCTCCCCGATGCGCATCCCGCCACGCCCCCTTCGGATCCTGTCTCGTCAACGTACGCACATGACAACGCCGCCGCGACGGGAGACATTCCCGCCACGGCGGCGCGTGTTGCGAACCCCTGCTCCTACCCGTCGCTCCTACTCGTCGGAATCGGTACGTGACTCCTCGATCGCCGCCAGCGCCGGGTCCAGGACGATGTCCTCGTCCCGCGCCGCGGTCGTCGGCTCCTCCGGGAAGTGGCAGGCCGTCAGGTGGCCGGCCGCGCTGCCGGTGATCTGGACCAGCGGCGGCACCTCCGTCGCGCACTTCTCCTGCGCCTTCCAGCAGCGCGTACGGAAGCGGCAGCCGGACGGCGGGTTGACGGGGGAGGGCACGTCACCGGCGAGCCGGATGCGCTCGCGCTGCTCCTCGTCGTCCGTGACGAACTTGGCCTCCGGCACCGCCGAGAGCAGGGCGTGGGTGTACGGGTGGCGCGGCCGGCCGTAGATCTCGTCACGGCTGCCCACCTCGACGACCTTGCCGAGGTACATCACGGCGACCCGCTCGCTGAAGTGCCGTACGACGGCCAGGTCGTGGGCGATGAACAGGAACGCGATGCCCAGCTCGCGCTGGAGCTCCTGGAGCAGGTTGACGACCTGCGCCTGAATGGACACGTCGAGCGCGGACACCGGCTCGTCGGCGACGATCAGTTTCGGTTCCAGGGCGAGCGCCCGGGCCACACCGATGCGCTGGCGCTGGCCGCCGGAGAACTCGTGCGGGAAGCGGTTGTAGTGCTCCGGGTTCAGGCCCACGGTCTCCAGGAGTTCGCGGATCCGCTTCTCCCGGCCGCCGGGCGGGTTGATCCCGTTGATCTCCATCGGGCCGCCGATGATGGTGCCGACCGTCTGCCGCGGATTGAGCGAGGCGTACGGGTCCTGGAAGATCATCTGGATCTCGGAGCGGATCGGCGCCAGCTGCTTGCGGTTGGCGTGCGTGATGTCCTGCCCCGCGTACGTGATCTTGCCGGAGGTCGGCTCCATCAGCCGGGTCAGCAGCCGCCCGGTCGTGGACTTGCCGCAGCCCGACTCGCCGACCAGGCCGAAGCTCTCGCCGGCGTGCACGGTCAGGTCGACGCCGTCGACCGCCTGCACCGCGCCGACCTTCCGTTTGAACGGGAAGCCGCCGTAGATCGGGAAGTGCTTGGTCAGGCTCTCGGCGGTGAGCAGCGGCTCGCCCTGGGCGGGCGCGGCGTCGCGGGGCGAGGGGAGGGTGGCGTTCTTGGTCATGGTGGTCGCTCCCTAGCCCAGCCGGGGCTTGATGTGCTCGGTGAAGAGGGTCTGCTTCTGCTCGGCGCTCAGATGGCACGCGGCGGCGCGGCCCAGCTCCAGCGGCGGCCGCTCGTCGGTGCAGAGGCCGCCGCCGACCTCGCCGGTGAAGCCGCAGCGCGGGTTGAAGGCGCAGCCGGACGGCGGGTTGAGCAGGCTCGGCGGGGTGCCGGGGATCGGGTGCAGCGCCTCGCTGACGTCCGACGAGAGCCGCGGCATGGAGCTGAGCAGGCCCCAGGTGTACGGGTGCCGGGGCTCGGTGAGGATCTCCTTGACCGAGCCCCGCTCGACCGCCCGGCCCGCGTACATCACCAGCAGGTCGTCCGCCGTGTCGGCGACCACGCCGAGGTCATGGGTGATCAGGATGATCGCGGAGCCGAACTCCTGCTGGAGGTCCTTGAGGAGGTCGAGGATCTGCGCCTGGACGGTGACGTCCAGGGCGGTGGTCGGCTCGTCCGCGATCAGCAGCTCGGGGTTGCAGACCAGCGCCATGGCGATCATCGCGCGCTGGCGCATACCGCCGGAGAACTGGTGCGGGTAGTCGTCGACCCGCAGGGTGGGCTGCGGGATGCCGACCTTGGTCAGCATCTCGACGGCGCGCTGCCGGCCCTCGCGCTTGCTGGCGCCGGTGTGCTTGATGAACGGCTCGGCGATCTGCCGGCCGACGGTGTAGTACGGCGACAGCGCGGTCAGCGCGTCCTGGAAGATCATCGCCATCTTGTTGCCGCGGAGCTTCTCCAGGGTCTTCTCCCTGGCCCCGGTCAGCTCCTGGCCGTCCAGCGTGATGTCGCCGGTGATCTCGGTGGTCTTGGGGTTGTGCAGCCCCAGGACCGCGAGGTTGGTCACCGACTTGCCGGAGCCCGACTCGCCGACGATGCCCAGCGTCCGGCCGCGCTCCAGGTCGAAGGAGAGACCGTCGACCGCCTTCACGATGCCGTCCTCGGTGGAGAACCGCACCCGCAGGTCACGAACGGACAGGAAGGGGTCGGACCCGGCCGGCGCGGTGGCGCCTTCGGTCTTGGTGAGTGTGGTCACGTCAGGCTCTCCTAGGACAGGCGCACGCGCGGGTCGATAAAGGCGTACGTCGCGTCCACGATGATGTTGAACAGCAGGATCAGGGCGGCGCTGAAGATCATCACGCCCATGACCATGGGAAGATCCAGGGTGATGACGGAGTCGACCGCGAGTCGTCCGACACCCGCCAGCGAGAAGGTGAACTCGGTGATCATCGCGCCGCCGAACAGCGAGCTGAGGTCCATACCGAGGATGGTCACGATGGGGATCAGCGAACCCCGCCAGGCGTAGCGCAGGAAGACGTACGAGCCGGACATGCCCTTGGCCTTGGCCGTCCGGACGTGCTCCTCCTGCAGCTGCTCGATCATCGTCGAGCGGGACATACGGGTGTACTGCGCGGTGAAGATCGTCGCCATCACGAGCCACGGGAGGAGCAGCCCCATGAACCAGCCCGCGGGGTTCTCGGTGAGGGGCACGTACCGGGGCGAGTCCATGATGCCGCTGTAGACGAAGATGCCGAGTGCGATCGGGCCGAGGATGTAGATCTGCGCCGAACTGAGCACCATCGAGACCGAGGTGAGCACCTTGTCGAGGAAAGAGCCGCGCTTGTAGGCGGCGAGCAGTCCGGTGCCCAGACCCACGGTCAGGAACACCAGGGCGCCGCCGGCGGCCAGCGAGGCGGTGGTCGGCAGCCGGTCCATGAGCGTCGCCCAGACGTCCTGCTTGGTGGCGAAGGAGTAGCCGAAGCAGGGCGCGTCGCAGTGGCCGATGGAGAAGTCGCGGCCGGTGAAGATGCCGACGAGGAAGTCCCAGTACTGCGTCGTCAACGGCTGGTCGAGGCCGAGGTTCTGGCGGATCAGCGCCAGGTTGTCCGCGGTGCAGCTCTTTCCGCAGGACATCATCGCCGGGTCACCGGCACCGAAGAACACGAAGAACGTGAAGGCACTGAGAAGGAGAAGGATGACGGCAGCGCCGAACGTCCGGCGAAATAGGAATTGAAGCATGGCAGTTCGCTGCTCTCAGGACGGCGGCGGCAGTGGGCGTGAGGGGTGGCGGGCGAAGGCCCCGGAGGGCGCGCGTTCCGCCGTGTGCGCGCTCTCCGGAGGCTCTTCGCCAGGTGAGGAAGGTGCCGGAAGGGGCTACTTCTTCACGTACAGCGTGGTCGGGTCGATGTAGCTGACGTCCAGGTTGTAGCGGGCGCCGCCGATGTTCGAGCCGTACAGCTGGAGGGACTTGATGAAGAAGACCGGTGCGGCCGGGTTGACCTTCTCCACGATGTAGTGGTGCAGCTTCTGCCACTCCTCGGTCTGCTTGGCGACGTCGGCGATCGCCTCGATGCGCTTGATCTCGTCGGTGACGTGCTGGTCGCGGATGTGCGCGTAGTTCGTGGCGCCGTCCTGGATCGTGGTGCCGTCGTACGACGGCGGGATCACGGTCGAGGCGTCCGGCCAGTCCTGGCCCCAGCCGGTCATGTAGATGTCGAAGCCGTTGTCGACCTTGCCCATCTGCTGGTACCAGGAGGCCGCGTTGATCTCCTTCTTCTGCACGTCGAAGCCGGCCTTGTTCAGCGCGTCCGCGATGGCGACGGCCTCCCGCTGGCGGATCTCGGTGTTGGCGAAGGCGTAGACCAGCTTCATGCCCGTCTTGCCGGCTTCCTTGAGGAGCTTCTTGGCCTTCTCCGGGTCACCGTTGGGCTTGGCGATCTTTCCGTACGGGTCGTAGCCCTTCTCGTAGCCCGCCACGGTCGGGGCGAGCAGGCCGCCGGCCACCTCACCGCCGTAGGTGCCGCCGTTGATCCGGACGATCTGCTGGCTGGGCATCGCGTAGGTGATCGCGTCGCGGATCTTCTTGTCCTTGAGGCGGTCCATGTTCATGTTCATCTGCCAGACGTAGGGCTGGTAGCCCTGCGTCAGGCGCTTGCTGGCGCTCTTGTCGTTGAGCACGTCCCGGGTCAGGGTGGGGTCGACCGCGTTGTTGAAGCTCACCCCGTTCTTGGCCTCACCCTGGTCGGCCAGCAGACGCTTGGTGGAGTCCGAATACTGGTGGTTGAAGGTGATGTTGAAGCCGTCCGGGTACTGGTGGCGCACCGAGTCCGTCTTCGGGTCCCAGTTCGTGTTCCGCACCAGCTGCATGGACTTGCCGGACTTGAACGACGCGATCTTGTACGGGCCGGAGGTCACCGGCTTGACGTCGTAGGCGTCCTTGGTGTCCTTGTCGCTGTCCGGCACCGCGCTGTAGCCGGGCATCGTCAGCGCGTACGGCAGCTGCGACTGCGGCTTGTCGAAGTGGAAGATGACGGTCTTGTCGTCCGGCGTGTCCAGCACGTTCTTGGGCAGGTGGTCGCCCTTGTACGGACCGTCCGGCAGCGCCTTGCGGTAGCTGGTGCCCTTGCCGGAGAGCCACTGCTGGACGTAGGTCGGGCCCTCGGTGATGAACGGGGCGTACATCCGCTCGATGGTGTGGCGGATGTCCTTCGAGGTGATCGGCTTGCCGTCCTCGAACTTGATGCCGTCCTTGAGCGTGTACTTCCAGGTCTTGCCGCCGTCGGACATCTGGCCGGCGTCGGTGGCGAGGTCGCCCACCACCTTGGTGCTGCCCTTGTCGTCCTGCTTGAACGCGGTCAGGCCGCGGAAGATCAGCTGCGACAGCGACTTCTGGTCGCTGACGTACATCTGGGCCGGGTCCAGGTGGTTGTAGCTGTCACGCTGGTACACGCGGATGGTGCCGCCGGAGCGCGAGCCCTTGACGTCGGCCGCCGGGCCGGTGGAGTCGGCGACGGTGCCGATCGGGATCACCTTGGCCTGCGCCGCGGCGTCCTCGTCCGTCTGCGACTTGTGGTCCTTGTCGGAGCCGCTGCCGCCGCTGCAGCCGGTCAGCGCGAGTGAACCGGCCGCCAGGGCCACGATCACCGCGCGCGCTCTGCGCGTGGAAAGTGGGTTCATGATTGCCAAGCACCTGCCTGTCAGTTGGGGTCTCAGATGTTGCTGTCGAGGCATCCGGGCAGGAAGACCCGGCCGGTGGGGGTGACAGCAAGCCCCCGCAAGCGGACGATCAGCGCCCGGACTTGGGATCGAAGGCGTCGCGTACCGAGTCTCCGAGCAGGTTGAAGCACAGCACGAAGATCACCATGGCCGCGGCGGGGAAGAGCAAGAAGGTGGGGTCGTTCTCGTAGTAGACGGCGGCTGCCTGGAACAGCCGGCCCCAGTCGGGCGTCGGTTCGACGATGCCGACGCCGAGGTAGGACAGACCTGCCTCCGCGGTGACGAAGAGGGGCAGCATGTAGGTGCTCTGCACCAGCACGGGGGTGACCACGTTCGGCAGCAGTTCCTTGCGGATGATCCGCCAGGGCGAGGCGCCGGTGATCCGCGCGGCCTCGACGAACTCCCGCTCCCGCAGGGAGAGCACCTGTCCTCGGAGGAGCCGGGCCAGACCCATCCAGCCCAGGGCCCACTGCACGATGATCAGTGCGCAGACCCGTACGTATGTGGGGGTTTCATCGCCAGGGGAGACGAAGAGCGCCACCACGACGGGCATGAAGGCCACGAAGGTCAGCTGGCTCGGGAAGGCCAGCAGGAAGTCGATCACCCGGCTGATGAAGAAGTCGGACTTGCCGCCGAGGTAACCGGCGGTCACGCCGATGACGATGCCGGTGAGCACGGTCAGGACGGTCACCGCGACGGAGATGCCGAGCGACATCCGGATGCCGTAGATCAGCTGCATGAAGACATCGCGGCCGAGCGTCGGTTCGATGCCGAACCAGTGCTCGCCGGACATGCCGCCGTTGGGACCGGCGGGGTAGGCGAACTCGTCGAGGAGGTCGGGGTTTTCGTTGCCGTAGAGGGTGTACGGGTCCTTGCCGTACAGCGCGCCGATCACCGGGGCCAGCGCCGCGACGACGAAGAAGGCCAGGACGACGATCGCGCACACCACGCCCGTACGGTCGCGCTTGAATCGCGTCCACATCAGCCGGCCGGGGGAACGGCCGGTGAGTTCACCGCCCTTGCCCTTCTTCCCCTTCTTCAGACCTTCCGGCCCAAGTCCTGGAGTGTCGGACTTGGTAGCCGCGGTCTGGGATGGACTAGTCATCGCGAAGTGCCCCCGCGCCGAGTTCTCTTGGAACGTGAAGCGGCACCTGGTCAAGCACCGCTGGATGAGCGGACTTTCGCAAGTGATTTACGGCGGAGTCAAGGGGATCGGGTGTGCTCGGGAACAGGTAGCCCACTTCTTGAGCGAAGATTGCGCAGATCGACGCCCGGGCGTGCTTGACATGGGGGTTCCATATACGGCATGGGTGACATATGAGTACCAACCTCTTTAACATGGAGGCAACTTCACTGTCGCATCACCGATATACGGACGCGCCATGATGAACAACGTACGGCCGTGCGGGTGCCGTAGACCGGCCGGGACGCCAGGCGGCTCCCCGGCCGGTCGTGGGATTTATTGCGTTTTGCCCGGATGTTCGTTCGGGGTGTCCCCTGCTGTCAGCAGGGCCCCTTCGGCCGGGCCGGGCGGGCCTTGACCGTCAGCTCGGCATCCCCAACGACCGCTTGAGGAAGTCGACCTGAAGGAGCAGCAGGTTTTCGGCCACCTGTTCCTGTGGCGTCATATGGGTCACGCCGGAGAGCGGCAGCACCTCGTGCGGACGCCCCGCCGCCAGCAGCGCCGACGACAGCCGCAGCGAATGCGCCACCACCACATTGTCGTCCGCCAGGCCGTGCACGATCAGCATCGGCCGGTGCGGCTCCACCGCCCCGGACAGCCCCTCGTCCGTGACCAGCGAATTCTCCGCGTAGACCGCGGGCTCCGCGTCCGGGTGCCCCAGATACCGCTCCTGGTAATGGGTGTCGTACAGCCGCAGATCGGTCACCGGCGCGCCCACCACTGCGGCGTGGAAGACATCCGGCCGGCGCAGCGCGGCGAGCCCGGCCAGATAGCCGCCGAAGGACCAGCCGCGGATCGCCACCCGGTCCAGATCGAGGGGGAAGGATCCGGCCAGCGCCCGGAGGGCGTGGACCTGGTCGTCGAGCGTGATCTCCGCGATCCGCCGGGAGACCGACTTCTCCCAGGCGGGGGAGCGGCCCGGGGTGCCCCGGCCGTCCGCGACGATCACCGCGAAGCCCTGGTCGGCGAACCACTGCGAGATCAGATGGGCGTTGTGCGAGGCGACCACCCGCTGGCCGTGCGGCCCGCCGTACGGATCCATCAGCACCGGCAGCGGACCATCCGCCTCCGTATACCCGTCGGGCAGCAGTACGGCACACGGAATCTCCCGCTCCCCGGCCCGTACGAGCCGCGGCCGGGCGGTGAGCGACGGCTCCTCGGTATACGAACCGATCGTGGCCAGCGGCTTCTCCCCGCCGTCCGGATCCAGCCGGATCACCTCGACCCGCGTACCGGGCCACTCCAGCGAGGTCTGGGACAGCACGGTCAGCGCACCGCCGCGCACCGCGGAGGACACCGTCGGATACGGACGCCCGCCCACCCTCTCCCAGCCGCCCTGGTCGCCGCTGCCGCGGAACCACGCCCGGTAGACGCCGATGTCGTGCATCTCGGGGCCGCTCGCGGAGAACAGGACGTCGTCCGCGCCGATGTCCAGCACCGCCCGTACGTGCAGCGGCGCCCCGGTCAGCGGGCGGTCGCCGACGAACAGCCGGCGCGCCCCGCCCTCGTCCGCGATCCGCACCAGCCGGCCGTCCGGCGTCCAGGCCGGCACCCCGGGGAACGGCTCGACCCACACCTCGTCCTCGTCGTCGTGCACCGTCCTGGTCGCGCCGGTCGCTGTGTCGACCGTCAGATACCGCTGGTCACGCTGATCCCGCGCCTGGACGAGCAGCAGCGGCGGGCCGGCCGCGGACCAGTGGACCCGCGCCAGGTACGGGTAGCGTCCGGTGTCCCAGCTGACGTCCGTACGCGAGCCGTCCAGGCCGAACAGCGCCAGCGTGACCTCGGCGTTGGCGGTGCCCGCCGCGGGGTAGGCGACCCGCGCCGGCTCACGGTCCGGATGCGCCGGGTCGGAGATCCACCAGCGCCGCACCGGCGCCTCGTCGACTCGTGCGGCCAGTACCGCGTCACTCTCCGGTGACCACCAGAAGCCCCGGTAGCGGCCCATCTCCTCGGCCGCGATGAACTCCGCCAGGCCCCAGGCCACCTCCGGGCCGTCCGGCTCCGCCAGAACCCGGTCCGCCGGCCCGCCGCCTGTCGCGGCCGCGGTCACGGCGCTGTCGTTGTCCGATGTCGCGGCGCCGTCCACCGCCACCACCCGTAGCCGGCCCTCCGCCACGAAGGCGACCCACCGGCCGTCCGGCGAGGGACGGGGATCCACCACCGGTCCCCGCACCGGGACTTCGCGGGTGGTGCCGGCCCGCAGCTCGGACACGAACAGCCGGCCGGAGAGCGTGAACGCCGCCAACTCCACGGTGGAATCCGTGGCATAGCCGACGATTCCGGCCGAACCCTCCCGGCTGCGCTCACGGCGGGCCCGCTCCTCCGGGGGCAGGTCCTCCTCCGCACCGGCCAGCAGGGCGTACGGGTCGGCCGCCGTGAACTCCCGTCCCTCGTTCAGGTCGAGTACCCACAGCTGCTGACTGCGGTCCGTACCGGAGCGGGAACGGAGGAAGGCGACGCGCGCACCGTCGGGCGCGATGGTGTAGCCGCGCGGAGCGCCCAGGGTGAAGCGCTGCGTACGGGCGGATTGCCGCGGAAACGAAGGCTGTCCTGTCATGCCTGTCATGGGCCGAGCTTAGGACGTGTCCGGCAGGTTGGGACTGGCCTGTGGATATCTCGGACCTGCCCGGTGGGCCGGCGTCCGACCTGTGGATCGGGGCCTGTCCCGGAGCAGTGCCGGTCCGGCGGCAGTGCCTGTGGGGCTCATCTTGGTCGCGCCGTGGTCGCACCCGTGAAGATCGTGTGCGCCCCCGTTCTGCTTCCGTGCTCCGACTTATGCCCTTCAACGGAAAGTTATGATCCCTTGCGCACAGTGGGTACGGGGTAAAGAGCCCATGGCATACCCCCGGTGTGCCGGTCCGCGGACAGTGGTCCGCGCACCGCCCAACTCTGTCCGGACCATGGCTACTTGGAGGTGAGCCGCCGTGGCACTCTCGATTTCGGCGGTGGTGCTGCTGGCGATCGTCGTCTTCTTGCTCGTCAAGAAGTCCGGACTGAAGGCGGCGCATGCCTTCGTCTGTATGCTGCTGGGCTTCTATCTCGCCAGCTCGTCCATCGCGCCCACGGTCAAGACCCTGACGACGAACGTCGCCAGCATGCTCGGGGGCATCAGGCTCTGACCCGTCCGCCCGCCCGAGTCCCGGTCCCGACCGCCCCGGCCGCCCGCCCTGGCCTGCTCGCTCCGGCTCGCTCGTCCTGATGTGCCCCGGCCCGTCACGCCCCGGCCGGGACCGGGGCGTGACGAGCCGGGGCCGGGGCCCGGGCGGCAGGCCCGCGGGCGTGCCGCGAGCCCTGGTCCGGGGGTGGCCGGGATCGCCTGATGAGGTCGCGGCGGGCGGCTCGTAGGCTTGTCCGCATGACCGCCCAGCCGCCCCCCGAGCGTCACGCCGAGCCCCCCGCCCGCCGTCTCCTCCTGGTGCATGCCCACCCGGACGACGAGTCGATCAACAACGGCGTGACCATGGCCAAGTACGCCGCCGAGGGCGTGCAGGTCACCCTCGTGACCTGCACGCGCGGCGAGGAGGGCGAAGTCATTCCGCCCGAGCTCGCCCACCTCGCACCGGACCGCGACGACGCCCTCGGCCCCTTCCGCGCCGACGAACTGGCCGCCGCGATGGCCGCGCTGGGCGTCACCGACCACCGCTTCCTGGGCGCGCCGGGCCGCTATCGCGACTCCGGGATGATGGGCGCACCCCAGAACGAGCGGCCGCACGCCTTCTGGCGGGCCCCGCTCGACGAGGCGGCCGCCGACCTGGTGGCCGTCATCCGTGAGATCCGGCCGCAGGTCCTGGTCACCTATGACCCGAACGGTGGATACGGCCACCCCGACCACATCCAGGCGCACCGCGTCGCCATGCGCGGCGCCGAGCTCGCCGCGGAGCACGGTTTCCGGCCCGAGCTGGGCCGCCCGTACGCGATCGAGAAGATCTACTGGAACTGCAACCCCCGCACCGTGGTCGAGGAGGGCTTCGCGCGCCTGCGCGCGTACGGCCACGGCTTCTCCGGAATCGCCGCCGTCGATGAGGTACCGGGCGTGGTGCCGGACTCCGAGGTCACCGCCGCGATCTCCGGCGGCCCCGAGTGCGTCGCCGCGAAGGCCGCGGCGATGCGCGCGCACCGCACCCAGATCGTGGTCGACGGGGCGTTCTTCGCGCTCTCCAATGACCTGGGGCAGCCGCTGTTCGCCACCGAGTACTACCGGCTGGCGCAGGGCGGCCGGGGTGCCGCGACCGGTGGGGAGGAACGGGGCGAACGGGATGAACGGGGCGAGCGCGATCTCTTCGCCGGTATTGGTGGGGGTGCCGGTGTGGGTAACGGTGACGTGGTCAGCTCGGAAATAACGGGTATGGAAGAGAATGCCCGGATCGAGGAGGTGGCGGAATGAGCGCTGCGACAGGTGGTGGCGCCGGCGCGGCCCCCGGCAAGAAGGGCGAGAAGGGTGGCAACGGCGGTGCGGCCCCCGGAGGGAAGGGCGGGAAGGGCGGCAACGGCGGTCCGGTCGCCGGCCGCAGTGCGCCCGCCGCGCCCCTCACGCCCGCTCGGATCGGTATATACGCCCTGCTCCTCGTCGCCGGTGTGCTGGTCGCGTTCGCGGGCGCGCTGCTGCAAGCGGCCTGGTTCCCCGGCGGGTTGGTGCTCGCCCTGTGCGGGGTCGCCGGTCTCTTCCACGGCGGTGCCCGGGCCACCGGCACCACCGCCGGTGCGCTGGTGCCCGGCGCGGCCTGGCTGCTGACCGTGTTCGTGCTGCTCGGCAACGTCCGTCCGGAAGGCGACTTCCTCTTCGGGCCCGGCGCCGGGACGTACGTCTTCCTGCTCGGCGGCATCCTCGCCGCTGTGATCTGCGCCACCGCGGCCCAGATGCGAGCCGCCGGTGTGCGGTACGGCCGAGTCGGTGGATGACATGGTCCCCACGTGGTCCATACCGGGACGGATGCCCCGCAAGTCCGGGTGAACGGCCCCGTAAGTGCGAGTGAACAGCCCCGGAGCAGGGGTATCGCCCGTGGCGGCGGTCTTCGCACGCTCGCCGGGTGGCCGCCCGCGGCGGACAGTATGGTGGTGCGCGCCGTCGCGCCGCCCTGGGGGCACCCCTCGGCCTCGGGCCGGGGATCATCTCTGACGAGCGGCGGAGCCAACCGGGAGAACCTGCTTTGAGTCGTGAATCTGACAGTTCGTCCTCCGGCCTTCAGGGCCGTGGCGCAGCCGCGTACCCGTCAGGAACGCCGCCGTACGGCTCGCCCAGGGGAGACGCCGACGATGCGTCGGCGCCCGGTGCCGCGGAGCGGCCGGAGGAGCCCAAAACCGAGACCACGCTGACCACGCGGATCAAGATCAACATTCCGGGTTCGCGTCCCATCCCGCCGGTCGTCGTGCGCAAGCCCGTCGGCGAGGAGCCCGGTACGAACGGGTCCGCCGCATCCGGTGGTTCCGCCGGTCCCACCGGTCCTGCCGGTCCTGCGGGTTCCCCTGGTTCTGCCGGTCCCGCCGGTTCCCGGGGCACCCCCCGTACCGCCGCAGGCGGTGGCGGCGAGCGGACCGCGGAGCGCACGGGCGGCACCCCCCGGCCGCACGCCCCGGCCGACGAGGCGGCGGCGAGCAGCCGGGCCGAGAAGGCCAGCGACTGGTTCGCACCGCGCAAGGCCCAGGGCGGGCCGTCCGGTTCGACCACCGGCTCCCACGCCGCCCCGCCCGCCCCCGGCGGCAGCACCCCGCCGCACGGCACCCCCAAGCAGCGGCCCGATCTGCCGTACTTCTCCGACGGGCCGGCCCCGGCCGCGGCCACGCAGGGCGCCCCGTCGCCGTACGACGACGGGGCGCCCCCGGCCGGTGCCGCGCCCTTCGAGGGCGTTGCGCGGGACGGAGGCGTCCCGGACGGTGGTGCACTCGGATTCGGCGGTTCCACGCCGCCCGGTGCCGCACCGCGCGGTTCCATGCCGTCGGGTCCGTCCGGTGCCACGCCGCCTGGTTCCATGCCGTCGGGTCCGTCCGGTGCCACGCCGTCCGGTGCGGTGCCGTCCGGTGCGGTGCCCGGTACGGCGCGCGGCGACGAGGCGCCCTTCGACCCCCTCGCGCACAGCGGAACACCATTCGACGCACCCGGCGTCGGCCTGCCGCGTGACCACAGCCCGTTCGACGCCCCGGCCGGCGGCCCCAGCGGTCCGACGACCGGACCGGCCCGCGGCGACTCCGCACTCAACCTTCCGCCCGGCTTCGGCGACCCGCACGCGGGCGCCGCCGGTACGCCCCGGAGCACGCCCCCGGCCCTCGACGAGACCGCCGAGCTCACTCCGCAGCCGCCCGCGCCCCTCACCGGTCCCGGCAGTGGCGTCGGCTCCGGCCGCGGCATCTCCGGCGGACTGCCCGGCTCCCAGAGCGGCGTAGGAGCTGGTGGCCCCGGCGCCGGCCGCCGCGACCGCATCTCCGGCGACACGCTCGTCAGCGGCATCCCGGCCACCCCGGGCACCGACGGCCCGGCCTCGGGCTCGGCCCCGAAGAACGCGCCGTCGCCGTTCGCCGCTTCCCCCGCCGGTACGGGCGAGAGCGCCGCCCCCAAGCCGCGACCCAAGATCCCCGAGCCGATCAACCCGCCCAAGAAGGGCCGCAACAAGCTCGTCCTCGTCGGCGTCGCCGTCGTGGTCCTGGCCGGTGTCGCCTACGGCGCCGGACTCCTGCTCGACCACGCCGACGTCCCCAACGGCACCACCGCGCTCGGCGTGGACATCGGCGGCACCAGCAAGGAGGAGGCCGTCAAGAAGCTGGAGCCGGCGCTCAAGGACCGCCGCTCCACGCCGCTGAAGCTCACCGTCGACGGCAGGACCGTCACCCTCGACCCCGCGAAGGCGGGCCTGGACGTCGATCTGCAGACGACGGTCCGCAACGCCGCCGGCCGGGACTACAACCCGGTCTCCGTCATCGGCTCCCTCTTCGGCGCCGCGCGGACGGCCGAACCGGCGATGGTCGTCGACCACGAGAAGATCCAGGTCGCCCTGCGGAGCCTCGCGGGGGCCGGGAACGCCGCCGAGGGCGGTATCACCTTCGAGAACGGCAAGGCCGTACCGCGCTACGGCACCCCCTACAAGGCCATCGACGCCAAGGCGTCCGAGCAGAAGGTCGCCGACGCCTACCGCGACCGCGTCACCACCGGGGCCGAGACGCCCGTCGTGCTCGCCAGCAGCACCCAGCAGCCGAGGGTCGGCAGGGACGCCGTCGACAAGGCGATGAAGCAGTACGCCGAACCCGCCATGTCCGGCCTGGTGACGGTCCGTACGGACGCGGCGCACGCGGTCTCCTTCAGCCCCCAGAAGTCCATCCCGAAGTTCCTGTCCTTCAAGGTCGGCAGCGGCGGCGAACTCGTGCCGTTCTACGACCGGGCCGCCCTCAAGGAGCTCTACGGCGACACCTTCAACGGCGTCCTGCTCACCAAGGGCGACGGCTCCAAGAAGCCGGTCACCGTCGAAGAGGTGGCCAGCGCCGTCGCCAAGGCCCTACAGGGCACCACCCCGGCCGAACGGATCCAGACCATCGGCGCGGACAACGCCTGACGGACGATGGACATCGCCTGAAGGCCATGGATGAATGGGCCCCAGGGGTGCCCGCTCGGCACAGCGCGAGCGGACCCTGGGGCTCACCCATGACAGATGTCATGCCGCAGTGCGGACAACCGACACTGCCGCACACCCGGCGGATCCCGGAAGCTGAATGGCATGACGATCACCTCGACCACCACAGCCACCACCGCCAGGGGGGCGGCCCGGGCACCCGTGGTCAGCTTCCGTCAGGTCAACAAGCGCTACGGCGCGGTGCGCGCGGTCGCCGACCTGGATCTGGAGCTGCATCCGGGAGAAACCGTCGCCCTCCTCGGCCCGAACGGCGCCGGCAAGTCCTCCACCCTCGACCTGCTCCTCGGGCTGCGCGGCGCCGACTCCGGCACCGTCACCCTCTTCGGTACGACGCCGCAACGTGCCATCCAACAGGGCAGGGTCGGTGCGATGCTGCAGAGCGGCGGCCTGATGGAGGGCGTCAAAGTCAGGGAGCTGGTCAAGCTGGCCCGCGACCTGCACCCGCACGGCTACCCCCTCGACCAGATCCTGGCCACCGCCGGCATCACCGAGATCGCCGACCGGATGGTCGACAAGCTCTCCGGCGGCCAGGAGCAGCGCGTACGGTTCGCCCTCGCCACCGCCGGCGCCAACGACCTGATCGTCCTGGACGAGCCCACCACCGGCATGGACGTCTCGGCCCGCCAGGCCTTCTGGGGTGCGATGCGCCGACAGGCCCAGCAGGGCCGTACGGTCCTGTTCGCCACCCACTACCTCGAAGAAGCCGACGAGATAGCCGACCGGGTCATCGTGCTGCACCGGGGCCGGGTGCTGGCCGACGGTACCGCTGCCGAGATCAAGGCCAGGGCGGGCGCCCGCCGCATCGCTTTCGACCTCGACGGGCCGATCGACCACGGGGCGCTGCGCGGCCTGCCGTTCCTGACCGCGGTCGAGGTGTCCGGACGCACGGTCCGTATCCAGTCCGCCGACGCGGATGCGACGGTGCACGCGCTCTACGGCCTCGGGCTGTACCCACGCAACCTGGAGGTCGCCGGCCTCGGCCTGGAGCAGGCGTTCATCGCCCTCACCACCGCCTCCGAATCTCCCGCTTCCGAATCCGCCGCGTCCGAAGACGTCCACCGCGTCCGAACCGACGTTCACCGCGCCTGAACCGACGTCCTCCGCGTCCGCATCCACCACGCCCGACCACGCCCGGAAGACCACACCATGACCACCCTGATCAAACTCGAAGTCACCCGAGCGCTGCGCAACAAGAAGTTCATGTTCTTCTCGGTGATCTACCCGCCGCTCCTCTACCTGATCATCGCGGGCGGCGCGGACAACAAGCCGATCCCGGGCACCCAACTGAGCATGCCCCTCTACTACATGGTCGCCATGGCGGCGTTCGGTGCCATGACGGCCGTACTGCTGGGCAACAGCGAGGCGATCGCCAAGGAGCGGGCGAAGGGCTGGGTGCGACAGCTGCGCCTGACCGCGCTGCCCGGACGCGGCTATGTCGCGGCCAAGATGGCCGCCGCCGCGACGATCAGCCTGCCGTCGATCCTGCTCGTCATGATCGCCGCCGCTGCGGTCAAGGGCGTACGCCTGGAGGCATGGCAGTGGACGGCCATCCTGGCTGCCACCTGGCTCGGCAGCTTCGCCTTCGCCGCGCTCGGTGTGGCCATCGGCTATCTGGCCAGCGGCGACGCGGTCCGGCCGATCGCGATGCTGATCTACTTCGTGCTGGCGTTCCTGGGCGGCCTGTGGATGCCGCTGACGATCCTGCCGCAGTGGGTGCAGAACATCGCCGAGTGGCTGCCCACCCATGCCTACGCCGCACTGGGCCAGGCGGTCGAGGCCGGCGGCGCTCCGGACGTCAAGGACATCGCGCTCCTTATCGGATACCTTCTGGTCTTCGCGGCGGCTGCCGCATGGCTGTACCGGAAGGACGCACGCAAGGCATGAACGAGCCGGAGACCGAGCGGAACCCGCTGCTGATGGGCAACCGGCCCCGCACCGGCAGGCAGGCACTGGGCAAGGCGGCGTGGATCGCCATCTGGTTCCTGTACCTCATCGGTCCCGTCGGGCAGCTGCTCGACGGCGGGATCCCCCTCGCACACGAGGTGCTGGGCTGGGCCGGTCTCGTCGCCTTCATCGGCGGATACTTCGCTCTGCTCTTCCGGCAGCTGCTCCACCTCCCGCAGAGCGGGCCGGCGGTGCTCTCGGCAGTAGTCGCCCTGGGAGCGCTGGCCGCCACGCTGTCTTTGACGCTCGGTCCCAACTGGCTGGTCCTGTTCACGTTCGTCAACGTCGCGGCGGCGGTGGTGCTGCCCTTCGCCCAGGCGCGGTGGGCGATCCCGGCAGGGACCACCATGGTCATCGCCATCGGGCTGCGCTCCCCGGACATCGCGGCCTACCTGTTCGCCTACGCCCTGCCCTGCCTGGCGGCCGGCTTCACGATGCTCGGAGTGCAGCATCTGATCCGTACGACCAAGCAACTGCGCGAGGCGAGGGAGGAGGTCGCCCGCCTCGCCGCCAACGACGAGCGGCTGCGCCTCGCCCGTGACCTGCACGACCTCCTCGGCCACTCGCTCTCCCTGATCACGCTCAAGAGCGAGCTGGCCGGACGGATGCTTCCCGACCGGCCGGAGGACGCCGCCCGGCAGGTGGCGGACATCGAGCGGGTCAGCAGACAGGCGCTGATCGACGTCCGGGAGGCGGTCACCGACTACCGCCGCCCACAGCTCGCCGTCGAGCTGGCCGGGGCGCGCGCCGCGCTCCGCACCGCCGGAGTCGCGCTCACTGTCGACCCGGCGCTGGAGCGCGAGCACCGGGGCCTGGCGGCCGACGAGGAGGGCGCCCTCGCCTGGGCGCTCCGTGAGGCCGTCACCAACGTCGTACGGCACAGCGGCGCCCGCCGCTGCGAACTCCTCCTCACCGAGGAGTGGGAGGCCGACGAGCGCCACTACCTCCGCCTCTCTGTCCTCGACGACGGCGCCGGCCCGCCCCGCGCCCAGCACGACGGCAACGGCCTCAGCGGCCTGCGGGAACGCCTCGCCCTGGCCGACGGCCGCCTGGAAACCGGCCCCGCCCCGCGCACCCACGGCTTCGCCCTGCACGCCTACGTCCCCCTGCTCGCACCAACCTCCACAAACCCCACAACCTCCACCGACGCTTCCACCCCATCCCCCCCTCCGACCCCCTGCACCCCACCCCCACCAAAATCACAGAACGTAGCAATAGCAGGAACAAATAACTCTCCGTAATCGTTGCCGTAAACAAGGAACCGCGGCCCAGGCACACCAAGCACAGCCCCCCGGCCAAGCAAGCCCCTCGGCCAACCTGGCTAAGCTGGCCCGCATGATCAGACTCCTGCTGGCCGAGGACCAGTCGATGGTCCGGGAGGCGCTGGCCGCGCTGCTGTCGCTGGAAGGCGACCTCGAGGTCGTCGCGCAGGTGGCACGCGGGGACGAGGTGCTGCCGGCCGCGCGGGCGCAGGACGTTGACGTCGCACTGCTGGACATCGAGATGCCCGGCATCAGCGGACTGGACGCCGCGGCCGCCCTCCGCGACGAGCTGCCCGGCGTCAAGGTCGTCGTCCTCACCACCTTCGGCCGTCCCGGCTATCTGCGCCGCGCCATGGAGTCCGGTGCGCAGGCCTTCCTGGTCAAGGACGCCCCGGCGGCCCGGCTCGCGGACGCGGTGCGGCGGGTGCTGCGCGGCGAGCGGGTCATCGACCCCGTACTGGCGGCGGCCGCGCTCGCCGATGGCGCCAGCCCCCTCACGGACCGCGAGCGGGAGGTCCTGCTGACGGCGGCGGACGGCGCCACCAATGCCGAGATCGCTGCCGCCCTGCATCTGTCCCAGGGCACGGTGCGCAATTACCTGTCCACCGCCATCCAGAAGACCGGCGCCCGGAATCGCGCCGAGGCGGTCAGCACGGCCCGTGACAAGGGCTGGCTCTAGGGCGGGGGACAAAGGCCGGTTCTGGGGTTGAGGGACAAGGCCGGCTCTCGGGCCGGCTCTGGGGTTGACGGGCAAGGCCGGCTCTCGGGCTGGGGCTGAGGGGCGAGCGTCGGCTCTGGGGCCGGGGCCTGGGCTGGGGCTGTCGTCTGGGGCTTTGGGCTGTGGCTTTGGGCCGGGGCCTTTGCCCCTGTGCGGTGTGGGGTGGTGTCGAGCAGGCTTGAAGTGTTATGCGAGCCCATCGTGCCCATCGAGGTGCCCATCGAGCCCATCGTCCCCGCTCGTGGGAGAGCGGCCGTCGTACCGCCGCGCTGCTGAGCCTGGCGATCGTCGTGGTGGCTGCGCTGGACGCGACGACCGGGCCGGAGCTGCATATCTCGGCGTTCCTGGGGCTTGCGCCGCTGTATGCCGCGCTGCGCTGCTCGTTTCCGCAGACGCGGCTGGTGGCGGCGGTCTTCGTGGCGTCGCTGACCTACGTCGACCTCTTCGCGGTGCCGGACTGGGCTCCGGCGAGCCGGGCGGTGGGTATCTTCGGCGAGTACCTGGTGGCGGTGTTCGCCCTGGTGCTGTGCCGCACCCGGCTGCAGCGTGAGGCGCTGTACGAACGGACGAGTCTGGTGGCCGACACCGTGCAGCGGGCGATGCTGCGTGAGCTGCCGCTCGTCGCCGGGCCGGTCGAGGCGTACGGCTTCTATGTGTCCGCCCAGGAGGGCGCCCGGGTCGGCGGCGACATCTACGAGGCCATCGAGACCCCGCACGGGCTGCGGCTGATGATCGGCGATGTGCAGGGCAAGGGCATGCCGGCGATCGGCGCGGGCCTGGAGGTGCTGGCGTCCTTCCGGGAGGCCGCGCAGCACCTGGAGTCCCTGGACTCGGTGGCCGAGCGCATGGAGCAGGCGCTGACCCGCTACAACGCCCGCTCCCTCGAGCAGGGCACCGACGAGCGCTTCGTCACGGCGTTGCTGATGGAGGTGTGCGGCCCGGGCGAGCTGGCGCGGGGCCGGATGCTGTCCTGCGGCCACATCCCGTACTACCTGGTGCGCGGCGGCCGGGTCCACGAGCGCCGGGACGGTGAGGGCGGGCTCCCGCTGGGCCTGGGCGCGCTCACCGGCGAGCCGCGCCGCGGCGTCCGGATCCGCCCTGAGCCGGGGGACTGGGTGGTGCTGTGCACGGACGGAGTGACCGAGGCGCGTGGCCAGGACGGCGAGTTCTATCCGCTGGCCGCTCGGCTGGCCGGCTGGACGGATCTGGAGCCGCCCGAGCTGGCCCGTAGGCTCCGCGCCGACCTGGAGCGCTTCACCGGTGGTGAGCTGCTGGACGACGCGACCGTACTGGTGGTCCGGCGGCGCCCGCCCGCCACGGATCAGTTGAGCATGGCGCGGGCCGCGGCGGCCTGACGCCGGACGGCCTTCGCGCCCGCCGGCTCGACGGCCTCCACCACCTGGGCGTACTCCTCCAGCTCGGCCGCTCCGGCGAGGAACTCGCCGCGCTGGACGAGCAGTTGGGCGTGCTCGTGGCGCAGCCGCGCCGGATGCCGGGGCAGGAGGAGGGACAGCTCCAGCGCCCACAGCTGCACCGCGCTGTGCTCGGGGCGGGCCTGCGCCCAGGCCCGGATGTTGTTGAGCACCCGCAGCACGATGTCCAGCGGATCGGCGGGTTCCGTCATCGGCGCGGTCAGCCGCCCGCCGGTCGCCCCCGCCACCAGCAGCGCCGCGTCGTCACCGGTGAGCAGCCGCCCGCCGGCGAACGGATCGGCCAGGACATGGGCCCCGTACGGGTCGCCGAAGCCGACGACGAAGTGCCCGGGCAGAGCCACCCCGTACACGGGGGCGCCGGCCCGCCGCGCGACCTCCATCCACACCACCGACAGCAGGATCGGCAGGCCCCGGCGCCGCCGCAGCACCTCGTGCAGCAGGGAGGACTCCAGCCGCCGGTAGTCGCCGGGCGAGCCGGCGAAGCCGCAGCGGGTGCCGAGAAGTTCGGCGACGTTGCGGGCCCAGGCGCCGGGGCCGCCGGCCGGGTGGTAGGGCAGAAGCCCGGCCAGGCGGTCCAGTTCGATCTGAGCCTCGTCCAGGACGGCGGGGTCCAGTGCGGGATCGGCCTCGGCGCCGATCAGCAGGCACAGCAGCGCCAGGTCCGGCCGCTCGGCGCGGGCGGTGTCGGCGAACAGCCGCCGCCGCTCGGCGCGGGCGTCCTGCTCCGGTCCGGAGGGTTCCGGGGCCATATCGGGTTCCTGATCGGGTTCCTGGGCCATATCGCTGTCCCTCGATCGTCCGGGGCCGGCCGGCCGTGTCAGCTGTCCCGGATCCGTCGTCTGGATCCGTTGCCTGGATCCGTTGTCCTGGGTCGGTCGTTCTGGGGTCGGTCGTCCTGCGTCGGTCGTCCTGGGGCCGGTCGTCCTGCGTCGGTCGTCCTGGGGCCGCCGGCCGGGATGGTCGTCCTGGATCAATTGTCCTGGGTCGTGTTCATTGTCCTGGCCATACCGGCGGGATACCTGCTCAGTGCTCAGCGGTCGGCGATCAGTGGGATACGCGTCCGGTGCCGGCGCCCGTGTGCGGCAGGGGGCGGCGGTAGTGGTAGCCGTGGTGGTCGCTGAAGCCGAGCCGGTCGTAGAGCGCGAGGGCGCCTGTGTTGTCCGCCTCGACCTGGAGGTATGCGGCCGAGGCGCCCTCGTCCAGGGCCCGCTCGGCCAGCGCCGCCGTCACCGCGGTGGCCAGGCCCTGCCGCCGCTCGTCCGGGGCCACCTCTATGGCGGCGAAGCCGGCCCAGCGACCGTCGACGACCAGCCGGCCGATCGCCGCCGTCCCGCCGTCGGCGCCGCGTACCGTCGCGAACCACACCGAGGGCCCGCCGGTCAGGACCTTCAGCGCGGCCGACCCCGACCCCGATCCCGCACCCGACCCCGCGCCCGCGCCTGCGCCCGCGTCCGCACCCGACCCCGCGTCCGCACCCGACCCCGCGCCCGCACCCACGCCGATCCCGTCGCCGATCCGGTTGTAGAGGGCGAGCCACTCCGGACCCGGCTCCCGGGTCAGGGTGACGTGGGTGGAGGCACCCCCGGCAGGGGCAGGGCCAGGGGAAGCGTCAGCGGCGGTGTCGGCGAGCGGTGCCAGCCCGGAGATCAGGACCCGGGTGTGCCCTTCGGCGGCCCAGCCGCGCCGCTCCAGTTCCGCGGCGAGCGCCCGGTCGCCCTCCGTCCGCCCGGTGGCGACCGCGATCACCGGCGGCAGCCCGCGCACCTCGTACCACCGGCCGATGTGCTCCAGCGCCGCGTCCAGGGGGAGGCCGGGGTCGCCGAGCGGCAGGACGGAATTGGCCCGCCGGGTGAATCCGCCGGAGGCCCGTAGCGTCCATTCCCCGAGACGTTCCGTCTCGACGGCGGGCCAGCCGCGGGCCGCGACCTGCTGGAGCTCGCGGGCGGTGGTGGCGGGGACCTTCCTCCGGGCCGGGCGGGTGGGCACGGTCTTGGCCGCCACCAGCGACGACTCCTCGATCTGTACGCACTCACCGGTGCGACGTGTGATGCTCAGCACATCCTCGTCCCATGATGTGAGCACGCCGACCACGTCCGTGAATGCCGGTTCCCCCTCCCCGCCCCCCGTGCGGCGCCGGACGGATACCCTTTTGCCCACGTCAGCACGGGTGATGCGGACCTCCGCGCGACCGCCGGCCAGGAATGCCATCGCTCAAACCGCCCCTCTTGTTCGTCTCATGCCCAGGAACGGAGATACTAGGTGGCGGGCATCGACGACGCCGCGCTCCCGCGCGCCCCGTGGCGGTACCGCCGATCGGTCCGCCGGCCCTACCGAGGAGGAACGACAGCGTGACCTACGTCATCGCGCAGCCTTGTGTCGACATCAAGGACAAGGCGTGCATCGAGGAGTGCCCGGTCGACTGCATCTACGAGGGCAAGCGGTCCTTGTACATCCACCCGGACGAATGCGTCGACTGCGGAGCCTGTGAGCCGGTCTGCCCGGTCGAGGCGATCTTCTACGAGGACGACACTCCGGATGAGTGGAAGGACTACTACAAGGCGAACGTCGAGTTCTTCGACGAGCTCGGTTCGCCCGGTGGCGCCAGCAAGCTCGGGCTGATCGAGCGCGACCACCCCTTCATCGCAGAGCTGCCGCCGCAGAACCAGTAAGGGTCCGGGGCCGGGGGAGGGAGCCGTCCGCTCCCTCCGGCCCCCGACGTCACCAGCGGTCGCACGGCGCCGCCCGGGTCCCGTACGGCGGGTACGCCGTGCGGAACCGACACCGCCCGGTCCCGTACGGCCCAGCCCTACGGGACCGCGGGCTTTTTCGCGCCGGCGTCCGGCAGCCCGGCGCTGCTGAGCAGTCCGGCACCACCGGGAAGCCCCGGCGCCGCCGAGCGGTCCGGCACCACCGAGAAAGAGAGCACCGTGGGCGCAGCCTCCACCCCCCAGCCCGTCTCCCCCCGCGACCGGCTCCCCGTCTTCCCGTGGGACCGGCTGGAGCCGTACAAGACCACCGCTGCCGCGCACCCCGACGGCATCGTCGACCTGTCCGTTGGCACGCCCGTCGACCCGGTGCCCGGGGTGGTCCAGCGGGCGCTGGCCGCGGCCGCCGACAGCCCCGGCTACCCGACGGTGTGGGGGACGGCCGCACTGCGCGACGCGCTCACCGGCTGGGCCGCCGACCGCCTGGGCGCCCAGGGCCTGGAGCATGCGAACGTGCTGCCGGTCGTCGGCTCCAAGGAGCTGGTGGCCTGGCTGCCGACCCAGCTGGGCCTGGGCCCCGGGGACCGGGTCGGCTACCCGCGCCTGGCCTACCCGACGTACGAGGTGGGTGCCCGGCTGGCCGGGGCCGAGCCGGTGGTCTACGACGATCCGTGCGAACTGGACCCCAGCGACCTGAAGCTGCTGTGGCTGAACTCGCCGTCCAACCCCACCGGCCGGGTGCTCGGTGCCGAGGAGCTGCGCCGTACCGTCGCCTGGGCGCGTGAGCACGGCGTGCTGCTCTTCAGCGACGAGTGCTACCTGGAACTGGGCTGGGACGCGGACCCGGTCTCGGTGCTCCACCCGGACGTGTGCGGCGGCACGGTGGACGGCATCGTCGCCGTCCATTCGCTCTCCAAGCGTTCCAACCTCGCGGGCTACCGTTCGGCCTTCCTCGTCGGCGACGCGGCGGTCCTCGACGACCTGCTGCAGATCCGTAAGCACGGCGGCATGATGATCCCGGCCCCGGTGCAGGCCGCCACGGTGGCGGCGCTGGGCGACACCGCCCATGTGGCCGAGCAGCGGGCACGCTACGCCCGCCGCCGGGCCGCGCTGCGCGGCGCCTTCGAGGCGGCGGGGTTCCGTATCGAGCACAGCGAGGCGTCGCTCTACCTGTGGGCGACGCGTGACGAGCCCTGCTGGGACACGGTCGGCGAGCTCGCCGAGCGCGGCATCCTCGTCGCGCCGGGCGAGTTCTACGGGCCCGCCGGAGAGCGGTTCGTGCGCATCGCCTTCACCGCGACCGACGAGCGGGTGGACGCCGCGGTGCGCCGCCTGGCGCAGTAGGGCAGTAGGGCAGTAGGGCAAGTAGGGCGGCAGGCGCGGGTGCGGCCGCCGGGCCTCGGTACGGCTGCGGGGTACGGCGTCAGAGGTACGGCCATGTGACCGGTGCGTGGCCGGAACGCGAAGGGCCCGGGGAGAGGGAGTTCCCCGGGCCCTTGTGTGTCCTACAGGTGGGACGGCGGGTCACTTGCCGCCGAAGGAGCCGCCGCCGAACGAACCGCCCCCGAACGAGCCGCCGAACGGGCCGCTCGGCATCCCCATCGGCGCGGGGCTGACCGGCATGCCGACGGGGAGGCCGACCGGCAGGCCGCCGACCATGGCGACGGGGGCCGCCGGACTCTTCCCCTTCTTGCCGCCCTGGGCCGGGACGTTCTGCACCTTCGCGCTGTGGATCGGGCCGTGCTGCGTCGTGGCTGTCCGGGCCGGCGCGTGCTGCGTCGCGGCCGGAGCCTTGGCCGTACGGACCGGGGCGCCCTTCACCTGGCCGGGGCGGGCCGGTGCGCTGTGCGGCTGCTCGAGCGCGGTACGGGCCTGCCGGTGGAGGACCTTGACCAGGGACTTCGGCAGGGTGTTGGTCGAGACGCCGTCCTTGACGAGCGGCCGGGCCGCGCCCTCCACCTTGCCGACGACCCCGTTGGTGAGCGGCATGGTCTTCTTCATGGCCGGGGTCGCGGTCTCGCCGGCCGCCGGAGCGAGCTTCTGCGTCGCCGCCTTGCTGGTGGCGTTCACCACGTCGACGCCGTCGCGCGTGCCGTGGTTGAGGGACTTGCTGGTGTTCTGGGAGTCCAGGGGCGCGGTCAGTCCGCCCAGGCCGGGCGCCTTGGCGGGCAGTTCCGCGGCGCTCGCGGAGCCGGCCGCAGCGACCACGGGAGCGGCGCCTGCTGCGACGAGCAGGGCGGCTCGGGCGATCCGACGCGTAACGGGGAGGGACATGGTGCTCCTTTTACGGAGAAGGACTCGTACTTCTGACAGATGTGCCATGTCCGCCTGGCGGACGCATTGACTACCGCGTCAGACCCCCGAAGGTTGCGGTGAATTAAGGTAAAGAGTTGGTAACGCATTGCATTATCGGCCGTGCGAAAGAAGGGCAATATGTGCACCGCCGGCGAAGGCTGCGGAGTGTCATGTCCCCACGTACGCAAGGGAATTGACGGGGCGGGGCAGGGCGGGTTTCGGTAACTTCCGCATTTCTGCCGGGAATTGCTCCCTCTTGCATTCCGCCGACCCCGTCCGCGTACCAGCGGGATATTCCGGGGTGATGGAATTACTTGGCGGTGATGATACGAACGTCCCGCTCGGCCGACGCGGCACCATTTCCCGGCCGGCGCTGCCAGCCCTTCTCCGCATCGGCCGCCGACCACATCCGGCCGGCGTACGAGATCTGTTCGATGCGCAGTTCTGCCGCGTGCGCCATCGCCCACGTCGCGAGCTGCCAGCCGCGCCGCGCGGTATCGCCGTCGGCCCCCGCCCCCGACTGCCGCACCGGCACGGTCAGGGTCTGCCCGCCGCCCGCACCGCGCCCGCCGGCGCCGGCCGTCCGCGGCAGCACCGCGGGCCCGAACTCGCGCACCAGCTTCGCCCGCACCGCCGCGGCGCCACCCGGCTCGCTGTCCACCGGACGGCTCTCGGTGCAGGTCATCGCGCCCGGGTCGCGGCCGGTGAGCGCTCCGGTGAGCCGCGCGGCGTTCGCCTCGTGCTTGGCGTACGCCTGCGGATAGCCACTGCGCTGCACCTTCTGCGCGGCGACGGTCAGCGGCAGCCGGGAGTAGCCGGGCACCTTCGCCAGATGCTGGTAGAACTCGCCGGCCGAATAGACCGGGTCCATGATCTGCCGCACGGTGCCCCAGTCCTGGGACGGCCGCTGCTGGAAGAGGCCGACGGAATCCCGGTCGCCGTAATCGATGTTGCGCAGCCCGGACTCCTGCATGGCGGTCGCCAGCGCGATGGTCACCGCCCGTTCCGGCAGCCCTCGGGCGGACGCCACCGCCGAGATCGTCGCGGCGTTCCCGGCCTGCTCCGGGGACAGCTCGTACGCCTCCTCGTCCCCCTCGGCGCGCACCGTGCAGACCGGCGCCCCCGGCCCGCCGGTGATGTACTGCACCAGCAGATAGCCGGCCAGCCCGAGCAGTACGGCGAGAGCCGCGGCGGTGCGCCAGAGGCGTGAGCGGCGGGCGGGGAGAACGGGCTTGGCTGACACGCGCCCACCGTACTGGAGTGCTGCCGATAGGGTCGGATCCATGGAGCGCTCCACACACCCCACCGCCCTCGACCTGTCGCTCGACGCCGCCGCGCTCACCGCGCAGCTGGTCGACTTCCCGTCGGAGAGCGGCCAGGAGAAGGACCTCGCCGACGCCGTGGAGCAGGCGCTGCGCGCCCTGCCGCACCTGACCGTCGACCGGTACGGCAACAACGTCGTGGCCCGTACGCGGCTGGGCCGCGCCGAGCGGGTGGTGCTCGCCGGCCACCTCGACACCGTCCCGATCTCCGACAACCCCCCGAACGTGCCCTCCCGGCTCGACGAGGACGGCGTCCTGTGGGGCTGCGGCACCTGCGACATGAAGTCCGGCGTCGCCGTCCAGCTGCGGATGGCGGCCACGGTCCCCGCGCCCAACCGCGACCTGACCTTCGTCTTCTACGACCAGGAGGAGGTCGCCGCGCACCTCAACGGCCTCGGCCGGGTCGCCGAAGCCCACCCGGACTGGCTCGCCGGGGACTTCGCCGTCCTCCTGGAGCCCTCCGACGGCCAGGTGGAGGGCGGCTGCCAGGGCACCCTCCGGGTCCTGCTGCGCACCACCGGGGAGCGCGCGCACTCCGCCCGCAGCTGGATGGGCGCCAACGCGATCCACGCCGCCGCCCCGATCCTGGCGAAGCTCGCCGCGTACCAGCCGCGCCGCCCGGTGATCGACGGCCTGGAGTACCGCGAGGGCCTCAACGCCGTCCGCGTCGAGGGCGGCGTCGCCGGCAACGTGATCCCCGACGCCTGCACGGTCACCGTCAACTTCCGCTACGCGCCCGACCGCACCCCGGACGAGGCCGTCGCCCATGTACGCGAGGTCTTCGCGGACTGCCCCGTGGACGAGTTCGTCATCGACGACCACTCCCCGGGTGCGCTGCCCGGACTGTCGCACCCGGCGGCCAAGGCCTTCCTGGAGGCCGTCGGCGGCCGGGCGATGCCCAAGTTCGGCTGGACCGACGTCTCCCGTTTCAGCGCCCTGGGCGTGCCGGCCGTCAACTACGGACCGGGGAACCCGCTGCTCGCGCACAAGAAGGACGAACGGGTCGAGGCCGACCGCATCCTGCACTGCGAGGAGCGGCTGCGCGCCTGGCTGACGGCCTGACGCCGGACCTTCACATCGGGGAAGCTCCGATGGATCTACGCTGAAACGGCAAACGATCTGTCTGCGGAGGGAGCACGTCATGGCCAGTCCCCAGGGAGCACCGGTCCCCGAGGAGCAGCGGCTGGGTCCCGTTCTGCGCCGCCACGACCAGGTGCAGCCCGGGACCACGGACCAGCGGCTGCTGGACTCCGCGGGCCCCTCCGAGTGGGTGCACACCGACCCCTGGCGGGTGATGCGCATCCAGTCGGAGTTCGTCGAGGGCTTCGGCGCGCTCGCCGAGCTGGGCCCGGCCGTCAGCGTCTTCGGCTCGGCCCGTACGCCCCGCGACTCCAAGGAGTACGACGCCGGCGTACGGATCGGGCGGGCCCTGGTGGACGCCGGGTTCGCGGTGATCACCGGGGGTGGTCCGGGGGCGATGGAGGCGGCCAACAGGGGCGCCAAGGAGGCCGGCGGCGTCTCCGTGGGCCTGGGCATCGAGCTGCCCTTCGAGCAGGGCATGAACGACTATGTGAACCTCGGTGTGGACTTCCGGTACTTCTTCGTGCGGAAGACCTGCTTCGTGAAGTACGCCCGCGGGTTCGTGGTGCTCCCCGGCGGGCTGGGCACCCTCGACGAGCTCTTCGAGGCGCTCACCCTCGTCCAGACCCGTAAGGTCACCCGCTTCCCGATCGTGCTGTTCGGCACGGACTACTGGAGCGGGCTGGTCGACTGGCTGCGCGACACCCTGATCGCCGAGGGCAAGGCCTCGATGCACGACCTGGAGCTGTTCCGCCTCAGCGACGACGTGGACGAGGCGGTCACCCTGCTGACGAAGGAGGTCGGGCTCTAGGGCCTGTCGTCGGCGTCAGGCCAGGCCGCGGCGGGCGACCGCCGGGGGGCGGTGGCCGGCGATGGAGGCGACCATGTCCAGTACCTGGCGGGTCTCGGCGACCTCGTGGACGCGGTAGACCTGGGCGCCCAGCCAGGCCGAGACGGCGGTGGTGGCCAGGGTGCCCAGGACACGCTCCTTGAGCGGGCGGTCGAGTGTCTCCCCGACGAAGTCCTTGTTGGACAGGGAGACCAGCACCGGCCAGCCCGAATCCACCATCTCGCCCAGCCGGCGGGTGGCCTCCAGGCTGTGCCGGGTGTTCTTCCCGAAGTCGTGCCCCGGATCGATCATGATCGCGTCCCGCCGGACGCCCAACTCCACCGCCCGCTCGGCCAGTCCGAGCGTGACCCGCAGGATGTCGGCCATCACGTCGTCGTACGTCACCCGGTGCGGCCGGGTACGCGGCTCGACGCCGCCCGCGTGGGTGCACACCAGGCCGACGCCGTAGCGCGCCGCGACCTCCGCGAGCCGCGGATCGACGCCGCCCCAGGCGTCGTTGAGCAGATCCGCGCCGGCCTCGCAGACCGCCTCACCGACCTCGTGCCGCCAGGTGTCGACGCTGATCACCACGTCGGGGAAGCGCTTGCGCACCTCGGCGACGAACCCGACCGTGCGGCGGGCCTCCTCCTCGGCGCTCACCTCCTCGCCGGGGCCGGCCTTGACGCCGCCGATGTCGATGATCGCGGCGCCCTCGGCCACCGCCTGCTCCACCCGGGCGAGCGCCGGCTCGTCGTGGAACGTGGCGCCCTGGTCGTAGAACGAGTCCGGGGTCCTGTTGACGATGGCCATGATCACCGGCTCCTGCGCCCCGAACTCGCGATTTCCCAGCCGCAGCATTCCCTGACTCCCTCTCCGTGGTCCGGGAGCGACCCTAACTGTCACACCCGCATGGCACGATCGGTGCAGACACTGAGTCCGGGGAGTTGGTCGTGTTCTGGTTCTTGCTGATCGCGATGGTCGTGGTGGTGGCCGCGGTCACGCTCGTGGTCGTCGGCGGTGACGGCGGTGGGCTGCGGGACGCCGAGCCGGACCGGCTGTACGACCCGCTGCCCGGCGACCGTCCGGTGGCCCGCGCCGATGTGGAGGCCGTCCGGCTGCCGGTGACGGTCCGCGGCTACCGGATGGACGACGTGGACGACGTCCTGGACCGCCTGGGCGCCGAGCTCGCCGAGCGGGACGCCCGGATCGCCGAGCTGGAGGCGGCGCTGGCCGGCGCCCATGCCGCGGCGATGGGCGCGCCGGGGCTGACGGGGAGTGGTCCGGGGCCGGCGGAGGGCGCCCCGGGTCTGGCGGAGGACGGTCCGGGCCCCGTGGTGAAGAGCGGCCCGGGGCCGGCAGAGAGCGGCCGGGGCCGGGATGCGTCCGTCGGGGGCGGCGGTGGGGCGCAGGCGGCCGGAGCCCCCGAATCCGCGCGCCGGCCGGAAGGCGAGGGGCAGGCATGAGCGGTGTGGTGACGGCGCCGGACGGGGTTCCGCGCTGCCCGTGGGGCATGGAGTCGGAGCGGATGGCCGACTACCGCGCGTACCACGACACCGAGTGGGGTCTGCCGGTGCACGGCGACGACGCGCTCTTCGAGCGGATGAGCCTGGAGGCGTTCCAGTCCGGGCTCTCCTGGATCACGATCCTGCGCCGCCGGCCCGGCTTCCGTGCCGCGTTCGCCGGCTTCCGGATCGCGGCGGTGGCGCGGTTCACGGACGCGGACGCCGAGCGGCTGCTCGGGGACCCCGGCATCATCCGCAACCGCGCCAAGATCGCCGCGACGATCGGCAACGCCCAGGCCGCCGCCGGGCTGTCCCCCGGTGAGCTCGACGAGCTGATCTGGTCCTACGCCCCGGACCGGTCCGGCCGTCCGGCGCCGCGCACCCTCGCCGAGGTGCAGGCGGTGACCCCGGAGTCCACGGCGCTCGCCAAGGAGCTCAAGAAGCGCGGCTTCCGCTTCGTCGGCCCGACCACGGCCTACGCGATGATGCAGGCGTGCGGCCTGGTCAACGACCATCTGGCGGAGTGTCATGTACGGGCGGCGGTGGAGGCGGCCGCCGGCTGAGCCCGGCCGGGCGGCGGACCGGGGATGTCGGCATCGGGCGCCGGACGGGGTCAGCGGCCCAGGAAGACCGGCTTCTCCTTCTTCACGAACGCGTCGACCGCGATCCGGTGGTCCTCCGACGCCCCCGCCCGCACCTGCAGCTCGTCCTCCTTGCCCAGCGCCTCGGTGAGGGAGTGCCCGGCGCCGTAGGCCAGCGACTCCTTGATCGCGGCGTAGGCGCCGGTCGGGCCCTGGGCCAGCCGCCGGGCGACGGCCGCCGCCTCCTCCGCCAGCGCGTCGGCCGGTACGACCTTGTTGGCGATGCCCAGCTCGTACGCTTCCTGGGCGCTGACGCTGCGCGGGAAGAGCAGCAGATCGGCAGCCCGGCCGTGCCCGATCAGCCGGGGCAGCGTCCAGGACATCCCGGAGTCCGCGGTCAGCGCGACGCCCGCGAAGGACGTGTTGAAGGACGCCGAGTCGGCGACGACGCGGTAGTCGGCGGCGAGGGCGAAGCCCGCCCCGGCGCCCGCGGCGACCCCGTTGACGCCCGCGACCACCGGCTTGGGCATCCCGGCCAGCGTCGTCACGATGGGGTTGTAGTGCTCACGGACGGTGCTCATGGTGGAACCGGAGCCGGTCGCGCGGTCCTCCGCGAGCAGGCCGATGTGCTCCTTGAGGTCCTGCCCGACGCAGAAGGCGCGCCCGGTGGCGGTCAGCAGCACGGCGCGGACGGCGGGGTCGGCCGCGGCCTCCCGCAGGGTGTCCCGCAGCTGGACCTTGGCCTCGATGTTCAGCGCGTTCATCGCGTCGGGGCGGTTCAGGGTGACCGTCGCGAGTCCGTCGGTCACGTCGTAGAGCACGGTGTCGGCCATGGTCGGTAGTCCCCTCCGTCGCGGCTCGGACTGCCCGGCAGCGGCAGTCCGAGCTCAGGATGCCGGAGATCATCGGCCGTGCGCATGTGACGTACGTCAAAGATTGCGGCCGGGCCGGAGGTCGGGGGAGGGAGGAGTATCGCAGCCCGCTCCCCGAATTGAGTGGGTTTGGGGCAGCGCGTTGCCGAAGGGATGCTCCCCGATGTTGGTCATCGGGTCGTTCGATGCGGGATAATGGCCTGGAAGCAATGTGTTCGATGCCGGTGACACGTGCCTATTCGGGCCGTCGGCTGAGATGAGCTGGTTTCAGGAAGGGGAACGAGCATGGCGGCCATGAAGCCGCGGACGGGCGACGGCCCGCTCGAGGTGACCAAGGAGGGGCGGGGCATCGTCATGCGCGTTCCGCTCGAAGGCGGTGGACGACTCGTCGTCGAGCTGACCCCGGACGAGGCCAAGGCCCTGGGCGAGGCCCTGGAGAAGGTCGCCGTCTGACGACGGTGACACCGGTGGATTCCCGGGGCCGACCGCCCCGGTAGCCCCCACGTCGTACCACCCGGCCCCGGCAGGCGGCGCGCAGCGGATGCGTGCCGCCTGCCGGGGCCGTTCCCTGTGCGGCCGCGCTCGGCGTCAGCCGCGCTTGGTCGCGCAGAGCAGGCCGTCGCCGACCGGCAGCAGGGACGGCACCAGCGCCGTGCTCTCCCGCACGGCCCGTAGCAGTTCGCGCAGCCGCAGCACCTCGGCCGGCTGCACCGCCGAGTCGACCGTGCGGCCGTCGGCGAAGACGCCTTCGAAGCAGACCAGGCCGCCGGGGCGCAGCAGACGCAACGATTCAGCGAGGTACTCCAGGTACTCCATGAGGTCGCCGTCGCAGAAGACCAGGTCGTATCCGCCGTCCGCGAGCCGCGGCAGGACGTCCAGGGCGCGGCCGGGGATGAAGCGGGCGCGGTTGCCGGCGAAGCCGGCCTCGCGGAACGCCTGCCTGGCGCAGGCCTGCCGCTCGGGTTCGCAGTCCACGGTGGTCAGCACCCCGTCGGGCCGCATGCCGTCCAGGAGGTAGATGCCCGACACGCCCGTGCCGGTGCCGATCTCGGCGACCGCCTTGGCGTCCGCGGTGGCGGCGAGCAGGCGCAGGGCCGCGCCGGTACCGGCCGTCACTGTGCGGATGCCGGCTTCCTGGGCGCGGTCGCGGGACCAGCGCAGGGCGGTCTCGGCGGTTCCGTCGAGTGTTCCGGCGCCGTACGCCTCGGCGAATGCCAAGCTCGTCTGCCGGTTGCCGGTAATGGCCCTCTCCTGTCCCCGTAGTTGACGCAACCGTGACTGTATCCGCTGCGCGCGGGAACCCGCAGATGGGACCGGGCGTTAAAGGAGGAGCAGGGGAAAGACGGGGGGATGGCAGTGGTGAACACGGTGCGAGACGGGACTCGCGGCCAGAATCAGGATCAAACACGGGACAGCCGGAAGCAGGACCAAATGCAGGTCAAATCTGCTTATCCGGAGCTAACGGGCGAGGCGGATATGGTAGGGGCTCTACTGGACACCACCAGAGCCACCAGGGGAGGTGCGGCTGCGGCGGGTGACCGAGGAGTGCTGAGGCGCTTGAGAAGGTCGTTCTCCGAGCCGAAATCCGTGACCGACACCGCTGACCGTTTCCGCACGCAATCCGCACGCACCGCGACCTTCGCCGCAGACGCGGATACGCAGGCGTGGACTCCGCCCACCTGGGAGGAGATCGTCAGCACCCACAGCGCACGGGTCTACCGCCTCGCCTACCGCCTCACCGGCAATCAGCACGACGCCGAGGACCTCACCCAGGAGGTGTTCGTCCGCGTCTTCCGCTCGCTGTCGACGTACACCCCCGGCACCTTCGAGGGCTGGCTGCACCGCATCACGACGAACCTCTTCCTGGACATGGTCCGCCGCCGGCAGCGCATCCGCTTCGACGCGCTCGGTGACGACGCCGCCGAGAAGCTCCCCAGCCGTGAGCCCGCGCCGCAGCAGCAGTTCGACGACACCCACTTCGACGCCGATGTCCAGCAGGCGCTGGACACCCTCGCGCCCGAGTTCCGTGCCGCGGTCGTCCTGTGCGACATCGAGGGTCTGTCGTACGAGGAGATCGCCGCGACGCTCGGCGTCAAGCTGGGCACGGTCCGCAGCCGGATCCACCGCGGCCGCTCCCATCTGCGCAAGGCGCTCAAGCACCGCGCTCCGGCGGCGCGCGCCGAGGAGACCCGCGCCGAGAAGGCGCGCGAGCGGCGGCAGCTGGCCGTGGTGCCCACCGGGGAGGTGGGAATCGCGTGAGCCTCAGTGGCGGTCCGTCCCCCGCCGAGCAGCATCTCGGCGACCGCCTCGCGGCCCTGGTCGATGGCGAGTTGGGGCATGACGCGCGCGAGCGGGTGCTCGCGCATCTCGCGACGTGCGGGAAGTGCAAGGCAGAGGCCGACGCCCAGCGCCGGCTGAAGAGCGTGTTCGCCGAGGCGCCGCTCCCGGGCCCCTCCGCGGGCCTGCTGGCGCGCCTCCAGCAGCTGCCCGGCGGCGATCCCGGTGGTCCCGGCAGCCGGCTCGGCGATGGCGGGTTCGGGCGTGACGGCGGCTTCGGGCAGGGGGGTCGCCCCGCTCGGGCGAGGTCCGGAGTGGGGGAGCACTCGGGAGTGCGGGAGGAGTTCGGCCGCGGCGGAGCGTTCGGGTACGTCCCCGCCGACGGCCACGGCGGCCGTGCGATGGCCGCCGTTCCCGCGCAGGCCCGTCCGCGCGGCGTCCGCGGCCCGGAGGCCGAACGGCCGGTGCAGCGGCGCCGGTTCGCGTTCGCGGCGGCCGGCGCGGTCTCGCTCGCGGCCTTCGCGCTCGGCGGCGCCCTGCCGCTGGAAGCGGCCGTCGACGCGGGCGGCGGACGCGGCGAGGGCAGCGGCACGGCCGTCACCCCGCTCGGCGTCAGCCCCGCGGCCGACGGGGGCTCGCTGTCCCATGGCTCGGAGTTCCTCCGGACCGGCGTCTCCCGGGAGTGGACGTGGCCGGCGTCCGGCGCCCCCACCCCGGTGCCGGCGCCCAGTGCCATGGCCCTGAACGGCCCTGGCGCCGCGGCCGCACCCTCCGCGGCGGCGGTGGAGCGGCCGGCCGGCCCCTTCGGCCTTTCGCCCCTGATAGCCGCGACGCGTCCGGGCCCGGCGTACCACCCCGGGCCGCCCACCTCCGCGGCCGGCGGGGCCTCGGCACACCGGAACCCGTCCCCGTCGGTGCCCGGCCGGCCACTGCTCGGCTCCGCGGCCGCCGTCCACGGCCCCACCGTCGCCCAGCGCTGACCGGTCCCTGCGCGGCCCCGCGCGGAACTGATTGAATCGCCTGGGGCGGCGCACCCCTGACCGGGCAGCTGCCGCGAGGTGGTGGTGGCCCGCGCACGCGGGCGAATTCTGGGGAGAACATGGACGACGGGAAGGCTGCCGGGCCGAAGTTGAAGTGGTGGAGCCGTCCGGGACACACCCCGGGCAGCGGGCCGGCCGCCGGTGCCGGCCCGCAGGCGACACCGTCCGCCGACGGCCCGGCGGAGGCGGCGCCGGCGGACGCGTCCGGCAGGGCCGCCATATCCGGTGTGCGGGGCCCGGCGGACCAGGGCGTCCGCCCGCAGGAGGCGCCCGCGTCCGAGGCGTCCGCGTCCGAGGCGTCCGGCGCAGGTACGGAACCGGCCCCCGCGACGCCGGCGGACCAGGCGCCCCCGGTGTCCGCCGCTCCGCCCGGCGCACCGCCGCGGCGGCCGCAGCCGCTGCACCCCGAGGACCCCTACGGCACGCCCCCCTACGGCGGCCCCGGACCCTGGGCCCCCGCACCGCCCGTGCAACGACCGGTCACGACGCCCGCACACGGCACCGCGCTACCGCCGGCCGCCGGGCCCATGCCGCCGTACGGCCCCCCGGCCCCGGCAGCGGGCTACCCGAGTCCGCCGCAGTCGCCGCCACCTGCCGCTCCGCAGGGCGCGGACGGCGGCGGGACCGTCGCAGCCCCGGGCCGTCCCGGGGGCGCGTCCGGCGCCCCCGGCGCGTCCGGCGACGACCGCGCGCCGGCCGGCCCGGACAGCGCCCAGCCGCACCCGCTCGGTCCGCCCGGTCCGGCAGACTCCGCGCAGCCGCAGCCGCAGCCGCAGCCGCAGCCGCAGCCGCAGCCGCAGCCGCAGCCGCAGCCGCAGCCGCAGCCGCAGCCGCAG
>NZ_BBUY01000001.1:673325-709697 GCF_001590865.1 Streptomyces sp. NBRC 110611
AGCCGCAGCCGCAGCCGCAGCCGCAGCCGCAGCCGCAGCCGCAGCCGCAGCCGCAGCCGCAGCCGCAGCCGCAGCCCGCCGCGCCGCCCGGCCAAGGCCCCGACCAGGCCTTCGGTGCCCCCGCCGGTCCCCCCGTTGCTCCTGCCGGTCCCCCCGGCGCCCCCGCCGGGCAGGGCGCCTGGCAGCAGTACGACCCGTGGAGCGCGCCCCTCCAGGGCGGCCCGGCCGTACCGCCGCCCGCCGCCCGCCGCGGCCGGCGCGGGCCGCTGGCCGTCGGCGCGGTGGCACTGGCGCTGCTCGCCGGCGGGATCGGCGGCGGGGTCGGCGCCTATGTCGAGCGCTACGGCGGACTCAGCGACATCGAGCTGCCGCAGGCGGGCGAGGACGCGGGCGGCCGCAATCCCGGCAGCGTCGCCGGGATCGCGCAGGCCGCGCTGCCCGGGGTGGTCACGATCCACGTCCGGGGCAACAGCGAGCAGGGCACCGGCACCGGCTTCGTGCTCGACCGGCAGGGACACATCCTCACCAACAACCACGTCGTGGAGCCGGCCGGCACCGGCGGCGAGATCTCGGTGACGTTCAGCGGCGGACAGACCGCGAAGGCCAGGGTCATCGGGCGGGACGGGGGCTACGATCTGGCCGTCGTGCAGGTCCAGGGCGTCACCGGACTGCGGCCGCTCACGCTCGGGAACTCCGACACGGTGCGGGTCGGCGACCCGGTCGTGGCGATCGGCGCACCGTACGACCTCGCCAACACCGTCACCGCCGGGATCATCAGCGCCAAGGAGCGCCCGATCACCGCCGGCGGCGAGAAGGGCGACGGCAGCGACATCTCGTACGTGGACGCGCTGCAGACCGACGCCCCCATCAACCCCGGTAACTCCGGTGGCCCCCTGGTGGACGCCAAGGCGCGGGTGATCGGTATCAACAGCGCCATCCGCGCGGCCGACACCGGCAGCGGACCGGACAGCGGCCAGGGCGGCAGCATAGGCCTGGGCTTCGCCATCCCGGTCAACCAGGCCAAGCGGGTGGCCGAGGAGCTGATCAACACCGGCCGGGCCACGCACCCGGTAATCGGCGTCACGCTCGAGATGGAGTACGACGGGGACGGCGCGCGGGTCAGCCGGCGCGGCAAGGGCGGCCGGGAGCCGGTCTCCCCGGGCGGCCCCGGCGCCAAGGCCGGGATCCGGGCAGGCGACGTGATCACCAAGGTGGACGGCGCCGCGGTGCACAGCGGTGAGGAGCTGATCGTGAAGATCCGCAGCCACCGGCCGGGCGACACGCTGATGCTGACCCTGGACAGGGGCGGCAAGGAGCAGTCCGTGCGGCTCACACTGGGGTCCTCCACCGCCGACTGACCGGGCACCGGCCGACTGACCGGACACCACTGGCCGCCGGACACCGCCGGCTGACCGGACACCGCCGGCTGACCGGACACCACTGGCTGTCGGACACGGTCGGCTGCCCGGAGACCGCCGGCTGACCGGACCGGCCGTTCGCGCGGTGTTGGCACGGGTGACTCCCGTGCGGCGTGCGGGGCCAGGTACCGTGATAGCCGGCCTGGTCCCCGGGCCGACGGAGGCCGCGGATGACCCAAGGAGCTGCACGGTGTTCTTCGACATAGGACCCCTGGAGGCGGTAGCGATCGTGGTCCTCGCCGTGCTCATCTTCGGCCCGGACAAGCTCCCCAAGGTCATCCAGGACGTCATGGGCGTCATCCGGAAGATCCGGGAGTTCTCCGACAGCGCCAAGGAAGACATCCGCAGCGAGCTGGGACCCGATTTCAAGGACTTCGAGTTCGAGGACCTCAAGCCCAAGAACTTCGTCCGCAAGCACGTCCTGGAGAAGGACGAGTACGGCCTCAAGGAGCTCGCCGAGATCCGGAACGGCTTCGACCTCAAGCAGGAGATGAACGAGGTCGCCGACGTCGTGACCGGCCGCGACGGCGGCTCCTCCGCCGCGTCCGCGGGCGGCGGTTCCCCCCTGAGCCTCTCCAAGGAGCCCCCGGCCGCCGCCGGCCGTCCCGACCTGCTCAAGAAGGCCGGAAACACGGGGCCGGACGAGCGTCCGCCGTTCGACGCCGACGCCACCTGACACACTCCGGCATGTCCGGGCTGTGTTGACCATATGGCTATGCTCCGGGTGTCCGGGGTTTGGTCGCCTGAGGGGGGCGGGCCGCCCACGACACAGGGCAACAAGGAGGCTCCGCGCAGATGGAGACGACGAGTCGGACAGCGGAACACGAGGCGACCACCACGGCCGGCCGGAAGGTCGACGGCTACCTGCTGGCAGCGTTCCCGTGGTACGGCCTCGACGAGGCATTCAACGGTCCGCGCTGGCTGATGCAGGTCGGCGCGGCCGCGGACGGAACCGTCGAACACGGCGCCACCGGGCATGGTGAGGAGCCCACCATCAAGGTGGAGTCGCCGCAGGACGAGCGGTTCGCGGTCGTGGTGACGGTCGCCAGCCGCCCCGTACGGCGCAGCGCCGACGGCACCGGTGTCCTGGAGGCCACGTCGGTATCGACGGCCGCCTGGCTCGCCGGCGCGGGGCTGCTCGCCCACACCTGGCCGACCCAGATGGAGCGCTCACTGCGCCAGGACTGGCTCGACCAGCAGACGATGCTCGCCTGGGAGCTGGCCGACGACCTCGGGGGCGGGGGCTGGAGCGAGCTGATGCTGCCGGTGGACGGGGTGCCGACCTCGTTCGCCTACCGCGAGTCCGAGTACGGCTGGGTCCTGGCGGGCTCGGCGAGCGAGGGCCCCGACGCGGTGCACATCGGCGCGTACGGGCGGGGGATGAGCGCCTATGGCCTGGGCTTTTCCGTCGTCAAGGACATTACGTCGTACCGAGAGTAACTGGCGCTGACGGCCGGTCGGAGACGCGAGGACGCCGGCTGCGCTGCCACCGCCTGGGCTTTTCCGTCGTCAAGGACATTACGTCGTACCGAGAGTAACCGGCGCTGACGGCCGGTCGGAGACCTCGGCGCGTACGGAGCCCGAGAGCGCGCCGGTGCATGACAAAGGGGGCGGATCCCGGGGGTCCGCCCCCTTCGCGCGTCAACAGGTACCAAGGAGCCCCTCGGGCCCCCGTACGAGCCAGGGCGCGCGACGTCAGGAGTCTCAGAACTTGTTGCGCGGGGTGATGCCCAGCGACATCCCCGCCAGACCCCGCTGGCGGCCGCCCAGCTTGCCGGCGATGGTGCGGATCGCCGAGCCGGCGGGGGAGTCCGGGTCGGTCAGCACGACCGGCTTGCCCTCGTCGCCGCCCTCACGGAGCCGGACGTCGATCGGGATGGCGCCGAGCACCGGCACCTGCGTGCCGGTCGTCCGCGTCAGTCCCTCGGCGACCCGCTCGCCGCCGCCGGTGCCGAAGACGTCGACCATCTCGTCGCAGTGCGGGCAGGGCAGCCCGGACATGTTCTCGACCACGCCGACGATCTTCTGGTGGGTCTGTACCGCGATCGAACCGGCCCGCTCGGCGACCTCGGCGGCGGCCTGCTGCGGAGTGGTGACGACGAGGATCTCGGCGTTCGGGACCAGCTGGGCCACCGAGATGGCGATGTCGCCGGTGCCCGGCGGCAGGTCCAGCAGGAGAACGTCCAGGTCACCCCAGTAGACATCGGCCAGGAACTGCTGGAGGGCGCGGTGCAGCATCGGGCCGCGCCAGACGACCGGGGCGTTGCCCGGGGTGAACATGCCGATCGAGATGACCTTCACGCCGTTCGCCGACGGCGGCATGATCATGTTCTCGACCTGGGTCGGGCGGCCGTCGGCGCCCAGCATGCGCGGTACGGAGTGGCCGTAGATGTCGGCGTCGACCACACCCACCTTCAGGCCGTCCGCCGCCATCGCCGCCGCCAGGTTCACCGTCACCGACGACTTGCCGACGCCGCCCTTGCCGGAGGCGACGGCGTAGACCCGGGTCAGCGAGCCGGGCTGGGCGAACGGCACCTCGCGCTCGGCGGTGCCGCCGCGCAGCGAGGCGGCCAGCTCCTTGCGCTGCTCGTCGCTCATCACGTCCAGCTCGACCCGGACGCCGGTGACGCCCTCGACCCCGGCGACCGCGTCGCGTACGGAGTTGGTGATCGTCTCGCGCATCGGGCAGCCGGAGACGGTGAGGTAGACCACGACCGCCACCGTGCCGTCCGCCGCGATGTCCACCGATTTGACCATCCCCAGTTCGGTGATGGGGCGGTGGATCTCGGGGTCGTTCACCGTCGCGAGTGCGGCCCGGATCGCGTCCTCGCCCGGCGCGGAGCCTGTGGGCATGTCGGTAGCAGCCATGCCCCGATGCTACGCCGCGTGAGGCGACCTCCGGAAAGGCCGTCAGCGGTCGTCTTCATCACTCCGGCCGGCGGTCGCGTTCGTCGCCTTCATCGCTCCCGTCAGCGGTCGCTTTCCTCCCCTTCCGCCTCCACCAGCTGCCGCAGCTCCAGCTCCCGCAGCAGGTCCTGGATCTCGTCACGGATCCAGTCGCGGGTGGCGACCTCGCCCAGGCCCATCCGCAGCGCCGCGATCTCCCGGGTGAGGAACTCGGTGTCCGCGATGGAGCGCTCGTTCTGCACCCGGTCCTGCTCCATCTCGACCCGGTCCCGGTCGGCCTGGCGGTTCTGCGCCAGCAGGATCAGCGGGGCCGCGTACGAGGCCTGGAGTGACAGGGCCAGGGTCAGGAAGATGAAGGGGTACTGGTCGAACCGCAGGGGGCCGGGCGCGGCGACGTTCCACAGGACCCAGGTGATGATGGTGCCGGTCATCCAGGCGATGAACCGCCAGGTGCCCAGGAAGCGGGCGATCCGCTCCGACATCCGCCCGAACAGCTCGGGGTCGTACTCCGGCAGGAACGTACGGCGGGGCAGGCGCGGGAGGTCCAGGCGCACCCGCGGCCGGTCGACGGCGGCGTTCCGCCGGACCGCCGAGGCGCCGTTCGCCCGCCCGCGCTCCCTGCCGTCCCGGTCCTCAGGAGCCATCGCCGGCCGTCCTCCCGCCGGGCAGCCCGCCACCGGGCAATCCGCCGCCTGGCAAACCGCCACCGCGCAGGCCTTCGCCGGGCAGGCCCTCGCCGTGCAGCCCGTCCTCCCGCCAGTCCTCCGGCAGCAGGTGGTCCAGGACGTCGTCGACGGTGACCGCGCCCAGCAGGGCACCCCTCTCGTCGACGACCGGCGCGGCCACCATGTTGTACGCGGCGAGGTAGCTGGTCACCTCCGGCAGCGCGGTGTCCGGCGGCAGCGGCGGCAGGTCGGTGTCGGCGATCGAGCTGACGAGGGTGAACGGCGGGTCGCGCAGCAGCCGTTGGAAGTGCACCAGGCCCAGGTACTTGCCGGTGGGGGTTTCATCCGGCGGCCGGCAGACATAGACCTGGGCGGCGAGCGCGGGGGAGAGGTCCGGGTCGCGGACCCGGGCCAGCGCCTCCGCGACGGTCGCCGCCGGGCGCAGCACGATCGGATCGGTGGTCATCAGCCCGCCCGCCGTGCGCTCCTCGTACGACATCAGCCGCCGCACGTCCGCCGCCTCCTCCGGCCGCATCAGGTCCAGCAGCCGCTCCATCTCCTCCTCCGGCAGCTCGGAGAGCAGGTCGGCGGCGTCGTCCGGATCCATCGCCTCCAGGACGTCCGCGGCCCGCTCGTCCTTCAGCTTGCCGAGGATCTCGATCTGGTCGTCCTCCGGCAGCTCCTCCAGGACGTCGGCGAGCCGGTCGTCGTCGAGCGCCGCGGCGACCTCGGCGCGCCGTTTGGCGGAGAGATGGTGCAGCACACCGGCCAGATCGGCCGGGCGGAGCTGCTCGAAGGTGGCCAGCAGGCTCGCCGCGCCCTGCCCGTGCTCCTCCAGCGAGAAGCCGGTCACCGCCGACCACTCCACGGTCAGCGCCTCTCCCCTGCGTCGCAGCGCCCCGCCCTTGCCCTTCCGTACGAAGACCTTGTCGATCTCCCAGTCGCGCCGGGCGGGCAGCTGGGTGATGCCGACGTCGAGGACGGTGACCTCCTCGCCGGTCTCCACCAGCCGCACCCGCCGGTCGAGCAGCTCCCCGAGCACCAGCGTCTCCGACGCCCGCTGTTCGAAGCGCCGCATGTTGATCACGCCGGTGATGATGATCTGGCCCGACTCGACGCCGGTCACCCGGGTCATGGGGACGAAGATCCGGCGCCGGCTGATCACCTCGACGACCAGCCCGAGCAGCCGCGGCGGGCGGGCCCCGACCCGGAGCAGCGCGACGAGGTCCCGCAGCCGGCCGACCTGGTCGCCGTTGGGGTCGAAGACCGCGCTGCCGGAGAGATGGGAGACGAAGACCCGGGGAGTCACCACCGCCATACCGAGCGCCGCCCTTTCTCCCCGTCTCTCCCGTCCTCGTCGTCCGTCGTCCGCCGCCTGGTGCGCGGCGCCCGGTGCGCGGTGCGCGGCGCCCGGCGTACGCCGCCCGGAGTGCGGCAGACGGCACACGGCGCTCGGCACGAACCGGAGCCGGAGGACGCCGGAGGACGAATACGGCATGAACCGGAATACGGCCTGAAGTCGGGTTCAGGCTAACGCGTCCGGGTCTCCACCGCCCCGGGAAGTGAGGCCGCAGGGTGACGCCTCGCGAGCCTCTCCGGGCCGCTGCCGCTGTTCCCGTGGCCCAGGTACGCTGCCGTCTGCTGTCGAGGTCACCCGCATCAGGAGGCAGAGCCGACGTGAGCGCAATCCCCCCCGGGGCCGGCCCCCGCCCTCCGGCGCCTGTGCCGGAGGTTCGCCGTACCGGACGGGTCGCGCTGGTGGGGGTGGCCTGCGCGGCGCTGTCCGCGGCGCTGGTGGGCTGTGCGGGCGAGGACCCGGACGCCGGCACCAACGGGGTGGGAAAGCTGCCGCCCGCGACGATCGAGGCCAAGGCGCGGGCCGCGGCCGAGCACGCCGCCACGGTTCACCTCTCCGGCAAGGTCGTCAGCAAGGGCGTGACGTACACGCTCGACATGAGCCTGGCGAAGGACGGCGCCCGGGGCGGGCTGACCACCCGGTCCGCCGGCTTCCAGCTGCTGCGGGTCGGCCGTGAGCTCTACCTGAAGGCCGACGCCGCCTTCTGGGCCGGCGAGAAGGGGGCCGGGAAGCCGGGGGAGAAGCCCGGCGAGAAGGCCGGAGAGAAGCCCGGCGACAAGGCCGGAGGGAAAGCCGGAGAGAAGGCCGCGGGGAAGAACGGCTCGTCCGGCGGGTCCGGCGTGCCCGACCCCGAAACGGCGCGGAAGCTCGGCGGCAAGTACGTGAAGGTGCCTGCCGCCGACCCGGTCTACCAGCGCTTCAGCGGCTTCACCGACAAGGCCACCCTGCTCGCCGGCCTGCTGGGACTGCACGGTGAACTGACGGCCGGTGACCGCGGCACGGTCGACGGCACCCGCACCATCCGGCTCACCGCCGGCGCGGGAACGGGCGGCACCCTGGACGTCTCCCTGGAGGGCACGCCCTACCCGCTGCGGCTGCAGCGGGCCGGCGGTGCGGGGGAGCTCCGGCTCGCCGACTGGGGCAAGAGCGTGGACCTCAAGCCCCCGCCCAAGGATCAGGTCGTGGACTACGGCAGCAAGATCTCCGCCACCGGCTGAGCGTATGGGGGGATGCCCTTACGGGGGCGCCCTTACGGGGGGTGCCTTCAGGGGGGCTGTCCCTTACGGGGCGGTCGAACAGATCCCGTAGGGGTCGAAAGGCCCCCCTGCGGGGCCACAACGTGGTGGAGGGCGGGAGGTATTCCCGTGGCGGCGGGGCGCATTCCCGAAGTGACGGGGCGCATCCGTGGCAGCGGGAGGTGTTCCCGTGGTGGGGCGCCGGTCAGCCCTTCCGTCCCCGGCGCAGCAGCTTGGGCAGTGCGGCCGGGATGGGGCGACGGGTGATCGCGGCGGACGCCAGCGGCGGTGCGGCGTGTGCGCCCTCCGGCATCCGGCCGGGGCGCTGGGCCGCCTCGCCGGAGGACGGCTCCAGACGCAGCACCCGGCACTCACGCGCCCAGCGCGCGGTGAGGGAGTCCGCGTCCGGTGCGTTCAGCCGCTTGCCCTTCAGCTCCTCGACCGTGGCCTGCCAGGCCTCGCTCTCCGGCGCCGGCTCGACGACCCTGGCCTCCCAGGCGACCAGCCGGCCGCCCTTGTCCTTGCTGCGCACGGTGACCGTCGCCGGGCCGCCGTCGGCCAGCCCGAGGTCGGCCAGCGGCTGCTCACCGGGGCCGCCCACGAGGCAGGCGGCGCCGTCGTGCCAGACGTGCCACAGCGCACGGGCCGGGCCCGTCGTCCCCCGCACCCAGATGAGGCCGGACTTCTTCGTGGCCTCCTCGATGAGCGCCCGATCCTGCAGGGCCTGCGACACGGTCTCCGTCATACGGCTCAGCCTAATGGCTGCCGATGGCGCTGCCGATGGGGCTGCTGGTGGGGCTACAGCCACCCGTTCCGCTTGAACCCCCGGTGGATGCCGAAGCAGATGGCGACCGTGACGACCAGCACCGCCGGATAGCCGTACTTCCACTTCAGCTCGGGCATGTACTCGAAGTTCATGCCGTAGATCCCGGCGATCATCGTCGGTACCGCGAAGATCGCCGCCCAGGCCGTGATCTTGCGCATGTCCTCGTTCTGCGCGACCGCCGCCTGGGAGAGGTTGGCCTGCAGGATGGAGTTGAGCAGATCGTCGAAGGACAGCACCTGCTCGTTGACCCGCGCCAGGTGGTCGGCCACGTCCCGGAAGTACGTCTGGATGTCGGAGTCGATCAGCCGCATCGGCCGCTCGCTCAGCAGCTGCATCGGCCGCAGCAGCGGTGACACGGCCCGCTTGAACTCCAGTACCTCACGCTTGAGTTGGTAGATCCGCCCGGCGTCGCCGCCCTTCGCGGGGCCCTTGGGGCCGTTGCCCCGGCCGTTGGTCCCCGAGCTGAAGACGTCGATCTCCACCTCGTCGATGTCGTCCTGGACGGCGTCGGCCACCGCCAGATAGCCGTCGACGACCTGGTCGGCGATGGCGTGCAGCACCGCGGACGGCCCCTTGGCCAGCAGCTCCGGGTCGTCCTGCAGCCGGTGCCGCAGCGCCCGCAGCGAGCCCTGGCCGCCGTGCCGCACGGTCACGATGAAGTCCCGCCCGGTGAAGCACATCACCTCACCGGTCTCCACCACCTCGCTGGTCGCGGTCAGCTCGGCGTGCTCGACGTAGTGGACCGTCTTGAAGACGGTGAACAGCATGTCGTCGTAGCGCTCCAGCTTGGGCCGCTGGTGGGCGTGGACGGCGTCCTCGACGGCGAGCGGGTGCAGCCCGAACTCCTTGGCGATACCGGCGAATTCGGCCTCCGTCGGCTCGTGCAGCCCGATCCAGATGAAGCCGCCGCCGGCCCGGACCTGCGCCATCGCCTCGGCCGGGGTGACGTGGTCGCTCACCCGGCGCCCCTCGCGGTAGACGCCGCAGTCGACGACGGCGCTGTTCACGCAGACCGCCGGGGCGGAGTTCTCGCAGTGGTACGCGGCGGCGTCGCGGCGCCGGGACGGGCGGACGGCGGCGCGCAGGTCGCGGATCATCGACATGGCTGGCTCCTTCACGGGCCGGCCGTCAGCTGCCGGCGCACGGCGCGGCGCCGCCCGGAGCGGGGGCGTACAAGCGGCGTTGACTGTACGTCCGCTGCCATGCCTGCCCCGCCGCGCCGACGGCGGGCGGGGAGGTACGGGCAGAGCGTGGTGCGGAACACTGACGGCAGTTCGCAGAGACACGGAACAAAGAGTCGAAGGCGCTCTTCCGTCATCTCCGTCGGGCGCAAAGGCGCTTCCCTGGTTTCGCCGCGCGGCGGCGGGGTACGGAAGCTCTCGGGTCAGGAGACGCGATGCGCGAGCGGGATGGCGGGAGAACTATCGGTACTGCACGGTCGACTCGGATCCACCGCAGCCCCACCTCCTCCGGCCGGTCCCCGCTGGGGGACGACGTCATTCGCTGACCAGACGGCAAGGTTATCAGTCGCCTGATGCGATAAGGCGCTACTTTGCCTGTTCGATACCGAACCCCCGGGCGCCTCCATGCCGAACCGCCGGCACTTCGCCACCGAACCCCCGGTACGTCGACACCGGCCCCTCGCCCCCCTTGCTCGCGTCCTATGCTCGCGGCATGTCTGACGTTCTTGAGCTGGTCGAAGCACGGTTGCGGACGAGCCTGGGCGAGCCGGACGCACGGGCCGCGGTGACCTTCCTCGGGACCGACCGTATCGAGGTGCTCCGCTTCGTGGACGGCGATGTGGTGCGGTACGCCACGCTCGGAATGTCCGCACAGCCCATGACCGATCCGGCCGGCGCCTCGCCCGACCACCGCCCCTCAACGAGCGGCTTCGCCGCGCCCCTTTCGATCGTGATCGCGGACCCCTTGCGCGGCCCCCGCGCCGAACTCGTGCTGTCCGTACGTGCCGGCCGCGCGGACACCGACAAGGTGCTCAGGGCGCTCGCCGTGCTCGCCGCGTCCCCGCAGGTCGAGGGGGTGGTCGTGGCGCCGGGCGGATCGCTGGACGTGGGCGGGCCGCTGTGGCCCGGCGCGCCCTTCACCTCGGTCCTGGTCGCCGAGCCGGGCGGGCTGATCGAGGATCTGGAGCTGGACGCTCCGAGCGACCCGGTGCGGTTCCTGCCGCTGCTGCCCATGACACCCAACGAGGCCGCCTGGAAGCGGGTGCACGGCGCCGAGGCCCTCCAGGAGCGCTGGCTGCGGCACGGTACGGACCTGCGGGACCCGCTCCGTACGGGCGTACCGCTGACCTGACCGGCCCTGGGCGCACCGGTCGAGTGATCGTCCTTGACGCGATGGCGGGCCTGGAGGACTGTTGGTCCTTATGAGGGGCGAACCCAGTTGTCCGAAGTGCGGAGGCCGGGTGCGGGCGCCCGGCCTCTTCTCCGACACCTGGCAGTGCGCCGTGCACGGCACCGTGCACCCGCTCCAGCCGGTCGTCCCGCCGAGCGTCGAGGCGCTCGGCGTCGTCGTACACCGCTCACAGGTGCCGGTGTGGATGCCCTGGCCGCTGCCGCTCGGCTGGCTCTTCACGGGTGTGGCGTACGCGGGCGACGACCGCAGCGGCGGCCGGGCGACCGCGGTGGCCTGCTCGGGCCCCGGACCGCTGGGCGGACCGGGCGAACTCCTGCTGATCGCCGAGGAACTGGGCGTCGGACTGGGCGCGCGCTACGCCGGGATGGACGGCCCGGACCCCGGCCCCCACATGTGCGTGGACAAGCCGCCGCAGGCCAAGGTGCTCGCCGCGGGCCGCCCCACCCCCCTGTGGCACGTCGACGGCGCCCCGCCGGACCGCGCGGTGTTCGCGGGCGAGGCGCGCGGGCTGTGGCTGTGGGCGATCGCCTGGCCCGAGCAGTCCGGGATGCTGATGTACGACGAGCTGGTGCTCACGGACCTGCGCGAGGCGGGTGCCGAGGTGGATCTGGTGCCGTGCGGGGCGCTCTCACCGCGGATCCTGGGCTGACGCTGCGGATCCTGGGCTGACGGGCCTGCTCACCGGCCGGTGCCGGGCACCCGCCCGGTATCCTTCAGAGGTCCCGCTACGTGACCCGCGCCCGGTGCCGGTTCCCGTAGCCGTCCCGCTGTCCGTCCCGCGAAGTCTGGAGTCCGCGTCGTGCGCATCGATCTGCACACCCACTCCACGGCCTCCGACGGTACGGACACCCCCGCCGAGCTGGTACGGAATGCCGCCGCGGCCGGGCTGGATGTCATCGCGCTGACCGACCACGACACCGTCGCCGGCCACGCCGAGGCGCGTGCCGCGCGGCCCGAGGGGCTGACGCTGGTCACCGGCGCCGAACTCTCCTGCCGGATCGACGGCGTGAGCCTCCATATGCTCGCCTACCTCTTCGACCCCGAGGAGCCCGAGCTCGCCCGCGAGCGGGAGCTGGTCCGCGACGACCGGGTGCCGCGCGCCCGGGCCATCGTCGCCAAGCTGCGTGACCTGGGCATGCCGGTCACCTGGGAGCAGGTCGCCGGGATCGCCGGGGACGGCGCCGTGGGGCGCCCGCACATCGCCACCGCCCTCATGGACCTGGGCGTGGTCCGCTCCGTCGACGAGGCTTTCCGTACGCTGCTCTCGCACGACGGACCGGCCTACGTGGAGAAGCACGAACTCGACCCGTTCGAGGCTATCCGGCTGGTCAAGGGCGCGGGCGGGGTCACCGTCTTCGCGCACCCGCTGGCCGTCAAGCGCGGCCACTGCGTACCGGAGAGCGTGATAGCCGAGCTGGCCGCGGCCGGCCTCGACGGCATCGAGGTCGACCACATGGACCATGACGCACCGACCCGCGCCCGACTGCGCGCGATGGCCGCCGATCTCGGCCTGCTGACCACCGGCTCCAGCGACTACCACGGCAGCCGCAAGACCTGCCGGCTCGGCGAGTACACCACCGACCCCGAGATCTACGGCGAGATCGTGCGCCGCGCGACCGGCGCCTTCCCGGTTCCCGGCACGGGCGGATGAGCGGACGGCCCTTCGCCGTCCCTGTTCCCGTCCCCCCTCACCCACCTCACTTCACCTAACTTCTCCTTCTTTCGGTCCCGCCCGCCGCCCCGGCCCCTGTACGGGCCCGTGCGCCGCGCAGGTCCGTGCGTCCGCTCGTCCGTACCACCTCTGGCAAGGCCTGCACCGTGTTCGACGTCGCCGTCTTCAGTACCCTCTTCGTCACTCTCTTCGTGATCATGGATCCCCCGGGGATCACCCCGATCTTCCTCGCCCTGACCTCCGGCCGGCCGGCCAAGGTCCAGCGCCGGATGGCCTGGCAGGCGGCCACCGTCGCCTTCTGTGTGATCGCCGTGTTCGGCCTCTTCGGGCGGCAGATCCTGGGCCGGCTGCACATCTCGACGCCCGCGCTGATGATCGCGGGCGGACTGCTGCTCCTGCTCGTCGCGCTGGACCTGCTGACCGGGAAGTCGGAGGAGCCCACCCAGACCAAGGATGTCAATGTGGCGCTGGTGCCGCTGGGCATGCCGCTGCTGGCCGGGCCCGGCGCGATCGTGTCGGTGATCCTCGCGGTGCAGCACGCGCACGGGATCGCCGGCCAGGTCTCGGTCTGGGCGGCGATCGTGGCGATTCACCTCGTGCTGTATCTGGCGATGCGGTTCTCGCTGGTGATCATCCGCGTGATCAAGGACGGCGGAGTGGTCCTGGTGACGCGGCTGGCGGGCATGATGCTCTCGGCGCTGGCGGTGCAGCAGATCATCAACGGGGTACTGCAGGTGATCGAGGGCGCGTGAGCGCCACAGCACGTGCCTTGTCGCCGCAGCACGCGCCTCATCCCGCAGCACGCGTCGGCGCCCCCGTACGGCAGGTCCGTACGGGGGCGCCGTGGTGTGGGTACCAGGTGGTCCCAGCGGGCGTCGGTGTTAACGGGCGGCGGTGTCGGCCGGGCGGATGTAGATGCGCTGGCCTGTGGCGGCGGCCTGCTGCACGATCCGGTTGACGGAGGCGGCGTCCACGACGGTGCTGTCCACGGCGGTGCCGTCGACATCGTCCAGGCGCATGATCTCGAAGCGCATACGGGCTTCTCCCTTCGTCCGATCCTCCTGCGGAGAACTGAGTGTGCGGGCCGGGCTTCGTTGCCGGGCTCCGTAGGGGTCAACGACTGACAGGGAGCAATAATTCCCTACGCTAACGAAATTTTTTACCCGTCTAATGAATCCGCTGCGTCCGCCGCGCGGCCGGGCGGCCGTCGGTCCAGAAAGCCGTGAGGGCCTCCGCCGTGCTCTCCGGGCGCTCCGCGTTCGGGGAGTGCTCGGCGCCCTGGATGACCGTGCGGTGCGCGGAGAGCCGCTCGGCCATGGCGTCCAGCCACGGTACGGGCCACGCGTAGTCCACGGCTCCGGAGATCACATGGGTGGTCAGCCCGGTGCGGGCCAGCTCCGCGACCCGGTCGGGTTCCTCCAGCATCTGGCGGCCGGTCGCGATCAGCTGCTCGGGGACGGTGTTGAGCCAGCGGCGGTGCAGGAACGCGCGGATCTCCGGGGGCGTCGCGTCATCCGCCGCCTCCGGGGGGTCCAGCTTGCGCATCGCCCGCCAGACGCTCTCCATGTCCAGCGAGCCCAGTGCGTCGATCAGCATCCGCACCCGGGCCTGCTGGGGCGCGTCGATGGCCGCCGGCCCGGAGCTGAGGGCGGTGAAGGAGGCGAACGGGGCCGCGTCGAGCAGTACGGCGGCCCGGGCGATCAGCCCGCCCAGGGAGTGGCCCAGGAGGTGCAGCGGGCCGCCGTCGGACGCCTGGACCGCCCGCGCCTGGGCCAGTACGTCGAGGGCCAACTCCCGTTGGCTGTAGGCCTGTTCATCGCGCGGGCCGGATGATTCGTGCTGGCCCCGGCCGTCCACCGCGACCGCCCGGAAACCGGCCGCGGCCAGCGGCGCCAGCAGGGCGATGAAGTCCTCCTTGCCGGCGGTGAACCCGGGCACCAGCAGCACGGTCCCGATCTGCGTGCCGCCCTCGGGACGGGCGTCGTGTACGGCGAAGGCCCCGCGGTCGGTGCCGAGCCGGTACGCGCGGGCGCACGGGGGCAGCGTCAGGGTCGGCGGCTTGCTCATGGGCCGAGGTTATCCGGGCCGGCGGGGGAGCCGGGGCGAGATGCCGACGGCCCGGCACCCGCGGGGAGCGGGGCCGGGCCGTCGGCCGGTGCCGGGCGTCAGCTCTCGGGCGTTGCCTCGGCCGGGGCGGCCTTGGCGCGGGTCCGGCGGCGGACCGGCTTGGCCTCGGCGGCATCCGCCGTCCCGGCGGCCGGCTTGGCCGCGGCGGACTTACGGGTGCGCTTCGGCTTGGCCGGGGCGTCCTCGGCGGGGGCCTCGGCGGGAGCCTCAGCCGTGGGGGCCTTGGCCGTCTTCTCCGCGGCGGCCGCGGTCTTCGTGGCCTTCCGCGCCCGCTTGGGCTTGGCCGGCGCGGCGTCCTCCGCCGCCTCGGGGGCGGCGTCCGTCTCCGCGGCGGCCTTGGCGGCGGCGGTGCGGGTCCGGCGGCGCGGCTTGGCCGGAGCCTCGGCCTCAGCGGCGGCCGCCGGGCCCTCCGCCGTGTCGACGGCCGCCACCGCGGCCTCGGACGCCTCGGCGGTCTCCGGGCGGGCGGCCCGGGTGCGACGGCGGCGGCGCGGCTGGGCGGGCACCTCCGGAGCCTCGGCGGCCTCGGCGCTCACCTCGGTGTCGGCGGCCGGTGCGGTCTCCGTGGCGTCGGCCCCGGCGACCGGCACGCCGGCGGACTGGCCGCCCCGGGTGCGACGGCGGCGGCGCGGCTGACGGGGTTCACCGGCCTCGGTGGGGGCGGCATCCGTCGACCCGTCCGGTGCAAGCACCGTTCCCCGAGCTCTCGGTTCCGCTCGAGCAGGGGAGGCCCCAATCACCGGAGCGGCTGACGCCGCGCCCCCTGCTGCTTCCGGAGTGGCCGGGCCGTCCACCGGTGCGCCGCCGCGGGTACGGCGGCGCTGCCGTGGCGTACGGGTGCGCCGGGGGCGCTCCTCCGTCGCTTCGGCGCCCCGGCGGGAACCGCGGCCGCGGCCGCCGGTCTCGCCCAGGTCCTCGACCTCTTCCGCGGCGAGCCCGGCCCGGGTGCGCTCGGCGCGCGGCAGCACGCCCTTGGTGCCCTCGGGGATGTCCAGCTGCTCGTAGAGGTGCGGAGAGGTGGAGTAGGTCTCCTCCGGCTCGTCGAACGGGAGCTCCAGCGCCTTGTTGATCAGCTTCCAGCGCGGGATGTCGTCCCAGTCGACGAGGGTGACCGCGGTGCCCTTGGCACCCGCCCGGCCGGTGCGGCCGATGCGGTGCAGGTAGGTCTTCTCGTCCTCGGGGGACTGGTAGTTGATGACGTGCGTGACGCCCTCGACGTCGATACCGCGGGCGGCGACGTCGGTGCAGACCAGGACGTCGACCTTGCCGTTGCGGAAGGCGCGCAGCGCCTGCTCGCGGGCGCCCTGGCCGAGGTCGCCGTGCACCGCGCCGGACGCGAAGCCGCGCCGGGAGAGCTGGTCGGCGATGTCGGCGGCGGTCCGCTTGGTGCGGCAGAAGACCATGGCCAGACCGCGGCCCTCGGCCTGCAGGATGCGGGCGACCATCTCCGGCTTGTCCAGGGAGTGCGCCCGGTAGACGTGCTGGGTGATGTTGGCGACCGTCGCGCCCTCGTCGTCCGGCGCGGTGGCACGGATGTGGGTGGGCTGCGACATGTAGCGGCGGGCGAGGGAGATGACCTGGCCCGGCATGGTCGCGGAGAAGAGCATGGTCTGCCGCTTGGCGGGCAGCAGCTGGATGATCTTCTCGACGTCGGGCAGGAAGCCCAGGTCGAGCATCTCGTCGGCCTCGTCCAGCACGAGGGTGCGGACGTGGGAGAGATCCAGTTTCTTCTGCCCGGCCAGGTCCAGCAGGCGGCCCGGGGTGCCGACGACGACGTCGACGCCCTTCTGGAGGGCCTCGACCTGCGGCTCGTAGGCCCGGCCGCCGTAGATCGCCAGCACCCGGACGTTACGGACCTTGCCGGCGGTGAGCAGGTCGTTGGTGACCTGGGTGCACAGCTCGCGGGTGGGGACCACCACGAGGGCCTGCGGCGCGTCGGTCAGCTCCTCGGGCCGGGCGCGGCCCGCCTCGATGTCGGCGGGGACCCGGACGCACTCGATGAGCGGCAGGCCGAAGCCCAGAGTCTTGCCGGTGCCGGTCTTGGCCTGGCCGATGACGTCGTTGCCGGAGAGGGCGACGGGGAGCGTCAGCTCCTGGATGGGAAAGGGGGAGATGATGCCGACGGCCTCAAGGGCTTCGGCCGTCTCGGGGAAAATTCCGAGGTCTCGAAACGTGGACAGGATCTTGCCTCTTCTGTGAGACGCGGCGTGAGGCGGCGAAGGGGGTCGTACCGCTCCGTCGTACGGTTTCGCACGGGCCCGGCCAGATGGCGGCCGGTGGGGCGGGACCACTGCCAACGCTCAGGCACTCCTGCCGCGAGCGGTGTCCCTCCTGCTGTGCGTACGTCGCGTACGCGCCGCGGGGGAGGGCGGTCGGTTTGGAGCCGATCGGGCCACCGACCGGGCATCCGCTTCGTGGAACGACCCACCGGTTACCGGCAGGTCCAATACCACTGTACCCCGGATAGCGCGTACCCATCCGAAGGCATGTATGAGTGAGGAATACATCACGTCGTCGCGCGCCGCCCGGCGGGCGGCTCCGCACGGCGTTCCCGCCGGTGATCGGAAGTGGCCGGGCAGGGCCTTCCCCGCGCCGCTGAGCGGGCTATTGTGCCGGTCATGGGAACGCCTGACAACGCCGCTGCCGACGCGCAAGAAACCACCGGGATCGCCGCCCAGAACTGGGCGCAGGCATCCGCCGACCCGCAGTACCGGGCCGCCGTGATCGACCTGCTCGGCGCGCTCGCGTACGGCGAGCTGTCCGCCTTCGAGCGTCTGGCGGAGGACGCCAAGCTCGCACCGACGATGGACGACAAGGCCGAACTGGCCAAGATGGCCTCGGCCGAGTTCCACCACTTCGAGCGGCTGCGGGACCGGCTCGCGCAGATCGAGGCGGAGCCGAACGAGGCGATGGAGCCGTTCGCCGGCGCCCTCGACGAGTTCCACCGCCAGACCGCGCCGTCGGACTGGCTGGAGGGACTGGTCAAGGCGTACGTCGGCGACTCGATCGCCAGTGACTTCTACCGGGAGGTCGCGGCCCGGCTGGATTCGGACACCCGCGGCCTGGTGCTGGCCGCGCTGGACGACACCGGACACGCGTCGTTCGCGGTCGAGAAGGTGCGCGCGGCCATCGAGGCCGACCCGCGGGTCGGCGGACGGCTCGCGCTGTGGGCGCGGCGGCTGATGGGCGAGGCGCTCTCGCAGGCCCAGCGGGTCGTCGCGGACCGTGACGCGCTCTCCACGATGCTGGTGGGCGGGGTCGCCGACGGCTTCGACCTGGCGGAGGTGGGCCGGATGTTCTCCCGGATCACCGAGGCGCACACCAAGCGGATGGCGGCGCTGGGGCTGGCGGCCTGACGCCGGCGCCCCGGCGAGGGGGCCGGGCGGGTCAGCTGGCCGTCCGCCTCGGTCAGCAGGCCGTCCGGTGGCCCTTCAGGGGCGCGGCCGGCCGCCGGAGGCGGGGGTGTGCGGGGCGCACCAGGACGGAGAGCAGGGCCGCGCCCACCGCGACCGCGGCGACCAGGACCTGGACCGGGTGGCCGGGGCCGAGGATCGAGCGGGTCAGCAGCGCGCCGAGCAGCGCCGCGGCCGGGCCCGTCGCCAGGGTGAGGGTGCGCGCGGGGAAGCGGTCGGGCAGCCGGCGCATGGCGGACAGGGCGATGACGAAGCCGATGAGGACCGCTCCGAGCGCTTCCCAGATCATGCTGTTCCCTCCCGCGTGCCGGTAATGGGCCGCGTGTCGACGCCGATGGCGCGGTGCCGGCGAGACGGTGCCGCTGATTCCGCTCATCCCGTACCGAAGTGGTCCGCGCCGACCGGTTTCCGTACCGACCGGACGAACAAATCGGTCGTAGGCGGTCGTACCCAAGGGCCCATGGCAGCAACCCTCCTGTCCCGGATCACCTGCCTGATCAGCGGACCCGGACCGACCCGAACGGCCTGAACTGCGAAAAGGCGGCGGCCCGGGAGAAAATTCCCGGGCCGCCGCCTTGGGCTGCGAGCGCCTCAGCCGGCGCCTCCGCCACTCAGAGCGCGCCGAAACCGACCTTGCGGCCGGTCGGCTCGCCGAGCTCCACATAGGCCAGCCGGTCCGCGGGGACCAGGACCTTGCGGCCGTGTTCGTCCTCGAGCTTCAGCAGCTCCGACTTGCCGGCCAGCGCCTCGGCCACCGCGCGCTCGACCTCCTCGGCAGGCTGCGAGCTCTCGAGAACGATCTCGCGGGGCGCGTACTGCACGCCGATCTTGACCTCCACGGCTTATGTCCCTCCGACGGTCCGGCCCCCAGCGTGGGCTGGGGGAGGGTGCGCGGCCATCCGCGCCGTATGCAGCACAGATTAGCCCGGTACGGGGACGCGCAGGACGCCGCGCCCCACGCCCGCAGCGAACACGGCCGGGCGGACCGGCGCCCGCGCGCCGGCCGGGGGTGTGCCGTCGGGCGGGGTCAGTGGACGTCGCTGCCGTGCAGCGGGAAGCCGGCGATGCCCTTCCAGGCGAGCGAGGTCAGCAACGCCACCGCGGTCTCCCGGGGGACCTTGCTCCCGGACGACAGCCAGTAGCGCGCCACCACCTGGGAGACCCCGCCCAGGCCCACCGCGAGCAGCATCGACTCGTCCTGCGACAGGCCGGTGTCCTCGGCGATCACCTCGGCCATCGCCTCGGCGCACTCCAGCGACACCTTGTCCACCCGCTCGCGGACGGCCGGCTCATTGGTCAGATCCGACTCGAAGACCAGCCGGAACGCGCCGCCCGGGTCCTCGACGTAGGCGAAGTAGGCGTCCATCGTGGCCGCGACCCGCTGCTTGTTGTCGGTCGTCGACGCCAGCGCCGTGCGGACCGCCTGCAGCAGCGCCTCGCAGTGCTGGTCCAGCAGCGCGAGGTAGAGGTCCAGCTTGCCCGGGAAGTGCTGGTAGAGCACCGGCTTGCTGACGCCCGCGCGCTCGGCGATGTCGTCCATCGCGGCCGCGTGGTAACCCTGCGCGACGAACACTTCCTGGGCCGCGCCCAGGAGCTGGTTGCGCCGGGCGCGGCGTGGCAGGCGTGTGCCCCGCGGGCGCGCCGCCTCGGTCTGCTCGATGGCGCTCACGCTGCCTCCCAGAAGTCGTTCCGTCCGCGGTCCGTACAAGGTGGTGCACCGCGCCCGCCATCGTACTTTTGGGTAACGGGGCTGTGCGCGGCATGGGGCGAGAATTTCTCCCCGGTGCCGTGCGCGCAACCCGACATAACGCCCCAGGTCATCGGTATTCGTCTTCGTTGATCTCGACGACCCGCGCCTGCTCGGCCCGGTCGGCCTCGTTGGCCGAGTCCGGATCCGCGCCGGGGAGCGCGTCGTCGCCGTGCGGCGCGAGCTCGGTGTACTGCTCCGCGGCGTCCGCCTCCGGCGCCTCCACGTCGATCTCGGCGGTGTCGCTCTCGTCCTCGAACGTCTCCGGGTCTGTCGGATCGACCGGCATGGTGGCTGCCTCTCTGATCTGAAGGCTTTCGCGCGGGCTCGCGGCGTCTGCTGGTGCCTGGCATGGAAACAGGTACGGGCGGCCGCCCTTGTTCAAGAGCCTAGGAGAGCCGCGGCGCGGGCGCGATGCGGTGTGTGACGGCGCACACATGATCGAGGGCGTGATCATCTCGTAACATCGACCCCATGTCTTCGACCGAGTCGCCGGACGCCGCGACCGCCGCCCTCCCGGTGCCGTCGGCCGGCTCCGGGCGGCGCGATGCGACGGTGCGCACCGTGACCCTCCCGGGCCTGACGCTGACCGTACGGACGCCGGACGGCGCCGGGCCGGACGGCGCCGGAGCGCGAGGTGCCGGGCGGGTCCGCGAGCCCGCGCTCTACGTCCACGGACTCGGCGGCTCCTCGCAGAACTGGTCCGACCTGATGCCGCTGCTCGCCGACCGCCTGGACGGCGAGGCGATCGACCTGCCCGGCTTCGGGCAGTCCCCGCCGCCGGCCGACGGCAACTACTCCGTCTCCGCGCAGGCCCGTACGGTCATCCGTCATCTCGACGCGGCCGGCCGCGGCCCGGTCCACCTCATAGGCAACTCGATGGGCGGTGCGGCCGCGACCCGGGTCGCCGCCGCGCGCCCGGACCTGGTCCGCACCCTCACCCTGGTCTCGCCGGCGCTGCCCGAGCTGCGGCCGCAGCTGACGGCGGTGCCCACGGCGCTGCTCGCCGTCCCCGGCGTCGCCACACTCTTCAGCCGGCTCACCCGGGACTGGACACCCGAGCGCCGCACCCGCGAGGTACTGGCCCTCTGTTACGGCGATCCCGGCCGGGTCAGCCCGGAAGGGTTCGGCGCGGCGGTCGACGAGTTCACCCGGCGGCTCCAACTCCCGTACTTCTGGGAGGTGATGGAGCGTTCGGCGCGCGGTCTGGTGAACGCGTACACGCTCGGCGGACAGCACAATCTGTGGCGCCAGGCAGAACGTGTTCTCGCCCCCACCCTTCTCGTCTACGGTGGACGCGACCGTCTGGTGTCCTTCCGGATGGCACGGCGGGCGGCCGCGGCGTTCCGCGGCGCGCGGCTGCTGACGCTGCCGGAGGCGGGACACGTGGCGATGATGGAGTACCCGGAGGCGGTGGCGCGGGCCGTCCGCGACCTGCTCGACTCCGACCTGACCGAGACGACCGCCGAGGCGGGCAGGAGCTGACACGCCCCATGGGACGCCATAGCCGCCGAGGCCGGCCGGAGACCGCAGCGGACGCCGCGGAGGCGGCCATACCGACCACCGGGACACCGGCCCCCGGGCCCGGGCCGGGGCGCCGCAGGCGCGCGCCCGCGGACGGCGACACGGTGCGCGGCGACCACCCCGAGCAGCGCGAACCGGGCGGAGGCTGGGGCACGTTCCCGGGCGCGGCGGCGTCGCCGGTGCCGCCGGAGCGGACCGCGCCGCGGATTCCCCGGCCCCGTACGGAGATGCCCGGCGCGCGGCCTCCGGCGGACTTCTCGCCCGGTTCGCCGCCCGGTGGGGATGCCCCCGGCGGCAGCTGGGGGAGCGCCCCCAGGGGCGACGCCCGTGGGGCCGTACCGGACGGCGTCGTACCGGGCGCCGGGCCGGGTCCCCGGCGCGAGTACGTGGCGGCCTTCGATCGCGACCTCCCCGGCGCGGACCACGCGCCCGGAGCGGCCGACGGGCCGGCGGGGCGGGAGGCCGCCCAGGGGCCCGATGCCGTCCGCGGGCCGGCGGTGTCCGGCGCGGGTGACGGTGCGGACGACAGCGCCGGCGGTGCGGACGAGGCGCGGCACGGTGCCCGGCGGGGCGGCAAGGGCCGGACCTTCACCGGAGCCGCCGCCGCGGCGGTGACCACCGTGCTCGCCGTGGTCATCGCGGGGCAGGTCGCCGAGCATCGCGAGGCGGGCGGCGGCCCGGGGCCGCACAGTGGCAGCGACCGCGCCGACGACACCGGCGGCGATACCTCCCGGTCGCACGGCAGGCCCACCCCGGCCGCCAGGCCCGCCACTTACGAGGAGAAGATGGCGCGGGCCTTCCCGCTGCCGGCGGATCTGACGGCCGGCGGCCGGTTCCGGCCGGCCGGCGGCGACGCCAAGGCGCCCGGGTCCGGCACGGTGAAGCGCTACCGCGTCGACGTCGAGGAGGGGCTGCCGCTGGACGGCGAGCTGTTCGCCGAGGCGGTCCACCGGACCATCAACGACGAACGGAGCTGGGCGCACGGCGGGCGGCGGACCTTCCAGCGGGTGGCGTCCGGCGACGCCGACTTCGTGATCACGCTGGCGAGTCCGGGCACCACCGCGAAGTGGTGCGCCAAGTCCGGGCTCGACACCACCGAGGACAATGTCTCCTGTGACTCGGCGCTGACCGACCGCGTCGTGATCAACGCGTACCGGTGGGCGCAGGGCGCCGCGACCTACGGGCCCGACAAGATGTTCGCGTACCGCCAGATGCTGATCAACCACGAGATCGGCCACCGGCTCGGCCACGGCCACGAGTCCTGCTCCCGGCAGGGCGCACCGGCCCCGGTGATGATGCAGCAGACGAAGTTCCTGACGACGGACGGCGCGACCTGCCGCCCCAACGCCTGGCCGTTCCCGGCCGGTTCCTGACGGGCCGCTTCCGTACGGGCGCCGGTCCCTGGCGGGTCCGGGGCCACTGAACGCCGACCTATAGCGCGTCAAAACGTGCTGAGGGGTGGAAAGTTACGTGCTTTCACCCCTTCCGGTGGCGCGATGGACAACCGTCCATCGCGCCACCGGCCCTTCTGCGTAGCTTCTTCCTGCCGACAGGGACGCCGACACGGGAGGACGGGGGTGCGGCTGTGCGCGTGGGACTGCTCACCGAGGGTGGCTACCCGTATGCGACCGGTGAATCGCATACGTGGTGCGACCGGCTCGTACACGGGCTCACCGGCCATGACTTCGAGGTCTACGCCCTGACCACCCGGGACCGCCGGGGTGCGGGCGCCCGGCGCGGCCTCCCGGAGCACGTACGGACGGTGCGCAGCGCGCCGCTGTGGGGCGAGTTCCCCGCCGAGCACCACCGGAGTGCCGAGGAGCGCCGGGGCCGCACCCCCGGACGGCGCGCGCGGCGGCGCTTCACCGAGCACTTCGGCGCCCTGGTCACGGCCTTCGCCGTGGCCCCGCCCGGGGGCGGGCCGACGGCCCCGGACACACCCTCCGGCGCTTCCCCGGCGGGTAAGGCGGACCGTTTCGCCAGCGGTCTCTACGGGCTCGCCGCATGCGCCCGGGAGGACGGCGGCCTGCCCGCCCTGCTCCGCTCCGAGGACGCCGTCCGCACGCTGGAGACCGCCTGTCACGGCCCCCGGGCGCTGCCCGCCTCCCACGGCGCGCGGGTCGGCGACCTGCTGACGGTCGCGGAAGAGCTCGAACGTGCGCTGCGCCCGCTGTCACTGGACTGGTACGGCGACCGGGACACCGCCGGCCTCGACGGGGTGGACCTCTGCCACGCCACGTCCGGTGGTGCGGCGGCCCTGCCCGGACTGCTGGCCAAACGCTTCTTCGGTACTCCCCTGCTGGTCACCGAGTACGGCGTACGGCTGCGCGAGCACTACCTCGCGCGCGCGGCGGCGCCCTTGCGTGCACCGGTGCGCGCGCTGCTCGCCGCCTTCCAGGGCGCGCTGGCCGCCGAGACGTACGCCCAGGCCGCCCTGATCACCCCCGGCAACACCCACGCCCGCCGCTGGCAGGAGCGCTGCGGCGCGGACCGCGCCCGGCTGCGCACGGTCTACCCCGGGATGGACGCCGGCCGCTTTGCCGCCGTCGCGGACGCCCCGCCCGACGACTCCACGACGCTGGTGTGGGTCGGCGCCATCGAGCCCGCGAAGGACCTGGTCGCGCTGCTGCACGCGTTCGCCGAGGTCCGCAAGGCCGAGCCGGAGGCCACCCTGCGGATCATCGGCGGGGTGGGCCGCGACCCCCGGGCACCCGGATACCTCGCGCACTGCCGGGCGCTGGCGGCCCAGCTCTTCCCGGACGAGGCCGCCGACGACCGCACCGTCGGCGAGAACCCGGTCAGCTTCGAGGAGATCGGCAGCCCCGACGTGCCGACACTGGAGGACGCCTACGCCTCGGCCGCCGTGGTGGTGCTCTCCAGCATCGTCGAGGGGTTTCCGCGCTCCCTGGTGGAGGCGATGTTCTGCGGCCGGGCCACGGTGTCGACCGACGCCGGGGCGGTCTGCGAAGTCATCGGCGGTACCGGCCTGGTCGTCCCGTCGCGCAACCCGCGGGCACTCGCCGAGGCCTGCCGCGCCCTGCTGGCCGACCCGGACCGCCGGGCCCGGCTGGGCGCAGCCGCCCGGGCGCGGGCGCTCGAACTCTTCACCGCCGAGCAGAACATCGCGGCATTTCGTGGCATCTACCTGGAGCTGATCTCGCATGCTCCGCTCCGGCCGGCCGACGGCCGCGCGCGGGACGCGCAGGGCGTACCGCAGCCGTTCGCCAGGCCGCCCGAGGCGCATGTCCCGGGCCGCTGGACGGTGGCCGGCGCCGCTGCCGCTGCCGGTGCGCGGCAGCCGGCCGGCCGGACGCCGAGCTGGGCGGTGCCGGAGGGGGTGCGGGCGGCCGGGGTGCCGCCGGCCGACGGCGCCGGGGGAGCCGGAGGAGCCGGGGGAGCGGTCGGCGTCGAAGGGATGCGGTGACCGGTGGAACGGAGTGGCCGGAGCGGCTGGAGCGGCCGAACGGGACCGGGGCCGGGGGCTCTTCCCCGGCGCAGGCCGGGGGCACCCCTGTCCAGGGGGAGCCGGGGAGCGTGGTCAGGGCGAGGGAGATGGCAGTGGTGACGGGCGTGCTGGACGTGATGTGTGCGATGGGTGTGGTGGGCGTGGCCCTGGTGACGGGCATGACGGACGTGGCGCATGCCGGCAACCGCGACGGCCTCCGCCGATGGCGGGCCCATGTGGCGAAGGCCCTTGGGGCGAGCCGGTCCGGCGGCCCGGTGTACGCGGGACGGCGTACCCTCCCGGCCGGCGCCGCCCGCCCGCGCCGGGCAACCGCCGTGCGCCTCCGCTCCGGCCAGGGCGTCGCCACGAGTGTCCCGGACATCGGGGAGGACGGATGACCGCCGCCGACGAGGGCGCCGCCCGTGCCGCCGTGGACCCCGAACGGGCCCCGGACCGGCCGGTGGACCGGGCCGCGGGGCGGGGCGCGGTGCCTCGCAAGGACGCCGCCGCCCGCCCCGCGCGCCGCGGTCCCGCCGACCCCGTACGGGTGCTGATGCACCGTCACCGGAAGCTCTGCGCGCACGCCGTCGATCCGCTGGAGATCGCCGCCGGCCTGGAGGCGCACGGCGTCACCGACCGGACGGCCGCGCGCTTCCGGCACCGCGACGTCTTCTCCCTGGCCGAGGAGCTCTATGCCCGGGTGCCACGGGCGGAGTCCGACGGCACCGGATCGGACACCGGGACCGACCGCGGGACCGGGACCGGGTCCGGGCCCGGTGCCGGTGCCGGATCCTGGTCCGGGGCCTGGGCCGACGCCGCGGACGGGCCGGGAGCAGGGGCGGCGGGGCGCCCGGACCGTGCCCCCGCCCCCCGCTGGGGCGCCGCGCCGCAGCTGCTCCCCGGCGCCGTCTGCGTCACCACCGTCACCGCCCTCGCCTCGGCGGCGGGTCACGGGGCAACTCCCCTGCTCCGCCTGGCCGTCGGCGTCGTCGGCGCGGTCCTGCTCGGCCTCGCCGTCCGGCTCGCCCTCCGGACCGGACCGCTGCGGGCACACCACCCCGGATCACGGACCACCGGCCTGTGGACCTGCTGGACGGTCGGCTACGCGGTGTACGGCGACTGGCTGCTCGGCCGGCTGCCGGCCGGCGGCCCCGACCTCCCGTACGCCCCGCCCCAGGCCGTCGTCGCCCCCGTGGTGGCGCTGTCCCTCGCCATCCTCCCCGCGGCCGGCTGCGCCCGCTGGTTCGCGGACCGCGGGCAGCGCCGCCTGGCCGCCAGCCGCGGTCTGGCCGAGTTCGCCGCCCGGGTGCGGCCGCTGCTGCTCACCGCCGCCCTGCTCTTCCTGGGCGCGCTGACCGCGCTGCTCCTGGCGGCGGGGGCGGTCCTCGGGACGGGCGACGGCGGCGCGCTGACGCTCGTGGCCGCCGCCGCGCTCGGACTGCTGCTGTTCCTCGCCCGGCTGCTCACCGTCCACGGCTTCCCCGAGGCGGCCTCGGCGGGCCTGGCCTCGGCCGCCGCCCTGGAGGGGCTCGCCCTGGGGCTGGTGCTGACCGCCCGGCTCCCGGGTCTGGCTCCGCTCGGCGTCCCGGTCGAGGCGCTGACCACCACCGCCGGACCGGCCGCGGTACCCGCCGTGGCCTGCACGGCCGCCGCCCTCGGCCTGCTCGGGTACGGCCTGCGGGCGCTCACCGGCGCCTGCGCGCACGCGCCCGCCCCGGCCGGCCCGGGGAACCCGGCCGGCGCGGGAAAGGCGCACCGGCCGTGACCCCCCGGACGACCGCGCATCCCACCCCCCCACGTGGCCGCCGCCCCCGAGGCGAACGCCGCACCGGCACCCGAAGCCGACCACTTCCCACACACCGTTTGAGGAGCACGAGACATGAACGTCCAGCCGATCACAGGCCACGCGGACCGGGGGGTCGCACGATGAGGGTGCTGCTCATCGGCGCCAACGGCTACCTCGGCCGCTTTGTCGCCGACCGCCTGCTCGCCGACCCCGCCGTCCAGCTCACCGCCCTCGGGCGGGGCGACGACGCCGACGTCCGCTTCGACCTGGCCACCGGCAGCCCTGGTGCGCTCACCCGCTTCCTCGACGCGGTGCACCCCGGAGTGGTCGTCAACTGCGCGGGCGCCACCCGGGGCGGCGCCCGCGAGCTGACCCGGCACAACACCGTCGCGGTCGCCACCATCTGCGAATCGCTGCGGCGCAGCGGCTGCGGCGCCCGGCTCGTCCACCTGGGCTGCGCCTCCGAGTACGGGCCCTCCCAGCCCGGTTCCTCGACCGCCGAGGACGCCGTGCCGCGCCCCGGAGGGCCGTACGGCGTCAGCAAACTGGCCGCCACCGAACTCGTCCTGGGCTCCGGTCTGGACGCCGTCGTCCTGCGGGTCTTCTCACCGGTCGGACCCGGCACCCCCGCGGGCTCGCCGCTCGGCCGGCTCGCCGAGGCGATGCGCCGCGCCATGCAGTCCGGCGACAGCGAGCTCAAGCTCGGCGGGCTCGGCGTACAGCGGGACTTCGTCGACGTACGGGACATCGCCCGGGCCGTGCACGCCGCCTCGCTGTCCGCCGCGCAGGGCGTGGTCAACATCGGGACGGGCCGGGCGGTACGGCTGCGCGAGGCCGCGTCCGTGCTCGCCCGGGTCGCCGGCTTCGGCGGCGCGCTGCACGAGCTGGACTCCCCGCCGGCCCGGCTGGTCATCCCCGGCCCGGCCGACGGCCATCCGGTCGGCTCGCCGCCCGCGACCTACCCGTACCCGGACGGCTGCGGCACCTGGCAGCAGGCCGACGTCCGCACCGCCCGCGACCGGCTCGGCTGGCGCCCCCGGATCGGCCTGGAGGAGTCCCTCGCCGACATCTGGATGGAGGCCGCGTGCCGTATCTGAACGCTCCGGCCGGCGCCACCCGGACCCGCGGGCCGTCGCCCGGCCCGCCCCGCTCCGTGCGGAGGAGGTGCTGGGGAGGAGGCGCCGGGGAGGCGCTGCCCGGTTGCTGGGACGCTCCCGTCTCGCACATCGGACCAGGTGTCTCGGAATGAAGGAGGGCGTGGCAGTGTTACGGGAACACAAGACGTCCTGAGATACGACCAACCCTTGTTGAGGTCATCCGTGTCGCTGCCACCCCTGGTCGAGCCCGCTGAGGAGCTCACCGTCGACGAGGTCCGCAGGTACTCCCGCCACCTGATCATCCCCGATGTCGGGATGGCGGGGCAGAAGCGGCTGAAGAACGCCAAGGTGCTGTGTGTCGGCGCCGGCGGCCTGGGCTCGCCCGCGCTGATGTATCTCGCCGCGGCCGGCGTGGGCACGCTCGGCATCGTGGAGTTCGACGAGGTCGACGAGTCGAACCTGCAGCGCCAGATCATCCACAGCCAGGCGGACATCGGCCGCTCCAAGGCCGCGTCCGCCAAGGACACGGTCCTGGGCATCAACCCGTACGTCACGGTCAACCTGCACGAAGAGCGCCTCGACTCCACGAACGTCATGGAGCTGTTCGCCCAGTACGACCTGATCGTGGACGGTACGGACAACTTCGCCACCCGCTATCTGGTCAACGACGCCTGTGTGCTGCTGAACAAGCCGTACGTCTGGGGCTCGATCTACCGCTTCGACGGCCAGGCCTCGGTCTTCTGGTCCGAGCACGGCCCCTGCTACCGCTGCCTGTACCCGGAGCCCCCGCCGCCGGGGATGGTGCCGTCCTGCGCCGAGGGCGGTGTCCTGGGCGTGCTGTGCGCCTCGATCGGTTCCATCCAGGTCAACGAGGCGATCAAGCTGCTCGCCGGCATCGGTGAGCCGCTGGTCGGCCGCCTGATGATCTACGACGCACTGGAGATGACGTACCGTCAGGTCAAGGTCCGCAAGGACCCGGACTGCGCGGTCTGCGGCGAGCACCCGACCGTCACCGAGCTCATCGACTACGAGGCCTTCTGCGGTGTCGTGTCCGAGGAGGCCCAGGAGGCGGCGGCCGGTTCGACGATCACCCCGCGGCAGCTCAAGGAGTGGATCGACGCCGACGAGAAGATCGACATCATCGACGTCCGCGAGCCCAACGAGTTCGAGATCGTCTCCATCCCCGGCGCCCGGCTGGTCCCGAAGAACGAGTTCCTGATGGGCAGCGCCCTCCAGGACCTCCCCCAGGACCGGAAGATCGTCCTGCACTGCAAGACGGGCGTCCGCTCCGCCGAGGTCCTCGCCGTACTGAAGTCCGCGGGCTTCTCCGACGCGGTGCACGTCGGCGGCGGCGTCATCGGCTGGGTCAACACGGTCGAGCCGGAGAAGCCGGTCTACTAGACACCCGCCTTACGGGACACACCCGCTGCATATGAGGCGCCGGTCCCGCGCGGACCGGCGCCTCATTGCTGCCCGCCGCTCAGATCTCGCCCCGGCGCGTCAGATAGGTGAAGGCCAGCCAGCCCGGCAGCACCGGCAGCCAGAACACCATCAGCCGGAACAGCAGCACCGCCGGGAACGCCGTGTCACCGGCGAGCCCGGCGATCGTCAGCGCGGTGAGCAGCGCACTCTCGACGGCGCCCAGACCACCCGGTGTCGGGGCGGCCGAGCCCAGCGCGTTCCCGGCGAGGAAGGCGACCGCGATGCTCGCGTAGCTGAGCTTGTCGCCGCCGCCGAACGCCCGGATCGAGGCGTCCAGGCACATCACGTTCGCCGCCGTCAGCAGCAGCATCCCGCCGATACCGGCGACCAGCTTCCGCGGCCGCTGGAGGATGTCCAGCATCCGCGGGACCACGCCCGCGAACAGCGACCGCACCCGCGTCAGGACGAACTTCCGCAGCGCCGGCACCGCCGTGACGATCAGCACCAGTACGGCCACGGTCAGCAGCCCGGCGATCACCGTACGGGACGGCGAGATGTCCTGCGTCTGCTCGGTGCCGGTCAGATAGCCGAAGGCCAGGAGCAGCGTGATGTGGCTGCCCAGCCCGAACAGCTGGGACGCGCCGACGCTGGCCACCGCCAGCCCCGGCCGGACCCCGGCGCGCTGGAGGAAGCGGGTGTTCAGCGCCACCCCGCCGATCGCGGCGGGGGCCACCAGCTTCACGAAGTTGCCCGCGACCTGCGCGACGACCGTCTTGCCGAACGGCACCTTTTCCGTGACGAACCCCAGCAGGCTCATCGCCGCCGCCGGGTACGTCAGCGCCGAGAAGAACAGCGCGACCAGGACCCACCACCACTGGGCCTCGCTGATCACATCGCCGAGGTTGAAGTTGGCCAGCTGCGACAGCAGCAGATACACCGCGACGGCGCCGGCGATCCAGCTGAGCAGGATCCGCGGACTGAGCCGTTCCAGCTTCGCCGGTTCGATCACCGCGGTCGGCTGGATCAGCAGCACCTGCCGGCGGATCTGGGCCAGCAGATCCTCCTCCCGGGCCGCCTCCGTCGCCTCGTCCAGCGCCCGCTTCTCGGCGTGCTTCTCCGCGTGCCGCTCGGCCCGCAGCGTCTTGCGGTCCTTGCGGCCCGCCGCCTCCCGGGCCTCCCGCGCCTCCTTGGCGGCCTGCGACGCCGCCAGCACCGCCTCACGCTCCCGCTTGGCGCGCTCCCGGGCCAGCTGCCGCAGGGTGGCCCGGGTGGTGCGGCTGAGCGCGATCGGCTGGAGCATCGGCAGGCTGTCCGCGATCGCATCCGGGCCGAGCACCTCGACGGCCGCGGCCACCGCGCGCTCGGCGCCGACCCGCAGCCCCAGGGTGGCGAGCAGCTGGGCGATATCCATCCGGAGCACCAGATCACCGGCCGCGATCTCACCGCCGCGCAGATCGGTCAGCACGACATTGCCGGAACGATCCACCAGCAGGGCGTCCCCGACCAGCCGCCGGTGCGCGATCCGGCGCGACTGCAGCGCCTCGACCTGCCGCCATGCGCTGTGCATCAGCGCGTCGGTGATCTCCTCGTCGGCGAGCGAGTCCAGGGTCCGGCCCCCGATGTGCTCGTAGACCAGCATCACCGCGTCCGGGCCGAGCTCCGAGGTGGCGATCAGCTTGGGCGCGTTCGCGCCCGCCGCGATCGCCGCGTACGCCAGCAGCGCCTCCTGCTCCAGGGCCTGGCGCAGCGACTGCAGACTGCGGCGCTGGTTGATACCGCCGCGCAGCGACAGCCGCCGCCACACCCGGTAGAAGAACCCCTGGGCCTGCTGTTCACGGTCGACGACGGTGACGTCGATGGGCGGGCCGTCCTCCAGGGTGACGAGGTAGCGGCGGCCGCGGTCGGTGTTCTCGTGCTGCTCCGGGCCGCCGGCGTCCTCCGCGCGCAGCGCGCTGACCGGGCGGAAGCCGACCCGGCGCAGACCCGCGAGGAGGTTCTGGCCGGTGGGGCGGACGTTGGGGGAGCCCACGGCGTAGACGGTGCCGTAGGCGACGGTCCAGCCGATCAGTACCGTCGTGATGATCGCGAACGGGGTGGTGTACTTCCCCACCAGCACCGCGAACGCCTCCAGCAGCAGCACGCCCCACATCGCGACCCGCCAGCGCGGCCGCCGGGACATTCCCACCGCCGTCATATAGGCGATCACCGGCGCCAGATAGCTGTGCACCGGAGCGGAGAGCGAACCGTTCGCCAGTGGCTGGGTCAGCGCGACCCGGATGGAGGCGGGCGCGGCCTCGGCCACCCACAGGTCGGTGGCGAGCGACACCCCGTGCGCGAGGACGGCGGCGAGCACCCCGTCCGCGATCCGCAGCCCGTCCCGCTTGATCAGCCGCTCCACGGCGAACGCCACCGGCACCAGCAGCACCGCGACGCTGGACGTCAGCCCGGCGAGGCTGATCAGCAGCGCGGGCGCCGCCTTGGCGCCGGTGCCGATGTCCCGTGCCAGGCCCGCGGTGGTGCCGTGGGCGAATGTGGCCAGGCCGAGGACGAGGGCGATCCCGGCGATGCCGAGCAGCAGCCGGAGCAGATCGGCGGGCCGGTGCACCCGGGCGGGCAGCAGCGGCTCGTCACCGGAGACCCGGTCGACGTGGAATTCGCCGTATTCGCCGGCGCTCACGTCCAGGCGGTGCGAGCCGCTGCGGGGCCTGCCCCGGCCCGTGCCGGACACCGGCTCCTCGTCCTTCCGGCGCTCGACGGGACCGGCGTGCTCCTGCTCCTCGCGCTCCTCCGGAACCTGCTTCCGCTCGGGCTCCGCCTCCTCGCGCTGGTCGCGCTGGGATGGTTCGGGCTCCCGGGGCCCCTCCGGCCTCTCGGACGCCCCTGGTCGTTCGGCCTTCTTGATCGTGCTCGCCTTCTCGGTAGCGGAAGCCGTGCCCGGCCTCCGTCGGTGCTCGACGCGCAGCGCGTCAGGGGCGCCCGCCTCCCGTGGAGGCGCCGCACCCTGCTGCTCGGCCGTCTCTTCTTGATCTCGTATCACCAGTCACCGTCCGGAAGATGGTGGCACGGCCGACCGGTGGAGGGGGGCATCAGGGTGCATTTCGGGGGTACCGCAAGCGGAACCTCCCCACCCGTTGCCGTGCCGGCGCGGCGGTGCACACTCCCCGCCGTACCGGGTCGACGACGCCGTGCCGCCGGCCTCACGGACGGTGCGGGACCGTGTGTCCGCTCCCATTGTCGGTGCCGTACGGCAGGATGGGCCGAATGAGTGGGACCGGAGAGACCGCGACCGGTGAACCGCCCGAGTACCCCGAGTACGCGGAGCGGGTGCTGTCCGTCGCCGAGCTGATCCCGGCGGGCCGGGTGATGACCTACGGGGACGTCGCCGAGTGGCTGGAGGAGGGAGGACCGCGGCAGGTGGGGCGGGTGATGGCGCTCTACGGTGGCGCGGTGCCCTGGTGGCGGGTGGTGCGCGCGGACGGCCGGCTGCTCCCCGGCGCCGAGCTGCGGGCCCTGGCGCACTACCGCGAGGAGGGCACACCGCTGCGGGAGGCGGGGCAGGGGGCCGAGGGCCACGCACCGCGGCTCGATATGCGGCGGGCCCGGTGGGACGGCCGCCAGGCCGACGACGGCACCGATTAGCGTGTACGGCGGCAAGCCCGCCCCGCGGCCGCACCACCGCATCCCCAGCACGACCAGCACCCTTCTTTGGACCGGCGATCCACGTGAGCTCCTCCTTCTCGGCCGCTCCGCCCCCACTCTCGGCTCCGCTCGAGGGGGCGGTACCCCCCTCGCAGCCCCACCGGGCGGGGCGGCGGGACGCCTCCGGCACGTACCGACTGGTGCGCACCCCGCCGGAGCGGGTGGATCCTCCTGCCTTGGACGCAACCCAGCGCGCCGTGGTTGACCACCGGCACGGGCCGCTGCTGGTGCTGGCCGGCCCGGGAACCGGCAAGACCACGACGCTGGTGGAGTCGGTCGCCCGCCGGGTCCGGGCCGGTACCGACCCCGAGCGGATCCTCGTCCTCACCTTCAGCCGCAAGGCCGCCACCGCGCTCCGTGACCGCCTGGCCGTCCGCCTGGGGACCGGCTTCACCCCGCAGGCGACCACGTTCCACTCCTTCTGCTACGCCCTGGTCCGCGCCCACCAGGACGCCGACCTGTTCGCCGATCCCCTGCGGCTGCTGTCCGGCCCCGAACAGGACCTCGTCGTCCGCGAGCTCCTCGAAGGACAGGCGGAGCTGGCCGCCGCCGGCCGCGACCGGACCGGCTGGCCGGACGAACTGCGGGCCTGTCTGACCACCCGCGGCTTCGCCGACGAGGTCCGCGCGGTGCTCGCCCGCAGCCGCGAACTGGGCCTGGGCCCGGAGGCCCTCGGCGACTTCGCCCGGCGCACCGGCCGCCCCGACTGGAGCGCCGCGGCCGGCTTCCTCGCCGAATACCTCGACGTCCTGGATGCCCAAGGGGTCGTGGACTACGCCGAGCTGGTGCATCGCGCGGTGCTGCTCGCCGGCCGTCCCGACGTCGCGGCCGAGCTGGGCGCCCGTTATGACGCGGTCTACGTCGACGAGTACCAGGACACCGACGCCGCCCAGGTGCGGCTGCTGCGCGCCGTCGCCGGCAACGTGCCCCCCGCCACCGCCGGCCGGTCCCCCCGGGCCGCGGCCGCACCCGGCTCCCCGGGCCGTACCCTCATCGCCTTCGGCGACCCCGACCAGTCGATCTACGCGTTCCGGGGCGCCGACGTCAACGGCATCCTCGACTTCCCCGAGACCTTCCGGCGCGCCGACGGCACCCCCGCCCCGGTGGCCGTCCTCGGCACCTCCCGGCGCTCGGGCGCCGCCCTGCTGGCGGCCACCCGGCTGCTCACCCGCCGGATGCCGGTCACCCGCCTGCCCGCCGAGAAGGTCCGCGCGCACCGCGAGCCGGTCCCGGTACGGGACGGCGGCCGCGTCGAGGTGTACACGTACCCGACGCCCGGCGGCGAACTCGACAACATCGCCGACATCCTGCGCCGCGCCCATCTCGAGGACGGCGTGCCCTGGGGCGAGATGGCCGTCCTCGTACGCGCCGGGGGGCGCTCGATACCCGGTGTGCGCCGTGCGCTCACCTCGGCCGGGGTACCGCTCGACATCGACGGCGACGATCTGCCGCTACGCCATGAACCGGCCGTCGCCCCCCTGCTGACCGCCCTGCGGGTGGCCGCACACGGGGCACTGGCCCGCCCCGCCGCCGATGCCACCGCCGCCGTCGGTGACGCTCCTGAGGACGCCACCGCCGCCGGAGGCGTGACCGAGGACGCCCCCGCCGACGCCCCCGAAGACGCTCCGGCCCCCGACGACACCGCCCCGGCGTACCGGCTCGACACCGAAACCGCCCTCGACCTGCTCACCTCCCCCCTGGGCGGTATGGACTCCGCCGACCTCCGGCGCCTGGGCCGCGCCCTGCGCGAGGAGGAGCGCGCCGCCGGCCGGCCGCTGCCGCGCCCCTCCGACGAACTGATCGCCCAGGCCCTCGCCGAACCCCAGCGCCTGATCGCGCACGACCCCGGTTACGCCCGCGGCGCCCAGCGGCTCGGGCTGCTGCTGCGCAAGGCCCGCGAACTGCTCGCCGGCGACGGCACCGCCGAGCAGGCGCTGTGGGAGCTGTGGGACGGCACCCCCTGGCCGGGACGCCTGGAGCGGGCCGCCCGCCGCGGCGGCGCCGCCGGCCGCAACGCCGACCGCGACCTGGACGCGGTGGTCGCCCTCTTCGAGACCGCCGCCCGCGCCGAGGAGCGCACCGGCGGCCGCGGCGCCCTGAACTTCCTCGAGGAACTCGACGCCCAGGACATCGCCGCCGACACCCTCACCCGCCGCACCGTACGGCCCGACGCCGTACGGCTGATGACCGCCCACCGCGCCAAGGGCCTGGAATGGCGGCTCGTCGTCGTCGCCGGCGTCCAGGAGGGGCTCTGGCCCGACCTGCGCCGCCGCGGCTCCCTGCTGGAAGCCGACCGGATCGGCCGCGACGGCCTCGCCGAACCGCTCACCCCGGGCGCCCTGCTCGCCGAGGAACGCCGGCTGTTCTACGTGGCCGCCACCCGCGCCCGCGAGCGCCTGGTCGTGACCGCCGTGAAGGCCGCCGCCGACGACGGCGACCAGCCCTCCCGTTTCCTCACCGAGCTGGGCGTCACCCCCCAGGACGTCACCGGCCGTCCCCGCCGCCCCCTCTCGGTCGCCGCGCTCGTCGCCGAACTGCGCGCCACCACCGTCGACCCGGACGCCGGCCCCGCCCTGCGCGAGGCCGCCGCCCAGCGCCTCGCCAAGCTGGCCGCGCTGCACGACGACGACCACAAGCCCCTGGTGCCGGCCGCCCACCCCGACAACTGGTGGGGCCTCGCCGAACCCACCCACAGCAGCGTCCCGCTGCGCGACCGCGACCGGCCCGTGCTCCTCTCCGGCAGCGCCCTCGACCAGCTCGCCCACACCTGCTCCCTGCAGTGGTTCCTGGGCCGCGAGGTCAAGGCGGACGCCCCCGCCACCGCCGCCCAGGGCTTCGGCAACGTCGTCCACGTCCTCGCCGACGAGGTCGCCTCCGGCCGCACCCCCGCCGACCTGGCCGTCCTGATGGAGCGCCTGGACTCCGTATGGGACGCGCTCGCCTTCGACGCCCCCTGGAAGTCCCGCCAGGAGAAGGACCACGCCCGCGCCGCCCTGGAGCGCTTCCTGCGCTGGCACGTCATGGAGCGCGAGACCCGCGGCCGCGACACCGTCGCCACCGAGCACGACTTCGACCTCACCCTCCGGGCGGGCACCTGCCAGGTCCGTATCCGCGGCAGCATGGACCGGGTCTCCCGGGACGCGCAGGGCCGGGCCTACGTCGTCGACTTCAAGACCGGCAAGCAGAAACCGACCGGACCCGAGGTCGCCCGCCACCCCCAGCTCGCCGTCTACCAGCTCGCGGTGCGCGAGGGCGCTCTCGACGACGCCTTCGACGGCCGCACACCGGACGCCGGCGGTGCCGAACTGGTGCACCTGCGGCTCGGCGCGCCCCAGAAGGAGGGCGGCGAGACACTGCCCGCCGTACAGGCGCAGCAGCCGCTGGACGGCGACTGGGCGGGCGAACTCCTCGCCACCGCCGCGGCCCGCGTCCTGGAGGAGCGGTTCACGCCCACGACCGGCACGCACTGCACACACTGCGCGTTCCGGACTTCCTGCAGCGCGGTGCCGGAGGGCCGGCAGGTTCTTGAGTAGCCTCCCCCGTTGTCGGCCCGAGCGGTCGCCCGCAGGCCGGCGCTGCGGGTACGAGCTCTGCCGCAACGGCGATCAGCCACAATGGTGTGGGTCCGGCAGCATGGACGGCGGCAGAAGCGAGAGGTT
>NZ_BBUY01000001.1:710155-739150 GCF_001590865.1 Streptomyces sp. NBRC 110611
CGCCACGGCGGAACCGGAAGACACGGCGGGAAAGCCGAAATCGTGGGAAGCCGGCCAAGCGCAGCGGAAGGTCAAGGACCCCGACCAGCTAAAAGACCTCCTGCGCATCCCGTTCACCCCGGAGCAGATGGCGTGCATCACCGCCCCGCTCGCCCCGCAGGTCATCGTGGCCGGTGCGGGCTCCGGCAAGACCACGGTCATGGCCGCCCGCGTCGTCTGGCTGGTGGGCACCGGCCAGGTCGCCCCCGAACAGGTCCTCGGGCTGACCTTCACCAACAAGGCGGCCGGTGAGCTCACCGAACGCGTCAGGGCCGCCCTGCTCGCCGCCGGCGTCACCGACCCCGACCCCGCCCCCGTCCCGGACTCCCCCGAGCCGGGAGTTGCCCCCGCCTCCGGGGTCCCCGGAGAGCCCCGGATCTCCACCTACCACGCCTTCGCCGGGCAGCTCCTCAAGGACCACGGCCTGCGCATCGGCCTGGAACCCTCCGCCCGGCTGCTCGCCGACGCCACCCGCTTCCAGCTCGCCGCCCGTACCCTCCGCGCCGCCCCCGGGCCCTACCCGGCGCTCACCACCTCCCTGCCCTCGCTCGTCGAGGACCTCCTCGCCCTCGACGCCGAGCTCGCCGAACACCTCGTCGACCCCGCCCGGCTCCGCGCCCACGACACCGCGCTCCTCGCGGCCCTCGACGGCGTCAAGCTCACCAACGCCGACCTGCGCAAGGTCCCCGAAACCAGCCGCGCCCGCCGGGAACTCCTCGACCTCGTCACGGCCTACCGCAGCGAGAAGCGCCGCCGCGACCTGCTCGACTTCGGCGACCAGATCGCCCACTCCGCCACCCTCGCCCTCACCCGCCCCGAGGTCGGCCGGATCCTGCGCGACGAGTTCCGCGTCGTCCTGCTCGACGAGTACCAGGACACCTCCGTCGCCCAGCGACTGCTGCTCTCCGGCCTCTTCGGCGCCGGCGGCGGCACCCCCACCGGGCACGCCGTCACCGCCGTCGGCGACCCCTGCCAGGCCATCTACGGCTGGCGCGGCGCCTCCGTCGCCAACCTCGACGACTTCCCCGCCCACTTCCCCTTCCGGGACGGCACCCCCGCCCGCCGGTACGCCCTCAGCGAGAACCGCCGCAGCGGCGGCCGCCTCCTCGACCTCGCCAACGGCCTGGCCGCCCCGCTGCGGGCCATGCACGAGGGCGTCGAAGCGCTCCGCCCCGCCCCCGGCGCCGAACGCGACGGCACCGTGCGCTGCGCCCTGCTGCCCACCCACGCCGAGGAACACGCGTGGCTCGCCGACTCGATCGCCCACCTCGTCCGTACCGGCACCCCGCCCGGAGAGATCGCGGTGCTCTGCCGTACCGCCGGCGATTTCGCTCACATCCAGGGCGAACTGGTCGCCCGCGACATCCCCGTGGAGGTCGTCGGCCTCTCCGGACTGCTCCACCTGCCCGAAATCGCGGACCTGGTCGCCGTCTGCGAGGTCCTCCAGGACCCCACCGCCAACGCCGCCCTGGTCCGCCTGCTGATCGGGCCACGCTGGCGGATCGGCCCCCGCGACCTGGCCCTCCTCGGCCGCCGCGCCCGCACGCTGGTCCACCACGGCGGCCTCCCCGGCACCCCCTCCGCAGACCCCTCCGACGACGCCGACCGGCGGCTCGCCGAGGCCGTCGAGGGCGTCGACCCGGCGGAGACCCTCTCCCTCGCCGACGCCCTCGACACCTTCCTCGAAGCCGACGGCCCGGACGACGGCCTGCCGTTCTCCCCCGAGGCGCGGGTCCGCTTCGCCTACCTCGCCACCGAACTCCGCGACCTCCGGCGCTCCCTGGGCGACCCCCTCATGGACGTCCTCCACCGGGTCCTCGCCACCACCGGTCTCGAGGTCGAACTGTCCGCGTCACCGCACGCCCTCGCCGCCCGCCGGCGCGAAACCCTCGGCAGCTTCCTCGACATCGCCGCCGGATTCGCCGCCAAGCAGGGCGGTGAGTCCCTCGACGGCGACGCCACCCTGCTCGCCTTCCTCGGCTTCCTGCGCACCGCCGTCCAGTACGAGAAGGGCCTGGACAGCTCGCTTCCCGGCGGCGAGAACACCGTCAAGGTCCTCACCGCCCACAAGGCCAAGGGCCTCGAATGGGACGTCGTCGCCGTACCCGGCCTGATCAGCAAGCAGTTCCCCAGTGAACAGGCCCGCGAGTCCTGGACGAGCCGCCCCAAGGTCCTGCCGCACGCCCTGCGCGGCGACGCCGCCACCCTCCCGGACGTCGAGGAGTGGACCGCCCGCGGCCTGAAGAACTTCAAGGAGGCGATGAAGCACCACCAGGAAACCGAGGAGCTCCGCCTCGGCTATGTCACCTTCACCCGTCCCCGCTCTCTGCTGCTCGGCTCCGGCCACTGGTGGGGGCCCCAGCAGAAGCGCCCCCGTGGCCCGTCCGCCTTCCTGGAGGCCCTCCGCGCCCACTGCGAAGCAGGCCACGGCGAGATCGAGCACTGGGCCGGGGCCCCCGAGGACGGCGCCGAGAACCCCGCCCTCGCCGAAGCCGCCGTCGAACGGGACTGGCCGCTGCCGCTCGACCCCGCCGCCACCGCCCGCCGCCGGCACGCCGCGGCGACGGTCCGTGCCCACCTGGCGCGCCGTACGGGCCCGGCGGCGCCCGCCTCCGCCGACCGCGCGGCGGTGCCGCGACAGGCGTCCGGATACGGCCCGGAGGGGCCGCCGCCCCCGGAGGACGAGGACCGGGCGGGGGAGGAGGCTTCGGACGCCTCGGAGGGCCCCGGCGCCGACCCGCACACCCTCCTCCCCGAGGAGCGCCGCACCGTCGGCTCCTGGGACCGCGATCTGGACGCCCTCACCGCCGAGCTGCGCCGCGCCCGCGCCTCCGTCCGTGACGTCCCGCTGCCGGCCGCGCTCAGCGCCACCGACCTGCTCCGCCTCGCCGCCGACCCCGACGGCTTCGCCCGCGAGCTCGCCCGCCCCATGCCGCGCCCCCCGCAGCCCGGCGCCCGCCGCGGCACCCGCTTCCACGCCTGGGTCGAATCCCGCTTCGAAGAGCCGGCGCTGCCGCTCCTCGGCCCCGACGAACTGCCCGGCGCCGACGACGGCGAGCCTTCCGGCATCACCGACGAAGACGACCTGGAAGCCCTCAAGGCAGCCTTCGCCCGCACCCCGTACGCCCACCGCACCCCGTTCCGCGTCGAGGCCCCCTTCCAGCTGACTCTCGCCGGGCGGGTGATCCGCGGCCGTATCGACGCCGTCTACAAGGAGCGCGGCCCCGACGGCGACCGCTTCGAGATCGTCGACTGGAAGACCGGCCGCAACCTCCCCCGGAGCTTCGAGGGCACGGGAGGTACGCCCGGCGTCGACCCCCTCCAGCTGGCCGTCTACCGTCTCGCCTGGGCCGAGCGCCACGGCCTGCCCCCGTCCGCCGTCGACGCCGCCTTCCTCTACGTCCGCAGCGGAGAGGTGGTCAGACCCGCGCGGCTGCCGGGCCGCGCCGGGCTCGAACGCCTCCTCCTCGGCGAGACCGCCGACGGCCCCCCGGACGAGGCTGCCGGCGGCCCTCCCGGTCGGACTGCCGACGGCCCTCTCCCGGAAGGCCGATAGGCTCGGTCGTATGAGCACGACCCCGGACAGCGCCGTCCGCGCCTACATCGCCGACCATCGCGAAGCCTTCCTCGACGACCTCGCCGAGTGGCTGCGCATCCCCTCCGTGTCCGCCGACCCGGAGCGCGCCGGCGAGGTCCGCCGAAGCGCCGAATGGCTCGCCGCCAAGCTCACCGGCACCGGCTTCCCGGCCGTCGAGATCTGGGAGACCGACAGTGACGGGCTGCCCGCCGTCTTCGCCGAATGGCCCTCCGGTGACCCGTCCGCGCCCACCGTGCTCGTCTACGGCCACCACGACGTGCAGCCCGCCGCCCGCGAGGACGGCTGGCACACCGACCCGTTCGAGCCGTACACCACCGACGGCAAGCTCTACGCCCGTGGCGCCGCCGACGACAAGGGGCAGGTGTTCTTCCACACCCTCGGCGTCCGCGCGCACCTCGCGGCGACCGGGCGCACCGCCCCCGCCGTCAACCTCAAGCTGCTCATCGAGGGGGAGGAGGAGTCCGGCTCGCCGAACTTCCCGGCCCTGATCAAGACCCACGCCGACCGTCTGACCTGCGACGCCGTGATCGTCTCCGACACCGGCATGTGGTCCAGGGACACCCCCACGGTCTGTACCGGCATGCGCGGCCTGACGGACTGCCAGATCGACCTGTACGGCCCGGACCAGGACATCCACTCCGGCTCCTTCGGCGGCGCCGTCCCCAACCCCGCCACCGAGGCCGCCCGGCTCGCCGCCGCTCTGCACGATGCCGACCGCCGCGTCGCGATCCCCGGCTTCTACGACGGCGTGATCGAACTCACCGACCGTGAGCGGGAGCTCCTGGCCGAGCTGCCCTTCGACGAGGCGGAGTGGCTGCGCACCGCGCACTCCCACGCCACCCTCGGCGAGGCCGGCAGCACCACCCTGGAGCGCATCTGGGCCCGCCCCACGGCCGAGGTCAACGGCATCGGCGGCGGCTACCAGGGCCCCGGCGGCAAGACCGTCATCCCGGCCGCCGCCCAGCTCAAACTCTCCTTCCGGCTCGTCGCCGGCCAGGACGCCGCCGCCGTCCAGCAGTCCGTACGCGACTGGGTCGGCGACCGGCTGCCGTCCGGCATCCGCCACAAGATCACCTTCTGGGGCGCCACCCGCCCCTGCCTCACCCCGCTCGACCACCCCGCGCTCCAGTCCGTCGTCCGCGCCATGGGACGCGCCTTCGGCCAGAAGATCCGCTTCACCCGCGAGGGCGGCTCCGGGCCGGCCGCCGACCTCCAGGACGTCCTCGGCGTCCCGGTGCTCTTCCTCGGCATCTCCGTCCCCTCCGACGGCTGGCACGCACCCAACGAGAAGGTGGAACTCGATCTGCTGATGAAGGGTGTCGAGACCGCCGCCCACCTGTGGGGGGACCTGGCGGAGACCTGGTCCACGACCTGACCGTGCCGGCCGGCCGCACGACCGCCGCTCCGCACCGTACGCAGCCCGCACCCACACCCACGCCACAGGGGGAGTTGGAAACAGCAGTGACCACCTGGACCGACCACACCGCCGACCGGCCGCTCACCTTCAGCGTGCCGAGCGGCATCGACCGCTCCGCCCATCACCGTCTCGACGAGGCGTGGCTGGCGGCGGCCTGGAGCCACCCGACGACGCGTGTCTTCGTGGTGTCCGGAGGCCAGGCGCTGATCGACGACACCCCCGACGGCCGCACCGAACTGATCATGACGCCGTCCTTCGAGGCGCCGCTGACCGAGGCCCACCGCTACTACCTCGGCACCGACGGCGACGGCGTCAGCTACTTCGCCCTCCAGAAGGACTCCCTGCCCGGCCGCATGGACCAGTCCGCGCGCCCGGCCGGCCTGCGCGAGGCGGGCCTCCTGCTCTCACCCCGGGACGCCGGCCTCCTCGTGCACGCCGTCGCCCTGGAGAACTGGCAGCGCCTCCACCGCTTCTGCTCCCGCTGCGGCGAACGCACCGTCATCGCCGCCGCGGGCCACATCCGCCGCTGCCCCGCCTGCGGCGCCGAGCACTACCCGCGCACCGACCCGGCCGTGATCATGCTCGTCACCGACGAGGACGACCGCGCCCTCCTCGGCCGCCAGGTCCACTGGCCCGAAGGGCGCTTCTCCACCCTCGCCGGCTTCGTCGAGCCGGGCGAATCCATCGAGCAGTCCGTCGCCCGCGAGGTCTACGAGGAGGCCGGTGTCGTCGTCGGCGAGGTCGAGTACGTCGCCAGTCAGCCCTGGCCCTTCCCCTCCAGCCTGATGCTCGGCTTCATGGCCCGCGCCACGTCCTCCGAGATCCAGGTCGACGGCGAGGAGATCGAGGAGGCCCGGTGGTTCTCCCGCGAGGACCTCCACGCCGCCTTCGAATCCGGCGAGGTCCTCCCGCCCTACGGGATCTCCATCGCCTCCCGGCTGATCGAACTCTGGTACGGCAAGCCGCTGCCCAAGCCGTGACCGCCCGCTGACCGCCACCCGGGCCTCACGCGGCCACGGCGTAGGCACAAAGGGCCGCCCGGCCATCCCTCACCGGGACCTGGCCGGACGGCCCTCCGGGCCGCGGATCAGGCGCTGCGCCCGGCTTCTCAGGCCGCGCCCACCTTCTGCTTGACCTGGGCCAGGGACGGGTTGGTCAGCGTCGTACCGTCGGCGAAGAGCACGGTCGGCACCGTCTGGTTGCCGCCGTTCGCCTTCTCCACGAACGCCGCGGACTCCGGGTCCTGCTCGATGTTGATCTCGGTGTACGCGATGCCCTCACGGTCCATCTGGCTCTTCAGCCGACGGCAGTAACCGCACCAGGTCGTGCTGTACATCGTCACAGTGCCCGCCATGCGCCCGTGCTCCTTAAGCTCAGTCTCTTGATCGAATATCGATACCGCCCACTCGGTGCGGCCAGGGAACACAACGCACATCGGGCCGCAGCAATTCCCGCCGGACGAGGGCAGTGCCTCACGGTCCCACGACTCCGTCGCCGTGCGTCGCCGGTTGTCCACAGGGGGTGTGATGCGTATGAGCGGAGGCGGGAGATGTGGACGGGATGCGTGCGGGTCTCCGGGGACCTGGCAGCATGGCGGGGTGACAGCAGCAACGGACTCCTCGCTCTTCCCGCCGGTGCCGGATTCGGCCGACGGGGTGCTCGACGGGCTCGACCCCGAGCAGCGCGAGGTGGCGACGACGCTGCACGGTCCGGTGTGTGTGCTGGCCGGTGCCGGTACGGGCAAGACACGGGCGATCACGCACCGCATCGCCTACGGCGTCCGGGCCGGCATCCTGCCGCCGGCGAGCGTGCTGGCCGTCACCTTCACGGCCCGTACGGCGGGGGAGATGCGCGGGCGGCTGCGGCAGCTCGGCGCGGGCGGGGTCCAGGCGCGGACGTTCCACTCCGCCGCGCTGCGACAGCTTCAGTTCTTCTGGCCCAAGGCCGTCGGCGGGGAGCTGCCGCGGCTGCTGGAACGCAAGATCCAGTTCGTGTCCGAGGCCGCCGCGCGCTGCCGTATCCGGCTCGACCGCAACGAGCTGCGCGACATGACGGCGGAGATCGAGTGGTCCAAGGTGACGCAGACGGTGCCGGCCGACTATCCGGCCGCGGTCCACAAGGCCGGCCGCGAGGCGCCCCGTGACCCGGCCGAGGTGGGGCAGGTCTACGCCGCGTACGAGCAGCTCAAGCGCGACCGGGGGAGCATCGACTTCGAGGATGTGCTGCTGCTCACCGTCGGTGTGCTGCAGGACCGGCATGACATCGCCGAGCAGGTCCGCGCCCAGTACCAGCACTTCGTCGTGGACGAGTACCAGGACGTCAGCCCGCTCCAGCAGCGGCTGCTGGAGCTGTGGCTGGGGGACCGGGACAGTCTGTGCGTGGTGGGGGACGCCGGCCAGACGATCTACAGCTTCACCGGCGCCACCCCCGATCACCTCCTGAACTTCCGCACCCGCCATCCGAACGCGACGGTGGTCAAGCTCGTCCGCGACTACCGCTCGAGCCCGCAGGTCGTGCACCTCGCCAATGGGCTGCTCTCGCAGGCCAGGGGGCGTGCCGCGGAGTACCGCCTGGAACTGGTCTCGCAGCGCCCGGCCGGGCCGGAGCCGGTCTACACGGAGTACGCGGACGAGCCGGCCGAGGCCGAGGGCACCGCCCGCCGCATCCGGGATCTGATCGCCTCCGGTGTGCCGGCCGGTGAGATCGCGGTGCTGTTCCGGGTGAACGCCCAGTCCGAGGTGTACGAGCAGGCGCTGGCCGATGCCGGTGTGCCGTACCAGCTGCGCGGGGCCGAGCGGTTCTTCGAGCGGCCCGAGGTGCGGGAGGCCGGGATCAAGCTGCGCGGCGCCGCCCGCTTCGGCGGCAACGACGCGCTGCTGGACGACGCCATGGACCTGCCGTCCGAGGTCCGGGCGGTGCTCAGCGACATGGGGTGGACCGGTGAGCCGCCCGCCGGCTCGGGGGCGGTGCGGGACCGCTGGGAGTCGCTGGCCGCCCTGGTACGGCTCGCGGAGGACTTCGCCCGGGCCCGGCCGCAGGCCACCCTTGCCGACCTGGTGGCCGAGCTGGACGAGCGGGCCAACGCCCAGCACGCCCCGACGGTGGAGGGGGTGACGCTCGCCTCCCTGCACGCCGCCAAGGGCCTGGAGTGGGACGCCGTCTTCCTGGTGGGGCTCACCGAGGGCATGGTGCCGATCACCTACGCCAGGACCGACGAGCAGATCGAGGAGGAGCGGCGGCTGCTGTACGTCGGGGTGACCCGGGCGCGGCGGCATCTGGCGCTGTCCTGGTCGCTGTCGCGGTCCCCCGGCGGGCGGGCCTCGCGCACCGCCAGCCGCTTTCTGCGGGGCCTGCGGCCCGGTACGGGCACGGGGGCCGGGCGCCGTACACCGGGCCCGGCCGTGGGCGGAGTCGAGCGCGGTGCGGGGACCGCGGCGGCCGTGCGGCGGTCCCGGCACCGCACCCCGGCGCGCTGCCGGGTCTGCAACCGGACCCTGACGGACGCGGGCGAGATGAAGCTGATGCGCTGTGAGGACTGCCCCTCGGAGCTCGACGAGGCGCTGTACGAGCGGCTGTGCGCATGGCGGGCCGCGCAGGCGGCGCGGGTGCGGCAGCCGGCCTACTGCGTCTTCACCGACAAGACGCTGATGGCGATCGCCGAGGCGGTCCCGGGAACCGAAGCGGAGCTCGCCGTCATCTCAGGAGTGGGGCGGCGCAAGTTCGACCGCTACGGCAGCGATGTGCTGGCTCTCTGCGCCGGTGAGGAGCTCGTGGGGGCCTCGGGAGACGGGACCTGGGGCACCGCGGAAAACTCGTCGGAAAAATAGTTTGCGCGCGCGGAGCGCATCCCCATAGCCTGCGTAGGCAACGGGGACGTCGGAACTTTCCGAGATCCGGTCGATCCGTGCTGTACTTGAACATCCTGGAACGGGATTTCCCGGTCCACCGAGACGCCGAGAGGAGGCGAGACCAGTGATCAGCTTCATCGAGACCAACAAAATGACCGATCGTTCGGTCATCGCCACCTGCACGCTCGGCTCCTCGCTCCGTGGCACCGGTATGTCCGGCTTCGGCCTTCTGTCCGGTTCCCAGGCCGCGCGTCCCGAGTCCCTCGTTGTGCCGACGCACAGTGAGCGCGTGGCACGACCGACCGAGGCACCTGCGGCAGCAGCAGTGGCGGCTGAGGCGAATGCCTTTGCCCTCGCGGCGGCCAATGGCGCCGAATCCCGGACGCAGTACCAGAAGCAGCACGACCTGTGGGCCTACCGCGGCCACGAACCCTGGAGAGATCCAGCCTGATCGGCAGATCAGGTCGGCACCTTCCAGGGCCGCGGAACCCACACCGGGATCCGCGGCCCTTTTGTTTGCCCGACAGCCCGCCACCGCGGGCCGACACAGACGAGGAACACACCACCGTGCAACTGCAGACGCACACCCCGTCCGTAGCCACCGACCTGATCCCTCCGCCCGACCCCCAGGCCCCCCAGGAGAACTCCTTGCTGCCCCTCACCGAGCTCGACAACGAGATCGACCGCCTCGGCGCCGCTGTGCCGTGCCGCACCTACGACCCGGAGGTCTTCTTCGCCGAGTCCCCGGCCGACGTCGAGTACGCCAAGTCGCTGTGCCAGTCCTGCCCGGTCCGCGAGGCCTGCCTGGCCGGCGCCAAGGACCGCCGTGAGCCGTGGGGGGTCTGGGGCGGTGAGCTCTTCGTCCAGGGCGTTGTGGTGCCGCGGAAGCGTCCGCGTGGCCGTCCGCGCAAGAACCCGGTCGCGGCATGAACACCACCGGCGCAGGAACGATCGACCATCCCGTCACACGGGATCCCAAGAAGCAGGACCCCACGATGAACCCCACCTTCACCGACACGCCCGTCCCCGTGAACGCCGACGCGATCGAGTCGCGTCAGAACAGGAACCTCGCCATGCAACTCATCCCAGAAGCCCTGGCACGTGCGCATATGCATGAACGCCTGCGGGAGGCCGAGTCCGAACGCAGGGCTCACCGGCTCGCGGCCGCGCGGCGTATGCAGCGGCGCGCCGAGCGCGCGTCGCTGCGTGCCCGGCGTGCGCTGGCCATGGCCGTGATGCAGTAAGGCTGCGATGCAGTCGGGAACGGCCGTGCGCTGACCACCGCATTCTCCACGGGGTTCGTCCGACAGGGCGGGCCCCGTGGTGCGTTGTACCCGGCATCGGCGGTCGGCGGGGATATCGTCGGCAGGTGGACCAGAAGACGCATGAAAAGGCGGAGTTGGCCGACGGGAACACGGTATGCGACGGCTGCGGCGCGGTCGCCGAGGGTGCTCCGCCGACCTGGACCTGCTCCGTGGAGAACGGCGAGCGCCGCTACTTCTGCGACAACTGCGCGCGGCGGAACATCCGGGCCATCGAGGGACGCCTGGATTCCAGCTGGTGGTGAGGCCGGACATCACCGGGTGGTGAGGCCCGGCCCCCGGCTCAGGCGGTGTTCTCCTCGACGGCCTCCTCCCGGCTGTCCGGGCCGGTGTCCGTACGGCCGTCCGCGGTGGCGGAGGCCGGCGGAGCGGTGCCGGTGGCGGTGCCGCCGGAGAACGGCGGCTCCTTCCCGGGCACGAAGCCGGGCAGCCAGGTTTCCAGTTCGTCGCGGAGCCGCACCGTCGCGCCCAGCTGGCAGAGCACCCCGATCGTGCTCAGTGTCACACGGTGGATCAGCAGATAGGCGGGCGGCAGATTGAGCTGCTTGCCCAGCTGGTACGCGGGCGAGCGGGGGTCGCCGACCCGGGCCGCTTGCCGGCGCATCCAGCTCCGGGTGAAGGTGAACTCATCGGCCTGGGCGGGCTCGATGATGGGCAGCAGGTACTGCAGCACCGCGTCCGGGTCCAGCTCGACGGTCTGCTTGACGAAGCCCTCCTCGCACAGCAGCCGGTAGACCGCGTCCGCCTCGCCGTCCAGCGTCATCCGCAGGGAGGCGCCGATCGTCGGCGGCAGCCCGTCGGGCAGCCGGTCGACCGTGCCGAAGTCCAGTACGCCCAGCCGCCACTCCTCGGCCGGTCCGCCGGGGGAGTCCCCGGCCAGCAGCCGGAAGTTGCCCGGGTGCGGGTCGGCGTGCAGCAGGCCGGTGCGGGCGGGGCCGGAGAAGAGGAAGCGGGACAGCAGCTGACCGGCCCGGTTCCGCTGCTCTTCTGTGCCGTCCGCGATCACCTCGGACAGCGGCACCCCGTCCATCCACTCGGTCACCAGCACCGCGTCGCTCTGGTGCACCACGGCCGGCACCACCACATCGGGGTCGTCGGCGAACTCCTCGGCATGTGCCTGCTGGGCCGCGGCCTCCAGCGAGTAGTCCAGTTCCTCGGAGACGCGGTCCCGCAGCTCGCTGATCAGCGGCTTGATGTCCATACCGGGGATCAGCGGCCCCAGCAGCCGGGCGAAGCGGCTCAGCTGTGCGAGGTCCGACAGCAGTGCCTGCCCGGCTCCGGGGTACTGCACCTTGACGGCCACCTCGCGGCCGTCGTGCCAGACCGCCCGGTGCACCTGCCCGATCGAGGCCGCGGCGGCTGGTTTGTCCTCGAACTCCTCGAACAGCTCCCGCCAGTTCTCGCCCAGCCGCTCCGCGAGGACGGCGTGCACCGTGCCCGTCGGCATCGGCGGTGCCGCTTCCTGAAGCTTCGTCAGGGCGGTGCGGTAGGGCCCGGCGAGCTCCTCGGGGAGGGCCGACTCGAAGACGGACAGCGCCTGCCCGAACTTCATCGCCCCGCCCTTCAGCTCACCGAGCACCTTGAAAAGCTGCTCCGCGGTGCGCTGTTGGAGCTCCCGGCCCACGATCTCGGCGGATCTGCCGCCGATCCGTTTGCCCAGGCCCCAGGTGGCGCGGCCGGCGAACCCCAGTGGCAGCGCGGCCAGCTTGGCGGTACGGGTGACCGCCTTGCGGGGAAGATCAGACATGTGCCCCTCCAACTCACACTGTCCCCTGCCGGGGTTACCCCGTCATTGTGGCGTGTTCCGGCCCGGGATCCGAGGTGCCTGCCGCACTCCGTGGAGCGGCGGCACCGCAGCCGCACTCCGGATGCGGTTCGATCCGCGCCGTGCGCACACTCCCGCACGGCAGAGCCAGCTCCATCCGCGCCCCTGTGCACGGCGGGAGTTCGCCGTCGAGGAACGCCAGCGCCTGGGCCGCGGCGAGCCCCGCGACCGCCGTGGCCAGCGCGGCATCACACGCCGGCACCGGCGGTGCCGCACGCCCCGACCGCCACTGTGCCAGCAGCCGCGGCCAGGCCGGCTCCGCGTCCGTACGGCTCAGTTCGTCGCATCGCGCGCACGCCGAACCGCCCGGCAGCACCAGCGGACCCACCACACCCGTGCCCTCGATCACGCCCGCGTACAGGTGGGGGATCCCGGCGGTCAGCAGCGGCTCGGACAGCACCGGGTCGGGCGCGTACGCGGCGAGTCCGTCCCGCGGGGCGAGCACCATCAGGGACAGTCCGGGCTCACCGGATTCGCTGACCGGGACCCGTGGCCGTGGCCGGCGGCTCCAGGGGGAGCACCGGCGGACCAGCCGCTCGGCGGCCGTGGCACGCCGCTCGCCGATCCGCTCGGCGTCGAGCCCGCCGGGCAGCACGTCCCCCGGCGCGACCGTGCCCCCGTCGACGACCTCCACCCGGCCCAGGCCGGAGGCCGAGAGCAGCGCCGCGATCGCCGCGCCCACCCGGCCGGCTCCTCTGACCTTGGTCCGGACCGCCCGGCGCGCCGCCATCCGCTCCAGGGCTCCGGCCGGCTCTCTGTGCCGCACCGACAGGGACGCCAGATCGGGCCGCAGCCGCTCGAAGGCGGGCTGGTCCTCCCGTACGGCAGCGGCCCCCGGGCCGCCCGCGGTGGGCGCTTCCAGCAGCCCGGCCGCGCCGAGCCGCCCCACCACACCCCGTACGTGCTCGGGCGGCAGGTCCAGCGCGGAGGCCTCCGCGATGAGTTGCCGCATGGTGCGGGTGCCGTCGAGCAGGGTGAGGAAGCTGCCGGTGGCCGTGTCGACCGGGCCGACGACCCTCGCATGGGCCGGCGCCACCCCGAACCGCACGGTTTCCCTGTCCCGCCAGCCGCGCCGCAGCGCGGGCTTGAGCATCGGATGCATCTCGATCCGCCCCCGTACTTTCGTCGTCCCTCGTCGACCTTCGACGTCCGGCTCCCAGCATGCCGTCTGCGGCGCGGAGGGCCCGAAGTTATCCACAGGTGCGCACGGCATTAGTCATACGAACGGTGTGAGCGGTGGAGTGGATGGAGTGGTTCGGGAGCGAACCGTCCGCGGGGCGGGACTTCCCGGAGGCACAGCGGGTAACGTCGGGCGCGTGCCCGCCGACCCGCCCCTCCACGGATCAGAGGAGACACCCCCGCGCCGCGCCGCCGACCCCGCGCGCCGGGCCGCTCCGAGCCCCAAGGCCCGCAGCTCGGGGACCAGCGCGGTCGAGGTGCGCCGCAGTTCACGGCGGCGCCGCACGGTCTCCGCGTACCGCGAGGGCGACCGCACCGTCGTCCTCATTCCGGCCCGTATGTCCGAGGCCGAGGAGGAGCGCTGGGTCACCGTCATGCTCGACAAGCTCGCTGCCCAGGAGAGCAAGCGGATGCTCGGCGACCGCGAGCTGGCCGAGCGCGCCGGGCGGCTGTCGGACCAGTTCCTCGACGGCCGTGCCCGGCCCGCGTCGGTGCGCTGGGTCACGAACCAGAACACCCGCTGGGGGTCGTGCACCCCCGCCGAGGGCAGCATCCGGCTCTCGCACCGCCTCCAGGGCATGCCGGACTACGTCCTCGACTACGTCCTGCTGCACGAGCTCGCCCATCTGCTCGTCCCTGGCCACGGCCCCCGGTTCTGGCGTCTGCTGGAGTCCTATCCCCGTACGGAGCGGGCCCGCGGCTACCTCGAGGGAGTGGTCGCGGCCGACCGGTTGCCCCATGTGCCGGCCGCCCGCCGCGAATAGGCACGGAGCCGGCCGGCGTGAACAGGCGCGGAGCCGGACGGCAGACGCGCTCCCGTGCCGCCCCGCCATCGCCCGTTGTCGGCACCAGCGGTTAGCCTGGCGGCCCAGGCGGCACATCTCAGCGGAGCGGGGGGACGGGCGTTACGTATGGCCAGGGAATTCCAGCGCGGCCACAAGGCCAGGATCAGCGATCTGACGGCGGGGACGGATCTGTACGTAGGGGTACAGATCTCCGGTCCCGGTCTGACCTTCGACATCAGCTGCTTCGGTCTGGACGCCGCTGAACGGCTCTCCGACGACCGGTACTTCATCTTCTACAACCAGCCCACGTCGCCCGAGGAGTCGATCCAGCTGCTCGGCCCGCAGGCCGGCGACAACGAGTCCTTCCGGGTCACCCTCGACAAGATCCCGCCGCACATCCAGAAGCTCTGCTTCACCGCCGCGCTCGACGGCGCGGGCCAGGTCTCGCAGATCGGCCCGGGCTACATCCGGATCGTGGCCGGCGGCGAGGAGGTCGCCCGTTACCCGTTCCACGGCAGTGAGTTCAGCACCGAACGCGCCGTCATGCTGGGTGACTTCTACCTCAAGGACGTCTGGCGGTTCGCCGCGGTCGGCCAGGGATTCGACGGTGGCCTGGAGGCGCTGCTGACGAACTTCGGCGGCGAGGTCGCCGAGGAGGCCGAGGCGCAGCCCGAGCCGTCGGCCCCCGCGCAGGGCGCGCCCGGCTTCGCCCCGCCGCCCGGCCCGTCCCCCGCGCCGGCCTTCGGCGCGCCGGCGCCCGTACCGCCCCAGCCTCAGCCTCAGCCCGCCCCCGCGGCCCCGCTCCGGACCACCCCCGCGGCCCCGCCCCAGCCCGCCCCCGTGCCCCCGGTACCGCAGCCCACCGCGCCGCCGGTACACAGCGCGCCGACCTTGGCCGCGCCGCTGGTTCCGCCCTCCGGACCGGTGCCGCCGCCCCATGTGCCCGGACCTCCCGGACCACCGCCCCCGGCGCCCTACGGCCAGCCGGCGCCCGGCCAGGGCCCGTACGGCTCGCCGCAGTCCGCACCGCCCGGTGGCTTCCCCGGCGGGCAGGCGCCGCAGGCCGCCCCCTACGGGCACCAACCCGGACAGTTCCCGGGCCAGCCGGCCCCGTACGGCCAGCCGGTACCGCCCCCGGGAGCTCCGTACCCCGGTGGCCAGGCCGTGTCCGTGCCCCAGGGCGGCGGCCCCGGCCTCGGCGTCGTCCTCGACAAGTACAAGGAAGCGCCCACCGGCCTGCGCTGGACGCCGCAGAACAGCCGGCTGATCCGCGCCGACCTCGGTGCCGACGGGCAGCCGGTGCTCGCCCGCCAGGGCAGCATGGTGCTGTACCAGGGCAAGGTCGACTTCGGCTACAAGGGCGCAGGCTTCCGCGGCCGGATCGTCGGCAACGCCACCGGCCAGGAGATGCAGCTGATGCGCTGCACCGGCCAGGGCCAGGTCTTCTTCGCCGACAACAGCGCCCATGTCCACCCCATCGAGCTGCAGGGCGACGCGATCTGTGTGTCCGCCGAGTCGGTGCTCGCCTTCGACGAGTCGTTGCAGTACGAGGTCCGCCGGATCGAAGGCCACGGCATCCCCGGTGGCGCCCTGTTCACCATGCAGTTCCAGGGGACCGGCACGATCGTCGTCAAGACCCACGGCACCCCCGTCGTGCTGCCGGTCACCCCGACCACCTTCGCCGACGCCAACGCCGTCGTGGCCTGGTCCGCCGGCGCGCAGGTGATCATCTCCAGCCAGGTGAGCCTGCGCCGGCACGCCTACCCCGGCCACTCCGGCGAGACCGTGAACCTCCAGTTCCGCGGTGCGCCCGGCAACTTCATCGTCGTCCAGCCCTACGAGGTCTGAGGGAGCCCGTACGCCATGAATCAGCAGCAGCTGTCGGGCTATGCCCCGACCCCGCCCGCCGCCCGGATGGAGAACCACGGCAGCGCCATGGTGAAGATCGCCATGCAGAGCGGCCAGGACCTCTTCGCCCGCACCGGCTCGATGGTCGCCTACGAGGGCTTCATCCAGTACGAACCGAACCCGCCCGCCGTCCGTCAGATGGCCTCCCAGTGGCTCACCGGCGAGGGCGCCCCCCTGATGAAGTGCTCCGGTGACGGCCTGCTCTACCTGGCCGACTACGGAGCCGACGTGGTCTGCGTCCACCTCGACGACGAGGCGCTCTCCGTCAACGGCACCAACCTCCTCGCCCTCGATGCCCACCTCCAGTGGGGCGTGCAGCGCGTCAAGGGCATGGCGAAGTTCGCCGGTCAGGGGCTCTTCAACGTCGGGATCTCCGGCACCGGCTGGGTCGCACTGACCTCCCGGGGAACGCCCATCGTCGTCGACTGCGGCCGCGGCGAGGACGAGACCTATGTGGACCCGGACGCCCTGGTCGCCTGGTCGGCCAACCTGAAGATGAAGGGCAAGCGCAGCTTCAAGGCGTCCTCGATGATCGGCCGCGGCAGCGGTGAGGCGTACCAACTCGGCTTCTCCGGCCAGGGATTCGTCGTCGTCCAGCCCAGCGAGGACAGCACCGACCGGCTCCGGGCCCGGGGCTGAGGGGGAGGACAGAACACGCCATGCAGAGTCCGCTTTTCGCCTTCACCGAGGCACAGACCCAGGACCGCTACGCCCTGCAGAACGGCCAGCTGCTGCGGGTCGCCCTCCAGGGCCATGACGACGTCCTCGCCCGCAAGGGCAGCATGGTCGCCTACCAGGGGCTGCTCGAATTCGACGGCAACTACCAGACGCCGGGCCAGCACCGCGCCCGCGCTCACACCGGTGAGGGCCTCGACCTGATGCGCGTCTCCGGGCAGGGCACGGTCTATCTGGCGAACCTCGCCCAGTACGTCCATGTCGTCGACGTCGACCACGACGGGCTGACCGTCGACAGCGCCTACGTCCTGGCGCTGGACTCCGGCCTCCACTGGGAGGTGGTCTCGGTCGACAGCCAGTACGGGATCTCCGGCACCGGCAAGTACCAGCTCAACATCTCCGGACAGGGGAAGGTCGCCCTGATGACCTCCGGCCGGCCGCTGATGCTCCAGGTCACGCCGGACAAGTACGTCAACGCCGACGCCGACGCGGTGGTCGCCTGGTCCGCGTCGCTGCGGGTGCAGATGCAGGCGCAGACGCACTCCTCAGGGGTGTGGCGCCGCCGCGGCAGCACCGGTGAGGGCTGGGAGCTCAGCTTCCTCGGCCAGGGGTATGCGCTGGTCCAGCCCAGCGAGCTGCTGCCACCGCAGAACGCGGACATCGGCTCCGGCCTGGCCGCCCAGTTCGGCATGGGCCAGCAGGGCGCCCGGGGCATGAACCAGGGCAACATCTTCACCAACTGACCTGCCCTGGAACCAACTGACCCGCCGCGGAACCAGCGGAACCAACTGACCCGCCGCGGACGGCAGTCCGGCGCCCGCCCCGCCCAGGGGCCCGGGCGCCGGACGCCGCCCGGGCTCAGCAGCTCCGACGCCGCCTACAGGAGCGCGCGGGTGGCCTCCACCAGGCGCGCCACCGACGCGTCGGCGACGCCGGGTACCTCGTCGTACCGGAACCAGCGCAGGTCCAGCGACTCGTCACTGATCGCCGCCACCGCCCCGTCGGGCGCCAGCGCCGCGTACTGGACGTCCAGATGCACCGCACACGGCGTGCGATGGCGGTCCAGCCGCACCGGGCCGCCGGGCAGCAGCGTCAGGCCCTGGGCGATGCCCGACTCCTCGCGTGCCTCACGCAGCGCCGCGTCCGCCAGTGTCGCGTCCTGAGGCTCACAGTGGCCGCCCATCTGCAGCCACATCTCCAGCTTGCGGTGCAGGGTGAGCAGCACCCGGCCGCGGGCCGGATCGATCACCAGCGCGCTCGCCGTGAGGTGCCCGTCCTTGCAGGGCTTCCACATGCCGTCCTGATGGGCGGCGAGGTGGTCCAGGTACGCCAGCCGCAGCCGCTCCTGGCCGGGCGACGGCGCGGGCCACTTCTCCAGTGCCCGCGCCGCGTCCGCGTGCAGACTCACCGGTCGCCGTCGCTCTTGTTCCCGCTGTCCCCGCCGGGCGTCTCCTCGGGGCTCTCGCCCTCCCGGGCGGGCTTGCCCAGGTCCGGCGTGCCGCCGCTCGCGGCCTCGCCGAGCATCTTGTCGAGCTCGGAGAAGTCCAGCTGCTCGCGGTGCACGAAGCCGTCCGGGTCGTCCAGATCGGCCGCGGTCGGCAGCATGTCCGGGTGCTCCCACAGGCCGTCCCGGCCGTCCAGGCCCCGGGCGTCCGTCAGCGACGCCCACAGCCGCGAGGCGTCCCGGAGCCGGCGCGGACGCAGCTGCAGACCGATCAGCGTGGAGAACGTCTGCTCGGCCGGACCGCCGCTCGCCCGGCGCCGGCGCAGCGTCTCGCGCAGCTTGTCCGCCGACGGCAGATGCGGCTTGGCGGCGGCGTGCACCACCGCGTCCACCCAGCCCTCGACGAGCGCCAGCGCGGTCTCCAGGCGGGCCAGCGCGGCCTTCTGCTCCGGGGTGTCCTCGGGCTGGAACATGCCCTGCTGGAGCGCGTTCTGCAGCTCCTCCGGATGCTGCGGGTCGATCTGGCCGACCACGTCCTCGAGCTTGGACGTGTCGACCTTGATGCCGCGGGCATAGCCCTCGACGGCGCCGAACAGATGCGAGCGCAGCCACGGCACATGGGCGAACAGCCGCTGATGGGCGGCCTCACGCAGGGCCAGGTACAGCCGCACCTCCTCCTCCGGCACGCCCAGGCCCGCGCCGAAGGCGGCGATGTTCCCCGGCAGCAGCGCGGCCTTCCCGGCCGGGCCCAGCGGCAGCCCGATGTCCGTCGAACCGACGACCTCGCTCGCCAGGACGCCCAGCGCCTGGCCGATCTGGGAACCGAACATCGCGCCGCCCATGGAACGCATCATCCCGAGCAGCGGGCCCGCCATGGCCTGCATCTCCCCGGGCAGCACCTCGCCCATTGCCGCGCCGACCCGCTCGGCGAGCGGATTGACCAGGTCCTTCCACACCGGCAGGGTCTCCTCGACCCACTCGGCGCGGCTCCAGGCCACGACCGAGCCGGAGCCCGACGGCAGCGACGTCACACCGTCCAGCCACAGGTCCGCCAGCCGCACGGCCTCCTCCACGGCCGACCGCTCGCCCGGGGACAGGCTCACGTCCTTGCTGCCGTCCTGGGCGCCCTGCGCGACGGTCTGCCGCGCGATGTCCTTGGCCATGTCCCAGTTCACCGGGCCGCCCTCGTACGAGAGCATCTGGCCGAGCTTCTGGAACGCGGCTCCCAGGTCGCCAGGGTTCATCTCGCCGCCGGGGCCGCCCATGCCGCCGAAGAGCGCCGCGAACGGATTGTCCGCGCCGCCGCTCCCGCCGCCGAACCCGAAGGGGTTCGCGGGGCCCTGGCTACCTCCCTGGCCGTCCTTCTTCTTGCCGTTGTCGCCGTCCTCCGGCTCCTCCGGCGGAAGGCCGAATCCAAATGGGGTGTCACTCACGGGTTTCCTCGGCTCGTAGGGCCGCCGGCCAGGTGGCCGACGGCGGCTGCCCGACATCACCTCCAGCGTAGACACCCGAACCGCATGGGGGCTCGGTGCTTCGCTGTCACGGTGGCTGGGGCAGGATGGATGCCACCTGGTGCGGACGCGTCAGCAACGCCCGCACTGAAGACAACCGCTGGAGACGCCCGGTGAGTTCCCCAGATCCGACCGTTCGCGCAGCGCGAAACGCTGCGGCCCAGACCGAGCAGGCAGCCGACCCCGCGTCCGGTGCCACCGGCCGGCCGCAGCGCCAGCCCGTCGTCGCCGTCACCGGAGCCGCCTCCGGGGTCGGGGCGCTGCTCACCCGCGCCCTGGTCGCGTCCGACGAGGTCAGGGCGGTGGTGGCCATCGACGAGCGGCGCGGTGACATCGACGGGGCGCGATGGCACGTCCTGGACGTCCGCGACCCCGCCATCGCCGACAAGCTGCGCGGTGCCGACGTCGTCGTCCACCTGGCGCTCGACCTCGACCTGGAGACCGACGCCGCCGCGCGCACCGCCTACAACGTGCGCGGCACCCAGACCGTGCTCACCGCCGCCGCGGCCGCCGGCGTCCACCGGGTGGTGCTGTGCACCTCCGCCATGGTCTACGGGGCGCTGCCCGACAACGACGTGCCGCTGGCCGAGGACGCCGAGCTGCGGGCCACGGCGGACGCCACCGGAGTCGGCGATCTCCTGGAGATCGAACACCTGGCGCGCCGCGCGCCCCGCGCGCACCCGGGGCTCAATGTCACCGTGCTGCGCCCCACCGTCCTGGTGGGCGGCACCGACACCGCGCTGACCCGCTACTTCGAGTCGCCGCGCCTCCTGGTCGTCGCCGGATCCCGGCCCGCCTGGCAGTTCTGCCACGTCGAGGACCTGGTCGGCGCCCTGGAGTACGCGGCGCTGGAGAAGGTCGACGGTGAGCTGGCGGTGGGCTGCGACGGCTGGCTGGAACAGGAGGAGGTCGAGGAGCTGTCCGGCATCCGCCGCATGGAGCTGCCGTCCTCGGTGGCGCTGGGCGCCGCCGCCCGCCTCCACCGCATCGGCCTGACACCGTCGCCCGCGGGGGACCTCGCCTACACCATGCATCCCTGGGTGGTCAGCGGCAGCCGGCTGCACGACGCGGGCTGGCGGCCCCGGTGGACGAACGAGGAGGTGCTCGCCGAGCTCCTGGAGGAGGTCGCCGGACGGCACACCGTCGCCGGGCGCCGGCTGGGCCGCAAGGACGCGACCGCCGCGGGCGCCGCCGGCGCCACCGTCGCCCTCCTCGGCGCCGCCGCGGTGGTACGGCGTGCCCGTAAGGCCCGCCGCCGCATCTGATCTCCACGGGGCTGGAGGAGTCTCCATACGGCGGCTGGGACGACCGGCAGATCCGGTCATTCCGCGCCGCGCCGCTTTACGGCACGATGGGGCCATGTCTGGCACCGCCTCCCCCTCGACGCCCGCCCGCGCCCACCCCGGTGAGCAGGCCGCGGCGGACCCTGTACGGCTCCTGGAGATCCGCGACACCGCGCTGTCCGTGGACGAGGTGTTCGCGGCCGTGGGGGATGCCGCGGCCGGCGGTACGGCCCTGTTCGTCGGCACGGTCCGCTCCCACGACAACGGCGCCGACGTCGAGGCCCTGGAGTACTCGGCCCACCCGACCGCCGAGGCGGAGCTGCGCCGGGTCGCCGAGAAGGTGGTCGCCGCATACCCTGTGCGGGCACTGGCCGCGGTCCACCGGGTGGGCGATCTGCGGATCGGTGATCTGGCCGTCGTCGTCGCGGTGTCCTGCCCGCACCGGGGCGAGGCCTTCGAAGCCTGCCGCACGTTGATCGACGACCTCAAGCACGAGGTGCCGATCTGGAAGCAGCAGACGTTCTCGGACGGAACCCAGGAATGGGTGGGGGCCTGTTCATCACGGGGTAGGAACTCTGTGACCCGGGTGGAGTAATCCGCGTGGCGCCCGGCGTCCGGCCATACCGGTGCCCGGGGTTCCGGTTGCGTAACCAGCCCCCTGGCGTGAGCGTTGAGCTGGCAGATGGTTAATCTGCTTATTCGTCGATTGTGGTAGTGCTAGGGGTTGGGAGGTAGCTGATGGGCGCGCTCCTCTGGTTGCTGATTCCGGTTGGCGCCGGGCTGGTCGCCGCAGTGTGGAGCAGCTGGGCCCTGAGGCACCGCAAGACCGGGGACATCGCGGAACTCGCGGGCTATGCCCGGTTCCGTGACGCGATGGAGAAACAGCGCTCCGTTTCCGACCCCGCCCCGACCGCGTCCGACCCGGCGGCCTGACGCCCGTCGCCGTACGCGGCCGCGCGCGGTCCGGCCCCGTACGGACGGCCCCGCGGGCCGGTTGTCATACCCGTCCCGTACTGTCGTTCCATGCCACGCCGCACCGCGACGCTGCTCGCCTCGACTCTGATGTTCATCGTGCTGATCATCGCGGGGTTGTTGATCCCCGTGCCGTACGCGGAGATGTCCCCAGGGCCGACGGTCAACACGCTCGGTGACCATGGCGGCGAGCCGGTGCTGCAGATCTCCCGGGAGAAGACGTACCCGACGACGGGTCACCTCAACATGACCACGGTCCGGGTCACCGGCCCCGACTACCGGATGAACCTCCTGGAGGCGGTCTACGGCTGGCTCGACCCCGACAGCGCCGTGGTCCCGCACAAGACGCTCTACCCCGAGGGGCAGACCGCCGAGCAGGCCGACCAGCAGAACGCGGAGGAGTTCAGCCAGTCCCAGGAGAGCGCCAAGGTCGCCGCGCTCCGGGAGCTGCACAAGCCGGTCGCCACCCAGACCGTCGTCCGCTCCGTCGTCAAGGACAAGCCGGCCGACGGACTGCTGCACGCCGGCGATGTGATCAAGGCGGTGGACGGCACGGAGATCAAGCAGCCCGGGGACGTCGCCAAGCTCGTCACGAAGCACAAGCCCGGTGAGAAGGCCGTCTTCACGATCATCCCGGTCAAGCAGGCGGCCGCGGTGGAGAAGCAGGGCGAGAAGCCCGAGACCGGCGCGCGGCAGGTCACGGTCACGACGCAGAAGGCGGACGGCGGCCGGGCCATCGTGGGCATCCAGGCCGGTGTGGACCACGTCTTCCCGTTCCCCATCGACATCAAGCTGGCCGATGTGGGCGGCCCGAGCGCCGGGCTGATGTTCGCGCTCGGCATCATGGACAAGCTCACGCCCGACGACCTGACCGGAGGGAAGTTCGTCGCCGGTACGGGCACGATCGACGACGCGGGGAAGGTCGGTCCGATCGGTGGCATCTCGATGAAGACCATCGCCGCGCGCGAGCAGGGCGCGGAGTTCTTCCTGACCCCCAAGGCCAACTGCGCCACCGCCGCCAGGAACACCCCGCAGGGGCTCCGGCTGGTCAAGGTCGACACCATAGGCGACGCCGTCAAGGCACTGGAGAAGATCCGCGGCGGCGACCTCGACGGCCTGCCGAGCTGCGGCCCGGCAGGCCGGAAGTAGGGCCGCCCGGCCCGGACCTCAGCTTTCGAAGGTCGCCGCGAGTGCGTCGGCGAGGCCCGGCACCAGCCCCGAGCCGGTGAGCACCTCGGTGGCGGCGTCCTTCTCGCGCAGCCGCAGCGCCGATTCGCGGCGGCCGTCGCGGAGCACCGCCACCGTCATCCGGACCTCCTGGCGCTCCGGGTGCCCGGCGACCCACTGGGCGAGCTGCGCCTCGTCCATGCCCGCGGGCTCGGACGCCTCGGCGGTCGGCGGCAGCATGAGCCGCTCCACGGTCAGCGCGCAGCCGGTGACGGCGTCCGGCCAGGCGATGGTGGCGAGGAACTCGTCCAGCGGGACCTCCGCCGGGATCTCGTCCTGCTCCACGGGGGTCAGGGAGGCGGTGCTGGAGTCGTCGATGCCGAGCTGGGCGGCGAGCGAGGGCTCCTGCGCCCGCAGCTGGGCGGTGTCGACGAGGGCGAACAGGCGGGCGGGCTGGTCCCAGCCGAGCCCGGCGGTGTACTCGTCGATCTCGAGTACCGCGCGGGTCAGCGGGTCGGCGGCGAGGGGGGTGCTGGCAGCGGGAGAGCCGGGAAGGTCAGTCATGCTCAACATCGTGCCTTGTCCACCCCGGAAATCGGGAACTGGGTAAAGCCTTCGTAAGTTGCATCAGTGGGTCCTAGTATCGCCGGGCCTGCTCCAGACGACAGCGAACTTCGAGGTGCGCACCTTGGCTTTCCAGATGCCGGACCGCGGCTCAGGCCCGACAGGGCCACGGATCAGAGTCGGCCGACCATCGCGGCGGATCCGGACCCTGCTGATGACCGTGGGAGCACTGGCCGTACTGGCCATGCTCTTTGTGATGTTTTCGGGGTTCTGGACCGATTGGCTCTGGTATCGCTCGGTCAAGTACTCCTCGGTCTTCACCACCACCCTGTGGACCAAGATCGGTCTGTTCTGCGTCTTCGGCGTCCTGATGGCGGCGGCCGTCGGCGTCAACATCTGGCTGGCGCACCGGCTCCGGCCGCCGCTCAGCGCGATGTCGGTGGAGCAGCAGAGCCTGGACCGCTACCGCATGAGCATCGCGCCGTTCAAGAAGTGGGCGCTGATCGCGATCGCGGCGGTGGTCGGGCTGATCGCCGGTGCCTCGGCGTCCGGTGAGTGGCGTACGTGGCTGCAGTGGGTCAACGGCGTGCCGTTCGGCACGACGGACGCCCAGTTCGGCAAGGACGTGTCCTTCTACACGTTCGACCTGCCCTGGTACCGCTTCCTGCTGAGCTTCGGCTTCGCCGCCGTGGTGCTGTGCCTGGTCGCCGCGGCGCTGACGCACTACCTCTACGGCGGGCTGCGGCTGACCAGCCCCGGCTCGCGGGCGACCGCCGCGGCCACCGGCCACCTGTCGGTGCTGCTCGGTGTCTTCGTCTCGCTCAAGGCGATCGCGTACTGGCTCGACCGGTACGGACTCGCGGTCAAGTCCAGCGGCCTGAAGTCGGCCGACAACTGGACGGGTCTGCGCTACGTGGACGCCAACGCCTACCTCCCGGCGAAGACCATCCTCTTCTTCATCGCGGCGATCTGCGCGGTGCTGTTCTTCGCGACGCTGTGGCGGCGGACGTGGCAGCTGCCGGTGATCGGCTTCGGCCTGATGGTGCTCTCTGCGATCCTGATCGGCGGCCTGTACCCGGCCATCGTGCAGAAGTTCCAGGTCCAGCCGAACGAGCAGGCCAAGGAAGCGCCCTACATCAAGCAGAACATCAAGGCGACGCGGGACGCTTACGACATTCAGGACACAGAGGTCAAACCGTACAAGGGCACGTACAAGCCCTCCGGTGAGGCGGACAGCAAGCGGCTGCGTGACAACGCCGACACCACGGCCAGCATGCGGCTGCTCGACCCGAACGTGGTCTCGCCGGCCTTCGAGAAGCAGCAGCAGGCCAAGGGCTACTACCAGTTCCCCTCCACCCTCGACGTCGACCGCTACAAGGACAAGGACGGCGTCGAGCAGGACACCGTCATCGGTCTGCGCGAGCTGAACATCGCCGGTATCCCCGAGCGCAACTGGATCAACGACCACTTCAAGTACACCCACGGCTACGGCGCGGTCGCCGCCAAGGGAACCGAGACCGCCGACGGCGGCGGCCCCAAGTACACCGAGTCGGAGCTCCCGGCCAAGGGCCAGTTCGGCCCGTACGAGCAGCGGATCTACTACGGCGAGAAGACCACCCAGTACTCCATCGTCGGCGGTCCGCAGAAGGAGCTGGACTACTCCGACGACCGCACCGGCGAGAAGAGCTACAGCTACCAGGGGAACAGCGGCGTCAGCCTGTCCAACCCGGTCAACCGCGCCGCCTACGCGGTGGCGTTCGGGGAGCCGCAGATCCTCTACTCCGGTGCGATCGGCGAGGGCTCGCGGATCCTGTACAACCGCACGCCCAAGGAGCGGGTGGAGTCCGTCGCCCCGTGGCTGACCATCGACGGTGACGCCTACCCGGCGGTCATCGACGGCCGCATCAAGTGGATCGTGGACGCCTACACGACGAGCAACGGCTATCCGTACGCCTCGCGCACCACGCTCGGGGACACCACGGCCGATTCGCTCACCAACGGGCAGCGGACGGTGGTGGCCCCGCAGAACCAGGTCAACTACATCCGCAACTCCGTCAAGGCGACGGTGGACGCCTACGACGGCTCGGTCAAGCTCTACGAGTGGAACGAGAAGGACCCGGTCCTGAAGACCTGGATGAAGGCGTTCCCCGGTACCGTCGAGAAGAAGAGCGAGATCAGCAAGTCGCTCAAGGAGCACCTGCGCTACCCGCAGGACCTCTTCAAGGTGCAGCGCCAGCTGCTGACGACCTACCACGTCACGGACCCGGGGACCTTCTACACCGGTTCTGAGCGCTGGCAGATCCCCAACGACCCGACGACCAAGCCGGGCAACGCGGTCCCGCCGTACTACCTGAGCATGAAGATGCCGGACCAGCAGGAGCGGACCTTCTCGCTGACCACCACCTTCACGCCCAACAAGCGGGACAACCTGGGCGCGTTCATGGCGGTCGACGCCAACGCGACCAGCGGCGACTACGGCAAGATCAGACTGCTGAAGCTGCCGTCGCAGTCGCCGGTACCCGGTCCGAAGCTGGTGCAGTCGAAGTTCAACTCCGATCCGGATATCGCCAACGCGCTCAACATCCTCAAGAAGTTCGGCGACTCGGAGATCGTGTACGGCAATCTGCTGACCGTGCCCCTGGACGGCGGACTGCTCTACGTCGAACCGGTGTACCTGAAGGGTGCCGCCACCAACTTCCCGCTGCTCAAGAAGGTGCTGGTCAGCTACGGCGACCAGAAGCCCGTCCTGGCGGACTCGCTCAAGGACGCGCTGGACGTGGTCTTCGGGAAGAAGGCGCCCGGTTCCGGCACGGAGACTCCGCCGGACGGCGGTGACACGGGCCAGGACACGGGTGGTGACACCGGAAAGCAGCCGCCGGCCGACCAGACCGTGCAGCAGGCCCTGGCCGATGCCGAGAAGGCGTACCAGGAGGGCGAGAAGGCTCTGGAGCGCCGCGACCTGGCCGCGTACGACGAGGCCAAGAAGAAGCTGAAGGCGGCGCTGGACCGGGCCGCCAAGGCATCCGGGAAGGGCGGCGCGTCGGGCGGCTGACCCGCCCGGCTGCAGTTCCCGGTCCCGTGGGCGCTGGTGCGAACCGGCGGCCACGGGACCATCGGTGCCGGGGGCGGCACCGTGCCGTGATACATTGAGTGCACAACGACGCGGGGTGGAGCAGCTCGGTAGCTCGCTGGGCTCATAACCCAGAGGTCGCAGGTTCAAATCCTGTCCCCGCTACTCAACGCCGAAGGCCTGGATCCACACGGATCCGGGCCTTCGTCATGCGACGTCATACGTTTCGGTGCGATCGCGGAGAAGGCCGGGTCGCGCAGCACATGTAGGGAACCTGTGTGCTTGAGTTTGGCTTGTCGTTGTGTCGGGAAGTCGACAAACCGCTGAAGTGACCTCACTGGCTGCGGTATACCAGGTGTACGCGGGTTACAGGTGATGCGACGATGGGTCTTATGGGGGACAAGGCAAGGTTGTTGGAGACGGACCGGTTTGTGCACGCGCCCGACGACGGGCGCGAATCCGAGCTGCCGATGGACGCGATGGAGGCCGCCGAGGCGTCCGACGCGGTGACCGAGACCGGCCACCGCCGGGCCGCCGAGGCGGGCGACACCGCCGCGATGAGCGCGCTCGGCGCGATGCTGCTGCGCCGCGGTGACCTCGACGGCGCCGAGCCGCACCTGCGCTCCGCGGCCGCCGCCGGGGACCGCGCCGCGGCCAACAACCTCGGCGTCCTGCTCCACCAGCGCGGCTACGGGGACGAGGCGGCCGGCTGGTGGCGGATCGCGGCCGTCGCCGGTTCCGCCGCCGCGGCCCACGCCCTCGGCCGGCACTACCGCGAGCGCGGCGACGAACCGGCCGCCGAGTACTGGCTGCGCCAGTCCGCCGAGTCCGGCCACTGCCTGGGCGCGTACGCCCTCGCCGACCTGCTGGAGCACCGCGGCGACATCGGCGCCGAGCGCTGGTTCCGCGCCGCCGCCGAGCGCGGCCACCGCGAGGCGGCGTACCGTCTCGCCCGGCTCATCGAGGACGGCCGCGACACCGACCGCCGGACGGTGCCCGCGTACGGCGAGCTCACCCAGCAGGAGGAGGCCGAGCAGTGGTACCGCCAGGCCGCCGCGCGCGGCCACCGCAGGGCCGCGCTGCAGCTGGGCGTGCTCCTGGAGGACCGCGGCGACATCCAGGAGGCCGGCCGCTGGTACCTGTCCGCCGCCAAGGACGGGGAGGCCCGCGCCGCCTGCGCGCTGGGGTACCTGCTGCGCGACGCCGGTGACGAGGAGAGCGCCGCGGAGTGGTGGCGGCGGGCGGCCCAGGACGGCGACGGCAACGCCGCCAACGCACTGGGCGCGCTGCACGCCGACCGCGGTGAGGTGCAGACCGCCGAGCGTTGGTACCGCGTCGCGCTGGACGCCGGTGACGTCAACGGCGCCTACAACATCGGGCTGCTCTGCGCCGAGCAGGGCCGGGCCGGCCGTGGTGAGCAGTGGTACCGCCGGGCCGCCTACGCCGGGCACCGCGAGGCCGCCAACGCCCTGGCGATCCTGCTGCTGCAGCGTGGTGACGCGTCCGGGGCCGAGCCGTGGTTCTCCAAGGCGGCCGAGGCGGGCAGCGTGGACGCCGCGTTCAACCTGGGGATCCTCTTCGCGGGCCGCGGTGACGAGCGGATGGCGCAGGTCTGGTACGAGCGGGCGGCCGCGGCCGGGCACACCGAGGCGGCGCTTCAGGTCGGGATCGTGCAGCAGCGGGACGGCCTGCTGGGGGACGCGGAGCGCAGTCTCCGCTGTGCGGCCGACGGCGGCAGCGCCGAGGCGGCCTTCCGGCTCGCGGACCTGCTCGACCGCAAAGCCTCGGCGGCCGGCGACGGGCCGGCGGACGGCGAGCGGGCGGCCGACGACGAGAGCCTGCAGTGGTACGAGCGAGCCGCCCGGCAGGGCCACCGCCGCGCCCAGGTCCGGATTGGCATGTTCGCGGCGGCGCGCGGGGAGATCAGCGAGGCCGCCGCCTGGTACCGCGCGGCGGCCGAGGCCGGCAGCCGTAACGGCGCCTTCAATCTCGGGCTGCTGCTGGCCCGCGAAGGCAGCCTGTCCGAGGCTGCCCTGTGGTGGCGGCGCGCCGCCGAGGGCGGACACGGCCGGGCCGCGCTCCGGCTCGCGCTGCTCGCCGCCCGGCGCGGCGCGCTCGCCGAGGCGCAGACCTGGTGCGCGCGGGCCGTCGACCTCGGCCCGCCGGAGGTCGCGGAGCGCGCAGCCCGGCTGCGTACGGCGCTCCAGGACGAGCTCAGCGCGTAGCGCCTCGACGCGTGGGGCAGGCTCGGCGGGCGTACGGTCGCCGGTGCCACAGTCGAGGTGAAGGACCGGGCCGTGGGCGGGTGTCCGGGGCGGTGGCACAGGGCCGGGCCGTGGGCGCGGGAAGGGATTTGCGCTGGTCGTCGGGCCGGGGTTAGAGTGAGGG
>NZ_BBUY01000001.1:739571-750689 GCF_001590865.1 Streptomyces sp. NBRC 110611
CGAAGGCCCGGATTCCATGAATCCGGGCCTTCGTCGTGCGAGCGACATCCCCGGTCCCCGGTGTCCTGGGCGGCCCGGGCCGGGCCCTGTCAGGCGGTCCGGGCGTAGTGTGCGGCGATCTCGTCGCTGGTGGTGAGCCACACGTCGGGGTGGTTCGCGACGTACTCCAGCGCCTGGTCCAGGTACTTGTGCCGGAAGGCCTGGCCGATGACGAACGGGTGCAGGGCGAGCGACATCACCCGGCCGCTGTCCGCCGACTCCTCGTGGAGCCGGTCCAGTTGGTCCTTGACGATCGTGACGAAGTCCGGTCCCGTGAGGCCCTTGCTGACGAAGAGGCCGATGTCGTTCAGCTCGACCGAGTACGGCACGCTCAGCATCCCGGGCACCTGGAGCCGGTACGGCTGGTCGTCGTTGGTCCAGTCGAGCACATAGCTCAGGCCGAGGTCCGCGAGGAGCTCCGGCGTCCGGAAGGTCTCGGTGAGCGCCGGGCCCAGCCAGCCGCGGGGCCGTTGGCCGGTGGTCCGCTCGATGGTGTCGATGACGTCGGTGAGGTAGGCGCGTTCCTCGTCGGGGGCCATATCGGCCTGGAAGGTCGAGTTGTCCCTGCCGTGGGCGAGCCACACCCAGTCCCGGGCCCGTCCGGCCTCGATGATCTGCGGATACCGTTCGCCGGCCGCGGAGTTGAGCAGGACGCTCGCCCGGATCCGGTGCCGGTCGAGGCTCTCGATCAGCCGCCAGACGCCCACCCGGGGGCCGTAGTCCCGCCAGCCGTAGTTCAGTGGATCCGGCGTCAGTCCCGCGGTGTCCGGGAAGGTGCTCGTCGAGGGGCGGTCGATCCGGTAGTGCTCGATGTTGAGCCCGACGTAGAAGGCGACCCGGGCGCCGCCGGGCCAGCGGATGGGCTCGCGGCCGACGATGGGGCGGTAGTCGTAGAGCGGGTTGTCCATGGCATCTCACCTCGTGTGCGGTCCTGCGAGACCGCTGCGGCCTGCGGCGGTCTCTCCGGTGAGATGCTCGAACGTTCACATTGATGTGAGGGTCAAGCCGAGGTGAGGGGTGACGTGGTGACGTAGGTCACCGCGGGCGGCGGGGTGCCCGGGGCGCACCGGCCGGCCCGGGTCAGGAGTCGTCGTTGCAGGTGGGGCAGATGCCCCGGTAGGTCACGGTGACCTCGGAGACCTGGAAGCCGTACCGCTCCGGCTCGGGGAGGGCGGAGAGCGGGTCGCCCTGGACGTGGACGTCGCGGATCGTGCCGCACCGTGAGCAGATGAGGTGCTGGTGGTCGTGGTGGGCGTTGGGGTCGTAGCGCTTGGCCCGGCCGTCCGTGCTCACCTCGAGCACCTCGCCGAGCGCGACCAGCTCGCCGAGGGTGTTGTAGACCGTGGCGCGGGAGATCTCGGGAAGGCGGTCGGACGCCCGCGCGTGGACCTCGTCGGCGGTGTAGTGGACGTGGTCCCCGTCGAGAACCTCGGCGACAACGCGTCGTTGCGCGGTCAGCCGCCAGCCGCGTCCCCGGAGCCGTTCCAGCAGGTCACTCATACCCATCACCTATCACTCAGATAGAGCCAGCGTAGCAGTGCACGGTCCATCGCCGGATTGCGTACGACTTTCGTGTACTTCTTGACTTAGACAAAGTCCAATGTAGGATCGTGATCGGCTTACGCCAAGGGCAGGTGGAGAAGACTTTCAGGAGGCGCACGTGTCGGTAGACACCAACAACGGACCGCTGACCACGGAGTCCGGCGCTCCGGTCGCGGACAACCAGAACAGCGAGTCGGCCGGCGTCGGGGGTCCCGGCCTCATCCAGGACCAGCTCCTGATAGAGAAGCTCGCGCACTTCAACCGCGAGCGCATACCGGAGCGCATCGTGCACGCCCGTGGCGCCGGCGCCTACGGCACGTTCACGGTGACCGCGGACGTGACGAAGTACACCCGCGCGGCCTTCCTCTCCGAGGTCGGCAAGCAGACCGAGACGTTCCTGCGCTTCTCGACGGTCGCGGGCAACCTCGGCTCGGCGGACGCGGTGCGCGACCCGCGCGGCTTCGCGCTGAAGTTCTACACCGAGGACGGCAACTACGACCTCGTCGGGAACAACACCCCGGTGTTCTTCATCAAGGACGCCATGAAGTTCCCCGACTTCATCCACACGCAGAAGCGCGACCCGTACACGGGCTCGCAGGAGGCCGACAACGTGTGGGACTTCTGGGGGCTGTCGCCCGAGTCCACGCACCAGGTGACCTGGCTGTTCGGCGACCGCGGCATCCCCGCCTCGTACCGCCACATGAACGGCTACGGCTCGCACACCTTCCAGTGGAACAACGCGGCCGGCGAGGTCTTCTGGGTCAAGTACCACTTCAAGACCGACCAGGGCATCAGGAACCTCACGCAGGCCGAGGCCGACAAGCTCGCCGGCGAGGACCCGGACAGCCACCAGCGCGATCTGCGCGAGGCGATCGAGCGCGGTGAGTTCCCGACCTGGACCGTGCAGGTGCAGATCATGCCCGCGGCCGAGGCGGCCGCCTACCGCTTCAACCCGTTCGACCTGACCAAGGTCTGGCCGCACGAGGACTACCCGCCGATCGAGATCGGCAAGCTGGAGCTCAACCGCAACCCGCAGAACATCTTCGCCGAGGTCGAGCAGTCGGTCTTCTCCCCGCACCACTTCGTGCCGGGCATCGGCCCGTCCCCCGACAAGATGCTCCAGGGCCGGCTCTTCGCGTACGGCGATGCGCACCGCTACCGCGTCGGCATCAACGCCGACCACCTGCCGGTCAACCGTCCGCACGCCACCGAGGCGCGTACCTACGGCCGGGACGGTGTGCTCTACGACGGCCGGCACGGCGGCCGGAAGAACTACGAGCCCAACAGCTTCGGCGGCCCGGTTCAGACCGGTGCGCCGCTGTGGCAGCCGCTCCCGGTCACCGGCGCCACCGGCGACTCCGCGGCGCCCTCGCACGCCGAGGACAACGACTTCGTCCAGGCCGGCAACCTCTACCGGCTGATGTCGGAGGCCGAGCGGGAGCGCCTGATCGGCAATCTGGCGGGCTTCATCTCGCAGGTCTCCCGCGACGACATCGCGCAGCGGGCGATCGAGAATTTCCGCAAGGCGGACGCGGATTACGGCAAGCGGCTGGAGGCCGCGGTCCAGGCCCTGCGCGGCTGACGGGCGCGTGCCGTATGTCCGAGGGCCGGTTCCCGTTCGCGGGGCCGGCCCTCGGGTCCTGTCTCCGGCGCCGCTACGGCCGTATGCCGCAGGCCACCTGAACGCGCAGCAGGTCGCGTACGGAGACCACTCCGACGGGTTCCCCGCCGTCGAGGACGATCAGATGCCGGAAACCGCCGCGCGCCATGGCCTCGGCGGCGTCGTCCAGGGTCCAGTCCGGTGTGGCGAAGACGACGTCGGGGGTGGTGTGACTCTGGGCGGTCTCCCGGTCGGGGTTCTCGCCCGCGCCGAGGGAGTTGAGGATGTCGCGCTCGGTGAGGATGCCGATGCCGCTGTTGTCGCTGTCGAGGACCACGGCGGCGCCGACGCGGCGGGCCGCCATCAACTGGGCTGCCTGGCGGAGGGTGTGAGCGGGCCCGATGGTGAGGATCACCGTGCTCATGGCGTCCTTGACGTGCATGGGCATGGAGTGGAGCCACCTCCTTGGTGAATGTGGACCGGGTGAGCGTGAACCGGGTGAATGCGACCTGGTGAAGGTGAGCTTGCGAAGGTGAGCTTGGGAAGGGGTTCACAAGTTCACAAAGCCCCGGATTCTCATGTTCACATGCCGTGGTGTGACACAACAAGGGGGAGAAGCTGGACGGTTGTCCGAACGCCTGCCCCTCCGCCCGCTCCGCCGCGGGCGGGCGTCAGCGCCTGGTGTCGCCGAGGTAGCTCAGCAGATCCTCGTGCAGCAGCCCGTTGGAGGCCGCCGCGTTGCCGCTGTGCGGGCCCGGCTTGCCGTCCAGGCCGGAGAACTGCCCGCCGGCCTCCTTGACCACCACGGCGCAGGCCGCCATGTCCCACAGCGACAGCTCCGGCTCGGCACAGATGTCGACCGACCCCTCGGCGACCATCATGTACGGCCAGAAGTCGCCGTAGGCCCGGGTGCGCCAGCAGTCCCGGCTCAGGTCGAGGAAGCCCGGAAGCCTGCCGCGCTCCTCCCAGCCGGTCAGCGAGGAGTAGGCGAAGGACGCGTCCTGGATGCGGCCGACCTTCGACACCTGTAGCCGGGTCGCGGAGGTCAGGCTCCGGCCGGTGAAGGCGCCCAGCCCCTCCGCGGCCCACCAGCGGCGGTTCAGCGCCGGCGCGGAGACGATGCCGACCACCGGGCGGTCGCCGCCCTCGCCGCGCTCCATCAGCGCGATCAGCGTCGCCCAGACCGGCACCCCGCGGACGTAGTTCTTGGTGCCGTCGATCGGGTCGATGATCCAGCGGCGCGGCCCCGCGCCCTCGCTGCCGAACTCCTCGCCGAGCACCGCGTCCCGTGGCCGGGCCCGCTGGAGCTGGCTGCGGATGAGCTCCTCGGCGGCCTTGTCCGCCTCGCTCACCGGGGTCATGTCCGGTTTCGTCTCGACCTTGAGGTCGAGCGCCTTGAAGCGCTCCATGGTGGCGGCGTCCGCGGCGTCGGCGAGCACATGGCCGAGGCGGAGATCATCGTGATAGTCGGGCATGTGCGAACAGTATCCATAGGTATACGCCGGAGCCACACGGCCATGCCCGGCCCGGCGTGTGGCGCCCGCCGGGCGAGTGGCGGGAGTGTGTTGCCGTGACTCTTGACAGTCCCTGATGCCGCATCAATTCTGTGCGCCAACCGGCCACCCGGGCCGGCGGCCGGGGAGGGGATGGATGCCCGCAGCGCGTGAGTCCCTGCTGGACGCCGCCTATACGGCGCTGACGACCCGGGCCTGGGCGTCCGTAAGGATGGTCGACGTCGCGGCCGCGGCGGGGGTCTCCCGGCAGACCCTCTACAACGAGTTCGGCAGCAAGGACGGGCTGGCCCGGGCCCTGGTCCGCCGGGAGACCGAGAACTACCTCGCCGGGGCCGCCCGGGCGCTGGCCCGGGGTGGCGGCACGGCCGCCGGGACACCGGGTGACGCGGCGGCCCGGATGGTCGCCGCGGCCGCCTGGACGCTGCGTACCGCCCGGATCAACCCGCTGGTCAGGGCAGCGCTGACGGGCTGCTGGGGCAGCCTGCTGCCGGACCCGGCGGTGGTGTCGGCGGTCCCCGCGCCGCACCGGGCGGGGCAGCCGGACGGCGTGCCCGCTCAGCGCACCCGGCCGGCCGCGCCGTCCGCACCGTTCGCGAACGGCCCGCTGCCCGGCCCCGCCGAGCTCGTCGGCCGGCTCTGTGCCCAGGCGGTCGCCGCACTGGAGCCCGACTGGCCCGAGGAGCAGCTGCCCGCCCTGGGAACCGCCTGTGAGACCGCGGCGCGGCTGACGCTGTCCTGCGTGGTCGCCCCGGCCGCGGAGACGGCGCCGGGACCGGGGCGCCCGCCGGCCCGGCGGACCCGGCGGGAGGCGGAGACGGAGGCGGTGTCACGGCTCGTACGCGGCGCCTTCGACCGGCTGTCGAGCGGTGCGGGCGGTTAGGGCCTGTCCGATGGGTCCGCGTGGGCCCGCGACGTCCGACCCATCGGACAGGCCCTAGGCGGTGTCTTGTGGATCAGCTCTTGTGGAGCAGCCCGGGCCCGGCGGCTTCAGTGTCCCGACCCCGACAGCTGCAGTCCGATCGCGCCCACGATGACCAGCGTGATCGAGACGATCTTGAGGGTGGAGACCAGGTCGCCGAGGAAGACCATGCCGTAGATCGCCGTGCCGGCCGCGCCCAGACCCGTCCAGACCGCGTACGCCGGGCCGATGTCGAGCCTGCGCAGGGCCAGTGTCAGCAGACCGAAGCTGCCCAGTGCGAAGGCGGCGAAGGCGACGGTCGGATAGAGGCGGGTGAATCCGTGTGACAGCTTCAGGCAGACCGCGAAGCCGGTCTCCAGCACCCCTGCCACCACGACCAGCAGCCACGACCACGCCATACCCATGCCTCCGTCAGCTGGACGAGTGATGACGGCAGGGCCCAGGGCGCCTTCTCGCCCGCACTCCCGAGGGCCCGGCCGCGCGGTCAGGGCCCGGTGACCGGTGCACCGGCCTGGTGTGATTATGCAGTTGTCCCGGCCCGGCGGGAGTGAACTCCGGGGGTCAGTCGCCCTCGCGTCGCTCCCGGGTCGCCAGCAGGCGGCGCAGCGAGTAGAGCCGGGCCGGCTCGGCGTGGCCGTCGGAGACCCACTCGTCCAGTGCGCAGTCCGGCTCGTCGTGGCTGCAGGCGCGCGGGCACTCGACGGTGCCCGGCTCCAGGTCGGGAAAGGCGTGGATCACCCGGGACGGGTCGATGTGGGCCAGCCCGAAGGAGCGCACCCCCGGGGTGTCGATGACCCAGCCCGAGTCGCCGGGGAGGGGGAGGGCCAGCGCCGAGGTGGTGGTGTGCCGGCCGCGGCCGGTGACCGCGTTGACGTGGCCGGTGGCCCGGCGGCGGTCCGGGACCAGCGCGTTGACCAGGGTCGTCTTGCCGACACCGGAGTGTCCGACGAACGCCGTCATCCGGCCCTTCAGCGCCTCCCGGACCCGCTCGGCGGCGCTGCCGTCGGTGAGTTCCTCGCGGTTGGTCACGACGTACGGGACGCCCAGCGCGCCGTAGGACTCCAGCAGCGCGTCCGGGGACGCCAGGTCGGACTTGGTCAGCACCAGCAGCGGGTCCAGGCCCGCGTCGTAGGCGGCGACCAGACAGCGGTCGATCAGCCGGGGCCGCGGCTCGGGGTCGGCGAGCGCGGTCACGATGGCGAGCTGGTCGGCGTTGGCGACCACGACCCGCTCGTACGGGTCGTCGTCGTCGGCCGTACGGCGCAGTGTCGAGCTGCGCGGTTCGACCCGGACGATCCGGGCGAGGGTGTCCTTGGCGCCGCTCAGATCGCCGACGACGGCGACCCGGTCGCCGACCACCGCGCTCTTGCGGCCCAGTTCGCGGGCCTTCATCGCGGTGACCGTACGGCCCTCGATGAGGCAGGTCAGCCGGCCGCGGTCGACGGTCAGGACCAGGCCCTCGGCCGCGTCCTCGTGCTTGGGGCGGATGTTCGTACGGGGCCGGTTGCCCTTGCGGTTGGGCCGGACGCGGACGTCGTCCTCATCGGGGTTCTTGCCGTAGCGGCGCATGGCGGCCGGTCCTCAGGCTCTCCGGGCGGGGACGGCCGCCGGATCGAGCATCTCCGTCCACATCGCGGGGAAGTCGGGCAGGGTCTTGGCCGTCGTGGCGACGTTCTCCACCTCCACGCCCTTGACCGCGAGGCCGATCACCGCCGCGGCGGTGGCCAGCCGGTGGTCCTCGTACGTGTGGAAGATCCCGCCGTGCAGCGGACGCGGCCGGATGTGCAGACCGTCCGCGGTCTCGGTGACGTCACCGCCGAGCTCGTTGATCTCCTTGGTGAGCGCGGCCAGCCGGTCGGTCTCGTGCAGCCGCAGGTGGGCGACGCCGCGCAGGGTGGACGGGGAGTCGGCGAGCGCGGCGACCGCGGCGATGCCCGGCGTCAGCTCGCCGACCTCGCCCAGGTCGACGTCGATGCCGTGGACCCGGCCGCTGCCGGTGAAGGTCAGGCCGTGTTCGGTCAGCTCGCAGGTGCCGCCCATGGTGGTGAAGATCTCGCGCAGCGCGTCACCGGGCTGGGTGGTGTGCTCGGGCCAGTCCGGGATGGTGACCCGGCCGCCGGTGACCAGCGCCGCGGCCAGGAACGGCTGGGCGTTGGACAGATCCGGCTCGACGACCAGATCGCGGCCGAGCAGCGCACCGGGCGTGACCCGCCAGACGTTCGGCTCGCCGCCGGCCTCCGGGGTGTCGACCTGCGCGCCGACGCTGCGCAGCATGTCGACGGTCATCCGGATGTGCGGCATGGACGGCAGCGCCGCGCCGACGTGCCGGACCTCGACACCCTGGTTGAAGCGCGGTGCCGAGAGCAGCAGGGCGCTGACGAACTGGGAGGACGAGGACGCGTCGATCTCGACCGCGCCGCCGTCCAGGGCGCCGCCGCCGTGCACTGTCATCGGGAGCGCACCGCGGTTGTCGTCGTCGATGCGGGCGCCCAGGGTGCGCAGCGCGTCGATGACGCCGCCGAGCGGGCGCTCGTAGGAGCGCGGGTCGCCGTCGAAGCGGACCGGGCCGTCGGCGAGCGCGGCGACCGGCGGCAGGAAGCGCATGACCGTTCCGGCGTTGCCGACGTCGACGGTGGCCGGGCCGTGCAGACCGGCCGGGATGATCCGCCAGGCCTCTCCGCCACCGGACTGCGCGGCGGTGTCCGCGGAGCCGTCGGAGCTGGAGGAGGCGGTCTCCTCGATGCCGACGCCCAGGGTGCGCAGCGCCTCGGCCATCAGGAGCGTGTCACGGGAGCGCAGCGGGCGGCGGAGCCAGCCGGGCTCGGACGAGAGCGCGGCCAGTACCAGGCCGCGGTTGGTGACCGATTTCGAGCCGGGAACGGTGACGGTCGCGTCGACGGCCCCGGAAGCGAGGGGGGCGGGCCACAGGGCGGGATGTGCGGGGCTCTCGGTCATGCCCCTTACTTTAATGGCTGGGCACGGCGCCCCATCTTGATCAAAAGTGGCGCAACCCATCCGAAACATGGCACTGGTAGTGCGCTCGCGTGCGGGCGGCTCGCGTCCGGCGTCATACGCCGAGCAGCCAGCGCCCGCCGCCGATCAGTGAGCACAGCGTCACCACGTGGAAGAAGCCGAGCCAGACGGCCGCCGGGACGTTCGTCAGCCGCGCCAGCTGGTCCGGGTCCGAGTCCTGGGCCGCTCCGTGGCGCCGCTTGCCCTGCAGCTCGAAGGGCGGCCGTACCCCGCCCAGCAGCAGGAACCACACCACCGCGTACCCGAAGGCCGCCTGCACCTCCGCCGTCGTCAGCCAGGAGACCAGGACGAACGCGGCACCCGTCAGGACGATGGTCAGCACCCCGTAGGCGTTGCGGATCATGACCAGCATCGCCAGCAGCAGCGCGGTGGCGCCCCACAACAGCGCCGTGATGTGCCCCGCGGCCAGCAGCGCGGCACCGGCCAGCCCCAGCAGGGACGGGGCGAGGTAACCGGCGGCCGCGGTGAGCACCATGCCGAGCCCGGTCGGTCTGCCCCGCGAAACGGTCAGACCCGAGGTGTCGGAGTGCAGCCGGATGCCCTCCAGCCGGCGCCCGGTGACCAGGGCGATCAGCCCGTGCCCGCCCTCGTGCGCGATGGTGACGGCGTTCCGCGACAGCCGCCAGACGGTCCGCGGGACCACGGCGCCCAGGGCGAGCACCGCCGTGGCGATCACCAGCCAGAGCGATGGAGCGGGCTGGGTCCCGACGACTCGATCCCATATGTCGGTGAGGTGGCCGGTGTCCATGTCTCTCCTTCGTGTGGCATGGCAGTGTGGCATGCATGTGCGGTAGGTATGCGGCGAGTCGTCGCCCCGAGGACCTGGTGGGACTGTTCGGCGTCCAGCGGTGGGAGCCGACGGAGACCCTGGCGCCCAGCTGGAACGTGGCTCCGACGGACAGCGTGCATGCGGTGCTCGAACGTCCCCTCAAGGGCGAGGCGGCCGCCGGTTTCCCGCCGGGGCCGGTGCGCCAGCTGCGGACGCTGAAGTGGGGCCTGGTCCCGTCGTGGTCGAAAACACCCGAGGGCGCCGCGCGGATGATCAACGCACGGGCCGAGACGGTGCACGAGAAGCCGTCCTTCCGCCAGGCCTTCGCCGCCCGCCGCTGTCTGCTCCCCGGTGACGGCTACTTCGAGTGGGTCACCGGTGCCGCCGAACGGCAGCTGGAGGAGCAGGGCCGGAAGAAGCGGCCCCGGAAGCAGCCGTACTTCGTGACGCCCGCGGACGGCTCCGTGATGGCGATGGCCGGGCTGTACGAGTTCTGGCGGGACTCGACCCTGCCCGGGGACCACCCACTGGCCTGGTGGGTGACCTGCACCGTCGTCACCACCGAGGCCGAGACCACGCCGCTGGCCGGGGCGGGCGGCGGCGAGGGCCCGCGGACACTGGCGGACATCCACCCGCGGATGCCGCTGGTGCTGCCGCCGGACCGCTGGGACGCCTGGCTCGACCCGGCCCGTACGGACCCCGGTGAGCTGCGGGCACTGCTGGCGCCCCCGCCGCCCGGCCTGATGCGGGCGTACCCCGTGTCCACCGACGTCAGCAACGTCCGCAACAACGGCCCCGAGCTGATCACCGAGCTGGCGGCGCCCGAGGTCGGCACGCTGTTCTGAGGCCCCGCGTACCGTTCCGAGGCCCCCGCGTACCGTTCTGAGGCGCCTCCCGCGTGCTGTGCCGCCCATCTCGCGTACGTCCGGGCAGGATGGGCGTATGAGTACAGGGGCGCAGGCACGGGCGGAGACAAGAGCTGACGCGACCGAGACGGTCACGACACCGGCGGGCGACGCCCGGATCACCTGGTATCGCGGCACGGGACCGGCCCGGGCGGTGGTGGCCCTGGGCCACGGCGCCGGCGGGGGGATCGAGGCGCGCGATCTACGGGCCCTGGCGGCCGCGCTGCCGGCCCGTGGCTACACCGTCGCGCTGGTCGAGCAGCCGTGGCGGGTGGCGGGCAAGAAGGTGGCGCCCGCGCCCAGGACCCTGGATGCGGGGTGGACCGCGCTGTGGCCGGCGCTGGCGAAGCCGGGCCTGCCCGTGGTGGCCGGCGGCCGGAGCGCGGGGGCCCGGGTGGCCTGCCGGACGGCGCGTGAGCTGGGCGCCGTGGCCGTACTGGCGCTCAGCTTCCCGCTGCACCCTCCGGGCAGGCCGGAGAAGTCCCGGGCGGACGAGCTGACCGGCGCCGGGGTGCCGACGCTGGTCGTCCAGGGCGGCCGGGACCCGTTCGGCCGGCCGGAGGAGTTCCCGCCGGGGACCGTGATCAGCGAGGTGCCGCACGGTGACCACGGCTTCGCGGTGCCGAAGTCGGCGGGCGTCGGCGAGCCGGAGTCGATGGCCGTGATCACGGACGCGGTGGTGCCCTGGCTCGACGGGGTGCTGGGCTGATCCGCCGCCCGCCGCCCGCCGCCCGCCGCCCGCCGCCCGCCGCCCGCCGCCCGCCGCCCGCCGCCCGCCGCCCGCCGCCCGCCGCCCG
>NZ_BBUY01000001.1:750985-842356 GCF_001590865.1 Streptomyces sp. NBRC 110611
CGCCGCCCGCCGCCCGCCGCCCGCCGCCCGCCGCCCGCCGCCCGCCGCCCGCCGCCCGCCGCCCGCCGCCCGCCGCCCGCAGCTTGTGGTCCGCCGCCCGTGGTCCAAGGGCGGCCGGAGAAAAGGCGGCGAGGGCGGGAATGATCCGGTGGACCGTGCTGTTGAGGCTGTCGTACGCACTCGAGTACGTCCGGTGAAGCACGAGAACGGGAGACCGCCGCATGGGAATCGCTTGCCCGGCCCGCACGGCCGCTGACCTGCCGTGGTCGCAGATGCAGGTGGCTCAGTCCGCCCTGGCTGGAGCGGCGGCGGCCCCGGATCGTCGTCTATTCTCCGAATCGGGTGGGTCCGTTTCCGGATCCGCGACGGTGTTGGAGGAGGTGGGTTCGGTCACTGGTACCGACGCAGGGGCCGACGGCACGTCTGAGGAGCAGTCCGCGCGCCGCCAGGAGAGTGTGGCCGAACGCAACGCGCGATTCGAACGGGACGCCCTCACCTTCCTGGACCAGATGTACTCCGCCGCACTGCGCATGACGCGGAATCCGACGGACGCCGAGGACCTGGTGCAGGAGACGTACGCCAAGGCGTACGCGTCCTTCCACCAGTTCCGGGAGGGCACCAACCTCAAGGCCTGGCTCTACCGCATCCTCACCAACACCTTCATCAACTCCTACCGCAAGAAGCAGCGGGAGCCGCAGCGCAGCGCCGCCGACGAGATCGAGGACTGGCAGCTGGCGCGCGCCGAGTCGCATATGTCGACGGGGCTGCGCTCCGCCGAGTCCCAGGCGCTCGACCATCTCCCCGACTCGGACGTGAAGGCCGCCCTCCAGGCGATCCCGGAGGAATTCCGTATCGCCGTGTACCTCGCGGATGTCGAGGGCTTTGCGTACAAGGAGATCGCGGACATCATGGGGACACCCATCGGCACGGTGATGTCCCGGCTGCATCGTGGGCGGCGCCAGCTGCGCGGGATGCTGGAGGATTACGCCCGTGAGCGCGGGCTGGTTCCGGCGGGGGCGGCGGCCGTGGACCCGCAGGCCGCGCGGACGTCGGAGTCGCACGACCGGAAAGGCTCGGGATCATGAGCTGCGGAGAGCCGCACGAGAAGGACTGCTCAGAGGTCCTCGACCACCTCTACGAGTATCTCGACCGCGAGATGCCCGCCGGGGAGTGCGTGGAATTCCAGGAACATCTCGACGAGTGCCACCCGTGCCTGGAGAAGTACGGTCTGGAACAGGCCGTCAAGAAGCTCGTCAAGCGCTGCTGCGGCCATGACGACGTCCCCAGCGATCTGCGCTCCAAGGTCATGGGCCGGATCGAGCTCATCCGGGCCGGCGAGGCCGTCCCCGAGGTGAACGTCCTCGATCAGGCCCGGCACGAACAGGCACAGCGGGAGCGGGCCGAGGCGGCCGCCGCCTCGGCGCAGGCGACCGGCCGGCCCGAGGAGACCGGCGGCGCCGACACCCCCGACGCGCGCACCGACGCGGACGCGGACGCCGCGCGCTAAGGCGCTAAGGCCTGTCTCTCCGGCGTCGCGAGGCTGGGGGGCACCTCCCTGTTCGAGAGAAGCCGAGAGCTCGGGGGGAGGGGTGACGACAGGGCCCGGGCCCTGTCGCCTCCGAACCATCGGGCACGCCGGCGTGAGCGGTATCAGGTGCGGTTCACCCTAAGGGGTGAGGGGTGGGGCGATTCCTCCCGCCCGATCCGCTGATGGGCCCTTCCCGCCGCCCCGGCGCCTCTATTCTCGCCGAACCCCATTGCCGCACGGACGGACAGCCGTCCGCATGCGAGGGGCACGGTGAGGAGGGCGCGATGCGGGAACTTCCGGGGGCCGCGCGATGGTATGTCGGCTGTGCGGCCCTGGCCGCCGCGCTGTGTGCCGCTCCCGCCTTACGGCTCGGCGCCGACGCCCCCTGGAGCACCGCCCTGGCCCTGGCCGTTCTCTACGCACTGTGCGAACAGGTCCGCCGCTGCCCGCCGTTGGGCGGCCGGGCGCTGTACGGCGGAGGCGCCGGTCCGGAGCCCGGCGGCTTCCCCGCCCGCTGGGCGAGCCCCGTCCTGCTCGCGGCGGCCGGGCTGCTCCCTCCGCCGCTGGCCGCCCTGGCCGCCGTCCCCGGGGCGCTGCTCGCCCCGGCCGAGGAGCGTGCGGCCGCCGCCCGCAGGATCTGGCACGCCGCCGAGCCGGCGCTCGCCTGCTACGCGGCCGCCCAGGTCTTCCGGATCATCGGCCACCACCCGCTGTCCGCACCGCAGTTCCCCGCTCTGCTGCTGCCGGCCGCGGCGGCCACGGTGGCCTTCTGCGCGGTGCTCTCCGCGCTCGACGGCGGGGTGCTGATCGCCGCCGAGCGGCATCCCGTACGCACCGCCTGGCGCGGACTGCTGACCCGCTCGCTGGGGCCGTACCTGGTGCACGGTCCGGCCGGGCTGATGATGGCGGTGCTGTGGGGCAGCCCGTACGGGCCGCCGGCGGCGCTGCTGGTGCTGCCGCCGATGTACCTCTCCTGCTGGGGCTTCGACCGGTACCACCGCGAACGCGCCGCCCATCGGGCCACCGTCCGCGCCCTCGTACAGGCCGTGGACATCAAGGACCGCTACACCCGCGGGCACAGCGAGCGGGTCGGCCGGGCCTCGGTGATGATCGCCCGGGAGCTGGGTATGCCGGAGGACCGGACGGAGGTGCTCAGGTTCGCCGGCACCCTGCACGATGTCGGCAAACTCGGCGTGCCCACCCGGCTGTTGCGCAAGGACGGGCCGCTCACCCCGGAGGAGCGCCGGGTCATCGAGCTGCATCCGGAGTACGGACACGAGATCGTGCGCGGTATCGGCTTCCTGGGGGAGGCGCGGTCGGCGATTCTGCACCACCACGAGCGGCTGGACGGCCGTGGCTACCCCTATGGCCTGAAGGGACATCAGATCCCCGAGTTCGCACGGGTGGTGGCGGTCGCCGATGCTTTCGACGCGATGACCTCCACCCGCTCCTACCGTCGGGCCAGGCCGGTGCCGGCGGCGCTAGCCGAGCTGCGCCGGTGCGCCGGCGCGCAGTTCGACCCGCGGATGGTGCGGGCGCTCGCGGCGTCGCTGGACCGGTACGGCTGGGACCCCGGTCCGGGGCCCGGGCCGGTGGCGGCGGAAGCGGCCGCGGCGGAAGCGGCTGCGGAGCCGGCCGCGGTGCCGGGCACGCCGGGCGTGGTGCGGGACGGCGTGCGGCACGCGATGCGGGGCGGTGGAGGAGGCAGAGGAAACGTCACATCTGAGGGGGTCGCCGGGGTCGCCGGGGTCGGTGGCGCGGCGGTGCGGGACGCGGCGCAGGATGTGGCCGTGGCCGTGGCCGTGGCGCCCGGGCCGGCACCGGAACGGGCCGCCTCTTCTCGCCCCTCAGGCCTCTCAAGCCCCTCAGGTCCTTCAGGCCCCTCGGCCCCCTCGGGCCCCGCCGGTCAGGGCGGTGGCCGATGACGCCCGCGCCCGAGGAGCCCCCTGACGCCTGCCGGGCCGGGAGCCCGCCCGGCCCGCGCCGCCGCGGCGTCCCCGCCGTCCGCGGCCGGGTCGTGGCCGCCGCCGTCCACTTCCCCGCCGCCGCCCTGGCGTGCTGGTCGCTCGGCCGGACGCTCTGGGACGGCCTGGCCCGGCCGGGTGTCGCGCTGGCCTTCGGGGCCCTGATCGCGGTCGGTGAGCTGGCGGGACGGAGCCCGGCGCCGGCTACCGGGTACGGCCGGGCACCGGAGGAGCGGTCCGGCGCACCGCTCGCCGCCGCCGGTGCGCTGGCGTACGCGTTGCTCGGCGAGGCCGGCGGACGGCCGACGGCGCACGGCGTCCCGCAGACCGTGGCCGTCGTCCTGGCGGCCGGTCTGGTCGGCCTCGTGCCGCGGGCCGCCCGGGGCCGCGGGCCCGCGCTGGACCCCCTGGCCCGCCGGGTGCTGACCGTCGGGTTCGCCGCCACCTGCTCCCAACCCCTCTATGCCACCGGGGCGTTGGGAAGCCGGCCGGCCTCGGGGCCGGCCCATCCGCTCTTCCTGGTCGTCCTGCTGGCGCTGGCCACGCTGTGCGACGCGGTGCTGGCGGCCGCGCTGGCCCGGGCCCGTACCGGCCGGCCGTACGGGCCGCTGCTGCGCGACGAGTTGCGGGCGCTGCCCGGACCCGGCGCCGCCGTCTGCGCCACCGGGGTGGTGATCGCGCTGGGCACCGCCGTCGCCGGGCTCTGGGCGCTGCCGGTGTGCGGTCTGCCGCTGCTGCTCACCCAGTTCGCCTTCCGCCGGTTCGCGGCGGTTCGCGCCACCTGCCGCCAGACCATCGCCTCGCTGGCCCGGTCGACCGAGATCGCCGGGTACACCCCGTACGGCCACGCCCGCCGGGTGGCCGCGCTCAGCCGCGCGGTGGGCCATGAACTCGGCCTGAACGCACCGGACCTGGACATACTGGAGCACGCCGCCCTGATGCACGACATCGGCCAGCTCTCGCTGCTGGACCCGGTGCCGGGCGGTGCCACCGCCCCGCTGCCGCCCGCCGAGCAGCGCCGGATCGCCCTGCTGGGCGGTGCCGTTGTCCGGCAGACCGGGGCCCCCGCCGAGGTCGCGGCGATCGTCGAGCGGCAGGCCGATCCGTACCGGGACCAACCGGTCACGGCGCGTATCGTCCGCACCGTCAACGCCTACGACGATCTGTCCGGCGGGAGCGCGGGGCCCGGCGGACGGCTGTGCGCCCTGGAACGCCTGCGGCTGGCCACCGCGCGGGACCACGAGCCCGGGGTCGTCGAGGCGCTCGCCCGCGTCCTGGCACGCGACGGCCGGGCCGGGTGAGGGCCCGGGGGCGCCTGGAGCGTACGGGACGTGTGGAGGTGCGCCGGGGGCGGGGAACGGGGCGCCGATCAGGGCACCGGCCCGGGCCGCGGGCGCATGCCTGGGGACGGGAAACCCTGGGCAGAATCCCTGTGCGGGCGCCTGCGCCGGCGCCGCGGAACCGTGGCCCATGTCATGGAACCCACGGGTAATGAGCGCCCCGCGAGATGGGCATGGTTGGATGCGAAGGAAGCCCCTCTCAGGGGGATTCAGGGGGTCGGCGAAGAGCGACGGGCCGCCGGGGGCGCAGCAAACCAGGCTGAGCCCGACGGCAATCTGTGGCAGGTTGTCGAGTGGGCCCCCAATAGGGCCCGGGGCGCCGCTCGGGGCACCACCGGAGCGGCATCGAAAGCAACCAGCAGGCGGGAATCGTGAGGATCTTCGGCAAGGTACGGCACCGGCCCTCCGCCTCGTGGCGGCAGGCGACCGACCGCGCTTTCACGCTGATCGGCGACGGCCGTTACGAGGACGCGGGCGCGCTGCTGACCCGCGCCGCGGACCTGGAGCCGTGGCTGTCGGAGTCCTGGTTCAACCTCGCGCTGCTGCACAAGTTCCGGCATGACTGGGAGCAGGCCCGGGCGGCCGGGCTGCGCGCGGTCGCGCTGCTGGACCGTGAGACCGGGGCGCCCGACTGGTGGAACGTCGGGATCGCCGCCACCGCCCTCCAGGACTGGCCGCTGGCCCGCCGCGCCTGGCAGGCGTACGGCCTGAAGGTCCCGGGCGAGGGCTCCCCGTCCGGCGAACCGCTCGGTATGGCCCTGGGCAGCGCCGCCGTCCGGCTCTCCCCGGAGGGTGAGGCCGAGGTGGTCTGGGGCCGCCGGCTGGACCCGGCCCGTATCGAGGTGCTCTCCATCCCGCTGCCGTCCTCCGGGCGGCGCTGGGGCGAGGTGGTGCTGCACGACGGCGTCCCGCACGGCGAGCGCACCACGGCCGCCGGTGACGGCGGTGCCACCAGGGCGTATCCGGTGTTCGACGAGATCGAGCTGTGGGCGCCCTCGCCGGTCCCCACCTGGGTGGTGCTTCTGGAGGCCGCCACGGAGGCCGACCGGGACGCCCTGGAGCGGCTGGCGGCCGACGCCGGTTTCGCCGCCGAGGACTGGTCGTCCTCCGTGCGGCTGCTGTGCCGTACCTGCTCGGAGAGCCGGATGCCCAGCGACGAGGGCGACGGCGAGCATCTGGACCCGCACGATCACAGTGAGCCGGGTCACCCCGGCCCGCTGGGCCACCGCACCGCGGGCTCGGGCTCGCTCTGGGTGCCGGAGCGCGAGTGCGGTATCGCGGCGCCGTCCGGCCTGGTCCGCGGGCTGCTGGACGGCTGGGTCGCGGACAGCCCGGACACCCGGGAATGGCGCGATCTTGAAGAGGTCTGCTGAGCCGCCTCGCGTGCCCCCGTAGGCTGTATGCGACTGATCAGGGTTTTGTGAGGAAGGCGTACGGCGGAGATGGCCCAGCAGCCGGTGTTTGATCAAGAGGGTGACCAGCGCGTGGACGAGGAGTTCCTCGACGACGTCACGGACGCGGCGGAGCGGGAGGCGGCCCACCGGGAGCGCGGCACCTCGCGGCCGATCACGGTGGTCGGCAATCCGGTGCTCCACAAGGAGTGCAAGGACGTCACGGAGTTCGACGACGGGCTCGCCCAGCTGATCGACGACATGTTCGCCAGCCAGCGCACCGCCGAGGGCGTGGGCCTGGCCGCCAACCAGATCGGTGTGGACCTGAAGGTCTTCGTCTACGACTGCATGGACGACCAGGGCGTCCGGCATGTCGGCGCGATCTGCAACCCGGTGCTGGACGAGCTGCCCGCCGACCGCCGGGTGCTGGACGACTCCGGCGAGGGCTGCCTGTCCGTGCCGGGCGCGTACGCCGACCTGGCCCGGCCCGACTACGCCGTGGTGCGCGGTCAGGACGCCAAGGGTGAGGCGGTCGTCGTCCAGGGCACCGGCTACTTCGCGCGCTGCCTGCAGCACGAGACCGACCACCTCTACGGCTACCTCTACATCGACCGGCTCAGCAAGCGGGACCGCAAGGACGTGCTGAAGCAGATGGCCGAGCGGGAGCCGCGCTACCCGGTCGTCGCCAACGACTGAGGCCGGCAACTGAGGCCGGCGACTGAGGTCAGTGGTCGGCGTGGGGCGCCCGGTGCTCGGTACCGGGCGCCCCGTCGCTGTTCCAAGGGCGTCCTGTCCCCGTCCCGCCGTCGTCAGGCCGTCCCCTGGCAGGCGCTCCAGATCTGCGGCGGCAGGGCCGTGCCCAGTGTCTTGTCGTCGCCGCCGACGCCCTGCAGGGGCAGCAGGTCGGGCGCTCCGGGCTGGTTGCGGAACAGGGTGACGGCCGTGGTCGGCTCGTCCTTCCCGCCCGTGCCGCCGGCCGTGGTGCCGAAGGCCGGGCCGGCCGCCGGGCTGCCGACGAACCAAGCCGACTTCATCCGGTCGCCCGGCTCCGTGCGGCCCGCCACGACCGGCCGGGCCCCGGACAGCCCCGGGCTCCGCCGGCCCAGCCCCTCCAGGGTCGCCGAGACCTCCTGGGCGACCCCGGCGTCGATGACCTGCCGCGGCTCGGCGCGGTCGAAGCCGCTGATCGCCGTGCCGTCGTGGGTCACTTTGGACACCGCGTACGGGTCGGCGTGCAGCCCGTCGTTGACGAAGGTGGTGTAGGCGCTCGCCAGCCGTATCGCGCTGGGTGCCGAGGTGCCCAGCGGGAAGGTCTGCTCCAGGCGCGCCAGGCTGTCCTCGTGCAGTCCGGCGGCCACCACGAGGTCCTTGATCCGCTCCAGCCCGATCCGCTGCCCGGCCTGCACGAACGGCAGGTTCTCGGCCGTCAGCAGGGCCCCGCGCAGATCCCCGGGGCCGCGCCGCCGGTCCGCCGGGGCGGCCTCGGCCGCGTCGGTGCCGTCCCAGGCCTGGTCGGCCTGCCGCTGGAGCGCGGCCGCGAGGACGAACGGTTTGAACGCCGAGCCGACGGGGACCGCCGTGGTGTCCGCGTTGTTGGTGAAGTGCCGGGTGGCGTCCGCGCCGCCGTAGAGCGCGACGACCGCGCCGTCCCCGGGCCGTACGGAGGCGGCGCCGAACTCCACATAGGCGTCGGCGGCGCGCTTCTTCGGGTCGAGGTTCTTCCGGCGGACGTCGTCGACCGCCTTTTCCAGGCGGCGGGTGCGCTCCTTGTCGAAGGTGGTGTGCACGCGGTAGCCGCCGCGTGCCAGGTCCTTGTCGGTCAGCCCGGTGGCGGCCCGGACGAACTTGTTGGCCACATCGACGAGATAGCCGGTCTGGCCCGCCTGGCTGGTGGGTTTCGACGGCGCCCGGGGCTCCGGGAAGACGGTGTACCGGGCGCGTTCTTCCTCGCTCATCGTGCCGGTGGCGACCTGCCGGTCGAGTATCCATTTCCAGCGGTCCACGGCCCGTTCGTGGTTGGCCTCGCTCAGTCCGGGGTCGTACTGTTCGGAGCCTTTCAGTACGGCGGCCAGCAGGGCGCCCTGACTGGGATCGAGGTCCTTGGCGTCGATACCGTAATACGCGTGGGCGGCGGCCTGGATTCCGTACGAACCGCGGCCGAACCAGCTGGTGTTGAGGTAGCCGCGGAGAATCTCCCGCTTGGTCTTCTGGTTGCTCACCTTCAGCGCGATGATGAATTCCCGCACTTTACGGGTCACCGTCTGGTCCTGTGAGAGATAGGTGTTCTTCACATACTGCTGGGTGATGGTGGAGCCGCCCTGGGTCTCCTCGCCGGAGACCATATTGACCGCGGCGCGGGCGAGGCCCTGGAAGGAGACCCCGGCGTCGTCGTAGAAGGTGGCGTTCTCCGCCGCGATCACGGATTCCTGGACGGATTCCGGCACCTTGTCGAGCGTGACGTTCTGCCGGTTGACATCGCCCACGCTCACCATCTGGCTGCCGTCCGCCCAGTAATAGACGGTGGCTTCCTTGCCGGCCAGCGCGTTCTCGTTCGGAATGTCGATCTTCGCGTAGACGAGGGCGAACAGCCCCGCCAGGCAGAGCACGCAGAACGAGAGGGTGCCGAGCCACAGCCGCCATGACGGCAGCCAGCGGCGCGGACCCTCTCGTCCCGTGCGCGGATAGTCGATGAACCGGCGACGACGCCCCTTCGTGCCCTTCATGCCCACTGAGATGTGGCGGCCGGTGCCCCGGTTGCCGAGGTAACAGAACGCTCACATTGGCGGGTTCCCAGGCCGTGGGGCCTAAGGACGGAAGGGGTGAAGCGGACGAAGGGGGTGAAGAGGCGTCGCCGGTCCGGGAGTTCTAGAACTCGTCGTCGAAGGAGACCGAGCCCTCGACCGCCACCTGGTAGGCGGAGGCCCGGCGCTCGAAGAAGTTCGTCAGCTCCTGGACGTTCTGCAGCTCCATGAAGGAGAACGGGTTCTCCGAGCCGTAGACGGGCGCGAAGCCGAGCCGCTGCAGCCGCTGGTCGGCGACGCACTGGAGGTACTCGCGCATCGACTCGGTGTTCATGCCCGGCAGGCCGTCACCGCACAGGTCCCGGCCGAACTGCAGCTCCGCCTCGACGGCCTCCTTGAGCATCTCGGTGACCTGCTGCTCCAGCTTGTCGTCGAAGAGGTCGGGCTCCTCCTCGCGGACCGTGTCCACCACCGAGAACGCGAAGTCCATATGCATGGATTCGTCGCGGAAGACCCAGTTGGTGCCGGTGGCGAGCCCGTGCAGCAGACCGCGCGAGCGGAACCAGTAGACGTAGGCGAAGGCGCCGTAGAAGAACAGGCCCTCGATGCAGGCGGCGAAGCAGATGAGGTTGAGCAGGAAGCGCCGGCGGTCGGCCTTGGTCTCCAGCCGGTCGATGCTCTCGACCGAGTCCATCCACTTGAAGCAGAACTGGGCCTTCTCCCGGATGGACGGGATGTTCTCCACCGCGGCGAAAGCGGCCGCGCGGTCCTCCGGGTCGGGGAGGTAGGTGTCCAGCAGCGTCAGATAGAACTGGACGTGCACCGCCTCCTCGAACAGCTGACGGCTCAGGTACAGCCGCGCCTCGGGGGAGTTGATGTGCTTGTAGAGGGTCAGGACCAGGTTGTTCGCCACGATCGAGTCGCCGGTGGCGAAGAAGGCCACCAGACGGCCGATGAGGTGCTGCTCACCGGGGGAGAGCTTGGCGAGGTCGGCGACGTCCGAGTGGAGGTCGACCTCCTCCACGGTCCAGGTGTTCTTGATCGCGTCGCGGTAGCGGTCGTAGAAGTCCGGGTACCGCATGGGGCGCAGGGTCAGCTCGAAGCCCGGGTCGAGGAGGTTCTTCTCACCGGTGGTGGCGGTGTGGGCGGCGGCCGCGTTCTTCTCGGGTGCAGTGGTCATGATTACTGGCATGCCTCGCAGGACTCGGGGTTTTCCAGGGAGCAGGCGATGGCCTCGGGGTCGGCCGCCTGCGGGGGGACGGTGGCCGCGGCGGCGGTGCCGCGGGCGGACTGGGCGATCCGGGTCGCCGGACGGGAGCGCAGGTAGTACGTGGTCTTGATGCCGCGCTTCCAGGCGTAGGCGTACATCGAGCTGAGCTTGCCGATGGTCGGCGAGGCCATGAACAGGTTCAGCGACTGGCTCTGGTCGAGGAACGGGGTACGGGCCGCGGCCATGTCGATCAGGGCGCGCTGGGGGATCTCCCAGGCGGTGCGGTACAGCGCCCGGATCTCCTCGGGGATCCAGCCGACCTCCTGCACCGAGCCGTTGGCCTCGCGCAGGGCGTCACGGGTCCGCGCGTCCCACAGCCCGTGCGCCTTCAGGTCCTCCACCAGGTAGGTGTTGACCTGGAGGAACTCACCGGACAGGGTCTCCCGCTTGAACAGGTTGGAGACCTGCGGCTCGATGCACTCGTACACCCCGGCGATGGAGGCGATGGTCGCGGTCGGGGCGATCGCCAGCAGCAGGGAGTTGCGCATTCCGGTCGTGGCGATACGGGCGCGCAGCGCCGCCCAGCGGTCCGCCCAGCGGGGCTCGGCGTTCGGATAGTGGTCCGGGTGCAGCACACCGCGGGCGGTGCGGGTCGCGGACCAGGCCGGGTGCGGGCCGTGCCGCTCGGCGAGGTCGGCGGAGGCCTCGTACGCGGCGAGCATGATCCGCTCGGAGATCCGGGTGGACAGCTCCCGCGCCTCGGGCGAGTCGAAGGGCAGCCGCAGCCGGAAGAACACGTCCTGCAGGCCCATCAGGCCCAGACCGACCGGGCGCCAGCGGGCGTTGGAGGCACCGGCCTGCTCGGTCGGGTAGAAGTTGATGTCCACGACGCGGTCGAGGAAGGTGACGGCGGTGCGGACGGTGGCGTCCAGCTTCTCCCAGTCCATCACCTCGGCCCCGGCGGCACCGTCCGCGGCGAGGTGCTCGGCGAGGTTGACCGACCCCAGGTTGCAGACCGCGGTCTCCCCGTCGTTCGTCACCTCCAGGATCTCGGTGCACAGGTTGGAGGAGTGCACGACCGAGCCCGGCTCGGCGGTCTGGTTGGCGGTGCGGTTGGCGGCGTCCTTGAAGGTCATCCAGCCGTTGCCGGTCTGCGCCAGGGTGCGCATCATCCGGGCGTACAGCACCCGTGCCGGGATGGTCTTGACGGCCCGGCCCTCGGCCTCGGCCCTGCGGTAGGCGGCGTCGAACTCCTCGCCCCACAAGTCCACCAGCTCCGGGGCGTCCGACGGGGAGAACAGCGACCAGTCGGCGTCCGCCTCCACCCGGCGCATGAACTCGTCCGGGATCCAGTGCGCGATGTTCAGGTTGTGCGTACGGCGGGCCTCCTCGCCGGTGTTGTCGCGCAGCTCCAGGAACTCCTCGATGTCCGCGTGCCAGGTCTCCAGGTAGACACAGGCGGCGCCCTTGCGCCGGCCGCCCTGGTTCACCGCCGCCACCGAGGCGTCCAGCGTGCGCAGGAACGGCACGATGCCGTTGGAGTGCCCGTTCGTACCGCGGATCAGCGAACCGCGGGCGCGGATACGGGAGTACGAGAGGCCGATGCCGCCGGCGTGCTTGGAGAGCCGGGCCACCTGGTGGTACCGGCCGTAGATGGAGTCCAGCTCGTCCAGCGGCGAGTCCAGCAGATAGCACGAGGACATCTGCGGGTGGCGGGTGCCGGAGTTGAACAGGGTGGGGGAGGAGGGCAGGTAGGACAGCGAGCTGGTGAGGCGGTACAGCTCGGCGACGTCCGCGAGCGCCCTGGCGGAACGGTCCTCCGCCAGTCCGCAGGCCACCCGCAGCAGGAAGTGCTGGGGCGTCTCGATGACCTGGCGGGTGGTGGGGTGGCGCAGCAGGTAGCGGGAGTGCAGGGTGCGCAGCCCGAAGTAGCCGAAGCGGTCGTCGGCCCCTTCCGCCAGCGCGGTGTCGACCAGCGCGTCCAGCCGCTCCGCGTGCGCGCGCACGAACTCCGCCGTCTCGTCGGCGATCAGCCCCTCACGGTGGCCGACCTCGATGGAGGCGGAGAAGGCGACCGCCCCCTGTCCGGCCGCCTCCTCCGAGATCGCGAGGGTGAGCAGGCGCGCGGCGAGCCGGGAGTACTGCGGCTCGTCACCGATCAGCCCGGCCGCGGCGTCGATGGCCAGCGACCGCAGCTCGGCCTCGTCGGAGCCCGGGTGCCGGCCGCGGAGGGCGGCGGCGGCCACCTTGCCGGGGTCGGTCGCGGTGAGGTCCTCGGTCAGCCGGGTCAGGGTGCGCAGCAGGGCGACACCGGGACCGTCCTGCCCGTCCACGGCCGGTACGCCGTCGGCGGGGGCGGCAGGCGTGGTCACCGCAGGCGGCGCGGCCTCGGCGTCTGACGCGGGCTCCGTTGGCGCGATGGTCACGTGATGTCTCCCTCACTCGGCGGGGGCCTGGAGGGGAGGGCGCGACGGGCGCACGCGGGCATACCGCACCCCGTTACGGTCAGGGGTGCGCGGGCACACCGCGCGGCGTCCACCGGCCCAACCCTCGGGACCCGGACGTATCGACATCCGCGCCGATGGTGGCGCGGACGTACCGTCGGCAGGTCCTCGGACTTCACGGGCGCGCGGCCGGGCCGGCATCGGGCCACTGGCGCGCCGCCTTCACCGTTGCGGGACAGTTCCGGACTCCCACCGGATTCCCCTGCGACGACAGCGAGGACGAGCATACATGTGGTGGTGGCTCATCGCGTGCACCCCCACATCTAGTGTGTTGTGAGTGATCGCACGGTGTCTGTCAGTGGTCTCGCCCGGGCCGCGGGCCGGGGCGGGCACCGGGGCCGCGCACCGGGGCCGGGCGCGCGAACGGGCCGCCGCGCCGGGGGCGCGACGGCCCGTGCCCGTCAGCTGTCGGTGGCTCAGTGTCCGCTCGGTGCGCCTGCCGTCGCCGCCGGCAGGCCGGCCGTGGCATCCTCCTCGCCGGCGTCCGCCGTGTAGTCGGCGGGGCTGGTCTCGTCGGTGCCGTCGGGGGCCTTGACCGCCTTGAGGACGAGCGTGAGGACGACCGTCACCACGACGTTCAGCGCGAAGGCGGTCAGGCCGATGTAGCCGATCTCACCGATGCCGGGGATCTCCGCGCTGGAGCCGCCGAAGTGGGCCTGGGTCGGGCTGGCGACCCCGTAGGCCGCGAGGGTGCCGTAGAGCATGCCGGCCGCCCAGCCGGCGAGCAGCGCCCACCGGTGGAACCAGCGGGTGAACAGGCCGCCGACCAGCGCCGGCATGGTCTGCAGGATCCAGATGCCGCCCAGCAGCTGGAAGTTGATGGCGACGGTTTTGTCCATGGTCAGGACGAAGACCAGGGCGCCGACCTTCACCAGCAGCGAGACCAGCTTGGCGACCTTGTGCTCCTGCTCGGGCGTGGCGTCCCGCTTGAGGAAGTCCTTGTAGACGTTGCGGGTGAACAGGTTCGCCGCGGCGATGGACATGATGGCCGCCGGCACCAGGGCGCCGACACCGATCGCGGCGAACGCGACGCCGGCGAACCAGCTGGGGAACACGTCCTCGAACAGCTGCGGGATGGCCAGTTGCGGATTGCCCTGGATGTCCGTACCGGCCTTGATCGCCATGAAGCCGAGCAGAGCCAGGAATCCCAGCAGCAGGGAATAGAGCGGCAGGATCGTGGTGTTGCGACGGATGACGTTGCGATTCCGGGAGGAGAGCGTGGCGGTGATGGAGTGCGGGTACATGAAGAGCGCGAGCGCCGAGCCGAGCCCCAGCGTCGCATACGCCCATTGGGCGTTGGGGCCGCTGACCAGCTCGCCGCGGGGTTTGCCGGGGACGGCACCGGGCTGGGCGAGCGCCTTGTCCGCTGCGTCGAAGATCGCGTCGAACCCGCCCAGTTTGATGGGGATATAGATGATCGCCACGATGATGACCAGGTAGATCAGGCCGTCCTTGACGAAGGCGATCAGCGCGGGGGCGCGCAGGCCGGACGAGTAGGTGTAGGCGGCCAGCACCGCGAACCCGATCAGCAGCGGCAGGTCCTTGACGAACCAGTTGGTGTGTTCGCCGCCGCCGATGCCCATCACGTCCAGCACGGCCTGGATACCGACCAGTTGGAGCGCGATGTACGGCATGGTGGCGAGGATGCCGGTGAGCGCCACGGCCAGTGACAGGCCCTTGGAGCCGAAGCGTCCGCGCACGAAGTCGGAGGTGGTGACGTAGCCGTGCTTGTGCGAGACCGACCAGAGGCGGGGGAGGAAGGTGAAGATCAGCGGATAGACGAGGATGGTGTACGGGACGGCGAAGAAGCCGGCCGCGCCCGCCGCGTAGATGGCCGCCGGGACGGCCACGAAGGTGTACGCCGTGTAGAGGTCACCGCCGAGCAGGAACCAGGTGATCCAGGTGCCGAAGCTGCGTCCGCCCAGGCCCCATTCGTCGAGGCTGGCCGACTGCTCGGCCTTGCGCCAGCGGGCGGCGAGGAAGCCCATGACCGTCACGGCCAGGAAGAAGAAGACGAAGACGGCGAGCGCGATGCCGTTGACGCCCTGGGTGGCGGAGGCGGCGAGCGCGGCCGGGGCATCCGGGGCGTACGGTGCGCCCGCCGGGGGGCCGTTGAAGGTCACTGGGACGCACCGCCCTTGCGGGCGCGCTGCTCACGCTGGACGAGTTTGTACGCCACCGCCGTCAGCGCGGTCGAGATCGGCACCCACAGCATCTGGTACCAGTAGAAGAACGGGATCCCGATGACCTTCGGCTCGACCCTGGCGTACGAACTCACCCACAGTATGGCGATGAACGGGGCGAGCAGGCACAAACCGGCAACTATCCGGGTCGGGGTGACGATCTGTCTGCTGGTCGGCGATCCGACCGGTCCTGGTTCTGGCATCAGCGCGGCTCCGTCCGTGGCGATGTCCCTGGTGATCTCCTGTGCGATCGGCTGGAAATCTAGGACAGGGCCGCGGTGCCCGTCACTAGCTGTCCGCATATCGGTACGCCGTCTACGCACAGCGGGCGGCGTGGTCCGGAGAGCCGCCCGCTCCGGATGCCACGCCGCCGTGGGGCGAGGCCGCACTGCCGTGGGTGGGGCGACGTCGCGCCGCCGTAGGACTGGCCCGGCCTCTCAGTCCGCGGGCCGCCGCAGCCGCGCCACGAACTTGTAGCGGTCGCCGCGGTAGACCGAGCGCACCCACTCCACGGGCCGGCCCTGGGCGTCGAGCGAGTGCCGGGAGAGCATCAGCATCGGCAGGCCGACGTCGGTGCCCAGCAGGCCGGCCTCGCGCGGCGTGGCCAGCGAGGTCTCGATGGTCTCCTCGGCCTCCGCGAGGCGGACGTCGTAGACCTCGGCCAGCGCGGTGTAGAGCGAGGTGTACTTGACGAGGTTGCGGCGCAGCGCGGGGAACCGCTTGGCGGACAGATGGGTGATCTCGATGGCCATCGGCTCACCGCTGGCCAGCCGCAGCCGTTCGATGCGCAGCACCCGGCCGCCGGGCACGATGTCCAGCAGCCCGGCGAGCCGGTCGTCGGCGGTGACATAGCCGATGTCCAGCAGCTGGGACGTCGGCTCCAGGCCCTGGGCCCGCATGTCCTCGGTGTACGAGGTCAGTTGCAGGGCCTGGGAGACCTTGGGCTTGGCCACGAAGGTGCCCTTGCCCTGGATGCGCTCCAGGCGGCCCTCGACGACCAGCTCCTGAAGGGCCTGCCGCACGGTCGTGCGCGAGGTGTCGAACTCCGCGGCGAGGGTGCGCTCGGGCGGGACGGGGGAGCCGGGCGGGAGGGTCTCGGTGATCTCCAGCAAGTGCCGTTTGAGGCGGTAGTACTTGGGCACGCGGGTGGTCCGTGTGCCGCCCCCGTTCTCGGCGCTGCCCCCGTCGGTTTCCATGACCCGCCCCTCCGACTCCTGTCGTGCTGCCGTCACCGGCTCCTCCGTACATAGCGGCTCACATCGTGGCACGGGCGGGTGCTCCGTGCTCCTTCGCAGGTCCCGGCGTGCCAGATGTCGGTCCGGTAACGGACCTGACAGCGACTCTTATACACCCTTGACACCCCAAAAGGTCTAGGCCAAGCTGCGGGAACTGGTCTAAACCATTAAAGACCACACCCGGCCTTTAGGGGAGAGCGCGATGAAGCGTGGACTCATAGCGGCGACTATGGTCGCGGGAATGCTGGTGAGTGTCGCTGCCTGTGGGTCCAGCGGCGGGAACGAGGCGGGCGCGGATGGCTTCAAGGGCCAGAAGCTGACCGTTTGGGTGATGGACGGGTCCAATCCGCCGGAATGGGCCAAGCGGGTCTCCGAACAGTTCACGAAGAAGACCGGAGCCACTGTCGATTTCAAGGTCCAGCAGTGGAACGGAATTCAGCAGAAGCTGAGCACCGCGCTCTCCGAGGACACCCCGCCGGACGTGGTGGAAATCGGCAACACCCAGACCGCCGCCTACGCCAAGGCCGGTGCCCTCGTCGATCTCGGCGATCTGAAGAAGGAGATCGGCGCCGACTGGAACGACGCCTTCAACAAGGCCTCGGTGGTGGACGGTACGCAGTACGCACTGCCCTGGTTCGCGGGCAACCGCGTGGTGATGTACAACAAGAAGATCTGGGCGCAGGCCGGCCTCAAGGAAATCCCCAGGACCCGCGCCGAGCTCTTCCGGGCCTTCGACGCCATCAAGCGGAAGACCGACGCCGAGCCGCTCTACCTCCCCGGCCAGAACTGGTACTTCTTCGACGGCCTGACCATCGGCACCGGCGCCGACCTGGTGAAGAAGGAGGGCGGCAGGTGGGTCTCCAACCTCGGCGACCCCAAGGTCTCCAAGGCCATGGACATCTACCGGCAGTACCAGGCCTTCAGTACCGCCCCGAAGAACAAGGACGAGGCCACCCCGCAGCAGGCCGACGTCTTCGCCAAGGGGAGGACCGGCGCCGTCATCGGCATGGGCTATGAGGCGGTCACCGCCGTCAAGGCCAACCCGGATATCAAGGACGACATCGGTTTCTTCACCATTCCGGGGGAGACCGCGGACAAGCCCGAGGGCGTATTCCTCGGCGGCTCCAACTTCGCCGTCGCCGGTATGGGCAAGAAGCAGGAACTCGCCAAGGAATTCCTGAAGATCGCCCTGTCGAAGGAGAACGACGCGCAGATGGTCAAGGAGTCCGGCTGGACCCCGAAGTCCCCGGCCCTGGCCGAGGCCGCCAAGGAGAATCCGGCTGCCGCGGCCGCCGCCCCCGCGGCACTGAAGTCCGGCGGCACCACTCCGCTGATTCCGCAGTGGGCCGCGGTGGAGAACGTACCGAACCCCATCAAGAACTATATGACCGCCGTGCTGAACGGTAAGTCCCCGGCCGATGCCGCCAAGGACATCGAATCCGAGATCAACGCACGGCTCGCCAAGCAGTAATCCCCGGACTCGGGGAGACCGGACGGCAAGGAGGGGGAGCAGGGCCCATGGCAGTGCAGCTCGACGACGCGGCGGAGCGGACCGCGCCGCACCACGACAGGGGAGGAGGCGCGCCGCCCGCCCGTGGCGGCAGACGCGCCCAGCCGGCCGTGAGCGGCGCGCCCTACCTCCTGCTGCTGCCGGCCCTGCTCGCCACCGCCGTCTTCCTGGGCTGGCCCATGGTCCGCAATCTGGTGCTCTCCTTCCAGAACCTCAACATGAAGGAGCTGATCCAGCGCCTCACCGACTGGCGCGGGCTCGGCAACTACCAGGAGATCCTGGGCAGTGAGCAGTTCTGGCGGGTCACCCTCCGCACCCTCGTCTTCACCGCGGTCAACGTCACCCTGATCATGGTCCTCGGCGCACTGATCGGACTGCTGCTGGCCCGGCTCGGCAGCAAGATGCGCCTCACGCTGTCCCTCGCGCTGGTGCTGGCCTGGGCCATGCCGCACATCGCCGCCACCACCATCTTCCAGTGGCTCTTCGACTCCCGTTACGGCGTCGTCAACTGGGTGCTGGACCGGCTCGGCTGGCACGCGATGGCCCACTACGACTGGGTCGGCACCCAGCTGTCGACCTTCTTCGTCATCACCGTGCTGATCGTCTGGCAGTCCCTGCCGTTCGTGGCGCTCAACCTCTACGCGGCCACCACGACCGTCCCCCAGGAGCTCTACGAGGCGGCCCGGGTGGATGGCGCCGGGGCCTGGAAGGTCTTCACCTCCGTCACCTTCCCGTTCCTCAAACCGTTCTTCCTCGCCACGACGTTCCTGGAAGTCATCTGGGTCTTCAAGGCGTTCCCGCAGATCTTCGCGATCAACGAGGGCGGCCCGGACCGGCTCACCGAGACGCTGCCGATCTACGCCTTCACCGAGGGCGTCGGCAACCTCCACTTCGGGATGGGTGCTGCGATCTCGCTGCTGACGATCGTGGTGCTGCTGGCCATGACCGCGTACTACCTGCGCCTGACGCTCCGGCAGGAAGCGCGGGAGGAGAAGGAGGACGCGCTGTGAAGCGCTCGCTCGCCGGCCGCGTCTGGCCCAACGCCGCGGCGGCCGTACTCGCCCTCGGATTCGCCTTCCCGGTCTACTGGATGTTCAACACGGCCTTCAAACCGACCCGGGAGATCATCAGCGAGGACCCGGTGTGGTTCCCCTTCCACGGCACCGTCGAGCACTTCGCCACGGCCGTGCGGGCTCCCCACTTCTGGACCCTGGCCGGCAACTCGGTCGTGGTGACCGTGCTCGCCGTCGGCCTGTCGCTGGTCATCGCGCTCTGCGGGGCGTTCGCCGTCACCCGGATGCGGTTCAAGGGGCGCCGGGGCATCCTGCTGACCTTCATGGTCGCCCAGATGGCGCCATGGGAGGTGATGGTGATCTCGATCTACCTGATCGTCCGGGACGCCGACCTCCTCAACAGCCTGGTGCCGCTCACCGCCTTCTACACCATGATGGTGCTGCCCTTCACGCTGCTGACGCTCCGGGGCTATGTCGCCGCGGTGCCCAAGGAGCTGGAGGAGTCCGCGATGGTCGACGGCTGCTCCCGCCGCCAGGCCTTCCTGAAGGTGGTCTTCCCGCTGCTGGCCCCCGGCCTGATGGCCACCTCCCTCTTCGGCTTCATCACCGCCTGGAACGAATTCCCGCTGGTACTGGTCCTCAACAAGGAACCCGCCATGGGCACCCTGCCGCTGTGGCTCTCGCAGTTCCAGAGCCAGTTCGGCGACGACTGGGGTGCCACCATGGCCGCCGCCTCGATCTTCGCCGTCCCGATCCTGGTCCTCTTCCTGTTCCTGCAACGCAAGGCGGTCGGCGGTCTCACCTCCGGCGCAGTGAAGGGATGACGCAGTCCATGACCTCTCTCTCAGGTTCTGCACGCTCGGTACGCTCCGCCGACACCCTCACCCGCGACGCGCTCACCGTCCTGCAGCCCGGCTTCACCGGCACCACCGCCCCGGACTGGCTGCGCCGCCGGCTCGGGGAGGGCCTGGCCGCGGTCGGCCTCTTCGGTCGCAATGTCCACGACCCCGAACAACTCGCCGCACTCACCCGGCAGTTGCGGCGGGAGCGCGACGACGTCCTGGTAGCCATCGACGAGGAGGGCGGCGACGTCACCCGCCTCGAAGTGCGCGGCGGCTCCTCCTTCCCCGGCAACCACGCCCTGGGCGCCGTCGACGACACCGCGCTCACCCGCCAGGTCGCCCGGGAACTCGGCCGCCGGCTGGCAGGCTGCGGGATCAACCTCAACTGGGCGCCCTCCGCCGACGTCAACTCCAACCCCGCCAACCCGGTCATCGGCGTCCGCTCCTTCGGCGCCGACCCGCACCTGGTCGCCCGGCACACCGCCGCCTACGTCGAGGGCCTGCAGTCCGCCGGTGTCGCCGCCTGCACCAAGCACTTCCCCGGACACGGCGACACCGCCGTCGACTCCCACCACGACCTGCCGCGGATCACCGCCGACCTGGCCACCCTCCAGGACCGCGAACTGGTGCCGTTCCGCGCCGCCGTCGCGGCCGGTACCCGGGCCGTGATGAGTGCGCACATCCTGCTGCCCGCCCTGGACGGCGACCGCCCCGCCACCCTCAGCCCCGCCGCGCTGCACGGCCTGCTGCGTGCCCCCGCCACCGAGGGCGGGCTCGGCTTCGACGGGCTGATCGTCACCGACGGGATGGAGATGCAGGCCATCTCCGCCATCTACGGCATCGAGCACGGCAGCGTACTGGCCATCGCGGCCGGCGCCGACGCCATCTGCGTGGGCGGCGGACTCGCCGACGAGGCCACCGTCCTGCGCCTCCGCGACGCCCTGGTACGGGCGGTGCGCACCGGCGAACTGCCCGAGGAGCGGCTCGCCGACGCCGCGGCACGGGTGCGTGCCCTGGCGCGCTGGACCCGGGGTGCGGGCGCGGGGGAGGGGGCCGCGCCCGCACTCGGTATCGGTCTCACCGCCGCCCGGCGCGCCCTGCGCATCACCACCGGCGACCGTCCCTACGAGCCGCTCACCACCCCCGCCTATGTCGCCGCCTTCACCCCCCTCGCCAACATCGCGGTCGGGGACGAAACCCCCTGGGGCGTCGCCGCCGAACTCTCCTGCCTCGTCCCCGGCACCGCGACCGCCACCTACCCGGCCACCGCCCCCACCGGCACCGGCTCCCAGGTCGACGGCCTGCTCACCGCGGCCGGCGACCGCCGGATCGTCGCCGTCGTGCGTGACGTCCACCGCCACCCCTGGATGGCCGACACCCTGCGTGCCCTGCTCGCCGCCCGCCCGGACACCGCCGTCGTCGAGATGGGCGTCCCCCAGTCCGCGCCCCAGGGCGCCCTCCACATCGCCACCCACGGCGCCGCCCGCGTCTGCGGCCAGGCCGCCGCCGAGGCACTCACCACCCGGACCCCGCCCGGCGCGGGGTGAGCCCGCCGGTCCCGGATGCACCGCGGCCGGGGCACCCCGTGGGACCGCCCCGGCCACGGCACCGGCGCGACTCCGCCGGGATCTGCCTAGAGCCCCTGCCACTCCGGCTTCGCTGCGTAGGTGGCGCGGAAGTAGTCGGCGAGCTTCAGCTTGGAGGCCGCGGCCTCGTCGACGACCACCGTGGCGTGCCGGTGGAGCTGGAGCGCCGACGCCGGGACCAGCGCGGCGACCGGGCCCTCGACGGCGTGGGCCACGGCGTCCGCCTTGCCCTCGCCGGTGGCGAGCAGCACCAGGTGGCGGGCCTCCAGGATGGTGCCGATGCCCTGGGTGATGACGTGGTGCGGGACCTCGTCGAGGCTGTCGAAGAACCGGGCGTTGTCCTCCCGGGTCTGCTGGGTGAGTGTCTTGATGCGGGTACGGGAAGCCAGCGACGAGCAGGGCTCGTTGAATCCGATGTGCCCGTCGGTGCCGATGCCGAGCAGCTGGAGGTCCACTCCGCCGGCTTCGCTCAGCGCACGGTCGTACGCCTCGCAGGCGGCCTGGACGTCCTGTGCCGTGCCGTCGGGACCCATGAACGCGTCCTCGTCGAGACCGAGCGGCTCGACCACCTCGCGCAGCACCACCGAACGGTAGGACTCGGGGTGCCCGGCCGGTAGGCCGACATACTCGTCGAGCTGACAGATACGGGTCCGCGAGGCGTCCACCACGCCGCCCCGGACCTTCTTCGCCAGCGCCTTGTAGATGGGCAACGGGGTCGAGCCGGTGGCCACACCGAGCAGCGCGTCGGGCTTGCGGCGCACCAGGGTGGCGATTGCCTCCGCGATCAGCTCGCCGCCTGCCGTGGCGTCCGGAACGATGACAACTTCCACGCTTTGGCCTGCCGTTCTGGAGAGTGGTCCTCTGCGGTCATGTGGTATAGACCAATCTATCAGAGGGCGGATCCCCGGTCCCGGTGGTATGGGCGGCCCCGGTGGTGCGGGTGGTCCGGTCCGGCGGTGTGGGCAGGGCGTCAGAGCAGGGCGCCTCCCGTCGTATCGATCCACTGGCCCGTCACCCACCGGCTGTCGTCCGACGCCAGAAAGGCGATGACGTCCCCCACGTCCGTCGCGTCCGCCAGCCGCCCCAGCGGTGACATCGCGCCCGCCGCCCGCCGCCCCTCGGCATTGGCCGCACCCCGCAGCCGGTCGGCGTTCATATCGGTGTCCACCACGCCCGGCGCCACCGCGTTCACCGTTATCCCCCGTGGGCCCAGGTCCTTGGCCAGGGTCGAGGTGAAGACGTCGACCGCACCCTTGGTCATCGCGTAGGCGATCAGGTCGGGCCTGGCGGCGCCGCGCGTCAGCCCCGTCGAGACATTGATGATCCGCCCGCCGTCCCGCAGGCGGGACAGCCCCTGCTGGACGATGAAGAAGGGCGCCTTGGTGTTCACCGCGAAGAGGTGATCGAAATCCTCCGGCGCCACTTCGCCGATGCCCTTGAGCGTCCCGTCCAGCGCCTTGTTGATCCCGGCGTTGTTGACCAGGATGTCCAGCCCCTCGGCCTGCTCGTCGAACGCCGCCCACAGGGCTTCGGCGTCCCCCGGCGCGCCCAGTTCGGCCTTGATGGCGAAGGCCTCGCCGCCCGCGGCCACGATCGCGCCGACCGTCTCCTCGGCCGCGGTCCTGTCCCGGCCGTAATGCACACCGACCCGCGCGCCGTCCCTCCCGAGCCGCTCCGAGACCGCCCGGCCGATGCCTCGGCCGCCGCCCGTCACCAGTGCCGTCCTGCCGCTGAGTGCACCCATCGTGATGCCCCTCCCCTTGTCCATGGCCGGCGCCCCCTTCCGCGGGAGCGCGCAGCTCTCATCCGGCGAGCAATTTCTGTATCGCTCGCTACATAAAAACCGTAGCAGGCTTCCGTACCGACCGCTATAAAATTCCTCCCATGGCGTCCAAGGAAACGAAGCAGCGCGGCCGACCCCGGTCCTTCGACCGCGAGACGGCCCTCGAACAGGCGGTCCGGTCCTTCTGGGAGCAGGGCTACGAATCCACCTCGATCGCCGACCTCACCCGCGCCATGGGCATCAGCGCCCCCAGCCTCTACGCCGCCTTCGGCGACAAGCGGGCGCTGTTCGACGAGGTCGTGGCCGAGTACGGGCGTCACTACGGCGGTTTCATCTCGCGCGCCGTGGCCGAGGAACCGACCGCCCGCAGTGGGGTCGCACGGGCACTGCGCGAGGCCGCGATCGAGTACACGCTCCCCGGCCGCCCCCGTGGCTGCCTCGTGATCAGCGCCGCCCTGAACATCTCACCCGGCTCCGCCGAAGTCGCCGCATCCCTGCGGGAGATGAGGCGGTCGAACATCGGTGAGATCGAGAGCGCCGTCCGCGCGGACATCGCCGCCGGTGAGCTCCCCACGGATACGGACGCCACCGCGCTGGCCGACTACGTGGGCGCGGTCATCCAGGGAATGTCCCAGCAGGCGCGGGACGGTGCCGAGCAGTCGTCGCTGGAGGCCGTCGCCGAACTGGCCATGAAGGCCTGGCCCGAACGGCCGGCGGCCCGGCCGGAGGCCCCCGCCGTCGCCCGCCCCGTTCCGTAGCGAGACCGCCGGCGCACGCACCGCCCATGGAGGCCGGGGGAGGAGGCGCGGGAATTCGGGCCGAAAACACCCGCGGGCCGCGGCACCGGGACAGGACCCTCAGCCTGTCCGGCACCGCAGCCCGGAGCTGACATCGGCCGGCCCGCCGTACGGGCGGGAGAGCGACCCCTGTGCGGCAGGGGCGCCGCCCCGTCCTGGGGGCCGGTCGATCGGAGGCCTCGGCGCAGTCAGGGCAGAGAGCGCCTCGGGCCTCGTTCCGCTCTCCTGTGCGGGGAGAGCGGAGGCCTTTGCTGAATTGTGGACTAGACCATTCGTGGTTGTCCATGGGTATGCGGGCACAAGACGGACCCGCACCACGGACACCGTACGCCGGTAGGCTCCAAGGTGTGCCCTCCATGAACGATCTCGTACGCCAGCACACCGCTCTGAGCGACTCCGACCTCGAGTGGCTCCACATGCTGGTTTCGGAGTGGCAGCTGCTCTCCGACCTGTCCTTCGCCGATCTCGTGCTGTGGGTTCCCACCCTCGACGGCACCCGCTACGTCTCGGTCGCCCAGATGCGGCCCAATACGGGCCCCACCTCCTACCAGGACGACATGGTGGGCCATCTCGTCCCCCGGGGGCGCCGTCCGATGCTGGACTCCGCCTTGGATGAGGGCCGCATCGTACGCGAGGGCGACCCCGAGTGGCGAGAGGAGGTACCGGTACGCGTCGAGTCCATCCCGGTACGTCGGGACGGCCGGGTGCTCGGGGTGATCGCCCGCAACACCAATCTGCTGACCGTGCGCACTCCCAGCCGGCTGGAGCTCACCTACCTCCAGAGCGCCTCCGACCTCGCCCAGATGATCGCTGCCGGAACGTTTCCGTTCCCCGGTCAACAGGTCGACATGGATGCCTCACCGCGCGCCGGCGACGGGCTGATCCGGCTCGACGCGGACGGCGTCGTCCAGTACGCCAGCCCCAACGCGCTCTCCGCCTACCACCGGCTCGGCCTCGCCGCCGATCTGGTGGGCCACCACCTCGGCCGGACCACCGCCGAACTGGCGCCCGCCCGCGGCCCGGTGGACGAGGCCCTGGTCAAGCTCGCCAGTGGCTGGGCACCCCGGGAATTCGAGGTCGAGGGCAACGACGGGGTGATCCAGTTGCGCGCCATTCCGCTCAAACCGAAGGGTGTGCACATCGGTTCGCTGGTGCTGCTGCGCGACGTGACCGAACTGCGCCGCCGTGAGCGGGAGCTGATCACCAAGGACGCCACCATCCGGGAGATCCACCACCGGGTGAAGAACAATCTTCAGACGGTCGCCGCGCTGTTGCGGCTGCAGTCCCGCCGGATGGATTCCGAGCAGGGGCGCGAGGCCCTCAACGAGGCGGTACGCAGGGTCGGTTCGATCGCCATCGTGCACGAGACGCTGTCCCAGAACCTCGACGAACGGGTCGAGTTCGACGACATCGCCGACCGGGTGCTGGCCATGGTCGCGGAGATCTCACCCGGCAAGGTGATCACCCGTCGCACCGGACGCTTCGGCATTCTGGACGCCGAGGTGGCCACACCGCTGTCGATGGTGCTCACCGAAGTGCTGCAGAACGCCCTGGAGCACGCCTTCGACCAGGCCGAACAGGGCGTCGTCGAGGTCGGCGCGGTGCGCGGCGGCAGCCGTAAGGAACCGCGGCTGCTGGTCACCGTCCAGGACAACGGCCGGGGGCTGCCCGAGGGGTTCGATCCGCACCGCGCCGGAAACCTGGGGCTGCAGATCGTACGCACCCTGGTGGAGGGGGAGTTGGGCGGGCAGTTCGACATGGTGCGGGCGCCCGAGCGCGGCACCAAGGTCCTGCTCGATGTGCCCGTACGGCCCGAGAAGCAGCACTGAGACCGTCCGCAGTACTGAGACCGTCCCGAGGCGGCATCGATACCGGGGCGGGGCGGCCGGCGCCGGACCCCCGGCGCACAGCAACAAGCCCCGGACCACATGGTCCGGGGCTCAAAGCTCTCGCGATGCGATAACGGCCGGGCTTCTCGGCGCCGGTGGCGCATCGGGGGTACTGCGCGCTGCGGCTCGGGGGCCACGGGGCGGGCGGCTGGCTCAGGCGCTGGCGTTGCGCGCCCGGTTGCGAGCTGCACGGCGCTTCATCGCGCGGCGCTCGTCCTCGCTCAGACCACCCCAGACGCCGGAGTCCTGGCCGGACTCGAGCGCCCACTGCAGGCACTGCTCCATGACGGGGCAGCGGCGGCAGACGGCCTTGGCTTCCTCGATCTGCAGCAGCGCAGGACCGGTGTTGCCGATGGGGAAGAAGAGCTCGGGGTCTTCCTCGCGGCAAACGGCGCGGTGACGCCAGTCCATGGCTGCTTCTCCTCGTGTGACGGGATCGTTGCTTGTGAATGTGAACGCTTTCACGAATCCCTCCACAAGGGAAGGCCCGAACTCCAGTTGCGAACTGGTGCGGTCCCGTGGGATGAGGAGGAGGATTCGGGCTCTCAAGGAAGGGCCGTCAGAGCGGCCGTCCCGATCGCCATGAAGAGACTCGCAAACCTCGGCTGCGGATACAACCCCTTCCGGAAACTTTTTTTTGATTCCTTGGTGTCGCCTCGGTCACAGCCGTCATTCCAGGGGGTGGGAACCAGTCTAAACGTTCGAGTGAAAGGACTTTAGGCCCTACTGCTCACACAATCACACGCAGTGCACGGCGAACGCCTGTGAACGTCACGCTCGTACGCACGCCCAGATGGTCACCGTCCATCTGAAAGGGCAGCGGAACCTGCGAATGCAAGGTGAAGCTTGTGAGGTCGTGAAGCGAGAGCGCGTGCTTGCCGTGGGGGCCGCGATCGGGCGTCGACGTCAGCAGCTGGGTGGCGTAGCGGGCCACCGCGGACGACGAGAGCTTGCTCAGTGCGAACAAGTCGAGCCCGGTGTCGAACGAGGCCTCCGGGGACGGGTAGATCGGGCGATTGCCCAGGTAGGACCAGGGTGCGGTGTTGCAGATTATGGCCATGGCGAGGTTCTCGACGACCTCCGGGGCGCCCTCGTCACCGCCCGGACGTTCGAGGGTGATCACCCCGCGCCGGCGGTTCGCCTCGCCCAGGAACTGCCGTACGACCTGTCGCATGTAGAGGGCATGGGTCGAACGCTTGCCGCGTTCCCGCTGCTGCTCGACCCGGCCGACGACACCGGCGTCGAAGCCGAAGCCCGCGCAGAACGTGAACCAGCGCTCCGGCACCCCTTCGTCCTCGGTGCCCGGTGTTCCCGCGGCCAGGCCCAGACCGATGGTGCGCTCACTCCCGTCCCGCAGCGCGTCCAGGAGCGCACCGGTCGCCTCCACGACGTCATTGGGCAGTCCCAGCGCGCGGGCGAAGACGTTGGTGGAGCCGCCGGGAACGACCGCCAGCCGGGGGTGCGAGTCCGGATCGGGTCCGTTGGCGAGCAGCCCGTTGACGATCTCATTGACCGTGCCGTCACCGCCGAGCGCCACGACCAGCTCGGTCTCCCCGCCCTCGGTCGCCTGCCGGGCCAGATCCCGGGCGTGCCCGCGGTACCGGGTCTCGGCGATCTCCAGCTTCAGATCGCTGGCGAGGGCGTGGGCGAGGACTTCACGGGTGCGGGCACTGGTGGTGGTAGCTGCGGGATTGACCACGAGGAGTGCGCGCATGTGCAGAGCGTACCTACTTGCCGGTACCCGGCCTCACGCCCCGTCCCGATCCCGCTCCGGGGCCCGCCCCGATCCGGTCTCACGGCCTGTCCCGATCCGGTCTCGCGCCCTGTCCCGATCCGGTCTCGCGGCCCGTGCCCTACGGGGCGTACCCGGCTCGGCGGGTCGCCACCGCTACCCTGCTGGGGTGAGCAGTCAGCAGAAGAAGTCCGCCAAGAGCGCCGCCGGCACCGCCGCCGCGGCCGCGCCGGCCGCGCCGAGCGGGCCGCGCCCCGCCCGGCTGAGCGCCGCCGCGGCGGTCACCGGAGCCGAGGGGCTCGCGCTGGCCGCCCTCGGCGCGTACATGCTGATCATGGGGCTGGTCGGTTCACCGGACAGCCCGCGGCAGGCGGAGACGGGCGGGCTGACCGTGCTGGCGCTCGCGGTGCTGCCGCTGGTGGCCGCGCGCGGGCTGTGGCTGCGCCGCCGCTGGAGCCGGGGCCCCTCGCTGATCACCCAGATCGTGGCCCTGCCGGTGGCCTGGACGCTGGTCAAGGGCGGTGGCGCGCTGATCGCCGCCGGCGCCGGGCTGGCGGTGGCCGCACTCACCGTGCTCGTTCTGCTGGTCAACCCGACAGCCACCGAAGCCCTGGGCATCGGACCGCGGGAGACACCGTAGGATCCTGGCCGCGGCTGAAGCAGATCCGCTCCTAGGGCCGCGGTGTGCTGTCCGAGCGCCACATGGTGAGGCGAGGGTGTCCCGGCAGTTCGGCGCGGCCGGTGGACCACAACAGGGTGAGCCAGGGATCCGCACCGCCCGGAGCCTCGGGAAACAGACGGGCGAGCACCCGCGAGCAGAGAGCGGAGGGCGGGGTCCAGGCAAGCCCGAAGCCTTCCGCCACATCGTGCATGTGCACCAGCGTTTCCTGCACCCCCAACGCCGCGAAGCCTTCGGGGTCCGACACCCCGGCGGCGTGGTGGGCGCGGACCCGGGGCGGGGTCGTCCGCACCATGGCGACCAGCAGCGCGCCGCACGCCTCCAGCACTTGCACCAGGCCGGCCGGACCCGCGTCACGGTCCGCGTAGGCGAAGACCATGGGTCCGTCCGGCCTCTTCTGACGCAACGCGAAAGGCACATGGGTGTCCAGCGGCGGGCTCTGCGGCCCCAGCTGCACGGCGTAGTAGAACAGGTCGTTGGCGAGGTGCTCGACGGTCTCCCAGCAGTCCCACTCCAGCGAACCGGCCTTACCGCCCCACCCCTCCGGGGGCGCGTCCCGAAGGGTGTCCACGGCGAGCCGCACGGCAAGGCCGACGTCGTCCGCGGTGACGGGAGACCGGACTGATCCGGTGTCGGCTGATCGAGACATGACAGCACCGTAGCGCGGGAGAAAAGGGCGCCCCCTTCCCACCGGCCAGGGGCGGGTCACTCCTCCACGAGGAGTTTGTCGCGGAGCTGGGCGAGGGTGCGGGCCAGCAGGCGGGAGACATGCATCTGGGAGATGCCGACCTCCTGGGCGATCTGCGACTGGGTCATATTGCCGAAGAAGCGGAGCAGCAGGATCTTCTTCTCGCGCGGCGGGAGGTCCTCCAGCAGCGGTTTGAGGGATTCGCGGTACTCCACGCCTTCCAGCGCCTCGTCCTCGGCGCCGAGGGTGTCCGCGACCGCCGGGGACTCGTCGTCCGTGTCGGGGACGTCCAGGGAGAGCGTGCTGTACGCATTGGCGGACTCCAGACCCTCCAGGACCTCCTCCTCGGAGATCGACAGATGCTCGGCCAGCTCGTGGACCGTGGGCGCCCGGCCGTGCCGCTGGGAGAGCTCCGCGGTCGCCGTCGTCAGCGACAGCCGCAGCTCCTGGAGGCGGCGCGGTACGCGGACCGCCCAGCCCTTGTCGCGGAAGTGCCGCTTGATCTCGCCGACGACGGTGGGGGTGGCGTACGTGGAGAACTCCACGCCGCGCTCCGGATCGAAGCGGTCCACCGACTTGATCAGGCCGATCGTGGCGACCTGGGTCAGATCGTCCAGCGGCTCGCCGCGGTTACGGAAGCGGCGGGCCAGATGTTCGACGAGCGGGAGGTGCATACGGACGAGGGTGTTGCGCAGCTCGGCCCGTTCCGGGGAGCCCTCGGGCAGCTTGCGCAGCTCGTGGAACATCGCCCGGGCGCCGCCGCGGTCCGGTGGCTCCTGGGAATGCTGTTGATCCCGCAGCGTCTTGTCGGCGGCCGGCGCGTCGTGCTGCTGCGCCTGCCGGCCCTGCTGCTCGCTCTGGTCCATGTGGTCCGCCCGCTCTGCCTGCTCCGCCGCGTCCAAATGGCCGCCGTGGTCGTCCACGCCCACCGGATGCCGCCGGGCGTGCTGCTCGGGGATGGTCGCACTGGACGCCATCCGCCCGCCGCGTTCGAGATCTTTCACGGGGCCCCCTGTTCGGTCATGACGGTCCGGGACCGGCGCCGCGCTCCTTGTACAGACTGATGGTGACCGTCCGGTCCTCGGCGACAGTGGAATCGACCTTGCCGGCCAGTGCGGAGAGCACCGTCCAGGCGAAGGTGTCCCGCTCCGGGGCCCGGCCGTCGGTCGTCGGGGCGGACACGGTCACCTGCAGTGCGTCGTCGATGAGGCGGAAGACGCAGCTCAGCACACTGCCGGAGACGGCCTGTTGCAGCAGGATCGCGCAGGCCTCGTCGACCGCGATGCGCAGATCCTCGATCTCATCGAGGGTGAAGTCCAAGCGGGCTGCGAGCCCGGCCGTGGCCGTACGCAGCACAGACAGGTAGGCACCCGCAGCGGGCAGACGGACTTCCACGAAGTCCTGAGTCCCGGGCTCGCCTGCGATCTGGGACACCCTCACCTCCAAGGTGGCACAAGCTGGTTGAGCTGTAATTGCGCGATATTCGCGTTATTGGGGATATTTCACGCCGGTCCTTTCTCCTGTCGGGTTGAAAGGAGAACGATTCGGCGCTGCACATGGTTCGGCTGTGACGCTATCGCGATCCGTGGGCCGGTGTCGCCCGGAAGGAGCACGACCCTCCTCCGGGGGAGGCGCCGTCCTCCGGTCGCCGGACGCCACCGCTGTCACTCATTGTAAAACTATGGGTACGTACAGTGGCTAGGGGGTGTGCGCTGCCAATTCGAGGCTGATTACGCTCTGTTGACGCGCCAGGCGCCCGCGAGGTTGTGCAGCGCACTTCCAGTGAGCCGGAAGACCGCCCGTTCGTCCATGGGCCGTGCACCGCTCGATCGGTAAAAACCGATGGACGGTTCATTTCATTCCGGGACTGACCACGCGAAACCCTCGTGGCCGCGGCCCATGTGGATCTTCGTGGGGGTGGTGTGTGGTGCCTTGTCCCGGCCGCCGCCGTACATCCCGGGGTGCGGCCGCGGGCCTCCGGACGGAATACCCTGCGTGCCCATCTCTCCCACCACGTTCCGGTCGTCACACCACGCGCCTGAAGGAGCCCGGAGGATCCTGCGGGGGCCCGCGTGGGGTCAGGGGGCGCCGGTGACGACCGCGGCGACCGTGCTGCCGCGCGGGAACGCGCCCTCCTCGGCCAGGCTGGTGAGTCCGTAGAGCAGCTTGGCGACGTAGCTCCGCTCCAGGGGGAGGCGGTGGCGCTGCTCGAAGGCGTCCGCGAAGGCATCGAGCTCGGGGGTGCGGCGGGCGTATCCGCCGCAGTGGAAGCGGTCGTCCAGGCGCCAGCTGCCGCGCGGGCCGCCGAACGCCGCCTGCTGCAGCCGCTCGACCGCCTCCTGGAGGAAGTGCGGACGGCCTCCCTTGAGGACCGGAATGCCGATCGCGTGTCCGTCCTCTCCCAGGCCGGCAGCGAGGCCCGCCAGGGTGCCGCCGGTGCCGCAGGCCACCGCGACCGTGCCGGCGACCCCGCGGAGCTCCTCGCCCAGCGCCACGCAGCCCCGGGCGGCCAGCGCATTGCTGCCGCCCTCCGGTATCAGCCGGAACGCGCCGAACCGGTCGTGCAGTGCGGCGAGCACCTCCGGGTCGTCCTTGCGGCGGTACCGGCCCCGGTCGATGAAGTGCAGCCGCATACCGTCGGCGGCACAGCGGGCCAGGGAGGGGTTGAGCGGTGCGTCGGCCAGCTCGTCGCCACGGACCACGCCGATGGTGGCGAAGCCGAGGAGGCGGCCGGCCGCCGCCGTGGCCCGCAGGTGGTTGGAGTACGCCCCGCCGAAGGTCAGCAGCGCGTGGTCACCCGCGGCGGCCGCGGCCCGCAGGTTCGGCTCGAGCTTGCGCCACTTGTTGCCCGGAAGATCCGGGTGGATCAGATCGTCCCGCTTGAGCAGCAGCCGTACGCCGCGCCGCGCGAAGGCCTCGTCGTCGATCTCCTGGAGGGGAGAGGGCAGCTGCGGGCGCAGCGCGGCGGCGAGGTCGACGGGGGCGGTCATCCCTCCATTGTGCGGGTGTGCGGGCCGACGAACGCCGGGCCGGGCCGCAGTCGGTGCGACCCGGCGCAGCCGGAGTGAGGGCCGCAGCCAGGACGACCGGACGCAGTCGGGATGACCGCGTCCGTCCCGTCATCCGCGCAGGAAGCCGTCCCCATGGGTGGAGATATGGGCCTCCAGGGTGCTCAGCGCCTGCTGTGTCGCCTCTCCCGAGCCGCTGCCCCGCTTCTCGGCGTAGTACGCCGCGCCCAGCTTTCTCAGCAGGTCGTTGCCGGCGCGCATCGCCTGCACCTCTTCGACCTTCTGCTTGCCCTGCTCCAGCCCGTGACGGGCCTGTTCCTTGGCGCGATCCAGAAACCCGGCCATAGAGCCACCTCCGTGTGGTCCGTGTCGTAAGGGATCAACGGCTCGGGCGGCCGTGGGGTTCCCGTGCCAGGCTGGTGGATCACGAGGAAGTGCGCGACCCGGAGGGGCCATTCGGTGTACCGGCGTACCGAGCGCCGGCGGGGGGCTCCGATGGGGGCACCGCTCACCTCGGGTTAGCGTGTCCGACATGGACTACCAGGGCGTTCTCGAGGAGGTGGCGGCCTACGCCAGGCCGTTCGTACGGCACGGAAAGGTCGCCGACTACATACCCGCGCTGGAGCGGGTGTCGGCGGACCGTTTCGGGATCGCGATCGCCGACATACACGGTGCGGTGTACGGCGTGGGCGACTGGGAGGTGCCGTTCTCCGTCCAGTCCATCTCCAAGACGTTCTCCCTGGCGCTGGTGATGGCGCAGAGCCACAGCAGTCACGGGAGCCAGGGTGACCACGACATCTGGAAGCGGGTCGGCCGGGAGCCGTCCGGTACGCCGTTCAACTCGCTGGTCCAGCTGGAGGCGGAGAACGGCATTCCGCGCAATCCGTTCATCAACGCCGGCGCTCTGGTGGTCACCGACCAGCTGCAGACCCTGACCGGTGACGCGAGCACGTCGATGCTGCACTTCCTGCGCGAGGAGAGCGGCAATCCGGACGTCGCCTTCGATCAGGCGGTGGCCGACTCCGAGGCCGCGCACGGCGACCGCAATGCCGCACTGGCGCACTTCATGGCGTCCTTCGGCAACCTGGAGAACCCCGTCTCCAGCGTCATCGAGCACTATTTCTGGCAGTGCTCGATCGAGATGAGCTGCCGCGATCTGGCCGTCGCGGGCGGCTTCCTGGCCCGCCACGGGCTGCGCGCCGACGGCAGCCGGCTGCTGGAGGCGCGCGAGGCCAAGCGGATCAACGCGGTGATGCTGACCTGCGGGACGTATGACGCGGCCGGGGAGTTCGCCTACCGGGTGGGGCTGCCCGCGAAGAGCGGCGTCGGCGGCGGCATCATCGCCGTCATCCCCGGCCGCTGCACGCTGTGCGTATGGAGCCCCGGCCTCGACGCCCGCGGCAACTCCGTCGCGGGGGCGGCGGCCCTGGACCACTTCACGACGCTGACGGGTTGGTCGGTGTTCTGACGCGCCGGGGTTTTGGGGGTCGGGGGTTGCCCCGGTCGCGGGGCTGGCGTTGTGGCCGTCGATCCGCTGGCGCATCGTTGGCGTGAGGAGGTGCACCGCCATGGAGCACGAGATTCGCGCCGAGTACGAGGAAGGTGTCCTGCCGCACGAGGACACCCCGGTCAAGCTCTGGCACATGACGCGGGTCGGGACCACCACGGCCATGTGCGGGCGGGACCTCGCCCCGGCCGCCGCCACCCTGCCGGCCGACGCCTGGGGCGATGCCGGCGCCAAGCCGTTCTGCCGCCTCTGTGGCGTGCTGTACATGGGTGAGCATCCGGCCGATCCGGCGTAGTGCAGCGGACGGCATCCTGACGCCCGGATGCCCGCACGTACAGGATGCTGTCCCGCAGCCCTGCCCCCCAGCCGCTAGCGCCTCACGGGCAGCGGATGACCTGGCCCGCGTACGAGAGGTTGCCGCCGAAGGCGAACAGCAGGACCGGGTCACCCGGGGCGATTTCACGGCGTTCGACCAGTTTGGACAGGGCCAGCGGCACGGATGCCGCGGAGGTGTTCCCGGAGTCGACGACGTCCCTGGCGATCACCGCGTTGACCGCGCCGAGCCGCTCCGCGAACGGCTCGATGATCCGCAGATTGGCCTGGTGGAGCACCACACCGGCGAGGTCCTCGGGCCGGATCCCGGAGCGTGCGCAGACCTCCCGGGCGATGCCCGGCAGCCGGGTCGTCGCCCAGCGGTAGACGGTCTGGCCCTCCTGGGCGAAGCGGGCGGGCTCGCCCTGGATCCGTACCGCTTCGCCCATCTCCGGAACCGATCCCCACAGGACCGGTCCGATCCCCGGTCGGTCCGGCCGCTCCGGCCCGTTCTCGTCGCAGGCGGTGACCACCGCGGCTCCGGCCCCGTCGCCGACCAGCACACAGGTCGTACGGTCCGTCCAGTCCACGACGTCGGTGAACTTCTCCGCCCCGATGACCAGCGCATGGGTCGCGGCGCCGGCCCGTATGGCGTGGTCGGCGGTGGCCAGGGCGTGGGTGAAGCCGGCGCAGACCACGTTGAGGTCCATGGTGGCAGGGGCGGCCATCCCGAGGCGGGCGGCGACCCGGGCCGCGGTGTTGGGGCTGCGGTCGGTGGCCGTGCAGGTGGCGACCAGGACCAGGTCGATGTCCTGGGGGGCGAGGCCGGCCGCGGCCAGGGCCTTGGCCGCGGCGGCGGCCGCCATCGCGTCGACGGTCTCGTCGGGCGCCGCGACATGGCGGGTGCGGATACCGACCCGGCTGCGGATCCAGGCGTCGTCGGTCTCGACGATGCCGGCGAGATCGTCGTTGGTGAGCACGCCGGAGGGCTGGTAATGGCCGAGAGCCAGGACGCGTGACCCGGTCATGAGTTCAGTTCCCCTGTACGTGGACGGTGGCTGCTGCCTCACCAGTCTCACCCGCCGGTCCGGGCCGGCGGGTGAGCGATCCGCCAACGTTCCGGCGCCAGATCTGGAGACAGGTGCCAGAACCGGAGGTCCCGGTGGTGCCGGAACCAGAGGTCCCGGTCCCGGCCCCGGCGGTGCGGCTCGGCCCCGTACGGCTGGGCTCAGCCCCGTACGTCCTCCTGGACCAGTGCCCTGAAGCGGCGCAGCCGCAGGCTGTTGCCGACGACGAAGACCGAGGAGAAGGCCATCGCGGCGCCGGCGATCATCGGGTTGAGCAGTCCCGCGGCGGCCAGCGGGAGCGCCGCCACGTTGTAGCCGAACGCCCAGAACAGGTTGCCGCGGATGGTGCCGAGGGTGGCCCGGGCCAGCCGGATGGCGTCCGCGGCCACCCGCAGGTCGCCCCGTACGAGGGTGAGGTCACCGGCCTCGATGGCGGCGTCGGTGCCGGTCCCCATCGCCAGGCCCAGGTCGGCGCGGGCGAGCGCGGCCGCGTCGTTGACGCCGTCGCCGACCATCGCCACCGAGCGGCCCTCCGCCTGGAGCCGTTCGACCACGGCGACCTTGTCCTCGGGCAGGACCTCGGCGATCACCTCGTCGATACCGACCTCGGCGGCCACCGCCTCGGCGACGGCCTTGTTGTCCCCGGTCAGCAGCACCGGCGTCAGGCCCAGCGCGCGCAGGCTGCGGACCGCTTCGGCGCTGGTCGGCTTCACCGCGTCGGAGACGACCAGCACCGCCCGCGCCGCACCGTCCCAGCCGACGGCCACCGCGGTACGGCCCTCGGCCTCGGCCGCGGCCTTGGCCTCGGCCAGCGCGGTCGGCAGGGACTGCGACCACTCGGTCAGCAACCGCTCGCGGCCGACGAGGACGGCATGCCCCTCGACCACGCCCTGGACGCCCAGGCCGGGGACGTTCGCGAAGTCCTCGGGGGTGGGCAGCGCGGCGCCGGTACGGGACGCGGCGCCGGTCGCGATGGCGCGCGCGACGGGGTGCTCGGAGGCGTGCTCCAGCGCGCCGGCCAGCCGCAGTACCTCCGCCTCGTCGGCGCCCTCGGCGAGGTGCACGTCGGTCAGCGTCATCACGCCGGTGGTGACCGTGCCCGTCTTGTCCAGCACGATGGTGTCGGCCTTACGGGTCGACTCCAGCACCTCGGGACCCTTCAGCAGGATGCCGAGCTGGGCGCCGCGGCCGGTGCCGACCATCAGCGCGGTCGGCGTGGCCAGCCCCAGCGCGCACGGGCAGGCGATGATCAGGACGGCGACGGCCGCGGTGAAGGCGGCCACCGCGCCGGCCCCGGCGACGAGCCAGTAGCCCAGGGTGCCGAGGGCGAGCACGATCACGACCGGGACGAAGACCGCGGAGATCCGGTCCGCCAGCCGCTGCGCCGCGGCCTTCCCGTTCTGCGCGTCCTCCACCAGCCGCGACATCCGGGCGAGCTGGGTGTCCGCGCCGACCCGGGTGGCCTCGACGACCAGCCGCCCGCCCGCGTTGACGGTGGCCCCGGTGACGGTGTCCCCGGGGGAGACCTCTACCGGGACGGACTCGCCGGTGAGCATCGACGCGTCGATCGCGGAGGAGCCCTCCAGGACCGTGCCGTCGGTGGCGACCTTCTCCCCGGGGCGCACGACGAAGTGGTCGCCGACGCTCAGTTCGGCCGTGGGGATACGGGTCTCCTTCCCGTCCCGTAGCACCGCGACGTCCTTGGCGCCCAGCTCCATCAGGGCCCGCAGCGCGGCGCCCGCCTTCCGCTTCGAGCGCGCCTCGAAGTAGCGCCCGGCCAGGATGAACGTGGTCACGCCGGCCGCGGCCTCCAGGTAGATCGCGCTGCTGCCGTCGGTACGGGTGAGGGTGAAGGCGAACGGGTGGGTCATTCCGGGCATACCGGCATGCCCGAAGAACAGCGCCCACAGGGACCAGCCGAATGCCGCGAGAGTGCCCATCGAGATCAGGGTGTCCATTGTGGCGGCGCCGTGCCGCAGGTTGGTCGCGGCCGCCCTGTGGAACGGCCAGGCGCCGTACACCACCACCGGGGCGGCCAGGGTGAGCGAGAGCCACTGCCAGTACGTGAACTGCAACGGCGGCGCCATCGCCATGAGCACCACCGGGACGGTCAGGGCGAGGGAGATCAGCAGCCGCTGCCGGAGTGCGGCGAGCCCGGCGGCGGCCGGTTCGTCCGGGCCGCCCCGGCCCGCGCCGGCGGCGGGCTCGTCCGCCGGGCCCGCGGCCGGCGCGGGGGCCGGCGGCTCGGGGACCGTGGCGGTGTAGCCGGTCTTCTCCACGGTGGCGATCAGGTCCGCGGTCCGGACCTCGGCGCCCTCCGCCACCGCCACCTGTGCCTTCTCGGTGGCGTAGTTGACGGTGGCGGTGACCCCCTCCATGCGGTTGAGCTTCTTCTCGATGCGGGCGGCGCACGAGGCGCAGGTCATCCCGCCGATCTCCAGCTCGACGCGGTGCTCTCCGATCGCGGTGGCCATGCGTGCTCCTCGGTGTGCGGCGACTGCGCGCCGCTCGGTGCCGCTGTGCGCGGCGTGCGGTGCGGCGACGGTGGTGGCTGCCGTGCTGCGCGGGTGGCGACTCTCTGCCACGGTGCGCCATCCAGGGCAACCATATACCCCATGGGGGTATTCCGTCACGAGGGATCCGCCGCGCTCCCGCCCGCCGCCCGGCTCACCCGGCCGCCCATCTCCCGCAGGTACGCCACCAGCTCCGGCGGTTCGTCCACGGTGAACTCGCGCCCCAGCAGCGCCAGCCGCATCGCCAGCCACTCCAGTGACTCAGAGGTGCTGTGCCAGCGGCAGGACGCCTCGTCGAGCGCCTCGACCTCGCCCGCCGCCGGTCCGCCGAGCCGGGCGGCCACCTCCGCGGCGGGCGCGTACACCGTCGCCACCGCCCGGTGCGTCCGCGTCATCCCCTGCATCCGCGCACGGACATACGCGCCCGCGTCGGCGGCCGGCAGCTCCCGGGGCGTGGCCCGGACGCCGGTCGGGAACGGCTCGCTCAGCCGGTCCACCCGGAAGATCCGCCAGTCCTCGCGGTCGTTGTCGTACGCGACCAGGTACCAGCGCCGCCCCGCCGCGACCAGCCGGTGCGGTTCCACCAGGCGCTTGCTGACCGCCCCGGCGCCCGCCCGGTACCGGAAGCGCAGCCGCTCGTGGTTGGTGATGGCCGCGGCGAGCACCGTCAGATGCTCCGGGTCGACGGTCGGCCCGCCGTCGCCGGGCATCGGGACGGTGGCCGTGCCGAGTGTGCCCACCCGCCGCCGCAGCCGGGCCGGCAGGACCTGTTCGAGCTTGGCCAGCGCCCGTACGGACGCCTCCTCGATGCCCGCGATGGTGTGGCCGGCCGTCGAGCGCAGGCCGACCGCGATGGCCACCGCCTCCTCGTCGTCCAGCAGCAGCGGCGGCATAGCGGTGCCCGCGGCCAGCCGGTAGCCGCCCTCCGCGCCCATCGTGGCGTGCACCGGATACCCCAGGTCCCGCAGCCGCTCGATGTCGCGGCGGATCGTCCGGGAGGTGACCCCCAGTCGCTCGGCCAGCTCGCGGCCGGGCCATTCGCGCGGGGTCTGCAGCAGGGACAGCAGATTCAGCAGTCGTGCCGACGTCTCACTCATGGCACCGATGATGCCCGTCCTAGTAGGACCACAGCTGTCCTACATCACGTCTACTGTCGAGGACGAACGCCATCCGGAACATCCGGAGCCACCACCCTTGGAGAACCGCACCCCATGACCACGACCGCCCCCGCGCCGGCCGACCGCAGACGCTGGATAGCGCTTGCCGTCGTCCTCACCGCCAGCTTCATGGACCTGGTGGACGCCACGATCGTCAACATCGCCATTCCGAGCATCCAGCGGGACACCGGCGCCACCTTCAGCGCGCTCCAGTGGGTCACCGCCGGATACGCCCTCGCCTTCGCGCTCGGCCTGATCACCGGCGGCCGGCTCGGTGACATCTTCGGCCGCAAGCGGCTGTTCCTGCTGGGCATGGCCGGATTCACGGTCGCCTCCGCGCTGTGCGGGCTCGCCGCGACCCCGGGGATGCTGGTCGGCGCGCGGGTGCTCCAGGGCGCGATGGCCGCGCTGATGGTGCCGCAGGTGCTGGCGATCATCCACGTCAGCTTCCCGGCGCACGAGCGCGGCAAGGTCTTCGGGATGTTCGGCGCGGTGATCGGCCTCGGCGCGGTCTGCGGCCCGCTGATCGGCGCGCTGCTCACCGAGGGCAACCTCTTCGGCCTGGAGTGGCGCCCGATCTTCCTGATCAACCTGCCGGTCGGCGTGGTCGGCATGCTGCTCGGCCGCCGCTTCATCACCGAGTCCCGCTCCCCGAACGCGCTCCGCCTCGACCTCGTCGGCACCGCACTGGCCACGGCCGGTCTGCTGATGCTGCTCTACCCGCTCACCCAGGGCCGCGAGTCCGGCTGGCCGGTGTGGGGCTTCGTCTCGATGGCCGCGAGCCCGCTCGTGCTGGCCGGGTTCGTACGGTACGAGCGCGCCAAGTCCCGCAAGGACGGCTCGCCGCTCGTCGAGCTCTCCCTCTTCAGGGTGCGGACCTTTGCCGCCGGTGCCGGTGTGCAATTGACCTTCGGCGTCGTCACCGGCCTCTTCTTCCTGATCTGGACGCTCTACATGCAGCTGGGCCTGGGCTGGAGCCCGCTGCGCGCCGGGCTGACCGGCGTGCCGTTCTCGCTCGCCTGCTCGGTCGCGGCCGGCATGTCCGTCCAGAAGCTGGTGCCGCGTCACGGCCGCAAGGTGCTGCAGGCCGGTGCGCTGATCATGCTGGCCGGTGCGCTCCTCTACATCTGGCAGGCCGGGCACTACGGCACCGCCATGCAGTCCTGGCAGATGGCGCCGGCGATGCTGCTGATGGGCGCCGGTATGGGCCTGATCGTCGCCCCGATCACCGATGTGGCGATCTCCGAGGTGCCGGCCGAGCACTCCGGTTCGGCGTCCGGCATCTTCAACACCACCGGCCAGCTGGGCATGGCGCTCGGCCTCGGGCTGTCCTCGGTGGCGTTCTTCGGCGTCGTCGGTGACGCGGGGGAGAGCGGCGGGGCGGCGGCCGGCGCCGCGGCGGGCACCGCGTTCATCGACGCCACCACCCACGCCCTGTGGTGGGTATCCGGCGGCCTGGTCCTCGTCTTCGGCCTGCTGTTCCTGCTTCCGCGGCGGGTCCGTGCGCAGCATCCCGCGGCGGCGGACACCGTGGCGGACAGCGCGACGGACACCACGACGAAGACCACGACGGACGAGGCCGCGGGGGAGCGGGAAGCGGAGCCGGCGCTGACGTCCTGAGCGCCCGGGGCCCGGTGGTCCGGCGGCCGGCGGTCCTGGGGCGCTGATCCTCGGGCGCCGGCCCACGGTGCCGGATGAACGAGGGTCCTGGGCAGGCCAAAACCCGCCCAGGCCCTACGCCCCGCCACCCGCCGCGGGCCATACTGTCCGGGTGTCGATGATCCGCAACCTCCGCAAGGCCGTCCGGCTGCCGCAGCCGCGCAGCCGGGGCGTCGACCTGAGCCACCCGGCACGCTCGCCGCTCGGCACCGCCGTGGTGAACTGCGCGGTCTACGTGGACGGCGTACGCCAGGACGGCGACCACCCGGCCGACGCGGCGATACGCCGGGTCCGGGACACCGGCCGGGGGTTCGTCTGGATCGGGCTGCACGAGCCGTCCGAGCGGGAATTCTCCGGCATCGTCGAGCTGTTCGGGCTGCACCCGCTCGCCATCGAGGACGCGGTCCACGCCCATCAGCGGCCGAAGCTGGAGACCTACGACGACTCGCTGTTCACGGTGTTCAAGACGGTCCGCTACGTCGAGCACGACCGGCTCACCGACACCAGCGAGGTGGTGGAGACCGGCGAGATCATGGTCTTCACCGGCACCGACTTCGTGATCACGGTACGGCACGGCGGGCACGGCTCGCTGGGCCCGCTGCGCGAACAACTGGAGTGCGACCCCGAGCAGTTGGCGCTCGGCCCGTCCGCCGTGCTGCACGCCGTCGCCGACCTGGTCGTGGACGACTACCTCGACGTCACCGCCGCCGTCCAGGACGACATCGACGACGTCGAGAGCGAAGTCTTCTCCGTCCGCGGCAGCCGCGGGGCCGGCCGGATCTACCAGCTCAAGCGCGAACTGCTGGAACTCCGGCGCGCGGTGGCCCCGCTGGACCGGCCGATGCGGGAACTGGCGACCCGGCCGATGCGGCAGGTCGACTCCCGGATCAAGACGTACTTCCGGAACGTCGCCGACCACCTCGACCGGGTCACCGAGCAGATCACCGGCTTCGACGAACTGCTCAACTCCATACTCCAGGCCCACCTCGCCCAGGTCACCGTCGCCCAGAACGAGGACATGCGCAGGATCAGCGCCTGGGTCGCGATCCTCGCCGTACCGACCATGGTGTGCGGCGTCTACGGCATGAACTTCGATCACATGCCGGAGCGGCACTGGACATTCGGCTATCCCCTGGTGATGTCCCTGACCGTGGCCCTCTGCTGGGCCATCCACCGCGGCTTCAAACGGAACGGCTGGTTGTAGGCGGAACGCCTGGCCGCCGTCGTGGCCGCAGGCGGCTACCGCCCGGCCACATGCCGGGGGCGGGCCGCGCCCCAGCCCGCCGCGATCTGCGGGATCAGCAGCGCCAGCAGGACCGCCAGCGGCACCGTCCAGCTGCCGGACGCGTCATGTACGGCGCCCAGGACGGACGGGCCGGTCGCGGCGAGGATGTAGCCGAAGCACTGGGCCATGCTGGAGAGCTGGGCGGTGTGCCGGATGTCCGGGGCGCGCTGGACGATGAAGAGCAGCGCCAGGCTGATCGCCGCGCCCTGGCCGAGCCCGAGCAGCACCGTCCAGACGTACGCGCCGCCGACCGGCGCCACCAGTACGCCGGTGAACGCCGCCGCACACAGCAGCGCGGCCAGGGCGGCCAGGGCGCCGGCCCGCAGCCGCCGGCCGACGATCACCGGGGCGAGGAACGAGCCCGCGATGCCCAGCAGCGAGGAGAAGGACAGCATCCAGCCGGCGTCACCGGCGCTCATCCCGGCGTCCGTGAACATCGTCGGCAGCCAGGCGGCCGCCGCGTAGTAGCTCAGCGACTGCAGGCCCATGTAACCGGTGACCTGCCAGGCCAGCGGGTCACGCCACAGCCCGCGCACCGGGTGCGCCGCCTCGCGGGCCGCGCCCGCCGGAACCCGCGTACGGGCGCCGGTCTGCGGCAGCCAGAACACCAGCGCCAGCAGCGCCGGCGTACCCCAGCAGGCGAGCGTGGCCTGCCAGCTGAGGCCGGCGGCCTGCTGGACGGGCACGGTGATGCCGGCCGCCAGGGCGGCGCCGCCGAACAGCGACATCGAGTACAGGCCGGTCATCAGCCCGGCCCTGGCCGGGAAGTCCCGCTTGATCAGGCCGGGCAGCAGGACGTTGGCCACGGCTATCCCGGCACCGATCACGATCGTCCCGGCGAACAGCGCCACGACCGAGTCCAGCAGCCGCAGCGCGGTGCCCGCGCAGATCAGCGCCATCGTGCCGAGCAGCGAGCGCTCCATGCCGAACCGCCGCCCCAGCCGCGGCGCGACCGGTGCCAGCAGGCCGAAGCAGAGCAGCGGCAGCGCGGTGAGCAGACTCGTGGCGGCGGCCGACATCCCGCTGTCGGTACGGATGGTGCCGGCCAGCGGTGAGACCGCGACCAGCGCCGGACGCAGGTTCAGGGCCAGCAGGATGACACCGACGCCGATGTACAGGGCGCGCCGCCGCCCGGCGATGCCCGGGGCGGCGCCCGTGGACCGGGGCGGCGCGGCCGGCGCTCCTGTGGAGGCGGTGCCCGTATCGGGGGCCGTATCGGGGGCCGTACGTGTGGCGGTCCGGTCCTGGATCACTTCTGCGCTCCCTTCGAGCGGTCGGCACCGGCACCGGCAGCGGCGTCGGGGGTTGCGGTGTCGGGGGTGTCGCGCAGCGCCGCCATGCCCTCGGAGAGATGCGCCAGCGCCGCGCGTTCGGCGGCCTCGGGGTCCTGTGCCTCGATGGCGTCGACGATGGCCTCGTGCGAGGCGTACTGGTTGCGTACGGACTCGGGGACCGGGGCGCCGACGACGGACTGGAGCGTCGAGCGCAGCGCGTCACTGAGGTGGTCGTACAGCTCGGCGAGGACGCTGTTGTGCGCCGCACCGGCGACGGCCCGGTGGAAGTCCATGTCCGCGTCGACGAAGGCGGCCAGATCACCGCTCTTCCAGGCCCGATCGCGGACGGCGAGGGCGGTGCGCAGCGCGGTGACGTCCTCGTCGGTACGGCGCTGGGCCGCGTAGCGCGCGGCATCCCGCTCCAGCGAGGCGCGCACCTCGAACGCCTCCAGGTCGCCGGCCCGCCGCAGTCTGCGCTGGACGGCGGCGCCGAAGCCGCTGCTGGCGCGGACGTAGGTGCCGTCGCCCTGGCGTGGCTCCAGCATCCCGGTGTGCACCAGGGCGCGGACCGCCTCGCGGACGGTGTTACGGCCGACGTCGAGCTGTTCCACGAGCACCGGTTCGGCCGGGATCTTCGTCCCGACCTGCCATTCGCCACTGGCGATCAGGCTCTCCATCTGCTCGATGACCAGATCCACCAGGTTGGTACGGACAGTGCTCCGCAGCGGCATGGGCCATCCTCCGATCTCATTTCACCGGTGATGGGAACATCCCATGTTTGGTGCTGTCAAACGGCCGGGGGCGCAAACCGGCGGTCGGCGGGCGGGTTAGCCTGAGGGCGCCGATGATCTCGGGAGACCTATGAACGAGCGAGCCCGCCGGGCCAGGCCCTGGCAGGGGCAGTGGCCGGTGATCGGCGCGGTGTCCGCGGGCGGTGCCGTGGGGGCCGCGGCCCGTTACGGCGCCTCGCTGCTCTGGCCCGCCGGGCCCGGCGCCTTCCCCTGGACGACCCTGGCGGTCAATGCCGCCGGCTGCGCCCTGATGGGTGTGCTGATGGTGCTGATCACCGAGGTCCGGTCGGCCCACCGGCTGCTGCGCCCGTTCCTCGGCACCGGCGTGCTCGGCGGCTTCACCACGTTCTCCACCTACGCGGTCGACGTCCAGCGGCTGGTCGGCGACCGGCAGCCGCTGCTCGCCCTGGCCTACCTCGCCGGTACCGTGCTCGCCGCGCTCGCGGCCGTATGGCTCGGGGCGGCCGGCACCCGCGCCCTGCTCGTACCGGGGCAGCGGACGGGCTGAACCGGGACGCGTCGACGAGCGGAACGCGCGGAAGCGGGCGAACGCGCGGAAGCGGTGGGGCCCGGGAAGGGCCCCACCGCTCTGGGCGGCGCAGGAGATGCGAGGGCTGGTGGGGATACGGGGGCCGGCCGTCAGGTTCCGGCGCCCGTCAGCCCCAGGCCGGTCGCGGACCGCGCACCGTCGGCCCGGTCCGGACCGCGGGCCACCGCCGGACTCATGAAGCGGGCAGCCGCTTCACGGTGCGGGCGCTGTGACGCCCGTCAGGACGTGGCGCCGGTGCGGATGCCCTTGAGGCCGTTGGCCCAGAGCTGCTCCACCTGGCCGCGCTCGTTCTCGTCCGGCTGGGTGTTCTGGCAGGACGGGCCGGGGCCGCCGCCGGACATCAGCTCGCTGCACGGACCCTCGTAGTGGTCCGGCAGGCCCAGCACATGGCCGGTCTCGTGCGCGGTCACGCGGGTCGAGTTGTACTCCTGGTTCTGCTTGTAGTCCAGGAAGACGAAGCCCTTGCCGTGGCCGTCGGTGCTGGCGTACGAACCGCGCGGGTCGTCGCCCTCGCGGTACTGGAAGTCGCCGCCGCTGCCTTCCTGCAGCTGTACGTTCTTCACGGCGCTGTTCCAGATCGACGCGCTCTCGGCTATCTGGCTCTTGAACGTCGGGGCCGCGCTGGCGTCGTAGGTCACGGTGACCGAGGCCGCGCCGGGGTTCGCCTTCAGCTTGGCCCGGGCCGACTTCACCACGGCCTCGAAGAAGGCCTTGGTGTCCGCCTTCTCGGCCGCCGAACCGTTGTACGCGGCGATCGAAGCGGGGGTGCTGTGGCCGGAGTTGGCGGGCGAGGGGGAAGCGGCCGAAACCGGCGCCGCTGCGGTGAGCGCGGCGGCGAGGCCCAGACCGAGCGCCGCCGACAGCGCCGTCTTGGGAGATCTCATGTGGGGGGCTCCTTAATTTCCGAGGGCCGTACGGTCGCCGTGTGGGGCGGCGACCGGGGCCCTGCGGATTTCTTGGTGCCGTTGAGTGTGGAGGGAATTCACCCGGAAGACGGAGATGCCAAGTAGCGATAGTGCGAGCCAATACCCCGGGGAAAAAGGCAAGTTACGGCCGGTTTGAGAGTCTGGTGTGAGGGGCACCGTCGTCGTTATGCTCCGGACGTGGAGCTTGAGGTAAGGCATCTTCGCGCGCTGTGCGCCATCGCGGACTCCGGCAGCGTACGCAAGGCGGCGCGGCAGCTCGGCATGACCCAGCCGTCTCTGACGACCCAGCTCCGCCGTATCGAAAAGGCCCTGGGCGGCCAGCTCTTCTTCCGCGAACCGACCGGCACCCGGCCCACTCCGCTGGGGCATTCCCTGCTGTGCCGGGCCAGGCCGATAGTGGCCGAGATGCAGGCGCTGGTGGACGAGATCGCTTCGGCCTCGTACCGTGAACAGGGCGCCCGGCTCCGCATCGGCAGTACCAACAGCCCCGCGGTGGCGGGCTGGCTGCGCCGGCTGCGGGTGCGGCTGCCGGAGACGGACACCACGATACGGACCGATGTGTCCGCCAACGCGCTGCTGCACATGGTCGCGTCGGGTCAGCTCGACGTCGCGTTCGTGCACGAGGTCGAGGGCTCGCCGCTCCGCGTCCCCGATGGTCTCGTCGAGCATGAACTCATCGCCAGGGAGCCGCAGTTCATCGCCCTGGCGGACACCCACCCGGCGGCCGCGCAGGAGGTCGTCCGGGTCGCGGACCTCGCCGAGGACCACTGGATGGTCGATCCGACGGTGGACGGCGAGTGGGCCGGCCTGCGCCGCATCTGGACCGCGGCCGGTGTCGACCCGCGGGTGGTGCACGGCGACTACCTCACCACCGTCGACCTGGTCACGGCCGGTGAGGTGGTCACCCCCTGCCAGCCGACCGCCCGTTCCCGGCCCGGCATGGCCATCCGCCCGCTGTACGGCGACCCGCTCGCCGTACGCCTCTTCATGGCCTGCCGTCAGGACGGCGCCCTGGCCGCCTCCCCCGAGGATCTCTTCGCCGACCTGACGGCCTCCTACATGGAGATCGCCTGGGCGAGCGACGCCTACCGCGAGTGGCTCATCCGCCACGACCCCCCGCTGCCGGTTCCCACGTGATCCGGCCAGGCCGCCCGGTCGGTACCGGGTGGCCTGGCCGGCCCGAACGGCCTGCGGCCGCTACAGGTTGTCGCCCCAGCCGCCCTGGATCATGGTCTGGAACGCCCATGCCCCGTCCCGCCTGACCAGGATGTCGGCGTAGCGCAGCCGCTGCGTCCGGCCCTCGGCCGTCATGACCGAGTCCGAGAAGACCACGGCCATGGCGGGCGAGAGGAAGACGGGCGTCCGGGTGGACTCGAAGGTGATGTCCTCGCTCCCGTCGCCCATCACGTGGGTCATCGTCGCGACGAACTGCTCGCGGTCCCACTGCGCCGAACGGCCGTTGCCGGCCGCGTCGTCGCTGACGAGGTTGAGGGGGAAGACCGCCATATCCGCCATGCGCTCGATGTCACGCCGCGCGCTCCGGGCGTCGTACTCCGCGAACCAGGCGTCCAGGCTCGCGCGGTCCTCGTCGGTCGGCACATACCCGGCATCGGGGAGAAAGGTCACGCAGGCTCCTCTCCAAGGCCGTCGGCCCCGAGGCCTCCGACCCTGCGCTGATCAAGTTTGACTACGACGGAGGAGGGTATGCCCTGCGACGGCATTAGTCAAACTTGAGTAGCCAGAGGTTCCGTAACCCGTTCGGCTGGTCGGGCGGGCAGCCTCCGTCCCCCGGGTGCAGGATCGGTCTCAGGCGGCCGGCCGGACCGGTCGCGGACAGGCATTGTCAGCGTGCGCGATCGCTGCACTCTCTGGCGCGGAATTCAGCGAATTTCAGCGGCAATTCGGCGGAGATTCGGCGGGATTCGCCAGAAGGCGACGTGCCGGCTGAGTCTCAGCCGCTACGCGCGGCGCACGGGCTGCGGTGACACACTCCACAGGCAGAAGTTCCGGAGTTCGTGGTCCGGGCCGCAGGGAAATCGCCAGTACGAGAAGGGTGTTCCTTAATGTACGAGACACTGGCTCGGCTGTTGGTCCAGGAGTTCGGGATAGAAGCCGACTTGGTCCGTCCCCAGGCCACGGCCCGGGACCTCGAATTGGACTCGTTGTCCTTGTCGGAACTAGCAGTGATGATCACGGAGAAGACGGGGCTGCAGTTCGACGAGGCCGCCGTGGACCTCGACAGCACCCTCGAAGAGATCGCGACGCACTTCCTCCCGGCCGAGGAAGCCGCCTCTCAGCGCCGTGAGCCCACGGCCACGGCCTCGGATTAGGCAGGCACCGCCGATGACTGGCTGGATCGCTGATGTCCCCATCCTCGACTACTTCGTGACCCGTCGCGACATCTACCCCTACTACCTCGTGATCGAGGACCGGCCGACGCCGGCGGAGGTCGTCGTCCAGGGCGTACGCGCGGTCAACGCGGCCTCGACGGACTACCTCGGACTCTCGGCCGACTCCGGGGTCCGCTCCGCGGCCTCGCGCGCGGCCGCCGAGTTCGGCACCTCGTGCACCGGATCGCCGATGCTGGGCACCATGGGAGTCCACCACGAGCTGGAGGACGAACTGGCCGACTTCCTCCGCCGCCCCGCGGTCATGCTGACCATGACGGGATTCCAGGCCAACCTGACGCTGTCCGCGCTGTTCGGCAGCGGCCACATGGTGATCGCGGACCAGCACATCCACGCCTCCCTCCTGGAGACCACCCGCCTCGGACGGGCCGAGCACCGCCGGTTCGGGCACAACGACGTCTCCCACGCCGAACGGCTCATGCGGGCCGCCACCGGCAAGGGCAAGATCCCCGTGATCCTCACCGAGGGCGCGTTCTCACTGGGCGGAGACCTCTGCCCGGTTCCGGAGCTCGCCGCACTCACTCAGCGCTACGGCGGCGCCCTGATCGTCGACGGCGCGCACGACATCGGCGTGGTCGGGACCAACGGGCGGGGCGTCGGTGAGCACTTCGATGCCGAAGAGTCGATCGACCTCGTCACCGGCACCCTCTGCAAGGCGTTCGGCTCGGTCGGCGGGTTCGTCGCGGGCTCGGAGAAGGCCATCCGCAACCTGCGCCACTACGGTGACGCCGCGATGTACTCGGCGTCGATGGCACCGCCGTCGGCAGCCGCCGCGCTGGTGGCCGTACGGACGGCGCGCGCCCGGCCCGAACTCCGCGCCGCGCTCTGGGAATCGGCCCGGCGGCTGCACCGCGGCCTGGCGCAGCAAGGGCACCGCATCCCGGACTGGCCGGGCCCGTCGATCTCGCTTCCGGCGGGGGAGCCCGAACAAGGCCTGAAGGCATGGCGCGCGCTGCTCGAAGCGGGGGTCTTCACCGGGGCGTTCCTGCCCCCCAGCGTGGCGGGGGACCAGGTCGCGCTCCGCATCTCGGTCACGGCCATGCACACGGCGGACCAGGTGGACCGGATCCTGGAGGCCGTCGGACGGCACCTGCCGCCCCGGCCCGGTGCGGCGGAGTCCGGCGGTTCCTCCCCGTCCCACGCCGCCGCCAACTGAGCGCACGTCAGCTCCACCGGGCCTCACCCGCGATCCGGGCGACCCCGCGCGAGCCGTCGGCCCCTCCGGTGGTACGTGCCGGCGCGGCCTCCGGGGGGAAGCGGAGCCGGCTCGCTCCGCCGCCACGTCGCCACACCCTACGAAGGAGACCGACATGCGCTGCGAGGCCGCTGTCACCGGCATCGGGATGATCACCCCGGCCGGACTCACCACGGAATCCACCTGGGCCGCGGTGTGCGGGGGTCGGAGCACGGTGCGTACGGACCCGGACCTGGCGGGGCTCCCCGTGGACATCTCCTGCCGGATCGACCACTTCGACGCCGACGCCCTGCACGGCCGGCGGCTGGCGCGACGCCTGGACCGCTTCACCCAGCTCGCGCTCGCCGCCGCCCACCAGGCGGTCCGGGACGCCAAACTCGACCCGTCCGCCTGGAACGCCCCTCGGGTGGCGGTCGTGCTCGGCGTCGGCAGCAACAGCCTGCATTCGTACTTCCATGAGTTCGACGTCCTGAACCAGGGCCGCCCGGAGCTGGTCTCTCCGCTCGCGCTGCCGCGGAGCGTGCCGAACATGGCCGCCGCCGAGGTCGCGATCGCCCTGGACGCCCGCGGCCCGAACTTCACCGTGGCCAGCGCGTGTGCCTCCGGCGCCACCGCCCTGGCGGTCGCCGCCGACCTGGTCACCTCCGGTGCCTGCGACATCGCGCTCGCCGGCGGTGCCGAATCCGGCCGCTCCCGGATGACCGTGACCGGCTTCCACCAGATGCACGCCCTCTCCCAGCGCACCGACGCTCCGCACCTCGCATCCCGGCCGTTCGACGTGGACCGGGACGGCTTCGTCCTCTCGGAGGGCGCCGCGGTGCTCGTCCTCGAACGCCCGCAGCACGCCCTGCGCCGGGGCGCCGGCCAGCGGGCACGGCTGTGCGGGCACGCCTGCACCAGCGACGCCTACCATCCGGTCGCCCCGCACCCCGAGGGCATCGGCGTCGAACACGCCCTGCGTACCGCGCTGGAGGGAGCCGGCCTCGCACCGGGCGACATCGGGCACATCAACGCCCACGGCACCTCGACCCCCACCGGCGACGTGGCCGAGGCCCGTGCCCTGCAACGGGTCTTCGGGCCGGAGCCGCCCCCCGTCACCGCCCCCAAGAGCATTCTGGGTCACGCGCTCGGCGCGGCCGGTGCCATCGAGGCGGCCCTGACCGTCCTCACCCAGCAGCACCAGCTCATCCCGCCCACCGCCAACCTCCTCCGCCAGGACCCCGACTGCGAACTGGACATCGTCACCCAGGCGCCCCGGGCGGCCGCGTTCGGCGCCGCCATCAGCAACTCCTTCGGCTTCGGCGGGCAGAACACCGTCCTGGTCTTCACAGCGGAGTAACAGCGGAACAACAGGCGCGCCGTCATGTGACGGCACACAGCAATCCGCACCCGGTCCGGGCCGGCCACCGTAGTCGGCGGCCGGCGGACCGGGTGCGGACGGCACCCCTGGCGATCGGGGACATCGCGGGGCGAGCGGCGCGATGCGCGGTCAGGCCTGCTTGGTCGCCCAGAAGATCTTGTCGATCTGGGCGATGTAGTCCAGCGCCTTCTGGCCGGTCGCCGGGTCGTTCGAACCCTTGGCGGCGCTGAGGGCCTTGAGGGTGTCGTTGATCAGCTGGTGCAGCTCCGGGTACTTCTCGAAGTGCGGCGGCTTGAAGTAGTCGCTCCACAGCACCGAGACGTGGTGCTTGGCCAGCTCGGCGCGCTGCTCCTTGATGAGGATCGCGCGGGTGCGGAAGTCCGCGTCGTCGTTGGCCTGGTACTTCTCCTGGACGGCCTTGACCGACTCGGCCTCGATCCGGGCCTGGGCCGGGTCGTAGACCCCGCAGGGCAGGTCGCAGTGGGCGCTGACCTTGACCTTGGGGGCGAACAGGCGGGAAAGCATGTTCAGTCCTTCCTCGTGATCGTCTTCTCAGGTGCGAGATTACTCGGTGCGGGAAGGCTTTTCTCGGGTGGCCCGGAGGCTTAGGGCAAAAGTCCGGTGTCCTACCGGGACCGAGGGAGGATGGACCGGTGAGCAGGTCCGACCTGGTCCGGACCGGGCGATACAGGGACGGACCGGGTGGTACGGGAGGTATGGGATGCAGCCGGAGCGGGTGCGTGAGCGTGGCCGGGGGGCGGATGCGGGGCGGACGCGGGGCGGGCCGCTGCGGGCGTTCGGGCTGGCCGAGGTGTACAACCCGTCAATGGTGCCGACGCTGCTGCCCGGTGACCAGCTGGTGGTGCAGTACGGGGCGGCGGTGCGGCCCGGGGACGTGGTGGTGCTGAAGCACCCGTTCCGGCAGGACCTGCTGATCGTCAAGCGGGCCGTGCGGCGGCGCGACGGCGGCTGGTGGGTCCAGGGCGACAACCCGTTCGTCGAGAACGACAGCCGGGAATTCGGGGTGGTCCCCGACGAACTGGTCGTCGCCCGCGCCTGGGTGCGGATCCGGCCGCCCCGGGGGATTCAGCGGTCGGTCGCCGGAGTGCTCTCCTGGGCGGTGTCGGCGGTCCGCCCGGTACGGGCCGAGCGCTCGCTCTCCAGGCGCTTGCGGGCGCGGTAGGCGGCGACGTTGGCGCGGGTGGCGCAGCGGTCGGAGCAGTAGCGGCGCGAGCGGTTGGTGGACGTGTCCAGGTAGACGTTGCGGCACGGCGCGGCCTCACAGATCCCCAGGCGGTCCACGCCCAGTTCGGTGAGGTGGAAGGCCAGGCCCATGGAGGCGGTGGCGGCGAAGGCGGCCGTGGCGCTGGCGGCGTGGTCGGCGATGTGCATATGCCACTTGGGCCGGCCTCCCCCACTCTCGGCTTCGCTCGAGCGGGAGGTGCCCCCATCGTCCCGAAGCTCATGGCCGGAGATCTGCGGGCTGACCGGGAACTCCATCATCAGCGCGTTGAGCAGGTCGACGGCCCGTACTTCGTCGCCGGCCGCCGCCGCCTCGAAGACCGCGCGGAGCCGGGCCCGGACCCCGCGCAGGCGGGTGACGTCGCTGTCGCCCGCCCGCCGGGCGGCCTGCTGCATCGGGCCGAAGAGTTCCCGCACGGCCTCGACCGAGGTGAGGCCGTCCTCGCCGCGGTCGGGCCGCTCGGTGTTGACCAGTCGCACGGCATAGTCCGAGTAGTAGGCCAGTTCCACTTGTAGTCCTTACGGCGGGGCCAGAGCCTGTCCGATGGGTCCGCGTGGGCCCATCGGACAGGCCCCAGTGCGCGGGTACGTGCTCGTAGTAATGGGTATTCTCACTACGAGGGTATTACGTCCCCGTGATCCCGAGGAACGGTCCCGGACGATGCCCGGTGGGCACCCGGAGGCCGCGGGCCGCAGGCCTCAGCCGCGCAGAGGGCGACCCGTCAGGTTTCGCACAGCGCGTACACCGTTCCGCGCACCTTCGCGTGGGGGTCGGCCGGTGCCGCGATGCGGCCGTACCAGGCGAGGTCGTCGTCACTGGGGCGGGAGGCCGCCACCCAGTTGTGCTGTTTGGCGCTCGTCGCGACTCCGCCGCCCGTGACGTGCATGCCTTCGGGACATCTGGCGTGGGCGTGCGCCACCCCGTATCCCTGGAACTTCTTCTTGACGGTGGTGTGTTCCACGGCCTCGGCAGATGTCCCGATGCCGGCCAGGGCCAGCACCAGACCGGCCACCACAGTGACGCGACGAATAGCCATACCGGCTCCTCGGGTTCGAGTGGATCTCCGAGTCGAGTTGTACACCCTGGGGCGGCGCGGATCCCGGTACGCCCCGCCCCAGGGCAGAAGTCGTCCTACAGCACCTTCGACAGGAACGACTTCGTGCGCTCGTGCCGCGGATTGGTGAGCACCTCGCGCGGGTGGCCGGACTCGACGACCACACCGTCGTCCATGAAGACCAGCGAGTCGCCCACCTCGCGGGCGAAGCCCATCTCATGGGTGACGACGATCATCGTCATGCCGTCTGCCGCCAGGTCCTTCATGACGTCGAGGACGTCACCGACCAGCTCCGGATCGAGGGCCGAGGTCGGCTCGTCGAAGAGCATCAGCTTGGGCTCCATCGCCAGCGCACGGGCGATGGCGACGCGCTGCTGTTGGCCTCCGGAGAGCTGAGAGGGGTAGTTCCCGGCCTTGTCGGCGAGGCCGACGCGGTCCAGGAGCCTGGCCGCGCGCTGCCGGGCGGTGGCCTTGGCCTCGCCCTTGACCTGGACCGGCGCCTCCATGACGTTCTCGATCGCGGTCATGTGCGGGAAGAGGTTGAAGCGCTGGAAGACCATGCCGATGTCCCGGCGGCGGGCGGCGACCTCCCTGTCGCGCAGCTCGTAGAGCTTGCCGTGGTGCTCCCGGTAGCCGACCAGTTCGCCGTCGACGGACAGCCGGCCGGCGTTGACCTTCTCCAGGTGGTTGATGCAGCGCAGGAACGTCGACTTGCCGGAGCCGGACGGGCCGATCAGGCAGAAGACCTCGCGGGGGGCGACCTCCAGGTCGATGCCCTTGAGGATGTGTGCCGCGCCGTAGGACTTGTGCACGCCCTCGGCCAGAACCATCGGGCCGCCGCTGGTGCCCGCCGCCCCGGCGGTCGTGCCGGCGGACTTGTCGCTGGTGGTCTTCTTGGTGGTCTTGGTGCTCTTGGTGGTCTTCTTGCTGGTCATCCGACACCTCCGGCGGAACGGTTGAAGCCGCCGGACAGCTTCGCCCTGGCGCGCTGGAGCGGGGTGGGCGGGAGCTGGCGGCTGGCGCCGCGGGCGTAGTAGCGCTCCAGGTAGTACTGCCCGATGCTGAGGACCGTCGTGGCGATCAGGTACCAGGTGGCGGCGAGGATCAGCATCTCGACCACGACGCCCGAGTCCCGGCCGACGTTCTGGGCGGACTGCAGCAGGTCGTAGTACTGGACGGCGATCACCAGCGAGGAGGTCTTCAGCATGTTGATGACCTCGTTGCCGGTCGGCGGCACGATCACCCGCATCGCCTGCGGCACGATGATCCGGCGCAGCGTCTTGCCGTGGCTCATGCCCAGCGCGTGCGCCGCCTCGGTCTGGCCCTCGTCGACGGAGTTCAGGCCGGCCCGGCAGATCTCCGCCATGTACGCGGCCTCGTTGAGACCGAGACCCAGAAGGGCGCTCATGAACGGGGTCATGAAGTCCGACCACTCGTCCTTGTAGATCGGCATGATGTCGACGTACTCGAAGACCAGGCCGAGGTTGAACCACAGGAACAGCTGGACGTACACCGGCGTACCGCGGAAGAACCAGATGTAGAACCACGACACGGACGCCGTCACCGGGTTCTTGGACTGGCGCATCACGGCCAGCACCACACCCAACACAATGCCGATGATCATCGAGAGTACGGTGATCAGCAGGGTGTTGCGCAGGCCCTTGAGGATGTCCCCGTTGAACATGTACTGGGGAATGGCGCCCCAGTTGACGTTCCCGGAGGCGAAGGCGCGGACGAGCAGGGCGATCAGCCCGATGACGACGACCGCCGCGACCCAGCGCCCGTAATGGCGGACCGGGATGGCTTTGATGGGCTCGGGGTGGGGCGGCGGAGCGTCCGCCGGCGGCTGGGCCGACTTGTCGACGTCAACTGACACGGAGGTTGCCTTTCAGCGTTCGGCGGGGGTGGCCGAAGGGACGGTGGAGTGGCTGAAGGGGTGCTGACGGGCGGCTCAGCTCCCGCCGTTGAGTTTCACTTCCTCGACCGCCGCGTCCTTGATGTCCCACTTCTCCAGGACCTTGGCGTACGAGCCGTTCCGGATCACGCGTTCCAGGGCGGCCTTCAGCGCGTCGCGCAGCTGCTCCTGGCCCTTGGGGACCGCGATGCCGTACGGAGCCGCCTTGAGCGGGGCGCCGCCGACCATCTCGAAGTCCTTCCCCTTGCCGGAGACCTGCACCGCGTACGCCGCGACCGGGTAGTCGCTGGAGACGGCATCCGCGCCGCCGGTACGCAGCCGGGTCTGGGCCTCGGAGTCGTTGTCGAAGGCCTCGATGGAGATCGGCTGCTCGCCGTTCTCCTCACAGGCCGTGGACTTGTCCTTGGCCAGGTCGTGCGAGACCGTGCCGCGCTGCACCGCGATCTTCTTGCCGCACAGCGTCTCCCAGCCGTCGACGCCGTTGGTCTTTCCCTTGCGGGTGTAGAGCGAGACGCCGACGTCGAGGTAGTCGATGAAGTCGACGCCCTGGCCGATCTTCTTGCCGGTGTTGCTGTCGATGCCCTGCTGGCGCTCCTTGGTGTCGGTCATCGCCGACATGGCTATGTCGTAGCGCCTGGACTTCAGACCGCCCATGAGGGTGTCGAAGGTGGCGTTGTTGAAGTTGAGCTTGATGCCCAGCTCCTTGCTCATCGCCTCCGCGAGGTCCGGGTCGATGCCCATGATCGTGCCGTCGGAGCGGAACTCCACCGGCTTGTAGGTGATGTCCGAGCCGACCTGGAGCATGCCCTTCTCCTGGACGGCCTTGGGCAGCTTGCCGAACAGCGGGGCGTCGGTGTTCCGGTTCTTCAGCGCCTCACGCTTGGCGATGGCCGCGTCCGTCTGGTCGCCGCAGGCGCTCAGCAGCGTCAGCGAGGCGACGGCCGCGGCCGCGGCGGCCAGCGCTCGGCGTGGCCGGCCGGGGGCCGGGAGACGGGTGGTGCTTGCGGTCATCATGATCCTCCTGCGTATGGAGAAGACGACGAGACGTGACTGACGGGCCGGGGCACACACCTTCGAGCGTCGCGACCGGGTGGGGTGACGGAATCCTGCCATCCGGGCTCCGGTATTCGGACTGCCGTACAGGTCAAAATCGGATAACGGACGAGAGTGGTGCGGTGAAACCCTTGTGGGGCAAGGGGCGACGGTCGCTCGACGGGGCAATTGGGGCGGGCCGCGCTCCTTGGCCGTCTCGGAATCCGGACCGTGGTCAGGGGGCGTCAGGAGGCAGGACGCCGGATCTTCTGAGGGTTTCGCGTATTTCGCGGCTATTGTCGAATCCCTGTACTCGAGGGTAATGAATCCGACTCGTCGGCGCCCGCGCCCGTCCGGTAGAAAGGTTCGTTACACCCCTCATCCGGGGCTCAGGGCGCGTGTGCGGCGCGCCCGGCGTCCGTACCTCCCCTGCGGGGCGGCCATCCGCCGGCAGGGCGCGGACGCGGTGCCCGCCCACCCCTCAACCAGGGAGTGGACACCCTCAGCAGATTTACGAATAAAGGGGTAAGACAAGTGGCAGCGGAGATCGTCAATCCTCGCAGCGACAGCAATACGGGCGCGGGCGAAGGGCCGGGCACGGCGCCCGACAGCACCTTCGATCCGGCCTTCGCGCTGCATCGCGGCGGCAAGATGGCCATTCAGGCCACGGTGCCGGTCCGCGACAAGGACGACCTGTCCCTCGCGTACACACCAGGCGTCGCCAAGGTGTGCAGCGCTATCGCCGAGCAGCCCGAACTGGTCCACGACTACACCTGGAAGTCCCAGGTCGTCGCCGTGGTCACGGACGGCACCGCGGTGCTCGGCCTCGGCGACATCGGCCCGGAGGCCTCCCTTCCCGTGATGGAGGGCAAGGCCATCCTCTTCAAGCAGTTCGGCGGGGTGGACGCGGTGCCGATCGCGCTCTCCACGACCGACACCGACGAGATCGTGGAGACCGTCGTCCGGCTCGCCCCGTCCTTCGGCGGCGTCAACCTGGAGGACATCTCGGCTCCCCGGTGCTTCGAGATCGAGCGCCGCCTCCAGGAGGCCCTGGACATCCCGGTCTTCCACGACGACCAGCACGGCACCGCCGTCGTCACACTGGCCGCGCTGCGCAACGCCGCCAAGCTCACCGACCGGTCGCTCGGCGAGCTGCGGGCGGTCATCTCGGGCGCCGGTGCGGCCGGTGTCGCGATCGCCAGGATCCTCATCGAGGCGGGCATCGGGGACGTCGCGGTCTGTGACCGCAAGGGCGTCGTCTCCGCCGACCGCGGCGACCTCACCGACGTCAAGCGGGAGCTGGCCGGCTTCACCAACAAGGCCGGGCTGACCGGCTCGCTGGAGCAGGCGATGGACGGCGCGGATGTGTTCATCGGCGTCTCCGGCGGCACGGTGCCCGAGGACGCGGTGGCGAAGATGGCGAAGAACTCGCTGGTCTTCGCGATGGCCAACCCCACCCCGGAGATCCACCCCGATGTCGCGCACAAGTACGCGGCCGTGGTCGCCACCGGGCGCAGCGACTACCCGAACCAGATCAACAACGTGCTGGCCTTCCCCGGCATCTTTGCCGGTGCCCTTCAGGTCCGGGCCGCCCGGATCACCGAGGGGATGAAGCTCGCCGCCGCCGAGGCGATCGCCGCCGTCGTCGCCGAGGAACTCAGCGCCGACCGGGTCATCCCGTCGCCGTTCGACGAGCGCGTGGCGCCCGCCGTCACCGCCGCCGTCGCGGCCGCCGCCCGCGCCGAGGGCGTGGCGCGGCGCTGACCACCGGGGCCCGGCGCGCCGTTCGGCCGCCGGGCCCGCCGCCGGGCCGTTGTCGTATGCCGCCGGCCCGTCGTTGCATGCCGCCGGGCGGGGCCGGGCGGGCGGGCGCGGTGCGCGTCACACGTCCGTCCGGTACCGCGGCGCCCGGCAGCGGCCTACGTTGGGATCATGTTTGCTGCCTATGCCGCCCGCATCGACCGTGACCAGCCGCTGAACGGCCTTGAGTTGGGGGAGCGCCCGGCCCCCGAGGTACGCCCCGGCTGGACGACCGTCAACGTCAGGGCCGCCTCCCTGAACCACCACGACCTGTGGACGCTGCGCGGGGTCGGCATCACCGAGGAGTCCCTGCCGATGATCCTCGGCTGCGACGCCGCCGGTGTCGACGCGGACGGCAACGAGGTCGTCCTGCACTCCGTCATCGGGCAGACCGGCCACGGCGTCGGCGCCCGGGAGAAGCCCTCCATCCTCACCGAGCGCTACCAGGGCACGTTCGCCGAGCAGGTCACCGTCCCCGCCTGGAACGTCCTGCCCAAGCCGAAGGAGCTGTCCTTCGCGGAGGCCGCCTGTCTGCCGACCGCCTGGCTGACCGCGTACCGCATGCTCTTCACCAACGCCGGTGTACGGCCCGGGGACAGCGTCCTCGTCCAGGGCGCGGGCGGCGGCGTCGCGACCGCCGCCATCGTCCTCGGTGCCGCCGCCGGCCTGCGGATCTTCGCCACCAGCCGGGACGAGGCCAAGCGCGAGCGCGCGCTGAAGCTCGGCGCGGAGGCGGTGTTCGCCACCGGGGAGCGGCTGCCGCAGCGGGTGGACGCGGTGATCGAGACCGTCGGCGCCGCCACCTGGTCGCACTCCGTCAAGTCCCTCAAGCCCGGTGGCACGCTGGTGATTTCGGGCGCCACCAGTGGCTTCACCCCGAAGAGCGGGGAGCTCAACCGCATCTTCTTCCTGGAGCTGAAGATCGTCGGCTCGACGATGGGCAGCAAGGAGGAGCTGACCGGATTGCTGAGCTTCTGCGCCGCCAAGGGCATCCGCCCGGTCATCGACTCGACGCTGCCGCTGGACCGCGCGCGCGAGGGCTTCACGAAGATGGCCGAGGGAGAGCTGTTCGGGAAGATCGTGCTGACGGTGTGAGGACACCGCACCGCGCCCTTCAGGGGCCCTCGATGGCCGAAGGCCCTTGAAGCCGAAGGCCTCTGAGGCCGAAGGCCCCTGAACGGTCCGCCAATTGAACGGCCTGCCAACTGGGCGACCTGTCGGCCGAAATCGCCTGTCAACAAAGGTTGACGAAGTCCGGCGTGTCAACGTATATTGACGCCATGACCAAGGCGACAGATCTCGCCGAGCGGGCGGGTGATCGGGACCCCAGGATCGGGCTGCGTGCCGTGGCCGCACTGCGGCGGTTGTTGGAGCAGCTCGAAGCCGTCCAGGTGCGCAGCGCCCGGGCGAAGGGCTGGTCGTGGCAGGAGATCGCGGCCGAGCTGGGGGTCAGCAGACAGGCGGTGCACAAGAAGCACGGGAAGGGCTGACCGATGTTCGAGAAGTTCACGGCCGATGCGCGTGCGGTGGTGCGCGATGCGGCCGAGCAGGCCGGGCGGACGGGCAGCGGCACGGTCGGCGAACCGGAGTTGCTGCTCGCACTGTTGGACCGTAAGGGGTCACCGGCCGCGACGGCACTCGGCGCGCTCGGCGTCCACAAGCGCCGGGAGTCGGTGGCCGAGGCCCTCGCGGCGGTCCGCCGGCGTGGGGGGATCTCGACGGCCGACGCGGCGGCGCTGGCCGGGCTCGGCATCGACGTCGACGAGATCGTGGCGCGGGTGGAGCAGGCGCACGGAGTGGGCGCCCTGGCCGCGGACGGGGCACCCGGACGCCGGAAGCGGGCGCGCAGGCCCTTCACCGCGGAGGCGAAGTCGGTACTGGAACGCGCGCTGCGGATCGCGGCCGGCCGCGGCGAACGCCGGCTCGGCGACGAGCATCTGCTGATGGCTCTGACGGCCAGGCCGGGACCGGCCGCCGCGGTGCTCGCCGAGCACGGGGTGACGTTCGCCGATGTGCTGCGGGTCGTCGGCGAGGGCGGAAAACCGGTGGAGCGCAGAGGGCGACGAAACCTATCGTGACCAGGCCGAACGTACCGCGCCCGGTCAACGGCCCAGGAGGCCGTCAGGGCCACTGTGTAGGTCGTCACGACCGCCGTGAGGCCGTCACGACCGCTGCGAGAAAGAGAGAGCTGCACGATGTCGCACCACGGATGGGCCGACGAGGGATACGGTCCCGTCGCGGACGAATTCGCGCGGAACTTTGCCGAGCGAGGTGAACTCGGCGCCGCCGTCGCGGTGTACGTGGGCGGCCGCAAGGTCGTCGATCTGTGGGGCGGCATCGCCGACGACCGGACCGGACGGGACTGGGAGGAGGAGACCACCCTTCCGGTGATGTCCTGCGCCAAGGCGGTCGTCAGCGTCTGCGCCCATCTGCTCGTACAGCAGGGGCGTCTGGACCTCGACGCGCCGGTGGCCGGCTACTGGCCGGAGTTCGCACAGCACGGCAAGGAGCGGATCACCTCCCGTCAGGTGCTCGCCCACACCGCCGGAATCCCGCTCGCGGAGAAGCGGCTGACCTTCGCAGAGGTGACGTCCTGGACGCCGGTGATCCGCGCGCTGGAGGAGCAGCGTCCGCTCTGGGAACCCGGCACCGCGTACGAGTACCACGCGCACGCCTTCGGCTTCATCATCGGCGAGGTCATCCGGCGGCTCACCGGGCTCACCCCCGGCGCCTACTTCCGCCAGGCCATCGCCGACAACCTGGGGCTGCGCACCTGGATCGGCCTGCCCGAGGAGGAGGTGGCGGGGATGGCCCGGCTCGTCGAGGCGGCGGACCGGCCGGGCCTGCCGGACGCCGACGCACTGATCATGCGGGCGCTGACGATGAACGGCGCGCTGCCGTTCCCCGGCCTCGACGATCCGCACGGCTACAACTCGCCCGCGCTGCTGACGGCTGAAATCCCCGGCGCGGGCGCAGTCTCGACGGCGCGCGGCCTGGCGCGGCTGCACGCGGCGGTGGCCACCGGCGTGGACGGCTCGGCGCGGCTGCTGTCCGAGGACACTGTCACCGACGCGGTCCGGCAGCTGTCCGGTGGACCCACCTGGTCCGGGCTGCCGGACCTCGGCGCGCGCTACGGCTCAGGCTTCCTCCTCGACTCGCCGTTCCGCCGGCTGCTCGGCCCGCGCTCGTTCGGCCACAGTGGAGCGGGCGGCCAGTTCGCCTTCGGCGATGACGCGTTCGGGGTGGGCTTCGCCTACACCGCCAACATGCTCGGCGGCAGCGGCGACCAGCGCGCCGTGCGGCTCATCGGCGCGCTGCGCGATTGCGTGGGCGCCGAGGCGACGGAGCGAACGGACCACTGAGGGCAGGGCCTGAGCCTCCCCTGAGGGATGGAGCCTCAGGGGAGACAGCCCTGGGAACGAGCGGCAGCCTGGCTGTGTGCGTGTGTGTTCGCGGATCAGCGGATTACTCGTCCGGGCCCGCGGACGATGCGTACTGCTCCGGATGCCGCAAGAGTGCTCCGATGTGGGCGGCGGTCGTGGACAGCCGGCGGCGGGACTCCCCGAGCTGGTCGGCCGTCACGCCGTGGTCGCGCGCCGCGTCCCTGAGGTCGTCACGGAAGCGGTCCAGCAGCCGGTCGAAGTCGCGGGCCGGGTCACCGCTGGTCGGCTCGTGTGCCCACGCCGGAGCCGGCGGGGCCTCGACGGTCGGGCCTTCCTGGCTGCCGTCCTTGGTCAGGTCGATGCGCTCGACGGTCACCCGGGGCGCCGTCCCGCCGGCGTCATCGGTGCGGCCGCCGCTCCGCTGGTCGGCGTTCCGCTGGTCAGCGCTCCGCTGGTCAGCGCTCCGGGCCTCGCGTTCGGCGCCCCGGGCCCCGTCGGACCAGTCGCCGGTGAAGCGGCCGACCTCGCGCGACACCTCGGACAGCGCCTCGCGCACCATGCCCGGCCAGTCGCCGGACCGCATGGCGTCCTGGGTCTGTTCCTGCACGCGCTTGATGACCCGCTGGACCTCCTCACGCGCGAAGACCTGGGCGTCCCTGGCCTGCTTACGGGCCCGCTGGGCTTCCTGCCGGGCCCGCTTGCTCTCCTCCTTGGCCCGCCGCGCCTGCTCCTTCCACTCGTCCTTGGCGCGCCGGAACTCCTCCTTCGCCTGCCGCCAGGCCTCCTTGTCGCCGTACGCACCGTCGAAGTGGTCCGAGGCATCCGGGAACGGGCGGCGGCCGGCGTCCTCGCCGCCGGAAGTCTTCTCCCCGGCGCCCTCGCCGTTCCGCCCGGTCCTCCCGCCGGAGCCCGCGCGGGCCTGCCGGGCGGCCTCCCGGATCTCCCGGCGCAGATCCCGCGCCGAACCGCTCACGTCCTCGCTGATGTCGGAGGCGAGCGCGGAGACCGACTCTCTGATCTCCAGCTCCAGATCGGCCAGTTCACCGCTCCGGCCGGCGAGTTCGGCCCGGCCGGCTTCGGTGATCGAGTAGACCTTGCGGCCGCCCTCGGTCGTGAGCGTCACCAGCCCCTCGGCCGCCAGTTTGGCCAGCCGAGGGTACACCGTGCCGGCGGAGGGCGCGTACAGGCCCTGGAAGCGCTCCTCCAGGAGACGGATGATTTCGTAGCCGTGCCGCGGGGCCTCGTCCAGCAGCTTGAGGAGGTAGAGCCTGAGGCGGCCATGGGCGAAGACGGGAGGCATGCTCAGAGCACCTTCTTCTCGGCGGGCGGGTCGCTGGGGGAGTCCTCGGACGGGCCGGAGGCCGGTCCGCCGTGGGGGCCGTCGCCGAGGTCACCGCCTCCATTCTCCCCGTCCTCGTCGGCACGGGCGGGGCGGGGCACCAGGGTCAGGCTGCCGGAGACAGAGGTGACCTTGAGCGAGCCGGTGCCCGCGCCCAGCGCCCCGGTGATCTTCTTCGCGCCCCACTGGCCGCTGACCCGCAGCTCGTCGAAGGCGTTGGCGACCGTGCCGGACGTGGTGTTGGCCTCCACTCGCGCGTCGGCCGGATCGGGGAGCCGGATGGCGACGTCCCCGGAGACCGTGGTCAGCGCGATATCGGCGCCTTGGGCCGGGTCGAGATCGAGGACCATGTCGCCGCTGACCGATTCGGCGCGCACCCCGCAGCCCGTGCCGTCGATGACCGTCAGGTCGCCGGAGACGGAGTTGAACCGCAGATCGCCGGTGAGCGACTGCACCTCGACATCGCCCGACACCGTCTCCGCCCGTACCGCTCCGGTCAGCCCGACGAGCGTGCTCCTGCCGGAGGCGCCCCGGACCTCCGTACGGCCCGAGATGCCGGAGACGACCGTACCGGCGCTGATCGCGCCGACCTCGACGTGAGTGCCGGCCGGCACCGTCACCGAGATCACCGCGCTGCGCTCCCACCCTCTGCGGTCGAGGAACTTCAGGAAATTCCGCCACGGGAGGTCCTCGTAGGCGACGGAGAGTGTGCCGTCGGCGCACGAGACGGTCAGCGGCGGGCCGTGCAGCTCGCTGATCTCCAGGCGGGCGGGGCCGTCGTCCGGCGTGCCGACGACATTCACCGTGCCGCCGAACACGCGGACCCGGAGCGCGCTGACCGGCTCCGCGATCTCCATCGTGCGTGGTTCGGCCACCTGCGTCTGATTCTGTGACCACGCGGTCCGTGCTGACATTCCCGGCCTCCCCTGGGTAGCACTGCAACGCAACATATCGCGTTCTCGATAAACACGATATATCGCGGGAGGGGGAAGTCAAGCGATCCCCACCCTGAGCCCACCCTGAGTCGTCCCTGACCTTTCTTGTCGTTGCCCTCAGGGGTGTGGGGTGGGTCCCGTAGGGGGCGGCCGGGCGGGGGGGGATCGGGCCGCTTCTGCTCCTCGGCTACTCGTCGTCGTCCTCGTCGTCCAGCCGCGCCAGCCAGGTGGCCAGGCGCTCCACCGGCACCTCGAAGTCAGGGTTCAGGTCGACGAACATACGCAGCTGATCGGCGAGCCAGGCGAGGGTGACCTCCTCCTCGCCGCGCCGGTTCTCCAGCTCTTCGATGCCACGGTCAGTGAAATACACGCGCTCTCCACCAGGGGTCATGGGATTTTCCCGGCCAGGATAGGCAGGCCCGCAGGCTCACGCTGCCTGGTGGTCCAGCGGTCCCTTCGTGGTGTCCTGCGCTATCGTCGTCAGCCACGCGCCGGCGGGTCGGTATGGCAATCCGCTCCGACATCCGAAGTGACGTTGCGCACCAGAGTTGTTGGGGCTTTCCGAAGCGGGGCGGTGGGGCTCCGCGGCGCAGATTCAGGGATGAGCTTGTTCCCCGTAACCCGTAACCGGGGGAGCCTGCACTCAAGAAGAGGGACAAGAAGAGGGACAAGAAGAGGAACAAGAAGTAGGGACAACGGGACAACGGCCCTGCGGCAATAGGGGAATTGCCGTCCAGGGGGAGCAGGAGGCCGTGATGCAAGATCGTGCACAGCGCATCGAACTGCCCGACGGTACGGAGGTCTGGGCCCGGGTGTCCCGGCTGGACGTCCCGGGGCTCGACGGGGCGGACGGGGAGTGGGCCGACGGTTCGGCCGACGGGGAAGGCGGGGAATTCGAGGACGTCGGCGCCTGGGACGCGCTGGGTGCCCGCGTCGAGGGGCTCCGCGAGCTGATCGGCGGAGTCGCGGCGAGCGTCCGCCAGGCCGCTGAGCGGGTCGCCCCGCACGAGACGAGTGTGACCTTCGGTGTGGAGCTCTCGGCCAAGCCGGGCAAGGCCGTCGCCCTGCTCGCGGACGGAGAGGGCAAGGCGGGCCTCTCCGTGACGCTCACCTGGCGCCGCGACGGCGGAGCGCCGGCACCGGAGGAGCGGCCCGGGACAGCCGACGGCCGCCGGGAGCCCGACGCTTCGGACCGCTGATGGCGCGCCCCGAGGAACCCATCGGCCGCCGCGCCGACCGTGCCCGCTACGCACACCTCCTCGACCACGCCGGACGCACCACCGTCGGACTCCGCGCCGGACCGGACGCGGCCGACGGCCGACTCTGGGGAAGCGGTGTGCTGATCGCGCCAGGGTGGGTGCTGACCTGCGCTCATGTGCTCGCCGAGCGCGACGGGCGGCCCCGTGGCGCGGGCGCCGACGGGGTCGTCGGGGTGGTCGGGGGCCCGTTCGGCGGCCGGGTGGTGGCTGCGCGCCGGGTGTACGACCTCAGCCGGCCCGCCCGGGAGGCCGGACGCGCCGCGGCGCGCACCGATCTCGCCCTGGTGTGTCTGCTCGATACGGAGATCCAGCACCCGTGCGCCTGGCTCAGCGATCAGCCCGCGACGCTCCTGGAGGACGCGTACATCTTCCGGGGACATGACCAGCAGGGGGGAAGCGGTCAGCAGGGCGGTCGTGGCATGCCGGGTGCCGGCGACGGAGTGGACGCCGTGGGTGGGGTGGACACCGTGGGCGGTGTGGACGGCGCGGGCGGGGCGGCACCCGTGGTGCGTGAGCCGGGTGGAGGGCGGCGCGGTGTCGACGGGGCGGCCGGAGGCCGGAGCGGTCCTGTCGCGCCCGCCGTGTCCGTGGATCCGTTCATCGCGGTCCGGTTCGGCGCCCGGGACGCCCGTGGTCTGCAGTTCGGCAGCGATGTCCGGGTGACGCCCGGAGCGTCCGGCGGGCCGTTGCTCGACTGCGACCGCGGTGAGGTGGTCGGCATCGTCAAGGGCCGCCATCAGCAGGACCATGTGGGGCTCGCGGTGCCGGTCACCGCGCTGCGCGGGCTGGGCCCCGAGCATCTGGTCGAGGGTGCCGGGGGCGCCGAGGGTGCCGAGGACCTCGGGGCCGATCCGTATCACGCGTTGCTGAGCCTGCACGACCGCTGGCACTGGGCCGGCCAGGACCTCGGCCGGGCCGGCGAGCCCACCTGGTTCGACGCGCAGCATGCGATCATGTCGGGCCGTGGCCGGCTGTGGGGCGTACAGGAGCGGCTGCAGGCGCTCGATCTGCTCGCCCGGCTGCCCGCGCCACGCGACCCGCTGATGGTGGAGGCCGCGGTGGGCGAGGTACTGGAGCGCGGGGCGCGGCCCGGTGCCTGGTCGCTGCGTACCTGGCGGGACGGCCATGGGGCGCTCTATCAGGGCAGCGACCCGTACACCGAACTGCGGACCTTTGTGCACTATCTGCGGATCGTGGCCCAGGTGACGGCCGACGAGGTGCGTGACGTACCGGGCGAGGAGGCCGCGGCGGTACGCGAAGAGGCGGACCGGCTAGAGCGGTTCGTCCGGGACAAGGCGGTCGTGCTGCATGCGCAGGACCGCCACAGGATCGGGCCGGTGCGCCGGCGGCCGCGCTCCGTGCTCGTGGAGTTCGAGCCGCTCCACTACGGGGAGGGCGCGCACGAGCTCTACAACTGGTCGGTCAGCGAGGGGTACGGCCAGGGGCAGTGGCTGCGGGTGGACGTCCAGGAGTCGGCCGGCGGGGTGCCGTTCGAGAAGGCGAGGGAGCAGGTGCTGCGGCGGCTCGGCGGCCGGCTGCTGCAGGCCGACAGCGCCGCCGGGCCGGGCGCCCGGGTGCGCCTGGAGGTCGCCGTCCCCGAAGGCCGCTGGCACACCGCCGCCGGCCAGTGGGAGGTCGCCGCCTCGACCCGGCGCACCGCCCGGCTCCGGCCGGTGGGCCCGGTGCGCGCGGTGATCCTGCGCGACCAGGGGCGGCCGCTCGACCCGGCCTGGCTGCGCCGCTGGCAGGACCTCACGGCGGCCCCCGCGCTGCGGGCGCTGCGCGTCCTGCCGTCCGAGGGCGCCGGTGTGCGCCCCGGTGCCGGCTCCTCCGCCGCGTCGTTCTGGCGGCTGCTGGAGACGGCGGACGAGGGGGCGCTGCCCGCGCTGTGCCACACGGTCGCCGACGGGCTCGGACGGGACGCGGTGGGCGCCGCCCTGGACACCGGCTTCCCGGCCGCGCTGTGGCAGGCCGACGGCCATGGCGGCGGGCGGGGGTGCGATGCGTCCTGCGAGGAATTCCACCGTGGGATACGGGAGTTGCTCGCGGCCGCGGGCGGCGTGGCCCAGCTGCCCGAGCTGGTCCGGGAGCTGCGCGCGAAGGCGGCCGAGGCCGCGGAGGAGGGTGCGCGCTGGGCCCGGGATCTGGTGCTCCTCTACGACGATCCGGAGGACCCGATACCGCAGCTGTGCACGGACCGGCCTCAGGTGTCGCCGTGATGACGGGGCGGCGCCTGAGGCGGGTCCGGAGCCGCCCCGGGGCGGCCGGGCACCGGTGTGCGCCCCGCAAGGCGTGGGCGCGCCTGGCGCTCGCCCGCGCCGTGCCTCCGGGCGTTCCGTCCGGAGGGGGCCGGGGAACAGGTACAAGTGGCGGGTATCGCAGGGTACTTGACCGCCCCGCGACGTCATGGCGCGAGACCGGAAAACGCCCCGGGTGCTTCCGTGCGGCCGGTTACTGTCATAGCGTCGTGGAAGACTTGTTCGTGATGACGTGACGACGTGATGGCGCGTGATGACGTGAGTGTGTGCGGCGGACGCGGGGGAAGGCCGGGGCGTGTGCCGACGTCTCCGGCGGTGCTCCCGGTTCAGCGCTCCTGACCGAATGCCGGGCCGGCGACGAGGAGTTCCGACGTGAGCGACTGGCTCATCTACCGTGGCGCGGGGGCACCGCACGACGGCATTGAGCACCTTCCGCCGCCACCCCCATGGCGCGATTTCGACGGCGGCCCCCTGGTGGCGCCGCCGGTCCCGCTCGATCCCGCCTCCGAGCGCAGGCTCGGCGTGCGGCACCGCGAGGCCAGCCACCACCGCCCCGGCGAGACCGAGCGCGAGCTGGTCAACGCCGCGCTCTATCTGCGCAGACCACTGCTGGTGACCGGCGCACCGGGCAGCGGCAAGAGCACCCTGGCGCACGCGGTCGCGTACGAGCTCGGCCTGGGCCGGGTGCTCAGCTGGCCGGTCGTCAGCCGGAGCACGCTCCGCGACGGCCTCTACGACTACGACGCCATCGGCCGCCTCCAGGACCTGCAGATAGCCCGCGCTGCCACCGCCGCCGGACCTGGTGCCGCCACCGCCGCCGGCCCGGGTGGCGAGGCCGGCGCCGGACCCGGTGGCGAGGCCGGCGCCGATCCGGCCGACGAACCCGGCGGCGGCATCGGCCGCTATATCCGCCTCGGCCCGCTGGGGACGGCCCTGCTGCCCGCCGCCCGGCCCCGCGTACTGCTCGTCGACGAGCTCGACAAGAGTGACATCGATCTGCCCAACGACCTCCTGAACGTCCTGGAGGAAGGGGAGTTCAGGGTTCCGGAGCTGGAGCGGCTGGCCGGATCCGCCCCCGAGGTGCGGGTGCTCAGCGACGACGGCACCCGGGTGACGGTCCGCGACGGCCGGGTGCGCTGCCACGCCTTCCCCTTCATCGTCCTGACCAGCAACGGTGAACGGGACTTCCCGGCACCCCTGTTGCGCCGCTGTATCCACCTCCACATCCCGGCCCCCGACAAGGAGCGGCTGGCCGGTATGGTGCGGGCCCACTTCGGCGAGGGGGCCGCCGAACGCTACGAAGCGGTGATCGACCGCTTCCTGGACCGCGAACCGGGCGATGTGCGCGCCGTCGACCAGCTCTTCAACGCCATCCACCTCACCCAGAAGGCGGGCTGGACGGACGAGGACGAGGAGGAGACCCGACGGCGCCTGACGGTGGAGCTGATGCGGCCGCTCGACCGGACGAGGTGACTGCGGTGCCGCCCGGGGAGCCCGGTTCCGCTGCCGGGCCCCTCGACGAGCTGGTCGGCCGGCTGACCGCGGCGGGGGTGCCCGCCGATGCGCGGGCGATGGCCGACGCCCTCTGGCTCGCCCAGTGGATCACACCGGACGAGGAGGCGGCCGGAGAGGCCGCCGGTGCCGAAGCGGCCGGTGTGGCCGGTGGGGCAGGTGCGGACTGGCCGGATGGTGCAGATCCGGCCACTTTCCGGGTGGGGCCGGGTGGCCCGGGGGACCTTCCGTCCGCGGGGGCGGATCCGGCGCGCGACGGCGGATCGCCGCCCGGCGGCGCGTCCGGAGAGCACGGGGCGGACGACCCCGCCCTCCGGGACGGCACCCGCCGCCGGGTCGCCGGACTGCTGTCCGCCCGGGACATGAGGGAACCGCCCACGCCGTCAGGGCAGTGGGGGAGGGGCGCCGACCCGGACCGCCACCGCCTCGGCGAGGTCGCCGTCCCGATCGCCTCCGCCTTCGGCGGAACGCTGCCGTTGCAGCGCGCCCTGCGCCCCGTCCAGCGCTACCGCGCGCCGTCCGCCCCGCTCCGCCACCGCCTCGACGAGCCCGCCACCGCCGAGCTCTCCGCGCACGCCGAAATGATCATCCCGGTGCTGCGCGGGGTGCACCGCCGTGCCGCCGCCCTGCGGCTCCTGATGGACGGATCGTCCTCGATGGCCGTCTGGGAGCAGCTGCTGCACGACCTGCGCCAGGTCTGCGAGCGGGTGGGCGCCTTCCGGGACGTCACGGTGCACTACCTCCACCCCCACGGCCCGGACGTCGGCGTCACCGTGGCCCCGGGGCCGGGCCACCCGCCGCGCCCCGCCGACCAGTTGCACGACCCCACGGGCCACCACCTCACCCTCGTCATCAGCGACTGCGCCGGTCCCCTCTGGCAGGACGGCCGGATGCAGCGGCTGCTGTACCGCTGGGCGGCCGACGCCCCGCTCGCCGTCGTCCAGCCGCTGCCCCAGCGGATGTGGGCGCGTACGCTGCTGCCCGCCGTCCCCGGCACCCTCGTCCGCCGCCAGGGCCCCTATCGGGCGCTCGACTTCACACCCGCCAGACGCCGCCGGCAGCCGGTGGCCCCGGACGCGGCGTCCGGAGCACCCCGAGAACGCGCCATCCCGGTGCTGTCCGCGACCCCGTCCGCCCTCAGCTCCTGGGCCCGGCTGGCCGCCGCCGAGGCGGGCCTCTCCCTGCGCGGTGCGGCCTCCGTCGTCCGTGCCGACCACGGCGCGGTGGCCCCGGCCGGCCTGCCGTCGACGACCCTGCCGGGCGAACCGGCCCGGATGGTCCGCGAGTTCGACCAGCAGGCCTCGCCCGCCGCCCGGCTGCTCGCCGTGCACCTCTCGGCCGTCCCGCTGGCCCTGCCCGTCATCCAGCTCGTGCAGCGCGCGATGCTGCCGCAGACCGGCCCGGCCGAGCTCGCCGAGGTGCTGCTCAGCGGACTGGTCGTCCAAATCCCGCCGGCCGTGGGGCCGTCCGGGGCGGGGACCCCTCCACTCTCCTCACGGGACGAGGGGAAGGGCACGGCCACCGGCCCCTGGTACGACTTCGTGCCCGGTGTCCGCGACGAACTCCTCGGCCGGCTCAGCGCCGGAGAGGCAGCCCTGGTCCTCAAACACTGCTCGCTCTACATCGAGCGCACCTTCGGGCGCAGCGCCCGCAACTTCCCGGCCGTCGCGGTCGCCATGCTCTCCGGCAGCGGACGCGAGCCGGAGACCGGCCAGCGTGCCGTCCCCGAACCCTTCGCCCGGGTCTCCGAACGAGTGCTGCGCCGCTTCGAACCGGCCCTGCGTCCACCCGGTGATCCGCCGTCGTACGTATCCGACGGCCCGGCCTCGCAGGGCACGGCCCTCCTCCAGCGCTACGAGCAGGACCGCACCGTCCGCGATCTGATCGAGGCCGTCCGCCTGCTGCGTGCCGCCGCCGAGCGCCTGCCGCCGGCCGGTACCGACCTCGCCCGCGCCCTGCTGCACGCCTGGGCGCGCTGGCGCCAGCCGGACGCCCTGGAGGAGGCCGAACGGGCCGCCCGGGCGGCGCTCGGGGCCGCCCATGGGGAAGGCACCGACGGGGCCGGGGCCGGGGGCGACGTCACCGGGGGCGAGGCGACCGGGGATGAGGCGACCGGGGACGACATGACCCGGGAGGCCGAGCGCGCCCGGGCGCTGATCGTGCTCGGCCGGGTCGCCCACGCCCGGGCCCGCGAACGCCGCTCCGCCGGCACCCCGGCCGAGGAACGTACCGCCCTCACCGACGCCGCCCGCCATCTGCGGGCCGCCTGCGGGCTGATGAGCCTGATCGACCCCCGTGTCCTGGAGAGCATGGTGCTGCGCACCGAGGTGCTGCGGCGACTGGCCGCGCTGCCCGGGCCGGAAGACGCGGGACCGGAGGGCACCGGTCCGGAGGAGGGCACCCACGCTGCGGAGGCCCAGGCCCAGGCAGGCGCAGGGGCAGGGGCGGGTACCCGCGCTCCCGACCCCCTCGTCGAGGCCGAGCGCTCCCTCACCACGCTCCTCGACCAGTGGCCCAGCGGCGAGCAGGTCCCCGGTGAGGCCTACGCCGCCCGGGGCGCGGTGCTGCTCGACCAGGCCCGCCGGGCCGCCCCGGCCCCCCGTGGTCACAAGGACCGGGGAGGCTCTCCCGTCCCGGCGGGCCCGGGACCCGCCGAGGCGCTGGCGGTGCGGGCCGCCGACGACCTCGACACCGCCGTCGTCCTGCTGCGCCGCCGCGGCAGCACCGCCGACCGGCTGGTCTGCGAGACCCTGCTCGGCCTGGCCGCGGCCCGTGAGCTGCACGGCGGCGCGGTCCTGCCGTCCGTGCTGCCCACCCTCGAACGCGCCCGGGAGATGGCGCACGCCCTCGACGACCCGGCGCTGGAGGCCGCCGGCCTGCGCCGGATAGCCGCCGCCCAGCGGGCTGTCCACACCCGTACGGGCTCACCGGCCGCGCTGGACGCAGCCATCGCCGCGCTGGCCGCCGCGCTCCGCCTGACGGCTCCCGATTCCCCCGAGCACAGCGCACTGCTCACCGAACGCGGCGCGGCGCTGCTGCTGCGAGCCCGGCTGGAGCCCCCCGACGGCGCCGGCAAGCGGCTGGCCGACGAGGCGGTGCACGTCCTCCGGGAGGCGCTGGCCCGGGTCTCCCCGCAGGACCCCGACCTCGGCAGCCACCGGCTGCTGTTCGGCCGCGCCCTGCGGCTGCGGCACGAGCGCCAGCCCTCGCTCGCCGATCTGCACGAGGCCGACTGGATCCTGGAGCTGGCCGCCCGCGGCACGGACGTCCCGGACGCGGTCTGCGCCGAGGCCTGGCTCGAAGTGGGCGATGTGCAGCTCCTGTTGGACCGCCGGTTCGGTTCCCAGGAGCGCCACGACCGGGCCGCCGCGTGCTACCGCCGGGCCGCCGCGGCCGCCACCAGAGCCGGCAGCGCCCTGCTGGCCGCCCGCGCCCACCACCGCCGCGCCGGGGTGCTGGAGATCACCGCGGGCCCGCGCACCGCGCTGCACGCCTACCGCGAGAGCTGGGAACAGTGGCAGCGCGCCGCCGAGGACTCCGGCCCCGAGGCCCAGCGCACCCGCGCCCGGATGCGCGCCCTCGGGTCCACCGCCTGAGCGCCCCCGGCTCCGGGCGGCCCGCCGCCGTCCGGAGTCCGCCCGTGTTTCCGCGGACGGGAGTACGGGAACACGAACGTCCAGCCGGCCCAGAGGAGAGCAGTGTGGCGACCACCCCCCGCACCGAACCGGCTACCGCCGTTCCGGCCGGTCCGTCGACCGAGCCGCTGCCGGACTTCGCCGGGGTCGATGTGGGCGCGCTGGCCACGCGGAACGACCATCCGGTGCTGGGCGCCGTGGCGACGCTGCTGCTGCGCAACTGGCCCTCGGCGCAGGACGCGGTAGCGTACTACGAGGACAGCCCGAACATGCGCTGACCGCTGGGGAGGCGGTCCGGGAACGGTGTTTTTTGGGCAACGTGCCGTGGAATCAGGACAGTTGTCGGAGTGAACGACCCGCCGTCCGTTGGCGGGGCGGGGGACCGGGCAGGAAACCCGTCGGACGGACGAGGCGCGTCGGACGGTGGGCGTCCACGGGCGCGTCGGGCAGTGGTCGTCCAAGGGAAGTGTCAGGTACGGGCAGTGGTCAGGTACGGGGCAGGGGCAGGGCGGAGTGGGCGCCGCGCGACCCGCGGCCCGTACCGCGAGGGACGGGGGCGATGCGTGGCGGGGGAGACGACCGGCCGGACCGCTGCCGTACCCTTCCGGCAGTTCGTCCTGAAGGTCCACAGCCGCTGCAACCTCGCCTGCACCTACTGCTACATCTACGCCGGCCCCGACCACACCTGGCGCCGGCGCCCGCGGATCGTCCCGCCCGCCACCGTCCGGCAGACCGCGCTGCGCATCGCCGAACACGCCCGCACCCACCGGCTGCGCGAGGTCCGCATCGATCTGCACGGCGGGGAACCGCTGCTCACCGGCCCCGCCCCGCTGCTCGACCAGGCCGCCGCCGTCCGTGCCGCGCTGCCGCCCGGCTGCACCGCCGACTTCGCTGTCCAGACCAATGGCACGCTGCTGACCCGGAGCGCGATCGACGCGCTGGGCACGGCCGGCTTCCGGATCGGCCTCAGCCTCGACGGCGGTACCCCCGGCCTCAACCGCCGCCGCATCGACCACGCCGGCCGGCCCTCCTGGCCCGCGGCCGCCCGCGCCGCCGGTCTGCTCCACGACCGCCCCGACACCTACGCCGGCATCCTCTGCACCATCGACGTCACCACCGACCCCGCCGAGGTCTACCGCTCGCTGTGCGCGCTGGACCCGCCGATGCTGGACTTCCTGCTGCCGCACGCCAACTGGTCCAGCCCGCCGCCGGGTACCCCCGCCTCGCTTCTCCCCCAGCCTCCGGCCGGGGGGACCCCCACCTCGCTGCGCTCGCCCTACGGCGACTGGCTGTGCACCGTCTTCGACCTGTGGTGGGACGGCGGGGCCGGGCCCCGGGTGCGGGTGTTCACCGAGATCCTCGGCCTCCTGCTGGGCCGCCCCAGCTCCAGCGAAGCGGTCGGCCTCTCCCCGGTCGTCGCCCTGATCGTGGACACCGACGGCGCCATCGAACAGGTGGACTCGCTCAAATCCGCCTACGAGGGCGCCGCCGCCACCGGTCTCGACGTCTTCCGCCACAGCTTCGACGACGCCCTGGCACACCCCGGTATGGCCGCCCGCCGGGCCGGCCGGGACGGGCTCGCCGCCGCGTGCCGGAACTGCGCCCTGGTGGACGTGTGCGGCGGCGGGAACTACGCCCACCGCTACCGGGCCGACTCCGGCGGATTCCGCAACCCGTCCGTGTACTGCGCCGACCTGGAACGCCTGATACGCCATATCGCCACCCGGCTGGCCGCCGCCGTACCGCTCAACTGACCTGTCCCCTGGATGACCTGACGCACTGTCGTCATACCGGGCGGCACTTGGGCTATCGTGCGAAAGGGCCAGGGCGTGCCCGACGAAGCACCCTCCGCACGCGCGCAGCATCGCACCTCAGGGAGACGATCGCATGGTCGATCAGTCCGTTTCTTCTGATTCCTCCGCTTCTTCTGGTTCTGCTGGTTCTTCTGGTTCTTCCGGCGCCCTCCCCGGTGCCGCGGCCGCGCAGGCGCACATCACCATCAGCTACGCGGGCTTCGCCCGGCCGTGGGCCGCCTGGATCTCCCACCAGCTGGAGCAACAGGGCCACGGCACGACCCTGCTGCGCTGGGACCCGCACGTGGACACCGAGCTGGCCGAGGAGCTGACCGGGCTGCTGGCGGCCGAGGGCCGGCTGCTGATGGTGCTGGACGACTGGTACTTCCGGCTGGGCCCCAAGACACCGGACGAGTGGACGGCCGCGCTGCGGGAGGTGGTGCCCGTCCACGCCGACCGGTTCGCCGCGGTCAGCGTGGCCACCCAGAGCCTGCCCGCCACGGCCTCCCTGCTGCGCCCCGCCGACCTCCGGGACCTGGACTCCCGCGAGGCCGTCCGCCGGCTGCTCCAGCGGCTGGGCCTCGGCACGCCGGTCCGCACCGCCGACGAGAACGCCCCCGGCGAGCCCCGCTTCCCCAACAACCCGCCCGAGATCTGGAACATCCCCCGCCGCAACAACCGCTTCACCGGCCGCGACGACGTACTGGAGGCGCTGCACGGCAAGCTGGCCGGCCCCGGCGTGACCTCGGGCCCGCCGATGGAGACCCGTATCGCGCTCTACGGCACCTCCGGCGTCGGCAAGAGCCAGATCGCCGCCGAGTACGCGCACCGCTTCGGCAACGACTACGACGTGGTGTGGTGGATCAGCGCCACCAACCGCGGCGCCGCCCGCGAACAGCTCGCCGAACTGGCCACCCGGCTCGGCCTCCGGGTGGGCCGCGAGCTGGGCGACCGCATCCGCGCCGTCCACGAAGCGCTGCGGATCGGCCGCCCCTACGGCCGCTGGCTGCTGATCTTCGACAGCGCGGACGATATGGAGCAGGTCGAGGACCTGATCCCGGACGGCCGCGGCCACGTCCTGATCACCACGCTCACCCGGGACTGGTCGGGATCCGGCAGCGCCCAGGAGATCGAGGTACTGCCCTTCGCCCGCGTCGAGTCCGTCGCCTACGCCCGCCGGCGCGCGCCGCGGCTCACCCCGGTCGAGGCCGACCTGCTCTCCGAGGCCGTCCAGGACCTGCCGCTGCTGCTCGCCCAGACCGCCGCCTGGCTCGACGCCAACCCGATGTCCCCCAAGGAGTACATCGAGCTGATCCGCCGGGGCGAGCCCAGCCTCGTCGGCATCCGGATCTCCTCCGACTACCCCATGGCCTTCCAGACGAGCTGGGCCATAACGCTCAACACCCTGCGCGAGCGCAGCCCCGCGGCCGTCGAACTCCTCAAGCTCTTCGCGTTCTTCGCCCCGGATGCCATCCCGGTCCCGATGCTCGCCAGGGCCCGCCGCGGCGACCTTCCCGAACACCTCGTGGACCTCGCCGCCGAACCGATCAGCTGGAACACCGCACTGCGCCGGCTGACCGAGTCCACCGCCGTACGCCTCGACTACCAGGTTTCCGAGGACGACGACCCGGCCGTGGAGACCGCGCAGATGCACCGGCTCTACCACCGGTTCCTGCGCGGCGACATGACCGAGGACGAGCGGGACCAGATGTCGGCGACCGCCTGCCGGGTCCTGGTCAGCGCCGACCCCCAGGATCCCGCCGACACCCGCTACTGGGAGCGCTACGCCGAACTCATCCCGCATCTGGAGCCGGCCGGCGTGCTCGACAGCCCCGACCCGGCCGTCCAGCAGCTGCTGATCAACTGCGTCGAATACCTGCGGACCCGCGGGGAGTACCGGATCGGGCTGCGGCTGTGCGAACAGTTCATGTCCCGCTGGCGCACCCGGCTCGCCGCCACCCAGCGCACCATGCTCGTCCTCACCCACCAGCACGCCAACATGCTGCGCAGGCTCGGCCGCTACCGGGAGGCCGAGGCGGTCGGCAGCGCCGTCGTCGACCAGCTCGCCGCCGAACGCAGCCTCTCCGACGCCGACCTGCTCCGGGCCCAGGACGGCCTGGCCGGCACCCTGATCGCGCTCGGCTCGTACGAACAGGCCTATGAGCTGTTCGACGCCGTGTGGCGGGCCTACACCGAGCTGCTCGGCCCGGAGGCGCCGCGCACCCTCTCCTCCCGGCACAACCTCGGCAATGTCTTCGCCCTGCTCGGCCGCTACGAGGAAGCGCTGGTCACCCACCGCGAGGTACTGGCGGTCCGGGAACGCGAGCTGCGCAACCGCCACCACCTCACCCTCAACGCGGGCACCGCCTACGCCCGGATGCTGCGCCTGATCGGCCGCTACCGCGACGCCACCTCCACCCAGGAGCTCAACGCCCGCCTGCACCAGCAGGTGATGGGCGCGCACACCCCGCAGACGCTGCGCGCCGAGCACAACCTCGCGCTGTGCTGGCGCCGCACCGGCGAGGTCGCCAAGGCCGCGGCCCTGCTGGCCGATGTCGTCGAGCGGTCCCGCCGGGTGCAGGAGCCGCGCCACCCCGAGACCCTGATGGTCCTCGCCGACCAGGCCACCTTCCTGCGCGAGCACGGCGATCTGGGGCAGGCCCGCGACCTCGCCGAGGAGGTCGCCGACCGCTACCGGACGCTGGCCGGCGACTGCCACCCGTACACCGTCGGCACCCTCGGGAACGTCGCGCTGGTCCGCGGGGCGTTCGGGGAGACGGCGGACGCGCTGGACCTCGCCGAGCGGGTGCTGCGCGCGATGACCCGGGCCATGGGCCCGGACCACCCCTGGACCCTGGGCTGCGCACTGAACGCCGGCGCCGCCCGCAGCCGGGGCGACGACGAGGACGGCGCGGTGGACCTGGGCCGCGACACCCTGGCACGCGCCAAGGTGATGCTCGGCGATCTCCACCCGCTGACCCTCTCCGCCAAGACGGCCCTGGCCGAGGACCTGCGGGCGCTCCACCGCGGCGGCAGCCGGCGCGGCCAGGAGGCGGCGAAGCTGGAACAGGAGGCGATCCAGCAGCTCTCCGAGACGCTGGGCGCCGACCACCCGCACACCCTCTCCGCCCGGCGCCGGCGCCGCCCGTACTGGGACTTCGAACCGCAGCCCGTCTGAGCCCCGGTCAGGCGCCGCGGTGCGCGAAGGCGCCGTCGGGGGCGAAGGCCAGCTCGGCGAAGTGTTCGCCGATGCGGCGGTGGCCGGCGGCGTCCGGGTGGAGCTCGTCGGGCAGCGGCAGTTCGGCCGCGTCGGGCTCGCCGTAGAGGTCACGGCCGTCGAGGTAGTGCAGGGCCGGGTCGTCGGCCGCCCGCTGTGCCACGATCCGGGCCAGCTCGTCCCGGATGACGCCCAGGGTGAGCTTTCCGCTCGCGCGCTCCGCCGGATCGCCCGTGGCCCGGAATCGCAGCCGCCCGGTGCTGAGGGCGGTGAAGTCCGGGGCACAGGGACCGGGGGTGTCCTCGTGTATGGGACAGAGGATCGGCGAGACGACCAGGAGCGGCGCGGTGGGGTGGCCCTCGCGAAGGGTGTCGAGGAAGCCGTGGACCGCGGGGGTGAAGGCGCGCAGGCGCATCAGGTCGGCGTTCACCAGATTGATGCCGATCTTGACGCTGATCAGGTCGGCGGGGGTGTCCCGCATGGCGCGGGCGGTGAACGGGTCGAGGAGGGCGCTGCCGCCCAGGCCCAGGTTGATCAGTTCCACGCCGCCGAGGGAGGCAGCGAGGGCCGGCCAGGTGGTGGTGGGGCCGGCGGCGTCGGAGCCATGGCTGATCGAACTGCCGTGGTGCAGCCACACCCTGCGGCCCCGGTCCGGCGCGGGCTCGACGGGGAAGTCGGTGCGCAGGGCGATGAGTTCGGTGGCCTCGTTGTGCGGCAGCCAGATCTCGACGTCCTTGGTGCCGTCGGGCTCCGTGCCCTCGGGCAGGCCGGTGAAGCGGACGGTGCCGGCCGGGCCGGGCCGCTGCTCGGCGGTCCCGGCGGCCATGTCGATGGTCAGGGTGTTGCCGCCCGGCACACTGGCCCGGCCGGCCGGGCGGCCGTCGACGAGCAGCTCGTACACACCGTCCGGGCGGGGCGGGGCACCCACATAGACCCGCTTGGTGGGCAGGGTGTCCAGTTCGACGGCGGTGGCCCGGGTGCGGAAGACCAGCCGTACGCCGGAGGGCTGGGCCTCGGCCATGGCCAGTTGCCCGTCGGCGCACTGGGCGCGGGCCCGGGCGGGCAGCCGGTGCGGCAGCAGGCCGTGCGCGGTGCGCTCCACCTCCAGGGCGCCGCGCAGGAGGTCCGTGGTGACGGGCGTGGTGATCCAGTTGTCCTTGGCGTGCATGACCCCAACCTGTTGATCGAAGTGTCCGGGAAAGGGGGCGGCCCCGTGGAAGAACCTTCTTCCACGGGGCCGCCCGTGATGCGTCGCCTGCTGCTGTCAGGCACCGATGGCCGGTCGGGCCGTCAGGCCTCGAAGACCTCGTTCAGCAGGGCCTGCTGCTCCGCCTGGTGGCGCTTGGCCGAGCCCACCGCCGGCGACGAGCTGTGCGGCCGCGAGATGCGGCGCAGGCGCTCGCGGGCCGGGATGTCCTCGCCGACCGCCAGGTCGAGGTGGTCGATCAGGTTGAGGCCGAGGAACGGCCAGGCACCCTGGTTCGCCGGCTCCTCCTGCGCCCACAGGAACTTCTCGGCGTGGGAGAACTTGGCGATCTCCGCCTGGATCTCCTTGCCGGGCAGCGGGTAGAGCCGTTCGAGACGGACGATCGCCGTGTCGTACGCGCCGCGCTTCTCGCGCTCCGCCTCCAGGTCGTAGTAGACCTTGCCGGAGCACAGGACGACCTTGCGGATCGCGGAGGCCTCCACCGTGCCCGCGGCCACCCCGGTGTCGCCGATGACCGGGCGGAACCCGCCGGAGGTGAACTCCTCGGTCTTCGACGCGGCGGCCTTCAGGCGCAGCATCGACTTCGGCGTGAAGACGACCAGCGGCTTGTGGTGCGGGTTGTGCACCTGCCAGCGCAGCAGGTGGAAGTAGTTCGACGGCAGCGTCGGCATCGCGACCGTCATGCTGTTCTGCGCGCAGACCTGGAGGAACCGCTCGATCCGGGCCGAGGAGTGGTCCGGGCCCTGGCCCTCGTAGCCGTGCGGCAGCAGCAGGGTCACGCCGGAGCGCTGGCCCCACTTCTGCTCCGCCGAGGAGATGAACTCGTCGACGATCGTCTGGGCGCCGTTGACGAAGTCACCGAACTGCGCCTCCCACATGACCAGCGACTCCGGGCGGGCCAGCGAGTAGCCGTACTCGAAGCCCATCGCCGCGTACTCGCTCAGCAGCGAGTCGTAGACGTTGAAGCGGGCCTGGTCCTCGGAGAGGTAGAGCAGCGGGGTGTAGTCCTCGCCGGTCAGCCGGTCCACCAGCACCGCGTGGCGCTGGCCGAAAGTGCCGCGGCGGGAGTCCTGGCCGGCGAGCCGGACCGGGGTGCCCTCCATCAGCAGCGAGCCGATCGCGAGGGTCTCACCGGTGCCCCAGTCGATGGTGTCGTCCTCGATCGAGGCGGCACGGCGCTGCAGCTGCGGCAGCAGACGCGGGTGGACGGTGATGTGCTCGGGGATGTTGACCTGGGACTCGGCGATCCGCTTGACGACCTCCTGGGAGATCGCGGTGTCCACGTGGACCGGGAACTCGGCCTGCGGCTCGGGCACCTCGGGCACCGCCGGGGCGGAGGTGGCGTCCCGGACCTCGGTGAAGACCTTCTCCAGCTGGCCCTGGAAGTCCTGCAGCGCGCCCTCGGCCTCCTCCAGCGTGATGTCGCCCCGGCCGATGAGGGACTCGGTGTAGAGCTTGCGCACCGAGCGCTTCTTGTCGATCAGGTCGTACATCAGCGGCTGGGTGAAACCGGGGTTGTCGGTCTCGTTGTGGCCGCGGCGCCGGTAGCAGATCAGGTCGATCACGACGTCCTTGTTGAACGCCTGGCGGAACTCGAAGGCCAGCCGGGCCACGCGGACCACGGCCTCCGGGTCGTCACCGTTCACGTGGAAGATCGGCGCCTCGATCATGCGGGCCACGTCGGTGGCGTACATGGAGGAGCGGGAGGCCTCCGGCGCGGCGGTGAAGCCGACCTGGTTGTTGATGACGACGTGCACGGTGCCGCCGGTGCGGTAGCCGCGCAGCTGCGACATGTTGAGCGTCTCGGCGACGACGCCCTGGCCGGCGAACGCCGCGTCGCCGTGCAGCAGGATCGGCAGGACGGTGAAGTCCGTGCCGCCCTTGTTGATGATGTCCTGCTTGGCGCGGGCCACACCCTCGACGACCGGGTCCACGGCCTCCAGGTGGGAGGGGTTGGCGGTCAGCGAGACCTTGATCTGCTCGCCGTCGAGGCCGGTGAAGGTGCCCTCGGCGCCCAGGTGGTACTTCACGTCGCCGGAGCCGTGCATCGACTTCGGGTCGAGGTTGCCCTCGAACTCACGGAAGATCTGGGCGTACGACTTGCCGACGATGTTGGCGAGGACGTTGAGGCGGCCGCGGTGGGCCATGCCGATGACGACCTCGTCCAGCCGCGACTCGGCCGCGGAGTCGATGACCGCGTCCAGCATGGGGATGACCGACTCGCCGCCCTCCAGCGAGAAGCGCCGCTGGCCGACGTACTTGGTCTGGAGGAAGACCTCGAACGCCTCGGCGGAGTTCAGCCGGCGCAGGATGCGCAGCTGCTCGTCGCGCTCGGGCGACCTGTGCTGGCGCTCGACCCGGTCCTGGATCCACCGGCGCTGCTGCGGGTCCTGGATGTGCATGAACTCGATGCCGGTGGTGCGGCAGTACGAGTCGCGCAGGACGCCCAGGATGTCGCGGAGCTTCATCATGGACTTGCCGGCGAAGCCGCCGACCGCGAACTCGCGCTCCAGGTCCCACAGGGTGAGCCCGTGCTCGGTGATGTCGAGGTCGGGGTGCTTGCGCTGCTTGTACTCCAGCGGGTCGGTGTCGGCCATGACGTGGCCGCGCACCCGGTAGGAGTGGATCAGCTCGAAGACCCGGGCGGCCTTGGTGACGTCGTCGTCGTGCGAGGCGTCGATGTCCCGCATCCAGCGGACCGGCTCGTACGGGATCCGCAGCGACTTGAAGATCTCGTCGTAGAAGCCGTTCTCGCCGAGCAGGAGCTGGCTCATGATCCGCAGGAACTCGCCGGAGGCGGCGCCCTGGATCACCCGGTGGTCATAGGTGCTGGTCAGCGTCATGACCTTGGAGACGCCCATCTTGTTCAGGGCGTCCTGCGAGGTGCCCTGGAACTCGGCGGGGTAGTCCATCGCGCCGACGCCCATGATCATGGACTGGCCCGGCATCAGCCGCGGCACGGAGTGGACGGTGCCGATGCCGCCGGGGTTCGTCAGCGACGCGGTGACTCCGGTGAAGTCCTCCATCGTCAGCTTGTTGTCGCGGGCCCGGCGGACGATGTCCTCGTACGCCTGCCAGAACTCGAAGAAGGTCAGCGTCTCGGCCTTCTTGATGGCCGCGACGACCAGCTGGCGCTCACCGCTGGGCTTCACCAGGTCGATGGCCAGACCGAGGTTGACGTGCTCGGGCTTGACCAGCGTCGGCTTGCCGTCCTTCTGCGCGAAGGAGTAGTTCATCGACGGCATGGCCTTGAGGGCCTGCACCATCGCGTACCCGATGAGGTGGGTGAAGGAGACCTTCCCGCCGCGGGCGCGCTTGAGGTGGTTGTTGATGACGATGCGGTTGTCGAACAGCAGCTTCACCGGGACCGCGCGGACGGACGTGGCCGTCGGCAGCTCCAGGGAGGCGTTCATGTTCTTCGCGACGGCGGCCGACGGACCGCGCAGGGTGACGAACTCGGGGCCGGCGGCCGGAGCCTCGCCGTTGGCCGACGCCTTGGCGGCGGGCGCGGGCTTCGCGGGGGCCTTGGCGGCGGGCGCGGCCTGCGCGGCGGGCGCGGGCTTCGCGGCGGGTGCGGGCGCGGCGGCGGCCGGAGCGCTCGCGGCGGGCTTCGCCGGGGCGGCCGGAGCCTGCGGCGCGGCCGGGGTCTGCGGGGCCGGGGCGGCCGCGGCGGGGGCCGGGCCCTCCGCCGGCTGGGGCGGCGTGGTGGCGCCGCCGCCCGGCTTGTAGTCGGCGAAGAAGTCCCACCAGGCTCGGTCTACTGAGTTCGGGTCCTGGAGGTACTGCTGGTAGATCTCGTCGACGAGCCACTCATTGGGACCGAACGCGGCAGCAGGGCTCTTACCCCGCCCGTCTTGATCAGCTTCGGTCGAGATGCTCGAACTGTTGGGGGACTGTAGCGACACGGCGGCAACCGCCCTCTTCCGCTTCCTAAGGTGGTGGACAGCGGAAATAAAGGCTACGCCTGTTGTGACCTTCGGTGCAGTCCGGGAGGGCCACACGTCGTGCACGTCACATTTGGCACGGGGTTTCAGGGCGTGATCTGGCGGGAAACACACTGGGTTCGCCCGCGTACGGGTAGCACCCATCGCCGTCGCACCCACGAGATGAGTGCTCCTGGCACCGACCCTACGTCAGGTGCCGTTCATACGGACGTCAGCTCCGCGATGACTCCAGCCCCGGAAGAGTGACCCGGATCCGGCAGCCCCGGGTCGATTCGGCCACTCCGATCCGTCCACCGTGCAGATCCACCGCCCAGCGGGCGATCGCCAGGCCCAGGCCCGTACCGCCGTCCGTACCGGGGCCGGACGGTCCCGGGCCGCCGCGGTTGAACCGCTCGAAGACCCGGTAGCGCTCCGACTCCGGAATGCCCGGCCCCTCGTCCTGCACCTCCAGCTCCAGGCTCTCCGGGGCCTCCCCGCGCCGGGCCCGCACGGTGACCCGGCCATGACGCGGGCTGTGCTTGATCGCGTTGTCGATGAGGTTGGCGACGACCTGATGGAGCCGCTCGGCGTCGGCGTGCGCGGACAGCTCCGGCGGCGAGACGTCGAGGTGCAGATGGACGTCCGTACGGGTGTGGGTGCCCGAGCCCGCCGTCCCGGACAGCGTGGCGGCGCCGCGGCTCATATTGGCCTCCTTGAGCACCCCGGACAGATACGGCCAGACCTCGAACCGCCGGACGCGCAGCGGCACCACCCCGTTGTCCAGCCGTGACAGGTCCAGCAGCTGCTCCACCAGCCGCCCCAGCCGCTCGGTCTGCCGCAGCGCCGTCCGCATCGTCTCCGAGTCGGGTTCGCAGACCCCGTCGACGACGTTCTCCAGGACGGCGCGCAGCGCGGCGATCGGGGTGCGCAGCTCGTGGGAGACGTTGGCGACCAGCTCCTTGCGGTGGGTGTCCACCGCCTCCAGGTCGGCCGCCATCCGGTTGAAGGCCTGTGCCAGGTCGCCGAACTCGTCGCGGCGGGCCGAGCGCACCCGGCGGCTGTAGTCACCGTGCGCCATCGCGCGGGTGACCTCCGTCATCTCGTCGAGCGGGGCGGTCAGGCCGTTCGCCACGAACTGGGTGATCAGGAGCGAGGCGATGATCGAGAAGATCGTGATCACCCGCAGCTCGGTGGCCGAGTGGATGGCGACGAACACCAGAAGGGTGGTGATGATCACCGAGACGCTGACCAGCGCGCCCAGCGCGGCCTTGACCGAGCGGTACGGGTCCAGAGGCCGCAGCGCCTCCCAGAGCCGTCGCCAGAGGCGCCGGCCGCGTTCCGACGGCTCCGGTGAGCGCGCGCAACGCCGCACCGGGGGGCGCCAGTTGTGCAGCAGCTGGCGTGATTGCCGCACCGGAAGGCGCCACGGGGTCATGCGGCCGGCGCCTCCAGGGCGTACCCGACGCCATGCACCGTACGGATGCGCTCGGCGCCGATCTTGCGCCGCAGCGCCTTGATGTGGCTGTCGACCGTACGGGTGCCGGAGGCGTCCGCCCAGTCCCACACCTCGGCCAGCAACTGCTCGCGGGAGAGCACCGCACGCGGGGTGTTCGCCAGGCAGACCAGCAGATCGAACTCGGTCGGCGTCAGATGCACATCGGCGCCGCGCACCCGGACCCGGCGCTGGGCGTGGTCGATCTCCAGCTCGCCGAGGCGCAGGATGCCGCTGCGCGGGGTGTGTGCGGCCAGCGCGGCGCGCTCGACCCGGCGCAGCAGGACGTGCACCCGGGCGGCCAACTCGCGCATGGAGAACGGCTTGGTCATGTAGTCGTCGGCGCCGACGCCGAGGCCCACCAGCATGTCGGTCTCGTCGTCACGGGCGGTGAGCATCATGACCGGCACCGGGCGCTGCGCCTGGACCCGGCGGCAGACCTCCAGGCCGTCGAAGCCCGGCAGCATGACGTCGAGGACCAGGAGATCGGGCTGCCAGGCCTCGGCGGTCTCCACCGCGGCCGGCCCGTCGGAGGCCGTCTGGACCTGGAAGCCCTCGGCGCGCAGCCGGGCCGCGATGGCGTCGACGATCGTCGGGTCGTCCTCCACGACCAGGATCCGGCGCTGGGCGCCTGGCGTGGCAGCGGCGGTGCCGCCTTGCGTTGTCTGCGTCTGGTCCATCGCCCGCCCCTGCATTGCCCCTGCGTGGTCGCGTTGTGCTGGGCAGCAGCGTACGGGCATGGTGCGACTGTCGGCTACGCACCCTTCCGCGCGAGGTGGACCGCGTCGGGGACGCCTCGGACAACGGGGATTTCTTCCGTACGTACGTCGGTGAAACCGGCATTTCGCAGGGCCTCCTCGAAGGCCGGCGAGGGCTGGGCGGACCAGACGGCGAGCACTCCGCCGGGTGTGAGCCGGTCGCGGCAGGCGGCGAGCCCGCCGGGGGAGTAGAGGCTGTCGTTGTCCTCGGTGACGGTCCAGTCGGGGCCGTTGTCGATGTCCAGGCACAGGGCGTCGTAGGCGTCCGGGCACGGGGTGTCGCCGGTGTCCGGACGTGGGGTGTCGTCGGCGTCCGGGCCCGCGTCGGTGTGCAGGTGGGTGACCAGGTCGGTGTGGAGGATCTCGCAGCGCGGATCGGCCAGCGCGGCCGCGGAGACGGCGGACAGCGGGCCGGTGCGGTGCCAGTCGATGACCGCCGCCTCGCGTTCGACGACCACGATCCGGCCCCAGCGCGGCTGTTCGGCGGCCCGGGCCAGGGAGAAGCCGACGCCCAGGCCGCCGATCAGGACGGCGGGCCGTTCGCGTCCGGAGGGGAGCGCGGCCAGCGCGGCGTCGATCAGCAGCCGCTCCGAGCGGCCGTCGGAGGTGTCCATCAGGAAGCAGCCGTTGGCGATGATCTCGTAGACCACGGGCTCCGCCGGCGTACCGGGGGAGGCGGGCGGCCCGCCGCGCTGCCGCAGCACCACCTCTCCGTACGGGCCCGCGCGGCGGTCGAGCGTGCGCGGGGTCCGTGAGGGATCGGCGGTACCTGGAACGGGAGTTACGGGAGCCATGGCGTCATCGTGGCCAAGAGGAACGGCGCCGGTCCACGTCTTTCCTCACGCCACGCGGTGTGACGCATCTCACTCTCTCAGGTTCTTCAAAGGTTGACCAGGCAGGCTGGTACGCGACGTTGTGCAGGGCAGGCGAGGAAGGGAAGGTGCCGCGGACCGTGAGCGGGCTGGCAACCACCGGGGGAGCGCAGGGGGATGAGGCATCGGGTGATCGCGCCCCGGCCCCGCTTCCGGGCGTTCCCCGGCAGCGGCCGGCCCAGGGGCGGCGGCCGGTCCAGGAGGGGCAGGTCCGCGCGGACGAGCCGGAACCGGGAACGGGGCCGGAGTCCGGACCGGCTCCGGCCCCTCCGCGGGCACGTGGCCGGCTCCGGCCGGCCCGGCGGCTGCTCCCCACCCCCACCGGCACCCCGTTCACCTTCAGCTACACGGTCCTGCTCCTGGCCACCTCGCTCTTCGCCGAGTACGGCGACCCCGGGCTGGTCTCCGAGCTGCTCCGGGACTCCAGTACGGACGTGGTCCACCTCATGCGGGCGCCGCTGCTGGTGCTCGTCGCCAGTGCGCTGTGGAGCGCCGGCGGGCTGGTCTCCGCCTACGCCCTCGCCTTTCCCTTCGTACTGACGGCGCTGGAACGGCGGATCGGCGGACTGCGCACCGCCGCGGTCTTCTTCGGCGGCCATGTGCTGGCCACCCTCGCCACCGAAGTGCCGGTGGCCTTCTCGGTCGCTGCCGGCCAGTTGCCGGAGAGCTCGTTGCAGCGCCTCGACTACGGCATCAGCTTCGGCGTGATGACCTGCATCGGAGCCCTCGCCGGCATGCTGCCCGGCTGGGCGCGCCTGCCCCTGCTGGCGGGCGTCGGCTTCCTGTCCCTCACGGACCTGCTCGCCTACGCCGACCCGATGGCCAACTGGGGCCACCTGCTCTCGCTGGCCGTGGGCGTCGCCGCCTGGCCCGTCCTGCGCCACTGGCGCGCCCGCCGCACGGGGCCCCCGCCCCTCCTCGGCGATCTTGGGCACCCGGCGCTGCGGAGCGCGCGGACGCGGTGAGTGCGGCGCCTGGGAGAATGGGCGGAACGGAATGATTCTTCCGGGCGCGGCACTCCGCGGCGTCCGTCGGCCGCAGGAGTAAACGCACCGTGTCCGCAGACCGCACGACCGGCCATCGGCAGCCGGCTCAGCCGACCCAGTCCACCGAGCCGGCTCCATCGATTCCCGACGCCGCCGGGCTCGGCCTCCTGTCGGACTGCGGCAGCTGCTTCGGGCTGTGCTGTGTCGCGCTGCCGTTCGCGGCCTCGGCGGACTTCGCGATCGACAAGGACGCCGGGCGACCCTGCCCGAACCTGCAGACCGACTTCCGCTGCGGGGTCCACAGTGACCTGCGCCGGCGCGGCTTCTCCGGCTGTACGGTCTTCGACTGCTTCGGCGCCGGGCAGAAGGTCTCGCAGGTCACCTTCGGCGGCCAGGACTGGCGGCAGGCCCCGGGCACCGCCCGGCAGATGTTCGACGTCTTCCCCGTCATGCGGCAGCTGCACGAACTGCTGTGGTACCTGGCCGAGGCGCTGGCCCTCCCGGCGTCCCGCCCGGTCCACGCCGACCTGCGTGCCGCCCTGGAGAAGACCGAACGCCTCACCCGGGGCAGTGCCGAGGAGCTCGCCGCGCTCGACATGCCGGCCCACCGGGGCGACGTCAACGTCCTGCTGCTGCGCACCAGCGAGCTCGTACGGGCCGGGGTCCGCGGCCGGAAGAAGAAGGAGCGGCGGGGCGCCGATCTCATGGGAGCCCGTCTCAAGGGCGCCGACCTCCAGGGGGCCAACCTGCGTGGGGCGTACCTGATCGCCGCCGACCTCAAGGGCGCCGATCTGCGCCGGGCGGACCTGATCGGCGCGGACCTGCGAGACGCCGATCTCAGCGGCGCCGACCTCACCGGCGCCCTCTTCCTCACCCAGTCCCAGCTCAACGCGGCCCGGGGCGACGCCACCACCAAGCTGCCACCGGCACTGACCCGCCCCACCCACTGGTAACCGCCCCACTGGCATCACCCCTCCCACTGGCAACCGTCCCGCCGCTGATCGCTCACAGCGAACGCGCCTCGGGGAACATCTCCCGCCCCCTCGGCATTGAGCGAGTAAAGCTCAACTTGCTTGCCGAAGGGGAGATCATGGCTTCGACGTCCGCATCGCTCACCCTGCCCGTGCTGCCCCTCGATGACGAGGTGGTGCTTCCCGGCATGGTGGTGCCCCTGGACCTGTCCGACGCGGAGGTCCGCGCCGCGGTGGAGGCCGCACAGGCCGCCGCCTCGTCGGGGAGCAAACCGCGGGTGCTGCTGGTGCCCCGCATCGACGGCACGTACGCGGGCATCGGCACCCTCGGGCGGATCGAGCAGGTCGGCCGGCTGTCCGACGGCGACCCCGGGGCGCTGATCCGGGGCCTGGGCCGGGTGCGGATCGGCGCCGGCACCACCGGGCCCGGTGCCGCCCTGTGGGTGGAGGGCACGACCGTCGAGGAGCACGTCCCCACCGGCCCCGACGGCACGGGCCTGCCCGGTGCGGTCGCCGAACTCGTCACCGCATACAAGGCGCTGGCCACGAGCTGGCTGCGCAAGCGCGGCGCCTGGCAGGTCGTCGACCGCGTCCAGCAGATCGAGGACGTGCCCGCCCTCGCCGACAACTCCGGCTACTCGCCGTTCCTGACCGTCGAGCAGAAGGTCCAGCTGCTGGAGACCGTCGACCCGGTCGCCCGGCTGAAGTTCGCGACCGAGGCGCTGCGCGAACACCTCGCCGAGCAGGATGTCGCCGAGTCCATCGCCAAGGACGTCCAGGAGGGCGTCGACAAGCAGCAGCGGGAATTCCTGCTGCGGCGGCAGCTGGAGGCGGTCCGTAAGGAACTCGCCCAGCTGAACGGCGATCCGGAGGACGAGAGCGACGACTACCGCGCCCGGGTCGAGGCCGCCGAACTGCCCGAGGACGTCCGCAAGGCCGCCCTCAAGGAGGTCGAGAAGCTGGAGCGGGCGAGCGACCAGAGCCCTGAGGGCTCGTGGATCCGCACCTGGCTGGACACCGTCCTCGAACTCCCCTGGAACGAGCGGACCGAAGACGCCTACGACATCGCCGGCGCCAAGGAGGTCCTGGACGCCGACCACGCCGGCCTGGAGGACGTCAAGGAGCGGATCACCGAATACCTGGCCGTCCGCAAACGGCGCGCCGAACGCGGTCTCGGCCTGGTCGGCGGCCGCCGCGGGGGAGCGGTGCTGGCGCTCGTCGGGCCGCCCGGTGTCGGCAAGACCTCGCTGGGCGAGTCCGTCGCCCGTGCCATGGGCCGGAAGTTCGTCCGGGTCGCGCTCGGCGGCGTCCGCGACGAGGCGGAGATCCGCGGCCACCGGCGGACCTACGTCGGCGCGCTGCCGGGCCGTCTCGTCCGGGCCGTCAAGGAAGCCGGCTCCATGAACCCCGTCATCCTCCTCGACGAGATCGACAAGGTGGGCGCCGACTTCCGGGGCGATCCGGCCGCCGCCCTTCTGGAGGTCCTCGACCCGGCGCAGAACCACACCTTCCGCGACCACTACCTCGAGGTCGAACTCGACCTCAGTGATGTGGTCTTCCTCGCCACCGCCAACGTCCTGGAGGCCGTCCCCGAGCCGCTGCTCGACCGGATGGAGCTGGTCCGGCTGGACGGGTACACCGAGGACGAGAAGGTCACCATCGCCCGGGACCACCTGCTGCCACGCCAGCTGGAACGGGCCGGGCTGGCGACCGGGGAGGTGGTCCTGGAGGACGCCGCACTGCACAAGCTCGCAGGGGAGTACACCCGGGAGGCCGGCGTGCGGAACCTGGAGCGCGCCCTCGCCCGGCTGCTGCGCAAGGTCGCCGCCCAGCACGAACTCGGCGAGCGGGAGCTGCCGTACACGGTCGGGGTGGACCAGCTGCGCCCGCTGATCGGGCGGCCGCACCACACCCCCGAGTCGGCCCAGGACCCGGCCGGACGGCGGACGGCGGTGCCCGGTGTGGTCACCGGCCTCGCGGTCACCGGCACCGGCGGGGACGTCCTGTACGTGGAGGCCTCGCTCGCCGATCCGGAGAGCGGCGCGTCCGGGGTGCAGCTGACCGGCCAGCTCGGTGAGGTGATGAAGGAGTCCGCGCACATCGCGCTGTCGTTCCTGCGCTCCCACGGCGCCGAACTGGAGCTTCCGGTGGGCGATCTGAAGGAGCGCGGAGTGCATCTGCACGTACCGGCGGGTGCCGTGCCCAAGGACGGACCGAGTGCTGGCATCACGATGACGACGGCGCTCGCCTCACTGCTGTCGGGGCGGCAGGTCCGGCCGGATGTCGCGATGACCGGTGAGGTCTCGCTGACCGGCCGTGTCCTGCCCATCGGCGGCGTCAAGCAGAAGCTGCTCGCGGCGCACCGGGCGGGGATCACCACAGTGATCATCCCGCAGCGCAACGAGCCGGATCTGGACGAGGTACCGGCCGAGATCCTGGCCGCGCTGGAGGTCCACCCGGTCGCCGACGTCCGGCAGGTACTGGAGCTGGCGCTGACCCCGGCGTCGAGCGGGGCGGTGCCACCGGAGGTCGCCGTGGCGGCATAAGGCCCTGTCACACAGCGAACGGGCTGCACAGCGAACGGGCCGCACGGTGAACGCGCCGGCTCCTGCGGACGGGCCGGGCCCCTGCCCGCACGGGGGTGCGGCAGGGGCCCGGTCGTGCGGACGGCCGGACGTGGGTGGGGCCGTCCGCACGGCGGTGGGGTGCCCTCCGGTTGATCGGCTGCAACCGTCCGCCGTCGGCTTCAGCCGTTCGCCAGGGCCTTCAGGCGGTCGTACGAGCCGTTGAAGCGGTTGTGGTCGCCGACCGTCGGGCCGGACGAGGTGTACTGCCAGATGGTGTGGAAGGCCCAGCCGTTGGGGAGTTCACCGACCGAGGAGCCGTAACGCGGGACCCACAGTGGGTTGATCTTCCCGAAGGCGGACGAATTGCCGGTGCACTGCTTCCACCAGTTGGTGGAGGTGTAGAGGACCGCGTCCCGTCCGGTCCGCGCCTTGTACGTGGCGAACCAGTCCTTCATCCAGGTGACGAGTCCCGAAGGGCTCTTGCCGTAACAGGTGTCGCCGTAGGGGTTGTACTCCATGTCCAGCGCCCCGGGCAGCGTCTTGCCGTCCTTGGACCAGCCGCCGCCGTGGTCGGCGAAGTACTTGGCCTGGGCGGCGCCGCTGGAGGTGTTGGGGGTGGCGAAGTGGTACGCGCCCCGGATCATGCCGGCCTTGTAGGAGCCGTTGTACTGCTGGGTGAAGTACGGGTTGGTGTAGCTGGTGGATTCCGTCGCCTTCACGTAGGCGAAGCGGGCGCCGCTGCTCCAGAGCGTCGACCAGGCCACGTTGCCGTTGTGGCTGCTGACGTCGACGCCCTCGACGGACGCCGCGAGCGAACCCGGCGGCGACGCCGGACCGGCCGCCGTGCCCTCGTGCTCCGCGATCTGGGAACCGGCCCAGTCCCGTTCGGGGTGGGTGGGCTCCGGTGCGCGCCCGGTGGGTGCCGCGCCGGCGGTGCCCGGCAGTCCGAGGAGGAGACCGAGGACGGCGAGCAGCGCCCCGGCCGCGGTCGCGGAGGAGCGCGCGGACCGGCGGGGGGATCGGGGGGAGCGGGAGGAGCGGGGGGAGTTGACGGAGTCGGGGAGGCCGTGGAGGCCGGGGAGGTGGGAGGAGTGGGGGATGCAGGGAAAGTGGGGGGAGCCGGATCTGAGCACGGACATACGTGTCTCCGGAGATCTCGGTGGGGATCAGAGGGGGGGAGTGGGGTGATCCGTGGAGGTGAGCCGTAAGCCGGTGAGCCGGTGTGCGGTGCATGACGTGCGGCGGGCCCGTGACGCCCGGCCGGCACTTGGTGTGGTCATGCCATATACCCACGATACGCGCGTAGACCGGCGCGGCAAAGGGGGTCGGTGTGCTGCCGTTGGTCTAATCCTGCGAAATACTGTCCGAACTGCGGCTTTGGCCGCCGAGGGCGGAAACTTTCAGAAGAGGGAAAGTGGGCATGGGCGCTGACGTGCACGACACCGGAGCCGACGGGACCACGGCGGAGGGGGCGCCGACTGGTGTGGACCACGTATTCCTCGCCCTGGAACGCGAATTGTCGGTCTTCCTCCGCCGGGCCCGGGCCTCTTCCGGCGAGATGGCCCGTGAAGTACACCCCGATCTGGAGCCCTCCGCGTACGGGCTCCTGGTCCGGCTGGCCGACGCCGGCGCGCAGCGCGCCACCGACCTCGCCGGCTTCTTCGGCGTCGGCAAGGCCACGATGAGCCGTCAGCTGCAGGCCCTGGAGCGGCTGGGGCTGGTCGCCCGCGAACCGGACCCGGCCGATGGCCGCGCCGTCCTGGTGCGCCTCACCGACGAGGGCCGTGCCCGCTTCACCCGCGTCCGCGAGGGCCGCCGCGCCCAGTACGCCCGCCGCCTCGCCTCCTGGGACCGGGGAGAGGTGGCCGAACTGGCCCGGCTGCTGCACCGGCTGAACACGGAGCAGGAGGGCGAGGAGGGGCAGTAGCGGGAGAGGGCGGCAGCAGCAGAAGAGGGCGACAGTAGCGGGAAGGGTGGCAGCGGCGGAAGAGGGGGCGCAGCAGCAGGCGGAGACGCCCCCCGGACGACTCACGGAACGACGAAAATCACCGCCGCGTCGTCCCGCCCCTTCCCCCGGGGGTGGACCGTGCCGTCCGGATCTGCCGCCTCCGCCGCCCGGACCTCGTCGATGAGGGCCTGGGGCCCCTGCTTGGCCACCAGCCCGACGCAGTCCGCCCAGGTGCCCTCCCGGAAGACCTCGACCCAGCGCCCGGCACCGTCGGTGAGCGCGGTCAGTGAGCGGATCCCGGAGCGCGGGGTGCGGCCGGTGACCGCGCGGGCGGCCACGGCCGGATCGGCGGCCGCGGTGAAGAAGCCCCCCTCGGCGTTCCGCAGCGCCTCCACCGCACGGGTGTACTCCCGGGCCGCGGCGGCCCGTTCCGCCGAGCCGTGGGGCAGCGCCCGTACGGCGGCGCGCCGTTCCCGCACGGCGGGCGGCAGCTCGTCCAGCCGCGGATCCCGTACGGGGTGCACCGAACCGTCCGCCCGTTCCAGCAGCAGGACCGAATCGGACAGTACGAGGTACTCGACGGTGTCCTCGGACCACCGGGCGGCGACCACAGTTGCCTGCGGAGTGCGGACGTGAGAAAGGTCT
>NZ_BBUY01000001.1:842674-901000 GCF_001590865.1 Streptomyces sp. NBRC 110611
GGCGAGCACCTCAGTGAGCGTCATATCCCGGCGTGAGGCTGACAGTTCGAGCATCGCACCGCCGAGCCGCGCCGTGAACCACGGCACCGTGTGGACGCATCCGCAGTCCTCCGCGGGCGGTGTCACACCGTCCAGCAGGACCAGGGCACCGCCTTGGCCGGAGGCCGGTACGGCTACCGATGCATAGTCCTCATTGGGGTGTTGGGGGTCCCCCGGCTCGGTGGCGAGTTCGATGCGCATGACAGCCAGTCTGCCGGAGGGTGCGGTACCGGCCGGCGGGCCGGGTGCGCGCCGGAGGGGTGGTGTACGGCCGGGGCGAACGGCCGGGGCGGTGACGTAACGGAGGGTGCGGAAGAAGGTACGGACCGGAGGCCGCCGGATGCGGGCGGGCATCCTTCCAGGAGCGGGACGCATCTCCAAACCCGTCCGGGGGTTGCAGGAGGTTGCCGCCGAGAGCGTCGGTGCACGGAAGTTGATGGCCAAACTCCGATTGTTGTTCACTCGTTCAGGTGGCCAGGCATGTGTTGTCGGGCCGCTGCGCGGCGCCGGTGGAATGGTCGTTGCCCGTCCAGGGGTGGGGCCGGAACGTCCGTCGCGACGCGTGGAGCCGGACTGTTTACCCTTCGCGGAAGTGTGTGCTGCTGCGGTGTCTGCGCAGGTCCGCCCCGCGAGTGGAGAGCGAGCCGGTTCCGCGGCGCCGCACGGCGCGGGGCAGGCGAGACAGGAATGCGAGCAGCAGCGGTGCGGAAGAAGCGGCTTCGGGGCGGCGTGGGGGAGCCGGGTTCACCGGCCGGTTCGGGTTCGGGACCGGGGACGGGACCGGGGTCCGGGGCGGGGCAGGCGACGGCGCCGGGGTCCGGGCCGGGGCAGGCGGACGTGCCGGGCGGCCGGAACCCCGGGGGACGGCGTCCCGCACGGGTGCGCAACCGGCTGGTCGGCGCGGTGGCTGTGGTGGCCGCCGCCGTGGTGGGCGCCGGCGTACCGGGACTCCTCGACGCGGCCGACAACGCCCACGACAGCCAGCAGCTGGTCGATCTCGCCGAGCTGAACGCCCGCGCGATCACCCTGGCGCACTCCCTCGCCGACGAGCGCGACGCGATGACCGCGTACGTCGCCGCCGGACGTGGCGGCGGTGGCGACGGCGCTGGTGACGGCGGTTCGCGGCCTCAGCGCGCCCGGGTGGACCGGCAGATCGGCGAGCTGCGCTCCGAGGCCCAGGACTCCTCGGGGGACACCGCCGCCTACCGGTCCGCCGCCAAGCTCCTCCGCTCGCTCCCGCAGACCCGTCACAAGGCGCTGTCCGGCACCGATGCGGCCGATCACCTCTATACCGCCTACACCGAGATCATCCAGGCACTCGGCGCGATAGGCACCGACCTCGCCCGCGGACTGCCCGCCCGCGCGGACTCAGCGGACGCCGACACCCGGGCGCTGCCCGTCCTCGGCCGCGCCACCGAACAGGCGGCCGGCACCCGCGCGCTGCTGCTCGCCGCGCTGGACCAGAAGGGCGGCCCGTCCCGGCTGACCCGCCTCGCCCAGGTCACGAACATTCGCGAACAGGGCGCGTTGGGCGAATTCCGGCAGGACGCGAGCCCGGGCGCCCGCGATCGCTACGACCGCACCGTCACCGGCTCCGACGTCAACGCCGCCGAGCGCTATCTGACCTGGCTGACCGACCGGCCCCGCCTGGACACCGCCGACTTCCGGCTCGGCCGGCAGCGGGTGCGGAGCACCCTCACCACCCGCGTCGGGCTGATGCGGGGCGTGGAATCCGCCATGGCCACCGCCGACATCGAGCGGCTCGGCGGGCTCCGTGACGACGAGGTGACCGAGCTGGAGATCCGCGTCGGCCTGGCGGGGCTCTGCCTGCTGCTCGCCGTCGGTGCCGGTGTCTGGGCCGCCCGCACCATGACCCAGCCGCTGGCGGTGCTGCGGCTCGGTGCCCAGCGGCTCGCCGCCGACCCCGCGCACGAGGAGCCCCTCACCTACCAGGGCCGCAACGACGATTTCGCCGCCGCGGTGCGGTCCGTCAACGCCCTGCACGCCAAGGTGGGCGAGCTGGCCCGGCGCGCCGACGAACTGGAGGGCGAGCGCATGCGGCTGACCGGCGGCCGGCAGCGGCTGGCCGCCGAGCGCGAGGTCCGCCAGGAGCGGAGTACGACGCTCCGTGCCCAGGTCGCCGACCTCACCGAACGGCTGGCCCGGGCGCACACCGGAGTCCACGGCCGCCACCAGGACCGCCAGAACCACCAGGACCCGGTATCCCTGCCGGACGTGCTGCGTGCCGCGGTCGGTCAGATCGAGCGCGGTGAGCGGGTGCGGACGCGGTCGCTGCCGCCGGACGCCCAAGTCGCCGGGTTCGCCGCGGACGATCTCAGCCGTCTGATCGCCGAACTCCTCGACAACGCCACCGCGTTCTCACCGGCGGACGCCCATGTTGAGCTGTCCGGCCGGCTGCTGGAGAGCGGTGAGGTGGTGCTCTCGGTACACGACGAGGGCATCGGGATGACCGCGGAGCGGCTGGCCGAGATCAATGAGCGGCTGTCGGACGCGCGGGCCGCCGCGTCCTCCGAGGCTGTCGACGAGGCGCTGGGGCTGGGCCTGTACGTGGTGGTGCGACTGGCCGCCCGGCACGGCATCCGGGTCGAGCTGCGGGAGGCGCGGCAGGGCGGGGTGACCGCCGAGGCCGTCCTGCCGGGCACGATCCACACCACCTCGACCGGCGCCGGCGGCGAACAACACCGGAGGGCCGAGGACGACGCGAGCCCGGCCGCCGGTCCGGGGCCGGCGGACACGGACCCCACCGCCCCGGCCGCCGCCACCGCGTCGGACCCGTACGCCATCGGCCCGGACCAGCACACCCACGCCGGGTCGGAGACGGCACGTACCGGAGCCGGTGCCGCCACGGACGAACAGCCGCGGACCGCGCCGGGCTTGCCCAAGCGCACGCCCAGGACCGTGGCGCGTCAGGGCCGGCGGCCGGCGCCTGCCGCGACGCGCAAGGGCGGCGCGGCCCAGGCCGAGGCGCTACGGCGCCGGCTCGGCGGATTCCAGCAGGGGGCGCGCGACGGCCGGCGCGAGGCCGCGGCCGAGACCGGTCCACCGCGACAGCAGAAGACCCTTCCACAGACGGAGACCGACGGAGCGGGGGCGCCGGACGAGAGACACAGTGTCGAGGAGGCACACGAGTGAACGCGCAAGCGCCCACGGAGCACGGACAAGGGCACGGGCAGGAACAGGAACAGGGGCAAGGGCAGCGACAAGGCCAGGGCCAGGGACAGGGGCAGGGCCTGAGCAGTCAGGCACGGAATCTGCACTGGCTGCTGACCAACCTGGTCGACGAGGTGCCGGGCATCCGCTCGGTCGTGGTGGTCTCGTCCGACGGCCTGCCGCTGCTCAGCTCCGACCCGGCCGGGCCGGCCACCACTACGGCACCCCGGCCGGCCACCACCACCGCACCCCGGCCGGGCGGCCGCAGCGGCCCGAGAGGAGCCGACGCCGATCTGGCCACCATCGTGTCCGGCCTCGCCAGTCTGACCCGCGGTGCCGCGGACCTGATGGACGGCGGAACCGTCAAGCAGACCATGGTCACGATGGACGAGGGCAGCCTGTTCGTCGTGTCGATCAGCGACGGCTCACTGCTCGGCGTACACGCCACCCCGGACTGCGACATGAACGTGATCGCCTACCACATGGCGCTGTTCGTCGGCCGGGCCGGCCACGTCCTCACCCCCGAACTCCGCAGCGAACTGCGTCAGTCGATGGAGTACGCCGGCTGACCGCGATGTGGGATCAACCCCGCGTCGCGGCCGGGTCGTACTCGTACTTCCATCCTCGTGGCAGCCCCAGCCGGCCCACTCGCCCCGGGACCCGCCGGTAGACATGGAGCGTCGGCGGGCGCCCGTCATCGTTGGGCACCGGGATCTCGTAGGTCTTCGGCGGCTGGCCGGTCATCCCGACGAGCACGGGCAGTACCCGGCCGTCCAGGGGGCCGCCGACGAAGGGGGTGTTCTCGCTTCGCACGCCCCCCAGTCTTTCAGTATCGCGGTGAATGCGCAGGTCGCGGGGCGGCGGACGCGCAGGTCACAGGAGGTGTGTGGCGTCGCCGACGACCGGCAGGACCCGGCGGGCCAGATCGCCGAGGGGGCCGTCGGGCGCCTCCAGCTTCAGGGCCGCGCGGGTCACCCGGGCGGTCTGCGGGTCGCGGGCCGCGGTCGCGGTCAGCAGCGCGACGAAGTGGTCGACCAGCCAGTCGCGCAGCTCGTCCAGGGAGGGCTGCTTGTCCTCGTCGAGCCAGATCAGCGAGGCGCCCTCGACGGCGCTGATCCACATCCGGACGGTCATCCGCAGCCGGATGCCCGGCTCGGGTACGCCCAGATGCCGCAGGATCTGGTCGGCGGCGGCGCGCCGTACCTCGTCCACGATGGCGTTCGTACGGGCCGTCTCCACCACGCTGCCGCCCTGGAGCAGGGCGCTGAACCCGGCGTCGTGCTCGTCGACGAAGGCGAGGTAGCGGTCGAGGGCGTGCGCCAGCCGGTGCGTGAGCGGGCCGGTCTCCGGCTCGGCGAAGCAGCCCTCCAGGATGTCGGCCGCGCTGCGCAGCGCGGCCTCGTACAACTGCTGTTTGCCGCCCGGGAAGTAGCGGTAGACGAGCGGCCGGGACACCTCGGCGGCGGTGGCGACATCGTCCAGTGAGACGTCCTCGGGCGCGCGTTGCGCGAACAGCCCGAGCGCGGCGGAGAGCAGCTGACTGCGGCGCTGCTCGACGCTCAGCCTGCGGTAGGCGGGTCGGGGTACTGCTGGGGCGGTGCCGCTGCCGTTCATGCGCAGCAGGGTAACCGCCCCGGATGGCGACTCGCACAGGTGCGCTACGGGGTGCGCTACCGCATCCACTGCCGGGTCCACTACGCCAGCAACCCCGAGCTGCGCCACAACCGGCGGCCCACACCACGCAGTACGCCGATCTCGTCGAGGAAGTCGGTCAGCCGCCGGGCACCGGTCTGCATCACCTCCCGGCGGTGACCGCTCGCCCTCACCTGGGCGACCGCCTCCCGCTTGTCCAGCCCGACATTGCGGTACACCTCCGGATTGACGAAGGCGAGGGAGAACACCCGGGCGGCCTCACCGCAGCTGATCCGGGTCAACTCCCGCTCCCAGCGCGGCGCGGTGACCATCTGGCGGCGCAGTTCCTCACGGGCGTACCGGACGTGCCGGGCCTCTTCCACGACATGGATCCGGGTGACCCCGCGGACGAGGGGCTGCACCCGTTGGTCGGGGAACGTCAGGCGCTGCATCCAGTCCAGGATCTCCTCGCCGAGCAGGGTGCAGGCGAACGATCCCGGGGTGGTGGAGACCGTCTTGAGGACACGGGCGAGCTGGTGGTTCAGCCGCGAGACCGGGTACGCCGGTGCCCCGCCCCGCTGGATCATGCGCGCGAACATCTTGGAGTGCCGGCACTCATCGGCTATCTCGGTGAGTGCGTAGCGGACATGGGCGCTGGTCACCGGCTTGTCGTAGATATGCCGGACGAGCAGCTGCATCAGGATGATCTCGAACCAGATGCCCAGGGAGGCGAGCGAGGCGGCCTCGTGCCGGGCGAGGTCCTGCCGCTGCTCCAGCGGCATCCGCCGCCACAGCGGGGTGTCGTAGAGCGAGACCAGCTCCGGGGGCCAGAACCACTTGTCCGCTTCGAGGGGCGCGTCCCAGTCGAGTTCGGTGTCGGGGTCGAAGGAGTGCCTGGCGGAGGCGTCGAGCAGCCGCTCGGCGACCTGCTCCCGGTCCTTGAGCGGGCCGAGGGGGTCGCACGGGACGCCGGTGTCCGGCGCGGGCATCGGGGTGGGCGCGCTGGTCATGGCTGTGGGTACCTCGCTGGGGTCGGGACCGGTCCGGCGGATCAGGGCCGGAACCGCCCGCCCCGCCGCGGTACCGTCTTATGAGACTGCTTGTCAGCAAGCTCGTCAATCCCTCGCGCACGACTTATTGACCCGCGGGTAAGGAGCGTGTGAGCCTGCCAACCACCGCCTGCAGCAAGGCGTTTGGCGAGCCGAGGAGGCGCCGTGTCGACCCGAGAGCGCTACGTCCAGGATCCAGGCGACCCCCTGTGGAAGGTGCCCGCGTCCGGCGCGGCCCGCTTCAACTGGGAGTACGACGAGGGGCGCGAACGGCTGCTCGCGCTCTACCAGAAGGGCAAGGACAAGCAGTGGGACGCCAACCTGCGGATCGACTGGGATCTGGAGGTGGACCCCCAGGATCCGCTGGGCACCCCCGACGAGTCGCTGTCCCTGCACGGGACCAAGTACTGGGCGAAAATGACCCAGAAGGACCGCGGTGACCTGCGCCGGCACTACACCTCCTGGCAGTTCAGCCAGTTCCTGCACGGCGAACAGGGCGCCATGGTCTGCGCGGCCAGGATCGTGGAGTCCGTCCCCGACCTCGACGCGAAGTTCTACTCCGCCACCCAGACCATGGACGAGGCGCGGCACGCCGAGATCTACAGCCGCTTCCTCCAGGAGAAGATCGGGATGCTCTACCCGATCGACGACAGCCTGCGGTCACTGCTCGCCGACACCCTCGCGGACTCCCGCTGGGACATGCCCTACCTCGGCATGCAGGTCCTCATCGAAGGCCTGGCACTGGCCGCGTTCGGCATGATCCGCGACACCACCACCAAGCCGCTGCCCCGGCAGATCCTTGCGTACGTCATGCAGGACGAGGCGCGCCATGTCGCCTTCGGCCGGATGGCGCTGCGCGACTATTACCGGCAGCTCACCGACGCCGAACTGCGCGAACGCGAGGAGTTCGTCATCGAGGGCTGCTACCTGATGCGCGACCGGCTGCGCGGCCTCGAGGTCCTGGAGAACTTCGGCATCCCGCGCCAGGAGGCCGCCGTATACACCGAACGCTCCGAATTCCTGCACCTGTTCCGAAAGCTGCTGTTCAGCCGGATCGTGCCCTGCGTGAAGGACATCGGACTGTGGGGCGAACGCCTCCAGCGTGCCTATGTCGACATGGGCGTCTTCGAACTGGGCGACGCCAGCCTCGACCTGCTCATGACGCAGGACGAGGAGGCCGCCGAGGCGCTCGACGCCACACGCTTCGCCGCCGAGGAGGCGGCCCGCACGGCGGAGGTCACGGCCACCATCGCGGAGGGCGGGGCGGCGGACTGACCGACGGGGCCCGGCGTCAGCCCGGCGCCAGGCCCAGGAGGGCGCGCACGCGGGCGTACTTGGCCGTCAGGCGGTCGCGGGTCGGGGCGTCGAGTACGGACAGGCGGGACGGATCGGTGTTGTGGGCCAGGTCGGCTTCCTTGATCAGCAGCGCGCCCGGTGTGGCCAGGATGCGGGCGGTGTACGCGGCCGGCGGCTCGCCCGGCCGCTTGGTGACCGCCAGGACCATCGCCTTCGTCGCGTCGCTCAGCGCCGCACCGGCCAGCCACTCACGGCTGAGCGCCGCGTCCTCGACCGCGTCGTGCAACCAGGCCGCCGCGATCTGTTCGTCGCTGCCGCCGCGCTCGCGCACCCCCTCCGCCACCGCGGCCAGGTGCTCGGCGTACGGGCGGCCGGCCTTGTCGGTCTGCCCGGCATGGGCTCGCCGGGCCAGCGCCTCGACTTCGGGCAGGGACAGCGGCGGCAGCGGCGGGGGCGTGTCGGCGGTGGTCATCTGCCCATTGTGGGGTGGCCGGGGTTCACGGGGCGGAGCCCTCCGGTGATGCCGACGCGGCCATCACCGCGCGGGCGATCGGTGCGGCGCTCCCTCCGCCGCTGATGTCCGCGCGGTCGGCGGCCGCTTCCTCGACCACCACGGCCACCGCGACCGTCGGCTCGTACGAGTCCGGCTTCCGGGCCCAGGAGATGAACCAGGCATAGGGCGTGCCCTCGTTGTACACGCCGTGCTGGGCGGTGCCCGTCTTGCCGCCGACCGTCAGGCCCTTGACGGCCGCGTTCCGCCCGCTGCCGCGCTCGACGACGTCGACCATCATCTCCTGGAGCTGCTCGGCGGTGGCCGGACCGACCACCTGGCGGGTGGGCGGATGCGGTCCGGCCGCGACGAGCACACCCCCGGCGTCGGTCACCTTGTCGACCAGGTACGGCGGTCTCAGCTGGCCCCCGTTGGCGACCACCGCCGAGACCATCGCCATCTGGAGCGGCGTGGCGGCGGTGTCGTACTGCCCGATGGCCGACAGGGCGAGCTGCGCGGGATCCATCCGGGCGTCGAAGGTGCTGGGCGCGACGGCGGACGGGATGCGCAGCCGGCGGTCGTCGAAGCCGAACCTGCGGGCCGTGTCCGTCATTCCGCGCAGCCCGACCCTGGCGCCGAGCCGCGCGAAGACGGTGTTGCACGAGGCGCGGAAGGCGTAGCGGAGCGGTGCGTCCGCGCAGTCCACCGCCGCGTTGTCGAGCTGGGTGGTGGTGCCGGGCAGGGTGTAGGGATCGGGCGAGTCCGTACGGGCGTCGATATCGGTGACCAGCCCGCGCTCCAGCGCGGCCGCCGCGGTGACCACCTTGAAGGTGGAGCCGGGCGGATAGGTCTGCCGCAGCGCCCGGTTGAGCATCGGCCGGCCGGCGGCCCCGTTCAGCCGGCGCCAGGCGTCGGTGACCTCCGGGCCGTTGCCGGACAGCTCTCCGGGTTCGTACGACGGCGAGCTGACCAGCGCCAGCACGCGCCCGGTACGCGGTTCGATCGCGGCCACCGCGCCCTTCCGGCCGCCCAGGCCCTCGAACGCGGCGCGCTGCATCCGGGGGTTGATGGTGGTGTGGACCACGCCGCCCGCCCGGTGGGCGCGGGTCAGCCGGTGCCACCAGGGGAAGGCGACCAGCCGGTCGTCGGCGCCGGAGAGCACGCCGTCCTCGGCCCGTTCCAGCAGGGACGTCCCGTAGACCTGGGAGGAGTAGCCGGTGACCGGTGCGTACAGCGGCCCGTCGGTGTAGGTGCGCTCATAGCGCAGGCGCCCGCCGCTGTCCCGGGACCCGGTGACCGGCCGGCCCTCGACGAGCAGGGCGCCGCGGGGCCGTTCGTAACGCGCGATCTCCGCCCGCCGGTTGGCCGGGCTCGCGCCGTACCCCTCCGCTTCGAAGACCTGCACCCGGGCGGCGTTCACCAGCAGGGCGACCAGGAGGAGGAAGGAGAACGCGGCGGTGTGCCGGATGCAGCGGATCAACGGCCGGCCTCCGGCTCCGGATCCCGCTCCGGTCCCGGTCCCCGCTCCGGTCCCGGTCCCCGCTCCGGTCCCGGCTTCCGCTCCGACGTCAGCCTCGCCGCCGGCTCGGACACCAGCTCGGACACCAGCTCCGGCGCCGGCTCGGACGTCGGATCCGGCGCCGCCGGCTCGGGTTCCGGGCAGCGCGCCCGGTCGCTGATCTTCAGGAGGAGCGCGACGATGATCCAGTTGGTGACGACGGACGACCCGCCCTGTGCGAGGAACGGCATCGCCATCCCCGTCAGCGGAATCAGCCCCATCACCCCGCCGGCGATGACGAAGACCTGGATCGCGGGGAGCGCCGCGAGGCCGACCGCCAGCAGGCTGCCGAACGGGTCCGCCAGCCCGAGCGCCGCACGGTACCCCCGGGCGACCAGCAGCGCGTACAGCAGGAACAGCGCGGTGAGCCCCGCCAGCCCCAGCTCCTCACCGACCGTCGCCAGGATGAAGTCGGACTTCATGGCAAAGCCGATCAGATACGAGTGGCCCTGCCCGAGGCCGGTGCCGAGCAGCCCGCCGGACGCGAACGCGAACAGCGACTGGGCGAGCTGACCGGGCCCCTCGCCGGCTTCGATCCCGGCGAACGGCTGCTGCCAGTCCTCGACCCGGCCGTGCACATGCGGCTCCAGCGTGCCGACCGCGGCCGCGCCGATGCCCGCCAGCAGCAGCCCGACCGCGATCCAGCCGGTCCGGCCGGTCGCGACGTACAGCAGGACCACGAAGATCCCGAAGAACAGCAGCGAGGTCCCCAGATCGCGTTCGAGGACCAGCACGGCCACGCTGACCAGCCAGATCGCCACCACCGGCGCCAGCACCCGGCCGGCCGGCAGCTGCAGCCCCGCCACCCGGTGCCCCAGCCGCGCCAGCCCGCTCCGGTTGGCGGCGAGGTAGGCCGCGAAGAACACGGTGATCAGCACCTTGGCGAACTCGCCCGGCTGGAGGGAGAATCCGGCGAACCGGATCCAGATCTTCGCCCCGTTGACCGCGGGGAACAGGATCGGCGCCACCATCAGGAGCAGCGCGAGCGCCGCGCACCGGTAGGCGTAGCGCTGGAGCACCCGGTGGTCGGGCAGCAGCAGGACCACGGCGATGAAGAGCGCGACGCCGATCGTCGACCACACCAGCTGTGTGGGCGCGGCATGATCGGCCGGCGTCTCCAGGTCGAGCCGGAAGATCAGCACCAGACCGAGCCCGTTGAGCAGTACGGCGGTGGGCAGCAACAGGGGATCGGCGAAGGGGGCGCGGAGGCGTACGACGAGGTGCGCGAGGAGCGCCAGCCCGCCGAGCCCGGCGCCGTACTGGAGCGCACCGGCCGGGAGAGCGTGCCCCCGGGCCAGGCCCACGACGACATATCCGCAGACGCTGATCAGCACAGCGCCGACCAGGAGGGCGAGTTCGACACCGCGCCGCTTGGGCTGGGACGGCAAGGAGGGAGGAGTGTCCGCCGGGCGTGCCGTGGCGGCCGCCCTCGCCGTTGCCGTCATGCCTGGCAACGTAGCAAGCGGAGGCCGCTATTTCCGTTATGTCGGATACGGCGTGATGTCGGATGCGGCCTTCAGGGCGTACGCACCCCCGGCGGCCGGGCTCAGCACCAGCGGGGCCGCTTGCCGTCCTGGACGATGTGCCGCTCCGAGGACCAGGCGTACGAGGCGTCGCTGAGCTTGTACCAGACCGGGTTGCCCTCGACCCGCTGCCCCTTCACCCGGCAGACGATCCCCACCACCGTTCCGTACTGCTTGGACCCGAGCGCGCGGTACTGGTAACTCGGACCGGTGCGGACCACCAGGCCCGACCTGGCGACGACCCGGCCTTCGTACTCTGCCCGGCCCTCGTGGTCTGCCCGGCCCTCGTGCACCGCCCGTGCCGGACCGGCCATGGCGACGACGGCCAGCAGGCCGCATGCGACACCCAGACCGCACCGACCGCCCTTCGCCGACGTAATCAACCACTGCGGAACCATCCGCTTCCGAGATATTCGCTCACGAGCCGCGCGACGCGAAGGCACGTGACGGCGATAGCGATAACGATGACGATGACGACGGCGATGGTGAGGGTGATGGACAAATACGCACTGCGGAGACATGCACTTCCTCCTGCAAAGGAGTAGAGGCTCCAGGGGCGAGATCGAATCCGCGAATTCAGCGGAATCCCTGGAGGTTTCCCGGGAGCCGGGAGCCGGGAGCCGGGAGCCGGGAGCCAGAAGCCGGAAGCCGGAGGTCCCAGGCCAATCTCGGGGAAACCCATGGAAATCCCCCCGCTTCTCACGCTAAGGAGGCCCCGAAGTGTCCGCAACTCATCACGATCCGTGATGATTAGGGTAAGGGTGTCGAAATTGGGCGCGATCTCAACTCGGACCTCGAACTGCCCCCGCCCGCCGACGCCTTCCCTTCGCCACCAACGGAATCCGCCGCTATCCAGGCTGTGCTCGCCCGCCGGAAGTGTCGGTTCGCTGTCGCACATCCGCCCGTAAGGATGGCGGAGCTCTGCCCCCGACACCTGCCCCCTGATCGCTGATCCGACGGACCCGTCGAGCGCATCTACGCCTTCCGTGACGCCGAGGGGTGGCTCACGCGGAGGTGCGGCGGCGCGCCTGGTGGGCGCTCCTCGGGCGCGTATCAGGGTTCCGCCGGGCGTTCATCAGGGTTGGCCCAGGGCTCTCCCAGGGGGATCCCGGGTTGTTCGGTGAACGTGCCCGATGGCACTTTGTAAACTCGTTCGGACCGAACGGGCCGGATGGCCCTGGCGGGCCCGGCGGGCCAGGAGTAGACCAAAGAACCGACCGAAGCAGAAGCGCAGACCGAAGTTCAGATCAAGCGCAGATCAAGTACAGATCACAACAGACGAGAAGAAGGCCGAGCTCATCATGCTGCCGCGGACGATCGGGGGACCGGTCGGGGCATGGACCCGCGCCATGACCGCCGCGGACGAGGGGCTATGGCGTACGTCACACCCGTGCACGCCGAGTGGGGGGCCCGTGCTGTCCGGCCGCCTTCGGGCCGCCGAGCGCGGGTGACCGTCCCCCTCGACGAAAGGCAGTATTAGCGTCATGACGACTCTCCGTTCCCGGATCATCGCCTGGGCCGGCCGCATGTATCTGGCGAGAACGCGCAAGAAAGGATTCGACCTGTCTCGAATGTCTTTCTTGCCCGAGTCCGTCCTGATGCCCTTGCGGCGCGAGGGGCTCGACCCGGTGGGCGATCTGGCGGTGGTCCGGGAGAAGGAGCCGATCAGCAAGCTCCCCGTGCCGATAGCCGCCAATGTCTGGCTGGTCACCGGCTATGACGAGGCGAAGGCGGTGCTCGGTAAGGGAAAGGCCTTCAGCTCGGACTTCACCAATCTCGTCGGCAAGGCCGGCGCGGGTGCCGAACAGAACCCCGGAGGCCTCGGATTCGCCGACCCGCCGGTGCACACCCGGCTCCGCCGGCTGCTGACCCCCGAATTCACCATGCGCCGCCTCGGTCGGCTCACGCCCCGGATCCACGAGATCATCGAGGAACGTCTTGATGCCATGGAAGAGGCGGGCAAGAACGGCGATCCGGTCGACGTCGTCCATTCCTTCGCCCTGCCCATTCCCTCCCTGGTCATCTGCGAACTCCTGGGCGTTCCTTACGAGGACCGCGCCGATTTCGAACGTCTCAGTGCGGCACGTTTCGACCTCTTCAGCGGCGCCAATGCCTCCTTCGGTGCCATATCCGAATCCCTCTCCTATTTCCGGGACGTCGTCAAGAAGCAGCGTGAAAACCCGGGCGACGGGTTGCTCGGCATGATCGTCAAGGAGCACGGCGACTCGGTCACCGACGAGGAACTGGCCGGTCTGGCGGACGGCGTTCTCACCGGCGGCTTCGAAACCACCGCCAGCATGCTGGCGCTGGGCGCCCTGGTGCTCCTGCAGGACCCGGAGCACTTCGCAGCCATCAAGGACGACGATGACGTCATCGATGGCTATGTGGAAGAGCTGCTGCGTTACCTCACCGTCGTCCAGGTCGCCTTCCCGCGCTTCGCCCGCGAGGACCTGGAGATCGGCGGTGTCCGGATCGCCGCCGGAGATGTCGTGCTGTGCTCTCTGAGCGGTGCGGACCGGGACGGCAAACTCGGCCCGGACATGGAGCAGTTCGACCCCTCCCGCGATGTCCCCTCCCATTTGGCCTTCGGCTACGGAATACATCGCTGCGTAGGCGCCGAACTCGCCCGCATGGAACTCCGCGCCGCCTACCCCGCCCTGGTCCGCCGCTTTCCCCAGATGCGCCTGGCGATCCGCCCGGAGGAACTGGAATTCCGCAAACTCTCCATCGTCTACGGAATCGAGTCGCTACCGGTCCGCCTGAACGGCTGATCCGTACCGCGGTCCGGGCTGCGGAGGCGGGCTGCCGAGGTGGACCGCTGATGTGGGCGGCGGAGGCGGGCCGGGTTGCCGAGGCCGGGCAGCGCCGGGGCCTCCCCCCCCATGAACTGCTGGGCACCTCAAGCGGGTTGCGGCGGGCGCTCCCGGACGAAGGTCGGCGGCCCGTGGCGCGGGGATGGCGCGGCGGGCCCTTCTCGGTCGAGGACGAGGGCGCGACGGTGCCGCTGTCGCTCGCCCTCGCCGCCGACGCCTTCCTGGGGGCGCACCCCGGGATGACCTGCTCCCCGGGCTCGGCGGACGTCGACGTCTCGGATGGCGGCTACGGCCCAGGGCCTCTCCGGCGGATCATCGCCCGCGGCGAGTATGCCCGGGCAGTGATCCACCGGACACGCTGGGGAGGGGGCGTCAGGCCACGGAGAACTGGGCAACGTACTCGTCGAAGGGCTCGATGCCGACTCCGGCGCGGAGTTCGTCCATACGCTCGGGCTCTTCACAGGGCCACGGAACCGGTGCCCCGTCCTTCACGCCGGCGATCTGAGTGCCGTAGACCTGCTTGCGGCCCTCATTGACCAGCGTGCGATCGCGCAGGAAGGCCAGCTCGCGGGGGCTGGCCGAGCCCGCCGACACCGCCTGCTGCATCAACTGGAGGGCACGGCGCTGAACGTCGAGCTGCCGGTCGGAGTGCTGAGCGATCAGCCATGCCGCGCGTGCGGCCTCTTCGCCGACGAGTTCCGCCGTCGGCCAGCCGTACTCCTCCATGATCTCGGCAAGCCGGTCACCGTGCCGAGCGGTCAGCCGCCGCCACGCCAGCTGCTCGACGGGGTCATCGCTGTTCGCGCGGGCTGCGGACTGGTGATCGGCCGTAGCCATGTCCGTGAGTTCCACCGTCAGCGCGGCAACGTCGTGCGCCACTCTCAACTCCCAGGTCAGATCCGTGCTTTGCGTCGGCTCGCAAGCCTACAAGCGCAAATCGGGCGTAAAGATCATTCCGGAGAACGGTGACAGGCGCCTCCCCGCACCGGGATAATGGATCTACCCCCGGAGCCAGAACCGGATCGCGCGATGGCACTCCGGTCCGGTTCCGGTACAGAATCCCGTTGATGACCCTGCGGTGGCTGTCCCAACGCCCACCGCGCTGCCCGGACTTCGGCAGATGCGGCTTTCAGTCGGGCCCATTCCTCGTTCGTGAGATCTCCCCGCCCCCCTGGACATGCCAACGAACAACCAAGGCCGAGACGGTCACAAGGCTCGCCGGACAGGCCCTAGCCGCCCCGGCCTGACCGACCTGACCTGACCGCCGGCCCGACCCGGCCCGGTCTGACTTGGCCATTCGTGATTTCTTGTATCGGTGGCAGGGAGCGGCCATGACAGCAGCGGGCGAGCCCGTGACCTCTGCGTGCCCGTCCGATAGCCTGGACGGGAGGCGATCATGATGCCCCACCTCCGTCCCGATCCGGGCCCCGAGGATCTGGTCGAGGCCGCCCGCGCCTGCGGCGTGACGGACGAGCGCCTGCTGTGCGCCCTCCGTGCCACCCCGCGCGCGGCCTTCGTCCCGGCCGCCCACCACGCGTCGGTGTACGTGGATGTCCCGCTTCCGATCGGTCATGGCCAGGTGACGACGCAGCCCTCCCTCGTGGCGAGGATGATCGCCGCGCTGGGCCTCACCGGAGACGAGCGCGTACTGGAGATCGGCAGCGGTCACGGCTTCCAGACCGCGTTGCTGGCCCGCCTCGCCGCGTACGTCGTCGGCGTCGAACGATGGGCGGACATCGCCGGGCAGGCCCGGGCCAACCTCGCCGGCCAGAGCATCGGAAACGCCGAGATCGTCGTCGCCGACGGCACCCTGGGTGCGGCGGACCGGGCGCCGTTCGACGCGATCGTGGTCTCCGCCGCCTACCCGGAGGTGCCGCCACCGCTGGCCGCACAGCTGCGTGCGGGCGGCCGCCTGGTGCAGCCGATCGGGCCGGGCGGCCAGGAACGCGTCGAGCTGTACGAGGGGACGCGCGAGGGCCTCGTGCGCCGCCGGACCGTCGCCCTCGCCCACTTCGTCCGCCTCTACGGCGAGTACGGCTATCCTCCGGCGGCCCCGCCCGAGGACGATGGCTGACATGGTGACCGTCTACGGCGCCGACGCGTGCCCGGCCGGATGGCTGGCGGTGGGCCTCCGCGACGGCCGCTTCGCACAGGTACGGCTCATCACCACCCTGCGCTCCCTCCTGGTCGAGGCCGAGGCCGAGACTGAGACCGAGGCCGCGACCGAGGCCGACGGCGTCGCCGTCATCGCCGTGGACATGCCGCTGGGACTCCTCGACTCCGGGTGGCGGCGCGCGGACCGGGAGGCGGCAGCCCTGCTGGGACCCCGCAGGGGCAGCGTCTTCCCGGTGCCGCCGGGCGCGGTCTGGCAGGAGGCGGAGTACGACGGCGCGCGGCGCCGGTGCCGCGAACTCACCGGGGCCGGGCTGAGCCGCCAGACCTGGGCGCTCGCGCCCAAACTCCGGGAGGCGAACGCCTGTATCGCGGAGCCCGGGGGCGACCGGCTCTTCGAAGCACACCCGGAGGTGTCCTTCCGGGCCCTCGCGGGCGGGACGCCGCTCCTCGCCCGTAAGAAGAGCTGGGCAGGGCAGATGGCACGACGCTCGCTCCTCGCCGCGGCCGGCATCGTCCTCCCGGACGACCTGGGGGACGCCGGAAGCTCCCCACCGGACGACGTACTCGACGCGGCCGCCGCCGCGTGGACGGCCCACCGGATCGCCCGCGGCCGTGCGCACTCCCTTCCGGATCCTCCCGAGCACGACGCGGACGGGCGCCCGATCGCGATCTGGTACTGACCTGTGCCCCCAAGTGGACCTGCGTGGACTGGCTGCCGAACGTAAGCGGGCCGAGGAAGCAGAGCAGTTCCAGGCTCAAGCGGCTCCGCCGGGAAGCAGCGATGCGTCAGGCCCGTACCGACTATGCCGAGGCATTCCGCATCCGTGCGCTGGAAGCGCAGGAGAAGAGGTGGCGGCAGGCCGAACGGCTCTCCGCATACCTGAGTCAGGCGCGCGAGCGCGTTGACGCCATGCCGGACGGTACCGAGCGCACCGATGCCGAGGCGTGCGGTCTTCCGGGCTGCGGGCGGTACGCCGGGGATGAAGCAGGACGGGCCGGAGAGGGATCGGCGCCGCGGGCGGTGAGCCGATGCTGGCCCAGGCCGGAGCGGATGGAGGAGTGAACGCTCATGGCCCTGTGGGCCGTTGCGGTTTTGGCATGCACAAGAAAGGCCCTGACCGGCATCTCTGCAGGTCAGGGCCTTTAATTCCGGTGCCCCCGGCAGGATTCGAACCTGCGCACACGGCTCCGGAGGCCGTTGCTCTATCCCCTGAGCTACGGGGGCGTTGCCGCCGTTTCCTTGGCGACGGGTAGAACACTACCAGCTCCGATGGGGTGGTCATGAACGGGTTTTGCCGGAGGGGGCGGAGGTGGGGGGAGGGGCGTCTCTAGCGCATGTGGGGGGTGTGGCGGTGGTGGTCGGGGAAAGGTCCCTCGCATGAGGGCGGAAGTGGGCAAAGCCGGGACGGTGCCGCAGGTGGGCCCCTAGCCTCGTGGTGTGCCTGGCTTGTCCGGTCGGATCCTTGTGGTGGATGACAACAAGGTGATCCGGCAGTTGATCAGGGTCAATCTCGAGCTGGAGGGCTTCGAGGTGGTGACCGCGGCTGATGGTGCCGAATGTCTGGATGTCGTGCACCACGTGAGACCTGATGTCGTGACCCTGGATGTGGTGATGCCGCGGCTCGACGGGCTGCACACCGCGGCGCGGCTGCGGTCCGACCCCCGGACGTGGGACCTCCCGATCGTGATTGTCAGCGCGTGCGGCCAGGGCGAGGTGGACAACGGGGAGTCGGTCGGGATCGACGCGTTCCTGGCGAAGCCGTTCGAGCCGACGGAGCTGGTGCGGACGGTGGGGAAGCTGGTGCGTGAGGGGCGGCAGGAGGGCCTGCGGGAGGCGCGGCGCGGAGGGCTGCAAGGCCTGCAAGGGGGGCGGCAGCGGGAGCACGGGGGTGAACGCGGGGCCGAGCAGCAGCGGGAGGACGGCGGGGGAGGAGAGGACGCGGAGGGAGACCGGGACTGGGATCGCCACCGGGACCGGTCCTGGACCTAGGCCGCGATCGCGGCCTGGCGCCGGGCCGGGGCTGAGGGGAAGCGACCGGGGCGCGGGGTGGGAGGGCGGGGTCTCCCATACGCTTGTCTCGTGACTCCTGATGAGCTCTCCCGTGTCGTGCTGCGCTCCGTGCGTGGTGCCGTGGCGGAGCGGGAGCTCTCTGTGCCCGTGCCGGAGCGGATCGTGGTGGGGCAGCCGCCGCGGCCCGGCTGCGGGGACTACGCCTCCAATGTCGCGCTACAGCTCGCGGGGCCGGCGGGGCGGTCGGCCCGGGAGGTCGCCGAGATTCTGCGCAGGCGGCTGGCCGGCAGCCCGGGGATCGTCCGGGTCGAGGTCGCGGGGCCGGGATTTTTGAACTTCACCCTGGGGGACGGTGCGCAGGCCGCGGTCGTACGGGATGTGCTGGCGCAGGGGGAGCGTTACGGGATTCGGGGCCGGCATGAGGCGGGGGCGCTGGTTGTCGGTGGCGCGGCGGGCGCGGTGGTTGCCGGTGGGGCGGCGGGCGGTGGCGGGTCAGGCGCGCGTGAGGCTGTGGTGGCCGATGCGCTGGCGCGGGTCGAGGCGGCGGCCGGGCCGGCGGCCGGCCGGGACGGTGGTCGGCCGCCGGTTCTTGTTCCCGCTCCGTATGAGCTCGACGCGCTGACCGCCCGCCTGGGTGCCGACGAGGCGCGCTGGGTGCTGTTGCGTCCGGCCGCGCACGACCAGGTGCAGGTGCCGGAGCGGCCGGTGCAGCGGGAGAGCAATCCGCGCTTCCGGGTGCAGTACGCCTGCGCGCGCAGCCGGGCGATGGTGCGCAATGCCCGTGAGCTGGGTTTCGAGGCGGAGCCCGGGGACGTCGAGGAAGCCCGTCCGGGAGGGGAAGCCGGTCCGGGAGGGGAAGCCAGTCCGGCAGTGGCGGCAGGTTCGGCAGCGGAAGCCGGTTCGGCAGCGGAAGGCGGGGCCGCGTCGCGGGCCTTGTGTGCGCGGCTTGCCGGCTTCCCGTCCGTTGTCGAGGACGCCGCGCGACTGAGGGCGCCGGACCGGCTGGTGCGGCATCTGGAGGCGACGGCGGATGCGTACTTCCGGTGGCAGGACGTCTGTCCGCCGCTGCCCGTCGGGGAGGAGAAACCCTCGGCCGTGCACCGCGCCCGGCTGGCCCTCGCCGATGCCGCCGGAACGGTGCTCGCCAACGGCCTGCGTCTGCTCGGTATCTCCGCTCCTGAACACCTCTGATGAACACCTCCGATCTCCGGTGAACTGAACATCTCCGACGGACTGATACACCTCCGACGAACTGAACACCTCCGACGAACACCTCTGCACATGATTTTGAGGGGAACTCACCACCCATGAGCCGTTCCGCGCACCCCGCCGGGCCCCGGCATGGCGACGTACTGCCCGAGGGGCACTACGCCGGGCCGCCCGCCGATCTCAACAGCCTTGACCCGCGCGTCTGGTCCCGTACGGTCCGGCGCAACGAGGACGGTGTGGTCACCGTCGGCGGACGGGACGTCACCGCGCTCGCCGAGGAGTTCGGTACGCCGGCGTACTTCCTGGACGAGGCGGACTTCCGGGCGCGCTGCCGGGACTGGAAGGAGGCCTTCGGGCCGGGGGCCGACGTGTTCTACGCGGGGAAGGCCTTTCTGTCGCGCGCCCTCGTGCGGTGGCTGACCGAGGAGGGGCTCAACCTCGACGTGTGTTCCGGGGGTGAGCTGGCGACCGCGCTGGGCGCCGGGATGCCCGCGGAGCGGATCGCGCTGCACGGGAACAACAAGAGCACGGAGGAGATCACCCGGGCCGTGGAGGCGGGGGTGGGGCGGATCGTGCTCGACTCGTTCCAGGAGATCGTGCGGGTCGCGCGGATCGCGGAGAAGCTGGGCAAGCGGCAGCGGGTGCAGATCCGGGTGACGGTGGGCGTCGAGGCGCATACCCACGAGTTCATCGCGACCGCGCACGAGGACCAGAAGTTCGGGGTCGCGCTGGCGGGCGGGCAGGCCGCGGAGGCGGTGCGGCGTGCGCTGAAGCTGGACGGGCTCGAACTCATCGGGATTCACAGCCACATCGGGTCGCAGATCTTCGACATGGCGGGGTTCGAGGTGTCCGCCCGGCGGGTGGTGCAGCTGCTGGCCGCGGTGCGCGACGAGCACGGCATCGAGCTGCCGGAGATCGACCTCGGGGGCGGGCTCGGCATCGCGTACACGCCGGACGACGATCCGCGGGAGCCGCGGGAGATCGCCGCGGCGCTGCGCGACATCGTCGGCAAGGAGTGCGCGGCGGCGGGGCTGGCCGTGCCGCGGCTGTCGGTCGAGCCGGGGCGGGCCGTCGTGGGGCCCACGGCCTTCACGCTGTACGAGGTCGGCACGGTCAAGGAGCTGGCGGGGCTGCGGACGTACGTGTCCGTGGACGGCGGGATGTCGGACAACATCCGGACGGCGTTGTACGACGCGGAGTACAGCGTGGCGCTGGTGTCGCGGACGTCCGACGCCGAGCCGATGCTCTCGCGGGTGGTCGGCAAGCACTGCGAGAGCGGGGACATCGTGGTGCGGGACGCCTTCCTGCCGGCCGATGTGCGGCCGGGGGACCTGCTGGCGGTGCCGGCCACCGGGGCGTACTGCCGGTCCATGGCGAGCAACTACAACCACGCGCTGCGGCCGCCGGTCGTGGCCGTCAAGGACGGCGAGGCGCGGGTGATCGTCCGGCGGGAGACGGAGGAAGATCTTTTGCGGTTGGATGTCGGGTAGGGCCCGACGCCACACTCGCGCCGTCCGCACCTGCGGTGGCCTGGTCGTCAAGGCCCGGGGCCGGTTCACCGGGGCCCGGAACCGGATGAAATAAATGTCTCGGCATCTGGACGGAGGACGGAATCCGCCGTCCGGTGCGTGAGACTTGTGCAAGAGCACATGTCAAAAAAGAGCACATGTCGAAAATCGCTGGTCGATGAGAAGTAGAGGTCGAATGATGCGTACGCGTCCGCTGAAGGTGGCGCTCCTGGGCTGTGGTGTGGTCGGCTCAGAGGTGACGCGCATCATGACGACGCACGCGGACGACCTCGCGGCCCGCATCGGCGCGCCCGTGGAGCTCGCCGGGATCGCGGTGCGCCGCCCCGACAAGGTGCGCGACGGCGTCCCGGCGGAGCTGGTCACCACCGACGCGACCGCGCTCGTCAAACGCGGCGACATCGACGTCGTGATCGAGGTCATCGGCGGTATCGAGCCGGCCCGGACGCTGATCACCACCGCGTTCGAGCACGGCGCGAGCGTGGTGTCGGCGAACAAGGCCCTGGTCGCGGCGGACGGCGCGGCGCTGCACGCGGCCGCCGAGGCCAACGGCGCGGACCTCTACTACGAGGCCGCCGTCGCGGGGGCGATTCCGCTGGTGCGGCCGCTGCGGGAGTCGCTGGCCGGCGACAAGGTCAACCGGGTCCTCGGCATCGTCAACGGCACCACCAACTTCATCCTCGACAAGATGGACGCGACCGGCGCCGGCTACAGCGAGGCGCTGGACGAGGCGACCGCGCTGGGGTACGCGGAGGCCGACCCGACCGCCGATGTCGAGGGGTTCGACGCCGCCGCCAAGGCCGCGATCCTGGCCGGTATCGCCTTCCACACCCGGGTGACCATCGACGATGTGCACCGCGAGGGCCTGACGGAGGTCACCGCGTCCGACATCGCCTCCGCCCGGCGGATGGGCTGCACGGTCAAGCTGCTGGCGATCTGCGAGCGGGCGGCGGACGGCGCGTCCGTCACGGCGCGGGTGCACCCGGCGATGATCCCGCTGACGCATCCGCTGGCCTCGGTCCGCGAGGCGTACAACGCGGTCTTCGTGGAGGCCGAGGCGGCCGGTCAGTTGATGTTCTACGGGCCGGGTGCGGGCGGTGCGCCGACCGCCTCCGCGGTCCTCGGCGACCTGGTCGCGGTCTGCCGCAACAAGCTCGCCGGTGCCACCGGCCCGGGCGAGTCCGCGTACACCCGACTGCCGGTCAGCCCCATGGGCGAGGTCGTCACGCGGTACCACATCAGTCTCGACGTGGCCGACAAGCCGGGCGTCCTGGCGCAGGTCGCGACGGTCTTCGCCGAGCACGGTGTATCGATCGACACGGTGCGCCAGACGGGCAAGGACGGGGAGGCGTCCCTCGTCGTCGTCACCCACCGGGCGGCCGACGCGGCGCTGTCGTCGACCGTCGGCGCGCTGCGCGAGCTGGACACCGTCCGCGGTGTCGCCAGCATCATGCGGGTTGAAGGGGAGTAGAGGAACCCATGTCTGCCAAGTCCACCGCGAGCCGTCAGTGGCGCGGAATCATCGAGGAATACCGTGACCGGCTTCCGGTCGGTGACACGACCGAGGTCGTCACGCTGCGGGAGGGCGGCACGCCGCTCGTACCGGCGCAGGTGCTCTCCGAGCGCACCGGCTGTGAGGTGCATCTCAAGGTCGAGGGCGCCAACCCCACCGGCTCCTTCAAGGACCGGGGCATGACGATGGCCATCACCCGCGCCAAGGAGGACGGCGCCAAGGCCGTGATCTGCGCCTCCACCGGCAACACCTCGGCCTCGGCCGCCGCCTACGCGGTCCGGGCCGGCATGGTGTGCGCCGTGCTGGTCCCGCGGGGCAAGATCGCGCTCGGCAAGATGGGCCAGGCGCTGGTGCACGGCGCGAAGATTCTCCAGGTCGACGGGAATTTCGACGACTGCCTGACGCTGGCCCGGGGGCTGTCCGAGAACTACCCGGTCGCACTTGTGAACTCCGTGAACCCGGTACGGATCGAGGGCCAGAAGACCGCCGCCTTCGAGATCGTCGACATGCTCGGCGACGCGCCGGACATCCATGTGCTGCCGGTCGGCAACGCCGGCAACATCACCGCGTACTGGAAGGGCTACCGGGAGTACGCGGCCGACGGGATCGCCGGCCGCACCCCGCGGATGTGGGGCTTCCAGGCCTCCGGCAGCGCGCCGATCGTGCGGGGCGAGGTGGTCAAGGACCCGCACACCATCGCCACCGCGATCCGCATCGGCAACCCCGCCTCGTGGGCGTACGCGGAGCGCGCGCGGGACGAGTCCGGCGGCTTCATCGACGACGTGACCGACCGTCAGATCCTGGCCGCGTACCGGCTGTTGGCCGCGCAGGAGGGCGTCTTCGTGGAGCCCGCCTCGGCCGCCTCGGTCGCCGGTCTGCTCAAGGCCGCCGAGGAGGGCAAGGTCGACCCGGGCCAGCGCATCGTCTGCACGGTCACCGGCAACGGCCTCAAGGACCCGGACTGGGCGGTGGCCGGCGCGCCGCAGCCGGTCACGGTGCCGATCGACGCGGACGTCGCGGCCGAGCGCCTCGGTCTCGTCTAGGACCCGTGAGGGCCCGTCCGACGGGCCGCGGCGCCGGGTGCGGGGCGGTGAGCGTCCCGCACCCGGCGCTGCCGCGGGTCCCGCCACCCGCGACAGCAAATTGTGCAAAGGCCGCAAAGCCCGGCGAAGGCAGTGCCTGGTGAACCCGGGGCGCGGGAAGGTGTGCGACACGCATCGTGCGCCTCCTGTGCGCCCTATGTCGCGACAGAACCTTCCTTCGATAGGCTGGCAGTCAACTCCCCTCCCCACGGCATAACGCAGTGGTGTTCAGGGCAGGTCAGAACAGACCCCACGAGCCGGCCGGGCACCTCGGTGCCGCGGCGCTCCGGGGCAGTACCGCAGCATCAATCAAGGAGAGTCATCGAGCGATGGCCGGTCCCGCGTTCCGCGCCGCCGCCGTCCGGGTGCGCACCCCCGCTACCAGCGCCAATCTCGGCCCCGGCTTCGATGCCCTGGGACTTTCCCTGGGCCTGTACGACGACGTCGTGGTGCGCGTCGCCGACTCCGGGCTGCACATCGACATCGCGGGTGAGGGCGCCGACACCCTGCCGCGCGACGAGAACCACCTGCTCGTACGGTCGATGCGTACCGCCTTCGAGGTGCTCGGCGGACAGCCGCGGGGCCTGGAAATCGTCTGCGCCAACCGCATCCCGCACGGCCGTGGCCTGGGATCCTCCTCGGCCGCCATCTGCGCCGGTATCGTCGCCGCCCGCGCCGTGACGATAGGCGGCGAGCAGAAGCTCGACGACGCCGCGCTGCTGGAGCTGGCCACCGAGATCGAGGGCCACCCCGACAACGTCGCCGCCTGTCTGCTCGGCGGCTTCACGCTCGCCTGGATGGACACCGGCAGCGCCCGGGCGATCCGGATGGATCCCGCAGATTCCATCGTTCCGGTGGTCTTCGTACCGGAGAAGCCGGTGCTCACCGAGACCGCCCGCGGACTGCTGCCGCGCACCGTCCCGCATGTGGACGCCGCGGCCAACGCCGGTCGCGCCGCACTGCTCGTCGAGGCCCTGACCAGGCGCCCCGAGCTGCTGCTCGCCGCGACCGAGGACCGACTCCACCAGGATTACCGCACCCCGGCGATGCCGGAGAGCATGGCCCTGGTGAATCGACTGCGCGCGGACGGCGTCCCCGCAGTCGTGTCCGGTGCGGGCCCGACGGTGCTCGCGCTGGTCGATGACGCCGCGGCCGAGAAGGTCGCGGCACTGGCGGGAGAGGGGTGGGCGGCCAACCGGCTGACCCTCGACGCGGCAGGAGCGTGTGTGCTGCCGCTCGCCGGGTGATCACACGGTTGATCGACGATTGCCGGTCTTGGAGAGGGGGAATGTTTGTTGGATCCGGTAGTGTTAACCTCAAGTCAGTATCCGACGCCTGAGCGGCGCGGTACTTCGTGTCCCCCATCGGGACCACTTTCTTCCGGGAGCTTCCCCATCTGCTTGGAGCACATGGCCTGAGCAGAAGTGAGCACGCTCCGGAATCGGCGTGACGACATGGGCCACTCTGCATCTCTTCACGCCGGAGCCATGAACTGATCTTTCCGCCACTTCCGGCGGGACCACCGCCCCGGTCCGGTCCGCAACACCACAGGGACCCGGCCGGACAGCACAACCGGTCGCCGAGCCAGACAGGCCGACGCCCGCTCCAGGGAAGGACCCTTCGTGAGCGACACCACCGATCTGATGGGCGCGCGCACCGATGGCAGTGCCAACACGCCCGCCACGGACGCTCCCGCCGCGCCTGCAACCACACGTCGCCGCCGTTCCGGCACCGGCCTTGACGGCATGGTCCTGGCAGAGCTGCAGCAGGTCGCCTCAGGCCTCGGTATCAAGGGCACCGCGCGGATGCGCAAGAGCCAGCTGATCGAGGTCATCAAGGAGAGGCAGGCCGGGGGCACTCCCCAGGCCGGTTCGGGCACGGCCGCCAAGGCCGACGTGCCCGCCGAGACCCCGACCAAGCCCAAGCGCCGTACCACCTCCAAGGCCCGCACCGGTGAGGACACCGCGGAGCCGGCCGCCGCCAAGGCGGCGAAGTCCGGACGGGCCGCCAAGGCCGAGAAGGCCGCGGACCAGGCCGGCACCCAGCAGCAGATCGACATCCCCGGCCAGCCGGAGGGGGGCACCTCCCTGCTCGAGCGCGGCCGGGAGCTCGGGGGAGACGAGCAGCCGGCCGGCGAGCGCCGCCGGCGCCGGGCCACCGCCGCCGCGGGCAGCCCGGAGGCCTCGGGCGACCTCAAGACCGACACCAAGGCCGAGGCGAAGACCGAGGCCAAGACGGAGGCCAGGACCGAGACCGCCCCGCAGGAGACCGGCGAGGGCCGGTCCGGCAGGGCCGAGCGCCAGGACCGTGGCGAGCGCCAGGACCGCGGTCAGAAGGGTGAGCGCGGCCGTCGCGACCGTGACCGCGACCGCGACCGCCGCAAGGGTGACGCCGGCGACGGCGGCCAGGGTGGTCAGGGCGGCCAGCGCCAGCGGGACCGCCGGGACGACGACGACGACTTCGAGGGCGGCCGGCGCGGCCGTCGCGGCCGCTACCGCGACCGCCGGGGCCGCCGCGGCCGCGACGACTTCGGCAACGAGCCGCAGATCGCCGAGGACGATGTCCTGATCCCGGTCGCCGGCATCCTCGACATCCTCGACAACTACGCGTTCATCCGGACCTCCGGCTACCTGCCCGGCCCGAACGACGTCTACGTCTCCCTCGCCCAGGTCCGCAAGAACGGCCTGCGCAAGGGCGACCACGTCACCGGCGCGGTCCGGCAGCCCAAGGACGGCGAGCGCCGCGAGAAGTTCAACGCGCTGGTCCGGCTCGACTCGGTCAACAGCATGGCGCCCGAACAGGGCCGCGGGCGGCCGGAGTTCAACAAGCTGACGCCCCTTTACCCGCAGGAGCGCCTGCGCCTGGAGACCGAGCCGGGCGCGCTGACGACCCGGATCATCGACCTGGTCTCGCCGATCGGCAAGGGCCAGCGCGGTCTGATCGTGGCCCCGCCGAAGACCGGCAAGACCATGATCATGCAGGCGATCGCGAACGCCATCACCCGCAACAGCCCCGAGTGCCACCTGATGGTCGTCCTCGTCGACGAGCGTCCCGAAGAGGTCACCGACATGCAGCGGTCGGTCAAGGGCGAGGTCATCTCCTCGACCTTCGACCGTCCCGCCGAGGACCACACCACGGTCGCGGAGCTGGCCATCGAGCGCGCCAAGCGCCTGGTGGAGCTGGGCCACGATGTGGTCGTCCTGCTGGACTCGATCACCCGTCTGGGCCGCGCGTACAACCTCGCCGCGCCGGCCTCGGGCCGCATCCTGTCCGGTGGTGTCGACTCCACCGCGCTCTACCCGCCGAAGAAGTTCTTCGGTGCCGCGCGCAACATCGAGGACGGCGGCTCGCTGACCATCCTGGCCACCGCGCTGGTCGAGACCGGCTCGCGGATGGACGAGGTGATCTTCGAGGAGTTCAAGGGCACCGGCAACATGGAGCTCAAGCTCGACCGGAAGCTCTCGGACAAGCGCATCTTCCCGGCGGTGGACGTGGACGCGTCCAGCACCCGTAAGGAAGAGATCCTGCTCGGCAGCGACGAGCTGGCGATCGTCTGGAAGCTGCGCCGGGTGCTGCACGCCCTGGACCAGCAGCAGGCGATCGAGCTGCTGCTGGACAAGATGAAGCAGACCAAGTCCAACGCGGAGTTCCTGCTCCAGATCCAGAAGACGACGCCGACCGCGGGCAACGGCAACGACTGACGCCCCCTTCGCGCCCCGGCGCCGTCACCACCGCCCCCCTCGCCCCTACGGGTGAGGGGGGCGCTGTGCTGGGCGGGCCCGTCCGGTGCGCCGCGCCGGAGAGCCCCGGGCGCCGCCCGGCCTGAGACCTTCCGCACAGATCCCGTTGCGGCGAACACTTTCGGCCATGGCCGAAAACGGGACGAAAGGCCAGGTGAGCGGGGTGGGGCCGGAGCGCGGCCGGCCACCGCGCGCGGCCTTTTCTAAGAATTCGCTCATCTTTCGCTGTGCAACCCTTCCCGTCGACCCCCCGTCTGACAAGGCGCAACGTGCCGTGACAGCCCGCAGCACGACGGCGGCGGGGGTGGGCCGCGTCTCCAGGGCCGGGCCGAGCGAGCGAACGAGGACTGAGGAGCAGATGGCGGACAGCAACGGGACCGCGACGGCCGAACGCCGTTCCCGCGGCATACGTGCCACCGGCCGCCGGCGCAAGGCACCCAGCCGGCGCCGCCGAGTACTCACCGTCTCCCTGTGCGCGCTGGCCAGCGTCGTACTGCTCGGCGGCGCCGGACTCGGATACGTCTACTACCAGCTCAACGGCAACCTGAAGGGCGTCGACATCAACGCCGCCCTCGGCACCGACCGGCCCCAGAACATCGACGACGGCTCGATGGACATCCTCGTCATGGGATCCGACTCACGCGCCGGCAAGAACAGCGACTACGGCCGGGACGAGGGCGGCGCCCGCTCCGACACGGCGATGATCGTGCACATCTACAAGGGCCACAAGAAGGCCAGTGTCGTCGGCATCCCGCGCGACACTCTCGTCGAGCGGCCCGACTGCACCGTCAAGGGCAGGACCGTTCCCGGGCAGCGGCGGGCGATGTTCAACACCGCCTACGAGGTCGGCGGCGCGCCCTGCGCCGTGAAGACCGTCGAGACGATGAGTAAGATCCGGATGGACCACTTCATCGAGGTGGACTTCACCGGCTTCAAGAAACTCATCGACGCGCTCGGCGGAGTGGGCATCACCACCACCAAGTCGATCGACGACGAGTACAGCCACCTGCACCTGAAACCGGGCAAGCACACCCTCGACGGCGAGCAGGCCCTCGGCCTCGTGCGCACCCGGCACGGCGTCCCCGGCGGCGACGGCAGCGACCTGGGCCGCATCCAGCTCCAGCAGGCGTTCATCAAGGCCCTGATGAACCAGGTCAAGAGCATCGGGCTGCTCACCAGCCCCACCAAGCTCTACAACATCGCGGAAACCGCCACCAAGGCCATCACCACCGACACCGAGCTCAACTCGGTCGGCGAGCTCACCGGCCTGGCCAAGAGCCTGGGCGGCATCGGCTCGGAGAACGTCGACATGGTGACCCTCCCGGTGACGGGCGACACCATCGACAAGGACCGCGTGGTGCCGCTGGAGCGGCAGTCCCAGCAGGTCTGGCAGGCGCTGCACCAGGACAAGGACATCCCCAAGTCCGCGATCCAGGGCTCGGCCGGCGACAAGGGCGGCACCGGCAACTACGTGAAGTAGCCGACCGGCCCGCTACGTGAAGCAGCCGTGCCCGGCCCGCTACGTGAAGTGGCCGGAAGTCGGCGCACCGTGACGCCCGGGCCCCCGGCGGGCCCCTGAAGGGCCGGGAATAGTTGCGCGGGTCCCCCGGTTTTGGGAGATGCGGCTAGTCCTGGCAGACTGGACCGTCGGCCCCGGTTCACGTGACGCAACCCGCGACACGACCCGGTGCACTCCCGAACCTAGGAGAATCCCTTGAAGCGCGACATCCACCCGGAGTACGTCGAGACCCAGGTCAGCTGCACCTGTGGCGCGTCCTTCACCACCCGTAGCACCGTTGCCGGCGGCGCCATCCGCGCCGACATCTGCTCCGAGTGCCACCCGTTCTACACCGGCAAGCAGAAGATCCTGGACACGGGCGGCCGCGTGGCCCGCTTCGAGGCCCGCTTCGGCAAGGCCGCCACTGCCAAGAAGTAGCGACTCTCAAGGCGCCGGTTCCTGGTCGCCCCTGCCCAGGGGTGACCGGACCGGCGTCTTTGTTTCGTCGTAGCCATCGTCAGCAGCCACCAGGTCAGCCAGCCAGCAGCCACAGCCAGCAGAGGAACCCACGATGTTCGAGGCGGTCGAAGAACTGATCGGCGAGCACGCCGATCTCGAAAAGCGGCTGGCCGACCCCGCGGTCCACGCCGACCAGCGCGAGGCCATGCGCCTCAACAAGCGCTACGCCGAGCTGTCCCCGATCATCGCCACGTACCGCGCCTGGAAGCAGACCGGCGAGGACATCGAGACCGCACGCGAACTGGCCGCGGACGACCCGGACTTCGCCGACGAGGTCAAGGAGCTCGACGCCCGCCGCGAGGAGCTCACCGAGAAGCTGCGGCTGCTGCTCGTCCCGCGCGACCCCAGCGACGACAAGGACGTCATCCTCGAGGTCAAGGCCGGTGAGGGCGGCGAGGAGTCCGCGCTGTTCGCCGGCGACCTGCTGCGGATGTACCTGCGCTACGCCGAGCGGGTCGGCTGGAAGACCGAGATCCTCGACGCCAACGAGTCCGACCTCGGCGGCTACAAGGACGTCCAGGTCGCCGTGAAGACCAAGGGCGGGGGCGGTGCCACCGAGCCCGGCCAGGGCGTCTGGGCGCGGCTGAAGTACGAGGGCGGGGTGCACCGCGTCCAGCGCGTGCCCGCCACCGAGTCGCAGGGCCGCATCCACACCTCCGCGGCCGGTGTGCTGGTCACCCCCGAAGCCGAGGAGGTCGAGGTCGAGATCGTCGCCAACGACCTGCGGATCGACGTCTACCGCTCCTCCGGGCCCGGCGGCCAGTCCGTCAACACCACCGACTCCGCGGTGCGCATCACCCACCTGCCCACCGGCATCGTCGTCTCCTGCCAGAACGAGAAGAGCCAGCTCCAGAACAAGGAGCAGGCGATGCGCATCCTGCGCTCCCGGCTGCTGGCCGCCGCCCAGGAGGAGGCCGAGCGGGAGGCCTCGGACGCCCGGCGCAGCCAGGTCCGCACGGTCGACCGCTCCGAGCGCATCCGCACCTACAACTTCCCGGAAAACCGCATTTCGGACCACCGGGTGGGCTTCAAGGCGTACAACCTGGACCAGGTGCTCGACGGCGAGCTGGACCCGGTCATCCAGGCGTGCGTGGACGCCGACGCGGCGGCCAAGCTCGCCGCCGCGCAGTAGGCCGACCGGAACCCGCGCCACCATGGACCAGTAAGACCCGTAGACCCGTAAGACCTGTAAGAGACCCTGTACGTAACGGCCGGAGACCGTATCCCCGGGGCTGAGAGACCAGCGGCCGACGCCGCCGGCCCCGGAGCCCGGCCGACGAAGACGCAGCACTAGGAGGAAGGGCCCGTGAACCTGCTGCTCGCCGAGGTGGCCCAGGCCACCCAGCGGCTGGCCGACGCCGGCGTGCCCTCTCCGCGCTTCGACGCCGAGGAGCTCGCCGCGCATGTGCACGGCGTCAAACGAGGCGCCCTGCACCTGGTCCCCGACGCGGACTTCGACGCCCGCTACTGGGAGGCGATCGCCCGCCGCGAGGCGCGGGAGCCGCTCCAGCACATCACCGGCCGGGCGTTCTTCCGCTACCTGGAACTCCACGTCGGGCCGGGAGTGTTCGTCCCCCGGCCGGAGACCGAGTCGGTGGTCGGCTGGGCGATAGACGCCGTACGGGCCATGGACGTCGTCGAGCCGCTCATCGTCGACCTGTGCACCGGCTCCGGGGCGATCGCGCTGGCGCTGGCACAGGAGGTGCCGCGCTCGCGGGTACACGCCGTGGAGCTCTCCGAGGAGGCCCTGGGCTACGCCCGCAAGAACGTCGAGGGGTCCCGCGTCGTTCTCCATCAGGGCAATGCGCTGACCGCGCTCCCCGAACTGGACGGCCAGGTCGACCTGGTCGTCTCCAACCCGCCGTACATCCCGCTGACCGAGTGGGAGTACGTCGCACCCGAGGCGCGCGACCACGACCCCGAGCTCGCGCTGTTCTCGGGCGAGGACGGCCTGGACACGATCCGAGGCATCGAGCGGACCGCGCACCGGCTGCTGCGGCCCGGCGGTGTGGTCGTCGTCGAGCACGCCGACACCCAGGGCGGGCAGGTGCCGTGGATCTTCGCCGAGGAGCGGGGCTGGGCCGACGCGGCCGACCACCCCGACCTCAACAACCGGCCCCGTTTCGCCACCGCGCGCCGGGTGACGCCATGACGCCCGCCGCCCCGATGAACCCCCCAACCGTTCGGTACCAGGAGGACCGCTAATGTCACGGCGATACGACTGCAGCGACGCGACCGACCGCGCGACCGGTCTGCGCGAGGCCGCCGCGGCCGTCCGCCGCGGTGAACTGGTCGTGCTGCCGACCGACACCGTCTACGGCATCGGTGCGGACGCCTTCAGCCCGGAGGCGGTCACCGACCTGCTGGCGGCCAAGGGCCGCGGCCGCGGGATGCCCTCCCCGGTCCTCGTCGGATCCCCCAACACTCTGCACGGTCTGGTCACCGACTTTTCCGAGCAGGCCTGGGAGCTGGTCGACGCCTTCTGGCCCGGCGCCCTCACCCTCGTCGCCCGGCACCAGCCGTCGCTGGCCTGGGACCTGGGCGAGACCCGCGGCACGGTCGCGGTGCGCATGCCGCTGCACCCGGTCGCCATCGAGCTGCTGACCGAGTTCGGCCCCATGGCCGTCTCCAGCGCCAACCTCACCGGCCACCCGGCCCCGCAGGACTGCGACGCCGCGCAGGAGATGCTGGGCGACTCGGTCTCCGTGTACCTCGACGGCGGACCCACGCCCGCCGCGGTGCCGTCCTCGATCGTCGATGTCACCGGCAAGGTGCCCGTACTGCTCCGCGAAGGCGCGGTCAGCGCGGACGACCTGCGATCGGTGGTACCCGAGCTCGAGGTGGCCAATTGATGCCGCCCCTGGGGCGTGGCATAGCGGGACCAGGCGACCACCACCCGGTACCCCCGGCGTCCGCCTTCCGGATCCTCCACGTCAGCACCGGCAACGTCTGCCGCTCGCCGATCACCGAGCGGCTGCACCGCCATGCCCTGCAGCGGCGGCTCGGCGGGGCGCACAGTGGTGGGCTGGTCGTGGAGAGCGCCGGCACCTGGGGGCACGAGGGCGCCCCGATGGAGGCGCACGCCGCCACGGTGCTCGGGGACTACGGCGCCGACCCGGCCGGCTTCATCGGCCGCGAGCTGCTCGACGAGCACGTCATCCGCGCCGACCTGGTGCTCACCGCGACCCGCGACCACCGGGCCCAGGTCATCTCGATGGGCCACTCGGCGGGGCTGCGTACCTTCACCCTCAAGGAGTTCAACCGGCTGGTGCGGGCCATAGACCCCGCCACGCTGCCCGAGCCCGACCCGGACCTGCCGGACGGCGGCCTGGTCGAGCGGGCCCGTGCGCTGGTCGGAGCCGCCGCGGCGCTGCGCGGCTGGCTGCTGGCGCCCAACCCGGAGTCCGACGAGGTCCACGACCCCTACGGCGCCCCCATCACCTTCTTCCGGTCCATCGGCGACGAGATCAACCAGGCCCTGGACCCGGTCGTCACGGCCCTCACGGGCGTCCCGGCCCGAGCCTGACGCGGACGCGGAGGCGGGAATACAGCCCGCCCCTCGCCGGTTGTGGCCTCGCAGGGGGCCCTCGCGTCCCCTAGGGGATCTGTTCGACCAACCCGTAAGGGCCGTCTCCCCCACCCGGTCCCGGCGGGCCGGTGGTGTACACCGCGCCCGATCGGCGGACCGCGCCTACATTGGGACGTGAGTCCGTACGAGGCCCGGAGCCAGCCCATGTGCGCCACTACCGCGTCACCCCGCAGCGAGTCCTCGGCCGGCCGTGGTCCGGCCGCCGGGACGGTCGAGGAACGGGCCCGGGCGGCCGCTCCCGACGGCGCCACCCGGCCGGCCGGCGGACCGGACTTCGCCGCGCTGCTGAGCCAGGACCCGGAGATCGCCGGCGTCCTGCTCGGCGAGAGCGCCCGGCAGTGCGACGGACTGCAGCTGATCGCCGCGGAGAACTTCACCTCACCGGCCGTGCTGGCCGCGCTCGGCTCCCCGCTGGGCAACAAGTACGCCGAGGGCTATCCGGGAGCCCGGCACCACGGTGGCTGCGAGATCGTCGACCTCGCCGAGCGGATCGCGGTGGAGCGCGCCAAGGCCCTGTTCGGTGCCGAACACGCCAACGTCCAGTCCCACTCCGGGTCTTCGGCCGTCCTGGCCGCCTATGCCGCCCTGCTGCGCCCCGGTGACACCGTCCTGGCGATGTCCCTGCCGCACGGCGGGCACCTCACCCACGGATCGCCCGCCAACTTCTCCGGCCGCTGGTTCCACTTCGTCGGCTACGGCGTCGACGAGGAGACCGGGCTGCTGGACTACGACGCGATCGCCGGCCTGGCCCGATCCCACCGGCCCAAGGCGATCGTCTGCGGCTCGATCTCCTACCCCCGGCACATCGACTACGCCGCCTTCCGTGATATCGCCGACGAGACCGGCGCGTATCTGATCGCGGACGTCGCGCACCCGCTCGGGCTGATCGCCGGGGGAGCGGCGCCCAGCCCGGTCCCGTACGCGCATGTGGTCTGCGGTACCACCCACAAGGTGCTGCGCGGTCCGCGCGGCGGGATGATCCTGTGCGGCGCCGGGCTCGCCGAGCGGATCGACCGTGCGGTCTTCCCGTTCACCCAGGGGGGTGCGCAGATGAACGCGATCGCCGCCAAGGCCGTCGCCTTCCGGGAGGCCGCCGCGCCCGGCTTCCGTACGTACGCCCGTCAGGTGGCCGCCAACGCCGGGACGCTCGCCGGGGCGCTGGCCGGGCAGGGGCTGGCGATCACCACCGGCGGTACGGACACCCACATGATCACCGCCGACCCCGCCCCCCTCGGGCTGGACGCGCGGACCGCCCGCGGCCGGCTGGCGGCGGCCGGGATCGTGCTGGACACCTGCGCACTGCCCGGCGCCGACGCGGCCGCGGACCGGCGCATCGGTCTGCGGCTGGGCACCGCCGCGGTGACGACCCAGGGGATGGGGGAGCCGGAGATGGCGACGGTCGCCGAGCTGATGGCGGCGGCGCTGCGGGAGGACGGCACGGTCCGCGCCCGGACCGCCGCCCTGGTCCACGGATTCCCGCCGTACCCCGTTCAGGGGTGAGCCGGCGGGAGCCGGTCCCGCGCGAGTGGCGGAAATCCGGCCATGGGGGACGGGCGGGAACCGTCCATGAGCGGGGCGCGTCTTGTCCCGTATTCGCGGTTCCGGCATTCCGCGGCTCCTGTGTTCACGGCCGGGGGTCCGACACGCATAGGGTGTGGGGCTGTGATGGCCAGCTATACCTGTGGGGCAGCCTGTGCGTGAATACCTGCTGACGCTGTGCGTCACGGCCGCGGTCACCTATCTGCTGACCGGGCCGGTGCGGAAGTTCGCGATCGCGGCCGGTGCGATGCCGGAGATCCGTGCGCGTGATGTGCACCGTGAGCCGACACCACGGCTCGGCGGGATCGCGATGTTCGGCGGGCTGTGCGCCGGTCTGCTGGTCGCCGCGCATCTGACCAACCTCAAGAGCGTCTTCGACTCCAACGAGCCCCGGGCGCTGCTGTCCGGTGCCGCGCTGATCTGGATCCTCGGCGTACTGGACGACAAGTGGGGCGTGGACGCGCTGGTCAAGCTGGGCGGCCAGATGATCGCCGCGGGTGTGATGGTGCTCCAGGGACTGACGATCCTGTGGATCCCGGTCCCCGGCGTCGGCACGGTCTCGCTCACCCCGATGCAGGGCACGCTGCTGACCGTCGCACTGGTCGTGATCACGATCAACGCGGTGAACTTCGTGGACGGCCTCGACGGGCTGGCCTCCGGCATGGTGTGCATCGCCGCCGCCGCGTTCTTCATGTACGCGTACCGGATGTGGTTCGGGTACGGCATCGAGGCGGCCGCGCCCGCAACGCTGTTCTCGGTCGTCCTGATGGGGATGTGCCTGGGCTTCCTGCCACACAACATGCACCCGGCCCGGATCTTCATGGGGGACTCGGGGTCGATGCTGATCGGTCTGGTGATGGCGGCCGGCGCGGTCTCGGTGACCGGCCAGGTCGACCCGGACGCGTTCAACCAGAAGGCGGGCGGTCTGCGCGAGGCCACCCACGCGATGGTGCCGGTCTACATCCCGCTGCTGTTGCCGCTGACGGTGATCGCGGTGCCGGTCGCCGACCTGATCCTGGCGATCGTGCGGCGGACGTGGAAGGGCCAGTCGCCGTTCGCCGCCGACCGCGGGCATCTGCACCACCGGCTGCTGGAAATCGGCCATTCGCACAGCCGGGCGGTGCTGATCATGTACTTCTGGTCGGCGCTGATCGCGTTCGGCGCGGTCGCCTACTCGGCGAACAACGCCAGCATGTGGATCGTTCTGGGCATCGTCCTGCTGAGCGCGGTGGGCCTGGTGCTGCTCCTGCTGCCGCGCTTCACCCCGCGGGCGCCGCGCTGGGCCGAGCGGATGGTGCCGCCCCGCTACCGCAGGGTGGTCCGTACGGCGGGGGCGGCGGAGACCGACGGCTCCGCCGGCGGGGCGCCGGAGGCGGAACGGGAGCGCGCATCGGTCCCGGCGGGCGTGCACGGGGCCACCGCGATCGGCGACCGGTCACGTTTTGTGGACCGGCGGAAGGCGAGCAGTCACCGCTGAGCCTCGTGGTTCGATCGCTCGAACGAGGGGCGAAAGCCAGCTCGATTGACCGAATACCAGACAAAAATCTGGCCGTCAGTGCACCAACGCGCACGTTCACGCTCAGGTGTGACAGGGTCCACATCAGGCAGGTAAAGACCTCATCAAATAGTTTGTGATACCGTTCACGAAACCCGGCGAAAGAGCCGAAGGACCGTACTGCGACGGGCCCTCGGCCGCAGGCTGCGCCTCGCGCCGGGTCTACGCTCGTCCCTGACGACATCCCCCACCCTTTGCCGGAGCGCCGCCATGCAGTCGAATGACGCCCGACTACTCCTTCACGCCGTTGTCCCCACGCTTGCCGCCGGCGTTGTCGCCGTGGCCGTGAGCGCGGGCATCGCCGGCGGTACGGGAGCGATCGGCGCCGTCGTCGGCACCGCGCTGGTGGTGCTCGTCATGGGGGCCGGCCTGGTGGTTCTGCAGAAGACCGCGAAGAGCTTCCCGCAGCTGTTCCAGATGATGGGGCTGCTGCTCTACACGACGCAGATCCTGTTCGTGCTGGTCTTCCTGATCGCCTTCAAGGACACAACGCTCTTCGATACCAAGGCATTTGCGTTCACCTTGCTCGGTACCACCCTTGTGTGGATCGCGGCGCAGACCCGTGGCCATATGAAGGCAAAGATTCTGTATGTGGATCCTGACTCCGCCGAGCCGAAGAAGGCCGAGACGGCGGGGTCGCCGACGTGACACGTAGGCCCGAGATAAATGGCCTCATGCGGGCCTGCTATCGTCCGGTGCCAACTGCGGCACAGTTGGCGCAGGCGGCTGAGCTCCCGGGTTCCACGGAATGGAACGCGCAGTTCTCGCGGCCGAAGCCTGTGATCCGGACCGGCCCCGCGCCGGCCAGCCGCCCCCTAATCCGTAAGACCAGTCCAGTGCCGCTCCGTGGCTCAACGCCGCGCCGACACAACGAGGTTGCCGTACCTATGCGCCACGCTGAAGGAGCTCGCGGTGAGTGCTGAAACGATGCTCGCCTTCGAGACCGACTGCCACATCTTTTCCGGGTGCGGCTTCGATGCCCCCGGGCTGCATAACTTCGTCTTCGAGCCGCTCTTCACCATCAAGGGCTTCGAGTTCAACAAGCCGATGCTGCTGGCCCTGCTCAGCACCGTCGTCGTGGTGTGGTTCTTCTGGGCCGCATTCGGCAAGGCGAAGGTGGTCCCCGGAAAGCTGCAGATGGTCGGTGAGGCGGGCTACGACTTCGTACGCCGCGGACTCGTCTATGACGCGCTCGGGAAGAAGGAGGGCGAGAAGTACGTCCCCTTCATGGTCTCGCTGTTCTTCTTCGTGTGGATCATGAATCTGTGGTCGATCGTTCCGGTCGCCTCATTCCCGGTCACATCGGTCATCGCCTTCCCCGCGGGCCTGGCCGCGATGGTCTACATCCTGTGGGTCTACCTGACCTTCAAGAAGCACGGCTTCGTGGGCGGCTGGAAGAACATCACCGGCTATGACAAGTCCCTGGGCTGGGTCCTGCCGCTGCTGATGGTCATCGAGCTCCTCTCGAACCTGATCATCCGGCCCTTCACCCACGCGGTCCGGCTCTTCGCCAACATGTTCGCGGGCCACCTGCTGATCCTGATGTTCACCATCGCCAGCTGGTACCTGCTGAACGGCATCGGCATCGCCTTCGCCGGCGTCTCGTTCGTCATGACCCTCGTGATGACGGCGTTCGAGCTGTTCATCCAGGCCGTTCAGGCGTACGTCTTCGTCCTCCTGGCCTGCAACTACGTCCAGGGCGCGCTCGCCGAGCACCACTGAGCACCCCGCCTCCCGCAATCAACACCAGACGTCCGGTGGCCAACCCCCACCGGTCCGTGAAAGAGAAGGAAGTAACGGCATGTCCGCTGCTCTCGACATGGTCAACAACCTCGCCGCCGCCGGGGACTCCGCCAAGACCACCGTTGTCGGCAACGTCGCCGCGATCGGTTACGGCCTCGCCGCGATCGGCCCCGGCGTCGGCGTCGGCATCATCTTCGGTAACGGCACCCAGGCCCTGGCCCGCCAGCCCGAGGCCGCCGGCCTGATCCGTACCAACCAGATCATGGGTTTCGCCTTCTGTGAGGCGCTCGCCCTGATCGGCATCGTCATGGGCTTCGTTTACAAGTAAACGGACCGCATCGACCACGCCCAATTAGACGGAAGGCACTGATGTGAACGCCCTGGTGCAGATGGCGGCGGAGGTTCCGGAGAACCCCCTCGTCCCGCCGATTCCAGAGCTGGTCATCGGCCTGGTCGCCTTCTTCATCGTCTTCGGTTTCCTCGCCAAGAAGCTCCTCCCGAACATCAACAAGGTTCTGGACGAGCGCCGCGCGGCGATCGAGGGCGGCATGGAGAAGGCCGAGGCCGCGCAGGCCGAGGCTCAGCAGGTCCTCGACGACTACCGGGCCCAGCTCGCCGACGCCCGCCACGAGGCCGCGCGTCTGCGCCAGGAGGCGCAGGAGCAGGGCGCGACTCTCATCGCTGAGATGCGCGCCGAGGGCCAGCGGCAGCGTGAGGAGATCATCGCCGCCGGTCACGCCCAGATCGAGGCGGACCGCAAGGCGGCCGCGCAGTCGCTGCGCCAGGACGTGGGCACGCTCGCCACCGAACTGGCCGGCAAGCTCGTCGGCGAGTCCCTGGAGGACCACGCCCGGCAGAGCCGGACCATCGACCGCTTCCTCGACGAGCTCGAGGCCAAGGCGGCGACGGACGCGACGAAGGCTGAGGCCGGCCGATGAACGGAGCGAGCCGCGAGGCACTCGCCTCCGCACGCGAGGCTCTCAACGCGCTGACGGACAACGCCTCCGTCGACGCCGCGAAGCTCGCCGAGGAGCTGGCTGCCGTCACCGCTCTGCTCGACCGCGAGGTGTCGCTGCGTCGGGTCCTGACCGACCCGGCGCAGGCCGGCGAGGCCCGCGCCGAGCTGGCCGGACGGCTGCTCGGCGGCCAGATCGGCGGCCCGGCCGTCGACCTGGTGACCGGCATGGTCCGCTCCCGCTGGTCGCGCTCGCGTGACCTGGCGGACGCGATCGAGGAGCTGGCCTACAGCGCCGACCTCGTCGCGGCCCAGCGGGCCGGCGCGCTCGACGACGTCGAGGACGAGCTGTTCCGGTTCGGCCGGATCATCGCTTCCAACGGTGAGCTGCGTCGCGCGCTGACCGACCGGAACGCGACGGTCGCGGCCAAGACGGAGCTGCTGCGGTCCCTGCTGGGCGGCCGGGCGAACCCGGTCAGCGAGCGGATCGTGACCCGTCTTGTCGTCCAGCCGCGGGGCCGTAGCCTGGAGGCAGGGCTCGAAGCCCTCGCCAAGCTGGCGGCGAGCCGCCGGGACCGGATGGTCGCGGTGGTCACCACCGCGGTGCCCCTCAGCGACGGACAGCGGCAGCGCCTGGGTGCCGCCCTGACCACGCTGTACGGGCGGGAGATCCACCTGAACCTCGACGTGGACCCCGAGGTCCTCGGCGGCGTCCAGGTCCGGATCGGCGACGAGGTCATCAACGGGACCATCGCGGAGCGCCTCGACAAGGTGTCCCAGCGGATGGCCGGCTGAACCAGCCACCAACACAAGCATGACGGCGGCCCGAGTTGGGCCGTAAGCGGAAACCCTCTGGGGGACCAGCCCCCAGACCCCCGCACGTAACTTCGGGCCCAACAAGGAGAGCAGGGAACCCAGATGGCGGAGCTCACGATCCGGCCGGAGGAGATCCGGGACGCGCTGGAGAACTTCGTCCAGGCGTACAAGCCGGACGCGGCCTCGCGCGAGGAGGTCGGCACGGTTAGCGATGCCGGTGACGGCATCGCACACGTCGAGGGCCTCCCCTCGACGATGGCGAACGAGCTGCTGAAGTTCGAGGACGGCACGCTCGGTCTTGCGCTGAACCTGGAGGAGCGCGAGATCGGTGCGGTCATCCTCGGTGAGTTCAGCGGTATTGAGCAGGGCCAGTCGGTGCAGCGCACCGGCGAGGTGCTCTCGGTCGCCGTGGGCGAGGGCTACCTCGGCCGCGTCGTCGACCCGCTGGGCAACCCGATCGACGGCCTCGGCGAGATCGAGACCGAGGGCCGCCGCGCCCTGGAGCTGCAGGCTCCCGGCGTCATGGTCCGTAAGTCGGTGCACGAGCCGATGGAGACCGGCTACAAGGCCGTCGACTCGATGGTGCCGATCGGCCGTGGCCAGCGTCAGCTGATCATCGGTGACCGCCAGACCGGCAAGACCGCCCTGGCCGTCGACACGATCATCAACCAGCGCGACAACTGGCGCTCGGGCGACCCGAAGAAGCAGGTCCGCTGCATCTACGTCGCCATCGGCCAGAAGGGCTCCACCATCGCGTCCGTGCGCGGCGCGCTGGAGGAGGCCGGCGCCCTGGAGTACACCACCATCGTCGCCGCCCCGGCGTCCGACCCGGCGGGCTTCAAGTACCTGGCGCCCTACACCGGCTCGGCCATCGGCCAGCACTGGATGTACCAGGGCAAGCACGTCCTGATCATCTTCGACGACCTCTCGAAGCAGGCCGACGCCTACCGCGCCGTGTCCCTGCTGCTGCGCCGCCCGCCGGGCCGTGAGGCCTACCCGGGTGACGTCTTCTACCTGCACTCGCGTCTGCTGGAGCGCTGCGCCAAGCTCTCCGACGACATGGGCGCCGGTTCGATGACCGGTCTGCCGATCGTCGAGACCAAGGCGAACGACGTGTCGGCGTTCATCCCGACCAACGTCATCTCCATCACCGACGGCCAGTGCTTCCTGGAGTCGGACCTGTTCAACGCGGGCCAGCGCCCGGCGCTGAACGTCGGTATCTCCGTCTCCCGTGTCGGTGGTTCCGCCCAGCACAAGGCGATGAAGCAGGTCTCCGGCCGGCTCCGCGTGGACCTCGCCCAGTACCGCGAGCTGGAGGCGTTCGCCGCCTTCGGTTCCGACCTGGACGCGGCCTCCAAGGCGCAGCTGGAGCGCGGTAAGCGGATGACCGAGCTGCTCAAGCAGGGCCAGTACGCCCCGTACGCGACCGAGGACCAGGTCGTCTCCGTCTGGGCCGGCACCAACGGCAAGATGGACGACGTCCCGGTCGAGGACATCCGCCGCTTCGAGCGCGAGCTCCTCGACCACCTCCACCGGGAGAAGAAGGACCTGCTGACCAGCATCCGCGAGGGCGGCAAGATGTCCGACGACACCATCGGTGCGATCTCCGAGGCCGTCGACGGCTTCAAGCGGCAGTTCGAGACCTCGGACGGCAAGCTGCTCGGCGAGGACGCCCCCGCCACGAGCAAGTGACGACGGAAGGGACCTGATCCATGGGAGCCACGCTCCGGGTCTACAAGCGTCGCATCCGCTCCGTCACCGCGACCAAGAAGATCACCAAGGCGATGGAGATGATCGCCGCCTCGCGCGTCGTCAAGGCGCAGCGCCAGGTGGCGGCGTCGACGCCGTACGCGAGTGAGCTGACCCGCGCGGTGACAGCGGTTGCCACGGGCTCGACCACCCAGCATGCCCTGACGACCGAGGCGGAGAACCCGACCCGGGCCGCGCTGCTGCTCCTCACGAGCGACCGCGGTCTGGCCGGCGGCTACTCCTCCAACGTCATCAAGGCCGCGGAGCAGCTCACCGAGCGGCTCAAGGCCGAGGGCAAGGAGGTCGACGTCTACATCGTCGGCCGCAAGGGTGTGTCGTACTACGGCTTCCGCGACCGCAAGGTCACGGACTCGTGGACCGGCTTCACCGACAGCCCGACGTACGCGGACGCCAAGGCGATCGCCGCACCGCTGATCGAGGCCGTGCAGCGGGACACCGCCGAGGGCGGGGTGGACGAACTCCACATCGTCTACACCGAGTTCCTCTCGATGATGACGCAGACCGCGCTCGACGACCGCCTGCTGCCGCTCAGCCTCGCGAAGACGGCCGAGGCGGAGGAGGACACGTCCAAGGGCGAGATCCTCCCGCTGTTCGACTTCGAGCCGTCGGCCGAGGACGTCCTGGACGCCCTGCTGCCGCGGTACGTCGAGTCGCGGATCTACAACGCGCTTCTGCAGGCCGCCGCCTCCAAGCACGCCGCCACCCGGCGTGCGATGAAGTCGGCGACCGACAATGCGGAAGAGCTCATCAAGTCGCTCTCGCGGCTTGCCAACGCGGCCCGCCAGGCCGAAATCACCCAGGAAATCAGCGAGATCGTCGGTGGCAGTGCCGCACTGGCCGACGCGACCGCGGGGAGTGACTGACAACTATGACCACCACTGTTGAGACGGCCGCTGCCACGGGCCGCGTCGCCCGGGTCATCGGCCCGGTCGTCGACGTGGAGTTCCCCGTCGACGCGATGCCGGACATCTACAACGCGCTGACCGTCGAGGTCGCGGACCCGGCCGAGGCCGGTGCCACGAAGACCCTGACCCTCGAGGTCGCCCAGCACCTGGGCGAGGGCCTGGTCCGTGCGATCTCCATGCAGCCCACCGACGGCCTGGTCCGCCAGGCCCCGGTCACCGACACCGGTGACGGCATCACCGTGCCGGTCGGTGACGTCACCAAGGGCAAGGTGTTCAACACCCTTGGTGAGATCCTGAACAAGCCGGAGGCCGAGTCCGAGGTCACCGAGCGCTGGGCGATCCACCGCAAGGCCCCGTCCTTCGACCAGCTCGAGTCCAAGACCGAGATGTTCGAGACCGGCGTCAAGGTCATCGACCTGCTGACCCCGTACGTCAAGGGCGGCAAGATCGGTCTGTTCGGCGGCGCCGGCGTCGGCAAGACGGTGCTCATCCAGGAGATGATCTACCGTGTCGCCAACAACCACGACGGTGTCTCCGTGTTCGCCGGTGTCGGCGAGCGCACCCGTGAGGGCAACGACCTCATCGAGGAGATGACCGACTCCGGCGTCATCGACAAGACCGCGCTGGTCTTCGGTCAGATGGACGAGCCCCCGGGCACCCGTCTGCGCGTCGCGCTGGCCGGCCTCACCATGGCCGAGTACTTCCGTGACGTCCAGAAGCAGGACGTGCTGTTCTTCATCGACAACATCTTCCGCTTCACGCAGGCCGGCTCCGAGGTCTCGACCCTGCTCGGCCGGATGCCCTCCGCGGTGGGTTACCAGCCGAACCTGGCCGACGAGATGGGCCTCCTCCAGGAGCGCATCACCTCGACCCGCGGTCACTCGATCACCTCGATGCAGGCGATCTACGTCCCCGCGGACGACCTGACCGACCCGGCGCCGGCGACCACCTTCGCCCACCTGGACGCGACCACCGTTCTGTCGCGTCCGATCTCGGAGAAGGGCATCTACCCGGCGGTGGACCCGCTGGACTCGACGTCCCGGATCCTGGACCCCCGCTACATCTCGCAGGACCACTACAACTGCGCCTCGCGCGTCAAGACGATCCTGCAGAAGTACAAGGACCTCCAGGACATCATCGCGATTCTGGGTATCGACGAGCTCGGCGAGGAGGACAAGCTCACCGTCCACCGCGCCCGTCGTATCGAGCGGTTCCTGTCGCAGAACACCCACGTGGCGAAGCAGTTCACCGGTGTCGACGGCTCGGACGTGCCGCTGGACGAGTCGATCGCCGCGTTCAACGCGATCGCCGACGGTGAGTACGACCACTTCCCCGAGCAGGCCTTCTTCATGTGCGGTGGCCTCGAGGACCTGAAGAACAACGCCAAGGAGCTGGGCGTCTCCTGACCCCGGCACCGGTCCCGGGGGCGGCCATGGCCGCCCCCGGTCCGTACGACCACTAGTATTTGACCCAACATCTGCCACGCCAGGCAGGTGGAGACCCGAGGAGCCATCGTGGCTGAGCTGCACGTCGAGTTGGTCGCCGCGGACCGTCAGGTCTGGTCCGGCGAGGCCAGCCTGGTCGTCGCGCGCACCTCGTCGGGCGACATCGGCGTCATGCCCGGACACCAGCCGCTGCTCGGCGTGCTGCAGTCGGGCCCGGTGACGATTCGTACGACCGGCGAGAGCGGTGACGGCACGGTCGTCGCCGCGGTGCACGGCGGCTTCATCTCGTTCGCCGACAACAAGCTGTCCCTGCTCGCAGAGGTGGCCGAGCTGTCGGACGAGATCGATGTCCAGCGCGCGGAGCGGGCCCTGGAGCGAGCGAAGTCGGAGGCCGACGCGGCCGCCGAGCGTCGCGCCGACGTCCGGCTGCGTGCGGTGGCGGGCGTTCACTGAGCCCCGTCACCGACGAGATCGATCCTCAGCCGCGGGCTGCCCGGAATTGTCCGGAGCGGCCCGCGGCTGAGGCAATGCAGGTGCTTTTCCGTCCCCGTGCCTGAACGGCGCGGGGTACCACCATCGAGGCGAGGAGGTCGGTCGGGATGGTCCTCGCTCTGCTTGTGAGCGGCGCGGTCGTGGTGCTGTTGCTGCTGGGACTGTTCGTCTTCGGGCTGAGACGGCGGCTCATCCAGCGGTCCGGCGGCACCTTCGACTGCAGCCTGCGCTGGAACGTGCCGGAGAGCGAGACCGGCGGCAAGGGCTGGATCTACGGCGTGTCGCGCTACAACGGTGACCGGATCGAGTGGTTCCGGGTGTTCTCGTACGCGCCCCGGCCCCGGCGCCTCCTGGAGCGCTCCGCCATCGAGGTCCTGGAGCGGCGCACCCCCCAGGGCGAGGAGGAGCTGGCGCTGCTCTCCGACTCCGTCGTGCTGGCCTGTCGGCACCGCGGCACCCGCCTGGAGCTGGCGATGAGCGAGGACGCACTCACCGGCTTCCTCGCCTGGCTGGAGGCGGCCCCGCCCGGGCAACGGGTCAATGTGGCTTAAGCAGAGGGCCCCGTTGGATGGGGGTACCCCCGGACGAAGTCTGGGGGAGGGTGAACGTGGCCTGAACCGGGAATACCCCCGCCCCCCGGCCCGTTGTGGCCCCGCAGGGGGCCCTCGTATCCCTTAGGGGATCTGTTCGACCACCCCCTACGGGATCCGTTCGGCCCAGCCGCAGAGGCCGGCGGCCAGTTCCCGGGCCTACGGTCCGGCCACCCCCAACTCCTGGGCCAGTACCGCCGCCTGCACCCGGCTGCGCAGGTTCAGTTTCGCCAGCAGCCGGCTGACATGTGTCTTCACGGTGGCCTCCGCCATGGCCAGCCGTAGCGCGATATCGGCGTTCGACAGGCCCCGGCCCAGACACCCCAGGACCTCCCGCTCGCGCGGGGTCAGCACGTCCAGGACCGACGGATCCGGTGCGTCACCCGCACCCGCACCCGTACCCGCACTCGCCGGCCGCGCCGCCGTACGCGGACGGGCGAACTCCGCGATCAGCCGCCGGGTCACCGCCGGCGCGATCAGCCCCTCGCCGGACGCCACCGTCCGCACCGCCGTCAGCAGCGTGCCCGCGTCGCTGTCCTTGAGCAGAAAGCCCGCCGCGCCCGCCCGCAGCGCCCCGAAGACGTACTCGTCCAGATCGAACGTGGTCAGCACCAGGACGTCCGCCAGTTGCTCGGACACCACCTGCCGGGTCGCGGTGACGCCGTCGAGCCGGGGCATCTGGATGTCCATGAGGACGAGGGCGGGGCGCAGCTCGCGGGCGAGCCGCACCGCCTCCTCGCCGTCCACCGCCTCCCCGATGACCTCGATGTCGGGGGCGGTGCGCAGGATCAGGACCAGCCCGGCCCGGACGGCGGACTGGTCCTCCGCGACGAGAACCCGGATCGGCTGCGCTGCGGCGCCTGTCATCGTTGCTCTTCCTCCTCGGCGGCGGGCAACGCCGCCCGCACCAGCCAGACTCTGCCGTCCGGCCCGTTCCGCGGACCGGCCTCGAACGCCCCGCCCAGCAGGGCGATCCGCTCCCGCATACCGACCAGGCCGCTGCCGGAGCCGGGGGCGCGGGGGCCGGGCCGGTCGGCGTAGGGGCTGCGGACGGTGACGCTGAGCGCGCCCCCGCGCTCATGGGCGATCCGCACCCGTACCTCGCCCGGTGCGGCGTGTTTGAGCGCGTTGGTCAGCGATTCCTGGACGATGCGGTACGCGGCGAGCCCGGCCGGGGAGGCCGGCCCGGGGTCGCCGCCCCGCCGCTCCTCCGGCTCCCGCCGCTCCTCCGGCTCCCGCCGCTCCTCCGGCTCCCGCCGCTCCTCCGGCTCCCGCCGCTCATCCGGCTCCCGCTGCTCGTCCGGCTCCCGCTGTTCCTCGGGCCCCTGCCGCTTCTCCGGCCCGCGCCGCTCGTCCGGCTCCCGCCCGTCCGTGCGGCGGGCGTCGTCCAGGACGAAGGTCAGCCCGCTGCCCGCGCCGTTCGCCCGGGCCTGGGCGATCAGCGCCGCCAGCCCGTCCAGGGACGGCGTCACGGCCGGCCCCTCCGCGTGCGCCTTCGGGTCCCGCAACAGCCCGATGAGGCGCCGCATTTCGGCCAGGCCCTGCACACTGTTCTGGCGGATCACCCCGAGCGCCTCACGGGTCGCCGCCGGGTCGTCGATGGACTGTGCGGCGGTGGCGTGGATGGCGATCGCGGACAGGTGGTTGGCGACCAGGTCGTGCAGCTCACGGGCCATCCGGGCGCGCTCACCGGCCACCGCCTGGGCGCGGTCCATCTCGGCCAGCAGCGCGATCCGTTCGGCGCGCAGTCGGGCGGACTGCGCGGCGTCGCGGTGGTTACGGATGATCAGGCCGGTCCACGCCGGGGCGATGGTGATCACTGCGATGGCGATGACGACCACCACCACCTGCGGGTTCCGCCAGAGTGCGGTGAGGGTGACGGCCGCCGCGACGGTCACCAGGACCGAGTGCACGAGAATGTGCCGGGCCGCGCGCGCCGGGCCGTAGAGCACCGCCGCGTAGATCACGTCGGTGAACATCACGACCGTGGCGACGAGTGTGCCGGTGCAGAAGTCCAGCGCGAGCGCCGGCACCGCTACGGCCAGCGCGGTCATCGGGGCCGTACGGCGCAGCAGCTCCGCCCCCGCCATCGCGGTGAGCGCGGCCAGCGTCAGCGAGGGCGGCAGCCCCAGCCGCGGCGGTCCGCCGTGCAGATCCAGCGACCAGAGCAGCAGCCCGGTGAGCAGCCCGCCGACCGCGACGAGCACATCGAGCCAGTGCGGCCGGGTGAGGGCGGCGCGGGGTCTGTCGGTCACCCCTCCATGAAACACGGCTCCATGACACACGGCCGCAGGGCCCTGCCGCGGCCATGTCCGCGTCATCCCCGCACCTCCCGCGCTACATCGAAAGATGCAGTCCCGGATCGTCATCTGCGACGACGTTCCGGCCGGAAGCCGCTGGGAACCTTGAGGTGTCCGGAGGCGTTCGCCGGAAGGCCCGGAAGGCCCGGAAGGCCCGGAAGGCCCGGAAGGCCCGGAAGGCCCGGAAGGCCCGGAAACCCGTGAAGAAGCCCCTGAAGCCCAGATAGGAGAGAGCCGTGGTCGTCGCGCTGATCATCGCCTGTGAGGTGGGCTTCTGGGTGCTGCTGGTGGCCGGCCTGGCGCTGCGGTACCTGGCACGGATGCCGCGCACCGGCGCGGCGGTGCTGCTGACCGAGCCGCTGCTGGAGCTGGTCCTGCTGGTCGTCACCGCGATCGACCTGAAGAACGGCGCCGCCGCGGACTGGAAGCACGGTCTGGCGGCCCTCTACATCGGCTTCACCGTCGCCTACGGCCACTACATGATCAAGTGGGCCGACGGACACTTCCTGCACCGCTTCGCAGGCGGCCCGCCGCCGGTCAGGCCGCCGAAGTACGGCCTGCCCCGGGCCAGGCACGAGCTGCGGCTCTGGCTGCGGACGCTGCTGGGGATGGCCGTCGCGGCCGCCCTGCTCCAGGCCGCCATCTGGTACGTCGGCGAGGATGGCGACGCCGCCTCGCTGCGCGCCACGCAGGGCGCCGCGGCCCGCATCCTGCTCGTCCACGGTGTGATCACCGCTACCTACTTCATCTGGCGGAAGAAGGAGCCGGCGCGGCCCGCCGCCACGGGGCAGGCGGACCTGCCGCCGCGGAAGACCCTGCGCTGAGGGGCCCCTCAGCGTTCTCCGCCCGGTACCCACAGCACGTCCCCGACCTCCTTGTTCGCCGTCCTGGCCAGGATGAACAGGAGGTCGGAGAGGCGGTTGAGGTAGGTGGCGGTGAGCGGGTTCATCGTGTCGCTGTGTTCCTCGAAGGCGGCCCAGGTGGCGCGCTCGGCACGGCGGACGACCGTACAGGCCTGGTGGAGCAGGGCCGCGCCGGGCGTGCCGCCGGGGAGGATGAAGCTGCGCAGCTTCTCCAGGTCCGCGAGGAAGCGGTCGCAGTCGGCCTCCAGTTTGTCGATGTAGCTCTGCTCGACCCGCAGCGGCGGGAACTCGGGGTTCTCCACCACCGGTGTCGACAGGTCCGCACCGACGTCGAAGAGATCGTTCTGCACCCGCAGCAGCACCGCGGCGACCTCCTCCGGCAGCGAACCGAGCGCCAGGGCCACCCCGATCGCCGCGTTGGCCTCGTTGGCGTCCGCGTACGCCGCGATCCGCGCATCGGTCTTGGCGGTACGGCTCATATCTCCCAGGGCGGTGGTGCCCTTGTCGCCCGTGCGGGTGTAGATACGCGTCAGATTCACCATAAGAGCGAGCCTACGCCGCGGCTCTCCGAAAGGCCCGCGCCGGCCACCGCGGCCCGCACCGCACAACTCGCTCCCGCTGCCGGGAACTCGGCGAGCGACGAGGGGGCCCGGCTCTCCGGTCCGCGCGGCGATGCCCGGGAGAACGGGAAGCGGGAACAGGAAGCAGTGACGCGCATCTCTAACCCGCCCACGTGCCGCCCGCGACCGCTAACGTCAGCGGGAGACCGACAGACCAACAGGCTTTCAAATGCACAGGGTGTGAGGGGACAGCAGTGGCAAAGAAGCTCGCCGTCATCGGGGCCGGACTGATGGGGTCCGGTATCGCGCAGGTCTCCGCCCAGGCGGGCTGGGACGTGGTCCTCCGCGATGTGACGGACGAGGCGCTGGCCCGTGGGAAGGGCGGCATCGAGGCCTCGTACGAGAAGTTCGTCTCGAAGGGGAAGCTGGCGGCGGCCGACGCCGAGCGGGCGCTGGCCCGGATCACCACCACGACCGACCTGGAGGCCGCGGCGGACGCCGATATCGTCGTCGAGGCGGTCTTCGAGCGGATCGAGATCAAGCGGGAGATCTTCCAGGCGCTGGACAAGCTGGTCAAGGACGAGGCCGTACTGGCCTCCAACACGTCCGCCATCCCGATCACCAAGATCGCCGCGGCCACCTCCCGCCCGGAGCGGGTCGTGGGTACGCACTTCTTCTCGCCGGTGCCGATGATGCAGCTGTGCGAGCTGGTCCGGGGCTACAAGACCAGTGACGAAACCCTGGCGACGGCGCGGCAGTTCGCCGAGAGCACCGGCAAGACCTGTGTCGTCGTCAACCGCGACGTGGCCGGCTTCGTCACCACCCGGCTGATCTCGGCGCTGGTCGTCGAGGCCGCCAAGCTCTACGAATCCGGTGTGGCCAGCGCCGAGGACATCGACACCGCCTGCAAGTTGGGCTTCGGCCACGCGATGGGGCCGCTGGCCACCGCCGACCTGACGGGTGTCGACATCCTGCTGCACGCCACCGACAACATCTACACCGAGTCCCAGGACGAGAAGTTCGCCCCGCCGGAGATCATGCGGCGGATGGTCGACGCGGGTGACATCGGGCGCAAGAGTGGGCAGGGCTTCTACGAGCACTGAACCCGGCGGCCGGGGCCGGCGCTGATACCGCGTCAGGGCGGACGGGCCCGATCGGATCACCCGGTGGGGTGAAATGCGGTACCGGTTCGCTTACAGGCGGCAACTTCGCCGCGTGAGAGGCAGTCAGATCTGTAGACGTCCATGCACGAACCCATGACACAGGGGAGCGCATATGCACATCAGGGGCGACCACGCCGAGCTGGTCGTCGAGGGCCGCCTCGACGTGCGCAGCGCGGCGGACGCCCGCACGGCCCTGCACACCGCCGTCGACTCCGGCCGGGGTGATCTGGTGCTGGACCTCACCGAGCTGCATTCCTGGGACGCCACCGGCCTCGGTGTGATCATGGGGGCACACCGCCGGGCCGGCCGGGTCAACCGCAGGCTGGTACTGCGCGGTGTGCCGCCCCAGATGCAGCGACTGCTGGTCGCCACCCGGCTGCACCGCATCCTCGCCATCGAGGGCGGTATCGAAGCTGAATCGCTTCCTCGGGTGTGAACAAGGGGTCCACCGGGTGTGAACGCGGCGGTGGACGGCGGCGGGGCCGCCTTCCGGCGGACACGCCGTAACCGGAGAAGATGCGGTAAATCGCGCGATCTCGGTCAATTCCGGGCGTTCCGGTCAGTGCCCGCCCCCGGTGGTGCACCGTCCCGCTTCCGGGGCTAGGGTGCGGTTCCCGCCCGTATGCCATCATCCGCGGCGGGCACCGGACCAGACGCGACAGCGGAGGGCGCCCCAGGCCCGGTCGCCACCCTCCCGTCCGCCCCGCGACGCCTGGCACGGCCCCCACGCCCGAACGGCCCGCGGAACCCCGCGGCGGAGTGCACCGGACACCGCGGGGCCCGCCCTCCGGGCGGACGACGGGAGGGTGACGACAGGACCTGGCCGGCGGAGTGCGGACGGCCGGAGCGCACTTCGGCACAGCACATCTCTGGGAGCTTGCAGCATGGACCCGAACACCCACCGGGGACCCGAGGAGTACGGCGAGCAGGGCGACCCCGCCGAGCCCCCGGCCTCCGCGTTCGGCGGCGCGCAGGGCGGCTCCGGCGGGCCCGCCCGCGTCGTCCGGCTCGTCTCCGGGAACTACCTCGTCACCGTCAACCCCGTCGACGGCAGCGAGATAGAACCCTGCCCGCCCGGAGAGCGCCCCGCGCTCCCCGCCAAGCTCGGTCCGCAGGAGCGCGCCGCGGCCGCCCGCGCCGTGGCGCCCCCGCTGCCCCCTGGACCGCCCGGTTCCGCCCCGTACGACGCTCCGCTCGAGGAGCGCACCGAGGACACCGAGCGCCTGGTCCGGCTGCTCTCCCGCGGCCGCTCGGTACGCCTCACCGGCCCGTCCGGCTCCGGCCGCACCCGGCTGCTGGACGCCGTCGCCACCGCCTGTGCCGGAGTCGCCCCCGACGGGGTGGTCCGGCTCTCCGGCTACCACCGCACCGCCACCGACCTGCTGTACGCGCTGTTCACCGCGGTGTACCGGGCCCCGCAGCACCGCCCGGACCGGCCCGAGCTGCTGCGCTTGGTCGCCGGCATCGGCGCGATCGTCGTCCTGGACGACCTGGAGTTCGGCGGCGCCGCGCTGGACGAGCTGCTCGACGCCACACCCGAGTGCGCCTTCCTGATCGCCGCCACCCCCGACGTCGCGGCCCCCAGCCCCGGCTCGCACCTCGAAGAGATCTTCCTCGGCGGTATCGGCCGGGCCGGCTGCACCCGGCTCCTGGAGCGGGCCGTGGACCGGCCGCTCACCGACGACGAGGAGGCCTGGGCCGCCGACCTCTGGTTCGAGTCCGAAGGGCTGCCGCTGCGGTTCGTCCAGGCCGCCGCCCTGCTGCGGCAGCGCGAGCGGCAGCGCGGCGGATCCGGCGCCCTCGACGACGGGTACGGACTCTTCCCCGAGGAGACGCCGGAGACGGCGCAGCGGGCGGCGGACGGCCCGCAGGACGCCACACCGGACGGGGACGACGGTCCGCCGGAGCCGCCACTGCCGTCCCTCGGCGAGGCCGCCGCGCCCGCCCCGCTGCTCGCCTCCCGGCTGAGCGACGCCGCCCGGGAGACCCTGCGCTTCGCCGTCGCGCTCGGCGGTGACCTGCCCCACCAGGCGCACCTGCCGGCCCTCACCCAGGACACCCACGCCGACGCCGCCCTCGGCGAGCTGCTGGCCTGCGGCCTGATCACGCCGGTGGCCGGCCATTACCGGCTCGCCGCCACCGTCCAGGACCAGCTGACCGGCGCCGGCTACGCCGAGGACGCCGGCACCCGGGCGCACACCGCCGCCCAGCACTACGCCTGGTGGGCCGGCCACCCCTCGGTCACCCCGGAGCGGGCCGCCGCCGAGGCCGATGTGGCGCTGGCCGCGATGGGCGTCCTGACCGGCAGCCGGGAGGGCGGGCACGCCAGCGCGGCCGTGCTGCTCGCCCGTACGGCCGCCCCCGCGTTCGCCGCGGCGCTGCACTGGAGCGCCTGGGAGCGCGCCCTGCGGTACGGCCAGGAGGCCGCGCGGCTGGCCGGTGAGGTCGCCGAGGAGGCCTACTTCCACCACGAGCTGGGGGTGCTGGCGCTGTGCACCGGCAGCCTCGACCGGGCCCGGGCCGAGCTGGAGGCGTCCATCGGACTGCGCGGTGTGCTCTCCGACCGCGACGGCGCGGTGGCCGGGCGGCGGGCGCTGGCGCTGGTCACCGACCGCGCGCGGGCCGCTTCGGCGGTCACCACGGCCGTGCCGCAGGTCGCCGCGGCGGCCGCCGGCACCCGGCAGCCGGACGTCCCCAAGGGCCTGGACGCGCCGACGGGCCCGCAGGCCGCCTCGCCCGACGCGGTGTCGACCGCCAAGCTGCGGGCCGCGGGCGCGGCGGACACCGCGGAACTGGCCGCCGTCCGGGATGCCGGCCGGACTTCCGACGCCACCACGGCCCTCCCGGCCGTCGGCGGCACCGGCAAGGGCGGCAGCCACAAGGCGGCCGGCAAGCGGGCGTTCGGCGGGACCGCCCGCCGCAACCTCGTGGCCGCGGGCGCCGGCGCGCTGCTGGTGGCCGTCCTCGGCACGGTCGTCACCCTCGGCCTGACCTCCGACGGCGATGACGCCGGCTCCGACAACAAGGTCATCACCGAGCAGACCACGGAGGACAGCGCCACCCCGGACCCGTCGACCGGCAAGCCCGACGACGGCACCGACCGGCCCTCGGCCCGTCCCGGCACCACCCGCCCCGGCAGCCCGGCCCGCACCGGCGGCCCGTCCCCGTCCCCCAGCGCCCCCGCGACCGGCGACGCGCCGACCGACCCGAGCACCCGGCCGACGAGCCCCACGGCCCGCCCGACCGGCCGGCCGACCCGCCCCACCCCGCCGACCGACGAGCCGACCGACCCGACGCCGACCGACGAGCCCACGGACCCCACGCCGACGGACGAGCCCACCGACCCGACGCCGACCGACGAGCCCACGGACAAGCCCACCGACAAACCGACGACGCAGAGCCCCTCGGAGAGCGCCGTCGCGTCCTCGGCCGGTGACCCGTCCGTCGGCGGCTCCTCGGTCGGCGGCTCCCCGGACGGCGCGGGCCCGGCCTCGGGTACGCAGGAGAGCGCCCCGGCCGCCTGACGCCCCGGCACGGCACCACAAACGCACCCCAGCACAGCGCGACGGCCCGGTCCGGGAAGGACCGGGCCGTCGCGCTGTGTGACGCCGTGTCGGCCATGCCGTTGTTGCCGTGCTGCCGCGCGCCGTCCCGCCGGCCGGCCGGGTCAGAACAGGCGGAGCTTGTCGTCCTCGATGCCGCGCAGCGCGTCGTAGTCCAGGACGACACAGCCGATACCCCGGTCGGTGGCCAGCACCCGGGCCTGCGGCTTGATCTCCTGCGCTGCGAAGACGCCCTTGACCGGGGCCAAGTGCGGGTCGCGGTTGAGGAGTTCGAGATAGCGGGTGAGCTGCTCGACCCCGTCGATCTCACCGCGGCGCTTGATCTCGACCGCGACGGTCTGGCTGTCGGCGTCCCGGCACAAGATATCCACCGGGCCAATGGCAGTGGGGTATTCACGCCGAATCAGGGAGTAGCCCTCGCCGAGGGTCTCGATCCGGTCGGCGAGCAGCTCCTGGAGGTGGGCCTCCACCCCGTCCTTGATCAGCCCCGGGTCGACGCCGAGCTCGTGCGACGAGTCGTGCACGACCTCCTCCAGGGTGATGATGAGCTTCTCGCCGCCCTTGTTCTCCACCGTCCACACGCTGCCGTCGCCCTCCTTGAGGGTGCAGGGCGGGGACATCCAATTCAGGGGTTTGTAGGCCCGGTCGTCGGCGTGGACGGAGACGGAGCCATCCGCCTTCACCAGGATGAGACGGAGGGCGGACGGCAGGTGGGCGGTGAGCCGGCCCGCGTAGTCCACGGAGCAGCGGGCGATGACGAGACGCATGGTGCGCCACGCTACTCGACCGGGGGCCCGCTGCGCGATTCGGCCGGTTCCCGGGGGCCCGTGACGGCCCGGGGCGCCACGGGGAGCGGCGTTACGGCGGAAATCGCCGCAGCCCAGGCGCTCGCCATTGGCCGGTTGTATGTGCAATCTCCTGGTGCAGGCCTCTTGCGCGGCATACGGTTGACGCGGGGGGTTGTGAGGCGAACACGCTGCGTCGCGGACTCCCCAGTCCCGTCCCTAGGCCCTGTCCGTCCCGACGGGGCCGCGAGAGGAGAACCTCATGTCGCTCGACGTCTCACCGGCCCTCCTCGAACAGGCCGAGCGAGGCGAGGTCGACGAAGCCGCTTTTGTCGACTGCGTCCGGAACTCCCTGCCTTACGCATGGGGGATGATCAGCTCTCTGGTGGCACAGCTGAAGGTGGACGGCGGAGACTTCGCCGACAATCAGACGCCGCCGCCGGACGAGCAGGCGCGCGGCCAGCTGCTGCGCGCGCTGGCGAGTGACGCGATCCGTGGTTCGCTGGAGCGGCACTTCGGTGTGCGGCTCGCCTTCCAGAACTGTCACCGGGTCGCGGTCTTCCCGCTCGACCCGGTGGTGGACGACCGCCTGGCCAAGTTCACCTCGATCCGGGGCCAGCTGCTGAACCAGTCGCCCGAACTCCGCGACTGCTGAGGGGGGTTGCTGCCGCTGCGTACGAGGAGTAGGGCGCGCTCCTCCACGATGTGCCAGCGGCAGCACACCGTGCCGCCGACGCCACCACCCGGACGGCCACCCGCCCTCCGTACCGGGCGTCACCCCAGCCGCGGCAGGACCTCGGTGCCCAACCGGCGGACGTTCTCCTCCGTCGCCGCGAGATCACCGGAGCCCTCGACCAGCAGCGCGAAGCGGGTGATGCCGGTACGTTCCGCGCTGGCCGCCAGCCGGTCCGCGCACAGCTCCGGCGGGCCGACGGGATGCAGCCCGCACAACAGCTCCGTGTACGCCACCGGATCGCGCATGGCGCGATAGCGGCCGTCGACCGTCACATGCGCGCCCAGGCCCTGCCGCAGCCAGCCGGGCATCGCCTTCGTCAGGCTCTCCGTCGCCGCCGCGCGGTCGTCCGCGATCTGCACCACGCCCGCCGAGACATGCCCGGCGGAGGCGATCGCGTCGCCGTCCCGGCCGGCCTGGCGCGCGCAGCGCCGCCACAGCGCGACCATCTCCGCCTTCTCCTCGTCACCGCAGTGCATGCCCAGCAGCATCGGCAGCCCGCGCTCGGCGGCCGTCCGCACGGACGAGGGCGACGTACAGGCCATCACCACCGGCGGCCCCGGGGGCCCGGCGCACGGATCGTCCGGATCGCCCAGCGCCTGGTCCGGCCGCGGCACCACCGCCACCTCCCGGAACGTATAGCGCTCGCCCCGCGCGCCCACCCGCGGCTCGCGCAGCCAGCGCAGCAGCAGGTCCAGCGACTCGGGGAAGTCCCGCTCGTACGCGGCGAGACCGGCGCCGAAGACCTCCAGATCCACCCAGGGGCCGCCGCGGCCGACGCCCAGCGTGAACCGCCCGCCGGAGGTGAGGTGCAGCAGCGCGGCCTGCTCACCGAGCGTCACCGGATGCTGGGTGGGCAGGACACTCACGGCCGTACCGACACCGATCCGGCGGGTGCGCCCCAACAGCAGCGCGGCCAGCGTCGCCGCATTCGGGCAGACGCCGTACGGTACGAAGTGGTGCTCCGCGAGCCAGACATCGGCGAGCCCGGCCTCTTCCGCCGCCTCGGCGGCGCGCACCGCACGGTGCAGTGCCTCCCCCTGTCCCTGACCGGGGAACTGAGCGGCCAGGATGAAAGCCCCAACGCGCATCGCTCTCTGCCTCCTCGCAGCCGACGCGGTCCCCCCTCACACGCAACAACGGCCGACACGTGCCAAGGGCACGGCCTGCCGCGAAATTTCCCGATGATCGCAGGAACCCCGGCCGGCGACCGGACCCGGCGCCCGCCGCGTACGCTGGTGACAGCCCGTGACCCCGTACACATCCCGAGGTGTTGTGTGTCCCCGCGTCGAAACCGCCAGCGCGGTGCGAAGCCCGTCGACCGCACGGGCACCAGCCGCTACGGCCTGGAAGAGACCGCGGAGTGGCGCGGCGAGGACTGGGTGGTACGGCAGGTCGGGGGCGGCGGCGCGGCCAAGCACTACCGCTGCCCCGGCTGCGACCAGGAGATCCCGCCCGGGGTCCCGCACGTCGTCGCCTGGCCGCAGCACGGCGGTGTCGACGACCGCCGGCACTGGCACAAGGCGTGCTGGAACGCACGGGACCGCCGGAGCGCGCGGCTCCAGCGGTCCCGTAACGCGCCGAGGTACTGACCCCCCCGTCAGACGGTCACCCGTCCACCCGTCCACACATCTCCGGACGTCTCCGCGCGTCTCCGCACGGCGCTACACGTCGCGCTTGGCCTGGGCCGCGAAGGCGCCGCCCAGGACGACGGCGGTCAGGCCGGCCATGATCCACAGCGGGGTCCAGCCCTGCGGGCCCGACTCCGTGCCCAGGAACGGGTTGTCGTAGAGCGTCGCCAGCGAGTTGGGCACCGAGTAGCTGATCAGCGCCTTGCTGATCTCCTGGAGGCTCTCCGAGCCGATCATGAAGACCGCGAGCAGCATCGGCAGCAGCACCACGCCGAGCATGGCGCTGATCGCACCCGCGGAGTGCCGCAGCAGCGAGCCCACCGCCAGGGCGAGCAGCCCGAGCAGCGACACGTACAGACCGACGCCCACGGTGGCCCGGAGCCACTGATCGGCGGTGGGAGCCGGGCCGTTGACCAGGCCATTGAAGATCAGCGCGACGAGGGTCGTGGTGAGGGTCGTGATGACGAAGGCGAGCCCGGAGAAGACGACCGACTTGGCGGCGAGCACCCGCGCCCGGTTGGGGCAGGCGGTCATGGTGGTGCGGATCATCCCCGTCCCGTACTCGGAGGAGATCACCAGGACACCCAGCGGGATGAGACACAGGGTGCCCAGCAGGATGCCGAGGAAGGAGAATCCGAGCTTGGGGTCCACCTCGCGGTCCGGGCTGCCGAGCGCGGCGGCGGCCATCAGGCTGATGCCGAGGATCAGGACGACCATGATGCCGAGCGTCCAGATCGTCGAGCGCACCGAGCGGATCTTCGTCCACTCGGAGGCCAGCGCATGGCCGAGGTGGGCGGGGCGCACCGGGATGGGCGAGACGTAACCGACCGGGCCGGGCTGCGGGGGAGCGGGCGCCGGGGCCTGCGGCTGCGGTGGCTGGGCCTGGGGGGCCTGGAGCATCATCGTGCCCGCGTCCTTGCCCGGACCGTGCGCCGCGAGCGGCTGCGGCTCGGGCATCGGCTGGGCCTGGAGCATCATCGTGCCGGCTTCCCGGGCCGGGGCGGGGGCCGGCGGCTCCTGGGCCTTGAGCATCATCGTGCCGGCCTCTCCGGCGGGCGCCGGCGGGGCGGCCGGAGGTATCGGCTGCGTCTGCGCACCGGTGTCGTGCGGTCCGCGCTCAGGCTGCGGCTGGGGCTGCTGAGGGCTGGTCATCGGGCGTCCTCGTTCTGCGGCGTGGGGAGTTCGGCGGGGGCGCCGGCGGGCGCGGCTTGGGGCGCGGGCGGCAGGTACGGCTGAGGCATCCCGTACGGATTCCCCTGCGGCTGCCCGGGCGGCGGACCGCCCGCCCCGGGCACCTGCTGCGCATAGGGATTCGGCTGCCCCTGAACGGGCACACCGGCCGGCACCTGCCCGGGAACGCCGGGCTGCGGACCGCCCGGGTACCCCTGCGGCAGACCCTGCGGGGCGTACCCGGCCGGGGGCTGCTGGAGACCGGACCGCTGGTCGGCCGTCGAGCGGTAGTCCACGGCCATCTGCGTCATCCGCATGTACGCCTCCTCCAGGGAGGCCTGGTGCGGCGACAGCTCCCACAGCCGGACCTCGGCCTGGTGCGCCACCTCGCTGATCCGGGGGAGCGGCAGTCCGGTCACCCGCAGCGCACCGTCCTGCTCCGGGGCCACCTGGCCGCCCGCCTCGGCGAGCGCGGCGGACAGCTTCTCCCGCAGCTCCGGCTCGGTGTCCGGGGTGCGGACCCGGGCGAAGTCGGCGGAGTGGGCCGAGATGAAGTCCTTGACCGGCATGTCCGCCAGCAGCTGGCCGCGGCCGATCACGATCAAGTGCTCGGCGGTGAGCGCCATTTCACTCATCAGGTGCGACGAGACGAAGACCGTACGGCCCTCGGCCGCCAGCTGCTTCATCAGGTTGCGCACCCACAGGATGCCCTCGGGGTCGAGGCCGTTCACCGGCTCGTCGAAGAGCAGCACCTGCGGATCGCCGAGCAGCGCCGCGGCGATGCCGAGCCGCTGCCCCATACCGAGCGAGAAGCCGTTGGAGCGCTTGCCCGCCACGTCCTGCAGGCCGACCACGCCGAGCACCTCGTCTACCCGGCGGGCCGGTATACCGGACAGCTGCGCCAGGCTCAGCAGGTGGTTGCGCGCGCTCCGCCCGCCGTGCACGGCCTTGGCGTCGAGCAGCGCACCGACCTGGCGGGGCGCGTTGGGGGTGCCGCGGAACGGCCGCCCGGCGATGGTCGCGTGCCCCGACGTCGGTGTGTCCAGGCCCAGGATCATGCGCATGGTCGTCGACTTGCCGGAGCCGTTGGGCCCCAGGAACCCCGTCACCGTCCCCGGCCGTACCTGGAACGACAGGTTGTACACGGCCGTCTTGGCGCCATAGCGCTTCGTCAGGCCGACTGCCTCGATCATTCTCCGCCCCTCGCGAAATGGTTCGGGGCAGAGGCGCCGCCGTCGTACCCCCGTGAGCATGAAGAGGTTAATCTCCCCTTGACCGTTCCGCTGCGCTTGGCCTGCTTCCCACGTTTTTGGCTTTCCCGCCGTTCCGCTGCGCTTGACTGACCTCCCACGTTGTTGGCTTTCCCGCCGTGGCG
>NZ_BBUY01000001.1:901477-927027 GCF_001590865.1 Streptomyces sp. NBRC 110611
CCAGTCCGGAGGAGCGGACCCGCACCCGACCAACCCACGCCCGCCGCAGGCGCAACGGCGAAACGGAGGTACGGCGCCGCAGACGACAACGTGGGAAGCCGGCCAAGTGCAACGGCTAGGCGTCTTTGCGGCGTAGCGTCAGATAACCCCCCGCCAGCGCCACCACCGTCCACCCGATCAGGATCCCCAGTCCGCCCCACGGGCCGTACGGCACGTCGTCGGTGGTTCGGGGGATGACCTGGGTGATCTTCTGGCCCGCCTGGTCCGGGAGGTAGTGGCCGATTCTGCGGGTGGCGGAGACGTTGCTGAGGACGTTGGAGATCAGGAAGAAGAAGGGCATGAGGATGCCCAGCGAGAGCATCGGGCTGCGCAGCATCGTGGCGACCGCCATCGAGAACAGCGCGATCAGGGTCATGTAGAGGGCGCCGCCGATCACGGCCCGCAGGACGCCCGGTTCGCCGAGGTGGGCGCGGAGGTCGCCGAGGGCCGCCTGGCCGGCGAAGAACGTCGCGAAGCTGGTCACCAGGCCGACGGCGAAGACCAGGGCGGTGGCCACCGTCAGCTTGCAGAAGAGGAAGGTGCCGCGCTGCGGGACGGCGGCGAGCGAGGCGCGGATCATGCCGGTGCTGTACTCGTTGGAGACCACCAGCACCCCGAAGACGATCATGGCGAGCTGGCCCAGGCCCATCCCGGCGAAGCTGAGGTTGGTGGCGTCGAAGGGCGGCCGGTCCCGGTCCGGCCGCACCTCGATGTCACGGCTGATGAGGGTGCAGATCAGCACGCCCAGCCCGACGGTGACCAGGACGGCGAGGCCCAGGGTCCACACCGTCGACCGCACCGACCTGATCTTGGTCCACTCCGACCGGATGACCTGCCCGACCGCCGCCACCGTCAGCTCCTCTCGCGCTGCCAGTCCGTGCCCCAGCCGGCGCGCTCCGCCGCCGGTTCGCCGTCGTGGGCGTGGTACTCCACGGCGCCCGCCGTCAGCCGCATGAACGCCTCCTCCAGGGACGCCTGCCGGGGGCTCAGCTCGTGCAGGACCAGCTGGCGGTCGGCGGCCAGGTCGCCCAGGCGTTCCGCGGGCACCCCGTCGACCTCCAGCGTGCCGTCGTCGGCGGCCACTGCGTGGATGCCCTCGTGGATCAGGAGGTCCAGCAGCTTCTCCCGGTCCGGTGAGCGCATCCGGACGTACGAGCGCGAGTTCTGGCGGATGAAGTCCTTCATGGAGGTGTCCGCCAGCAGCCGGCCCTGGCCGATCACCACCAGGTGGTCGGCGGTCAGTGCCATCTCGCTCATCAGGTGGGAGGAGACGAAGACCGTACGTCCCTGGGCGGCGAGGTTCTTCATCAGGTTGCGGATCCAGTGGATGCCTTCGGGGTCGAGGCCGTTGACCGGCTCGTCGAAGAGGAGGATCCGGGGGTCGCCGAGGAGGGCGGCGGCGATGCCGAGCCGCTGGCTCATGCCGAGGGAGAAGCCCTTGGTGCGCTTCCCGGCGACCGAGGTGAGTCCGACGGTGTCGAGGACCTCGGCGACCCGGCTGCGCGGGATCCCGTTGCTCTGGGCCAGGCAGAGGAGGTGGTGGTCGGCGCGTCGTCCGCCGTGTGCCGCCTTCGCCTCCAGCAGTGCGCCGACGTCGGTGAGCGGGTCCTGGAGCCGGCGGTAGTGCTCGCCGTCGATCAGGACCGTTCCGGAGGTCGGGTTGTCGAGGCCGAGCATCATGCGCATCGTCGTGGACTTGCCCGCGCCGTTGGGGCCGAGGAAGCCGGTGACGATGCCGGGCCGCACCGTGAAGCTGAGGTGGTCGACGGCCACCGTGGCGCCATAGTGCTTGGTCAGCCCGTCGAGCTCGATCATGGGCAGCACGCTAGACGGGGCCCCGGGGCCGTGCCACCGGGGCGGGGCTGCCCGACTGACCCGTCATGCCCGGACGGGCCCGTCATGCTCCCGGGACCGCACCGCCGACACGACAGCGCCCCCGTTGCACCGTGGACGGGTGCTACGGGGGCGTGCCGTGCAGAAGGTGTGGCCGCGGGGGGCGAGACCTTCAGCGGGTCTGCTGGGCCGGGACGCCGCGGGTGATGGTCTCCTCGTCGCCGGGGGCGCCGGCCGCGGCCACCGCCGCACCGGTCAGCGTGGCCAGCATCTCGCGGACGTTGGTCAGCTGGGCGTTGATGGAGTCGCGACGGTTGGTCAGGGCCGCCAGCTCGCGCTCGGATTCGCTGCGGATACGATCCGCCTTGGCGTTGGCGTCCGCCACGATGTCCTCCGCCTGGCGCTGCGCGGTCTCCACCGTCTGGCGGGCCCGGCGCTCGGCGTCCGTACGCAGCTTCTCGGCCTCCAGGCGGAGCTGCTCGGCGCGGTGCTCGATCTCCGCGAGCCGCTTCTCGGCCTTGGCCTGGCGCGAGGCGAGGTCACGCTCGGACTGCTCGCGGCGCTTGGCGAGGTTGGTCTCGAAGTCGGCGGCGGCCTGGGCGGCCTTCGCCCGGGTCTCCTCGAAGAGGGAGTCCGCCTCCTCGCGCTTGGACTGCGCGTCCTTCTGGGCCTCGGCCCGCAGCGAGGACGCCTCGCCCTTGGCCTTCTCGACGATCCGGGCGCCCTCGTCCTCCGCCTTCGCCTTCCGCTCGGCGGCGAACTGCTCGGCGTCGTTACGGACCTGCTGGGCGGCCGACTCGGCCAGCTCGCGGTGCTGTTCGGCGGCCCGGCGGGCCTCCTCGCGCAGGTCCTTGGCCTCCTCCTCGGCGAGACGGAGGATCTTCTCGACGCGCGCACCCAGGCCCGCGTAGGACGGTTCGGCGTCATTGACCTGCGCCTGGGCGTTCTGCGTTTCGAGGTGCAGTTCCTCGATCCGCTTTTCCAGCGAAGTGATGCGGGCCAGCGCGCTGTCGCGGTCGGCGACGAGCTTCGTGATGCGGTCATCCACCTGACCGCGGTCGTACCCACGCCGCACGAGCTCGAAGCCGAAGGGGGAGGAAGTGTCGCTCATGGGGTTCCTGTCGAAGAGACCGGTGAGGTGATAAGGAGAATCCTAGGGGCCACAACGGCGTGTCATCGAGCCATTCCAGGTTTGATCTGGAGAATGACCCCTCGTTCGAGTGGCTACCCCTCAGAGGACTTGCCACTCGAACGAGTTGCACCGGCGCCCGCGCCCGCTTTCACCCCGTTGGTCTTGCCTTCCGCGCCCCCGCCGGGCCCTTCGAACGACTCCAGGGCCTCCAGAACGTCCTGCACGCGGGAGATCTCGGCGTTGATGTCCTCGCGCCGGCGCACCAGGACCTCCAGCTCCCGCTTGCCCTCGTCCACGATCCGGGCGGCCTCCGCCTCGGCCTCGCCGCGCATCCGCTCCGCGTCCCGCACCGCCTCGGCCTTCTTGTTCTCGGCCTCCTTGATCAGGCCCTCGGCCTTCTTGACCGCCGCGATCCGGACCTTGCTCGCCTCGCTGTTGGCGTCCGCCACCATCCGGTCGGCCTTCTCCTCGGCCTCGACCTGCTGGGCGGTGGCCTGTGCGACGAGCTTGTCGACCCGCTCGCCGGCGTTCTTCATCGCCTCCGCCGACTCCCGGCGGGCCCGCTCGTGCAGCTCCTCGACCTCGGACTCGGTCCGCCGGCGCAGCTCCTCGGTGCGCTCCCGGATGGCCGTGGCGTCCCCACGGGCCTCCTCCAGCAGCGAGTTGGCGTCCGTACGGGCCTTCTCGACGTGCGCGTTGCCCTCGGCGGTGGCCTCCGCGACGATCCGCTCGGCCTCCTTGCGGGCCGCCCCCACCATCGTGTCGGCCTGCTCCTCGGCGCTGGTGGCCGCCTTGAGCGCCTCCTCCTGGGCCTTGGCGATGAGCTGGTCGGCCTGCTCCGCGGCGTCCCCGCGGCGCTTGGCGGCGTCCTTGCGGGCCTCGTCCAGCAGCCGGTCGGCCTCCTGCTGGGCCTCGGTACGGGTCCGCTCCGCGGCCTCCTCGGCGGCCTCCTCGACCTTCGCGGACTCGGCGCGGGTGCGGGTGGCGTGCTCCTGCGCGGAGGTGACCGTCTCGGCGGCCTCGGCGCGCAGCCGGTCCGCCTCGGCCGTGGCCTCCGAGACCAGCTCGTCGGCCTGCTGCGCGGCGTCCGCACGCGTCTTGTTGGCGGCCTCGCGCGCCTCGTCGCCGGTCCGCTCGGCGTCCTGGCGGGCGCTCTCCAGCACCTCGTCCGCCTCGGCCCGCAGCCGCTCGGCCGTGTCGGTGGCCTCCGCCACCAGCGCCCGGGCCTGCTCCTCGCCCTCCGCGCGCAGCCGCTCGGCGGCCTCCCGGCCCTCCGCGACCGTACGGTCCGCGTCGTCCTGCGCCGAAGACGTCAGCTCGGTGGCCTCGTTGACGATCCGTTCGGCCTCCGCGCGGGCCTCCGAGACCAGCTCGTCGACCTGCTCGGCGGCCTCCGCACGCATCCGGTTCGCGTCGTTGCGCGCCTCGGCCCGGGCCCGTGCCGCGTCCTGCTCGGCCGACGCCAGCGCGTCCGAGGCGTCGGTACGCAGCTGCTGCGCCTTCGCCGTGGCGTCCGCGACCAGCTTCTCGGCCCGCGCGGTCGCCTCCGACACCCGCTGCTCGGCCTGCCCGTCGGCCTCCGCCCGCGCCGTGTCGGCGTCCCGGCGCGCCTCGTCGAGCACCCCGGCCGCCTCCGTACGCAGCCGCTCGGCCTCCTCGATGGCCTCCGAAACCGTCCGCTCGGCAAGGGACTTCGCGGCGTCCGACGACTCCTGCGCCTCGCGCCGGATGCGGGCCGCGTCCTCCGAGGCGCGCTCCCGCTCCTCGTAGGCGTCCTTGCGGACCCGGTCCGCCTCGTCCTGGGCCTCCGACTTCGTCCGCTCCGCGGCGTGCTCGGCCGCCGACCGCAGCCCGGCGATCTCCTCGTCGGCCTGCTCGCGCAGCCCCGCGACCGAGTCCCGCACCTGCTGCGCGGTCTGCTCGGCCGCCGACACCAGCTCGGCCGCGCGCCGGTCCGCCTCCTCGACCAGCCGCTCGGCCTCCTCCTGCGCCTCGCTCACCCGCTTACGGGCCGACGCCAGCAGCTCCTCGCTCTGCTCACGCGCCGCGGTGCGCTCCTGGTGGGCCTCCTCGCGGGCCTCGCCCAGCAGCTGCTCGGCCTCCCGGCGCCGCCGCGCGGCCTCCTCCTGGGCCTCGGCCAGCGCCTCCGCCGCTTCCGCACCCGTGCGCTCCGCGGCGGCCGCCGCCTCCGCGCGCACCCGGTCGGCGGTCTCCTGCGCCTCCTCCTTCAGCCGCTCCGCCTCGGCCGCCGCCTCCTCGCGCAGCCGCCCGGCGACCGACTCGGCCTCCGAGCGCGCCGCCGAGGCGTCCTCCGCGGCCTCCGTACGGAGCCGCTCGGCCGCCTCCTCGGCCTCCTGCTGGAGCGCCCGGCGCCGCTCGGCGGCCTCCGCCTTGAGCCGGGCCGCCTCCTCCTGGGTCTCCCGGCGCAGCCGCTCCGCCTCCGCGCGGGCGTCGCGCAGCGCCTCCTCGGCCGTGGCGACCTTGCTCTCCGCCTCGCCGCGCAGCCGGTCCAGCTCCGCCGCCGCCTCGGCCCGGCGCTCGGCCATGGCCTCCTCGGCCTCCGTGCGCAGCCGCGCGGCGGCCTTCTCGGCCTCGGCACCGACCAGTTCGGCGGCCTCGGCGCCCTCGGTCAGCAGCTGTTCGGACTCCTGACGGGCCCGCTCCAGCGCCTCCTCGGCCTGCCGGCGCAGCGCGGTGGCCCGCTCGATGGCCTCGGTGCGGACCCGCTCGCTCTCCGAGACCGCGCCCGAACGGGTCTCCTCGGCATCGGACTTGGCCTTGGCCAGCAGCTCCTCGGCGGTTCCGGCCGCCTCCTCGATCTGCTGCACCGCCTCCCGGCGGGCCTCGGCGCGGATCCGCTCGCCCTCGGCGACCGCCTCCGCCCGCAGCTGTTCGGCCTCGCCGCGCAGCCGCCGTGCCTCCTCCTGGAGTTCGACGGTCTTGGCGCGGTACTCCTTGGTGTCGTCCTTCGCCGCGCCCTTGAGCTGGGCCGCGGTGTCATGCGCCTCTTCGCGCAGCCGGTCCGCCTCGGCCTCGGCCTCCCGGCGCAGCCGTTCGGCCTCCTCCGCGGCCGCCTTGGTGGTGGCCTCGGCGTCCTTGGACGCCTTCGTCAGCACCTCCTCGGCGGTCCGGGCCGCCTTCGCCAGCTGCGCCGCCGAGTCCTCCGCGGCCTTCGCCCGCGCGCCCTCCTGGGCCTCGGCGACCAGCCGCTCGGTCTCCTGGCGGGCGTCGTCCCGCAGCTGCTCGGCCTCCGCCCGGAGCGCCTCGGCCTCCTTGGTGGCCTCGGCGACCAGCCGGGCGACCTCCGCCTTGGCGGTGCGCGTGCGCTGCTCGTTCTCCGACTCGGCGGCGGTCAGCCGCTTGGTGGCGTTCTGCTGCGCCTCCTCGACCAGCTTCTCCGCCTCGGCGCGCGCCTCGCGCAGCGCCGCGTCCGCCTCCTGGACCCGGGCCTCGGCGGTACGGGTCAGCTCCGCGGCCTGCCGGCGCGCCTCCTCGGACTCGGCGCCGGTGGCGGTGCGCAGCTGTTCGGCCTGGTCGGTGGCCTCCTGGGCCTGGTCGGACGCGGCGGTCAGCAGCCGCTCGGCGTCCGTACGTGCCCGGCGCAGGATGGATTCGGCTTCGGCGCGGGCCTCTTCGGCCTCCGCGCCGAGCCGCTCACGGGCCCGCTCGGCCAGCCGCTGGGCCTCGGCCCGCGCGGACGCCAGCGCCTGCTCGGCCTCCGCCCGGGACTCCTCCATCAGCCGACGGGCCTGCGACTCCGTACGGGCGCGCAGCTGTTCGGCCCAGGCGACGTTCTCGTTGACGTGCGATTCGACGGTCTGCCGACGCTCGTTCAGCTCCTCGTCGAGGCGCTGGCGGCGGGCGACCGCCTCGGCGTGCAGCTCGGCCTCCAGCCGGGACTGCCGCTCCGCCTGCTCCTGCAGCAGCCGCTGGGTCTGCGCCCGCGCCTCCCGCAGCTCCCGCTCGGCGTCCGAGCGCAGCTGGTCGGCCTGGATCTGCGCATTGCGCAGCAGCTGTTCGGCCTGGTGGCTGAGGTTGTCGTAGGCAGGGCGGGACGCGAGGTTGCGGCGCGCCTCGTGCAGCTTGGCGCGCAGCACCTCGACCTGGTAGCCGAGGTCGTCGGCGTGCTGGACGGCCTTGTCCCGCTCGGTCTTCAGCCGCTCCATCTCGGCTTCGAACTGCGAGAGGTGGTCGGCCTCAGCCCACTTACGCTCCTGGCGTTCGTTGCCCCGCACTGCGCGGTCCCATCCGTCCCCTGGTCATGGTGGCGGTCGGCTCCGGTGCTGCGGCGTTCGTCCCGTACACGTCGTGTCGTACCGGTCTCATGCCCTGTTGGAGCCGACCCTTCCGAAGAAATGGTGTCAGATCATCGGCGGAGTCCTGGACCGAGCCCCATTCCCGTACCCCGGCCGAGGCTGCACTCTACCGGCCGGGGAAGGGTGAAGGTCAGTGCTCCGTCGCGCCGGGCGACGCGGCGGTGACGAGTTCGGTGAGCACGCCGTGGCAGTCCTTGGGGTGCAGGAAGGTGATCCGCGAATCCATCGAACCCCTCCTGGGCTCGTCGTAGAGGACCCGGACGCCCTTGCCGCGGATGGCCGCCGCGTCCGCGTCGACGTCGGCCGTGCCGAAGGCGATGTGGTGCACGCCCTCACCGTGCCTGGCCAGCCACTTGGCCACCGTGGAGTCCTCCCGGACGGGCTCCAGGAGCTGGAGGTACGAGGCGCCGCCGTCCGAGGTCCCGTTGATCCTGAGCATGGCTTCCCGGACGCCCTGCTCCTCGTTGACCTCGGTGTGGAACACCTCGAAGCCGTACGTGGCACGGTAGAACTCGACAGTCCTGTCGAGGTCGAAACAGGCGATCCCGATGTGGTCGATGCGCGTCAGCATGGCTCCAGTGCACCGCCCGCATGGCTGGTTACGCAACGTGCGCGCGATCACACCGAAAGGCCGGTGACCGAAGCGCGTACCGCTCAGTACATTGACGGGAACCCTCGTTAACTTCCCGGCAAAGGAAGGCCGCATCGCATGTCTGCAACCAACGGCACGAACGGCACGACCTCAGTGATCGTGGCGGGTGCCCGCACCCCGATGGGGCGGCTCCTGGGATCCCTGCGGACCTTCTCCGGCGCCGACCTGGGAAGCTTCGCCATCAAGGCGGCGCTGGACCGGGCGGGCATCGGCGGCGACCAGGTGCAGTACGTGATCATGGGCCAGGTACTCCAGGCCGGGGCGGGGCAGATCCCGGCACGCCAGGCCGCGGTCAAGGCCGGCATCCCCATGAGCGTCCCCGCGCTCACCGTCAACAAGGTCTGCCTCTCCGGCCTGGACGCCATCGCGCTGGCCGACCAGCTCATCCGGGCCGGCGAGTTCGACATCGTCGTCGCCGGCGGCCAGGAGTCCATGAGCAACGCCCCGCACCTGCTCCCCAAGTCGCGGGAGGGCTACAAGTACGGCGCCGTCGAGATGCTCGACGCGATGGCCCACGACGGCCTCACCGACTCCTTCGAGGGCATCGCCATGGGCGAGTCCACCGAGAAGCACAACTCCCGCCTCGGCATCGGCCGCGAGGAGCAGGACGCGGTGGCCGCCGGATCGCACCAGCGCGCCGCGGCCGCCCAGAAGAACGGCATCTTCGAGGCCGAGATCACGCCCGTGGCCGTCTATCCCAGTCAGAGGGGCCCGCAGCGCAAGGGCGAGCCGGTCGTCGTCAGCAAGGACGAAGGCATCCGCCCGGAAACCACGGTCGAGTCGCTGGCCAAGCTGCGCCCGGCGTTCGCCAAGACCGGCACGATCACCGCCGGTACGTCCTCGCAGATCTCCGACGGTGCGGCCGCCGTCGTCGTGATGAGCAAGGCGAAGGCCGAGGAGCTGGGCCTGGAGTGGATCGCCGAGATCGGCGCGCACGGCAACGTCGCGGGCCCCGACAACTCGCTCCAGTCCCAGCCGTCCAACGCCATCAACCACGCCCTGGGCAAGGAGGGCCTGACCGTCGGTGATCTTGACCTGATCGAGATCAACGAGGCGTTCGCGGCGGTCGCCGTGCAGTCAATGAAGGATCTCGGGGTATCCCCGGAAAAGGTGAATGTCAACGGTGGCGCGATCGCGCTGGGCCACCCGATCGGGATGTCCGGCGCCCGCATCGTGCTGCACCTCGCCCTGGAGCTGCGCCGGCGCGGCGGCGGAGTGGGGGCCGCCGCGCTCTGCGGTGGCGGCGGCCAGGGCGACGCGCTGATCATTCGCGTACCGGGCAAGTAAGCGGGTCCGGCCGGGCCGGACGCGGCGGAGCGAACCGAAGGAGACGGCGGCGATGGTGGACGTCCCCCAGCTGGTGGAGCAGGCCCGGGAGGGCCGGCCGAGGGCGGTGGCGCGGCTGATCTCCCTCGTGGAGGGAGCGGCGCCGGAGCTGCGCGAGGTGATGGCGGCGCTGGCCCCGCTCACCGGCAACGCCTACGTGGTCGGCCTGACCGGATCGCCCGGCGTCGGGAAGTCCACCACCACCTCCGCCCTGGTGACCGCGTACCGCAGGACCGGCAAACGGGTCGGCGTCCTCGCCGTCGACCCGTCCTCGCCGTTCTCCGGCGGCGCCCTGCTCGGCGACCGCGTCCGCATGTCGGAGCACGCCTCCGACCCCGGCGTCTACATCCGCTCCATGGCCACCCGGGGCCACCTGGGCGGCCTGGCCTGGGCGGCACCGCAGGCGATCCGGGTCCTGGACGGGGCCGGCTGCGAGGTGATCCTCGTCGAGACGGTCGGTGTCGGCCAGTCCGAGGTGGAGATCGCCTCGCAGGCCGACACCAGCGTGGTGCTGCTCGCCCCCGGAATGGGCGACGGCATCCAGGCCGCCAAGGCCGGAATCCTGGAGATCGGCGACGTCTACGTCGTCAACAAGGCCGACCGGGACGGCGCCGACGCCACCGCCCGGGAGCTGAACCACATGCTCGGCCTGGGCGAGGCGCGGGCCCCGGGGGACTGGCGCCCGCCGATCGTCAAGACCGTCGCGGCGCGCGGCGAGGGCGTCGACGAGGTCGTCGAGGCCCTGGAGAAGCACCGGGCCTGGATGGAGGAGCGCGGCGTGCTCGCCGAGCGCCGCCTCGCCCGGGCGGCCCACGAGGTCGAGACGATCGCGGTCACCGCGCTGCGCGAACGCATCGGCGACCTGGGCGGCGACCGCCGCCTGAGCCTGGCCGCACTGGCCGAACGCATCGTCGCCGGCGAGACGGACCCGTACCGGGCGGCCGACGAACTCGTCGACGGCCTGACGAACGGCAACGGGGGCTAGGGCGCTTCTTTTGGATCAGCCTGCGGTCTCGGTGGGCCCGCCTGCGGTCTCGGTGGGCCGGCCTGCGGCGTCGTGGGTCGGCCTGCGGCATCGTGGCGCCTGGCCCGTCCCGCCGGAATACCCGCCCCACCCCACCCCGTTGTGGCCTGCAAGGGGCGCTCGCGTCCCTTAGGGGATCTGTTCGAACGCCCCCTAGGGGTTCCCGTCAGTCGTCCGCGCCGTCGTTGTCGTCGTCGTCCGCGCTGTCGGCGCGGTGCGCCGGGGCCGCGGTCAGCTTGCCGGACTGGGGGTCGACCAGCAGCTTGTGCTCCCGGCCGTCCTGGGTGACGGTCTCGACCTCCCAGACGGCCTTCGTGCGGTGGTCCCCGTCCAGCTCGATGGAGGTCACCGTGCCGTGCGCCCGGGCGGCCGTGCGGGCCGCGGCCGAGGCGTCGGTCCGCGCGCCCTGGAGGGCCGCCGCGGCGCGGGCGTGATCGTCGTCGTCCCCGTGGTCGAGGCGCTGGTTCAGGACGCGCGCGGTGCGGGCGTCGAGGGTGATCTCGTGCCAGCGGCCGTCCCGGCCGAGGACGTCGGCGTCCCAGACGAGTCCCGGCCGGTCCTGGTCGAGGTCGAGCCCGGCCACCGTGCCGGGTACGGCGTTCAGGGCGGCGGCCGCGGCCTCGGGGGCGGTCACCTTCGCGGCGGCGGCCTCGCGGACGTCCTCCTGGTCGTACGCGCCCCGGGCGGTCACGCCCTGCGCCGTGGTCTGCGTGCCGGCCCCCGCGCCGCTGTCGCCGCTGACCGCGACGGCGGTGACCGTACCGCCGACGATCAGCGCGGCAGCGGCGGCGGTGGCGATGACGATGTGGCGCTTCATGGTGATCTCCCCTGTGATCTGTGACCTTTGATCGGTGATCATTGGTCTGCGGTCCGTGGTCTTCCGTGGTCCGTGGTCTGCGGTGACAGCGCGGTTTCTTACGCTGTACCGACACAGTGGCCGGGCGAAGCTGAAGGGAACCTGAAGCCGGCTGAAGAGAGCTTCAGGTTCGCGGTGGCACCCTGTCGTCATGCGCCTGTTGATCGTGGAGGACGAGAAGCGACTGGCCCTGTCGCTGGCGAAGGGCCTGACGGCCGAGGGGTACGCGGTCGATGTGGTGCACGACGGCCTGGACGGGCTGCACCGGGCGACCGAGGGTACGTACGACCTGATCGTGCTGGACATCATGCTGCCGGGCATGAACGGCTACCACGTCTGCGGAGCGCTGCGGGCGGCCGGCAGCGACGTACCGGTGCTGATGCTGACCGCCAAGGACGGCGAGTACGACGAGGCCGAGGGGCTGGACACCGGCGCCGACGACTACCTGACCAAGCCGTTCTCGTACGTCGTGCTGGTGGCGCGGGTGAAGGCGCTGCTGCGGCGGCGCGGACGGAGCGCACAGCCGGTGCTGCGGGTGGGCGCGCTCGCCGTCGACCAGGGGGCCCGGCGGGTCGAGAAGGACGGCGCCGAAGTGCCGCTGACCGCCAAGGAGTTCGCCGTGCTGGAGCAGCTGGCGGTGCGGCCGGGCGAGGTGGTCTCCAAGGCGGAGATCCTGGAGCACGTCTGGGACTTCGCCTACGAGGGCGACGTCAACATCATCGAGGTCTATGTGAGCGCGCTGCGGCGCAAGCTCGGCGCGGGCCACATCGTCACGGTGCGCGGCGCGGGATACCGGCTGGTGGCCGGTGGCTAGGGCACGCCGCGGAATGCCGGGTTCGGTACGGGCCAGGGCGGCGGCCGGTGCCACGGTGGTGGTGGCGCTGGCGCTGATCGCCGCGGGCACCGCGGTGCTGCTGGTGCTGCGCGGCAACCTGCAGGGCCAGGCCGGGCTCCAGGCGGAGGTCGCGGCCCGTGAGGTCGCCACTCAAATCGCCACCGGAACGGCGTACGGCCGGCTGGACCTGCCGGACGGCGACGACCATCCGGTGGTGGTCACCGGTGAGCACGGCCGGGTGCTGGCGGTGAGCGAGGACGTACGGGCCGTCGACGGGAAGCCGGTGCGGCAGGCGAAGCCGGCGCCGGGGGGCGGCGCGCCGACGCCGACGGGTGACGACGACGATGACGCGGAGGAGAGCGGCGAGCCGCTGCCCGGTGAGGTCGACGACGAGGTGCGGCACCAGGACGGGACCGCGGACGTCGACGGCAAGGTCGGCGACTACCGGTTCGCGCTGGTCGAGGCGAAGGACGGCCAGGGGGAGAAGTTCACGGTGCGGGCGGGTTCGCCGCTGGCGCCGGAGCGCGCGGCCGTCGGGTCGGTCCGCGACGCGATGCTGATCGGGCTGCCGCTGCTGCTCGTGGTGGTGGCCGGGGTGACCTGGCTGGTGACCCGGCGGGCGCTGCGGCCGGTGGAGGGCATCCGGGCGGAGATGGCGGCGATCACGGCCAGTACGGACCTGTCGCGCCGGGTGCCGGAGCCGCGGGCGCGGGACGAGATCGCCCGGCTGGCGCGTACCACCAATGAGACGCTGGCCGCGCTGGAGACGAGCGTGGAGCGGCAGCGGCGGTTCGTCGCGGACGCCTCGCACGAGCTGCGCAGCCCGATCGCGAGCCTGCGCACCCAGCTGGAAGTGGGTGTGGCGCACCCGGAGTTGCTGGACGTGCCGGGGGCGGTGGCGGACACCGTACGGCTCCAGCGGCTGGCGGCGGACCTGCTGCTGCTGGCTCGGCTGGACGCGGGGGAGCGGCCGGCGGACGCCCGGGTCGACCTGGCGGCGATGGTGCGCGAGGAGGTCTCGCAGCGGGTCGGCGACCGGATCCCGGTACGGGTGGCCGAGCCGGCGAGCCTGGAGGTGCGGGGGTCCCGGAGCCAGTTGGCGCGGGTGCTGGGCAACCTGCTGGACAACGCGCAGCGGCATGCCGTCTCGTCCGTACGCGTGACCGTGGAGCGGGCGGGGGAGTGGGCGGTGCTACGGGTCGAGGACGACGGGCCCGGGGTGCCGGAGGGGGAGCGGGAGCGGATCTTCGAGCGGTTCGTACGGCTTGACGACGCCCGGGCGCGGGACGACGGCGGGGCCGGGCTGGGGCTGGCCATCGCCCGGGATGTCGCGGTGCGGCACGGTGGTTCGCTGACCGTGCCGGAGGGGCCGGCGCGGGCGGGTGCGGTGTTCGAGCTGCGGCTGCCGCCGGCCGGCTGAGCCGGGCCGGCGGGTGCCGCCGGCCGGGGTCAGAGGCCGTTGCGGTGTGCGCGGAGGTGCTCGGCCACGGGGGTGAGCGAGGTGCGGAGCGCTTCGAGGTCCTCGGGGGCGAAGAGGTCGATGAAGTGCCTGCGGACCGAGGCGACATGGTGCGGGGCGACCCGGCGCATGGTGTCCCAGCCCTCGTCGGTCAGGACGGCGTAGAGGCCTCGGCGGTCCGACTCACAGCTCTCCCGGCGCACCAGGCCGGCGTTCTCCATGCGGGTGATCTGGTGGGAGAGACGGCTTTTGGACTGCAGGGTGTTGGCTGCCAGGTCGCTCATCCGGAGCCGGTGGTCCTCGGCCTCGGAGAGGTTGACCAGGATCTCGTAGTCGTTGTTGGTCAGGCCGAACGGCTGGAGATCGCGCTCGAGTTGGTGCATCAGCAGTCGGCTGACGTCCAGATGAGTGCGCCAGGCACGCTGCTCCTGGTCGGTCAGCCAGGGGGTGTCGCTGTCGGTCGTCATGGAGGAATTCTACCCGCAAATGTTGAATAGCGAATTAACTGGGCTGTATGGGTTGTTCGGGACTGGTGTGGGTTGTTCGGGCGGCGAGGACGGTGACCCCGGCCGGCCGGGACCGGCGGTGGTTGGTCAGACGTTCGAGGTCACCGTCCGCAGACTACCGCTCACAGCCCGAAGCGGCGCTGGAGGCTCCCGAGGTTGCCGGGCAACTGGGGCAGTTGTGAGCCACTGGGCGAAACGTGTCCGCCACCGCCCGGAACGCCCTCCTCGGCCGGTACCGCACCGGTCTCCAGCTCCGGCATCAGCTGCTCCGTCGACTGCAGCAGGACCGTGCCGGCGCCCACGAACTCGAACTGGTGCTCCTCGCCGGACGCCCCGCCGATACCGGTGTGCGCCCGCAGCCCGCCCAGGAATCCCCGCAGGTACTGGTGGTCGTAGTGGTGGCACGGGGAGGGGCAGTCCGCCCAGCCGACCAGCGCCTGGGGGTCCACCCGGAGCGGTGGCTCCATGAAGACCACCGGTCCGTTGGAGGCGGCCACGAACTTGCCCGTCCCGATGAGGGTGAGGAACCCCGGAATGATCGACTGCTTCAGCGACAGAGATGGCTGAAACGCGAGCAAGTTGCCCGAGCGAATCGTGAGGTTGCCATCCTCGAGATCGTACGAATTCACATCGAAGGCACGGTCCGCGAGCAGCATCTTTCCCCGGCCCTCGGCGACCACCCAGTCCGCGGCGTGCAGTGGCGAATGAAAACTTCCGGCGATCAGCCCCTCCAGCCGGCCGTGCCCGATGCCCTGGAAGTCGATCTGCCCGTAATAGGCGATCATCTTCCCCTTCTGCAGGAACCACTGGCCGTTCAGCTCGATGCTGAAGGTGTACGCATTGACGTTGTCGTCGGCCGGGAGCGAAAAGACGTCGTGGACGACCGGACCGGTCACCGCTTCTTCTCCGATCACAGCTTCTCCTCCGACGCCTGGACGTAGACGGTGCCCTGGCCCGACAGCTCCAGCTGGAAGGCCTCGCCGGAGCCCCGGCCGACCATCTCGCGCCAGCCGAGCGCGGTGGACAGTTTGTTGCGGACCTCGCCGCGGTGCGCCACATAGGCCTGCGGGTCGACATGCACCGGGCGCTGGGGCGTGATCGGCAGCTCGATGACGCCGCCGTGCGCCATCACCGCCGCCGAGCCGGCACCCGTGAGGGTCGTGGTGAACAGGCCCTGGCCGGTGACCTGGCCGCGCACCATCCCCATCACCCCGCCCTGCGCCCCCATGAACATCGTGCCCTGCTGCAGCGAGCCGTCGAAGGCCAGCAGCCGGTCGGCCTCGACGTACAGCGTCTCGCCCGTCAGGTCGACGACGTGGACGTGATGGCCGCCGTGGCCGAACATCACGGTGCCGCTGCCGTCGACGGTCATGAGCGGCGCGGCCTCGCCGGCGATCCGGCGGCCGATCATCGAGCCGAGCCCGCCCTGGCCGCCCTGGATGTTCGGGGTGAACCGCACCTCGCCGCGGTAGGCGAGCATCGCCCCGCGCTGGCTGAACATCCGCTGGCCCGGTCCGATCCTGGCCTCCACCATGTACGCGTTGACCGCCGTGAACGGCATCAGACGTCACCCCCGACCGTCTCGCGCTCGCTCGGCTGGACGTACACCAGGCCCTCGCCCTCGAAGCGGATCTGGAAGGCCTCGCCGGAGCCCTCCCCCATGAACGTGCGGAAGTTCACCCCGGACTGGAACTGCTGCCGGAGGTCGCCCGTATGCGCCACATACGCGCCCGGGTCGACCTGGAGCGGGCTCTGTTTGGTGACCCGCAGCGCCACCGCCGGACCGTGGGAGATGATCGCCGCCTGTCCGCTGCCCTCGACCGTCGTCGTGAACAGCCCGTTGCCCTGCGAGGCGCCGCGCAGCCCGGTGAACGTCGTGCCCGTCCGCAGCGCCGCGTCCGTGCACAGCAGATTGCCGGCCTCCACATAGAGTTTCTCGCCGTGCAGCCGCACGAGGTTGATCTCGCTGGCGCGGTCGGCGAAGTAGCAGGTGCCGTGCCCCTTCACCTCCATCACGGCCATCTGTTCCCCGGTCAGCCGCCGGGTCACCATGCCACGCAGACCCTCACCGCCCCCGGTCATCTTCTTGAACGACATCTGGCCGTCGTACGCGACCATCGAGCCGTTCTTCGCCTTCACCGCGTCGCCCGTCATGTCGACGGCGAGCACTTTGCTCCCCTGGAGCCGAAACTGAGCCACGGGTCAGACGGTAGTCGGCGCGGGGCGTGCGGGGGAGATTCCCGACCCCTGACGCAACCCTGGAATCTCCCCGAGGTGTTTCCGGTGGCTTCTGGAGGCGTCTCCGGTGCCTCCCCTGACTCCCGGAGGCACGGCGCGGCACGGCGAGCCCCCGGGTGACCGCGCTCACCTCCCCCCGGCGCGTTGATCGCCGGGACGGCTGCGACAATAGGGCTGCGCTTGTGAACTCATGCACAAGCGCAGCATGCTCCCCCCGCCACCCGAACGAGGTTCTCGTGGACATCAAGACCGCCGCCGCCCTGCACCGCCTGCGCCTGGCATCCATCCCGGAGGCGCTCTCCTTCCCGGCCCTGCTGATCTTCGGCACCGGCTTCCGCCTGGCCTTCGACTACGACACCCTGGTGATGCCCCTCGGCATGCTCCACGGCCTGCTCTTCATCACCTACGCCGTGCTGCTGCTGGACGTGTGGAACCGCACCAAGTGGCCCTTCAAGCGCGTCGCCTTCTTCTTCGTGCTGGCGATCCTGCCGTTCGGCGGCCTCTACGGGGACCGGGTCCTGAAGCGGGAAGAGGAGGCCGGCGTGATCGCCGCCCGTGCCCGCCGGGAAGGCACCGTGAACGCGTGACCGGACCGTCGCCCGTTCCGTAAGCGCAAGGCGGCGCCCCCGCAACCCCGGAGGCGCCGCCTCGTCACCGCGAAGGCGCCGCCCCCGCAACCCCGAAGGGGCCGCGGGGAGTTCCGCCGAAGGCTGAAGGCCGGACGACGGGGGCGGCGCCTGGCAGGCTGCCGTCATGTCCTCGTCCACCGGGCCGGGTCGCGCCACCGGCTACCGCGCCGTCTTCGCCGTCACCGAGTTCCGGTACGTCTTCGCCGCGCATCTGCTCTCCTCCCTCGGCGTGGTCGTCTGCGAGATCGCGCTGAGCGTCCTGGTCTTCCGGCTGACCGAATCGCCGCTGCTGAGCGCCCTGACGTTCGCGCTGGGCCTGCTGCCGTACGTCGTCGGCGGGACACTGCTGTCCGCGGTCGCCGACCGCTACCCGGCCCGCCGGGTGCTGGTCGGCTGCGACGCGCTGTGCGCGCTGGCCGCCGCGGGCATGGTCGTGCCCGGAACGCCGGTCGCCGTGCTGCTCGCCCTGCGCTGTGTGACCGCCGCCGTCGCACCGGTCTTCGCCGGTACCCGGGCCGCGACGCTGGAGGACATCCTGGGCGAGGGGGAACCGTTCGTCCTGGGGCGCTCGGTGATCCGGATCGTCAACCAGAGCGCGCAGCTGGCCGGATTCGGGGCCGGCGGCCTGCTGCTGGTGGTGGCCTCCCCCGAAGCGGTGCTCGCGGTCACCGCCGCCACCTTCACCGCCTCCGGGCTGCTGCTGCGGCTGGGGACCCGCGCCCGTCCGGCCCGTGACGGCGCGCGCGACGACACGCGCGGGGCGCTGCTGGGGGCCTCGCTGGGCGGCGCCCGCCGGCTGCTGGCCGACCGCCGGGTGCGGGCGCTGCTCCTGCTGACCTGGCTGCCGCCGACGTTCGTCGTCGTCCCGGAGGCGCTGCTGATCCCCTACGCCGACCGGCTGGGGGTGGGCCCGGCCGGTGCGGGGCTGCTGATGTGCAGCATGCCCGTCGGCGCGGTGGTGGCGGAGAGCCTGGTCGGTTCCTTCCTCGGCCCGGAGGCCCGCAGCAGGCTCACCTTCCCCATGGGTGTCTTCGCCGTCCTGCCGTCCCTCGGGTTCGCCGCCGGGCCCTCGCTCGGCTGGGCGGTGCTGCTGCTGGTGCTGACCGGTACCGGCATCTCGTACAACTTCGGTGTCGACCGGTGGTTCGTCGCCGCGGTCCCCGGGCAGCTGCTGGGCCAGGCGATGACGCTGACGCAGGCGGGCCGGATGACGGTCATGGGCCTGGCGATGGGCGCGGCCGGTGTCGCCGCGGAGTACGCGCCGCTGCGGGTGGTGATGCCGGCGGCCGGGGTGGTGGGGGCGGTGTGCGTCCTGGCGGTGATCGCCGAGGTGCGGCGTACCCGGCGCGGCGACGACACGGCCGACGGCCGCCACGGCGAGGCCGGCCGGGGGACGCACGGCGGCCTGCTGCCGACCGAAAGCTGAGACGTGGCTGACCACGATATGACCGCCCGGTAGGGTCGGAGGCGTGTCGAAGCCGCTCAGCCTTGCATTCGATCCCATCGCCCGCGCCGACGAACTCTGGCGGCAGCGGTGGGGTGCCGTGCCCTCGATGGCCGCGATCACCTCGATCATGCGCGCCCATCAGATCCTGCTGTCCGAAGTGGACGCGGTGGTCAAGCCGTACGGGCTGACCTTCGCGCGCTACGAGGCGCTGGTGCTGCTGACCTTCTCCAAGGCGGGGGAGCTGCCGATGTCGAAGATCGGCGAGCGGCTGATGGTGCACCCCACGTCGGTGACGAACACCGTCGACCGGCTGGTGAAGTCCGGCCTCGTCGCCAAGCGCCCCAACCCGAACGACGGCCGGGGCACGCTCGCCTCCATCACGGACAAGGGACGCGAGGTATGCGACGCCGCCACCCGGGACCTGATGGCGATGGACTTCGGACTGGGCGCGTACGACGACGAGGAGTGCGCGGAGATCTTCGCGATGCTGCGGCCGCTGCGCATCGCTGCGCGAGACTTCGAGGACGAGGCCTGAGGCGATCCCCGCGTCCGCGGGGGTTTTTCGGGCGGTTACGCTCATATCCATGAAACGAAGCGTGCTGACCCGCTACCGGGTCATGGCCTATGTGACCGCCGTCATGTTGCTCGTCCTGTGCGCCTGCATGGTGGCCAAGTACGGCTTCGGCACGGGCAAGGACCTCACCCTCGTCGTCTCGCAGATCCACGGCGTGCTCTACATCATCTACCTGGTCTTCGCCTTCGACCTGGGCTCCAAGGCCAAGTGGAAGTTCGGCAAGCTCCTGTGGGTGCTGGTTTCGGGGACGATCCCCACGGCGGCCTTCTTCGTCGAGCGCAAGGTCGTGCGGGAGACCGAGCCCCTGATCGCCGGTAACGCTCCGGAGCCGGTCAAGGCCTGACGGCGGCCCGACGGACCCTTTCTCGCTACCCAGCGTGATGATTGAAGTCGGTCCACCCTCTCCCATCGACATTTACTAGGACGTCCTAGTAAATTCGAAGGTATGGACGCTGACGCGATCGAGGAAGGCCGCCGTCGCTGGCAGGCCCGGTACGACGCGGCCCCGACGCGGGACGCGGACTTCAGCACGCTCTCCGGCGATCCCGTCGACCCGGTGTACGGACCCCGGCCCGGGGACACGTACGAGGGCTTCGAGCGGATCGGCTGGCCGGGCGAGTTCCCGTACACCCGGGGCCTGTACGCGACCGGCTACCGGGGGCGCACCTGGACGATCCGCCAGTTCGCCGGCTTCGGCAACGCCGAGCAGACCAACGAGCGCTACAAGATGATCCTCAAGGCGGGCGGAGGCGGCCTCTCCGTCGCCTTCGACATGCCGACCCTCATGGGCCGTGACTCCGACGACCCCCGCTCGCTCGGCGAGGTCGGGCACTGCGGTGTCGCCATCGACTCGGCGGCCGACATGGAGGTGCTGTTCAAGGACATCCCGCTGGGCGACGTCACGACCTCCATGACGATCTCCGGGCCCGCCGTCCCGGTCTTCTGCATGTACCTCGTCGCCGCCGAGCGCCAGGGCGTCGACCCGTCCGTCCTCAACGGCACGCTCCAGACGGACATCTTCAAGGAGTACATCGCCCAGAAGGAGTGGCTCTTCCAGCCCGAGCCGCATCTGCGCCTCATCGGCGACCTGATGGAGCACTGCGCGCACGGCATCCCCGCGTACAAGCCGCTGTCGGTCTCCGGCTACCACATCCGCGAGGCGGGGGCCACCGCCGCGCAGGAGCTCGCCTACACCCTGGCGGACGGCTTCGGCTACGTGGAACTGGGGCTCAGCCGCGGCCTGGACGTCAACGCCTTCGCGCCCGGCCTGTCGTTCTTCTTCGACGCCCATGTCGACTTCTTCGAGGAGATCGCCAAGTTCCGTGCGGCGCGCCGGATCTGGGCCCGCTGGATGCGCGACGTGTACGGCGCGACGAGCGAGAAGGCGCAGTGGCTGCGCTTCCACACCCAGACCGCCGGTGTCTCGCTGACCGCCCAGCAGCCGTACAACAACGTCGTACGCACCGCGGTCGAGGCGCTGGCGGCCGTGCTGGCCGGCACCAACTCCCTGCACACCAACGCCCTGGACGAGACCCTCGCGCTCCCCAGCGAGCAGGCCGCGGAGATCGCGCTGCGCACCCAGCAGGTGCTGATGGAGGAGACCGGCGTCGCCAACGTCGCGGATCCGCTGGGCGGTTCCTGGTACGTGGAGCAGCTGACGGACCGGATAGAGGCGGACGCCGAGAAGATCTTCGAGCGGATAAAGGAGCGGGGCCTGCGGGCGCACCCCGACGGCCGGCACCCGATCGGCCCGGTGACCTCCGGCATCCTGCGGGGCATCGAGGACGGCTGGTTCACCGGCGAGATCGCCGAGTCCGCCTTCCGCTACCAGCAGGCCCTGGAGAAGGGCGACAAGAGGGTCGTCGGCGTCAACTGCCACGAGGGCTCGGTCAGCGGCGACCTGGAGATCCTCCGGGTCAGCCACGAGGTCGAACGGGAGCAGGTACGCGTCCTCGCGGCCCGTAAGGCGGCCCGTGACGACGTCCGGGTGCGCACCGCCCTGGACGGCCTGCTCGCCGCGGCCCGCAACGGCGGCAACATGATCGAGCCGATGCTGGACGCGGTACGGGCCGAGGCGACGCTCGGCGAGATCTGCGGGGTGCTGCGGGACGAGTGGGGGGTCTACACCGAGCCGGCCGGGTTCTGAGGCGACAGCCCCCTGGGCCTGACCCGTCGGACAGGCTCCTGGGCCCTGTCGTCAATCTCCCGCCCAGCCGCCCCCCGTCGCCGTCGTCCCCGGCGCGAGCGGCATCCGCAGCCGGAAGAGCGCGCCGCCGCCCGGTGCCTGCTCCGCGGTGAGTTCGGCGCCGTGGGCGCGGGCGATCTGGCGGGCCATGGCCAGGCCCAGGCCGGAGCCGGGGAGGGCGCGGGCGGACTGGGCGCGGTAGAAGCGGTCGAAGACATGCGGGAGGTCCTCGGGGGCGATTCCGGGGCCGTGGTCGCGGACGGTCAGGTCCAGTTCCCCTCGTACCCGACTCGACGCGGGGCCCGGTACGAGGGTGAGTTCGGTGTCCACGGGGCCGCCGGGCGGGGAGAACTTGGCGGCGTTGTCGAGGAGGTTGGACAGCAGCCGGGTGAGCCGGGCCGGGACGCCGGGGACGGTGAGCCCGGCGGCGGCCGGGTCGACGGCGAGGGTGAAGGCGATCTCCGGCCAGTGCTCGCGGGCGGCGCCCACCGTGTGCTCCAGGAGGGCCGCCGGGCGCACCTGCTCGACCAGGGGCCGGGGTTCCTCGTCGCGGGCGAGTTCGATGAGGTCGTTGACGAGGGTGGTGACCTCGCGCAGCTGGCGGCCCAGGGCCGTGGCGGCGCGGTCGCGCTGGGCGTCGGTCAGCCGGCCGGCGCGGGCCAGGAGTTCGGCGTTGGTGCGGAGCGCGGTCAGGGGGGTGCGCAGTTCGTGGGAGGCGTCGGCGACCAGCCGGCGCTGGGCGGTGACGGACTGTTCCAGGGCGCCGAGCATGGTGTTGAAGGTGGCGGCGAGGCGGGTGAGTTCGTCCTCGCGGGACGCCGGCCCGGCGGGCAGGGCGATGCGGTGACGGGCGTCGGGGCTGGCGGCGACCCGTTCCGCGGTGGCGGTCAGCCGGGCGATCGGGGCCAGGCCCGTACGGGAGACGCCGTAGCCGAGGGCGCCGGCCAGCAGGATCCCGGCGGCGCCGACCCCGGACAGCGCCCAGGCGGCCTGCCGCACGCCGCGCTCGACGGTGTCCGAGCGGAGCGCCACCTGGAGGGCCTGGGCCCGGCCGGGGTGGTGGACGGTGTACATCCGGACGGGCTGTCCGGCGACCGTGAGCTCGCTGTAGTACGCCGCACGGTGGCCGGCGGCGACCTGGCGGGTGGCGCCGGTGACGGGCAGGGCCTGGTAGCCGCCGCGCGGGTCCTTCGCCGGGTCGGCGGAGACGATCTGTACGCAGGCCGCGGCCGGGTACTGGCAGGTCGCGTCGCCCGGGGTCGGGCCCCAGTCCCGGGTCCGCTGGAAGAGCTGGGTCGCCGTCTGGGCCAGGTTGAGCTCCAGCTGACGGGTCATCTGGTAGCGGATGACGACGAACGCGGCGGCGCAGACGCCGACGGCCACCACGGCCACCGCGGCGGACGCGGCCAGCGCCAGGCGGGTGCGCAGCGGACGGCGCCGCCGCCAGCGCGCGCCCAGGCCGCGGGTGCCGGTCACCGCTCCTCCGCGTGGTCCAGGCGGTAGCCGATGCCGTGCACAGTGTGGACGAGGCGGGGCTCGCCGCCCGCCTCCAGTTTGCGGCGCAGGTAACCAATGTAGACGGCCAGGGAGTTGGAGTCCGGACCGAAGTCGCGGCCCCACACCCGCTCCAGGATCATCTCGCGCGGCAGCACCTGGCCCGGGTGCAGCAACAGCAGCTCCAGCAGCGCCCATTCGGTACGGCTGAACTCCACCGCGCGGCCCGCCCGGTGGCCGCTGCGGGTCACCGGATCGACGACCAGGTCGCCGAAGGAGAGCCGGGTGTCCTCGACGGCGCCGGCCGCGGCCCGGCGCAGCAGTGCCCGGACCCGGGCCACCAGCTCGTCCAGGGCGAACGGCTTGACCAGGTAGTCGTCGGCGCCGGCGTCGAGGCCGTCGACCCGTTCGCTGACCGAGTCCAGCGCGGTCAGGACGAGGATGGGGGTGCGGTCGTCGAGGGCGCGCAGCCGGCGGCAGACGGCGAGGCCGTCCAGCACCGGCATCATCACGTCCAGCACGATGGCGTCCGGCTGCCAGGCGGCGACCTCCGACAGGGCGGCCAGGCCGTCGGCCGCACCGCGTACGGTGTACCCCTCCACGGCGAGGCCGTCCGTCACGGCGGCGCGGACCTCCGGTTCGTCGTCGACGACGAGGATCCTGGGACTGTCCGCGGGCTCGGGCGGAACGGAGAACGACGGCATGGAGAACGGCGGCATGGCTACAGGCTGCCAAACCCTCTCTTAGAACGTTCTTAGGGCGCCTCGCGAGCGTGGCGGCCATGCGCACACCACTCTCCGTCGTGATCGGTGCGGGCGGCACCGGCGGCCACATCTACCCAGGACTCGCCCTCGCCGACGCGCTCCGCCGGGCCGTGCCCGACGCGGTGATCTCCTTCGTCGGGACCGAGCGCGGTCTGGAGACGCGGCTGATCCCGCAGGCCGGATACCGGCTGCACACCGTCGACATGATCCCCTTCGATCCGTCCCTCGGCGCCCGGCGGTACCTGCTGCCGGCCGCGCTGCTGAAGTCCGGCGCCCAGTGCCGGGCCATCCTCCGCGAACAGCGGGCCCAGGTCGCGGTCGGGATGGGCGGCTACCCCAGCGCCCCGGTGATCGTCGGGGCGCGGCTCGCGGGCCTGCCGAGCCTGATCCACGAATCCAATGCGGTGCCGGGCCGCGCCAACCGCTTCGCGGCCCGGCTCACCCCGCACCTCGCCCTCGCCTTCGACCGCAGCCGGCCGCACCTGGCCGGCGGCGAGCGGGCCGAGACGGTGGGGATGCCGCTGGTCGGGCCGCTGGCAGAGCTGGACCGTACGGCGCTGCGGCCCGCCGCCCGCAGGGCGCTGGGCGTCCCGGACGGCGCGCGGCTGCTGCTCGTCAACGGCGGCAGCCTGGGCGCGGCCCGGCTGACCGAGGCCGCGGTGGGCCTCGCCGCCCGCTACCGCTCCCGGACGGATCTACGCCTCCTGATCAAGACCGGCCCGGCGGCCCTGGAGGAGACCCGGGCGCTGCTCGCGGCCAACGGCGGGGCGGCCGTGGCCGAGGCCGTGCCCTATCTCGACCGGATGGATCTGGCGTACGCCGCCGCCGATCTCGTGGTGTGCCGGGCCGGTTCGGCGACCGTCGCCGAGCTCGCCACGATCGGGATGCCCGCCGTCCTGGTGCCGTATCCGCACGCGCCCGGCGACCACCAGACCCACAACGCGCGGGTGCTCTCCGACGCCGGCGCGGCGGAGCTGCTGCCCGACGCGGAGACCTCGGCGGAGCGCCTGGACGCGCTGGTCGCGCCGCTGCTGGCGGACCCCGGCCGGCTCACCGCGATGGGCACCGCCGCCGACCCCGGCACCCATGCCCGGGCCGCCGACCTGCTGGCCGCCAAGACGCTGAAGCTGGCCGGCCACCCCTACGCCCCCCACCAGAACACCTACCTCAAGGAGTCAGCATGAGCAGCAGCACCACCCAGCAGTGGACGGGCCGCCGGGTCCTGGTCACCGGAGCCGAGGGGTTCATCGGCTCGACCCTGGTCGACCTGCTGGTCGAGGCCGGTGCCGAGGTCCGCGCCTTCGTCCACTACAAGCCGTACGCCGAGAAGGGCAACCTGGCGCGCTACCTGCGGCCGGGCGGCCCGGTGGAGATGATCGCGGGGGACGTCCGGGACGCCGGGCGGGTGGCGGACGCGGTCGCGGGCTGCGACACGGTCTTCCACCTGGCCGCGCTGATCGGCATCCCGTACAGCTACGACTCGCCCGGCGCGTACGTGCAGACGAACGTGGTGGGCACGGAGAACATCGCGGAGGCCTGCCGCCGCCATGCCGTACGGCGGCTGGTGCACACCTCCACCAGCGAGGTCTACGGGACCGCCCGCACCGCGCCGATCTCCGAGGACCACCCGCTCCAGCCGCAGTCGCCGTACTCCGCCTCGAAGATCGGCGCGGACATGATGGCGCTGTCCCACTGGCACGCGTTCGAGCTGCCGGTCACGGTCGTCCGGCCGTTCAACACCTACGGCCCCCGGCAGTCCGCGCGCGCCGTGATCCCCACCATCCTGGCCCAACTCCACTCCGGCGCCCGCCAGATCAAACTGGGCTCGCTCACCCCGACCCGGGACTTCACCTACGTCACCGACACCGCCGCCGGATTCCTGGCGATGGCCGACTGCGACCGGGCGCTGGGGCAGGTCGTCAACCTCGGCACCGGCCGCGAGATCACGATCGGGGCCCTCGCCGAGGCACTGATCGCCGCCTCCGGCCGCGACGCGGAGGTCGTCGTCGACCCGGCGCGACTGCGCCCCTCGGGCAGCGAGGTCGAACGGCTCCTCTCGGACAACTCCCGCGCCCGCGAATGGGCCGCATGGCGGCCCGAGGTCTCGCTGTCGGACGGCCTGAAGCGGACTTCTGAGTGGGTCGAGGAGAACCTCCACCTCTTCGCGCCGAGTCGCTACGCGGTGTAGCTGCGCTGGCTTGCTTCCCACGTTGTCGTCTGCGGCGCCGTACCTCCGCTTCG
>NZ_BBUY01000001.1:927521-1049351 GCF_001590865.1 Streptomyces sp. NBRC 110611
AAGTCAGCCAAGTGCAACGGAAAGCCCAGAAAGAAGCAGCGCAGCGAACTCGCGCCCCCACTCCGCGTTCACCGGCTCGCCGCTGACCAGGGTGCGGTGCACCACCGCACCGGCGATCACATCGAAGATCAGGTCCATGTTGCGGGCGGCGGCCCGTTCGCCGTCCTCGCCGGGGGCGTCCGGCGGGAGCTCCCCGCGCGCCTGGGCCCGTGCGCGCCCCAGCAGTACGAGCCGCTTCTGGCGTTCGACGATCGCCGAGCGGATCCGTTCGCGCAGCGCCTCGTCGGTGGTGGACTCGGCGACCACGGCCATCAGCGCGGTCTTGGTCTCCGGCCGGGCGAGCAGGGCGCCGAACTGCAGCACCACACCCTCGATATCGGCCCGCAAACAGCCCCGGTCGGGGAGTTCGAGCTCGTCGAAGAGGACCGCCACCGCGTCCACCACGAGTTCGTTCTTGTTGGCCCAGCGGCGGTAGAGGGTGGTCTTGGCGACGCCGGCCCGGGCCGCCACCTCGCCCATGGTCAGCCGCCCCCAGCCCACGTCGACGAGCGCGGCCCGGGTCGCGCGGAGGATCGCCTGGTCGGCCTCGGCGCTGCGGGGGCGGCCCGTGCGGCCCTTCCGGGGGGTGGCGGAACGGTGCATGCGGGCGACCATACCGGTGGGTAAGGGCGGCGCCGCCCGTGAGGGAGATCACTCCACGGGGGCGGGGATCGGTCTTGTCGCGCGGGGGAGGCGACGAGTTACGCTACGGCTCGTAGCGTAAGAGCGACGACCACAGGCCGAGGGTGGGGACCCGCCGGCCGCTCACCATGGCCCCTCGGGGCCCCTTGCACTACCGGCGCAGCAGAGCGCTTTCCGGATCGCTTTCCGGAACGGGCCGCCCAGGGGGGAGGATGTACTCATGCAGCCACGCAATATGTCCATGAGTGGAGTAGTCGACCTCGCCGCGGTGAAGGCGGCCGGCGAAGCGAAGCAGAAGGCGGAGCAGGCGCGCGCCGAGGCCGCCCGTACGGGCCAGGCGCCGGCGACGGGTGCCCGCCTGGTGTTCGACGTCGACGAGGCGGGGTTCCAGCAGGACGTCCTGCAGCGCTCCACGGAGGTCCCGGTCGTCATCGACTTCTGGGCCGAGTGGTGCGAGCCGTGCAAGCAGCTCGGTCCGCTGCTGGAGCGTCTCGCGAACGAGTACGCCGGCAAGTTCGTGCTGGCCAAGATCGACGTCGACGCGAACCAGATGCTCTTCCAGCAGTTCGGGGTGCAGGGCATCCCGGCGGTATTCGCGGTGGTCGCCGGGCAGCCGATCCCGCTGTTCCAGGGGGCGGCCCCGGAGGCGCAGATCCGGCAGGTGCTCGACCAGCTGGTGCAGGCCGCCGAGCAGCAGTTCGGCATCGTGGGCGCGCCGGTCGACCCGGCCGCGGCGGACGAGCAGCCGGCCGAGGCGCCGCAGCCGGCCGGTCCGTACGACGCCCTGCTGGAGGCCGCGAGCCAGGCGCTGGACTCCGGTGACCTGGGCGGTGCCGTTCAGGCGTACAAGAACGTGCTCTCCGAGGACCCGGGCCACCCGGAGGCCAAGCTCGGCCTCGCGCAGGCCGAACTGCTGAGCCGGGTCCAGGACCTGGACGCGCAGGCGGTCCGCAAGGAGGCGGCGGAGAATCCGGCCGATGTGCAGGCGCAGATCCGGGCCGCGGACCTGGACCTGGTCGGCGGTCATGTCGAGGACGCGTTCGGCCGGCTGGTCGACACGGTGAAGCGGACGTTCGGCGACGACCGGGAGGCCGCGCGGGTGCGTTTGCTGGAGCTGTTCGAGGTCATCGGGGCGGAGGACCCGCGGGTGACGGCGGCCCGTACCGCCCTTGCCCGGGTGCTGTTCTGACCCGCTGTCGTCGCCGGCGCCTCCGGGTGGCCGGCGCGACTCCATGAGGTGACCGGACAAACGAAACAGCGGCCACGCTTTACCAAAACTTGGTAAACGTGGCCGCTGTTACTTGGAGTAAGTCCTGACCGCCGCTTTGCGGTGTTCTGTCCGCACATGCGAGGTGTCCGTTCGCTGTCGGCGACGACCCTGTGTACCTGGGCGGCCCCGGTCCGTCGTGCCCCCGTGAGAGCGGCGTTACCCGTAAGTAACGAACCCCTTGTGTCGCGGCTCCGAATGGACCACGATCGGCGACGCTCGGTCCATTCCCGCAGCCCGGCATCCGGTCGGCGCCGCGGGGCACTTGGGTCCCCACCGAGTGGCCGGCGGCAGTCACGCCGGCCACGGACAGGGGGGTCCTTGCCGTACCCGGCAGGGCCTGTCCGGTGAGGTTGCGCGAGAGCGTGGCCAGTGGTTGTCGCTCGGGGGTGATCGCCGGTATTCGGACACGCGCTGTGCCTTCCGAGAACGGGCGCTCTCCTTCCCGAGGACGTAGCACTTCTCCCATCCCCCGTACCGCTGTCCCCCAACTGAGGCCGCCGGTACCGGAGATGTACGTCCGAGAAGGAGGAAAGTCATGGAGTCCCTGGCTCGCGGCGGGACCAGATGGAAGCGGTTCGCCGTCGTCATGGTGCCCAGCGTCGCGGCGACCGCCGCGATCGGCGTCGCCCTCTCGCAGGGTGCGCTCGCGGCATCGTTCAGTGTGTCCGGCCAGCAGTTCAAGGTCACCACGGACCGGCTGGACGGCACCGGCTTCGTCCAGTACGGAGCAATCGACGCCCAGAAGGGCGGCAAGCAGATCCCAGTGGCGGTCTCGGGGTTCTCGAGCGCCAAGATCAGCAACCTGTGCCAGTCGGTGGTCGTTCCGGTCCCGGTCTTCGGCGATGTGTCACTGAAGCTGCTGGCCGGTGCCAACGGCACGCCGGTGGAGGCCAAGAACCTCTACATCGACCTCGACCAGCTCGACGCGGACGCGACGTTCAAGAACATCAACATCGGTGTGGCAGCGGGTTCGTCGGGCAAGGGGCCGGGCATGCACAAGGGCGACACGGCCGACCCGGGCTCGTTCGCCCAGGAGGCCGACTCGGCCACGCTCACGAACGTCAAGCAGCAGGCATGGGCCACTTCAGCCGGAACGTTCAAGCTCAGTGGCCTGAAGATGAGCGTCGCCAAGGGCAAGCACGAGTGCTACTGACGCACTGAGCGTACGGGCGCGGGGCGGTCCCGCGGCGGATACTCGCCGTGCCATGGAGCCCGCGGGGCAGCACCGGCGGAGGTGCGGAGCACGTGGTGGCATCGGCCGTTCCCCCGTGCCTGTTCCCCGTGCCCGTACGCCGGGTAGCGCCAGTCAGGACACTCCAGTGCAGAACCACCGAATTGCCAGTCCCGAGGAGCTGTACGACATGACCGCCGAGACGCGACCACGGCTGAGCGAGACCCTCGGCCGGAAGCGGATTTCGTTCCGGGAGTGGCGCGGACACCGCCCGTTCTGGGGCGGACTGCTGACTCTGCTGGCCGGCATCCCGATCATGTACATCCCCTACGCGAACCTCACGATCGGGTCCTTGACCGTCCGTATGGCGACCACCGCCGGCGCCGGCTCGCTGATCATCGGCGTCCTGTTGGTCGTCCTCGGTCTCACCATGTGGTTCCAGCCGGCCTCGCGCGTCTTCGCGGGCGTGGCGGCGATCCTGCTCGCCCTGGTCTCCCTGGTCGTCTCGAACTTCGGCGGCATCGTCGTCGGTTACCTGATGGGGATGATCGGCGGCGCGCTGAGCGTGGCCTGGGCGCCGGGCAGGACGGTCCCCGCGGCCGCCGCCAGCCCCGCACCGGCCGGGGCCGGGCCGGTCGGCGGACTGGACGACGGGTCAGGGACGAGTCCGACCAACGGAACGAACGGGAGGCACCGTGCCGGGTGACGAGCTGCATCAGGAGAACGCACCCGCCGGGGCGATGGGGGTCCCCCCGCGCCGTTCCGGCGGGGGCAACGGGCCGCGGCATGCGGCGCCGAGGAAGCCGCTGCTGACCCGGCTGCATGTGCCCGCGGGCAAGGCGATAGCCCTCGCCGCCATGCCGACCGCCGTGCTCATGGGCATGGGGCTGACGCCCCAGCTGGCGGTCGCCAAGCCGATGCCGCCCGAGAGCCCCTTCAGGGACGGCCCGTGCGTCACCGCCCCGGACACGGCGGACGGGCAGGGCGGCAAGGCCGAGGACGGCGCGAAGGGCAAGCCGGCCCCGTCGCCCTCGCCTTCGGCCGGTACGGATCCCGGCAAGGATCCCGGCAAGGAACCCGGCAAGGAACCCGGCAAGGAACCCGGCAAGGAACCCGGTAAGGACAGCGGAGACGGTAAGGAGACGGCGCCCGCGCCGTCCACCTCTCCCGGGGACGGGAAGTCTCCCGGGGACGAGAAGAAGGAGGACGGGGGCCTGCTGGGCGGCATCCGGGACGTCCTCGGCGGGCTCCTGGGCGGCGGTTCCGACAAGGAGCCGGCGGCCGACGCGCCGAGTGCCTCGCCGTCGCCGTCCCCGTCCCTGCCCCCGTCCCCCTCGCCGTCCGCGACGCAGCAGGCCACCCCCGCGCCCAAGGCCCCGGCCACCGGCTCCGGCGATGCGACCGACAAGGACGATAGGGCTGACAAGGGCGACAAGGACGACAAGGTCACGAAGCCGGTCGAGGACACCGTCCACGGTGCCGTGGGAGCGGTGGACAACGCGCTGCCCGGCGGTGGTCTGGACGGCAAGGACGCCGACGGCAAGCGGGCGTTCCCCTGTGTCGTCGAGAACAAGCAGAAGGGGAAGGACGAGCAGACGCCCGCCGCCCTGCCCGACCTCCCCTGGCACCTGGAGTCCAGCGCGCTCACCCTGCGCGGGCTGGACTACGAGGGCGTCGTCAACGTCACCACGCACAGCGGCCATACCAAGCAGGCCCTGAAGTTCACCGCCGACAGCATCGACATCGGCGATCTGCACCAGATCATCGACGACCGGGCGTCCGGCCGGAAGTACCACGTCCGGGCGGCGCCGGGGTCCACGTCCACGGTCCGCGACGGCAAGGTGACCTTGTACTCCGAGCGGTTGCAGGGCAATCTCTTCGGTCTGATCCCGATCGTCTTCGACCCCGAGCACCCGCCGCCGATCAATGTCCCGTTCGCGTACTTCACCAAGGTGAAGCTCGATCAGGCGGGGCAGTTCGGCGGCGATCTCCATGTCCCGGGCATGCATGTGACGATCGAGAACTGACCGTCGAGAGCTGACGATCGAGAACTGACCGGAGAACTGGCCATCTAGAACCGGCCGTTGAGAGCCGGCCGTCGGGCACGGACGGAAACGGCGGTGGGCCGCCCCTCGCAGGAGGAGCGGCCCACCGCCGTTTGTCCGGGTCCGGGCGCGTCAGGGACGCTCGCCGCCCAGGTGGTGCACCCGCACCATGTTGGTGGTGCCGGGGATGCCGGGGGGCGAACCGGCGGTGATCAGCATGGTGTCGCCCTCGTTGTAGCGCTTGAGCTTGAGCAGCTCGGCGTCCACCAGGTCGACCATGGCGTCGGTGTGGTCGACGTGCTCCACGACGAAGCTCTCCACGCCCCAGCTCAGGGTGAGCTGGTTGCGGGTGGCGGTGTCGGTGGTGAAGGCCAGGATCGGCTGGGCCGCGCGGTAGCGGGAGAGGCGACGGGCGGTGTCACCGGACTTGGTGAAGGCCACCAGCGCCTTGCCGTTGAGGAAGTCGGCCATCTCGCAGGCCGCGCGGGCCACCGCACCGCCCTGGGTGCGCGGCTTCTTGCCGGGCACCAGCGGCTGGAGGCCCTTGGAGAGCAGCTCCTCCTCGGCCGCCTCGACGATCTTGGACATCGTCTTGACGGTGGTGATCGGGTACTGGCCGACCGAGGACTCCGCGGAGAGCATCACCGCGTCCGCGCCGTCGAGGATGGCGTTGGCGACGTCGGAGGCCTCGGCGCGGGTCGGCCGGGAGTTGGTGATCATCGACTCCATCATCTGGGTCGCGACGATCACCGGCTTGGCGTTGCGGCGGCACATCTCGACGAGCCGCTTCTGCACCATCGGGACCTTCTCCAGCGGGTACTCCACCGCCAGGTCACCACGGGCCACCATGACCGCGTCGAAGGCCATGACGACCTCCTCCATGTTGGCCACCGCCTGCGGCTTCTCCACCTTGGCGATGACCGGGACCCGGCGGCCCACCTCGTCCATGACGCGGTGCACGTCCTGGACGTCCTTGGCGTCCCGGACGAAGGACAGCGCGACCATGTCGCAGCCCATCTTGAGGGCGAACTTGAGGTCCTCGATGTCCTTCTCGGACAGCGCCGGGACGTTCACCGCCGCGCCGGGCAGGTTGATGCCCTTGTGGTCGGAGATCACGCCGCCCTCGATGACGATGGTGCGCACCCGCGGACCCTCGACCTCGACGACCTGGAGCGCGACATTGCCGTCGTTGATCAGGACCTGGTCGCCCTTGGAGACATCGCCGGGCAGACCCTTGTAGGTCGTACCGCAGATGGTCTTGTCGCCGGGCACGTCCTCGGTGGTGATGGTGAACTCGTCACCGCGCACCAGCTCCACCGGGCCGTCGGCGAACGTCTCCAGGCGGATCTTGGGGCCCTGGAGGTCGGCCAGCACGCCGACCGCGCGGCCGGTCTCCTCGCAGGCCTTGCGGAGGCGGTGGTACCGCTCCTCGTGCTCCGGCTGGGTCCCGTGGCTCATGTTGAAGCGGGCCACGTTCATGCCGGCCTCGATCAGCGACTTCAGCTGGTCGTAGGAGTCGACGGCGGGGCCCAGGGTGCAGACGATTTTGGAACGGCGCATGGGCGGAATCCTATCGGGTTTGTTTAGCAGCGGAATATTTCGGTAGGTGGAAGCACCGATTACTACGCGTTGACCAGGGCGTATGTCTGCTGGGCGATCTCCAGTTCCTCGTCCGTGGGCACCACGGCGACCGCCACCCGGGCGTAGTCGGGGGAGATCATCCGGGGCTCGTCGGACCGTACGGCGTTGAGCGAGGCGTCCACGGCCATGCCCATCTCCTCCAGACCGGCGATGGCGGCCTCGCGCACCGGGGCGGCGTTCTCGCCGACACCCGCCGTGAAGGCGACCGCGTCGACCCGGCCGAGCACCGCGCTGTAGGCGCCGATGTACTTCTTCAGCCGGTGGATGTAGACGTCGAAGGCGAGCCGGGCGCGCTCGTCGCCCTCGTCGATCCGCCGGCGGATCTCGCGCATGTCGTTGTCGCCGCAGAGCCCGATCAGGCCGCTCTTCTTGTTGAGCAGCACATCGACCTCGTCCTCGTCCATGCCCGCCACCCGCTTGAGGTGGAAGGTCACCGCCGGGTCGATGTCACCGGACCGGGTGCCCATGACCAGGCCCTCCAGCGGGGTCAGGCCCATCGAGGTGTCCACACAGCGGCCGCCGGCCACCGCCGAGGCGGAGGCGCCGTTGCCCAGGTGCAGCACGATCACATTGACCTCGGACGGGTCCTTGCCCAGCAGCTCCGCGGTCTTGCGGGACACATAGGCGTGCGAGGTGCCGTGGAAGCCGTAGCGGCGGATGCGGTGCGCGTCGGCGGTCTCGGTGTCGATCGCGTAGCGGGCCGCGTACTCCGGCATCGTGGTGTGGAAGGCGGTGTCGAAGACCGCGACCTGCGGCAGGTCGGGGCGGAGCGCCTGGGCGGTCCGGATACCGGTGATGTTCGCCGGGTTGTGCAGCGGGGCGACCGGCACCAGCCGCTCGATCTCCGCCAGCACCGCGTCGTCGATCACGGTCGGCGCGGTGAACTCCTGCCCGCCGTGCACCACCCGGTGCCCGATCGCGGCCAGCTCCGGGGAGTCCAGGCCGAGACCGTCGGCGGCCAGCTCCGCGGCGACGGCCTTCAGCGCGGCCTCGTGGTCGGCTATCGGGCCCTCGGTCTCCCGCTTGGCGCCGTCGGTGGCCAGCGGGGTGTGGACCAGGCGCGAGTTCTCCTCGCCGATCCGCTCGACCAGGCCGACGGCGAGACGTGCGCCATCGCGCATGTCGAGCAGCTGGTACTTCACCGACGAGGAGCCGGAGTTGAGGACGAGGACACGGGTGGCAGTGGCAGTCATGGAGCGCTTTCCGATGGGGTGGGGCGGTTTTCCGGGGGCTGTGCGGGCTTCAGGGGTGTTCAGGCGGTGGGCTCGGCGCCGGGCTGGGCACCCTGCGCCTGGATGGCCGTGATGGCCACGGTGTTGACGATGTCCTGGACCAGGGCGCCGCGCGAGAGGTCGTTCACCGGCTTGCGCAGACCCTGCAGGACCGGGCCGACGGCGACCGCACCGGCCGACCGCTGCACGGCCTTGTAGGTGTTGTTGCCGGTGTTGAGGTCCGGGAAGATCAGCACGGTGGCCTTGCCGGCCACGTCGGAACCGGGGAGCTTGGTCCGCGCGACCGCCGCGTCCACCGCCGCGTCGTACTGGATCGGGCCCTCGACCAGCAGGTCGGGCCGCAGCTCGCGGACGATCTCGGTGGCCTTGCGGACCTTGTCGACGTCCGCGCCGGAGCCGGAGGTGCCGGTGGAGTACGACAGCATCGCGATCCGCGGCTCGACGCCGAACTGGGCGGCGGTGGTCGCCGACTGGATGGCGATGTCCGCCAGCTGCTCGGCGTTGGGGTCCGGGTTGACCGCGCAGTCGCCGTAGACCAGGACCCGGTCGGCCAGGCACATGAAGAAGACCGACGAGACGATCTGGGCGTTCGGCTTGGTCTTGATGATCTCGAAGGCGGGCCGGATGGTGGCCGCGGTGGAGTGCACCGCGCCGGAGACCATGCCGTCGGCCAGGCCCTCCTGGACCATCAGGGTGCCGAAGTACGACACATCGGCGACCACGTCGTAGGCCAGCTCGTAGGTGACGCCCTTGTGGGCGCGCAGCTGTGCGTACCGCTCGGCGAACCGCTCGCGCAGCTCGGAGGTCTGCGGGTCGATGATCTGCGCGTTCGCCAGGTCGATGGCCAGGTCCGCGGCGCGCTTGCGGATCGCCTCCTCCTCGCCGAGCAGGGTGAGGTCGCAGACGTCGCGGCGCAGCAGGACGTCGGCGGCGCGCAGCACCCGCTCCTCGGTGCCCTCCGGGAGGACGACGCGGCGGCGGCCGGAGCGGGAGCGCTCGATCAGCTCGTGCTCGAACATCATCGGCGTGACCCGGCCGGAGCGGGCGACCGAGATCCGGTTGGTCAGCTCCGCGGTGTCCACGTGGCGCTCGAAGAGGCCCAGCGCGGTCTCCGCCTTGCGCGGCGAGGCGGCGTTCAGCTTGCCCTCGATGGCGAACAGCTCGGCCGCGGTCGGGAAGGAGCCGCCCGGTACGGAGACGACCGGGGTGCCGGGGGCCAGCCGGGCCGCCAGCGCCATGATGTCGGGGCCGGGTTTCTCGTCGAGGGTGAGCAGCACGCCGGCGATCGGCGGGGCGCCGGCGCTGTGCGCGGCGAGCGCGCCGATGACCAGGTCGGCCCGGTCGCCGGGGGTCACCACGAGGCAGCCGGGGGTGAGTGCCTGGAGGAAGGTGGGCAGCATGGCGCCGCCGAAGACGAAGTTGCGGGCGTCCCTGGCGAGCCCGGAGTCGTCGCCCAGCAGCACCTCCGCGCCGAGGGTGTGCACGATCTGGGCGACGGTCGGCGCGGAGAGCGAGCCGTCCTCGGGGAGCGCGTAGCAGGGCACCGGCAGACGGGACGCGAGCCGCTCGACGACCGCCTCGCGCAGCTCGGGGGCCACCCGGTTGACGATCATGGCGACGACGTCGCAGCCCAGCGACTGGAAGGCCCGGTAGGCGTTGCGGGCCTCGGCGCGTACGGACTCGGCCTCCTGGCCCTGGCCGCCGACGACGGGGATCAGCGAGGCGCCGAACTCGTTGGCGAGCCGGGCGTTGAGGCTCAGCTCGTCCGGGAGGCTGGTGTCGGCGTAGTCCGAGCCGAGGACCAGCACGTACTCGTAGTCCCTGGCCACCGCGTGGAAGCGGTCGACGAGCCGGGCGACCAGCTCGTCGGTGCCGCGCTCGGCCTGGAGCGCGGCGGCCTCGTCGTAGCCCATGCCGTAGACGGTCTCGGCGGACTGGGTGAGCCGGTAGCGGGACCGCAGCAGGTCGAACAGCCGGTCCGGTCCGTCGTGCACCAGCGGGCGGAAGACGCCCACCCGGTCGACATGGCGGGTCAGGAGCTCCATGACTCCCAGCTCGACGACCTGGCGGCCGTCGCCGCGGTCGATCCCGGTCACGTACACGCTGCGCGTCACGCGTGCTCTCCGATCCATTCCGATGTGTGCAAGGTTCCGGCGTTCAGGATTCCGGCAGCTCACAAGATCAAATTAAGCCGATATTGTGAGCTGGCCCCTCTTGACAATACCTGCGAGGGTGGCTAAGTCGCTCTTCCAGGTTCCGGGCGGCTCCGGGCGGGGACCGTCGGGCGCAACCGGTGTACGAGGCCGGTGCACGCGCCCGGCGTGCGAGCCGGAGCCGCGCCGGCGCGCGGGCGGGAGCCGTCGATGCGCGCGCGTCAGCCGTGTCGGCGTGCGGGCGGGAGCCGGTCGGACCGTGAAACAATCGGACCGGGTCAGGACCGACAACGAGCACAGGAGACACAGCACGATGCGTATCGGAGTCCTCACCGCAGGCGGCGACTGCCCCGGCCTGAATGCTGTGATCCGGTCAGTCGTCCACCGCGCCCTCACCGGCCACGACGACGAGGTCATCGGCTTCGAGGACGGCTTCGCCGGCCTGCTCGACGGCCGCTACCGCAAGCTCGACCTCGAAGCGGTCAGCGGCATCCTCGCCCGCGGCGGCACCATCCTCGGCTCGTCCCGGCTGGAGCGCGCCCGGCTCCGCGAGGCCTGCGAGAAGTCCCGCGACCTCTCCAAGGACTACGGCATCGACGTCCTGATCCCGATCGGCGGCGAGGGCACCCTCACCGCGGCCCGGATGCTCTCGGACGTCGGACTGCCGGTCGTCGGCGTCCCCAAGACCATCGACAACGACATCTCCTCCACGGACCGCACCTTCGGCTTCGACACCGCCGTCGGCGTCGCGACCGAGGCGATCGACCGCCTCAAGACCACCGCCGAGTCGCACCAGCGCGTCATGGTCGTCGAGGTCATGGGCCGCCACGCGGGCTGGATCGCCCTTGAGTCCGGTATGGCCGGCGGCGCCCACGGCATCTGCCTGCCGGAGCGCGAGTTCGACGTCAACGACCTGGTCACGATGGTCGAGGAGCGGTTCGCCCGCGGCAAGAAGTTCGCCGTGATCTGCGTCGCCGAGGGCGCCCACCCGGCGCCCGGCACCATGGAGTACAAGAAGGGCGCCATCGACCAGTTCGGCCACGAGCGGTTCTCCGGCATCGGCACCGCGCTCGCCCGCGAACTGGAGAAGCGCCTCGGCAAGGAGGCCCGCCCGGTCATCCTCGGCCACGTCCAGCGCGGCGGCACCCCCACCGCCTACGACCGCGTGCTCGCCACCCGCTTCGGCTGGCACGCCGTCGAGGCCGCCCACCGCGGCGACTACGGCAAGATGACCGCCCTCCGCGGCACGGACATCACCATGGTCCCCCTCGCCGAGGCCGTCACCGAACTCAAGACCGTCCCCGCGGGGCGGATGGACGAGGCCGAGTCGGTTTTCTAGCCGGTCTTCTAGCCGGTCTTCTGAGGACCGTACGCATCACTCATCACTCAAGAGTCCCGGAGCGCTCCGGGACTCTTGCTGTACTCATGACGAGGGCCTCGGTGAGGGGCTACGGCGCTCGCTCCGCTCGGAGCTCTTGCGGGTGGGGGCGGTAGGTCGAGCGGATTGCGACTTCGTAGTCGGCGTGTGGGCCGAGGTCGGCCTCCGCGCGGCGAACGTCAAGGTTGTCGGGGTCGGTGACGTCCCAGAGCTGGTATCCGCGGCCGTCGCAAAGGTCCCGGTACTGGGTGCCGTAAATCTGGGGTTGTCCCTGTCGCATGAGGACTCGGTCGGTCAGCAGGGCGAGCTGCTGCGTGGTCGCGTCATTGCGTGTGACGGCGTCGCGGACAAGACCGAGAGCCCGCTGCTGAAAGTCGAGGTCGGCGTGTTGCGCGATGAGCCATGCGGCGTTGGCGGCCTGCTCACCGACGAGTGAGTGTCCCGGCCATCCGTGCTCGTCGATGATTCGCTGTAGGGCTGCGGTGTTGTCGTTGTCGACGGTGCGCATTAGTTCATAGTCGGGTGCCGCGATTTCGCCGTTGTCCCGGACGCCGCGGGCGTGCTGGTCGGTGGTCATGCGACGCAGCAACTCATCAGCGAGGTCGGGCTGTTGGGGCTGTGCGGGATCGGGCACGGCCTGTCCCTCCTTCATAGGTGAGCCTGTCGCAAGTGTTGCCGCAGCAGTACGTTGCAGTCCGTTTCGGCGCTGTGGTCGTAGCGCCGACGGGCCTGCTGCCGCTGTTCGTCGAGCTGGCGGCAGCGCGCGCAGTCCGGGCGGGGCGCGGGGCGTTCCGGCCACCGGGCGGACGGGTGGGAAATCACGGCTGCCCCGCCGAGTCCTTGACGTGCAGGAAACCGCCCGCCCTCTCGATCTCGTGCGCGACCTGGTCGTACTCCTGCGGAATGGGCGAGATCATCGAGCGCCAGGCCGTGAGTACCACACCGGCTTCACCGCCCTTGATGCGGCCGACGGCCTGCCTCAGCCCCTCGCGGCCGTCGGGCGGCAGCAACCCCGCGTGGTCCTCGATCACGGCCGTGATCTCCCACCCGAACATCTCCGCGTAGTCGGTGCACTCCTCGCGCGGTGCGGCAATGTTCGCGTGCGGGGCGCCGCACAGGTAGATGACACAGCGGAACCGCTCGATCTTCGCGGCCTCCGTCGGTACGTCGACCTCGCTCGGCGGGAGGCCTGCTGCCGCGTCCGCGATTGCCTGACGTCGTCTCAGGTCCCCCTTGGTTCGACGGGCCGTGGTCGGCTCCTGCCTCTGCCTGCTCTCGGTGTTGACCATGCACCTATGGTGGCGGATTGATCACGCATGGTGAAGTGACGGGGTGTAGGGCTGCGCGAGGTCCTTTGGCCCCAACTCGTATGCTCCGTAGGGCTTATGTGAGCAGGGGTACGCCGATCAGTGCGCTGATGTTCCGCACACGCGCCGTGGACACCTTCGCGAGGCGCTTCCCGATGACGCCGGGCAATGCATGGTGTTTGACCCACTCCGGGGCATCGCGACCTACCTCGATCAGGGTGTCGGCGGCTTGGTCGTACAGTTTTGCCTCGCACTGGGCCATGGCGACGTCGAGTTTGTAGCGGTTGCGGGCGAGTTTGGGCATCGAACGAGGCAGCTCTGTGCACGAAGCCAGCTTCAGCGCTCGTCCGTGGTTCCCGAGCGCCACAGCGATTCCTACGGATTCGGTGTTTGTGACGGTGGGGCCGAAGTGTGTGCCATGCGACGTCACGTCGTGTCCGATCCGAGCTGATGCGGCATGCGCCTGTGACAAGTAGTCGTCTGCGGATACGGGGTCTCCGCGCCGCGAGGAAGCGACCGCCGCAGCGATCATCAGTCGTCCGTATGCGAGCAGTTGAGGGTGGGGAGCCTTGCTGAAGGCCGGCTCGATCCGTGAGGCTGCGCGCTCCGCCACGGCAACCGCCCGGGGAACCTTGGCGCTTCGCAGGTGAATCCATGACAGCGTCGAGTCCAGAAGTGCGGGCAGCACGGCATCACCGGAGTCCTTCGCCAGGTGATGCGCGGAGGTGAGTGCGCTCAGGGCGAGATCGCGTTGCCCGAGCTGGACCGCGGCCGATGATGCGGTCTGGTAGGTGAGGGCGAGGATCGAGCTGATCCGTTCGCGCTCGTATCCCGCCGCTTGCTCGTACCGCGCGCTTCCTTCGAGCAGTACCTTGGCGACGAGTTCGCTCATCTCCCCGAATTCGCCCCGCCAGTACGTGGCACACACGCGCTCTTGGGCAGCCGACAGCTCGGCAAGCGTGCTCGGCTCCCCCATGCCTGACCAGTCCCCGAGGGCGCTCTCGTGTACAGCGTCGGAGAGTCTCCGCAGAGCGGCCCTGGTGTCCTGGCTCATCCCCCGTCGCGGCGCCTGCTGGCCCAGGATCACCGCAACGTCGGTCTTGAGCGCGCCGGCGAGCCTGAGCAGTGAACCGACCGACAGCTCGCCGCGATCCTGCTCGGCTTTCTGTACCAGGGCGAGCGAGACACCCGCCGCTTCGGCGAGCCCTTGCTGAGTCAGATCGGAGCCCCGTAGGTACTTGATGCGCTTACCGTTCGTCAGATCGGCCCAGTTGCTCACGATCACCTCGGTGGGATGCTCAGGCGCGGTGGCTGTATTCCGATGGTAGGCCCCGCCGCCGATGCGCACAGAGCGAACGGGGCAGTCCATCGCGGGCGTGGCGGAGCGGGCCTGGAGGCCGGCGAAGGTGCGCAGCCACAAGGTGGCCTTCGGGGTATATGGATAATCCACGCCCTATGTTCGCTTTTCTGCTTTCAAATCGCCCATAACGGAATGGGCTTGAACAGTGTAAGTGGTGCGCTTTGGGGATCCTTCAAGAAGGGTTGTGTGCGACTTTGCTGCTTGAAGTTGATCAAGGACCTGTGGGCTGTGGTCATGCTTTTGGCGTTGATTTCGGCGGGCGCCAATTCATTTGCCGAGGATGGTGCCGCATCAGCGCTGACGTACTGAATAATTGGAGGGAATATGGGAAAGGTGCTGCGCACGTGACCCAGAGTTCGCTGGAGATGGAGTTAACCCTCCCCAAGGGGGATCGCCTGGCGGTTAACTCCAAGGGGGGGGGCTTGCCGTCGATGACGCAAATGGAAAAGAGCTGGACGCTGCTCCGGCCGCGATCAAGGGCGGCGACCACGTCTTCTCCGGAAAGTGGGCGGTGAAGGGCAACAATGCCACGCGTACGTCCGGGGTCGTCGCCGGCGCGATCTCTTGCTAGTGATTAAGCGGCACGTAGTAGAGCACCTTCAAGGGTGATAATTTGTGGCGCACCGCTAAATGGCGGTGCGCCACAACTCATAGGAGGAAATATGCGCAAACCCTGGTTTGCTCTGGCGGCGTTCCTCATAGGCGCGTTCCTTGCCGCTGTCGCCGTTGGCTCTTTCGTGCAGGGCGACGTGCAGAGCGGAACAGTGTCGGCGATAGGGGCAATTCTCGCCACGGCTGGCGGAATCTATGCGCTCAAGCGGGATGCGGTCGCCTTGCCCGCAAAGCTGACGATGCCGGTATTACTCGCGGTCATCATCAGCGTCAACCTGCCTCGCGTCCTCGATGGCAAGGGCGGCCCTCTCACCGGGGTCGCCGCGGCGGCCGCGGCCGGGTTGGTGATCGGCCTGTTCGCGCGATTCCGTCCCTCTGGGCGGGAATCGTAAACCGCCGCTCCAGTTCCCTCTTTTCTGGCGCGTAACGGCCGGACCCCCGCCCTTGGTTGAGGGGCGGGGGTCCGGGTGTGGGGGATGGAAAGGAAGGGGAAAGGGGGAGCGCGGGGCTACTGGGCGCTGATGGACTCCAGCATGTTGAGGCGGGCGGCGCGGCGGGCGGGCCAGACGGCTGCCAGGACGCCGACGATCAGGGCGATCAGGAGGAAGAGGCCGAGGCGGTCCCAGGGGAGGATCATCTCGTACGTCGGGAGGGACGTGGCGGTCATGCTGCCGCCGGCCCAGGCGAGGAAGATGCCGACGCCGATGCCGAGTACCGCGCCGAACAGGGAGATGACCACCGACTCCAGGCGGACCATCTGCTTGATGCCGGTGCGGGCCAGCCCGATGGCGCGGAGCATGCCGATCTCGCGGGTGCGCTCGAAGACCGACATCGCCAGGGTGTTGACGACGCCCAGGACCGCGATGACCACGGCCATGCCGAGCAGCCCGTACATCATGTTGAGCATGGTGTTGATAGCGCCGGCGTCCGCGTTGCGCAGTGCGTCGCGGTCCTGGACCTTCAGCAGCGGGCTGTTGCCGAGGGCGTCGCGGATCTGCTTGCCCAGCCCGGCGGACGTGCCGTCGGCGGCCTTGACCAGCACCGCGTCGTCCTTGAAGGGCTTCTTGTGCGGGTCGACCAGGGACGCCGCGCCCAGCGCGTCGCGGACGATCTGGTTGTCCTGGTAGATGCCGGTGACCGTCAGCTTCTGCTGCTTGGCCTTGCCGCTGAAGAACTCCGCCTCGAGGGTGCTGCCGGGCTTCAGGCCCAGTTCCTTGGCCTTGGTGCGGGACACCGCGATGCCGTTGCCGCGTACGGCGTCCAGGGAACCGCTGTCGAAGCGGACGTCGGTCACCTTGGGGAGCTGGGCCAGGTCGGTGCCGGTGAGGGAGAGGAAGCGGTCACCCGTCGTCTTGACGCCGACGTGCCGCAGCGGGGCGACTGCCTCGACGCCCGGTACCTGCGCCGCCTTCTTGGAGAGCTGGGGGTCGATGCCGTCGTAGTGGGAGGACGTGACCTTGTAGTCGGCCTTGAGGTCCTTGGCGACCAGCTCGTCCGTGGCGCGCTGGACGGAGTGCCCGCCCACCGTCATGCCGGTGATCAGGGCGAGGCCGATCATCAGGGCGGACGCGGTGGCGGCGGTCCGCCGCGGGTTGCGGAGCGCGTTCTCCTTCGCCAGCTTGCCGGTGACGCCGAAGAGGCGGGTGGTGACCTTGCCCGCCAGCGCCACCAGCGGGCGCGAGAGCAAGGGGGCCAGGATGATCACGCCGATGAGGGTCAGGGCGCCGCCGGCCATGGCCATGGTCAGTGCGCCGCTGTCCTTCTGCGTGGAGACGTACAGCATGACCGCCACGCCGAGGGCGGTGACCACCGCGCCCAGGGTGTTGCGGAGGACCAGGCTGCGCAGGGCCGGCGGCGCCTCGACGGTGCTCAGTGCCTCGATCGGGGCGATCCTGGCCGCCTTGCGGGACGGCAGCCAGGCGGCCAGTACGGTCACCAGCACCCCGACGCCGAGGGCGGCGAGCACCGCGGACGGGCTGAGGACCAGCGGGCCGTCGGGGAAGCCGGCACCGGTGGCGTTCAGCAGCGGACGCAGGCCGAGCGCGATCCCCATGCCCAGCGCGAAGCCGACGGCCGAGGAGGCCAGGCCCAGCAGGCCCGCCTCGGCCAGCACCGAGCGCACCACCTGGCGGCGGGAGGCGCCGACCGCGCGCATCAGCGCGATCTCGCGGCTGCGCTGGGCGATGAGCATGGTGAAGGTGTTGGCGATGAGGAAGACGCCGACGAAGAGCGCGGTGCCGGCGAAGGTCAGCAGCATCTTCGTCAGCGAGCTGGTGTTCTCGGTGATGAACCGGGCTTCCTGAGCGGCGAGTTCGGTGCCGCTGGTCGCCTCGGCGCGGTCCTTGGGCAGCAGGCGGCGGACCTGCTCGGTCAGCGCCTGGTTGTCGGTGCCGGGCTTGGCGGTGACCACCAGCTCGTCGTACTGGCCCGGGTGCAGGAACAGCTTCTGCGCGGTGGCGGTGTCCAGGAGCGCGAGGCTGGAACCCGACGTCACCTGCGGGTCGTCGGTGCCCACGACGCCGACCAGCTTCTTGGTCAGCGCCGGGCCGTCGGTCGCGAAGCGCACGGTGTCGCCGAGCGCGTAGCCGCCGCGCTGCGCGGACTTGGCGTCCAGCGCGATCTCGCCGGCGGAGGCCGGTGCCCGGCCTTCCTTCAGCGGGTAACGGCTGTCCTTGCCGTCCCGGTCCGCGACGTAGTTGACGGCGCGGTTCCCCCACTCACGGCCGAGCGGCTGGTTGTCCTTGCCGACCACGACGGCCTCGCCGGACAGCGACGGGCGGACGGACGCCACGCCCGGCAGCGCGCGGATCCGGTCCGCGAGCGGGTCGGTCAGGGCGCTGTCGCGCCGGCCGTCCCCGGGACCGGCGCTGTCGGCGTCGGCGTCGGCGTCGGCGTCGCGAGGGGACATCGAGTGGACGGAGACGGCCACGTCCTTGAAGTTCTTGGACATGGCGTTGCGGTACGCCGCGCCGACGGTGTCGCTGAAGATCAGCGTGCCGGAGACGAAGGCGGTACCGAGGACGACCGCGAGCGCGGTCATCATCAATCGGGCTTTGTGCGCGAGGATGTTGCGCAGGGCAGTTCGCAGCATGGCGGTGGTGTCAGTCCTGGGGCTGGGGCGGGGGCCGAGGGCCGGATGCGGTGGGCGGGCCGGATGCGGTGGCGGGGGCGCGGGCGGGGCGCCCGGGCGTCAGCTCGTACGGCCCTTGGCGTCGAACAGCCGCATCCGGTCCAGCACCGCGTCCGCGGTCGGCCGGTGGAGCTCCTCGACGATGCGGCCGTCCGCGAGGAAGACCACCCGGTCCGCGTAAGCGGCGGCGACCGGGTCGTGGGTGACCATCACCACCGTCTGCTGCATCGCCCGCACCGACTCGCGCAGGAAGCCCAGCACCTCGGCGCCCGAGCGGGAGTCGAGGTTGCCGGTCGGCTCGTCCGCGAAGATGATCTCCGGCCGGGCGGCCAGCGCCCGGGCCACCGCCACCCGCTGCTGCTGACCGCCGGAGAGCTGCGCCGGGCGGTGCGCCAGCCGCCCGGAAAGGCCTACGGTCTCGATGACGCGGCTGACCCACTCCCGGTCGGGCTTACGGCCCGCGATGTCCATCGGCAGCGTGATGTTCTCCCCCGCGGAGAGCGTGGGCAGCAGGTTGAACGCCTGGAAGATGAAGCCGATCTTGTCCCGGCGGAGCCGGGTCAGCTGCTTGTCGTTCAGCGACGCCAGCTCCACATCGCCTATCCGGGCCGAGCCGGACGAGATCGTGTCCAGGCCCGCCATGCAGTGCATCAGCGTGGACTTGCCGGAGCCGGACGGGCCCATGATCGCGGTGAACTGGGCCTTGCCGAACTCGACCGAGACGGAGTCCAGCGCTGTGACCCGGGTCTCCCCCTGGCCGTACACCTTGCTCAGATCCGTCGCACGGGCGGCGACGGCACGGGGGGTTGCGGGGGCACCGGGGGTACCGGGGAAGTGCTGCGGGGAACCCGGCACAGCTGCCGTGTGGGACACGGGGGACTCCTGGAAAGGGACGGAAGCGAAGATTCAGCGATGCGGCGGACCCAGCGGATCCACCGTCCCTATTCTCGAATGCGCAGGTCAGCGCAGGCGTCAGCCGAAGGGACCGAAAGCCGTACCGGCCGCAGGTGCCACCCCCGGCCCCCCATGTCATCCTCTGGACGGAGAACCCTCCCCCCTGGGACCGACGGGATCTCTCAGGGGCGCCCCGGAAGTGCGCGGCCGGCGCTCACTGACCGGTGCGCGCCCAGAACTCCGCCAGGATGCGGTCCAGGAAGGCGCGGCCTGCCTCGCCGGACTCCTCCGCGCCGTCCCCGCCGCCCCAGTTGAGCGTCGTGGTCATGGCCGCCTGGTACTCGGCGTGCAGCTCCCGCAGGACGTCCTGGATCCGCTGCCTGGGCAGCGGTACGAGCTTGCCGACCGGCCGTACGTAGCCCTGCCAGCGGCCGGTGACGGCGCTGATCAGCAGCTCGGTGAGGGCCGGGTCCCGGCCGGTGAAGCGGAGCAGCGCGGGCAGCGGCAGCCCCAGGGCTTCGGCGAGCGCCGCGGCCTGGCGGTCGTTGCCGCGCCACCGCCCGCCGGCCTCCAGCCGCTCGTACGCCGCCTGGTCCATGCCGATGGCCGACGCGAGGCCGTCCGGGGCGAGACCGGCCGCGAGGCGGTACTCGCGCAGGGTGCCCGGAGTGCCGATCAGGTCTCCGGGCGCGCACCACAAGGCGCCTGCCAGCGCCGTCAGTTCGGACTCCGTGGGGGCGGATTCCCCCGATTCCCAGGACGCCACCGTCGCCGCCGGGACCCGCATTCCGTACGCGGCCCATATCCCGTAGGCGACATGGGCGGGGGTCATGCCGAGGGCCTCGCGGCACCGGCGGGCGGCCTCGGCGTCGAAGGGCGGCCTGCGCGGTTCCCCGGCTCGCGTGTCCCCGGATCGCGTGCTCATCGGCACACGGTAGGGGACGGTACGGCCGGCCACCTATGGTGCGGACGCCCAAGGGTGAAACGCGAGGGAAAGTCGTAGGAAGCTCCATCGGCGGCCGGGGAAGCGGTCGGCGGCGGTCGGGGAAGCGGTCGGCGGCGGTCGGCGGTCAGGGCTCGGCGTCCGCGGTCAGGGCTCGGCGGTCGGCGGTCAGGGCCCGGCGGTCAGTGGCCGGAGGTCAGACCGGATCGCTGTCCGACCAGCGGTAGCGCAACTCCGGGCGGCCGACCTGGCCGTACTGCGGGGCGCGGACGGCCCGGCCGCTCGCCACGAGGTGCTCCAGGTAACGGCGTGCGGTGATACGGGAGATGCCCACACCGGCGGCCGTCCCGGTCGCGGTCAGCCCGCCCTCGGCGGCCCGCAGGACATCGGTGACCGCCCGCAGGGTGGCCGCGGTCAGGCCCTTGGGCAGCGCGGCCGGGCGCGGTGCGCGCAGCGCGGCGATGGTCCGGTCCACCTCGTCCTGCCCGCTGGCCTCGCCGGTGGTGGCCCGGAACGCGGCGTAACGGGTGAGCCGGTCGCGCAGCGTGGCGAAGGTGAACGGCTTCAGCACGTACTGCACCACACCGAGCGAGACGCCCTCGCGCACCATCGCCAGATCGCGGGCCGAGGTGACCGCGACGATGTCCGCGGTGTGGCCGGCCGCGCGCAGCGTACGCACCAGTTGGAGTCCGTGGCCGTCGGGGAGGAACAGGTCGAGCAGCACGAGATCGACCGGGTGGTGGTCGAGGTGGCGGCGGGCGGCCGCCATGGAGCGCGCGGTGCCGGAGACGGTGAAGCCGGGCACCCGCCTCACGTACAGGGCGTGCGCATCGGCGGCCACCGGGTCGTCCTCGACGACCAGCACCCGGATGCCGGCGGGGCTCGCGCTCACCCGGCGCCTCCGCTCGGGCAGGTGCCCAGTGCGCACTCGCTCGTCGCGCACCCTTCCGCCGTCGCGCGCCCTTCCGCCGTCGTGCACCTTCCCGCCTCCTCCGCCCGCAGGGGCAGCCGTACGGTGAACCGCGCGCCGCCCGCCGGCGCCCGGTCCAGGGTGAGCGTGCCGCCGTTGCGCCGGGTCGCCTGCCGGGCCAGGGCCAGGCCCAGACCGCGGCCCGCGCCCTGTTTGGTGCTCCAGCCCCGCCGGAAGATCTCCTCGGCGGCGTCCGTGGCCACCCCCGGCCCGTTGTCCGCCACCCGCAGCAGCAGTTCACCGTCGGCCGCCCGCGCGGTGACCCGCACCCGCGGCGCCTCCACGGCGCCGTGCTCCGGGGCCGCATCCAGGGCCGGGGCCGGAGAAACCGCAGCCGGGGCCGCAGCCGGGCCCGGGACCGGAGAAACCGCGGCCGGAGCAGGGGCGGCCGCGTCGATCGCGTTGTCGACGAGGTTGCCCAGCACGGTCACCAGATCGCGGGCCGGCAGACCGGGCGGCAGCACCCCGTCGTCGATCCGGCTGTCCGGCGTCAGGGTCAGCTCCACCCCGCGCTCATGGGCCTGCGCGGCCTTGCCGAGCAGCAGCGCGGCCAGCACCGGCTCGGCGACCGCCGCGACGACCCGATCCGTCAGCGCCTGTGCCAGCTCCAGCTCCGCCGTGGCGAACCCGACCGCCTCCTCGGCCCGTCCCAGCTCGATCAGCGACACCACGGTGTGCAGCCGGTTGGCGGCCTCGTGGGCCTGTGACCGCAGGGCCTCGGCGAAGCCGCGTACCGAGTCCAACTCCCCGGCCAGCGCCTGGAGTTCGGTGTGATCGCGCAGGGTGACGACGCTGCCGCGCCGGTCGCCGCCGGAGACCGGGGCGGAGTTGACGACCAGCACCCGCTCGGCGGTCAGATGCAGCTCGTCCCGCCGCGGGCCCGGCGCCAGCAGCGCCTCGGTGAGCGGCCCCGGCAGCCCCAGCTCGCCCACCGGCCGGCCCACCGCGTCCCCGGGCAGCCCCAGCAACTCCCGCCCGCCGTCGTTGACCAGGGCGACCCGGCGCCGTCCGTCGAGCATCAGCAGCCCCTCGCGCACGGCGTGCAGCGCGGCCTGGTGGTAGTCGTGCATCCGGCTCAGCTCCCGGGCGTTCATGCCGTGGGTGTGCCGCCGCAGCCGGGCGTTGATGACGTACGTGCCCGCCCCGCCGAGCGCCAGGGCCGCGGCGGCCACCCCGGCCACCGCGAGGAGCTGGTCGCGCAGCTGCGCGCTGATGGTCTCGATGGTGATCCCGGAGCTGACCAGCGCGGTGATCCGGCCGCCGCGCCGCGGGTCGTGGACCGGCGCGACGACCCGTACGGACGGGCCGAGCACCCCGGGGTGCGTCTCCGCGAAGACCCTGCCGTCCAGCGCCGGGCCGGTGTGCCCCAGGTACTTCCCGCCGATCGCGGACGGCTGCGGATGCGTCCAGCGGGTCCCGTCCGGGGCCATCACCACCACGAAGTCGACGCCGGCGTCCCGCCGCAGCCGCTCGGTGTACGGCTGGAGCGCGGCGGTGGGATCCGCCGTGCGGGCCGCCGCCACCACGGCCGGCGAGCCGGCGACGGCGGTGGCCGCCGCGGTCGCCTGCCGCCGCGCGGTCTCCTCCGCCTGCCGCCCGGCGTTGACGTACGCGAAGCCGGCGCAGCCCGTGACGACCGCCGTCACCAGCACCACCTGCATCGCGAAGAGCTGCCCGGCGAGGCTGCGGGGGCCGCGCAGCCGGCGCGATGGCCGGGGCCGGGCCCGGGGTCGGGGGAGTCGCATGCGGAACAGTCTGCCGGGTCACATTTACATGAACGAAATGTACGTAAGGGTGACGGGTGCCACAACGGAGTGCATAGTCGCCGGGACTCGTTGTGCGGCGGGGCCGCAGGTCACCGCGCGACCGCACAACCGCAGAACCGAGGAGGCAGCCCGTGGCCGCACAGACCCCACCGTCCGGGGGGAGCACCGACGAGACCGTGCCACCGGAGCGGGCCGTGCCACCGCAGCAGGCCACGTCGCCGGACCGGACCGCGCCCCCGAAGCGGGACCGGACCCACTACCTCTACCTCGCCGTGATCGGCGCGGTGCTGCTCGGCATCCTCGTGGGCTTCGCGGCGCCCGGCGTCGCCGTCGAACTCAAGCCGCTCGGTACCGGGTTCGTGAACCTGATCAAGATGATGATCTCGCCGGTCATCTTCTGCACCATCGTGCTGGGCGTCGGCTCGGTCCGTAAGGCCGCCAAGGTCGGCGCGGTGGGCGGGCTGGCCCTCGGCTACTTCATGGTGATGTCGACGGTCGCCCTCGCCATCGGCCTGGTCGTCGGCAACGTCCTGGAGCCCGGCTCCGGCCTCCACCTCACCGAGTCCGTACGGCACGCCGGCCAGGCCCAGACGTCGGGCGACGCCGAATCGCTGTCCGCGTTCCTGCTCGGCATGATCCCCACCACGCTGGTCTCCGCCTTCACCCAGGGCGAGGTCCTGCAGACGCTGCTGGTGGCGCTGCTGGTCGGCTTCGGGCTCCAGGCGCTGGGAGCCGCCGGGGAGCCGGTGCTGCGCGGTATCGGGCACGTCCAGAAGCTGGTCTTCCGGGTGCTGTCCATGATCATGTGGGTGGCGCCGGTGGGCGCCTTCGGCGCGATCGCCGCGCTGGTCGGCCAGACCGGGCTGGACGCGCTGAAGTCGCTGGCCATCATCATGGTCGGCTTCTACGTGACCTGTCTGCTGTTCGTGATCGTGGTCCTCGGTGCGCTGCTCCGCCTCGTCGCCGGCGTCAACATCTTCCTGCTGTTGAAGTACCTGGCCCGGGAATTCCTCCTGATCCTCTCCACCTCCTCCTCGGAGTCCGCGCTGCCGCGCCTCATCGCCAAGATGGAGCACCTGGGCGTCAGCAAGCCGGTCGTCGGCATCACCGTCCCGACCGGCTACAGCTTCAACCTCGACGGCACCGCCATCTACCTCACGATGTCCTCGCTGTTCGTGGCCGAGGCGATGGGCAAGCCGCTCTCCCTCGGCCAGCAGATCTCCCTCCTGGTATTCATGATCATCGCCTCGAAGGGCGCGGCCGGAGTCACCGGCGCCGGCCTGGCGACGCTCGCCGGCGGTCTCCAGTCGCACCGCCCCGAACTCGTCGACGGCGTCGGCCTGATCGTCGGCATCGACCGCTTCATGAGCGAGGCCCGTGCCCTGACCAACTTCGCGGGCAACGCGGTGGCCACCGTCCTGGTCGGCACCTGGACCAAGGAGATCGACAAGCCCCGGGCCGCCGAGGTCCTCGCCGGCCGGATCCCCTTCGACGAGAAGACCCTGACCGCCGACCACGGACATGGCGGCCGCCCCGCAGGCTCCTAGGCAGGCCGTAGCCAGATGGTGGCCAAGGGGGGAAGGGTCACGGTCAGGGACCTGGTGCGGCCGTTCCAGGGGACGGGTTCGGCTTTCACGGGGCCCGGGTTGGTGATGCCGCTGCCGCCGTAGCGGAGCGCGTCGGTGTTGAGGACCTCGCGCCAGGCGGGCAGGGCGTCCGGGATGCCGAGGCGGTAGGTGTGGCGGACGACGGGGGAGAAGTTGGTGACCGAGAGCAGAGCGGCGCGGTCGGCGGCGAAGCGGAGGAAGGACAGGACGTTGTCCTCGCTCGCGTCGCCGTCGATCCAGCTGAAGCCGGCCGGGTCGGTGTCGCGCTCCCAGAGGGCGGGGGTGGCGGCGTACCGGCGGTTCAGGTCCCGTACGAGATCGCGGACGCCGCGGTGGTCCGGCTCGGCCTCGTACGAGGGGTCGAGCAGCCACCAGTCCGGGCCGTGCGCCTCGGACCACTCCGCGCCCTGCGCGAACTCCTGGCCCATGAAGAGGAGTTGCTTGCCGGGGTGGGCCCACATGAAGCCCAGGTACGCGCGGTGGTCGGCGCGCTGCTGCCACCAGTCGCCGGGCATCTTCGACACCAGCGCCCGCTTGCCGTGCACCACCTCGTCGTGGGAGATCGGCAGTACGTAGTTCTCGCTGTACGCGTAGACCATCGAGAAGGTCATCTCGTGGTGGTGGTACTTGCGGTGCACCGGCTCCTTGGACATGTAGACGAGGGAGTCGTGCATCCAGCCCATGTTCCACTTCAGGCCGAAGCCCAGACCGCCCTGGTCGGTCGGCCGGGTGACGCCGTCCCAGGCCGTGGACTCCTCGGCGATGGTGACGACGCCGGGGCAGCGCTTGTAGACCGTGGCGTTCATCTCCTGGAGGAAGGCGACGGCGTCGAGGTTCTCCCGGCCGCCGTACGCGTTCGGGGTCCACTGGCCGTCCCCGCGTGAGTAGTCGAGGTAGAGCATGGAGGCGACGGCGTCCACGCGCAGCCCGTCGATGTGGAACTCCTCGCACCAGTACACCGCGTTGGCCACCAGGAAGTTACGGACCTCGGTGCGGCCGTAGTCGAACTCCAGGGTGCCCCAGTCGGGGTGTGCGGCCCGGGCCGGGTCCTGGGGCTCGTAGAGCGGACGGCCGTCGAACTCGGCCAGCGCCCAGTCGTCGCGCGGGAAGTGCGCCGGCACCCAGTCCATCAGCACCCCGATACCGGCCCGGTGCAGGGCGTCGATCAGGAAGCGGAAGTCGTCGGGGGTGCCCATCCGGGCGGTGGGGGCGTAGAAGCCGGTCACCTGGTAGCCCCAGGAGCCGCCGAAGGGGTGCTCGGACGGGGGCATGAACTCGACGTGGGTGAAGCCCAGGTCCTTGACGTAGCAGGGGAGTTGGGCCGCCAGCTGGCGGTAGGTGAGGCCGGGGCGCCAGGAGGGGAGGTGCACCTCGTAGACGGAGAACGGGGCCTCGTGGACGGGGGGCCGCCCGCGGCGGGCCATCCAGTCGGCGTCCTGCCAGCGGTGGTGGGACTCCGTCACGACCGAGGCGGTGGCGGGCGGGCACTCGGTCCGGCGGGCCATGGGGTCGGCGCGTACCGTCTTCGAGCCGTCCGGCCGGGTGATCTCGAACTTGTACAGCTCGCCCTCGCCGATGCCGGGGAGGAACAGCTCCCAGACCCCGGAGGAGCCGAGGGACCGCATGGGGCAGGAGGTGCCGTCCCAGTAGTTGAAGTCGCCGAGCACCCGGACGCCCCGCGCGTTGGGCGCCCAGACCGTGAAGCGGGTGCCGGTCACACCCTGGTGGTCCATGGGCCGCGCGCCGAGCGCCCGCCACAGCTGCTCGTGCCGGCCCTCGCCGAACAGGTGCAGGTCCAGCTCGCCGAGCGCGGGCAGGAAGCGGTAGGGGTCGTGGGCGGTCAGAGTGGTGTCGTCACCGTAGTCGATGAGGAGTTCGTAGTCGGGGGCGGTGCGGAGCGGCAGTACGCCGGCGAAGAGGCCGTCGCCCTCGGAGCGCAGCGCGGCGCGCAGGCCCGGGGCGACGACGGTGACGGCCTTCGCGAACGGGCGGAGCGCGCGGATGAGGAGGCCGCCGCGTACGGGGTGGGCGCCGAGCAGGGCATGCGGATCGTGGTGGGCGCCGGACAGCAGCCGGGCGCGGTCCTCGTCGGGGAGCGGGGCGGCGGCCCGCACTCCGTGCCCGCCGGGCGGCGGTGCCGGCGTCGGTCTCGGCGGACGGGAGCGGTCCGCGGGGCCGGAGGATGCCGTGCCGCGGTCGGTGGACGGCGGGTGGGGGCGCTCCTGGGCCGGCGGCCGGGGCGGGGCCGGGGCGGTCGGGGGAGCGGGCCTGGATCTCACGGGTGGGGCCTCCTGGGGGAAGGGCGTGGGGTGCTGCCGGGGCCCGGGGGGTGCCCGGCGGGCTCCCCGTCGGCCGCCAGCCGCCGGATCGCGGCCATCGGGACGGACAGCCAGTCGGGCCGGTGCCGGGCCTCGTAGAGCACCTCGTAGACGGCCTTGTCGGTCTCGTACGCACGCATCAGTTCGGGCGCCGAGTGCGGATCGAGCCCGCCGGCCTCGGCGTAGCCCCGGCAGTAGGCGGCACGGGTGCGCCGGGCCCAGTCCAGTGCCCAGGGGTCCCCGCCGGCCGGTCCGCTGCGGGCCGCGTAGTCGAAGGAGCGCAGCATCGCCGCGACGTCCCGCACCGTGGGCTGGAGGCGGCGCCGCTCGGCCAGCGGGCGGGCCGGTTCGCCCTCGAAGTCGATCAGCGACCAGCGGCCCCCGTCGGCGGAGCGCAGCGTCTGGCCCAGGTGCAGATCGCCGTGGATGCGCTGGGCGGCCCAGCTCCGGCCGTCGCGGCCCACCGCGGCCAGCGCGTCGAAGGCGGTGCCCAGCCGCGCCCGGTAGGGCTGGAGTACGGGCACGGCGCGGGCGGTGGCCGCCAGCCGCCGGCGCATCCGGGCGGCGATCTCCGCCAGCTGCGGGCGGCGCAGCTCGGTGGTCGGCAGGGTCTGCGCGAGGGCGGTGTGCACCTCCGCGGTGGCGTGCCCGAGCGCCCGGGCCGGGCCGGTGAAGTCGGCGCGTACCGCCAGGGCGTTGAGGGCCAGCTGCCAGCCGTCCGCCGACCCCCGCAGGAACGGCTGGAGCACGCCGAGTGTCGTCGCCTCCCCGCTCTCGTCCGTGGTCGCCGACTCGAACCACGCGGCGGGCGCCGGGACCCGTACGCACGGGGTGCCCGCCAGCGCCCGTGACAGCTCCAGGTCCGGGTTGACGCCCGGTTCGATGCGGCGGAAGAGCTTCAGGATGAACGATTCTCCGTACACGATGGAGGAGTTGGACTGCTCGACGGCGATCGGCCGGGCGGGCAGCCCGGAGGGGATGTCCACGCCCGGTTCGCGGTGGAAACGCAGGGCGCCGAGCCGCCCCGGCACCCGGAGCCGTTCCAGCAGCAGCCCGCACAGCCGGTTGTCGAGCAGCGCGTCATAGACCGTACGGCCGCGCAGCGGGCCGCCGCCCGGCCGGCCGATCACCGCCGGTGCCAGCTGTGGCGGCGGTGCCGGATGCACGCCGAGCAGGAGCTGATAGCGGTCGCCGCCGGTGGCGGCGCGGCGGGGCGGGCCGCTCTGCTGGGCCCGGACGAGCAGCTGGAGCAGCCCCGGTGTGGTGCCCTCGCCGGTGCACGGCAGCAGTTCGGTCGCCGAGAGCAGGGTGAAGCCGGTGATCAGCCGCCCTTTGCCGGCGAACCAGCGCTGGCGCGGCACCCATACGGCCAGCAGGGGGACGAGCGAGGGGAGCAGGTCGGGGGCGGTGACGAGCGGGCGGTGGTCTGGGCTGTTGCGGGCGGCGCGGGTCGGGGCGGTGTCCGGCATGGCGTGTCGCGTCCTTTCCCCGGGCACACGACAGATAGGGCAAAGTGTCCCGGAATGCGGGCTTCACTGTGCGGTGGCGCGGTGGCGGTACCCCCGTACGGAGGCTGGCGTCCCCCCGGACGTGCTCCGGGTGCACCGGGCGGGACCGAGGGGACGAGGGGGACGGCAGGCGCGGCGGTGACGGGGTACCGGGCGCCCGTGTCCGGTCAGGGGGCCGGCCGGGCCGTGTGCGTCACGGGGTCGGCCCCGTCATGGGTTCGGCCCGTCATGGGTTCGGCGTCGTCACGGCATCGGCGTCGTCACCGGTTCGGCGTTCTTCCGCAGGCGGAACCAGTAGAACCCGTGGCCCGCCAGCGTCAGCAGATACGGCAGTTCCCCGATGGCCGGGAAGTGGACGCCGCCGATCAGCTCCACCGGGTGGCGGCCGCTGAACGACCGCAGGTCCAGCTCCGTCGGCTGGGCGAACCGCGAGAAGTTGTGGACGCAGAGCACCAGGTCGTCGTCCGCGCCGTCGGTACCCGGTGACTCCCGCAGGAAGGCCAGCACCGCCGGGTTGGTGGAGGACAGCTCGGTGTAGCTGCCGAGGCCGAAGGCCGGGTTCTGCTTCCGGATCTCGATCATCCGGCGGGTCCAGTGCAGCAGCGAGGACGGCGAGCTCATCGCGGCCTCGACATTGGTGACCTGGTAGCCGTAGACGGGGTCCATGATGGTCGGCAGGAACAGCCGGCCCGGGTCGCAGGAGGAGAATCCCGCGTTGCGGTCCGGTGTCCACTGCATCGGGGTGCGCACCGCGTCCCGGTCCCCGAGCCAGATGTTGTCGCCCATGCCGATCTCGTCGCCGTAGTAGAGGATCGGCGAGCCGGGCAGGGAGAGCAGCAGGGCGGTGAACAGCTCGATCTGATTGCGGTCGTTGTCGAGCAGGGGGGCCAGCCGCCGGCGGATACCGATATTGGCGCGCATCCGCGGGTCCTTGGCGTACTCCGCGTACATGTAGTCGCGCTCTTCGTCCGTGACCATTTCGAGGGTCAGCTCGTCGTGGTTGCGCAGGAAGATGCCCCACTGGCAGCCGGACGGAATCGCCGGGGTCTTGGCGAGGATCTCCGAGACCGGATAGCGCGATTCGCGGCGCACCGCCATGAAGATGCGCGGCATCACGGGGAAGTGGAACGCCATATGGCATTCGTCGCCGCCGACCGCGTAGTCCCCGAAGTAGTCGACGACGTCCTCCGGCCACTGGTTGGCCTCGGCCAGCAGGACGGTGTCCGGATAGTGCGCGTCGATCTCCGCCCGGACCCGCCGGAGGAAGGCGTGCGAGGCGGGCAGGTTCTCGCAGTTGGTGCCCTCCTCGGCGTAGAGGTACGGGACCGCGTCCAGCCGGAACCCGTCGATCCCCAGGTCGAGCCAGAACCGCAGGGCGGAGATCATCTCCTCCTGGACCGCCGGGTTCTCGTAGTTGAGGTCCGGCTGGTGGGAGAAGAAACGGTGCCAGTAGTACTGCTTGCGCACCGGGTCGAAGGTCCAGTTGGAGGACTCGGTGTCGACGAAGATGATCCGGGCGTCGGCGTACTGCTTGTCGTCGTCCGCCCAGACGTAGTAGTCGCCGTACGGCCCCTCCGGGTCGCTGCGCGACTCCTGGAACCACGGGTGCTGGTCGCTGGTGTGGTTCATCACCATGTCGATGATGACCCGCATTCCGCGGTGGTGCGCGGCGTCCACGAATTCCACGAAGTCCGCCAGATCGCCGAATTCGGGGAGTACCGAGGCGTAGTCCGCGACGTCGTAACCGCCGTCCCGCAGCGGGGATTTGAAGAACGGCGGGAGCCAGAGGCAGTCCACCCCCAGCCACTGCAGATAGTCCAGCTTGGCGGTGAGGCCTTTGAGGTCGCCGATGCCGTCGCCGTTGCTGTCCTGGAAGGAGCGCACCAGGACCTCGTAGAAGACGGCCCGTTTGAACCAGTCGGGATCGCGGTCCTTCGCCGGGGTGTCCTCGAATGTGTCGGGGACTGGCTCATTGACGATCAATTGGGTGACCCTCCGATCGGTGAGGACGGTCGCAGCGACAGCACATGAGCGGGCGCGGGCGAGCGGCCCGGCTCCAGGCGCACATAGTTGTCCCTGCCCCAGTGGTAGGTATCGCCGGTGAGCTCGTCGCGCACCGGGAAGGACTCGTGCCGGCCGAGGCCGAGTTCCGGCATGTCCAACGACACCGTCGCCTCGTGGGTGTGGTGCGGGTCGAGGTTGACCACCGTGAGCACCGTGTCGACCCCCGCGCCGTGGCGCGCGCGCTTGGAGTAGGCGAGCACGGCGTCGTTGTCGACCGGGTGGAAGCGCAGATCGCGCAGCTGTTGCAGGGCAGGGTGGCGGCGGCGGATGCGGTTGAGCGCGGTGATCAGAGGGGCGATGGTACGCCCCTGCTTCGCCGCCGCTTCCCAGTCGCGCGGCCTGAGTTGGTACTTCTCCGAGTCGAGGTACTCCTCGCTGCCGGGGCGTACCGGCGTCGACTCGCAGAGCTCGTATCCGGCGTAGACGCCCCATGCGGGGGAGAGGGTGGCGGCCAGCACGGCACGGATCTCGAAGGCGGCCCGGCCGCCCTCCTGGAGGTAGGCGTGCAGGATGTCCGGGGTGTTCACGAAGAAGTTGGGCCGCAGGTAGGCGGCGCTCTCACCGGACAGCTCGGTGAGGTACTCGGTCAGCTCCTGTTTGGTGTTGCGCCAGGTGAAGTACGTGTACGACTGGTGGAAGCCGATCTGGGCGAGGGTGCGCAGCATGGCGGGGCGGGTGAACGCCTCGGCGAGGAACAGCACGTCCGGGTCGGTCCGGTTGATGTCGCCGAGCACCTTCTCCCAGAACGCCACCGGTTTGGTGTGCGGGTTGTCCACCCGGAAGATCCGTACGCCCTTGGCCATCCAGAAGCGCAGCACCCGCTCGGTCTCCCGGACCAGCCCGCGGAAGTCGGTGTCGAACGCCAGGGGGTAGATGTCCTGGTACTTCTTCGGCGGGTTCTCGGCGTAGGCGATCGAGCCGTCCGCGCGGTGGTGGAACCACTGCGGGTGCAGGGTGACCCAGGGGTGGTCGGGGGAGCACTGCAGCGCGAAGTCCAGGGCCACCTCCATCCGCAGGTCGCGGGCCGTACGGACGAAGTGCGCGAAGTCCTCGAAGGTGCCCAGGTCCGGGTGGAGGGCGTCGTGGCCGCCGGCCGCCGAGCCGATCGCCCAGGGGGAGCCGACGTCGTCCGGGCCCGCCGCCAGGCCGTTGTTGGGGCCCTTGCGGAAGGACGTGCCGATGGGGTGCACGGGCGGCAGGTAGACCACGTCGAAGCCCATGGCGGCGACGGCCGGCAGCCGTTCGGCGGCGGTGCGCAGGGTGCCGCTGACGGCGGTGCCGTCCGGGGTGACGAGGGCGCCCTCGGAGCGCGGGAAGAGCTCGTACCACGAGCCGTACAGGGCCCGCCGGCGCTCCACGGCCAGCGGCATCGGGCGCGAGACGGTGAGCAGTTCGCGCAGCGGGTGGCGCTCCAGCGCCGCGGTGACCTGGGGGGCGAGCGCGGCGGCGAGCCGGGCGGCGGGGGGCAGTCCCCCGTCGCGCAGCGCGTCCACGGCGCCGAGTACCGACTCCCGGCCGTCGCTCTTGGGGACGTCGGCGGCGGCCCGCTCGTGCAGCTCGGCGCCCTCGGCGAGGACCAGCTCGGTGTCGAGGCCCGCCGGGATCTTGACCGAGGCGTGCCGGCGCCAGGTGGCGAGCGGGTCGGACCAGGCCTCCACGGTGAAGGTCCAGCGGCCCTCGACGTCCGGGGTGACCTCGGTGCTCCAGCGGTCGGTGCCGGGCACCCGCTCCCGCATCGGGGTCCAGGGGCCGCAGCGGCCGGCCGGGTTGCGCAGCACCACATTGGCCGCGACCGCGTCATGACCTTCGCGGAAGACGGTGGCCGAGACCTCGAAGGCCTCGCCCACCACGGCCTTCGCCGGGCGGCGGCCGCAATCGATCTGCGGGCGGATGTCCAGAACAGGGATGCGACCGATCATGGGCTCACCTGGGCTTGTGATGCTTTGCGGGGTTTTGTCCTTTGTATCCGCTCCATAGCAGGGCGGCCGGGCGTGAACAGGGGCGCTCGGGTCCGCTTTCACTCGGCTGGCGGACGGTGTGACCGGCCGGGGCGTACGCGGTGAGCCTTCCCTCCGATGGCGGACCGGAAATCCGCCGCCATGTGAACTACCGGTACGTAACTGCGCACCGGGCGTGGTGCGGCGGATGTGCGGCCGCTTCCCTCGGGGCGGCTGCGGAGCTGCGCTGACACGGTCGGCGTCGCCTCCTCAACTCGGTGTGATCACAGCGGAGTTGCGGTGTGCGGAAGTCCGGTGCCGCGCCGGGGCCCGTCGGCGCACTCCGCAGCCTCCCCCGAGGAGGGAGTACGGACAAGAGCGAATGAGGGGCGGGAATCGGCCATATCAGCGGACGCGCCGGTAGCCGGCGGGACCCGGGCCCCGTCCGCACGGCCCCGGAACGCGCAAAGGCGGTGCCCGGAGAGTTCCGGACACCGCCCTGTCACCGGGGTCACGCCACCCCGGGACGTTCAGCGTGCGATAGTGCGTGTTCCGCCGTGTGCGCCGGCGTGTGACGTCACTTGACGGCGACGCCGGTCCAGGCGGCCTCGACGCCCTTGACCTCGGCGCCGTCCGCGCCGTACAGGTCGGTGGCGGCCTTGACGGTCGCCTCGCGCGCGCCCTTGTAGTCGGTGTTCGAGGTCATGTACGTGGTCAGGGCCTTGAACCAGATCTTCTCGGCCTTCTCCCGGCCGATGCCCTCGACCTTGGAGCCGTCCGCCGTCGGGCTGTCGTACTTGACGCCGCCGATCTCCTTCGGGCCGCTGCCCTCGGACAGCAGGTAGAAGAAGTGGTTGGCCACGCCCGACGAGTAGTGCGGGTCGAGGTTGGCGGTGTTGGAGTCCCAGTTGTCCTGCGACTGGCCGTCCTTGCTGGGCTTGTCCATGTAGCGCAGCGGGGTGCCGTCACCGTTGATGTCGATCTTCTCGCCGATGAGGTAGTCGCCCGGGTCCTTGGCGTTCTTGGCGTAGAACTCGACCGAGGTGCCGAAGATGTCCGAGGTGCCCTCGTTCAGGCCGCCGGACTCGCCGCTGTACTCCAGGTTGGCGGTGGCGGAGGTGACGCCGTGCGACATCTCGTGCGCCGCGACGTCGATGGCGGTGAGCGGCGCCTTGTTGTCCTTGCCGTCGCCGTACGTCATGCAGAAGCAGCTGTCGTCCCAGAAGGCGTTGACGTAGTTGTCGCCGTAGTGGACGCGGGACGAGGCGCCCTTGCCGTCGCCCTTGATGCCGCTGCGGCCGTGCACGTTCTTGTAGTAGTCCCAGGTCTCGGCCGCGCCGTAGTGCGCGTCGACGGCCGCGGTCTGCGGGTCGTCGGGCTTGCCGGTGCCCCAGGCGTCGTCCTCGTCCGTGAACGGCTTGCCCTCGCCGGTCTCGCTGTTCTCCAGGTTGGAGGTCTTGTGACCGCCGCGCTCACCGTCGGTGAGGGTGAAGCCGTTGCCTTCCTTGGTGGTGCCCAGCTCGACGCTGCCGCTGTACTCGCTCTCGCCCTTGCCGGTGCGGATCTCGTCGTACTGGAACAGCTTCTTGCCGGTGTTGGCGTCGGTGATGACGTGCATCCGGCTGGGGGTGCCGTCCTTCTTGGTGCCCTTGACGACGGTGTCGTAGGCGAGGACGGGGGTGCCGGAGGCGGCCCAGACGACCTTCTTCGGCGCCTGCGCGTCGGCCTTCTCGGCGGCGAGCGACTTGGCGGCGGTGCCCTGCGCCGAGGTGGCGGCGGCCCCCGAAGCGATCTTCGGCGTGGTGGAGGCGACCTTGATGGTCTTCGTGGTCGCCTTGGTGGTCGACTTGATCGCACCGCCCTTGGCCTGGTGCACGATCAGGTCGCCGCCGAGGACCGGAAGTCCGGCGTAGGTGCGGTCGTAACGGGTGTGCGTGGTGCCGTCGGCGTCCTTGATGACGTCCTTGACGACCAGCTTCTCCTGCGAGCCGAGGCCGAGCGCCTGGGCGGTCTGGGCCCGCACGGAGCTCGCGTCGCGCAGGAGTTCCGCGCGGTGCGAGGCGCTGAGCTTGAGGGGAGTGGCGTCCTTGGCGGCGGTCGGGGCCGGCGAGGCGCCGGCGGTTCCGGCCGTGATTCCGGCGGCGAGCAGGGCCGCGGCGGCGAAGGCGCCTCCGGTCACACGGGTCTTACGGGATATGCGGGGGGTCACGCGTGCTCCTTCAACTTTGCCAAACGGTGGGGGTGCAAAGCGATGCGGGTGATTGCGTTCCGGGAAGGTTGCCAGTTCGAACGCGTTCATGTCAGGAGGGAGTCGCAAACTTGGCCGAAAAACGTCCGCAGAGAGGTGATCGTCGTTCGTATAACGGAGTGGGGCGCCGCCCCCGGAGATCCGGGGACGGCGCCCAAGTTGCCTTCTGTGGAGTCGAGTTGAGATGCCCGTAGGGGTTCCGGTCCGGCTATGTCATACCAAGGTGACGGCTCGGTACCGGCGCCGGGTCAGAACGTCAGCTTCCAGCCATTGAGGTAGCCGGTGTCCTGTGCGTAGACGTCCTGGACCCGCAACTTCCAGGTGCCGCCCGCCGCCTTGGCGGAGGCGTCGACGGTGTACGTCGTCCGCACGTCGGCCGCGGAGTCGTTGGCGTCGGAGTTCTTCAGCCGGTAGGCCGTGCCGTCCGGGGCGATCAGGTCGATGACCAGGTCGCCGCGGTAGGTGTGCACGATGTCCACCCCGACCTTCAGCGTGCCCGGCGCGTTGCCGCTGCGGCTGACGGTGATCGGCGAGGTGACCATGGCGCCCGCGTCCGGGATGCGCACATCGTCGGTGCTCTCGAAGACGCTGCCGCCGCTGTCGCCGTCCGGGACGCGGGAGCCGACGTTGACCGCCGCCCAGGTGTTGGCGACCGTGTTGTACGTCGCGCTGCCCTCGCCGAACAGGTCGGCCGCCGCCCGGAGCGTGGCGGTGCGGGCACCCGCGTAGTTGGTGTTCGCGCTCATGTACTGGCTCAGCGCCTTGAACCACACCTTCTCGGCGTTGGCCCGGCCGATGCCCGGCACCGGCTTGTTGTCGTACGTGGGGCTGTCGTAGTGGACGCCGCCGATGTCTTTCGGTCCGCTGCCCTCCGCCAGCAGGTAGAAGAAGTGGTTGGCGACCCCGGAGGAGTAGTGCACGTCCAGGTCGCCGACGCGGCTGGACCAGTAGTCCGCGGAGTTGCCGTCCTTGCTGGGCTTGTCCATGTAGCGCAGCGGCTCGCCGTTGCCGTAGATGTCGACCTTCTCGCCGATGAGGTAGTCGCCGGGGTCCTTCTCGTTGTTGGCGTAGAACTCCACCGCCGTGCCGAAGATGTCGGAGGTCGCCTCGTTGAGGCCGCCGGACTCCCTGGCGTACTCCAGGCCCGCGGTGTGGGAGGTGACGCCGTGCGACATCTCGTGGCCGGCCACGTCGATGGAGGTGAGCGGGTGGGTGTTGTTCCGGCCGTCGCCGTACGTCATGCAGAAGCAGCTGTCGTCCCAGAAGGCGTTGACGTAGCTGTTGCCGTAGTGGACGCGGGAGTAGGCGCCCACCCCGTCGCCGCGGATGCCGCTGCGGCCGTGCACGTTCTTGTAGTAGTCCCAGGTCTCCTGCGCGCCGTAGGCGGCGTCGACGCCCGCGGTCTGCGGGTTCGACGGCGTACCGTCGCCCCAGACGTCGTCGGCGTCGGTGAACAGCGAACCGCTGCCCCCCGTACCGTGGTTGAGGTTGTTGGTCCGGTGGCTGCCCCGGCCGGTGTCCGTCATCTTGAAGTTCGGCGCCGACCCGGAGGTGCCGATGGTGACCCGGCCGCTGTACTGGCTGTTGCCGACGCCGTTCTCGATGCCCTGGTACTGGAAGAGCTTGGCGCCGGTCCCGGCGTGGGTGATGACGTGCAGTTCGCTGGGCGTCCCGTCGTCCTGCAGCCCGCCGACCACCGTCTCGTACGCGAGCACCGGCGTGCCGTCGGCGGCCCAGATCACCTTGCGCGGCGCCTCGGCGGCCGCGGTCCGCTCCGCGCCGAGCGCCCGGGCGGCCTGGACGGCCTTCGCCTCGGCGGCGGCCGGCCGCAGCTTCGGGGTGGTGCTCGGGACGGTGAGCCGGGCGGTCACGGCCTTGGTGACGCCCTTGAGCGCGCCGCGCGCGCTCTTGTGCACCACGAGGTCGCCGCCGAGGACGGGCAGGCCGGCGTAGGTGCGCTCGTAGCGGGTGTGGACGGTGCCGTCGGCGTCCTTCGAGACGTCCTTGACGACCAGCTTCTCCTGCGCGCCGAGCTTGAGTTGTCGCGCGGCGTCGGCGGTGCCGGCCTCGGCTGCCCGTATCAGCTCCGCACGCTGGGACGGGGACAGCTCGGCCGGCAGTGCGCCGGGGGCGGGAACGGCCTGCGCGGGGCCCGGCCGCGGGGTGGCCGCCGTGCCGGTGCCGGCCTGTGCGCCGACGGCCAGCATCGCCGCGACGGCGACCAGCGCGCCGGTCGCCACGGCGCGTCTATGGGGGGTGCGTCTCACGCTGACTCCTTCTGCGGTGGCCGCTCCGTGCCGGGGCGGCCGAGGGGGACCGGGCGGCGGAAGGGCCGTCCGGGCAGATCGAGGCAGAACACTTGAAGTGCGTGGGGGGAGACGTACGTGACGTACGCGAGGTGCGGATGAAACAGGTGATGCGCGTGGAACGGCCTGCCGCGGGGGTGGTGCTGTGGGGGCCGCGCGGCGGCGGTTGCGGGGAAGAGTCCCACCGCTACCGGCCAGTTGTCAGGAGCCTTTCAACTAATTGGCCGGAAAGCGTCCGTTGGGCGAAATCGACGTCCGATAGCCGGACGCCTGAAGGGGGGTCAGCCGCTGGACGCGGCCCGGGAGTCCCCGCCGGACACGGCCCGCAGCAGCAGGACCGAGCGGGCGGGCAGCGGGATGTCCGTGCCCGCGTCGTGGCGGGTGGCGGGGGGCGCCGCCTGGTCCTCACGGGAGGTGTCGACGAGGAGTTCGTAGCAGGACGCCCACGGCGGACCGGGCAGTGTGCAGGAGCCCGGCCCGGCCCCCGCGTGCAGCACGATCAGAAAGCTGTCGTCCACGACCGGCCGGCCCTGTGCGTCGCGCTGCGGAATGTCGCGCCCGGACAGGTACATCCCCAGGGTGGCGCTCGGCGCGTACCAGTCGTCCTCGGTCATCTCCGTGCCGTGCGCGGTGAACCACGCCAGGTCCCGCAGCCCGTCCGGGCCCTGCGGGCGCCCGGAGAAGAACGCCCGGCGGCGCAGTACCGGATGGCTCCGGCGCAGCGCGATCAGCCGGGCCGCCAGGCCGGTCAGCGCGGACCAGCCCGGGTCGTCGAGCAGTGACCAGTCCAGCCAGCCGAGCGGGTTGTCCTGGCAGTACGCGTTGTTGTTGCCGTGCTGGGTGCGGCCCATCTCGTCGCCGGCCACCAGCATGGGGACTCCGGTGGAGAGCAGCAGGGTGGCCAGGAGGTTGCGCAGCTGGCGGCGGCGCAGCGCGGTGATGCCGGGGTCGTCGGTCTCGCCCTCGGTGCCGCAGTTCCAGGACCGGTTGTCGTGGGTGCCGTCGCGGTTGTCCTCGCCGTTGTCCGCGTTGTGCTTGTGCTCGTAGGAGACCAGGTCGCGGAGGGTGAAGCCGTCGTGCGCGGTGATGAAGTTGACCGAGGCGTACGGGCGGCGGCCGCCCCAGGCGTAGAGGTCGCTGGACCCGGAGAGCCGGTAGCCCAGGTCGCGTACGTCGTGCTGGGCGCCGCGCCAGAAGTCGCGGACGGTGTCGCGGTAGCGGTCGTTCCACTCCGTCCACAGGGGCGGGAAGGCGCCGACCTGATAGCCGCCGGAGCCCACGTCCCAGGGCTCGGCGATCAGCTTGACCCGGCGCAGTACGGGGTCCTGGGCGATCACGGCGAGGAACGGGGAGAGCATGTCGACGTCGTGCAGGGAACGGGCCAGCGCCGACGCGAGGTCGAAGCGGAAGCCGTCCACTCCCATGTCGGTGACCCAGTAGCGCAGCGAGTCGGTGATCAGCCGCAGCACCTGCGGCTGCACGACGTGCAGGGTGTTGCCGCAGCCCGTGTAGTCGGTGTAGCGGCGGGCCTCGCCGGCCAGGCGGTAGTAGCCGCGGTTGTCGATGCCGCGGAGGGAGAGCGTCGGGCCCCGCTCGCCGCCCTCCGCGGTGTGGTTGTAGACGACGTCGAGGATCACCTCGATACCGGCGTCGTGCAGCGCCCGCACCATCCGCTTGAACTCGCCGACCTGCTGGCCGCGGGTACCGGTCGCGGCGTAGCCGGCGTGCGGCGCGAAGTAGCCGATCGAGTTGTAGCCCCAGTAGTTGCGCAGACCACGGCGGATCAGATGGTCCTCGTGGGCGAACTGATGGACCGGCAGGAGTTCGACGGCGGTGACCCCGAGCCGCACCAGGTGCTCCAGCGCGGCCGGGTGGGCCAGGCCCGCGTAGGTGCCGCGCAGCCGCTCGGGCACGCCCGGGTGACGCATGGTGAAGCCGCGCACGTGCAGCTCGTACAGGACGGTGTCCGGCCAGGGCGTCTTGGGCCGGCGGTCGTCCCGCCACTCGTCCGCGCCGCCCTCGTCCGTGGCCGCGTCGCCGACCACCACGCCCTTGGGGACGTACGGTGCCGAGTCCCGGTCGTCGCGGACGGTGTCGGCGATGTGCTGCTCCGGCCAGTCGCGCACATGCCCGTAGAGCTGGGCGGGCAGCGCGGACCCGGCGCCGGCCGGCTCGACGGCCGTGCCGAAGTCGCCGTCCACGGCCCTGGCGTACGGGTCGAGCAGCAGCTTCGCCGGGTTCCAGCGGGCGCCGGTCCAAGGGTCCCAGCGGCCGTGCACCCGGTAGCCGTAGCGCCGGCCGGGCCGGACGCCGGGCAGGAAGCCGTGCCAGATCTCGTGGGTGAGCTCGGCGAGCGGATGGCGGGTCTCGCGCTCCGCCTCGTCGAAGAGGCACAGCTCCACGGCCTCGGCGCCGCCCGCCCACAGGGCGAAGTTGGTGCCCGCGACGCCGTCGGGCCCGGTGCGGCAGCGGGCCCCCAGGGGCGTCGGACTGCCGGGGCGGATGCCCGTCGGTGAGGTGGGGCGGGGGTCCGCGGGGGAGGTGAGGTGGTTGTCCGCGGGGGAAGTGCGGCGGTTGTCCGCGGCTGCGGTGGGGCGGAGGTCCGCGGGTGGGGTGAGGCGGTTGTCCGCGGGTGGGGTGAACCGTCCGCCCGCCACCGGCTCCTGCTCGGGTGCGCTCGACACGTGCCGGCCTCCTGCGGCTCATGGCTCGGTCGGGCGGGCCCGCGCGGTGTCCCGGCCGCGGATGCGGCGCCGCCCTCCCCGTTGTTCTGCCCGCAACCGGGTGGTGCCTCACGCCTCGGGCGGGGTGGGGCGGGGGCTGTCGGGGCCGCGACCGGGTGACGTGTCCGTGGCATTCGGTACGCGGCATACCTCCCTATTCCGGCATCATCCGTCACAATCCTATATATGACTGCCCATCAGCAGGACCGAGCAGGGGACCGGGACCGGAGCCGGCGCCGGAGCGGGCGCCGGAGCCGGAGCGGCCGCCGCGCGGGGCGCGGCCGCCTCGCCCGCGCCGCCGTGGCCGGGCTTGCCGGGGCGGCGGCGCTCACCGGATGCGCGGGCTCGGCCGCGTTCGACGACGGGGACGCGCCGCGCGCCCAGGAGCCGGCCATCCGGATCGTCCCCCACAACGGGGCGCACGGCGTACGGGCCAACGGGCGGTTCGAGATCCGGGTGCCGGACGGGCGGCTGGAGCGGGTCGTGGTGAGCCGCGCCGGGAACGCCGGCCGATGGCCCGTCGCGGGCCGGATTGCACCGGACGGCCTGGTCTGGCGCCCGGCGCCCGGCCCCCTCCACCCCGGCGCGACCTACACCGTCGACGTGGTCGCACGGGACGCCGCTGGCCACCGCTCGACCCGGCACACCACCTTCACCACCGCCCTGCCCGCCCGCCGGGTCACCGGCCACTTCTCGCCCCAGAGTGGTGCCATGGTCGGCACCGGCCTGATCTTCTCGATGGCCTTCGACCGGCCGGTCGCCGACCGCGCGGCCGTCGAACGCGCCGTCAAGGTGACGGCCCGGCCCGGTGTCGAGGTCGTCGGCCACTGGTTCGGCAGCCGGCGGCTGGACTTCCGCCCCCGCGACCGCTGGCGGCCGGGTACCGAGATCACCGTGGGGCTGCGGCTGCGCGGGGTGCGGACCGGACCGGACACTTACGGGACGCAGGACGGGACCGTGCGCTACCGGGTGGGCCGGGACCAGATCAGCTTCATCGACGCCGCCCGGCACACCCTGACCGTGCGCCGCTCCGGCCGGGTGGTGGCGGTGCTGCCGGTCACCGCGGGCGACGCCGCGCACCCCACCTACAACGGGCGGATGGTGATCCTGGAGCGGCAGTCGGTGACGCGGATGGACGGGCGGACCGTCGGCTTCGGCGGTGAGTACGACATCGCGGACGTACCGCACGCCATGCGCCTGACCCGGTCCGGCACCTTTCTGCACGGCAACTACTGGGCGCGGCCCGAGGTCTTCGGGGGCGTCAACACCAGCCATGGCTGTGTGGGGCTCAAGGACGTGAAGGGCGGCGCCCCGGACACCCCGGCCGGCTGGCTCTTCGGCCGGTCGATCGTCGGCGACACCGTGGTGGTGCGGAACTCCCCGGAGCGCACGGTCGCGCCGGACAACGGCCTCGGTGGCTGGAACATGCCGTGGGACCAGTGGCGGGCCGGCTCGGCGCTGCGGTGACCGCGTCCTCCCGGGGGTGGCCCTCCGACCCCCGCGCACTAACCTTCCGGCATGACTGTGAATCTCGAGGTCGCCGACGGCGTCGGCACCATCCGCCTGGACCGCCCGCCGATGAACGCGCTGGACATCGCCACCCAGGACCGGCTGCGCGAGCTGGCCGAAGAGGTCACCCGCCGCGACGATGTGCGCGCGGTCGTCGTCTGGGGCGGTGAGAAGGTCTTCGCGGCCGGCGCGGACATCAAGGAAATGCAGGACATGGACCACGCGGCCATGGTCGTCCGTTCCAAGGCCCTGCAGGACGCGTTCACCGCCGTCGCCCGGATCCCCAAGCCGGTGGTCGCCGCGGTCACCGGCTACGCGCTGGGCGGCGGCTGCGAGTTGGCGCTCTGCGCCGACTTCCGGATCGCGGCCGACAGCGCCAAGCTCGGCCAGCCGGAGATCCTGCTGGGCCTGATCCCGGGCGCCGGCGGAACCCAGCGGCTGGCGCGGCTGGTAGGTCCCTCGAAGGCCAAGGACCTGATCTTCACCGGCCGTCAGGTGAAGGCCGACGAGGCGCTCGCCATCGGCCTGGTGGACCGGGTGGTTCCGGCTGCCGAGGTCTACGCGCAGGCGCACGCCTGGGCGGCCCGGCTGGCAGCCGGTCCCGCGCTGGCCCTGCGCGCGGCGAAGGAGTCCGTCGACGCGGGCCTGGAGACGGACATCGACACCGGGCTGACGGTCGAACGGAACTGGTTCTCCGGGCTGTTCGCGACCGAGGACCGGGAGACCGGGATGCGCAGCTTCGTCGAGGAGGGCCCGGGGAAGGCCAGGTTCCGCTGAAGCGGCCGGGGTTTCCGGGGCGGGTGAGGTTTGGCCGGTACCCGATGCCTCGTGTGGGGGAATTGCGGGGAACTTAACCACGCCTTAAGGGCGCCTTGTTGACACCCTGTGTTGATCATTCATATGTCAGGTGTCGTCGCAGGTCAGCCAGGTATTCCCGGAACCTTAAATGCTGTTGGCATATGACGTCGCGGGGTACTGGAACCGGCAATTCCGGGCAAGGGATTCCGCCGGTTCCGCCCCCGCGACCGCCAAGTAGCAGCCATGATGGGGGGCATGGCGGGCCTCGAAGGAATGGAGCAGCCGCGGCCGGAGAGCGATCCGGCCGCAGCACGGTGGGGCGGCCCCGGCACGGACAGGAAGCCGGTTCCGGCTCCCTGCGGCCCGGTGCCCGCGGCCCTCGATCTGGTCGGCGAGCCGACCATCGGCGAGGTCCGGCTACCGTCCCGGCCCCAGTCCGCCGGGATCGCCCGGCGGCTGACCGCGGCGGTGCTCCTCAAACAGTGGTGCCTGACACCCCAGCTCGCCGAGCATGCCGTACTGCTCGTCTCCGAGCTGGTCGGCAACGCCGTACGCCACACCGGCGCCCGGATGTTCGGGCTGCGGATGCTCCGCCGCCGTGGCTGGATCCGGATCGAGGTGCGCGACCCGTCCCGTGGCCTGCCCTGTCTCATGCCTGTCCAGGAAATGGACGTCAGTGGCCGTGGCCTCTTCCTCGTCGACAAGCTCTCCGACCGCTGGGGCGTGGATCTGCTGCCGCGCGGCAAGACGACGTGGGTCGAGATGAGGGTCACCGACTGCTGACGCCGGTACGGGGCCCGTCCGGGCGGGAGGCGCGCCCGCACGGTCGGCCGTCGCCGGCCGACGGCCGGGGCGGCGGTTCCGCGGCGGCGGTCCGTAGTATGGGTCGCTCATGACTGCGGCTGATACGGAGAGGAGGACCATGCATTCCGTGCGCCGGTCGGCCGCGCTGACGCTGCTGCTCCTCCTCGCCGTCACCCTCGGGCCGCTGCTGTGCCGCACCGGGGGCGACCAGGCCTGGACGGCGACGGCCACGGCGACGAGCCCGGTCTCGGTGCAGCACACCCCGCAGCTCTCCGGTACCCCGAAGATCTCCGTCTCCTCACGGTTCTCCGGCTCCTCGAAGCCCGTCGGCACCCCGAAGCCCTTCGGCGACCCGCAGCTCCTCGGCGACCCTCAGCTCTCCGCCGGGGGCGGCTCCGACGCCGAGGCGCACGCTCCCAAGCGCTGCTCGGGCCAGCACGCACCCGCGCCCGACGAGTCCGCCCCGCCGCCCGCCCCGCACCGCGCCGAACCCCTGGCCCCCGCCACCACCGGCCCCGGCTCGCTCGCCGCCGACCTGCCGGCCCAGCACGCACTCGCCCGGCCGCCCACCCAGGCCGAGCACCGCGCGGACCACCCTTCCCTCCTGCCCGTACTGCGGATCTAGGCCACCCCGAGTTACCCGGCCTGACCTTTTCCTCCGCACGTATGGAGCTTCCGCATGCCCACTTCCGCCTCTCCCACCCGCAAAATGGCCGCCATCGGCGCGGTCATCGCCCTCGTCGTGGCCGTGATCGCCGTCGCCGTCGCCGTCGGCAAGGCCGTCGAAGGCAGCCGTGACAGCGGCACCGGCACGCCCGAGGCCGCCGCCTCCGTCGAGTCGAAGGACGAATCCGCACAGCAGAAGCTGTTCGACGACCTCGCCCGGCAGACCAGCCGGCGCCAGGACGGCGATCCGCTGGCCATCGGCAAGAAGGACGCCCCGGTGGTGCTCGTCGAGTACGCCGACTACCAGTGCTCGTACTGCGGCAAGTTCACCCGCGAGACCCAGCCCGAGCTGGTCAAGAAGTTCGTCGACGCGGGCACGCTGCGCATCGAGTTCCGCAACTTCCCCGTCTTCGGCGCCCCCTCCGAGCGGGCCGCCCGCGCCTCCTGGGCCGCCGGCCGGCAGGGCAAGTTCTGGGAGCTGCACCACACGCTGTACGCCGAGACCCGCAAGGGCGACGCGCTGGCCGAGGACAAGCTCGTCGAGATGGCCCGGGAGAGCGGGGTGCCGGACATCGAGAAGTTCCGTACGGACCTGAAGAGCGCGGACGCCGAGCGGGCGCTGAAGAAGGACCAGCAGGAGGGCTACCAGCTCGGTGTGCAGTCCACGCCGTCCTTCCTGGTCAACGGCCGTCCGGTGATGGGGGCGCAGCCCACCGGGGTCTTCCTCCAGGCCGTCGAGGACGCCGCGGCCAGGGCCAAGGCCACGGCGAAGGGGACGGAGGCCGGGAAGTGACGACCGACATCGGCTACCTCGCGGCGTTCCTGGGCGGGGTGCTCGCCCTGGTCAGCCCGTGCAGCGCGCTGCTGCTGCCGGCGTTCTTCGCGTACTCCCTCGGCACCCCCGGCCGGCTGCTGGCCCGCACCGGAGTGTTCTACCTGGGGCTGGCCACGACGCTGGTACCGCTCGGTGCGGCCAGCACGCTGACCAGCCGGCTCTTCATCGGCCACCGTGACCTGCTGATCACGATCGGCGGCTGGATCGTCATCGCGATGGGCCTGGCACAGATTCTCGGGCTGGGCTTCGCCTCCCGGCGCGCCCAGCAGGCGGCCGCCAGGATCACCCCGCGCACGGCCGTCTCCACCTTCCTCCTCGGCTGTGTCTACGGGCTGGCCGGCTTCTGCGCGGGCCCGATCCTCGGCTCGGTGCTGATGGTCTCGGCGCTCAGCGGCAACCCCGTCCACGGTGCCTCGATGCTCGCCGTGTACGCGCTGGGCATGGCGCTGCCGCTGTTCGTCCTCGCGCTCCTGTGGGACCGCTTCCGGCTCGGCACCCGGGGGTGGCTGCGGGGCCGTGAGCTCACCCTCGGGAAGCTGCGGCTGCACACCACCTCGCTGCTGTCGGGGCTGTTCTTCATCGGCATCGGCGTGCTCTTCCTGCGCTTCAACGGGACCAGCGCGCTGCCCGGGATCCTCGACGCGGACAGCGAATCGCGGATCGAGGAGTGGCTGGCCCGGGTCGGGACCGCCATCCCGGACTCGGTGCTGCTGGCGGTGGCCGCACTGGCCGTCGCGGGGGTGCTGGCCCGGATCGCGCTGCGCGCGGAGAAGCGGCAGCGGCAGAAGCAGCCGGCGGAGCAGTCGGCCGAACCGGCTGGGCAGTCGGCCGGGCAGCCGGAGCAGCAGCCTGCGGAGCGGCCGGCCGAACAGCCGGGGAAGTAGCCGAGCGGCGGGGGCGAGCAGCCGCCCCGCCTCCGCCCGGCCTTCCCGCGTCCGCCCCGAGTCCGCCTGGCCGCCCCGCGTCCGCCCGGACTCGGCCCGGGCTCCTGCGACGGCAGGGACCCAGGCCGACGGAAAGGGGCCCAGGCCTACGGGTACCTATGCGCCGAGCCGGCGCAGCCGCCGGTGTGCGTGCGTACGGGCGAGTGGCCGTATGTGCGGGTGGTGGGCGTCGGCCCGGCGCCGGCGGTCGTTGCAGAGCAGGCACTTGCCGTAGCCCGGCGGAAGGGGATCCTCCGGGTCGCCGTAGAGCGGGTCGACCGCGCCGTGCGGATGGAGCGCGCAGCCGGTCGGGCCGGTCTCCGCGCCCAGTGCGCCGGCCGTGGTCAGCGCCCGGCGCAGTACGTCGACGAGCTCGTCCGCGCCCTGCCGGGTCGGCGCGGACTGCAGAGCGGTGGCAAGGTCGGATGCGGTGGTCAGCGCGGACTGGAGTTCGCGCAGCTGTGCGTAACTCATGTCGCCGAGCGTAGGCGGACCCACTGACAGTCGATCTTCCGATCGCACTTCGCAACTACCCATGGCCAGATGCATGCCCGCTCAACCGCGCGATGGAGCACCGGGACGGTGACGATCCCCTTACTGGACCATGACAACTACTCGACCACGACGCGCGAGGAGACGGGGCCGAGAAAGAGCCGGGGCCGAGGCCACCGCCCCGGCCCCGGCCCCCGTCACGGCGCGATCGGCAGCGCCCGCTTGTGCTCGGTGAGCCGGTAGCGGCGGGCGATGGCCCGGAACGCGTCCGGGGGGACCGGCTCGCCCTCCAGGAAGTCGTCGATCTGGTCGTAGGACACACCGAGCGCGTCCTCGTCGGGCTTGCCCGGGTCGAGCGTCTCCAGATCGGCCGTCGGCACCTTCGTGACCAGTTCCTCCGGGGCGCCCAGCGCCGCCGCCACGGCACGCACCCGGCGCTTGGTGAGGCCGGTGAGCGGGACGACGTCGGCCGCACCGTCACCGAACTTGGTGAAGAAACCGGAGACCGCCTCGGCCGCGTGGTCGGTGCCCACCACCAGGCCGTCCTGGGCCCCGGCGACCGCGTACTGCGCGATCATGCGCTGCCGCGCCTTGATGTTGCCGTGCACGAAGTCCTGGTGGTGGGCGTCGCGGAAGACCAGCCCGCCGTCCACCACGGCCTCCAGCGCCGCGTCGCTCGCCGGGCGGATGTCGACGGTCAGCTCCTGGTCGGCCCGGATGAACTCCAGCGCCCGCTGGGCGTCCTTCTCGTCCGCCTGGACGCCGTAGGGGAGCCGCATCGCGTAGAACGTCGCCTCGTGTCCGGCGGCCCGGGCCCGCTCCACGGCGAGCTGGCAGAGCCGGCCGGTGGTCGTCGAGTCGACGCCGCCGCTGATCCCCAGGACCAGCGAGCGCAGGCCGGTGGAGGTCAGCCGTTCGGTGAGGAACGCCACCCGGCGCTCGATCTCCCGCTCGGCGTCGAAGGACGCGGTCACCTGGAGATCCCGGGCGATCTCCTGCTGCAGGGCCTTGGACGCCGGGTCGGTCACGGCTGCTCCCTTTCTTCTCTCGCCGCGCGGTGTGCGCTGCGTGGTGCGGTACGGACGGCGGCTGCCGCCTGGCACGCGTCACGCACTGTCCCCGTCGCGCGTACGCAGAGTGCGTATGAGCCGTACGGCCGTACGCGCGGTTCCTGGATACGCGAAAACGCGTGCCGGTGGAAAACCTTATGCGTGCGCCCACTTCTTCAGCGCGGCCTTGCTGGAGAAGTTCGCCACATCCTTGTCCAGCGGATGGTCGGTGTACTGGTGGAAGAGCCACTTCGCCTTGATCCTCGGTTTCCCGGCGGTGACGTAGTCGGCGATCCACAGACCGTCGGCGGCGTAGGACGTGGTGTCGTGGTTGAGCCAGAAATCGCGGTTGCAGTAGAGAACGACCCGGTGCGCCGAGGGGCGCAGTTTCTTCACCTCGACCAGGAACTGGTCCTTCTGCGCGTTACTGGCGTAGGTCCCCGCACCGGTGCGCTCCCAGTCGCAGATCAGGACGTCGCCCTGGACCGAGGCGCACTTCTCGACGAAATACCGCGCCTGGGCGGCGATGTTCCCGGGCCACAGAAAGTGGTAGAAGCCCACCACGCACCCCGCTTCACGGGCCTTCGCCGCCTGCGCGTTCTGGTGCGGATTGATGTAGGAGCGGCCTTCGGTGGCCTTGACGAAAACGAAGTCCTGCCCCTGGGCGGAGTACGACGAGTTGTAGGAGCTGACATCGACACCATGCAGCATGAGCGGCCCTCCTGCCGATCGGTCTGCGTATCAGAAGCGTCAACTGATCTAACGGTCAATCGCGTTGCGAGGTGTTCCCCGGGGCGTCCGCCGCCGTGTCCCCTCGGCGTTCCGTGCGGTGCCGGCGTTCCCTGCGGTGCCGGCGTGTTCGGTGTGCCCGAGTTCAGCACGCTCGCTACCGGGGACGCCAGATCGAGGGCGGGAAGTTCCTTGTTCCGCAGGTATGGTGAGAAGCAGTCAGGGGGTTGCTGCCGCCAGGCGACGGGCCGGTCCGGCCGGCCGTCCGCGAACCGGTCCGGGAGGGCGCCGACATGGCCGTAGCCGCCGCGTCACCCCGAGTGAAGCGGTTCGCCCCGGCCGCGGTCTGCGCCGTGCTCCTGACCGCCGCGGCCGCCACCGTAGCCGTACGGGACGGCGCCCCGCTCGCCCCCGAACAGGCCGCCCACCACTGGGCCGTCGCGCACCGCGGGGAGCCGCTGCTGTCGCTGGCCCGCGCGCTGACGGACACCGGCACCGGCGTGATCCCGTACCTGATGGCCGTCCTCGCCGGTCTGCTGGCCGGCCGCGGCACTCTCGCCCGGCGGCTCCGTACGGTGCTCGGCACGGTGGCCTTCCTCGCCGCGTGCCAGGTGATCCGCTACGGCCTGATGCTGCTGTTCGCCCGCCCCCGCCCGCCGGCCGCCGACTGGGCCGTACTCGCCTCCGGCCACTCCTTCCCGTCCGGCCACGCCACCACCTCGGCGCTGGCCGCCGGAATCCTCGCCTGGGGCATCGCCCGGCGCACCCGCCCCGCCGCCCCCAGGGCGACGACGGGACGGCTGGAGCACGCCTGCCGCGCGGCCCTCGCCCTCTGGGCCGTCGGCGTCGGCCTCACCCGAGTCCACCTCGGCGTCCACTGGCCCGGCGACGTCCTCGCCGGCTGGCTCCTGGCCACCACCCTCCTCACCCTCGCCGGGCCCTCGCTGGCCCGCTCCGGGCATGGCGTGAACGTAGTGGTCGAGCGTGATCTTCGGTGACGAGTGGCCGAGCCACTTCGACAGGAGCCCCGCGGCGATGAGGGCCGGCTTCCAGCTGCGGTCACTCAAGGCGCGGTAGGAGATCCGGTTGCCGTTGTGCGGAGCGGCGGCCATCCACTTCCTGCGCCTCGCCGCCGAGATCGCTGCCGTCCTCGTCAAGCGCGACACAGTGAGAGCGAGAAGGGAGACACCTCGTGGGTATGGCCCCCGTTCACGCCGCCGTGCGAGGAGCGGGAGCCGGCCCGTCCTGCTTCTGGCTCCGCCGCCTCACTCGCTCCGCCGCCTCACTCGGGCGCTGTGCGGAATCTGAGTACGCGTACTCATGCGCCCGGCCCCGCCGCACCGAAAGGTGAGGCCGGAGGTGCAGGGATGAAGGAGACCGTGGCGGCCCGGTGGCGCCGAGTCCGCCGGCGGTGCGCCCGGGCAGGCGGAGTGCTGCTGGCGTTCACTCTGGTGGGGCTGACGGCAGCGTGCTCCAGTGAGCCGTCGGAGAAGGAGCTGCGCAGGCAGGCCACGTCCCCCGTAGCGGAGTCCCGCAGGGAGGCGGAGGAGCACCAGATACGTGCCCTGATCCAGCGCCTGACCGCTGTCGAGGGCCTGGAGTACGTGCTCACACGCTTCTGGGACTCCTGTGGCAGGCCCCATAACGGCTCCCTCTTCGAGAACAACCGGTCGCCGTACGTCCTCAGGTGTGGCCTGAAGGCCGTCGCCTACTTCGGCATTCGGGGAGACGTCACCGACGTGCTGCCCCGGATCCGTGCGGCTGCCGTCGCGACCTGGGGGACACAGGACGACGAGGGGCGGGACATGCCGTATGCGGCCGGCACCGTGACCTACGCACTCGACTACCACCGCCATCAGGGCCGGTACCCGGACGGCAGTCTGATGCCCGCGCCGATTCTCGAAGCCCCGGGGCTGCGGATCGACTGGGACCGGCCGCGGCTGCCGCTTCCGAACCGGGTCGAAGAGCCCGTGCCGTGCCGCCCGGCCGGCTCCGGCGGGATCTACCATCGCTGCTGGACGGCCCCGGAGGCTCCGATGAGTCTGGCGGACGTGCGGGCCCGCTACGGCACCGTCCTGAGCTTCACCCTCGGCGGCTGGGACTCCTCCGCGCAGAAATACTTCACCGTGCCCCGCCGGACGTGACCCCGCCGGAGCCGCCCCCTCGGCCATGTACGTGGAACAGGTCCTGGGCGCTGTCCGGGCGATGACGCGTCCCGTTGGACATCTCAGGGGGCTGAGAGCCAAGAAGGTCCGCGGGTCTTGATCGCTGCTGAGCCTGCTGATGGGCTTGCCGGTATGAATAATCTTGGACGCCTTGCGTGGCCGCCTGCACCGATCAGGACCGAGAGGCTCGTGCTGCGTGAGCCCGAGACCCGAGACCGTGCGGCGTTCATTGAGCTGCTGGCATCGCCAGACGTGCATACCTACCTCGGCGGCCCCCGCCCTCGTGATGAGCTGGAGCGTGAGATGCCCGAGGCGCCCGAGCGGTGGCCCGGGAGCTTCGTCGTTGAACTCGACGGGGCGATGATCGGCCGGATACTGCTCAGGAGAGCAACGGAGCACCATCGCCCGGCTGCCGCGGGAAAGGTCGATCTCGGCTACCTGTTCCTGCCACGGGCGTGGGGATTCGGGTATGCCGCCGAGGCGTGCGCGGCGGCACTGGACTGGCTCGAAGGCGTCCTGCCCGGTGAGCCGGTGGTGCTCGCCACTCAGACCGCGAACGTCGGCTCGATGCGCCTCGCGGCAAAGCTGGGGTTCACCGAAGTGGAGCGGTTCCGGGCCTGGGACGCCGATCAGTGGCTCGGCCTGCGCCCCCCGGTACTGCCCTCCGCTTGAGCTCGACAACTCACGTCTGTCGACGTGCTGTTGACGGAGCCGGGCGGTTTGCGGTCATGCAGGCCTTTGGGGGACTGGCGCGAAGGCGCGTTGTTCGTCGAACGGCTGCCGGGTCCGGAGGCAATGGCGAAGTCATCCGTCGCGCTCGTGCGGTTGACGGCCCGTCTTCGACTGGTGATTCGGACATCTTCCCTTCTGCGAGACGGGGAGTGCCGCTTCTGCAGCTGCTCTCCCCGTTCGCGTTGCCGTAACGCACAGCGTTCCCAACGGCGAACCATACGTTCTGCTTGACGAACATTTCGTTCTGGTGCACCCTATCGATCATGACTTCTGCGGCACCGAACGAACGCGACGCGATGGCCCAGCGGCTGTTGGCCAACGCTGTACGCCAGACGCGCCCGGGGGAACTGATCGCACAGGCAGTCAAGCTGCGCGAACTCGCAGACACCCTTGTAGAGCGTGCCGTCGTCGCAGAACGCAGTCTGAATACCTCCTGGGAGGCCGTCGGGCAGGAGCTGGGTGTCACGAAGTCCACCGCGCACACCCGGTACTCGGCCGCGACGACTTCTGCGCAGCGTGAACTGCCCCCCGGGGAAGACCTGGGGGCTTGCGCCTTGCAGGCGTTGGAAGAGACCTGGGATGACGTGCGCAAGATGACCCGGAACCGCATCGTCCAGCGGATGCTTAGGTCCTGGACGGGCAAAAAGCTGACCAGCGAGGAGATCGTTCAGCAGGTACATGACCTCGCTGCGCAGTTCTACACGGACAGAAGGTTGGGGTCCGCCTCCTCGAGCGAAGTGGAACGACGCTTCCGTGAGGCCCAACAGGACGACCGCCCACTGCTGAAGCTGGGGAATTTCTACCGCACCACCACTGACGAGACGGCCTCCGTTGCAGAGACCGGATCACCGGACACACCGCTGAACGTCCAACGCCGAAGCCACAGCACATCGTCAGCCTCACCCGGACTGATTGCCGAGCTCGAAGGACGTATTGCCCATCTGGAAGCGCAGATGGGCGACGTCATCAGGCGTCTGGAGGGGACGGCGGACTACCGCCTCCAGCTCCTCATGGACCTGGAAGAACCGGAACGGCCGTCAAACCAGACAGGCCGCCGCGAACCACCGCTACGCACCAGGCCCCCGCGAACCACACCTTCCACCAGGCGCGAGCTCCGCGGTAGGGAGTAGCGCCCACACACTTCCGCCGGCCCCTGAGCGCAACCTCTCACAGCAACACCGGGGGCCGGCGGATGGTCACACACCCGATTCACATCAGGAGGGCAACCATGTCCAGTATGCAGGCCCGAGCCACCCATGGCGACGGGCCGGTCAGGCCGCGCATCATCCTGCTGGCACTGGCCAGCGGATACGTGGCCGGGTACGGAGCGGCGTACGGCGTCAGCGACACGCCGACGGCCCTCGGGCAGGCCATGATCGCCGCCGTGGCCTGGCTGTTCTGCCAGCAGAACAGGTAGCCGCACTCCAGCGCGGCACCGCGGTCTGGGTGGCCCCACCGATCGGGGCCACCCAGACCGCCGGCGCTCAGAGGCCAGGGCTCGAACTCTTGCTTGCAACATGCCAAGGACGTGCCGGCGCCTTTCGCGTGCTCAACGAGAGACGCAGTCGTCTAGCTCGATTCAGCCCGATGGGTCCGCGGCGTCTGGCACCGCACCTCTCCCCCACGCCTGAATGGCGCGGGGGGACCCTCACCGTTGTCGCATCACCCACGGACATCCAGTCCGCGGGCAATGCTCCGCCTTGCGCTCCGCCTCGGCTCTTCATGTGTCCTCCGGATGCCGAGCTGCACGGCGCCAGACGCCGCGGGCTGATCCACGCCGACCCATCGGACAGGCCCTGGCGCCTGAGCTGCCCGCAGGAGCCCCGAACACCCTGGTCGGGGGACCCACGGCCAGGGATTTCCCAGGGACTTTTCGGGGACTTTCAGGTCTGTCCGAGGGACTTTTCAGGAACTTTCCGCCGCGTGAGCAGGGAAGGCCCTGACAGCGCTCAAAGATGCAAACGCGCTGGTCAGGGCCTACGGCCGAGGTGCGGCCTCAGCACTCGATGATGTTCACCGCGAGGCCGCCCCGCGCCGTCTCCTTGTACTTGACGCTCATGTCGGCGCCGGTGTCCTTCATGGTCTTGATGACCTTGTCGAGGGAGACGTGGTGGCGGCCGTCGCCGCGCAGGGCCATGCGGGCGGCGGTGACCGCCTTGACGGCGGCCATGCCGTTCCGTTCGATGCACGGGATCTGGACCAGGCCGCCGACAGGGTCGCAGGTCAGACCCAGGTTGTGCTCCATGCCGATCTCGGCGGCGTTCTCGACCTGCTCGGGGGAGCCGCCCAGCACCTCGGCCAGGCCGCCGGCGGCCATGGAGCAGGCCGAGCCGACCTCGCCCTGGCAGCCGACCTCGGCGCCGGAGATGGAGGCGTTCTCCTTGAAGAGCATGCCGATGGCGCCGGCGGCGAGGAGGAAGCGGATGACGCCGTCCTCGTCGGCGCCGGGGACGAAGTTGACGTAGTAGTGGAGGACGGCGGGGATGATGCCGGCCGCACCGTTGGTGGGGGCGGTGACGACCCGGCCGCCGGCCGCGTTCTCCTCGTTGACCGCCATCGCGTACAGGGTCACCCACTCCATGTCGCGGGCCGCCGGGTCGCCCTCGGAGCGCAGGGCGCGGGCGGCGTTGGCGGCGCGGCGGCGGACCTTCAGGCCGCCGGGGAGGATCCCCTCGCGGGACATACCGCGGCTGACGCATGCCTGCATGACCTGCCAGATCTCCAGCAGGCCCGCGCGGATCTCCGACTCCGTGCGCCAGGCCTTCTCGTTCTCCAGCATCAGCGCGGAGATCGACAGGCCGGTCTCCGCCGACAGGCGCAGCAGTTCGTCGCCGGTGCGGAAGGGGTACTTGAGGACGGTGTCGTCCAGCTTGATGCGGTCCTCGCCGACCGCGTCCTCGTCGACGACGAAGCCGCCGCCGACCGAGTAGTACGTCTTCTCCAGGAGCGGGGCGCCTGCCGCGTCGTAGGCGAAGAGCGTCATGCCGTTGGCGTGGTACGGCAGCGAGCGGCGGCGGTGCAGGATCAGCTGGTTCGGCTCGTCGAACTCGATCTCGTGGGCGGTGCCTATCTCGGCGCCCAGCAGCCGCAGCCGGCCGGTCGTGCGGATGCGCTCGACCTCGTCGTCGGCCGTCTCCACGTCCACGGTGCGGGGGGAGTGGCCTTCCAGACCGAGCAGGACGGCCTTGGGCGTGCCGTGGCCGTGGCCGGTGGCGCCCAGGGAGCCGAACAGCTCGGCGCGTACGGAGACCGTCTGGGCGAGCAGACCGTCCTTCTTGAGGCGTCCGACGAACATCCGGGCGGCGCGCATCGGGCCGACGGTGTGGGAGCTGGAGGGACCGATGCCGATGGAGAAGAGGTCGAAGACGGAGATGGCCACGGGGGCGGACTCCTTTGTCTGCTCGTGGTGGACGGTGGAGCTGGGGGGAGCCGGCGGTGAGGCGGGGGGGGGGAGAGCCGGCGGTGGAGTTATGGGGGAAGGCGGGAGCTATGCGGCGGGAGGTGGGCTTCTGCCCGATTGGCGATCGCCGACTGTCGAGCGTAACGCGGACCCGGCGCGGAGCCGTCAGACGGAGGCCATCGGGCGTCCGTCGTCGGTCGGAACAGTGGGTGTCGGAACGGATGCGTGGTCGTCCGGGGTGTCCGGTGTGCCGGTCAGGCCCGCCGCACGGGCGTTGACGCCGGCCCGTACGGCCCAGAAGTAGAAGGCCGGGGCGGTCAGTGCGACCAGGGCGATGTCCAGGCCGCCGGGGATGACGCCATGGCCGCCGAAGTCCGGGCTGCCCAGCGCCGACAGCGTCGCCATCCAGATCAGGAAGAGCACCATCCACCAGGCCGGCGCGAACTGCCGCAGCAGGGCGGCCCCGCGGGCGCCCTTACGCCGCAGGACGAGCGCGGTGACCGGCACGGCCACCAGCGTCAGCACGGTGACCTTGCCGGTGTCCGGCCACTTCGACCAGTACAGGGCGCAGGCGGCGAAGGCGAAGGTGATCGGGCACAGGATCCCGGCGGCGGGCAGCCGGAACGGGCGGGGCAGATCCGGCGCGGTCTTCCGCAGGACACCCACCGCGATCGGGCCGATCAGGTACGAGATGACCATGGCCGCCGAGACCACCCCGGCCAGCGCCTGCCAGCTGCGGCCGACGGTGAGCAGCAGCACGACGGAGAAGCCGAGGTTGAGCCACATCGCGGGGCGCGCGGTGCCGTAGCGCGGGTGCACGGCGGCCAGCTTCTTGGGGAAGAAGCCGGTCTCGGCGAGGTTGGTGACCATGTACGCGGCCGAGGCGACGTTGGCGATGTTGGAACCGGCCGGCGAGATGAAGGCCCCGAACTGCAGCAGGGTGACCACCCAGTGCAGCATCAGCAGCTTGGCCAGGTCGGCGAACGGCGAGCTGAAGTTCACGCCCTGCCAGCCGCCCGCCCGCGCCAGCTCCTCGGGCGGTACGGCCCCAAGGAACGCGGTCTGCAGTGCCAGGTAGATCAGCAGGCCCAGCGCGAGCGCGCCGACCAGGGCGATCGGGATGGCCCGGCCCGGGTTCTTGGCGGCGCCGCCGAGGTTGACCACGGCCTGGAATCCGTTGAACGCAAAGATCACGCCCGAGGTGGTGACCGCGGTGAGCACGGCCGACCAGCCGTACGGGGCGAAGCCGCCCTGGGAGGTGAAGTTCGAGGTGTGGAAGCCGGAGGCGATCAGCGCGAGCACGGCGAGCACCGGGATGGCGAACTTGACCAGCGTGAGGATGGTGTTGGCGCGGGCCAGCAGCTGGACGGACCAGAAGCAGGTCAGCCAGAGGGCGACGGTCAGCAGCAGCGCCACGCCCATGCCGGACACGGTCAGGTGGTGGTCGGCGTCGACCAGGCCTTTCGCCCAGTCGAAGCTCCAGGACGTCATGTACTGGGTGGCGGCGATCGACTCGATCGGGATGAGCGAGGCGATCGCGATCCACACCGCCCAGCCGGTCAGGAAGCCGAGGGCCGGGCCGTGCGAGAGGTGGCCGTAGCGGGCCATACCGCCCGGGATCGGGTAGGCCGCCCCGACCTCCGCGTAGGACATCGCGATCATGCCGATGAACACGGCGCCGATCACCCAGGCGACCAGCGCCGCGGGGCCCGCCACCTGGGCGGCGGAACCGGCGCCGAAGAGCCAGCCCGAGCCGAAGATCGAACCGATGCCGATCATGATCAGGGCGAAGAGGCTGAGCCCTTTGCGGTTGCCCGCGCTCATGTCCATGTAGTCGTCCGTCCTGCCGTTGCCGCATGCCCCCTCCCTGTTGAGGGCCGCGTGATTGCCGCCGACCAGCTTATTTCCGGCCCAGCGGTAGGTTTCTCCCGGATGCCGGGCGACGAGGACAAGCCCGGGGCCCCGCAGACCGTGAGCCCGGGACCAACGGCCCCGGGCTCACGGCCCGTTCGGCCTCCGGCCCGCCGGTCGACGGCCGGCCGGAGGCGCACCAACATGAGACGCGTCACAGCGCCGGGCGCACCGCCGCGGAGGCGGGTGCGGGGTCACGGAGACGTGCCGGCTGTCACCGGGACGGGTCGACTCGTCACGGAGACGGATGACGTGTCACCGGGACGGGTCGCCTCGTCACAGCTACGGCCACCCTCATCGCGGTGACAGTCACCTCGTCACGGCGACGGTCGCCTCGTCACAGGGACGGGTACAGCGGGAACTTCTCCGCCAGTGCCGTGACCCGGGCCTTGAGGGCCGTGGCGTCGTACGCCGGCTTCAGGGCCTCCGCGATGATGTCCGCGACCTCGCGGAAGTCCTCCGCCTGGAAGCCGCGGGTGGCCAGGGCGGGGGTGCCGATCCGCAGGCCCGAGGTGACCATCGGGGGCCGGGGGTCGTTCGGGACGGCGTTGCGGTTGACGGTGATGCCGACCTCGTGGAGGCGGTCCTCGGCCTGCTGGCCGTCCAGCTCGCTGTTGCGCAGGTCGACCAGGACGAGGTGGACGTCGGTGCCGCCGGAGAGCACGTCCACGCCCACCGCCTTGGCGTCGTCGCGCACCAGGCGCTCGGCGATGATCCTGGCGCCCTCCAGGGTGCGCTGCTGGCGCTCCTTGAAGTCCTCGCTCGCCGCGACCTTGAAGGAGACCGCCTTGGCCGCGATCACATGCTCCAGCGGGCCGCCCTGCTGACCGGGGAAGACCGCGGAGTTGATCTTCTTGGCGAGTTCCTGGGTGGACAGGATCACGCCGCCGCGGGGGCCGCCCAGGGTCTTGTGCGTGGTGGTGGTCACGACGTGGGCGTGCGGCACCGGGTTCGGGTGCAGGCCCGCCGCCACCAGACCGGCGAAGTGCGCCATGTCGACCATGAGGTACGCGCCGACCTCGTCGGCGATCCGGCGGAAGGCGGCGAAGTCGAGCTGGCGCGGGTAGGCGGACCAGCCGGCGACGATCAGCTTGGGCCGGCTCTCCTTGGCGAGGCGCTCGACCTCGTCCATGTCGACCAGGCCGTCCTCGCCGACGTGGTAGGGCACCACGTTGTAGAGCTTGCCGCTGAAGTTGATCTTCATGCCGTGGGTCAGGTGACCGCCGTGGGCCAGGTTCAGACCCATGATCGTGTCGCCCGGCTTGAGCAGCGCGAACATCGCGGCGGCGTTGGCCTGGGCGCCGGAGTGCGGCTGCACGTTCGCGGCCTCGGCGCCGAAGAGCGCCTTGATCCGGTCGATGGCGATCTGCTCGACGACGTCGACGTGCTCGCAGCCGCCGTAGTAGCGGCGGCCGGGGTAGCCCTCGGCGTACTTGTTGGTCAGGACGGAGCCCTGGGCCTCCATGACGGCGACCGGAGCGAAGTTCTCCGACGCGATCATCTCGAGGGTGGACTGCTGGCGGTGCAGCTCGGCGTCGACGGCGGCGGCGACATCGGGGTCGAGCTCGTGCAGGGAGCTGTTGAGAATCGACATGAGTCTTCCTGGAGGAGGGGGTTCTGGCCCGGGCTCAGCCGGCGGAGAAGGCGGTGTACTCGTCGGCCGACAGCAGGTCGTCCGGCTCGCCGCTCACCTTCACCTTGAACAGCCAACCGCCCTCGAACGGGGCGGTGTTCACCAGCGAGGGGTCGTTGACGACGTCCTCGTTGACCGCGGTGACCTCGCCGCTGACCGGCGAGTAGAGGTCGCTGACCGACTTGGTCGACTCCAGTTCACCGCAGGTCTCGCCCGCCGTGACCGTGGCGCCGGCCTCAGGGAGCTGCACGAAGACGACGTCGCCGAGGGCGTTGGCCGCATGCTCCGTGATGCCGACCGTCGAGACGCCTGCCTCGGCGGCCGACAGCCACTCGTGCTCCTTGCTGTAGCGCAGCTGCTGGGGGTTGTTCATGGCTCGATTCTCCTGTACGCGAGGGTGTGCTCGTGAAATGGGGTCTTGCACGGTGAGACACGCGGGTGCCGTTCGCGCTCCGCGCCACTGCCGGGCCTGCCGTCGGTGAGCTGGGCCGGTCACCGGTGAATCGTTACTTCTGCCGCTTGTAGAAAGGCAGTGCGACGACCTCGTACGGCTCATGGCTTCCACGGATGTCCACGCGGACACCCTCGGTGCCCGGTGTGGCGTAGGCGGCGTCGACGTACGCGATGGCGATCGGCTTGCCGAGGGTGGGGGAGGGCGCTCCGGAGGTGACCTCGCCGATGACGGTGCCGTCGGCGGTGGTGACCTGGTACCCGGCCCGCGGCACCCGGCGGCCCTCGGCGATCAGGCCGACCAGCTTGCGCGGCGGGTTCGACTCCGCCCGCTCGGCGGCCGCCGCCAGCGCGGCCCGGCCCACGAAGTCGCCGTTGTTGCCGGCTTTCTCGAACTTCACGACCCGGCCCAGGCCGGCGTCGAACGGTGTGGTCGCGGTGGTCAGCTCATGCCCGTACAGCGGCATGCCCGCCTCCAGGCGCAGCGTGTCACGGCAGGACAGGCCGCAGGGGACCAGGCCGGCGTCCTGGCCGGCCGCGGTGAGCGCCTCCCAGAGGGCGACCGCGTCCGCCGGCCGGACGAACAGCTCGAAACCGTCCTCACCGGTGTATCCCGTACGGGCGATCAGCGCCTCGACGCCGGCGACGGTGCCGGGCAGGCCCGCGTAGTACTTCAGTCCGTCCAGGTCGGCGTCCGTGAGCTTGGCGAGGATGCCGGGGGACTCCGGTCCCTGCACCGCGATCAGCGCGTAGGCGTCCCGGTCGTCGCGGATCGCGGCGTCGAAGCCGCCGGCCCGGGCGGTCAGCGCGTCCAGCACCACCTGGGCGTTGGCGGCGTTGGCGACGACCATGTACTCCTGGTCCGCCAGGCGGTAGACGATCAGGTCGTCGAGGATGCCGCCCTCGGCGTCGCAGATCATCGTGTAGCGGGCCCGGCCGGTCTTCACCCCGCCGATGTTGCCCACCAGGGCGTAGTCGAGGAGGTCGGCGGCCTGCGGCCCGGTGACGGTGATCTCACCCATGTGGGAGAGGTCGAAGAGGCCGGCGCGGGTGCGGACGGCGACATGCTCCTCACGTTCGCTGCTGTAGCGCAGCGGCATGTCCCAGCCGGCGAAGTCGGTCATGGTCGCGCCGAGCGCGCGATGAGTGGCGTCCAGCGCCGTCCGGCGGGGGGCATCGGTCATGGTTCTGGCTCCCAGGCATGGGTGACAAGACGTTCTCCCCATCTGTCATCGGAACCTGAGAGGTTCACCGGGATCCCGCGAACGGACCCGGTTTGCACCTTCGGTGGAGCCGCCCCTGCCAGGCAGTGGCTCGCTTTTCAGATCTGCCTCGCCCGCGCGGTATAGGGGCCTGAGAGATTCAAGGGAGAACTTGCTCCTTCGGCGCCCCGCCGTGGCGGCCGGGGACTCTCCCGCGCGGATTCAAGCGGCCGGTATGCAGTTGGCGGCGCACACGTGAACTGCGCGCTGCACGTGGCGGGCACATCATTGCACGGGATCGCCCGTTCGAGGAGCCCTGGCCGGGGGTCCGTTCCCGGCCCGGGGGCACCGGGACAGTCCCGCGGAGCGGGGCCGTCCTCTTGAAGGCCATTACCTTTTCTTGACACTGTGCGGGTAGGGGACGGACTCGGCCCGGACCGGAACCGGAGGGGTGAGGCGATCACGATGCACAGGGACGCGGCCTTCGCGGCCACTTCAGGGGGCGTGCCCCCGGATGCCGTGGCGGTGGCCCCCGCCGTCTCCCGGCCCCGGCGCCCGGCCCGGTCCGCCGTCCGGCCGGGGCGCCGCGCACCGGTCGTGGACCTGCGCGGCGGGCGGAGCGCGTCCGGCACCGGTGAGCTGCGGTTCCCGGCGGGCGACCTGGTGGTGGTCTCCGGCCTGCCGGGCAGCGGCAAGAGCACCCTGATGCGCCGTGTGGTGCCGCCCCTGGACGGGCGCGGCGGCGCGGTGCGGTGCATCGACTCGCAGGACGTGCGCGAGCGCTGGGAGCGCGGCCGGCTGCGCCGGCTGCCGTACGTCCTGTACCGGCCGCTGGTACGGACGGCCCACTACCTGGCGCTGGGCCGCGCGCTGCGCTCCGGCGACAGCCTGGTGGTACACGACTGCGGGACGCAGACGTGGGTCCGCCGCTGGCTCGCCCGGTCGGCTCGGCGCGGCGGCCGCGGGCTGCATCTGGTGCTGCTCGACGTGCCGCCGGAGACCGCGCGCTCGGGCCAGGAGGCGCGCGGCCGCGGGGTGTCGGCGTACGCCTTCGCGCGGCACCGCGGGGCGGTGGGCCGGCTGGTCGGCGCGGCGGAGTCGGGCGGCCTGCCGAAGGGGTTCGGTTCGGCGGTGCTGCTGGACCGGCGGGCGGCGAGCGCACTGCGGACGGTCGGCTTCCGCTGAGCGGTTCCCGTCCGCCCGTCTTCCGTCCGCCCGTCTCCCGTCCGCCCGGCCCGGGGTGTCCCGTCTCTCGTCGAGGGCGGTTCCTCGTCTAGGGTCGTGGGCCGAAGAGCGGTTGGGAGCGGGCAGGTAGAGATGAACTTTCCGGAGCAGGGGATACCGCAGCTGGCGTGGCCGGCGAACGAGCTGGAGGAGGTGCTGGCCGCGTCGGTCGGGCAGCCCGGCGCCGGCGGCCGGATCGTCGAGGTGCTGGGGCGCAGCCGGCTGTGGGTGCCGCTGCCCAACGGCGGCGGCCCGGACAGCGCGGGCTTCGGCGCCCGCGGCCTGGACCTGCCCACCGTCGACATCGGCGGCACGGCCTACGTCCCCGTCTACAGCTCCGAGCAGGAGTTCCTGCGGGTCGTCGGCGCGCATCTGTCGTTCACCGTCGCGCCCGCCCGGGAGTTCGCCCGCGGACTGCCGCCGAAGATCGGTATCGCGGTCAATCCGGACGGGACGGTCGGCGTCCCGCTGCCGCCGCCCGCGGTGGCCGAACTGTGCCGGGCGGGGCGCCCGGAGGCGGAGAACCTGCCGAGCGGCGGCCGGGTGCGGCTCTTCGAGCCGGACTGGCAGGACGAGCCGGTGGACTTCCTGGCCGCCGCCGGACTGGAGTTCTCCGGCGCCGGAATTGTCCTGACTGCCCGACGTGCCCTGGCCAGCGTCGAGGGCGACACGCCCGCGCTGTTCGTCGGTGTACAGCTCGGCACGAGCCCCGCCGCGCTGGAGGACGGCACCGCCCGCGAGACGGTCCTGGCAGCCCTCGGACGTGCACTCGGCGCGGTACCGGTGCCCTGGCCCGTCCAGCTGGTGCTGCTCGACATCGCCCAGGGCGACCCGGTCGCCGACTGGATGCTGGAGCGCGTGCGGCCCTTCTACTCCCGCGACCACTCGTAAGCTTGTTGGACGACGAGAGTGTGTTGGACGACGGGCGGGCGCACCCCATCACGTGCCTGCGGCGAGAAGGGACGGACCACGTGAGCGCGGGTGCGCATCAGGGGCCGGCGGCCGGACAGCTGGAGCAGCTGCTCCAGCAGGTCTCGCCCGGCCGCTACGACGCCTACGAGGCACTGCTGCACGCACTCGCCACGGGCCAGGTCTGGATGCTCCTGTGGCACGGCCGGGCCGGTTCGCCCGACGCGCAGTACGGGAACATGGAGGTCGACGGGCTCGGCTACGCGCCCTGTGTGACCTCCGCCGCCGAGCTCGCCGCCTCCGGCTGGAACCGCGACCACGAAGTCGTCGGCGGCCTGGAGATCGCCGGCTCGCTCTTCCCCGACCGGTGGGGCCTGTGGCTGAATCCGCACGCTCCCGGCGGCGGCGTCGGCATCCCCTGGCTGGACCTCCGCCGGATCGCCGGCGGTCTGGACCGGCTGCCCGCCGGTCCGCTGCGGATCTCGGAACCGGTCATCGACATCCCGCAGTTCTACGCCCTGCTCGCCCAGAACGCCCACCGGACGCCCGCCGTCCGGTCGTTGCGCCGGGCCTGGGTGCAGCCCGCGCTGGGCGCCCCGTATCTGGCGATCGGACTGGAGCTGTACGACACCGGCCAACCGGCCGTGGAGTCGGCCCGGTTGATGATCCAGCAGTCCCTCGGCGCGGTGCCGGACGGCCTGCCGGTCTCCACGGTCGCGATGAACGACGAGTACGACCCGGTCGGGATGTGGATGCGGGCCTGCGCGCGGCCCTTCTTCGACCGCGACGGCTATGCCCAGCCGCAGGGGCCTCCGCAGCCCCCGCAGGCCCCCGCGCCCTCGTACGGCTACGGCTACCCGCGTCCCTACTGACGGCCTGGCTCTCAGCCGGTCTTGTCCCGGCCGCCGCCGATCTGATGCGGCCGGGGCAGATGGACCCCGAAGTACACCGCGCCCATCCGCAGCGCGAACACCAGCCCCGCCGAGACCATCGCGGCGGGGCTGGCCCCGACGCCGAAGTGGTGCAGCGCCAGGTAGCAGCAGGCGCCCGCCAGCGCCGCGATGGCGTAGACGTCCTCGCGCAGCAGCAGAGGCGGGAACTCCCCGCACAACACATCGCGGATGACCTCGCCGGCGACCCCGGTCAGTACCGCCAGAATGATCACGGCCAGCGGCGTGACGCCCGCCTCGATGCCCGCGCGGGCGCCGATCACGGTGACCACGGCCAGCCCGAGCGCGTCCACCACGAGCAGCGACTTGTGCGGCAGCTGCCAGAACCGCAGATAGACCATGGTGCCGACGCCGACGCAGATGATCAACGTCAGCAGGACCCAGTCGTGCGTCCAGTACAGCGGCTGCCGGCCGAGGAGGGTGTCCCGTAGCGTGCCACCGGAGATCGACGCGGCGAAGGCGAGCACCAGGCCGCCGAACGGGTCCATATTGGCCCGGTAGGCGGCCAGCACGCCGCTCGCGGCGAAGGCCGAGATGCCGACCAGGTAGAGCGCATGAAGCATGACGTCATCATCGCAGGCCCGGAGGCAGGCATTCCGCCTCGTCCGGATCCACCCGGACCGGTCATCTTGCCCGAGGTGTCGTCGGTGTCCCGGAGGAGGGCGCTTCCGCAGGTGGCCCCGTGTGGGAGGGGGCGCGGGAGGGCGGAGTGTGGCGCAAAACAGCGCACGACGGCGCGGTTCCTCGTGCCAGACTGATCGACATGGGGGACGTGGCACTGACATTGCAGGACGGGACCGTGGTATGGCTGCGAGCCGAGGGGCCGGAGACCGGCCGGATCCCGACCCCTGCCGTTGACAGCGGGCACGCCGGCGGCGGCCAGGGCGGCGAGGACGGTGAGCTGGAGCTGCCGGACGCGTTCGGCGCCGCCCAGCCGGTGAGCGTGGACAGCCGGATGGGCCGTGCGCTGACCCGCGGCGGGGAGGTCCTGGAGGAGGCCCTGCGCCCGCTCGGCGGAGTCCTCGGCCAGATCCACCGTTCCCTCGCCGCCGGAAGCCACCGCCCGGACGAGGTCACCGTGGAGTTCGGGGTCACGCTCGGCTCGGACCTGAGCCTGGGGGTGTTCTCCGGCAGCGGTGAGGCGAGCTTCACGGTCTCCGCCACCTGGAACCTCGGCGACCGCAGGGGTGAGCCGGGCGCGGGCGCCGGCGGGAGTGAGCCGGGCGGGAGCGCCGGCGTGACCGGGCCGGGTGTGGCCGGGCCGGGCGGGACCGCCGGCGCGAGTGAGCCCGGCAGGGCCGCGCCGTGAGCGCGGGCGTGGGTCCGGACGCCCCGCTCCACCTGGCCTTCGCCTCTGTGCGGGACGGCGAACGGCCGGTCGGCGGGGGCGTGTTGGTCGCCGAGCGGCTCGTTCTGACCTGCGCCCATGTCGTCAACAGCGCCCTGGGCAGGGGGCGTTACACCCAGGACACCCCCGGCCGGAACGACACTGTCCCCCTCCGGCTGCCCCATGTCGCGGCCGGCACGGACCTCGCGGCCCGGGTCGTACGGGAGATGTGGGTGCCGCCGCGGGCCCGGGCCGCCGGGCGTGACCCGGTCGAGCCCGGACAGGTGCCGTACCACGGCGATCTCGCCGTACTGGAGCTGACGGCCGCGCCGCCCGAGGGCGCCGAACCGGCGCCGTTCCTCCAGCACGGCTACGCGGGAGAGACGATCGCCTTATGGGCCAGCGGCAATCCGCTGCCCTCGGTCCGGGCCGTGCCCCGGGTCTCGGCGCCGCCCTGGATCGCCCTGGACGTGCTCGGCGGGGCTCAGGTGACGGAGGGCTTCAGCGGCGGGCCCCTGTGGGACCGGGACCGGCAGGCCGTGGTCGGCCTGGTCGCCGCCGTGCACCGTGCCCCCGGGGCGGCTGCCCCTGGTGCGGCTGTCCCGGGGGCGGCCGCTCACGGTGCGACTGCTCGCGGGGTGGCCGCCCCGGGACCGGCGGCCCCCCGGCCGGCGGCCTTCGGGGCCGCCGCCCCGGGCGTGCAGCCGGCGACGATGTACGCCATCAGCGTGCCCGCCATCGAGGCCGAACTCCCCACGCTCCCGCCCTCGGCGGTGCCCACCGCCCGGCGTGGCGTACAGCAGCTGCTCACCGCCCTGGAGCGGGTCCTCATGGGCCGCGCGGCGGTGCTGGCGTGCGAGGAGCGGCTCGCGGCCCGGCTCGGCAGACCCTCGGCCGGCCCGGCCGCCGACCTCGAACGGCTGGTCGGCCTCGCGGTCGGCGTCCGCCGCGGCGTCCCCGAACTCCTCGACCTGGTACGGGAGTACGACCCGGCCGCCCTCGCCGACCCGTACGACCTCCATGCCCGCCCCGGCCGGTACGGCGCCCGCGAGGAGCGGCCCCGTGAGGACTGGGAGCGTCTGCGCCGCGCCGCCCGTACGGTCAGGCCCGGCGAGTACCTGACGACACGCCAACGCCGTGACCTCGCCGGGCTGTTGGCCCACTGCACCCGTACGGACCCCCGCACCCTGCTGGAACGCGTCCTGCCGCACGCCCCCGAGCTGCCCGCCGTCGCGGGCCTGGCCGACGCCGTGGACGCACTGGAGGGCTTCGGCTCCACGACCGGGGGCGGCGGTGGCGCGCCGGTGCCGCCGCTGCTGCAAGGGGTGGTGCGGATCAGTATCGAGGAGCGGGCGGCCGGTGAGGCCTACCCCGCGGACGACCTGGACGCCTGGGTCGAGCGGGTGGCCGCCCGCTCGGGGGTGGACGAAGCGGCGGTCAGCCAGTTCCGCGCCGATGTCGAGGCCGCCGCGGCACCGGTCCGCGTCCCCGCCCCCACCGCTCCGGCCGGCGCCGCCGCCCGCGCCTCCGCCGCCGCCCCGCGCGTCCAGGTGGAGCTGCTGCCCACCCCCACCGGCCGCCGCTTCACGTACCAGATCTGGACCTTCGCCGACCGCCAGGCGCACCGTCTCGCGCTGGTCCGGGACGCGGAGGCGGGCAGCGAACAGGTGGTGGACGACATCCGCCGGGTGTTGCGCACCGAGGTCCGGGAGGACCCGGAGACGGCTTTGGTGGAGTACTTCCTGCCGTGCGCCTGGCTCCATCTCGACGTCGACGCCTGGGAATCGCCCGACAGCGACGAGGACGGGCCGTTCGCACCGGGCATCACCCGCCGGGTGGTGGTGCGCACCACCGAACGCTCCCGGGAGAGCTTCGCCGGCTGGAAGCAGCGCACCGCCGCCCTGCCGCACGCCAAGCGCATCGTCCTCGACCACCGCCACACCGACCGCAAAGTGGCCCGCGCGCAGCTGGAAGTGCACCGCGACGCCGGCACGGTGATCGTGTGCTGCGCACCGGACCACCACGGCGCGCTGCTGCGCCAGTGCGTCCAGGCCGGCGTGCACACCGTGCTGTGGCACCGCGCCGATCACGGCGAGCGGATCGTCCAGGACCTGCTCGCCCTGGTGGACGTCGCGGACCACACCGAGGTCCCCGAGGTGGTGCGCCTGGAGCGGGCCAAGGCCATGGCCGAGCCCGAGAGCACCGCCCACCACGGCCGCCGGCTGTCCCTGCTCTACGACGCGCCGGACCACCGTCCCCCGCAACTCGCCCCCGACGCCTGGGTATTGACACAGCCATGAACGACCGTGACCAGCAGCAGCAACAACAACGCCTCCGCGCGGACGCCGCACGGAACGAGGAGAACGCAGCGGTGACCGGACAGCGCGCAGCCTCGGCCCCCGACGAGCCGGGGGCCGAGGACTGGTGGGTCTTCCGTGGCCCATCGGACCTGCCCGCCCCGCCGCCCTGGCGGCGCTTTCCGGCCACCCGGGGGACGGCCGCCCCGGCGCCGTACCTCCTGGAGCGCAACGAGATCTCGGTCGTCAACGCCGCCCTGCATCTGCACCGCCCGCTGCTGGTCACCGGCCGCCCCGGCGCCGGCAAGAGCTCCCTGGCCCGCGCCGTCGCCGAGGAACTGGACCTCGGCGACGTCCTGCGCTGGTCGGTCAACAGCCGCTCCACGCTCCAGGACGCCCTCTACCGCTACGACGCCGTGGGCCGGCTGCGGGAGGCCTCGCTGCGCCGCGAGCGGGAGGCGTCCCGCGGATCCGGGCGCCGCCCCCGGCCGCGCCGCGGCGGCACGGCCGGCGACATCGGCCAGTACCTCCGCCTGGGCCCGCTGGGCAGCGCACTGGCCGCCGACCGCCCCCGGGTCCTGCTCGTCGACGAACTGGACAAGGCCGATATCGACCTGCCCAACGACCTGCTGGTCGTCCTGGAGGAGGGCGAGTTCGAGATCCCCGAGCTGGCCCGGCTGCCGGAACACCAGCAGGAGGTGCAGGTCCTGCTCAGCGGAAGCCGTGAACGGGTCACGGTGCGCCGCGGGGTGGTGCGCTGCGCCCACTTCCCGATCGTCATCATGACCAGCAACGGCGAACGGGACTTCCCGCCCGCGTTCCTGCGCCGCTGCGTACGGCTCGACCTGCCGGAACCGACCGGGGACCGGCTCCGGAGGATCATCGAGCACAACCTGGGCGAGCAGGCGGTGGCCGCCGCCGAGGACCTCATCGACGTCTTCCAGCAGCGCGCGAAGACCCAGACCCTGGCCACCGACCAGCTGCTGGCCGCCGTCCATCTGCGCATCAGCGGCGCCGACCTCAGCAAGGAAGAGCTCCTCGCCGCCGTGCTGCACCGCCTCGACGAACCTCTGTCGCCATGATCGACCGACTACGACAGGCGATGTCGGCCACCGGGTACGACCTCGGGGCCACCGAACTCCTCGATGTGCTGTGGCTGGCACAGGCGATGGAGGGACGCGCGGCGGCCCCCGGGCGGCGGGGCGACGCGGGGAAGCCGGCGGATGCGCCAGATGCGCCAGATACGGCGGAGTCGGGGAAGCCGGCGGCTCCGGGAAAGCCGGGGGAGCCGAGAGGGGCGAGGGAGCCGGGCGGAGGGACCGCCGTACCGGCCGGGGCGTCCGGCCGGGCGCCCGGGACCGACGATCCCGCGCCGTCCGGGCGGTCCGACTGGTCCGACCGGTCCGACCGGACCGCCCGCACCACTGACGCCACCGATGCCGCCGAGCCCCCCGCCACTTCCACCACTTCCGCCACCCCCACCGCTTCCCGTACCTCCGCCGCCGGCTCTTCCGCTGTTTCCCCTCCTGCGGTCCCGGCTGCCCCTGCGGTCCCGGCTGCCCCTGCCGTTCCTGCCGATTCCCCTGCTTCCGTCGAGCTCGACGACCTCGGTGGACCACCCCGCCGCGCGCTCTACGCCATGAGCGGCCAGGGCGGACGGCCGGGCGCCGAGCGGGCCCGCCCCGCGCGGGCGCCCGCCGGACGCGCGCTGCCCGACGCCCAGCAGCTGGGCCGCGCGCTGCGCCCGCTCCGCCGGTACCGGGACCACCCGCACCGCACGGTCACCGACATCGACGCCACCATCCGGCTCGCCGCCGAGACCGGCTTCCTCGACGTGGTCTCCCGGCCGGACCGGGAGCGGAGCTGGTCGGCCGTGCTGCTGGTGGACCGTTCGCCGGCCATGCAGGTGTGGGGGCCGCTCGCTGCCGAGCTGCGCGCACTGCTGGTCCGGAGTACGGCGTTCCGTTCCGTCCGGGTCCACTCGGTGGACCCCCAGGACCCGAGCGGCCCGGTGCCGGGCCGGCCGGTCACCGGCTCCTCGGTGACGTTCCTGCTCACCGACGGCACGAGCCCGGGATGGCGGGACCCGCGGGCCGTGCGGGCGCTGACCGCGTGGAGTCGCGGCGGCCCCATGGCCGTAGTCAATCCGCTGCCCCGGCGGCTGTGGCGCGGTACCGCCATGGACGCCCGGCCCCGACTGCTCGCCGCACCGGGCGGGTTCGACCCGGTCGGACGGCTGGTCGTGTGCGATCCGCTGAGCCGCGAACGCGATCCGGAGGCCGACGGCCTCCTCGCGCTGCCCGTGCTGCACCCCACCGCGTCCGCGCTGGAGCAGTGGGCCGGGCTGCTCACCCGCCCCGGCGTACCGCACCTGATCGACACGGCGCTGCTGGACGAGGCACGGGCGCCCGCCCCGCCGCCCCGGCCGCACGGCACCGCCGAGGAGCTGCTGACCCACTTCCGGGGCGCGTTCTCGCCCGAGGCCTACCGGCTCGCCGTCCGGCTCTCCGCTATCCGCCCGCTCACCACACCCCTGATGCAGCTGGTGCGCGCCGCCACGATGCGCGACACGGGATCCACCCATGTCGCGGAGATCCTGCTCGGCGGCCTGCTGGAGCGCACCGACCGGGTGCCGGACGCGGCCGCCGCGCGGACCCTGGACCGTGCCCTGGGCGCGCCGCCGGGCCGGCCGGCCGATCCGGTCTACGACTTCCGGCCCGGCGTACGGGAGTTGCTGTTCAGCGGGCTCGGCGCCGAACAGGCCGTGGATGTCGTCGAGGCGGTCGGCCGCTCCCTGGAGCCGTACATGGGGCGGCTTCCGGACTTCCCCGTCCTGATGGGCGACGAGGCGGGCGAGCTGCGACTGGACTCCTCGGCCCGGGCCTTCGCGGTACTGGCGAGCCCGGTGCTGGAGCGGATGGGGGCCGGGGTGCCGCCGCGGCCGGCGGCCGCACCGCACCGGCCCCCCGCACCGCTGCCCCGGCGTCCGGTGGCCGGACCGTCGCTGCGGTTCGCGGTGCTCGGGCCGGTGCGCGCCTGGCGGGGGGAGGAGGAGCTCTCCCTGGGCGGCCCGGAGGTGCCGGCGCTGCTGGCCTGCTTACTGGTCCGGCCGGGGTACGCGGCCACCGCGGACGAACTGGTCGGCGACCTCTGGGGCATCGCTCCGCCGCGGGAGGCCCGCGACCTGCTGAACGTCTGCGCCACCCGGCTGGGCCGCGCGCTCGGCTGGGACTTCGTGGCCGGTGATGTGGACGACGGGTACGGGCTGCGCCGCCCCGACGGCCGGCCCCCCGATCTCGACCTCGACCTGCACCTGGCCGAGCGGCTGGTGGCCCACGCCCGGAACGCCGCGGATCCGGCCGAGGCGCGCCAACTGCGCGACGCCGCACTGGCGTTGTGGGACGGCGAGCCGCTCGCCGGTCTCCCGGAATTCTTCGCCGAGGGGCCCCGCGAACGTCTGGCGCGCTGGCGTGCCGACCTGCTGGCCGGGCGGTACCGCTCGCTGGCCGAGGACGGCTCCGCGGCCCTGCCGCCCGTCCCCGAGCACTTCTTCGGCCGTACGAAGGAGATCGCCGAACTGACGGCGGCGCTGCGGGATACGGACGCCGAGAAGCCCTGCTGGGCCGTCCACGGGCCGCCGGGGGTGGGCAAGACGACGCTGGCGCTGCGGGTCGCGCACGAGCTCGCCGGGCAGTTCCCCGACGGGCTGCTGTTCGTCGACATGCGGGAGGCCGGCCCCGAGCGGTGGGCGCACTGCCGCGCGCTGCTGGCCCGGTGGCGGGTTCTGCTCGTCCTGGACGACGTCTCCGACGACGACGAGGCGCTCGACGCCCTGCTCCGGGAACCGCACGCCTGGGCCGGAGCCGCCCTGCTCACCGGCCGGCACCGCCCGCAACTCGACGGGCTCACCGGCGATTTCGCCCTGGCCAGGCTGTCGGCGAGCGAGGCGTACGCCGCACTGCCCGAGCACCTGCTGCTCCAGTGGCTGGACTCCCAGCTCGGCCGGAACGCCATGCGTGCCTTCTGTCTCCTGGCCGTTCCGGAGAGCGCCGGGCTGTCGTTCCCGGCGGTCTCCGCGCTGCTGGCCACGACGCCGGAGCGGGCCCGTGCGCGTCTGGAGGAGCTGCGGACGGCCGGCGTGGTGGAGAGGACGGCCCGCGGCCACTACCGCCACGTCGGCGCGCTCCGGGCCGTCGCCGGGCAGACCGCCGCCCGCGAGGTGCACGGGCAGCGGCGCGACAAGGCGCTCGCCCGGCTGCTGGACCTGTATCTGGCCATGGGGCGCGGGCTCCACGAGGCCCGGTATCCGGGGGAGCGGTGGCTGAGCCGCCTCGCCCGCGTCTCTTCCCCGTCCTCGCCCGAGGTCAAGGACGCCACCAGGGCGCTGGCCGCCTGGGCCGACGAGACGCCCCACCTCCTCGCGCTCGTCCGCCAGGTGGCGATACAGGCCCCGGCCCTGCTGCGGCCCGCCGCCGACCTCCTCCTCCTCGCCCAGGTGACGGCGGACTGCGGCGCGCGCTCCGCCGCGTTCGAGGCGGCCGCGCGGACCGTGGCCGCGCGGGCGGCCGCGGCCGGCGACCGCCAGGCGGAGGGCCGGGCCCGGGTCGCGCTCGCCGAGGCGTACCTCGCCCTGGGCAAGGCCGCCGAGGCCGGGCTCCAGGCGCGGCACGCGGACCGCCTGGCGGACCGCTCCGCCGACCCCCTGGTGCGCGCGCGGGCCCCGTACCTCCGCGGCGTCATCGCCCTCCACCAGGGGCGGCACGACGAAGCGGGGAGGTACCTCACCACGGCCTGTGTGCACTGCCGCGACCGCAAGGACGAGCCGGGCGAGGCCGTCGCGCTCGCCGCCCTGGCGCGGCTGTGGGCGGCGGTCGGCGACAGCGGCGACGCCGTCCTCTTCGCCGAGCGCAGCGTCGACATCCACCGTCGCCACGGCGACCGCTCCCGGCGCCTGGCGCACAGCCTGTACGCCCTGTCCGAGGCGCTGTCGTCGGCCGGCCGGCACACCGAGGCGCTCCGCGCGCTGTTCCAGGCGCTGCCCCTCTTCGAGGAGGACCACCAGCACCTCTGGGCGGGCCGCACCCGCTCCCGTACGGCCGAGGCGGCGGTCGCCCTGATCCGGCCCGCCGAGGCGGTCTCGGCCGCCCAGGACGCGGCGAAGCGGCTGCTGGTGCCGGGCGGTGAGCGCTGGCGGGCCGACGCCCTGACGGCGCTGGGGCACGCGGAGACCGCCCTGGGCCGCAAGCAGGGCGCCCAGGCGCACTGGCGCGAGGCGCTCGCCGTCTACGAGGCGTTCGGCGCCCCGGAGGCCGACGCCGTGCGGACGCTGCTGCCCGGCCGGCCCGGTCCGGCCGGCTCCCGCGGGGCGGGGGTGTCCCGTGCGGCGGAGGCCGCCACCGCCGGTACGGTGCTCCGCGATCTCACGGCGGCCGTCGGCACCCTCCACGACCGCCTCCGGCTCGGGGCCTCGTCCGGAGCTTCGTCCGGGACCTCCTCCGGGGGTGCCGCCTTCGGTGACCTCGGCGCACTGGAGGCCGAACTCGCCGGCCGGCTGGCCGATTTCGAGGAGGCGGGCCGCCCGTCGCGGCTCGGTCTCGGCCGCTTGCGTACGGCCTTGGAGGAGGCGGTCCCGCCCATGGCGCTCGAGCACCTCGCGCCGGACGCACGCGAGCCGGCGACCGCGGTGCGCGACCTCACCCGGCGGCTCGGCCGGTAGCCGTACGGAAGGGCGGAAGGACGCCCGAGGTTCGTGCGCTCCCGCGCCGGGCCTGCGCCCCTCCCTCGCCTCGTAGAATCGTGCGCACCATGGTTTACCTCGACCACGCCGCCACCACCCCGATGCTCCCGGAGGCGGTGCAGGCGATGACCGCCCAGCTGACCGTCACCGGCAACGCGTCCTCGCTGCACGCCGCCGGTCGGCGGGCCCGGCGTACCGTCGAGGAGGCGCGGGAGTCCCTCGCCGCCTCGCTCGGCGCGCGCCCGAGCGAGATCGTCTTCACCTCGGGCGGGACCGAGTCCGACAACCTCGCGGTCAAGGGCCTGTACTGGGCCCGCCGGGCGGCCGACCCGGCCCGCACCAGGGTGCTCGCCAGCCCGGTCGAGCACCATGCTGTCCTCGACGCCGTGGAGTGGCTCGCCGAGCAGGAGGCCGCCCGGGTCGAGTGGCTGCCGGTCGACTCCTACGGGCGGGTGCACGCCGATGCGCTGCGCGAGGCCATCGCCCGCAACCCCGCGGATGTCGCGCTGGCCACCGTCATGTGGGCCAACAACGAGATCGGCACCGTCCAGCCGGTCCAGGAACTCGCCGCGGTGGCCAGGGAGTTCGGGGTACCGCTGCACGCGGACGCGGTGCAGGCGTTCGGCCAGCTGGAGGTCGACTTCGCCGCCTCCGGGCTCGCCGCGATGACCGTCTCCGGCCACAAGATCGGCGGACCGTACGGTATCGGTGCGCTGGTGCTCGGCCGCGAGTACGCCCCGGTGCCCGTGCTGCACGGTGGCGGCCAGGAGCGGCAGGTGCGTTCCGGGACCCTGGACACCCCCGCCATCGCCGCCTTCGCCGCCGCCGGCCGCCACGCCGCCGCGCACCGCGCCGACTTCGCCCGGGACATCGGTGCCCTGCGCGACGACCTGGTCAAGGCGGTACGCGCGGCCGCCCCGGACGCCGTCCTCGGCGGCGACCCGGACCCCGCCGGCCGTCTCCCCGCCAACGCGCACTTCGCTTTCCCCGGATGCGAGGGGGACTCGCTGCTCCTCCTCCTGGACGCCCAGGGCATCGCCTGCTCCACGGGCTCCGCCTGTACCGCGGGTGTCGCCCAGCCCAGCCACGTTCTGCTGGCGACCGGTATGTCGCCGGACCTCGCCCGTGGCACGCTGCGCTTCTCCCTGGGGCACACCTCCACCGCGGCGGATGTCGCGGCGCTGGCCCAGGCCATCGGCCCGGTGGTGGAGCGGGCGCGCAGCGCGGGCCTGAGCTGAGCCGAGCCGGACCGGGCCGGGCAGAGGCGCGCGGCGCAGTCCGTGGACGGTGGCCGGTGCGGCGCAGACCGTGGACGGTGGCCGGTGCGGCTCAGTCCGTGTCCGGCGCCCTGCGCAGCTCGTCGCGGACGAGCCGCAGGTAGCGGTCCCAGTCCCAGTGCCGCCCGGGGTCGGTGTGATCCGTCCCGGGCACCTCCACATGCCCCACGACGTGCTCCCGGTCGGCCGGAAAGCCGTACCGCCGGCAGATCCCGGCCGTCAGCCGGGCGGACGACGCGTACATGGCATCCGTGAAGGACTCGGGGCGGTCGACGTAGCCCTCGTGCTCGATCCCCACGCTGCGCTCGTTGTATCCGCGGTGACCGGCGTGGAACGCCACATCCAGCTCCCGCACCGTCTGCGCGAGGTGGCCGTCCTTACGGACGACGTAGTGGGCGGCGGCCTTGTGGAACGGGTCCCGGAACACGTCCAGCGCGGTGGCGAAGCTGCCCTGGACGACATGGATCACCACCCGGTCGATGTCGTAGTCCGCCGGCCGGTCCGCGCGCCGGAAGTTCCATGAGGAGGCCGGTACCCACCGCGCGCCCGGATGGTCGACCGCGCCCGGCTCCCGCGGCTGGTCGTTCCCCGGCAGCCGCCACCACCACTGCCGCAGCTCGTCCCGTGCGACGAAGGCCGCGGCGGCCCCGGTGACCAGCAGCCCGCCGCCCACGGCCCACAGCGCCCGCCGTCGCGTGACACCGGACGATCCCCGGCCGGCCGCGCCCGCGCCTGCCGAGCCCGCCTCGACGTCCGCCTCCGCCTCCACCTCCGTCTTCGTCTCTGCCTCCGTCTTCGTCTCCGTCTCCCGGGTCCGCTGTCCCATGCGCTGCATAACGCTTTCCGCCCTGTCGGAGGTTCCGTCTACTCTGGACTGGTTATGACTGATGACGCCCCCCGCCGCCTCCGCGTACTCGCCGCCATGTCCGGCGGCGTCGACTCCGCCGTCGCGGCGGCCCGCGCCGCCGAGGCGGGCCATGACGTGACCGGCGTGCACCTCGCGCTGTCCGAGAACCCGAAGTCGTTCCGTACCGGCGCCCGCGGCTGCTGCACGATCGAGGATTCGCACGACGCCCGCCGTGCCGCGGACGTCATCGGCATCCCCTTCTACGTCTGGGACCTCGCCGAACGCTTCCGCGCCGATGTCGTCGACGACTTCATCGCCGAGTACGAGGCCGGGCGCACCCCGAACCCCTGCCTGCGCTGCAACGAGAAGATCAAGTTCGCCGCCCTCCTGGACAAGGCCCTGGCGCTGGGCTTCGACGCGGTGTGCACGGGTCACTACGCCACGGTCGTGACGAACCCGGACGGCACCCGCGAGCTCCACCGGGCCTCCGACATGGCCAAGGACCAGTCCTACGTCCTCGGCGTCCTGGACGACCGCCAGCTCGCCCACGCCCTGTTCCCGCTCGGCGACACCCGCACCACCAAGGCCGAGATCCGCGAAGAGGCCGCCCGCCGCGGCCTGTTCGTCGCCAAGAAGCCGGACAGCCACGACATCTGCTTCATCGCCGACGGCGACACCCAGGGCTTCCTCGCCAAGCGCCTCGGCACGGCCACGGGCGACATCGTCGACGAGGCGGGCAACCGCCTCGGCACGCACGAGGGCGCGTACGGTTTCACGATCGGCCAGCGCAAGGGCCTGCGCATCGGCCACCCGGCGCCCGACGGCAAGCCGCGCTACGTCCTCGACATCTCCCCGGTCGACAACACCGTCACCGTCGGCCCCGCCGAGTCCCTCGACGTCACGGCCCTCACCGCCATCCGCCCGCGCTGGTGCGGCCGCGCGCCGGCCGCCGGGCCGGGCACGTACACCGCCCAGCTCCGCGCCCACGGCGGGGAGACCGAGGTCACCGCCGAGCTGATCGACGACGCCGAACTCCGGGTGACCTTCACCGAGCCGGTCCGCGGTGTGGCCCCGGGCCAGGCGATCGTCCTCTACGACGGCACCCGTGTGGTCGGCTCGGCCACCATCGCCACCACAGAGCGCCGCGTACGGGTGGAGGCGTAGCCGACCCGGCCTCCCCCCTTCCCCCGGGCACTGACAAATGTCATGCCGAAGGCAGGACAGACGCAACTGTCGGCCGAGCGGGACGTACACGAAGCTGAACGTGTCGCGTCGAGGGATGGATGACGCGACACCGCACGTCGCGCGTCACGTCTCAACTCGGGGGAATCCGCCATGAGTCAGAACCTCATCGCCGCCGGGCACAATCCGGTGAGCCCGGCCGGCCCGGCCGGTCCTGTCAGTCCGGTGAGTCCGACGCTTCCGGCAAACCGGTCCCGTCACCTGGTGCAGAGCTTCGCGCCGCTCATCGTGGATGCCGGAATCCCGATCGCCTCGTTCTTCGTGCTCAGCGAGGGCTTCGGGCTGAGCACCGTGGCCGCGCTGGGCTGGAGCAGCGTGGTTCCGGCGCTGCGGGCGCTGTGGGATCTGGTCGGGCACCGGGGAGTCAACGGCCTGGCGCTGCTGATGCTGATCGTGAACGGCGCCGGCCTGGCGATGAGTGTGGTGGCCGGCGACGCACGGCTGATGATGGCCAAGGACAGCGCCGTCAGCAGCGTGGTGGGTCTGGCGATCCTGCTCTCCCTGCGCACCCGGCGTCCGCTGATGACCGCGGGGCTCAAGCCGTGGATCACGAAGGGCAGTGCGGCCGGCCATGCGGCCTGGGACCGGCTGATAGCCGGCTGTGAACGGTTCCGGCGGGCCGAGCGGAGGTTCTCGGCGATATGGGGGAGTGCGCTGCTGACCGAGTGCGTGCTGAAAGCCGTCGGCGCCTACACCCTGCCGGTGCCCACCATGGTCTGGCTGGGCCCGGTGCTGACGGCGGTGGCCGTGCTGCTGGCGATGCTCATCGCGGGGGGAAGCTGCGCCGACCCGATGCAGAAGATGGTCAAGGCGGAGATCGAGCGCGCCGCCGCGGGGCGGCCGCAGGAGGGCGACCGAGGCCGAGGGGACCGGTAGCTTCTCCGGCCCGTAACGTGAAGCGCATGAACATCTGCTGCTTCTGTTCCGCCGCCGACCTCGATGACCGCTACCTCACCCCGGCCCGGCAGTTCGCCGAGCTGATCGGCAAGGGCGGGCACGCCCTGGTCTGGGGCGGCTCGGACACCGGGCTGATGAAGGTCTTGGCCGACGGGGTGCAGGAGGCGGGCGGGAAGCTGATCGGCGTCTCGGTGGAGTTCCTGGTGCACAAGGCGCGCGAGGGTGTCGACGAGATGATCGTCGCCAAGGACCTCGCCGAGAGAAAGGCGCAGATGCTGGCGCGCGCCGACGCCATCGTGATCATGGTCGGCGGTATGGGCACGCTGGACGAGGCCACGGAGATGCTGGAGCTGCGCAAGCACGGGCTGCACACCAAGCCGGTCGTGCTGCTGAACACGGCGGGTTTCTACGACGGGCTGAGGGCGCAGTTCGCGCGCATGGAGTCCGAGGGGTTCCTGCCGCTTCCGCTGGCCGACCTGGTCTTCTTCGCCGAGGACGGCGCTGGTGCGCTCGCGTACCTGGAAGAGCGGGCCGCCGCCCAGAGCTAGGCGGCCTGTCTCCCTGGTCTCCGGGGAGACAGGCCCTGGGGCGCACCGGGGACGCCGAGCCGTCAGAGCGGGTTGAGGCGGGCCTTGAGCAGGCAGAACTCATTGCCTTCGGGGTCGGCGAGAACGTGCCACTGCTCCTCGCCGGTCTGGCCGATGTCTGCCGGGCGCGCCCCGAGCTTCAGGAGGCGTTCGAGCTCGGCGTCCTGATCGCGGTCGGTGGCGTTGACGTCGATGTGCAGCCGGGACTTCCCCGGCTCCGGCTCGTCCCTGCGGCTGAGGATGATCGTCGGCTGCGGGCCGCCGAACCCTTCGCGCGGCCCGATCTCGATGCAGCCGTCCCCTTCGCGATCGAGCACGACGAAGTCCAGGACCTCGCACCAGAACCGCGCCAGCACCTCGGGGTCGCGGCATCCGAGCACGAGCTCACTGATACGACATGCCATGGACGAAACCTACTCTCGGCGTGGGGGGGGGGCTGCCGGGGCGACCGCGCGCGGAGCTGCCGGGCGCCCCGCAGGGGGAACAGGATCGAGACCGTACCGGGCGAGGCGAGCAGGTGGGAAGGGCTGTGGGGCGTCGCCCCAGGTTTGTGGGGCATCGCCCCGGCCGCCCTTCAGAGGCGTTCCTCGCCCGCTCGTTAGGATCGTCCCCATGGGTACGCACTTGATCACGGGCGCAGGATCGGGCATCGGAGCGGCGGTCGCGCGGCGGCTGGCGGAGCGCGGGGAGGACCTGTGGCTGCTGGCGCGCAACGCGGTCCGGGCGAAGGAGCTGGCCGAGCAGTTCCCCGGCGCCCGCATGCTGGTGGGTGACCTGGGCAACCCCGAGAAGCTGTCCTGGGCCCTCGGCCAGCAGCCGCTGCCGGAGCGGATCGACTCGCTCCAGCACATCGCGGGCGTTATCGAGCTGGGCGCGGTCGGCGATCTGCCGGCCAAGGCCTGGCAGCGGCAGCTCGCGGCCAACCTCGTCGCGCCCGCCGAGCTGACCCGGCTGCTGCTCCCGCTGGTGCGGGTCGCCAAGGGGCACGTCGTCTTCGTCAACTCCGGTGCCGGGCTGAACGCGCACGCCAACTGGGGTGCGTACGCCGCGAGCAAGCACGGGCTGAAGGCGCTGGCCGACGCGCTGCGGGCGGAGGAGCACGCCAACGGTGTGCGGGTCACCTCGGTCTATCCGGGGCGCACGGCCACGCCGATGCAGGCGAGCACCCATCAGCAGGAGGGCAAGGAGTACGACCCGTCCCGGTGGATCGACCCGGAGTCGGTGGCGACGGCGATCCTCACGGCCATCGACCTGCCGCGGGACGCCGAGATCAACGACGTGTCGGTGCGGCCCGGGCGCTGAGCCCCGCACGTCTTCGCGGCCGTCCGCCGCGGCGACGTACGCTGCAGGAGTGAGCACTGAAGCGAAGTCGACCGCGGCGGCCGGATGCGGGTTCCGGGAGATCCGGGGCCTGGTGACGGAGTTGAGCCGCCGTCTGGACGCCCATCAGCGCAGCCGGATCGCCGAGCTGGATCTGACGCCGACACAGGCCAAGGCGCTGGAGGAGCTCGGCGAGCCGAAGACCGCGCGCGAACTGGCCGCGGTGCTGTGCTGCGAGCCGCCGAATGTCACCTATGTCGTCTCCAAGCTGGAGAAGCAGGGCATAGTCGTACGTCAGCCGCATCCGCTGGACGGGCGCGCCAAGCAGCTCGTACTGACCGAGGCGGGGCGGGAGTTGAGGCTGGATCTGCTGCGGCGGATGGGCACCGCGTCGCCGCTCGACCACCTCTCGCACGAGGAGCGCGCCGCGTTGCGCGACGACCTGTTGAAGGCGCTGGGGCGGGGCGACTGAGCCCCGCACCGCGGCGAGTGCGCCGGGGCTTGGCATGCCTTCAGTAAAGTTATAGCTGTAATCATTGCTCGCGGTGATGGATACAGCTATAACTAAATTCATGATCACTCAGAAGGCGGCGCCGCGCGCTGCGGCAAGCGGATCGCAGGCCCCGGTGGGCCGGCGGCAGGACCCGGCGGACACGCGCCCGACCCCGGCAGGCCCGTCGAAGCAGCCGCGCGGCGGGCTGCAACTCCTCGTGCTGGCACTCGGGTTCGTGATGGCGAGCCTGGACACCGGCATCATGAACGTCGCCGCGAACGACCTGCGGGACCGGCTCGGCCTGAGCATGTCCGGCCTCACCTGGGTCGTCGACGGCTATGTGCTCGCCTTCGCCGCCCTGCTGCTGCTCGCCGGCTCGCTGGCGAAGCGGTACGGGGCGCGCCGGATCTACCTCATCGGGCTCGCCGTCTTCACCGCAGCGTCCCTGCTGGGCGCCGTCGCGCCGAACGGCGCCGTCCTGGTGGCGGCCCGCTTCGCGCAGGGCGTGGGCGCCGCCCTCTTCATGCCCAGCTCGCTGTCGCTGCTGATGAACGCCTTCCCCGAGCCGGCCCGCCGGGCGAAGGTCCTCGGTGTCTGGTCGGCGATCGTCTCCACGTCCGTCGGTCTCGCGCCGACCCTCGGCGGGCTGCTGATCGGCACCCTCGGCTGGCGCTCCCTCTTCCTCGTCAACCTCCCCGTCGGCGTCGTGGGGCTGCTGCTCACCCGGCGGGTCGTCGCGGCGGTCCCGGCCCGTGGTTCGGCGCTCGCCGCCGGCGGTCATGTGCTGGGCCTGCTCGCCCTGGGGTCGCTGAGTTACGCGCTCATCGAAGGGCCCGACAAGGGGTGGTCCGCACCGTTCGTCCTGGGCGCGTTCGTGGTAGCCGTGGTCGCGGCGGCCGGATTCGTCGTCCGTGAGCGGGCCTCCCGTACGCCGGTCCTCCCGGTGTCGCTCTTCTCGGACGGCCGCTTCTCCGCGGCCAACGCGATCGGCTTCCTCTTCAACTTCGCTTTCTACGGGTCGCTGTTCGTCCTCGGCCTCTTCCTCCAGGCCGCGCGCGGCGCGAGCCCGATGACCGCGGGGTTGCAGATGCTGCCGGCCGTCCTGGTCATCCCGCTCGGCAATATGCTCTACGCCCGGATCGGGCCGCGGATCGGCAACCGGGCCGCGCTGGCCGGCTCGCTGGCGCTCTCCGCGGCGGGCTATGTCCTGCTCTTCCTGCTGCTCGCGCCCGGTCTGCCGTACGGGGTGATCGCGGTGATCCTCGCCGTCGGCAACATCGGCAGCGGAGTCAGCTCCCCGGCGATGACCGGCGTCCTGATGGAGGCGGCGGGCCGGGAGCACGCCGACATCGGCAGCGCCACCCTCAACGCCAACCGGCAGATCGGCTCCCTGGTCGGTATCGCCGGGATGGGCGCCGTACTGGCCGGGGCGGGCGGCGGCCACCAGGCCGCGGCCTACGCCTTCGCGCTCACGGCGGCCGCGCTGGCGGCCGCGGCGGTGATCGGCCTGCTGGGGGTGCGCGGTCGGGGGTGACAGGGGAGGGCGCGGAGAATCGTCAGCGTTACACAGTTGGCCGGTGTGATGCACGGGCACCTTCCGCTCTCCTCCCGGCGCCCTTCCGCTCCCGGCGCCGCGGCCCCCGCCCGGCCGCATACCCTTCCTGCGTGAGCGAGAACAGCACGGTGAACGAGCACGGCACGGTGAACGAGTACAGCGTGAGCGAGAACGCCACGGCCGGCGGGACCGGCACGCGGAAGTGGGCCGCGGGCGCGGCGACCGGGATCGGGTCGATGCCGGGCGGCGACGCGCGCGAGGCGGCCAGGACCGTCACCGGGTCGCTGGAGGGCTTTCCGTACCTGCCCGAGCTCCCGGCCCGGGGGCCCGGCGCGGACATGATCGGGCGGACCCTCGGGATGCTTGTCGAGGTCTACGGACACGTGGAGCCCAGCGGGTGGCGGATCAGCGACCGGCCGGGCCGCGACACCCGGCGCGCGCACTCCTGGCTCGGTGAGGACCTCGACGCGCTGGAGGAGTTCACCCAGGGGTACACGGGGCCGCTGAAGGTCTCCGCGGTCGGCCCGTGGACGCTGGCCACCGCACTGGAGCTGCGCAACGGCGAGGCGGCCCTCGGCGATCCCGGGGCCTGCCGGGACCTGGCCGCGTCGCTGGCCGAGGGGCTGCGCGGCCACCTCGCCGACGTACGGCGCCGGGTGCCGGGCGCGCGGGTGGTGCTGCAGCTCGACGAGCCGTCGCTGACCTCGGTGCTCCGGGGACGGGTGAAGACCGCGAGCGGCTACCGGACCCACCGGGCCGTGGACCGCGCGGTCGTCGAGGACGCGCTGCGCGACCTCGTCGGAGTGGCGGACGGCGGGCCGGTGGTCGTCCACTCGTGTGCGCCCGACGTGCCGTTCGGGCTGCTGCGGCGGGCCGGTGTGACGGGCGTCTCGTTCGATTTCGCACTGCTCACCGAGCGTGAGGAGGAGGCGGTCGGCGAGGCCGTCGAGGGCGGTACCACGCTGTTCGCGGGCGTGGTGCCCGGCGTGGACGGCCGATTGTCAGACCCTGCCGGTAGCGTCATGGGTGTCAGGACGCTGTGGCGCAGGCTGGGGCTGGCACCGGGGACTCTGAGCGAGTCTGTGGTCATCACCCCGTCGTGCGGACTGGCGGGCGCTTCGCCCGCATATGCCCGCTCGGTGCTCGCCCACTGCGTCCGGGCGGCGAGATCACTCGCAGACAACCCTGAGTGACCGCACTCGAGGACCACGGGAGGACAGGACAGTGGCTGGCGAACAGCACGCAGCGGAGTCGACGGTGCCCGCAGCGGCGCGGGAGAAGCACGCGCAGCTCGCTGAGCAGATCGAGGAGCACCGCTTCCGGTATTACGTGAAGGACGCCCCGGTCATCAGCGACGCGGAGTTCGACCGGCTGCTGCGCGCCCTGGAGGCCCTTGAGGACGAGCACCCGGAGCTGCGCACCCCGGATTCCCCGACCCAGAAGGTCGCCGGCGCGTACGCCACGGAGTTCACCGAGGTCGCGCACCGCGAGCGGATGCTCTCGCTCGACAACGCCTTCGACGACGAGGAGTTGGCGGCCTGGGCCGAGCGCATCGCCGGTGAGCTGGGCGGCGACGCCAGGAGCGCCGGCTATCACTTCCTCTGCGAGCTGAAGGTCGACGGTCTCGCCGTCAACCTCACCTACGAGCACGGCCGGCTGACCCGCGCCGCCACCCGTGGCGACGGCCGCACGGGCGAGGACATCACCCCCAACGTCCGGACCATCGGCGAGATCCCGCACCGCCTCAAGGGCGACCGTGTCCCGGACGTGGTCGAGGTGCGCGGCGAGGTCTACTTCCCGATGGAGAAGTTCCTCGAACTGAACGAGCGCCTGGTGGCCGAGGGCAAGCCGCCGTTCGCCAACCCCCGTAACGCCGCCGCCGGTTCGCTGCGCCAGAAGGACCCCAAGGTCACGGCCGGCCGCCCGCTGCACATGGTCGTGCACGGCCTGGGCGCCCGGGACGGTCTGGAGATCGGCCGGCTGTCCGAGGCGTACGACCTGCTCAAGGAGTGGGGCCTGCCGACGGCCACGCACAACAGCGTCGTCGACTCCTTGCAGGAGGTGCGCGACTTCATCGCGCACTACGGCGACCCCGACACCCGCAGTACGGCCGTCGAGCACGAGATCGACGGTGTGGTCGTCAAGCTGGACGAGATCCCGCTACAGGGACGGCTGGGGTCGACGTCCCGTGCGCCGCGCTGGGCGATCGCCTGGAAGTACCCCCCGGAGGAGGTCAACACCAAACTGGTCGACATCCGGGTCGGCGTCGGCCGTACGGGCCGGGTCACGCCGTACGCGGTGGTCGAGCCGGTGACGGTGGCCGGGTCCGAGGTGGAGTTCGCGACGCTGCACAACCAGGACGTGGTCAAGGCCAAGGGGGTGCTGATCGGGGACACCGTCGTGATCCGCAAGGCCGGCGATGTCATTCCGGAGATCCTCGGACCGGTCGTCGACCTGCGGGACGGCGGCGAGCGGGAGTTCGTGATGCCCGCCGAGTGCCCCGAGTGCGGGACGGCGCTGCAGCCCGCCAAGGAGGGCGATATCGACCTGCGCTGCCCCAACACCCGCTCCTGCCCCGCCCAGATCCGTGAGCGGCTGTTCTACCTGGCCGGCCGCAAGTGCCTGGACATCGAGAACTTCGGCTATGTCGCGGCCACGGCGCTGAGCCAGCCGCTGGAGCCCGCGGAACCGCCGCTGAAGGACGAGGGCGATCTCTTCGGGCTCTCCGTCGAGCAGCTGCTGCCGATCAAGTCCTACGTCCTCGACCCCGACTCCGGCCTGCCCAAGCGCGATCCGAAGACCGGCCAGGAGAAGATCGTCACCTTCTTCGCCAACCAGAAGGGCGAGCCGAAGAAGAACACCCTGGCCATGCTGGAGAACATCCAGGCCGCCAAGGAGCGCCCGCTGGCCCGGATCCTGACCGGCCTGTCGATCCGGCACGTCGGCCCGGTGGCGGCCGAGGCGCTGGCGCGGGAGTTCCGTTCCATCGACCGCATCCGGGACGCGGAGGAGGCCGAGCTGGCCGCCGTGGACGGTGTCGGGCCCACCATCGCCGCGTCGTTGAAGCAGTGGTTCGCCGAGGAGTGGCATCAGGAGATCATCGAGAAGTGGCGGGCCGCCGGCGTCCGAATGGAGGAGGCGCAAACGGGTGACGAGGGACCGCGTCCCCTGGAAGGCGTCACCGTCGTCGTAACGGGCACACTTCACTCACACACCAGAGATGGCGCGAAAGAGGCCCTCCAGAAGCTTGGAGCGAAGGTGACCGGTTCCGTTTCGAAGAAGACCGGTTTCGTAGTGGTGGGCGACAACCCTGGCTCGAAGTACGACAAAGCCATGCAGTTGAAGGTCCCGGTATTGGACGATGACGGCTTCGCGGTGCTGCTGGAGCAGGGTCCCGAGGCGGCGAAAGCGGTGGCCGTCACTCCGCCTGAGGAGGAGTGAGGTGTCACCCCATCGGCGCATACCAGATTGATCCCGTACGCCGGGTCGCATTCGGGCAACCGTCGGCGATCGCTGCCCGCGGCGGCCTTCCGCGGCCTACTGTTGAGGAGTGCGCCTGCCGTGGCGCGGGCACAGCCGGCTGTGAGAGGGATCGGAATGAAACCGACCGACAGCGCCGCTCCGGCGTCGCGGCTCCGGCGGCTCGTCGTGCCCGCGCTGCCCGCGACCATCGTCACCGTGGCGGGCCTCGCGCTCGCCACGGGCGTGATCCGCACCCTCGGCGACGGTGACGGGCTCTTCCCCGGAGGGCCCGTCGGCTGGTCGCTGGCGATCCTCACCGGCGTGATCGTCGGCCATCTGGTCGCCCTGGGCCGGGACCGCTGGTGGGGCGGCACGGGCTCCGGTGCCGCCCTCGCCCTCGCCGTCCTGCTGCTCTACGGCTGGCTGCCGGCCACCCTCGTCAGCCTCTCCGTCGTCGTGCTGGTCGGCGCCGCCCGCCGGAACCGCTGGCGACAGGCCGTGGTGCACGGCGCCGTGGACGTCCTCGGCATCGGCGCGGCGGCGCTCGGCCTCGCCGCGTTCGGGGTGGTCCCCGGTATCCGCCACCCCTGGACCCCGCCGGCCTGGGACCTGTCCGTCCTGCCCCAAGTGCTGGTCACGGCCGCCGGCTATCTGCTCGTCAGCCGCGGCCTGCTGTGGATCAGCCTCACCCCGCGCACCGGCACACTCCCCGCCATCCCCCGAACGGCCGTGGTGCGCCAGGCACTCGTCGGCATCGCCCTGCTCGGCATCTCCCCGCTGATCGCGGTCTGCGCCGTCCACGCCCCGTTACTGCTCCCGCTGTTCGCGGTCCCGCTGATCGCGCTGGACTCCACCCTCTGGATAGCCCGCGCCCGTGCCGAGGAGCAGCTGCGCGACCCGCTCACCGGTCTGCCCAACCGCCAGTGGCTGCTGGAACGCACCTGGACCGCACTGGACGAGGCCGAACGGGGCGGCGTCCGCGCGGCCCTGGTCCTCATCGATATGGACCGCTTCCGCTCCGTCAACGACACCCTCGGCCACCTCGCCGGCGACCGCCTGCTGCTCCAGATCGCCGACCGGCTGCGGCACGCCCTGCCGCGCGGCGCGGAAGCGGCCCGGCTCGGCGGCGACGAATTCGCCGTCCTGCTGCCCAGCACCGACTCCCTCACCAGCGCCCAGCGGGTCACCCGCAGCCTCGTCGCGGCCCTCAGCTCCCCGCTCGACCTCGACGGGCTCACCCTCGTCCTCGAAGCCAGCGCCGGCGTCGCCGTCTTCCCCGACCACGCCCTGGACGCCGAAGGGCTGCTGCGCCGCGCCGATGTGGCGATGTACCAGGCCAAACGGGACCGCAGCGGAGTGGAGCTCTACGAGGCCAAGCGGGACGGCAACACCCCCGACCGGCTCGGCCTGCTGGGCGATCTGCGACGCGCCCTGGACGCCGGCGAGGTCGAACTGCACTACCAGCCCAAGGTCGGCTTCGACGGACATGTCGCCGGTCTGGAGGCCCTGGTCCGCTGGGTGCACCCGGACCGCGGCCGGGTGCCGCCGGACGAGTTCATCGCCATCGCCGAGTCCTCCGGCCTGATGCCCCGGCTGACGGAGTACGTCCTCGAGACCGCGCTCGCCCAGGTGGCCCGCTGGCGCGCGATGGGCCTGGAGGTGCCGGTCGCGGTGAACGTCTCGCCGCGCGATGTGCACTCCCCGGGCTTCGCCGGCGCCGTCGCCGCCCGCCTCGCCCGACATCGTGTGCCACCCGGCGCCCTCCAACTGGAGATAACCGAGCACGTCCTGCTGGAGGACCCCCAGCGGGCCGCCGACACCCTCGCCGGGCTCACCGCCCACGGCGTGAAGATGTCCCTCGACGACTTCGGCACCGGCTACTCCTCCCTGGTGCACCTGCGACGCCTCCCGGTCAGCGAGCTGAAGATCGACCGCTCCTTCGTCGGCCGGCTCGCGGTGGACACCGAGGACGCCGAGATCGTCCGCTGCACCCTCGACCTCGCGCACTCCCTCGGCCTGCTGGTCGTCGCGGAGGGCGTCGAGGACGACGAGACCTGGGAGCGACTGCGCGACCTCGGCTGTGACGCCGTACAGGGCTGGCTGGTCGCCGCCGCCATGCCACCGGACGAAACCACGGCCTGGCTGAGAGCCCGCGGTGAGCAGGGATGGCACCGCGAGTCGGAGACGGCCGCCCTGGCGGCGGAGAAGGCTGCTGAGCGCCCTTCGGGACAGGTCTTGAACTGACCCGGCCACCGGCCGTCCCGTGTCCCCGCTCCGAGAACGCCCCGCACGACGAGAAGCACGACGAGAGCGTCGCGACCGGCGACGCCGGCGAGAGTGAAGCGTTCCACGACCGCGATCACCACCAGAGCGACGACAGAGACGTCAGCGACGACAGATACAACAGTAAAAACAGTGACAACACCGACAAGATCGATCAGGGCGACCAGAAGGACGACCCCGACGAGCCCGGCCTGAGCGACTAGCCCGGCGAGTCCGACGAGAGCGACGAGCCCGGCCGGACCGGCCGCACCGCCGCCAACAATGGAAATAACGACGAACGCGGCGAAAATGTTGCGCCCGGCCGGGCCCCGCTCCGATCCGTTCTCCGATCCGTTCCGCGGGCCCTCGTCCCCGCCCGGCGAAAGGGTTTCGCGGCTGCTCATCCGTACGCCATAGGATTGGGCCGGAAAGTTCCCAGAAAACCTTCCGCCAAGAACGTCAAGAACACTCCGCCAAGAAGACCAGAGGATCTCTGCATGCCTGGCATCACGCGCGAGGAGGTCGCTCACCTCGCCCGGCTGGCACGTCTGGAGCTGAAGGACGAAGAGCTCGACCACTTCGCCGGACAGCTCGACGACATCATCGGCGCGGTCGCCCGCGTCTCCGAGGTCGCCGACCAAGACGTCCCGCCGACCTCCCACCCGCTGCCCCTGACCAACGTCATGCGGCCGGACGAGGTCCGTCCGTCGCTCTCCCCCGAGCAGGCGCTCTCCGGCGCCCCGGCCCAGGAGCAGCAGCGTTTCAAGGTGCCGCAGATCCTGGGGGAGGAGTGACCGACATGGCAGACCTGACCAAGCTCACCGCCGCCGAGATCGCGACGAAGATCGCGGCCGGCGAGCTCACCGCCGTGGCGGTGACCGAGGCCCACCTGGCCCGCATCGAGGCCGTCGACGAGAAGGTCAACGCCTTCCTGCACGTCGACCGCGAGGGCGCGCTCGCCCAGGCCCGAGCCGTGGACGACAAGCGCGCCCGCGGTGAGAAGCTCGGCCCGCTGGCCGGCGTCCCGATCGCGCTGAAGGACATCTTCACGACCGAGGGCGTGCCCACCACCGTCGGCTCCAAGATCCTCGAAGGCTGGCTGCCGCCGTACGACGCGACCGTCACCAAGAAGCTCAAGGCCGCCGACGTCGTCATCCTCGGCAAGACCAACATGGACGAGTTCGCCATGGGGTCCTCCACCGAGAACAGCGCCTACGGCCCGACCGGCAACCCCTGGGACCTGACCAAGATCCCCGGCGGCTCCGGCGGCGGCTCGTCCGCCGCGCTGGCCTCCTTCCAGGCCCCGCTGGCCATGGGCACGGACACCGGCGGCTCCATCCGCCAGCCCGCCGCCGTCACCGGCACCGTCGGCGTCAAGCCCACCTACGGCGGCGTCTCCCGCTACGGCATGGTCGCCTTCTCGTCCTCCCTCGACCAGGGCGGCCCGTGCGCCCGTACGGTCCTGGACGCGGCGCTGCTCCACGAGGCGATCGCCGGACACGACCCGCTGGACTCCACCTCCATCGACGCCCCCGTCCCGCCGGTCGTCGAGGCGGCCCGCAACGGCAGCGTCGAGGGCATGCGGGTCGGTGTCGTCAAGCAGTTCCGCGGCGAGGGCTACCAGGCCGGCGTGGTGCAGCGCTTCGACGAGTCGGTGGCGCTGCTCAAGGAGCTGGGCGCGGAGATCGTCGAGCTGGACTGCCCGTCCTTCGACCTGGCGCTCGCCGCGTACTACCTGATCGCGCCGTCCGAGTGCTCCTCCAACCTGGCCCGCTTCGACGCCATGCGCTACGGCCTGCGGGTCGGCGACGACGGCACGAAGTCCGCCGAGGACGTCACCGCCCTGACCCGTGAGGCCGGCTTCGGCCCCGAGGTCAAGCGCCGCATCATGCTCGGCACCTACGCCCTGTCGTCCGGCTACTACGACGCGTACTACGGCTCGGCCCAGAAGGTGCGGACGCTGATCACCCGCGACTTCGAGCAGGCCTTCGAGCAGGTCGACGTGATCGTCTCGCCGACCACGCCGACCACCGCCTTCCCGATCGGCGAGCGTGTGGACGACCCGATGGCGATGTACCTCGCCGATGTGTGCACGCTCCCCGTCAACCTGGCGGGCAACGCCGCCATGTCGCTGCCCTGCGGCCTGGCCCCCGAGGACGGTCTGCCGGTCGGTCTGCAGATCGTCGCCCCCGCCATGAAGGACGACCGGCTCTACAAGGTCGGTGCCGCGGTCGAGGCCGCGTTCACCGAGCGCTGGGGCCACCCGCTGCTCGAGGAGGCACCGTCGCTGTGAGCACCCTGAAGAAGGCCAGGAACTTCAAGAAGTCCAAGCCGGGCCTGTACCTGTCCATCGGCGGTTCCGCCTTCGGCGCCCTCAGCGCCGTCAAGCAGATCAAGGAGGCCCGCGCCGAGCAGGACAAGCTCCAGCTCGTCGACGCGCTCGTCTCCGCCGCCGCGGTCGTCACCACCGTCGCCCTGCTCGTACGCGAGATCAAGCGGCTCGGCGACGACGACGTCCTCGCGCCCTGAGCCGACCGAGCGGACTGAGAGGTAATTTTCCGTGACCGTCACTGAACTGGTGTCGTACGAGGACGCGTTGGCCGCCTACGAGCCCGTCATGGGTCTCGAGGTGCACGTCGAACTCGGCACCAAGACCAAGATGTTCTGCGGGTGCGCCACGGCGCTGGGCGCCGAGCCCAACACGCAGACCTGCCCCACCTGCCTCGGCCTGCCCGGCTCCCTCCCGGTGATGAACGCCACCGGAGTCGAGTCCGCGATCCGCATCGGCCTCGCGCTGAACTGCGAGATCGCCGAGTGGTGCCGCTTCGCCCGGAAGAACTACTTCTATCCGGACATGCCGAAGAACTTCCAGACCTCGCAGTACGACGAGCCGATCGCCTTCAACGGCTATCTGGACGTCCAGCTGGAGGACGGCGAGGTCTTCCGCGTGGAGATCGAGCGCGCCCACATGGAGGAGGACACCGGCAAGTCCACCCACGTGGGCGGCGCGACCGGCCGTATCCACGGCGCCACCCACTCCCTCCTCGACTACAACCGGGCCGGCATCCCGCTCATCGAGATCGTCACCAAGCCGATCGTCGGCGCGGGCGACAAGGCCCCCGAGGTCGCCAAGGCGTACGTCGCCGAACTGCGCGAGCTCATCAAGGCGCTCGGCGTCTCCGAGGCCCGGATGGAGATGGGCCAGATGCGCTGCGACGTGAACCTGTCGCTGCGCCCGGTCGGTACCGAGAAGTTCGGCACCCGCTCCGAGACCAAGAACGTCAACTCGCTGCGCAGCGTGGAGCGGGCCACCCGCTACGAGATCATGCGGCACGCCGCCGTGCTGGGCGGCGGCGGGAAGATCGTCCAGGAGACCCGGCACTTCCACGAGGACGACGGCTCCACGACGTCCGGCCGGATCAAGGAGGAGGCGGAGGACTACCGCTACTTCCCCGAGCCGGACCTGGTCCCGGTGGCCCCGAGCCGCGAGTGGGTCGAGGAGCTGCGGGGCACCCTGCCCGAGCTGCCGCGGGTCCGCCGCAACCGGTTGCGCGAGGAGTGGGGCATCTCCGAGCACGACATGCAGTCGATCCTCAACGCGGGCGCCGTCGACCTGATCGTCGCCACCGTCGAGGCCGGAGCGGACGCCGCCGCGGCCCGTAAGTGGTGGATGGGCGCGCTGGCCCGCAGCGCCAACGAGGCCGGCGTCGAGCTGTCCGCCCTGGCCATCACCCCGGCCCAGGTCGCCCGCGTCTGCGCGCTGGTCAAGGAGGGCTCCCTCAACGACAAGCTGGCCCGCCAGGTCATCGAGGGTGTACTGGCCGGCGAGGGCGACCCGGACACGGTCGTCGAGCAGCGCGGCCTGAAGATCGTCTCCGACGAGGGTGCCCTGGGCACCGCCGTCGACGAGGCGATCGCCGCCAACGCCGCCATCGCCGACAAGATCCGCGGCGGCAAGGTGGCCGCGGCCGGCGCCCTGGTCGGCGCCGTCATGAAGGCGACGCGTGGGCAGGCCGACGCGGCCCGCGTGCGCGAGCTGATTCTCGAGCGGCTGGGCGTCGAGGGCTGACGCGGCTGTTTTTGCCCTGTCCGTGGTGACCGTCCCTCAGCGAGGGGCGGTCACCACGCCTTTGCCGTCGGCAACACGCCCGACCACGACTGGACTTCACCCGGCCGGACCGTGCGGCGCGCGCCCGGCACAGCGGCGGGATACCTCTGAACACGAGGACAGCACCGGCTGCCCCGTCATGAAGGAGGACACGCCATGCGAAAGCCCGTCACGCACCACGCCGCACTGAGCACCGCTGCCGCCCTGCTGACCGGCAGCGCCATCATGATGGGGGCCGGGACCGCCTCCGCCGCGGCCGACGATCACCAGCCGACACCGAACTCCGCGTCGGTCTCGGCATCGGTGAGACTCGGCGGACCCCAGGAAGAGCGCAGCGAATCCCAGGACCGCAGCGAACCCCAACTCCAGCGCAGCGAATCCCAGGACCACCGTGACCGTCGCGGCCACCGCACCCACAACATGGAGAGCGAAGCCGAACCCGGCCTCGTCCCCCAGCTACTGCGCGAACTCTTCTGACCGCCCCCGGAGCCACCTCGGCCTGCCGACTGGCGGGGACCGCGGCCACGATGGTGTCCCGGTCGTCTCACGTTCTCGCGCCAGGCGGGCCGGTGGTGTCTCCAGGGCGGAATGGCGCCCCTGAAGCGCATCAGCTGAGGCGCGTCTCGGTGTGGGGAAGTCCACAAAGGGGACAAAGGATCTTTTCGGCCTGACACCCTGCTGTTCTCGTCCTCGTACCTACGCGCTCGGCACCACCCGCGACCCGGGAGTTATCGACGCACAACCCGGGAAGCAGTCGACGCGTGACCGCTCTGGCTCGGTGGTGTCTCAGGCGCCGCATCGTGGTGATCGTCCTCTGGTTCGCCGCCTTCGCGGGGGTCGCCGTCGCCGCCGGGGCGACCGGGGCCGCGTACTCAAACGACTACGCGATGCCCGGGACCGAATCCGGGCAGGCGAGCGCCCTGATGGCCAAGGCCTTTCCGGGCCGGTCCGGGGACGTCAACACCATCGTGTGGCATACGGAGCGCGGGACGGTGCGCTCCGGCGCGGTCGAGACGACCATGCGGCGCACGCTGGCGGAGGTCGCCGAGCTGCCCGGAGTGTCCGAGGTGCGCGGTCCCTACGGCGGACCGGGCGGCGACGCGGACGGCGGGCGGCAGATCAGTGCGGACGGGCGCACCGCCTACGCCTCCCTCGTCTTCGACCGGGACACCGACGACCTGGACGTACGGCAGGTCCGGAAGGTCGTCGACACCGCGCGGGCCGCGTCCGGTGACGGCCTCCAGGTCGAACTGGGCGGCGCCGGGATCGCGTTGACCGAGGCGCCGCGCGCCCAGCTGGCGGAGCTCATCGGGCTCGGCGCGGCGGCCGTGGTGCTGTTCCTCGCCTTCGGATCGCTCGCCGCGACCTTCCTGCCGATCGTCACCGCGGTGGCCGCCGTCGGCACCGCCTCGGCCGGTATCAGCCTGCTCAGCCACACCATCCTGGTCGCCGACTTCGCGCCGATGCTCGGCATGCTGATCGGCCTCGGTGTGGGCATCGACTACGCGCTGTTCATCGTCACCCGGCACCGTCACGGCCTCCGGGCGGGCCTTTCGGTCCAGGAGGCCGCCGAGCGCGCGGTGGCGGTATCCGGGCGCGCGGTGGTCTTCGCCGGGGCCACCGTCTGCATCGCGCTGCTCGGCATGCTGATCCTCCGGCTGGACTTCCTCGACGGGGTCGCCCTCGCCGCCGCGCTCACCGTCGTCCTGACCGTGGCGGCCGCCGTCACCCTGCTGCCGGCGCTGCTCGGGCTGATCGGGATGCGGGCGCTGGGCCGCCGTGAGCGGCGGCGGCTCGCCGAGCACGGGCCGCGGCCCGAGCGGCCCGCCGGCATCGCCGCCCGGTGGTCCGGCTTCGTCGAGCGGCACCCCAGAGTGCTGGGTGTGACGGCGGCCGCCGTGATGCTCGTCCTCGCGCTGCCGACGTTCGGACTGCACCTGGGCACCTCCGACCAGGGCAACAATCCGGCCGCCTCGACCACCCGCAAGGCGTACGACCTACTGGCCGGAGAGCGTGGCGAGGGAGGCGAGGGATCCGAGGCGTCCGAGGGAGGCGAGGGTTCCGACACCCGGAAAGTCCGGGAAGTCCGGGAAGCCGGGGACGCCCGGCCGAAGTCCGGCTTCGGGCCCGGATTCAACGGACCGCTGACCCTGGTCGGAGCCCTCGACGGCCCGCAGGACCGGACCGCCTTCGACGAGCTGCCGCAGCGGCTGCGGGCGGTGCCCGGCGTCGCCCAGGTCAGCGGCCCCGAATACGACGGCGGCCGCGGGACCGGAGTGGTCACTGTCGTACCGGACAGCTCCCCGCAGTCCCGGCAGACCTCCGACCTCGTGCAACGGCTGCGTACGGACGTCCTGCCGGCGGCCGCCGACGGGACCACGATGCGGGTGCGGGTCGGCGGGATCACCGCGAGCTACGACGACTTCGCCTCCGTCATCGTGGGCAAGCTGCCGCTCTTCGTCGGCGCGGTCATCGCGCTCGGCTCGCTCCTGCTGCTGCTCGCCTTCCGCAGCATCGGCATACCCCTCAAGGCCGCGCTGATGAACATCGCGGCCGTCGGCTCGTCCTTCGGGATCGTGGTCGCGATCTTCCAGTGGGGGTGGGGCAGCGAGCTGCTGGGCCTGGGCAGCGCCGGCCCGATAGAACCCTTCCTGCCGGTCATCATGGTGTCGGTACTCTTCGGGCTGTCCATGGACTACCAGGTGTTCCTGGTCTCGCGGATGTACGAGGAGTGGCGGCTGACCCGGGACAACCGCCGGGCGGTACGGGTCGGCCTCGCCGAGACCAGCCGGGTGATCAACTCGGCGGCGGTCATCATGATCGCGGTGTTCGCCGCCTTCATCCTCAGCGGCGACCGGATCATCGCGATGTTCGGCATCGGCCTGGCCGCCGCCGTCGCCCTGGACGCCTTCGTCCTCCGGACGCTGCTGGTCCCGGCCCTGATGCACATGCTGGGCGGCGCCAACTGGTGGCTGCCCGCCTGGCTGGACCGCCGGCTGCCCCGGATCAGCATCGAACCGGTGCCGGGGACGGGCGGCGCGGTGCCGGAGGCGGGCGGCGCGGTGCCGGGGCAGCCGGGCGGGGAGCGCCCGCTCGTGGGTGCGTAGCGCGCCGGCCGGAGTGCGCGTCCGGGCTTCCGGTCCCGCTTCTCATCTCGTTCTCAGATGCGGCACCTACGGTCGCGCCCATGGGTACGACCAGGACGAGCGAGAAGCGAACCGACGACGAGACCGTGCCGGCCCAGGCCGCCGGCACGGAGGAGGACAAGAGCGCCAGGGCCGCGGAGAAGGCCGCGGAGACGGAGCCGGCGGCGGAGGCGACGGAGAAGGACGCCGCCGCCGGGCAGGATGCCGGGCAGGCCGGGGAGTCCGGGACGAAGGACGCCACGGAGGACGAGGACGGTACGGCGAAGGACGCGGAGGACGGTGAGGAGAGCGGCGACGAGGACACCGTCTCCGAGCGCCGCTCCGGGGCCGGGATCTTCGGCGGCGCCGGTGCCGTCGTCGCCGCTGGGCTCGGCCTCGCGTCCGTCACCGGCACCTACGTCGGCCGCCTGATGGGCGAGCGGCAGACGCTCATGGGCCAGATCAAGCTCCAGTCGGGGCAGGCCACCGACCAGATCGCCGCCATGTACGGCACCCCCTGGCACACCACCGCCCTCGTCAACGGCGTCTTCGCGCTGCTCGCGGTACTGGTCGCCGTCGTGGTGCTGGCCTGGCCGCGGGCCGCCTGGGTGCGGGCCGTCGCCTGGGGCGGGCTGGCGCTCGGCGTGCTGGGCCTGCTGGTCTCCGCGGGCATGTACTTCGACCTGTTCGCGAACCTGCCCACCATCCCCAAGAGCATCGGCGGCGGCGCCTAGGGCACACGACGGCTCCCGGTCCGGAGGTGCTACGGGGTGCCCGGGCCCTCCTGCCGGGGTGCCTTGATGACGACGGCTCCCGAGGTGAGGTCTATCGGCCCCTTAGTGGGGTCGCTGTCGCCTATGTCGTCGACGACCAGCGTCATCTTCTGCCGTTCCTCGTCGGTGTGCTTACGGCCCGGCGCGAACAGCTCTTCCACGATGTTGAACACGGTGCCCTGCCCCCTCGTCGATGTGACGTGCACCCGTCCCCTGGCCTACGAGTGTAGGCACGGGACGGGCAGGCGCGGCGAAAAGGGACCAGAGGGATCTGGCGGATGAGCCGGATCAGAGGGACGATCAGGTCACGGTGATCCATGGTGACCCGTCAGGTCACCTCGAGACTCAGGTCACCTCGAGACGGAGAATCCGGTCGTCGCCCTCGTGCGGTGTGCCCCGGCCGTCCGTGTTGCCGGTGACCAGCCACAGCCCGCCGTCGTCGGTCGCCACGACGGTCCGCAGCCGCCCGTAGGTGCCCTTCAGGAAGGCCTGCGGCGCTGCTACCGGCTTCGTCCCGTCCAGCGGGATCCGCCACAGCCGCTCGCCGCGCAGCGACGCCATCCAGACCGAGCCCTTGGCGTACGCGATACCGCTGGGCGAGGCGTCCGCGGTCCGCCACTGCTCGACCGGGTCGACGAATCCGGAGCCGCTCCGGCCGTTCCCGGCCCTGCCTTCGACCTCGGGCCAGCCGTAGTTCCGGCCCGGCTCGATGAGGTTGAGCTCGTCCCAGGTGTCCTGCCCGAACTCCGAGGCCCACAGCCGGTGGTCACGGTCCCAGGCCAGCCCCTGCACATTGCGGTGCCCGTAGTCGTACACCACCGAATCGGCTTCGGGGTTGCCGTGTGCGGGCTCGCCGTCCGGCGTCATCCGCAGGATCTTGCCGCCCAGTGAGGCCTTGTCCTGCGAGTGACCGGTGTCCCCGGCCTCACCGGTGCCGGCGTAGAGCATCTTGTCCGGTCCGAACGCGATCCGGCCGCCGTTGTGGATCTGGCCCTTGGGGATGCCGCGCAGGATCGTATTGGGCGCGCCGAGCTGGTCGCCCGGGGGGCGCTTCTCGTCGTAGTTCATCCGGGCGATGCGGTTGTCGGACGCGGTGGTGAAGTACGCGTACACCTGGTGGTCCGTGCCGAAGGACGAGGGCACCGCGATCCCCAGCAGTCCGCCCTCGCCGGCCGGGGCCACGCCCGGTACCGAGCCCAGCTCGGTGGTCTTCCCGCTGTCCGCCGCGACCCGGACGATCTTCCCGGTGTCACGGGAGGAGACCAGCAGGTCACCGCCCGGCAGGGCCGCCACCCCCCACGGCGACTTCAGGCCGGTGGCCAGGGTCCTGACCACTTTTACCGAGCCTTTGGCGGGTGGTGCGGGGGACGGTGGCGTGGCGCTGGGCGCCCCGGCGGTGACCGGGGCACCGGGGCTCTTCGCCGGGGCGGCGGACATCCCGTCGCCCGGCTGCTGCCCGCCGCCCGCCGAACAGCCCGCGGCCAGCAGCAGTGCGGTGACGACGGCCAACACGCGGGTCCGGGAACGGCGTTGCACGGCGTGATCCTCTCGTCTTCCGGGCTCGTCCGTCTTGCGTCTTCCAGGCTGGGACCAGAAGACCACATCGGGAGGCCCACCGCCGGGAAATCACACCGGCCGCGTGACGATCCGCTGGAGAACCGCTGGATGACGGCCCGCCGCCTGTACGCCCCGTCGCGTGAACGCTGTCAGGAACCGGTTACAGGGCGGGGCCTTCAGGACGGACGGGGACTACCAGGACTGGCGGGCCGGCGGCAGCGACGCGATCTCCGCCAGGTCATCGTCGGTGAGCCGCAGCCCGGCCGCCTTGGCGTTCTGCGCGGCCCAGCGTTCCTTCTTGGTGCCCGGTACGGGGACGACGTGCCGGCCCTGGGCCAGCACCCAGGCCAGTGCCACCTGCCCGGGCGTGGCGCCGTGCCGGGCACCGACCCGGCGCAGCCCGGCCACCACCGGCTGGTTCGCGGCCATCATCTCGGCGGTGAAGCGCGGATGGCGGGCCCGGAGGTCCTCCGGTTCGAAGCCCTGGCCGGGGGTGAGGGTGCCGGTCAGGAAGCCGTTGCCCAGCGGCATCGCCGCCAGGAAGCCGACACCGCGGGACTCGCACCACGGGAGCAGCGCCTCCAGCGCCTCCGGCGACCACACCGACAGCTCGGCCTGCACACTGCTGACGGGGAACACCTGCTGGATGCGCTCCAGTTGGGCCAGCGTCCCGTCATGAGGGCGGGGGCGCGGACGGGCCACGGCCCGCCGTCCCGCATGGGCGGTGCGGGGCGGGCGTACCCGGCGGGCGGCCCGGGCGCCCACCGCGCACAGGCCCAGCGACCGCACCTTCCCGGCCGCCACCAGATCCGCCATCGCCCCCCAGGTCTCCTCGATGGGTACTTCCGGATCGGCCCGGTGGAGCTGGTAGAGGTCGATGTGGTCGGTCTGCAGGCGCCGCAGCGAGGCGTCGCAGGCCCGCTTGACGTAGCCGGGCCGCCCGTTGGCGACGATGTGCCGCTCCCGCCCCGGGCTCTGCGGGTGTGGGGGGACCCCCACCAGCAGTCCGCACTTGGTCGAGACGAACGCCTCCGCCCGCCGCTCCCTGAGCACCCGGCCCACCAGCAGCTCATTGGTGAACGGCCCGTACATGTCGGCGGTGTCCAGCAGGCTGCAGCCCCGGTCCAGCGCGGTGTGCAGCGCCCGCAGCGACCCCTCCCCGCTGCGCTGTGACTCGGTGTACCCCCAGTTCATCGGCATACAGCCGAGCCCGATGGCGCCCACTTCAAGGGCCGCCGCACCGATCGTCCTGCGCTCCACCTGGCTGTGCCTCCGTCCCCTCGCCCCCGATCAAGGGCCAGACCAAACTAACGTCTGAACAGAACATTCCTTCGCATAGCCTCGGGGCATGACGACCACACACCAGCGCGGCGGTGCAGTGAACGACGTGAGCGACGTGAGCGGCGTGGACGGCGTACCGGGCGGCGCGGACGATGTCTGGCTTCCGATCCCGCCCGACGAGATCGACGGCCTGCCCGACGGCCTGCGCTACGTCCACTGGGACGCCGGCCCCGACTACCCGGCCGACCCGGCCCGGTGCGTCTTCTACACCGTGCCGTACCTGAAGGGCACCGAAGCCGCCCTGCGGCCGCTCTCCCGGATGAGCCGGGTCCGGGTGGTGCAGACCCTCACCGCCGGTGTGGACGACATCCTTCCGGGGCTGTCGCGGATGCCGTCCGGTGCCCGGCTGTGCAACGCCCGCGGGCTGCACGACGCCAGCACCGCCGAGCTCGCGCTCACCCTGATCCTGGCGTCGCTGCGGGACATCCCCGGTTTCGTACGGAGCCAGGACGCGGGGGAGTGGCGCACGGGTTTCCGTCCGGCTCTCGCCGACAAGTCGGTGCTCATTGTGGGCTATGGTTCGATCGGCAGTGCCATCGAAGACCGGCTCACCCCCTTCGAGTGTGCGCGGGTGGTGCGCGTCGCTCGCACCGCGCGTGACGCAGTGCGCGGTCCTGTGCACCCAATCTCCGAACTGTCCGCCCTCCTGCCCGCGGCGGATGTCGTCGTCCTCGCCACTCCGCTCACCGAAGACACCCGTGACCTGGTCGGACGCGATTTCCTGGCGCGGATGAAGGAGGGCGCACTGCTGGTGAACGTCGCGCGCGGTGCGGTCGTCGACACCGCGGCGCTGCTGGCCGAACTGGAGTCGGGGCGCTTGCGCGCGGCGCTCGATGTCACCGATCCGGAACCCCTCCCCGCCGGGCATCCGCTGTGGCACGCTCCCGGCGTGCTCATCACTCCACACGTCGGTGGCCCCAGCTCTGCTTTTCTGCCTCGCGCGAAGCGGCTCCTGCGGGACCAGCTGACCCTTTTCGCGGCCGGCGAACCCCTCCGAAACGTCGTTGCCTCCGCGGAATAAGCGGGTTGCGGATAGCGCTACGAGGCCGTACGACTGCGGGGGGTGTTCAAAAAAAGCCCCCCATCACGCTGCGTAGAGGCCCTATATCCCTGAGTGACGGAACTGGTGTATCGTCCACGGGCGGGGCGGCGTCGGACGAAAACGGCGCTGTGCGAACGATCCGGAACGCAAGGGGGGCGACGGGCGATGTACTGCCGATGGTTGATCCGCGAGATGCGCGATCCACGGGCGCCCGCAGGAATGCGGCGAGACCGCCAGGCGCACCGCTCGCGACGGCACCCGGCACGGGACACCGGGAGAGTACGGTGAGCGCCCCCGGGGCGATGCTCTCCACCAAGCCGCCGACGCCGGCCGGCAGTCCGTCGGGCCCGGTGCCGCAGATCGCGCTGGCAGTGGTCTGCGGCGGCTACGCCGTCGGTGCCGCGCTCGGGTGGGGCTCGCCGCGGATCTCGCTGTTCATGGGGGACTTCGGCCTCAGCATCGCGGCTTTCGTGGCGGCCGTGTCCTGCGGTCTGTACGCGCGCCGGCACCGCAGCCGGTTCCGTCCGGCCTGGATGCTGTTCGCCGCCTCCTCCGCGATGGCCGGTCTCGGCAACGGCATATGGGGCTGGTACGAGGTCATCAAGGGGGTGGCCGTGCCCAGCCCCTCGCCGGCGGACTTCTGCTTCCTGCTGTTCGCGCCGCCGGCGATCGTGGGCCTGCTGGTGCTTGCCAAGCGGCCGGTGAGCAGGGCCGGTTGGGTCTGCCTCGGCCTGGACTCCTGGCTGATCGCCGGGTCGCTGCTCACTCTCTCATGGAGCCTGGCGCTCGCCCACACCGCCCACTTCCAGGGCCGCAGCGTGGCGCAGAGCGCGCTGTCGCTGGCCTACCCGCTGCTGGACATCGTCCTGGTGAGCATGGTGCTCGCGCTGCACCTGCGACGCTCCTCCGTGCACCGCTCCGCCATCAACACCGCGGTCGCCGCACTGGCGTTGACGGTCCTGTGCGACGCCCTGTTCAGCTCGCCGCTGCTGCGCGAGCACTACCGCTCCGGCCAGATCCTGGACGCGGGGTGGTTCGCCGGCTCGATACTGCTGGCGTACGCACCCTGGGCCGCCCGCCGCGCGGGCGAGGAGGAGCCGGTGGAGGCCGGGCCCGCCGCCCGCCGTCCGCAGCCGCACGGCAGCCGCCCCATCGCCGGTTCGCTCGCCGCGCTCACCCCGTATCTGGCCGCCGCCGTGTGCACCCTGGGCATCCTCACCAACGTCCTGGGCGGGCGGCGGATCGACCGCGTGGTGCTCTTCACCGGCTGCACGGTCGTCCTCGCCCTGGTCGTCCGCCAGGGCATCATGCTGCTCGACAACATCACCCTCACCCAGGAACTGGCGCAGAAGGAGAACCACTTCCGCTCCCTGGTGCAGGGCTCCAGCGACGTCATCATGATCGCCGCGCCGTCCGGTGTGCTGCGCTATGTGAGCCCGGCCGCCGCCGGTGTCTACGGGCGGGACGCCGAGGAGCTGGTCGGCTCCGAACTGGCGTCGCTGATCCACCCCGAGGACCTGGGGCGGGTCGTCCACGAGGTCCGCCGGTTCCTCGCCGCCGATCCGCAGGACGAGCCGACCACCCGCATCGAGTGCCGCTTCCGCGCCGGTACGCGGCGCTCCGGCGGTGGGGGCGCCTCCCGCCCGGGCGAAGCCGGGAGCGGGGGAGGCTGGCTGAACGTCGAATCCACCGTCAACCGCCACCACGGCGGCCTGATCTTCAACTCCCGTGACGTCACCGAGCGGGTCCGGCTGCAGGCCCAGCTCCAGCACAACGCCTCCCACGACGCGCTCACCGACCTGCCCAACCGCGCCCTGTTCACCGAACGGGTCACCAAGGCCGTCACGGGCCGCCGGGCCAGCGACCACGACACCGCCGTGCTCTATATCGACCTCGACGGCTTCAAGCAGGTCAACGACACCATCGGCCATCAGGCCGGAGACGAACTGCTGGTGCAGGCGGCCCGGCGGCTGGGCGACTCGGTGCGCTCCGGCGACATAGCGGCGCGGCTGGGCGGCGACGAGTTCGCCGCGCTGATCACCGGCGACGGCACCCGCGACCGCGCCGCCCGGGAGTTCCGCGTCTGCGAGATCGCCGACCGGCTGCGCATCAGGCTCTCCGAGCCGTACCGCATCGACGGACGGGACGTCCGGGTGGCGGCCAGTATCGGCGTCGCGTTCGCCGAGCCCGGGGTGAGCCCCGCCGGTCTGCTGCGCAACGCCGACCTCGCGATGTACCGCGCCAAGCAGGCCGGCAAGGGCCGGGTGGAGCTGTACGCCCCGCAGATGCAGGACGAGGTGGCGCACCGCGCCGAGCTCGCCACCAAACTGCGGACGGCCCTGAAGGACGGTGAATTCGCGCTGCTGCACCAGCCGGTCGTGGAGCTGGCCGGCGGACGGGTCACCGCGGTCGCCGCACACGCCCGCTGGCGCTCCGCACAGGGCATACTCTTCACGCCCTCCGAGTTCCTGCGGGTGGGCGACCGCGGCCGGTTCAGCGATGCCGGGGACCGCGCCGCGGAGCTGGAGCGCTGGCAGCTGGAGGAGGCCGTCGAGCAGGCCGCCGCGCGGCACCGCGCCGGCCATCAGGTCCCGGTCGCGGTCCGGCTCACCGCCCGCCGGCTGCTGGACCGCGCACTGTCCCCGAAGGGAATCGAATCGCTGCTCACCCGGCACGGGCTGCCCTCGCGCGCACTCGTCCTGGAATTGTCCGAAAGCGACCCCCGGCTCCCGCTGGACGACCTGGAGCGCCGGCTGGCCGCGCTGCGGCGGCTCGGCGTACGGATCGCCCTGGACGGCTTCGGCAGCGGATGCGCCACGATGGGCGCGCTGCGCCGGCTGCCCATCGACATCCTGCGGCTGGACCGCGGACTGGTCGACGGCGTGGTGGAGTCCGCACGGCTGCACAAGATCACTGCCGGGCTGCTGCGGATCGCCGGAGATCTGGGGATGCAGTCCGTCGCGGACGGGGTCGATCTGCCCGAGCAGGTGCTCGCCCTGCGGGCCATGGGCTGCACCCACGCCATGGGCACGGCGTTCTCCGGCCCGCTCGACGAACACCGGCTGCGCCGGACCCTGGCACACGGCGGCTACGGCGTGCCCGACCTGGCCGGACAGGGCCGGGCCGTGGTGCTCAGCGGCAGCGGCCGGGCCGTCCGGCACGGCGGTCTGGCGGGCCCGGACGCGCTGGTCCATCCGCCATTGCGCTCAAATAGTGAGACCTCTGTCCCACCCACTTGACACCCGGTGCACGGCAGGGGGAGGGTCAGTGCCATGCGCACCCGAATTCTCGTACTTGGACGGCGCGTCGGCTGACGCCGGGACTGGAAAACACCCGGCTGACCGCACCGACGCGCTCCCCTCGCTTGCCTCCCGGCACGAGGGGTTTTTTGTTGCACAGCAACCTCACAAACCCTGCCAAAACCCTCAGCTTCGAGAAGAGATCGCAGATGACCGAGCAGGCCTCCGGGGCCCACCATCCGCAGCCGCGGGCCCGTAACGCCGGCGGACCGCAGCAGTCCGCCACCGTCGAGCACGTCACGGGCGCGCAGTCCCTCATCCGTGCGCTGGAGGAGGTCGGGGCCGACACCGTGTTCGGCATTCCCGGCGGTGCGATCCTGCCCGCGTACGACCCGATGATGGACTCCTCGAAGGTCCGGCACGTCCTGGTCCGTCACGAGCAGGGTGCCGGACACGCCGCCACGGGATACGCCCAGGCCACCGGCAAGGTCGGGGTGTGCATGGCCACCTCGGGACCGGGCGCCACCAACCTCGTCACCCCGATCGCCGACGCCCACATGGACTCCGTCCCGCTGGTCGCGATCACCGGCCAGGTCTCGTCGAAGTCGATCGGCACGGACGCCTTCCAGGAGGCGGACATCTGCGGCATCACGATGCCGATCACCAAGCACAACTTCCTGGTCACCGACCCGGCCGAGATCCCCCGGACGATCGCCGAGGCGTTCCACATCGCCGCCACCGGCCGCCCCGGCCCGGTCCTGGTCGACATCGCCAAGGATGCCCTCCAGGCGCGGACCACGTTCAGCTGGCCGCCGCACACCGAACTGCCCGGCTACCGCCCGGTCACCAAACCGCACGCCAAGCAGATCCGCGAGGCCGCCCGGCTGATCGTCGAGTCCCAGCGCCCCGTCCTCTACGTCGGCGGCGGCGTCCTCAAGGCCGGGGCCACCGCCGAGCTGAAGGTGCTCGCCGAACTGACCGGCGCGCCCGTCACCACCACCCTGATGGCACTGGGCGCCTTCCCCGACAGCCACCCCCAGCACGTCGGCATGCCCGGCATGCACGGCTCGGTCACCGCCGTCACCGCGCTGCAGAAGGCGGACCTGCTGATCACCCTCGGCGCCCGCTTCGACGACCGGGTCACCGGCAAGCTGGACTCCTTCGCCCCGTACGCCAAGGTCGTGCACGCCGACATCGACCCGGCGGAGATCGGCAAGAACCGGGCCGCCGACGTGCCGATCGTCGGTGACGCCCGCGAGGTGATCGCCGATCTGATCGTGGCCGTCCAGGCCGAGCACGACGCCGGCCACAAGGGCGACTACGGCGCCTGGTGGAAGGACCTCAACCGCTGGCGGGAGACCTACCCGCTGGGCTACGAACTGCCGGACGACGGCAGCCTCTCTCCCCAGCAGGTCATCGAGCGGATCGGCAGGCTCGCCCCCGACGGCACCATCTACGCCGCGGGCGTCGGCCAGCACCAGATGTGGGCCGCGCACTTCATCGCCTACGAACAGCCCGCCACCTGGCTGAACTCCGGCGGCGCCGGCACGATGGGGTACGCGGTGCCCGCCGCGATGGGCGCCAAGGCCGGGATGCCGGACCGTACGGTCTGGGCGATCGACGGCGACGGCTGCTTCCAGATGACCAATCAGGAGCTGGTCACCTGCGCCCTGAACAACATCCCGATCAAGGTCGCGATCATCAACAACGGCGCGCTGGGCATGGTCCGCCAGTGGCAGAGCCTCTTCTACAACCAGCGCTACTCCCACACCGCGCTGCACTCCGGCCCGGAGGCGGCCGGCGCCGCGTCCGGCAGCGGTCCCGCCGCGGGTCCCGGCCGGGGCACCCGCGTCCCCGACTTCGTCAAACTCGCCGAGGCGATGGGCTGCGTCGCGATGCGCTGCGAGGACCCGGCCGAGCTGGACAAGGTCATCGCCGAGGCCAACGCCGTCAACGACCGCCCCGTCGTGGTGGACTTCATCGTCCACGAGGACCACCAGGTGTGGCCGATGGTCGCCGCCGGCACCTCCAACGACGAGGTCATGGCCGCCCGGGGCGTGCGTCCCGACTTCGGCGACGGCGAAGACGACTGAGCCCAGGACGCCCCGGACGCACCGAAGAAGAGAGAAGACGACGCCATGTCCAAACACACGCTCTCCGTCCTGGTGGAGAACACCCCCGGCATCCTCGCCCGGATCGCCGCACTGTTCTCCCGCCGCGGCTTCAACATCGACTCGCTCGCGGTCGGGGTCACCGAGCACCCCGACATCTCCCGTATCACCATCGTGGTGAGCGTCGAGTCGCTGCCCCTGGAGCAGGTCACCAAGCAGCTCAACAAGCTCGTCAACGTCCTGAAGATCGTCGAACTGGAGCCGGCCGCCACGATCCAGCGCCGGCTGGTCCTGGTCAAGGTCCGCGCGGACAACGAGACCCGCTCGCAGATCGTCGAGATCGTCCAGCTCTTCCGCGCCAAGACCGTGGACGTCTCCCCGGAGGCGGTCACCATCGAGGCCACCGGATCCACCGAGAAGCTGGAGGCGATGCTCAAGATGCTGGAGCCGTTCGGCATCAAGGAGTTGGTGCAGTCCGGCAGCATCGCCATAGGGCGCGGCGCCCGGTCCATCACCGACCGCTCGCTGCGCGCGCTGGACCGTACGGCCTGACCCGCGCGGTCCGCACCGTACGGCCGGGTCCGCCCCGTTCACCGCGTTCACCGCGTTGTTCATCGCGTTCACCGCGTCCGAACGGACCGGATGGCGAGACCCACCGCCCTTCCCGCCCCCGCCCGACGTACTGTGTGGGCACCCCGCTAGAACCAAGGAGATACCCGAAGTGGCCGAGCTGTTCTACGACGCCGACGCCGACCTGTCCATCATCCAGAACCGCAAGGTCGCGGTCATCGGTTACGGAAGCCAGGGGCACGCCCACGCGCTGTCCCTGCGTGACTCGGGCGTCGACGTGCGCGTCGGTCTGCACGAGGGCTCCACGTCGAAGACGAAGGCCGAGGAGCAGGGCCTGCGCGTGGTGACCCCCGCCGAGGCCGCCGCCGAGGCCGACGTCATCATGATCCTGGTGCCGGACCCGATCCAGGGCAAGGTCTACGAGGAGTCTGTCGCCCCGCACCTGAAGGACGGCGACGCGCTGTTCTTCGGCCACGGCTTCAACATCCGGTTCGGCTTCATCAAGGCCCCGGCCGGTGTGGACGTCTGCATGGTCGCCCCCAAGGGCCCGGGCCACCTGGTGCGCCGCCAGTACGAGGAGGGCCGCGGTGTGCCGTGCATCGCCGCGGTCGAGCAGGACGCTTCCGGCAAGGCCTTCGAGCTGGCACTCTCGTACGCCAAGGCGATCGGCGGCACCCGCGCCGGGGTCATCAAGACCACCTTCACCGAGGAGACCGAGACCGACCTGTTCGGTGAGCAGGCGGTGCTGTGCGGCGGCGCCTCGGCGCTGGTCAAGGCGGGCTTCGAGACGCTGGTCGAGGCCGGTTACCAGCCGGAGATCGCCTACTTCGAGTGCCTGCACGAGCTGAAGCTGATCGTGGACCTCATGTACGAGGGCGGCCTGGAGAAGATGCGCTGGTCGGTCTCCGAGACCGCCGAGTGGGGCGACTACGTCACCGGTCCGCGCATCGTCACCGACGCCACCAAGGCGGAGATGAAGAAGGTGCTCGCCGAGATCCAGGACGGCACCTTCGCCACCAACTGGATGGCGGAGTACAACGCCGGTCTGCCGAAGTACAACGAGTACAAGAAGGCCGACGAGGGCCACCTCCTGGAGACCACCGGCAAGCAGCTGCGCAAGCTGATGAGCTGGGTGGACGACGAGGCGTGAGCCGGGGGACGAGGGGGCCGCGGGCACCGCGCGGCCCCCTCGTCCGTACGCTCCCCGCCAGGCCCGGCGACACGCCGCGGGCGGCGCCTTGGCCACCGCGTAGAAGCTCGCACGGGTGATCCTTCCGCATCGGCACAGGACGCGGCGGCGGCCCCCACTACACTGCCCATCACAAGCGCGTTCAGGCTCACAATGTCGTGCGTCTTCCACGCGGCTTTCCCCCTTCACCGCCTTCGGCCGTCGGGACGGCCGTCTGCGAAGGACTAGTGAGGACTGAAGACCACGTGAGCTCGAAACCTGCCGTACTGATCGCCGAAGAGCTGTCCCCCGCGACCGTCGACGCCCTCGGCCCCGACTTCGACATCCGGCACTGCAACGGACCGGACCGCGCCGAGCTGCTGGCCGCCATCGTCGACGTCGACGCCGTCCTCGTGCGCAGTGCGACGAAGGTGGACGCCGAGGCCATCGCCGCCGCCAAGAAGCTCAAGGTCGTCGCCCGCGCCGGGGTGGGCCTGGACAACGTCGACGTGGCCGCCGCCACCAAGGCCGGCGTGATGGTCGTCAACGCCCCGACCTCCAACATCGTCACCGCCGCCGAGCTGGCCTGCGGTCTGCTCGTCGCCACCGCCCGCAACATCCCGCAGGCCAACACCGCCCTGAAGAACGGCGAGTGGAAGCGCAGCAAGTACACCGGCGTCGAGCTCAGCGAGAAGACCCTCGGCGTGGTCGGCCTCGGCCGGATCGGCGTCCTGGTCGCCCAGCGGATGTCGGCGTTCGGGATGAAGGTCGTCGCCTACGACCCGTACGTCCAGCCGGCCCGCGCCGCGCAGATGGGCGTCAAGCTGCTGAGCCTGGACGAGCTGCTGGAGGTGTCGGACTTCATCACCGTCCACCTCCCCAAGACGCCGGAGACCGTCGGCCTCATCGGCGACGAGGCGCTGCACAAGGTCAAGCCGACCGTCCGGATCGTCAACGCCGCGCGCGGCGGGATCGTCGACGAGGGCGCGCTGGCCACCGCGCTCAAGGAGGGCCGGGTGGCCGGCGCGGGCCTGGACGTCTACGCCGTCGAGCCCTGCACCGACTCCCCGCTCTTCGAGTTCGACCAGGTCGTCTGCACCCCCCACCTGGGTGCCTCGACCGGTGAGGCGCAGGAGAAGGCCGGTATCGCGGTCGCCAAGTCCGTCCGCCTCGCGCTCGCCGGTGAACTGGTGCCGGACGCGGTCAACGTCCAGGGCGGAGTGATCGCCGAGGACGTCAAGCCGGGCCTGCCGCTCGCCGAGCGCCTCGGCCGGATCTTCACCGCCCTCGCCGGTGAGGTCGCCCTCCGCCTCGATGTCGAGGTCTACGGCGAGATCACCCAGCACGACGTCAAGGTGCTCGAACTCTCCGCGCTCAAGGGCGTGTTCGAGGACGTCGTCGCCGAGACGGTCTCCTACGTCAACGCCCCGCTCTTCGCGCAGGAGCGCGGTGTCGAGGTGCGGCTGACGACCAGCAGCGAGTCGCCCGAGCACCGCAACGTGGTGACCGTACGCGGCACCCTGGCGGGCGGCGAGGAGGTGTCGATCTCCGGCACGCTCGCCGGCCACAAGAACGTCCAGAAGGTCGTGGCGGTCGGCGACCACTCCATCGACCTCGCACTCGCCGACCACATGGCGTTCCTGCGCTACACCGACCGCCCCGGTGTCGTCGGCACCGTCGGCCGGATCCTCGGCGAGGCGGGCATCAACATCGGCGGGATGCAGGTCTCCCGGGCCGACGTCGGCGGCGAGGCCATGGTCGTCCTGACCGTCGACGACACCATCCCGGCGAACGTCCTCAACGAGATCTCCGACGAGATCGGCGCCACCTCGGTGCGCGCGGTGAACCTCGGCTGACGCCGGTTCCTCGCAGGTCAACGGGCCCGGGCCCCGCTTCGGCGGCGTCCGGGCCCGGCCGCGTGCGCGGTTGCGCGTCCCCGCCGGACGGCGCGCAATGGGAACGGGCGGAAGGAGGACGGACGCCATGACCGCACCCCGGAGCGATGCCCCGCAGCGCCTGACCGGCCTGCGGGTGGTTGATGTGCACGGCACGAAGGTGGGCACGGTCCAGCAGGTCTACCGGGACGACGCCACCAACGCGCCCGAGTGGATCACCGTCCGCACCGGGCTCCTCGGGCTCAAGGAGCCCTTCGTCCCGCTCGCGGGGGCCCGCCGCACCGGCGACGAGCTGCACGTCCCGCACACCAGGGGGACCATCCGGTCCGCCCCGCGCATCGACACCACCGACCACCTCGACCCCTCCGCGGAGACCCGCCTCTACGACCACTACGGGATCCCCAGGCCGGGCGCGTCCGGGCCTGGCTGAGGCCCGGCCGGCGGGCAGGCCGAGAACGCCAAGTCAACCGAGCGCGGTGAGACGTGCCGCTTTGAGGGCCATGTGCACCAGTAGCCGGTGCTCGCCGTCGTCCAGGTCGAGGCCGGTCAGTTTCTCCACCCGGCTCAGGCGGTAGTAGAGGGTCTGGCGGTGGATGCCCAGTTCCTGGGCGGTGCGGCCGGCCTGGCCGGCGCAGTCGAGGAACACCTCGGCGGTGCGGGCGAGTTCGGCGTGGGCGGGTGCCAGCAGGGGGCCGAGGGCCGGGTCCGGTGCGGTGGCCGGCAGGCCGGCCAGGAGGCGGTACGAGCCGATGGCGTCCCACTGGGCGACCGGGCCCAGCCGGGGTTCGGCACGGGCTGCGCGGGCCGCGTCCAGGGCCTCCCGCCAGGCGCCCGGCAGATCCGTCAACTCCCGTGTGCCGATGCCGATTCCGGCGGCCGGGCGGGGCGGCCGGAGGTGGCCGGAAGCCGCCGTGCGAGGCTGCGGAAGGTGGTCCGTGGCGGCCGGTGCGGCGCCCGTGCGCGGCGAGCGCAGCAGATGTTCGGCCACCGTAAGGGCCGGGGCGAGCGCACCGGTCGAGCGCAGCCGTACCAGCGCCGCCAGGGCGTGCCCGGCCGTCGCGCCCCGCGGCCGCCCGGCGGTCCGCAGCGGACACGCCGCGAGCAGCCCCGGCAGGTTCGGCAGCGGTGCGGTGCCGGTGTCCGAGGGGTCCCAGGGCACCACCGCGACCAGAGTGAGCGGTACGCCCGGGGTGAAGCGCAGGGTGTCCCGCAGCGCGTCGCGCAGCGCGGTCGCCGCGGCCGGCCGCCCGGAGGGTCCGGCGGCCAGCAACTCGTGCAGCAGATCGCCGAGTTCCGAGCCGGTGCGGGCCTCGTCGGCCAGGAGCGCGCCGATCCGGGCGGCCGACTCCATCGCCTGGGTGATGCGCGGGTCGGGCGGGCTGCCATGGCCGCCCAGCGCCAGGTCGGAGAGGCGGCCGTCGTCCAGTACCCAGACGTAGCCGTGCACGATGCTCCGATGGCGTACCGGAAGGCAGATCCGGCCACGGAAGACTCCGGCCGCCGGATCCGGCGGAATGCGCAGCGGCGTCCGGGCGCGGGCGATGCCGAAGGCCTCGAACCAGGCCCGTACCGCCGCGGAGGAGCGCCGCTGGAGGATCGAGCGGGTCCGTACCGGGTCCATGACCTCGTCGTCCTCGCCGTCGTGCGCACCGAAGGCGATCAGTCCGAAGTCCCGGTCCTCCAGCGTCGCCGGGGCACCGAGCGCCGCCGAGATCTCGTCCACGAGCTGCTGGTAGTCGCCTCGCATCCGTCGCTCCGTCCTCTTCTGTCGCAGTGGTTGCCCGCATTCACCATTCTCATACATCTGTCTGAGATCCCGACCACGAAGGCGTGACAGCTGTCGATGGTCGCCAAGTGGCGAGATCCTTAAATTTCAGGTGGCTCAACCTCGCCGATGTATCCGCGTCATTCGGCGTCCCCAGGCCTTTGTCACCCTGAAACGTGGAGGTGCCCCATGCTGGGTCCCGTGCTTCTCGCCGCAGCGCGCAGCGACAGCATCCGCCGTATCGTCGCGGCCGCTCCGGTCACCCGCCCGGTGGTGGAGCGGTTCGTCGCCGGTGAGCGTCTGGACGAGGCCATGGCCGCCGTGCGGGCCCTGGCCGCGCGCGGCCTGGAGGTCACTCTCGACCACCTCGGCGAGGACATCACCGACCCGGCGGAGGCGCTGCGCAACCGTGACGCCTACCTCCAGCTGGCCGACGCCCTCAAGGCACAGGGGCTCGGCACCAGGGCCGAGATGTCGGTCAAACTGTCCGCCTTCGGCCAGGCGCTGCCCGGCGGTCACGAGCTGGCGCTGAAGAACGTCACCCCGGTGGTCGAGGCCGCCGCCGAGGCCGGGACGACCGTGACCCTCGACATGGAGGACCACACCACGGTCGACTCCACCCTCGCGATCCTGGCCGAGCTGCGCGAGCGCTTCCCCCAGACGGGCGCGGTGCTCCAGTCCTACCTCTTCCGCACCGAGGACGACTGCCACGCGCTCGCCGGGGAAGGCTCCAGGGTGCGACTGGTGAAGGGCGCGTACAAGGAGCCCGCCACGGTCGCCCACCAGGAGAAGCAGGAGGTCGACAAGGCCTATGTGCGCTGCCTGAAGATCCTCATGGCCGGGAAGGGCTATCCCATGGTCGGGTCGCACGATCCGCGGATGGTGGCCATCGCCCAGGACCTGGCCCACCGCAACGGGCGCAAGCCGGCGGACTACGAATTCCAGATGCTCTACGGCATCCGCGAGATGGAGCAGCGGAGGCTGGTCACCGAGGGCGAGCGCATGCGGGTGTACGTCCCGTACGGCACGGACTGGTACGGATACTTCATGCGCCGCCTCGCCGAGCGCCCCGCGAACCTGGCGTTCTTCCTGAGGTCGCTGGCGACCCGAGGCTGACGAGCAGGCCCTGAACCCCGGGCTTCGGCCCCGCCCCCCCACGCCCCCGTACGTACGAACCGACGATCGAAGGAGACGGCCACGATGGACGCCGTAACCCAGGTCCCCGTGCCGGCCAACGAGCCGGTCCACACCTACGCCCCCGGCAGCCCGGAGCGTTCCCGTCTGGAGGCCAAGCTCAAGGAGCTGGCCGGCAACCCGATCGAACTGCCGATGACCATCGGCGGTGAGCGGCGGATGGGTGGCGGCGAGCGCTTCGACGTCGTGCAGCCGCACCACCACGCGGCCCGGCTCGGCACGTACGCCAACGCGACCGTCCAGGACGCCCAGGACGCGGTGGACGCCGCGCTGGCCGCCGCCCCGGCCTGGCGGGCGCTGTCCTTCGACGACCGCGCCGCGATCATCCTGAAGGCCGCCGACCTGCTCTCCGGTCCGTGGCGGGAGACGATGGCCGCCGCGACCATGCTCGGCCAGTCCAAGACCGCCCAGCAGGCGGAGATCGACACCCCCTGCGAGCTGATCGACTTCTGGCGCTTCAATGTGCACTTCGCGCGCCAGATCCTGGCCGAGCAGCCCCCGGCGAACTCCCCGGGCGTCTGGAACCGCTCGGACCACCGCCCGCTGGAGGGCTTCGTCTACGCGATCACGCCGTTCAACTTCACCGCGATCGCCGGCAACCTCCCGACCGCGCCCGCGCTCATGGGCAACGTCGTGGTCTGGAAGCCGTCCCCGACCCAGACCTTCGCCGCGGTGCTGCTGATGCAGCTGCTGGAGGAGGCCGGGCTGCCCAAGGGCGTGATCAACCTCGTCACCGGTGACGGCAAGGACGTCTCCGAGGTGGCGCTGAACCACCCCGAGCTGGCGGGTATCCACTTCACCGGTTCGACCAGGACCTTCCAGTACCTCTGGAAGACGGTCGGCAGCAACATCGAGAAGTACAAGACCTACCCGCGGCTGGTCGGCGAGACCGGCGGCAAGGACTTCATCGTCGCCCACCCCACGGCCGACCGCGCCGTGCTGAAGACCGCCATGACCCGTGGCGCCTTCGAGTTCCAGGGCCAGAAGTGTTCCGCGGCCTCCCGCGCCTACGTCCCGGCCTCCCTGTGGAACTCCGGCTTCAAGGAGGAGTTCGCCGCCGAGGTCGAGTCCCTGACCATGGGTGACGTCACCGACCTGGCGCACTTCATGGGTGCCGTCATCGACGAGCGCGCCTTCGCCAAGAACAAGGCGGCGATCGACCGGGCCAAGGCCGACCCGACCGTCGAGGTCGTGGCCGGCGGCAGCTACGACGACAGCGAGGGCTACTTCGTCCGCCCGACGGTCCTGGTCTCCACCGACCCGGAGAACGAGATCTTCAAGGACGAGTACTTCGGCCCGATCCTGGGTGTGTACGTCTACGACGACGCCGACTACGACGCCATGCTCACCCAGATGGAGTCCGCCTCGGCCTACGGCCTGACCGGCTGCGTCATCGCCCAGGACCGTGCGGCCGCCGCCATCACCTGCGAGAAGCTGCGCTTCGCGGCCGGCAACTTCTACATCAACGACAAGCCGACCGGTGCCGTCGTCGGCCAGCAGCCCTTCGGCGGCGGCCGCGCGTCCGGCACCAACGACAAGGCCGGCGCCAAGCAGAACCTGATGCGCTGGACCTCCACCCGCTCCATCAAGGAGACCCTCGTCCCGCCGACCGACTACCGCTACCCGCACATGGGCTGACCACCGCGGACGGGCCGACGCCCGCGCGGACGACGACGGCCCGGCGCCCCGCTCTCGGGGTGCCGGGCCGTCGTGCTCGGCAGGCGGAGTCGCCGGACCACGGGTAGCTTCCGTCTCAGATAGTAGGAAGGCCAAGTAATTGTGCAGACATCACGGCGCGGCTGTCCTAACTTTGTAGGAGCCGAACCCAACGCTCCATCGAGCGAGAGCGGGTGCGGCCCGGTGTACGAGGGCAGGTGACCCCTGCCGTGCCGAGGCCCCCGCCCCTTCCGGCCACTTCTGATCGACGCTCCCCGGCTGTTCCCGGGGCTCTGGCATTGGAGACGTGAATCATGGCCGAGACCGCTGTCCGCAGGATCCGTCACTCCGTCCGTACGACCAGCGAAGCGGACCGCAGGAACGCCGCGGCGGCGCTCCAGCGGGCGCTCGACCGGCGGGACAACGGCGGCTCGACGGGTCACTAATCGCTGCGCTTGGCCGGCTTCCCACGTTGTCGTCTGCGGCGCCGTACCTTCCGTTTCGCCGTGGCGCCTGCGGCGGGCGTGGGTTTGTCGGGTGCGGGTCCGCTCCTCCGGACTGCCGTCCTGCGGAGCGGCCCCTCCCGTGAGGGGGAGGAAAAACGGTGAGTGGGGGTGTACGTCAGTGGTCCACTACCGGCACATGGGGACTACGTACACCCCCACCGGTCTTCTTCCACCCACCCACGGGAGGGGGCGCACCGCAGGACGGCAGTCCGGAGGAGCGCACCCGTGACGTACAGCCCCGCGCAGCGGAATCCAGTCCGCCGCCAGGCGCCACGGCGGGAAAGTCAACAACGTGGGAGGGCAGCCAAGCGCAGCGGACCGCAGTCCGCATCGTGGACGTTACGTGTCAAGCAGTGGGACGCGGAGTAGGGTCCCAGACATGTCTCGCATTCGCCTCGCAGTGATCCCCGGTGACGGCATCGGCCAGGAGGTCGTCGCCCAGGGGCTGAAGGTCCTGGCCGCGGTCCTTCCGCAGGACGTGAAGCTGGAATCCAAGGAGTACGACCTCGGTGCCAGGCGGTGGCACGCGACCGGTGAGACTCTTCCGGATGCCGAGCTGGAGTCGCTCCGGCAGCATGATGCGATCCTGCTGGGCGCGATCGGTGACCCGTCCGTGCCGTCGGGGGTGCTGGAGCGCGGGCTGTTGCTCAAGCTGCGTTTCGCCTTCGATCACTTCGTCAATCTGCGTCCGTCGAAGCTGTTGCCGAATACGGCCACTCCGCTGGCCGGGCGGCCGGAGATCGACTTCGTGGTGGTGCGGGAGGGTACCGAGGGGCCGTATACGGGCAATGGCGGCTCGCTGCGTACCGGTACCGCCGCCGAGGTCGCCACCGAGGTCAGTGTGAACACCGCCTACGGCGTCGAGCGGGTGATCCGGGACGCCTACGAGCGGGCCAACGGCCGTCCGCGCAAGAAGCTGACGCTGGTGCACAAGAACAACGTCCTGGTCTACGCGGGGCATCTGTGGAAGAACATCTTCGACAGGGTCGGCGCGGAGTACCCGGAGGTCACCACGGACTATCTGCATGTCGATGCGGCGACCATCTTCTTCGTCACCCAGCCCGAGCGGTTCGATGTGATCGTCACCGACAACCTCTTCGGCGACATCCTCACCGACCTCGCCGCGGCCGTCACCGGCGGTATCGGCCTGGCGGCTTCCGGCAACATCAACCCGACCGGACAGTTCCCGTCGATGTTCGAGCCGGTGCACGGCTCCGCCCCCGACATCGCCGGCACCGGCAAGGCCGACCCCACGGCCACGGTCCTGTCCGTCGCCCTGCTCCTGCGCCACCTCGGCTACGAGCCGCAGGCGGTACGTATCGAGGAGGCCGTCGCGGCGGACCTGGCGGGCAGGGACGGCACCGCCCGCACCACGGACGAGATCGGCGACGCGCTCGCCGCACGGGCGGCGGGCTGAGGCCCGCGGCGGCGAACCAGCAGTTCACGGACGGCGCCGGGCCGGGACTCCTCGTCCTTGCCCGGCGCTGTCGCGTGGCGCGGCCGGATGCGACCATCGGAGCCGGACCGCGCAGACCGGTTCCAGCGGCGCACACCCACGAGCGATAATCGGACGTGGCATCGCCGTCGGTGAGGAAACTCGGACGTCCCAGTAACGACCGGTACGTTCAAGAGCCCTGGTGAGCGCGGCCGGCTGGGAGGTACCCCCAGGTATCGGAACACGCAGTGAAGGACACGCATATATGACGACGCCCACGATCGAGCTCAAGCCCTCCCCGCACCCGCTCTCCGACGCGGAGCGGGAGCGGATCCTGGCGGCTCCCGGCTTCGGCCGCCACTTCACCGACCACATGGTGACGATCAAGTGGACCCAGGGCCGCGGCTGGCACGACGGACAGCTCGTGCCCTACGGGCCGCTCTCCCTCGACCCGGCGACCAACGTCCTGCACTACGCCCAGGAGATCTTCGAGGGCCTCAAGGCCTACCGCCGGCCCGACGGCTCCGTCGCCACCTTCCGCCCCGACGCCAACGCCCGCCGCTTCCAGGCCTCCGCCCGCCGGCTGGCCATGCCGGAGCTGCCGGTCGAGACCTTCATCGAGGCGTGCGACGCACTCGTCCGGCAGGACAAGGACTGGGTGCCCGCGCACGGCGGTGAGGAGTCGCTCTACCTGCGCCCCTTCATGATCGCGACCGAGGTCGGCCTGGGCGTGAAGCCCGCCAACGAGTACCTCTTCGTGGTCATCGCCTCGCCCGCCGGCGCGTACTTCCCCGGCGGCGTCAAGCCGGTCTCCATCTGGATCTCCGAGGACCGGGTCCGCGCCGTCCCCGGCGGGATGGGCGACGCCAAGACCGGCGGCAACTACGCCGCGTCGCTGCTCGCCCAGGCCGAGGCCGCCGAGCGGGGCTGTGACCAGGTCGCCTACCTCGACGCCGTGGAGCACAAGTGGGTCGAGGAGCTCGGCGGGATGAACCTGTACTTCGTGTACGGCGACACCATCGTCACGCCGGCCCTCACCGGTTCGCTGCTCGCCGGCGTCACCCGGGACTCCCTGCTGTCCGTCGCCCGCGACCTGGGGTACAAGGCGGAGGAGGGCCGGGTCTCCCTCGACCAGTGGCGGGCCGACACCGAGAACGGCACCCTCACCGAGGTCTTCGCCTGCGGTACCGCCGCGGTGATCACCCCGGTCGGCACGGTGAAGACCGCGGGCGGCGAGTGGACCCAGTCCGACGGCGAACCCGGCACGGTCACGGTGAAGCTGCGCGAGGCGCTCCTCGACATCCAGCGGGGCGTCGCCGCGGACACCCACGGCTGGATGCACCCGCTGGGCTGACCCGCCCCGGGCACTCTCCCGCTGATGACGATGGCCGCCCCGGCCGCGGACCGGAGGCGGCCGTCGTCATGAGCGGACGGCGCCCGGCACCGTCCGTACGACCGCAACGCACGAAAGTACGCGCGATCGTTGTCGTCCCGGCTCTTGCCGGTCACCCGCCGGTCCGCGACCGTGATCGGCTATGGGACGAGAGCACTGGAAGAAGATCTGGGTCGGTTCGGCCGGCAACATGGTCGAGTGGTTCGACTGGTTCGTCTACGCCAGTTTCGCGGTCTACTTCGCGGACTCCTTCTTCCCCGAGGGGAACGAGACCGCGAAGCTCATGAACACCATGGGGATCTTCGCCGTCGGGTTCTTCCTGCGCCCGGTCGGCGGCTGGCTGCTCGGCCGGGTCGGCGACCGCCGGGGCCGCAAGGCTGCCCTCACCCTGACCGTCACCCTGATGTCCGCCTCGGCGGTCCTGATCGCGATCGCCCCCACCTACGACGTCGCCGGCTACGGCGGTGTCGCCGTACTGCTCCTCGCCCGGATGCTGCAAGGGCTCTCGGTCGGCGGCGAGTACGCGGCCAGCGCCACCTACCTCACCGAGGCGTCCGCTCCCGGGCGGCGCGGCTTCGCCTCCAGCTTCCAGTACGTGTCGATGACGGCGGGGCAGCTGCTCGGCCTCGGCCTGCAGATCGTGCTCCAGCGCACGCTCTCCGAGGACACGCTGCACAGCTGGGCCTGGCGGATCCCGTTCATCGTCGGTGCGCTGGGCGCCGGGGTCGTCTTCTACCTGCGCCGCAACATGCTGGAGACCGAGGTGTACGCGGAGGACGACGGCGCCCGGGCCGACCCCGGCCGCGGCACGCTCAAGGCGCTGTGGGCCCACAAGCGCGAGGCGTTCCTGGTCGTCGCGCTCACCATGGGCGGCACCGTCGCGTACTACACGTACACGACCTACCTCACCAAGTACCTCTCGGGCAGCGTGGGGATGGACAAGCCGACCGCCTCCCTGGTCAGCTTCTGCGCCCTCTTCCTCTTCATGTGCCTCCAGCCGCTGGCCGGCCGGCTCTCGGACCGGATCGGCCGCCGCCCGCTCCTGATCACCTTCGCGATCGGCTCGACCTTCCTGACCGTGCCGATCATGACGCTGCTGAAGCACGCCGGGTCCTTCTGGCCGGCCCTCGGCCTCTCCCTCCTCGCGCTGCTCGTCATCACCGGCTACACCTCGATCAACGCCTGTGTGAAGGCCGAACTGTTCCCCACCGGCATCCGCGCGCTCGGCGTCGCCCTGCCGTACGCCCTCGCCAACGCGATGTTCGGCGGTACCGCGGAGTACGTCGCCCTGTGGTTCAAGAACAGCGGTGCCGAGTCCGGCTACTACTGGTACGTCGCCGGCTGCGCCGCGGTCTCCCTGATCGTCTACCTCACCATGCGGGAGACCCGCACCATCGACCTGCACCGGGTCGGCACGGGGGAGCGCCCGGACGCCGTCCCCGCACCGGGCCGGGAGCCGGTCGCCGACTGAACGCCGCCGTCGGGCCGTCCGGCGGACGGCCCGACCGCATGGTGAGATCGTTGCGTACGACATCCAAGGGTGTGGCAGACTTCGGCCCGTGCCCTCGTCCGCCATGACTATTGGCAGCAGGCGCGCCGGTCCGCAGTGACCGCCCCGTACGAACCGAGTACGGCGTGGCCACCGTCGTCCCAGACCCGCGCGCAGACCTCTCGCACCCGCGAGAGGTTTTTTCGTTCCCGGCCCACACTCCGCCGGAAGCGGAGCGCGAGGGAGCATGGAGGGACGGTGGAACCGGTTTTCCGGCAGACCGAAATCCCGACAGGAGCCAGACCAGCATGACGGCCGCACCTCATCCCGACCCCTCCGACGCCCGTCTCTCCGGCGCGGTGCCCGACGGCTTCCACGTCTTCGACACCACCCTCCGCGACGGCGCGCAGCGCGAAGGCATCAACCTCACCGTCGCCGACAAGCTGACCATCGCCCGGCACCTCGACGACTTCGGAGTGGGCTTCATCGAGGGCGGCTGGCCCGGTGCCAACCCGCGGGACACCGAGTTCTTCCAGCGCGCCCGCGAGGAGATCGACTTCCGGCACGCCCAGCTGGTCGCGTTCGGCGCCACCCGCAAGGCCGGCGTCCGCGTCGAGGACGACCCCCAGGTCGCCGCCCTCCTGGACTCCGGGGCCCCGGTCATCACCCTGGTCGCCAAGTCCCACACCGGCCATGTGCAGCTGGCGCTGCGCACCACCCCCGACGAGAACCTCGCGATGATCGCGGACACCATCGCCCACCTCCGCGACCGGGGCCGCCGGGTCTTCCTCGACTGCGAGCACTTCTTCGACGGCTACGCCCTCGATCCGGACTACGCCGAACAGGTCGTCCGCACCGCCGCCGAGGCCGGCGCGGACGTGGTCATCCTCTGCGACACCAACGGCGGGATGCTCCCCGCCCAGATCACCGCCGTCGTCCGGACCGTCCTCGCGGACACCGGCGCGCGGCTGGGCATCCACGCCCAGGACGACACCGGCTGCGCCGTCGCCAACACCCTCGCCGCCGTGGACGGCGGCGCCACCCACGTCCAGTGCACCGCCAACGGCTACGGCGAGCGGGTCGGCAACGCCAACCTCTTCCCGGTCGTCGCCGCCCTGGAGCTCAAGTACGGGCGTCCGGTGCTGCCCGAGGGCAAGCTCGCCGAGACCACCCGGATCTCGCACGCCATCGCCGAGGTCGTCAACCTCACCCCCTCCACCCACGAGCCCTACGTGGGCGTCTCCGCCTTCGCGCACAAGGCCGGCCTGCACGCCTCCGCGATCAAGGTCGACCCGGACCTCTACCAGCACATCGACCCGGCGCTGGTCGGCAACACCATGCGGATGCTGGTCTCCGACATGGCCGGCCGGGCCTCCATCGAGCTCAAGGGCAAGGAGCTGGGCTTCGATCTGAGCGGCGACCGCGCACTGGTCGGCCGGGTCGTCGACCGCGTCAAGGAACGCGAACTCGCGGGCTACACCTACGAAGCCGCCGACGCCTCCTTCGAACTCCTGCTGCGCGAGGAGGTCCGGGGCGAACCGCTGCGCTACTTCACCGTCGAGTCCTGGCGGGCGATCGCCGAGGACCGCCCCGACGGCACCCACGCCAACGAGGCGACGGTGAAGCTGTGGGCGAAGGGCGAACGGATCGTCAGCACCGCCGAGGGCAACGGCCCGGTCAACGCCCTGGACCGGGCGCTGCGCAGCGCTCTGGAGCGGATCTACCCCCAGCTGGCCACCATGGAACTGGTCGACTACAAGGTCCGCATCCTGGAAGGCGCCCTGGGCACCGGCTCGATCACCCGCGTCCTGGTCTCCACCAGCGACGGCCGCAGCGAATGGTCCACGGTCGGCGTCGCGGAGAACGTCATCGCGGCGAGCTGGCAGGCGCTGGACGACGCCTACGCGTATGGCCTCCTGCGGGCCGGGGTGGCCCCTCAAGGGTGACGCGCCCGGGGGCTTCGTCCCGGTCCGCCGGATGGCCGGGGCGGGCCCCCTTCTGCCGCAATGGCGCCTGGCCACGACGGTGCGGGTCCGGCAGCATGGGCGGCGGCAGGAGCGACGGAATCACCACCATCCACGGGCGGAGCCGGACCGCGGGACGCCGGTCCGGAGGGCCGGCCCCGTGACGTACAGCCCCGCGCAGCGGCACCAGCCCGCCGCGTGGGGGTACCGCCCACGCCCTTGAGGCAGTGGGGGAGACGCGGCGGGAAGGCCGAAGACGTGGGAGGGCAGCCGAGAGCAGGGTGCACACGCAGGGGATTCCTCGCCGTCTCCGCGGCAGGAGCGTTCCGCCTCCACGGCCCGCGGGCCGGTGGGGCGGACCCGTACCAGGTCCTCCGCAGGCGCTGGTGCGCGTTGACGCTCGGTACCGGCTTCGACCCGGAGGAGCCCCCGTACGCCGCCGTCCTCCGCGAGACGGGTGAACTCGCGGGCCGTCACCGGGCGGGCATGCGGCCGGAGGACGGTTCGCTGTGGCCGGACTGTCCGTACGATCCGCCGTCCGGCATCACCCAGAGCTACAGCCGGCTGTGGACCATGGCCCAGGCCTACGCCCAGCCGGGCACCGGGCACACCGGTGATCCCGGGCTCGCCGAGGCGCTCCGCGCCGGGCTCGGCCATCTGGAGGCCACCGTCTACCACGCCGGCACCGCCCGCTACGGGAACTGGTGGGAGTGGCAGATCGGCAGCCCCAGACTGCTGCTCGACACCATGGCGGTCCTCGACGAGCGGGGCGGCCTGCCCGACGGCCTGCGGGAGCGCTGCCTGGCCGCCGTGGACCACTTCGTCCCCGAGGCGATGCTCGGCGACTACACCGGGACCAGCACCGGTGCCAACCGCGTCGACCTGTGCCGGGTCGCCGCCCTGCGCGGCATCCTCGGCCGGGCGCCCGGGAAGATCGCGCTCGCCCGGGACGCCCTCTCACCGGTCTTCCCGTACGTCGTCAAGGGCGACGGGCTCTACGCCGACGGGTCGTTCATCCAGCACACCCGGGTCGCCTACTCCGGCACCTACGGCTACGTCCTGCTGGACGGCCTGGGGCGGCTGTTCACCCTGCTCGGCGGATCGGCATGGGAGGTGACCGACCCGGCTCGGCAGATCATCTTCGACAGCGTGGAGCGGGCGTACGCCCCACTGCTCCACAACGGGCTGATGATGGACAGCGTCAACGGACGTGCCATCAGCCGCGGTTACCTCCGTCACGACGAGCGCCGGATCCTGCGCAGCGACCACTACCACGGGCACGCGCTGATCGCCGCCGTCGCCCTGCTGGCCGAGGCCGCCGGCGCCGCCGAGCGGCGGCGCTGGCACGGCATGATCAAGGGCTGGACGGCCCGGGACCGTACGCTGCCGGTGCTCACCGACCGGCAGTACGGCGTCGCCGACCTCGCCCGGCTGCGGAAGATCGCCGACGGTCCGGTGCCCGCCGCGCCCGAGCCCGTCGGCCACCGGCTGTTCCCGGCCATGGACCGGGCCGTGCACCGGCGCCCCGGCTGGGCCGCCGGGCTCGCCATGGCCTCCGACCGGATCACGTACTACGAGAACGGCAACGGCGAGAACCGGCGCGGCTGGCACACCGGAGCCGGGATGCTCTACTGGTGGCGCGCGGACGCCGGCGGCGACCAGTACACCGACGCCTTCTGGCCGACCGTCGACCCCTACCGGCTGCCCGGCACGACCGTCTCCACCCGACGGCTCGCGGACAACGAAGGCGGCGGCTGGGGCGAGCCCCGGCCCGCCGTGCGCTGGGTCGGCGGCACCACGGACGGCGAGTTCGCCGCGATCGGGCAGCACCTGCGCGGCCTCGCCTCCACCCTCACCGCCCGGAAGTCCTGGTTCGCGCTCGCCGACTGCGTCGTCTGCCTGGGCGCCGGCATCACCGCAGGCGACGGGGTGCCCGTCGAGACCGTCGTCGACAACCGCTGCCTGGGGGAGTACGGCACCCCCGCGCTCACCGTCGACGGCGTACGGCAGCCCGGCACGCTCGGCCGCACCACCTCCTTCCGCCACGCCCGCTGGGCCCACCTCGCCGGACACGGCGGCTGGGTCTTCCCCGGATGCCCCGGCGGAGCCGCCCTGACGACGCGGCGTGAGGCCCGTACCGGTTCCTGGCACGACATCAACGCCACCTCGTCCCGGGAGGAGTTCACCCGCCGCTACCTCACCCTGTGGCACGATCACGGCACCGACCCGGACGGCGCCCGCTACGCCTACCTCCTGATGCCGGGCGCCGCCCCCGCCGCCCTCGCCGCGCGCGCCGCCGACCGGCACTGGCTGACCGTGCTCGCCAACGACGCCGGCCGGCAGGCGATCGCCGTTCACCCGCTCGGCGTAACGGCCGCCAACTTCTGGCGGGCGGGCCGCGCGGGCGAACTGTGCAGCAGCGGTCCGGCGAGCGTGCTGGTGCGGGAACGGCGGGGCGGCCGGACGGGCGCGGCCTCTGGCCGGACCGTACAACTCTGCGTCGCCGCGCCGGTGCGGTCCGGGGATATGGTGGAGATCACGTGGTCGCGGCCGGTGCGCGCGGTACTCGGCCACGATCCCGCGATCGAGGTGCTCGCCACCGGCCGGGCGCTGCGGCTCCGGATCCGTCCCGGCACCGCCTGCGTTACCCACCGCTGTACGGTCCAGCCGCTCTGACCTGGTCCGATGCCGCCCTCGGCGGCCGGTCCGGCACAGTGCGGCAGCGCCCCGGCGATTGTCGGTCCCCTACAGACCGGGTATGGCCCCGTCACCCGAACGGCCGCCGTGGCCGGTGCCCCGTCCAGGATGGTTCTGTACTGCCTGCCCACGAAATGGCATGGGACGTTGTACGAAACCGACATCGGTACAGGGCGCCCCGCACACGTACCGTCGATACATGACCACTGTCGAAGATCTGCCCGCCGGCGCCAACGACGCCCGCGGGCGCGTCGCCGAGCTGCACGCCATCCGCGAGCAGGTCCGGCGCGGACCCAGCGAGCGGGCGACCGAAGCGCAGCGTGCCAAGGGCAAGCTGACGGCGCGGGAGCGGATCGAGCTGCTGCTGGACGAGGATTCGTTCAACGAGGTCGAGCCGCTGCGGCGGCACCGGGCGACGGGCTTCGGCCTGGAGGCCAAGAAGCCCTACACCGACGGAGTGATCACCGGCTGGGGGACCGTCCACGGCCGGACGGTCTTCGTCTACGCACACGACTTCCGGATCTTCGGCGGTGCGCTCGGCGAGGCGCACGCCACCAAGATCCACAAGATCATGGACATGGCCATCCAGGCCGGTGCCCCGCTGGTCTCGCTCAACGACGGCGCCGGTGCCCGTATCCAGGAGGGCGTCTCCGCGCTGGCCGGCTACGGCGGCATCTTCCAGCGCAACACCAAGGCGAGCGGGGTCATCCCGCAGATCTCGGTCATGCTCGGCCCGTGCGCGGGCGGCGCGGCCTACAGCCCCGCCCTGACCGACTTCGTCTTCATGGTCCGCGAGACCTCGCAGATGTTCATCACCGGTCCGGACGTCGTGCGTGCGGTCACCGGCGAGGAGATCACCCAGAACGGCCTGGGCGGCGCCGACGTGCACGCCGAGACCTCCGGCGTCTGCCACTTCGCCTACGACGACGAGGCCACCTGCCTCGAAGAGGTCCGCTACCTGCTGTCGCTGCTGCCGGCCAACAACCGGGAGAACCCGCCGGCGGTGGCCTGCGAGGACCCCGCCGACCGCTCCGGTGACGCACTGCTGGACCTGGTCCCGGCCGACGGCAACCGCCCGTACGACATGCGCAAGGTCATCGAGGAAATCGTCGACGACGGCGAGTACCTCGAGGTCCACGAGCGCTGGGCGACCAACATCATCTGCGCGCTGACCCGCCTCGACGGCAAGGTGGTCGGCATCATCGCCAACCAGCCGCAGTCCCTGGCCGGTGTCCTGGACATCGAGGCCTCGGAGAAGGCCGCCCGCTTCGTCCAGATGTGCGACGCCTTCAACATCCCGATCGTCACCCTCCTCGACGTCCCCGGGTTCCTGCCCGGCGTGGACCAGGAGCACGGCGGCATCATCCGCCACGGCGCCAAGCTGCTCTACGCCTACTGCAACGCCACCGTGCCGCGGATCTCCATCGTGCTGCGCAAGGCCTACGGCGGCGCCTACATCGTCATGGACTCGCAGTCCATCGGCGCCGACCTGACCTACGCCTGGCCGACCAACGAGATCGCGGTGATGGGTGCCGAGGGCGCCGCCAACGTCATCTTCCGCAAGCAGATCGCCGAGGCGGACGACTCCGAGGCCATGCGCACCCGCATGGTCAAGGAGTACAAGTCCGAGCTGATGCACCCGTACTACGCGGCCGAGCGCGGCCTGGTCGACGACGTCATCGACCCCGCCGACACCCGTCACACGCTCATCCGCGCCCTCGACATGCTGCGCACCAAGCACGCGGACCTGCCGGCCCGTAAGCACGGCAACCCGCCCCAGTAGCCCCATCCCGCACCCGCACCAGGCACCACGCCACCGCGAAGACGGAGAAGACACCGTGACCACCGTGAACA
>NZ_BBUY01000001.1:1049996-1071319 GCF_001590865.1 Streptomyces sp. NBRC 110611
CGCAACGGCGAGAAACCGCCACGGCGGGACAGCCGAAAACGTGGGAATCAGGCCAAAGCGCAGCGGAACGGCTGTTCAAGCCAAGATCCCCGTGCTGGCATGCGCTCGTCATCCCACTCCTGGTGCCCGCCTGCGGGTCCAGGACGACTGGAAGGAAGCGCCCATGCTCAGCACGCTCGGTGCTGGTGCCGCAGCGGCATCCTTGCTCCTCGGATCGGCGGCTCCCGGCACGTCCGTGCGGTTCGGTGACGACCCGCCCACCGGCAAGATCACCATAACCGTCGCCACGGTCAACGGATCGGGTTGCAGACCCGGCAGTGCCGCCGTGGCCGTCGCTCCCGACAACACCGCCTTCACCGTCACGTACAGCGAGTACCTCGCCCAGGCGGGCGGCGGCAGCAAGCCGACCGACTCCCGCAAGAACTGTCAGATCGCCCTGGACGTCCACGTCCCGCAGGGCTTCACCTACGCCGTCGCCCGGGCGGACTACCGCGGCTACGCCTCGCTGGCCCCGGGTGCCAAGGGGATGGAGCAGGCGAACTACTACTTCCAGGGCCAGCAGGAGACGGCCCGCAAGAGCCACGCGTTCGCCGGTCCCTACGACAGCAACTGGCAGACCTCCGACGAGACCGACATCGACGCGCTGGTCTACGCGCCGTGCGGCGAGCAGCGCTACTTCAACATCAACACCGAACTGAGGGTGGACCGCGGTACGTCGGACCCCAAGGCCACCAGCTACATGGCCATGGACTCCACCGACGGCAGCATCAACACCCTCTACCACTTCGCGTGGAAGGAGTGCCCCGCCCGTAAGTAGCCGGTCCTGTGCGCGCCACCCTGCGGCCGGTTCGGCGGCGGGGTGGCGCCCGCATCAGGAATTCTGAGAACTTCACATCTGTGGTGTGATGTTGCTCTTGTTTGGTGGCTGAGCTCGCAAGTGGACGGGAGAATTTGGTCGTAAGGGGTGACGGATCTGTGAAGTGGGTGTTAAATCCACCAGGGACAGAACAAAGGAGTGTGCCCTGATGACCATCACCCCCGCCGGCCTCGGACACCGCCCCGAGACCTTCCGTGAGGACTGGCTGGAAGGACTCGCCGATGCCTATGCCCGCACGGTCCGCCGGGTGCCGGGTGCCTATGGCGTCGTCGGGCGTCACGCGCCCCGCCCCGGCAAGGTCGCGGTCGTCATCGGCGGCGGCTCCGGCCACTACCCGGCCTTCGCCGGCCTGGTCGGCCCCGGGCTCGCGGACGCCGCCGCCGTCGGTGACGTCTTCGCCAGCCCCGGCGCCGAGCAGGTGTACCGCACCGCGCGGGCCGCGGACGGCGGCGCCGGCGTCCTGCTCAGCTACGGGAACTACGCGGGCGATGCCATGCACTTCGGCCTCGCCGCCCGCCGGCTCGCCGCCGAGGGCATCGAGACCCGTACGGTGCTGGTCACCGATGACGTGGCCAGCGGCCCGCCGCCGGTGGCCGGGCTGCCGGTCGACCCGTCCCGCGACCGCCGCGGGGTGGCCGGGGCCTTCTTCGCCTTCAAGGTGGCCGGCGCGGCCGCCGAACGCGGCGACGACCTCGACACGGTCGCCCGTCTCGCGACCCGCGCCAATGAGCTGACCCGCACTTTCGGCGCCGCCTTCGCCGGCTGTACGCTCCCGGGCGCGGGCGAGCCGCTGTTCTCGGTCAACGCCGGAACCACCGAGCTGGGCATGGGCATCCACGGCGAGCCGGGCCTGCGCACCACCCGCTCGCTGACCGCCGCCGAGCTGGCCGACGAACTCGTCGACAATCTGCTGCCCGAGCTGCCGGAGGTGCCGGCGGGCGGCGGGGGCCGGGTCGCGGTGCTCCTCAACGGTCTGGGCCGGACCAAGTACGAGGAGATGTTCGTGGTCTACCGCCAGGTCAACCGGCGGCTGCGGGCGGCGGGGCTGGTCCCGTACCGTCCCGAAGTCGGCGAATTCGTCACGTCCTTCGACATGGCCGGCGTCTCCCTGTCGCTGATGCTCCTGGACGAGGAACTCGCCGCGCTCTACGCCGCCCCCTGCGACACCCCGGCCTTCCGCAGCCTGCCGGGCGACCGGTGCACCGCCGCCGCCGACGACGACGCACGGTCCGAGGAGCCGGCCTCCGTGCCGTCCGGCGCCTCCACCGCCTCGTCGGGCGACGTGACAGCCGGTCCTCGGCACCTGACATCCGGCCCTCAGCACGTGATGTCCGGTTCTCAGCACGCGACGCCCGGTCCCCGGCACCTGACGGCGGATCCCCTAAGGGACGCGGCCGTCGATCCCCTAAGGGTCGCCAAGACCCTCACCGGGGGGCTACCCGTGACGGCGGCGCTGCAAGCGGCCCTGGACCTGGTGGCCGCGAACGAGGGCGAGTTGGGGCGGCTGGACGCGGTGGCCGGCGACGGGGACCACGGCATCGGGATCGTCCGTGGGCTGCGTGCCGCCGTGGCCGCCGCCCGCACCGCCGAGCCCGGGCCGGCCGGTGACCCGCGCTCGGCCGGTACCGCTCTGCTCGGCGCCGGACTCGCACTCGCCGACGCCTCCGGCGGCGCCTCGGGCGCCCTGTACGGCGCGCTGCTCGCCGAAACCGGTGCCGTACTGGCCAAGGCCCCGGCGGACGGCGGCGGTTGCCCCGCCGCGCTGCTCGCGGACGCCGTGGACGCCGCCCAGCGCGCGGTCGGCGAGCTCGGTGGCGCGCGGGTCGGCGAGAAGACCATGCTGGACGCGCTGGACCCGTTCCGCCGTGAACTGCGCGCCCGGGCGGGGGAGGAGCTGCCCCAGGCCTGGCGGGCCGCCGCGGAGGCCGCCACCCGGGCCGCCGACGACACCGCCCACCTCACCCCGGCCCGCGGCCGGGCGGCCCGGATGGGAGCGCTCGGCTACGGTCACCCGGACGCCGGGGCCACCTCGCTCGCCCTGATCCTCACGGCGGTCGGCGAGACGCTGGGCTGAGTCCCCCGGACCCCGTAGCGGCCGAAGGCCCCGGACAGGCAGGTGTCCGGGGCCTTCGGCTGCTACCGCGCCCAACGGGCGGGGCCGCAGGCCCTAGCGCAGGCGGGCCATCAGGGCGTGCTCGACCAGGGTGATGAGCGCGCTCTTGGCTTCGCTGCGGTGCCGTGCGTCGGTGGTGATGATCGGTGCGTCGGGGCCGATCTGGAGTGCCTCCCGGACCTCGTCCGGCGTGTAGGGCTGGTGCCCGTCGAAGCCGTTGAGGGCGATGACGAACGGCAGGCCGCTGTTCTCGAAGTAGTCGACGGCGGGGAAGCAGTCGGCGAGGCGGCGGGTGTCGACGAGGACGACGGCGCCGATGGCGCCGCGGACCAGGTCATCCCACATGAACCAGAAGCGGTCCTGGCCGGGCGTACCGAAGAGGTAGAGGATCAGGTCCTGGTCCAGGGTGATCCGGCCGAAGTCCATGGCCACGGTGGTCGTGGTCTTGTCCGGCGCGTGGGTGAGGTCGTCGATGCCCGCCGACGCGGAGGTCATCACGGCTTCGGTACGCAGCGGATTGATCTCTGAGACGGCCCCGACGAACGTGGTCTTGCCCACGCCGAAGCCGCCCGCCACCACGATCTTCGCGGAGGTGGTGGAGCGGGCTGCACCGCTAGAGCTTGCGAAGTCCACTGAGCACCCTTTCGAGCAGTGTCACATCTGGCTGTCCACCGGCGGTCTCGTCCCCGCCGGGCTGATGGATGGCGACGAGTCCGGCCTCCGCCAGGTCGGCGACGAGGATCCGGGCGACGCCGAGGGGGATGGAGAGAAGCGCGGAGATCTCGGCAACTGACTTGATCTCGCGGCAGAGGTGGCAGATGCGCTGGTGCTCCGGCAGCTGGCCGTGCAGCCTCGTCGGGTCGGCGGTCGTGCTGACCAGCGCCTCGATGGCGAGCTGGTAGCGCGGCCGGGTCCGGCCCCCGGTCATGGCGTACGGGCGGACGAGCGGGTTGTGCCCGCCGCCGGGAGTGGGCTCGGGGGCCTTCCGCTGCGGCTGCACCGGCTGGATGCGCGGTGCCTGCGGCTCGTCGTACACCGACGGCTCGTACGGCTGGGAGCCGTACGGCCGGGGCTGCTGCTGCCGGGGCTGTGGCTGCGGCGGCTGGTGCCGCTGCGGCCGACGGCTCGGCGCAGAAGGGAAGTTGAAGCGGTTGTGATGGGTCTCGCCCACAGGTCCGGGCTCCTGCCCGGAACCGTACGGGTATCCGCTCGGGGGCGTTGCCACGTCTCCTCCTCCAACTTGCCTGTCTGACGCCGGTCGCGCCACCGAACCCTAAGGCCAGGTGGCGGGAAACGCACTGCCTGTACGTTAGTTGAGAAGGCTGCCCTGCAGTTCGGCGCGCAGGTCGGGAGTGAGTACCGTGCCCGCGCGGTCGACCAGCAGGGCCATCTCGTAACCGACGAGGCCGATGTCGCACTCCGGGTGCGCCAGCACGGCCAGCGACGATCCGTCCGAGACGGACATGATGAAGAGGAAGCCGCGCTCCATCTCCACCACGGTCTGGTTGACACTCCCGCCCTCGAAGATGCGGGAGGCGCCGGAGGTCAGCGACGTCAGCCCGGAGGCCACCGCCGCCAACTGATCGGCTCTGTCCCGAGGGAAGCCCTCGGACATGGCGAGGAGGAGACCGTCCGCGGAGACCACGACCGTGTGGGACACCCCGGGGGTGTTGTCCACGAAGTTGGTGATCAACCAGTTCAGATTCTGCGCCGCCTGGCTCATCGGGCTCACACTAACGCTCCTGATCGTAGGTGCTGCCGGGGCCGAAGCCCTGTTGGTCATTCTGGGGGACCCCGGAAGGGTCCGTGCCGACGTTGCGTCCCTGCTGGACACCGCGGCGCAGGTTGCTCAGCCTGCCGCGGACGTCCTCCGGGGCGCGGGAGACCTGGGGGCCGCCCTGCGGGGTCTGCTCCGCGGTGCCCTCGACCAGGTTGGCCTTGGGCACCCGCCGGGGGAGGCCGGAGGAGGTGACCCCGCCCGCCGTCGGCCGGCGTACCCGCTCCGCCCGCTCCCAGCGCTCATCGTTGGAGCTGCGCCATTCGGAGCCGTCCTGGCCGGTCTCCGGCGTGCCCCGCTGCTGAACCTGAGGTGCCTGCTGGTCGCCGCCTCCGCGGCGCGGAAGGCCTGCGTCCGTCAGCGAGGGAGCATCGCTCGGTGTGGGGCCCGGACGCTCGAATGGTACGCGCTCGGGGGCTTCGGCGGGAGCGGGAGGTGTATTCCGGTCAGATTCCGCTTGCGCACCGAAGTAGCCCTCGAACGCGGGGTGTTCGGCCCATTCGGCCGGCTGCGCCGGTTCGTGCGGGGCGAAGGGCTGCTGGCCGGTGGTCTCCGAGGGGTGCGGTTCGGCGAAGGCCTGGCCGCCGTGCGACCGGCCGCCGTGGAACGGCTGATCGCCTTCCGGATACGCCGGGGCGTGGCCCCCGGGAAACTCCTGGGCGATGCCGTCCGGGTAGCTCTGGGCGGGGAGGTCCTGGTGTTCGGTGGTGGCCGGAATCTGCTCACGGAAGAGCGGATTCGCCAGGTGCTGACCGAGGTCGTGCTGACCGAGGTCGTGCTGTTCGGTGCCGGGCTGACCGGCGGCGGCCGCGTGGCCGGCCGCCTGGGCCTCCAGGGCGGCCCGGCGCTCCTCGCGCATCAGCGAGCGGCCCATCATGTCCAGGTCCGCGCCGTCGGTACGGCCGTAGCGGCTGTCGTCGAAGCCCAGCTCGGCGGCGGTGTGCTGGTGACCCTCGTGCGCGCCCTGCGGGTGCTCCGGGACGATCCGCGACACCGTGAAGGCGTCGTCGAACTGCTCGTCGTCGCCGCCACCGCCGTGGGTGATCGCCTCGGGCAGCATGACCAGCGACGTGGTGCCCGCCTGCTCGCCGGAGGGGCGCAGCTGCACCCGGATCCCGTGCCGGTCGGCCAGCCGGCCGACCACGAACAGGCCCATCCGCTGGGAGATCGCGGCGTCCACGCTCGGCGGGTTGGCCAGCTTGTGGTTGATGTCCGCGAAGTCCTCGGGGGTCAGCCCGATGCCCTTGTCGTGGATCTCGATCATGACCCGGCCGTCGGGCAGCCGGGTGGCGGTCACCCGCACCTTGGTCTGCGGGGAGGAGAACGTGGTGGCGTTCTCCAGCAGCTCGGACAGCAGGTGCACGAGGTCGGTCACGGCGGTGCCGTGGATCTCGCTCTCGGGGACCCCCGAGAGGTCGATGCGCTCGTACGACTCGACCTCGCTGATCGCCGCGCGCAGCACGTCGACCAGCGGCACCGGCTGGTTCCAGCGGCGGCCCGGCTCCTCGCCCGCGAGGATCAGGAGGTTCTCGCCGTTACGGCGCATACGCGTGGCGAGGTGGTCGAGCCGGAAGAGGCTCTCCAGCTGGTCCGGGTCCGCCTCGTTGTTCTCCAGGTCGGTGATCAGCTCCAGCTGACGCTCGATCAGGCCCTGGTTGCGGCTGGAGAGGTTGGTGAAGATCGCGTTGACGTTGCCCCGCAGCAGCGCCTGCTCGGCGGCGAGCCGGACGGCCTCGCGGTGCACCTGGTCGAAGGCGCGGGCGACCTCGCCGATCTCGTCGGTGGTGCCGATCGGGATGGGGGTCACACGGGTGTCGACCCGGCCCGGCTCGGTCCGCGAGAGCTGGTCGACCAGCATCGGCAGCCGCTGCTCGGCCACGTCGAAGGCGGCGTTGCGCAGCTTGCGCATATTGCGGCTCATCCGGCGGGCCATCAGGCCGGCCACCACGAACGCGATGATCAGTGCGGCCACCACGATGCCGGAGTCGATGAAGACGGACCGCTGGGCGTCGGAGGAGATCTGCGCGGCCTCGTTCACGGCCTTGTCCGACAGGTCCTTCTCGATGGACCGGTACATGTCGAACACGCCGGTCGCGGCCGCGAAGAAGCTGTCGGAGGTGACGCCCTTCGGGCTCAGCGTCTCCGGTGCCGCGCCGCTCGCGATCAGGGTGACCATCTGGTCCATGGACGGCGGGGCGCGGAACGTCCGGCCGGCCGCCTCGGCCTGCTGCTTCGCCTGGGCGATCCGCTGCTCGGCGGCCTGCTTGAGCCGTTCGGTGTCCTTCCGCAGCCGCTCGACGTCCTCGGGGGTGCCGCCGGAGGTGTACTCGTTGGCGGCGATGCCCTCCAGGTAGCGGTACGACGCGAAGGCGGTCAGCTGCTTCTTGTGCTCCTTGCCGCCCTGCGGGGACGCCGGGTCGATCAGGAGGTGGGTGCCGATGGACCGCTCCAGCGACTCGGCGGCCTTGGCCAGTGCGATCGCGTAGACGGTGCGGCCGTAGGAGGTGATGTTGCCGGTGCCCAGGCCGAGTTCGTTGGCGAACTCCATCAGGGGGTGCTGGACCGCGACATAACCCTCTTCGGTCTTCACCCCGGGGAGCTTGGCGGTGTAGGCGGCCTGGCGCAGCTCCTGGAGCTTGGGCTCGGACTTCTCGAACGCGGCGAGCCGGCGCTTGAGGCCCGGCGTGTCCGGTATGGCCTTGGCGGCCTCGTGGAACTTCTCGGCGGCGTCGTCGGTGGCGTCCCGCGCCTGCTGGACGACCGGGTCGTCCTTCTTGCCCTGGAGCAGCGGTGCCGTGGTGCGGTCCCGCTCGTCGATCAGGGCGTTGCTGTAGGAGAGCGCGGCGCGCACCAGTTTCGCGGTGTTCTCCGCGTCCCGCGCCTCCTGCCAGGTGTCGAGCGAGCTGTTCACCCGCAGGCCGCCGAAGACCAGCGCGATCAGAACGGGGATCAGCAGAATGGCGTTCAGGCGGGTGGCCACCCGCCAGTTGCGCGGGGAGAACCTGCCACCGCTGACCGGGGGCTCCGCGACCGGGTTCTCGGGTGCGTCGGAAGCCGGAACGCCACCTTTGGGTGGCGGGGTGAAGTTGCCCCGCCGCGGTGGTTCCTGCGGCTCGGGGCTCGACGTGCTTCGCCTCACTCGACCAACAACCTCTCGGCGCCGGCACTGTTCGGTGTGCCGTTTCTTCTGGGCGTTCCTACTCCGGAGTTCAGCGAATTTCAGCACGTCAGGGCGGTGCGTTCCAAACACTGGACAAAGCGGGAGAAGGCTTGAAAGCACCTCAGATAAAAGGGGCGTTAAGGGCGAGAGGCGTCAAAAGACGGGCGCATTGTGCGCGCAGCGAAACCGGGCATGCGCGCGGCGTGGTGAAACTCCGCTGATTCAACGTCGAAACGTTATGAAGCCTCTGCGTGGTCGTGTCGAAGGACACAGATCGACTTGTGCATAACGGGAACCGGTACCGGGCAGGGGCAGGCGCGTGAAAGGCGACTTCCCCACGGCCCGCGCCAACTTCCGTACGGCCCAGGCCAGATGACCCGGCGGGGCCGCCGGTCCCAGGGCCGGTCCGACGGTCCGCGTGGGCCCGTCGGACCGGCCTTAGCGCAGGCGGGCCATCAGCGCGTGCTCGACGAGAGTGATGAGCGCGCTCTTGGCCTCGTTGCGGTGCCGTGCGTCGGTGGTGATGATCGGCGTCCCGGGGCCGATCTGCAGCGCCTCCCGGACCTCGTCCGGCGTGTAGGGCTGCTCCCCGTCGAAGCCGTTGAGGGCGATGACGAACGGCAGGCCGCTGTTCTCGAAGTAGTCGACGGCGGGGAAGCAGTCGGCGAGGCGGCGGGTGTCGACGAGGACGACGGCGCCGATGGCGCCGCGGACCAGGTCGTCCCACATGAACCAGAAGCGGTCCTGGCCGGGCGTACCGAAGAGGTAGAGGATCAGGTCCTGGTCCAGGGTGATCCGGCCGAAGTCCATGGCCACGGTGGTCGTGGTCTTGTCCTGGACGTGGCTGAGGTCGTCGATCCCCGCCGACGCGGAGGTCATCACGGCCTCCGTACGCAGCGGATTGATCTCCGAAACGGCGCCGACGAACGTGGTCTTGCCCACGCCGAAGCCGCCCGCCACCACGATCTTCGCGGACGTCGTGGCGCGGGCCCCGGCCCCGTCGAAGCCGCCGTCAGAGCTTGCGAAGTCCACTGAGCACCCTCTCCAGCAAGGTCACATCCGGCGTGCCGCCGGCCTCGCCACCGCCGCCGGGCTGGTGGATCGCCACCATCCCGGCCTCCGCCAGGTCCGCGACCAGGATCCGCGCCACACCCAGCGGGATGTGCAGCAGAGCCGAGACCTCGGCGACCGACTTCACCTCACGGCACAGGTGGCAGATCCGCTGGTGCTCGGGCAGCAGCCCGGGCAGCTGGGCGGGGTCGGCGGTCGTGCTGACCAGCGCCTCGATGGCGAGCTGGTAGCGCGGCCGGGTCCGGCCTCCGGTCATGGCGTACGGGCGCACCAGCGGCTGGTCACCTTCGTCCCCGTACGGCGCCTGGTCGTAGGCGGCGCCGTACGGGCCGGAAGTGGCAGGTGGCGGGGTCATGGGTCCTCCGGACGGGACAGGAAGCACTGTCGTCGGGTCGAGCCGATGGGGGGTGGCGTCGGACGGATGGATGGACGGGAGCGGAGCCGGGGGGCGCTGCGGGCGCCTCAGTTCAGCAGGCTGCCCTGGAGTTCGGCGCGCAGGTCGGGGGTGAGTACCGTGCCCGCGCGGTCGACCAGCAGGGCCATCTCGTAACCGACGAGGCCGATGTCGCACTCCGGGTGCGCCAGCACGGCCAGCGACGATCCGTCCGAGATCGACATGATGAAGAGGAAGCCGCGCTCCATCTCCACCACGGTCTGGTTGACGCTCCCGCCCTCGAAGATGCGGGAGGCGCCGGAGGTCAGCGACGTCAGCCCGGAGGCCACCGCCGCCAACTGATCGGCACGGTCGCGGGGGAAGCCCTCGGACATGGCGAGGAGGAGACCGTCCGCGGAGACCACCACCGTGTGTGACACCCCGGGGGTGTTGTCCACGAAGTTGGTGATCAACCAGTTCAGATTCTGCGCCGCCTGGCTCATCGGACTCAACTAACGCTCCTGCTGGTGAGTGGGGTCGACAATGCCGTGGTTGCCGGTGCTCGACGACCCGGCCTGCCGGCCCTGCTGGATACCCCGACGGAGATTGGTCAGCCGCCCGCGCACATCGCTGGGCGCACGCGAGACCTGTGGACCGCTCTGGGTGGACTGCTGCTGTTGCGCCGTACCTGCCACGAGGTTCGCACGCGGGACCCGGCGGGGCAGCCCGGAGGTGGTGACACCGCCCGAGGCCGGCTGGCGGACCTGCTCCGCCTGCCGCCACGTCTCGTCGTTGGGCGAGGTGCGCCACTGCCCGGTGGACCCGTCCGGCTCGCCGCCGCCGGGCACACCGCTGACGGGTGCCTCGGCGCGCGCGGCGCCGTTCTGCGCGGCACCGGTCTGGGCGGCGCCGGTCTGCGCGGCACCGGTCTGGGCGGCGCCGGTCTGCGCGGCGCCGTGCTGCGCGGATTCCCGGCGCGGCAGCGGCGGCTGCGTCGTTGCGGGTGCCGGTGCCGGGCCCTGGTCGGCGCCGTCCTGCGGCGGCACACCGGCCGCGGCCGCCGCGGGAGTGTTGAACCAGGTGGACTCGACGGTGTCGAAGATCGGCGTACGGCCGTCCCCGGGGCCCGCGTCGCCGCCGCCGAGCACATCGGCCTCCGGCGCGCTGTGCTCCTGCGGCTGCTGCTGGGCCTGCGGCTGCGGCTGCGGAGCCGGGAACTGCCCGGTGTTCTGGGAGTCGTCGGCGTACGGGGCGTGCTCGGCGTCCGGCTGCCGCAGCTGACGGGCGTCGTGCCGGCCGGTCTCGTACGGGTCGGCCGGGCCGGTCTCGTACGGGGCGGCCTGCGCGGTCTCGAACTGCCCCGTCTCGTACGGGTCTGCCGCGGGCCGCGGGAAGCCGCCCGTCTCGTACTGGCCGGTGTCGCCGTCCGGACGGGTGAAGCGGCCGGTGTCCTCGGCGGTACCCGTGGAGCCGTCCGCGGCCGGCGGCGGGCCGGTGAAGTCCGGACGGGCGAACGCCGCGGTGTCACCGGGGCCGCCGCTCGGCGCGGGCCGTTCGAAGCCGGCGGGGCCGCCGCTCGGCGCCGGGCGTTCGAAGCTGCCCGTGCCGCTGCTCTCCGGTTCCTCGTGGCCGCGCGGCTGGTCCTGCGCCTCGCGCGGCGCCAGCGGCCAGTCGTCGGAGCCGCCGCGCTCACGGCGCGCGCCCCAGCTCGTACCGCCCTGCGGGCGACCGCCACGGGGGCCGTCCTGGCCACCGGCCGGCGGACCGCCCGGCAGCTCGCCCGCGGCACCGCGCTTCGGCAGCTGCGCGGGCTCGTCACGCCGCGGCGCGCCGGTGGGCGGCGCCACCGTGCCCGCGGGGCCGTTGTCCGCACCACGTACGGGCAGCGAGGGACGTCCGGCGGACGGAGCGGGCGCCGCCGGGGAGCCCGCTCCGGGTGCGCCCGCGCCGGGCGACGCGGTACGGCCGCCCTGCGGCGCGGCGCCGAACGCACCGGCCGCGCCGCCGTCGGGACCGCCCCGGCCGGGCAGCGCGGGACGGCCGCCGGCACCCGGGCCCGAGCCGACCTGGCCGCGCGGCTGGAGCCCCGCGAGCCGGCTGGTCGGTGCGCCGCCGCGGTCGCCGGCACCGCCCTTGCCGTTGGCGGGCGCCGGCTTCTTGCCGCCCTGGGCGAGGTCGACCGGCAGCATGACGAGTGCGGTGGTGCCGCCGGAGTCGGAGGGCCGCAGCTGGATCCGGATGCCGTGCCGCAGGGACAGCCGGCCGACCACGAACAGACCCATCCGCCGGGACACCGAGACGTCCACGGTCGGCGGGCTGGCCAGTCGCTCGTTGATCGCCGCCAGGTCCTCGGGGGACAGGCCGATACCGGTGTCGTGGATCTCGACCAGGACCCGGCCGTCGGGCAGGGCGTGGCCGGTGACCTTGACCTTGGTCTGCGGCGAGGAGAACGAGGTGGCGTTCTCCAGCAGCTCGGCGAGCAGGTGCACCAGGTCGTTGACGACCCGGCCCGCGACCTCGGTCTGCGGCACCGCGTTGAGCTCGATGCGCTCGTACTGCTCCACCTCGGAGGCCGCCGCGCGCAGCACGTCGACCAGCGGGACCGGCCGGGTCCACCGGCGCCCCGGCTCCTCACCCGCGAGGACGAGGAGGTTCTCGCCGTTACGGCGCATACGGGTGGCGAGGTGGTCGAGCTTGAAGAGCGACGACAGCTGGTCCGGGTCGGCCTCGCGGGACTCCAGTTCGGAGATCAGCGAGAGCTGACGCTGGATCAGGCCCTGGCTGCGGCGCGAGAGGTTGGTGAACATCGCGTTGACGTTGCCCCGCAGCAGCGCCTGCTCGGAGGCGAGCCGGACCGCCTCGCGGTGCACGTCGTCGAAGGCCGCGGCCACCCGGCCGATCTCGTCCCGGCTGTGCACACCGACCGACTCCACGGAGGTGTCCACGTCCTGCGGGTCGGACTCGGACAGCTGCTTGACCAGCTCGGGCAGCCGGTCCTGGGCGACCTTCTGCGCGGTGTCCTGCAGTCGGCGCAGCGAGCGGACCATGGACCGTGCCACGACGAACGCGCCGACCAGCGAGACGCCGAGGACGAGCAGGATCACCGCACCGTTGATGATCGCGCCCTGGGTGGCCTCGTTGCGCAGCTCGCGGGACGCCTGCTCCATCTCGTCCAGCAGGGCCGCCTCGATGCGCGACATCTCGACGATCTTGACGGTGTCCGCGTCGTACCAGTCGAGGTACCGGTAGTCCTGGCTGCGGATGCCGGCGTCGCTGGCGAAGGCGCGGTGGGCGAAGGCGACCGCGGCCTTGATCTCGTCGTTGTTGCCGTCCAGGCCCTTGGTGAGGGCGTTGGCGTCCTTGGCGTAGATCTGCTGGAAGCGGGCGCGGGCCGCCTTCTCGCTGTCCTCGGCGTTACGGCCGGACTGCCGGTCGTTGGGGGACAGCTCGGGGCCGCCGTTGTGGGCGAGGCCGGCGCTGACGAGGGCACGCTGGATCGACGCGTACTCCTTGGCGGACGAGAACGCCGCCAGCGCACGGGTCGAGCGGATCATCTCCGGGTTACTGGTCGCCTGGGCCATGTCCTGGGAGAGCGACAGCAGGGAGTTGATCAGCTGGTCGTAGGCCGAGATCGTCCGCGCGGCGTTGTTGTCGTCCTTGTAGGCGTTGGCGCGGATCTCGTTGAGGGTGTTGAGCTGGCGGGTGATCTCCAGGATGGTCGCCCGGACGCCGGACATCGTGGCGTCCTGGCCCCGGATGTCGTCGGTGGCCTGGTTGAACTTCAGCTTGGCGTTGTCGGTCGCCTCACGCGGCGCGACGACGTTGGCGTCGTCCTTGGTGTTGCCGCTGCCCGCCAGCGGACCGGCCGACTTGTCCCGCTCCTCCTGGAGCGCGTCGGCCAGTTCGGTGGCCTTCCGCGTCATGTCGGTGAGCAGCTGCATCTTGTCGAGCTGGTCGATGTTCTCCAGCTCGTACCCGATACGCATACCGCCCAGCGCGGTCGCGGCGATGACGGGGAGCGCGAGCAGGGAGACCAGGCGGGTGCTGATGCGCCAGTTGCGCAGCGCTATTCGCGAGCCGGGGCCGGTGGCACCGTCGCTCGCCGCCTTGGCGCCGCCGTCCGCGGCATCACCGGCCGACGCCTGGCTGCCGCCGTCGGCGGGCAGCGCGCCCGCGGCGGAACCCTTGCTCCGCTCGCGCTGGGGCGAGGCGGCGCGGTCGGTCCCGCCGCGCAGCTCCGGGTCCGCCGCAGCGGTGCCTTCCCTCTTGAAACGTCCCTGCACTAGCGTCGCAACCTCTGGACCAGGCGTCCCACCTCGGCGGGACGGTGTCGAGTCGTATGGGGACCGCGAACTCCCCCCATGGCGGTCGTAGGTGACCGGCGGGCCGCCCCCTCTGGCCGAGAGAGCCGCACCACCGCGCGCGGCGCCACTTTGCGCCCTGCGCGCCGGCTGAAACGTGCGGCGGTCCGTGGAATTCCAGCACAGTGCCGGATCTCCAACAAGAGCGGATCCCCCTGCTGTGACATGGGTGACTCAATGTGTGGACGACATTACGACTTGTACAAACTGCTACGGCAGATAACGGACTTTTGCCTGCGAAACCCTCGCCTTCCCAGGCTGTCCCAGGTGCGGTGATCGGGAGCGGAACGTGCGCTTCAATCCGCCATTGTCCGATTCGCGCAGGGGCGGTGATCATGGGAAATGCGGCATTTGTCACACACCTCGTGAGCAAACTCACAAGCGGATCGCTGAGTTTCCTTGGACTTCGCAGGGAATAGCGCGCATAGCCTGACGCTTTACACAGTTGCCGGTTACGACAAGGCGTCGTACCGGCAACGCTTTTTGCCCTCCGCGGCTTCCGACAGCTTTCGACACCTGACCATGCGAGGCACGCAGCAGTGAAGACGACGATGATGTTCCGCAACATAGCCAACCCGCGGCGCACCACCCTGGCGCATCTGACCGACGCCGACGAGCTCGGCGCCCAGGCCCCCGAGGCGCCGGAGCACACCGTCGAACTGCCCACCCGGACGGCCAACCCCCGGCGCACCGTCCTGATGGAGAAGCCGGCCGAGAAGCCGCAGCAGGACGTCTCCGCCTGACGTTCCCGCCCGGCGTCCCCGCCCGGCACCGCGGACGTCACCGCGCACAGGGTCGGCGAGGTGGCCGCGCCCCCGCGATAGCCTGGAGTGTCAACTCCCGGCCAGTGATCAATGAGGGGCAGCGGCAACCCGTGCGCATCGCCAGATTCTCCATCGACGGCAACGTCGGCTTCGGCGTCCTCGAGGGCGACGAACTCGACGTCATCAAGGGGCATCCCTTCGCGGAATTCGAGCGCTCGGGTCAGAAGGTCCCCCTCGGCAAGGTCCGGCTGCTGCCGCCCGTCCTGCCCAACAAGGTGGTGGCGATCGGCCGCAACTACGCCGAGCACGCCGCCGAGCTGGGCAACGCCGTCCCGGACGTGCCGGTCACCTTCTTCAAGCCGTCCACCTCGGTGATCGGCCCCGGCGACCCCATCGCGTACCCCTCCTTCTCCCAGGAGGTGCACCACGAGGCGGAGCTCGCCGTCGTCGTCGGCCGGATGTGCCGCGAGGTGCCCCGCGAGCGCGCCAAGGACGTCATCCTCGGCTACACCTGCGCCAACGACCTCACCGCGCGCGACGTCCAGCAGCGCGAGAAGCAGTGGGCCCGGGCCAAGGGCTTCGACAGCTCCTGCCCGCTCGGCCCCTGGGTCGAGACCGGCCTGAGCACCGACGACATCGCCGCGGGCCTCGCCGTCCAGTGCACCGTCAACGGCGAACAGCGCCAGCTCGGCCGCACGAGTGACATGGTCCGTCCGGTCGAGGACCTGATCGTCCACATCACCGAGGCGATGACCCTGCTCCCGGGCGACGTCATCCTCACGGGCACCCCGGCCGGGGTCGGCCCCCTCAACGTCGGCGACGAGGTCGCCGTCACCATCGAAGGCATCGGCACTCTCACCAACAAGGTGATCAAGCGTGGCTAACGCGACCCCCGTCCGCGTACGTTTCTGTCCCTCCCCGACCGGTAACCCCCATGTCGGCCTGATCCGTACCGCCCTGTTCAACTGGGCGTACGCCCGGCACAACAAGGGCAGCCTGGTCTTCCGTATCGAGGACACCGACGCGGCCCGCGACTCCGAGGAGTCCTACAACCAGCTGCTGGACTCCTTCCACTGGCTCGGTTTCGACTGGGACGAGGGCCCCGAGGTCGGCGGCCCGCACGCGCCGTACCGCCAGTCCCAGCGCATGGACATCTATAAGGACGTCGCCGACAAGCTCCTCGCCGCCGGCCACGCCTACCACTGCTACTGCACCACCGAAGAGCTCGACGAGCGCCGGGACGCCGCCCGCAAGGCCGGCAAGCCCTCCGGCTACGACGGCACGTGCCGCACCGTGACCCCCGAGCAGGCCGCGGCGTACGAGGCCGAGGGCCGCAGCTCCATCGTCCGCTTCCGGATGCCCGACGAGCCGATCACCTTCACCGACCTCGTCCGCGGCGAGCTGACCTTCACCCCGGAGAACGTCCCCGACTACGGCATCGTCCGCGCCAACGGGGCACCCCTCTACACCCTGGTCAACCCGGTCGACGACGCCCTGATGGGCATCACCCACGTCCTGCGCGGCGAGGACCTGCTCTCCTCCACCCCCCGCCAGATCGCGCTCTACCGGGCCCTGATCGAGCTCGGCATCGCCTCCTCGATCCCCGAGTTCGGGCACCTCCCCTACGTCATGGGCGAGGGCAACAAGAAGCTCTCCAAGCGCGACCCGCAGGCCTCCCTCAACCTCTACCGCGACCGCGGCTTCCTCCCCGAGGGCCTGCTCAACTACCTGGCGCTGCTCGGCTGGTCCTTCTCGGCGGACCAGGACATCTTCTCCGTCTCCGAACTGATCGAGAAGTTCGACATCGCGGACGTCAACGCCAACCCGGCCCGCTTCGACCTGAAGAAGGCCGAGGCGATCAACGCCGACCACATCCGGCAGCTGGCCGTCGAGGACTTCACCCGGGCCTGCGAGCCCTGGCTGAAGGCCCCGCACGCCAACTGGGCCCCCGAGGACTTCGACGAGGCCGCCTGGCGGGCCATCGCCCCGCACGCCCAGACCCGCCTCACGGTCCTCTCCGACATCACCGCCAATGTCGACTTCCTCTTCCTCCAGGAGCCGGTCGAGGACGAGGCCTCCTGGGCCAAGGCCATGGGCAAGGGCGACCCGGCGGCTCTCCTCACCACCGCCCGCGCCAAGCTGGCGGCCGCCGACTGGTCCGCCGGCCCCGAGCCCCTCAAGGCCGCCGTCCTGGCCGCCGGCGAGGAGCACGGCCTCAAGCTCGGCAAGGCCCAGGCCCCGGTCCGGGTGGCCGTCACCGGCCGCACGGTCGGCCTCCCCCTCTTCGAGTCCCTGGAGATCCTCGGCAAGGACCGCACCCTCGCCCGGATCGACGCGGCGCTGGCCAAGCTGGCGGTCTGATCCTCGTACGAGCGACCCGGGCTCGGAAGCCGATACGGCTTCCGGGCCCTTGGTGTATCCAGGGGCGGACTACAACCTGGACAATGACCGTGATAGAGGCAGAGACACGAGCAGAGGCAAGAGGAGTGCTGACCATGACCGCGCTCGCCGACCGGCCGCAGATGCTGCTGAGCGAATTCGAAGAACTGGCTCGTTTCGCTGCCCGCACCGCCGAGGGGCTGCGTCTGGAATTCATCGACGGAAGGCTTGGAGTAAAGGCAGTGCCGGACGGGGACCACGGCAGGATCATCCAGTGGCTGACGCGCATCTGTATGCAGGTAAGGCCTGAGCTCTGGCTCCATCCGGACCAGGGGCTGGAGATCAAGACGTACCGCGGCGGTCGTGCGCGGCCCGATGGTGCCCTCGCTTCCAGCGATGCCTTTGTCGGCGCGGGGGAGTGGGCCTCCCCGGAGGAGGCCGTCCTGATGGTCGTCGAGGTCACCTCGTACGACTCCGACACGGATCGGCGTGATCGGCAGGAGAAGCCCCGCGCCTACGCTCAGACCGGCATCCCGGTCTATCTGCTGATCGACAGGGACACCTGCGAGGTCACCGCCTATTCCGAGCCTGAAGGTGAGAGGTACGGGAAGGCCTTGACCGTGTCCTTCGGCAAGCCGGTGCCCCTCCCCGACCCGGTCGGCATCGAACTCGACACCGGGCCCCTCAAGGACTGGGTGCGCTGATCCCCATGCCCCTCCACGCCGTCCTCTGGGACATCGACGACACCCTCTTCGACTACACCGGGTCGGACCGGGCCGGGGTGCTGCGGCACCTCGACGCGGAAGGGCTGATGGCGGAGTACGGCGGGGAGGCGGCGGCACTGGCGCGCTGGCAGGAGGCCATGGAGCGCGAATTCGCCCGCTTCCTCGCCGGTGAGCTGGGATTTCACGAGCACCGCCGGGAGCGGGCCCGGACGTTCCTGGGGGCCGCGCTGAGCGATGACGAGGCGGACGCCTGGTTCGGGCGGTATGTAGCGCACTACGAAGCGGCCTGGGCGCTCTTCCCGGACTCCGCGCCGGCCCTTCAGGCGCTGGCTCCGCTGGTGCGGCAGGCGGTGCTGTCGAATTCCGGGACCGCCAATCAGGAGCGCAAGCTGGCCGCCCTGGGGATCCGTGACCGCTTCGAGGCGGTGCTGTGCGCCGATGAGCTGGGACACGCCAAACCCGCCCCGGAGGCTTTCCAGGCCGCCTGTGCGGCGCTGGCGCTCCGGCCGGCGGAGGTGGTCTACGTCGGCGACCGGCTGGACATCGACGGGCTGGGGGCCCGGGACGCCGGTCTGACCGCCGTATGGCTGGATCGTGCCGGCACCTGGGCGGACGCCGGGGACGAGCTGCCGCCGGGGGTGCGGCGGATCGGGAGCCTGGCGGAGCTCCCCGGGCTGCTGCGCGGAGTTATCGGTTTTGGTGCCCCGTCCGCGATCAGGTAATGTTCTTCCTGCGCCGCCCGAGAGGGCCGAAAGGTCCGGCCGGGAAGCGTAGATCAAAGAGAGGCCCCCGAGCGAGGGGGTTGCGATTTGATGGCCTATGGTGTAATTGGCAGCACGACTGATTCTGGTTCAGTTAGTCTTGGTTCGAGTCCAGGTAGGCCAGCTCGCAGAGCTCATCTGCAAAGCCCCCGTTGTGTAGCGGCCTAGCACGCTGCCCTCTCAAGGCAGTAGCGCCGGTTCGAATCCGGTCGGGGGTACAGATCCTTCCCGGGGAGACAGCCGGGTCGCACCCACTGTCTCTCACGCAGGATCGCTAGGGCCCCCGTTGTGTAGCGGCCTAGCACGCCGCCCTCTCAAGGCGGTAGCGCCGGTTCGAATCCGGTCGGGGGTACTGGTCTAAACCACCATGGGCTATGGTGTAATTGGCAGCACGAGTGATTCTGGTTCATTTAGTCTAGGTTCGAGTCCTGGTAGCCCAGCGCAGCATGTCCCTGGTGGCAGGCTGAACTGCAAGAAGACTTGCCCCCGTTGTGTAGCGGCCTAGCACGCCGCCCTCTCAAGGCGGTAGCGCCGGTTCGAATCCGGTCGGGGGTACGGAAGGGAAGGCCCTCCGCGATTGCGCGGAGGGCCTTCCCCTTTGCCGATCGCCTTGAGCGATTTCCTGCGCCGGACCTCTTTCCGGCCTGTTCCCGGCCGCTTCCCGGCCTGTTCCCCGCCGATGGCCGGCCTGGTGAGGAGCGGATCAACTCTCGCGTCCGAAGCGCTTGTTGGACTCCTCCGCCTCCGCCAGCCGGCGCAGGCTCAGCAGTACCGGCTCATAGAGCACGGTCAGGGCCACCGCCGCCTCCACTCGTTCCGCCGGCGTCCCGTACTCCTCGACCAGATCCAGGTCGGCGACGGCAAGCTCGGACGCCTGGCGGGCGTACCGGAGCAGATGCGCGGTGTCGCAGGCGTAGCCGAGGCGGTGCAGCGCGGCGATGGCCGCGACGAGCATCTGGAAGGCCCGGGGGGAGTCCGTGCGCTCCAGGTTGAAGCGCCAGCCCAGGCGCTCCAGCAGCTCGGTGGCGGTGCGCCGGGCGACGTCCGTCGACGGGTCGTGTTCGTCGGGCTCCGGGCCGTGCGGCAGCGCCTGAACGGCCGTACCGAGGCGGGAGAGCTGGTCGCGGGCGTCGTCCTCGACGGCGGCCACCACTTCGCGGGCGGTGCTGACCGGTACCCGGCCGATCTGGATCAGGGCGCGCACCAGCCGGAGCCGCCGCAGGTGCTCCTCCCCGTACTCGGACCGGGTGGCGGTGACCGGGCGGCCCGGCGGCAGCAGCTGCTCACGCAGGTAGTACTTGATCGTGGCGGTGGAGACCCCGCTGCGTTCGCTGAGCTCTGCCAGTCGCATATCGGCTTGCACCCTTCATTGGAGAGTGGCAGTATCCAATCATGGATAGCGGCGCTATCCGATGACGTAGGCGACCGAGGGGGCCGTGATGAAGAGCGAGCCGGTGCAGGGGCGGATGACCGCGGACGGTGCGGGGGAGGTGGTGGTCTTCCTCGTCGGGATGAGGATCAACAACTGGTGGGCGGTGCGCAGTTGGCTGCCGGTGCTCCGGGCGATGCCCCCGATGATCAAGGAGCTGGCGCGGAACCGGGAGTGGGGGATGCTCGGCTACCGGGCCCTGGGCGGGCTGCGGAACTTCGGGGTCCTGCAGTACTGGGAGTCCAAGGAGAAGCTGCTGGCCTACGCCGCGGACCAGAGCGGTGCGCACCGGCCGGCCTGGTCCGCCTTCAACCGGCGGGCCCGGGAGGGGCGCGGCGGGGTCGGCATCTGGCACGAGACGTTCGTGGTGCGGGAGGGCTCGTACGAGAACGTCTACGTCGATATGCCGCCGAGCGGGCTGGGAGCGGCCCGGGGTGTGGTGCCGGTCGGCCGGCGCGGGGAGCGCGCGGCGGACCGGCTGGGCGGCTGATCGACCCAGCCCCCTGTCGGCGGCCTGTGGGGCGGTCGTGGCGGCGCCCGGCCCGTACGGAGGGGTCCGTGTGCGGGCCGGGCGCTGTCGGGTTCGGTGTGCGAGCGGCTGTGGTCAGCTGTTGCGGCGCAGGCCCTCGGAGAGGCGGGCCGCCGCGTCGACGACCGCCTGGGCGTGCATCCGGCCCGGGTGGCGGGTCAGCCGCTCGATCGGCCCGGAGACCGAGACGGCGGCCACCACGCGGTTGGAGGGGCCGCGTACGGGGGCGGAGACCGACGCCACGCCGGGCTCCCGCTCGCCGATCGACTGGGCCCAGCCGCGGCGCCGTACGCCGGACAGCGCGGTGGCCGTGAACCGCGCGCCCTGGAGGCCGCGGTGCAGCCGCTCGGGCTCTTCCCAGGCCATCAGGATCTGGGCGGCCGAGCCGGCCTTCATGGGGAGCGTGGAGCCGACCGGGACGGTGTCCCGTAGTCCGGACAGCCGTTCCGCCGCCGCCACACAGATCCGCATATCACCCTGGCGGCGATAGAGCTGGGCGCTCTCGCCCGTCACATCGCGCAGGTGGGTGAGCACCGGTCCCGCCGTGGCCAGCAGGCGGTCCTCGCCGGCCGCCGCGGCCAGCTCGGCGAGCCGTGGGCCCAGGATGAACCGGCCCTGCATGTCCCTCGCCACCATCCGGTGGTGTTCCAGGGCCACGGCCAGCCGGTGGGCCGTGGGCCGTGCGAGCCCGGTCGCCGCGACCAGCCCGGCGAGGGTGGCCGGACCGGACTCCAGGGCGCTCAGAACCAGAGCCGCCTTGTCGAGAACGCCGACACCGCTAGAGTTGTCCATGCAACGATACTCGCGTCTCACAGTATGAAACGCAAGTTCAATTTTCCGGGGAAGTCGTCAGTCTGTAGACGGGGCTCCCGACCGGGCCCGGCGTACCGCCCGGCAGGGGCATGACTGCAGGCGACCGCGCATGGACGAGCAAGGCCGGCAGGCGGCCGGCCGGAGGGAAAGCGATGGGACGGACACTCGCGGAGAAGGTCTGGGACGACCAC
>NZ_BBUY01000002.1:0-10112 GCF_001590865.1 Streptomyces sp. NBRC 110611
CTGCCCTTGCCGGCCCCGCCCCCGTAGACCCGGTAGACGATGTGCAGATCATCCGCGATCACCGTGGGGACCCGGCCCCCGCCCGGCACCGCCGCGACACCGTTCCCCTGCTCCTGCCCGGCCACGCCCGTCGTCTGCTCAGCCACGTCCGTACCGCTCCTCAGCCTTCCAGAAGTACACAAAGCCGACGACACCCAGCAGCAGAGCCCAGCCGCCGCCGATCATCCAGAGCTTGGGCAGGTTGTCCCGCGTGTAGCTCTCGATCAGGACGGCGCGCATCAGGTCGATGAAGACCGCGGCGGGGTTGCACTCCAGCACGGTGTGCACCCAGCCGGGGATGTCGGCCTTCTTCGCTATGGCGTCGATGCTGAACATCACGCCCGACGCGTACATCCACGTCCGCATGATGAACGGCATGAGCTGCGCCAGGTCCGGGGTCTTGCTGCCCAGCCGGGCCATGATCATCGCCAGGCCGGTGTTGAAGACGAACTGCAGCGCCAGCACCGGGACCGCCAGCAGCCACGACCACATCGGCAGCTGCCCGTAGGCGATCATGATCAGGGCCAGCACGCCCATCGAGAACAGCACCTGCTGGAGCTGCATGATGCAGAACGAGATCGGCAGGCAGGCCCGCGGGAAGTGCAGGGCGCGCACCAGGCCGAGATTGCCGGAGATGGCGCGGGTGCCGGCCATCACCGAGCTCTGCGTGAAGGTGAAGATGAACACGCCGGTGACCAGGAACAGTACGAAGTCCTGGATACCGTCGCGGGTGCCGATCAGGACACCGAAGATGAAGTAGTAGACGAGTGCGTTCAGCAGCGGCGTCGCCACCTGCCACAGCTGGCCCAGCTTGGCCTGGCTGTACTGGGCCGTCAGCTTGGCGCTGGCGAACGCGGAGATGAAGTGCCGCCGGTCCCACAGCTGCCGGACGTACCCCGGGAGGCTGGGCCGGGCCCCGCTCTGCGCAAGCCCGTACCGCTGGGCCAGCTGGGCCGGGGTGAGCCCGTCGTCGGGCGAGGGCGGGGCGCTCATCGCGACCGCACCGTCGTGCGTGGTCTCGCTCACAGTTGACACTTTCGTCCTCAAGGTGCGCTGCCGGGGTGCTGCCCCGGTTCGCGCCTGATGCTCTCAGATATGAGCTTGTCAGATGACGGGAGGGCGACCCAGTCGGGTCAGTCGCCAAACGGTAGCCCACTTCATGGGGCGCCTGGGACCGCATGGGGTCGTCCAGCCCTCTTTGAAGCCGCCCAGCCAGGCCCGCAGCGCCGGCCGGGAGGGCCGGCGGGCGAGCGTCAGCAGGAACCAGACGCCGAGGTAGACCGGAACCAGGGGGGCCGGGAGGTTACGGCGGGCCAGCCAGACGCGGTTCCGGGCCACCATGCGGTGGTACACCGCGTGCCGGGCCGGGGCCGTCGTCGGGTGGAAGAGGACCATGTCGGACCGGTAGTCGATCAGCCAGCCCGCGTCCAGCGCCCGCCACGCCAGGTCGGTCTCCTCATGGGCGTAGAAGAAGTCGTCGGGCAGCCCGCCGACCTCCGCGAAGACCGCGGTACGGACCGCGTTGGCACCACCGAGGAAGGTGGTCACCCGCGAGGAACGCATCGGGTCGGAGGCGCGCAGCCGCGGAACGTGGCGGCGCTGGGTCTCGCCGGTGTCCGGGTCGGCGATCCGGAAGCTGATGATGCCGAGCGCGGGGTCCTTCGCGAACGCCTCGCGGCACAGCTGGGCGGTGTCCTCCCTGGCCAGCAGCCCGTCGTCGTCCAGGAACAGCAGGATGTCGACGTCGCTGCCGCCGGGCCCGAAGGCCTCGATGCCGACGTTGCGCCCGGCCGGGATGCCCACGTTCTCCGGCAGCTCGACGGTCCGTACACCGGCGGGCAGCTCGGGCAGCGGCGAGCCGTTGCCGACCACCGCGATCTCGACCGGGTCGCCGTCCTGCCTGGCGACCGAGTCCAGCAGCGCGCGCAGCTCCTCCGGGCGGTTGCCCATGGTGATGACGACCGCGCCGACGCGCAGGCCCCGCTCCACATCCGCGCCCGTCACTTGAGCCTGCTGGAGGCGAGGATGGACACGAGGTGGAGCAGCGTCTGGAGCAGTGCGATCCCGGCCAGCACCGCGACACCCAGCCGCGAGAAGAACAGGTCGCCCCGCACCGCGTCCAGCACCGCCAGGACCAGGATCAGCAGGGACGCCTCGATCCCGAGGACCAACCGGTGGAACTTCAGCGCCGCGGCGGCCTTGCGGGCCAGCGCGAGGCCCGACGAGCGCGGCTCGGACGCCGCCTCCTTCACCGGCGGCAGGCCGCCCTGGTGGCGGGCGACACCGACGAGGTCGGTCTCGGCCTTGATCAGGATCGCGCCGAGGGCGGCCAGGGTCCCGAGGAAGGCCCACAGCCAGTCGATCCGCCCGGACCCGAACAGGTCCGCGGCGCGCAGGCCGAAGCCGACGAGCACCGCGGCGTCGCACAGATAGGCGCCGACCCGGTCCAGGTAGACCCCGCCGAGCGAGAACTGCTGCTTCCACCGCGCCACCTCGCCGTCGACACAGTCGAGCAGCAGGTAGAGCTGGACCATCAGCACACCGAGCACGGCGCCCGCGATCCCCGGCACCAGGAGGGCCGGGGCGGCGAGGACGCCGAAGACGGTCATCAGGTAGGTGAGCTGGTTGGGGGTGATCCTGGTGTTCACCAGGTACCGGTCGCAGCGCAGCGAGATTTCCCGCATGTAGAGGCGGCCGGCCCAGTGCTCACCGCTTCGCCGGTCCTTGACCCCCGCGGGGTGCACGACCGGGCGGAGTTCAGCTACTGACGGTTTTGGCATAGTCGGCGTATGCGTCCCTGATCTGGTCGGTGGACAGGTCCAGGTGCTCCAGGATCGTGTAGCGCCCGGGGCGGGTCTGGGGGGCGAACTCCACGGCCTTGACGAACTCGCTCTCGCCGAAGCCGATCTCGCTCGCCAGGACCGGGAGGCCGTGCCGCTGCAGCACCTCGACCATCAGCGCGGACTGCGCCTTGGCGCCCCGCAGGTACATCGCGAAGCACGCGCCCAGCCCGACCTGCTCGCCATGGCTGGCCGAGCGCTTGGGGTAGAGCAGGTCCAGGGCGTGGCTGATCTCGTGGCAGGCGCCGGACGACGGGCGGGTGTGGCCCGCGATCGACATGGCGATCCCGGAGAGGACCAGGCCCTCGGAGAGCACGGTGAGGAAGTCGTCGTCGCCGCAGCCGCCGGGGTGGCGGAGCACCGCCTCGCCCGCCTGCCGGGCCATGGCGGCGGCCAGTCCGTCGATGGCCTCGCCCGTCTCGCGGTGGGAGAGCTCCCAGTCCGCGATGGCGGAGATGTTGGAGACCGCGTCGCCGATACCGGAGCGGACGAACCGGACCGGGGCGTCGCGGATCACATCGAGGTCGATGACGAGCGCGATCGGGGTGGGCACACCGTAGGAGCCGCGGCCCGCGTCGTTGTCGAGGATGGAGACCGGCGAGCAGATGCCGTCGTGCGACAGGTTCGTCGCGACGGCGGCCATGGGCAGGCCGATGCGCGCCGCGGCGTACTTGGCGCAGTCGATGATCTTGCCGCCGCCCAGGCCCACGACCGCGTCGTAGTGGCCGGACTTCATGGCGTCGCCGAGCTTGACCGCGTCGTCGATCGTGCCGCCGCCCACCTCGTACCAGTCGGCTCCGGGGAGGGCGGGGGCCAGTCGCTCCCGCAGCTTGGCGCCCGAGCCGCTGCTGTACGCGACGGCGAGCTTGCCGGATGCGGAGATGCGCTGATCGGCCAGCAGGCCCGCCAGGTCGTCCAGGGCGCCGGCGTTGATGTCAACGACAACCGGGGACGGGATGAGGCGGGTCAGTACCGGCATGCGATCTCACGGCCCTTCGCCAGGTCGTCGTGGTTGTCGATCTCGACCCAGTCGACGTCGCCGATCGGGGCCACGTCCACCTTGAAGCCACGGTTGACCAGCTCCTGGTAGCCGTCCTCGTAGTAGAGGTCGGGGTCCCGCTCGAAGGTGGCCTTCAGGGCGTCGGCCAGCTCGCCGGCGGCCTCGCCCTCGATGAGGGTGACGCCGATGTACTCACCGGTCGCCTCGGCCGGGTCCATCAGCTTGGTGATCTTCTGGACGCCCTTGGCGGGGTCCACGACGACCTTCATCTCCTCGTCGGCGAGCTGCTTGACGGTGTCCAGCGCGAGGATGATCTTCTGGCCGTTGCCGCGGGCGGCGAGCAGGGTCTTCTCGACGGAGACCGGGTGCACGGTGTCGCCGTTGGCGAGGATCACCCCGTCCTTGAGCGCGTCACGCCCGCACCACAGGGAGTAGGCGTTGTTCCACTCCTCGGCCTTGTCGTTGTCGATGAGGGTGAGCTCGAGGCCGTACTTCCGCTCCAGGGCCTCCTTGCGCTCGTACACGGCCTCCTTGCGGTAGCCGACGATGATCGCGACCTCGGTCAGGCCGATCTCGGCGAAGTTGCCGAGGGTCAGGTCGAGGATGGTGGTGTCCCCGTCGACCGGCACCAGGGCCTTCGGCAGGGTGTCGGTGTAGGGACGCAGACGCCGTCCGGCGCCGGCGGCCAGCACGAGGCCGATCATGCGGGTTCTCCTTCATCGTGTACGGCGGGTGCTTGGGAGGACACCCAGAAGCGGATGCTCTCGGCGAGCACGAGCAGCGCCAGGACCACGGCGAGGGCCGTGAGCGCGATTGTGAAACCTTCGGGGGAGAGCGCGGCGGCGAGGACGGCGACCAGCAGGATCCGTCCCTCGGCGCCACCGGTCGCCCGGACCAGCCACCGCGGAGGAGCTCCGGTACCACCGCGGATGCGGTAGACGGTGTCGTAGTGATGGTAGGCGACCGCCGCGACCAGCCCGAACGCCGCGGGCAGGGCCCCGGGGCCGTCCGCGCGGGCGGCCAGCACCAGGATCGTGACGTACTCGCCGACCCGGAAGAGCGGCGGTACGAGCCAGTCGAGGGCGCCCTTGAGCGGGCGGGCGACGGCCGCACCGGCCATCAGCGCGGAAGAGGCCGCGACGGCGACGGTGAGCCAGCCCGCCGGGTCGTCCGCGAAGATCACCTGGACCAGAAGAACGGCGGCCGACAGGAACGCCAGCACCGGGGCGTCGTACGAACCGGCCCGGCCGCGGGCCCACGCACCGGCGCCGATCAGCTCGGCGAGCGGTCCGGAGTCCGCGAGGTCGGCCAGCGCCCGGGCGGCCCGGTCGGTGCGCCGGGCCCGCCGGGTGAGCGAGCGCAGCACCCGGCCGGCCGTGGTGTAGCAGGCGGCCAGCGCGCAGCCGATGAGCAGGGCGGAGAAGACGATGCGCGGGGTGGTCAGCGCGGTGAGCACGGCGATCAGGGCCCAGCGCTCACCGATGGGCAGCACGATCATCCGGCGGGCCCAGACCGTCCAGCCGACGCTGTCGAGCTTGTCGGAGAGGGCGGCGGTCGGGCTGGTGTTGGCCGTGGCGTCGTGGTTGGCCTCGTTGAAGGAGAAGTCGACGACATGGCGGCAGGTCTGCAGCACCATCGCGCCGAGCGCCAGCGCCCATACGTCGTCGCCGCCGCGTACGGCCCCGAGGGCCAGGCCGGCGTAGTACGCGTACTCCTTGGCCCGGTCGAAGGTGGCGTCCAGCCAGGCGCCCATCGTCGAGTACTGCAGGGAGTAGCGGGCGAGCTGCCCGTCGGTGCAGTCCAGGACGAAGGAGAACAGCAGCAGGAAGCCGGCCGCGACGAAGCCGCCCCGGGTGCCGGTGGCCGCGCAGCCGGCCGCGATCAGCGCGGTGATCAGGGACGCGGTGGTGACCTGGTTGGGGGTGAGCCCGCGGCGGGCGCACCAGCGGGCGAGGTAGCGGGAGTAGGTGCTGACGCAGAAGGTGGTGAAGAACCCGTCGCGGGATTTCACGGCGGTCCGCAGCCGTACCGCCTCGTCGTCGACGGCGGCGACGGCCTCCCGTGCCTCCTCGCGCTGGGCCGGCGTGAGCGCGACGGTGGCGACCAGGCTGCCCAGCTCGACGCGGTGCAGACCGATGTCGTCGCGGTCGAGGGAGTCGGTGAGGGTCTCGGTGAGGACGTCCGTGAGGTGGGCGGTCCCGGCGCCGACCGGGATCCGGCCGACCGCGCGGGCCAGCGCGGGGCGCGCCGCGGGCTGCGCGGTGAGCGCGCCCGGGACGGCCGCGGCCGGGAAGCGGGGGTCGGTGAGCGCCAGCCGCAGCGCGTGCGGGTGGCCGACGAAGCGGGGGTCGACGACGGCGATCCGCTCCTGCGCGGGCACCGCGGCGATCAGCTCCGCGACGGCCGCGGGACCGTCGGCGCTACGGACGTCGAAGCCCAGCGTGCGCAGGTCGGCTTCGAGCGGCGACCCGGCGACCGGCGGACCGGTGAGGATGGCGGTCGACAGACGAACTCACTCCTTGAAGGCTGACAAGGCAGCACGGGCTGGTTAGCAGTCGATCCGCATTCGATACGACCTACCCGGGCAGCGGGCGTGGCACACCTGGCACCGGAGGGCTGGGTGGCACGTCGGCAGAGGCTATCGGATCGCCGGATGCGGCCGTTCACCGCGCATTCACCGCGCGATCGAGTGACCGGCGGCGGTGTCTGCCGCGATCATCATGGTGGATCGGGTGGCGCCGGAACAACTGGCCCTCGGCCTGGGCGTCCGTTGCGATGCCGGATATGAGCGGGCTGGTCATAGCGCGGGCGGCTTGTCCCCGGGCCGGTGTGGCGAGGGCCTCTCCCAGGCCCTCTGCTCCTCCCCCGCCGGCGGCGTGCCGCCGCGCGCCGTCTGTGCAGGTGATGCGGACCCGGCTAGGGCAGACTTGGCGTCAACGACCGACGACAAGGATGGGCATGCCGATCACATCTGCCAACGGACAGACCACCGGCGACGCGGCGGTGAGTACACCGGGCGGCGCCGCCGAACCGATCATGCTGGAGCTGGTCGACGAGGACGGTACGACGATCGGCACCGCGGAGAAGCTCGCGGCGCACCAGCCTCCGGGGCAGCTGCACCGGGCGTTCTCGGTCTTCCTCTTCGACAACAAGGGACGGCTGCTGCTCCAGCGCCGGGCGCCGGGGAAGTACCACTCGCCCGGTGTGTGGTCCAACACCTGCTGCGGCCATCCGTATCCGGGCGAGCAGCCGTTCGTGGCGGCGGCCCGCCGGACCGCGGAGGAGCTGGGGGTGGCCCCCGCACTGCTGTCCGAGGCGGGCACGGTGCGGTACAACCACCCCGATCCGGACTCCGGCCTGGTGGAGCAGGAGTACAACCACCTGTTCGTGGGGCTGGTGCGGGCCGAGCCGGCGCCGGACCCCGAGGAGGTCGGCGAATTCGCGTTCGTGACGCCGCGGGAGCTGGCCGAGCGGCATGCCCGGGCGCCGTTCTCGTCGTGGTTCATGACCGTGCTGGACGCGGCGCGCCCGGCGGTGCGCGAACTCACAGGAGACTCGGCGGGCTGGTAGCGAACGGGGTGAGCGGCAGCTCGGCCCAGATCGCCTTGCCGCCGTTCACCGTGTGATCGACATCGCACTCACCGCCCGCCTCGGCGGTGAGCATCTTGACCAGCCACAGCCCACGGCCGCCGACATCGCCCTCGTCCGCCTCCAGCGCCTTGGGGCAGCAGGGGTGGTCGTCCTCGACCGCGACCCGGAGCCGGTCCGCGCCGATGATGACCTGGACGGTGATCTGCGGGGAGAGCAGGGCGGCGTGCCGGACGGCATTGGTGACCAGTTCGGAGACGATGAGCAGCAGGGCGTCCAGGACGTCGGCGGCCACGGGCACGCACTCTTCGTCGAGCAGGTCCCGGACCGCGTGGCGGGCCTGCGGCACCGAGGCCTCCCGTGCCGGGGTGGTGAACCGCCGGACACCTTCGTACGCGAGCGGGGAGGTCAGCTCTTCAGGCGGTTCCGCGGGGGGTCCGGACGGCATCCTCACAGGAAGAGTGTGGGGACCGGGCCGGTCCGCACCGGCCCGCTGACCACAAGTCGGCGCCTCTTGACGCGATGTGGCCGATTCTGAGTGAGGGGATCGACCGGCCGACCGGTCGTGTCCGCGCTGCACACAGCAGCAAACACAACAGGCCCGGTGCCTGAGCACCGGACCTGCTGTACTTCATCAGTAGCGGGGACAGGATTTGAACCTGCGACCTCTGGGTTATGAGCCCAGCGAGCTACCGAGCTGCTCCACCCCGCGTCGGTTTCCCCCACCTTACGGGTCGCCCGCGCCAGAACCAAATCGATAATCGCGCCGGGCGCACGGAACGGCTCCGTCCGCGCTCCCGCTCCCCGGTCCGGCCGGGGAAGCGGTCGTTCACACGGCCCGGTCGGTGATCCGCCCGCCGTCGACCTCGATCCGGCGCGTGGTGTGCACCGCGTCCAGCATCCGCCGGTCGTGCGTCACCAGCAGCAGGGTGCCCGGGTACGAGGCGAGCGCGGACTCCAGCTGCTCGATCGCCGGCAGGTCGAGGTGGTTGGTCGGCTCGTCCAGGACGAGGAGGTTGACGCCACGGCCCTGGAGGAGAGCGAGCGCGGCCCGGGTCCGCTCCCCCGGCGACAGAGTGTCCGCCGGGCGCAGCACATGCGCCGCCTTCAGGCCGAACTTCGCCAGGAGGGTACGCACCTCGGCGGGTGCCAGGTCCGGTACGGCGGCCCGGAAGGCCTCCATCAGCGGCTCGTTCCCCAGGAAGAGCCCCCGGGCCTGGTCGACCTCGCCGACCACCACCCCGGGACCGAGCGCGGCATGGCCGGTGTCCAGCGGGAGCCGGCCGAGGAGCGCGGCGAGCAGCGTGGACTTGCCGGAGCCGTTGGGTCCGGTGATGGCGACCCGGTCCGCCCAGTCGATCTGGAGGTCCACCGGTCCGAAGCGGAAGCCGCCGCGCCGGACGGCGGCGTCCCGGAGCGTGGCCACGACGGCTCCGGCCCGGGGCGCGGCGGCGATCTCCATCCGCAGCTCCCACTCCTTGCGCGGCTCCTCGACGACCTCCAGCCGCTCGATCAGGCGCTGGGTCTGCTTGGCCTTGGCGGCCTGCTTCTCGGTGGCCTCCACCCGGGCCTTGCGGCCGATCTTGTCGTTGTCCGGTGCCTTGCGGCGGGCGTTCTTGACGCCCTTCTCCATCCAGTTGCGCTGGGTGTGCGCGCGGGCCTCCAGGGCGGCCCTGGTGTCGGCGTACTCCTCGTACTGTTCCCGGGCGTGGCGCCGGGCCCGCTCACGCTCCTCCAGGTAGGAGGCGTAGCCGCCGCCGTAGGCGTTGACCTGCTGCTGGGCGAGGTCGAGTTCGACCACGCGGTTGACCGTACGGGTCAGGAACTCGCGGTCGTGGCTGACCAGGACCGTGCCGGCCCGGAGGCCGGTGACGAACGACTCCAGGCGGGCCAGGCCGTCCAGGTCGAGGTCGTTGGTCGGCTCGTCCAGCAGGAAGACGTCGTAGCGGGAGAGCAGCAGCGAGGCGAGCGAGGCGCGGGCGGCCTGGCCGCCGGAGAGCGTGGTCATCGGCTGGTCGAGGCCGACGGCGAGGCCGAGCTGGGCGGCCGTCTCCTCGGCGCGCTCGTCCAGGTCGGCGGCGCCCAGGGCGAGCCAGCGCTCCAGCGCCGTGGCGTAGGCGTCGTCCGCGCCGGGCCGCTCCTCGACCAGCGCCTGGGTGGCGGCGTCCAGGGCGAGCTGGGCCGCGGCGACGCCCGTGCGGCGGGCGAGGAAGGCCCGTACGGTCTCTCCGGGGCGGCGGTCGGGCTCCTGCGGGAGGTGGCCGACGGTGGCGGTGGGCGGGCTGAGGGCGAGCGCGCCCTCCTCGGGGGTGTCCAGCCCGGCCAGCAGGCGCAGCAGGGTGGACTTGCCCGCACCGTTGGCACCGACGAGGCCGATCACATCACCGGGGGCGACGACCAGATCGAGGCCGGAGAACAGGACGCGCTCGCCGTGGCCGGCGGCGAGGTCTTTGGCGACGAGAGTTGCTGACATCAGACCGCCGATCGTATCCGGCCGTCCCCGTGCCGGTCGCTCTAATATCCGGGCATGGAACCGGGTCTGAAGACGCATGTCAGCGGCGGCACAGCGACCGTCACCATCAGCAACACCGGCAAGCGCAATGCGATGACCGTCCAGATGTGGCGGGAGCTGCCGCCCCTGCTGG
>NZ_BBUY01000002.1:10486-289659 GCF_001590865.1 Streptomyces sp. NBRC 110611
GGGAGCTGCCGCCCCTGCTGGCGCGGCTGGCCGCCGACCGCACCGTACGGTCGCTGGTGCTGACCGGCGAGGGCGGGACGTTCTGCGCGGGCGCGGACATCGGGTCGCTGCGCGATGCGGCCGGTGAGTCGCAGGGGCTGGCGGTGGCCGCCGAGGAGGCGCTGGCGGCGTTCCCCGGGCCGACGCTGGCGGCGATACGGGGCTACTGCGTGGGCGGCGGCGCCCAGTTGGCGGCCGCCTGCGATCTGCGGTTCGCGGAGGAGGGGGCGCTGTTCGGGGTGACGCCGGCCAAGCTGGGCGTGGTCTATCCGGCGTCGGCCACCCGGCGGCTGGTCCGGCTGGTCGGGCCCGCCACCGCCAAGTACCTGTTGTTCTCGGGCGAGTTGATCGACTGTGCGCGGGCGCTGCGGACGGGGCTGGTGGACGAGGTGCTGCCCGAGGGCGAGCTGGGCAAGCGGGTAGCGGAGTTCTCCGCGGTACTGGCGAGCCGGTCGCTGCTAACCCAGACGGCGGCGAAGGAGCTGGCGAACGGGACCTGGGACGTACCGCCGGACGAGGCCGAGGAGCGCGGTGCGTACTGGGCCGCGCAGGCGCGCGCGAGCGGCGACACCGCGGAGGGTGCCGCCGCCTTCCTGGAGCGCAGGGCGCCGCGGTTCGAGTGGACCGGCGGCCCCGCGGCCACCGGCGGCGCGGGCGGCCCCGGCGGCGCGGGCGGCCCCGGCGGCGCGGGCGGCCCCGGCGGCGCTACCCGCGGTTCCCGAAGCGGCTCCTGAGTTCGGCGACCAGCTCGGCCGGGGCCTTCTCGGGCGAGCCCGCGTCGTAGGGCGGCTGCGGGTCGTACTCCGCCATCAGCTGGATGCCCTGCGCGCAGGCGTCACCGGCGATCCGCCCGGCCAGGGTCAGACCCATGTCGATGCCGGACGAGACACCGGCGGCGGTGACGTACTTCCCGTCGAAGACGACCCGTTCGCCGGTGGGCTCGACGCCGAACTCCTTGATCGCCTCCAGGGAGAGCCAGTGCGAGGTGGCGCGGCGTCCGGTGAGCAGCCCGGCCGCGGCCAGGATCAGGGAGCCGGTGCATACCGAGGTCGTCCAGGCCGAGGTGGCGTCGGCCGCGCGCAGCCACCCGAGCATCGCCTCGTTGCGCATCTGCCGCTCGACGTTCTGCGGCGGGCCGCCGGGGACCACCACGAGGTCCGGGCGCGGTACCTCGCTGAGCGCCTTCTTCGCCACGAGGGTCAGGTTGCCGCTGTCGTCGCTGACCGGGCCCGGCTGCTCGGCGACGAAGACGGTCTCGGCGTCCGGGAGCGGGCTCAGGGTCTGGTAGGGGCCGATGGCGTCGAGAGCGGTGAAGCCGTCGTAGAGGACGATCGCGATCTGCATGGCGGTTCCTGTCGGTAGGGGTTGGTCGGGGCTGGTTGGGGATGGTCGGGGTTGGTTGGGGTTGGTACGGATCGGCAGGTGTTGGCAGGGGCCGCTGCGCGGGCCGGTCAGCCGGCCGCCGGGCAGGGGGCGGACGGCCGGAAACGGCGGCGGTACTCGGCCGGTGAGGCGCCCAGGACCCGCAGGAACGCGCGGCGCATCGCCTCGGGGGTGCCGTAGCCGCAGCGGCGGGAGACCTGCTCGATCCCGTCGGCGCTGTCCTCCAGGCAGCGGCGGGCGGCCTCCAGCCGTACCCGGTCGACAAAGCGTCCCGGCGTCATACCGGTCTCATCGCGGAATGCCCGGGCGAAGTGCCGCGGGGAGAGACCCGCGCGGGACGCCAGCGCGTCGACGGACAGGTCCGCCGCCGGGTTCTCGGTGATCCACTGCTGGACGTCGCGCAGCGGCCGCCGCTGAGCGGTCTGGGCCGCGAGCTGGGCGCTGAACTGGGTCTGGTTGCCCGGCCGCCGGAGGAAGACCACCAGGTGCCGGGCGACGGTCAGCGCGAGGTCCCGGCCGAGGTCCTCCTCCACCAGGGCCAGCGCGAGGTCGATACCGGCCGTCACGCCGGCGGAGGAGGACACATCGCCGTCCCGCACATAGATCGGGTCGGGCTCGACGCGGACCGTGGGGAACCGTTCGGCGAGGGTGTCGCACAGCAGCCAGTGGGTCGTCGCCCGGCGCCCGTCCAGCAGTCCGGTCTCGGCCAGCAGCAGCGCTCCGCTGCACACGGAGACCTTGCGCCGGGCGCGGTGGGCGTTGCCGCGCAGCCAGTCGATCAGCCGGGGGTCGGGGTCCCGGGTGCCCTGGCCGCCGGGCACCACCAGGGTGTGCGGCGGTGCGGCGTCGGCGAGCGAACCGTCGGGGACGAGGGTGAGGCCGCTGGTGGTGCGGATCGGGGCGCCGTCGAGGCTCGCGGTGCGGATGCGGTACGCGCCCGGGGCCCGCTGGGCCGCGGCGTGGAAGACCTCGATGGGCCCGGAGACATCGAGGCCCTGCACACCGTCGAAGAGGACGATCAGTACCTCGCGCTGTTCCCTCGGTACCTCGTGCCGTTCCATGTGTCCGTCCATACGTCCATCCTGGCCAGCGGAGCCGATGGCGGCAATGACGGATTTCCCACCTTTTCCGCCATCGGGGCAGCGGGCCCCGGCGGCGGACGGCCGCCTGCCCACACCCCGGGATGCACGGCCGCCCCGGCATCACCCCCATACCGACGGGTCGGTAGCCTGCCCCGTATGACATCTTCCAGCGCACTGCCCGAGCAGGCCGGACGCACCTGTCACCACGTCATCAACCCCTTCCACTCCGCGCACTACTTCGCGCCGGAGTTCCCCGCCGAGATGGCGAAGGCCGGCATCGAGAACAGGAGCGCCGGCTACTTCGCCTCCCGCGGCGCGGCGATGGGCGCGGTGGGCCCCGGCACCATCGCGGCGACCTTCTACAACTTCAACTACGACCTGATCGCCGAGCACGTCCCGCACGTCTGGTCGGTCGCCACCCCCGAGGCGGTGCTGGCGGCCCGGCTGCGCGCCGCGGACGCCACCCTGCGCCGCCTGCTCGGCGACGCGGCGCTCGCGTCGCCGGAGATGGCCGAGGCGGCGGAGCTGGCACTGCGCGCCGCCGAGGGCTGCAGCCGCCCGGCCCGTCCCCTGGCCGCCGCGCAGGCCGATCTGCCCGTACCGGAGGCCCCGCACCTGGCCTACTGGCACGCCGCCACGCTCCTGCGCGAACACCGCGGCGACGGCCACCTGATGGCCCTGCTCGACGCCGAACTGGACGGGCTGGAGGCGCTGGTCACCCACTCCGCCACCGGAAACGGTATGAACCTGCACGGCGCACTGCGGATCCGCGGCTGGTCGGAGGAGGACCTGCGGGCCGCGCAGGAGCGGCTGCGGACCCGCGGGCTCCTGGACGCCGAGGACCGGCTGACCGAGGCCGGGGTCCGGCTGCGCGAGGACCTGGAGCACACGACGGACCGGCTGGACCGGGGTCCGTACGAGCACCTGGGCGCGGCGGGCGTGGCCCGGCTCACCGAGCTGGCGACCGGCTTCACCACGGCCATCGTGAACGCCGGCGCGTTCCCGGCGGAGCTGTTCGGCAAGTAGGGGATGCCCTCCGGCGGGCCCGCCGGGGTGTGAGTGCGGCTGCTCACACCCCGGCGCCACCGGCCGGGCGGTGCGACAGTCCGGCCCGCCAACCGGCACAATGCAGGCTCGAAGTACGAGCTGGAAGGCGGGGCAGGATCAACGTGACGGCATCCACTGAGCCCATCGGGGCCCTCGGGTCCATCGAAGCACGGATCGCCGGGGAACTCGGCGTCCAGGAGCGGCAGGTGAAGGCCGCGGTCGAACTGCTCGACGGCGGCTCGACCGTCCCGTTCATCGCGCGCTACCGCAAGGAGGCCACCGGGACGCTCGACGACGCGCAGCTGCGCACCCTGGAGGAGCGGCTGCGCTACCTGCGGGAGCTGGAGGAACGGCGGAGCGCGATCCTGGAGTCCGTACGGTCCCAGGGCAAGCTGGACGCCGCGCTGGAGGCCCAGATCCGCGGCGCCGACTCCAAGGCCCGGCTGGAGGACATCTACCTCCCGTTCAAGCCGAAGCGGCGCACCAAGGCGCAGATCGCGCGGGAGGCGGGCCTGGAGCCGCTCGCCGACGGGCTGCTCACCGACCCGTCGGTGGAACCGGCCGCGGCCGCCGCGGCGTTCGTCGACGCCGGCAAGGGGGTCGCCGATCCGGCCGCCGCCCTGGAGGGCGCGCGGGCCATCCTGACCGAGCGGTTCAGCGAGGACGCGGACCTGATCGGTGAGCTGCGCGAGCGGATGTGGTCGCGCGGGCAGGTCGCGGCGAAGGTACGCGAGGGCAAGGAGGAGGCGGGCGCGAAGTTCGCCGACTACTTCGACTTCGCGGAGCCGTTCACCGAGCTGCCGTCGCACCGGGTACTGGCGATGTTCCGCGGCGAGAAGGAGGAGATCCTCGACCTCGCGCTGGAGCCGGAGGACCCGTCGGCGGCCGCCGAGGGCCCGAGCTCCTACGAGCGGTCCATCGCCGGGAGGTTCGGGATCGCCGACCGCGGGCGCGCGGCGGACAAGTGGCTGCTGGACACCGTCCGCTGGGCCTGGCGCACCCGGGTCCAGGTGCACCTCGGCATCGATCTGCGGCTCCGGCTGCGGCAGGCCGCCGAGGACGAGGCGGTGCGGGTCTTCGCCTCGAACCTGCGCGATCTGCTGCTGGCGGCGCCCGCCGGTACCCGCGCCACGATGGGCCTGGACCCCGGCTTCCGTACGGGGGTGAAGGTGGCCGTGGTGGACGCGACCGGCAAGGTGGCCGCCACGGACACCATCTACCCGCATGTGCCGCAGCAGAAGTGGGACGCCGCCCTGGGCACGCTGGCGAAGCTGGCCCGTGAGCACGGTGTCGAGCTGATCGCGATCGGCAACGGCACCGCCTCCCGGGAGACCGACAAGCTGGCGTCCGATCTGATCGCCGCCCAGCCGGAGCTGAAACTGACGAAGGTGATGGTGTCCGAGGCGGGCGCCTCGGTGTACTCCGCCTCCGCGTTCGCCTCGCAGGAGCTGCCGGACCTGGACGTCTCGCTGCGCGGTGCGGTGTCGATCGCCCGCCGCCTGCAGGACCCGCTCGCCGAGCTCGTCAAGATCGACCCCAAGTCGATCGGCGTCGGCCAGTACCAGCACGATCTGTCCGAGGTGAAGCTGTCCCGCTCCCTCGACGCGGTGGTCGAGGACTGTGTGAACGGCGTCGGTGTGGACGTCAACACGGCGTCCGCGCCGCTGCTTTCGCGGGTGTCGGGGATCGGCTCGGGCCTCGCCGAGAACATCGTCGCGCACCGGGACCAGAACGGCCCGTTCCGCTCCCGTAAGGCCCTCAAGGACGTGTCGCGGCTCGGCCCGAAGGCGTACGAGCAGTGCGCGGGCTTCCTGCGGATCCGGGGCGGCGACGATCCGCTGGACGCCTCCAGCGTGCACCCGGAGGCGTACCCGGTGGTGCGCCGGATGGTGAAGGCGGCCGGCACCGGGGTCGGCTCGCTGATCGGCAACACCGCGGTGCTGCGCACCCTGAAGGCCGCCGAGTTCGTCGACGACTCCTTCGGTCTGCCGACCGTGACCGACATCCTGCAGGAGCTGGAGAAGCCGGGCCGCGACCCGCGCCCGGAGTTCCGGACCGCGACCTTCAAGGAGGGCGTGGAGAAGATCGGCGATCTGCGGCCGGGGATGCTCCTGGAGGGCGTGGTGACCAATGTCGCCGCCTTCGGGGCGTTCGTGGACATCGGTGTGCACCAGGACGGTCTGGTCCATGTCTCGGCGATGTCCAGGAGCTTCGTCAAGGACCCGCGGGATGTGGTGAAGCCGGGCGACATCGTGCGGGTCAAGGTGCTCGATGTCGACATCCCGCGGAAGCGGATCTCGCTGACCCTGCGGCTGGACGACGAGCACGAGAAGCACGAGAAGGGGGCGTCGGCGGGCGGCGGCGAGCGGCGCGGCGGCGCGGGTGCTGCCGGCGGCCGCGGACCGCGCGAGGGCGGCCGGGGCGGTGCGCCGCGGCAGCGCCAGGGCGGCGGCCGGCGCGGTGGCGACCAGCGCGGCGGCCGCGACGCCGCACCGGCCAACGGCGCCATGGCGGACGCCCTGCGACGGGCCGGGCTCCTGGGGAAGGAGCGCGGCGGCCGCTGACGTACGGCGACGGGCGGGGCGACCGGCGACCGGGGCGGCCCCGCCCGGCACGGCCCCGCCCGGCACACCGCCGAGGGCGCGTCACCGCGGCCCTCGGCCGCCGCGCGCCGGCGCCGGTGCGGGGCCGGTGCGGGTCAGCCCGTCCCCGCGAATCCGCGGATGCGCTCCAGTTCGGCGGCCACGTCCGTGAGCGTGGCGCAGTCCGGGACCGGCCGGAGGTCCCGGGCCGGGACGGTGGCCTCCCGCCGGTGGCGCGGGTCGTCCAGGGCGTCCGCCATGGCGGAGAGCGCCCGGCACAGCCGCTCGGCCTCCTCGGGATCCGGGCGGTGCGCGCCGTGGTCGAGGCGTACGGCGCAGGCGGTCGCGGCGTCCACGATGCGCTCGGCGGCGGTCACCACCGTCAGCCAGTCGGGGTTGCGGTCCCGGGCGGCGAGGAGTTCGGCCGCGGCGGTCTCCGCCGCCGTCCTCGCCTCCCCCAGCGCCCGGTACGCGGCGCGGCGCAGGGCCAGCCGCTCGGTGGGATCCTGGCCGGGTTCCGCCTCCAGCACGTGCCGCAGGAACCGCTCGGTGGCGCGCAGCGCCGCGGTGACGCGCTGCCCGACCCGGCGGCGCGGATCGGCGAGCGCGGGCAGATGCCCGACGACGAGCACGATGCCGCAGGCGATGGAGGTGTCGACGATCCGCTCGGTGGCGGCCTGAGGGTCCCCGCTGACGTGCACGAACGACAGCACCATCAAAGTGATGGCGACGGTCTGCAGGGCGAAGTGGCGGGTGGCGAAGGGCAGCAGCGCCCCGCCCGCACCGGCCACCAGCGCGGGCCACCACGCCCCCGTCAGCGGCCCTGTCAGCGCCCCCGTCAAGAGCTGCCCCGCCCCGGCGAAGACCAGCACCCCGGCCACGGTCCCGGCGAAGCGGTTGACCGTACGGGAGAAGAGCGGGCCCAGGTCGGGCTTGACGAGGAAGGTGACGGTCGCCGGGAGCCAGTACCAGTGGTCGGCGCGCAGCAGCAGGGCCACCGCGGCGCTGGCGGCGATGCACACGGCGACCCGGAGGCCGTAGTCCCGCCCGGCGGGCCCGAACAGGCCGCGTCCGGGCCGGGCCCGTCCGGCGGCCACCCACAGCGCCCGCCGGACGGCGGTCGCCGGGCGCGGGCGTCCGGACGCCGGGGCCATCCGCCGCTCGGCGGCGGCGCGCGCCCGGTTCCGCGCCGGTTCCGGTCCCGCGTCCGGTCCCGTCCTCGGCCCCGTCTGCGGTCCCGCGCCCGTCTGCGGTCCCGCGCCCGGCCGCGGGGACGGCTCCCGGCGGGCGAACGCCACCGCCGTGTCCAGCAGCGCCTGGTCGAACGCACCGCGCGCGGCGGTGCTGGTCTCCGGGGCGGACACCCGTCCCGGCGCCCGCCCGGTGCGCAGCGCTTCGGCGAACTGCCGGGGGCTCCGGGTGACCCGGGCGGGCAGCGGGCGGGCCTCCCACAGCAGCGCCACGCTGGCCTCGCACAGCGCGGTGGCGGCGGCGAACCGCTCGGCCAGCAGGAGCTCTTCCGTACGGACCGGCCGGTGCCACAGCCTGCTGGTCAGCCGGCGCAGCCGCAGGGCTTCGTCGGCGCGGTCCAGGGCGGCGGTGAGCCTGCGCCGGGCGGGCTCGGCGCCGGGTCCGCCGACCGCCTCCAGGGCCTCGGCGAGCACGTCGAAGACCCGGGCGACCGCCGCCCGCTCACCGCTGAGCGCGCCGCCCGCCGGGCGGGGCGACCGCAGGACGAGGCGCAGCAGGAGCAGCCAGAGGCAGCCGGCGAGGACGTAGAGAGCCTTCGCCCAGGGCGCGCCGGGAAGCGGCATCCCGGCGCCGAGAATGGTGGTGGCCAGCATCTGCATACCGGCGTTGGACCGCACCGGCCCGGCCACACTGCCCGCGCCGGACGCGAAACCGATCACGAACAGTGCCGGAACGATCCACCAGCCCGCGCCGGCCGCCTGCAGCGAGGCACCGATCAGCATGCCGAGCGACGAGGCGAGGGCGGGCAGGCCGATCCGGACGATGCCGGTACGCCGGGTGCCGGGGCGGTCGTTGACACCGGCCAGCATCGAGCCGAGCCCGACCAGCACACCGGGCGCCGGATGGCCGGTCGCGATGCCCACGCCGAGCAGCGGCCCGGCACACAGCGCGCCTCGGGCGACGGCGGCCCAGGGCACGGGCAGCCGTTGCCAGCGGAACGGGTGCGCCAACCAGGCGGGTACGGCGCGCGGCGCGCGGAGCATGGGCCTCCTCAGACGACGGCGTACGGAAGAACAGCAAGCGGAATCCGAGGGGCGACATCGGCCGTCGGTGCTGCTACCAGCCTAAGGTCCCCATTTGTCCGCAACACGTCCGCAGCACTGCCGAAGGGTTACCGCAAGATCACAAACCGCGGCCGTACCACGTTCAGGACGGCGCCCCCAGTCTCCGGGTCGGCCCTCCGAAGGGCAGGAACACGGTACGGACGGCCAGCCGCCAACTGCCGTCGGCCTTCCGGAAGGTGTCCTCGTAGTGGCCCAGATTGGCCGGGAGCTGCGGCCGGGCGGGCTCGTAGGACGGCGTTCCGCGGCCCGGGCGCTGACGCATCGGAGAGGCGGCCTTAGCATCCCGATATGGCGACCGACACAGGTGACGTGTGCGTGATAGGCGGCGGCGTGATCGGGCTGACGGCGGCGGTCGCGCTGGCGGAGGACGGCCACCGGGTGCGGGTGCTCAGCCGGGACGCGGCGGGTGGGACGACGTCCGCGGTGGCCGGCGGGCTGTGCTGGCCCTACCGCATCCGGCCGTACGAGCAGGCGGTGCGGTGGGCCGTACGCTCCTTCCACGTGCTCGCCGGACTGGCCCGGAATCCGGAGGAGACCGGTGCCCGGATGGTGACCGGGACGATGGCGCAGGCACCCGCGACAGCCGGCCGCCCGGAGGGCACGGATGACGGCCTGGCCTCCTGGTACGACGCCGTACCCGGGCTGCGGCCGGCCCGTCCGGACGAACTCCCCGAGGGGTGCGCGTCGGGGTGGCGGGCCCGTACCCCTCTGGTGGACATGCCGACCCATCTCCACTATCTGGAAGGGCGGTTGGCCGCGGCGGGCGGGGACGTCGAGCGGTACGAGGTGACCTCTCTGGAGGCGGCCGGCCGGGCGGCGGACGTGGTCGTCAACTGCTCCGGCCTGGGTGCCCGCGATCTCGTGCCGGATCCGGATGTCCACCCGGTTCAGGGCCAGTTGGTGATCGTCGCCAACCCGGGTATCGAGGAGTGGTCCGTCACGGCGGCCCCGGGCGCCACGGAGACGACGTACGCGCTGCCGCAGCCGTACGGTCTGGTGCTGGGCGGTACGGCGCAGGAGCACGCCTGGTCGCGGGAGCCCGATCCGGCGGTGGCCGAGGCGATCGTGGCCCGCTGCGCACGGCACTTCCCGGAGCTGGCGCGGGCCCGGATCCTGGCCCACAGAGTGGGACTCCGCCCGGCCCGGTCCGCCGTGCGCCTGGTGGCGGAACGGCTGCCCGGCGGCGCCCGTTGCGTCCACAACTACGGGCACGGGGGCGCGGGGGTCACCGTCGCATGGGGCTGCGCCGACGAGGTGGTACATCTGGTCCGGGAGGCCCTGGACGCCGGCTGGGGCGGAACAGGCCCTGGACGGCTGGCAGCCCCGCGCTGCCCGTGGAGGGCCGGGGTGTCCGGCCCTCCACGGGAGCGGAGCCGCGCGCCGGCGCCGGGGCCGGCGCGCCCGCGCTAGCCCGCGCCCTCCTCTCCTGACGCGGTCCCGGTGCCGTTGCCCTTGCCCCCGCCGGTGCCGGTCTCGTTGCCGTTGCCGGTCCCGTTGCCGCCCGGGCCGATCTGGAGGGCGAAGTCGCCGTCGTACTGCTCATGGCCGGCGATCACCGCCATCTCGACGGCCTCCTCGCCCTTCTGCCCGCGCACGATCAGCGGATCGCTGCGCAGATCCCGGGTCAGCGCCCAGCACATCGCGATCATCACGACCATGAATGGCACCGCGACCAGGATCGTCAGATTCTTCAGCCCGGTCAGTGCGTCGTCCGAGCCGCCGCCTATCAGCAGCATGATCGCGGCGACCGCACCGGTCACCACGCCCCAGAAGACCACCATCAGCCGGCTCGGCTCCAAGGTCCCCTTCTGCGACAGCGTCCCCATGACGATCGACGCGGCATCTGCTCCGGAGACGAAGAAGATGCCGACCAGGACCATGACGAGGACGCTCATGACCGTGAAGAGCGGGTACTGGTGCAGGACGTCGAAGAGCTGGCCCTCGGGGGTGCTGGAGCCGCTGAGCCGCTTGTCGTCCTGCAGCTTCATGGCCGAACCGCCGAACACCGCGAACCACAGCAGGCTGACCACGCTCGGCACGAGGATGACCCCGCCGACGAACTGACGGATCGTCCGGCCACGGCTGATCCGGGCGATGAACATCCCCACGAAGGGCGTCCAGGAGATCCACCACGCCCAGTAGAACACCGTCCAGGTACGCAGCCAGTCACCCACATCGGCACCGCTGCCGGCCTCCGTACGGCCGGCCAGCTGCGGCAGCTCACCGAGGAACGAACCGAGGGAGGTCGGCAGGAGGTTGAGGATGAGGATGGTCGGCCCGACCGCGAAGACGAAGACCGCCAGGACCACCGCCAACACCATGTTGATGTTGGACAGCAACTGGATCCCCTTGGCGATACCCGAGACCGCGGAGAGGATGAAGGCGATGGTCAGGACGGTGATGACGGCGACCAGCAGGCTGGTGCTCACGCTGTCCATCCAGCCCAGCACCTTGATACCGCTGCCGATCTGCAGCGCTCCGAGCCCCAGCGAGGCCGCGGAGCCGAAGAGGGTGGCGAAGATGGCCAGGATGTCGATGACCCGGCCGCCCCAGCCGTTGGCCCGCCGTGTGCCGATGAGAGGAGTGAACACCGCGCTGATCGTCTGCCGTCTCCCCCGCCGGAAGCAGCTGTACGCGATGGCCAGTCCCACGACCGCGTAGATGGCCCATGGGTGCAGTGTCCAGTGGAACAAGGTCGTGGCCATGGCGGTGTCCATGGCCTGGGCGGCGTCCTTGGGGTCGGTGCCCGGGGGCGGACTGGTGAAGTGCCCCAGCGGCTCGCTGACTCCGTAGAACATCAGCCCGATGCCCATACCCGCGCTGAACATCATCGCGATCCAGGACACGGTGCGGAATTCGGGCGGCTCCCCCTCCTTGCCGAGCGTGATCCGGCCGTACTTGCCGGCGGCCAGCCAGATCGCGAAGATCACGAAGCCGGAGGAGGCGAGCACGAAGGCCCAGCCACCGTTGTCTATCACCCAGTTCAGCATCGCTGTCGACGCGTTCTTGAGCGAGCTGGTGGAGGTCGCGCCCCACCCGATGAAGGCGAGGGTGAGCAGCGCGGTCACACCGAAGACCACGCGGTCGGTCTGCGGCGGCCCGGTCCGCCGGCCGGCGTCTCGTTCGCCTCGTCCGTCTCGTTCGCCGGGGCCTGTCTCGCCGGGTTCTGTCTCGTCGTTGGGTTCTGTCTCGTGGGGATCTGCCGCGTTGGGGTCTCTCTTGATTGTCTCCGACACGCATCGACCTTTCGATCGGCCATGATTTCCCTGCCGCTTACCCCCTATCACGCACGGCAGTCGTCCGTGGGCATCGCAACCGCAAGGTGATATCCGGCCCGTTGGTCCAGCAGCAGCGGGACGAGGCCGCGCAGCGACTGACGCAGCGGGACGACCGCGCCGCCGGCCGGGTCCGGCCGCCACACCAGGCCGTGCAGCGCCAACGCGTCCTCGATGCGGGCCAGTTGCGCGGCGTCCAGGCGGTATGCGCAGGGCGGGTCGGAGAGGGTCTGCGCGTCGGTGGGGGGCGCGTTGTCGGCGCCACCGAGGTAGACCGGGCCGTGGTCGGCGTATCCGGCGAGCCGGGCGGTGGCGGTGGCCGCTTCGACGCGGGCGCGGTGACGTCCGGAGAAGTCGAATGCCCCCTTCACCGCGGCGAGTTGGGAGTCGACCCGACGCCGGTTGTTGAGTGCGGGGTCGGCCTGCTCGGCGGCGGTGAGGGGGTTGATGCGGGTCTCGACGAGCAGCCCGAGCGAACCCTTGACGCCCACGGTGTTGCGGAGGATGCGTTCCTGGCCGTCGCCCGCGACCTGCTTGACGGGTTCACCGGTCTCCGGGTCGGTCCAGATGCCGTAGACACCGGTACTGAATCCGGCGTTCCGGACAGCGGGTCCGACGAACTCCCCGGCGAGTACACCGGATTCGTGGTGCACCGCCTCCGCGGTGTTCGGGTTGCGCGGCCAGAGGGAGAGCAGGTCCTTCGTGTAGTACGGGACGACGGCGTCGTACTCGTGCAGGTCGAGGACGGAGTCGGGGCGGTAGTCGCGGAGGACCGTGGCCACGGCACGGGCCTCGGCGGTCCGCAGGGCGAGGTGGTCGCGGTTGATGTCCTTCCCGTCGGCGTTGCCCCTGATGTTCGCCGCCCGGCCGTCGGGGTTGGCGGTCGGTACGACCAGCACGCTGGTGCGCTCCAGGAAGCGCCGGGTGGCCCGGTCCCTGGCGTAGGCGAGGTCGCGGACGGTGGAGAGGCAGGCCTCCCGGCCGGAGGGCTCGTCGCCGTGCTGGGCGCAGATCAGCAGGACGGAGTTGCCGCGCCGTACGCCGGCGGGGCGCTCCGGGGCGGGAGCGCCGATGCGGACGAGCCGCAGTGGGCGGCCCTGCTCGGTGGTGCCGATCCGGTCGACCCGTACGCGTGCGGAGGCGCGGTCGACGGCGGCGAGGAACGCCTGCTCCTCGGGCTGACTGGTCCAGCGCGTGCCATGGCTGGTTTCGAACCCCGTACGGGGTGTCGGGGTTCCGGCGGCGCCGGCCGGGGCGGCGGGCAGGGTCGCGCCGAGCGTGACGGTCAGGCCGAAGGCCAGTGCCCCTAAGGCGAGCAGTCGGCCGGGGCGGCGGGAGCGGCGTGTCACGAGGAGGTGCCTCCCTTGGGGGTGTGGTGGGGAAGGAGGGAGCGGGGGACGGGGGTGAGGGAGCGCGGCGGGGCGATCCCGGCCAGCGGTGCGCCGCCCGTGTGCGGGCGCGCCCCCGCGAGGGCCCGGGCGAGGGCCGGGGAGCCGCCGGTCAGGGGGAGCCGGGCCGCGGTACGGGAGAGGTCGAGGGTGAGCGTCGGCCGGGACGCGGGCGGGTCGATCAGACCGGCGTCGGTGCCGGCCACGATCAGTGCGAGCCGGTGTCCGGCGGGCACGATGTGGTCGGCGGCGGCCAGGTCGAGGGTGAGGGTGTACGGCTTTCCCGGGGTGAGCGGACGGCCGTGGTGGGGGTCGGCGTAGTTGCCGAGGTCGGCCCAGCCGCGGCCGAAGACGGTGTGTGCGACCTTCCGGGTGTCGGCGGCGGTCTCCTTGAAGCAGCCGGTGTCACCCTTGGTACCGGCTCCCCAGCAGGTGCGGTGGTTGAGGGTGGAGATGCCCTCACCGGCGGCGGCGTAGTCGCGGATGGTGTCGGGGCCGAGGTCCACCAGGACGGCGGAGAGATGGGCGGTCGTGGTGCTCGGGGTGGCGGTCACGGTCACCGTTCCGGAGCCGGACAGCCGCAGGGGCGCGCGCAGCGGGCCGGTGGTGAACCCGGCCTTGGCGGTGGTGGACTGGTCGATCCGGGCGGCCCAGTCGGCCTCGCTCAGCGCCGGGTCGTCGGTGAAGGTCTCGGTCGCGCCCTGCGGGGCCGGTGTGGTGCCGAGGACCCCGACGCCCGGCGCGGAGCCGTTGTCCGGCCGCAGCGTGGTGGTCCGGGTGCCGGGGGCGGGCCACTGCGGATCGGTGGACCAGCTGCCGGGAGAGCGCTCGATATCGGCCATGGGGGCGCGTTCGATGCCGTTGTCGTAGCCCAGCAGATAGTGGTCGAACCAGTGGTGCAGGGTCTTGACCCAGGCTCCGCGCCGGAAGTCGAAGGGGTCGACATGCCCGGTCTGGGAGAGCCAGATCTTCCGTTCGACGCCGTGCCGGGCGAGCTCCTGCCACCACTGGCCGGCGTGCCGGGTGCGGACGTTGAGGTCCTGCAGGCCGTGCACCATGAAGACGCTGGCCCGGACCCGGCCGGCGTCGCGGACGTAGTCCCGCTCGGTCCACAGATCCGTCCAGTCACCGCTGCGCGGCGCGCCCTCGACGAGTCTCCGCTGTACCGCGGCGCAGCGCTTCTGCGCCTCCGGGCTGTCGACCAGGCTCGCGAGCCCGTCGGGGCCCGAGTCGTAGAGCGGAGCGCCCTTGGCGAAGTAGTAGTCGTACCAGGAGGAGATGCCGGAGATCGGGACGATGGTCTTCAGGCCCTCGACGCCGGTGGCCGCGACGCCGTTGGCGATGGTGGCGTCCCAGCTCTTGCCGATCATTCCGGTGCGGCCGTCGGTCCAGTCGGCCGTGGCGAGCCGCCCTCCGGTACGCGTGGTGTAGGCGCGGCCCCGGCCGCCGAGCCAGTCGACGACGGCCTTGGCGGACAGGATGTCCGAGCGGCCGCCGACGTCGGCACAGCCGTCCGAGCGGTTGGTGCCCGCGAGGTCGACGAGGACCGTGGCATAGCCGCGCGGGACGAAGTAGTTGTCGTAGAAGAGCGGGAACTGGACCGGCCGGCCCTGGGCGTCGTAGGTCTTCCGCTGGTCCTCGTTGCCGCGTCCGCAGCAGGAGTAGTACGGGCTGGCATCCATGATCACGGGTATCCGGAGGCCCTGCCGGGCGGGTTCGGACGGCCGCACGATGTCGACGGCGACCCGGTCGGTCCGGCCGTCCGAGTCACCGTCCATCCGGGTGTCCACCCAGACCGCTTCGCGTATCGCGCGGTCGTAGGAGTAGACGGGCCTGCTCTCACCGGGACCGGGCGCCGCCGCCTGCGCGGCGGCCGGCCCGGTCAGGCCGGCCAGCAGGGCGGCGACGGCCGTCAGCACGAGCACAGTGAAGGAGATGCGGGGAAACCGCGCGGGATTCGTCACGAGGCGGACGGTAGCGCGGCACAACTCCCCTGCGTAAGGGCAGATATGACGGCGGTTGTGCGGCCGGACGGAGGAGGGGGACGACCGGCCGGGCCGCCGGTGGTTCCCACGTACGGCCGCGTCCGGGGCCGCTCACCTGCGCGGCCGTTCATGTCGATCATGTGTCGGATCGCACCATGTACATGACGGCGACCCCGGACAGTACATAAGGTCCCGGATGAGAGCCATCCCCCTACGAGTTGGAGGACTCGTGCGTCACAGACTTATCGTCCCGGGCGCGGCCGCCCTCAGTCTGCTGCTGGCGATCCCGGCATCGGCTGCCGACTTCCAGCCCGGGGCCCCGGGGGTGGGCGACAGCTACTACCCCGCGAGCGGAAACGGCGGGTACGACGTCTCCCACTACGACCTGCGGCTCAAGTACCAGCCGAAGACGGACCTGCTGGAGGGTACGGCGACGCTGCTCGCCACGACCACCCAGAACCTCTCCCGCTTCAACCTGGACTTCGGCCTCAAGGTCAGCGAGATCCGGGTCAACGGCAAGAAGGCCGCCTACACCACCTCCGGCCAGCACGAACTGGAGGTCACCCCGGCCGCCCCGCTGGAGAAGGGCAAGCAGGTCAGCGTGGTGGTGCGCTACGCCGGCAAGCCCTCCGAGCTGAAGATCGACGGCTTCAGCGCCTGGGCCCGTACGCCGGACGGCGGCGTGGTGGCGCAGGAGCCGCACGGCGCCGCGTGGTGGTTCCCCAGCAACGACCACCCCACCGACAAGGCTACGTACGACATCTCGGTGGCGGTCCCGGACGGGACCCAGGCGCTCAGCAACGGCGTACTGCTGTCGGAGACCTCCAAGCTCGGCTGGACGCGCTACAACTGGCGCTCGGACAAGCCGCAGGCCACGTACCTGACGACGCTGGCGGTCGGCAAGTTCGACATCACCAAGGACACCACCGCCAACGGGCTGCCGGTCATCAACGCCGTCAGCAAGGACCTCGGCGCCAACACGGGTGCGGCCAAGGCCAGTATCGAACGCACCGCCGAGATCGCGGAGTGGGAGGAGAGCGTCTTCGGCCCGTACCCCTTCAACGCGCTGGGCGGGTATGTGCCGAACGTACCGGCCGGGTACGCGCTGGAGACCCAGACCCGCCCGTTCTACGGCAAGCAGGCGTTCGACCGCGGCACCAACGTGTCGGTGGTCGTACACGAGCTGGCGCACCAGTGGTACGGCGACAGTGTGTCCCTCAAGGACTGGAAGGACATCTGGGTCCACGAGGGCTTCGCCCGCTACTCGCAGTGGCTGTGGTCGGAGAAGGAGGGTGAGGGCACCGCCCAGCAGCTCGCGGAGTACGTCTACCAGCAGCACCCGGCCGACGACCCGTTCTGGAAGGTCAAGCCCGGTGACCCCGGCGCGGAGAACCAGTTCGACATCGCGGTCTACGACCGGGGCGCGCTGGCCCTCCAGGCACTGCGCAACAAGCTCGGCGACAAGGTCTTCTTCGGGCTCCTCAAGTCCTGGCCGACCGAGAACAGGTACGGCAACGGTTCGGTGGCCGACTTCGTGAAGTTCGCGGAGAAGAAGTCCGGTGAGCGGCTCGCCGGCTTCTTCGACACCTGGCTGTTCCAGGCCGCCAAGCCGTCCTTCGGGGCGGCCAAGGGCGCCACGATAGCGGCACGGAACACGACGCCGGTGGCGCAGCCGAAGTCGTGGAAGGCGATCGCCGCCACGAACGAGGTGCACGAGTCCCACGGGACGCACGGGCACTGAGTGACGGCCGGCTCAGGGTCAGCTCAGGGACGGCTCAGGGTCAGTTGAGGGGAGCCGGGGCGTATCACACCCCGGCTCCCCGCTCCCCCGCTCCGCCGCCTCACCGCCGGGCCGCCCGGCGGGCCCGGCGCGCGACGGGCAGATAGCGCAGCCGCTCCGGCAGCAGGGGGACGACGGTACCCACCACCCGCCCGAAGCGGCACAGCCGGCGCTCCTGGGCGTCCGTCCACTCCAGGCCGATGGCACGCCGGGCATCCGGCGGCATCAGGCCGATCGTGATGAACCTGCGGAAGCGGGCGAACCGCGGCCGGAGCCACGGCCAGGTCAGCCGGAGCAGCAGCCGCACCCACCGAGGCCCATAGTCGGGGACCGGGAGCGGCGGGTCGGTGGCGATCAACTCCCGTACCACCGTGGTCTCTTCGAGCTCCTCATCGAGGACCTTGCGGTAGTACGGCCAGAACTCCTCGATGGTCTGCGGCATATCGCGGTCGTGGATGCCCAGGACCCGCCCGACCTGAAGCCACTCCGCGTACAGCCGGCGCTCCTGCTCCTCGGTGAAGGGGCGGCGGCCGAGGTACCGCTGGACGTTCCGGAAGACGGGGTAGCCGGTGGCGTGCACCCAGGCGTAACAGGCGGGGGTGAGCGCGTGGTAGGTACGGCCGTGGGCGTCGGTCCCCTGGATGGTCCGGTGCAGCCGCCGCAGCCGGCGCCCCTCTTCCGCCGCGCCCTCGCCTCCGTACACCCACAGCTGCAGCGAGACCAGCGACCGCTCACCGCGCCCCCACGGGTCCGTACGGAAGGCGGAGTGGTCGTCCACACCGGCGCCCACCGCCGGGTGCGCGACCTGCATGGTGAGCGCGGGCGGCAGGGTCAGCAGCATGCGGATATCCCCGGCCAGCGACCAGAGCATCCCGCCGACCGGTGGGGGGTCCGGGCCACCTCGGTCAGCAATCTCCACATTCATGGCATTCATCATCATACGGCGGCACCCCGCTCCGGACCTCTCGCCCCGAATCCCCCTCTCCGCCATCTCTTCACACCCAGGTGGTTACCTGGAAGTAACCACGGCTGGTTGGATAGATCGCCGGACCAACCCCCCACCCCCCACAAGGAGTTCCCGTGCCGCACTCCGCGCTGCGCACCTCCCGGACCGCCGCGACCGCCGCCGCCCTGGCCGCCGTCACCCTCACGGCCATACCCCCCACGGCGTCGGCCGCCACCGCCCCGCACCTGAAGGTGCTGTCCTACAACGCCTTCCTGATGAGCAAGAACCTCTACCCCAACTGGGGCCAGGACCACCGCGCGCAGGCGATCGCGGCCGCGGACTTCTTCCGGGGCAACGATGTGGTCGTCCTCCAGGAAGCATTCGACAACTCCTCCTCGGACGCGCTGAAGTCGCAGGCCTCGGCGCAGTACCCGCACCAGACCCCGGTGGTCGGCCGGAGCAAGGACGGCTGGGACGCCACCGGCGGCGCCTACTCCTCCACCGCCCCGGAGGACGGCGGGGTGACGCTGCTGAGCAAGTGGCCGATCCTGCGCAAGGAGCAGTACGTCTACAAGGACGCCTGTGGTGCGGACTCCCTGTCCAACAAGGGCTTCGTCTACGCGGTACTGAACGTCGACGGCACCAAGGTGCATATCGTCGGCACCCACGCCCAGTCCACCGACTCGGGCTGCGCGGCGGGCGAGGCGGCCGCCGACCGCGCCAAGCAGTTCAAGGAGCTGGACGCCTTCCTGGACGCCCGGCACATTCCGGCGGACGAGGAGGTCATGGTCGCCGGTGATCTGAACGTCGACTCGCGCAGCGCCGAATACGACGCCCTGCTCGCCAACGCCGACCTGGCGCCCGCCGACGGGCGCACCGGCCACCCGTACTCGTTCGACACCCGGGAGAACTCCGTCGCGAAGTACCGCTACCCGGACGACCCCCGCGAGGACCTGGACTACGTGCTGCACCGCAACGGCCATGCCCGGCCCGGCGGATGGCGGAACGAGGTGATCAAGGAGGAGTCGGCGCCCTGGACCGTCTCCAGCTGGGGCAGGAACTACACCTACACCAACCTCTCCGACCACTATCCGGTGCTCGGCGGCTGAGCCGACGGGCCCGTCGGCGCCCCGGTGCGGCCGAACGCAAGGGCGGCCGCGGACGCCTTCCGGCCTCCGCGACCGCCCTGACTGCTGCGGGTGTCGCTACCGCGCGACTACTTCGCCTGTTCGCGCTCCTTGGCGATCCGGGCCACCCGGCCGCGGACCGCGTACCAGCCGGCGACCAGGGCCACCGCGAGAACCGGGATCAGCAGCACGGTCTGCCGGCCGACACCGCCGTCGAACCACATCAGGACGATCACGCCGAGCAGGAAGACGATCGTGGCGATATCGGTGACCGGCGTGCCCGGCAGCCGGAAGCGCGGACGCGTGGCCAGCCCCTCCTTGGCACGGCGCACGAACACCATGTGACAGACCATGATCGTGCACCAGGTGCTGATGATGCCGAGCGCCGCGATGTTGATCACGATCTCGAACGCCTGGCCCGGCAGCCAGTAGTTGAGCCCGACGCCGAGCACACACACCGCGGAGGTGAGCATGATGCCGCCGTACGGCACCTGGTTGCGGTTCATCAGGCCGGCGAACTTCGGCGCGGAGCCGGCCATCGACATGGAGCGCAGAATACGGCCGGTCGAGTAGAGGCCGGAGTTCAGGCTGGACATCGCCGCGGTCAGCACGACGAGGTTCATCACATCGCCCGCCGCCGGGACACCGACGTTGGACAGCACCGTGACGAAGGGACTCTCGCTGCCGGTGTACTTGTCCCACGGCAGCAGCATCGCGAGCAGGACGACCGAGCCGACGTAGAAGATGCCCACCCGCCACATGATGGAGTTCACGGCCTTCGGCACGACCTTCTGCGGCTCCGCGGTCTCACCCGCGGTGACACCGACCAGCTCGACCGCGGAGTAGGCGAAGACCACACCCTGGAGCACGATCACCACGGGCAGCAGGCCGGTCGGGAAGAGGCCGCCGTTGTCGGTGATCAGATTCAGCCCCGGGGTGTGGCCGTCGACCGGGTGCTGGGTGGCCAGCAGGAAGATGCCGATGAACATGAAGACGACCAGCGCGACGACCTTGATGATCGCGAACCAGAACTCCAGCTCACCGAAGATCTTCACGGAGATCAGGTTCACCGCCAGCACGACCGCCAGCGCGATCAGCGCCATCACCCACTGCGGGATGTCGGTGAACAGGCTCCAGTAGTGCGTATAGAGGGCGATCGCGGTGATGTCGGCGATACCGGTCGTCGACCAGTTGACGACGTACATCCAGCCGGCGACGTAGGCGCCCTTCTCGCCCAGGAACTCCCGGGCGTAGGAGACGAACGAACCGGACGACGGGCGGTGCAGCACCAGCTCGCCGAGGGCGCGGACGACGAAGAAGGCGAAGACGCCGCAGACGGCGTAGGCGACGGCCAGGGCGGGACCGGCGGAGTGCAGCCGGCCGCCGGCGCCCAGGAACAGGCCGGTGCCGATCGCCCCGCCGATGGCGATCATGTTGATGTGCCGGCCCTTGAGGCCCTTGCTGTAGCCCGCGTCGCCCGCGTCCTGCTGCGCGCCGCTCCCCCCGTCAGGTGACCTGTGGGCTGTCTCGGTGACGGTTTCCGTGCTCACTGCTGGTGGTTCTCGCTTTCGGGCAGGCGCTTGCCGTGAGGCAGGCGATCGAGCGAAGGCCGGATCCCGCGGGTCTCACGGTCGGCCGACGGCACACCTTCCCCGAAGACCGACCCGCCGTCTGTGGGCAAGGTCACATCGTGTATAGGACATCCAATATTTGTCCGTATTTGACCAGAATTGCCTGGCGACGTAATTTCAAGGACGGCGTCAGTTCGCCCGTCTCCGGCCCCCACTCCTCGCCCAGCAACGAGAATTTCTTGACTTGTTCTGTTCGGTTCAGGCGCGAATTCGCCGCCTCGACGGCCCGCTCGACCTCGGCCCGCACCTCCGGATGCCCGGCCAGCTCCCGCACCGTCCCGCCGATACCACGCCGCGCCGCCCAGGCAGAGGCCGCCTCCGGGTCCAGGACGAGCAGCGCGACCAGGTAGGACCGGCCGTCCCCGTGCACCAGCGCCTGCCCGATCAGCGGGTGCTCCTTGAGGGTGTTCTCGACCAGCGCGGGCGAGACGTTCTTGCCCGTCGAGGTCACGATCATTTCCTTCTTGCGGCCGGTCAGCCAGAGGAAGCCGTCCTCGTCGAACCGGCCGAGGTCGCCCGTCGCGAACCAGCCCTCGGCATCGGTGGCCGGCTCCACCGACCCGTCGGCCCGCAGGTACCCCTCGCACACCGTCCGCCCCCGGACCTCGATCTCCCCGTCCGCGGCCGTACGCACCTCCAGACCGTCGATCGGACGGCCGACCGAGCCGAGCCGGAATGCCCGGGGGCCGTTCGTCGTACACACCCCCGCCGTCTCCGTCAGCCCCCAGGCATCCATGATCACGATGCCCAGACCGGCCCAGAACCGCACCACGTCCGGGGGCATCGGCGCGGCAGCGCTCGCCGTCCACACCAGCCGGTCGAATCCCGCCATGGCCAGCACCGGACCGAGCACCTCGGCCTTCGCCGCGGCGTACGCCTCCGCCAGCGCGGCGGAGGGGCGCTCGCCCCGTTCCTGGCACGCGAGGTACGCGCGGGCCTGCTCGCCCGCCGCCTCGACGGCCGCCCGCCGCTCCGCGGGGAGCCGTGCCAGCGCGGCCCGTACCGACGCCGTGAGCTTCTCCCACACCCGCGGTACGCCGAAGAACTCCGCCGGACGCAGCTCGCGCGCGGCCTCCGCGACCGTCGCCGGATCCGCGCAGAGGTGGACGTGCCCGGCGCGGAAGACCGGCAGGTACAGGCCCAGCAGCCGCTCGGCGATATGCGCGAAGGGGAGGTAGCACAGGTGCGCGGTGTGGTCGGGCAGCTCCACCACCTGGTCCAGCGCCACCGCGCCCAGCAGCACGTTGCGGTGGCTGATCACCACGCCCTTGGGCTCGCCGGTGGTGCCGGAGGTGTAGACGACGGTCAGGGTGTCCCCCGCCGCCACCTGCCGCCAGCCGTCCTCGAACGCCGCGGGGGCGTACCGCTCGGCCCCCCGCCCGGCCAGGTCCGCGTACGTCGCGTGCCGGCCCGCCCCGGCGACGCCGTCGCCCGCCGCCTCGATACCGTCCGCGTCGACGATCACCAGCTTCTCCAGCCGGGCCGCTGGATCGTCGAGCAACGGCTCCCAGCGCTCCCGCTCACGGGGCCCCTCCAGCACGGCGAAGCGGGCCCTGCTGTGCCGGGCGATCCCGGCGATCTGTCCGGGCGCGGCGGTGCCGTACACCGTCACCGGCACCGCTCCGAGGTGCACCAGCGCGAGATCGCTGAGCCAGTGTTCCGGGCGGTTGCCCATCATCAGGAGGACGATCTCGCCGCGCCGTACGCCGAGCGAGCGATAGCCGGCGGCCAGTTCCGCGACCCGTCGGCGGGCCTCGGCCCAGCTCAGCGTGTGCCGGCCGGGGCGGCCGCCGTCGCGCCAGGAGAGCGCGGGCAGCTCGCCGTGGTCCTCGGCGTTGCGCAACAGCAGGGCGGGGAGGGTGAGTTCGCCCGGCGCACCGGGCATACGCAGGATCGTGGTCAACGCGGGCCTCCGGATGATGTGGCCTGGTCTGCGGACCGAACTGCGGGACCGGCCGCGGGTGCGGTGCGGTCGGAACCGGTTCCCGAAGGTTTCACAAGAGTGGTGAGACAGCAATACTGTTGAACATGAGTGAGTCCGCCACCGGTCTGACCGTCGACGAACTGGCCGCCCGTGCCGGCGTCACGGTCCGCACGATCCGCTTCTACAGCACCCGCGGTCTGCTGCCGCCGCCGGAGATCGGTCCGCGCCGGGTCGGCCGTTACGGACCGGACCACCTCTCGCGGCTCGCGCTCATCGAGGAGCTCCAGCACCAGGGGCTGACGCTCTCCGCGATCGAACGCTATCTGGAGCAGCTGCCGCCCGATCTGAGCGCCCAGGACCTGGCCATCCACCGTGCGGTGGTGGCGAGTTGGATACCGGACAAGGCGGAGGACGCCACCCGCGACCAGCTGGAGCGGCGGGCCGGCCGGGAGCTGACCGAGGAGGACCTGGACCGGCTGGCGGCCATGAGCGTGCTCGTCCGGACCGCGGACCCGCAGATCTTCCGGGTCGACCCCGGGCTGCTGCACCTGGGCACCCGGCTGCTGGACGTGCCGATCGCGCTGGACAGCATCCTCGCGGCCCGGACCGTCGTCATCGAGCACACCCGCGCCGCGGCCCGCGAGCTCAGCCGGCTCTTCAGGGACGAGGTGGGGGAGCCGTACCGGGACGGCGCGCCGGACGCGGAGGAGAGGGCGCGGATGAAGTCGCTCTCGGCCCATATGCAGCCGATGGTGGTGCAAGCACTGGTCACCGCCTTCCAGCGGTCGATGAAGCAGGAGCTGCGGGAGTGGCTCGGCGGGAGCCCCGGCCGCCGGGACCCCGCCGCGCGGGGGTGACGGGTGGCCGGGGCGGGCCGCCACGGTCCGCCCCGCCCCGGTCAGTCGCTGAACCTCTCCCCCTTCGCGGCCTTGTCGAGCAGCAGCGCGGGGGGTGCGAACCGGTCTCCGTACGCCGCGTGCAGTTCGCGGGCGCGCGCCACGAATCCGGGCAGGCCGCCCGCATAGCCGTTGATGTACTGGAGCACGCCACCGGTCCACCCCGGGAAGCCGATGCCGAGGAGGGAGCCGATGTTGGCGTCCACGACGGAGGTGAGCACGCCCTCCTCCAGGCAGCGGACGGTGTCCAGCGCCTCGGAGAAGAGCATCCGCTCCTGCATGTCCTGGAAGGGGATCTCGGCTCCCTCGCCGGCTCCCTCCCTGGCTCCCTGCCCGGCTCCCGCGCCGACGAAGTGCTCGCGCAGTCCGGGCCACAGGCCGAGGCGTGCGCCGTCCTCGCCGTACTCGTAGAAGCCGGCGCCGCCGCTGCGGCCGGGACGCCCGAACTCGTCCACCATCCGGTCGATGACCTCGTCGGCCGGGTGCGGCTGCCAGGTGCCGCCGGACTCCTCGACCGCCCGCCTGGTCTCCTCGCGGATCTTGCGCGGGAGGGTGAGGGTCAGCTCGTCCATCAGCGAGAGCACCTTCGCCGGGTAGCCGGCCTGGGCGGCGGCCTGCTCCACGGAGGCCGGGTCGAGGCCCTCACCGACCATCGCCACGCCTTCGTTGATGAACTGGCCGATGACGCGGGAGGTGAAGAAGCCGCGCGAGTCGTTGACCACGATCGGGGTCTTCTTGATCTGGCGGACCAGGTCGAAGGCGCGGGCCAGCGCCTCATCGCCGGTCCGCTCGCCCTTGATGATCTCCACCAGCGGCATCTTGTCGACCGGTGAGAAGAAGTGCAGGCCGATGAAGTCCTGGTCGCGCTCGACTCCCTCGGCCAGCAGGGTGATGGGCAGGGTGGAGGTGTTGGAGCACAGCAGCGCGTCCGGCGCGACGATGTGCTGGATCTCCTTGAACACCTTGTGCTTGAGCGCGACGTCCTCGAAGACCGCCTCGATGACGGCGTCGCAGCCCGCGAGGTCGGCCGGCTCGGCGGTCGGCGTGATGCGGCCCAGCAGCGCGTCCGCCTTCTCCTGGGTGGTGCGGCCCTTGGCGACGGCCTTGGCACAGAGCTTCTCGGAGTAGCTCTTGCCCTGGGCGGCGGCGTCCCGGGAGATGTCCTTGAGGACGACCTCGATGCCGGCCAGGGCGCACGCGTAGGCGATCCCGGCGCCCATCATCCCGGCTCCGAGGACGCCGACCTTGCGCACCGTGCGCGGCTCGATGTCCTTGGGACGGCTGGCGCCGGAGTTGACGGCGTTGAGGTCGAAGAAGAAGGCCTGGATCATGTTCTTCGCGGTCTGGCCGGTGACCAGTTCGGTGAAGTAGCGGGCCTCGATGGTCTGGGCCGTCTCGAAGTCGACCTGGGAGCCCTCGACGGCCGCGGCGAGGATGTTGCGCGGGGCCGGGTAGGGGGCGCCGTTGGTCTGCTTCTTCAGACTGGCCGGGAATGCCGGGAGGTTGGCGGCGAACTTCGGGTTCGCCGGGGTGCCGCCGGGGATCTTGTAGCCGGGGACGTCCCAGGGCTGCCGGGACTCCGGGTGGGCGTCGATGAAGGCACGCGCCTTGGCCAGCATCTCCTCGGGGGTGGCGGCGAGTTCATGGACGAGGCCGTGCTCCAGTGCGCGCTTCGGGGAGTACTGGGTGCCCTGGAGAAGCACCTTGAGCAGGGCGTCCGCGATACCCATCAGCCGTACGGTGCGGGTCACGCCGCCACCGCCGGGGAGCAGGCCGAGGGTGACCTCGGGCAGGCCGATCTTGGAGCCCGGCGCGTCGAGTGCGATGCGGTGGTGGCTGGCCAGCGCGATCTCGTAACCGCCGCCGAGCGCCGCGCCGTTGAGGGCCGCGACGACGGGCTTGCCCAGGGTCTCGATACGGCGCAGGGAGCGCTTGATGCCGTTGCCGGCCTCGAACACCCGCTGGGCGTCCTCGGGGCCGGCCTTGATCATGTCCTTCAGGTCACCGCCGGCGAAGAAGGTCTTCTTCGCGGAGGTGTAGATGATGCCGCGGAGGGTGTCCTTCTCGGCCTCCGCGCGGTCGGCGATCGCCGCGAGGGAGTCCTTGAACGCCTGGTTCATGGTGTTCGCGGACTGGTGGGGGTCGTCGAGGACGAGGGTGACGATGCCGGTCTCGTCCTGCTCCCAGCGGATGGTCGTGCTCTCGGTCATGGCGTGGGTCTCCGTAGAAGTCTGGTGGGCCGCTGGGTTACAGGCGCTCGACGATCGTGGCGACACCCATGCCGCCGCCGACGCACAGCGTGACCAGGCCGTAGCGCTTGTCCTGGCGCTCCAGCTCGTCGACGAGGGTGCCGAGGATCATCGCGCCGGTGGCGCCGAGCGGATGGCCGAGGGCGATGGCGCCGCCGTTGACATTGACCTTGTCCAGGGACAGGCCCATCTCCCGGACGAAGCGCAGGACGACCGCGGCGAAAGCCTCGTTGATCTCGACCAGGTCGATGTCGTCGATGGTCAGCCCGGCCTTGGCGAGAGCCTTGCGGGTGGCGGGCGCGGGCCCGGTGAGCATGATGGTGGGTTCGGAGCCGGAGACCGCCGCGGAGACGATCCGGGCACGCGGGCGCAGCCCGTACCGCTCCCCCACGGCCCGGGAGCCGATCGCGACGAGCGAGGCGCCGTCGACGATGCCGGAGGAGTTGCCCGCGTGGTGGACATGGTCGATCTTCTCGACCCAGTGGTACTTCTGCAGCGCGACGGCGTCGAAACCGCCGAGCTCCCCGATGTCCGCGAAGGACGGCTTCAGTGTGGCGAGGGAGTCGGCGGTGGTGCCGGGGCGCGGGTGCTCGTCGCGGTCGAGGACGACGAGGCCCGAGCGGTCCCTGACCGGCACGACGGACTTGTCGAAGCGGCCGTCCTTCCAGGCCGCGGCGGCACGCTCCTGCGACAGCGCCGCGTACTCGTCGACGTCACGCCGGGACAAGCCCTCGAGGGTGGCGATCAAGTCGGCCCCGACGCCCTGTGGCACGAAATTGACGGCGAGGTTGGTCATCGGGTCGTTGAACCAGGCACCGCCGTCCGAGGCCATCGGCACCCGCGACATCGACTCGACGCCGCCCGCGAGCACCAGGTCCTCCCAGCCGGAACGGACCTTCGCCGCGGCCAGGTTGACGGCTTCCAGGCCGGAGGCACAGAAGCGGTTCTCCTGGACGCCGGCCACCGTGTCGGGCAGTCCGGCCGCGATGGCGGCGATCCGGGCGATGTCGGAGCCCTGGTCGCCGACCGGTCCGACGACGCCGAGCACGATGTCGTCGATCGCCGCCGGGTCGAGGTCCGGGCAGCGGCCGCGGAGCTCGTGGAGGAGACCGACGACGAGGTCGATCGGCTTGGTGCCGTGCAGGGCGCCATTGGCCTTGCCGCGTCCGCGCGGGGTGCGGATCGCGTCGTACACAAACGCTTCGGGACTCACGGTCGAGCCTTTCTTGTCAGGCCGGTCTTGTCAGGCCGGGTCCGGGGTGTCCCCGGAAGTGCGCGGCAACGAGGGTTCAGGCGAGCAGGGAACGGCCGATGATCTCCTTCATGATCTCCGTGGTCCCGCCGTAGATGGTCTGGATGCGGCCGTCGGTGAAGGCCTTCGCGACGGGGTACTCGCTCATATAGCCGTACCCCCCGTGGAGCTGGAGGCAGCGGTCGGCGACCCGTTTCTGGAGTTCGGTCGCCCACCACTTGGCCATCGAGGCATGTACGCCGTCGAGCGCGCCGTCCGCGTGGTCGGCGATGCAGCGGTCGAGGAAGGCGCGGGTGACGGCGCACTCGGTGGCCATCTCGGCGATCTCGAAGCGGATGTGCTGAAGCTTCGCCAGCGGGCGCCCGAACGCCTCGCGCTCCTTGACGTACCGGGTGGTGATCTCCAGCAGATGCTCCGCGGCCGCGATTCCGGCGACCGCTATGCCCAGGCGCTCCTGCGCGAGATTGGTCATCAGATGCACGAAGGCGCCGTTGAGCTCGCCGAGCAGATTCTCCTTGGGCACCCGTACGTCGTGGAAGAACAGCTCCGCGGTGTCCTGGGACTTCTGGCCGATCTTGTCGAGGTTGCGGCCACGCTCGAAGCCCGCCGTACCGCGCTCGACGACCAGCAGGCTCAGACCGTGTGCCCCGCCCTCGGGAGTCGTCCTGGCCACGACGATGACGAGGTCGGCGAGGATGCCGTTGGAGATGAAGGTCTTGGTGCCGTTGAGGAGCCAGTGGTCTCCGCCGTCCTCCGCGCGGGTGCGGATGCCCTGGAGGTCGGAGCCGGCGCCGGGCTCGGTCATGGCGATGGCGGTGATGATCTCGCCGCTGCAGAAGCCGGGCAGCCAGCGGCGCTTCTGCTCGTCGGTGGCGAGCGAGGTCAGATAGGGGCCGATGATGTCGTTGTGCAGGCCGATGGCGAGGCCGGCGGCACCGGCGCGGGTGAACTCCTCGGCCAGTACCGCGCTGTAGCGGTAGTCGGGCTGGCCGCCTCCGCCGTACTCCTCGGGCACCGCCAGGCCCAGCAGGCCCTGTCTGCCGGCGGCCCGCCAGGCGTCCCGGCTGACGATGCCGTCCTTCTCCCACTGCTCGTAATGCGGCGTCACCTCCTTGGCGAGAAAGGTGCGCACGGTCCCGCGGAAGGCCTCGTGGTCGGCGGTGTAGAGCTGGCGCTGCACGCTACTGTCCCTTCGAAGGTTCGTTCCGGACCGACGGAGGCCGTCGGTCGGGGCCGCCGGACGGGGCGTCCGTGGGGTCGGCGGGCGGCGGTACGAGGAGGCCGGGCACCCGCCAGTCGCGGGCGATCTCCTCGGTGTCCGCTCCGGGCCGGGCGGGCGGTCGGCGGACCGCGCCCGGTGTGCGGGAGAAGCGGGGCGCGGGCGCCGGCTGGGTGATCCCGCCGTGCTCGAGGAAGGTGCCGCGGGCGGTGAGATGCGGGTGGTGGGGGGCTTCGCGCAGCGAGAGCACGGGCGCGACGCAGGCGTCGGACCCCGCGAAGACCGTGGTCCACTCCTCGCGCGTCCGGGTCTTGAAGCGGGCGGCGATGACGGTACGCAATTCGTCCCAGGCGGCGGGGTCGTCGCGGCCGGGTGCGTCGTCCTCGATGCCCAGCAGGCGGCTGAATTCGCCGTAGAACCGCTGCTCCAGCGCGCCGACCGCCATATGGCCGCCGTCGGCTGTCTCGTAGGTGCCGTAGAACGGTGCCCCGCCGTCCAGCAGGTTCGTGCCGCGCCGGTCCTGCCATCCGCCGGCCGCCAGCATGCCGTGGATCATCGCCGTCAGATGGGCCGTGCCGTCGACGATCGCGGCGTCCACGACCTGGCCCGTGCCGCCCTCGGCGCGGGCGTGCTGGAGAGCGGCGAGGACGCCGATGACGAGGTAGAGGGAGCCGCCCGCGTAGTCGCCGAGGAGGTTGGCGGGGAAGACGGGCGGGCCGTCGGGCGGACCGGTCATGCCGAGGGCTCCCGTGAGGGCGATATAGCCGATGTCGTGTCCCGCCGTGTCGGCGAGCGGCCCCTGCTGCCCCCAGCCCGTCATCCGGCCGTAGACCAGGCGGGGGTTGCGCGCCCGGCACTCCTCGGGCCCCACCCCGAGCCGCTCGGCCACACCGGGGCGGTACCCCTCCACCAGGACATCGGCCCGCTCGGCCAGATCGAGTACCTGGGCCACCCCTTGGGGTGTCTTCAGATCGACCAGCACCGAGCGCTTGTTGCGGTTGGTGATGTCGTGGGCCGGATCGATGCCCAGGCCGGCGCCTCCGGGCCGGTCGACGCGGACGACATCGGCGCCGAGATCGGCCAGCAGCATGGCCGCGAAGGGGCCGGGGCCGATGCCTGCGAGTTCGACCACCCGCACCCCGCTCAGCGGGCCGTTCCCTGACTCTGTCATCGCGTCCCATGCCCTTCCGCACTGTGACACTTCTGATGTAACACTCGTGATGTTAAGAACGTGTTCCACTTTCCACAAGACCCCCGTACCAAGCGGCCACCACCGCGAAGGCCCGCGCCGACGATGCTCAACTGCCATCGCCGCCACGGGCCTTCGCGCGCCTGCTGCCGCTGCGCCGCTATCCCCCGTCGAGCTCGGCGATGACCCGCCCGGCGGCTATCGGGCGACACGGCTCAGGACGGGCGCAGGGCAGCCCGCGCACCCCCGCACGCATGCGTCCCCACACCGCCGTCCGGCTCGCCGCCTCACCCACGAGTCGCTCCTCCACGTCCGTCGCCCTCCGTCCCGCCCCTTGCCGCGGACGGCACCGCCCGCGATACCGTCCGGCGCCGCGCTCGTCGCGCGGACCGGTCAACGCAGTCCACGCTAACCGCGACCACTGACAACGGCCCGCGCAGCGCCGGACGGCCGAGACCGGCCGTTGACGGCGCCACCGCCACTGCCTAGGGTCCGGACACCAGGTCGACGGGGCAGTCGGGAGGACGCACGATGCGACGGCAGGACACCTCGGGACGGACCCATGACCTCGTCCTGTACGGAGCCACCGGCTTCACCGGCGCACTCGCCGCCGCCTACCTGGCCGAGCACGCTCCTGAGGACTGCCACTGGGCGCTGGCCGGACGCAACCTGGCCAAACTGGAGCAATTGCGCGAGGGGCTGACGGCGACCCACCCGGCCTGCGCCGCCCTCCCCCTGCTGCTGGCCGACAGCGGCGACCCCGCGTCGCTGCGCGCGCTCGCCGCCGGCACCCGGATCCTGGCGACTACGGTCGGCCCGTATCTGCTCCACGGCGAACCGCTGGTCGCCGCCTGTGCCGAGGCCGGGACCGACTACGTCGACCTGACCGGCGAACCGGAATTCGTCGACCGGATGTACCTGCGGCACGACGCGACAGCGCGCGCTTCCGGCGCACGCCTCATCCACGCCGCCGGCTTCGACTCCGTCCCCCATGACCTGGGTGTCCACTACACGGTCGGGCTCCTCCCGGAGGGCGTCCCGATCCGTGTCGACGGCTTCGTCCGCACCCACGCGACGTTCTCCGGGGGCACCCTGGCCTCCGTACTGACCGCCCTCTCACGCCCGGCCGCCATGGCACGCGCCGCCCGCGAACGGCGACGGGCCGAGCCCCGGCCGGCGGGCCGTACGGTCCGGGCCCCGTTCGGCCCGCCGCTCAGGAGCCGCGAGACGCACACCTGGGGGATGCCGTTGCCGGTCCTCGACCCGCAGATCGTCGCCCGTTCCGCCGCCGCGCTGGACCGTTACGGACCCGACTTCCGCTATCGCCACTACGCCGGTGTGCGGCGGCTGCCGGTCGCCGTGGGCGGCGCCCTGGCGGCGGGCGCGCTCTGTGCGCTCGCCCAGGTGCCGCCCGCGCGGCGCTGGCTGTCGGGCCGCCTGGAGCCGGGCGAGGGGCCGGGCCCGCAGCGACGGGCGGACAGCTGGTTCGCGGTCCGCTTCGTCGCCTCCGGCGGTGGCAAACGCCTGGTCACGGAGGTCTCCGGCGGCGATCCCGGCTACCAGGAGACGGCGAAGATGCTCGCCGAGTCGGCGCTCTGCCTGGCCTTCGACGACCTCCCGGAGACCGCGGGCCAGGTGACCTCCGCGGTCGCCATGGGGGACGCACTGACCGCCCGCCTCCAGAAGGCGGGTATCACCTTCCGGGTGGTGAAGGACGGATAGGACGCGGGTACGGATGAGGCGAAGTTACCGCGAGGACAGTTACAGAGAGGACGGAGAAGGAAGTACGGAGAAGACGGGACTGCCGACCGGCCGGCCCCGCCGTTACGCGCCCGCCAGCGCCTTCCGGCACAGCGCGTCGGCGGCCCGGGTGGTCTCCGGAAGCCGGTAGGCGGCCGCCAGATGGAGCGTGTGCGCGCAGGCCCGGTCCAGGCCGATGCGGTGCCCCACCGAGACGAAGACCGGTTTGACGCCCTGCTGGGTGCGCAGCGCCCGTCCGACCTCCTCGTCACCGTCCAGGAGCGGAGAGGTCGCGCCGCGCTCGGGCCCCGGAGCCGTGTACCGGAACGTGAAGGGATTCTTGGCCACGCCGATCGTGGGCAGGCCCGTCAGCACCCCGAGATGGCTGGCGAGGCCGAAGCGGCGCGGGTGTGCCAGCCCGTACCCGTCGCAGACCACGAGGTCAGGGGTGCGGGTCAGGCGGGCGAGGGCGTCCAGCACGGTGGGGATCTCGCGGAAGGCGAGCAGACCGGGGACGTACGGGAACGCGACCTGCCCGACGGCGGTGGCCCGGTCGACGACGGCGCGGGTCCGGGCGTCCAGTGCGACGGCGGCCGCGGCGACGACGTTCCGCTCGTCGTCGTAGGCGACATCCACCCCGGCCACGATGCCGTCGAACCCTGGTTCCGGCCCGGGCTCGTCGAGCCGTACCCGGGACCGCAACCGGTCCTGGACGGCGCGCGCCTGGGTTTCGTCGGTCGGCCAGCGCCGCAGTTCCTCGTCGCAGGAGATCGTTCCGGAAGTGTCCATGATGGCGCCCACGCTACCGAACAGCCGAGCGCACCGGAGCGCGCGGATCGACGAGCGGCCTGCTGTCGGTGGGCGTCGGTACCGTGAGGAGCAGCTCCCGGCCCCGTCCCCTGCCCCGACGTCACCGGAGGCCTCATGCCCGACGATCTCCACTATCTCGACGCCACCGACCTCGCCGCCCGGTTACGCCGCCGCGATCTCTCCGCCCGGGAGGTCGTGCAGGCCCTCCTGGACCGCATCGAACAGGTCAATCCGGCCATCAACGCCGTGGTGACCCTCGACCCGGAGGGCGCGCTCACCGCCGCCGCGGCAGCCGACGAGCGTCTCGCCGGAGGCGCGCCCGTCCCGCCCCTGCACGGTGTGCCGATCGCGTTCAAGGACACCCACCTCACCCGGGGAATGCGCACCACGTTCGGCTCACCGCTCTTCGCCGACCACATCCCGGACGAGGACGATCTGCTGGTCGGCCGGCTGCGGCGGGCCGGTGCCATCCGCCTCGGCAAGACCAATGTCCCCGAGTTCGCGGCCGGTTCGCATACCTTCAACCCGGTCTTCGGCACGACCCGCAATCCGTACGACACCACGCGTTCGGCGGGCGGCAGCAGCGGCGGCGCCGCCGCGGCCCTCGCTGCCGGACTCCAGCCCCTCGCCGACGGCAGTGACATGGGCGGCTCGCTGCGCAACCCGGCGTCCTTCTGCAACGTGGTCGGGCTGCGGCCGACGCCGGGCCGCGTCCCGGCACACCCCGGCGTGAACCTCTGGGACACCCTCGCCGTACCGGGCCCCATGGGGCGGACCGTCGCCGATACGGCACTCCTGCTGTCGGCGATGGCCGGTCCGGATCCACGGTGTCCGCTCAGTCTGGAGACTCCCGGCGAGGCGTTCGCGGTGCCACTCGACCGCGAACCGCGCGGACTGCGCGTCGCCTGGTCGCCCGACCTGGGGGGATTCGCGCCCTGCGACCCGGATGTCCTCGCCGTTCTGGAACCTCAGCTGAGTGTCCTGGAAGAGCTCGGCTGGCATGTCGACGCCGCGTGCCCGGACCTCACCGGAGCCGACGAGACCTTCCGGACGCTGCGGGCGCACAGCTTCGACCTGGCGTTCGGTGCTCTGCTCGACTCCGACCGGCGGTCCCTCAAACCGAGCCTGGTCCGGAACATCGAGCAGGGCCGCCGCCTGAGCGTGGGCGACCTCCTCACCGCCACCACGACCCGCAGCCGACTGCACCTCGACGCGGTCGGCTTCTTCTCCAGGTACGACCTGCTCCTCGTGCCGGTCAGCCAAGTCACCCCGTTCGACGCGGAGCTGGAGTACCCGCAGGAGGTGGCGGGCCGGACCACCGAGACTTACCTGGACTGGATGCGTTCCGCCTACCTGATCTCCGTGCTCGGTGTACCGGCCCTCTCGGTCCCCGCTGGATTCACCCCGGCCGGTCTGCCCGTGGGACTGCAGTTCATCGGCGCCCCGCGCGCCGACCTCGCCGTCCTCCGGGCCGGGCATGCGTACGAGAGAGCCACTGGACACGGCCGGCGCCGCCCCGGACCGCTCACCGCCTGAGCTCTGCCCCGTAAGCCCCCCTGGCCTGCGGCTTCCTCGCCCACAGGGACGATGGCACCGCCCGTCCCTCTCCCCCACTCCTCTATATTGCAGGCATGTTCGTACTGGAATTGACCTACACCGCACCCCTTGAGCGCGTGGACGCCGCCCTTGCCGACCACGTGGCGTGGCTGCAGAAGCAGTACGCCGCCGGGCACTTCCTCGCCGCCGGCCGCAAGGTTCCGCGCGAGGGGGGCGTCATCCTGGCCGCGGGGATGGACCGGGCGACCGTGGAGCGGATCGTGGCCGAGGACCCGTTCGTCGTCGCCGGCGTATGCGAGTACCGGATCGTCGAGTTCGTCGCAACGACGACCGCACCGGCCCTGGAGGCGTACCAGGAGCAGCAGACCGCCTGAGGCGCCATCAGTACAGGCCACGGGCACCCGGGTGGCAGCGCACCCGGGTGCCTGTGGCGCGGTAGCCGGGAGCACCCGGCCCCGGCCTCGCCCCTCGGCCCCGGGCCACTCAACTCGGCTGCCAGCGCCCGCCGTTACGCCAGTAGTCCTGGATCTCCTCCAGCTGACGGCCCTTGGTCTCGGGCGCGGTGACGGAGGCGAAGACCAGCGCGGCGAGCGCCAGGACGCCAAGACCGGCGAAGGTACGTGCGGCACCGGCCCAGGCCATCAACGAGGGGAAGAACTGGGCGATCAGAAGATTGGCGACGAGGTCGGCCGTGAGCATCACCGACGCCCCCGTGGAACGCAGCGGGGCGGGGAACGCCTCACTCGCATAGACCCAGATCAGCGACCCGAAGCCGAAGTTGAAGGCCGCGGTGAACAGCAGGATCGCGCCGAAGCCCACCCAGGTCGTGGCACCGTGCAGCTCGCCGGTACCGAAGACCACGGTCAGCACGGCGAGCATCGCCGCCATCGTGCCGATGCCGCAGAGCAGCACCTTTCGCCGGCCGAGCCGGTCGATGACGAGAATGGCGAGAACCGTCGCGGCCAGTGAGGCGAGCTGCACGAACGACGGCAGCAGGAAGCTCTGGCCGTTGCCGGTGAAACCCATCTCCTCGAAGATCTGCGGGCTGTAGTACGTCACGGCGTTGATGCCGGTGATCTGGCAGAAGAAGCCCAAGCCGACGACGAAGAACGCGGCGCGGGCGTACGGCTTGCGCAGCAGCGAGCGCACCGATCCGCTGCTTTCCTCGGCGAGCGCGGCGCGCACGGCCGCGACCTCGGCCCGCGGTTCGACGTCCGGGTCGGTCCGGGCCATGACCTCGACAGCTCGTTCCGTACGCCCCTTGAGGACGTACCAGCGCGGGGTGTCCGGCAGACGGAGCAGCGGGATCAGCACGAGCGCCGCGGGGATCGCGGAGAGGCCGAGCATCCAGCGCCAGTGACCGCCCCCGGACAGGCTCCAGTTGACGAAGTACGTGATGACGATGCCGGCGACCGTGGCCACTTGATAGGCGGCGACCGACGCGCCGCGAATGCGTGCCGGGGTCGATTCGGCGACGTAGAGCGGGGCGGCGACGATCGAGATGCCGATGGCGATGCCGAGCAGGAACCGGACGGTGTCCAGCACGACGACGTTGGGCGCCAGCGCGGACAGCGCGACGAACACGGCGTACGAGCCGGCGACGATCAGCATCGCGGCCTTGCGCCCCAGGGCGTCGGCCAGTTTGCCGCCGATCAGCGCTCCCAGGATGGAACCGAACACCAGAACGCTGTTGACCAGGCCTTTCTCGGCCTCGGTGAGATGGAAGTCCTTGCTGAGGAAGACCAGGGCACCGGAGATGCTGCCGGTGTCGTAGCCGTAGATGACACCGACGACGGCGCCGGTGAGTGCGAACAGCCGGCCGGTGCGGCCCGGGGTCCGGGCGGACGGCGGCGGGGGCGTCGCGGAGAGCGTGGCAGTGGACATGAGCAGTCCTTCGTGCGGCGGGGCGGCCTTGCTGCATGACTGATCAGCCTCGTGACTGATCGTGCGAATATGCTGCCCATTTCACGCAGCTGTCAACATCTATCAGGCAAGCTCTCGCCCACATCCTCACCCTGCACACATTCAGCCAATGTGCCCGCCGCCTCCCGCCTCGCACTCTCCTCACTCACTCGTTCGAGGGATGGATCGCGGGCACGATTCTGCGTACAGTCGATTGCAACGAAGAAGAAAGTTGCAGTTTCGCGCAGCAGCATGCAGAACACTGAACGCGGCAGTACGCCGCGAGAGCGCGACTCGGCATCGGAACCGTTTCACTCATCACGGGAGGGTGGGCCATGAGCGAGACCTCGTACATGGAGCAGGAGCTGCAGAGCCAGCCGGAGACCTGGCAGGAAGCCGCGCGGATCGGAGCCGCGGCCGGGCCGCTGCCCAGGACCGGGCAGCGGGTGGCCGTCATCGGGTGTGGTACCTCGTGGTTCATGGCGCAGTCGTACGCGGCGCTGCGTGAGAGCGCCGGGCTGGGGGTGACGGACCCGTTCGCCGCCTCCGAGTCGTTCCTCGGCGGCGACCGTGCCTATGACGCGGTGGTGGCGATCACCCGCTCGGGTACCACGACCGAGGTTCTGCGGGTGCTCGAGGCGGTCAAGGGACGCATCCCCACGGTGACGATCCTCGGAGATCCCGGGACCCCTGCGGTCGCGCTCTCCGACGAGACCGTGGCGCTCCCGTTCGCCGATGAGCAATCAGTCGTCCAGACCCGCTTCGCGACCACAGCGCTCACGCTGCTGCGCGCGCACCTCGGCGAGGACGTCTCCCGGGCGGTGGCCGACGCGCAGGAGGCGCTGGGTGTCCCGCTGGAGCAGGAATGGGTGGACGCCGAGCAGTTCTCCTTCCTCGGCACGGGCTGGACCTTCGGCCTGGCCAACGAGGCGGCGCTCAAGATGCGGGAGGCGTCACAGAGCTGGACGGAGTCCTACCCGGCGATGGAGTACCGCCACGGGCCCATCGCGATAGCCGCACCGGGCCGGGTGACCTGGCTGTTCGGCCAGGCGCCGGACGGTCTGGAGGCGGATGTGGTGCGGACCGGTGCGCGCTTCGTGCGCCACGACCGCGATCCGCTGGCCGATCTGGTGCTGGTCCAGCGGGTGGCGCTGGCCCGGGCCCGGGCCCGTGGCCTGGACCCGGACAACCCCCGCGGTCTGACCCGCTCGGTGATGCTCGAAGCGCCGGCCGCCTCATAGCCCCACATTTCCTCCCCGTACGTCAACCCGCCTCTCCTGCAAGGGAGCTGTCGTCCCATGCCTCTCGTTCCCACCTCATCCGTCGTCGAGGCCGCGCGCGAGGCGCGCATCGGTGCCGCGGCCTTCAACATCATCCATCTGGAAACCGCCGAGGCGCTGGTCACCGCCGCCGAGCGCACCGGCGCCCCGCTGATCCTCCAGATCAGCGAGAACTGCATCCGTTACCACGGCGGCCTGCTGCCCCTCACCCGCGCCGCCCTCGCCCTCGCCGAGGGATCCACCGCCCGGATCGCCGTGCACCTCGACCATCTCACCGATGCGGAACTGGTCCGCCAGGGCATCGCCGCCGGAGTGGGGTCGGTCATGGTGGACGCCTCCGCGCTCCCCTACGAAGAGAACGTCGCCACCACCGCCGAACTCACCGCTTGGTGCCACGAACGGGGCGCCTATGTCGAGGCGGAGCTCGGCGAAGTCGGCGGCAAGGACGGGGTCCACGCACCAGGGGTGCGCACGAAACCGGACGAGGCGCTGGCGTTCGTCCGTGCGACGCGCGTGGACGCCCTGGCGGTCGCCGTCGGCTCCTCCCACGCCATGCATGAGCGCACCGCGGTACTGGACAAGGACCTCATCGCGGCACTGCGCAGTACCCTCCCGGTGCCGCTGGTGCTGCACGGCTCCTCCGGGGTGCCGGACGACGAGCTGCGCCGCGCCATCGCCGCCGGGATGACGAAGATCAATATCTCCACGCATCTGGTCTCCGTCTTCACCGGCTCGATACGGCGGACCCTGGAAGCGCATCCGTCGCTGGTCGACTCCCGCAAGTACGTCAAGCCGGCCAGGGAAGCCGTGGCCGAAGAGGCCGCGCGGCTGCTGGGGGTGCTGACCACTCCGGCGACAGTCGCTGACCGGCTCGCGGCCCGGGCCTCGGCTCAGGGGTGAGGGCGGCCGGCGGTGGGGGCGAGACGTCCGCCGGACGTCATCGAGGCCGGCGGGGACGGATTAGGCTCGCGCTATGAAGCGCCATGAACGGATGAACGCACTGCTCGAGCTGCTCGGAGACCGAGGCCGGGTGGATGTCGAGGAGGCCGCGACCGCACTCGAGGTCTCGGCCGCCACGATGCGCCGTGACATGGATGCCCTCGCCGAGCAGCAGTTGCTGACCCGCACCCGGGGCGGAGCAGTTCTCAGCTCGGTGGCGTACGACCTGCCGATCCGCTACAAGCACGCGCACCGGTCGGCGGAGAAGGAGGCCGTGGCGAAGGCGGCGGCGAGGCTGGTCGAGCAGGGCGACGTGGTCGGGCTGAGCGGTGGCACGACCACCACGGCGATCGCCCGGGTGCTGGCCACCCGTCCGGACCTCGCGAAGGCGGGCCCGCAGCCGCTCCTGACGATCGTCACCAACTCCCTCAACATCGCCAACGAACTGGCCGTACGGCCGCAGATCAAGATTGTGCTCACTGGCGGGGTCGCGCACTCGCGCTCATTCGAACTGGTCGGCCCGTTCTCCGAGTTGGTACTTCAGCAGATCTCGATCGATATCGCCTTCATCGGGGCCAATGGTGTGGACCCGGTCATGGGGATCACGGTGCACGACGAGGCGGAGGCCCGGGTCAACCGCCTCATGGCCGAGCGGGCCCGCCGTGCGGTGGTCGTCGCGGACTCGTCGAAGATCGGCGAACGCTGCTTCGCCCGGGTCGGCGATGCGGATGTCTTCGACACCCTCATCACGGACGGCGGTGCGAAGGAAACAACGCGCCGGGAGTTCGCGGACCGCGGGCTGAAGGTGGTGACGGCACGGCCGTCCACAGGTGAGTGAGGCACCACCGGACCGCGGTGCGGCGCGTTACCCGGCCGCGCGGCGAAAGCCCGCCTCTGTCGCGTAGCGAAAGGGCCGCTCTTGTGTCGCGTTTGTGTCCCTGTGTGGCACCCGGGGCTGAATGTGCCGGAGCGGGCATGGACAATGGGGAATGAACATGCGAAGTCTGTGCCAGGTGCGGGAAGCCGGTGCCCGGTGCGGGTTTCGCAGGGGGAGCCCCAGCCCGAATGTCTCTCGGGGGAGATAACGTGCGGAAGATCATGGCTATAGCACTGGCGACGGTGGCGTGCAGCGCCTCGCTGACGCTGATCAGCGCCTCGAACGCGGCGGCTGCCGACCAGGGGCCGCGGTGCGTGAAGGTGCGCAAGTACTTCACCAAGGGCCACAACCGCTATGTCCGCCTGTCCAATCTCTGCACGCAGCGCACGTCGTGCTTCACGGTCGTCATGCCGCACCAGAAAGATCCCCGTGGCCGCCTGCCGAAGGGCGTGACGAAGGACGTCCGCTACGCCACGACCTCGTCGCCGCGTGCGCTGTATGTGAAGAACTCCCCCTGCTGAGCGGCTGACGCGGACAAGGCACGGACGCAAGCACAGACACAGGAACAGGAACAGGAGGTCAATCGGGTACGGCGATGCCGTCGAGGAGCATCGAGAGGTACTGCCGGGCGATCTCCTCGGGGCTGTGCCGGCCGCCCGGGCGGTACCAGCTCGCCGCGACCCAGACGGTGTCCCGCACGAAGCGATAGGTGAGCCGGATATCGAGGTCGGCGCGGAAGACGCCGCAGCTCACACCCCGCCGCAGCGTTCCGAGCCAGGCCTGCTCGAATCTCTGCTGGGAGTCGGTGAGGTAGCCGAAGCGGGGCTGGGCGGCGAGGTGCCTGGCCTCCTTCTGATAGATGGCGACGGCGGCGCGGTGCCGGTCGATCTCCCGGAACGACTCGGTGACCAGGGCCTCGATGGTCTCGCGGGGGCCGAGCCCGGCAGCGAGTACGGCGTCGTATCCGTCCCACAGTTCGGTCAGGAACGTGGACAGGATCTCGTCCAGGATCGATTCCTTGGAATCGAAGTGGTAGTAGAGGCTGCCGGCGAGCATCCCGGCTTCGTCCGCGATACGGCGGACAGTGGTGGCGTTGTAACCCTGCGCGGCGAACACCTCGGCCGCGGTGTCGAGCAGTTCGCGGCGGCGTTCCGGGGACGCGTTCGCGGTGGTGGTCTTCTTCTTGGCGGCTGGCACCCGGCCATTGTCGCTCTCCCGTGACACAGCCCTCGTACGGGTTCCCGCTGGGGCTCGGTCCGGGCGTGAGCGAAGGCATATCATTTACTAGTAAAACACCTGCTAACCTTTTCCTATGGGGAAGCACGCCAAGCCCGCCGGGACGAGACGCAGCCGGAGCAGCGGGAGGAGCAGCGAAGGCAGCAGGAGCGGGGTGAACGGGGGGAACGCCGCGCCGGGAGGTGCGGTGCGCGCCCGGCCGTTGCCGGTCAAGAGCACCGTGCGGGTACGCCGCCCCGTCGACATCTGGCACAAGTCGGCGTTCAGCGCGGTCGTGGCCCTGGCGATCCCCGATCTCACGCTCCTCGCCGTGGGGCGGCTGGACCTGGTCCTGTACACGTCGGCCGGGGCGATGTGTGCCCTCTACGCACACGGGCTGCCGTACGCCGCGCGGGCCCGCGCCCTGCTGTGGGTGGTGCTCGGCATGGTCGCGAGCCTGGGCATCGCGCTGACCGCCGCGTCCCTCATCACCCCGACTGTGCTCCTCGTCGCACTCGCCGCCGTGATCGCGGCGGTCCACAAGATGGTCTGCGATGCGACTCGCATCGGCCCTCCGGGGAACTTGATCCCGACCTTCATCTCCGCCTCGGCGTTCTTCGTGCCGCAGCACCTGGGACAGGTGCCCCTGCACGTGGCGTTGGCGCTGGGCACGGGTGCGCTCGCCTGGCTGGTGTGTATGGCGCCGGGGCTCGTCAGGCCGCAGGGGCCGGAGCGGATCGCCACCGCGCGTGCGCTGGAGGCCGCCGCCGGACTGCTGCGTACGGATCCGGGCAACGGAACAACCGCCACCACGGCACCGCCCGCACCGCCCGCACCGCCCGCACCGCCCGCCGGCGATGTGAAGCCCGCCAACGGCGGTACGGAGCCGGTCGGAGTGGCACAGGCCCGGCATGCCGCCGCGGCTGCGGTGAACGCGGCGTGGCACACGTTGTTCCTGGTCCCGGCCGCCCGCACCCCGGAGAAGGCCTCGGCACGGGCCGGACTCGAACGGCTGCTGGTGCGGGCGGAAGCGGCGTTGGGGAATGCGGTGTTGGCGAATGCGGCGTCGGGGGACTTGGCGCACCGGGGAGCCTCCGGACGAGGGGGCGGCACGGGGCCGGGCGGCCGGGATGCCGGATATGACGCCGGTGCCGAAGCCGGACGTCTCACCGCCTGGGCTCGTGACCTGCGCAGGGGGCGCGCCCTCCCCCAGGTCGAACTGTCGGAGCCGCAGGCCGAAGAGCTGCGAGGGGTCGCCGTGGCGGAGGCGCTGGCCGGCGACCCGCCCGGGGGTCCGGCGCGTACCGTCGCCGGGACAACGGCGGGGCCGCGGCGGCCCGCGCCCGGCCGTCCGCGCGGGGTACGCGCGGTGGTCGCCCGGCTGGCGCCCGGTTCGCCGCTGCTGCCCATCGGCGTACGGGTCGCCGTCGGGTGCGCACTGGCGGGCTGGGTGTCGATGGCCGTCGGTGTCGGACACCCGTACTGGGCAGTGGTGACCGCGGCGTCGATCTACCAGGCCAACACCACGCTCTCCTGGCAGCGCGCGCTGCAGCGCACCCTCGGCAATCTGCTCGGTCTGCTGCTGTTCACCGCGCTGCTGCCACTGATCCACACCGGGCAGTTGGCGATGGTCGTGCTGGCTCTCGCCTTCCAGCTCGGCGCGGAGGCCTGCATCAGCCGGAACTACTGGCTCGGCACGGTCTGGGTGACGCCGATGGCGCTGCTGCTGACCGAGTTCGGCAGTCATCTGCCGGCCAGGACGCTGGTCGTGGACCGCTGGATCGACACCGTGGTGGGCGCCGTGGTCGGCCTGGCCTGCTGTGTCGCGGTCACCAACCGACGGGCCGCGGACCGTATCGACCTCGCGCTGGAGCGGGTCGCGGAGGCGGAAGCCGCCGCCGCCCGACTGCTCGCGTCGGATCCCGCGCCCGGTGCCGGCGAGGCCCTGAAAGACGATGCCCGGGAGAGCGGTTGGGCGCGGGACCGGCTGGCCGGCGCGCTGATCGAGCTCCGGGAGGCGGTGGAGGTGGCGGCCGGCGAGTGGTGGCAGCGCACGCTTCCGGAGGAGCGGATCGCCCGCGCCGAGCAACAGGGGCACCGTACGCTCGCCGGGCTGGTCCGGCGGCTCTCGGCGCCGGCACTGGCCGCCTGACGCACCCGCCCGCGAGACCGGCCGCGCACCCGCTCCCCCACCCGCACGGCGGGCGCCCCCGTACGGGGCACAATGAGGGCGTACAGCACGGCATGCGGCGTACGGCACGGCGTACGGACGGGAGGAGAGTGCGGGTGGCGACCGAGGACATCGTCGCAGGGGTGCTGCGCCAGTGGCAGCAGGTGCACCCCGGGCTGGACACCGGCCCGATGGCGGTGATCGGGCGGCTCAACCGGTGTGCCGCCCTCCTGCAGCAGGCGGCCGACGCGCCGCTGCGGCGGGCCGGACTCACCCGCCCCGAGTTCGACATCCTCGGCACCCTGCGCCGGATGGACCGTGAGCTGACGCCCGGGCGGGTGGCCCGCGAGACCTTCGCCTCCGGCGCCGCGGTCACCAAACGCGTACGGCAGCTGGAGGAGCGGGGACTGATCGCCCGTCGGCCCGACGAGCGGGACCGCAGGGTCGCGCACCTCTCGCTCACCGACGAGGGCCGCGAGACCATCGACCGGCTACTCCCCGAACAGCTCCGGTACGAAGCGGCGCTGCTCGACGGCATCGGCGACGCGCGGCAGGAGGAACTCTCCGCCGCGCTGAGCGAGTTGCTGGTCGTCCTGGAGGGGCGTCTCGGCAGCCTGATGGAGTGAGGCGCCGGTCCTGCCCCGGGTGCCCGGCCCTGCCTTAGACGGCGTGGTCGGCAGCAGCCGTGGGCGCGTCTCCGAACAGGTCGGCCAGGTGCCGGTCGAGCAGACGTAGCGCGGTCCGGGGGTCGTGCACGTCCAGCAGGACATAGGTGGCGAGACCGTCGGCCAGGCCGATCAGGAGCATCGCCTCATCCTCGGTGGCGCGTTCCGGCGGCAGCTCGCCGCGTGCGGCGGCCAGCCGGAGCTGGTCGGTGAAGAAGGCGCGGAGCTGGGGGATGCCCTGCCGGGCCTCGGCGCGCAGGGCTTCGTCGTGCACGGCGCGGGCGTAGTAGGCGGCGCCGACCAGCTGGCCGACGCGGCTCTTGTCGTCCAGCGGCAGCATGCCCGACAGGCAGGCGCGCAGTACGTCGCGCGGGGCGGGCTCGCCCGGGAGTGCCTCGATGCGCCGGCGGATGCGCTCGGCGGCCAGCCGGTTGATGTGCCGGAGGGCGAAGAGCAGCATCTCGTCCTTGGTGCGGAAGTAGTGCTGGAGCCGGCCGAGCGAGATACCGGCCTCCGCCGCGACATCGCGCAGGCTCACGCCGTCCAGGCCGCGGGTGCCGGCGATCCGCCAGAGCGCTTCGGAGATCTCCCGGCGCCTGGCTTCGTGATCGACCTTCTTGGGCAAGAACAGGACCTCCGACCCGCTTTTACAAGTCACTCGTACCGCTATAACGTAGCCTACCGCTACTCAATACAACTGACTTGAAACCGGTGATCTCATGTCCGGGCCCGCCGCCCCGCCCCTGCGCCCACCCCGCCACCGTGTCGATCCCCGGGCCCGCCGCTGGTGGACCCTCCAGGCCCTGCTGACGCTCAGCGGCCCCCTGCTGCTCACCGCGCTGGCGCTGGCGGTGCTGTCGGCCCTCTTCTTCCCCGGCGCGCTGCCGTGGCTGGGGCCGTTGCTGCTGGTCGTGCTCGTGCTGCCGGCCGTCGGCTATCTCGCGCTGATGCCGCGGTGGCGGTACGCGGTACACGCCTGGGAGCTGGGCGGGGCGGCGGTCTACGCGGCGAGCGGCTGGTTCTGGCAGAAGCGGCGGATCGCCCCGCTGTCGCGGGTGCAGACGGTGGACACGGTGCGCGGACCGCTGCAGCGGCGGTACGGGCTGGCGACGGTCACCGTCACCACCGCGTCGACGGCCGGCGACATCAAGATCACGGGGCTCTCCGACGCGGACGCCGAGGAGCTTTCCCGGCGGATCGGCGAGGCGGCGCAGGACGTACCGGGTGATGCCGCATGAGTACCCCGCCCGGACCCGGCCCCACCGATCCCTCCGACACGATGGCGCAATGGCGCAGGCTGGACCCGCGCACCCTTCTGGTGCAGTGCGGCTGGCTGGGAGCCCCGCTCGCCTCACTGGCGCTGACCGCGCTGGCCACCGGGGGCCGGATCACCACCGGCGCCTGGATCACGCTCGGCGCCATCGCCGCCTCGTTCGCCGTCATCACCGCCCTCGGCCTGATCCGCTGGGCGCGTACGGAGTTCCGGGTCACCGCCGACACCCTCACCGTACGGAGCGGGCTGCTCAACCGGCGGCTGCGCAGCGTGCCACTGCACCGCGTCCGCACCGTCGACCTGACGGCGTCGCCGCTGCACCGGCTGCTGGGCGTCACCGTGCTGCGGGCGGGCACGGCGGGCTCCGGCGAGACCGGCGGCGGGCTCTCGCTGGACGCGCTCACCGTCGCCGAAGCGGACCGGCTGCGCAAGGAGCTGCTCTCCCGGGCCGGCACCCGAGCGGTCACAGAGGACCCGGTACTGGCCCGTATCAGCTGGCGCTGGCTGCGGTACGCGCCGCTCACCTTCTGGGTCGTCGGCGGAGTGTTCGTGGTGGCCGGATCGCTCTACCGGGCGCTGGACTCCATCGGCATCGAGCCGTGGAAACTCGGCCTCGTCCGGCGGGCGTTCGACGAGTTCGGCGCGAGCGCGCTCTGGCTGACCATCCCGGCCGCACTGCTGGCCATACTCGCACTCGGCTCGGCCGGTGCACTCGCGCTCTACGTCGAGAACTGGTGGCAGTACTCCCTGGAGTGGACCGACACCCACACCCTGCGGGTACGGCGCGGACTGTTCACCACCCGCTCGGTGACCATCGAACGGGCCCGGCTGCGCGGTGTGCTGCTGCGGGAACCGCTGCTGCTGCGGGCGGGCGGCGGCGCACTGGTCCGCGCGGTGGCCGGCGGCCTGGGCAACCGCGAGGAGAACCGCAGGCGCAGCGGGCTGCTGCCGCCGGCGCCCCGCCCGGAGGCGCTGCGGGTGGCGGGCGGCGCGCTGCGTGCACCCTTCCCCGGGAGTGGCGCACCGGCACCGCTGGCGCCGCATCCCCGTGCCGCCCTGCGGCGGCGCCGGACGCGCGGCCTACTGTTCGTGGTGCTGCCCGGCGCCGCCGTGCTCGCCGGGCTCGGCGCCGCGTTCACCCCTGTCCTGCTGCACTGCGCCTGGATCTACGCGGTGGTCACCACACCCCTCGTGCTGTGGCTGGCCCGGGACGCGTACCGCAGTCTGGGACACGGCATCGAGGGCGACTGCCTGGTCGCCCGGTCGGGGACCTTCAGCCGTGACACCCTCGCCCTCCAGCGCGACGCGGTCGCGGCCTGGACGTTCTCGACGTCTCCGTTCACCCGCCGGTCCGGACTGGTGACGCTGACCGCCGCGGTGGCGGCGGGCGAGGACGGATATCACATCCGGGATCTCGCGGCCGCCGATGCCCCGGGCTTCGCCGCGGCGGCGGCCCCGGGGATCGTGGACGAGTTCCTGGTCCACCCCACAGGTCGATCACACCGCCCCACGGGGCGATCACACGGCCCCTCGGATCGAGGACGCCGCTGAGGCACCGGCGGTGACGGCCAGGTCGTCCGGGACGACCCGGACGACCGGAACGGCCCGGACGGTCACTCGTCAAGGTGAGACACATCACGCACCTGTGACGTGCACGGCGAGAGCGGACACACCGTCCTACTGGACGAGCTAATGCCCATGACCGTGCCCATGACCGCATGACCGACAGCCGTGAGGGAGCAGCGCGATGAACACCGTCATCGACCAAGCCGTCCAGGTCCGTCTCATCGCCACCACTCCCGGCCCGCACGCGTTCCCGGCCATGCTGCACTACCAGCCCGCCGACCCTCTGGCGGTGCGGATGTCCTTCCCGCCGGAGATCTCGCTGGACGGGTCCGCGGTGGACTGGGCGTTCGCCCGCGAGCTGCTGGACGAGGGGCTGCGGATGCCGGCCGGGCGGGGCGATGTGCGGGTACGGCCGTGCGGCCCGGACCGGACGGTGATGGAGTTCCACGCGGAGGAAGGCATCGCCATGCTCCAGTTGCGGACCGCGGACGTACGGCGGTTCCTCGCCCGTTCCTACGAGGCCGTGCCGGCGGGCGGCGAGGCCGCGCATCTGGGCATGGAGCGCGAGCTGGCGGAGCTGTTCGGCGCGGCGTGACGCCGTACCGGTGCATATCGGTACCGGCGGAAACGGTGCATATCCGGTACCGGCGGCGGACGCCAGGAAGAGTACCGGCGGACACCAGGAAGCGATGAGGCCGAAACGATGAGGCCGTCGCCCGGGGAAGAACCCGGGCGACGGCCGTTTCGCGTCCGCCGTCACCGCTGCGGAAACCCGAACCCGTAGCCCTGCTCCTTCATCCACGGCAGCAGCCGGTCCAGCGCCTCGACCGTCCGGGCGCGGTTGCCGCCGCCGTCGTGGAACAGGACCGTGGGCCCGTTGCGGAGTTCCCCGCGCACCCTCGACTCGATCGTCGCGGCGCTGCCGCCCTCGAAGTCCTTGCTGTCGACATTCCAGCCCAGCGGGCGCATGCCGTGCTGGGCGGCGATCTTGCGGCTGTAGGGCGTGAAGGCGCCGCCGGGGGCACGGTAGTACTCGACCTTGGCGCCGCCGGCCGCGTCCTCGATCTTCTTCTGTGCGTCGAGGATCTGCTGGGACTGGTAGCTCTCCGGCTTGCGGTCCATGCCGGTGTTGTGGCTGATGCTGTGGTCGCAGAGCTTGTGTCCGTCGGCCACGACCTTCTTGACCAGGTCGGGGTGGGCCTCGGCCTGCGGGCCGATCATGCAGAAGACCGCCTTGACATCGTTCTTCTTCAGCACCTCGAGGACCTTGGGAGTCCAGGCCGGGTCCGGGCCGTCGTCGATGGTGATGTTCAGGCTGCGGCCGGGGCGGTCCGAGGCGTGCACGATGGACGGGTCGACCGGAGCGGACTCGGGCTGCCGTGCGGGAGCGGGGCTGTCCGCCTCGGCCGCGGAGGTCCCGCCGAGCTGGCCGGAGGCGACGGCCCCCACGATCCCCAGCGACACCACCGCCGCCGCCACAACTCCGATGATGCCGCCCTCAATTCCGAAGCGCCGAGCCATCCCGATCCCGTCCCCTTGTGTCGTGCTGGTGTCCGTACCGGACGGAGGCGGGCGATATGTCCACCCGCCGCCTTCCACCACGACAGATGCACCCCGGACGGGGCAGGCTGCTCCTGTTACGGATCCATCATGAAACTTATTGATACTGGACCCATGCCACGTGTACTTCTGATCGAGGACGACGCCGCCGTACGGGACGGAGTGACCCTCGCGCTACGGCGGCGCGGCCACGAGGTGGCGGCCGCGGCCAGCGGCGAGGAGGGCCTGACGGTCCTGCCGGTCTTCCGCCCGGACATCGTGCTGCTGGACCTGATGCTGCCCGGCAAGGACGGCTTCGAGGTCTGCCGGCTGATCCGCGCCGAACGACAGCTGCCGATCATCATGCTCACCGCTCGTGGCGACGATCTGGATGTGGTGCTCGGACTGGAGGCCGGGGCGGACGACTACATCGTCAAGCCGGCCCGCGGCGAGGTCCTCGAAGCGCGGATCCGTGCCGTGCTGCGGCGCACCGCGCTGCCCGCGGACGGTGCGCCGGCCGCCGCGGAGCCGGGACCCGCCCCGGTCGAGACGTACGGCGAACTGGCCATCGACCGGGCCGGCCTGGTCGTCACCAAGGGCGGCAAGGATCTGGCGCTGGCGCCGTCGGAGATGAAGCTGCTGCTGTTCCTGTCCGCGACGCCGGGGCAGGTCTTCAGCCGCCAGCAGCTGCTGGAGCACGTGTGGGAGCACAGCTACCACGGCGACGCGCGGCTGGTGGACGCCTGTGTGATGCGGCTGCGGACGAAGATAGAGGACACCCCGCGCAGCCCCCGGTACGTGCAGACGGTGCGGGGCTTCGGCTACCGGTTCGGGCCCCTGTGAAGCGCCGTGGCCGCCGGGTGCCGTCCCGGCCCCGTACCCTGACCCTGCTGCGGGGCCTGCGAGCCCGCCTCGTGGTGGGGTTCCTGGTGGTGGCCGCGGTGAGCGCGCTGACCACCGCACTGCTGACCTACCGCGAGGCCCGTAACGCGATCCTCCAGCGGTCCCAGGACATCGCCGTCAACGATCTGCGGGCGCAGGTCAATTCGCTGGCGCCGGAGCTTTCGGTACCGCCGTCCCAGGCCGACCTGGACAACTTCCGGGTCCAGCTGGAGCGGGCCGGAAAGTCCCGTGACTGGGACATCTCGGTGCACTACCGGGGCGTCCCGGACAGCAGCGAGAGCGCGCTCCGGAGCCATCTGGTGATCCCCGCCGGCCTCAAGGCCTCGGTGGACACGCGCCATGTGCCGGTCTTCCAGCGCATCGACCGGAGCGGCAACCCCTGGCTGCTGATCGGGATGCCGGTCCGGCAGTCCGACGGCCAGGCCTCCGCGCTGTCCGTCTACGCCCGGCTTCCACTGGCCGCCGAGGAGGCCAATGTCGAGGCGCTGGTGAGCGCCGCGCAGCGGGGTGCGCTGCCGGTTCTGATCCTCGCGGTGATCCCGGCGCTGCTCGCCGCGCGCGGGGTGCTGAGGCCCGTACGGGGGCTGCGGCAGGCCGCCGGACGGATCGCCGAGGGCAAACTGGACACCCGGCTGGAGGTCAAGGGCGCCGACGAGCTCGCCGATCTGTCACGGACGTTCAACGACATGGCGGCCAGGCTGGAGGAGAGCATGGCCGAGCTGCGGCGGCTGGAGTCCAACTCCCGGCGGTTCGCGGCCGATGTCTCGCACGAACTGCGCACGCCGCTGGCGGCGATGAGCGCGGTCACCGATGTGCTCGACGAGGACGCCGACTCGCTCGACCCCGACACCGCCTCCGCGGTCCGGCTGATCAGCCAGGAGACCGGCAAGCTGGCGCGGATGGTGGAGGACCTGATGGAGGTCTCGCGGTTCGACGCGGGGGCCGCGGCGCTCCATCTGGACGAGGTCGACGTCGCCGAGACCATCCGCAAGACGCTGCAGGCCAGGGCCTGGCAGCAGCGGGTGACGGCGGAGCTGCCCCAGGACGTACGGGCCAGGCTCGATCCCCGGCGGCTCGATGTGGTGGTCGCCAACCTGGTCGGCAACGCGCTGCACCACGGCGGTGAACCGGTCCGGGTGCTGCTGCGCACACCGGAGCCCGGTGCCGGCCGGCTGCTGATCGAGATCTCCGACAGCGGCCCCGGCATCGACCCCGACGTGCTGCCGCACGTCTTCGAGCGCTTCTACAAGGCGGACTCCGCCCGCGCCCGCTCGGAGGGCAGCGGCCTGGGCCTGGCCATAGCCATGGAGAACGTACGGCTGCACGGCGGAACGATGCGGGCCGCCAACTCGCCTGCGGGCGGTGCGGTGTTCACGGTGGACCTGCCGCTGCGGCAGGAAGAGCCGGGCGGCGACGGCGGGACGGACGGAGCACACGGAGCACACACGACGGACGGAACCGTCGGAGCGGACGGAGCGGACGGGACGGAGCGCGCGGCAGGCGCCGGAGCCGGGAAGGAGAACGACGAATGACCGCCTGGAGCAGGCTGAACGACCGGAACGGGCCGAGCGGCCGGCCCGGACGGCACGCGGTGCGGGCCCGGCAGCGGCTGCTCGGCGGCGTGGCCGGCACCGCACTCGCCGGCGTGCTGGCCGGCTGCGGGATCGCACCGACCGACGTGATCGACGCCGGTGAGCCCGCGATGGGCGTGCGGTCCCCCGGCCAGCCGGTGGCCGATGTCCAGCTGTTCTTCTACGGACCGTCCGGACTGCGCTCCGCGATCCGTCCGGCGAAGGCCCCGGTCGACCCGGAGCAGGCCATCGAGCTGCTGTTGGAGGGGCCGAACCACGCCGAGCGGATGCGCGGCCTGACCAGCGCCCTGTCGAAGTTCCCCAGCCGGCCGGTCGTCACCACCGGTGAGGGTACGGTCATGATCAGTGTGCCGCCGAAGTACGGGCCGCCGGACTCCGCCTCGCTGAACCAGCTGGTGTGCACCGCGGCCAACGCCCGGGTGCCCGGCGGCAAGCCGCCGGAACGGGTCGCCGTGACGCTGGTGGGTCAGGCGTTCCGGCTCAACCCCATGGTGTGCGGCGGAAACAACGCCTTCCCGGTGGTCCAGCCGAGCCCGAGCGACGCGGCGGACGGCGGTGACGGTGCGAGCAGCGGCGGCGACGCGAGCGGCACCGGCACCGGCACCGGCACTACGGAGGTCGGCGGCGTACGCTGACAGATACCACCGCGCCCTGGGGAGCTATGCGATGACCGAGCGCAAACCACCCGGCGTCACGTTCGAGACCTGGGTCGACAAGCAGATCCGCGAGGCAACGGAGCGCGGCGACTTCGCCGGTCTGCCCGGAGCCGGCAAGCCCCTCCCGCACCTCGACCGGCCGTATGACGACATGTGGTGGGTCAAGGAGAAGATGGACCGGGAGCACCTCTCGTACCTTCCGCCGAGCCTCGCGCTGCGCAAGGAGGCCGAGGAGGCCCTGAAGGCGGCGGCCGACGCCCCGTCCGAGGCCGCGCTGCGCCGCATCCTCACGGCGGTCAACGAGCGGATCCGGGCGGCACTGCGCACCCCGCTCGACGGCCCGCCGCTGCAGCTCGTCCCGTTCGACATCGACGAGCAGGCCCGTAAGTGGCGGGAGCGGCACGGCAGTTGAGTGGTCCCGCGCGCCGAGCCGGGGCCCGTATCACGGCCCCGTGTCCGCCGTCATCCGTACGCGCAGGAACCGGGGCCGGTACAGGTCCACATCGCCGTTGAGCCGGGTGTCGGGCGGGACGCCCGGCGGGCCGAGCCAGTTGATGTCGTAGCTGAGCAGCAGGCGCCCGCCCGTGGTGAACTCCGGGTGGGCCTGGGGGTTGTAGGCGATGACGTACCGGGGGTCGGGTGCGGGCGGGCGGGGCGGCGTGAGGCGGCCGTTCGGGCCGTGCCAGGGGCCCTGGGGGGAGCAGGCCCAGTAGCTGGTGAGGGCCTGTGTCGCGGCCGTGCCGTCTCCCCCGGTGTCCATGGTGAACAGCACCCAGGACGGGCCCTCCCGTACGACGGTGAAACCGGTGCCGACACCGCGCCGTCCGTCGTCCCGCAGCACCGGCGCCGCCCGTTCGGGGTTCCGCCGCCAGTGGGTGCCGTCCCAGAAGCGCCAGCCGGCCCGGTCGGCGAGCCGCCCGGCCGGGACCCGTGCGAGATAGGCGCTGGAGCCCGGTGCGGACGGCGATTCGTCGGCGCCGAAGACATAGGTCCAGCCGCCCGCACCGACCGCGGCGGCGCCGTAGAGGACGCGCCGCTCCGGGTCGGTGACGGCGCTCTGGCCGACCGCCTCCCGGATGCCCTCCAGTCGCAGCCCGGGCAGTGACAGCGTGGCGACGTCCGTGGCGCGCGGGACCCCGAAGATCCACGGCCCGGTTCCGGGAGCACGGTTCCACAGCAGTACCCGGACCGCCTTCTCCGGGGAGCCGGGCGTACGGGGTTCCACACGGGCGCGGACCGGCCAGCGCCAGCCGCCGTCCGCCGGATCGGGGAAGAACGGCCCAGGTCCCTCCGGAGCGCTGCCGGCCGCCGTGCCGCCGGTCAGGGTGCGCTCCAGCCGGCCCGAACGGGACATCAGCACGGCGGAGTTGCGCCGGAGGAGCGGGGGCCGCCCGTCGTCCGAGGTGCGCCAGTACCGGGGCTCGCCCTGGGGGTTGGGCGGCGGGTGGATCCGGTCGAGGAAGGTGTCGGAGAAGAGCCAGAGGGTCCGGCCGTCGGGGAGGCGCACCGAGTGCGTGCCGTCACCGCCGGTCCAGTCGTCCACCCTGGTGTTGTCATTGCCGTACCGGGCGAACTCCGCGTTCTGCCGGGAGTCGACGGACCAGGAGGCGATCCGGCGTCCGGTACACCCCGCCGCGTGGCCGGCCGGCCCGGCCCCCGGCGGCGCGCAGACCAGCGCGGCGGCGGCGAGCAGCAGCGCGGCGACGCCCTTGGTGCGGATGCTCGGCGCCTGGTACATCGTGCTCCTCGGGGGGCCTCTGCTCCTGACCGGTCACGTGGCCAACCGGTCAACACCCCGAACGGTCACTGCCGGAGCCCCGGGAGCACCTGCCATCCCGTGAAGAGGAAGTTCCCTGGCAGGTCAACGAGTGGAACATCACAGCCGGCGCCCCTGCTCCGGCTAACGGTCGTTCGCCTAGCCTGCTGCCATGACCGCCGAGTCCCCCGAACTCCCCCTGGCCGCCGCCTTCCCGGATGCCGACCGAGAGCAGTGGCAGCGCCTCGTCGAAGGCGTCCTGCGCAAATCGGGCGTCATAGACGCCACGGGACCCGCCGCCGAGGACGCACTCACCACCGATCTCCAGGACGGCATCCGCGTCCGCCCGCTCTACACCGCCGAGGACGGCGGCGCCCCCCTGGGGCACCCCGGTTTCCCGCCCTTCGTACGGGCCGGCCGGCCCGAGGGCACGGCCGTGGGCGGCTGGGACGTACGCCAGCGCCATGTGCAGACCGATCCCCGGCGCGCCAATGAGGCGGTGCTCGCGGACCTGGAGAACGGCAGCACCTCCGTCTGGCTGGCCGTCGGGGACGGCGGAATCCCGGTGACGGGTCTGGCGGAGGCGCTCAGCGGCGTCTATCTCGACCTGGCCCCGGTGATCCTCGACGCGGGCGCCGACTTCGTCCCGGCGGCGGAGGAGCTGCTGCGGCTGTACGCGGCATCCGGCGCGCCGCTGAGCGAGGCCGTCGGCTGCCTGGGCGCCGACCCGCTCGGGCTGCTGGCCCGTACCGGCGACGGCAGCAAGCTGCGGGTCCAGCTGGAGGCCGCGGCCCGGCTGGCCGCGCGCTGTACCGCCGAGGCGCCGGGGATGCGGGCCTGGGCGGTGGACGCGCTGCCGTACCACGAGGCGGGCGGTTCGGCCGCCGAGGAGCTGGGCACCTCGCTGGCCACCGGCGTCGCAGCGCTGCGGCAGCTGACCGGTGCCGGGCTCGGTATCGACGACGCCTGCCGGCAGCTGGAGTTCCGGTACGCCGCCACCGCGGACCAGTTCCTGACCATCGCCAAGCTGCGCGCGGGCCGCCGGCTGTGGGCCCGGGTCGCCGAGGTGTGCGGGGCCGCGCCCGAGGCGTCCGCGCAGCGGCAACACGCGGTCACCTCCTCGGTGATGATGACCCGTCGGGACCCGTGGGTGAACATGCTGCGCACCACGGTCGCCGGGCTGGCGGCGGGGGTGGGCGGCGCGGACGCGGTGACGGTGCTGCCGTTCGACGTGGCGCTGGGCCTGTCCGACGCGTTCGCCCGCCGGATCGCCCGTAACACCCAGTCGGTCCTGCTGGAGGAGTCGCATCTGGCGAAGGTGATCGACCCGGCGGGCGGCTCCTGGTACGTGGAACGCCTCACGGACGAGCTGGCCCGCGCGGGCTGGGCGTTCTTCCAGGAGCTCGAGGCGGCGGGCGGCCAGGCCGCGGCGCTGCGCTCCGGGATGCTCGCCGAGCGCCTCGCGCGCACCTGGGAGCGCCGCACCGAGGACCTCCGGCACCGCCGTGAACCGATCACCGGCGTCAGCGAGTTCCCGCACCTAGCCGAGCAGCCGGTGCACCGCGAACCGGCCCCCGCGCCGGTCCGCGGAGGGCTGCCGCGGGTCCGCCGGGAGGATGCGTACGAGCTGCTGCGGGCGCGTTCCGACGCGCATCTGGCGACCGCCGGCGCCCGCCCGAAGGTCTTCCTGGCCGCGCTCGGCCCCGTGGCGTCGCACACCGCCCGGGTGACCTTCGCCGCCAACCTCTTCCAGGCCGGCGGTATCGAGGCCGTCCAGGAGGCCGTGGACGCGGGGTCGGTGGCCGAGGCGTTCGCCCGCAGTGGCGCACGGACCGCGTGTCTGTGCGCCGGCGACGGGGTGTACGGGGAGCAGGCGGCGGAGGTGGCCGGCGCGCTGAAGTCCGCGGGGGCGCTGCGGGTCCACCTGGCGGGCAGGCCGGGCGAGCGCCGCGCGGAGTACGTACGCGCCGGCGTGGACGCGTTCGTCTTCGCCGGCTGCGACGCGGTCGAGGTGCTGTCCTCGGCCCTGGACATCCTGGAGGTGGCGTGACGATGGGCATTCCGGACTTCACCGGGGTCGAGCTGGGCGAACCGGCCGCCTCGGCCGACGCCGGGCAGTGGGCCGCGGCCGTGGCGCAGGCCACCGGCAAGAGCGTCGAGGACCTGACCTGGGAGACACCGGAGGGCATCGACGTCAAGCCGCTCTACACCGGGGCGGACCTCGACGGCCTGGACTTCCTGGGCACCTACCCGGGGATCACGCCGTACCTGCGCGGCCCGTATCCGACGATGTACGTCAACCAGCCCTGGACGATCCGGCAGTACGCCGGTTTCTCCACGGCCGAGGAGTCCAACGCCTTCTACCGCCGCAACCTCGCGGCCGGCCAGAAGGGACTGTCGGTCGCCTTCGACCTGCCGACGCACCGCGGTTACGACAGTGACCACCCGAGGGTCACCGGCGATGTCGGCATGGCGGGCGTGGCGATCGACTCGATCTACGACATGCGGCAGCTCTTCCAGGGCATCCCGCTGGACAGGATGACGGTGTCGATGACGATGAACGGGGCGGTACTCCCCGTTCTCGCCCTCTACATCGTGGCCGCCGAGGAGCAGGGCGTGCCGCCCGAGAAGCTGGCCGGGACCATTCAGAACGACATCCTCAAGGAGTTCATGGTCCGCAACACCTACATCTATCCGCCGCAGCCCTCGATGCGGATCATCTCCGACATCTTCGCGTACACCTCGCAGAAGATGCCGCGCTACAACTCCATCTCGATCTCCGGCTACCACATCCAGGAGGCGGGTGCCACGGCCGACCTGGAGCTGGCCTACACCCTGGCCGACGGGGTGGAGTACCTCCGGGCGGGCCTGGCGGCCGGGATGGACGTGGACTCCTTCGCCCCTCGTCTCTCCTTCTTCTGGGCGATCGGCATGAACTTCTTCATGGAGATCGCCAAGCTGCGCGCGGCCCGGCTGCTGTGGGCGCGGCTGGTCCGGCGCTTCGAGCCGAAGAACCCCAAGTCCCTTTCGTTGCGCACCCATTCGCAGACCTCGGGCTGGTCGCTGACCGCGCAGGACGTCTTCAACAACGTCACCCGGACGTGTGTGGAGGCGATGGCGGCGACCCAGGGCCACACCCAGTCGCTGCACACCAACGCGCTCGACGAGGCGCTCGCGCTGCCCACCGACTTCTCCGCCCGGATCGCGCGCAACACCCAGTTGTTCCTCCAGCAGGAGTCGGGCACCTGCCGGGTGATCGACCCGTGGGGCGGCAGTGCGTACGTCGAGAAGCTCACCCACGATCTGGCGAGGCGGGCCTGGCAGCACATCGAGGAGGTCGAGGCGGCCGGCGGGATGGCCAAGGCGATCGACGCGGGCATCCCGAAGCTGCGGGTGGAGGAGGCGGCGGCCCGTACCCAGGCACGGATCGACTCCGGACGGCAGGCGCTCATCGGCGTCAACAAGTACCGGGCGGAGAGCGACGAGGAGATCGAGGTCCTCAAGGTCGACAACTCCGCGGTGCGCGCCCAGCAGATCGAGAAGCTGAAGCGGCTGCGCGCCGAGCGCGACGAGGCGGCCTGTCAGGGGGCGCTGCGGGCGCTGACCGAGGCGGCGAAAGCCGCTCCCGGCAAGGGACTTGAGCGCAATCTGCTCGCCCTGGCGGTGAACGCGGCCCGCGCGATGGCGACGGTCGGCGAGATCTCGGACGCCCTGGAGGAGGTCTACGGGCGGCACTCCGGCCAGATCCGTACGATCTCCGGTGTGTACCGAGACGAAGCGGGCCCCTCCTCCGGTGTCGAGCGCACCCGGGCGCTGGTGGCCGAGTTCGAGCGCGCCGAGGGGCGCCGGCCGCGCATCCTGGTGGCCAAGATGGGCCAGGACGGCCATGACCGCGGCCAGAAGGTGATCGCCACGGCCTTCGCCGATCTGGGTTTCGACGTCGATGTCGGCCCGCTGTTCCAGACGCCGGCCGAGGTCGCCCGGCAGGCGGTCGAGGCGGATGTGCACATCGTCGGGGTGTCGTCGCTGGCCGCGGGCCATCTGACGCTGGTGCCGGCGCTGCGGGAGGCGCTGGCCGCCGAGGATCGGGACGACATCACGGTCGTGGTGGGCGGGGTGATCCCGCCGCAGGACGTCCAGCCGCTGCGCGACATGGGCGCCGCCGCGGTCTTCCTGCCCGGCACGGTGATCCCCGATGCCGCCCACGACCTGGTGCGGGATCTGGCGTCGGCCCTCGGCCACGAGCTGTAGAGCGGGGGGTCATGGCTGCGACGATCGATGTCGAGCGGTACGCCGCGGGGGTCCGGGCGGGCTCCCGGGCGTGGATCGCCCGCGCCGTCACCCTGGTCGAGTCCACCCGGCGCGACCACCGGGCGGCGGCCCAGCGGCTGCTGGTCGAGCTGCTGCCGTACTCCGGCGCGGCCCGCAGAGTGGGCATCAGCGGGGTGCCCGGCGTCGGCAAGTCGACCTTCATCGACGCGCTCGGCAGTCTGCTGACGGGGATGGGGCACCGGGTGGCCGTCCTCGCCGTCGACCCGTCGTCCAGCCGTACCGGCGGCTCCATCCTGGGCGACAAGACCAGGATGGAGCGGCTGGCGACGGACCCCGCGGCGTTCGTCCGCCCCTCCCCCACGTCCGGCACGCTGGGCGGTGTGGCGCGCGCGACCCGCGAGTCCATCGTCGTCATGGAGGCCGCGGGCTACGACGTCGTCCTGGTGGAGACCGTCGGCGTCGGCCAGTCCGAGACCGCGGTCGCCAACATGGTCGACACGTTCCTCCTGCTGACCCTGGCCCGCACCGGCGACCAGCTCCAGGGCATCAAGAAGGGCGTACTGGAACTGGCGGACCTGGTGTCCGTCAACAAGGCCGACGGACCGCACGAGAAGGACGCCCGTGCCGCGGCCCGCGAACTGTCCGGCGCGCTCCGCCTGCTCCACGGTGCGGACTCCGCCTGGACTCCGCCCGTCCTCACCTGCAGCGCCCGCGAGGGGACCGGCCTGAAGGGGGTCTGGGAGCGGGTCGAGGCGCACCGCGCCCTGCTCGAATCCACCGGGGCGCTGGCCGAGCGGCGCCGTACCCAGCAGGTCGACTGGACGTGGTCGATGGTCCGCGAACGGCTCATCGACCGCCTCCGGGAACACCCCGAGGTCCGCCGGGTGGGCCCGGAGGTCGAACGCGCGGTGCGCGACGGCGAACTCACCGCCACGCTGGCGGCGGAGCGGCTGCTGGCGGCGTTCGGGCTGATGGACGGCGGCGACGGCGAGGCCGCACCCGGGCCGGCGCACTGATTCTCATCGCTCTCTCACCCAGCGATTACAGTCCCATCACACCACGTCCCTACGGTCGCCGAAGGCTCGTCGCACACCCGGTGCGGCGGCCCGGAGGAGAGGGCACCATGTACCACCTGACCGGCGTGACCAAGGACTACCGCAAGGGCCGGGACGGGGGCGTGGTGCGGGTGCTGGACGGCGTCGGGCTCCATGTCGAGGACGGCGGCGGTCTCGTCGTCCAGGGTCCGGCCGGGTCGGGCACCTCCGCGCTGCTGCGGATTCTCGGCGGGCTGGAGCGCCCGAGCGGCGGCAGTGTGGTGCTGAACGGCACGGACCTGGCCACGGTGACGGAGTGCCGGCTGGCCCGGATCCGGGTGGAGTCGATCGGCATGGTGCACGGCGGGGGACCCACGGGGCATGCGGGGCTCCCGGGGTATGCGGCGCTCTGGCCCGGCCTCACCGCACAGCAGAACGTGGCGAGCGTGCTGGTGTCGCTGCGGCTGCGCCCCGACGACTGCCGTGAGCTGGCCGCGGCCGCGCTGGAGGAGGTCGGGCTGGGGCATCGGCTGGGGCGGCTGCCGGGCGAGCTGGACGCCGGGGAGCGGCGGCGGGTGGCGTTGGCCCGGGCGCTGGTGAAACGTCCGGCGGTGCTGCTGGCGGACCGGCCCACCGCGGGCCTGACCGCCGCGGCCCGGGCGCAGATCATCGAGCTGTTCGAGCGGCTGTGGGGGGAGCGCCGGCTCAGCTGCGTCGTGGCGACCGAGGACGCGGCGCTCGCCCGGCGGGCGCCGCGGCTGGCGACGCTCGCGGCGGGCAGGATCACCTCTGTCGTTCGTCAGGCGAGACCCTTCGGTACACCGACCGCAGCACCTGGTCCTTGACCGGACCGGCGACCCGCCACTCCAGGTGCCACTCATCGGCGGCGACCGCGGTGAAGGTGCCCTCGTAGCGGTCCTCGGCGCAGGGGTGGACGGCGGTCCAGCGGCCGGTGCGGAGGTCGAGGTCGTGGAAGGGGCGGCCGTCGGCGAACCGGACCTCGGCGGTCCCGTCCCGGCGGGGGCACAGCCGCAGCGTGCGCTGCGCGGGGTAGGTCGTACCGTCCCAGGTCAGCTGCCCGGCTTCCACGTGCAGCAGGGCGTCCGCCGGCAGGGCGTCGGCAGGCGGCGCGCCCGCCGCGGCCGCACCGGCCACGGTGTCACCCGTCACCGCGTCACCGGCCACGGCGGGCCGGAACTCGGCGGTCCCGCGGAAGCCGCCGGTCACCCCGGCCCGCAGGTCGGACACGGTCCGCTCGACGCTCCACCGGCCGGTGAGGTAGGCGGCGGCGTCCGGTACCGGGTACGGGTTCGGGTGCGGGACGGGGCCCCGTCGGCTCGATGACATCCCCCCATTCTCGCCGTGCGGACCCGCAGCGGCCGCCTTACGCTCGGTGCAGTGATCGTCACGGAGGTCCGGCGGGCGTGCGCCGCGGCCAGGCGCCGCGCCCACCGCTGCCGCCTCGTACGAGCCCGGAACCGAAAGGCACCACCATGCCGGAGCTGTTCATCGGAGGTCAGTGGACCGCGGCGGCCGACGGGCAGGTGCGGGAGATCCGCTGCCCCGCGGACGGCACGCTGGTCGCCACCGTCGACGAGGGCGGGCCGAAGGACGCGGCGGCGGCGATCACCGCGGCCCGTACGGCCTTCGACGACGGTTCCTGGCCGCGCACCCCGGCGGCCGAGCGCGGCCGGCTGGTGCTGCGCGTCGCCGAGCTGCTGGAGCGCGACCGGGAGGAGCTGGCCAGGGCGGAGTCCCTCGACACCGGCAAACGGCTGGTGGAGAGCGGATACGACATGGACGACATCGCCAACTGCTTCCGCTACTTCGGCAACCTCGGTGCGGCCGGCGGCACCGACCGGGTGGTGGACACCGGTATCGCGGAGACCGACAGCACGGTGCGGCACGAGCCGGTCGGCGTCTGCGCGCTGATCACGCCGTGGAACTATCCGCTGCTGCAGACCGCCTGGAAGGTCGCGCCCGCGCTGGTCGCGGGCGACACGTTCGTCCTGAAGCCCAGCGAGCTGACTCCGCACACCGCGATCCACCTGATGCGGCTACTGGAGGAGGCCGGGGTGCCGGCCGGCACCGCGAACCTGGTACTCGGCACCGGCCCCGTCGTGGGCGCCCCGCTGACCGAGGACCCGCGGGTGGACATGGTGTCGTTCACCGGCGGTCTGGCCACGGGCAGACGGATCATGGCCGCCGCGGCGCCCACGGTGAAGAAGATCGCCCTGGAGCTGGGCGGCAAGAACCCGAACATCGTCTTCGCGGACGCCGACTTCGACACCGCGGTCGACTACGCCCTGACCGCGGTCTTTCTGCACTCCGGGCAGGTCTGCTCGGCGGGCGCCCGGCTGCTGGTCCAGGACGAACTGCACGACGCCTTCGTCGATGAGCTGGTCTCCCGCGCCCAGCGGATCCGGCTGGGCGGACCGTTCGACGATTTCGCCCGCAGCGGCCCGCTGATCTCCGCCGAGCACCGCGCCAAGATCGAGGCGTATGTGGCGGCGGGGCTCGAGGAGGGCGCGGTACTGCTCTGCGGCGGCGCGGCACCCGACGACCCGTCGCTGTCGAACGGCTTCTACTACCTGCCGACCGTGCTGGACGAGTGCACGCCGGACATGTCCGTGGTGCGGGACGAGTCGTTCGGACCGGTGCTGACCGTCGAGCGGTTCCGCGACGAGGACGAGGCGGTCTCGCTCGCCAATGACACCGTGTACGGGCTGGCCGGGGCGGTGTGGACGCAGAACAGTGAGCGGGCGCACCGGGTGGCCGGCCGGCTGCGCGCGGGGACGGTGTGGATCAACGACTTCCACCCGTACGTGCCGCAGGCGGAGTGGGGCGGGATGAAGCAGTCGGGCATCGGGCGGGAGCTGGGGCCGGCGGGACTGGCGGAGTACCAGGAGGCCAAGCACATCTGGCGCAACACCGCGCCGCGGCCGCAGAGGTGGTTCGAGTGACCGGTCCCGGCCACGACGACGAGTCGCTCGCCGAACTCGGCTACAAGCCCGAACTGAAGCGCACCCTGGGCAACTTCCACACCTTCGCGGCCGGTATCAGCTATATCTCGATCCTCACCGGTACCTTCCAGCTGTTCTACTTCGGTGTGGCGCACGGCGGCCCGGCGTACTGGTGGTCCTGGCCGATGGTCTTCGCCGGGCAGCTGATGGTGGCGCTCTGCTTCTGCGAACTGGCCGCCCGCTACCCGGTGGCCGGCTCCATCTACAACTGGGCGAAGCAGCTGGGCGGCCCGCACATCGGCTGGCTGGGCGGCTGGATGATGCTGACCGCGTCGATGGTGTCGCTGGCCGCGGTGGCCCTGGCGTACCAGGTGACGCTGCCGCAGATCTCGTCGTGGTTCCAGTTCATCGGCGACGGCACGGGGAAGTCGGCGGCCGCCAACGCCGTGGTGCTCGGCACCGTACTCGTCGCCTTCACCACCCTGGTCAACGCCTTCGGCGTCCGGCTGATGGCGCGGATCAACTCGGCCGGTGTGGCGATCGAGCTGATCGCCGCCGTCGTGCTGGTGCTGCTGCTCGCCGCGCACATCATCCGCAGTCCCGCCGCGCTCACCGAGACGTACGGCCTGGGCAAGGGGGAGTCCCTCGGCTACTTCGGGGCGTTCCTGACCGCGTCGCTGGCCTCGGCGTACGTCATGTACGGATTCGACACGGCCTCCTCCCTGGGCGAGGAGTCCAAGGACCCGGCCCGCAACGCGCCGCGGGCGATCCTGCGTGCGCTGCTCGCGTCCTTCCTCATCGGCGGGCTGATCCTGCTGTTCGCGCTGCTCGCGGTGCCCGATCTGCACGCCAGGGAGCTGTCGGTGGACGGGCTGCAGTACGTGGTGCTGGCGACGCTGGGCTCGGCCGTGGGGCAGATGGTGCTGTGGTGTGTGGTGATCGCGATCACGGTGTGCGAGCTGGCGGTGCACACCGCGGCCATCCGGCTGGCGTTCGCGATGGCCCGGGACAACAACCTGCCGGCCTCGGCACGGCTCGCCAAGGTCAGCCCGCGCTTCCAGACGCCGGTGCTGCCGGCCGTGATCATCGGTCTGGTGGCGATCGGTGTCCTGGTCCTCAACGTCAACCAGCCGCAGATCTTCTCGGTGATCACCAGCATCGCGATCATCATGATCTACCTGGCGTATGTGTCCGTCACCCTGCCGATGCTGGTGCAGCGGCTGCGCGGGAAGTGGACGCCGGTGCCGGGCCGGTTCTCCCTCGGCGCGTTCGGACTCCCGGTGAACATCCTCGCGGTCCTCTGGGGCCTGGGGATGTCCCTCAACCTCGCCTGGCCGCGCGCCGCGGTCTACAACGCGACCGGGCCGCAGCACTGGTATCTGCGCTGGGGCGCGTTCCTGTTCATCGGTGTCGTGGCGATCGGCGGGTTCACCTACTACTGGTGCGTCCAGCGGAAGAAGACCGGCGTACTGGCCATGCACGCCGCCATCGTGCCCGAAGGTGACGCCCCGGGCTCCTCCACCACCCCCACCGCCTGACAGGAGACGGAGCGATGTCCCAAGGAACGTCCGGTCCCCAGGGAACGCCCGGGTACGGGGAAGCACCCGTGGACGCGTTCGACTACGTCGTGGTCGGCGGCGGCACGGCCGGTGCCGTCGTGGCGGCCCGGCTCAGCGAGGACCCGGCGGTCACCGTCTGCGTGCTGGAGGCAGGCCCGTCGGACGTCGGTGACGACGCCGTCCTCCGCCTGGACCGCTGGATGGGACTGCTGGAGTCCGGCTACGACTGGGACTACCCCGTGGAGCCCCAGGAGAACGGCAACAGCTATCTGCGGCACGCCCGCGCCAGAGTCCTCGGCGGATGCTCGTCCCACAACTCCTGCATCGCCTTCTGGGCCCCGGCCGAGGACCTCGACGAGTGGGCCGGTCTGGGCTGTACGGGCTGGAGCGCGGCCGACTGCTTCCCGCTCTTCCAGCGGCTGGAGGCCAACGACGCCCCCGGGGACCACCACGGCCGCTCCGGACCGGTCACCCTGCGCACCGTCCCGCCCCGCGACCCGTGCGGGGCGGCCCTGCTGGAGGCCTGTGCGGCGGCCGGCATCCCCGTCACCGCGTTCAACAACGGCAAGACCGTCGTCCGCGGCGCCAACTGGTTCCAGATCAACTGCCGCCCCGACGGCACCCGTTCCTCCTCCTCGGTGTCCTACCTCCACCCCGTCATGGGCACCCGCCGCAACCTCGACGTACGCACCGGCCTCCAGGCCAAACGGCTGAACATCGACTCCTCCGGGCGCTGCACCGGGGTGGACTACCTCGCCCCCGACCTGATCCACACCCGTACCGTGAACGCCCGCCGCGAGGTGATCGTCTCCTGCGGCGCGATCGACTCCCCCAAGCTTCTGATGCTCTCCGGTATCGGCCCGGCCGACCATCTCGTCGCCACCGGCATCGAACCGCTCGTCGACTCCCGCGGCGTCGGCGCGAACCTGCAGGACCACCCCGAGGGCGTGATCATGTGGGAGGCCGCACAGCCGATGGTGACCGCCTCCACCCAGTGGTGGGAGATCGGCATCTTCGCCGACACCGAGCCCGGCCTGGACCGCCCGGACCTGATGTTCCACTACGGCTCGGTGCCCTTCGACATGAACACCTACCGCCGGGGCTACCCCACCTCGGAGAACGCCTTCTGCCTCACCCCGAACGTCACCCGCGCCCGCTCGCTGGGCACCGTACGCCTGCGCACCCGCGACTTCCGCGACAAGCCCAAGGTCGATCCGCGCTACTTCACCGACGCACACGACGTACGGGTGATGACCCACGGTCTCCGCCTCGCCCGCGAGATCGTCTCCCAGCCGCCGATGGCTGCCTGGGCCGCCGCCGAACTCGCCCCCGGCCCCGCCGTCCAGTCCGACGCCGAACTCCTCGCCTACCTCCGCGACACCCACAACACCGTCTACCACCCCGCCTGCACGGTCCGGATGGGCGCCCCCGACGATCCGGCGGCCCCGCTCGACCCCCAGCTCCGGGTCAAGGGTGTGACGGGCCTGCGGGTGGCCGATGGCTCCGTGATGCCGTTCCTGACGGCGGTGAACCCGTGCATCACCACGATGATGATCGGGGAGAAGTGCGCGGACCTGATCAAGGCGGGGTGACCACAGCCGGTGGCGGGTGAGCACAGCAGAGACCTACGAGGTGGGCTCCCTTCGCCGGCATTGTCCGGATCAGGTGCTTGGGGGTCGCCGTCCGGTCTTTACGACCTTTCAGCCTCTCAGCCCGATCTTTCCTCATATGTCCTCGGCGAGAGCCAGAGCCCTCTTCCCCGAGGCCAGTCGGATCGAACTCCCTCGCTCGCCCCGTAGGCCGGTCTTCAGGATACTACGGCCAACCCCCGCAGAACACCCAATACAGACATTTTCCAGATATCCACCTTTACCCACCCACCGCACAGCCACTTACCGCACACCCGCACACACTCACGGTGAAAACAAGGCATGAATATGCGTGTGACACAGGCGCGCCCCGACTGACACGCACCTTCTCTGCATTAGCATCACGTTTGCACCTTTTTGGTCGTTTTATTGCAGATGGCGTTGCAGAGAGCATCGGGCCGACCGGGCGCACTACGGGGCGCTGCGCCCCTGGGTGGAGGCCATGGAGAAGATCCGCACCGAGGACGACACGACCACCGTCGCCGCCGTGGTCCGGTCCACCCGGACCCGGCCGCTGCCGCCCGCACACCTGCTGGCGGACGCGGTCGCCCGGGCCGGGCTCTGGCAGCGGCTCGCCGCACGCGCGGCCGGGGATCCGGGTGGGCTGGCGGTGATACTGACGCCGGGAACATCCGCGTACGGCGACCCCACGACCGCGGTCAGCGCCGTGCTCGTGGAGCACCTCATCGACCTGCTGTGTGACAGGGGCTACCGGAACATCGCCGTCGGAGCCGCCCGCTGCGGCCCGGATGTATGGCTCGAGGGCCCCGGGTTCCGTGCGGCCTGTCGCCGGCTCGGCTACGGCGGGCGCACCCACCGCGGCAACACCTACCGGGTCGTCGACCTGTCCGAGGACATCGAACCGGCCGGATTCCCCTCGTCCAGCGTGCTGCACGGCAGCGGAATGGCGCGCGGCTGGCTGGCGGCGGGCTTCCGGATCAACATCGCGAAGAACTGCACCCACCCGGAGTTCGGGTACGCCCTCTGCCTGGCCAATCTGCTGGGTGTGCTGCCGCACGCCGACAAACACCATCACTACCGGGCCCGGCGCGACGGCGCCGAGGTCGTCGTGGATCTGCTCCGTGCCCACGCACCGGACTTCCACCTCATCGACGCGGTGGTGAGCAGTCACGGGTGCGCCGGATCGTACGTGGGCAAACCGCTGGAGACGGGGACGGTCATCGCCTCGCCGGACGGGGCGCTGGCGGACATGGCCGGTGCCCTGCTCATGCGCGTCGACCCCGTCTCGTCGCCGCTCAACGCGCGGGTGCTCAACGACCGCGGGCTGCCGGACGGCTACCGCCTCGACGGGGACCTGACGCCGTACCAGGGGTGGCGCAATCCGCCGAGAGCCCTGGTCGAGGCGGTGCGCCGGCTCGACCCGGACGGCCGGGCCCACCGGCTGTTCAGCATCGCCTCCTGGCAGGTGGCGCCGGACGCGGCGGAGATCACCGATCCCGCGCTGGCGCGGCTGTCCCGGATCCTCACCACGCTGATCCGGGTCGCGGACGAGAACCCGGCGGCCTCCGCCGCCCTCTGCGCGGTGATCGGAGCGGCCGCCTCCGCGTCGTCCACCGTACGGGCATGGCGTACCGGGTACGGGAAGGAGAAGATCCGGCGCCGGGACGTCTCCCTCGCCCTCGACCCGGACGCCTATACCCACCGGGACTTCGACCGGATCGACGCGCTCCTCCAGCCGCTGGAAGGAGTGATCGACGCGCTCCCCCCGGATGCCTGGCTGATGCGGTGGCAACACCTGGGCAGCTCGATCCTCTTCGGCTGCGAACGCACCGTCAGCGCGCCGTACGCGGAGTTCGTGCGCCGGGTGGACATCAGCCGGACCATCAGCTACATGACCGACTACCTGGGCGGACGGGTCCATGTGGTGTCCCGCGACGCGCAGGGGCGGCCCACCCGCCAGATCGAACGCAACCTGTACCTGGCACAGCCGAACTACATGGCGTTCTACGGCGGTCCGCCCATCGATGTGTGCAAGCTCGAGTCGATCAGCTACGGGGAGCGGTCGCAGCGGATCGCCTGGCGGACGGTCCACAGCCCGAACGGCTCCGCCGAGTACGACGACGGTTCGGTGGCCTTCCTCCCGGCGGACGGCGGCGCCCGGACCCGGATCGTGGTCCGGGTGCGCCAGCGGTTCACGCTGCCGCTGACCTGGCAGGTCTTCCGTCCCGAAACCCGGCCGAAGCTCAGGGACCCGCTGGTGCAGGACTCCTATCAGCGGTTCTTCACCCGCACGCTCGACAACTTCGAGGCGCAGTACGAGGGGCGGCCGTTCCGGATCGGCCGCCCCTGGCAGGAGCGTGACGACATGCTGGCCGCCGAACTGCCCACCCAGCGCCTGACCGCGGCCGCCCGGCTCGTACGGAGCCTCGCCTCGCAGGCCCTGGCCGTGCCGAGACTGCCGGGACAGCTGGGGCCGGACGGCTTCCGGCATGTCGCGCCCGGCGATGTCCCGTCCCGTTTCGGGCTGTTCGAGGAGTTCCGGGAGGCGCTGCGTCCCGCGGTCACCGGTTTCTGGCAGGGGCTGCGCGACGCCGCGGCCCGGGACAGGCGATCGAGGTAGTCACTGTGAAAGCGTGTGTGACCGGAGCCACCGGACTCGTCGGTGCCCAGGTGGTGCGCGCCCTGCTGGGCGCCGGCCATGAGGTGCGGGCGCTGGTCCGCCGAAGCAGCGACACGCGGCACCTGCGTGCGCTCGGCGTACCCGTGGTCCACGCGGATCTCCGTACTCCCGCCTCCTTGCGGCCCGCGTTCGAGGACTGCGAGACCGTGTTCCACTGCGCCGCCGTCTTCGCGTACTGGGACATCACCCGGGAGGAACTGGCCCGGGCCAATGTGGACGGCACCCGCGAGGTGCTGCGGGCGGCAGCGGCGGCGGGAGTCCGGCGGGTGGTGGTGACCTCGTCGTCGGTCACCTGCGGTTCGTCCGACGGTCCGGCGACCCGTGACGAGACCGGGCTGCCCGGCGAGGAGTATCTGCCGGACTACTTCCTCACCAAGCTGGAGCAGGAGCGGGCAGCGCTCGCCTCGGGCGCCGAACTGGGGCTGGAGGTGGTGGCCGCCTGTCCGACCATCGTGGTCGGCGGACCCGACTGGCGGCTGGTACCCAGCAACGCGCTGCTCACCCGGTATCTGGCCGATCCGCTGCGCACCACCTACCCGGGCGGCTGCAACATCGTCTCGGTCCGGGACATCGCCGACGGCCATGTCCTGCTCGCGGAGAAGGGGGCCGCCGGGGAGCGCTATCTGCTGGGCGGTGAGAACTGGGCGTGGCGGACCATCCACCAGACCGTCTCGGAGCTGTGCGGCACCCATGGGCCGTGGGCCACCGCCACGCACACCGGCGCGTACCTGGCGGCGACGGTGGCGGAGATCCGGGCCGTACTGAACGCCCGGCCGCCCTCGACCACCCGCGCGGAGGCCCGGACGATGGGCCGGTACTACTGGTACCGGCACGGAAAGGCCGCTGCCCTCGGGTACACGCCGCGGCCGGCCCGCCAGGCCCTCGCCGAGGCGCTCGGCTGGCTGGTGACCAGCCCGCACCTGCCCGACCGGGTCAGGTCCGGGCTGCGGCCGCATCCGGAGGTCATGAGTGCCCGGGAGCTGCTTCCCCGGCAACTGGACGAGGCAGTCGGCGCGCTGAGCTGACCCCGCTGCCCGGCAGGGCGTCCCCCCCCCCGCCGATCATTGCCGCATGTTCTGCATCTGCTGCATGTGCTGCATGTGCTTCATTGCTTCGTCCGCCTGGAGCGGGGCGAGGGCGACGGACCGGTCTTCGCGGCCTTCGGTCCCCCGCCTCCGCCGCCGGCCCGGTCGTCCGGCCCGCTCTCCTCCGCGGACGCGCGCAACTGCTCCCACAGGCGCTGCTCGTGCTCCCGGGTCAGCTCCACCACGCCCCGGGCGTAGTCGACGCCGAGTCCGCCCAGCGCCGAGGCGAACTTCATGCCCTCGTCGCCGACGAACTTCCAGTACGTCCGGTTGATGCCGCCCCAGGTGGGTTTGCCGTTGAGCAGCCCGGTCATCAGCTCCGCGTAGTCACCCCACATCGCGCTCTGGAGCTCGGCGATCCGGACTGCCGTGGTCCGGAAGTGTTCCCAGCTTCGCCGGAGTTCGGCGTTCAGCTCTTCGGTCGTCTCGGTGCTCATGGACACTCCTCAGATCGGGGCCCGGCAGGGGCCGGGACCGGGCTCAACAGGGTGCTGTGGTGGAACCCCAGCCGGGGATCGGTCCAGACAGGCAGATCGGGAAGGTACGCGCGCAGCTCCGGCATCTCGACCCGCAGCCGCACGGCATTGGCGGGATAGTCGTACACGGTGATCGTGTTGAGTCCGCGGTTGGCGGTGAACAGCAGTTTCTGGTCGGCGGAGAGCTGGCAGGCGTAGACCGAGTCGAGCAGCGTGCCACGCGTGACCCGCAGTGCGCCGACGAAGTGCCTGCTGCTCGGGGCGAGGGATCCCCGGGTGAACGCGTCGGTGACCTGCCGGGCGGCCTGCCGGGCGGAGCGCATCTGCGCGGACAGTGCCGGCCGTTCGTCGATGACACGGTACGAGATGAAGTCGTCGAGGTCGATCATGACGATGGTGCCGCTGCCGCCGTTGCAGTAGATCAGCTCACGGTCGGAGAGGCAGACGTCCGAGTTGATGTGCGCGGGCACGCTCTGACCGCAGGTCCAGTGCCGCAGGATCTGCCCGGTACCGGCGTCGATCTCGAACACGTACTCCTTGAAGTAGGCCATGGCCCATTCGTGCCAGTCCCTGCCCTCCTGAGGATGCACCCGGAAGGACAGTGCGTAGAAGATGTCCTCCTGCGGATGGCAGGCCACATGCCAGCAGGTCGTCGGCAAGGGGATCCGCCGGGCGACCTGCTTGTCGAGATCGAAGACGCCGACCTCGGCGGCCTCTCCCTGCCCCGGGTGGTCCATCCCTCCGTAGACGAGGTAGCGGCCGGAGGCGGTGCGCTTCATGGCATGCGGAAGTTTGAGCAGGTGATCGCCGATCCGCTCGGCCTTGGTCGGGCGGTCGAGGTCCACCAGCCAGAGGCCGTCGCCGATCGCGGTGACACCCTGGGTGTTGTCCAGCCACACGATGTGCGTGCTGCTCTTGAGGGACGCGTCCGGGGTTTCGAACCGCAAGGTGGAGACCCGCTCGCGCTCGTCCAGCGACTGGGCGTCGTAGAACAGGAGCTGCTGCCCGGCGTTGCCGAGGAACCCGAACTTCCGGTCGGGCGTGACGCTGACGGCATGGCCGCCGGCCACTCCGTCGTAGTACTGCACGCGGTAGGCGTACTCGCCGCTGTCCGGGTTGTAGCGGAAGAGGCAGACGCCGGCCGCACCCTCCAGGCCGTTCAAGCCGTTGCCGTCGAGGGCGATATGGAAGGCATAGGGATAGCGGTCGGTTGATGCAGCCATCATGGACCGTCCTACCGTGGTGACACCGTGTCGCTTACGGGGGATTCATCCATGCGCCCAGCCTCCATGGATCATCGTACGAGGGGTGTGATCGGGCCGCATGTCGCCCGACAACGGCTGTGACAGCGGATCGGCGTGTCCGCGGGAGCAGGACCGGAGGGCATACGAAGTGGTCCGGCGCTCCCCATTTTGTCACCCCGAGTGTTCAAGATCTTGCTTTACGGGCCCCCTCGGCCTGTCGGCCCTCCCCATGCGACGTCAACCAAGGGTTGACGATCCGGGCGCCGTCAACCTACGGTTGACGCATGGAGAAGAACCCCGAGCGGGACGCTCCCGCCGTTCAGATGTCCCAGCACGTCAGCCTCGACGCACTCATCCAGGCCATCAAGAAGGTCCACTCGAACGCGCTCGACCAGCTCACCGACGCGGTCCTCGCCGGCGAGTACCTCGGCGACGTGGCCGACCACCTCATCGGCCACTTCGTCGACCAGGCCCGCCGCTCCGGCGCCTCCTGGACCGACATCGGCAAGAGCATGGGCGTCACCAAGCAGGCGGCCCAGAAGCGCTTCGTACCGAAGGACCAGCCGGAACCCGACCCGGACCAGTCCTTCAGCCGCTACACCCCGCGCGCCCGCACCGCCGTCGTGGCCTCCCAGAACGAGGCGATCGCCGCCCACCACGACCGGATCACCACCCACCACCTCGTCCTCGGCCTGCTCGCCGACCCGAACAGCCTCGCCGCGATGACGATCGCCGCCCAGGGCGTGGCGCTCGACCAGGTGCGCACGGCCACGGAACGCCGGCTCCCGCCCGGCGCGGAGGAGGTTCCCACCCTGGTCCCGTTCGACGCGGCCGCGAAGAAGGTCCTGGAGCTGACCTTCCGCGAGGCCCTGCGCCTCGGCCACAACTACATCGGCACCGAGCACATCCTGCTGGCCCTCCTGGAACAGGAAGGCGGCGACGGCCCGCTCACCGAGCTCGGCGTCACGAAGGAGGCGAGCGAGCGGTACGTCGCGGAGACGCTGAAGACGATCACGTCCCAGCTCAGGGAGGGGAAGGGACAGGAGAAGAAGGAAGGGGGAGAGGGCGAGCAGGGCGAGAAGGGCGGCAAGGGCGGCAAGGGGTAGCGCCCGTTCTTCTGATTTCCGGCATATGGCATTTATGCTGCTCAAATCCGCAATGTCCTAGGCTGCTGCGGACGTGAGCAACTACAGCGCAGCCGCGGGTGCCTTCACCGCCCTCGCCGCCCTCACCCTGGCGTCCGCCCTCGCTGCCGGCACCCGCACCACCGACGACGGCCCGCAGCCGTCCGCCACCGCATCGCGCACCCCGCACGGGCTCACAACGGACGACGGGAACGCGAACAAGGACAAGGCGGCGGGGACGCGGTGGAGTTACGAGGGTGCTGACGGCCCCGAGAAGTGGGGAGACCTCGATCCCTCCTTCACGCAGTGCAAGGCCGGGCGCCGGCAGTCACCCATCGACCTCACGAAGAACAGCGCGACCACGCACCCGGCCGAGGTGTCCATCGGATACCGGCCGGCCACCGTCACACTGGAGAACAGGGGGCACACCATCCAGGCCACCGCGCCCGGGGGCGGCACGCTCCGGGTCGGTGGCAGCCGGTACGAACTGCGGCAGTTCCACTTCCACTTGCCCAGCGAGCACACCGTCCAGGGCAAGGGCACGGCGATAGAGCTCCACTTCGTCCACCGGAATGCCCGGGGCCAACTCGCCGTGCTGGCCGTCCTGATGCGGGAGAGGCCGGGCGAGTCCGCCTTCGCGCCGCTGTGGAGAGCGCTCCCTGCCGCGAAGGGCGGGACCACGACGACCGACCGGCCCCTCGACCTCAACCGTCTGCTGCCCAGGGGCCGTGCCTACTTCCAGTACGCGGGCTCGCTCACCACTCCGCCGTGCACCGAAGGCGTGGTGTGGACCGTCCTGGCCCAGCCCGTCACCGTCTCGCCCGGCGAGGCCGCCCGCTACCGCACGCTCTTCCCCCTGAGCAACCGCCCCGTCCAGCCGCGACGCGACCGCGCGCTGTACTCCTCGGAGCGCTGATGCCCTCGCCGCCGGAACGGCGGCTACCCGTCGTCCGCCCCGGGGCCCACCAGGCCCTCTTCATAGGCCAGGACGACCGCCTGGGTGCGGTTGCCCGCGCCCAGCTTGGCGAGCACATTGCCCACATGCGTCTTGACGGTCTCCAGGCTCACCCGCAGCTGTACGGCGGCCTCCTGGTTGGACAACCCCTTCGCCATGAGCCGCAGAATCTCGGTCTCCCGCGCGGTGAGCGTCGCCGCCCCACCGGTGGCGGCCCTCCGCCGTACGGGCCTGCCGACGGCCAGCCGGCGGACGGCGTCCGGAAACAGCACCGAGTCACCGGCGGCCACCAGCCGGATGGCGTGCGCGATCTGCTGGGACGGCGCCCGCTTGCGGATGAACCCACTGGCGCCGGCCCGCAGCGCGTCATAGACGTACTCGTCGTTCTCGAACGTGGTGATCACGACGACCTTCGGCGGTTCGGGCAGCGCGGACCGCAGCCGCCGGGTCGCCTCGATCCCGTCCATACCGGGCATCCGCACATCCATCAGTACGACATCGGGGCGTAGCCGCTCGACCAGGGGAAGCACCTCGGCACCGTCAGCGGCCTCACCGACGACGTCCAGGTCGGGTTTGGCCGACAACAGGGCCCGCAGTCCCGTACGGGTGAGCTCCTCGTCGTCGACGATCAGGACGGTGACCGCCGGGTCGGGGGACGGGGACGGGGGCGGGGGCGGAGGCGCGGATGGGGAGTACGACGGGGAGTTGGACGGGGTGGGCGTGGTGGCGCCGGAACTCGTGTTCACCGCACCGACCGTAGCGGTATGCGTGCCGCCAGCCGCCAGTGCGTGCCGTGCTCGTCCGTGGGCCCCGCGGACACCTCGCCGCGCAGCAGCCGCACCCGCTCGGCGATTCCGGTCAGCCCGTGCTGCCCCCGCTCCCTGCCCGGGCGGAACGGGACCCGGGCGGCGGGGAGCGGGTTGACGAGCTCCACCTCCAGCCAGCCGTCCCGTGCGGCGACCCGCAGACCGATCTCGGCCGTCTCGCCGTGCCGCAGGGCGTTGGTCAGCCCCTCTTGAATGATCCGGTAGGCCTCCCGCGACACGGTGGCCGGTACCTGCGCGAGGTCGCCGACGGTCTCCGTGCGCAGCCTGGCGCCGGCTTGCCGGACCCGGTCCGTCAAGGGGCCGAGGTCGGCGAGAGTGTGCTGTGGGGCGGTGGGTGACTGTCCTGCGCGCAGGACGCCGAGGACATGGTCGAGGTCGTCCATCGCGGCGCGGGACGTCTCCTCGATGCTGCTGAGGGCCCGTCGGGCCGCCTGCGGGTCGCTGTCCATCAGTTCGCCGGCGACGGCGGCCTGGATGGTCGAGGCGGTCAGGGTGTGTCCTATCGAGTCGTGCAGTTCCTGGGCCAGCCTGTTGCGCTGGGCCAGGAGATCCCGCTGGGCCTCCACGGCGGCCAGCCGCTCGGCGGGCCGCGGGCCGAGGAGGAACGCGGCGAGCGGGCGCATGGCTGCCGCACCGCCTGCGACGACGCATCCGCCGAGCGCCAGACATCCGGCGGAGACGACCCCGGTCCACACGCCCCGCCAGCCGTGCTCGACGTGGAGGGCCCAACCCCAACTCTCCACCGGGCCACCGCCACTGAGCCACACCGAGGGGAGGACGAAGGCCGTGAAGACCGACAGGCACAGCACGGCGGTCACCACCGCGCCGACCGCCGCATGTGCGGCCAGGAAGACCGAGGTCCGGAGCCGGTCTCCCCAAGGGGACACCGGGGATTCCGGCGGGGCGGGGAGGCCGGTGCCCAACAGCCGGTTGGCCAGCCGGACGCACCCGTGACGCGCCGCACGAGGAGCGCCCATGGCCACCAGCGCCGCGCACAGCGCGAGGAGGAACCCCAGGACACGAAGCGCTGCCGGCCACTTCGGCGACGCCACGACGAGCGCCGATACCACCGGCGGCAGACTCATGACCGCGCCGATACAGGCGTGCATCCCGGCCCGGTACGCGGCTCTGCCGAAAAGCGAACGAATTATTGTGCTCACGGCCCGCACAGTACCTCCGGGCTGTGGGGAGCACCTCCCCCGAAAGAGCCAGTACCGGCTCCCCCCGCACGGGGATTCCGAATTCCCCCGTCGCAGCGATGCACCGGACCACCGGCGGCTGAGAGCGTTCACGGAAGAAAAGCGACTCGCTTCGGCGCTCTGAAAGGCAATCGTGAATTCACCCTCCACATCGCACCCCGAAAACCGCACCTCCGCGTCCATTTCCGCCTCCGCCTCCGCCACCGCCCCCGCCTCTGTCTCCGCCTCCAGGGCAGCGAGGATCGGGGCGGCCGGCTGGCTCGTCGCCGCCGTGCAGATCCTCGTCGTCCAACTGGTCGTGGCGGCCGGCTGGGACACCGTCTACAGCTGGGCGGAGTACAACATCAGCGATCTCGGCAACGTCCACTGCCAGGACTGGGACGACACCCGGCTTCGCTATGTGTGCTCACCGCTGCACGGCGCCATGAACGCCTCCTTCGTCGTCCATGGCGTCCTGCTGCTCGCCGGCACCCTGCTGACCGGCGCCTGCTGGGGCCGCGGCCGGATAGCGGTGGGTGCCCGCGTTCTGCTCACCATCAGCGCCGGAGGATGGGTGCTGGTCGGTCTCGTGCCGGCAGATGTCGACGAGAACCTTCATGTGCTGGGCGCGATGCTCATCATGGGGCTGGGAAATCTGGGTCTGCTCTGCGCCGGATTCGCCCCCGTGGATTCCCTGTTCGGCAAACTGCGCCTCATCACCCTCGCCATGGCCGCCACCGCGGTGCTCGCGGCATGGATGTTCTTCGGTCAGCACGATCCCGGGATCGGCATGGGCGGCCTGGAACGCGTCGCGGCCTTCACACTCGACGCCTGGGTCCTCGTGATGGCACTCGCCATCGGGCTCGGCAATCGGGCCTTCCCGATGACGGGTTCCTCCTCCCGATGACGAGTTCACCGCTCTTCGGCACCACGTGCGCGCGGCGCTCCCGCCGCACCTGTGCGACGAGCTTGTCGACATCGCCGGTGGCCAGGGCGACGGCATGGACCGCGGAGCCGGCCGTACAGGGGACGAGGTAGTGGACGGGCCGCCCGCCGGAGGCCCGGGATTCCGCTGCGGCCCGCGCCTGGTACTGCGCGTCGGCGGCGGCGAAGAGCGGGCCGGCGCCGGGAACCGAGCAGGACAGGGTGCCCGACACGGTGTCCCCGGTGAGGGGAAAGGTGCTCCGCGCACTGGTGCAGCCGCCGGCGTCCCGGCCGTCTATGGTCACGGTCGCGCGCATGACGGCGGTGACCGTGCCGCCGGTGCGCCGCCGGGCCTTGGCATCCGAGGTCAGTTCACCGGTGAAGTTCTGGCTGACGGTGCACCCGCCGGTGCCGCAGCTGACATTGCGGTCGTCGGCGCTCAGGGTGAAGTCGACGCCGCCGTCCACCGCACCGGCGAGCTGCTCGGCAGCCGCCTCCAGGGTGTCGTACATCGCGTCGGCCCGGTCGCCGGAGACCGGGGACAGGTCCATCCTCGCGGAGCCGTTCTCCGGGTGGGGTGCCAGGCGCAGGACGCGGTACGGCTTGTTCCTGGCGACGAGGAGACGTCCCACCGGGGTGTCGGCTCGCAGTGCGGGTACCCCGTGGACCTTCAGGGCACGCGGATCCGGGGCGTCCGGGTCGTCCGGGTCGGGCAGGTTCTCCATCCCGGCCACCGCGTCCCGGAGTTCGAGTGCCAGCACGGCCGGAGGCCGGAAGCGGGCGAGAACCGGTGCCAGCATGCCGGATTCGCCTGGTTGGATGGTCCACTGGCCCTGGGCGGCCGGGTTCCCCTGCGGTCCGTCTGGTAACACCTCGTCGTCCGGGCCCCGCTTCCGCCGGGTGAAGGTCTCGCCGCCGATCCTGAGGACGTCCTGGTCCAGTCCTTCCGCGCCACCGCTGAGGGTTCCGAACAGCGTGCCGGACGGAGTGACGGTGATGTCGTGCCCGGGGGTACCGGCGCTCGCCAGGTCCTTGTAGTGCAGGCCCCGGGCCGTCGCCAGGTGGGCCAAAGCCTGCTCGAAGGGCGCCCGGCTCCGTATCCGCCGCGCGGCTTCCTCGGGGGAATCACGAGAAGCGTGGGAATCGCGGGAATCCTCCGGTCCGTTGAGCACGGCCAGCAGTCCCGCGACGACAGCGACGACCGAGCCGAGGGCGACGAGCACTGCGGCCCAGCGCCCTCCGCGATGGCTATTCTTTAGCAACTGCCGCTTCTGCGGGGGAAGTTGCCCTGAGGGAGAGCGTTGGACTCCTAGGGGCGGCGGCGCGGTGGCGGGCTGCGCAGGTGACGCGTGGGTCCACGTCGATCCGGCGGATACGGGGGATACGGCCGGTGGTCGCTTCGGCGGCGGACCGGGCCGGACGGACGGCGGCTGCGTCGGCGACGGCCCCGGCCCTGGCCCTGACCCCGGCTCCGGCTCCGGCTCCGGCACCGGCACCGGCACCGGCTCTCCCAGGGGCGGCGGCACGGCTCGGGGTGTCTGCCGCCACGTCGGCAGCTTCGGCTGCTCGTCGGATCCGGTCCGCCAGTGATCGTCCCCCACAGTGACTCCCCCGAGTCGCTTCCGTCGGTACCCGCTCTTTGGGAAGATACGGCATCACCGGACGCACTCCCAGGGAGTGACGCCCGGCATACGCAAGCCGAGCAAGTCAGCGTTGAAAACGGGGGAGTTGAGTTCGGATGGCGGATACGAGGGGCGTGCTGCTCCCGGCCTATGTGCTGGCCGATGAGTCGGGTTCGATGGGGCCGTACCAGCAGGACCTGTCCAACGGTCTGGTCTCGCTGTGCGAGGGGCTCCGGGCCGAGCCGATGATCGCGGCCAAACTGCGGCTGGCCGTCCTGGGTTTCTCCGATGACGTGCAGGTCCGTCTCGCCGTGGCCGATATGCGCACCGAGACCAGCCTGCCCAAGGTGGCCATCCGGGGTCTCACCAACTACGGGGCGGTGTTCGACGATCTGCTGACCCGGATCCCGTCCGATGTGCAGTGGCTGCGCGGCGAGGGGTACAAGGTGCACCGTCCTGTGGTGTTCTTCCTCAGCGACGGGCAGCCCACCGACGGCAGCGGCTGGCGGAAGCCGCACGGCAGGCTGACCGACAAGTCCCGGACGCCGACCGCGCCGAACATCATCGCCTGCGGGATCGGCGACGCCCAGGCCGCCACCATGGTCGAGGTGGCCACCCGTCCGGAATTCGCCTTCGTCGCCAAGCCCGGGACCGACCTCGGCCGGGCGATCTCCGAGTTCTTCCAGGCGCTCACCGCGAGCCTGGTGGCCTCCGGGCAGGCGCTGAGCTCGGCCAGCCCGCAGCTTGTGGTCAACCGGCCGGATCAGTTCACCATGGCGATCGACGAGGTCGGGCAGTGACCCCTCGGGGCGGAGACGGCGCTGCCGCGGCGCCGCTGCCATCACCACCACCGCCACCGCCACCGCCACCACCCCCTCCGCCCCCGTCGGCCCCGTCGGCCCCGTCGGCCCCATCGACCCCGCCCGAGCCGGAACCCGCCCCCTGGCGTCCGGTCACCGTGGGCGTGCCCGGACCCGAGTTCGAGGCGAGGGCACCGGGCCAGTACGCCTTCGACTTCCCGGACACCGAATGCGACGGCTGGTCAACCCCCTTACTCAGCCTGCGTTTCGCCTCGGTGCGCGGCGCCAAACACCGCTACTACCGGCAGCCGCGCCAGGACGCCGCACGCGCCGCGGTACACGAGGCCACCGGCAGCATCGTGTTCGCCGTCGCCGACGGCGTCTCGAGCGCCGCGAACTCCGAACTCGGCGCTGTCGAGGCATGCCGGGCCGCCCTGGAGCGGATGCTCCACCTGCTCTCCGGGAACGGGGAGCGGAAGCCGTTGGATTTCCAGGACACCGCCCGCCACGCCGCCGAACGGCTGCGGCAGGTGGCACAGTGGCGGCTGTGCGGGAAGGCCCCCGAGCCGGCCGAGGTGGCGCGCCTGTACGCGACGACGCTGGTGGCCGGCGCGGTGCGACCCGGCTCGACCGGATGCACCGTGGAGGTCTGCCGGATCGGGGACTCGGGGGCCTGGCTGCTGGCCCCGGCGAACGGCCGGTATCAGCCGCTGTTCGACTCCAAGACCGGTTCGGATGCCCTGCTGGTCTCGAACGAGGTGGCGCCGCTGCCCCACGTACCCGACCGGATGGCGGAGATCAGCGCCCAACTGGGCGTCGGGCAGGTGCTGTTGGTCGGCACCGACGGCTTCGGGGACCCACTCGGTGACGGTGACGGCCACGTCGGCTCGCTGTTCGCCCGCCAACTCGCCGCACCGCCCCCTCCGCTGTGGCTCGCCCACGTACTGGACTTCTCGCGGGAGACCTTCGACGACGACCGGTCGTTGCTGGCGATCTGGCCCCGGGCCACGGCAGAGCCGCGATGACGGCGCCCGGCATACCCACTGTCGAACACGGCACGCTCACCCTGGGACGTCAACTCGGCCAGGGCGGCCAGGGCACGGTGTACCAGGTCGCCAACAAGAAGATCAACGAGGCCGTCGGCGGCGGCTGGGATGTGGTCTACAAGGAGTACGCCGCCGCCGTACTGCCCCACCTCGATCCCGCCGCACTGGCGTCGAGAGTGGCTCTGACCGGCACGCTGGGCGCTGCCGAAGGCCGGTGGCTGTGCGAGAAGACCGCCTGGCCCGCGGCCGTGGTCCAACGCCACGGCCGCACCTGCGGGTTCCTCATGCGGGCCGTACCCGATCGCTTCCGGTTCACCTTTCGGAGTCTGGCCGGCGGGACCGCGGGAACACAGCGGCTCGCGAACCTGGAGTACCTGCTCAACGACGACTCCTACGTCGCCGGGATCGGCCTGACGATCAGCGACCGGGACCGGCTCGCCCTCCTCGCCGACCTGGCCGCCACGCTCACCCGGCTCCACCGTATCGGCATCACCGTCGGCGATCTCTCCCCCAAGAACCTGCTGTTCACCACCACGCCACAGCCCGAGTGCTTCCTCATCGACTGCGACGCCATGCGGTTGCACGGCAGTACCGTGCTGCCTCAGGCCGAGACACCCGACTGGCAGGTGCCCGCGGGCGAGGAGAAGGCGACCCGCACCAGCGACATCTACAAGTTCGCCCTGCTCGCCATCCGGCTCCTGGCCCGCGAGCAGACCGCCACCGATCCCGCCGCGCTGGCAGCGCTCAGCCCGGAACTCGGCGCTCTGGCCCGTACCAGCCTCACCGCCGATCCTGCCCGAAGGCCCACGCCCTCCCTCTGGGCCGAGCAGCTCACAGCGGCCGGTGCGACGGCCTCGGCCGCCCCCGCCGCACCGTCCGCCGCCCGGAGCCGGCCGCCCCGACGGCCCTCCGCACCATCGGCTCAGCGCCCCGGCGCGGGAGGCCCGCCGCGCCACACGCCCCCGGCGGGAGGCACGGGCACAGGTGGGCAGCCGTCCGGGTCCGGCAAGGCCGCTGTCGCCGTCGCCGCCGTCATCGTGGCCGGGATCCTCGCGCTGACACTGCCGGACAGCGGCAGTTCCTCCCACAACGCCTCCGGCTCCTCCCCTCAGTCCCCCTACTCCACCTACTCCACCATCGGGTCCGGGCCCGGTGACGGGACGGAGTCCGAGTACCCCACCGACGAGGAGTCCGACGAACCGGACCCGACGCCGAGCGAGGAAGACGACGAGGACACGGCGGATCCGACGTACGACACGCCCGACCCCGATCCGACCACCTACTCCCCCGAACCCGATCCTCCCTCGCCCCCGGCTCCGCCCCCGCCGCCGCCACGGCCGGACCACTACGGCGCCATCGCCGTGGGGAGCAACGGCAGCCTCGGCAGAGCCTGGGACTACCGCTCCCGGAGCGCCGCCAGGCAGGCAGCGTTGAACAGGTGCCCCAGTTCCGACTGCAAGGTCCTCACCAGCTTCGCCAACGGCTGCGGGGCCGTCGCGTACAACCGCAGCGCCAACCATTACTGGGGCGGTCACGGCGCCACCCCGGCCGAGGCCCAGCGCAACGCGATATCCCATGCGGGCGGCGGAAGTGCGATCACCTGGGTGTGCACCACGCGGTACCGAAGCTGAGTCCGCGAGACGGAACGGCGGCTCGGCCTCGCGTCCATGTGGCCGCCGGAGCACCCTGCGGGCCCTGGCCTGCTAGCCGTCGGCCGGGCGGCGTGGCTCGCGCCACATCGCCCGTAGCACCGGCCCCTCCCCCGGCAGCCGCAGTTCCGCACGCACGGTGAAGCCGAAGTGCTCATAGAAGGGGAGGTTGGACGGTTTGGAGGACTCCAGATAAGCGGGCAGACCCGCCGCGTCGGCCTTGGCCAGGCCGGAGCGCAGCAGAGCGGCTCCCTGTCCCTGCCCCTGGGCGGCCGGGTCGGCGCCGATCACCGCCAGGTACCAGTGCGGTTCCTGGGGTGTGTGCTGGGCGGCCGTCTCCACGGCGTCCCGGAACAGCCCGGCCCGGTCGCCGAGAAGGTTCTGGAGCTGCCGGATGGTCTCCGCATCGGGCACGGCCTTGGCCTGCGCCTCCGGGGGTACCCAGAACGCGGCCGCCGCCTCGGTGCGCTCGCACACCCCGTGGTGGACGTACTGCCGGGCGAAGATCGTGGTGAAGTAGCGGCCCAGCCCCGCCTCGCGCGAGGCACCGTCGGGGAAGAACCAGCGCATCATCGGGTCGTCGTCGAAGGCGCGGGCCAGGGTGCGGCCGATCAGTGGAGCGTCGTGGGGCGTCGCCGTCTCCGGCGTGTTCGTTCTCGGCATGGGGATCATCCTGCCCCCGGTGATCTTCTGCGGCGGACCCGGGTACCTGCCCCCGGGGCCCCGGGTCGATACCCCTGCCGGGTACGATCCCGAGCGGTACATCCACGTACGGGAGGTCGCACAGTGTCCGGGCAGCGGAGATCCACCGCCTTGTGCGGTCGGCTGCTGCTCTTCACCGCCCTGCTGTTCGGCATCGTCACGATGCACACCCTCGGCCATCCCGCTGAGCACTCCGCACCGTCCATGGCGGACGGCGGCCTCGGGACCGCCGCATCCGCCCCGGCGCACCACGCCGCTGCGGCATCCGTAACCGATGTGTCCGTGACCGATGCGCCCAGAGCCGATGGGGACGCTCCCCGGGCGCATCACCCGGCTCCCCTCGGCGGGATGGACCCGATGTCCGTCTGTCTGGCCGTACTCGGCGCAGCCACTCTTGCCCTGCTGTTCTGCGGAGTCCTGGCGCGCCGGCCGGCGGATGTGCCGGCCACCGTCCTCGCGCGGCTGCCGCATGCCCTGCGGCCGATCCCGCCGCCGCCCCGCGGAACACTCCTCGCCCAGTTGTCGGTGCTGCGCGTATAGGAGCGCCGTCGTGCCGCCCCACCGGAAGCGGCACACGCGCCATTCCTTCTCCGCGTCACACCGATACGAGGTGCACCCCACCATGCGCACACCCACCCGCCGCACCATGCTCGGCACCGGAATCGCGCTCGCCGGCGGCGGACTGCTCGCCGCCTGCTCGGGCTCCGGCCCGGACCACTCCGGCCACAGCGGCAAGCCCGCCGCCGGCCCCACGGGCTATGTCTCCCCCGACGGCAAGGAGGTCGCCGCCGCCGAGGCGAAGCGCGCGGCATCCGTGAGCGGCTCCGTCCGCGAGGTGAAGCTCACCGCCACCCCGGCCGGCCTGGACCTGGGCGGCCGTACGGTCCGGACCTGGGCCTACAACGGCGAACTTCCCGGCAAGGAAGTCCGCGTCACCGCGGGCGACACCCTCGCGCTCACCCTCGCCAACCACCTCCCGCAGGCCACCTCCGTCCACTGGCACGGACTGGCCCTGCGCAACGACATGGACGGCACGCCCGGCCTGTCCCAGGCGCCGGTCAAGGCCGGTGCCTCCTTCGAGTACCGCTTCACGGCCGCCCACCCCGGCACGTACTGGTTCCATCCGCACTCCGGTGTCCAGCAGGACCGCGGGCTGTACGCCCCGCTGATCGTCGAGGACCCGAAGGAGCCGCTGGAGTACGACAAGGAGTGGGTCGTCGTTCTCGACGACTGGGTCGACGGGGTGGACGGCAGCACGCCCGACGCCGTGCTCGCCGAACTCGGCAAGGGCATGGGCGGTATGGACCACGACGACGGCATGGACGAGAGCGGGTCCGGCGGCATGGACCACGGTGGTATGAACGACCACGGTGGGATGAACCATGGCGGCCACGGCGGTCACCAGATGTCCCCTTCGTCGGCGACCAGCAGAACGGCCGCGGGCAAGAACCCCTCCCCCAAGCCCTCCGGGCCCTCCCGGATGATGATGGGCGCGACCAGCGAGCTGCTCGGCGGCGACGCGGGTGATGTCGCCTACCCGTACTACCTGGTCAACGGCCGCACAGCGGACGATCCGGAGACCTTCCGCGCCAGGCCAGGCGACCGTATCCGCATCCGCTTCATCAACGCCGGCGGCGACACCGCCTTCCGCGTGGCTCTCGGCGGCCACAGGATGACCGTCACCCACACCGACGGATTCCCCGTCGTCCACACGGAGACGGACGCCCTGCTGCTGGGGATGGGCGAACGCTACGACGTCCTGGTGACCGCCAAGGACGGCGCGTTCCCGCTCACCGCCCTCGCCGAAGGCAAGAAGCAGTCGGCGATGGCGGTCCTGCGCACCGGAGGGGGCTCGGCACCCGGGCCGTCCGTACGTCCGAAGGAGCTGGACGGGGAGCTGCGGCAGGCACGGCAGTTGACGGCGGACGGCTCGGTCCGCCTGAAGCCGGGCCGCCCCGACCGCACGATCCCCCTCAAGCTCACCGGCTCGATGGCCGCGTACGACTGGGCCATCAACGGCAGGAAGTACGACCCGGCGCAGCGGTACCCGGTGCGCTCCGGCGAGCGCGTGCGGCTGTCCTTCGTCAACAGCACCCAGATGTGGCACCCCATGCACCTGCACGGCCACACCTTTTCCCTGGGGGCCGGCGGACCGCGCAAGGACACCGCGATCGTCCTCCCCGGGCAGACCCTCGATGTCGACTTCGACGCCGACAACCCCGGCCTGTGGATGGTCCACTGCCATAACGTCTACCACGCCGAGTCCGGCATGATGACGGTCCTCGGCTACCGCAAGTAGCTTCCCCCGCCGCCCCGCTGGAGACGTACCACGCCCCGGCGGGGCGGCGAGGTCACCGCTCCGGCTCAGCCGGATGCCGTTCAGTCGGAGGCCGTGGCGTCGGCGGTCTCCGCGCGGCCCACGGCCACCCGGAGCGTCACGGCGGCCGCGATTCCCGCCACCAGACCCCAGGTCAGGGCGGCCGGGACACCGCCACCGAGGGCGGCGGAGAGGTGCAGCAGCCCCCAGCGCACGCCCGCTCCGCCCGTCGCCACCTGGAGCAGCCGGCTCGCCAGCAGCCCGAGGACGGTCGCGCAGACCGCGCCCACCGCCATCGCCGGGACAGTGGCCCGGGTGAGCAGTCCGGGCAGCCGCCGCAGTGCCCACCACACCACGGCGAGCAGCAGCACATCGGCGGCGCGGTACAGCAGCCAGTCGCCGAGCGCCGCGCCCGTCGGGTCCGACCAGAAGCCGAGCAGCAGCCACTGGCGCAGCAGGTCGCCGGGTTCGGCGAGCAGCCCGACGTTCGGGGAGACCCGCTGGAGAGCGGCGGCGACCGGCTCGTACGAGAGCACCACCAGGGACAGTGCGATCACCGTGGTTCCGACAGTGGCGGCCAGGCGGGCGGCGTGCGCCGGGACGACCACCTGCGGCAGCGGACCGGCGCCCTTGGCCGTGATCCGTGCGGTGATCACGGTCCCCGCCGCCGCGACCAGCGCGGCCGCCACCAGAACCTGCCGCCCGGAGGAGATCTCGCTCGCCAGTTGAGCCAGGAAGCGGAAGCTGCCGTGCCCGCCCGCGGCGATCGCCCAGGGCGCGGAGACGGCCACCGCCAGGGTCCCGGCCACCATGCCCCAGGCCCATACCGCGCACAGTGCGGCCGGCATCCGCCCGCGCACCGGCGGCAGCCTGCGGACCAGGAGCAGCGCCCCGGTCACGAAGAAGGCGAGGACCGCGCCGAACCGGATCTGCATCGCGGTGTGGTGCAGTGAGAGATAGCGGAGGTGGTCGGTCCCGGCCGTGCCCCCGGGCCAGCCGGACGCCCCGGTGCCGAACTCAGCCGAGGCCGGCGGATCGTAGGACCAGGGCATGAGCCAGGACTGGAGCTCGGCGGTGGGCCGGCCGCCGAGCACGTCGCCGGCGCCCGGCAGGTGCAGCGCGTCCATGCTCCTCCCCGCCCACCACAGAAGAACCGTGAGCAGCAGGCCTCCGACGAGTGCCGGTAGCGCCGCGCGACGATATGTCATGTACGTCCCCCCTACTCCCCCATATTGGTCGTGATTCCCGCGAATCCCCTGCTCAGGCGGAGATTGCGGGCCAATGATCACATACGGATCGCGGCCGGACACAGTCGAGCCCGGCGGCCGGCAGGGCAGCACGAGGGGGGTACACGCGGCCGTCGAGGCGGGCGGGGTCCTCCTCGCGGCGGATCCGCACCGGCCCGGGCGCTCTCGGCAGGATGGGTGCTTCACCCCTCCCCCATTACGGCGATAAAGCCGATTTATCCGAGCGCCTAGCCCTGCCGCGTCACCCCCTTATCGACACTTGTCATGCCAGCGCTCCCCCTCGCCCCCTTGTCCCCTTGTCCCCTTGTCCCCTTGTGACCCTCCTATGGCGTGGCATGCCGGGAACCCCTGACCGCTCGAAAGGATGTGCAGTGTCCCGCTCCAGACGCAGACGCGGCCTGATGGCGGCGCTCACCGCCGTACTGACCGCGATGGCGATTCCCGGCTTCTGGCTCTCCGCCCCCGCAGGCCACGCCGCGCACCCCGGACCCACGGCGCACCGCTCGGCCGACACCGGCCCCGCCGTACGGCACGACACCTCTCCCACCCTGCGCTCCATGGCCGCCGCACACGGCCGCCGGCCCGGGCACGGCGACAAGAGCAAGAAGGAGCAGGGCCGTAAGGTCGCGCGGCTGCCCCATCCGCCCGCTTCCGGCAAGCGGGACCCGGTCGTCCAGTCCGGTTCCCGCCCCACCCCGTTCGCCCCCGCCACGGGGGTCAGCTTCGAGGGCATCGGTGCCGGGAACTACGCGGTCACCAAGGTCCCGCCGGACCCGACCGCCGCCGTCGGTTCCAGCCAGATCGTCGAGACCGTCAACACCGCCTTCGCCGTGTACGGGAAGACCGGGTCCACGATCCTGGCGCCGACCGACACCAACATCCTGTGGTCCGGGTTGGGCGGCCCCTGCGAGACCACCAACGACGGGGATGCCAAGGCCCGTTGGGACACCCTCGCCAATCGTTGGGTCATCACCCAGATCGCCAACGTCCACTCACCCTCCGGTCCGTACTACGCGTGCGTGGCCGTCTCCTCCGGCGAGGATGCCACCGGCGGCTACCATCGGTACGCGTTCCAGTACGCCGACGTCGCGGACTACCCGAAGCTGGCGGTGTGGCCCGACGCCTACTACGTCACGTACAACGTGTTCAACCCTGCCGGCAGTTTCCTGTACGCCGAAGCGTGCGCGCTGAACCGGACAGCCATGCTGGCCGGCGGCGCCGCCACGCAGCAGTGCTTCACCACCCCCTCCTCGTACGGCGGATTGCTCGGCGCGGACCTGGACGGCCAGACGCCGCCACCGTCCGGAGAGCCGGAGCTACTGGTGGGCCTGGGGACCACCAGCACGACCCTGGCGTACTGGAAGTTCCACGTCGACTGGGACACCCCCGCCAGCTCCTCGTTCACCGGCCCGTCGACGCTGACCGTCGCCCCCTACACCACCGCCTGCGGCGGCTCGGGCGCATGTGTCCCACAAGGCGAGACCACCCAGCAACTCGATGCGCTCTCCGACCGGTTGATGTACCGGCTGGCCTACCGCAACTACGGCGAACACGAGTCGCTGGTGGTCAACCACACGGTCGCCGCCGGAAGTCAGGCGGGCGTGCGCTGGTACGAACTACGCCTGTCGGACGGCAACCCGACCGTCCACCAGCAGGGCACCTACGCGCCCGACGCCACACACCGCTGGGTGGGCTCGATCGCCGAGGACAAGGCCGGCAATATCGCGCTCGGCTACTCGCAGTCCTCGTCGTCCGCGCACCCCTCGATCCGCTACACCGGGCGGCTGGCCGGCGACACCTCCGGGCTCATGACACAGGGGGAGGGCACCGCGATCACCGGCGGCGGCTCCCAGACGGGGTCCCACCGCTGGGGTGACTACACCTCCATGGCCGTGGACCCGGAAGACGACTGCACGTTCTGGTACACGAACGAATACATCCCGTCCAACGGCACCTACAACTGGCACACCAGACTGTCCTCGTTCACCCTGCCCAACTGCGCTTCCGCCTGACCGGCGGCCTCTCGTCAGCAGGAGGCCGTGTCGTGGGGATCAGGGCCACCGGACGGAGCCGTGGAGCCGCTTCCGAGAGGGTAATTGGACCGATACCCCATGGATCACGCCACTCGCCGCGGAACGACGGCTGCGTTCACCGGATCCGTGCTGAGTTCAGCACGCGCACGACATGCTGTGACACCTGGCCTGCTGACCGACAGCGGCCACACGACGACAAGGGGGGCCATGGCCGGGGAAGCACGCGAGGACGTCGCCGGTGGCCGGACGGCGGGTACGGACATGCGGGCGGCGGGTACGGACATCCGGGCGGCACGTACGGACGTCAAGGTGCTGGTGACCGACCTGGACGGCACCCTGCTCGGAGGCGATGAGGACGGCCGGCTGCGGTTACGCCGGGCACTGGACCGGCACCCGGAGATCACCGTCGTCTTCGCGACCGGCCGCGGCCTGCCCTCCGTCCAGGCCCTCCTGGACCGTGATCCCCTGCTCCCCGCGCCCCGGTGGATCGTCGCGGACGTCGGGGCGAGCGTCGTGGACGCCCTCGACATGAGCCATATCGACGTCCTGGAGGCCCAGCTGAGGGCGGGCTGGCCGGGGCACGACCGGGTCCGGGCGGCCATGTCCCGCTTCCCGCAGCTCGTCCACCAGGACGGTGTGGCACAGTCCGGCCGCTGCTCCTTCTTCCTGTCCCCCCAGCACCTCACCGCGCACATCACGGCGGCCGTCGAGGCCCTGGGATGCTCCTGGACGTACTCGGCGGGTCAGTACTTCGACGTGCTCCCGCCCCGAGCGGGCAAGGGCCCGGCCGTACAGCAGCTCACCCGCAAACTCCAGTGGCCCGACCGCGGGATCCTGGTGGCCGGCGACTCGCTCAACGACCTGTCGATGTTCCGTCTCGGCACCCATGGCGTGATCGTGGGCAACGCCGAACCGGCGCTGTACGCCCGGGTTCCGGCCGGCCCGCGCGTCTTCCGGCCCGCTCTCCATGGCGCCGCCGCGATTCTCTCCGCCCTGGAACGTCTCGGCTGGGTACGGCGGCGCACTGCACCGGTCGTCATCGGATACCACCGCCCGCCCCTGCGCTGGTCCCAGGGGCGGTGGCACCGGCCGTCCAGCCCCAATGGGATCCTGCCGACCCTGACATCCGCCCTCGGCGACGGCACCCGCGCCCCCGGCACCGTCTGGGCGGCCGCCCTCGTCCACGACGGGCCCGCCGGCCTCCCCGAGCCTCCCGCCGGGCTCCCCCTGGCGCTGCTGCCGATGTCCTCCCGGCGGTGGGCGGGCTACTTCCACGGCGCCTGCAAGGAGACGCTGTGGCCCGCGCTGATGTCCCAGCCGCAGCTCATCCGGCACACGGTGTCCCAGTGGTCCGACTACCAGGAGGTCAACGAGGCCTTCGCCCACCACATCAGCGCGCACGCGGACCACCGGGGAACGGTCTGGCTGCATGACTACAACCTCTGGCTCGTCCCCGGCATCCTCCGTGCCCGGCGGCCCGACCTGCGTGTCGGCCTGTTCCACCACACCCCCTTCCCCCACCCGGACACCTTCCGGCGGCTGCCGGTCGCCGGGCAGCTGCGCTCCTCCCTCGCCCAACTGGACTGGGCCGGCTTCCACACCGCCGCCTCCGCCCGCAACTTCCGGCACCTTCTCGCCGGTTCCGGCCGTCCGCCGCGCACCGCGGTCCACCCCCTGGGCATCGACCGCCCCGCCGTCGCCGCCGTCGCCCGCTCCCGCCCGCGGCGCCGTCCCGCCGCCGACGGGACCGTGCTGGTCCTGTCCGTCGAGCGCCTCGACTACGCCAAGGCGCCGGTCCAGAAGGTCCGCGCCATCGCCACGCTCCTCGACCAGAGCCCGGAACTGCGGGGCCGGCTGCACTTCCGGCTGATCTGCCCGCCGCCCGAGCCCGGCATCCGCGCCTACGACGCCACGCGCACCGAGCTCGAGGGCGCCATCGACGCGGTCAACACCCGCTGGCGCAAGGGTGGTTGGTCACCGGTCGAATACCTTCCCCGCTCCCTGCCGTTCCCGGACGTCGTCGACCACTACCTGGCAGCCGATGTCTTCTGGGTGACCTCACTGGCCGACGGCATGAACCTCACGGCCCAGGAGTACGTCGTCACCAAGGCCGCCACCGGAAGAGCAGGCACCCTCGTCCTGTCCCGCCATACCGGCGCCGCCGAACACCTCGGCGCCGCCGCCCTGCTCACCGATCCGCACACCCCTCAGGACCTGGTCAGCACCCTGCGCCGGGCACTGACCATGACACCGGCCCAGCGACAGGCGCACCTCGCACGCCTCTCCGCTCTGCTCACCGCGCCGTCCCCCGCCGACTGGGCCCGGACCATCATCGCCGCCATCCGGCAGGTTCCCTCCCGGGAATCCGACCGGACGTCATGAAAGCATTTCCGGCTCTGCACAAGTCTTTCACGCCGCAAAGCATTTTCACGCCATAAGGAAGGTGGCTGGTTCTCCCTCCCCGCGCCGCGACGCGGGGTTGAACGGCCGCAGCGGAGTCCGGGAACCTGAGCACCCGCCATCCGAGGGGGAGAAACTCCAGTCACGCCGAAAATCCCGGCCTCAAGGGTTTTTCGTTTTCACGTCCGACCGCCAACACCTCACCGACAAGACCTCACCGACAACACCTCGGAGAAGACAGGAAAGACAGGGGAAAGGGGAGGAACATCATGGCCACCAAAGAGTCGCCGGAAAACGGCCGTGACCGGCCGACCACAAGCGAGGAACTCCACGTCTGCATGGGCCTCAACGCCTGCGCGAACCTGGACGCCGGAGGGCAGGCATCCATGGCCGGCACCGGCCAGTGCGCCACGGTGGAACACGTCTGCCATGGTGAGGGAGCCTGCCGTGGCCAGGGCGGCTGCGGTTACGCCGGGGACGACTTCGAGCAGTTCCACCCGGGCGAACAGTCCTGCCGGTACAACGGAAGCTGCGCCAGCCCCATCAACGAGAGCCGGGTCTTCTCGGCCGGCCCGATGAAGGGCAAGAGCGTCTGGCAGCAGGCGCGCCGCCTCTTCGAAGCACGGATGTACGCGGCGGGCAAGGCATTCGGCCCGTCCCCCGGACAGGGCGTCCCCGACCACCGCTTCCCCGACTACGACCGGCTGGACCGGCGCACCCCGGTGCCGGGATCGTCCGACAAGGCCACCGCTCTCTTCCGGGCCTCGGCGGACAATCCTCGTCGGCACGAGGGCGAAACATTCCCGAGTCTGCAGGCAATCGCCCGCAACAGCGTCGGCCGGCACCTGCCGAACGTGACCCTCACCTTCACCATCCCGGACAGCGCCTCCTCCCTCCTGTACTTCAAGACGGACCAAGGGCCGAAGTCCAGCTGCAGTGCCCTGACCGACAGCACGGGGGTGGCCACCGCCAAGCCGCTCTACGCCGGGCCCACCAGCCCCGGCGACCAATGGGTCACCGTGACCGCCACGGGCCCCACCTACGAAGACGGGTCCCCCGCCACCTGCGAATTCCATGTGACGGTCCTGGCACCCGAGGAGCAGCGATAGCGCCGGGAGAGGCGGCCGGCACGGCGACGCGGAGGGCCGGCGCGACCCAACCCGCCACCCCCCACCTGGGGTTCGGGCTCGGACTGCGCGGGCCCCATATCCCGTATATCCGCGACCACCTGCCGCCCGTCGACTTCTTCGAGATCATCTCCGAGAACTACCTGACGCCCCGGACCGCCCGGCGACGCGCCCTGGACGAGATCGCCGAGCGCTATCCGATCGTCCCCCACGGGGTGTCCCTGTCGATCGGCAGCACCGACCCGCTCGACCTCGACTACCTGCGCGGCCTGAAGCAGCTGGCGGACGCCGTGGACGCCCCGTGGGTGTCGGACCACGTGTGCTGGACCGGAGTGCTCGGCGTGCACACACACGACCTGCTGCCGCTGCCCTTCACCGAGGAGTCACTGCGGCACGTCATCCAGCGCGCCCGCACCGTGCAGGACATGCTGGAGCGGCCCCTCCTCCTGGAAAACCCCAGCAGCTACCTGCAGTTCCGCGCCTCGACACTCACCGAGTGGGAGTTCCTGAGCCGACTGGCCGACGACGCGGACTGCGGACTGCTGCTCGACGTCAACAACGTCTACGTCTCCGCCGTCAACCACGGCTTCGACCCGGAGACGTACCTGAAGGCCCTGCCGCACCACCGCGTGGCGCAGATGCACCTGGCCGGGCACACCGACTACGGCACGCACCTGATCGATACCCACGACGCGGACGTGCCGGACCCGGTCTGGGAGCTGTACCGGCTCGCCGTGGAGCTCACCGGGGGCGCCGCCACCCTCATCGAACGCGACGACGGACTCCCGCCCTTCCCCGTGCTCCAGGCCGAACTCGACAGGGCCAGGGCAGTGGCCACAGCCGCCCTCGGGCAGGAAGGCGGTGGCGATGGCTGACGTCCCGTGCTCGCTCGCGGCGATACAACGGTGGATGCAGGACGCGCTGCTGGCACCGGGCGGGTCCGCGCGGCCGACGGGGGCACAGATGGCGGAGGTGGCGGCCATGGCGGACGTGGCGGACGTGGTCGCCGCTTCCGGGCGGCTGACGGCCGAGGAGTGCTTCCGGATCTACTACCGCGGCTACCGCCTCCGGCTGCTGCGCTGCATGCGCGGCCAGTACCCGGGGATGGTCCATCTGCTGGGCCGGGAACTCTTCGACCGGTTCGCGCTCGACTACCTCGACGCGCACCCGTCCCGCTCACCGAGCCTCGACGGCCTCGGCGCCGGCTTCCCCGGCCACTTGGCCCGTACCCGGCCGGACGCCGACTCGGATACCGGCCCGGATACCGGCCCGGACGCCGACTCGGGCGGCACGCCGCACGAGGAGTGGATCGACCTGCTGATCGATCTGGCCCGGTACGAGCGGGTCTTCGCGGCCGTGCTCGATGGCCCCGAGGCCGACCCGGACTCCGGCCCCGGCCCCGACCCCGCCCCCGACTCCGGCTCCGGCTCCGACCCCGGCTCCGGCTCCCGGACACAGCTCTTCGAGGCCCGCTTCGCCGTCCACCGCTACGCGGCCGCCGTCCGCCGCGGGGAGGACCCGGCACCGCCCACCGCCGAACCGGTCCGCCTCGCCCTCTCCTGCCGGAACGGCACCGTCGTCGTCCACGACCGCACCGCATCCCACCACGGGAACCCCCGGACGGCACACCAGCCGTCCCCCGCCGCATGACGTCCGCACTGGAGGAATCCATGCCCCACCTCACGACCCCCCTGGCCGTCCGGGCGATGGACGGCATCACCACCCTCGACGAACTGGCCGATCACCTCGGCGATGCGGCACGCATCGAGCTCTCGACCATCCCGCCCTACCTCTACGCGGCGTACTCCATCAAAACGTCCGGCTACTCCCAGTGGGCCCAGGGCGCCGCGGCGCAGCGCACCCTCATCGGCATCGCGATCGAGGAGATGCTGCACATGGCCCTGGTGCGGAACGTGATGGTCGCCACCCGCTGCGAGACGGTGAAGACGAAGAACGGACAGGGACGCAAGCCGTTCCGCTTCTACGACCCGGACAGCATCCCCACCTACCCCGGCGACATGAGCCACCGCACCCCGCCCCTGAAGCTTCACATGCAGCGCATCTCCACCCCCGCGGTGGAGGGATTCATGGAGGTCGAACTCCCCGAGACGGTGCAACAGCAGAGGAAGATCCTCCCCTCCGCCGACGATTACACGTACCACACGCTCGGCGAGCTGTACGACGCGATCGGGAAGGGCATCACCGACCTGACCAAGGCGAAGGAGATCACCTGGGGGCTGACGGAGTGCCGCTGGCAGCAGCAGTACCTGCGGGCGTTCTGGAACCAGTGGGGAGGGCCGCCCAAGCCCATCCCGGTCGTGGACCAGGGCAGCGCCCTCGACGCCCTCTACATCATCGTCTCCCAGGGCGAGGGCGCCCCCGACGAGCAGGAGGACTCCCACTACGAGAAGTTCACCCGCATCCGCGACCACGTGGACGGCATCGGTGTCGTGTACGACGACAACGGACAGCAGAAGTACACCATCGACGACGACACCGGGGCCGCCGTCTGGCCGGTGGTGACGGACCCGAAGGCCACCGATTTCCCCGGCGCGCTCGGCAAGCTGGCAGTGCTCTCCGACGCGGTCTACTGCTATGTGCTGGCGCTGCTGGACAAGCTCTACCTGACCCCGGCGGACGACCCCGCCCCCGACTCCGCTCCCGGACAGCACGAGTCGGCCCCGACGTCCGAGCGGTACGCCCTCGAACGCGGCTTCATCGCCGCCATGCAGGGAGTCCTCTCCCCGGTCGCCGGCATCCTGGTGAGCACCCCCCTCACCAGCGGGCAGTACGCCGGGCAGCACGCCGGGCCCACCTTCGGCCACTACGACTTCAACGGCGTACCGCCCCAGCAGGCCCTGCTGGACCTGTGCACCGACCCGGACCTGGCGAAGGAGTTTCCGCAACTGGGCGGCACCGACGGTGTCCTGAACCAGATCAGGCTGCTCCCCTACTTCACGATCTGAACGTCCACAGAGCCGCGAGACCCCAGGAGTACGGCCATGACCGCCGGCCGGCCGGACGCGTCGTCACCGGAGCGGGCGCCTCACTCCGGCCAGGCGCCGCGCAGTTCGTTCTCCAGGGCTTCGGCGGCCTTCCGCAGCTGCCCCCGTAGCCGGGCCGCGTCCTTGCGCAGCCTCGGTGGTCCCGACAGGCTCAGCGCGGCGACCACCCTGCGCGAGGCCGCGCGGACCGGCACGGACAGCACGATGTGGGAGTCCGCCTCCTCGGTCAGGGCCCAGCCCCGGCTCCGCACCCTGCGCAGCGCCTCCCCCGGTCCGCCCGCGACGGCCGGCCGGTCGTCCCAGGCCGTCAGGACCTGGCTGGCCGCGTCCCCGCCGAGCGGGATGACCGTCCCGGTTTCCACCACGTCCCGTAGGCCGCTCACCGGACTGGCGGCGACCAGGCACTCGACGCGGTCGCTGCGGCGCTGGTAGAGCTGAACGCTCAGCCTGGTGTGCGCACAGAGCAGTTCGACGACGTCCGGGGCGACGCGGGCGAGCGCCCCGCTGTTGGCGACGGCCCCGAGCTCGTGGACCCACGAGCCGACGACGAGGCCCGACTCCTCGTCCTCGTCGACCAGCCGGTGCTCTCTGAGCGAGCGGAGTAATCGGTGCGCCGTCGACCGCGGCACCCCTGTGGCCGCGGCGATACCGGACACGTCTCTCTCCCCTTCGGCAACGGCCGTCAACACCGCGACGGCCCGGTCCAAGACCTTCACCCTTACCCTCCAACCTCTTGTGACCAGACGGCGATTCACCTCTGCGACACATGCCTTGACAGATGTGCCGGTGTACAGCACATCCACCCGCTGATCAATCCGCAAGACAAAGAATCCCAGCATCCGGACGACCCGTCGCGCCCTGGCGCTAGGGCCTGTCCGATGGGCCCACGCGGACCCATCGGACAGGCGCCAGGGCCGAAAGACCCCTGGGAGTAGGGCCGAAGGGGCATACCCGGGCGATGCCATAGTGGGCGCGCCCCCATGCCAGGACGGGCCGGTCCTCGGCGCTCGTACGCCGCCGCCCGCCCGCACCGCACCCCCACAGGAGGCGGCTTGCCCACCGTGAACGCCCCAGGCGACGACTACCACGCACTGCTCGCGCGGCACGAGGCGATGCGGCTCCGCCGCCGGCTCCTCGCGCCCGGACACGTCCCCCGGCCCCGGCCCGCCGAGGGCAGAGACCCGTACGACGGGGCGTCCGACCAGCGGGTCATCACCCGCTTCCTCGACCTGGTGGCGCCGTTCGACGAGCTGATCGACGAGCTGTACGAGGTGATGTTCTCGCGCCACCCGTACCTGCGGTCGCTGTTCCCCGACTCGATGGAGTTCCAGCAGGACCATCTCGCACAGATCCTCCGCTATCTGGTCGAGCGGCTGGACCGCCCGGACGAAATCGCCACCACCTTCGCCCAGTTGGGCCGCGACCACCGCAAACTGGGGGTGCGGCCCGCGCATTACCAGGCGTTCGAGGAGGCGCTGTGCGAGGCGCTGTGGCGCCGCGGCGGCGCGCGCTGGGACCACGGTCTGGAGCAGGCGTGGCTGCGCATGCTCCGGTTCGCCGTCGCGGCCATGGTCGACGGCGCGGAGTCCGCCCTGACCGAACCGCCCTGCTGGCAGGCGACCGTGGTGGAGCACCACCTCCGCTCCCCCGACCTGGCCGTACTCCGGCTGCGGCCGCACGAGCCCTACCCGTACCGGGCGGGGCAGTACGCGTCCGTGGCGTCCCCGCTGCTGGAGCACACCTGGCGGCCGTACTACCTCGCCGGTGCCCCGCGCCCGGACGGTGAACTGGAGATCCACGTCAGAGCCGTCGGCAGCGGCGGGGTGAGCGAAGCGCTGGTACGCCGCACCCGCCCCGGGGACACCGTGTGGCTCGGCCCCGCCCGCGGGGCGCTGACACTGGACGACGGCCCGGTGGGAGAGCTGCTGTTCCTGGCGTACGACACCGGCTGGGCGGCGGTGAAGGCGCTGCTGGAGGAGGTCGACGCCCGGCGGCCGCGCGGGGGACGGGCCCATCTGCTCCTCGGCCCCGGTCCCGAGCCGTACGACAGCGAGTGCCTGGCCGGTTCGGCGCGCCGCCGCCCCTGGCTGACCGTGGTTCCGCTCGCGGGACCGGGACCGGGGCCGGGAGCGGGAGCGGGAGGGTACGGACCGGAGGCCGAGGACACGCTCCGGCGCCGCGACTGGTCACGGCACCGGGCCTTCGTCAGCGGCCCGCCGGAGGCGGTCGCCGCCGCGGTGTCCCGGCTCACCGACGCGGGGGTGCCCGCCGGGCACATCCGTCATGACCGGCTCGACGGGGTGCGGCTGCCCGGGGCCGCGGTATGAGGCCTGGGCAGGAAGGGGCGTCCGTCTGCCGTCCCATCAGTTTTTTCGATCCGTCGCATTGAAGAATCGCGATTGAACGGCGTCCGCCTCCTGGGCAGGATCGAGCCGAGGAGACGCGGATCTATTCGGCTCGCGGATTCGTCAGGTGGAGGAGAGTGGTGACGCGAGGCAGTGCCGTCGTCCGCCGATGAGCAGTCGGACGGCGTATTGCCGGTGCATTGCCGCTCGGCCCTCACCGCCTGCGCATGGACCGATCAAACCGTACGCCGGCCCCGCGGTTCGCCACGACGCCCTGCCGACTTCCTGGACGGCATGGCGCGCTGTGTGCGGACCGCCGGACGGTGGTGCGTGAAAGGCGACGGTGATTACCCACATCGTGCTCTTCAAACTCAAGGACGGAATCGAGCGCAACTCGCCGGCCGTGACCGAGGCCGAGAAGTTCGCCAGGGCTGTCGGCCGCCATGTCCCGGAGCTTCTCACCTGGCGTGTGGGGTGGAACGCGGTCGACCGCGATATCGGCTACGACTTCGCCGTGATCGGCGTGCTGCCCGGCCTGGGGGCGCTGGAGCGCTACCAGAAGAACGCATTCCACCAGCAGTCCGCCGAGAAATGGCGGGCGATCTCCGACTGGGTGGTCATGGATCTGACCGACGACTGACCGGCTCTCCTGTCCCCGCGCGACAGATGTCCATTCACCTTTGGAGGCTCGGGTGTTCACGCAGTACGACCAGGAATCAGCGGCTCTCACTCAGGAGTTGCGCGATCAGTTCGCCACATTCATCGCCGGGAAGTGGGATGCCCGGGCGCTGGTGTCCCACCAGACCGAAAAGCTCCGTTCGGTCGTCGCCTATGCACGTGCCCGCTCTCCTTTCTACCGTGAACGTCTGGCCGGGCTCACGGACACGGCGGTTTCCGCACTGACCTTGGACGGCCTGCGGAGCCTTCCGTTCACCACCAAGGACGACCTCAGAACAGCCCAGTTCGACATTCTGTCGCGGCCCGTCTCCGATGCCTGGGTCTTCTACGAGACCACCGGGACGACGGGCGCGGCGACCCCCTGCCCGCGCACCAATGTGGACTCCGTGTACAACAACACCGTACTCACCGAGTACTACCGCGGTGTCCTCGCACCACACGGCGACCGCCAGGTGATCGGCGTCTCGGGGCCCAGCGAGCTGCACGCCACCGGGGACACCTTCGGGGACGTCTGCCGCAACCTCGGCCACGCGGTCGCCAAGATGTGGCCGCACTCGCCGGTGATCGGCTTCGACCGTGCGCTGGAGGTCATGCGGCTGCTGCCGGTGACCGGGCTGTTCTGTACCCCCGGGATGGCCATGAGCCTCTTCCAGAAGGCGACCGAGGCGGGACTGCGGCCACGGGAGGACTTCGCGCTGGACGTGCTGCTGCTCACCGGTGAGCTGATGTCCCCCAGCCTGCTGGAGAATCTGGGGCGGCTGTGGGACTGCGAGGTGCACAACGTCCTCTACGCGTCCCAGGAGGCGTCCGTGCTCGCCGCGGCCACCGCCGACGGTGCGCTCCGCACCGCACCGCTGATCAACCTGTACGAAGTGATCGACCCCGACACCCTCGAAGCGGTGCGGCCCGACGCGGCCGGCGTACGCTACGGCGAACTCGTCGTCACCAACCTGTACCTGGGCGCCAAGCCGCTCATCAGGTACCGCACCGGCGACCTGGTACGGATGACCGACCCCGCGCCCGGCGCCGCGGTGCCCGCACCGGCCGTGGCGGCGGTGGGCCGGGTGCGGGACCGGCTCCTCCTCAACGGCCGCCTGGTCAACGGCTACGACCTGGAGAACCTCCTGCTCGCCTCGTTCCGCGGCTACGGCGACTACCAGATCACCGTGGAACGTGACGACCTCGGCCGGGACCGGCTCACCCTGACGCTGCGGGCCGACCCCGCGGACTGCCGCGACGGCATCGAGCAGGCGGCCGGGCGGTGCCTGGACGAGCTGGGCACACCGCTGTCCGTGCGGTTCGGCGTCCCCGGCTCCATCACCACCACGGGGGCGATGGTGAGCTGGAAGGCGGCGCGGGTGGTGGACCTGCGGGCCGGCCGGTCGACCGAGGACTCGGCGGCCGAGCGCATCGCGGCGGCGCGGGCATGACGACCGCACGCCATGAGACCGGCCGGGATCCGGACGCCGGCGCCCCCGAGGGGACCACGGCCGCTGTCCTCGGTCCGGGGGCGTGGGCCTACGACCGCGGCCGGTTCGTCCCGTCGGCCGGCCCGAGTCTGCCGCTCAGCACCCAGGGACTGCACTACGGAACCGGCGTGTTCGAGGGCATCCGGGCGTACCGCACGGATACCGGGCTCTCCCTCTTCCGGGCCCACGACCACTACGCGCGGCTGCTGCGCGGCTGCCGCGTCCTGCGGATCGACGTACCGGCGACGGCCGAGGAGCTGGTCCGGATCACCGTCGACCTGCTGCGGCGCAACGGCCATGGCGACGACACCTATATCCGTCCGGTGGCGCACAAGCTCTCCCTGCTGCCGGGCACGCCGCCCGGGGTCTCCCTCGCCGGCGTGTCGGACGCCCTGTCGGTCACCACGTTCGGCTTTCCGGCGGGCGGACCCACGCGGGGCGTGCGCTGTGCGATCAGCTCCTGGCGGCGTCCGGCCCGCGACGCGCTGCCCGTACAGGCGAAGATCACCGGCGGTTATGTCAACAGCGCGCTGGCCTCCGACGAGGCCCGTGCGGCCGGCTGTGACGACGCCATCCTCCTCGACCGCGCCGGCCGGGTGGCCGAGGCGAGCACCGCGAACGTCTTCGCCGTCCTCGGGGGACGCGTGGTCACCCCGCCCGCGACCGGTGACCTGCTGCCCGGCATCACCAGGGACACCCTGCTCACCCTGTGCCGGGAGGCGGGCCTGGACGTGGCGGAACGCCCGGTGAGCCCGGCCGACCTGCTCACCGCCGACGAGGTCTTCCTCTCCTCCACCGGCCACGGCGTGGTGCCCGTCCTCGCCGTCTCCGGCCGGGACATCGGCCCCGGCACCGCGGGGCCGGTCACGGCGCGGGCCGCCGCGCTCTACGACACCGCGACCCGCACCGGGGGCGGCGCCCATCCGGAGTGGCGCACCCCGGTCGCCGCCGGCTGAGTTCCGGCGCCATTCGCTTACGCGGACGCCGCGGCACCCACTCCTTCGCCCCCTTGATCCGAGGACACGACCATGACGCTGAGGACACGATGATGACGCTGAGGACACGACTATGACGCTGCCCCACTTCCTCGACCTTCCAGGCCCTGATCCCGGCGGGCTGTCGACCCTGGGCGTACTCGCGACCGTGGGCACGCTCGGGCCGCAGGGCACCAGCAGCGAGCTGGCCGCGGGCCTGCTCGCGCGCCGGCTCGCCCCGTCCGGCGGCGAGCCGGCCGCCGTCCGCCTCTTCGACACCTACGAAGAGGCCGGCGACACCCTGCGGGCCGGCCTGGTGACCCATGTCGTCGTGGCCAACGCATACAAGGCGGTGCACCACTTCTACATGGACCCGGCCCTGGCCCTGGCCGACGTGTTCGTGATGGATACCCCGCTGTACGGCATAGCCCGGCGCCGCGACGCCGCACCGGCACCGGGCACGCCGGTCATCGCCAGCCACCCGTCGCCCGTACCGCTCATCGCCGAGCTGTTGCCGCCGGAGCACACCTCGCACACCGTGCTGGCCGCCGACTCCACCAGCGCGGCCGCGCGCGCCGCGGCCGCGGGGGCGGCGGACTTCGCGCTCACCACGGCACCGGCCGCGCGGTTGCACGGGCTGGAGTTCGTCTCGCGGACCAGACCGATCCGGATGGTCTGGTCGGTGTTCACCGGACCGGCGGCCACCGGCCGGTACGACCGGTTCGCCTGAGGAATTCCCCTGCGGAATTCGCCTGAGAGATTCGTCCGAGAGATTCGTCCGAGAAAGGAGTTCTCGTGCTGTTGCTGAGCGGAAAGGACGTACGGGAGGTCTTCCCGCCCGCCGCGGCCCACCAGGTGGTGGCCGAGGTGATGCGCCGCTACAGCGGGGGGCAGGTGGTCCAGCCGGTGCGCACCGTGCTGGGGAGCGGCGACGGCTCGCTCTTCGCCGCCATGCCGTGCCATGTCACCGGCGAGGACGACGCCGGTTACGGCCTCAAGGCGGTGCTGCACATGCCCGGCAACGAGGGGCGCGGAGTGCCCACCCACGTGGGGCTGGTGACGGTCTTCGACGAGACCGGCCGGCCGCTGGCCATGATGGACGGGGCGGCGGTGACGGCGATCCGTACCGCGGCCGCGTCCGCCGTGGCGTCCGACGCGCTGGCCCGGCCCGACGCGGGGGATCTGGCGCTGCTCGGCGCCGGTACACAGGCGCGCAGCCACCTGCTGGCCATGCGCGGTATCAGGACGCTGCGCCGGGTACGGGTGTGGAACCGCAGTGCCGGCCGGGCCGAGGAGTTCCGGGCGTGGGCGCGGGCCGAAGCGGGGATCGATGTGGAGCTGACGGGCACTCCCGCGGAGGCGCTGCACGGCGCCGACCTGGTGTGCACGACGCTGGGGACCACCGAGCCGGTGGTGGGCACCGGCGACCTGGCCGAGGGGTGTCATGTCAACGCCGTCGGATCGTCGGTGCCCGGCAAGCGGGAACTGGACTCGGCGGCGGTGGCGTCCTGTTCGGTCTTCGTGGACAGCCGGGAGGGCGCGCTGCGCGAGTCGTCCGAGGTGACCATGCCGGCCGAGGAGGGCCTGGTGCCCGCCGACCGGAGGCTGACCGAGATCGGCGAGGTGCTGCTGGGCACCCGCCCCGGACGCACCGGACGCGCCGAACGCACCCTGTACAAGTCGCTGGGCATGGCCGCGCAGGACGTGGCATCCGGTTTCGCGATCGTCCGCGCCGCCCGGCGCCTGGGCATCGGTACCGAGACCGACTTCTCCTTCTGACCGCAGCGGCGACTTCCGACCGCAGCCGCGACTTCCGACCGCGGCGGCGACTTCTGACCGCAGCGGCGACTTCTGACGGCAGCAGCAACCGACCGGGAACAGAGGCTCTCTGATGACAGCACTACTGATCGGCAACGTCGGCGCCCTCGCCGATCCGCGGGGCATGGCGGAGTACCGCGCGAAGGTGGAGGGGACGCTGAAGAGGTACGGCGGCTGGTTCGTGATCCGCGGCGGCGAGTTCTCCGTCCTGGAGGGCGACTGGCGGCCCACGCACCTGTCGGTGATGGGCTTTCCGTCGGCCGAGGACGCCCGCCGCTGGTACTCCTCGCCCGAGTACCGCGAGATCCTTCCGCTCCGCGACGGCACCCCCATGGACCTGATCCTGGTGGAGGGATCATGACAGCGCCGTCCCGTCCGTCCGCCGCCGCGCCCGGCCGGCGGACCCGCTCCTTCTCGCAGGTCGACGTGTTCTCCGGCACGCCGTACCTCGGCAACCCGGTGGCGGTAGTGCTCGACGGGGACGGGCTGTCCGACCGCGACATGGCCGCGGTGGCGAGGTGGACCAACCTCTCCGAGACGACCTTCGTCGTGCCGCCCGCGTCCGCCGGGGCCGACTACGGCCTGCGCATCTTCACTCCCGGCGGGGAGATCCCGTTCGCGGGCCATCCGACGCTCGGCTCCGCGCACGCCTGGCTCGAGGCCGGCGGGGCGCCCAGGTCGGCGGAGAGAGTGGTGCAGGAGTGCGGTCTGGGGCTCGTCGAGGTGCGGCGGTCCGGTGCCGGGCTGGCCTTCCGCGCTCCCCGGCCGCTGCGCGACGGCCCCTTGGACGGTGCACACCTGGACCGTATCGCCCGGGGCCTGGGCATCGCCCGTGAACGGATCGTGGCCGGCCGGTGGGTGGACAACGGACCCGGCTGGGCCGCCGTCCGACTCGCCTCCGCGGACGAGGTACTGGCCCTGGAACCGGACGACCAGCACATGCGGGACCTCATGCTCGGCGTGGTCGGCGCATACCCCGCGGGCTCGCCCCTGGAGTACGAGGTCCGTGCCTTCTGCCTGCCGGCCGGGGTGCGCGAGGACCCGGTGACCGGCAGCCTCAACGCGGGCATCGCCCAGTGGCTGATCGGCGACGGCACCGCTCCGCGCGCCTACCGGGCGGGGCAGGGCACCCGCCTGGGGCGGCGGGGGGTGCTCACGGTGCGGGCGCAGGACGACGAGGTGTGGGTCGGCGGCGAGAGCGTGACCTGCGTCCGCGGCACCATCTGCCTGTGACCTGCCCGCCGGGCCGCATAGCCGCGGCCCGGTCAGCGTCACCGCGGCACGCACCGGCGGCGTTGCGTCGGTGCGTGCCTTGTGCGGTGGTTGCGTGCCTTGTGCGGTGGCGCGGCCCGTGGCTATGCGGCCCGGCGGGCGGGCTCCGGTTCGTCGTCCGCCGCCCCGTAGATCTCCCGCACCGTGTCGCACAGGGCCAGGACGAACTCCTCCACCCGCTTGCTGGCCGGGAGGCCTTGCAGTCTGGTGACACCGATGTCGGACGCGCAGGGGCGTTCGCTCAGAATGCTGACCGGAACGATGCAGTCGCCCAGCAGGATGGTGTCGGCCACGCCCCGGGGCATCAGCGCGAAGCCCTCCCCCGCGCGGATCAGGCCGAGCATGGTGCCGACGCTCGATGTCTCGACCACCTGCGGTACGGGGGCGCCGGCCGCGGCGAACCGCGTCCGTACGGCGGTGACCACCGCGTGGTCGGCGGGTGTGTCCACCACCAGGAGCGGCCGGGTGGCGAGCTCCTTCAACGTGGCGCGCCCCGACGGAGCCAGCATGTCGGTCTGCGACACGAGCGCTTCCAGGGGGACGCGTGCGAGCCGCGTGAACGTGACCGACTGGTCCTCGATCTCGCCGGTCACCGCGAGTTCGCAGGTTCCCGAGCGGAGCAGGTCGAGGGATTCGTCCACGGTTCCTTCGTGCACGGTGACGGTGAGCTGCGGGTGCAGCCGGCGGAGTTTGCTCAGCAGTGCGGGAACGACCGGCGAGGCTATCGAATGGAGGAAAGCGACGCTGAGTTTTCCCCATACCTCACCCTGCCGTTCCCGGCAGCGGACCTGTACTTCCTGTGCGTGCAGCAGCAAGGACCGCGCATCGACGAAGAATGCGCGTCCGCAGGGCGTCAGACTCACGCCTTTGGTCCGGTGCCGGACGAACAGTTGAGTACCCAACTGCTTTTCCAGGCGCTGTATCGCCATGGATACCGCGGACTGTGAGGCATGGAGAAACTGCGCCGCATCCGAGATGTTTCCCATTTCTGCAGAGGTGACGAAATACCGGAGCTGGGTCAGGGTGAAATCGGCATGATGGGTCATCGCAATTGACCTCGGAGAATGTCGAAGGCGGGGAGTGGAGTGGTGTCGTCCGTGGCAGCGGATGGCGTCGTCGAGTCGCGCAACCTGGCGGTGCGCCCCATCTCGGCACGACGGTCACTCGCGCCGCACTCCCCCGAGGAAGGCCATATCCACCGTCACCCCTTGCGGAGGACCCAGACCTGCCTCAGTGTCAACACGACACTCCGGCCCCACCTTCGGAGTGTCCGATTCCGGAAGTCCGTCGAATAAAGTAGTTACCGATATAACCGTTGTTGTCAACGAAACCAGATGCGGCGTCGTGCCCATGTTGTGAAAGGTATACGGAATTAGCCACGAAGTCGATAGTTGTCAGACGACTGAAGGGGAACTCGCGGCAGTCCAGTTCATGACACAGTCGGCCGGCGGACGCCACGTCAGCGGGTTTGCGTTCACCTGCCGTTGGGTATTGCAGCCCCCGTCGCGGCGGGATCCTTCCCCGCAAAGTGCGCCAGAATGAGTTCGTTCACCCGTTCCGGCCGCTCAAGGTAGCCGAAATGCCCGGCATCTTCGACGAGTTCGAAAGTCGCTCCTGGAATGGTCTCGGCGAGTTCCCTGCCGTACCGCGGCGGAGCGATCAGGTCGTGCGCGAAGGACACCACATGGCACGGCACCGTGATACCCGCGTACGCCGCACGCCGGTCCGGCATGGGCTGCAGGGCCAGCTGCGCGTGGACCCCCGGGCCGTCGGGAGGGGCCAGCTCCAGCAGCGCCAGCCAGTCCCGGGCGGCGGCCTCGTCGTCGAGCGAAGCCGGCGACAGCATCTGCAGCGCCCGCACCGCCGCCCGGTAGGAGGCGGGCAACACCACGCCCGAGCCGCCCAGTTCGACCTCGGCCCGCGCCAGCTGCGACCGCACCGCGTCGGGGCGGGCCCGGCCGGCCATCAGCACCGCCCGGCGCACCAGCTCCGGCCGCTCCAGGGCGAGTTCCTGTACGACGTACGCGCCCATCGACGTGCCCACCAGCCGCACCGGCGCCAGGCCGAAGCGCTCGATCAGCGCGGCCAGGTCGGCGGCCAGGTCGGTCACGGTGAACCCTTCGGGGCACTCGTCGCTCGGCGGCATTCCCCGGCTGTTGTAGACGTACACCCGGTAGCCGCCCTCCACGAGGGCGGGCACCTGGTGCAGCAGCCAGGACTCCGCGGTGCTGCCCGCGCCGCCGACGCACACCACCGGGTCGCCCGTACCGTGTTCCTCGTAGCGCAGCCGGATCCCGTTGACGGAGACGAACGGCATTACGGCGCCGCCGGCTCGGCCGTGTCACGGTCCGCCGGCCGTGGACCGGAGCAGTGCCGCTCGACATGGGCCAGGGCGCCGTCCCGGTCGGTACCGGAGTGGACGACGCGCCAGCCGGCGGGCAGTTCCAGGAACGACCGCCACAGTGCGTGCCGGCCAAGGAGGTTGACCACGACCTGCCAGTCGTCGCCGTCGTCCGGGTCGAAGGGGTTGCCGGTCATCGTGTCCTTCTTTCAGCTCTCGGGCTTTCGGCTCTCGGGCTTCAGCTCTCGGCGTGCGCCAGTCCGACGGGGTCCGGGGTGAACCGCACCGGCAGACCGGAGAACCCGGTCAGGAGGTTGGAGCGGATCCGTGGCGCCGGTCCGGTGCGCTCGAATCCGGCGGTGAAGTCGCGGAGCGCGAGGAGCAGTTCGGAGATCTCGATCTTGGCGAGGTGGGATCCGATGCAGTAGTGGGGGCCGTAGCCGAACGACAGGTGCTTGTTGGGGGTGCGGCCCAGGTCGAAGACCTCGGGCCGGGGGAAGATCCGCTCATCGCGGTTGCCGGAGGCGTGCCACAGGGTCACGATGTCGCCCGCGGCGATGGGCACCCCGTGGAGGACGGTGTCGCGCACCGCGGCCCGGCCGAAGTGCATGGACGGGGACGCCCAGCGCAGCACCTCGTCGACGGCGGTGCCGATCGCGCACTCCCCGTTCTTCAGCCGCCGCCACTGCTCCGGGTGCTCGGCGAGCGTGTACACGCTGTCGATCATGGTCAGCCGGCTGGTCTCGTCGCCGCCGATGATCAGGCTGTAGCAGTTGAGGACGATGTCCTCGTCGCTGAGCGGGACCCCGTCGAGCGTACTGCCGGCGAGCATGCTCACCACGTCCTCGCCCGGGTGCCTGCGCCGCTGTTCGACCAGGTCCTGGAAGTACAGCAGGATCTCGTTGCGCGCCATCTCGGAGTCGAGCGCGTCGACATCGGCGTCGTCGGCGCTCAGCGCGGTCTTGGTCTGCTCCAGCAGGAAGTCGCGGTCGCCCTCGGGCACCCCCAACAGGTTGGAGATGGTGGTCATCGGGATCCGTCCGGCGATGTCGAGCGCGAAGTCGCACTCACCGCGCTCCGTGGCCTCCCGCAGCAGGCGGCGGGTGTTGTCGCGGACGGCGGCGCCGACCTCGCGGAGCACTCGCGGCGACAGGACCCGCAGCAGGATCTTGCGCAGTTCGTAGTGGCGCGGCCCGTCGGTGACGGCGAGCATCCTGCCCGCTCCCGAGTCGCCGCCCTCCAGGAGCGTCACCAGCACGTTTCCGCGCTCCGAGGTGAAGGTGGTGTCGTCGCGGTAGACGGCCATGATGTCGTCGTAGCGCGACAGCACCCAGAATCCGCGGCGGTCCTGGGACGGCGGGTTCCAGTGGACCGGACCGGTGTCCCGCAATGTGCGCCAGAACTCGGTGAGATCGTGCTCGGCGAAGGTGTCGGGGTCGGCCAGGTCGATCGTGCCGGCGGTGGTCCGGGTGGGGTTCATTCCGGTGCTCCCGTTCGGGTGGGTCGGGGCGCTTCTGACGGCGGCATGGGGCCTGGTCACCAGTCCGTGCGCCAGAAGCGCCGGCGCTCGAACGGGTAGCCCGGCAGGGGGACGCGGTGGCTGTCCTCCCCGGCGTGCAGGGCCGCGAAGTCCACCCGGCGGCCCTGTGTCCACGCCACGGCGAGCCGGAACAGCGCCTGTTCGTCGCGGACTTCGCCGGCCCCGGCCGGAGCGAGCCCGTCGTCGGTCTGCCGGAACCGTGCCGGGTCCGCCTGCCGCGCTTCGCCGCTCGCGCACACCCACTCGTGGGCGGTGTCGTCCGAGAGGGCCTCGATCAGCTCGTCCCTGGTGCTGACGACGGCCGCCCAGCGCCGTGCCATGATCCTGCGGCCGAGGTTGAGGCTGAAGCAGATGTCGTCGAGCCGGAGCTCCGGCCGCTGCCGGATCCACTCCCGCAGGGCCGCCCGCTGCCTGCCCAGCGCCCGGTCGTCGAGCCCGGACAGGGTCGCGATCCGCGGTGCGCCGAGTTCGGGCGTCCGGGGGTGCCGGGCCGGCGGCTCCTCCAGTACGAGGTGGGAGTTGTACCCGCCCCCGCCGAGCGCGGTGACGCCGGCCCGGCGGATGCCGCACTCCGGCTCCCAGTCCGCGCCCGCCAGCTGCGGGACGAACGGTGTGCCGGGGAAGTCGATGTCCGGGTTGGGCTCGGTCAGGTTGATCGTGGGGACCAGCCGGCGGTGGTAGAGGGAGAACGCGGCCTTGACCGCGCCGGAGCCGCCGGCCACCACTCCCCCGTGGCCGATGTTGCTCTTGACCGTACCGATGGAGCAGGTACCGGTCCGCTTGCCGAACGCCAGCTGCGCGGCGCGGACCTCCAGTGCGTCGGTGAGCGGCAGGCCGAACCCGTTGGCCTCGTACATGGTCACGGTGTCCGGGGTCACCTCGCCGGCCTGCAGGGCACCGGCGATGCAGGCGCTGAGGCGTTCGGGCTGGGCGAGGCCGTAGGCGACCGCGCTGGCGCCGTTGTTGTTGATGGCCGTCCCCTTGACCGTCGCGTAGATGTGGTCGCGGTCGGCGACCGCCCGGGTGAGCGGCTTGAGCAGGAACGTCGCCACGCCGCTGGCCAGCGTCGTACCGGTGCCCTTGGCGTCGAACGCGCGGCAGTGGCCGTCCCGGGACAGGATGCGGCCCTCTTCCCACAGGTAGCCGCGGCGATGCGGCAGGCGCACCATCACGCCGCCGGCGATGGCCAGGTCCGTCTGGCCGAGCAGCAACGACTGGCACGCGAGGTGCACCGAGTAGTGGAACCCGGAGCACACCGCCTGGACGGTGAACGCCTCACCGGTCAGCCCCAGGTGGAACAGGGCGTTCGAGGTGAGGGTGTCCGGAAACCAGGCGTTGCTGCGGTCCATCACATCGGGACCGACGGAGACCCAGTCGGGCGGCGAGCTGTACAGCGCGGCGGTCTGCGGGTTGGCCGACGCGTAGACGCCCACCTCGCCCCGGATGCGCTCCGGGTCGTAACCGCCGTCCTCCAGTACCTCCCAGGCGCTCTCCAGGAAGAGGCGGTGTTCGGGTGTCATCGCCCGCGCCATGCGGTCCGAGATGCCGAAGACCGAGGGGTCGAACTCGTCATAGCCGTCCAGCAGTCCGGCGGCCCGTACGTAGGCGGGGTTGTTGATCACGGTCTCGTCCACCGCTATCTCGTCCCGCTGGAGGAAGGTGATGGACTCCCGGCCATGGACGAGGTTGTCCCAGAACTGCTCCTTGTCGCGAGCGCCGGGGAACCGGCAGGACATGCCGATGATCGCGACGTCGCCGGGGTCGTACTCCTGCTCGGGGGCGGTATGCATCGGGCTCCGGGCCTCCCACTCTGATCGATGGTTCACGCAGGGATGGTGCACGGGCTTGTCTCTCCGGCAGGCGTCAAGCGCCGGTCGGGCCGCCGCGGCCGCGCAGGGCGGAGCGGCGGGCGGCCGCGCGGCGCCGCGCCTGGTCCACCGCTTCGGGGGTGCTCCCCTGGCCGTCGTCCAGCCAGCGGCCGATCGAGGCGATGTCGCGGAAGCGGAACAGGTCCGACACCCCGACCTTCCGGTCGAACCGCTGGCTCATCCGCTTGGCGAGACGCACCAGCAGCAGCGAGTTCCCGCCGAGGTCGTAGAACGCGTCATGCACGCCGATGGTCTCCGGCTCGCGGTCGAGCAGCGCGCCCCAGATCTCGGTGAGCGCGGTCTCCGTCGGGGTGGTGGCCGGCTCCGCCGGCGGTGCCGCACCGGGTGCCGGTGGTTCCGGCAGGGCCGCGCGGTCCAGCTTGCCGTTCGGCGACAGGGGCAGCGCGGCCAGGAACACCACCGTCTCGGGGACCAGGTGGTCCGGCAGGGACTCGGCCAGCTGCCGGGTGATACGGGCCTGGAGTCCGGCATCGAGCCACGGCCCGGCGTCGGCTGCCGCACTCGTCGCGCCGTGCGGCTCGCCGTACGCCCCGTCGTACGCCTCGTCGTGCGGCTCGACGTAGGCCACCAGCCGGCCGGCGTCCTGCGGTCCGCCGTACCGACGGACCGTGGCCGCCGCCGCCCGCACCTCGGGGCACTTGGCGAGCCAGGCCTCGACCTCCTCGAGTTCGATGCGGTACCCGCGCGCCTTGACCTGGTGGTCCGCGCGCCCGACGAACGCGAGCTCGCCGTCCGGGGTGTACCGGACGAGGTCGCCGGTCCGGTACATGCGTTCCCCGGGCACGCGCGGATCGGGTACGAACCGCTCCGCGGTAGTCGCCGGCCGGTTGAGGTAACCCCAGGCCAGGCCCGCGCCGCCGAGGTACAGCTCGCCCGCTCGGCCTGCCGGGACCGGCCGCAGCCGGTGGTCCAGCACATAGGCGCGGGCGGTGGACGACGGGGTGCCGATCGTCGGCTCGCCGGTCTCGTCCCGGGCGACCAGCTTGAAGGTGGCGAAGACCGTCGCTTCGGTGGGGCCGTAGCCGTTGAAGACCCGGTCCGCGTTCGTCTCGCGGTAGACCCGGTCGACCAGCCGGCGGCGCACCGCTTCCCCGCCGAGCACCACGGTCCGCAGGCCGGCCGGCAGGCCCCCGGCGTCGAGCAGGCCCGTCATAGCGGAGGGGACGGTGTTGAGGTGCGTGACACGGTGGGCGTGCGGGCTCTCGGGGAGGTGGACCGTGCTCTCCACCAGGACCACCGCTCCCCCGCGCGCAAGGGCGGAGAAGATCTCCATGACCGACAGGTCGAAGCAGACCGAGGTGACCGCCGCGACACCGCTCAGATCGCATCCGGCGAAGACGCGGTCCATCTCGGAGAGCATCGCCGCACAGTTGCCGTGCCGGATCACCACACCTTTCGGCCGTCCCGTCGAGCCGGACGTGTAGATCACGTAGGCCGCGTCCGCGGGGACGGTGACGGTGGCGGAGGTGGCGGAGGAGGGCGCGCCGGACGCGGTCGCGGTCTCGTCGTCGACGGCCAGCACGGCCGGGCCCGGCGGGCAGCGGTCGCGGGACGCGCGCGTGGTGAGGAGCAGGCGGGTGCCGCTGTCCTCCACCATGAAGCTCAGGCGCTCCGCCGGGTACTTCGGGTCGAGCGGCAGATAGCAGGCGCCCGAGCGCAGGATGCCCAGGATGCCGGCCAGGAGGTCCGGGGTGCGCTCGGCGCAGATGCCCACGGGGACGCCGGGGCCGGCGCCCCGGGCCGCCAGCCGTTCGGCCAGCCGCCGCGACCGCTCGTCCAGTTCGCCGTAGGTCACCACGCCCGCGTCGTGCAGGATCGCCGGCGCGTCCGGGTCCTTCGCCGCGCACGCCAGGAACCCCTCGTGGAGGGTGCCCTCCGTCGTCGCCGTCACTGGTCCGCCTCCTGCGGCCGGGAGACGGGTGCGAGGTGCTCAAGCGCCTGATCGGGCCGGCGGACCGAGGTGAGGAGTACGGAGCGGAAGTGCTCCAGCAGTGTCGTCACGGTGTCCCTTTCCAAGAAACTCGGCTTGTACTGGACATGGCCGACCACGTCGTCGGCGACGTCACTCATCGTGATCTCGAGGTCGAACTTGGCGATACGCCGCCGCAGCGGGACGGGGACGAGCCGCAGCGAGCCGCTGGGCTCGGGTTCGCCGATCCCGTGGAAGAGCGAGTTGACGTGGGTGAACGCGTCGTCCGAGAGCCAGTTGACGGCGAAGTCGAACCAGGGCGCGCGGCCTTCGGCCCGCGGTGGGTTCAGCTTCGAGGCCAGCAGGTCGAGCGGGTAGTTCATATGGCCCAGCATTCCGAGCGTGAACTCGTGGACCTCACGGAGCAGTTCGCGGAAGGTACGGTGCGCGGCGGGCCGGGCGCGCACCGGTGCCGTGTTGAGGTAGTAGCCCACGGCACGTTCCCGGCCCGCCTCGCCGCGCTGGGCGACGGCCGTGCCGAGCACCACGTCCTCGGCACCGGCCGTGTGGTGGAGCGTCGCGAAGAAGCCCGCCAGGACGAGGGTGCTGACCGAGACGCCCTCCTGTACGGCGAAGGCCTTCAGCCGGCGCGCCTCGTCGGCGTTCCAGCGGAACGTCAGGTCCTCGCCCTCGAAGACGACCCCGGCGGGCCGGTCCGCGGCGGGCCGCCCGGCCCCCGGGGTGCCCATCTCGGCCGGACGCGGCAGGTCGAGGTGGGGCGGGGGCGCCGCCAGGCGCTCGGACCACCAGCGCAGCGCCGCCTCGGCGTCGGCGCCGCCGAGCCACTCGCGTTCCCACTCGACGAAACGTGTGTAGCAGGCCGCCGGTTCCTGGTGCGCCAGGTCGCCGCGCCGCGCCTCCTCGTAGAGCTCCTGGAGATCCTGTACGACGATGTCGACGGACGCCGCGTCGGCGGCCACATGGTGGATCACCAGCAGCAGGTGGTGGTCCCGCGGCCCGCGGGACATCAACACCACGCGGAGCAGGGGGCCCTGGTCGAGGTCGAGCGGACGGTGGCCGTGCTCCGCCAGGGCCTCGTGCACCGCCTCGGTGTCGAGCCCGGTGGCGTCGACCGCCAGGAACTCGTGCACCGGCTCGTCCAGGATGAGCTGGTACGGCCGCCCGCCCGCCTCGACGAAGGCGGTGCGCAGTGCGGGGTGCCGCTCCACCACGGCGCGTACGGCCCGGCGGAGCGCCGGCTCGTCCACCTCCCCGGGAATCCGCGCGGCCATCATGAGGTTGTACGGCACGGCCTCGGGCGCCAGCTGCTGCATGAACCAGATCCCGGCCTGTCCGTGCGCGCACGGCGCCAGTTGGAAGGACCGCTCGCGGGCCGGCAGCGTCCGGAGGTGTTCGCGTGCCGGGGCCGCCCCGTCCGCCGCCTCCGGGGGATCCAGCAGTTGCCGCGCGGCGAGCTCGTCGAGGAGGTCCTCCGCGTCCATGTCCGAGAGCTCTTCGAGGAGAGAGGTCCGGTCCGTTCCGACGGCGTGCGCCGCGCCGGGCCCGGTTCCCGTGCCGGGGTCCCCGGGCCGGGCGACGAGGTCCGCGAGCCGCCCGACGAGCTCGGGGAGCGTACCGTCGCCGAAGAACTCCGCCGGCGAGATCCGGTGGCCGAAGAGGGTCTGCACCCTGGTGCTCAGGCGGATGGCCAGCATGGAGTCGAGGCCGAAGTCCCGCAGCCGGGTCCCCTCGCCGAACTTCCCGGCCGGTACGCCGAGCACCTCGGCGATCTCCCCGAGGATGATCTCCTCCGGCGGCCGGGGGGCGGGGACGGCCGCCGGTTCCGCCGCACCGGCCGCCGGGGCTGCGGCCTCGGTGCCGGTGCCGGACCCGGTGCTGCTCCGCGGCGGCGCGTCCAGCCAGTAGCGGTCCTTCTGCCAGCGGACGAGCGGTGTGTCGACCACCTGTCCGCCGTACGGGAACAGCGATTCCGTCGACACCGGCACGCCCTGTGCGAACAGCGAGGCCGCGGCGCCCAGAAGAGCGCGGGGGCCGGGCTCGCCCCGCCGCAGGGAGCCGACCGCGTGCACCCGGGTCCCGTGCGCCAGCGCGGTCTCCTCGACGGCGCCGCGCAGAGCGCCGTGCGGGCCGATCTCGACGAAGGTGTCGACCCCGTCCGCCACGAGGTCCGCGACGGTGGGCCCGAACCGCACCTGGTCGCGGAGGTTGTGCGCCCAGTAGTCCGCTCCGAGGCGGGGGTCGACCGCGCCGGGCAGCGCCGTGGAGTGGAACGGTACGGCGAACGGGAGCGGCTCGATGTCCTTCAGCGCGTCCCGCAGGGGCGGCAGAAGCGGGTCCATGGCCGGGCTGTGGAACGGCCGGTTGATCCGGACCGCCCGGGTCGGTGTCCCGGCCCGCCGCAGCGCCGCCTCCAGGGCCCGGATCGCCTCGGGCGGTCCCGATACGGCGGAACTCGTGGGGCTGTTGAGTGCCGCGACGGCCACCTGTCCGTCGTAGGGGGCGATCCACGGGAGGAGGTCCGCCTCGGGCAGCTCGACGGCGATCATGGCACCGGGCCGGCCCGGTGCCGCAGCAGGTGTGAGCGGGCGACGGACACCCGGGCGCCGTCCTCGACCGACAGCGCGCCGGCCGCGCACGCGGCGGCCACTTCGCCGAGGCTGTGCCCGAGGATCGCCGCCGGGGTGACGCCGAGGTCGGTCCACAGTCCCGCGAGCGCGACCTGGAGGGCGAACACCACCGGCTGCTGCACGTCCACGTCGTCCAGGCGTGACGCCTCCGGGGAGGCCGCGAGTGCGTCCAGTACCGACCAGCCGGCCACGGCACGTACGGCGGCGTCGCAGTCCTCCATCCGCTCCCGGAAACCGGTGTGCCACCCCAGCAGGTCGCGCCCCATTCCCGGCCAGTGCGTACCGCTGCCGGAGAAGACGAAGGCGATCCGCCGGTCGCGGTGCCCCGTGACCGCGCCCCGTACGAGGTCGGGGTGCGGGGTCCCGTCGGCCACCCGCGCGAGCCCGTCCAGGAGGTCCTGGCGGCCGCGGGCCAGCAGCGCGACCCGGTGGCCGCGGTGGGTGCGCCTGGTGCCGAGGGTGTAGGCGAGGTCGGGCACCGGGAGGCCGGGCTCGCGCTCCAGGTGGTTCGACAGCTCACGGCAGGTGTCCAGCAGGGCTTCCGCGGAGTGCGCGGTCACCGGCACCAGGTGCACCGGCTCGTCCGGTCCGGGTGCCGGTTCGGGTGCGCGTACGGCGCGGAGCGGCGCCCCGCCGCGGTCCGGGGTGAGGTGGCGGCCCCGCACACCGGAGAGGAGGGGGCCGGGGGTGACGGGGTGTCCGGCGGCGTACAGCTCGCCGAGTGAGGAGAGCAGGCTCCACGCGTCGTCGGTGCCCCGCTGGAGCGAGGGAAGGCAGGCGACCGGGCGCCCTTCGAGGGTCTCGCGGACGGGCTTCAGCAGGACGGGGTGGGGGCTGAGTTCGATGACGGCGTCGATGCCGCGCGCCGCCATCGTCCGCACGGCGTCCATCAGCCGGCTCTCCCCCCGGACGTTCCGCACCCAGTAGTCGGGCCCCAGGGAGTCGTCGGTGATCTCCTCCGCGGTGACGGTGGAGATCAGCGGGGTGCGCGGCGCGCTCGGGGTGATCCCGCCGAGTGCGGCCCGCAGCGGGGCGAGGACCGGCTCGGTCAGCGGGGAGTGCGCGGGGTACCCCATCCGGACCCGGTGGCAGGCGATGCCGTCCGCGCCGAGCCGCTCGGCCAGTTCGTCCAGCGCCGGGGAGTCGCCGGAGACCAGGGTGGACGCCGGTCCGTTGCGGCCGGCCAGGGTGAGGCGGCCGTCCGCGGCGGCGAGCAGGGGCCGGACGAGATCCGCGCCGGCGGCGACCACCGCCGTGTCCCCGCGGCCGACGGCCAGCCGCTGTACGAGCCGCGCGTGGCGCGCCGCCAGCAGGCTCGCGTCGTCGAAGTCGAGTGCTCCGGCGAGGTGGGCCGCGGCGAACTCGCCGATGCTCTGGCCGAGTACGAGGTCGGGTACCACCCCCAGGGAGCGCCAGGCGTCCGCGAGGGCCACCTGGATGCTGAACAGCAGGGGCTGGGCGACGGCCATGTCGTCGAGCCCGGCGTGCTCCTCGGCGGCGAGCAGCCGGTCGGCCACGGAGAGACCGAGGAGTTCCCGCATCCGCGCGTCGCAGCGCATCAGGGACCGGCGGAACGCGGGCAGCCCGGCGAGCAGTTGCCGGCCCATGCCCAGCCACTGGGAGCCGGTTCCGGAGCACAGGAACGCCACCCGCGGCCGGCTGGTCCCGCTCTCCCCCGTGGCCAGACCGGGGCAGGCCCGTCCGGCGCCGAACGCGTCGAGCTGCTCGCGGAGTTCGGCCACGCCGCGGGCCGCCGCTGCGAGCCGGAACGGGCCCGCTCCCCGGGTGCGGAGCGCACGGTGGCAGAAGGCGGGCAGCTCCGCGTCCGTCACCCGCGCCGGGTCCGCCAGCTCCGCGCGCAGGCGCGTCACCCGGTCGGCGAGCGCCTGCTGGGAGTCCTCGGCCAGGAGCAGCACGGTGCCGTCGGGGTGCGGCAACTCCTCGACGACGACATGGCAGTTGGTGCCGCCGAAGCCGAAGGCGCTGACACCGGCCCGGCGGGCGTCGGACCGCCGGGGCCAGGCGGTGGTCCGGTCCTGGACCGCCAGGTTCGCCTCGGCGAACGGGATCCGCGGGTTGGGGCTGGTGTAGTGCAGGCTCGCGGGCAGTACGCCGTTGCGCAGCGCCAGGGCCGTCTTGACGAGCCCGGCGACGCCCGCCGCGGGCTCCAGGTGCCCGATGTTCGTCTTGACCGATCCGATCCGTACGGGGTCCCCGGGCCCGCGGCCGTGGCCCAGTACGGTTCCGATGGCCCTGGCCTCGATGGGGTCCCCCAGGGGGGTGCCGGTGCCGTGGCACTCCACGTAGTCCACGAGTGACGGCGACAGGCCGGCCCGCCGGTACGCGGTGCGCAGCACGGCCTCCTGGGCGCGGGGGCTGGGAGCGGTGAGGCCGTTGCTCAGGCCGTCGTTGGTGACCGCGCTGCCGCGGATGAGGCAGTAGACGGGCAGCCCCCGTTCCAGCGCCGTGCCGAGCGGGGCGAGGACGACGACCGCCGCTCCCTCGGCGCGCACATAGCCGTTGGCGCGGGCGTCGAAGGTCTTGCACCGGCCGTCGGGCGAGAGCGCGCCGATCCGTTCCATGGCCTCGAAGTGGCCGGTGAAGCAGTTCAGGTTGACTCCGCCGGCGAGCACGAGCCCGCTGTCGCCGGTGCGGATCGCCTGGCAGGCGAGGTGGACCGCGACGAGCGAGGACGAGCAGGCGGTGTCGAGGGTCACGCTGGGGCCCTGCAGCCCCAGGGCGTAGGAGACGCGGTTGGCGATGATGCTGTCGTGCGTCCCGGTCGCCACATGGGAACCGATGTCCCGCGGTACTCCGCCGTGATGTGCCAGCGCGGCGTAGTCGCTCCAGCTCGACCCCAGGAAGACGCCGGTGTCGGTGTCCGCGAGGCCGCCCGGCGGGATGCCGGCGTCCTCCAGCGCCTCCCACGCCAGCTCCAGCACCAGCCGCTGCTGGGGATCCATGGCTCTCGCCTCGCGGGGTGAGATCCCGAAGAACAGCGGGTCGAACAGGTCGACGCCGTCGAGGAATCCGCCCCAGCGGTAGGGGGCGGTGCCCATGCTCCGGCCGCCGTCCTCCAGGAGGTCCCGCCGCTCGGCGGGCATGGTGCGCACGGCGTCCCGCCCGTCCACCAGCAGCCGCCAGAACGCCTGCGGATCCGGCGCCCCCGGGAGCCGGCATCCGATACCGACCAGCGCGACGGGCTCGTCGTACGGGCCGGGGTCCCGCGGCGGACGGGAGGTCCCGTGCGTTCCCCGGCCGGCCGGTCCGGATCCGTTGCCGGGGCCGGCGCCGGGGCCGTGGGCGAGGGCCCGGCTCAGCGACTCCAGCGTCGGGTGGTCCCACACCGTGGTGACGGGGACCGGCCGGGCGAGGAACTCCGAGAGGTCGGCGGCGAGCGCCACGGACTTCGGCGAGTCCAGCCCGTACCGGTGCAGCGGCGCCCAGCGGTCCACGTCATCGCGCGGCACACCGAGCAGGGCCTCGAGCCGGGAATTCAGAAAATCGTCGATCGCGGGAAAACCGTGTGAACCGGGGGCAGCGGGCATATCTGTTCCTCGGCGGGTCTGAGCAACGAAGGCTGTCCACGTCACCTGACAAAGCGTGACCGGGCGTCATCACAGGGGCATCGGGCGTGCACCGCCCGAATCACCTGGCCCAACTATTTGCGAGAAACCGGGACATGTTCAAACGCACTTTGTCGATGCAAGGGAACACTTCGCGTGATAACCGGCTCCGCGCATACCGGGATTTCGCCCGGCGGTCACGAAGCCGGGTGGGGTCCTGGTCGAGCGGGGTGCGGGGAAGACGCCGGGGAAGAAGGGGGAAGCGCACGCGGGGCAGGGCAACCGCGTACCGGGAGGGTGGGCGCCTCGCCCCGTTCCGGGGCCGACAGGTTCTGCCCAACGGGAGTTTTCGCACAGCCTGATCATGGTAGTAGTTGACGGTGGACATACGGCTGAGGGAGGCGCGGCATGGCACGGAGTAACACCAACGGCCTGTTGGGGGAGGAATTCTTCACCCCGGGCAGCTCCTCCTTCCTCGACTTCCTGACGGCGCACCGCCCGGAGTTGCTGAGCACGCGCCGACTGCTGCCCGAGGGAGTCCAGGCCGCGCCCGGTCAATTCCCGCACGGCACCACGGTATTGGCGCTCACCTACCGTGACGGAGTGATGATCGCCGGTGACCGCAGGGCCACGATGGGGCACCTCATCGCCCAGCGCGATCTGGAGAAGGTGCAGCCGGCGGACGACTACACCGCGGTCGCCTTCGCGGGCACGGTGGGGCTGGCGAAGGATCTGGTCAAGCTCTATCAGGTGGAGTTGACCCACTTCGAGAAGGTCGAGGGCATTCCGATGTCCCTCAACGCGAAGGCGACCCGGCTGGCCACCATGGTCCGGCAGAATCTCGGGCAGGCCATGCAGGGCCTGGCCGTGGTACCGCTGCTGGCCGGCTACGACCTCACTGCACCGGACGGCGAGAACGGCCGCATCTTCGCCTTCGACGTCACCGGAGGTCCGTACGAGAAGACGGACTTCCACGCCGAGGGCTCCGGATCCCCCTACGCCAGAAGCTCGTTGAAGAAGCTGTTCCACGAGAACATGGCGCGGCGCGAGGCGGCCCTCGTGGCACTCCAGGCGCTCTACGACGCGGCGGACGACGACTCGGCCACCGGCGGCCCGGACACCAGCCGCCGGATCTACCCCATCGTGTCGGTCATCACCGAGGAGGGCTTCGAGCAGCTGCCGGAGCAGGAGACGGAGCAGCTGAGCCGGGAGATGGTCCAGCAGCGCCTCAACCGTCCGGACGGGCCGGTCGCCGCTTCCCCGCAGTGACCACGGCGGTCACCGTCAGAAGCGCCCGAAGGCGTTCCGGCCGCGCGGGTTCCGGCTCAGGGCTCCCCTGCCGTCCGCGCGGCCCCGGCACGCCGGGCGGAGCCCCGGGACAGCCATCCCTGGAGCGCGGGAAGCAGCAGCACCATCAGGAACAGCCGCAGCGTCTGCACGCTGGAGATCAGCCCCAGGTGCGCGTCGCTGGTCGACGCGCTGGCCAGGACCGCGTTGATACCGCCGGGTGTCGTCGCGAGGTAGGCGTCGACGCGGCTGACGCCGAGCACCGGCGCCAAGCCGACGGCGATCCCCCCGATGACGCCGCTGAGCAGGACGATCGCCCCCAGCACCAGCGGGATCATGCGCTTCAGCGCCTGTACGGTCTCGTGGTCGAAGCGCAGGCCCACCTCCAGGCCGACAAGGACCAGCAGCGCCTCCTTGAACAGACCCGCCGGTGAGTAGCCGTGTGTCAGGCCGAGCGCCGTGACGATCGCGGAGAGCAGCATGGGCCCCAGGAGCGCCGCGCTGGGCAGCCCGATGCGCCGGCCCAGGCGCATCCCGGCAGCGGCCAGGACGAGGGTGATGGACACCCCGGCCAACTGATCGCCCCGGGGCACCAGGGCCCAGGACCACCCGGCGGCGGCACTCGATCCGCCGGCCGTGGGATGGGCGATGAGCAGGGCGACCACGGGCGCGGCGGCCGAGATCACGGCGACGCGCGTGTACTGCATGAAGGCCACGCCCCGGGAATCCGCGCCCATGTCCTTCGCGCAGGACGTCACGGCCACCGATCCCCCGGCGATCATTCCGAGCGTCGCGGTGAGCCGGTCCATACGGCCGGTCCGGGCGACCATGGCGGCGATGCCGACGCTGAGGGCGGTCGTCACCAGCGTGAGCATCGTCAGCGGGAGCATGGCGCCGACGACGTCGCGCAGGACCGAGATCTGGAGATAGGCGCCGATCATGACCCCGATGAAGGCCTGCACGCTCTGGTCGACGGCCTGCGACATACGGCGCCGTTCTCTGCCCCGCAGGGCGATCACGGCACCGGCGAACAGCCCGAGGAGGAGCTGCGGCGCAGGGGCGCCCAGGCGTTCCAGGACCGCCGAGACAGCGAGTATCGCCACCGAGATCCCGACGATTTCCATCGGTCCGCCACGTGAATTCCGGACCCGGCTCGGAAGCCGCTCAGCAACGCGCATCACATCATCTCCGGAGTTCACCTCAGCCGGGGGCCATCATGAACGCCGAGAAGTTACCAAAGGGTAAATTCGCCTCTTCCTGGCCATGAACAGCGCTGCGCCCAGTCGAGAGGGCTCTTGCCGCACGGCGATATCCGCCGTTGACATCAGCCGTTCCGGCTCGGCTTTTCCGGGCCGTGCTGTGTCCGGTAGGCGCGGGCCAGGTGGTGCTGGAGGCGTAGGTGACGGAACTGGTAGACCGCGCCCGCCTGGCGGAGCACCCCCCGCTGGTAGGCGTCCTCGAGGAAGGCGACGAGGGACCAGGGCAGCCGGCCGGTCAGCGGCAGCCAGATCCTGGAGAAGACCGTCCACTGACCCCAGGCGGTCAGACTGAGCGCGTAGCCGAAGGCGCCGCCGAGCCCGCTGAGGACACCGAGCTTGAGCGAGGACGCGAGGTTCCAGACGACGGGGCCCACGATCGCCGGCACGACCTGGACCACCATCAGCGAGCCGAGACCGACCAGGAACCCGAAGACGGGCGCCCAGACGAGGAGCTGGGTGGTGACCGTCCGGCAGTTCGCGCGCAGGAGGCTGACCGGATTGACGGCGGAGCGGATGTCCAGAGGGGTTTCGAAGAGGGCCAGGAGGCCGAAGGCGGGGCCGCCGCCCAGCGCGAACACCAGGCCGTAGATGAGGCCGTCGCCGAGGCCGGCGGCGAGCAGCGTCGGAAGGGCGGCCTGGGCGAGGACGCCGTTGAGCACCCCGCGCACCGAGCCGTAGCCGACGCCGAACACGAACCCGCACAGCAATCCGATCACCAGCCGGTGCAGCGGCCTCCGCCCGGCCTTCGCCGCTCTGCCGAAGATCTTCATGCGCACGGCGGACGGCTCCACCGGTACGTCCTTGGCCGCGACCAGGAACCAGTACGCGATCCCGAACATGAGCCCGGAGAGGAGCCCCGCCACCACCCCGTCCGCGAGCTGGAGTCCGAGGGGGTCGAAGAGGGTGCCGACGACACCGTCGACCAGCCCGATGACCAGGCAGATCACCAGCGCGGTGACCAGCGTGCGGGTGGAGCGGCGGAGCGCGCGGCCGAGCCGCCACCACGCCAGGTCGGGGGTGTCCAGCCGGGTCAGGTGGTGGGCGAGGTAGCCGAGCCAGTACTGGGCGCGTTCCGGGTCGACGGCGCGCTGCGGGCCGCTGCCGGGGCGGTGGTCGGGCCGGGGGCGGTAGGCAGCGGTGGTGAAGTTGTCGAGGAGGTGGTCCTCCAGCTCCTCGGGGCTGCCGAATCGCCGGGTGTCCAGGAGCGCGGCCGGGTCGCTGCCGGGGGTGTCGCTGTAGACGGCGCGGGCGAGCGTGACCATCAGCGGAGTGGTCAGCACCGCGGCGAGGTGGGCGGCGGCCCGGCTGTGCGGCCGCTCGCGCAGCGCACGCAGCACCGGGTCCCAGGCAGTCGCCGCCAGGGCCTCGGCCGGAAGCCCCTCCCCCGGCCCCGCGGCGTCCGGCACCGGCCCGGGGCCCTCGCCGCGGGCCTTGCGCGTGCTGCGCGGCAGGTAGTCGGCCAGGTCGCGCAGGGTGAGATCGGTCAGATCCACCGCGGCGGCGGAGGTGAGCACGTCGGTCTCCGCCACCGCCGCGGCGTACTCGGACGGACGGCTCGTCAGCAGCAGGGGAAGAGTGGTGGCGTTGAGCGCCTCCAGTGCGGGGCGGCGCAGGCCGTCGGCGATCTCGTCGAAGCCGTCCAGCACGGGGAGCACCCGGCCGGTCTCGACGAGCGCGGCGGCCAGGTTCGACCCGCCGGGTCCCCGGGCGGCGAGGCCGGGGTGATCGCGCGTCAGTTGGGCGGTCAGCCAGTCCCGGAAGGTGAGGGCGGTGGGATCCCACGAGCCGATACTGAAGATCACCGGTACGGCTTCGGTGCGGGCTCTCGACGTCAGGTGGTCCAGGACGAACCGCACGGCGAGGATCGTCTTCCCGGAGCCGGACCGGCCCAGCACCACCAGCCGTCCGGACGGGATGCGCCGGTACACGCCCACGATCTCGTCCAGCCGCCCGCTCAGGTCCAGCGGGCCCTGCGTGGCCCCGGCGGGCAGGCGGCGGATGTTGGCCCAGTGGTCGGTCAGGTCCTCGGCGGCCGGCCGCCAGCGGACCGGCAGCGGGTAGGGATCGTGGATCTTCCGCTGCTCCTCCTCGCGCCGCCAGCGGGCGGCCACCGCCTGGGCGAGCTGCTCGGCGACATCGGCCAGGGCTGTGTGCCATCCCGGACCCGGCTGCCCTGCGGCCGGTTCGGCGCCGCCGGCCGGTCCGCCCGGCCGGGGCGCCTCCTCCGCGGTCCGGCCGGGCAAGTCGTCCGGCTCAGGTGCCTCCTCCCCCGTCCGGCCGGTCGGCTCGTCCGGCCCGGGCGCCTTCTCCCCGGTCCGGCGGAGGGCGGCCGCCAGCAGCTCCTCGCTCTCCGCGGGGCTCAGCCCGAGGGCATCGGCCAGCAGCCGCACCGTGGTCACCCTCGGGTCGGCGCGCTCGCCGGTCTCCAGCCCGCGGATGGTGCGCACGCCCACCTTGGCGCGCTCCGCCAGAGCCTCCTGAGTCATCCCCGCCGCGTGCCGCAGCCGCCGCAACAGCACGCTGAACTCACTGCTCACAGGTCACGGCCTTCCCCCGGCATGTCGGTTTCCCCAGGTGAGGGACTCTAGCGCGGCCACCGGCCGGATACGGCCGGTCTGCTGGCCTGTCCGTCGTCCGGTGCCGGGACCAGTGTCGACGGCATTCGCCAGACCCACCAGTGTCAGGATCCGGAGAGCCGCGATGCCCACCACCCTCACCACCACCGGCCAGCCGATCGCCGGCCTGCTGACGCATCAGGAGCGCGACGTGCTCCACGCGGTCGGCTGTGGTCTGCGAGACGCGGAGATAGCCGCCGCCCTCGCCATTCCCCAGGACGCCGTGGCCGGACACCTCGCGGGGATCCGCGCCAAGCTCGGGCTGCGCGACCGGGCGGCCGCCATCGTCCACGCCTTCGACTGCGGGCTGGTCGTCCCCGGCCACGGCCCCCGCCGGCCGGCGACGGGTCCGGCCCCGGGGGCCGCTGCCCGCCCGGCGCGCGAACCCCGGTTGCGGATCTCGGTACTCGGGCCGCTGCGCGCATCGTGCGACGGGCAGCCCGTGGACCTGGGGCACCTCCGCCAGCAGGCCGTCCTGGCAGCGCTGGCGCTGTGCGCGCACCGGACGGTCAGCCAGCAGGAACTGCGCGACGGAGTGTGGGGGATGGAGCAGCCGATCACGAACGTGGTGCCGGTGTACATCTACCGGCTGCGCAAGAACCTGCGCATCGGTGACGGCCCGGACTCGGTGATCCAGCGCGATCGGTGCGGCTACCGGCTGGCCCCCGGCGCGGTCACGGTGGACGTGGCGCGCCTGGAGGAACTGGTCACCGCCGCCGGGGCCGCCGAGCGCGCCGGGGAACCGGCGGAGGCGGTACGCGCCTGCTCCCAGGCGCTGGACCTGTTCCGCGGGGAGCCGCTGGCCGGCCTCCCCGGGCCGTTCGCCGAACTGGAACGGCTGCGGCTCACCGAGCGCAGAACCACCCTGGCGCAGCGGAAGCTGGACGGGCAGCTCCGGCTGGGCCGGCACTCCGAGGCGATCGCCGAGCTGTGGGCCCTGGCCGTGGCGCAGCCCCTGAACGAACCGGTCGCCGCGATGCTGATGCGGGCGCTGTACCGCAGCGGCCGACGGGCCGACGCGCTGACCGTGTTCGACCGCACCCGCCGCCGTCTGGCCGACGAACTCGGGGTGTCGCCGGGGCAGATACTGCGGCGGACGCACCAGATGATCCTGCGTGGGTGCGAGGCCGGTCCCGGCGTCACCCGCACCACCTCGTGACCCGTCCGACGCCGCGTACGCGCGGTGAGGAGCTGCTGCTGGCGAGGGTCTCCGCGGCGGCCGGCCGCGCGCACCTCGGCAAGCGGCGGGCCACGTACCCGGGAGCCGCGCACACCCGCCCCGCACGTGCCCGCTGGCTTCCCGCGACGAAGGCGACCGCGGACGTGCGGCTGGACCTGTACGAGCAGGGGATGACGATCGCCGTCAAGGGGCGGATCCACGTCGTCCGCTACGACACCACCACCGTCCGCCACGACACCGCCTGCACGGTCACCGATATCGAAGGAAAGCAGGTCGTGCTGTACGTCAGGCCGGAGGAGCCGGAGGCGAGCGGTGCGGAGGTCTGGGTGACCGAGATCCGTCGGGCCGTCGCCCGTGCCCAACTGCCCCGGGCACTGGCCGCGCTCGACAACGGCGAGCGGCTCACCTTCGGGGACATCTGGCTGACGAGGGAGAGGATCGGGTCCGGAGACGTGTCCGCGCGGTGGCCTCAGGTACGGCAGCTCGACATCACAAAAGGTGTCATCAGGCTCAATATCGATGGGAATTGGCACAACCTGGGGCCAACGGAGTCCGAAATCCCGAATTTCTCCGTCTTCCACGCGGTGGTCGATTGCCTTCGCGCCGACGGCGCGCGCCCATGAGGATCCCGAGGCCCTCTCACCGTCACGCGATCACCGTTACGCATTCGAAGCGGGCGCCACCAGCGCACTCATCGTCAATTCACCATAATTCCAATGGCCTTTCCTAAGGTCACAGCCGACAACAGCAGTGGTGCACCACCACTTCACCTGTGCACCACCTCAACTCGTCGAGGAGAAACCGAGCGATGACCCTGGCCCGCACATGGAAGAGGGCGATCGGTGCTGCCGGTGCGACGGCAGCCATGGTGGCCGGCTCCGCCGTCGCGCCCACCGCTGCCCAAGCCGAACCGGTGCACCACTACTACCTGGAGGTCGGCGGCACGGGCTCGGCGGCGCCCGCGCCCGCCTGCACCTCCACCTACGCGATAGCCAACAAACACCTCAACGGCGGCATCCCGGTCCCGGTCTGCTACCCGGCGAGCGCCGGCCCCTGGCTCAACGGACACAACGCCCCGGACCCCACCGCGCCGAGCTACGACGCCAGCGTGCGCGAGGGGTACCGCAAGCTGCTGGCCACCGCCGAGGAGACCTACCGCCGCGATCCCGGCGCCCGGTTCACGATCGTCGGCTACTCCCAAGGCGCGCAGGTGGCCGACCAGGTGCTCCGGACGATCGCCGACGGCGGCACGGACATACCCCGTTCGCAGGTGAACGGCAAGCTGTACGCCGACCCCATGCAGCCCGGCACCGGCATCTGGGCCCGGGTACCGAAGGGCTGGAGCGCCCTGGGATTCACGTCGACGGGCGCCGGCCCGGCGACGTTCGACGGCGTCCCCGTCCAGCGGTACTGCATCCGCACGGACCTGGCGTGCGACGCCACCTCGCTCCAGTCCGTTCCCGGCTTCCTGAAACAGCATCCCAAGTACTGGCAGGAGGGCAATGTCATGGCGCAGACCATCGGCGACGACGCCGGCGACGGAGTCATCTGGTACGAGGCCGACGGCCGTCGACCGGCCTCGTAGCCGGGGCCGGTTCCCCCGGGAGGAAGGTCACCTGGGGTGCGCCGGTGCGCGGGTGGACCGCTACCTCGGCCGCCACGCCGTACACCTCGGCCAGCAGGTCCGGGGTGAGCACCGCGGCCGGGGTGCCCGACGCGGTCACCTCGCCGTCGTTCAGGACATAGAGGCGGTCGCAGTAGTACGCGGCGAGGTTCAGGTCGTGCAGCGCCACCAGGACCGTGGCCGGCAGCCGCCGCAGGATGCCGAGCACCGCCAACCGGTGCCGGATGTCCAGATGGTTGGTCGGTTCGTCGAGGACCAGCAACGAGGGCTGCTGGGCCAGGGCGCGGGCGATGAGCACGCGCTGGCGCTCGCCCCCGGAGAGCCGGTCGAAGGGCCGGTCCGCCAGGCCGGCCGCGTCCACCGACTCCAGTGCCGACTCGACGAGCCGGGCGTCCTCGGTGGTGTCCCCGTCGAGCAGGCGCTTGTGCGGGCTACGGCCCAGAGCGACGACCTGCCGCACGGTCAGGTCGAGGTCCGCGCCCGGGTCCTGCACGACAGCGGCCAGGGTGCGGGCCAGCCGCCGCACCGGCAGGGACCAGGCATCGGCGCCGTCCACGCGTACGCACCCGGCATCGGGGCGCAACACGCGGTAGACGGCGCGCAGGAGGCTGGACTTGCCGCTGCCGTTGGGGCCGACCAGACCGACCACCTCGCCGGGCCGGGCGGTCAGCGAGACCTCGCGCACCAGGTGGCGGGCGCCGGCGGTGAGCGTGACGCTCTCCACGGCGAGTTCGGTGGCGGTCGGGTTCGCGGTCATGCCACTCCTCGGTCGGTGTTCCGCCGGGTGTCCCGGCGCATCAGCCACAGGAAGAACGGCCCGCCGCACAGGGCCGTCAGCACGCCGACCGGGATCTCCATGGGGGCGGCGACGGTGCGCGCCGCGATGTCGGCCCAGATCAGGAAGACCGCTCCGGCCAGCGCGGCCGTGGGCAGCACCCGGCGGTGGTCGCCGCCCACGAACAGGCGCACGACGTGCGGCAGCATCAGGCCGACGAAGCCGATCGGCCCCGATGCCGCCACCAGAACCCCGGTGACGAGGGAGAGCAGGACGAACATCCGGGCCCGGAACCGGGCCACGTCCAGCCCCATCGTCGTGGCCGCCTCCTCGCCCGTGAGCAGCAGGTTCAGCGACCTGGCCTGGACCAGCAGGACGACGATTCCGAGGAGCAGGGCCGTGGCCGGCAGCCACAGCGTGCCCCACTGCACACCGCCGAGACCGCCGAGTGTCCAGGCCAGGACCTCTTGCGCCTCGTTGCCCCGGCCGGAGGTCAAGAGCAGCAGGTTCATCACCGCGGTGAGGACGGCCGCGACCGCCACCCCCGACAGCACCAGCCGCACGGAGGTGATGCGCCCGCCCGCGCGGGCCGTGGCGTACACGAGCAGCAGTGTCACCAGAGCGCCGGCGAACGCGGCGGCCGACAGCGACACCGGACCGAACAGGCTCACGCCGAAGACGATCACCACGACGGCGCCCAGGGACGCGCCCGACGAGACGCCGAGGAGGTACGGCTCCGCGAGCGGGTTGCGCACCAGCGCCTGCATCGCCGTGCCCACCACCGCGAGCCCCGCCCCCGTCACCGCCCCCAGCAGCACGCGCGGGGCCCGTACGTCCAGCACGATCGTCTCGCGCGCCCGGGACCAGACCGGCTCCGGCCAGTCGGCGCCCAGCGCATGCGTCACGATGTCGCACACCTCGCCGGGCGGCACATGCACCGAGCCGATCGCCAGACCCGCCGTGACGGACACCAGCAGCAGGACACCGAGGAGGGCGAGGGCGGCGAGGAAGGACCACCGGCGTGGCCGGTCCGCGCGGCGGGTGCCCGGGACGACGGCAGTGGCGGAAGCTGCCTTCTCGGCGGCTGCCGTCACCGGAAGCGCTCCGGGTGCAGCTCCCTGGCCAGCTTCTCCACCGCGTACGGCGGGCGGATGCCGACCACGGTGTCGGTCAGCGGCACCACGACGAACCGCTTGTTCTTCACCGCGGGGACGTCGGCGAGGGCGGGCTGCGAGAGCAGGAACTCCTTCTTCCGCTCGACGTTTCCGGCTCCGCCGTAATCGTAGATCGCGATCACCTCCGGCTTACGGGCGACCACCTGCTCCCACGACACGTCACCGAAGACGCCGTCGAGGTCCGCGAACACGTTCCGCCCGCCGGCCAGCCGGATGATCTCCGAGCCGAGGCCCTTGCCGCCCGCGGTGAACGCCGCCTTGTCACCGCTGTCGTACACGAACACCGGCACGGCGGGTGCGCCCTTGACCGCCTCGGTGGTCCGGCCGACCCGCGCCCGGAGGTCGCCGACCAGCTTCCCGGCCCGCTCCGGCACACCGAAGATCGCGCCGATGGTCCGGATCTCGTCGTAGTTGTCCGCCACGGACACCTGCTTCTTCTTCCCGCAGTACTCGCGGTTGAGGTAGGTGTCGATGCCCGCGTCGGCGAACGCCTTGCGGGAACGCCCCGCCTTCTCGGCGAACGCGCTGCCGTAGCCCCCGTAGACGAAGTCCGGCTCGGCGTTCAGAACCGTCTCGAAGGACGGTTCCTTCTTCGCGAGCTCCGGTACGGCCTCGAAGTCCTTCTTGAGTTCGGGCAGAACGCCCGAGTCGGGGTAGGCGGTGCCCACCATCCGGTCCTTGAGCCCGAGGGCCAGCAGCAGCTCGGCGGGGTGCTGGTGGATGGTGACCACCCGTGCCGGGGGTTTGCGGTACGTCGTGCGCGTACCGCAGTTGTCGACCGTGACCGGAAAGCCCTTCGCCGAAGAGGCCGCGGGCTTGGCGTCGCCGGCGTCGCCCTTCGTCGTGCCGCAGCCGGCCAGCAGCGTCGCCGACAGGACGACGGCCAGGGCCGCGGCCCGCCGGGCCGGCGCCGCGGTCCGCCGGGCCGGCGCCGCGGTCCGCCGGGCCGGCGCCGCGGTCCGCCCGGAGCGCCGACGCGGAGCGGAGGGGAAAGAAGGGGGAGAGAAAAGGGGACGGGGCGTGCCGTCGTACACGTAAAGCCTCCTGGGGAGTCCGCGCTCCTCGGAACGGGCCCGCGACAGGCCAGTGTTCTGACTCCCGGACCGACGTCCCTCCTCGCCTTCCCGCGCCGCGCGCAGTGGCCTGCCGAAGGGTCGTACTCCCCGGTCACAGTGGCGGGACCGTGCCGGATTCGCACCGGCTTCCTGTCTCCCGTCGCGGTGATGACCAGGCGATAGTACGTTTCGCCGGGGAAGGGGGGAGAGGGCGGGTGGTGCCCTGCGCGGAGCGGCGGAGCGTCTGGGATGCTGTCTGCTGGCCCACGGCGGTGCAGCCCCGCCGCCACCACCCTCCGGCCGGATCCCGGACGGGTCCCGGACGGACCCCCATTGTGCAGAGAGAGGGAGTACGCCATGCCCACGGCGCCTGACGCACCCGCCGAGGCCGTCACGGCGGCCCTCGCGGACGTGGCGGCTCTCGGCGGGTTCTTCACCCTGCCCCCGGGCGGACCGGAGGCGGGCTGGCACCCGGTCGACGACGCCTACGCTCTCGGCTTCACCGACCGGGTCGAGGCCATCACCGAGCGGTACCGCACCCGCGAACTGCGCATCGGCGCCTCCATCGCCCAGCTCGGGCACGCCGCACGGCTGTGGTCCCCGCTGCTGGCCTGCACGCTCATCCACGGTGTCGTACCCGACCTGTCCGTACTGCACCGGGCGGACGACGGCCCCGCGCTGCGGCTGCCCGTTCCCGCCGGCTGGTACGCCGACCGGACCCCGCGCCTCGCCGAGGTGCTGTACGAGCAGGTGGTGCCCCGGCACCTGGCGGCGCTGGCCGCGGGGCTGCGGGTCAAGGTGGCTCCCCGCCTCCTGGACGGAAACGCCGCGTCCGCGCTCGTGGAGGCGGCCCGGGCGCTGCTGACCGCCCGCCCGGATCTGCGCGGCCCGCTCACCGAGCTCACCACCACCCTGCTCGCCACCGGCCGGCTGGCCGGCACCGGCCACCTCACCGGTCCCGATCTGACGTTCCGTCGCCGCAGCTGCTGCCTGTTCTACCGCACCCCCGTGGGCTCCCCGTGCGGGGACTGCTCCCTGACCCGCTGAACCCGGCGCCGCGCGCGATCACCTCCCCCGCGATCACGCCCGCCCGCGGGCGGCCAACCGAGCCCGCGCGACAAACCGTGTTGCCGTTCCAGGGACGGGCGCGATGGAATGGGGGGATGGAGCACTCCCCCGCCATCGCCCAGGCCCTCGCCGACGTCGGCCCCCGCCTCAAGCGGCTGCGCACCGAGCGCGGCGTGACGCTGTCGGCGCTGTCCGAGGCCACCGGCATCTCCAAGAGCACCCTTTCCCGCCTGGAGTCCGGCCAGCGCCGCCCCAGCCTGGAACTCCTGCTCCCCATCGCCCAGGCCCACCAGGTCCCCCTGGACGAACTGGTCGGCGCCCCCGAAGTCGGCGATCCCCGGATCCGTCTCACTCCGAAGAAGGTGAACGGCAACACCGTCCTCGCACTGACCCAGCACCCGGGCCCGCTGCAGCCGTACAAGACGGTCATCCCGGCGACGCGCCGCACACCCGAACCCTGCACCCACGAGGGCTACGAGTGGCTCTACGTCCTGGCCGGACGCCTGCGCCTGGTCCTGGCCGACCACGACCTGGTCCTGGGCCCGGGCGAGGTCGCGGAGTTCGACACCCGTCTGCCGCACTGGTTCGGCAGCACCGGCGACGGCCCCGTGGAGATCCTCAGCCTCTTCGGCCGCCAGGGCGAGCGCATGCACGTACGCGCCAAGCCCAGCCCCCGCGACAGGTCCACCGCCTGAGGCCCCGGCTGTCCAACGGCCGTGGTCGGACGGTCAGTCGCCTCGCCGGGCGCAGTCGTGGAGGGTGAAGCTTCCGTTCGAGATCCGGCCATAGGCTCTCGGGGGGACGGGAGCGCAGTTTCGCTTCACCCAGGCCGATGCCGGTGTGGGCGGGCGGCGTGAGGTGAGCAGGGCGTACCGCAGCCGGTGGGTGGCGACCAGGTCGCTGAGCTGTGGTGCGGTCGGATAGGGCGTCAGGCCGGTGAAGCCGCCCATGACCAGTATGGGCTGAGAGGTGGCGCGCAGCAGCGGCTCGGCGCCGTAGGCGGCCTGGGTGGCGAGCAGGTACGTCTCCCCGGAACGGTGTGCGGAAAGGTAGTTCAGCAGAGCGGCGTCCCGCACGGACGGACTGCTCAAGGGGTAGCACGGGAACGTGACCCGATGGTGGTGCCTGCCGCGGTAGTCGGGTCCGACCGGTCCGGCCAGCGGCGACATCGACGAGCCGGCGTACCGCGGGTCCAGGCAGGAGACCGCCCAGACCGCCGGGGCGAGCAGGACGGACGCCAGGGAGGCGGCCAGGGCGCCGTGCACCGCCCGCCGCGTGGCACGTGGCCCGCGGGCGCACAGGCCGACCGTCCCGCACAGACCGAGCATCAGCACCACCGGCAGCAGCCAGGGCACGAAAGCGCGGTGCGGGAGGTGCAGGGCCACCGCCCACAGCGATGTGAGGCCGAGGGCGAGGGGCAGCGCGGCTCGTCGCCGGGCACCGGCGCGGTACTCGGCCCACAGGAGGGCGACGCCGCCGCCGGTCAGCGCGGCGAGGGCCGGGGCCAGGACGGTGGTGTAGTAGCCGTGGTTGCCGTTGGAGTTGCTGAAGACCACGACGTGCACCGCCAGCCAGCCGCCCCAGAGCAGGAACCCCGTCCGCGGCCCGTCGGTGCGCGGCTGTCCGGCGCGCCACCACACGCCCAGCGCCAGAGCCAGCACGGCGAGCGGCAGGAGCCAGGCGATCTGCGGGCCCACGTCCTGGTTGACCAGCATGGTCCAGCCGGTGTTGTCGGTGGTGCGGCTGGCGGCGGTGCCGGCGACGGCGCCCAGCGCGTTCGGGTCGTGGCCGAAGCGGCTCAGTCCGTTGTAGCCGAAGACCAGGGTGAACGGGTTGTTGTTGGTGGTCGCGTCGATGTAGGGGCGGTTCGCGGCGGGGGTGGCCCATACCAGCAGCAGCCAGGAGCAGGAGACGGCGACGGCGGCGACCCCGGCGAGCAGCAACCGCCGGGCCCGCTGCCACCGGGAGCCGGGCGCCGCCATCTGGTACACCGCCGCGAAGACCGGCAGGACGAGCCACGCCTGGAGCATCTTGGCCTGGAAGGCCAGCCCCACCCACATCCCGCAGAGGAGCAGCGGCAGCAGTCGCCCGGTGGTGACGGCCTTCTGGAGCGCTCCCGCCGCGAGGACGAGCAGCAGGACGAGCAGGGTGTCGGGGATGGTGTGCCGGTCGAGCGCGACGGTGACCGGGGTGAACGTGAGGACCAGCGCGGCGAGCAGTCCTGCCCATGGACCGGCCCAGGCACGGACGATACGGTGCAGCGCCCAGACCGCCAGTACGCCCTCCAGTACCTGGGGCAGCACCGCGGCCCAGTTGTACGGTCCGAAGAGCTTGAGGGAGAGGGCCTGCGGCCACAGGGCACCAGGGATCTTGTCCACGGTGACCGAGCCGCTCGGGTCGAGCCCGCCGAAGACGAAGGCGTGCCAGTCCGCCGCCATCGACCGCGCGGCCGCGCTGTAGTACGGGTGCACCCCGGCACGGTCGATGCCCCAGGCGTAGAGCACCACGGCAGTAGCCAGGATCACCAGGAGGGCGGACAACTCCCGGCGGTCCATGCTCTGTTGGGAGAGTTTGACGGGACGTCGGCGGCGGTGGGCGGGGTCCCGGGCGAGGGCGGTCGTGGCCATGGGCGGGGGCCTCTCAGGGGACGTCGGGCTGGGGTGAGTTGGGCTGGGTGGGGTGAAGGGCGGGGCGGCACGGGCGCGGCGGGATCAGCCGATGGGCAGAGCCCCCAGCAGCAGTCCGGCGACGAGCACGACGTACGTGCCGAGGGTCACTGCCGTGGTGGAGATCACGGTGGCGGCCAGCGGTTGGCGGACCAACTGGTAGGCGATGAGGCCGGGCACGATGAAGCCCAGGGTCTGGGCGGTGTAGAGGAGCGGGAACTCGTGCTGGAGGGCGAGCAGCACCGTGGTCTGGAGCAGCACCGCGGACAGCACCACGGCGGCGAACAGCCGCTTCCCGTAGAGGATCACATGGCGCTGAAGGACCTTGGTCGCGACGAAGGTGAGCGCCGTGATGCCGATGACCATCGCGGCCCGGACCACATCGGTGACGAGGGTCAGCGCCAGCCAGCCGGGGGTGATCATGCCGCCGGGAGAGAGATTGGTGGTCAGGTAGCAGACCAGCGAGAAGACCAGTCCGAGGGCTATCCCCAGCGCGATGGTCTGCGGAGTGACGTTGACGGGGATCACAGTGGGTTCCTTGTCGGCGGGTACGGGGCGTCGGCAGGGGCGGCGGAGCTCAGACTCGGAGCCGGATTCGGACTCGGGCTCGGGCTCGACAGGTGCGGGCGGCGCCTGCGGCCGTTCAGCGGCCCCACCCAGCTGTACGGCTCCGGTTCGGGCGGGTGCGCGACTGCAACCGGCTCGTCGCCGTCGTCGGAGGGCAGCTTGCCGAGGTGCTCCAGGAACAGCTCACCCTGGCCGTGGATATTGCCGACGGCCACCAGCGAGGAGTCCGGGCCCAGTTCGGCGAGAATGGCGCGGGTCAGCTCCTGCCCGTCGCGCCGGTCGCCGCCCAGGTCCACCACCCGGCCCGATGCCCACTCCGAGGGGATGCCGTCGTGGGCGCTCCTGGTCGGGTGCCCGATGAGGAAGACCCGCTGCGGAGCCAGATCGGGGACGATCGCTCCCATCTGACCATTGCGTTCGACGCGGTCCGGGCGGCAGTTGATGACCACGTTCAGCGGGCGGCGGATCGCCCCGAGCTCCTCCAGCTGACGGACGTTCATCAGCGTCGACTCGGGGTCGTTGGCGGCGAAGACGTTGGCGAAGCGCAGCCGTTTGCCGTCGGGGGTGCGGTAGCGCTCGACGGAGAGCACGCCCGGGTCCGGCGGCGCGTCCCACATCCCGCGCAGTGCGGTGGCCCGGTCCACACCGAGCAGTCCGGCCACCGCCAGGGCGATGGCGACGTTCTCCTTGAAGGTGAACCAGCTGAACCCGCGCAGCTCCTCGTCCGTGACCGACTCCGGATCCACCACGATCAGGCGGCACCTCCGTTTGGCCGCCTCCTCCTTGAGGAGGTGCAGCCGCTCCCGCTCGGCGGTGACACAGACCCCGCCGACCGGCATCGACCGGGACAGCGAGCGGGCCACATCGTCCAGGGTCGGCCCCATCTCGGCGAGATGGTCCTCGCGTACGTTGCACAGCACGCCGATGGTGGAGCGGATCAGCTTCTCCTGGTTGATCTCCTGGAGTGCGGGCATCACCGCCATGCACTCGATCACCAGCGCGTCCGGCCGGTAGGCGGCCGCGCGGCGGACGATACCGATCTGCTCGACGACATTGGCGATGCCCAGCTTCCGGTACACCGGCTCCTCGGTGGCATCCGGGTGGATGAACCGGGCGGCGGTGCCGGTGGTCTTGGCGACGGTGACCAGGCCGCCGCCGCGCAGCGCCCCCGCGCACAGCCGCGTGATCGAGCTCTTGCCGCGAATGCCGTTCACCAGCACCCGGGTGGGGATCTGCGCCAGCGCGGCGTAGTGGCGCCGCTGCTCCAGCACGCCGGCGACCACCAGCGCGGCGCAGCTCAACAGCAGCACAACGTAGAGGAAAAGCACGTCAGTTGTCCTTCACTGCTGCGGCGGGCCGCCGCTCCGGAACGAGGGGACAGGGACAGGGGCAGGGGCAGAGGCAGGGGCAGCGGTAGAAGCAGGGGCGGGCGCAGCGGCCGCGTCGGCTCTCCCGCCGCCGCGGTCCCGCTCCACCAGCGCCTGCCGGAGCAGTTCCAGGCTGCGGGTGACCGAGCCGCACTCATCGTGGTGGACCGGGTACAGCACCGTGCGACGGTCACCGGCGGCCAGCCGCTCCGCGCATTCGGTGACCGCCCGCAGCGGCCTGACCACCACGATGTGCAGCCAGGCCAGGCAGGCAATGCCGGTGGACAGGGCGAGCAGACCGGCCAGCATGGTGCGCGACTGCGCCTGATAGACCGCCAGTCTGAGGGCCGCGGCAGGCTCGGCGGAGACCACCCGCCAGCCGAGTCCGGCGGCCGGCCCCCGCTGCGCCAGTGGCACCGCGGCCGCGACGGACGGGGCCTCGCCCGGGGCCGTCCCCGCATGCAGTACGGCCGATGCCGGGCCGCCCCCGCCGCCGGGTGCCGCCTCGGTCCGGGCCGCCAGACGGGTGAGACTCCGGTGGGGAAGGGCCTGGAAGGCCTGAAAGCCGACGCTGGCCGCGAGCACCCGGTGGCGCTCATCGGTCAGCCACACACTGCCGAGCCCCTCTCGCGCAACCTGGGAGTTCAACGCGTTCACACCGATCTCGGCGACGACCACGGCCGGATCGCCGCCCCCCTCCGCACCCTTGACGTCCTTGGCCTTCCCTGCCTTTCCGGCCTTGCCCGCCCGCCCTGCCTCCCCGGCCGCCGGAATCCGGGCATAAGCGGCGATCGCGGGGATCGTGCCCGACGTGTTGACCTGGGCGATTCCGCCGCCGGTCGGCACAGGGGCGAGCGTGCGCAAGGGCTGCTTGCCCACCCGCAGCACGACGGCTCCGGCGCGGTCCAGCACGTACAGCGACCGGAACGTGGGGTGGTCGGCCTGTTCGCGCCGCAGCACCTCCGCAGCCCGCTCGCGTGGCGTACCGGCGAGGGCCGACGCCACGGACGCGAGGTCGGTGCAGCTCCGGCCGAGGGACCGCCGCACCCGGTCAGCGGCGGCCTCGGTGCGCGCCTGCTGGTCGGCGACGGCGGCCGCCGGTACGGCCTCGGCCGCCGGTACGCGGTTGAGCAGGAACAGCAGCGGAAGCCCCCAAGCGGCGATCACGAGTGCGCAGACGAGGACCAGAGCGCGGGCACCCGGGCGGCGGCGCACCGGCCGTGCGGGCTCCGGCCCGGTCTCGCCGAGCAGTTGGCGGCGTACCGACTCCAGCGCCCGGCCGGCCCTGCCTGGCTCGCCGAACGCAGCGGCGGGCACCGGGCGCACCAACGCCTCCTGGCCCAGGGGGCCTTCGCCGGCTCCCCTGGCCAGCCTGGCAGCGGACAGGTGCAGCCGCAGCAGCGGACGCTGCATACAGCTCCACAGCACCAGGGTGACCAGCACGGCGATCAGCACCAACGCCCCCGCGGCCACGAGCGCGAACCACGTATGGTCGGCTCCCTTCTTCGCCGGAGGCACCTCCCGCACCGTGAGGACGGTCAGCCCGAGGCCGGAGGTGTCGTCGTCCTTGCCGTCCGCCCCGGCAACCGATGCCCACCCCGTGATGCTGCGCAGCCCGCCGTGCCCGTCACCGACCACGCTGCCCGAGAGGCCGCCGTCGCGGAGACCGGCGTCCGTGGCATGCGCGGCATTGGCGGCCTGCGCGGCATCGACCGGCAGGGCGACGCGGCCATGACGGGGCGGCGCCTGGGCCGCCCCGGTGGCGGTTGCGGCGGCAAGCACCTTGCCGTCCCGGTCCACCAGTTGACCGGTGCGCCCGGCCCCGTACACCGCTGGAGCAGCGGCCTTCTCCGAGACGACGAGCAGGAGTTCGCGTTCGCCGGTGCCCTGATCCCGTAGCAGGTCACCCGCCTGATCGTGGTTCTCGTCCCGCTTGCCCGCCGGAGCGGGGACAGCCACCCGGGCGAAGAGCAGCAGCCGCGGTTCGCCGCCGCGCGAAAGGGCCAGCCGGGGTGCGATGTTCGCGGTGCCGGGCCGCACCAGCGCTGCCACGTCCACCCCGGTCAGCGGCACCGTTTCACCGCTGGCCGCCAGCGGTCTGCCGGTGCGCGGGTCGAGCAGCACACCGCCGCCCACGGTGTGCCCGGCCGGCAGGACGGACCGCAGGAGGGCCTCCGGACCGCGGGTACCGGCGGGCGTGCCGGATGCCGCGGAGCGGCGCACCGCCGTGGCGCGTGCGGTGACGGAGGTCCCGACCGCGTCGGCGGCGTCTTCGGCGATCCGGCGTTCGGCGTCGCTCAGGGCCTGGGGGACATCCCGTTCGTGAACGGTACCGAGACCGAGTGCGGTGAACCCGGCAACTGCCAGCAGGGCGCAGAGCAGTGCGGCGATCGGTGGGCGGACGCCTCCGAGGAGAGGCATGTCGGCGCGGCGTCGGGTGCGGTGCGGACGGGGCGCACGGGCAACAGCGTGCAGGGCAGCGTCCTCTCGGCATGTGGGGGGTGAGGGCCGTGTGACAACCGTGTGGCAACTCGACCAGTATCAATACTGGGGAGCACAGGATAATCACAAGCCTGTTCGTGCCGTGCCCTTTATACCGGCCCATGCGGAACTGCGCTCAACTCGCCCTTGTCGAAAGTCGTTTATCCCTTCCCGTCCTCTTCCTGTTCACGAACTGCCGCGTAACAAAAGCGCTCAGTAAAAACGGCGGGGAGGTCCGCCCCTCACTTCCAGGGCATTTCTCCCCCATATATCCCCGCACATATCCCCTATGGGCACACAACAGCCGTGGATAAATCCCCGCGCAATCAGGTGGGTTGGCTTGCCCATGGCACACTTCCTCTACGATCATCGCCAGCCGGTCGCTGGTCACGCGGCGTTCATCACCATGGAGGGGGCTACCCATGAAACACGCACGAAGGCGACAGAGCCGTTTGCGCACTCGGGTCGCCGGCACCACAGGATTGCTGACTCTCGCCCTGGGCGCCGGGGTCGCGCCGGCCACCGCCGCGGAAAAATCCGCCCCTGCGCCCGTGGCCACGGCGGCGCCCCCGCGCACGGAGACACCCCCGCAGCCCGCGGCACCCCCGGCACCGGCAGTAGCGCCGGCAGTGGCACCGGCAGCGGCACATGCGGCATTTCCGGACCCGGCGCCGATACCGGGCCAGTTGACCCTTCCTGCCCCGACCGGACGTCATCGCGTCGGAACCGTCGACCTCCACCTGCGCGACCCGAAACGCATGGATCCGTGGGTGCCCGGACAGCAGCGAGAGCTGATGGTCTCGCTGTGGTACCCGGCCACGCACACCAGCCACTACCCCGCCGCCCGCCTCCCGGTCAGCCGGCAGGTGCTGCCGGGCGGTGTGACGCTGCCCACCACCGCGGGGCACACCGGCGCCCCGGTCGACCGCAAGGCCGGCAAGCTGCCGGTGCTGCTGTACTCACCCGGGCTCCACGGGAACCGGGGCCAGTCGACCGCGCTGGTCCAGGACCTGGCCAGCCGCGGCTACCTGGTCGTCACCATCGACCACACCCACGACTCCGCCGACGTACTGTTCCCCGACGGGCGGCATGAGGTGAACACCATGCCGCCGGGTTCGAAATCGTCCCGCACGATCGCCATCCGGGCGGCGGACACCCACTTCGTCATCGACCAGCTGGCCGCGCTCGCCCAGGGCCACAACCCGGACGTGGAACACAAGCCGCTCCCCCACGGGCTGTCCAAAGCCGTGAACACGCACCGTATCGGGATGTTCGGCGCTTCCCTCGGTGGCGGATCGGTGGCCGCGGCGATGCACGCGGACTCCAGGATCGACGCCGGCGTGAACCTGGACGGCCAGCTCTTCGGCTCGTCGGTCGACAAACCGCTCGACCGCCCCTTCATGCTGTTCAGCTCGGAGCATCACAACCGTGACACCGATCGAAGCTGGGCGCGGTTCTGGAAGAACCTGCACGGAGAGCGGCTCGACCTGAAGCTCCGCGGCTCCGGACACAACTCCTTCGTCGACAACCAGGTCTACTTCCGCCAGGCGCCGGGCGCATTCGGGCTGACCCCGCCGCAGCTGGAGCAGATCCTCGGCCCGATCGACCCCGACCGCTCCATCGAGGTCCAACGCACCTACGTCGCCGCCTTCTTCGACAACCACCTGCGCCACCGGAAGAGCCACCTGCTGGACGGCCCCTCGCGCCATTACCCGGAGGTCGCCTTCGTCCGCTGAAGGCTACTGAAAGCCGCTCCGGCATCCACCCAAACACTCATTCGATCCGTCGGGTCTCACGGCTGGTCGCGGCGGAGATGCGTGCCGTCCGCTCCTGCCGTGTACTGGGAGAATGACGGAGCCGGACTCGCTCGACACCCTTGCGGTGAACACCCTGCGCGGCCTGTGCATCGACGCCGTCGAGCAGGCGAACTCCGGGCATCCGGGCACCCCGATGGGGATCGCGCCGGTCGCCTACACGCTCTGGCAGAAGTTCCTGCGGTTCGACCCGCAGGACACGATCTGGCTGAACCGGGACCGGTTCGTCCTCTCCGAGGGGCACGCCTCGGCGCTGCTGTGGTCCCTGCTGTACCTGACCGGGGTGCGTGCGGTCGATCCGGACTACGAGGTGCTGGGCCGCCCGGCGGTGACCCTCGAGGACCTCAAGACGTTCCGTCAGCTCGACTCCAAGTGTCCCGGGCACCCGGAGTACCGCTGGACCAGTGGTGTGGAGACCACCACCGGGCCGCTGGGCCAGGGAGTCGCCACGTCCGTGGGGATGGCGATCGCGGGGCGCTGGCTGGCCGCGCGCTACAACCAGCCCGGTTTCACGCTCTTCGACTACGACGTGTACGCGCTCGCCGGGGACGGCTGCATGATGGAGGGCGTCTCGGCGGAGGCCGCCTCGCTGGCCGGGCACCTGCAACTGGCCAACCTGTGCTGGATCTACGACTCCAACCGGATCACCATCGAGGGGTACACCGACATCACCTTCACCGAGGACGTGGCGGCGCGCTTCCTGGCGTACGGCTGGAACGTGGTCACGGTCGCCGACGCCAACGACCTCGACGCCGTCGGGCGCGCCTTCCACACCTTCCGGGCGGAGACCGAGCGCCCCACGCTGGTGGTGGTGCACAGCCACATCGGCTACGGCTCCCCCGTCGAGGACACCCCGAAGGCGCACGGGTCGCCGCTCGGGCCCGAGGGCGTACGGGCGGCCAAACGCTTCCTCGGCCTGCCGGAGGACGAGAACTTCCATGTGCCCGAGGGGGTACCGGAGCACTTCGCGCGGGGCATCGGCGCGCGGGGCGGGGAGCTGCGCGACGGCTGGGTGGAGCTCTTCGAGTCCTACCGGCGCGCCTACCCCGCGTTCGCCGAGGAGCTGTCGCGTATTCAGCGCCGGGAGCTGCCCGAGGGCTGGGACACCGAGCTGCCCGAGTTCCCCGCCGACGAGAAGGGGCTGGCCACCCGGGAGTCCTCCGGGCAGGTGCTCAACGCCCTCGCCCGGCGGGTGCCGTGGCTGGTGGGCGGTTCGGCGGACCTGGCGCCGTCGACGAAGACCCGGCTGGAGTTCGACGACGCCGGGGACTTCCAGGCGGCCACCCCGTCCGGCCGCAATCTGCACCTGGGCGTGCGGGAGCACGCCTCGGCCGCGGTGGCCAACGGCATGGCGCTCACCAAGCTGCGCCCCTACTGGTCGGGCTTCCTGATCTTCTCCGACTACGCCAAGGCGGCCATCCGGCTGTCCGCGCTGATGGAGATCCCGTCGATCCATATCTTCACCCACGACTCCATCGGCGTCGGCGAGGACGGGCCGACCCACCAGCCCGTCGAGCAGCTCGCCGGGCTGCGCGCGATGCCGGGGCTGCTGGTGTTCCGCCCGGCCGACGCGAACGAGGTGACGGAGACCTGGCGGGTGGTGGCCCGGCTGCACCACGAACCCGCCGCGCTCGTCCTGTCCCGGCAGGCGCTGCCCACCCTCGACCGCTCGCGGTTCGCCCCGGCGTCCGGTGTGGCCCGGGGCGCCTACGTGCTGGCCGACGCACCCGACGGCGGCGTACCGGACGTGATCCTGCTCGCCACCGGGTCCGAGGTGTCCCTGGCACTGTCCGCGCGGGAGGAGCTGGCCGGCGAGGGCATCGGGGCGCGGGTGGTCAGCATGCCGTGCTGGGAGCTGTTCGACCGCCAGGAGCGGGAGTACCGCGACCAGGTGCTGCCGCCGTCGGTGACCGCCCGGGTGGGCGTCGAGCAGGCGTCGACGTTCGGCTGGGAGCGGTACGTGGGCGACCGCGGCGCGGTCATCGGCATGCACACCTACGGCGCCTCGGCCCCGCTCAAGCAGCTGCTCAAGCAGTTCGGGTTCACCCCGGAGCGGGTGGCGCAGGCCGCCCGCGACCTGGTGGCGGCGGCACGCCGGGACGCGACGGGGTGACCGTGGCCGGCGCCCGCTTCCCGGCTGCGCCGGGCGGACCGCCGCTTCACCCGCACGGCGCAGCCGCGACGCCCACGGGTGACCGGTATCCGCCCGGACGGCCTAGCGTCGAGAGCATGCTGGGACTTCCCGCCCGCGTCCACACCTGTCTGTTCGACCTCGACGGGGTCCTCACCCGTACCGCGAAGGTGCACGCGGCGGCCTGGAAGGCGATGTTCGACGCCTACCTGCGGGAGCGCGCCGCGCGCGACGGGACCGCCTTCGTGCCGTTCGACGCCGTCGACGACTACGACGCGTACGTGGACGGCCGCCCCCGCGCCGACGGAGTACGTACCTTCCTCGCCGCACGCGGTATCGAGCTGCCCGAGGGCACGCCGGACGACGGGCCGGAGCAGGAGACCGTCAACGGCCTGGGCACCCGCAAGAACGAGCTGGTGCTGCGCATGATCCAGGAGCGGGGCGTGGAGGCGTACGAGGGCTCGGTGGCCTTCGTACGGGCCGCCCGGGCGGCCGGCCTGCGGTGCGCCGTCGTCTCGTCCAGCGCCAACTGCCGCGATGTGCTGGCCGCCGCCGGCATCGCGGACCTCTTCGAGGAGCGGGTCGACGGGATCACCGCGCGGGAGCAGGGGCTGCGCGGCAAGCCCGCCCCGGACACCTATCTGGCCGCGGCCCGCGCCCTGGACGCCGAACCGGGCGGGGCGGCAGTGTTCGAGGACGCGCTGGCCGGGGTGGAGGCCGGGCGGGCGGGCCGGTTCGGGCTGGTCGTCGGCGTCGACCGCACCGGGCAGGCCGATGAGCTGCGGCGGCACGGTGCGGACCTGGTGGTGAGCGACCTCGCCGAACTGCTCCAGGAGCGCCCGTGATCACCCACCCCAGCTACGCGGCCGAGCCCTGGTGCCTGCGGGAGACCGAGCTCAGCCTGGAGGTGCTCGCCCAGAGCGAGTCCGTGTTCGCCCTCGCCAACGGCCACGTCGGCTGGCGCGGCAACCTCGACGAGGGCGAGCCGCACGGGCTGCCGGGCGCGTACCTCAACGGCGTCCACGAGACGCACCCGCTGCCGTACGCCGAGGCCGGCTACGGCTACCCCGAGTCGGGCCAGACGGCCATCAACGTGACCGACGGGAAGATCATCCGGCTGCTGGTCGACGACCACCCCTACGACCTGCGCTACGGCGAACTGACCGCACACGAACGGCTGCTGGACCTGCGTACCGGCGTCCTGCTCCGCACGGCGGAGTGGACCTCCCCGGCCGGCCGCACGGTCCGTATCACCTCGCGGCGGCTGGTCTCCTTCACCCAGCGGGCCGTCGCCGCCGTCGAGTACGCCGTGGAGCCCCTCAACGGCCCGGCCACCATCGCCGTCCAGTCCGAGCTGGTCGCCAACGAACAGCTGCCGCACTCCTCGGGGGACCCGCGGGTCGCCGCGGTGATCGATGCGCCGCTGCGCTCCGAGGAGCACTTCGCCCAGGACACCCGGCTGCGCCTGGTGCACCGTACCGGCCACAGCGGCCAGCGGATCGCCACCTCCGCCGACCACCTCGTCGAGGGCCCCGAGGGCACGACCTGGACGTCCGAGAGCGAACCCGACGTCAGCCGGCTGACCGTCACCGCCTCGCTCGCCCCCGGACGGCGGCTGCGGCTGGTGAAGTTCGTGGCGTACGGCTGGTCGGCCGAACGGTCCCGGTCCGCCCTGCGCGACCAGGCCGACGGCGCGGTCGCCGCCGCCCACAGCACCGGCTGGGACGGTCTGCTCGCCGAGCAGCGGGCGTACCTGGACCACTTCTGGTCCGGTGCGGATGTGGAGGTCGAGGGCGACGCGCAGATCCAGCAGGCCGTGCGCTTCGCGCTCTTCCATGTGCTGCAGGCCGCGGCCCGTGCGGAGGGCCGGGCCATCCCCGCCAAGGGGCTGACCGGCACCGGCTACGACGGGCACGCCTTCTGGGACACCGAGTCCTACGTCCTGCCGGTGCTCACGCACACCGCGCCGCACGCGGTCGCCCCGGCCCTGCGCTGGCGCCACGCCACGCTGCCCGCGGCGATCGAGCGGGCCGGCCAGCTCGGGCTCGCCGGAGCGGCGTTCCCGTGGCGCACCATCAGCGGCGCCGAGTGCTCCGCCTACTGGCCGGCGGGCACCGCCGCCTTCCACGTCAACGCCGATATCGCCGACGCCGTGGTGCGGTACGTGACCGCCACCGGCGACGAGGAGTTCGCGTGCGGCCCGGGGCTGGAGCTCCTGGTGCACACCGCCCGGCTCTGGCACTCCCTCGGCCACCGGGACGCCCAGGGCGTCTTCCACATCGACGGCGTCACGGGGCCGGACGAGTACAGCGCCATCGCCCGCGACAACCTCTACACCAACCTGATGGCCCGCAAGAACCTCCTGGCCGCGGCAGACGCGGCCCTGCGCCACGCCGACCGGGCGCGGGACCTGGGGGTCGACCACGAGGAGGCCGCTGCCTGGCAGGACGCCGCGTCCCGCGTCGCCGTGCCGTACAACGACTCGCTCGGGGTGCACGAGCAGTCCGCCGGCTACACCAGCCTCCAGCACTGGGACTTCGAAGCCACCGCCCCGGAGCAGTACCCCCTGCTGCTGCACTTCCCGTACTTCGACCTCTACCGCAAGCAGGTCGTCAAACAGGCCGACCTCGTCCTCGCCCTGCTGACCTGCCCCGACGACTTCACCGCCGAGCAGAAGGCCCGTGACTTCACCTACTACGAGCAGCTGACCGTGCACGACTCCTCCCTCTCCGCCTGCTGGCACGCCGTCCTGGCCGCCGAGACCGGACACCTGCGGCTGGCGTGGGCCTACACGGGCGAGGCGGCGCTGATGGATCTGGAGAACCTCGAGCACAACACCCGCGACGGCCTGCACATCGCCTCGCTGGCGGGTACCTGGATCGCGCTCGTCCTCGGCTTCGGCGGGATGCGCCCCTCTGTGGACGAGGACGGTACGCACGGCTGCCTCGCCTTCGCTCCCCGGCTCCCCCGGCCGCTGACCCGGCTGGCCTTCACCGTGCTGGTCAGGAGCCGCAGACTCCGCGTCGAGATCCGGGACGCGACGGCCCGCTACACCCTGCTCGAAGGAGAGCCGCTGGGCCTGGAGCACCACGGTGAACCGCTCACCGTGACCACCGCCGAGCCGGCCGAGCGCCCGGTGCCCGAGCCGCCCCGGCGCCCGGAGCCACGGCAGCCCGCCGGCCGCGGACCGTCCGACCGCCTCGCGGGGAGCGATGTCCGTGGCTGAACTGCTGCTGGTCCGGCACGGCGAGACCGAATGGAGCAGAACCGGCCGTCACACCGGTCGCACGGACCTGCCCCTCACCGAGGAGGGCGAGCGGCGGGCCCGCGCCCTGGCCCCCCTCCTCGCCCGGTGGCGCATCGCGCGGGCCCTGTGCAGCCCCCTGCGGCGTGCGGCACGGACGGCGGAGCTCGTCCTGCCGCCCGGCACCGGCGTACGGCCGGAGTCCGGGCTCATGGAGTGGGACTACGGGGCGTACGAGGGGCTGACCACCGCCGAGATCCGGCGGACCCGGCCCGGCTGGGACCTGTGGCGCGACGGTGTGCCGCCCGGCGACGGGGCCCACCCCGGCGAAACCCTCGCCCAGGTCGGCGAGCGCTGTGACACGGTCCTCGCCCGCGCCGCCGCCGCGCTGGACGAGCACGACGCGGACGTGGTCCTGATCGCCCACGGCCATGTCCTGCGGGTGCTGACGGCCCGGTGGCTGGGGCAGCCCGCGGTGGACGGCGCCCTGTACCGGCTGGACACCTCCGCGCTCTGCGTACTGGGCACCGAACACGAGCGCCGGGTGATCACGGGCTGGAACCTCCGCCCCTGGCCGGAGTGAGGCACGGAGGACACAGGGGAGTTACGCGCCGGCACTGAGCTGGTACGCCAACAGCGCCGCCTGTGTCCGGTTGTCGACGTTGAGCTTGGTGAGCGTGCGGGAGACGTACGTCTTGACGGTGGACATGCTCATATACAGCTGTCCGGCGATGTCGGCGTTGTTCATGCCCCGCCCGAGCAGCTCGAAGACCTGCCGCTCGCGTGCGCTGAGCCTGGTGACCAGCGCGCGGGCCTGGGCCGCGCGCGGGGGCAACGGCGCCCCGCGGGAGAGGAGCTGCCGGGTGACGGTGGGCGACAGCACCGTCCCGCCGGCGGCGACCGTGCACACCGCGTGGATGAGCTGTTCCGGGCTGAGCTGCTTCAGCAGGAATCCCGAGGCCCCCGCGCAGAGCGCGGCGGTGATGTTCTCGTCCATGCCGAACGTGGTCAGGACGAGCACCTTGGGCGGATCGGGCTGTCCGAGGAGGTGCCGGGTGGCGGTCAGGCCGTCGCAGCCCGGCATCTCGATGTCCATCAGCACCACGTCCGGCCGGCCCCGGCGGACCTGGTCGATGGCCTCGCCGCCGTCCCGGGCCTCCGCCGTGACCGTGATCTCCTCGGAGGCCTCGACGATGGCGCGGATTCCCGCGCGCACCAAGGCGTCGTCGTCGGCTATCAGGACGCGGATCATGCTGTCTCCTCGGTGCGGGACGCGGGGCCCGGCAGGCGGGCTCGCAGGACGAAGCCCCCGCCGCGTCCGGGGGCCGTGTGCAGGGTGCCGCCTGCGGACCGGACTTCGTCACGGAGCCAGACCAGGCCGTTGCCGGTGCCCGGCAGCGGGTCGCCGCCCGGCGGCGGTGCCTCGTTGCGCACGGTGACGGTCACCTCGGTGTGGGTCTGGTCGATCCGGACGTCGACGGCGGCGCCGCGGGCATGGCGTGCGGCGTTGCTCAGCCCTTCCGTCACGATCCGGTACGCGAGGTCCTGGGTGGCCGGGTCCGGTGGGGACGGGGAGATCCGGACGTTGACGGTGATCCGGTGACCGCCGCTGCGGTAGCGGCCGATCACCGGTGCCAGGTCCGTCAGGACGTACCGGCGTCCGGCCGGTGGGGCGTCCGCGGGGTCGGGCGTCTTCGCGAGCGTGACGATCTCCCGCAGGGCGTCGACGGCGTCGCGCCCGGCCTCGGAGATGAGCCGGCACCTCTCCTTGACCGGTTCCGAGGCGTCCTTGCGGACGGCGATGGCACCGGCCTGCAGCACCATGAGGGTGATCTGCCGCCCGACCCCGTTGTGGATGTCCCGTACGAGCCGTTCGCGCTGTTGCAGGGCCGCCTCGCGCAGCCGGCCCTCCTGGAGGAGGGCTTCCCGGGCCCGCTGTTCGACGGTGAGCTCGGCCATCTTCTTGTTCACCTTGGCCAGGTGGCCCAGGAGCACCGGCACCAGGACGATCACCGCGGCGCCGGAGAGCGTGGCCTCGGCGTGCGGGGCGTGCCCGGTCAGCACCTCCGGCGTCGCGAGTGCGAAGACCAGGGAGACGAGCACCAGGATCGCGGCCAGCACGTGGCGGCCCTGGCGGACCGCGGTGTAGCAGGCCACCGTGGTGCTCAGCAGATGGCCGGTGATCACGACGCCGGCGACGGATACCGCGCTGTAGGGCAGGAGCACGCGTTCGCGCCACACCGTGCCGACCGCGATGGCGACGGACACCAGCAGTCCCACGGTGCGGTCCGGGACGAGCCCCGCGTCCGGCAGGGCCAGCGCGATCTCGATGAGCGGGATGCCGTAGACCACCGCCAGGACCGTGTTCTTCCACCGGCTTTCGCACAGGGCGGTGTACCACTTCATGCCCGTGCCGTGCCTGCCTCTCCTGCCCTGCCTGACGCAGGCCCCGCGGGGATGATCATGAAATGTCCGGATCGGCGGTGAAGTCTACCCTCCCTGCCGATCCCTTACGAGCTCGTGGAAGATCCTGTCCCGGTCGCGCTCCGGGTCACGGAAGACCTCCTTCGCCGGGAAGTACTGCTGCTGCATCTTCCGCAGTTCGTCCTCGGACAGGGTGGTCCGGCCCTCGGCGGACAGGGCCCGGCGCACCTCGGCGAGCTTGTCGTCCGTCATCTTCCGCCACCGCGCCTGGCGACGGCTGAGCTCCTGCTGGCCCCACACCCTGGCCCCGCTGGCGCGGAACTCCTCCTCGGAGATCCTGCCGATCAGCTTCTTCAGATACGGCTGCGCGCTCTTGTCGAGGAAGTGATCGTTGAAGATGTCGAATCCGCTCCTGCCGTCCTTGCCCGGCTTGAGCGTGGCGGCGAAAGCACCGGTGGCGACCTTGACGATCTCCTGCTCGTACAGCGCGGTCCGGGCGTCCTGCTGCTCCCACACCGTCGCGTCGATCTTCTTCTGCAACGCGGACGCGTGGGCGCCGATGCGCCGCTTCTCCTCCGCGGAGGCGGCGCGGGCCCGGGACTGTTCGGCGATCCTGGCGACGGCCGCCTTCTTGGCCTTGGCCCACTTGCCCAGGGTGATCACGTCGGAGGTCAGCACGCGGTTGAACTCCTCGTTGAGCTGGGGGAAGAGCTCCTGCACCGCCTGCCCCACGAGGCGGTCGCGCCACTGTGTATCACGGTGCGCCACCAGGTCCTTGACGGCACCGTCCCACTGGGCGCGGTCGTGCTCCAGCTGCTTCTGCTCCGCGATCCACCCGGCGACCTCGTTGTACACGAGCTGCGCCAACTGCTCGGCCAGCAGGGCGGGTTCGAGGAGCGGAGCGACCTCCGGCTGGGCGACCATGGCCACCTGAAGCCCCTCGGCGACCGAGTCGAAGGCGAGGTTCGCGTAGTCCCCGGCCTTGGCGTCCTCGGCGACGGCGTAGCCGGTCACGGCGATCCCCACGTACGGCAGGACCTTCACGCCCAGGTCGCCGGCCCGGCCGACCTGGCGGCCCACCCCGGCGAGCAGGCCGGTGTCGGTGGTGAGCCCCTGTACGGCCCGGAGGTCACGGCTGAAGGCCGCACCGACCCGGGCGGAGAACGTCTCGAAGTCCTTCGCGCCGAGCTCGGCGGACGCGGCGTCGTTCAGCACCTTGTTGGTCTCGCGCAGCGGCGACAGCAAGGCCTTGGGGTTCTTCTCGAACTCCTCCAGGGACGTGACGTACTCGACGTCGCCGCCCTGCGCGCGCAGGCGTTCCCGCTGGGTGTGGGCGACCCCGTCGTCGCCCCAGCCGCACGACGCGGCGGCCCGCTTCGCCCGGCCCGACGAGGCACCGGTCGCGCACACGCCGTTGCCGTCGGGCCAGCCCCTGCCCGCGAGCCACTGGCTCATACCAGGGTGGGAGGCGTTGTCGACCCCCTCGATGAACAGGTACTTCCGGGGGATGTCCCCCTGGTACGCCCACGCTCCGTTGGTCGACACCCCGCCGAGCGGACCGCCGGTGTGGTCCCCCTTGAGCGTGCCGCCGAGCAGGCGGCCGTCCCGCTTCAGCGCGTCCCATCTGATCTTGACTCTGATGGCATCACCGTTCTTCTCGATGGCATTGGCGCCCTCGATGCCCTGCTTCGAAGAGCCCTCCCACATGAAGACGTGCTCGTGGTGCCCGTTCTTAGCATAGCCCGAGCCCATTCTCCTCAGCTCGTCCGCCACGTCCTTTCCCTCGGCGAGCCAACGGCTCTTCGCGGTCTGCAGGCCGTTTCTGCTCAGCGAATCGCGCAGCTGGTCGAGGTTCACCTCTCCCCTGGGCCGCTTGTCGACGACGATGTGGGTGTATTCATCGGCGTACTGCCGAGCGGTGGCCGAACTCCCCGGCTGGTCGGACGGAGCGGCCTGGACGGCGGCCTCGCCGGTGACGGCGAACACCACGGCCGCCGCCATGATCGTGGTGAGGACGCGAGGCAGGGCCTGCTGTGCTGGGTTTCTCATGCCCAGCAGCCTTCGCCTTTCGTGGCGGAGAATCGTCATCCCTCTGTCCACTCGGTGTCGTCTGCGGTGCCATCCGGCCCCCTCCCGCAGGGGGGGCCGCGCTCCTCCTGTGGGAGGACCCCGGTGACGGGCCGTCCGGCCGGCGCGCTACCGGGCCGTCATGTACCGGGTCCAGATATCGGCGGGGAGCGGACTGCCCGGCTGCCCCTCGGGCGTGCCGCCGAGGCCGTCCAGTGACAGCAGTTCCTGGCTCCCGGGGTCGATCCGGGACAGCGAGACCGCCGTCGACAGCGTGCCCCGATAGCCCACGAACCAGGCCGACCGGTTGTCCTGCGCGGTGCCCGTCTTGCCCGCCGCGTCCTTGCCGGCGCTCCGGGCGCGGACCGCCGAGCCCCGGCGGACGGCGTCCCGCAGGGCCTCGTCCACGGCCTTCGCCACCGGCGCCGGCAGCGCCCGCCCGGCCGTCGGCCGTTCCACCGGCACCTGCTCGCCGTCCCGGGTGAGCCGGGAGACCGAGTACGGCTCGGTGTGCAGGCCGCCGGCCGCGAACGTCGCATAGGCGTCCGCCATGCGGATGGCGCTGGGCGTCGTCGCGGCGCCCAGCGAGAAGGCGGGCAGCTGGACGCCGAGGCTGCCCTTGAGCAGTCCCGCCTGGGTGGCCAGCCGGCCGACCCGGTTCAGTCCCACGTCCATACCGACCTGCATCATCGTGGTGTTGACGGACTGCACGACCGCCTCCTTGAGCGGGATCCTGCCCCAGGACTTCCCGTTGTCGTTGACCGCCTTGACGATCTTTCCCGAGCGGTCCCAGTAGGGTCCTTCGGGCGTGTGCAGCGTGATCTTGTTGTCGCCGTCGTAGACCGTCGCCGGGGTGACCGGGGTTCGGGGCCGGTCGCGCCGGAGCTGCACTCCGTCGCGCAGGGCGGCGGCGTAGACGAAGGGCGTGAAGGCGCTGCCGGCCGGTACGACGGTGGAATTGGCGTCGTTGAACCCCTGCTTGAGGTAGCCCGGTCCGCCGTACAGCGCGACGATGCGTCCGTCGGTGGTCACCGAGGCGGCGCCGATGCGGACATGCCGGTCGGCTTCCCGCTGCCGGGGCCGCAGGCCGTCGCGCAGCTTCGTCACACTCTCGGCCAGGGCGGTGGACCGCGGTCGGTCGAAGGTGGTGCGGATCTGGTAGCCGCCGAGGTCGAAGTCCCGGTCGGAGACGTCGCTGTGGGCGAGGACATAGGCGTGCGCGGTCTCCACCAGGTAGCCGGTCTGGCCGGTCAGTCCGGTGGGCCGGGGCGGGGCGACGGGTTCGGGGAAGCGGGTGTAGCCGGCCCGTTCCTGGGGGGAGAGCTTGCCGATGGCCACCATCCGGTCCAGCACCCAGCTCCAGCGCTTCTCGGCGCGTGCGCGGTTGCCGGGGCCGAGCGCCGGGTCGTACCGGGAGGCGCCCTGCAGCAGTGCGGCGAGGAACGCGCCCTCGCTGGGGTTGAGTTGGGAGACGTCCTTGCCGTAATAGGCGTGGGCGGCCCGCGCGATGCCATAGGTGCCGCGCCCGTACCAGCTCGTGTTGAAATAGCGTGCGAGGATATCGTCCTTGCTCATCCTCTGGTCGAGCTTGATCGCGATGAATATCTCGCTGAGCTTGCGGCGGAAGGTCTGTTCCTGGCCGAGGTAGGCGTTCTTGACGTACTGCTGCGTGATGGTCGATCCGCCTTGGGTGCTGCCCCCGCCGGCCATCTTGACGACGGCCCGGACCATACCGCTGGGAGAGATACCGCTGTCGGAGTAGAAGGTTTCGTTCTCGGCGGCCAGCGCGGCCCAGCGGACCTTCTCCGGCACCCTTTCCAACGGGGTGTCCTGCCGGTTGACTTCACCGGTGCGGGCCATTTCCGAGCCGTCTGCCCAGTAGTAGACGTTGGCCTGCTGGACGGCGAAGGTGTTGAGGTCGGAAGGTATCTCGGTACGCGCGTACATGATCAGCAGGAGACCGGTGACGGTACCCGCGAAGAGGCCGGACAACCCGAGTACCTGTCGCCACGACGGTATCCAGCGCCGCCAGCCGGCGCGGCCCGGGCGCGGATAGGCCGGGCGCAGCGGGAAGCGCGAAGCGGAATTCCGGGCGTGTGCCCCGGTATGACGTGTGAACACTTCTCGACCCTAAAGGAAGCGGACGGGACGTTACTCGCCCGGCCGCCGTTCCGCGGTGGTCCGGGCCTTGTGCTCTACTTCACCAGGGTCGCCCAGTCAGGGGACTGCGCCGGGTCCAGCATGCGCAGCTTCGCCAGGACCTTCGGGTCCTGGGCGTCCAGCCAGTCGGCGAGCTGTTTGAAGGTCACACAGCGCACGCCGTCCCGTGTGCACACCGACTTCGTGACGTCCTCGACGGCCTTCATGTATATGCCGCCGTTCCAGTCCTCAAAATGGTTCCCGATGAACAGCGGTGCACGGCTTCCGTGGTAGACGCGTTCAAAGCCGTTGAGATAGCCGTCACGGGTCAGCTTCCGCCACTGCTCGTACTTCGCCGGATCGCCCCGGGTGTTGTCACCGGACTGGTTGTAGAGGAAGTTGAAGTCCATGGACAGGACCTGCTTCTCGCTCTTGGGATAGGGAACGAGTTGCAACGGGAAGTTCCAGATGCCGTGGATCCTGGACGGCCAGATCTGGAAGTCGCCGGGCGAGCTGGCGTCGTAGCGCCAGCCGAACGACTTGGCGGCCTTCAGCAGGTTCGGCTGCCCCTCCAGGCACGGCGCCCGCCCGCCCACCAGTTCCTTCTTGTAGTCGAAGGGCAGCGGGGGCAGGTCCTTGAAGCCGGTGTTCGTCTTCCAGTGCTGCACGAACGCGTACGACTGCTCGATCTCGCTCTTCCACTCGGCCGTACTCCAGTCACCGCCGCCCTTGGCCCCGCAGAAGTGACCGTTGAAGTGCGTGCCTATCTCATTGCCTTCGAGCCAGGCACCCCGCAGCTGCTCCAGGGTCTCCCTGATGTGCTGGTCCGTCGCGTAGGAGATCGCCATCTCACCGGGCTTGTGCTGCGGCGGCCGGTACATCGAGGCCTTCGACTTCGGCAGCAGATAGGCACCGGTGAGGAAGAACGTCATCTTGGCGTTGTTCTTCCGGGCGACCTCGCGGAAGTGCGAGAAGAGTTTGTCGTCGCCCTGCAACGCGCCGTCCCAGGAGAAGACCACGAACTGCGGTGGCTTCTCACCGGGCTTGAGCCTCTCCGGTCTGGGCTGGTTCGGCTGCGGACCGGCAGCGGACGTGGAACCGTCCCCCAGAACCCGGACTTTCCCGTCCCACTTCTCCTCCGGCACCCCGCTCTTCGACGCGGACGGGTCCGGGGAAGCGGCTGCGGAAGCGGCGGACGAGGGCACCTCGGGAGAGGCCACGGCCTTCGTCCCGGCTCCCTTCTCGTCGGGACCGCAGGCCGACAGCGACCCGAGGACAAGAGCCGTCCCGGCCACCAGAACCACTCCGCCACGAGCGGCCTTCTTGGACAATTTCCTACTCCCAGATGCCAGTTGAGCTGCCTTGCACAGCCGCGCGGAGCGCCGCCTGCGCTCCGCGCGGAGCAACGGACCGGGCCGGTTCATACCGCCCGGCGGCCTCGAATATCAGGTGCGGTAGGCGTACCACTTCGCGGTCGGGGACATCACCGCGAGACTCAGCATCGACTTCCGCTTGGTGTCGTACGAGTGGTACGTCAGATACGGCATGCCCAGACTGTTCCGATACGTCACGAGCATGGTGTGGTCCTTCGACCCGTCACCGTTGAAATCCGCCTGCAGAACGTCACCGACCTCCATCTGGTAGACATTCGACAGGGGCTTCACCCGCTTCGAGTTCAGCGCGAACCAGGACCATTCGTCGGCGCCCACCCACGAATCCGACTGGGTGTCGGACCCGTACCACCACTTGTCGTAATCGCCCGCCCTGCCCGGGGCGTGCTTCCAGCCGCCCGCCTTCAGCGCCTGGCTGACGAAGTTCGTGCAGTCCCCGCCCGCGCCCAGGCTGTACGCCCGGTACGCCGGGTTGTAGTTCTTCCAGTACTTCTCGGCGTAAGCGGCCATCGCCGCGTAGTCGTATCCGGTGTTCCGGTTCTTCGGCACGCGCTGCGGGAAGGGCGCTGTACCGGCCTCGGGTGCGCTCGGGGTGTCCCCCGCGGCCGACCTCGCCTGCACCGCGGGCGCGGCCGGTGCGGGCGCGTTCACCTGCGGCATGTCGTCCAGCGGCCGGATGGCCGTCAGCTCCCAGCCGCCGCCCCGAACGGGCGCGAAGCGCAGCTCGTGGTGGGCCCGGAAGCCCGTGGTTCCCGGCTCGTCACCGCGGATCTTCCGGTACGTGAGCTCCGTGCGCTCGGTCACCCGCACCGTGGCCTGCCCGCCGGTGACCCGGGGCTCGTCCATGGTGACCCGGGTGTCGCCGGCGGAGTACGCCTCGCCCAGGGAGGCGAGCTTCTGCTTGCGCAGCCGCAGCGAGGACACAACGGCCCGCTCCGAGCGTGCCGTTCCGGACGACAGGCGCGCCGTGTTCCCGGACGGCGGTGGCGTGGCCCGCTCCGCCGGCTTGCCGTCGACCATCGCCGCCGTACGGTCCGCGAGCACGGCACCGGCGATACGGCCGAAGGACTCGGCCGTCGCCCGGTCCACGCGGTCAGGACGTGCCGCCGCCCCGGCGGACGACGCGGGCACCAACACGGCCGACACCGCTATGGATGCGACCACCCCGACAGCCGATCTGAGCGTCAAAGACTTCACAGGACTCCCTCCATCCCCCCGGCCAACTCTGGTTCAGGCACGACGAATCATCGCATATGCATTCGGAACGACAGTCCACGGGAAGGAAACAAATGCGCAAGGTTCCCGTTTCCGGACACGTCCACCCCTCCCCCGGCCCGACCCTCACCAGGCCCTCTGCGGCAACTCCGCACTCCTGCTGCGGGAAACCCGCAGTTCCGCGAACCGGCCGCGAAGCCCCCCTCGGTGCCCGCGAAGGGGCGAGTTCCGCCACCATGGGCAGCATGACGACCCGTCTCGACCTGCTGAGCCGGCTGCTGCCCGGCGAGAACGTCGGCGAACTCGCCACCCATCAGGGGCAGTTCCACCACCTCGTCATGGGAGCGGACCGGGTGGTGTGCTTCGCCCGCACCGAGGCGGCCGCCGCGCGGCTCCCCGAACGGTCGGCCGTGCTCCGCACCCTCGCCGGACTCGACCTCGGTTCCGCACCCCGCGGCCGCTCGCCGAGCTGTTCCCGCTGATGTCCGGCAGCGGGCGGGAGCCCGCCGAGCGGGAGCTGGCCGCGCTCGATGCCCTCCCCCACCTCACCTCCGCCGTGGTCCACGGCGACCTCGGCCGTGCGAACGTCCTGTGGGAGACCTCGGGCGGCATACCGCGCCTGAGCGGTGTCGTCGACTGGGACGAGGTGTCCGTCGGCGACCCGGCCGAGGACCTGGCCGCCGTCGGGGCCGGCCACGGCGAGGAGTTGCTGGGCCGGGTGCTCGCGCTCGGCGGCTGGACCGGCCGGGGAGTGGCCGGGCGGATCACCGTGATCCGCGGCACCTTCGCACTCCAGCAGGCCCTCTCCGCGTCGCGTGACGGCGACGAGGAGGAGCTGGCGGACGGTCTGAGCGGCTACCGGTAGGTACCGCTCGGCGGGGGGCCGGTCAAGGGTGCCTCGCGGCCGTGATCCCCGGGACGCGCGGAAACCTTCCGCCCCGTGCAACGCCACAGGTCTCCGGGCGTGCTCGGCGCCCGGCTCATGGGAGCCGCGGTGGGCTCCGCGGTATGCGCCCGGGCGTTGGTCTGCGCGAACGGCCCGCGGGAGAAAAACCTCCGGCACGGCTGAAAGCGATCTGGTTCGCCTCTCCGCCAGTGGCTTCAATGGCTGATCGTGCCTCGTACGCTCCCCCTGCAGAGAGGCGGAAGAGCGGTGACCCGGTCCAGTGTCAGCAGCTCCGGCGAAACCCCACCTCGCAACCGGCCCTCGGTCGTCGTACTCGACGCGCCGGGGGCAGGGTATGTCGAGGGGGCCGGTCCGGAGCGGGACATCATCAGCCCGCTCGGCGCCGTCCGGCCGGTGATCGTACCGGCGCAGGAGCACGGACACCTCCATGAACTGGACGCCGACTACGTCATCCTCTGGCATCGCGTCTCGCTGAACGCGGACTTCTTCACGAAGTCGGACACCTGCCGGGCCGTCGTCTGCGCCAGTGTCGGCTACGACCACGTCGATATCGAGGCCGCGCGGGCCCACGGTATCCCCGTTTACCACGTTCCGCACTATGGAACCGAGGAAGTCGCCGATCACACCCTGGCGCTCTTCCTCGCGCTGGAGCGCCGGCTCGGCGAGCTGCGGCGGCATGTGAGCGACGGCGGCTGGGACTGGCGCGCGATCGGCGATCCGCGGCGGCTCCGGGACATGGTCTGGGGTGTGGTGGGCCTGGGGCGCATCGGTCTCGCGGTCGCGCGGCGGGCCCAGGCCTTCGGGCTCCGGGTGGTGTTCGTCGACCCCTACAACCACCCCGGTATCGAGAAGGCGCTCGGCATGGAGCGGCGGCACCACCTCGACCAGTTGCTGGAGGAGTCCGACGTCGTCAGCCTGCATGTGCCGCTCACCGCGGAGACCCGCCATCTGCTGGACGCCCGCCGTCTGCACCGGATGAAGCGGGGATCCGTCCTGGTCAACACCGCGCGCGGCGGGCTGATCGACATCTCGGCCCTCGAGGGCGCGCTCGCCGAGGAGCGGCCGGCCCGGGTCGGGCTGGATGTGGTCGAGGGCGAGCCGGACATCCCGCCGTGGCTGCGGGACCACCCGAGGGCCCTGATCAGCCCGCATGCGGCCTTCTACTCCGTCCCGTCCCTTGCAGAACTGCGCGCACGCGCCGCCGAGGCGGTCCGCCAGATGATCTCCGGTGAGCCGGTCACCGCGGCGGTCGCCGTGCCCTGAGCCCTGCCCGCGCACCCGTGACTCCCGTCCGAGGAGAGCAGGATGACCACCGAAGTCGCCCGCACCACCGACCGCCAGAACGAGAAGTGGACCGACTGGAAATGGCAGCAGCGCAACGCGATCCGTACGGCCCGGCAGTTCCGGGAGCACTTTCCGCACTGTGATCAGGAGATCCTGGAACGGATCACGCGTCATAACCTCACCCAGCGCTTCCAGGTGACGCCGTATTACCTGAGTCTGGTCGCCACCGACGTGGACACCGGGGGCCCGCTGATCGATGACCCGTTATGGAAGCAGGTCGCCCCGCAGGGGTCCGGAAAGAGCGACGACCCGTACGCCTATGACGGGAAGACCGAGAACTGGGAACTGCCGCACGAAATGGTCACCCCCATCGCCCAGCACAAGTACGACAACCGTGTGATCGTGCGCTACGCGAACGTCTGCCACGCCTACTGCCAGTTCTGCTACGAGGCACTCCGCACACTCGACAAGGACTCCTCGAAGGCGACCTTCGACCGCGTCCACTGGCAGGCCACCCTGGACTATCTGCGGGCACACCCGCAGATCGAAGAGATCATCCTGAGCGGCGGAGAGCCGTTCATGCACAGCAACGACCAGATCGACCAGGCCCTGAGGGAAGCCCGGGACGCCCGCCCCGACCTGCTCCTGCGCATCCACACCCGGGCCCTGACGTTCAACCCCTACCGGATCGACGAAGGGCTCGCCGCGGTACTCGCGCGGCACAAAGTCGTCTCGGTCGGCCTGCACATCACCCATCCCAGGGAACTGACCCCGGAATTCGATGTCGCGGTCGGAAAGCTGCAGTCGGCCGTCCCCATCATCTTCGCCAACGTTCCGCTTCTCGGCGGCGTCAACGACAGCCCGGCGACCATGCGTGAGCTGTGCATGGGCCTTTACCGGCGGGGCGTGCACGCGGGGTACCTCTACCACTTCATGCCGCACAGCCCGGAATCCGAGTGCTTCCGCACCCCGGTGCAGCGCGGCGTGGAGATCGTACGGTCGCTGAAACGGCACATCTCCAATCCCGCCGTCCCCGAGTACGTACTTCCGCATGCCACCGGGAAATGCACGGTTCCCCTGATGGATATCGGCTCCGTAGACGAATATCCCCGGCATGTCCTGGACGACAACGGGCTCCGCGTACTGGAACTGGTCAACTGGGAAGGAGAACGCGTGCACTACCCGGATATGGAATCGGCATGACGCTCCTTCGCCCACCACGTGCTGCCGGGAAGGAGAGGCGATGACACGGACCGGGGTGGCGCCGCGCGAGTCCCCCGCTCGCCTGGCCGCGGCCCGGCTGGCGAAGACCGTCGCCGCCGACGCGGTACGTCACAACCTCGGGGTGCTGCGGGCGGCGGGCGAGGGCCGGCGGCTGATGGCCGTCGTCAAGGGCGACGCGTACGGGCTCGGCGCACCGGCGGTCGCCCGCCTGCTGGTCGCCTCCGGGGTGGACGCCCTCGCCGTGGACACCGCCGCCGAGGGGGCCGAGCTGCGTGAGCACGGCATCGGCACCCCGATCCTGGTGATGGACGTGGACGTCGCCGACACCGCGGCCGCCTGCGCCCGGTACCGGCTGATGCCGGCCGTCGCCACCCCGGAACAGGTCCGGCGGCACGGTGCGGTGGCACGGCGTCAGGGCACCCCCGCCACCGTATGGCTGCGGACCAACGTCGGCTTCAACCGGTTCGGGCCGCGCGAGGACCCGGAGTTCGCTGCCGTACTGGACGCGCTGGACGAGGCGCGTACCGCCGTCCGCGTGGCCGGAGTCTTCGCTCATCTGTCCAGTTCCGGCCGGGACCACCGGGAGACCGCCGAGCAGGCCGGTACGTTCCGGTCCCGGGTGGCCCGGGCCCGCGCCGCGCTCGGTTCCCCTCTCGACGCCTCGCTCGCCGCGACGCACGGTCTGCTGCACCCCGGGACACTGCGCGGTACGGACTGGGTGCGGCCGGGCATCGGCCTGTACGGGCTGCTCCAGCCGGGCAGCCGGGAGTCGGCGGGGCCGGCGGGCGCCCGCCTCGACGGGCTCCGGCCCGCGGTCTCCGTACGCGCCCGGGTGCTGGAGCTGGTCACCGTGACCCGCCCGGAAGGGCTCGGCTACGACCGGTCCGCCGCCCTCTCCCCCGGGCGGCGCCTGGCCTCCGTCGCCATCGGCTTCTCCCGCGGGGTGACCGGCACCGCCCCGGCGTTCAGCGGGCTCCTGCACGGGCGGAGCTGCCCCATGGTCGGCCGTCCCGGCATGGACTGCACCCAGTTCGACGTGACGGACGTGCCGGACGCGCGCCCCGGGGACTGGATGACCTTCATCGGACCGGGGCGCACCGCCCAGGACGCCGGGGCGGAGCTGGGCCTGAGCCTGTACGAGCTCCTGGCGACGCTCCGTATGCCCGTACACCTCGACGACCCGCAGACGCTCTGACGAGCGCGCCGGCCACAGCGGCCGTCCACCGCCCGCCGCCGTAGTGACATGGAGGAGAACATGACCAATGACCTGGGCCTGGAACGGATTCCGCCCCGTGACGGTGTGCTGCGGCCGGCTGCCCACGTTCCCGAGGGCTCGGTGGAGAGCCTGCTCAACGCCGCCCTGCGCGGCCCGGTCGAGCCGCTGGACCTGACCTCCGGTCACCGGTCCCTGCTGGCCGCGCTCGACGAGGCCCTCAAGCGCGGGGCCGACGGCGACAGGGCGGCCCTGCTCGACGTGCACCGCAGCGCGTACACCGTCTACGAGGGCCTGCTCGGCCACCCGCTGGGCGGCGCCGCTCATGAACGCAGCGCATGGCTGAACGCGTTCCGCTGGAAGTACGAGGAAGCGGTCCTCCGCGCGGACACCGAAGAGATCGCGGACCGCCTGCCGTCCCCGCGGGACGCCACCCGCCCGGAGTTCGTCCGGGAGTGGTTCCTCGCCGAGGCCGGGGAGCGCAATACGCTCGACCGGCAGGTGGAGGACCATCTGGCGGAGCGCGCCACCGTCGAGCAGCTGGCCCTCTTCATCCAGGCCGACGGCTACCTCAACTACCGCTTCTTCGACGCGCTCGTCCTGGCCCAGCCGCACTTCATGGAGACGGTCAAGCACGAGATCAGCCACCATCTGTGGGACGAATGCGGTGAGGGCGAAGGGCACCGGGCCCACACCCTCCAGTTCACCCGGAGCCTGCAGACCCTGGGGCTGTCGCTGCCGACGGTCCCGCCGTGGGAGGACTGGCGCCCGTACGCCGGCCACAACTTGTACTTCGTGCTGGCCTGCAACCGCCGGAACTACTTCAGGGCACTCGGCAGCCTGGCCATGCCGGAACTGTTCGACGTGGACCGGGACGCCGCCGTGGTCAAGGGCCTGGAACGGCACGGCTACGGGGCCGAAACGGACTTCGAGTTCTTCCACAACCACATGGAGGGAGACGCCGAGCACGGGCCCGAGTGGCTGGACGGCGTGATCCTGCCCATCGTCGAGGCCGAGCCCGAGGCCGGCATCGAGCTCATCACGGGCGGGGCGCTCCGGATGCTCGCCATGCGCCGCTACAACGCGTACCTGGCCGCGCTGCTCGACGTGGCCGCGACGGCTCCCGAGCGGAACGCATGAGCCCCGCGGCGGACAATCCGTTTCCGTCCCTGGAGATGACGGAACGGGCCACCGGACTGCGGGCCCGGGAACGGCTGAGCACCAACGAGAACGAGTTCGGCCCGTCGGCCGAAGCGGTCCGGGCGATAGCCGCCGCCGCGGGAGAGGCCCACCGCTATCCCGACTGCGACCACTTCGCACTGCGCGAACGGCTGGCCGCCCGGCTGCGGACCGGGCCGGACACCGTCCTGGTCGGCTCGGGTGTGGACGGGCTGCTCGGCGCGACGGTACGGGCCTTCCTCGGCCCCGGCCGGACCGCGGCGGCCGGCGCGGCCACCTATCCGACGTTCGGCTACTTCGCCCGGGCCGCGGGCGCCGGCCTGCGCACCGTTCCGTACCGGCCGGGCGCGGACGGCCTGGAGGCGCTGTCGCGCTGTGCGCACGAGCACCGTGCCGAGGTCGTCTACCTCGCGGATCCCGACAACCCGACCGGCAGTTCCCGGGGTGCGGCGCCGGCGCTGGCCCTGGCGGACGCCCTGCCCGCCGGCACCCTGCTGGTGGTCGACGGCGCGTACGCCGAGTACCAGGACCCGGCCGACCGGCTGACCGCACGGCAGGTGACGAGCCGGCGCATGCTGTGGCTGCGTACCTTCTCCAAGGCCCATGCGCTGGCCGGGCTGCGGATCGGGTACGCGATCGGCGCCCCGGAGCTGCTCGGGGCGCTGGCCCGTGGCGCCGAGCACTACGTCGTCGGCCGGGTGGCCGAGGCGGCGGCGCTCGCCTCGCTCGACGCCACCGCGCACCTCTCGCACGTCATCGAGGCGACCGCGACCGGGCGAGCGCACTACACCGCGGCCCTGGGCCGGCTGGGACTGACCGTACTCCCCGGAATGACCAACTTCGTCACGGTCCGGCTGGCCGATCGGGCCACGGCCGGACACCTCGCCGGAGCCCTGGCCGCGCAGGGGATCTTCGTACGGCACCTGCGGGTGCCCGGCATGACGGACTGCCTGCGGCTCACCATCGGTCCGGCCGCCCAGCGCGCAACGGTCCTGGACGCCGTCGCGCGGTACCTGGACCACCCCGTCACCGTGCCTGCCCGCTAGACCGTAGGGCCTGTGTCGGAAGTCCGCAGAGACGGAGCTCCCTCCGGCCACCGTCCACTCCGCTTCCGTGTGCATCCGTCTGCATCCGTGTAATCCGTGTAATCCGTGTGAAGGAGACGCCATGCCCCTGCCAGCCCCCGAACTGACGGCCACGCAGATCGCCGAGTCGGTGTGCCCCGGCCACCCGGACAAGGTCGCCGACCAGGTGTCGGACAGTGTGCTGGACGCCTTCCTCGCCGGGGATCCGCACGCCCGCGTCAACTGCGAAACCCTGGTCACCCGGGGCAGCGTGGTCGTCACGGGGCAGATCACCTCCACCGCCGACGTGGACGTGGAGAGCGCCGTCCGGGCCGTGCTGCGCGAGGTGGGCTACCACGACCCCGAACGGCACGGGCTGTCCGCCGACCGCAGCGAGATCCGCCTGCAACTGGACCGCCAGTCACCGGAGATCGCCCACGGCGTCGACCTGGGAGGCGCCGGCGACTCCGGCATCGTCTACGGCTACGCCACCGACGAGACACCGGAGCGGATGCCCCTGAGCTGCGTACTGGCCCACGACATCGCCCGCCGCGTCAGCACCGCGCGGGACGACGACGGCGGCAGGCTGCTGGGGCCGGACGGCAAGGTCCAGGTGCAGCTGGCCGAGGAGCCGGGCGCGGGCCGGGCGACGGGCCGCCGGGCGGTCGTCGTGGTGTCGGCCCAGCACCCCACCTCGCTCGGGCTGGAGGAGCTGTCCGGCATGGTGGCCGAGAAGGTGGTCGGCCCCGCCCTGCGCGAGCGCTCCGTCGCGCCCGCCCAGATCCATGTGAACCCCGCGGGCACCTTCGTCGTGGGCGGCCCGGCGGCGGACGCGGGGCTGACCGGCCGCAAGCTGATGGTCGACTCCTACGGCGGGCTGGTGCGCCACGGCGGAGGCTGCTGCTCGGGCAAGGACGCCACCAAGGTCGACCGCTCCGGCGCGTACGCCGCCAGGTACCTGGCGGTGAACCTGGTGGCCGCGGGCCTGGCGCGGCGCTGCCGGGTCGGACTCGGCTACGCCATCGGCCGCCCGCTCCCCGTATGGGTGGACGTGGATTTCCTGGGCACCGGCACGGTCGACGCCGAACGGGTCGCCAGGGCGCTCCCGCAGCTGGTGGATCTTCGGGTGGAGGCCGTGATCGAGCACCTGGGGCTGCGCTCGGTGGCGTTCCGGCCGACCGCGGCCTTCGGCCACTACGGCCGCTCCGACCAGCAATTCGCCTGGGACGGCACGACTCTGGCCACGAAGTTCCACCAGCACTTCGCCACTTCGGGTGAGTCCGGCACCGGGCCGGGCACCGCGCGCTGAGCGACACCGTCGTGCGGCGACCGGGGCGCCCGGGCGCACGCCCGGGCGCACGGACGTCACCGTCCCGCGTCCGGCTGCCGACGGGAGCGACGGCGTGGGAGGATCGGAGCCATCCCGGGATGCCGGAAGAATCACCACCGCGCTCTGCGCACAAGAGCCCCTCCGCGCTCTGCGCACATGAACGTTGCTCCTTCGTATCGCAAGGTGAGTCATGTCTGTTGTCTCCGAAGCGTCCTCCCTTTCACCGGCGGAACTGCGCAGCGTGTTCGAGAAGAACAGCCCGCGGGAGCTGGTCGGCATCGAAGTCGAGTCCGCCGCGCTGGATCCCCGCACCGGTCTCGGCATCCCCTACGACGGCGCGGCGGGAATCGGCGCCTACCTCGCCCACATGGTCTCGGTGACGGGCGGTGAACCGCTGCACGACTGCGGATTCCTCGTGGGAGTCCGGCTGTCCGACGGCGGGCTCATCTCGCTCGAACACGGCGGAGCGGTGGAGTACTCCTCTCCCCCGGTGTCCGGCGTCGCCGATCTGATGGACCTCACCCGGCACACGCTGGAACAGCTCGCGGAGCACGCCCACGGCTTCGGTTTCGCCCTGGTGCCCGGGTCCCAGTACCCGTTCACCGCTTTCGAGGACGTGCGGTGGATGCCGCACTCCCGTACCTCGATCATGCGCGAGCACTTCGAAAGCCTGGGGAACGACGGCATGTTCGGCCCGCGCATCATGTCGATGATTCTCTCGACGCAGGTGTCGTTCGACTTCACCTCGCCCGTCGACCTCGCCGAGAAGCTCCGGGTCCAGGCCGCGGCCTCCACCCCGGCCGCCGCGCTCTTCGTCAACGCGCCGATGGAAGCGGGCAAGCCCTGCGGCGCGCTCTCCCGCCGTATGCAGTTCTGGAGCCGCGCGGACCCGGCCCGCACCCGCGTCATCCCGGTCACGCTCCGGGAGGACTTCACCATCGAGCGGTTCATCGAGTGGGCGCTGACACTGCCGATGGTGCACCGGGGAATGCCGGACGGAAGCCGCCACCGGGTGGCGCCCGTGCCCTTCGGCACCCTGCTGGAGCAGGGGTTCGACGACGGCACCAAGCCCGGCCTGCGGGACTGGCGGGACCATCTGTCGCAGATCTTCCCGGACGTCCGGCTGCGGGACACCCTCGAACTCCGGGCGGTGGACGGGCCGCCCTACCCCGCGCTGGGTGCCGTGCCCGCGTTCTGGAGCGGGCTGACCTACGACGCCGCCGCCCGCGCCGCCGTCTGGGATCTCCTCCGCGGCATCAGCCCCGAACAGCACCTCCAGGGGCTCGACGACATCGCGATGCGGGGCATGGACGCGGATCTGGCCGGCCGCCCGGTGCGCGAACTGGCCGCGGAACTGCTCCGGTTGAGCGAGGCCGGGCTGCGCGCCCAGATCGACGCGGGGCGGGAGCGGGAAGCGGCCGCCGGGTACCTGGAGCCGCTCAAGGACGTCGTCAGGACCGGCGAAACCTTCGCCGACCGGGTACTCGCGCTGTGGCACCGCGAGTCCGGGCGCTTTCCCGAAGCATTCGTCGACGCCTACCGGATTCGATGAGAGGGCAGCGGAAAGGGACACACATGGGCACCGCAGGGAAGGATCGCCCCAGGAAGAAAGGGATGGACATACATGGGAACCACGACGGGTGAGCTCTCCCCCGGCTTATCCCTCCGCTGGCAGAACGGCGCTCTCCTCGCCGTCGACCAGCGGCTGCTCCCGCACACCTGCCGCCTCCTGCGCCTGGACAGCGTCGACGCGCTGATCGCCGCCGTACAGGCACTGGCCATCCGCGGTGCTCCCGCCCTCGGCCTCGCGGGAGCCTTCGGCGTCGCCCTCTCCGCACAGGCCCATCACCGCGCCGGAACGGTCGACGAACCGGCCGTACGCGCCGACGCGCGGCGGCTGGCCACCGCCCGGCCCACCGCCGTCAACCTCGCCCGCGGCGTGCAACGCGCGCTCGGCCGGCTGCCGCAGGGCCCGCAAGCGGTCCTGGGCGAAGCCCGGAAGATGGTCGCCGAGGACGCGGCCGTCAACTCCGCCGCGGCGAACCGGGCCGCGGACCTGGTGGAGACGCTCGTCCCGGACCGCCCGCTGCGCCTCCTGACGCACTGCAACACCGGCCTGCTCGCCACGGGCGCCGTCGGCACCGCACTCGGCGCGATCCTCGAACTCGCCCGCCGGGGCCGGGTGGCAGAGGTGCTGGTCGACGAGACCCGGCCGCTGCTCCAGGGCTCCCGGCTCACGGCCTGGGAGCTGCGCGAGGCCAAGGTGCCCTACCGCGTCTGTGTGGACTCGGCGGCCGCCGCCGCGATGTCCCGGGGACTGGTCGACTGCGTCCTCGTCGGTGCGGACCGGATCGCCGCCAACGGCGACACGGCCAACAAGATAGGCACCTACGGGCTCGCCCTCGCCGCCGCCCGGCACCGGCTCCCCTTCCTCGTGGTCGCGCCCGAATCCACCTGGGACGAGAGCCTGCCCGACGGCAGCGGAATCGTGGTCGAGGAACGGGACGGCGCCGAGGTCGTCCGGCACGGTGACACGCTGGTGGCACCGGCGGACGCGGCTGCGTTCAACCCCGCGTTCGACGTGACGCCCCGCGAGCTGATCACCGCCCTCGTCACCGAGGACCGTGCCGACCTCCTCCCCCACGCGACCCGGCCATCGGACACCGGGCCCCGCCCCGTCGCTGTGACCACGTCCGGCGAGGACGGTGTGTTCACCGCTGCCGCCCGGACATCGCTGGCGGAGCTCTCCCGCGAGCTGTACCTCCGCGGCTGGATGCCGGGCACGGCGGGGAACCTCTCGGTCCGCCTGGCGGAGGAGCGGGCCGGTACGGCGCTCATCACGGCCAGCGGCCGCGACAAGGGAAGCCTCACCGGCCAGGACATCGTCGCCGTGGACGCCGCGACGGGCGAGGTCCGGGCGCCGGGGCGGCTGAAGGCGTCGGCGGAGACCGCCATCCACGTGGCCGTGTACACGGCGACCGCCGCGGGCGCGGTCGTGCACGTCCACTCCCCGTACGCCACCGTGATGGCCGGCCGGACCGCCGCGCCGGGACGCACCGCCCTGCTGCCGCTCACGCGCTTCGAGCTGCTCAAAGGGCTCGGGCTCCGGGACCCGTCGCACACGGTGCTGCCGGTCTTCCCCAACTGGCCCGACGTGCGCAGGATCGCCGACGAGGTGGCCGCGTACCTGGCGTCCCGGCCCGACGCGGCGCCGGCCCTCCTCATCGCCGACCACGGCATCACCGTCTGGGGACGGGACCTCGCGCAGGCCCGCAGCCGGCTGGAGTGCGTCGAGGCCGTCTGCCAACTGCTGGTGCTCGGCGCCGGAGACGGGGGCACCGAACCGAGAGAGGACCAGGCCCCGTGACACTGCTTCAGGTCATGCCGCACGACAACGCCGACCAGGTGATGCTGCGCACCCGCGACGCCTCCCGGATCGCGGAGACCCTGCGGGGACTCGGTGTGGAGTTCGGCCGGTGGGACGTGCGTGCCGAGGTGCTCCCCGACACCACCCAGGAGGAGCTGCTGGCGCACTACCGCGGGGAGGTGGACGCGCTCTGCGCACGCGACGGACTGGTGCTGGTCGACGTCGCGCGGCTCCACCCCGCGCCGGGCCCGGAGTGGGCGCAACGCGCCGCCAAGGCCCGCGCGGCCTTCCTGGAGGAGCACCGTCACGCCGAGGACGAAGTACGGTTCTTCGCCCACGGAACCGGCTGCTTCTACCTGCACCTCGACCAGGCCGTCCACGCCGTGGTGTGCGAGGCGGGCGATCTGCTGTCCGTACCGGCCGGCACCCGCCACTGGTTCGACATGGGCCCCCGGCCGGACTTCGCCGCCATCCGCTTCTTCAAGGAAGAGGACGGCTGGGTGGGCGATTTCACCGGGGACCCGATCGCCCGCGCTTTCCCGCCGCTCGACGCCCTTGTGGACGGCGACCGGTGAGCCCCGGGGCCGTCGTCCTCGATGTGGAGGGAACGGTCGGGGCGATCGCCCACGTCCACGACGTCCTCTTCCCCTACGCGCGCGAGCGACTGCCCCGGTGGTTCGCCGCACACCGCGGCACCGCGCGCGCCGCGCATGTGCTCTCCGGGATCGAGCAGTACCTCGGCACCGGGGAGATCGACGAGGCGGGCGCCGTCGCGCAGCTCACCCGCTGGATCGACGAGGACGTCAAAGCCCCTCCGCTGAAGACGGTCCAGGGGTGGATCTGGGCCGCGGGCTACGCCGACGGCTCCCTCACCTCGCACGTCTACGCGGAGGTCCCTCGGGTGCTGCGGCGCTGGCGGGCGGCGGGCGTCGCGCTCTACATCTACTCCTCCGGGCCGGTCACGGCGCAGGAGAGCTGGTTCGCGCACACCCCGTCCGGTGACCTCACTCCGCTCCTGCGGGGCTACTTCGACCTGGTCACAGCGGGGAGCAAGAAATCCCCCGACTCCTACCGGCGCATCTCCGAAGCGATCGGCACCCCGCCGGACGGCACGCTCTTCCTCAGCGACTCGGCCGAGGAGCTGGCGGCCGCGGAGGCGGCCGGCTGGCACACGGCCGGCGTCCGCAGACCGGACGACCCCCGCCCGCACCCCATCCCCGGGCGCACCACGGTCCGTTCACTGGACGAGAGAGAGCTCGACCAGCTGATGCGGTGACGTCCTCACCACACATCACCGTCAGCGGCGTCCCGCGCGGGTCAACGCATCCTCGGTCCGGGTGGCCAGGGTGGCGACGAGGTCGGCCGCCGAGGGCAGGTCGGTGATGAGGTCGACGGCCTCGCCGGCCCAGACCGGCTGCGGGGGCACCGCGCCGCGTGCCACGTCGTCCTGGTAGTCCTGACGGGCCCTGGGATCGGCGGCGAGTTCGGCCTCCCGGCCGCGCCAGCGGTCGAGGTAGGGGTGGCCGAGAGTGCGGGCGGGGTACTTCGACGGCCACCGGGAGCCGCGGGCGATGTCCAGCACGGTGCTGCGCTCGGTGTCCTGCCCGCGCCCTGCCAGGAGCGCCTCGGCGACGGAGGGATCGACCAGGGCCTCGGTGGTGGCCTGGAAGCGGGTGCCGAGGACGGCTCCGGCGGCGCCCAGCACAAGAGCCGCCGCCACGCCACGGCCGTCGGCGATCCCGCCGGCCGCCAGCACCGGCACCGGAGCGGCGAGATCCACCACCGCGGGCACGAACGGCAACGTGGACCGTCCGCGCCGGGCACCGTGCCCACCGCTCTCGGTCCCCTGGGCCACGATCACATCGGCGCCCACGTCCACCGCCCGCCTGGCCTCCTCCAGGTCCGTGACCTGGAGGATCCACCGCGCCCCTGCCCGGCGGACACGCTCCGCATAAGGGCTCGGATCGCCGAAGGACAACATCACGGCCCGGGGGCCGTACTCCAGCGCACGCTCCACCACGGCGACGTCGATACCCCAGGTCAGAAATCCGATGCCCCAGGGCTCTCCGGCCCCCGCGACGATCGGCACCTCGCGTGCCAGCCACTCCGGATCCCCGTACGCGCCGCCCAGCATCCCCAGCCCGCCACCGCGGGAGACAGCCGAGGCCAGCGCGCCGCCGGCCGCCCCACCCATCGGCGCCAGCGCGATCGGATACCGCACGCCGAACATCTCCGTGAACACCGTCGACAAGGCCATTGCCCCATCCTCGCCGCTCGCCCCATGGGCAGGGGCAGGAACGCGACAACCTGTCCGCCGCGAACCGGGCGATGCCGTTGGCGTCGGCCGGTGGCGGCGCCGGTCGGAGGGAGCTGCGGAAGGGGCCGGCCACCGCGGCCCCTGGCGTCCCGGCGAGTGACGATCAGGCGCAAAGGTTCCTCTGCCCGCCGGCGGTGTCCAGCTGGTAGGGCACGCTGGTGACCATCACACCGGGGGTGAACAACAGCCGGGCCTTGAGCCGCAGCGCGCTCTGGTTGTGCAGGAGCTGGCCCCACCACCGGCCGAGGACGTATTCGGGGATGAAGACGGTGACCACGTCGCGGGGGCTCTCGCGGCGGAGGTTGCGGATGTAGTCGAGGGTCGGCCGCGTCATTTCGCGGTAGGGGGAGTCGAGTACCACCAGGGGGACGTCGAATCCGTGGGCGTCCCAGGCGTCGCGCAGGCTGTCGGCTTCGTCGGGTTCGACGGAGACGGTCAGGGCCTCGATGGTGTCGGGGTGGATGGATTTGGCGTAGCCGATGGCGCGCAGGGTGGGGGCGTGGATCTTGGAGACGAGGATGACGGCGTGGTTGCGTGAGGGGCGCTCGGCCGGTGCGTCGCCCGGGACGGCGAGTTCGGCGGCGACACTGTCGTAGTGCCGGCGGATGGCCTTCATCAGGAAGAACAGCACCGGCATCGCGAGGGTGACGATCCACGCGCCGTGCAGGAACTTGGTGATGAGCACGATCACCAGGACGATCCCGGTGAAGACGGCGCCGATCGCGTTGATCGCCCGCGAGCGGTGCATATGCCACCGCTGTGCCGGGCTGATGGTGCGGGCCAGTTCCTTGTTCCAGTGCTTGACCATGCCGGCCTGGGACAGGGTGAAGGAGACGAAGACGCCGACGATGTAGAGCTGGATGATGGCGGAGACCTCGGCCTTGAAGGCGACGATCAGGCCGATGGCGGCCAGCGCCAGCAGGATGATGCCGTTGGAGAACACCAGGCGGTCGCCGCGGCTGCGCAGCTGACGGGGCAGGTAGCGGTCTCTGGCCAGCAGCGAGGCCAGCATCGGGAAGCCGTTGAAGGCCGTGTTGGCCGCGAGGATGAGGATCCCGGCCGTGAACGCCTGGACGTAGTAGAAGAGGACGTGGACGTCACCGAAGCTGGCGCGGGCGATCTGGGCCAGCGCGGTGGGCTGGGAGGTGCCCGCGGGCAGGCCCAGCTCGGTGGGGCGGTCGGCGACGTGTACACGGTAGTTGAGCGCCAGCACCGTGATGCCGACGAACATCGAGACCGAGAACACGCCCATGATCGCCAGGGTGGTGGCGGCGTTACGGCTCTTGGGCTTGGCGAACGCGGGCACGCCGTTGCTGATCGCCTCGACGCCGGTCAGCGCCGTACAGCCGGAGGCGAAGGCGCGCAGGGCCAGCAGGACCAGCGCCAGGCCCGCGTAGCTGCCGACGGCGTGGACGGGCAGATCGGCCGACTCGGCGCGGATGGGGTGGCCGGACAGCAGCCGTGCGGCGGCGAAGGCGAACATCACGTAGATGCCGAGCACGAAGCCGTAGGTGGGGACGGCGAAGGCCCGGCCGGACTCCTTGACGCCGCGCAGGTTCATGAACATGAGCAGCACGACGAAGCCGGCCGAGAGCGGCACGGCGTGCTCGGCCAGCGCCGGTGCGGCCGAGGTGATGGCGGCGACGCCGGCCACCACGGAGACCGCCACGGTCAGGACGTAGTCGACCAGCAGCGCACTGGCCGCGGTGAGCGCGGCGGTCCGTCCCAGGTTGTCGGTGCTGACCGCGTAGGCGCCGCCGCCGTTGGGGTAGGCGTGACAGGTCTGGCGGTAGGAGGCGATCACCACCACCAACAGTGCGACGATGACCGCGGCGATCCACCAGGCCAGGTGCAGCAGCGCCGTTCCGCCGAACGCCAGGATCAGCAGGATCTCCTCGGTGGCGTAGGCGACCGAGGACAATGGATCGCTGCAGAACACCGGCAGCGCCAGCCGCTTCGGCAGCAGCGTCTCGCCCATCTGAGCGGTTCTGAGCGGGCGCCCGACGAAGAAATGCTTGAGGAAGCTCGGCACAGCGCGAGCTTAGGCACGGCTCGGGCGAGGCGCTGAGGGGCACGCGGACGCCGAACGAGCGATGCGCCCCGGCTGGACACCGGCCGGGCTCGGGCCTGCTCGCCCGGAGCGCCCTCATCCGTGCCGGTCCCGTACCAGCCGGCCCGGTAACGCCCGGTATCACCCGTTCGAGTCGACTCGCCCCCGGCACCGCTTATGCCGCATACCCTGCCCTCGTCCCTCGGATTCGTCGAAGGGCCAGGCACGATGCGACCGGTGAAGCGGAGGCAGCGACCGATGACAGCGGAAGTCGGAGCAGGCGCCGGCGGGGCGGAGGCGACGTGCGGGACGGCCGGCCGGCACACGGACGAGGCGGGCGAGGGGGCGGTGCGCACCGTGGCCCGGCGGCTGCTGCCGCTGCTGTTCGTGCTGTACGTCGTCAACTTCCTCGACCGCGCCAACATCGGCGTCGCCGCGCTGGCCATGAACACCGAACTGCACCTGAGTGCCACGGCCTACGGGACCGCCGCCGGAATCTTCTTCCTCGGCTACGTCCTCTTCCACATCCCGGCCGCCGTGGCCCTCGGCCGGTTCGGCGCCCGCCGCTGGCTGTCCGGTGTGGTCATCGCCTGGGGCCTGTGCTCGGCCACCACCGCGTTCGTCACCGAGGCCCACAGCCTGTACGCGGCCCGGTTCCTCCTCGGACTGGCCGAGGCGGGCTTCTTCCCGGGTGTGGTCGCCTACCTGGCCGCCTGGTTCCCGTCCCGGCAACGCACCCGCGCCCTGGCCGTCTTCCTGCTGGCCATTCCCCTGTCCACCGCCATCGGCCTGCCCGCCTCCGGCCTGCTGGTCGAACACTCCGGCTTCCTCGGCCTGAGCGGCTGGCGGTCGATGTTCCTGATCGAGGCCGCGCCCGCGGTCGTCCTGGGGATCGCCGCGCTGCGCCTGCTGCCCGACACGCCACGCCAGGCCACCTGGCTGACCGCCGCCCAACGCGACGCTCTCGAGGCCCAGTTGGCCCAGGACGCCCCACCCCCCTCCGCGGGCCGCGCGGCACCCGGCCGGGCCGCGCTCGGCCGCGCCACGCCCTTCGCCGTGGTGCACGCGGGCGCGTGCTTCGCCCTGTACTCGCTGCACTTCTTCCTTCCCCAGGCCCTCGGCGTCCTCTTCCCCGGTGCGGGGACCTCCGGGGTCTCCGCGCTCGCCGCCCTCCCGTCCGTGGCCGCGGCCCTGGCCATGCTCGGCTGGAGCCGCTACAGCGACCGGGCCGGCCCCCGGACCGGGGCGTCGCTCATCGCGGTGCCCCTCGCGATCGCCACGCTCGCCGCCGTCCTGGCCGCGCTCTCCGACCTGCCGGTGCTCACCCTGGCCGCACTGGTCGTGACGGTCGCGGGGAGCGTGGCGGCCGGACCCGCCTTCTGGAGCCGGTGCACCGGCGTTCTGGCGGGTCGCCACGCGGCGACCGGCATCGCCGGAGTCAACGCGGTCGGCAGCCTGGCCAGCTTCGCCGGCCCTTCTCTCACCGGGCACCTCACCGACGCCACCGGCGGCTACCGCGCGGTCTACGTCGTCCTCGCAGGTGCCCTGGCCGTCTCATCGGCCGTCGCCCTCCGGCTGCCCGCGGTCCCGGCCGCCTCCCCCGCCCCGCATCCACCGGCGCCCGTTCCGCGCCGCAGGCCCGGCTGACCCGACAGGGCTCCGCTCGATACGGACCGGCTGCCGCGTGTTCAGGCGGGTGTGGATGGCCGAGGCGAGTTCGGTGATGCCCGTCTCCTTCAGCGCACTGTAGTGGTCGGCGTCGAGGTCGATGACGGTCGGGACGGCGGCGGAGTAGCCGGACCTCTTCTCGATGAACGAGTAGTCGTCACCGGTGGCCTTGACCAGGGTGACCGGTGCGTGGAGCCGCCGTTCGGCCAGTTCACGGAAGCTGTACTGGAACTCGTACGTCCGCGCCACGATCCGGGTGATCCGGCGGATCAACCGCTCGTCCAGTGCCGGGAGCAGGCGGTGGACGAAGGTGACGAAGCCGTCCTCGTCGCGGACGGTTGCCAGGCACTGGTCGAGGTCGGGACCGGTGATGGATCCGGTGAAGACGGAGAACAGGATCGTCAGGTACGCCGGGTTGGCGTAGGAGGCCTGGCGCCCGTGGCGGTCGGCGTTGGCATGGTGGACCTTCGGGTTGCCGGGGCAGATCAACAGCAGGTCGTCCACCTGCCGGCCGGACTGTTCCAGCTGCCAGGCCGTCTCGAAGGCGACCCGGGCACCGAAGGAGTAGCCCCACAGGGTGTAGGGCCCTTCGGGCTGGACCCGCCGGATCTCGGTGAGGTCGGCGGCGGCCATGTCCCGGATGGTCGGGTGGGGTTCCTCGCCACCGTTGATGCCGTAGGCCTGGATCCCGTAGAAGGGGCGGCCCTTGCTCGCCCGGTGGGCCAGCAGGCGCAGGTTCATGGGGTAGCCGCCGAGTCCCGGCCAGCAGAAGACGGGCCGGCCGTCGCCCGTCTCGTGCAGGGGTACCAGCCGGGAGGACGGCCGGGCGGTGCCGTCCGCGATGCGGGCGGCGAGGTCGGCCAGTCTCGGGTGCTCGAAGATGACCTGCAGCGGAAGCCGGGTGCCGAACTCGCGGTTGATGGCGTTGACGAGTTCGACGGCGGTGATCGAGTCGCCGCCGCAGGCGAAGAAGTCGTCCTCGGCCGAGACGGTGCGGTACTTCAGGGCCTTGCCCCACGCCTCGGCGAGCCACTTCTCGTACCGTGTGGCCGGGGCCACGTAGGGAACGGCGGTGTCCGCGGAACGCACCTGCTCGCAGGCGGTGAGGGCTTCGATGTCGACCTTGCCGTTCGCGGTCAGCGGCAGCCGGTCGAGCACCAGTACCTGGTCGGGAACCATGTAGTCGGGCAGGGTACGGGCCAGCTCGTCCTTGATGATCTCGGCTGGTCCCCTCATGTGGACGGTGTCCTCACGCATGCCCTCGCTGCGGATCTGCTCATCGCTGATCCTGCCGCCGAGGAAGAAGTACGAAGGGCCGGTGGGTATGCCGCAGGAGGCGAGGATGTCGTCCATCCGCAGGGCGGCGGGCAGCGGATGGCCGGTCTTCGAGCTGTATCCCGACGACATGAAGCCGAGGTTCAGGCAGTTGCGCTGCAGATGGTGGAGCTTCCTGCCCAGCGCGATGTACTCCAGCCACGGCTGGTCGGCGCGGCTGACGGCGGTGATGCCGAAACTGGCCCGCTCGTAGACCTGCTGGTTGATGGCGATGACATGTCGGGGCAGCAGGAGGTCATCCGAGAGGCGCTCCAACCCGCCGCCGGTGTAGCGGTACTGGCCTGCGGGCAGGTCCTGGACGCGGCCCGGGTGGGACTGCACATAGATCTCCGTGGGGTCCGGCCAGGGTTCCCCGCCGGCCGGGCGGATGGCGAACGTGCCCAGGTAGGGGTCCTCGTCGGAGACGTCCAGGCGGTCCTTGACGGATGCGTCGTGGGCCAGCGGCAGGATGGTCAGCCCGTACTGCGGCAGGACCTCCTCGAAGACGCCGGCCATGTGCCCGGTCTCGATCTCCAGGACCTCCTGGATGTTGTGCTTGTACACCGGCTCGATGGCCTGCCGGCGGCCCAGGAAGTGGACGGACAGCCGACCGCCGTCCGGACGGCGGGAGGACGGCCCGGTACGCACCAGGGTGTGGTCGACGGGGTGGTAGTAGTACACGCCTGCCTCAAGTCCCGCCGGGCCTCCGCCGGTTTCCAGGTACAGCTGTGTGGCGTACAGGGCTCCCGGAGAGGCGTAGGCGTACTTCGGCAACAGCCGCTCGTCGCTGTAGTACGCGCCGAACCAGCGGAGCAGCTCACCCAGTTCCGCGAACGTCAGCTCGCCGGGCGCACGGGGCGCGCCGCCGGCCGGCTGCTCGGCGAGCAGGGCCAGCACGACGTCCCGGGTGACCGGGCCGCCGTCGTAGAAGCGGTAGGTCTTGCGGGCGAAGACCTCCCGGCGCTGCCGGGACGTCTCCTGCCGGCCGGGCAGTTCGATCACCGGACGGCCGGCCAGCTGCTCACCGCTGCGCAGACCGGGGTTGGACAGCTGTGCCCTGACCTGGAGCCGGCTGGCCTTGGACTGGTGGTGGGCGCCGTGGCTGCCCTGGTCCATCAGCGCGGCTTCCTTGGGGTTCAGCTCGACGCAGGCGATCAGATGCGTCGAGCCGGTGCGCCGGTTGTCGGTGACGGCCGCCGCCGCGCGCTTGACCCAGGTGTGCTCCCCGATGGCCAGGGCGATCTCGTCGAGTTCGACGCGACAGCCGTGCAGCTTGACCTGGTTGTCGACCCGGCCGGCGAACTGAATGGTGCCGTCCGGGTTCCAGTACGCCAGGTCGCCGGTACGGTACAGGCGCTCCGCGGGGGCGAACGGCGAGGCGATGAAGCGCTCCTGCGTCTGCTCGGGACGGTTCAGGTAGCCGCGGGCCAGCTGGACGCCGCCGATGCACAGCTCGCCGGTCTCCCCGATGTCCACCGGCGCGAGGTCGGCGTCCAGGATGAAGCACTCCGTGTTGCCGACCGGCACCCCGATCGACACACTGCTCCCGCAGTCACCGGCCGCGTTCGGATCCACCCAGCACGACGTGGCGTTGATGGTGCACTCGGTGGGACCGTACAGGTTGACCAGCGAGACCCACGGAAGCTCGTCGGCGAGCGCACGGGCGAGCCGCCAGGACAGCGCTTCGCCGCCGGAGAACACCCGCCGCAGCGAGGTGCACCGTCCGAACTTCTCGGTGTCCAGGAGCGCCTGGAGCAGTGTGGGCACACACTGCAGCGTGGTCACCTCGTGCTCCAGGACCGCGGTGATCAGGGCCTGCGGGTCCCGGTGGATGCCGGGTGTGCCCATGACCACCCGGCTGCCGACGGCCGGGGCGAGGATCTCCCACTGCGCCGCGTCGAAACTCATCGGCGTCTTCTGCAGCACGGTGGTGCCCTGGCCCAGGTGCCCGCAGGCGTGCATCCACCGCATCTGGGAAGCGATGCTGCGGTGCTCGATCATCACGCCCTTGGGTCTGCCGGTGCTGCCGGACGTGTAGATGACGTACGCCAGCGAGTCCGGCCGCACCGCCACCGGGGCGGCGAACGTGGTCCGGCCCGGTGCGTCGGCCGGGGTCACGATCCGGGTGCCCGGCGGGGCCAGCTCGGCGAGCCGGGCCGCCAGGTGGTCCTGGGTGACGATGACTCGGGTACGGCTGTCGTCGATCATGTAGCGGAGCCGGTCCTCCGGGTACTCCGGCGACAACGGCAGGTAGGCCGATCCGGCGAGCAGGGTGCCCCACATCGCGGTCATCAGATCCAGGGACGGTTCGACGAACACGCCGGTGCAAGCGTCCGCGGACACGCCGAGTTGGCCGAGGCGTGCCGCCAGCCGGCGCACCGCGTCCTCGAGCTCGCGGAAGGTCAGCCGCTGGTCGCCGGAGACCACGGCCACGGCATCGGGCCGCGCCTCGGCCTGCTGCCTCAACAGCCCGGGCAGGCAACTACCGGTGCTGGTGAATTCGATTCGGGTGCGACCCGGTACGGTCTTCACGGCTTTCCTCTACTGGCCGGGAAGTGGTGGGGACGAGGCGGTGCAAATATGCGCACAACGCATCTCCTCTGCGCACGATGACATCTCCGCATCGCGACGGCATCTCCGTATCAAAACGGCGGCTCCGTATCGCGATGGCATCTCCGCATCGCTGGGGAGGCCCGGGGACGCCAGACGGCTCTGATCGTGACGCCCGACCCACACCTGGTGGGCCGGCGGCAACACTGGCTCAGGCAAGAGGTAGCCGGGTAACCCCGTCTCGGCGTGCGGTCCCAGCTGCTACCCAGCGCCGATGTGACGAGCTCGCCCGGACGCCTCATCTCCCCGGCCCCGCGGCCGCAGGTACGACGGGGATTGTGAGGTCTCGTAAGACTCCCTCACCCACCGCCGCCGCTTCTTCGGCTGCTCAGCCGGGTTCCTGGCCCCCTCGGAGGAGCTTCACTGTTGTCCTTACGATGTCCTTACTCAACGATACGCTCAACAGAGCCAGGCCTCACTCCCGGAGCTTCTGCCGGTTCGCCCTCCGGTTCCCGCTCCGGCTCCCCGCGCACCGGAGGCCCCGGCCGCCCGTCAGTCGAACCGTAGCCGCTGTGCGGGCCCCTGCTGCCAGGGGAAGCCCTCGTTCACGAGCGCGGTATGCCCACCCCGCCCGTCACACTCCACGGCGACCGCCACCATGGCGTCGGGGCCGGCCTCGAATCCCAGGAACCGCCAGCGTGCGGCCACATCGTCCTCGGGGGGACGGAAACTGACGACGCGTCCGGCGTCGTCCAACGTGAAGGCGAAAGAGTCGAAGGGCAGGCCGAGCCCGATCCCCCGCGCCTTCACATACGCCTCCTTCAGGGTCCACAGCCGGGTCGCCACTCTCCTGCGCGGCCCGCCCTCCCCCAGTGCCCGCAGCCGGTGGCGCTCCTCGTCCGCGAACACCGTCACGACCGCCTCCGGGCCGCGCCCGGCGGGCCGGGTGAGCCGCTCCACGTCGATGCCGACGCGGCCGTGGCGGGTCACCGCAAGGGCGTTGATCCCGTCGGTGTGGGACAGGTTGAAGTCCAGGCTCTTCTCCCCGCGGGGGAATCCGCCCTGCGGGGCCCGTAGGTAGGGCCGCCCCCACGCCGAACGCGCGATGTCCAGCTCCGCCTCGGGGATCCCGGTCTCCAACGACAGCACCCGCCGTACCAGCACGCGGGCGACCCGGTACCGGCGGCGGTCGCGCTCGGAGCGAAGCCGCGCTCCCGCCACCCGCTCGTCGTGGTCCAGCCACCGCAGCGCCAGCGTGTCGGCGAGCAGCGGCGGGACCGCCTCGTGCGGGCAGAGCCAGACCGTGACGGCCGCGGGGCCCTCCCCGGTCGGCGCGGTGTCCGGCGGCGCGGCCATCAGCGGCGGGCGGTGCGGGCCGGCACCGGACGGACCCACGACGCCACTCGTGACGTGCCCAACTTTGCTGATGTTCCAGTCATTACCGACATTTCTGACCCCATGGCGGCACATTATCGAAGCAGCCAGCCCCCTCCACCCGTCCGGCTCACGCGGCTCAAGGCCGCGTAGCGGGGCCGGCCGGCCGGGTGTTGCCGGGTCAGGCGGGTGGGTAGGCGCGGGCTCGGATCAGGTCGTGGGTCAGGCGGGTGAAGGCGTGGGCGGCAGCGCTTTGGTAGGCGTCGGCGCGCCGGAGGAGGGTGACGGTGCGGGCGGGGATCGCAGGGTCGAGAGGGGTGGGAGTGAGGTGGGGGTGGTCGTGGGTGAGAGCGTCCGGCAGCACGGTGGCGAGCGGGGTGCGCTGGACGATTTCGACAAGGGCTTGGATGGAGTTGCCCTCCACGGCGATGCGGGGGCTGACGCGGTGCTGGACGAAGTAGGCGTCGATATGGGTACGGGTGGCGAAATCGCGGCTGAGCAAGGCGAGTTGGAGCAGCCCCGCGTCACGGACGGGCAGCGGTTGCCCCTGGGCGGCGCCGGAGTGATGAGCGCCGGTGACGAGGCTGAGGGTTTCGGTGAACAGGGCGGTGGCCTGGACACCGGGGAGGTGGGTGCCGGCGAAGGCAATCCCGAGGTCGAGGTCGTCGGCGAGGAGGGCCGGCTCGATGCGTTCCTGGGGCATCTCCCGGACGGTCAGGGTGATGCCGGGATGACGGGCATGGAAGTCGGCGATCAGCGGACCTACCAGGTAGGCGGTGAAGGTGGGGGTGACCGCGAGCCGCAGGTGGCCGCGGGAGAGGTCCTTGACGTCGTGAAGGGCGCGTTCGGCGGCGGCCAGGTCGCATAGCGCACGCCGGGCGTGGTGGACGTACGTCTCGCCGGCGTCGGTGAGCCGTACGGCGCGGCCGGTACGGTCGAGCAACTGCTCACCCAGGGTGCGTTCCAGCTGCTTGACCTGCTGCGACAGGGTGGGCTGCGAGATGTGCAGGTCTTCGGCGGCACGGGTGAAGTTGCCATGGTCGGCCACGGCGAGCAGGTAGCGCAGGTGACGCAGTTCCAGAGCCATGCGATCGACTATAGGTGACACCGATAACGATCACGGCTAAGCCGCCCTATTGGCTATATATGCAGGTCATCGGCGGATGGTGCCACCATGACACCTAGAGCGCCATATCGACACCACTCAAGCCTTGCCATGGCGTCACACTGATGCCATGATGGCATTGTCGGTCTCGCGTCGGGGTCGACGCCGAGAGCGCCGACGGCTCCATCCGTGTCGGCGATACGACGCCGTTCACCGCACCGCACCCCACTCAGCACGGAGGCTGTATCCGCCATGCCCGTCTCCACCTCTACGTCCCGCGCTCACCCCGCGACGACCGGCAGCACACCCACTGCCGCGCCTGCCATGTCCGCCACGCCTGCCCTGGTCCCCGACGTCGGCGCCTTGGCGATCACTGCCACCGGACTTTCCAAGTCCTACGGCGACAAAGTGGTGCTCGACGGCATCGACCTGCGTATCCCCGAAGGCACGATCTTCGCGCTGCTCGGGCCCAACGGTGCGGGCAAGACCACCACCGTCCAGATCCTCTCCACCCTCATCTCCGCGAACTCCGGCCAGGCGCAGGTCGCGGGCCATGACCTGCGCCGTGAGGTGGCCGGCGTCCGCGCGGCGATCGGCGTGACCGGTCAGTTCGCGGCGGTGGACAACCTTCTGACCGCCCACGAGAACCTGATGCTGATGGCGGACCTGCTCCACCTGCCCCGCCGTGAAGGCCGACGCCGCGCCAACGAGCTGTTGCGGCGCTTCGAATTGACCGAGGCGGCCAGAAAGCCGGTGTCCACCTACTCGGGCGGTATGCGGCGCAAGCTCGACCTGGCGATGACCCTGGTCGGCAGGCCGCGCGTCATCTTCCTCGACGAGCCGACGACCGGTCTGGACCCGCGGAGCCGTCGCACGATGTGGGAGATCATCCGTGCCCTGGTCGCCGATGACGGCATCACCATCTTCCTGACCACGCAATACCTGGAGGAGGCCGACCAACTCGCCGACCGCATCGCCGTCCTGGACCGCGGAAAGCTGGTCGCGGAAGGTACCGCGGAGGAGCTCAAGCGCCTCATACCCGGTGGCCATATCCGTCTGCGGTTCGGTGACGCGAGTGGCCTGGCTGCGGCGGCGGCGCTCTTCGGCTCCGCGGCAGACGATTTCGGATCCGCAGTGCCCGACGGCGAAGAGTTCACCCTGCTGATTCCCAGTGACGGCGGTATCCCGGCCCTGCGCGCCGTCCTCGATGCCCTGGACGACGCGTCGCTGAAGGCCGAGGCCCTCACCGTGCACACCCCGGATCTCGATGATGTCTTCCTCGCCCTGACCGACCGGTCCCAGCCCGGCCACGGGCTCACCTCTCACAACTCGCCGACCTCCTCGCTCACCTCCCACAACTCGCTGAACTCCCAGAAGGGCCAGGCCCGATGAGCACCCTCTCCTACGCCGTCCGCGACTCGACGACGATGGTGCGGCGCAACCTCAAGCACGCCCTGCGCTATCCGTCCATGACGGTTTCGGTCGTCGCCATGCCACTGGTGATGCTGCTGCTGTTCAACTACGTCTTCGGCGGCGCCCTGGGCAACGGCATCGGCGGCACATCCACCAACGGCGGCGGGCAGGGGGGTGCGTATATCGACTATGTGGCGCCCGGCATCATCCTGATGGCCGCGACGTCCGGCGCCCTGTCCACCGCCATCAGCGTCTGCTCGGACATGACCGAGGGCATCGTCAACCGGTTCCGTACGATGTCGATCTCCCGCGCCGCTTTCCTGACCGGGCACGTCGTCGGCAGCGTCCTCCAGACCCTGGTCAGCATCGCGCTCGTCGTCGGCGTCGCCCTGCTGATGGGCTTCCGCCCTACTGCCACCCCCGTGGAGTGGCTCGCGACCGCAGGCGTACTGACCCTGCTCATCCTGGCACTCACCTGGCTGGCCGCCGCGATGGGCCTGATCGCCAAGAACGTCGAGACCGCCAGTAACCTGCCCATGCCCCTGACCTTCCTGCCCTTCCTCGGCAGCGCCATCGTCCCGCCCGAGTCCATGCCCGCCGGACTGCGCTGGTTCGCCGAGTACCAGCCCTTCACACCCGTCATCGAGACGCTGCGCGGCCTGCTCATGGGTACCGGAATAGGCAACAGCGGACTGCTCGCCCTCGCCTGGTGCCTCGGCCTCACCCTGGCCGGCTACCTCTGGGCCCGAGCCGCCTTCAACCGCGACGCCAAGCGGTAGCCGCACCGCCCACGGCGTTCAGGCCAGTGTGGCGGGCAGGGAGACGCGTTCGGCGTCGCGGGCGTAGTCGAGGCCGGTCAGGGACTGACCTGTGAAGAAGCGGGTGCACAGATCGACGACCTCCGTGCTGCGCTCGAAGGGCATCATGTGGTCGGCGTCGGTGACCGTGGTGAACCAGCTGTCGGCGCAGGTGGCCGCGAGTGCGCGGCACAGGTCGGGGGTGGTGAAGTGGTCGTGCTCACCGGTGGTGACCAGGACCGGCATCGACGGGGCGACGGTCATGTCGAGCGTCTGCCGGGTGAGGAGCCGGGTGGTGTTCGCGACAGCCTGCTCGGCCTCCTGCGGGGGCAGCGCCAGCAGCCGGCGCCGCATGGTCTGCCGTATCCGTGCTCCGGCGGTCACCGGCCCGGCGGGGTGGGGGTTGAGCAGCAGGTCGAGGACCTGGTCGGCGAAGTCTTCCATCCGTCCGGCGTACAACAGCTCGATGGCCCGGCCGGTGGCGGCGCGGACGTGGTCGGGTATGAAGGTCATGGTGCCGGCCAGGACCATCTTCTGGACGCGGTCGGGGTGGCGCTGGGCGAGGGTGTAGGCGACGGCGGTGCCGTAGGAGCCGCCGACGACGTTGGCCTCCTGGATGCCGGTCTCGTCCAGGATGTGACACAACGCGTCGGCGAGGAAGTCGACCCCGTGCCGGTCGGGGAGGACGTCCGCCCGGCCCGAGCCGGGCAGATCGACGGCGAGCACATCGGCATGGGCGAGGAAGCCGGTCTCGATCCGGCCCCAGGTCTCCTTGGTCTGGAACGCGCCTCCCACCAGCACGACGGGCGCGATACGAGGGGCGGCCGTGCGCACCAGCCGGGACTCACAGTGGTATCCCTGCCACGCATGGGCAGCCGTGACTGCCATGGGCACATCGCTCGCCGGGGCGGTAATCGTTGCGGTCGGACTGGGCATGTTCTCCCTCTCTTACGGCCCGGCTGCCACAGCTCGTCCTCCCTGCCGATGGCAGGTGGCCGATTTCAGGTATCGCCATCCCCTGGCCGGGGCGGCGGCGCGGCTGCGGTCGGCCGTCCGGTCGGAATCGGTGATGCTGGCCTCGTGTGTGATGACGGCGCCGGATTCCCGGTGACCGGCGCCGAGTTGCTGCCGGAGCTGGAGCCGGCCGGACTCCTGTATCGGGAGCGCTGGGGGGACGCGCACGTCAGACGCCCACTGTGCCCGACTTCGCACTAGGCGAAGTTCGCGTCGATCACCTGATAGAAGGCGGCACCGGTGTCCGCCACTTCCCCTACGCCGAGAACCACGTGATAGCCCGCGCGTTGTGGCAGCGTGATCGTGTGTTCCACCGGCTCCTGCGGCGGGGGGTCCGGCAGCTCCCAGTACGGCCTGTCCCCGTTCGGCTCCAGCTTCGCGAACGGTTCGGCCTCGAACTGGGAACGCGACAGCGGCTGCGACGGATCCCAATCGTTCTTCGTGACGAAGTAGTGGTAGCGGCGCGTCTTGTGCCGCTTCTCGAAATTCCAGACGACCTTGAGTTCCGCGCCCGATACGAGATCGACCTTCTTCCAGTCCCGCACCTCATCCAGCTCGGGGGCACCGCCATGGGCGTAGCCCGCACTGGCGATCTTCCCGTCCGGCGGCGGCGTATCGCTGGGAACGTCGGAAGGCTGTAGGGGATCGGCCAGGCCCCCCTGGGTCGCCGGGAAGAACTTGCCCGCCTCCAGCGCTTGGGACGGATAGCCGTCGTTGAACAGGAGAGCCGCCCGGGACGGCGGCTGGGTCACCCACCCATGCGCCGGGGCGGCCCCCTCGTCGGAGCGTATGTTCTCTTGCGTTGCCATCGTGCGTCGTCCTCCTCCATGGCAGGTTCACCCCCCCCGGTGGAATTCCCGGATTCCGTCGGCACCGCCGCTTCCTGCTGCTCGCGGCTCTCCTCAGATCTGCGCCGTGTGCCGGCCCTCCTGTTTCGTGGCCATGGCGATCCCCTCGCTCGGTCCACCGGCCTTCAGGCTCACATGGCCACCGGCGGTCGGCACCCGATGTGCGTTGAACGGGTGAGCAGCCGGATCGGGAACCGGAGGCCGCGGACGCCTACCACACCACGACGGGACGCGCATCTGGTGGTGAGCAGCGGCTGGACGTCGCCGCCCGCCGGCTCCGGGAAGCGCGGGAAGAAACGTCAGCACGTGGGGTTTGACGCACACGTGGTTGACGGAAGTTCGCCGCTGCCGTCGAGAAGGGCCTGGTGCGGCGGCTCGCGCGAGGGTTAAACGAAGAGATCCAGACATTTTGTCAGACCGTATCTATCGTGCTGTATTGACCTTCACGCGCTGTGAAACCACCGTCACCGTCAGCTCCGCGGGAAGGGACCACCATGCGCACCGTCCGGGAAGCCGCCCTCGACGTCCTGAGGGCACGTGGCATGACCACGGTCTTCGGAAACCCCGGTTCGACCGAACTGCCTTTCCTCAAGCAATTCCCTGACGATTTCCGCTACTTCCTCGGCCTCCAGGAGGCCGTCGTCGTCGGTATGGCGGACGGGTACGCGCTCGCGTCCGGGACCACCGCCCTCGTCAACCTGCACACCGGCCCGGGCACCGGGAACGCGATGGGCGCCATTCTCAACGCCCGCGCCAACCGCACCCCCATGGTGGTCACCGCCGGTCAGCAGGTGCGGGCGATGCTGACCACGGAGGCGCTGCTCACCAACCCCCAGCCCGCACTGCTGCCGCAGCCGGCCGTCAAGTGGGCGTACGAGCCGCCGCGTCCGGCGGATGTCCCATCCGCACTCGCCCGCGCCGTACAGCTCGCCGAAACCCCGCCGCACGGGCCGGTGTTCCTCTCCCTGCCCATGGACGACTTCGACGCGGCGATCACGGAGACGGCGGACCGGGCCGCACTGACCACGGCGTCCCGCCGAGTCGAGCACGCCACGGCCCCGCGCCCGGAGACCGTCCGTTCGCTCGCCGAGCGCATCGCAGCGGCCCGTTCCGCGGTCCTGGTCGTCGGTGACGACGTGGACGCCGCCGGTGCCTGGGACGCCGTCGTCCGCCTCGCCGAGCGGGCCGGCGTCCCGGTATGGGGAGCGCCTGCCTCGGCCCGCGTCTCCTTCCCCCACGACCACCCGCTGTACCGCGGTGAACTGCCGCCCGCCATCGGTCCGCTCGCCCGCGCGCTGGAGGGCCACGACCTGGTCGTGGTCATCGGGGCGCAGGTCTTCCGCTACTACCCCTACGTGCCCGGCCCGTACCTGCCCGACGGTGCCGAACTCGTCCTCCTCACACGCGACGCGGACGAGGCCGCCAAGGCGCCGGTCGGTGACGCGATCGTCGCCGATCCCGCGCTGACGGCCCGGGCGCTCGCCGCACACTTCCCGGACCGGGAGCCCGCTCCGGCACCGCACCGGCCGGTGCGCACCCCGCAGACGGAGGACGGTCTGCTGCCGCCCGGCGCCGCGCTGGCGGCCGTTGCGGAGGGAGCGCCGGCGAACACGCTGTGGGTGAACGAGTCGCCGTCCAACGTCCCGCAGTTCCATCAGGCGGTACGGATCAGCGCCCCCGGCTCCTATCTCTTCTCCGCGGGCGGCGGGCTCGGCTTCGGAGCCGCCGCGGCCGTCGGCGCGCAACTCGGCGCTCCCGACCGGCCTGTCGTCGCCGTCCTGGGCGACGGCTCGGTCCACTACGCCGTACAGGCCCTGTGGACCGCGGCGGCCTACCGCGTGCCCGTCACCTTCGTGGTGCTGAGCAACGCGCGCTACGCGATCCTGGAGTGGTTCGCGCAGCTCGAACATGCGCAGGGGGCTCCCGGCCTGGAGATTCCCGGACTCGACATCCCGGCGATCGCCGCCGGGTACGGGGTCCGGTCCGTACGCGCCGAGAGCGCCGGGGAACTCACGAAGCTCGTACGGGACGCCACGGCCCAGCACGAGGGCCCGATGCTGATCGACGTGCCCATCACGACGGAACTCCCCTCGATGTGAACCACCGGGTTCCCCCGATGCGAGCCACCGGACTCCCCTCGGTATGTGCCACCGGCGGGCTTCCGCCATCCGCTCGTCCTCCCCTCGTCCTCCCACGGCCGCGCAACCAGCCCCCTTGCCGCACGACCTTTGGAAGGCTTATGTCCCCTGACTCTGCACAGCTGTTGAGCGAACTGCGGGACCGGCTCCCCGCCGACACCCTGCTGACCGATCCCGAGACACTGGCCGCGCACACCCGGGACGCCGCCCCGTTCTCCGCGGCCGGCGTGCCCGCCGTCGTCGCCCTCCCGCGCACCGCCGCGCAGGTCGAGGAGGTGATGCGGACCGCGTACCGGTGCGGTGTCCCCGTCGTCCCCCAGGGGGCGCGCACCGGACTCGCCGGTGCCGCGAACGCGGTCGACGGCTGCGTCGTACTCTGCACCACCCGCATGGACCGGATCGGCACCATCGACCCGGTCAACCGGCTGGTCCGGTGCGAGCCAGGCGTCATCACCAAGCACCTCAACGACGCCGTCGCCGCGTACGGACTGACGTACCCTCCCGACCCCGCGTCCTGGGAGACCTGCACGATCGGCGGCAACATCGCCACCGGGGCCGGAGGTATCTGCTGTGTGAAGTACGGCGTGACGGCCGACTACGTCCTGGGCCTGGACGTGGTGCTCCCCGACGGGCGGCGCATGCGCACCGGCCACGACACGGCCAAGGGCGTGGCCGGGTACGATCTGACGCGGCTCTTCGTCGGCTCGGAGGGCACCCTCGGAGTCATCGTCGGCGCCACGCTCGCCCTGCGGCCCGCCCGGTCCCCCGCACTCGCGCTGCTCGCGCAGTTCCCCAGCCTGACCGCGGCCGGGCACGCCGTCGCGGCCATCACCGGCGGCGGGTACGTCCCCTCGGCCGTGGAACTGCTGGACCGGGCGACGTCCCAGGCCGTCGCCGAGTTCGGGCACCCGCTGCTGCGGGCGGACAGCGCCGCCACCCTCATCGTGGAGAGCGACGCCCCCGACCCGGCACCGGACCTCGCGGCGATGAAGGCGCTGTGCGAGAAGGCCGGCGCCGGCCAGGTGGTGGCCGCCGGCACCGCGGAGGAGTCGCTGAAGATCATCGAGGCGCGGCGGCTGGTGTCCCCCGCGCTGGGTGCGTTCGCCGCGTCCCTCGGCGGGCAGCCCACGGCGTTCATCGAGGACGTGGCCGTGCCACCGTCCGAACTGCCCAAGTTCGTCGGCACGATCGAGGAGATCGCGCGGCACCACCGGCTGCGGATCTTCACGCTCGGCCATGCCGGGGACGGCAACCTGCACCCCACGGTGGTCTTCGACGAGTCCGATCCCGACGAGGTGCGCCGGGCCCGTACCGCCTACGACGACATCATGGCTGCGGGACTGGCACTCGGCGGCACCACCACCGGCGAACACGGCATCGGCACCCTGAAGCGCGAGTGGCTCGGCCGCGAACTCGACGCCGTGAGCCACGCGTTGCACCAGGGCATCAAGCGGCTCTTCGACCCGCGCAACCTCCTCAACCCGGGAAAGGTCGTGGAAGCGTGACCCGGCCCGTATCCTCCGCCGGCCCGTCCGGTACCCACGGCGCCGCGGACGGCTCCGCAGGCGGCTCCACGGACCCCGGCGCCCCAGGCGGCGGTTCGGCGTCCGGGCGCACCGTCGTGTCGCCGCGCCGCGCGAGCCGGGGCGCCTCCCTCCGCCTCGCCCTCACCCACACCCTGCCCGCCTTCGCACGAGGCGTCCCGTCCCCGCGCCCCGCGGTCACCAGACTGCTGGGCGCGGCAGGGCAGCCACGCTGGTCGGCGGCGACCCTGCGGTCCCTGCGCGCTCGCCACGATGGCGCCCCCGTGCTGGTCGGCGGGCCCTCCGGTGATCTGCTCGTCCTGCTCGACCCCGCCGACGTCCAGGAGTTCTTCGCCCGCCCGGTGCGCGAACTGGCCCTGGACGCGGTGGACAAGACCAGGATGCTCTCGGTCCTCGAACCCACCGGTGTCGTCTGCTCCCACGGCGACCTGCGCGAAAGGCGGCGCGCCGTCAACGACCAGGTGCTGGCGTACCGCGAGGAGACCCACCCCTCCTGGGACACGTTCCGCACCGTCATCGCCGAGGAGTGCACCCGGCTCACCACCGGCCCCGCCCTGCCGTACGCCCGGCTGCGGCGCACCGTTCAGCGCATCTCCCGCCGTATCACACTGGGCGACCAGGCCGCCGGTGACGAGGAACTGCACCGCTGGCTGCTCGCGCTGCGCCAGGAGGGCAACTGGGGAGCGGTGCGGCGGGGCCCCACTCCGGCCGGCCGGCGGCTGTACGAAGCCGCCACCACCCGGCTGCGCGTCTACGCCCCGCACGCTCCCGCGCCCACTCTGCTCGGGCGCCTCAGGACCGCGGCCGCGGCCGGCGACGAGGACGTCGACGGCGTGGGCCAGGCCCACCACTGGCTCCTGGCGCTCGACACGGTCGCCCCCATCGTCGCCCGTACGCTGCTGCTGCTCGCCTTCCACCCCGCCGAACAGGCAGCGCTGCACGAGGCGCCGCACGCCCTCGACACCACCAGGCTGCGGGCCTGTGTGCTGGAAAGCCTCCGGCTCCACCCCATCGTGCCCGACCTGCTGCGGATCCTGCGCACCGACACCACCTGGCGCGGGATCCCCTGCCCGGCCGGGACGCACGTCCTCGTCCCCATCGGGTTCCTGCAACGGGACAGCCAACTGGTCCCCGGCGGCGGCCTGTTCATCCCCGGCCGCTGGCTGGCCGAGGACGCCGACCACGACCCGCGGATGGCGCCGTTCGGCCACGGGGAGGGACGCTGCCCGGGCGACCGGCTCGGGCTCCTGGCCGCCGCCGAGGTCTGCGCACAGCTGCTCCGCGAGCACCGCGTCACCGCGGGCCGCCCCCGGCTCGATCCGCACCGGCCGCTGCCGGGCACCCTGGAATCCTCCGGCATCCACCTCACCCTGGCCCGCGCCTGACCCCGCCCGACCGCCGACCATCCGTAGGGACATCAGCCATGCCCCAGACCGACACCGAACCGGACGTGGCCGAGCTGCACGACCTGAGCCGCGAGCTGGGTGAGGCCGCGGACGCCGTACGCCGGGCCGCTCAGTACACCAGCGAACTCGCCCTGGGCGCCCGCCTCCCGGCACAAGCGCTCGGCAGCGGCCGGGCCCGCGCGGCACTGCGCTGCCTGGTCAGTGCCCTCACCGACCCGGCGGGACTGGGCTGGGCCCTCGACGGCCGTAGCCCCGCGGCCCGCGTCGCCTGGCTGGCCGGGGTCCTCACCAGCCGGGAGAGCCTCGCGGTGAGCCTGGCCGTGGCGGGGCTCAAGGCCCGTATCCGAGCGGCGGCCGTCACCCATCCCGAACTGCTCACCGACCCCGACACCGGCCGGGTGCTGCAGGCCATCGAGGACGACCGGCAGGGCGAAGCGCTGCACGCCTTCCGGTCCATCATCCGCAGCCGTGGCGCCGAACGCGTCTTCGCCCTGCTCGCACCGTCCTTCGGCGACATCCTCGCGTGGAACGCGCTCACCGACGAGAACCCCTTCAACGACGCCGCCGCCTGGGATATCGCCACCGGCCGCCCCCTCACCAGCGCGGAGCCGCTCCTCGGCGTCAGCGCCCGCGTCTGGGCCCTCCTCGACCGCGGCCCCGGCCGGGCCGAACCCGTCGTCCCCGACCCGTCCCTGCCGGCAGAGTTCGACTGCTCCGGCACCATCGTCGGCTACGTGCGCAACATCGGAACCCTCGGCACCGGCGGGATGCTGCTCGTCCAACGGGTGGCCGGCCCCGACTCGGTGACGCGGTACGTCGTCCAGCTCGCCGGGATGGCCACCGACGCGATCTCCAAGGACAGCCCCCAGGACGTGCTCGGCGCCATCCACGCGGTCGCCCGGACCTCGACGCCGTACTCGCGCGCCGTCGCGCGGGCCCTGCGCACCCTGGTGCCCTCCGGAACCGACATCGCCCTCATCGGGCACAGCCTCGGCGGCATCACCGCGCTGAACCTTGCCGCCGACCCCGACTTCTGCGCGCTGTACCGCGTCACGCACAGCGTGGCGATCGGCTCACCCGTCGACGGCAAGCGCCCCGCCGACCCGGACACCCGGGTGTTCTCGCTGGTCAACCAACACGACGTGGTCCCCAGCCTGGACGGCCGCTCAGCGGTCTCGCCGTACGCCCTCCCGGCGCAGTTCACCGAGTACACCTGGACCGACGACACCCACGCCTTCCCGCTGTGTCACGCGGCCGAACGCTACGCGCACAACCTCGCGTTCGACCTCCCCGAGACGAGCGCCCGCATCGACGCGGCGCTCGCCCCGTACCGCGGCCGGGTGACCGCCACCCGGCTCTTCGCGCTCTACGACCGCTGAGGGCGCGTGCCCATGCCCGTGCCCCCTCGATCGCCCCGCGACCCGCTCCCCGCTCGCCCCTCTCGCCCCGTTCGATCCGCCCGATACGCCCGATACGCCCGATCCGCTGCCGACTGTCCGTCCGGAGGTTCCTCATGACCGACACCTCACCCCACACCACCGGCACGTCCGACGGCCCCGCCTCCGCCGCCCGGCCGGGCACCTCCGAACCGTCCGGGCCCCCACCCGCGGCGCACCCGGCGCGCTCCGCGCCACCGGACCCCGCCACCGCATCCGGCCTCCTCGAACGCCTCGGCTCCGCGGCTTTCGCCCGTCTCAACCAGCGCCGCGAATGGCATGAACTGCCCGCCCCGCTCGGCCTGTTGAACCTCCGCGTGCTCCGCGACGACCTGCGCCGCGACAACCTCCACGACACCTACGGCGCCGGCGGCGAGCGCACCCGCCGCGCCCCGGCCGACCTCCCGCCCTACCGGTCCTACGACGGATCGGCGTACGACCCCCACGACGAGGACATGGGCCGGGTCGGCACCCGCCTCGACCGCAACGCCCCCCTCCATCTCGCCTTCCCGGAACCCGAAGCCGAGCTGATGTCACCCAGCCCGCGCGAGATCAGCCGCCACCTCCTGGCCCGGCGCAGCTTCACCCCGGCGCCCACCCTCAACCTGCTGGCCGCCGCGTGGATCCAGTTCGAGAATCACGGCTGGGCCAACCACGGCGACAACCACCAGGCCGAACCCTTCACCATTCCCCTGGCCGAGGACGACGACTGGGCGGGGCAGTGCCCCATGCGCATCAATCGCACCCGTCCCGACCCGGTCGCACACACCACCCCCGACGCCCCGCCCACCTACGAGAACACCGTCACGCACTGGTGGGACGGCTCGCAGATCTACGGCTCGACCGAGGAACGCTGCCGGTCGCTGCGCACCGGCGAATCGGGCCGGCTCATCATCCGGGACGGCCGGCTGCCGGCCGATCCCGCACCGGGCCTGTCCTGCCTCGACGCCACCGGAATGAACAGCGACTACTGGGCCGGCCTGTCGCTGCTGCACACCCTGTTCGCCAAGGAACACAACGCGATCTGCGATCACCTGCGCTCCCACTACCCCACCTGGGACGACGAACGGCTCTTCCACACCGCCCGGCTCGTCAACACCGCTCTGATGGCCAAGATCCACACGGTGGAGTGGACACCGGGCATCCTCGACACTCCCGTCCTGCACCGGGCGATGAACGCCAACTGGTACGGCGTCCTGCCCCGCTGGGTCCGCAGGAAGTACGGGCGGGTCGGCAGCGGCGAGATGCTCAGCGGCATCCTGGGCTCTCCGACCCACCACCACGCCGCCCCGTTCTCCATGACGGAGGAGTTCGTCTCCGCCTACCGTCTGCATCCCCTCATCCCGGATGAACTGCCCCTTCGCGACCACCGCTCGGGGCGCCGCGGCGAGACGATCGGCTTCGACGACATGCAGGGCGCCACCACCCGCACCGCCATCGACGCATACGGCATGAGCGACCTGTTCTACAGCTTCGGCACCGCCCATCCCGGCGCCCTGGTCCTGCACAACCACCCCGACGCGCTGCGCAACCTGGCCCGGCTGACCGGTGAACAGATCGACCTGGGTACCGTCGACATCCTCCGGGACCGCGAACGCGGCATCCCCCGGTACAACGCCTACCGGAAGATGCTCCGCAAGCGCCCCGTCGCCTCCTTCGAAGAACTCACCGGCGGCCACCCCACCGACACCAAACTGCTGGAAGAGCTGTACGAGGGCCGCCTCGACCGCGTCGACGTCCTCGTCGGCAACCTCGCCGAACCGCGCCCCGCCGGTTTCGGCTTCAGTGACTCCCTCTTCCGCATCTTCATTCTCATGGCCAGCCGGCGCCTCAAGAGCGACCGCTTCTTCACCACCGACTACCGGCCCGAGATCTACTCGCCCGAAGGACTGGAGTGGATCGACCGGAACGGCATGATCCGCGTCCTCCTGCGCCACCATCCCGAGCTCGCCCCGGCGCTGGACGGCATCTCCAACGCCTTCGCCCCCTGGAGGAACCTGTGACGGCCTCGCCCTCCGCCACCGTCCCCGCCCCCCGCCCGGCCGCGGACAGCCGACGCGCCGCCGCCTCCCGGCTACGCGCCCACGCCGCGGCCCTCCGGTCCCACGCCCGACGACTGCGCGCGAGCGCCGCCGCCGTCCACTGGACCGGCCCGGAGGCAACCGCCTTCCAGCATCAGGTCGAGCAACTCGCCGACCGTTGCTCCGTCGCCGCCCACGCCCTCACCCACTCGGCAACCCACCTCGACCCTTCGTGATCACACCGATCACGCCTTGCCTCGGCAGGCGGCGGACGGCAACGGTCCCGAGCACGACGTGCGCCAGGCCGGCCGCCACGGCAGCGGCGTGCAGGCCGGTGACGAAAGCGGACTTCGCCTCCTGGACCGCGGCGGGCGCGAGGGCGGGCAGCTGGAGGGTCTCGTCGAGGGTGGGGGCGAGATCCGGGCCCTGGAGCCGGAAGACCAGCGCGGCGAGCGACCCGAGGACGGCGACACCGAGGGCACTGCCGATCTCGTTGCTGGTCTCGGCGATCGCGCCGGCCGACCCCGCCCGTTCGGTGGGGACCGCCCCGACCGCGGTGTCGGCGACGACGCTGAAGGAGATGCCGTAACCCACGCCGGTGACGGCCGTCGCCGCGATGTACCAGCCGGCCCCGCCGGTGATCGTCGTGGGCAGCAACAGCACCAGACCGGCCGCGATGGAGAAGTGACAGACGATGAGCGCGGCCCGCTTGCCGATGCGGTCGACGGCCACCGGCGTGACGACACAGGAGACGGTGAGGACCACCGCGCCGGGGAGCGCCAGGAGCGCCGCGTGCAGGACGCTCAGGGCCAGGACGGACTGGAGGTAGATGCCTGCCAGGTACGCCGTCGCCGACCACGCTGCCAGCGGCAGCAGACCGGTGACGACCGCGATGGTGAAGACCCGGTCGCGGAAGAGGGAGATGTCGATCAGCGGGTGCTCCAGGTGCCGCTGGCGGCGCGCGAAGAACGTCAGCGACGCGACGCCGAGGAGCACCGTCACGACCGGCAGGGCCGCTACCCCGTCCGCGGCGGCGTGCTGGAGACCATAGATCGTGAGCAGGAGTCCGCCGGCGGAGGTCACAACGCTGAGGCTGTCGACGCGACCTGGCCGGGTCGCCCGGACCTCGCGGAGCAGGACCGGTGCGAGCAGCAGGAACACCGTGATGACGGGGAGGTTGACCAGGAACACCGAGCCCCACCAGAACCGCTCCAGCAGAGCACCGCCGACGATCGGGCCGACGGCGAACCCGGCGGCGAACGCGGCGGCGAAGATGCCGATGGCCTGCGCCCGGCGCCGGGCGTCGGGGAACAGCTCGCTCAGCACGGCCAGTGCCGAGGGCAGGAGGGTCGCGCCGGCCACCCCCATGAGCGCCCGGCAGGCGAGGAGCAGCTCCGGGCTCGGCGCGAACGCGGCCCCGGCGGACCCGGCTCCGAAGACGGCGGCACCGATCGTCAGCAGCTTCAGCCGGCCGTAGCGGTCGCCGATACTGCCGAAGGCGATCAGCAAGGAGCCGACGGCGAAGCCGTAGATGTCCAGGATCCACAACGTCTGGTCGGCGGTCGGTGAGAGGGCCCGGCTGATCCGCGGCATGGCCAGGAACAGGACCGATCCGTCCATGGAGACGAGGAGGACCGGTCCGAGAATCACCGCGAGCCCGAGCCAGGCCCGCAGGCCGGGTGAGGTGCGCACACGCTGTTGAGTCAGGTGGGTCATGCCGTCGACGGTCCGACGCGAGACGGCCGGCAGACAGCCCCGTGCCGTGGGTACACCCGACAGGTACACCCACCGGCCGGGCCGGCATCCTAGGCTCGAACTCATGGAGAGCCTCGGAACGTTCCTGAAGAGCCGCCGTGACCGGGTGACTCCGGCGGAGATCGGCCTGCGCACCTACGGCACCTCCCGCCGGGTCCCCGGCCTGCGGCGTGAAGAGCTCGCCCAGCTGGCCGGGGTGAGTGCGGGGTACTACACGCGCTTGGAGCAGGGCCAGGCCGAGACCGCTTCCGAGCAGGTCCTCGACGCGCTCGCCCGGGTGCTCCGGCTCGACCCGGTGGAGACCGTCCACCTGCACAACCTCGCGCGGCAGTGCGCCAGGCCCGGCCTGAGCGACCCGCCTCCCGAGGAGCCGCACCCGCGAGTCCTCAGGCTCCTGGAGTCACTCGGTACGGCCACCCCCGCGATCGTCCTCGGCCGGCGCGGCGACGTACTCGCCTGGAACCCCACCGGACACGCACTCGTCGCCGAGCACCTCTCCTACGAAGCGCCGCAGGACCCGCAACGGCGTCCGTCGGTCCCGCGGATGTTCTTCCTCGATCCCCTCACCCGCGACATGTACCGCAACTGGCACCAGCTCGCCCGCGTCCACGTCGCCTACCTGCGGCTCACCGCGGGCCGGTACCCCACCGACGCCCGGCTGGCGGGTCTGATCGGGGAACTCACCATGCGCAGCGACGACTTCGCCGCGATGTGGGCCACCGGTGACGTCTCCGACTGCTCCGTCGGGGCCATGCACCTGCAGCACCCCACCATCGGTGCGGTGAGTGTGGACTACCAGGTGTGGCTCCAGCCCGACAGCCCCGACCACCGCGTCGAGATCTACACCCCGAACGACCCGGCCTCCGCCGACGCGTTGCGCGTCCTCGCCCATCAAAGCCACCGGCCCACCGGACCAGGGCTGCGCCACTCGCCGGGGGTGCACCCGTAAGCTCGCCGGTGACGGCCGGGCAGCCACTACCATGCCCCCATGGTGTATGCGGACTGGGGGGACCCGCAGCGCACGCTGGCTGTGGCGAAGGAACTGATGCGGGCGCCCCTGAAGGAGATCCTGCCCACACTGTCGGCCGCGATGGCCGGCCTCGTCCGGCACGAGGCCCTGGTGATGCTCACCGGGGACTGCCCCAAGTCCGCGAACTGGGGGCATGGCGACCCCGTGCTGACCGGTGATGTCACCACCGCCGAGCTGGCGACGCTCGCCACTCATGTCGACGTCGGAAAGCCGTGGTTCGGCGGGGCCTGCCTCGCCGGCTCGGTGCGGCCGGTGCTGGCCGTGGCCTCCGCACCGCCCGGGTCGGCCGGGGCGCTGCTGGCCGTGGTGCCGCCCGGGGAAGGGGAACCGGAGCCGGAAGTGCTCTCGCTGGTACAGCAGTTGTGGGATCTGGCGACCGCGCGGGTCATCGACCTGCTGCCCGGTGCGGTGCCGGTCGACATGGCCGCCCCGTGGATCGCCAACAGCGAGCGGGACCGGGCCGTGGCCGACGCGGCCGACGCGCACGCCGCCACGCTCACCGCCCTGCTCGGTGTGCTCCGCAGCCGTACGCTGGAGGACGGCGCCGCCCGGCGGACGGCCACGGATGTCGCGGTCGCCGCGCTGGTCGAGCTGCGGGCGACCGGCGAGGACGAACAGCCGGCGCCCGAGGAGAGCGTCCAGGACGCCTTCGGGCGGCTGTCGGACATGCTCAGCCTCCTCTCACGCTACGGCGATGTCACGCTGGAGTACTCCGCTCCGGGAAGCCCGCAGCGCCTGATCCCGTCGGTCATCGCGCGGGCAGCGCGCACCACCGCGCGCGGCACCGTGCTGACGATGCTGGAGCAGGGCGGCGTCGACCGCATCCGTGTGAGCTGGGACATCGAGGACACCGAGCTGCGTATGGTCATCCGCGACGACGGCCCGGGGACGCTCGCCGCGGAGGCCCTCGCCGTCCACCGGCTCACCGACCGGGTCGTCGCGCTGGGCGGCACGCTGACCGTCGACGCGGTGCCGGCATGGGGGACGATCGTCACCGTGCGGCTGCCGCTGGCGGCGCCGGACGTCCCGCGCAGCGATCCGCTGAGCAGCCTGCACCCTCGTGAACTCGACGTTCTCCGGCACCTGGTCCACGGCCACCGGAACCGGGCGATCGCCGAAGCGCTGCACATCAGCGAACACACCGTCAAGTTCCACGTCGGGAGGATCCTCAAGAAGCTCGACGTGGCCTCCCGCGGCGAGGCCGCGGCCCTGGCCCGCGCCTCGGGCTTCCCGGCCGGGGCGTCCCTCGTGGACTAGGGCGCGGCGCCGGGCGTTCACATGGTGAGCACGACCTTTCCCATGGTGGAGCCGGACTCGATCAGCCGATGCGCCTGCGCGGCGGCGGACAGCGGGAGGGTGCGGGCGAGGTGCACCCGCAGCTGCCCGGAGTCGGCCAGAGCGGCGAGCTCCGTGAGACCGACGTGGTCCGGCTCGGCGGTGACGCCCACGCACCGCAGTCCGCGGTCGGCCGCCGTCCTGGCGAGGACCTGGTTGCGCATCTCGACGATGGTGACGAGGGTGCCGCCCGGGCGCAGGACGCTCAGCGAACGCAGCGCGGTGTCACCGCCCACGCTGTCGAGGACGACGTCCACGCCTGCCACGGCGTCCGCGAAGTCCGCGGTGCGGTAGTCGATCACCTCATCGGCGCCCAGAGCCCGTACGAAGGCGGACTTGGCCGCGCTGGCGGTCGTCACCACCTCGGCCCCGCGGGCCTTGGCTATCTGGATCGCCAGATGGCCGACGCCGCCCCCGCCGCCGTGGACCAGGACCCGCCGGCCGCGGCCGACCCCGGCCGCGTCCACCAGTGCCTGCCAGGCGGTCAGCCCGGCGAGCGGCAGTGCGGCCGCGTGCGGGTGGTCCAGCGCCGCCGGTTTGCGGGCCAGCTGCCGGGACGGTGCCGCGACGTATTCGGCGTATCCGCCCGCGGCACGCGGGATGAGCGGCATACCGAAGACCTCGTCACCGACGGCGAACCGGCTGACGCCCGGCGCCACCTCCTCGACGACTCCGGAGATGTCCCAGCCGACGACGAACGGGGGCTCGCCGAGGAGCGGGATCGCACCGGAGCGGACGTGTGCGTCGATGGGGTTCACACCGGCCGCGTGTACCCGGACGAGGACCTCGTTGAGCAGCGGCCGCGGGCGGTCGGCCTCGGTCAGCTCCAGCACCTCCGGCCCGCCGAAGGACCGCTGGACGACGGCGCGCATCCCGGCTGCCGTCACCGGGCGTCCGCGATCATCTCGTCGAGGGTGCTGCCTTCGGGGACGGCCTGTCCGACGTCCCAGTGCTCGGCCAGCCTGCCGTCCTCGATCCGCCAGAGGTCCACCACGATCACGCCCGGTGCGTCGGGGGCGACCCGGACGACGCCGTGGGTCCACACCTGGTCCTCCTCGGCGATCATGCGGTGGACCGTCAGGGAGAAGTCGGGGAAGGGGGTGGCGGCGTGCTCCCGGAAGCTGTCGATCGTCCGGACCGGTCCGGCCCCGGCCCCGGGGTGGTGGTTGGCGAAGTCATCGGTGAGCATCGATCGCGCCCGGTCGAAGTCCTTCTCGTTGTAGAACACCCGGATGAACTCGGAGACGAGTTCCTTGTTCGCCTTCAGCGAGTCGGGCTGCATCGGCGGCTCCCCTTCTGTCGGTTTCTGTGTGGTCCTGCTCGGTGGCTTCGTGCTCGGTGGCTTCGTGCTCGGTGTCATTCCTTGATGCCGACCACGATCGAGTCCGGGCCCACAAGGTGCTCGCTCCACGTGCGGCCGAAACCCGCCTCGGTCATCCAGCTCATACACTCCCGGGCGGTGTAGCCGAAGCCTCCGTCGGTGACCGTGTGCATGGTCAGGCTCATCAGCAGGGCGGAGGCGTTCTCGGACCGGTCGTCGTCGACGAGGGAGTCGTAGACGATGACCGCACCGCCCTCGGGCAGGGCCTGCCACGCCTTCTCCAGCAGCAATTTCTTCTTCTTCAGGTCCCAGTTGTGCAGGATGTGGCCGAAGGTGAAGGCATCGGCCCGGGGGAAATCATCGGTGAAGAAGTCGCCCCCGGCGAACCTCAGCCGCTCTTTCAGGCCATGGGCCTCGACGTACTCCTCGAACACCGGCCCGGCCGCCGGCAGGTCGAAGCCGACACCGGTGAGGTGCGGATGCGCCAGCAGGATCTGCACCGCCAGATCGCCCTGGGCGGTGCCCATGTCGGCCACGGTCCGGTAGTCCTGCCACGACACCTGCTGGGCGATCGTGCGGTTGGCGAGGTGGCTGACGCCGGTCATGGACGCGAGGAACTGCTTCAGCCGCGCGGGGTCGGCGTAGAGGGCGCCATAGGTGTCCAGCTCGCCGCCTTGCGACTCGTCGTGCGGCAGTCCGGTGCGCAGGGTGTCGGTGAGGTGGCGGAAGATGCCGTACAGACGGCCGTTCGCCATCTCCAGCAGGCCGCCGAGGTGCGCGTAGGCCGGCTTCGCCCGGTCCAGGAAGGCCTCGGTGTCCTCGGCGTTGTGGTAGACGCCGTCCACCCGCCGGAGCAGGCCCAGTGCCACCAGCGTGTCGAAGAAGTCCTGCGCCGCGCGGGGGTGCAGGCCCAGCCGGTCCCGCAGTGCCGGGCCGTCCGCCGGGCTCTTGGCGAGTTCGGTGAACACACCGAGTTCGATCGCGCTCAGCAGCGTCTTGGATGCCTGGAATCCCATGCCGATCTGGAGGATACGGTCGGGGGACGGTTGGGGTCGGCTCATGGTGTGCTCCTCGGGGTGAACAGGGAACGGGCGTAGGTGCGCGCCGTCGGCTCGATCTGGAGGGCCTGGTGCGTGGCGATGGAATTGACGTCGCGCCAGAAGCGCTGGAGGGGACCGTCGGCCGCCTGACCGCTCGTTCCGGCGGTGCGGAAGATCCGGTTCACCGCGGTGGCCAGCGTATCGATGGCGAAGGCGCTGTCCCGGGCGTTGCGGGCGACCTCCGCCGGTGTGATCCCGGCGCCGCTGTCGGCGAGATCCGCGATGCGCTCCAGCAGGAGCTGCACCGCGTCGATCTCGGCGGCGCTCCGCGCCAGCACGGTCTCGTAGGTCGTCTGGTTGTCCAGGGCTCCCGGCACTCCGGGCAGTACGGGTATGTCGCGGAGCTTCTTCCCGAGGTGGTCGGCCAGCAGGGCCAGGGAGCCGCGGGCCGCGCCGAGGGCCGGGACGACGAACGTCAGGCCGTTGACGGCGGGCAGCGGCGCCATGGCGGCCACCGGCGGGTCGGCGGCGGGCACCGCCGGCCGGCCGGCGAAGAGCGCCGCCCGGTCGCCGATCCGCTGCTCCGGGACGAAGACGTCCTCCAGCACGACGGTGTTGCTGCCGGTCGCCTGCATGCCCACACTGAACCAGGTGTCCTCGGCCCGGCACCGGGAACGCGGCACGGCCACCAGGGTCAGCCGCGGGCCACCCGTGGCGAGCAGCACCTTCGCGCAGACGATCACCCAGTCGGCGCAGTCGATACCGCTCATGTACGGCCAGCGGCCGGAGACCCGCAGGCCGCCCGGCACGCCGACCGCCTCGCCGAACGGTATGACCGAACACACCACGACGGGGTCGGGCCCCTCCGCCCAGATCTCCCGCCGGCCCTCCGGCGGGAAGAACGAGACGAACCGGGGCGAGCTCGCGAACAGCGAAGCGCACCAGGCCGTCGCCGTGCACGTCTCGCCCAGCGTGGCGACGGCGCTCATGAGGTCCCTGAACGTGCCGTCCCGTCCGCCGAACTCCGCGGGGACGAAGTGCCGCATGAATCCGGCGTCGCTCAGTGCCTTGACGACATCGGAGCCGAGCCGGCGCTCGCGTTCCATCTGGGCGGTCAGCCCGGAGGCCAGCTCGGCGATGCTCCGGGCGGCCGCCGGCAGCGACTCGCGCGCTGTGTCCATTCTCATCATCCTCGGTTGCTACGGCAGAGCCGTGGACGGCTCATGCGGCTGGTGCGGCGGTCGCCACGGTCGGCGGAGCCGGTAGTCGGCGGGGTCGACGGTCCGGGTGAGCCGCCAGTACTCCTGCGCGGAGTAGGGCCAGTTGGTGGCCGAGCGGCCGTTGTCCTGGTACCAGCCGCCCGCCGACGACCAGCCCCATGCGCGGCGTGCGTTACCCGAGTCGACCCAGCGGTTGTAGGCGTCATGGACCTCCCCGCGGACCTCCAGGGCCCGGTGCCCGCCGGCCAGCAGCAGCCGGAGGGCGCCGAGCACATGGGTGACCGCGCACTCGGAGAAGTAGACGATGCTCCCGCCCTGGCCGACGAGGTTGGTGTTCGGGCCGTAGAGGCAGAAGAAGTTGGGGAATCCCGGCACCGTGATGCCCAGATAGGCCCGCGGGGCGCCGTTCCAGGCCGTGTGCAGATCGGCGCCGTCCCGGCCGGTCACCGTCATCGGGGCGAGAAAGCGGGAGGCCCGGAATCCGGTGGCGTAGACGATGACGTCGGCGTCGAACTCCTCACCGCCGGCGGTGAGTCCGGTCGGCGTCACCCGGTCGATCGGCGCGGTCACCAGGCGGACATCGCGTCGTCGGAGAGCGGCGAACCAGCGCCCGTCGTCCCGCAGTACGCGCTTGGCGCCGACCGGGTAGGCCGGTATCAGGGCATCCCGCAGCCCGGGGGCGTCGGCCAGCTGCGCTTCCATCGACCGGAGCAGCGCGGTGCGCAGTTCCTCGTTCAGCGCGGAGACCGCGCGCTCGGTGGGCGGGTAGCCGGGATCGACGATCCAGCCCTCCAGGATCCCCCGCAGGCCCGGTGCGAAGAGCCAGAGCCGGTGCCACTGGGCGTAGTAGGGCAGGTGCGCGAACAGCCATTGCGCGCCGGCCGGCACCGGGTGGCGGTAGTGCGGAGTGGGCCGCAGCCATGGCGGGGTGCGCATGAAGACGACGACCTCGGAGGCCGTGCCGGCGATCTCGGGGATGATCTGGTACGCGCTCGCGCCGGTGCCGACGACGGCGACGCGCCGCCCGGTGAGATCGGCCGAGTGGTCCCAGGCGGCCGAGTGGAAGGCGTGGCCGGCGAAGGTGTCGCGGCCGGGCAGGTCGGGCAGCCGCGGACGGTTCAGCTGTCCCACGGCGCTGATGACGGCGTGGTGGCTGACCGTGCGCTCGCCGTCCGGCCCGCGCAGGTCGAGGTGCCACAGGCACTTCTCGTCGTCCCAGCGCAGGGCGGTGACCTCGGTGCCGAACCGGATGTGGTCGGTGAGCCCGGCGTCCTTCGCGAAGGCGCGGAGGTAGTCCAGGACGACGTCCTGTGTGCAGAAGTGGTCGGGCCAGTCGGACTTCGGGGCGAAGGAGTAGTTGTAGAGGTGGCTGGCCACATCGGTCCGGCACCCGGGGTAGGTGTTCTCCAGCCAGGTGCCTCCGACGTCCGGGTTCTTGTCGTAGATCACGTACGGTATGCCCGCCTGGGCCAGGCGGTGGCCGGCCAGCAGTCCGCTGAATCCGGCGCCGATGACGGCGACGTGGAAGTCGCGGCCGGGGCTCAGCTCCGGCTTGGTCCAGCCGGGGGCCCGGGGGTCCCGGCCGGGGAGCACGATCTCCTCCGCGATCAGCGGCAGGAGGTCGTCGATGCCGGGCCCCATGGCCCAGGTCGTGATCGTGCGCAGCAGGTTCCGGTCCGGCGGCCCGGGCGGTGCGCCGGGACCACGGTCGCGCAGCCGCAGCAGGACCTCCAGGGCCCGCTCGCGGGCCTCGTCCTGCTGGGCCCGGGGCAGTCCGCCCTGCGGCGCGAACAGCCAGCCGGGGGCCCGGAGGTCCTCGCGCAGCACCGAGGTATCCCCCGTGAGGTGCGCGATCGTCATCAGCAGCGCGGGGATCTCCGCGTCGGCCAGGTGCCGGCGCAGGGTCTCCTCGTCACCGGTGATCGGTGGAACGGTCCTGCTGAGCGCCATGGGGAACAACCACCTTCAGGAGAGGTCATCGCGCGGAGCTGATCGTGGCGAACGTCCGGTCGACATAGACGGCGGGGGTTCCGCGGTCGGCGAGCGTCTGGTCGACGACCTTGCCGACGAGGATGACGTGGTCCCCCGCGTCGTGCCGTGCGTCGACCAGGCATTCGAGGGCGGCCAGCGCGTCCTCGACGATCACGCCGCCGCGCTGGGTCCGGGTGAAACCCCCGCCGGCGAATTTCCCGGCCGTACTGGTCGCGAAGCGCCGGGCCAGTTCGGTGTGGTGCCGGCGGAGAATGCTCACCGCGAACTCCCCGCCGCGTTCGAAGGCGGGAAAACACCGCGCCGACTTGGCCACGCAGATCAGCACCAGCGGCGGGTCCAGGGACACCGAGCAGAAGGAACTGACCGTCAGGCCATGGGGTTCGCCCGCCTCGTCGCAGGTCGTGACGATGGCGACCCCCGTGGGGAACCGGGCCATCACGTCCTTGAATTCGTCAGTCATCGGGAACATCAACTCGAAGGATTCGACGCGCCGTTGACGAGTTCGAGCACCGCGCGCGGGGTCTTCAGCTCGGCTATCCGCTCGTCGGGAATCTGCACTCCGTATTCGGAGGTGATACGTGTGGCGGTCTCCATCAACGCCAGCGAGTCGTAGCCGAGGCTGTCGAATTCCTTGTCCAGGATGTCGCCGGAAAGACTGTCGTCGTCCGTCTCACCCGCGCATTCGATCAGCAGGCGGCGGAGGTCGTCGAGGGTCATCTCGCTCATGGTCAGCTCCTTGAGGGGCGTCGGTTCGGAAGCGGGTCGTTCGGAAGCAGGTCGTTCGGAAAAGGGGCGGTCCGGACATGCGCCGGTTCCCGGCGGCGCCGGTCAGGGCGTGGGCACGGCGCGGACGACGACCGCGCTGTTGAACCCCCACCTGCCGCGGGCGAGGACGAGGGCCGCCGCCACCGGACCCGGCCGGGGCGCTCCCCGCACCAGGTCGATCCGGTACTCCGCGGGCACCTCGACCGTGCCGGCGGTCGGCGGGATCACGGCGTCGCGGAGGGACAGCAGCGCGCCGCAGACATCCACCGGCCCGCCTCCGGAGTAGAGCCGTCCGGTCAGCGCCTTGGGCGCGGTGACGGGCACCGCCCCCGGCCCGAACAGTCCGCTGATGGCCTCCGCTTCCACCCGGTCGGACTCCGGCACCCCGGCGGCGTCGGCGAACACCACGTCGATCTCCCCCGGTGCCAGCCCGGCGTCGGCGAGCGCCAGTTCCGCGGCACGGCGCAGCCCGGGCGGGCGTGGTGAGCCCGGCGGCGGATCGAAGGTGGTGGCGTATCCGGCGATCTCCCCGTAGACGTGCGGGGCGCTGCGGGCGGTGGCCGCCCGGGCGGTCTCCAGGACGAGGATCGCGCCGCCCTCGCCGGGGACATATCCGCGGGCGTGGGCGTCGAAGGGCAGATACGCGCGGTGCGGGTCGGTCGCGGTGCTCAGGCGCCCGCCGGAGATCTGCGACACCCAGCCCCAGGGGTCCAGCGCGGAGTCCACGCCGCCGGTGACCACCATCGGCGTGCCGCGCAGGATGGTCCGGCGGGCGTGGCCGATGGCATCCAGTCCGCCGGCCTGTTCGGCGACGAGTGCGCTGCTGGGCCCGCGGAGCCGGTTGCGGATGGAGATCTGCCCGGTGTTCACCGCGTAGAACCAGGCGTAGGACTCGTAGACGCTGACCGAGCCGGGGCCCCGCGACCAGAGCTTGTGGAACTCCCGGTGGGTGAACTCGAAGCCGCCGGAGGCGTTGGAGGTGACCACGCCCATCTCGTAGTCGCGGAAGGCGCCCTCCTCGATCTTGGCGTCGGCCAGCGCCCAGTCCGCGGCGACCAGGGCGTACCGGGTCGAGACGTCGGTCTGCGGCAGCAGCCTGTTCGGCAGGTGCGCCGCCGCGTCGAAGCCGTCGATCTGCCCGGCCAGCCGCACCGGGTAGCGCGATACGTCGAACCGGGACAGCGTGCCGATGCCGGTGCGGCCCTCAAGGACCGCCTCCCAGTACTGTTCCAGGCCGAGGCCGTTCGGCGCGAGCAGGCCGATGCCGGTGACCTGGACGGCTTCCCGCCGCTGCGTCATGCCGCCGCACCCCCGGCCGCGCGCAGCACCATCGCACTCTGGAAGCCGCCGAATCCGCTGCCCACGGTGAGCACGCTGCGGAGGTTCTTCTCCCGGGCGGTCCGCGGCACATAGTCGAGGTCGCATTCGGGGTCGGCCTCGTGCAGATTCGCCGTCGGCGGGATCACCCCGTTCTCGATCGCCAGCGCGCACGCGGCGATCTCGATCGATCCGATGGCGCCGAGGGAGTGCCCGATCATCGACTTGATCGAGCTGACCGGCGCCCGGTAGGCGTGGTCGCCCAGGCTGCGCTTGTAGGCGGCCGTCTCGTGGCGGTCGTTCTGCTTGGTGCCGGAACCGTGGGCGTTGATGTAGTCGATGTCGGTGGCGCCGATCCGGGACTCGTCCAGGGCGACCCGGATGGCCTCCGCCATCTCGCGGCCGTCGGGCTTCAGTCCGGTCATGTGGTAGGCGTTGCAGCGCGTGGCGTAGCCGGTGATCTCGGCGTAGACGTGCGCACCGCGCCTCCTGGCGTGCTCGCGCTCCTCCAGGACGAACATGGCGGCGCCCTCGGCGAGGACGAATCCGCTGCGGGTCCGGTCGAACGGCCGCGAGGCGTGTTCCGGGTCGTCGTTGCGGGCGGTGGTCGCCTTGATGGCGTCGAAGCAGGCCACGACGATCGGCGTGACCGGGGTGTCGGAGGCGCCGGCGAGCATGACGTCCGCGCTGCCCTCCCGGATCAGCTGGCAGGCGTGCCCCACGGAGTCGATCCCCGAGGTGCAGCCGTTGGAGACCATGGTCACCGGGCCTTCCGCGGCGACGGTCCACGCCACCTCGGCGGGCATCGCGCTCGGCACGAGGTAGTCGAACATATGCGGTGACAGGCTGCCGTGGTCGACCAGCCAGTTCCGTCCGCTGTCGGACAGGACGAGGTACTCCTGTTCCAGGCTGGTCGCCGCGGCCACGGCGCTGCCCAGGCTGACCCCGACCCGGCCAGGGTCGAATTCCTCGAACTGCAGGCCGCTGTCGGAGATCGCGTCCCGCGCGCAGACCACGGCGAACTGCGACGCGCGGTCCATACGGCGGATCTCCAGCGGGGAGAGCCCCTCGTGCACCGGGTCGAAGTCGGCCTCGCCGGCGACCTGGGAGCGGTACGGGGACGGGTCGAAGAAGCTGATGCGGCGGGTGGCGGTCTGCCCGGAGGTCAGCAGCTTCCAGAACGCCTTGACTCCGTTTCCTCCCGGCGTCCGCACCCCGATACCGGTGATCACCACACGGCGCGTCATCGCCTACCGCCCGTCACCTTCGCAGCAGCTGAGTCGTTCATCGCTATTCCCTTTCGTCAGAAGCGCACAGCACCGGCGCACCATCCGCCGCGGCGCGGCGCAACGAGGACGATCAGCAGGTTCCGGGGGGCTGCTCGGACCTTGCTCGAAGGCCGGTGGTACGCGGATCCCGCCGGGAAGGGGCGGCGGGCTTCGAGCGAGTATCGAGCGATCTCCGAACCGGTGCCGCCAGCGTTCCCGGGCGTGGGCCCGCTGGTCCGGGCCGGTCCGGCGCTGATCCGCCGGACAACAGGCCCTGACCGGCGACCGGTTCGCCGGCCGATTCACCCGAGCCAAGGAGCGCATCAGGATGGACGACCTGACGTCAACCGCACTGCTGCCGGCGGCCCGGGACGTCGCCGCGGCGGCGGCCCGCTGCGCGGCCGCCGCGGAAGCCGACCGCCGGCTCGACCCCGACGTGGTCAAGGCGCTGGTGGCGGCGGGCTTTCCACGCCACTTCGTCCCGGCCGGCTGCGGCGGGAGCGAGGGCACCTTCCTGGAGCTGCACCGCGCGGTGGCCGCCGTCGGCGAGGGCTGCACCGCCACCGCATGGTGCGCGTCACTGGCCGCGCACGTCTCCCGGATGGCCGCGCACCTTCCCCGCGAGGGCTGCCGCGAGATCTGGGCCGACGGCCCGGACGCCCTGCTGGTGGCCGCCCTGTCCCCGATCGGCACGGCCGAACCGGTGCCCGGCGGCTACCGGCTCTCGGGGACCTGGCCGTTCGTCAGCGCCATCGACTACGCGGACTGGGGTCTGCTGGCCGCCATGGCACTCACCGGGGACGAGCCCGAGCCGAGGCTCTTCGCCGTGCCGCGCAGCGCCTGGCGGACCACCGACACCTGGCAGAACGTGGGCATGGCCGCCACCGGCAGCAACACCGTGACCGTCGAGGACGTCCTGGTCCCGGCGGCCCGTACGGTCAGCCGGGAGGATCTGTTCGCGGGCCGCGCCGCCGCGTCGGACGCGTCCTGTCACGCGGTCCCGATGCAGTCCACGACCATGATGTTCGCCTCGCCCGCGCTCGGGGCCGCCAGGGGGGCGCTGGGGGCCTGGACCGACCATGTCACACCGAAGATCCGTGCCGCGGCCGGCCGGACCGGGCCCGCCCTGGCCGGTATGCCGACCTTCAACCGGACCTCCTACGACGTGACCCTCACCCGCAGCGCGACCGAGATCGACGCCGCCGGGATGCTGCTCGAACGGTCCGCGGCGACGGCGGACTCGGGCCCCGGCATCAGCGGGCGGGCGACCATGGAGAGCTGGCGCGACTGCGCGATGGCCACCGAGATCCTCGTCGGTGTCGTGAACCGGCTCTTCCGCGGGGTCGGCACCGCCGGGCAGTCCTCGGCCAACCCCGTGCAGCGATTCTGGCGCGACGTCAACTCCGTGGCCGGACACCAGGCACTCCAGCTGGAGTCCGCCGCGATCGCCTACGCGCGGACCGTCCTCGACGTCTGACCGCCGGCCCACCGCCGGGAGGGTCCGGCCGCGCCGGTCCCGCGCACCGTCCGCGCTTCATATCACCACGTTCCGGAAGGGGTTCCATGACCGCGACCACCACGACCAGCCCGAGCGGCCGCTCTCGCGTCATCTGGGCGGACGACTTCTCCGACGGCTTCGACACCGAGGGCCCCGGAGCGAAGTGGGCGTATCTGCCCCTCGGCCCCGGCGTCGGCCACGACGGTATGCCCAGCACCTCCCAGGGCCGGCTGCGCGTCGTCGCCGGCGGGACCAACCCCCGCACCGGGGAGCCCGCGTTCACGCACACCGTGGGCCAGCACGACCCCGGCAAGCTGCCGGGCACGCTCGACCACGTCAAATGGCTCGTCTACGCCAACCAGCACTCCTCCGGCGGAATTCTCGGCTTCGACACCGCACCCGGGCACGAACTGTCCTGCGAGACCCGGATCTCGGGTGCCGTGTACGGCACACGGGACCACCCCTTCGAGGACGCCGTGGTCAACCCCGATGACGACCCCCGGCTGGCCATGGTGGCCCTGGCTCTCCAGGACCCGGAGACCGATGTGGCCTTCGAGTTCGCGCTCACCAACGAGTCGGTCCACGTCCTCTACGAGCGGCTGCCCAACGCCCGTGCCCAGCTGGGAAACTACGCGTCCTTCCTCCACGCCGTCCCGGTGGCCTCGCGCACCCCGTGCGAGGAGCACCACGTCAGGATCTCCTACGACCGCTCGGCCGGCCTGGCCCGGTGGTTCCTGGACGGCCGGGAGGTCTTCCGTGTCGACCGGGTCGGCTGCCGTCTTCCGTCGCGCCGCTATCTGGTGACCGACCACGGCGGCACGGAGGGGCGCGTCGAGCCCCGCCAGCTCGCCTGCGGCATGGGGATGTTCAACTTCCTGGACGGTACGCTCCCCGGCCGCCCCGGTTCGGGACTCGTCCGGCTGAGCGGCGCGCCGGACTTCTACTTCGACCCGGTGACCGGCGAGCCCGACCCGCTGGCCTTCCTGGACGATGCGAGCCTGGCGTCCCACCGCCTGTTCGGGCAGGGCGCCGAGCTGCGGATGGGCAGGTTCACGGTGTCGAGCAAGCGCACCGGAACGAGCTGAGGCCATGTCGCACACCTCCGCGTCCCCGGTGCCCCCACCCTCCCCGGAAGAGCTGGCCGGAGCGTGGGAGCTGGTGTCCTACGTCAGCGTCGACGAGGACGGCGCCGCCGGTGAAGGCCCCTTGGGCCCCCGCCCCCGTGGGCTGCTGATCTACGCATCCGACGGCCATATGTCGGTGAGCATGATGCGGGGGGACGAGCAGCCGCCCGGGCGTGCGGGTCCGGCTCAGCGGTTCATGGGGTATGCCGGGACCTGGCGGCTGGCCGGACGGCAGGTCGTCCATGACGTCGCCGTGAGTTCGCACGGCTATATGGCCGGCACCCGGCAGACGCGGGAGCTGGTGCTCGACGGTGGTCTGCTGACCCTCTCCGGCTCGGCGCGCGCCGCCGGCGGCCCGTCGCAGCACCGCGTCCTGACCTGGCGGCGAGCGGCGGGAGGACGGCCGTGACCTACCACTTCGACCCCGAACTGGCGCCCTTCGCACCGCGGATGCGCCCGCTCGACTACGCCGACCCGGACGGGGCGCGGGCCGGGCTCCGGGAGGTGATGGCGCGTCAGCCCGCCTATGAACCGGTGTCCCGGGTGCTGGTGGAGGACCGGCGGGTGCCGGTGCCGGGCGGGCCCGGGGTGACGGTGCGGCTGTACCGGCCGGTGGACCGGTCCGGTCCACGGCCCGCTCTGGTCTTCCCGCACTGGGGCGGATTCCTCACCGGTGACCTGGAGACCTCGCGGACGGCGGCCACCCGGATCGCCGACCAGGTCGGCGCGGTGGTGGTGTCGCCCGACTACCGCCTCGCGCCCGAGCACCCGTTCCCCGCCGGCCTCCAGGACTGTTACGCCGCCCTGGAGTGGACGGCCGCCGACGCCGACCGGCTGGGGGTGGACCGCGAGCGGATCGGGGTGGGCGGCTTCAGCGCGGGCGGGGGGCTGGCGGCCGCGCTGGCCCTGCGCTCCCGCGACCGGCAGGGGCCGCCGGTGCGCTGCCTGTCGTTGCTGTTCCCGCAGCTGGACGACCGGCTGGAGACCGTGTCCGCCCGGTCCTTCGTGGACACTCCGATGCTCGACCGCGGCAACCTCGTGCTGAGCTGGAAGCACTACCTCGGCGGCGGGCGGCCCTCGCCGTACGCGGCGCCCGCCCGGGCCGAGGAGCTGCGCGGGCTGCCGCCGGCCTTCGTGGGGGTGTGCGAGTACGACCCTCTCCGGGACGAGGGCATCACCTTCGCCCACCGGCTGATCCAGGCGGGGGTGCAGACCGAGCTGGTGCACTATCCGGGCACCTTCCACGGTTCCCTCGGTGTCGCACACGCCGCGGTCTCCCGGCGCATGGTGGCCGACCAGATCGACGCGCTCCGCCGGGGCCTGGCGGCCTGAGCCGATCGGCCGGGGCACCGCCCGGCGGCCACCCACCTCGGGCAGGTGCCCCGGACTCGTGTGAGCCCGGGGCACCTGCCCGAAGTACGCCCGCTGACGGGCCGTGCCCCCGGCCCGTTCCTGCCGGGAGGGGGCCGGCGGTGTCAGCCCAGCGACCTGGCCCGGTGCAGCAGGAGGGTGTGCTCGGCGACGCGCTGCCCGAGGTGAGCCGCGGTGAGCAGGTCGGTCTTCTGCATCGCCTGCGGCCCGTCATCGCCGGGCGACTGGGCCATCGCGCCCAGCCAGCCGCCGAGCCGGTTGAGTTCGCCCTCGTTCGCACCGGGCAGCAGGTCGAGGTTGACCCAGTGCATGCCGTGCTGGGCGGCCAGGATGGTGAAGTACTGCAGGGTGTGGAGCTTGTCCCCGCTCATCGCCCCCGAACTGGTGAAACCCGCGGCTACCTTGTTCTTCCATGCCTGCGCGTACCACCGCCCGCTGGTGTCGTGCGCGAACGTGTGGAACGCGGGGCTCGCCGAGCCCATGTAGGTGGGCGAACCGAAGATGATGGCGTGTGCGGCGTCCAGCGTCGCCCAGTGCTCCTCGGTGAGCGCGTCGACCGAGATCATCTCGACGGCCGTCCCCGCCACCGACGCCGCGCCGTCCCGGGCGGCCTCGGCCATCCGGGCCGTGTGCCCGTACCCGCTGTGATAGGCGATGGCAACGGACACCGAACTGTCGGACATGTGGATTCCCCTTCATTTTCACGTCAACGGTGCCCGCCTCGCGGGCACACGTGCCTCCCCGACGCCCCGTTCGGCATGAGCGGGGCGCCCCGCGGTCAGCCTCGCAGCTCCTCCCGGACAGGCGCACTGGCCAAGTGGGCTGTTCCACCCGCCCGAAAGGACTGCCCGTCCGGCGGTTCCCGCCGTATACAGCCTTTTACTTCCGCATCACCCGGCAGAGAGCAGGTCGACGAACCAGCCACCAGGAAATTCGCACAACGTGACGCGGGTCACGTCGGCCGTGGTGGTTCTGCGGCTTTCCGTCAGTTACCTTGCGAGGAAAGCGTTTCGCCGCTACCCGCACGGAAATTCACCCGGTACCGGCGACGGGGGTTGCAAGGATCAGCCGATCCGACGAAGCCACTGATCCACATTCGGCACCACGTGTCCGAACCCATGGAATCTGCGCCTCCACCGGATTTCGCTGATCAACAAAGGGGGAAATCAGTGAAGTTCAATCTGCTCGGCCAATTCGAGATTGTGTCGAGCAACGGCAGGTCATTGCTCTTGAGCAGGTCGAAGGTGAGCCAGCTCCTCGGGCTGCTGCTGGTCCAGAACGGGGAGACGGTCGGCGTGGACACGCTGATCGAGGAACTGTGGGGCGAGAACGTCCCGCGCAGCTCGCTGACCACGCTCCAGACCTACATCTACCACGCACGAAAGATCTTCGCGGCCCTGCCCGACGGGCAAGCGGTCCTGGTCACCAGGCCGGCCGGGTACGTGATCCAGGTACCGGGCGAAGCGATCGACGCCGTCGTCTTCGAGCGGCTCGTCCAGCAGGCCAGGAGGCTGCTCGACGACGGGCGCCCGGAGGCGGCACTGAAGCGCCTCGACGAGGCGCTCAGGCTGTGGCGGGGGCCGGTGCTCGTCGGCATGATGCTCGGCAGCGTGCTCAACGCCCACATCACCTACATCAACGAACTCCGCTTCGCGGCCACCGAACTCCGCATCGAGGCCAGCCAGCGCCTCGGACGGCACCAGGAGATCATTCCGCAGCTCCGGCTGCTGGTCGCCGAGAACCCGCTCAACGAGCGACTGCACGCGCAACTGATCACCTCACTGCACAAGTGCGGGCGGCGGGCCGAGGCCCTCCAGGCGTACCGGAGCCTGTGGCGGACGCTCGACATGGAACTGGGCGTCGAGCCCGCGCCCGAACTGCAACTGCTCCAGCACGAGATGCTGAGCCGGGCCAGTCCCGTTCCGGGCCCGCGCTGACCGGCGGCGGCGCCGGGTGGGCTCGGCTCAGCCGAGGAGGGCGACGGCCCTCGTCCACCCGGCACCCGCACCGGCGACGGAAACGGGAAAGCACGCGACCGTGAAGCCCGTCGCGGCGGGCAGGCCGGCCAGGTTCGCGAGCTTTTCGAGCTGGAGGTACTCCCGGGTGCGGCCGTAGAGGTGCGCGGGCCACAGGTGGCCGCGGTCGCCGGTGCGCCGGTAGTCCTCGATCATCGACCGCATCGGCCGGTCCAGCCCCCAGGCGTCGATGCCGATGACCCGCACTCCGCTCTCCACCAGGAACCGCGTCCCCTCGCCGGTGAGGCCCGCGTAGTCGGTGAGGTATTGCTCCGACCCCCACAGGGCATCGGCCCCGGTCCACAGCAGCACGATGTCGCCGGGCCGCAGTTCGTGCCGGGCGGCGGACAGCGCCCGGCCCAGCTCGTCGACCGTGATGCCCTCCCCGGCGGGCACATGGCGCAGGTCGAGCCGGACCCCGGGCCCGAAGCACCACTCCAGCGGCACTTGGTCGATGCTCTTCGCGGGGCGCCCGCCGCTGAGCGGGCCGTAGTGCAGTGGAGCGTCCATGTGGGTGCCGGTGTGCGTGGTGAGCGTGACGGTCTCGTTCGAGATCGCCATGCCGTCCGGAAAGTCCTCCGGAGTGAGGCCGAGAACGGTGGCGGCCGTCGCGTGACCGAGCAGCTCCACCGTCACCGGTGTGGCCTCGCTGACGGTGTCCCGGGTCGCCACGCTGAGGTCGATGAAACGGGTCATGTCGCTCGCCCCTCACCGACGGACGGCGTTTCCTCGGTGTTGCGCATGGGCTGTCCCCTCTCCTCCGGACGGTGAATGCGGCCAGCGTCCGCCGCGGGGATCGAATATCGCTCGAATACGCTCTGGACCCGCCGTAACGGAACTGCACACTCCATAAAGAACCATCAGAAGGAATCGCTTGGTGAGGCTCAGTCGGCTATGCAAAGATGCCCTCCACGCGCACACGACGTGCCGGGCATCCGCACCCGGAGCGAAAGATCAAAAAAACAGAAAGCGGAATCTGGAGGGGGAATCGGCATGCACGCCGACCAGGAAGACGCATTCGCAAAACCACGGGAATTCGGACCCGTGACCGTCAGGCCGAACGACCGCCGCTATCTGGACCTTGTATCCGGATTCAACCGGCGCTGGCAGGCCGCGCCCGACTCCGTACGTCTGGCCGGGTCGACGAAGCACGTCGTGCGCGCAGTCCAGGAGGCGGTCAGCGCCGGAAAGCGCCTCTCCATCCGCAGCGGCGGACACTCCTACGGCGACTTCACCTACCACAAGGACGTCGACATCATCGTCGATCTGTCGATGATGAACAGTATCTCCTACGACCCGCACCGCAGGGCCTTCGCCATCGAGAGCGGGGCCCAGCTGGGCCAGGTGTACGAGCGCCTCTTCCGCGGCTGGGGCGTGACCCTGCCCGGCGGGGTGTGCCCCTCGGTCGGCATCGGCGGGCATGCGACCGGAGGCGGCCACGGACTGCTCTCACGCCAGTACGGCTATGTCTGCGACCTCATCGAGGCGGTGGAGATCGTGGTCGTCGACCGCCACCGCAGGGCCCGTACCGTGATCGCCTCACGGCAGGACTCGGGCGACCTCCACGACCTGTGGTGGGCCTGCTCCGGGGGCGGTGGCGGCAACTTCGGCGTCATCACCAAGTTCTGGTTCCGCTCCCGCGACGCGTGCGGGCACCGGCCGGAGCTGCAACTCCCCCGCCCGCCGCGCGAGGTGCTGATCAGCACCGTCTTCGCCACCTGGGACCAGCTCGACCAGGCCGCCTTCACCCGCCTGGTCCGCAATCAGTGCCAGTGGTACATGGAGAACAGCGAGCCCGGGTCACCGGGCGAGGCGCTGTGCGGCCTGATGTTCCTCCAGCATGTGTCGAGCGGCGGGATCGGCCTGCTCACCCAGGTCGACGCCGCGGCACCGAACGCGGAGAAACTGCTGGAGGAGTACCTCGGCGCGGTGACCGCCAACACCGGCCTGACCGGGCCGTTCCCGTTCCGCCGCCTGCCCTGGCTGGCCTCCACGGTCACGCTCGACACCAGCAACCCCACAGTGGAGACCAACGCGACCCTGCGGGCCGCCGTCAAGCACGCCTTCATGCGCCAGGCGTTCACCGAGGACCAGTGCGCGGCCATGTACCGGCAGCTGACCCGCCGGGACTACGCCAACGCCAGCCCCGGGTCGGCGCTCATCCAGCTCGGCGCGATGGCCGGCGGCCGGATGAACGCGCCCGCGCCCACCGACACCGCACTCTGCCAGCGGAGTTCGGCATATGTGGCGCTGTTCGAGGACTTCTGGCTGGAGGCGGCCGAGGACGACAAGCACCTCGGCTGGCTGCGCGAGCTCTACGGCCAGGTCTTCGCGTCGACCGGCGGCTACCCCGTGCCCGGCGACCGCTACCAGGGCTGCAACATCAACGCGCCCGACCTCGACATCCTCAGCCCCGCACTCAACGCCTCGGGAGTTCCCTGGCACGCCTTCTACTTCGGCGAGAACTACCCCCGCCTCCAGCGCACGAAGGCCCGCTGGGATCCCTCCGACGTCTTCCGGCACTCGCTGTCGGTCAAGGCAGCCTGACACCCGGACACCACCCCTGAGCCGGTGGGTACGGCGCATCACGGGCGCCGTGCCCACCGGCTCACGGCTTTCGCCCCGGGGCGGCCGCGCCGCCGGGCCCGCACCGGCAGCGGCCGGCGTGCCCGACAGGGCCTCAAGCGGTCTTCGAGCCCCCCGGGCCAGGTTGGCCGCATGGAAGCCACATATGAGCAGCACACCGAGCACACCCGGGTCGTCGCCGCCCCCGCGCGGGTGCTCTACGGCCTGGTGGCCGACGTCACCCTGTGGCCGGCCCTCTTCGGCCCGAGCGTCCACGTCCGGCATCTGGAGCGGTCGGAGCGCGAGGAGCGCTTCGAACTGTGGGCGAGCGTGAACGGATCGGTCACCAGCTGGGTGTCCCACAGGACCCTGGCCCCGGAAGGGCTGAGGGTGACCTTCGCCCAGGAGGTGAGCCGCGCACCGTTCGCGTCGATGGGCGGGGAATGGCTCTTCCGCGAACTGCCCGGCGGGCACAGTGAGGTGGTGCTGCGGCACTCCTTCTCCCCCGTGGACCGCCGCCCGGAGACGGTGAAACGGGCGGTCGCCGCCCTGGACCACAACAGTTCCGAGGAGCTGGCGGCCCTCGCCCGGATCGCCGAGCTGGGCCACCCGGTCGAGGACATCGCCTTCTCCTTCAGCGACAGCGTCGGCCTGTCCGGTGCGGCCGCCGACGCCTACGCGTTCGTGGCCCGGGCGGACCTGTGGGCCGACCGGCTGCCGCATGTCGCCCGGGTGCGCCTCGCCGAGCCGTCCGAGGGCGTCCAGGAGCTGGAGATGGACACGCTGACGGCGGACGGGGCGGGCCACACGACGCGTTCGGTACGGGTGTGCCGCGCCCCGGAGTGGATCGCCTACAAACAGCTGGTCCCCCCGAAGCTGCTGCTCGGCCACAGCGGCCTGTGGACCTTCACCGACGGCCCCGACGGCGCGGTGCTGTCCTCCCGGCACACCGTGCTGCTGCACCCCGGCGCGGTCGCCGAGGTGCTCGGCCCGGACCGCGGCCTGGCCGACGCCCGGGACTTCGTACGCGACGCGCTCGGCCGCAACAGCGCCACCACCATGGCGCACGCGGCGCAGCACGCGGAGCGGCACGCGGCCCGCACCCGCCGGTGAGTACCGGGGATACGGGCGTACCAGGCGTGTCGTCCCACTCCCGCCCGGTCAGCGGCGGTCAGGGCTCCAGGAGGAGCCGGTCCTGCCTGACCTGCCGGGACGCGTTCAGCAGTGCGCCGTCGACCCGCACCAGCACATCGGTCACCGTGCAGCTGGGCCCCAGCTGAGTGCCGGTGCCGGGCCGGGTGTTGACCACATGGGCGTAGAACGTCGTGCGGAGGGATCCGTCCTGCTGCGGCTCGACAACGATCATGTTGAACCAGTGCCGGCGGACGACGGGGTCCTGGTCGAAGCGCTTGTGGAACTCCCGCAGCTCGGTCACGATCCCGGTCCGCGTCCGGGCCAGCTGGCCCGGCGTGTGACTGAACTCGCCGTCCTCGGTGAAGGTGGCCGCGAACGCCTCGAAGTCGCGCCGGTCCATCAACTGCATCTGGCGGGCGTAGAAGTGCTGGACCTCCGCGTAGAGGCCGGTGGGGGCTTGCGTCGCTGTCATCGGTTCTCCTCCGGGACACGGCAAGGGGGACGGCCGCCAACGTGACCGGGGTGGCTCGCAGATCACTCGGGGATCGGCCGGACGCCCCTGGGACCCGTGAACCAGTCGCGCCCCACCGGTCTTCGAGCGGGCCCGGCCAGTGTGGTGCTCGTCGTCCGGGACACCGCCCGAGCGACCCGAGTGGGAGGAAGGGACCATGACTCGTAGCGACCGGCACGTCGTCGTCACCGGTGCCACCAGCGGTATCGGCCTTGCCATCACCGAGCGGCTGGCGCAGCTGGGCCACCGCGTCTACGTCTGCGCGCGGCGCGAGGAGGTCCTCGCCGACCTCGTCGCGTCCCTGCGGGGCAAGGGCCTGGAGGTGGACGGCAGCCCCTGCGACGTGGCGGCCCCGGAGCAGATCCGGGGATTCGTCCAAGCGGCCGTCGACCGGTACGGCCCGGTGGACGTCCTGGTCAACAACGCCGGGCGCAGCGGAGGCGGGGCAACCGCGGAGATCGCGGACGAGCTGTGGTCCGACGTCATCAACACCAACCTCAACAGCGTGTTCCGCATGACGAAGGCGGTGCTCACCACCGGCGGAATGCAGGACCGGAACTGGGGCCGGATCATCAGCATCGCTTCGACCGGCGGCAAGCAGGGGGTGGTCCACGCCGCGCCCTACTCGGCTTCGAAGCACGGCGTGGTGGGCTTCAGCAAGGCACTGGGCCTGGAGCTGGCACCGACGGGCATCACCGTGAACGCGGTGTGCCCCGGATTCGTGGAGACCCCCATGGCGGAGCGGGTACGGGAACACTACGCCGGAATCTGGGGAGTGACGACCAGTGAAGCGTTCGACCGCATCACCACCCGCGTGCCGATGCGTCGTTATGTGGCGACGGACGAGGTCGCGGCCATGGTGGAGTACCTGATCAGCGACCGGGCCGGGGCCGTGACGGCACAGGCGCTCAACGTCTGTGGCGGCCTGGGCAATTACTAGTACCGAAGAAGACCATCGAAGCAGACCACCGAAACAGACAACCGAAGACGGCCACCGAAGCAGGCCACCGAGTGCGGAAGGCACAGCAATGACCAACGGACAGCACCACGGCGAAACGGCGCTGGTGACCGGAGCCAACAAGGGAATCGGCCGGCAGATCGCCCGACGGCTGGCTGCCGAGGGGATGACCGTCTACCTGGGCGCCCGGGACGAGGACCGCGGCCGTGAGGCCGAACGGGCGCTGGCCGGCGAGGGGCTCGACGTCCGCTTCGTCCAGCTGGACGTGACCGTACAGGCGCAGATCGACGCCGCCGTCCAGCGGATCGAGGCGGAGCGCAGCCGGCTGGACGTACTGGTCAACAACGCGGGCGTGGTCGTGGAGTGGGGGGTTGCGGTGACCGAGGTCACCGCCGAGCGGATGCGCGCGGCCTTCGATGTCAATGTCTTCGGCACCGTCGCGGTGACCCAGGCATGCGTGCCCCTGCTGCGCCGCTCGCCCGCCGGCCGCGTGGTGAACATGTCCAGCCCACTGGGCTCCCTGACCTTCCTCAGCGACCCGGACAACCCCATCGCCACCCGGGGGCTGCTTCCGTACAGCTCCTCCAAGGCGGCGCTCAACGCCCTCACGTTGGTGTACGCCAACGCGCTGCGCGACGAGGGCATCCGCGTGAACGCGGCGAACCCGGGGCTGGTGGCCACCGACCTCAACGACCGCTCCCCCTTCAGCCGCGGCACCCGAAGCCCCGAGGAAGGGGCCGAAGTCCCGGTACGTCTCGCGCTCATGGGCCCGGACGGACCGACCGGAAACTTCCGCGGCAGCATGGAAGGTTCAGTGGAGGAGTCGATGCCCTGGTAATCCTCGACTTCTTTTACGTGCCGGTAGTTTCACCCCGCGTCATCACTTTGGGATGACACCACATCGCGGTAACTCATTAATCGCCCCCCGGCGAAGTGGATAACTCGTCAGTAACCATTTCACCGGGGGGTCAGAGGTACCCAAATCACCTTTCTCCATGTGTAGGAGAGATCACATGTAGCCGAATTGGCGCCATGCGATGCACACAGATTCGGAGCTGACGCTCCACCAGTTAGCGGAAAACCACGGGGCTTTGACGTAGCGTCAGTACATATCCGAGAGATTGAATGCGCAACAACTCGCCCTATGGCGGACTTTGACGTCCGAAGCTGCGCTCTTCCTCTGACAGGATTGCCCGCACGCAACCCGCTCAGGAATGCGGTGCGCTGCGTCCTGCCTCAGCGCACAACTGCGGCCTTCATCGGCGCAGCCACCGTCAGCGGGTCACCGGATCTGTGAAATCAAGGAGCACGATGCACAGGCTTCGCATATCCAGGCGCATGAAAGCGCTCATAGCCGCCCTTACCGCTGCGCTCGGTGTGGTCATCGGTTTGACCGTCGTCGCCCCGGCCCAGGCCGCGACCACCGGCACCCTCTACGGCGGGAAGGGCAATTACACCTATATCAATCAGCGTTCCCAGCCTTCGACCTCGTCCGATGCCGCCGGATACGCGCACGTCGGCGACGATATTTCGATGACCTGCCGGACCACCGGCACCCCCGTCGAGAACAACTCCCGGTGGATCTACTCCGGGTCGTACTACATCGCCGACGCCTTCGTCACCGAGAACACCGACAAACTCCCGTCCTGCGGCGGCACCACCGGCCCGGGCACCACCCCCACTGCCCCGGCCACCCCCACCGCCGGCCAGAAGACCGTCGGCATCGACATGGTGAAGCAGGTCCAGAACCAGTGGTGCTGGGATGCCTCCGGCCTGACCATCGCCAAGTTCTGGGGCTTCACCGGCTACGACCAGAACGACTTCTGCCGACTCGCCGCCTCCGGCCGCTGGCTGGACTGCAACAACCAGCCCGCCACGCTCGAGGACATGGCCAACGGCCTGGCCAAGATGGGCATCGCCAGCAGCGGCGACAGCGTCCGTCGCCCCTCCTTCTCCCAGGTCGCCCAGCAGATCGACGCCGGCCGCCCGTTCGGCGTCCGGTTCGGGTGGCACAGCGGCGGCGGCCACATGAACGTCATCTACGGCTACGACGGCGGCAGCAACATGATCGCCGTTGGCGACCCGTGGCCCACCACCCAGACGTACACCTGGTGGGACTACGACAACTACGCGAACAACAGCCGGTTCGAGTGGACCCACTCGCGTATCAACATCCACAACTAGGGAGGACGACGACCGACCATGCAGACCATGCGACGCTCCACGCGCGCGGCCGCCCGGGCCGGCGTCCTCGCCGCAGCCGCCCTCACCGCGCTGGCCATCGCCCCGGCGCACGCCGCCGATGCCGGTGACGGTGCCGGTGCCGGTGCCGGTATCGCCGGCTACCAGTCGGCCCGGCAGGTCCTCAAGACCGACAAGGTCAAGAACACCGTCTCGCGCTTCCTGGCCGCGGCGAAGCCGGGCGGGGACGCCGGCACCGAGGACGGCGGGATGGGCGGCGGGCCCGAGGAGCAGCCGGCCGCCGCCGACGCCGCGCCCCGGTTCGACCTCAAGGACCCGGTGCCGATATACGAGATCAGCCCCGAGTTCGTCGCGGGGAAGGCCGGGGGGACCCCTCAGGAAGCGCTCCAGCTCACCTTCCTCGCGTCCCGGGTCAACGCCTCGGACGGCCACACGGCCTCCGTGCTGCTCACGCCGAAGGGCGGGGCCAAGGGCGCCGGTGGCACGAGCGCCGGCACCGAGGGCTGGCAGCTGTCCGGTATCCGGGACGGCGACGAAGAACTCGCCCACGCCGAAGGCGGCACCCCGCAGGCCCGCACCTTCGCCGAGCCGCAGATCCACGCCTGGTACCGGCTCACCGACAAGGGCCTGGTCGAGCCGCTCAACAACGAGGCCCGCAGCGGCCTCCAGGGCAAGGGCAACCTTCCGCTCGCCGAGTATCAGAGACTGGTCCACAAGCGGTACGGCGACAAGCTGCCGGGCTCGGAGTACGACCGCAAGGGCATGGCCGGCGGATACGCGGGCCTCACCGACGCGGGCCGGACCGTGCAGCCGAAGACGGCTGCGCCCGCACCGCCCGACGAGGCGCCCAAGGGTTCGCAGTCCAGGGCGGCCGCTCCCACGCCGTCCACCGGCGCGTCCTGGTATCCGGCCGCCGTGGCCGGGGCCGCCGGCCTGACGGCGCTCGGCGGCGCGCTGCACCGGCGCCGGCGGCGGGTAGCCACCGAGCACTGATCTCGCCCTGCTCACCACATGTTTCGGCCCCGTTCCCGACTGCCCGGCAGGCGGGGAACGGGGCCGTTGCCGAGCACGGTCCGGCGGGCCACGGCGGCGGACGGCAGCCGGTGTGCGTCCTGCGGCTGCTCGGCCCAGGCCGCAATGACCGAGAGTGCATCTCATGTGCCCGTTAGGTCACAGGTAACCTTCCCGAAGGGCATAGGCCACGGCGTGCGCCCGGTTGCGCAGGTGCAGCCGGGTGGTGAGCCCGTGCACCACGTTTTTGACCGTGCGTTCGGAGAAGGACAGTTTGCTTGCGATCTCCCCGGTGTCGAGCCCCTCGGCCACCAGCCGCAGCACGTCGACCTCACGTGGTGTCAGGCCCGAGGACGATGCCCCGGGGCGGCCCGCGGTGGTGCGGTGCAGCGCTCCCACCTGGTTGATGAGCCGGCCGAGCAGGTCGGCGGGGAGGTCGCCGTCCCCGCGCGCCGCCGCGCGTACGGCCTGCACCAGCCGGTGCGCGGTGGCCTCGTGGCGCCAGACGATGACGCCGATCCCGCACTCGATGATGTCGAGCAGCTCGGCTTCCCGCAGCGCCCCCACCACGAGCACGGCACGGGCTCCTTCGCTGCGTGCGATGCGGCGCAGCCGGGTCAGCGAGGCCTCGTCCAGCGCCTCGCCGACCAGCAGGCCGACGGCGCCGGGGCCGCTCCGCGGCTCCTCGCAGAGCTCGATCTCCGGGTGCCTGCCCAGCTGGCTGCGGACGCCCGCGAGCGAGATCGGGTCGGCCGCGTACACCGTCACGGGTATCCGCCCGCCGGTGGGGGCCACCGTGCGGTCCGTGATTCCCCATGAGCTGTCCAAGCGTTCCCCCCATGCCCGATTCCCCGCCGACCGGGCGGAATTGATGGCCGGTGTCATGTGCTCACACTCCTGTGGGGACCGCGGCACGGGCAATCGTGGAGGACCACGAGACCGACCACGAAGTCGCCGTACGGCCTCCACGAGTGGTGCCCCGAGGGGCACCGCGGGCGCCGCACCACTACAGGAGGCAGGATGTCAGGACCGCCGGGACCACCGGAAGCGGCAGGTCCACCGGGGCCGCCGGGCGGTTCGCCGGGTCCGCCGGTCCCGCCGGATGAACACCGGGAGGCGGTGGCACTGTTGGCCGCCGAGGCGGCGCGTGCCAGGGCCGGCACCGGCCGTATGGTCCTGGTGCGCGGGGCGACGGGCACCGGGCGCACCTCCGTCCTGGAGGCCGCGGCCGACGATGCGACCGCGGCGGGCATGCGGGTCCTGCGAGCCCGCTGCTCCCCCGGCGACACCGCACACGCCTTCTCCGCCGTGCTGCAACTGCTGGGGCTGTCGACGGAGTTCACCGGCCTGCCTCCGGGCGTCGACGAGCGCAGCACCTCCGCGAGGCTGTGGCGGCTGCTGGCCTCGTACGCCGACGAGGGCCCGCTGCTGCTCGCGGTGGACGACGTACACCTGGCCGACCGGTCCTCCCGGCAGTGGCTGACGGAGGCCACCCGGCGCCTCGACCGATTACCCGTACTGCTGGCGGTGACCGAGCGCAGCCAGTACGACGTGGACCCGCCGCTGCCCGGTATCGCGCACACGCTGCCGCCCGCGCTCGTCCGGAGCTGCACGCTCGCGCCCCTGGGCACCGGCTCCGCCGCCGAGCTGGTGCGTTCGGCCTGCCCCGACGCGCCGGAAGCCTGGGCCGAGGACTGCGTACGGGCCGGCGCGGGCAGCCCGCTGCTGCTGCTCGCCCTGCTGGAGGACCTCGGCGAGGTACCGGCCGCCGGCCCCGTGCCGGAGTCCTGCGCCGCGCTGTATCCGGGCGCGTACCCGGCTGCCGTTGCGTGGTGGCTGGACAGTACGGGGCTGCTGACCGCCGAGGTGGCGCGGATGCTGGCGGCGCTGGACGAGGGGTGGGCGGAACACGCCCCGGCCGGGCATCCGGCCCCGTACCCCGGCCCGAGCGCCACCGCCGCTCTCGCGGAACTCCTCGCCGGGCCGACCGGAGCCGACCCGGCCCGGGTGGCGGGCTGGCTGACGGCCATGACCCGGCTCGGCGTGCTGCGCCCCGCGCCGGACGGGCGTCCCCGCTATGCCCATGCGTTGCTGCGCGACGCGGTGCTCGCCGACGTGCCGGTGGCCCGGCGGCAGGCGGCTCACCGGGCCGCGGCCGAGGAGATGCTGCGCCGCGGCGCGCGCGCCGAGACCGTGGCACGGCAGTTGATGCGGACCGGGCCCGTCGGGGAGCCGTGGGCGCTGACCGTACTGGTGGACGCCGCGGCACTGGCCGCACGGGACGCGCGGCGGCCCGGCGACCCGGTCGCGTTCCTGCGCCGTGCCCTGGAGGAGCCGATGCCCGATGCCGACCGGCAGCGGCTGCTGACCAGGCTGGGCTCGCTGGAGCACGCCGCGCGCGACGCCTCGGCAGGGCTGTCGCGCTTCGCGGAGGCGCTGCGCCTGGAGGGCACCCCGCAGGGCCGGGTGCACGCCGCGGTGGCGCTGGGCACCGCCCTGGTGGGCCGCGGCAAGGTACGGGACGCGGTCGACCAACTGCGCGAGCTGGACGGGGAGCTGACCGACCGCCCCGATCTGGTGCGTACGGTGCAGACGGCCTCGGCGCTGCTCTCCGACCACGACCAGGGGGTGCGGCGGGAGGTGTACCGGTGGCTGACGGAGACCGCCGAGCGCTCCCCCGAACTGCTCGGCGCCGCCGGGCAGATGCTGATGGTGCGGTACGCGTCGACGGCCGGGCTGACCTCGGCGGAGAAGGCCATGAAGCGGGTGCGGGACCTGCTCGCCGAGCCCGCCGACCCGCTGACCGAACCCTTCCTGCTGGGCACGGCCGCCGCCGTGGCCCAGTGGGCCGACGAACTCGACGAGGCCGAGCGCCTGGTCGAGCGAGGCCTGGCCGGGCAGCACGCCGCCCTGCTGCACCCGATGCACGAGGCGATTCTCAACACCGGGATCGACATCGCCGCGGCCCGCGGCGACTACGCCCGCCTGCTCGGCGCCCCGGACGCCCTGGACACCGAGGCGGGGCACGCCGGTCCGTGCAACCGGCACGGGCACGTCCTGATCGCGCTGGTCGAGACGGGCCGGATGGCGCAGGCCGAACGGCTCGTGGCGGCCTTCGACCTCGCCGAAGCGCCGGATTCCTGGGAGCTGAACCGCTTCCTGTACGCACGCGGTGTGCTGCGGGCCGCCGCTGCCGACCCGCCGGGCGCGCTCCACGACTTCCTGGAGTGCGGCCGGCGCCAGTCGGCCCGCGAGGTGATCAGCCCGGTCGTCACTCCGTGGCGAACCGCGGCCGCCGAGTGCTGCCTTGCCCTCCACAACCCACGGGAGGCCGTCGCGCTGGCCGAGGAGGAGCTGCGCCTCGCGCAGGTGTGGGACACCCCCCGCACGGTGGGCCGCGCCCTGCGGGTCCTGGCCATGGCAACCGGCGGCCGCCACGGCCTGAAGCTGGCCTCGGAGGCCGTGGACACCCTCCGGACCGTCCCCTCGGCCGAATCCGAGCTGCTCCCCGCCCTGATCACGGAGGGGCGCGCGCTCAGCGCCGCAGGCGACCGGGCCCGGGCCCGCGACTGCCTCCAGGAGGCCGCCGAGCGCGCCGAACGCCGCGGCGCCGTCCGCCACCGCACCCTCGCCGAACAGGCCCTGCGCGACCTCGGCGCCCGCCACCGCCACACTCCGCGCACCGGCCCCTCCTCCCTCACCGACGGTGAACGCCGCATCGCCGAACTCGCCGCCACCGGCCACACCAACTCCGAGATCGCCGCCCTCCTCCACCTCGCCCGCCGCACCGTGGAGACCCATCTGACCAGCACCTATCGCAAGCTGGGCATACGGAGTCGGGGCGAGCTCCGCGAGGCCCTCCTGGAAGACCGGTAACGGCCGCGGCGTCGAACAGCGCCGACCGGGTACGCACAGTGACGATCAGCCGCTTGCCGTCCGAGGCCGTTGCCGCACGATGGTCTCAGGACCACCACGGCCGGATGGCGGAATCTCCCCTCGCCTCCCCACCTTGCCTTCGGAACTTGATTGCTTACGTCCGAACCATTGACGTATTGCGTTCACAAAATTTAGGGTCCGTGGACCCCCCAGATCACCCTGACGGAGAACAATGACGTACTCCTTTGGCTACCGGAGATCCCTGGGCCTCCCCGGCTCCCGACTTTCGCGCCCGCGTGCCGTCCGGCTGTCCGCGGCGCTGCTCGCCGGGGCGCTCGTGGCCACGGTGCCGCCGTCGGCCCCCGTGCGGGCCGACGCCGCCCCGGCCGCCGACCCCGCCCCGGCCGCCGGCGCCGCCTGCCGCAAGGGCGACGGCTGGACGCTCGACAGCAGCCGCATCGACCCCGAGGACACCCACCACGCCTTCGTCGGCAACGGCTACCTGGGGCAGCGCGTGCCGCCCAACGGCGCCGGATACACCGACAGTGCCGCCAAGACCGGCTGGCCGCTGTTCACCCCGCGCTACGACGGCTCGTTCGTCTCCGGCCTGTACGCGCACAACAAGCAGACCGCCGAGGACCGGCAGACCGTCGCCGCGCTGCCCACCTGGACCCCGCTGACCGTCACGACGGACGGGCCCGGCGCCGACACCTTCAACTCTTCGACACCGCACGGCCGAATATCGGCTTACCGCCAGAGCCTCATGCTGCACTGCGGTCTCGTACGCACCAACCTCACCTGGACCGCGTCCGACGGCCGCCGCACCGACCTGGTATACGACGTCCTCGCCGACCGCACCAACCCGCACGTCGGCGCCGTCCGCCTGACCCTGCGCCCGCACTGGAGCGGCGAGGCCACCGTCACCGACCTGCTGGACGGCCGCGGCGCCCGGCGCGTCCGGCAGACCGGCGGCGGCGACCGCACCCACGGCGAGCGGCCCGGCCGCCCCGCACCGGCGATGGACGTCACCTTCCGCACCGACGGCACCAAGGTCGACGGCGCCGTCGCCTCCACCCTGCGCACCGGCCCCGGCATGCCCGGCACCACCGCGCAACGCGCTGGCCGGGCAAGCAAACTGACCAACCGTCAGGCGTTCACTCTACCCGTGCGCAGCGGGCAGTCCTACGAACTCACCAAGTACGTCGGCGTCGACACCGCCCTCACCTCACGCGACCCGCGCACGGACGCCACCGCCGCCGCCCGGCGCGCCGCCGACCGCGGCTGGGACGCCCTGCTGTCCTCCCACACCGCGGCCTGGGCACGGCTGTGGCGCAGCGACATCGAGGTGACAGGGCGGCGCGACCTCCAGAAGTGGGTGCGCTCCGCGCAGTACGGCCTGCTCTCCAGCACCCGCGCGGGCGCCGCCAACAGCCTCGCCCCGGCCGGGCTGACCAGCGACAACTATGCGGGTCTGGTCTTCTGGGACGCCGAGACCTGGATGTACCCGGCGCTCCTGTCCACCCGCCCCGACCTCGCCAAGTCCGTGGTCGACTACCGCTACCGCACCCGCGCCGCGGCCCGGGCCAACGCCCGCGCGCTCGGCTACCCGGGGCTCTTCTACCCCTGGAACAGCGGCAGTTCCGGCAACCTCGCCAAGGAGTGCCACAGCGTCGATCCGCCGCACTGCCGCACCCAGATCCACCTCCAGTCCGACATATCGCTGGCCACCTGGCAGTACTACCTGGCCACCAAGGACACCACCTGGCTGCGTGCACGCGGCTGGCCGGTGCTGAAGGGCATCGCCGAGTTCTGGGCGGGCCGCGTCAGCCGCAACGCCGACGGCAGCTACTCCATCAAGGACACCGCCGGGCCCGACGAGTACAGCAACGGCGTCGACGACGCGGTGTTCACCAACGCGGGCGCGGCCACCGCCCTGCGCAACGCCGCCCGCGCCGCCGCACTCCTCGGCGAGCGGGCCCCGGCCGAGTGGTCGGAGATCGCCGCCAGGATCCGCATCCCGTACGACTCCCGGCGCAAGGTCTTCGAGCAGTACGACGGCTACGACGGCAGCAAGATCAAGCAAGCCGACACGGTGCTGCTGATGTACCCGCTCCAGTGGCCCATGCCCAAGGGCGCCGCGGCCGCCACGCTCGACTACTACGCGCAGCGCACCGACCCCGACGGCCCGGCCATGACGGACTCGGTGCACGCCATCGACGCCGCCGGGACCGGGGAACCGGGCTGCGCCACGTACACGTATCTGGAGCGCTCCATCAGGCCGTTCGTACGCGGCCCGTTCGCTCAGTTCTCGGAGGCGCGGGGCGACAAGGCGGGCGCCAAGGACCCCCTGGCCGGCTCGCCCGCGCACGACTTCCTCACCGGCAAGGGCGGTTTCCTGCAGACCTTCACCCACGGCCTGACCGGCCTCCGCCCGCGCGAAGACCGGGTGCACCTCGACCCGATGCTGCCCCCGCAGCTCGCCGAGGGCGTCACGCTGCGCGGACTGACCTGGCAGGGCCGCCGGTACGACATCGCCCTCGGCGCCGAGCAGACCACGGTGCGGCTCACCTCCGGCGCGCCGATGACGCTCGACACACCGCAGGGCGAACAGGTCCTCAGCCAGGGCGCGCCGGTCGTCCTCAAGACCCGCCGTCCCGACCGCACCCCCACCGGCAACGCCGCCCGCTGCACCCCCGCCACGGCGTCGTCGGAGCAACCCGGCATGTACGCGGCAGCCGCGGTCGACGGCGCCACCGCCACGGCCTGGGTCCCGGACGGGCCCACCGGCACCCTGACGGCGGACCTCGGCGAACCGCTCCGCGTCAGCGCGGTCACCCCCAAGTGGACCAGCGTCCAGCCGAAGTCGTACGACATCCAGCTGTCCCTCGACGGGCACCACTGGCAGCGCGCTCCGGCCCGCGACATCCACGGCACGCCGCAGCTCGCACGGTACGTGCGCGTGACCGTACGCGGCGACACCCGGGCCAAGGAGCACCCGGGCATCACCGAGCTGACGGTGACGAAACAACCGTGAGCCGCGCCGTCGCTGAGGCCCCTCCAGGCCGGAGAGGCCTCAGCGACGAGCGCGCGGTCAGAACCAGTGCAGGCAGTGCGGGGAGCGCTCGGCGCGGAAGAGGGCGTCGGCGAGGGTGGCCGCGCCCGGGCGGTGGGCCCGGATGTGTCCGGCGCGTACGAGCGTGCTCGGAGCGGTACCGCCGAGGTAGACCGAGCCCAGGTCCCTCACGTCCAGGGACAGGTCGGGCTCCCGGTCCGTCGGGACGCAGCCGGCCTTGCCGTCCCGGACAGTCAGCAGGTAGCGGCCGCGCTCACCGAGGAACGGGTCGTCGACGTCGAGGACGAGCTCACCATCGGTGAACCAGCCGCGCGCGGTCAGCGCACGCGGGATGTCCAGCAGCCGTACCCAGAGCCAGTCGGTGTCGTCGCTCACCTGGCCGGCCCGGAAGTCCGCAAGCTGCCAGCGCAGCGGGTGTCCGGGCGGGAAGTGCTTGAACACCACCTCGGTGACCAGGTCGTGTCCGAGCAGGAACCGGGCCAGGGCCGTGAAGACGGCGTCGTCGGTGGTGATGGTCTCGTCGACCGTCAGCGTGCCGGACACGACCGAGTAGCCGGCGTACCCGTCCGGTATGCCCTCGGCGTTCCGGTGGACAGCGACATAGCGCGGCGCCGGAGAGACCGGGGGCTGCCCCGCGCCCAGGGCCAACCAGCGGTGCGGCCGGGACAGCGCGCCGGGCTGTGCGCGGCGGTAACGGTCATAGACCTCTTCCAGGATCGCGCCGCACTCGGCACGCCGCAGCAGCTCGACCGAGCCGGATTCCGTGCCGTTCTCCGTCCACGTGTCCAATCCAGTATCCGTGCCGGTCGCCGGGGCGCCGGCCGTGCCACGCGACCGGGGAAGGGCGAAGGCGGCCTGGCGGCACGGCACCGTCAGGCGCTGCGTGTAGGTCGCCGGTCCGTACCCGAACCTGCCGTAGATCAGGGCCTCGGAGGCCAGCAGTACGGAGAGGAACTCCCCTCGCGCCCGCAGCTCGGCGAGCTGATGCCGCATCATCGCGCTGAGCACGCCCTGGCGTCGGTGCGAGGGCAGGACGCCGACGGCGGACACCCCGGCGGCCGGGACGTGGCTCCCCCCGGGCAGGGTGAGCTCGAAGGAGTACGCCCCGGTGGTACCGACGGGCCGCCCATCCGCCGTCGTGGCGAGCAGGTTACGGTCCATTTCGAACGCCGACCACCAGACCCCGCCGCCCTCGGCCGGGGTTTCCGGGAAGCGCCCGAACGCGGCATGGCCAGGTCAACCGAATTACGGCCGGACGCGCGACCGGTCACACCAGAGCCCGGCCGTTCAATCGAACGCCCGCATTTCGCCACTGCGCCCATCGAAGCGACGTGCGACGAAAATGCGTCCCCGCGGCGCGGCGGCGGAAATGACAGAGGAATACAGATTGACACCTTCCGCTCCTGCGCGTTCAGCTGTATGGTGCTCATAAAGCGTCAATTTCCCCGGTAGTTACCCTACCGTCGCTCAACCTCGATTCCCTTCTTCGGGTTCGGAGGGCGGCGACCGAGGCGCACCCATCAGGCCGACAGCGGCCCACTCTCCCGCATCTTCCGCATTTTCCGCACACCGCGGCATGGGGTGAGCCCGTGCCGACGACGCAAGTGAATTCCCTTCAAATTCCCCTCAGATCCCTCTCGGATTCCTCTCGGATCCCTCTCGGATTCCTCTTGGAAGGAGGAGGCGTGTCAACTCAGGGAAATCAAGAAAACCAGCAGAAAGGCGTCGGCGAGGTTTCGGGTCAAACGCCGAAGTGGCGTCGCCGTCTCGCCTGGCTCGGCGTCTACGGAACGCTGGCGGGCCTGGCCGGAACGTCGATGGCATCCGCCGCCGCACCGCCGGCGCCGTCGCGGGCGGCTCGCGCCCAGGCCGTCTCCATCATCTGCTCGAACGGCACCGGATCCGTGGCGAAGACCCAGGACCCCGGTGAGCCGGGCAAACCGGTCAAGTACCGGGCATCGGCTACCTGTTCGGTCACGGGTCCCACGGAGAGCGGCGCCGCCAACGGCACCGCATCGTTCTCCATCGACCGGAACAACTGCGCAAACGCGACGACGAATGTCACGGGGCGCGTCACGTGGCCTTCGGGAAAGACCAGCGACTTCGCCATCACCCTGGTATGGACCGCCACCGCCGGCCAGGGAATCTCGGCCAGCATCACCACCGGCTCGATCACAGGTGGCGCCTACGCGGGCGCCGTGGTGGCCGGTACGGCCGCCGCGCCCGAACAGGTCCGCGTCGACTGTGAAACCAATGGAACCTTCGACGGGGCCACCGGCTCCGGCAACGGGAAAGTCACCGGCAGCTGACGGTCTTCAACGGGCTTGTGCCGGGCGCGACGTGACGTCCGGCACGGGCCCCGGATATCTCAGGCCCTCAACAACCGCAGGGGACGACAAAGGTACTTCTCCTTCACGATGCGGGGTGCACTGTGCGACTGGACCAGTCCTATCGAGCCGGGGCGACGTCACCGGGCGCCGCCGTCAGCGGTCTGCGCTCCGTGGCGGGGAGCCCGCGGGCCGTGCCGTCGTCGACGACCGCCACCCGATCAGTACCACCCGTTCCAGGCCATATCGCCATCGTCATGGACGGTAACGGCCGTTGGGCCACCCGGCGGGGCCTCACGCGGACCCAAGGCCATGCAGTCGGTGAAGAGGCGCTCGTGCGGGTGGTCGAGGGTGCCGTCGAGATCGGCGTCCGTCATCTGACGGTATTCGGGTTCTCCACCGAGAACTGGTGCCGTCCCACCGCCGAAGTCGGTTTCCTGATGACGCTGATGGGGCGTGCCTTGCGCAAGCACCGCCGGCGGCTGCACGCCCACTCCGTGCGTATTCGCCACCTGGGGCGACGTACCAGGCTGCCGCCCGCTCTCCTCGGCGAGATCGAGGCGGCCGAGCGGCTCACCGCCGACAACGACCGGCTCACGTTGTCCCTGTGCCTCGACTACGGAGGCCGGACAGAACTGGTCGATGCCGCGCGCCGTATCGCCGAGGCCGCCGCCATGGGCACGCTCGACCCGGCCACGCTCGATGCCCGGACGTTCGCCCGCCACCTCTACGCGCCGGACCTGCCGGACGTCGACCTGTTCCTCCGCACGTCCGGTGAGCAGCGCATCAGCAACTTCCTGCTCTGGCAGTCCGCCTACGCCGAACTCGTCTTCGTCGACGCTCCCTGGCCCGACTTCGACGGCCGTCATCTGCGGCAGGCGATCGAGATCTACGCGACCCGCAACCGCACCTTCGGAACCGTCGAGGATCCGAGCCGCGACGCCCCGCGGTCCGCACCCAGGAGGAAGCCGTGTACCCCGACCAACGAGCCCTGACCCGCGCCGGCATCCACGACCCCGTCCTGCGTGAGTCCTACGAGTACTGCCGCCGGCTCCTGGTCGCCCTCGGGGACGGGAAGGACATCTGGCGCGGCAGCCTGCTGCTGCCGCCGGAACGACGACCGCACGTGTGGGCGATGTACGGGTTCGCTCGCCACTACGACGAATTGTCCGAAGCTGCCGCCGGCAGCGGGACCGGGCGAGCACGGTTTGCCGACTGGCGCGCCACCGCCAAAAGGGACTTGGAATCCGGGCACTCGTGTGAACCGAGCCTGCGCGCGCTGATCCACACACTCCGCACTTTCGACCTCGCTCCCGCACCGGCCCAGGGGCTCCTCGACGCCTATCTGATGGACCTGAGCGTCACGGCATACCCCACCTTCGGCGATCTGCTGCGCTATCTGCGGCTCCTGGCCGTCGAGCCGTGTCGGATGCTCGTGCCCGTCATGGGGCCCACGAGCGGCCCCTACGGAGCAGAGGCGGAGGCGATGGCACTGGCCCTCCAGCTGACCAACCTGATCCGCGATCTCGCGGAGGACCAGCGTCACGGCCGGACCTATCTGCCGCTGGAGGACCTCGACCGGTTCGGCGTCACACGTCAGGACCTGGCCCGTGGACGGATGACCCCGGCCGTCAGGGAACTCGTGAAGTTCGAGGTGGACCGGGCCCACGCCTTCTACGAGGACGGCGCCGGGCTGCCCGACCTCGTGCACCCCCGATGCCGGGAACCGTTCCGGGCCTCACTGACGTTCTACCGGTCGTACCTCACCGAGATCGAGCGGCGCGACTACGACGTACTGACCATCAAGCCCCGCGTCGGTCCTGCGCGGAAGGCCCGGATGGCGCTGCGCCTGGGCGGTCCCCTGCTGATGTCCCGTGCGCGCCGCTCCCGTAGGGGCACGGACTCCGCGCGGCGCTGGGAGGAAGCCGCGTGTTCGTGAGGCTCGGCCAGGCCGCCGCCCGCCGCAGATGGGCCTTTCTCGCTGTGCCCCTGGTGCTGGCCGCGCTGGCCATGGTCGCGGCGTCAGGCCTCCACGACCGGCTGAGCTACGGGGGATTCATCGCGCGCGACGCCGAGTCCAACCGGGCCGCCGTGGCCGTCCGGGAGCGCATCGGGCGCGGCGGCGCGGATCTGATCGCCCTCTACCGCAATCCCCACCACACGGTGGAGGAGCCCATGTTCCGCCGTGCGGTGGAGGATTCGCTGGCGTCCGCGCCGAGCGGGACCATCGTCTCGGCCATGACGTACTGGTCGCGCGATCTGCCGCCGCTGGCTTCGAAGGACCGTCATGCGACGGCCGTCGTGATCATGCTCGCCGGAGCGGACGACACGGGGCGCGTGGCCAGTTACCACCGGCTGCGGCCGGTGCTGCGGGCGGCGGGATTCCGCATCCAGTACGCGGGGCCGGTCGCGGTGGTCGACGGTGTCGCCGAGCGGACCCTGGCCGATGTGCGCCGTGCCGAGCTGATCGCGTTCCCGCTGGTGCTGGCCCTGCTCCTGCTCATCTTCCGCAGTCTGGTGGCAGCCCTGCTGCCGGTCGTCATCGGCGGCCTCAGTATCGGCATCACGCTGGGCGTCCTGGCGCTGCTGAACGGCGCGGTGGAGACCTCGTTCATCACCGTCAGCCTGGTGACCGCGCTGGGGCTGGCTCTGGGAGTGGATGCCGCCCTCTTCGTCGTCGGCCGGTTCCGCGAAGAGCTCGCCCGTCGTGACAGTGTGCCGGACGCGGTCGCCGCCACCTGCGCCACCGCCGGCCGTACGGTCTTCCTGTCCGGGACCGCCATGAGCGGCATCGCTCTGGGGTTCCTGCTCTTCCCCGTCGGCGTCCTGCGGGCGTTCGGTGTCGGGGCGGCTGTCGTCATCCTGGTCAGCGCCGTTCTCAGCGTCACCGCGCTGCCCGCCGCGCTGGCCCTCCTGGGCCCGCGGGTGAACGCGGGACGGCTCCGCCGCCCATGGCGGGAGCGGGAACGGGAGCGCGCGGTCCCGGCAGAGGGGCCCTGGGCCCGGCTGGCCCGGGCGGTGATGGCCCGGCCGGGGCACTACCTGATCTGTACGTCACTGGCCCTGCTGGCCCTGACGGCACCGTTCGCCCACGTCACCCTCGGGTTCCCCGACCAGCGGACCCTGCCCGTCGACGCACCGGCCCGCCAGGCCTCCGACGCGCTGGGGCGCGACTTCGCGCTCGGCGGACTGGACGCCGTGCAGGTGGTGGTCACCGTGCCGCAGCGGCTGGACACCCGTGACGGGCGGCAGACGCTGACGGCCTGGACCGGTGGACTCGTGCGCCTGCCCGGTGCCGGTGGCGGGCTCATCGCCGCGACGTCCCGGCACAGCGCGGTGGTCCACCTGACCCACGACAGCGCCGCCGAGGATCCGGCCACCCGGGCACTGGTGCGGCGCATCCGCGCGCTGCCGCCGCCGGATGGCGGCCAGGTGCTGGTGGGCGGACTCTCGGCGATGTCCCAGGACACCCTCGAACTGCTGGGCCGCCGGCTGCCATGGGCCCTGCTTTCCATCGCGGGCTTCACGTATGTGCTGCTGCTGGCGGCGTTGCGGTCGGTCGTCCTGCCGGTGAAAGCGTTGCTGGTCAACGCGCTGTCCCTCGGCGCCTCCTTCGGCGCTCTCGTCTGGATCTTCCAGGACGGGCATCTGACCTGGCTGGTCGGCGCGAGCCGCACCGGGTACATCGATGTCGCCCAGCCCGTGATCATGCTGATTCTCCTGATCGGCCTCTCGATGGACTACGAGTTCTTCCTGCTGTCGCGCATCCGCGAGCAGTACGACGCCACGGGAGACAACGCCGCCGCGGTCGCGACCGGCATGCAGCGGTCGGCTCCGGTCATCACCGCCGCGGCGACGGTGGTTCTGGTGGTGTGTGCGGTCTTCGCCGGCAGCGGCGTGGCCATGGTCAAGGAGCTGTGTGTGGGGATGTTCATCGCTGTCGCTCTGGATGCCACCCTCGTCCGGGCGCTGCTCGTGCCGGCCGCCATGCGGCTGCTGGGCCGGGCCAACTGGTGGCTCCCCGGGCGCAGTACGAAGAGCGGGCAGAGCCTGTCCTGACCGGCTCCGGCGCCGGGCGTCGGCGGGTGACGGCTCGTCCGCTCCGGCGCACGCCTTCGCCGCGGAGCTGTGACCGTTGTCCCCTCGGAGGAGCCTCCGTTCCCCCTATGGTGGTTGCCGGGCACTGAACTGGCATGCACTGAACTGGACGGCTACGTACGGGGGTTGCACCGTGGTGCGGTATGTGCGCGATCTGGTGCGCGAAGTGGTGGCGGAGCACGCGGCGCACGAGCTGCCGCTCGTCGACAGCCTGCGGGCGTTGGACGACGACCGGGTCGTCCGGACCCTCACCGGGGGCGGGCCGAAGCGGGAACCGCTCGGGTTCGGCTATGCCGAGGTGTCCGCGCTGATCGCTCCGGTCGTCTGGCTCGTCCTCGATCAGGCGGCCCGGCGCACGGTCGACCACGCCACGGAGGGTCTGCTGGCGCGCGGCCGGGCCGGCGTGCGCAGGCTGCTGCGCCGGGCGCCGGACACCGCGCACCGCACGCTGACCGCGCTGGATCCCGGCGAACTGGCGCTGGTGAGAACGCACATCGTGGCACGGGCAACCGAGCGGGGCATCGGCCGCCAGGAGGCGGAGGCGCTGGCCGACAGCGTCGTGGCGCGGATCGCGACGTCGACCGCGGCCGACGAGGAACGCCCCGCGCCCCCCGAGGCCCCCGAAACCCACGAGACCCGCGAGCCCCCCGAGACCCGCGAGGCCCCCGAGACCCGCGAGGCCCGCGAAACCCCTGGCGCCGCCTCGTGAAGGCCCTCGCCGCGCTCCGGAGCGCGACCGGGACCGGCCCCCGCTTCGCGCTGCTGGTGGTCCTCGTCGTGACGTCGAGCATCCCCACCCTCGACACACTGCTCCAGGACGTCCCGGTACTCCTCGGCCTGCGCGACGGCCGAGAGGGCCTGCACGGCCCGTCGGGGTGCCTGTACGCCGCCGGATTCGACCCCGGCAGCAGCGATCTGGAGAACCTCCTGACGGCCCTGAGCCGGCCGGGCACCCTGCAGAAGTGCCTCGGCGACCATGCGCTCGTCCCGTACCGCGGCGCCCTCGCCACCCTGGTGCTGCTCGCTCTCGCGGCCGCTCTGTACTGGTGGCTGCCGGCGGCCCGCGAGCGGTGGCACCGGATGGTGCCGCTGGAAACCGTCGACGCCGACGGCACGCTGCGGGCCGAGCTCGCCGCGCTGTGCGCCCGCACCGGCGTCCGCGCGCGGCTGCGCTTCCGCGTCGAACCGGCGCGGACGACCTCCGGCGCCAGCGTCCACGGCCGGGCCGGGAGCTACACCGTCTCCCTGCACTCCGGTCTGCTCCCCCGGCTCGGCACCGACCCCGAGGGCTTCCGCGCCGTCGTGCTGCACGAACTCGCCCATGTGCGCCATCGCGACGTGGACTACGCCTGCGCCAGTACCGCGCTGTGGCGGGCCTACGTCCTGCTCGCCCTGGCCCCGACCTTCGCCGTGACCGGCTGGATCCTCGTCCTGGCGCTGTCCGGCACCACGTCCCCGTGGTGGCCCGGCGCCGCGGCCATGCTGCTGGCCCCCGTGCTGGTCGGACTGCTGCTGGCCGGGCTGGTACACCTCGCCCGGGCCGACCTGCTGCGGCGGCGCGAACTGTTCGCCGACCGCCGGGCGGTCGCCTGGGGCGCGAATGCCGCCAGTTGGCAGCGCCCCGACCCCGTCGGCTCCGTGGCACCGTGGCTGCGCCGGCTGACCGCGCTGCTCGGGACCCACCCGCGGTGGGCGGAGCGTCGGCGCGCGCTCGCCGACGCCGGCCGCCTCGACCGGGTGAGCCCGCTGGCGATGTACCTCACCGGTATCTCGGCGGCGCTCCTGTACCAGTCCCTGGTGACGCTTCCGGTCCTGTCCGACGGCCCGGGCTCCTTCTGGATCACAGTCGGCGCGGTGACCCCGGTGGTCTGCTTCACCTTGGGACTGCCGCTCGTACGGGCCTCGGGCACGGCCGACGGAGACGGGCGGTCCGCCCCGGTGGCGGGCCTGTGGCTCGGCTTCGGTCTGCTGCTGGGCCAGTTCGTCTCCAGCGGCCAGTACCGGATCGACTGGATGCTGCCGCGCCCCCAGTACCTGCTCGCGTTCCTGCTCATCGCGGCCGTGCCCGCGGTGTGGTGGTCCCAGTCCCTGCGCCTGGTGCTCGCCCTGCCCCGGCAGGGGCAGCGCTGGGCGGCCGCGGTGTGCTGCGCGCTGGTGACCGCGACGGTGCTGTGGGCCGGGCTGCGGTGGTGGCAGACCGGGGGCGAGGCGCTCTCGCTGGGCGCCGGCGACCAGGGCGCGGAGCTGGCCGCGTACTACGCCCGGACGATCCCGGGCGACTGGCACGGCTACGGCCCCGACCTCGCGGCCTTCGCCACCGGCCTCGTCCTCCTCACCCCGCTGAGCGACGAGATCCTGGTCGGGGCCGCCGCGCTGCTGATGTGGCTGCTGCCGCTGGCCCTCGCCCTGTTCCGCCGCACGGGCCTGACGGGCAGGACGGGCCCGACGGGCACGACGGGCAGGACGGGCACGACGGGCAGGACGGGCAGGACGGGCGCTGAGGACGTGAAGGACACTCCAGGCACAGCGGGCACTATGGGCGCGACGGGCACAGCGCTGCGGCTGCGCCGGACGCTCGGTGCCGGCCTCGCCGGGGCGCTGGTGTGCGGGGCCGGTCTGGTCCTGGCCCAGCTCATGATGGACCAGTCGCGGCCGGCGACGACTAAGGGACCGGCCGGCCCCTCCGTCGTCGTCCATGTGTGGTGGGTGACCGTGACGGTTCTGGCGTCCTGTCTGCTGACGGCCGCCGTGGTGGCCGCCCGCGCACACCGGCACTGGCTGCTGCGGGCGCTGCTCGCCGCGCAGGTGGTCCAACTGCTCGCCTACGCCGAGGTGTTCCTGCTCTTCTCCGCCGACGGCTGCCTGGGGCCGCTGAACACCGCCTTCGACGTGTGCCGGTGGCGCCCCCGCAACGGCCTGATCATCGACGGCCCGGTCACCTCCCTCACGCTCGTCAACGCCGTCCTCGGGTCGGCCTGCGCGGCGTTGGTGGGGGCGGGGCTGGTGTGGGCGGTACGCCGGTTCCGCGGCCGGCCGACCGCGGCCGACGCCGCGGAACCGGCCTCGAACACGGCCGTCCGCCCGCCTTCGACGCTCCTGAAGTCGGGCACGCTCCTCGCGCTCGCCGTACCGGCGGTGGCGCTGGCCGCCGTGACCTTCCCCCGGGCATCCGCCCCCGACGACTCCCGCCTCTGGCAGGACGCGGCCGATACGGCCAGGAAGCAACGCGGGCCCGCCCCGCCGGCGCAGGCACCGCAGACCCGCGCCTGGCAGGCGGCGTCCTGGCTGAACAACGGCGGGACCCGGCGGGCACAGCAGATCAACGCCGCCTCGATCGCCCTGAACTCCGAACTCCTCAAGGCCGCCGCGGGGAAGCGCAACGCGGACGGGAAGGTCACGCTGGACGAGAAGGCGTTCCACCGCCTCTGCGGCGCGCTGGGCCGACGGGTCGAGGAGGCCCGTGACTACTTCCCCGTCCCGGACCGGGACCTCCAGAAGAACTGGTCCGCCGCGCTGGGCCAGGTGCACCACGGGGCCCAGCACTGCCAGGAGGCGACCGTGCCGCCCAAGGGCACCCCGCACCGGACCGACGCCGAGCGCGGGCGCCTCTTCACCGCCTCCCTCAACGAGATCGTCAGCGGAATGCGCACCTTCAGCACCACGGTCCTGGACATCAGGAAGGCCGCCACCTCACCGACCAAGTAGCGCGGCTGCGCAGGCTGCGCACGGTCAGTGCTGCGGGTGCGGGTGCCTGTGGAACAGGGACCACCGCTGCTTGTCGGCGGTCCCCCGGGTGAGGCGGCCGACGGCCACCCGCAGCCGGATGGCGTGGAACACCTCCACAGCCCCCAGGACGATGGCCATGATGCCCACCACCAGAGTGAGCGCGGCGATCGAGCCGAACGGCGAGACGATCAGCACGACGCCCGCGAACACCGTGAGGATCCCCAGGAAAAGCTGCCAACCACGTGCGGGGATGTCCGGAGACGAACCCGCGGTCGCGGTCATCATGATGCCGCGCAGCAACCATCCGAACCCGATCCAGAGGGCGAGCAACAGGATGGATTGCAGGGTGCCCCGGAAGCAGATGAGCCCGAGGAGTAGACCGAGCGCTCCCGCGATGAAGTGCAGTGCTCTCAGATGTCCGGGAACATGCGCGCCAAAGGCCGCGGCCAGCTGGAAGACACCGGTGACCAGCAAGTAGATGCCGAAGACCACTCCGACGACGCGCAGTGTCCCGCCCGGCCACGACAGAACGACCACACCCAGAGCGATCGATGCCAGACCGATGGTGATCAGAGCCTGCCAGCCGAGGTTGACCATGGCGCCCAGGGCTTCGGCTCCCGGGGAGGTGCCCGGGGGATGCAGCGGGCTGTCGCCCGGGGATGCGGAGGGGGATGTCATGCCGCCCACCTCTCTCATGGAAACAGCAGGGTCGGTCTCATGGAAACAGCAGGGTTGGCTGAAGACACTTGAAGAACTTCCGACTTCCATGGTCACCCATGCGGCGCTGTCCCGCTCGGGGAAGGGGTTAATGTGGCCTCCGGAGGCCTGCCGTTCCGGGGTGTAGCCAGCCGGCGACGAGCCCGGGGCCGGTGGGCGGTGAGCGCGGTTCGGCGAAGACGCGTACGCCGCGCTGGGGCGCTTTCAGGAGGGCGGCACAGTGTCAGACGGTGCTCAGCGGGTCTTCCCCGCCATGCGGTCCGTGGTGCAGGAGACATATGGTGCGGCTGATCTGAGCGGCAATCGCATCTTCGCCGGGGGATTCATCAACTTCGGGTACTGGCGAGCCGTGGACCTGGACTTGCCGCTCAGCGAGGTGGAGCGGATCCGCAGCCAGGAGGATCTCTACCGTCATGTCCTGGATGCCGCTGAGCTACCGCGAGAGCCGAAGGTTCTGGAAGTGGGCTGCGGGCTCGGCATGGGATGCGCGGTGGCCCTGCGGGAATACGGCTCCGCCGCGGTCACCGGCATGGACATTCATCCGGAGCAGTTGCGGCGGGCGCGCAGCGCGCATACCGACCTGCTGCGGGAGGAACCGGCACGGCTGCGGTTCGTCCAGGGGGCCGCGGAGAGCATGCCCGGGGAAGACGGTGAATTCGACGCTGTCATCAGTGTGGAGGCCGCTCAGCACTTCCCGGATCTCGGCGCCTTCGCAGCGGAGACGTGGCGAGTGCTGCGACCGGGTGGCCGGGTGGCCGTCGCCAGCTTCTTCACCGTGGACGACGCGCCCGGTCGGCCCGAGGAACTCGCGCGGCTGCTGGATACGTACGCCAGCGGCCTGGACATCGCACGGCCGGTGAAGGCACTCGCCGATGCGTTCGGGGAGGCCGGTTTCACGGGCGTACGCGTCGAGTCGATCGGGGCGCATGTCTGGCCGGGGTGGGACCTCTGGCTCAGCCGGTGGTGGGCCCCGGGGACCTGGCCGCGGAACTTTCTGCGCGCCTACGAGCAACGGATCCTCGACTACTACCTCGTCACGGCAGGCCGGCCCGGACAGAACGCCGACGCCGGGAAAGCCGACGCGGCTCCGGGGTCGGGGTCGGGGTCGGGAGAACCGTTGCGGTGAGAACGGCCGTGATCCACTGTCAGTGGCGGGTGTCACGATGGCCCGCATGGAGATCGACGAGTGGGGTCCGCTGCTGACGCGGTGGAGCGCGGAGTGGCTGGAAGCGCGGACTGCGCAGGGTCCGGAGGAGTTCCAGGAGCCGGACGAGGACATCGTACGGAACCGATGGCTGGGCTTCGCTCCGGCTGATCCGGTGCGGATGGCGGCTCTGGAGGAGCGGGTCCGAGGACTCGGGATAGCAGTGCCTCTGCCGCCGTCCTTGCGCTCCTTTCTCGAGACGACGGACGGCTGGCGCTATGCGGGTGAGTTCGTCTATCTGCTGGCGGGGGCGGAGAGCATCGCGCCATACGGGGATCCGTACGACCTCCAGCCCCTGTACGAGGAGGACCTGGACGAGGAGCCGGACGACGAGGAGGTGCTCCTGGCCGGCATGTGGGGCCGGGCGCTGCAGCTCTCGCTCGACTCGGATATGACGGATGTCCTGCTCGACCCGGGCGATGTGGGCGCCGACGGGGAGTGGGCGGTGTACGTGTACCACGGCTGGAGCGGTGAACGGCCGGGCCGCTACGACTCGTTCCGGGCGTTCATGGCGGACATGTACAAAGAGTTCTACCAACTGGGCGGTGATCGCGCCGGCTTCGGGAATGCCGTGACGCGGGACCTCGATGCCAAGGTGGAGGAGGCCCGGCTGGCCTGCCTGAGAGGAGAGCTGGATGCGGCGCTCGCCGTCTTCGGCGAGGCGGGCGAGCTGGGCAGACCGCGGGCCGGCCTGCTGGCCGCGCAGCTCCGGGTGCTGCTCGAGGGCCGCGGCTGGGTCCCGGTCGACCCGCGCATGGACGATCCGCTGTACGCGGGCGAGGTGCTGCCTCTGAAGGCGCGCGGCCATCTGCGCGAGCGCCGCACGGACGACACCCTCCTGCTCGGCCCTGCGACCGAGGACTGGGCGACGGACAGGGAGCGGGCCAGGGCCGTCCTGGAGCAGATCAGGCAGCGCACGTACGAGTACGCCTCGCCGGGCCCCTTCGGGCGCGCGGTCGAGGAGGCCAGGGAGCTGGCGCGGTGGGGCGATACGGACGGCGCCTGGCGGGTGCTCATAGCGGCCGTCCCGCAGTGGGTGCCGTACCGGGAGGACCATGTGGCACCGTTCGGCCTGCTCGGGGACCCCCTGCTCGGGCCCGTCATCACACCGGAGCGGGGCCGACAGCTGCTGACCACGCCGCGGGCCGGGCAGCCGGAGGCCGGGCCCCTGCCTGCCGCGCGGGTGGGGACGGTGCCCGACGGACTCGGGTGGCTGGCCCATCGGGACCCCAGGCGTGAACTGCGCAGGGACGCATGCCGGTTCGTCCTGGTGGAGGGCGTACACCCCGAAGAGCTGGCGGAGCGGTTCGGCACCGGCCCGCTGGAGCCGGCGGCGAGCGAGACCGACTTCTGGGACCTCCGCTACGCATGGCAGCGCGAGCACCGCGGCCCCATGGCCCGGATCGGCACCCGGGACGGCTGGAGCTTCGCCTTCGAGTCGGCCCGATGGCTGGGCTTCGACCCCGCCCGCCTGACGCACCCGGGCACTCAGCTGTCGCGCGGCACCCGTGCCGTCACGGTCTGGTGGGAGCCGGGCCTGTTCCACTTCGCCTGCGCCGAGGACGGTGCGCAGCGGTACGCCTTCACCGTCCACGAGGCCGAGCGGCACCAGACGGGCCCACTCCCCGCCGCGCTCTCCCCCGACCACCTGTTTCCGGACCCTGCCGGGCCCGCCGCCGACCTCTCGGAAGCAGGCCGCGCCCTGGACGCGATAGCGGCGGCGTTCCGCGTCTCACTTCCACAATTCGCCCTCGACCACGGCAGATTGCCGATACTCCCGACACAACCATGGATCAGGCCACCGGGTCCCGGGGAGACGTATGCGACGATCACGATCACGCCCCGGTGACGCCGGGCCCGGAGCGCATCAGCCCGCCAGGAGCCGCCGTCGAGCAGTGGACGGGCGGGTCACGGGCGGGAAGCCGGCGCCGCCTCCAGGTGAGCCTTGAGGCGGTCCAGCGTGGTGCTGATGTAGGTGCCGTTGGCCCCCATGCGATCGCGCACACCGGTGATGAGGACGGCGACGGGGATGAACCACAGCGGCACCCGCATCCAGTTGGTCTCGGTGACGGTGCAGCCCTCTTCGGTGGGCGTGATGTCGTACTGCCAGCGCGAGATGGGGACGGCGAGCGGTGTCGCCGTCACCTCGTAGGCGAAGCGCCGTGCGGGGTCGGCGTCGGTGATGCGGCAGCGGGTGGCCCACCGGCGCCGGCCGTTGCGGTTCCAGCCCTGGAAGCGCGCGCCCACCGCGGCGCGGGTGGCACCGTCCAGCCAGCGGGCGCGGTACGCCTCCTCGGCGAAGCGCACCATGGCGGTCGGATCGCTGATGACCGCGTACGCCTGGGCCGGGGTGGCGCGGATCGCGACGGTGCCGGTGGCGGCGGGCTCGGGAAATCGGGGTATGTGCATCGGGTCTCTCCTCCGCTGAGGTAATCGGTGATGACATCAGCGGAGCGGACGCCCGTCAAGACTCCCGCGTCAGCCGGGGGCGGACGCAGGGGACTTGACCAGTTCGATGCGGCCCGGTGCGGGCGATGGGTCCCCCCGTTCACAGGTCAGGGGCCGTGAAGGGGCGTGGCCGGCTTCACGGTTCGAGGGGGCTGCCGACGGCGCCGACGTAGTTGCCGGGATGCGTCGCGGCTTCTTGTCGGGTGACCGGTCCCCATGTCCATTCAAGGCTGACCGGCTTGCTGATACCGGGCAGGGTGATGTCGACCTTGTTGGGTTCGATGGCCTGCCGCGGTTCTTCCTTCTCGCTGAGGAAGACGATGGTGAACGTGGTGTCCTTGCCCGGGCCGAGCGTGACCGTCCGAGGCTTTGCCCGGGGGGTTTCCCGCAGGGTCTCGGTGTCGCGTCCCGCCTTGGCCTTGAGGGTGACACCCGGGTAGCCCATGAGCGTGCACGACATGCGGTCGTCGTTGTGCACGCGGACAACGGCGGTGTCCTGATTGCCGGTACCGCCGCGCTTGGCAGTGCCGGTCCCGGCCCAGGACAGGGTGAGTTGCTGAGCGGAGCACTTGGGTGGTGCTGCGGCCGGTGCTCCGGTGCCGGCGGCGCCGACCGCGGGCAGGGCGAGCGCCACCGCGAGGGTGACGGCACCGAGGTGACGGGGTTGACCGACGTAACGGGGTTGACCTGGCATGGCTCACCTCCGATGACCGATGCGCGACAACGGATATGCGAGAACGGGGCCTCCCACCAGGCTCCCGCGATCCCCGCGATGTCGCATCCCCGGCGCACGGTCACGTGCGGCCGGCCCCCGGGCCCCGGCGCTCCACACGGACCCCGCACCAGGCCACGTACACCACCGACACCGCGATGATCAGCTCTGACCAGAAGAACGCGGCATAGTCCATGAACACTCCGATCGGCGGCGCCCCCGGCGCGGTGTTACGGAAGCCGACCAGAGCGAAGAGGGTGGCCGCCATCCAGCCCAGCGCTCCCCACACCAGCCCGCGGCGCTGGCCGACCACGAGCGTCGCCGCACCGAGAACCGCCAGCGCGAGACCCCACGCACTGGCCATCATCAGCGCGGCGAGAATCAGCGTCCCCGGCGAGCGGCTCAGCCGCACCAGTGCTCCCGTGATGCCGCTCTGGATCTTCGCGGGCCGCAGCGTGCTCCGGAAGTCCTGGTCATGGTTGGTGAACTCCATGGTGACCGGTACCTGGTGACCGCCGGTCTCCGCGCTGAATTCGATGTAGGGGCTGTAGTGATCGAGCGGGTAATCGGTGACGGTGCCACCGGTCAGGTCGAATGAGATCTCCCGGAGGGAAATGGGCGCCCCCGCCTGGTAATGCAGCACGCCGGTGTGGCGTGACGAGGTGTAGATGTCGAGATCGTCTTTCGGCGTCAGCTCCCCCTCATCCTCCGCCGGCGCTCCCACCGGGGCCGGCAGCACGGTGAGGGTGAGTTCGCCGGACGAGGGATCGACTCTGCGCAAGGAGACGTCGAGGTCGACGCGGTCGGGCAGCCGGGTGTCACCCACCGTGCTGCTCTTCTCCGTCTCTCCCCGGCCGTAGATGTCCAGCAGCACACCGCCGGCGAGCATCCCGCCGACCACCAGCAGCGCCACAAGACGCCCGAGTACCCGGATCCGCCCGTCGGCCATCCGCAGGGCTCGACCTCCACGGCCACGCACCATAGCCGCACCCTAGGGCCGTCACGAGGCCTGATCAAAAAGCCACGCACGACAGATGACCCCGCGTCAGGAATTGCGCGGCAGAGCCGCATCAGCGGAACCTCCGTGGCGCACGTCACATCACCTCGATTGGATCAAGGTCCGATTCTTCTGCGATATTGATGCCGCGCGCCGGTGATCAACCCGGCACGCTCAGTATTGGGGGGCGTCCGCGCCATGAGCCGGCACCCCCCTCTCCGGCAGGGCCGTACCGCTTCCGGATGCCGCCTTGCCCATTCACGCCTTCACGTCACTTTCTCGCGGAAATTCCGCGCGGAATGGAGAGACCCGTCATGTTATTTTTCCTCGCCGACAGCAAGCAGCAGGCATTCGGCACCAACGGGCTGCTGCAGCAGCACGCTCAGCACACCGGGGCCCACCGGGCACTTGTCGACACCTACGCCACCAACGTGCTGGAACAGCCCGCGGTGAAGCTCGACAAGCTCACGGACGTCGAGAAGTACCAAACGTCGGCCAAGGCACACGCCACGTCCTGGCGTGACTCGGTGTCGGGGCTGCTCATCGGCGCCAACACCGACCTGATGAGCTTCAGCAACTCCTTCACCAGCTTCTACAACCCGCTGATGAGCATGGCCCAGAACATCACGGCCGGCGACAACCGGGCGCAGTTCGTCAAGGGCCTTCAGATCCTGGTCTCGCAGATCGAGGACAAGCGGACGAAGGCGGACGGCGCGCTCGATGCGCTCAAGTCCTTCCGCAACGATGTGGCCGACGACCACGGGCACTTCCTGGAGCTCGCGGCCAAGGCCAAGTCGCTCTACGAGGGCGACAAGGGGGTCATCAGCCAGCTCGAGAACCGCCAGGACGCGATCCGGCAGGCCATGTCCACGGACCTGACGATCATCGCCGGCGGAGCGGCCCTGACCGTCGTCGGCGGACTCGCCATCGCCGTGGGCCTGCTCGCGGAGATACCGAGTGGCGGCGCGTCGACCGCCATCGTGGTCGGCGGTCTCGCCGCGGTGGCCGGCGGCACGGTGGCGATGGGTGTGGCCGGTGCGGACTTCACCTCGAAGAAGTCCGAGCTGGCGAAGAACATCACCGATCTGGCCGACATCAAGTCGGAGATCGGCCTTCTGTCCGGTGTCGAGCTGCAGTTCAACAACCTCGCGGTGGCCAATGAGAAGGCGGAACAGAGCCTCAAGTCGATGGCCGACACATGGACTCTTCTCCACACCCAGTTCAACGGCGTCATCACGAAGCTGCACGACGAAGTGAACCCCGACGACGGGCCCTTCCTCGCCTACGAGCTCGACTCCGCGAAGAAGGACTGGGAGTCGGTGCACGACACCGCCCAGCTGGTCAACAACCAGCTGAGCACGCTCCCCGTCGACAAGAGCGGCCTCGTCACGAAGGCGGCCTGACCCATGACTGCGACGGTTCTCTCGGCTGTCGACCAGGCAGCCCGGAACGTACGCGACAGCCAGGTGGGCGACGCCTCGGCGGTCCCGGGCCTCCAGGAGCACGTGGACGCGGCCAAGTCGCACGCGGGGTCGTGGCTGAACAAGACGCGGACCAGCGTCGGCGAGCCACTGTCCCTGACCCGGTCGCTCGTCTCCTCCTACCTGGGCACCGACGCAAGACGCCTGGCGGAACTGACTCCCCGGGCCGAAGCGGGCGACCAGGCGGCCAGGGACGAGTTCGTCACCCGTCTGCAGCGCGTCAAGAGCGACCTGGACACCTTCCAGCAGCGCGTGACGGCGAACACTGCCGAGGTCAACGAACTCAACCGGGCCTTCACCACCGACGCCTCCCGCTTCGCCGAGGACCTGAACACCATCTCGGCGGTGATCGCCACCGATCAGCGGATGGCCGAAGAACTCCGCCACCAGGCCCAGGCACTGCGCGACAAGATCGCCGACGCCCGTCGATGGGAGAACGTCGGCTGGATCCTCGGCCCCCTCGGCTACGGCATCGCCCGCATCTGGGGCGACAACATCGCCGACATCGACGGCCTCGAGCGACGCATCTCCGAACTGGAGGGGGAGAGCGGAGACAAGGACCGCCAGGCGGCCGGCGTATCCGCGCTGACCGGCCGGCTGACCGCGCTGTCGCACTCGGTCTCCCTGGCGGTGAACGCGATGACGACGCTCGACAACTCCCTGAACGTGACCTCCGGCCACCTGGCCGGCGTCATCACGTCCGTGAACGGAACCTCCCCGTCGTACAAGGGGTTCGTCACCGCGTTGCTCGACACGGTCGCCGCCAACTTCCGGGACCTTGGCAGCCAGCTCGACATGCTGCTGGGTGCCTCGAACGAGAGGAACGCCGCATGACGGCCTCAGCCCCTGTCGCGCCTTCGCCCACGGACGGCCTGGGTTCGGCTGCCACCGAGGCGCTCTTCACCGCCTACCAGCTGACCACGGCGGCAGCGATCGCGGTGACCGAACAGCCCTCCCTCGCCCTGGAGCTGGTGCCGACCCTGGCCCAGACCCAGGACCTGGCGAGAAGCCACGCCGTCACGTGGGGCCACGCCTATCAGACGGCGCTGCTCCAGCCGCTGACCGACGTCCAGGGATACACCGGGACGTTCATCTCGTTCACCCCGCACATGGACGACCTCGCGCGGCGGGCGGGTGACGGTGATGCCACCGCGCAGGCCGAATTCCGCCAGGGTCTGACGATCCTGCGCCGCCTGGTGTCGCAGAACGAGGCCGGTGTGACCGCGGCCAAGGGGGAGATCGAGCAGTTCAAACAGCTGGTCGACGACGATCGCGTCCGTTTCGGCAGCGACGGGAAGGCCCTGGAGAAGCGGTATACGGGCCCTGACGGGGAAATCGCCGAGATCGAGAAGAACCTCGCCGCACTGGACAGCGAGCTCCGCGAGACGAACCGGGCCATCGCCCTGGGTGCGGCGAAGGCCATCCCCGGAGCCCTCGTGCTGGGAATCCAGCTGGCGCTGGCCGCGGAGGACATCGTCGGCACGGGCAAGGCCGTCATCCAGACGGGCATCACCCTCGCCCGCTCCACCGCGGCCTGGGACACCGAGGCCATCGCGGACAGCGCCATGAAGTTCTACGGCGAGGCGAAGAAGGTGCCCGGCATCTACGACGGCGTGAAGAAGTCCGTCGAGTCACCGGTCCTCTTCGAGAGCGTCACCCAGGCCGTCGCCGACGCCCACGCGGCCATGGACCGTTCGGCCACCGGCATCGCGCGGTACCGGAACGAGCTGACGAAACTCACCGCCGACCGTCTGCAGGTGGGGGTGTTCGCGACGCTCAAGGGCCATGTCGAGCGGCTGGCCGGACACGTCGACCAGGCCCTCACCGCCCTGGACTCGACGGCGCGGATGTGGCGGCAGGAGGGCGACCGCATCGCGTACTGGGACGCCCTGGTTCAGGGCTCGTCGGCCGGGCAGCTGGCGGACGAGCTGAGCGGCGCGGCGGCGCGCTGGCTCCTGGACGCGGAGGCCGTGCGCCGGTACCAGCGTTCGCTGACCGACCTGCCGCGCTCGTAGGGCAACCGGGCACCGAAGAGGGGCACCCCGGGAAGGGGGTGCCCCCTGTGCGCTTCCGAGGGCGCCTACGGTACGAGCACGACGGAGTTGATCGGCGTCATGTTGTACGGCGCGGATTCGCCCACCCCCCGCATCACGACGGAGCAGCCGCCACCGCCGTTGTACCCGTAGCAGAACCGGAACCCGGCGCCGCCCGTCTGGTTGTTGACGATCACCCGGTCGCCGGTGACGTTCGACAGGTTGTGGGCGCCGTAGCTGTAGAAGATGTTCTTGCTCAGGATGCTGCCGTTCGTCTCGCGGATGCAGACCGCTCCGGACGGACAGGGCGTCGCCGCAGCGGCGCTGGGGGCCATGGTGACCCCGAGAGCCCCCAGGGCGAGAGACAGACCTGCGGCGGATACAGCAAACTTGCGCAATTTTCCCCCTATGTTTCGATGCCCCGGTATGGGCCACCTCGCTCCGAAAGTAGTCCGTCCCCACGAGGGGCACCAGGGTGCCGGTACAAGTCGTGGGTGCCCCTTCCGCTTCCGGGGCCGGCGGACCACCTTCCGGGGCCGGCGGACCAAGGGAGCGGTGGGTCAGGCGAGGGCGACCAGGTCGCGGTAGTCCTCGCTCCACAGGTCCTCGTCCGCGTCCGGCAGCAGCAGGACGCGGTCCGGGCGCAGGGCGTCGAGGGCGCCCTCGTCGTGAGTGACCATCACCACCGCCCCGGGGTAGGAGCCGACCGCGGCCAGGACCTCGGTACGGGAGGCGGGGTCGAGGTTGTTGGTCGGCTCGTCCAGCAGCAGCACGTTCGCGCCGGAGTGGACCAGCCCGGCCAGGGCCAGGCGGGTCTTCTCCCCGCCGGAGAGCACCCCGGCCTGCTTGTCGGCGTCGTCGCCGGAGAAGAGGAACGCGCCCATGACGCGCCGCACTTCACCGTCGGTGAGGTGCGGGGCGGCGTCGGCGAGGTGCTGCCGGACGGTGCGGGCGGGGTCCAGGGTGTCGTGCTCCTGGGCGAAGTAACCCAGCCGCAGCCCGTGCCCGTGGACCACCCGCCCGTCATCCGGCCGCTCCTGGCCGGCCAGGAGGCGCAGCAGCGTGGTCTTGCCCGCCCCGTTGAGACCGAGGATCACCAGGCGGCTGCCCCGGTCCACGGCCAGGTCCACGCCGGCGAGGACCTGGCGGCCGCCGTAGGACTTGGCCAGGCTGACGGCGCCCAGCGGCATCCGGCCGCACGGGGCGGGCTCGGGCAGCCGGATCCTGGCGACCTTCTCCGCCCGCCGGGCCGGCTCCAGCCCGGCGAGCTTGCGGTCGGCGCGCCGCGCCATGCTCTTGGCCATCACGGCGGTGGCCGAGCGGGCCTTCATCTTGTCCGCCTGCGCGTGCAGGGCCGCGGCCTTGCGCTCGGCGTTCGCCCGCTCGCGGGCGCGGCGCCGCTCGTCCGCCTCCCGCTGGGCCAGGTACGCGGCCCAGCCGGTGTTGTGGACATCGATGGTCGCGCGCTGCGGATCGAGGTGGAAGACCCGGTTGGCGACCTCGGCGAGCAGACCGGTGTCGTGGCTGATCACCACCAGACCGCCCTGGTGGCCTTGGAGGAAGGTGCGCAGCCAGGTGACGGAGTCGGCGTCCAGGTGGTTGGTCGGCTCGTCCAGCAGCAGGGTGCCGCCCTGCCCGGCGAACAGGATGCGCGCCAGCTCGACCCGGCGGCGCTGCCCGCCGGACAGCGCGCCCACCGGCTCGCCCAGCACGCGCTCGGGCAGGCCGAGCCCGGCCGCGACCCGGGCGGCCTCGGCCTCGGCCGCGTATCCGCCGCCGGCCTGGAAGGCGGCCTCCGCACGGGCGTAGGCATGCATCGCCCGCTCCAGCACGGCGGATCCGTCGGCCTCGGCCAGGGCGGTCTCGGCCGCACGCAGTCGGTGCAGGGAGCGGTCCAGGCCGCGGGCGGAGAGGATGCGGTCGGTGACCGTGACGGTCGGGTCGGCGGCGCGGGAGTCCTGCGCGAGGAAGCCGACCGTGCCGGTGTGGGTGATCGTCCCGGCGGCGGGCGTGGCCCGGCCCGCGAGGGCGGTCATCAAGGTGGTCTTGCCCGCGCCGTTGCGGCCGACCAGGCCGATGCGGTCGCGAGGGGAGACGGTGAAGGAGATGTCGGAGAGCAGCAGGCGGGCGCCCGCGCGCAGCTCGACACCGCGAACGGTAATCATGGAATGACGCTCCGAGAAAGCGAAAGGACACACTTCTGGCGGGGAAGCGGGTCCTCGGCTAGGAAACTCGGGGCGTAGACATGCGCCCACCATAACCGACGCCCTGCGGGCAAGCCGCTGTGTGCCCGTCCGTGCCCGTCCGTGGCCACGGACGGGAGCACGGCCCCGGCGCCGAGGCGGGCCCGGGTAGGTGGCGCGCGGGGCGCGCAGGCGGGCACGGGCGCGCTCGGCGCCATCCGCCGTGTACGACGGCGGATGGTTCATGCGCCCACGCGCCCGTTGTGGCGCCCTTGGCTTCGGTGTTCGGCGGCCCTGCAATGGTCGGGCGACGGCACTGCGAGAGGAGCCGAGAAGTGATCAACACGTCCGAGACCCTGGCCGTGCAGACGATCGAGAACTTCCTCACCGCCGACGAGACCGCGCAGGTCACCAAGATCGTCGATGACCAGCTCGCCGCCACCGGCTGGGTGCCCGCCCGCCCCAGCGAAGGGCTGACTCCGCCCGACGCCGCCCAGGAGATCCTGTCCGGCGCGATCGGCCGCGCGATGCCCGTCATCCGCCGGGCCTTCCCGTCCGCCGCATTCGTCGCCCCATGGCTGTACCACGACCTCAAGCCCGGCGACGAGATCCGCTCGCACGTACACGGCATGGGGGACCCGGACGAGCGTCCCGTGCGCCTGGCCCGTGTGGTGTTCAACCTTCAGGACGCCGGGAGTGGCGGCGAGTTCTACCTCGATACCAGTGCCTGCGACGAGCTGTGGACCGGCCGGGTGGCCGAGGCCGACGGCGTATTCGCACCCGGCACCCGGTTCGTGCACGAGATCACCGCCCGGTCCGGCCCGGTCGCCCTCGACGCCATCGCCGCCACCCGCTGGATCTGCCGGCCGCCGGCCGGGACCACGCTGGTGTACGGGGCGCAGCTGATCCACGGCGTCACCCCGGTGATCGCGGGACGGGCCCGCAAACTGATCACCGATCTGTGCGCCGGACCGGGGACGCGGCCGGAGGCGCCACAGCCACACTCGCGTGCGCTGCATGCTCCGCACTGAGCCTGGCCCGTCCGTGTTCCAGCCGGTCGATGGCGGTGTGCACGGGTACCAAAAGCGTGCCGGGGGCCGGCGCGCACAGCCACTCACGGGCGGCCGGGGCATGAGCGGGCGGCAGCATCGTGCCATTGGGTACCGGCACCTCCAGCGCCGCCAGGACGGCGAATTCCCCGCCCTGCACGGCCTGTTGCGCCAGCACCGGGAAGCCCACCTGCCGGGCGGTGGCCGCCGGCCGCCCGCCCCCCGCACCTCGCCAGACCAACGCTCCCCCACCGCCCGGCACGTCACACCACAAGACGAGGAGACGGACGCGCATGGAGACGGAAGCCGAGGTGCTCGTGGTCGGCGCCGGACCCACCGGCCTGCTGCTCGCCGCCGAACTCGCACTCGCCGGCGTACGGACAGTGGTCGTCGAGCGCCGCACCCACCCGCAGCGGAACTCACGAGCGCTGAACCTGCACCCGCGCAGCCTGGAGTTGCTGGACCAACGCGGCCTGGCCACCAGGTTCCTGGCCGCCGGCCGCACCGTGCCCGGCTGGCAGTTCGCCGCCCCGCTGAGGACACCGCTCGACTTCTCCGCGCTGGACTCCTCACAGCCCCATGCCCTGCTCCTGGCCCAGTCCCGCACCGAGGCGCTGCTGGAGGGCCGGGCGCGGGAGCTCGGCGTCCGGATCCACCGCGGCCACGAGGTCACGACCCTCGAAGAGAACGACGACCGCGTCGAGGTCGAGCTACGCGGACCGAACGGACCGGTCTCGGTCCGAGCCGCCTACGTGGCCGGCTGCGACGGCGCCCACAGCATCGTCCGACGCGCCGCCGGCATCGCATTCCCCGGCAGCGAGGAGTCGTTCACCGCCATGGTCGGCGACTTCGCCACCGCCGACCACACCCATCTCGACCGGGCCAGGCAGCACGGCATCCTCGCCGCCCGGAACGCCACCCGGCTCGCCGAGCACTACCGCTCCGGCCGCCTCCTCCTGGCCGGGGACGCCGCGCACACCCACTTTCCCGTCGGCGCCCAAGGACTCAACCTCGGCCTCCAGGACGCGATGAACCTCGGCTGGAAGCTGGCCGCGCACATCCGAGGATGGGCCGCACCCGGCCTCCTCGACACCTACCACACCGAACGGCACCCGGTCGGCCGAGCCGTCACCGAGGGGACCGAGGCCCAGACCCTGTTGGTCGAACTGCCCCTGGTCAAGCGCTACCGGCGTGCCGCGACACTGCTGTGCGAACTGCTGGACACCGTCCTCGGCCTGCCGGAAACCAACCGGTACCTCGCCGGACACCTCTCCGCACTCACCACTGCCTATCCACCCCCCACACCTGCCGCACACCCACTGACGGGCCGGCGCATACCAGACCTCCGGCTCACCCTGCCAGGAGGACACCGGACCCGCACCTACGAGCTGCTGCACGACGGCCACTTCGTCCTGCTCAATCTGGCCACTCCCACTCCCACTCCCACCTCCACCCCCGACCTCATCGCCCCCGGTCCGATCGCCCCCGATCCGGTCACGACGGTGCACGCCCGGACCACTCCCGCTCAGGACAGTGGCCTCACCGCCCTCACCGAGGTCCTCATCCGCCCAGACGGGCACATCGCCTGGGCCACGGAGACCACCGACCCCCGCACGCTCTACATCGAACGGACCCGCACACTGAACCACTGGGTGCGATAAGCCAGTTGGCGCAGCCACTGCTGTGCCGCCGCTACTGCAACAGCGCGGTGTGCGGATGCTCCGGCGACGCCGGACAGGCGTAGAGCTGCTGGTGGTAGCCGCCGGCGCGCCTTTCACCGCTCGGCGCGAACGGTCGTGGCGAGGTGGCGTTCGAGGGGGGTGCGGTAGCAGGGGGTGACGCGGGTGCCGGCGAGGAAGGTGGTCAGGCGGGTGATCTCCGTGCGGATGGCGGTGCGGGCTTCGCGGCCGGGGTCGGTGAGGAGGTGGTGGTTGAGGTGGCCGTCGGGTTGCTGGGCCCAGGCGCCGATGATGCGGCCGTTCCACCAGATGGTGGGGCCGATGTTGCCGTTGCGGTCGAAGAGGGCCTTGGTGTGGTCGGGGTCGAGGTACCAGTCGCGGTGGCGCCAGCCCATGGCCGTGGGGTCGAGGCCGGGCAGCAAGGCGGCTGCGGGTTCGGGGAAGCCGGGGGCGGATTCGAGGTCTTCGGGGAGGAGGTAGCCGGTGCCTTCGTCGAGTTCGACGGCGTGGGCGCCGGTGGCCGCCAGCGCCTTGCGGGTGTCGGTGCCGTTCCAGCCGGTCCACCACTTCAGGTCGTCGGCGGTGACCGGCCCGAATGCCGTGAGGTAGTGGCGGGCCAGGGTGGTCTTCGCCTCGGCCACGGGTATCTGCGGCAGAGGGCGGGCCGGGGTCCAGCGGAACTGTGCGGAGGTCCATGAGCCGGCGGGCCGGGCCCGGCGAATACGGCCCTCGGCGGCGAGTACGCCCAGGATGGAGGCGCTGACGCGCTGCCGGGACTCGTACGGCTTACCGGGGAAGGTGACGAGCTGCTCGCGCAAGACGGGTATATCGGCGGCCAGTTGGGCGGCGGTGGCCTCGCCGCGGGCCGTGAGGGCGGCGAGCGTGGCCTGCTCGGCGGCCGTGTAGCGGCGCTCGTCCCAGCCGAGGCTGTCGCGGAGTTTCGCCATGGCGTCGGTGCGGTGGCGGTGGGTGTCGCGGACGGTCGCGGACCGGACGGCCGGGGCCAGGCGGGCGGGGAGGACGAACATGGTGCGGCGCATGCACCGGATGCGTTCCAGTGCCGGGGTGCCGGCGGTGGCGGTGGTGTCGTAGAGCGGTCGTTCGATGGCGGGGATGGTGGGCCGGTGCATGCGGGCGGCCATGGCGAGGAAGACGGTCGCCGGGTCGGTGGCGTGCAGGCCGACCAGCGCCCCGGCGACCGCCTCGGCCGTCTTCTCCCGCACGGAGGGTGCGAGGAGGTGACGGCGGACGAGGCGGGCGCGGCGCTGGGCTGCGGTGATGCGGGGCAGAACAGTCATGCTCGCTCGGGGTCGTCAGTAGGTGCCGTGGATGCAGAAGGGCTGGCCGGAGGGGTCGAGCAGGACCGTCCAGTGCTTGCCGCCGGGCTGGTGGTCGGGCTTGGTGGCACCCATCTCAAGCAGTCGCTTCTCGGCCGCCTGGACGTCGGGGAAGGAGAAGTCCATGTGGAAGGGGAGTTCTTCCTCGGGCCAGTTGGGGGCCTGGTAGGAGGCGGAGGTGTAGAAGAGGTACATCGCCCCGTTGACGTAGAAGGCGCAGGCGACGTCGTTGCCGTCCTTGTCGGGGTAGGTCTGGGAGACCTTGGTGCCCAGGGCGGTGGCGTAGAAGTCGGCCAGCTTGCGGCCGTCCTGGGCCCACATGGCGTGGCACATGATCTTGCCGGACAGGGGGCCGGCGTTCTCGTTGCTCATGATTGTTCCTTGGTTTGCCGTGCAGGGGTTGGCCGTGGTGGGACGTGCAGGTCAGCGGATGACCTTGATGCTGAAGTGGGTGCCGAAGCCGAGGGCGAAGCCGATGGCGCCGTGCATATGGGCGTACATCTCCATACCGCGGGCGGCGACCAGGGGGCCGAGGTCGAGGATGTCCGTCCAGCCGTATGCCTTGAGCAGTTCGGTGGTCTGCTGCTTGGCGTCGGCGTCCTCGCCGGCGACGAACATGGTGTGCTCGCCGCCCCCGATGGCCTGCGGGTTGACGACGGTGGCCTGTTCCTGGGTGACGAAGGCTTTGACGACCTTGGTGCGGGGCAGGGCGCGCTGGATCTGCTCGCCGAGGCTGTCGCTGTCACAGGGGTCGAGGATCGGGTTGACGCCCCACGGGGTGGGCCAGGGGCGCTCGATGTCGGGGTTGTAGATGTACGGGACGGCGTAGTCGATGAGCGTCTTGCCGGCGAGCTGGTCGGCGATGGCGGACAGGGCGGCCACCGCGTTGTGGCCGTCGATGCCGTTGATGACCAGGCCGTCGGAGGCGGCCGCGGCGTCGCCGAAGGTGTGCAGTGCGACGCCGGGGTGCGCGGCGAGGAACTCCTTGAACGGACCGGTGCCCATCATGTCGGGCTCGGTGCGGGCCAGGGTGGCCTGCGGGTCACGGGTGCCGACGTGGACCTCGTGGCCGAGTTCGGCGAGCTTGGCGATATGGGCACGGGCACCGCCACCGGTACCCAGGACTGCGATCTTCATGAGGTAACTCCGTGCTGTGTGGGGGTCATCCTTCGAACTGGGCGAAGAACTGGTCGATGTGGTTCGGGCCGAAGATGCCGAGGATGTAGCCGCCGTGTGCCGGTACCGAGGCCAGGGATTTCCGGGGGAAATATCCCTATTTGCTCCGTGCGAACAGCTCCACCATAGAGGGATTTCAGGACAGCCTGTGTCCTTTGATGGCCGGACCGGATCGCGCCGTGTACGCCGTACGGGCCCAGCCGTGGCGCCGGCCGGGCCCGTACCGTGGGGGCTCAGCCCTGCGGAGGGAAGGAGAAGAGCAGGAAGCGGTTGCCGTGGGGATCCGTCAGCCGGGCGTAGGTCAGGCCGTAGGCGGTGGTCTCGGGCGCGGTCTCGACCGTGGCACCGAGCTCGGTGGCCTTGGCGACGGCGGCGGGCACGTCCGGAGTCATGAACTGCGGCGCGGCGTAGTCCTTGGTTCCCTCGGCCTGGCTGTTGTCCGCCAGTCCGCCGCTGCCTCGCTGGTCGCCGGGGACGACGGCGGCGAAGTACGGTCGGCTGGTGACACCCGTGTCGTGGACGTAGTTCCAGCCGAAGGCGTCCGCGTAGAACGTCTTCGACGCCTCAAGGTCGGCAGTGCCGATCTCGAACCAGCCCAGGGAGCCGGGCAGCGGCGCACCGTCACCCGCGTCCAGGAGCGCGTCGGCTCCGGCGGGCTGCTCGGGGGCCTTCCAGACGGAGATGGCGTTGCCGCGCGGGTCCTTCAGGCGGGCACTGCGGCCGCCGTCGGCGGACGGACCGGGCGGGAGGACCACCGTCGCGCCCAGGTCCTTGAGGCGGGCCACATCGGCGTCCACGTCGGCGGATCGGACGGCGAGGACGAAGCCCTCCTGGCCGTCGGGGGCGCCTTCCCGGAAGCCACCCATGGGAAGGGCGGCCCCCGAGGCGCTGATCAGGGTGTAGGTGCGGCCGTCGGGTGCGGGGACGGGCTGGAAGGTCCAGCCCAGCAGCGAACCGTAGAAGTCCTTGACGGCCTGCGCATCGGCGGTGTCGATCTCGAACCAGACGACACTGCCGGGATCCATGTAGCCCATGACACTGTCCTTTCAGGAAGGCTGAGAGGGAAGGGATTGGGGTCGGCCGCCCGCTGGAGGAGCGGGCTCGCCATGCGGCCCGTGACCGCTCATGACATCGACCGTAGGGCCCTTTTAGGACACCTCGCGTCACCATCCCCTGGCAGCCTGGAAGGCATGAGTGAGGACACCGAGGACACGCCATGACCCAGGACCTGCCCGCCCGGATGCTGCGCCTGCTCTCCCTGCTCCAGACCCGCCGGGCCTGGACCGGCGCCGAGCTCGCCGACCGCCTCTCCGTCACCCTGCGCACCATCCGCCGCGACATCGACCGGCTGCGCTCCCTGGGCTACCCGGTCGAGGGCACCACCGGCCAGGCCGGCGGCTACCGCCTGGCCCCCGGCGCGGCCCTTCCCCCGCTCCTGCTGGACGACGACGAAGCGGTCGCCATCGCCGTCGCGCTCCGCACTGCCGCCGCCGGCGTCGCCGGCATCGAGGAGACCGCTCTGCGCGCCCTGGCCAAGCTGGAACAGGTGCTGCCCGTCCGGCTGCGCCACCAGGTCGCCACGATCCAGGCCGCCGCCGCACCGCTCCCGGTGCCCTGGAGTACCGGGCCCGAGGCCGACCCCTCCACCCTGGCCATGCTGGCCGCGGCCTGCCGCGACCACGAGATCGTCACCTTCACCTACCGCCGCGGCAGCGGCGAGACCGGACACCGCCGCGTGGAACCGCACGCCCTGGTCGCCGCCGACCCGGTCTGGTACCTCGTCGCCTACGACACCGAGCAGGAACAATGGCGGCTGTTCCGCGTGGACCGCCTCACCGACCCCGCCCCCACCGGCCACCGCACCACCCCACGCGCACTGCCCGCCCCGGACGCGGCCGCCTACGTCGCAGCCCGCCTGGCCGCCGCCCCCGCCCGCTACGCCCTCCACGCCACCGTCCCCGCCGACGCCGCGACCGCACGCGCCCGCACCTACTCCCTCCCCGGCCGCGTCCACCCGGTCGACGACCGCACCAGCACCCTCGACCTGGCCGGCGACAACCCCCGCCGTATCGCCGAACAACTCCTCGGCATCGACCTCGGCCCCGACGAAACGATCGCGGGCACCCCCGAACTCGCCCCGCACCTGGAGGAGTTGGGGCAGCGCCTGCTGCGCGCCGCCCGCGCCCTCACCCGCCCCGACGAGCACGGAAGCGGCAAGGACACACCAGACGACGCCACCGATGACAACGGCGCCGGGGACCAGTGAGTGAGCACAGGCCCCCGGCGCCACGAGCGGCCAGGCAGGGGCCGGACTACTTCTTGGGCTTCCTGGGCTTCTTGGGTTCCTTGGGCGGAAGCTCCGCGGTGACCTCCATGGCCCACGTCAGCCAGTCGTCCAGCACGTCATCGTCGAGGGTCTCCTCCGCAAGAACCACCCACCCCTGCTGCTCCTTGCCGCGGAAGACGAGCGGCTTGGCGCCGGGGCGGGCCAGGGCCTCGTCCATCCCGTCCGGCCCGACGCGCACCATCAGGCCCTCCTCGTACAGATTGGCCAGCGCATTGCCCTGCAGGAGGAAGGTGATCCCACCGAACATCTTCTTCGCGGTCACCCCCTCCGGCTCCAGCCGCTCCCCGATCCGCTCCGCCAGCACCTCGTCGTAAGCCATGACCCCACGCTAACCACCCCCACCGACATCCGCGCACCAGTCACTGCCTCCCCTGCACCGGCCACCACTGGCTCCAGCGGCGTTTCTCCCGAGACCTGAGAGAGGCGGTGCGGATCCGATGCGTCGGAGCGACGCACGTCAACGGCCTGGGCTGCGCTGTCCTTGGCGCGGTCGATCCTCGTGCATCGCCTGGTGACGACCGTATGAAGCGCAGATGCCGCCCCGCGTCGGTCCAGAGCCCGGAATGCCCCCGTCCGCCGGCCCTACGGCCAGGGGACGGGGCGGTAGGTCGTGGGTCCTGTGCGCGCTCGCCCCCTCACTCGGCCTGCTGGTCGTCCTGCGCTTCCTCCAGGGCTTCACCGGCGCCGCCGGTGTCGTCATCGGCCGCGCCGTGATCTCGGACGTCGCCACGGGCGAGAAGGCGGCCAAGCTGCTGGGCGGGATGATGTCGTTGCTCGGCGTCGCCCCGGCCGTCGCGCCGGTCCTGGGCGGCGCAGTGAACGAGGCCGCCGACTGGCGCGCGGTGTTCTGGGTCCTGGTCGCCACCACACTGCTCGCCCTCATCGGCGCGCTCTTCGCAGTGCCCGAGACCCTGCCGCGCGACCGGCGCCCGACGGGAGGCGCCGGGGTGACGATCCGGTCGGTGCGCGACGTCCTGGCCAACCGCCCCTACCTGGGCTACACGCTCTGCTTCGGGATGGCTCTGGCCGTGCTCTTCTGCTACCTGGGCGGCGCGTCCTTCCTCTTCCAGAACCTGCTCGGCCTGAGCGTCGGCCAGACCTCCGCCGCCTTCGCCTCCGTGGGCGCCGTCAGTGTCGTATCCGGCCTGGTCATCACCCGGCTCGTCGGCCGTTTCACCCCAAGGCGCTGCTGCGTACCGGCCTGGGAGTGAACTCCGCCGTCCTTGCCTTCCTCGTGCTCAGCCTGACCCGGGCCGCCACCGACACCCCTCGTTGACCGGCATCCGCGGTTCAGGGAGGGCAGTCCGTGTGCTGCTGTGTTCGGTGGGCCGGTGGGGCGCCGCAGCGCTCCATGGCCACCAGTGCCACGTCGTCGTCCAGTGCGCCGCCCGCGTGCGTCAGCAGATCGTCGTGAATGCGCCCGACGAGCCGTTCCGGGTCGGCCTCGTTCCATGCGGCGAGACGGTCCGCGAGGGGGTAGAAGGTGCCGTGGGCGTCCCGGGTCTCGATGACACCGTCGGTGTAGAGGAGCAGCAGCGCACCGGGTTCCTACGGGAACGTCTCGGTCTCGTACTCGCTGCGGAGGAGGCCTTCGCCCATGCCCAGGGGGAGGGCGGGGTCGCGGGCGGACAACGGGGTGACGTTGCCCCGGTGGAGCAGGAGCGGGGGCGGATGGCCGCAGGTGACCAGTTGCAGGAGGGGCTCGTCGTCGAGGACGTCCAGGATCGCGGCCGTGATGAAGCCCTCGCCGGCTTCTTCGGGGGGCAGCAGCTGCGTCGCCTCCCAGCGCATCGCCTCGTCCAGCTGCTCCACCAGCGTCGGCAGGGGGAGGCCGCGGTGAGCGGCGGCGCGGAAGGCACCGAGGCAGAGGGAGGCGGCCCGGACGGCCGGGAGGCCCTTGCCACGGACGTCGCCGATCATGACGCGGGTGCCGTGCGGGGTACGGACGACCGCGTAGAGGTCGCCGCCGATGCGGGCGGCGGCCTCGGCGGCGACGTACAAGGTGGCGATGCGCAGCGGGCCGAGCCGTGGCGGGAGGGGGGCGACCAGGATGTTCCGGGTGGCTTCGGTGACCATCTGGGCCTTGCGGAGGTCTTCCTGGTGCCGCTCGTGGACGCGGCGGAAGAGGACGAGGAAGACGGTGATCGCGAGGAGGCCGATGACCTGCGTTTCGTCGTTGGCCGTGGGCGTGCCCTCCTGGTAGAGGGCGTGGAGGATCAGCACGACGACGGCGAGTGCTCCGATGGCGGCGATGAGGAGGGGGCCGCCGAAGGCCACCGTGACCGCCGGGGCGACGACCAGCAGCGGAGCCACGTGGAGGGCCGGGGCGAGCAGTATGTCGACGACCGCGATCGCCGCGATGAGCAGGAGTGGCACCGTGACCAGGGCGGGTCTGGGACGACTCGGCGATCCGTTGGAGCCCTTCGCGTGCCACTGGCGGAGCATGATTCCTTCTTACACCGGCGGCGCGCGGTGCGCTCATCGGTCTCGCGGCGGGCGGACGCCCGTCACCCGCCGGCGAGATTCCGCTGCGCAACGCCCGCGCCGGCACCGACTACCACGCCACCGTCGGCGGACTGGCGCTCGGCGGAGACCGGACACCCCGGCTCAACATCCTCAGTTCTGCGGTGGGTTGCCGGCGCCGGCGGGGGCACGGCGGACCATTGCGGCCGCGGTGAGGGCGGCGGCGAGGTAGACGGCACCGGCGGTGCCGAAGGCCCACCCGTACCCGGCCAGTACGTCGGACTTCGTGGCCGCGACGGCCATCAGCGCGGCGAGGCCGACGGTGGGGCCGAGTTCCATCGCGGTGTTCATGACGCCGCCTGCCAGTCCGGCCTGGTGCGCGGGCACGTGCGTGGTGGTCAGGACGGCCGATCCGGAGAAGACCAGGGAGGTGCCGGCCGGCAGCAGGATCAGACCGGGCAGCAGGCCCAGCGCGTAGGACGTATCGGGGCCGATGCCGGCGAGCAGGGCGAGTCCGGCGGCGCCGGCGGCCAGGCCCACGGCGGTGACCCGGCCCGCCCCGAACCGGCCGACCAGCGGTGCCGCCGCGCGGTTCGTCACGATCAGCACGAGGGTGAACGGAAGGAACGCGCCCGCTGTCGCGAGCGGTGACCAGTCCTGCATCCGCTGGAGGTAGAGCGAGAGCAGCAGGTTCACCACAGCGATACCGGCCGCCGCGAGCAGGACCCCCGTCAGTCCCACGATGCGGTGCGGTATGCGGGTGAAGCCGGGCGGCAGCAGGGGGTGGCGGACGCGGCGCTCGACGACGAGGAACGCGGCGAGAAGCACGGCACCGGCGGCCAGCGGAACGAGCACGGTGGGCGAGGTCCAGGGGTGGTCCTCGCTGACGATCAGGCCGTAGCTGCCGAGGGAGATGCCGAGCGTGGCGAGTACGGCGCCGGCCGGATCGAGACCGGGACGGGCCCGGGACGCATCCGCGGTTCCCGCCGGCAGCAGCCGCCGGGCCACAGCCAGGGCCAGGACCGAGACGAGGACGGGCACGGCGAACATCCACCGCCACGAGACCCAGGTCACGACGCCCGAGGTGAGGGTGCCCACCGCCGAGCCGAGCACGGATACCCCGCCCCAGGTGGCCATCGCCCGGCCGTAGGCGGCCGGCGCGGGGAAGAGCACGCGCAGCACCGCCATGGCCGCCGGGGCGGTCAGTGCCGCTCCGATGCCCTGGGTGAAACGCAGTGCCACCAGTGCCTCGAAGGTGGGCGCGAACGCGGCGGCCGCGGAGGCGAGCCCGAAGAGCGCGAGCCCGGCCGCGAGCAGCCGCCGTCCGCCGTAGCGGTCCGCGAGCCGTCCGCCGAACAGCAGCAGTCCGCTGTAGGGCAGCCCGTACGCGGCCTGGACGAGCACCAGGTCCGACGGGCCGAGGCCGAGCTCGTGGGCGATGTCCGGCAGCGGGATCGAGATCAGGGTGATGGTGAAGATCAGCGTCGCCTGGACGACGGCGAGCACCGCGAACGCCAGGCCGGCACGGGGCCGCGCGCCGCGGTCCGCCCGCGCGCCCGCGCTGCTGTCGTGGGGCCGGGATATCTGCTCGGTGACGCTGTCTGCGGAGGGAGTGGGCATGGTGGGTGGTCTCCGTGGTTCCTTGTGGTGTGCGTCGGGTCGCTCATGGCGATCACCTGCGCCCACACACTGCGACCACCACCCAGCGGCGGCAACGTTTGTTGCCGTTCCCGGGAAACACGCAGGAGGCTCCGGCCGGTGTGCCGGTCAGGGGCTCTCGAACCAGTGGGGAGGGACGTCACAGATCAAGTACGGGATGCGGGCTTCGCACGCGTCGCAGGAGTGGGCGGTCCAGGAGTTCGTGGCGGCGCGTCCGTGCCACACCCGCATGTGTGCGGCGTCCTCCGCCTCGGGGCCGACGTAGACCATCTCGCTCATGCGCACATAGTCGACGGACTTCCAGTCCAGGTGCATTCCGCCGAGGCCGAGCAGGAGTTTGACGGCGGAGCACGGCCGGTGGACGCCCGCTATGCCCTCCCTCAGGTCCGTCTTCTCGCCGCGGACGGTCAGCCATCCCCTGTTGTTCGCCGGAACGGTCGGGTTCGCCTGCGTCCACCGCCCCGGGTGATAGGTGATCCCGTCGAGGTGCCTGGGCTTGATCCATGGCTCCGCGGTGCGTCCGCTGGAGGCGTAGAGGTAGTACTCGTGCCCGCCGATCCTCGCTTCGAGTACGCCCATCATGAAGACGGCCGCCGGATCACCGACCAGGCTCCGGTCCTGCATCAGGTTGTCTTTGATCCGGCCCACGACACCGCGCAGGTTCGCGCTGTCGGTCACTTCCGGAATGCCGTGGAGCAGCTTCCCCTGGTTCTTCTTGTTCCTGACGTAGCCACACCTCGGGCAGGTGTCCGTGGCGCGGCCGCCATGCCGAAGATTGACCTCTGTATCCGGCTTGCGGGGTGTGCTCTTCGGCATGCTCGGCCTTCCGTCAACGCTCCATGGAGCGGGGAAATTAGCACGTGGTGGCGCTGCCGCCGGTCCACCCCAGGGCGCAGCAACCAGAATTGGACGCCGTCCGGTGACACCCCGTCGTGAGGCTGTCCCCCCGCCGAAGCCGTCATCCGGCCCGCTTTCGGCCCTCCCGAGCCGAACTCCCCCCGAATCATGAGGGATTCTTCGGGAACAAGCACGGTGTAACACCCTACGCGCTGACAAAACAGCCAACAGCTGGATTCTGCCCCGGAAACCAACGAAAGCGCCGCGTCCCCTCCCCCACCACCTGGCCTGATCACCGTCGTCGCCCGTCCCACCGCTGTTAGCGTGCGCCGGAATCTCACGTCCACATACTCACGCCGGCCCGTGCCCGGCGCGGCCCATCGGCCAGGAGGGAATGCGTGGTGGCGGTGACCGCGATAACCGTCGGCGAACTCAAGGACTGGTTGAAAACCCTTTCACCTCCGACTCCGGAATTGCAGTTACCCGACGGTCTCCCCGACAGCCTCGGTGACGAGGGCACCCTCAAGAACGCGGTGAACCCCGCCGCCCTTTCCGACTGGTTCACCATGGGGACCACCCTCACCGGAATGGTTCCGGACCCGGACCACCTCTGCGTCACCGGAATCATCGCCACGGAAACTCCGAACCTCTCCCTCTGCTTCTTCAGCGACGAAGAAGGCGACCCGGACGACGCCACCGTCACCGGCGTCCAGTTCGGTCTGTCGCTGAAGAGCCACCCCGTGATGTCCGCCTTCAGCGCCCTCGGCTGCAGGACCTCATCCTCGGCTACGCGATTCACCTCCTGGACGGCGCCGCCGTCCGCGAACTCTCCGCGCAGGCGAAGCTCGCCATCGACGGCGGAGATCCGCTCGTCATCACCTGCGCCCTCGACTTCGAAGCCGGACAGACCGGCTACGAGTTCGTCCTGGAGCCCGAGGACGGAACGGAATGGCAGGTCGCCGAGGCGCTCTTCGGGCTCTTCGGTGTGGCCCCGCCGCCCGTCCTGAAGGACATCGCCCTCAAGCGCCTCGTGCTCGCCTACGACCACGGCCAGGGCGCCACCGGATTCCGCGTCGAGGCGGACGTCGACTTCCCGTTGGGCGGCCTCGACGCCGGCCTCGACGTCAAGGTGTCCCTGTCCAAGTCCGGGGAGAGCCAGACGTACGACCAGGAGTACGAGGCACGTCTGGTCCTCGGTGTTCCCCGGCAGGGGGGCGGGGACGACACCGTCCGTACCCTGACGTTCGACATCAAGGACGTCCAGCACGCCGAGTTCAGCGCGGTCTGCGAGGACTCCAAGGGCGTGTCGTTCGCGGACCTCGCCGGGCTGCTGGGCGTGACGGATCCGCCGGCGTTCCTGGCCGGTCCGGCCGTCTCCGGCCTCACGGTCGGGTACGCGTCCGCCCGCAAGTCCATCGTGCTCGCCGCGAGGGAGAAGGGCGGCGGCTCGCTGGTGGTCTCGCCCGCGAGCTGACCGCCAAGGGACCGGACGCCTTCGCCGACCTCCTGGCCACCGTCGACACCACGCTCGCCGGCATCGACCGGGGCAACCCGTACGGCGACGAGGTGCTCGGCGCACTGCTCGGCCGCCCGCTCGCACTGGTCCGCGCCCGGCTCGGCTTCGAGCTGGACGGCCTTCCGGTCGCCGACGGGGGCTGGCAGTACGCGCTGGACTGGCAGACGCAGCAGGCGTGGGCCACGCGTCAGGGCGGGACGGCGCCGGCCGAGATGGCCCACCTCGACTACCGGTGGCCCGTCCGGCTCGGCAACGCCGGGCAGCAGGGCGACGGCCTGATCGGCTACTTCTCCGAGGCCGACTACGGGACGTTCCACGCAGTGGACACGCCGCGCGAGCACCTGCGCACGGACTACGTGGCCAAGATCTCCGACGCCAACTGGCCCAGGCTCCGGGCGGACTCGACGGGCCGGACGCACCTCACACTGCTGCTCGACCCGCTGGCCACCGTCCACGCGACGACGGAGATCCTTCCCGTGACGGAGCTTCAGCTCCCGTCGCGCTTCACCCGGACCGCCATGGCCGCGATGCGGGTGGCGCTGCGGCTCAGCCCGGTGCTGACCACGACACGGAAGGTCCCGGCCAAGGACGTGGGCCCGGGCGGCGCGCCGTCCGGCTTCGTCGACGCCCTCGCCATGCCACACCCCACGTCCCCGCAGGGCACCTGGGACTGGGCCGAGCTGGTCGTCCCGGACGCACCCGCCGGCGCCGACCCCGCACCGCGGTGGCACCACGAGGCGGTCGTGCAGATCGACCAGACGGCCCGGCTGGACGAGAACGGCCCGACCGTACGCACCGGTTTCCTGCGCCTGTCCGGCGGCTTCACCACCAAGTGACCGCGCAGTACCCGCACCCGATAGTGACCGCGCAGCACCCGCACCCGAACCTGAAAGAAGCCGACTCCATGAGCGAGCCGGACGCCCCTCTGCTGGACTACGCCCTCATCAGCGAACCGTTCCCGCTGTACGCGACGACCGGTACCGACGACCCTGCCACGGCCCTGCACCTCGTGGTCTCGAACGGCGGCGGCGAGACCGTGTACTGCCGGGAGATCGTCTTCTCCCTGCCCGAGGGCGATCTCGCCCAGAGCCTGGTCGCGGCCGACGCGGGTGACGGTCAGGCCCCGGACTGGACGGTGGCGCGCATCCAGCCGGGCACCCAGACCATCCTGCCGCCGGGTGACTACGCCCACTTCCTGGCCAAGCCGAACCAGGCCGACTCGCCCGTCGACGTCTCCGGCATCGTCATCACCCTGGAGAACCTGAAGATCAGTCCCCTTCCCGGCACGGCCCGCATCGAGATCCACGAGGTCGCCACCACGAACCCGGACCGGTGGCCCGACAGCCCCGCCTTCACCGGACTGGCGCTCACGAAGTTCCCGGCACCGAAGATCCCGGCCATGGCTGTCTCCGACTTCACGGCGGACGAAATGGAGGTGACGGCCGGCAGCGCGGTCCGCCTCACGTGGAACGGCCCGTCGACGCTCGACTACACGGTCTCGTACGGCGGCAGCGCGCACCCGGTCGGCAAGCAGCACGACTACCGCACGACAGTCGACCGCGACACGACCTTCCAGCTCTCGTACGTCACCGGCGGGACCACGCACTACCTGACGACCACGGTCACGGTGACGAACCCGAAGCTGACGGGGCTGGAGGTGGACGGTGAGGTCATGGTCACCGGTACCACCGCAGTCCAGGGGCTGACGGTGGGTGGGGACCTCACGGCGGAGCAGGCGCTGACGGTGGGCGGCGGCCTCGCCGTCACGCGGGCGCTGACGGTGGCCGGCGCCACCAGCCTCCAAGAGCTCACCGTGGACAAGGACCTCGACGCGAAGCAGCGGCTCACCGTCGAGGGGTTCCTCCAGGCGAACCGCGACATCACCGTCTCCTACGGTGGCACGACCAAGTTCACGACGTCCGGCCTGACGGGCATCAGAACACCGGACATCTCCGTCAACGGCAAGAACTTCGTGTATGACGGGACGTCGATCCACCTGGAGAACGGCTACCTCACCGGGGGATACCTGTGGGCACACAACGGCAAGGGCGATGAAGCCGAAGTGCATGACGGCGGGACGAACAACGGCCGGTCCTACTGGACGGTCCACATCACCTGACGGCTGCGCGGAAGCACCACCGGCCGGCTCTCACTTCCGCCTCCGCAGCAGCCTCTCCAGGTCCTCCGCCGCCTCCGGCACCCCGACAGCTGCGGCCTTCCTGAGCCAGTTCTCGGCCTCGGCAAGGTCCGCGGTGCGCCATGAGCCGACCCCCAGCTCATGCATGGCGACGGGGTCCCCGGACAGGGCGGCCCTACGACGCCACATTCCTGCCGGTACATGTTTTCCGTCCCGTTCCAGCAGGCGGCCCAGCTCCCTCATGGCGTCGGACCGCCCGGCGCCGGCCGCCTCCTGGTACCAGCGCAGCGCGCCCGCGCTGTCACCGAGCCGCTCCAGCCGCGTGGCCTCCCTGACCATCGCGGCCGGATCGGAGATGCCCTCGTGCGCCCGGTTCCTGGCCAGTGCGAGACGGCCGACCGTGTGGGTGTTGCGCAGTTCGGGGCGCGGATGCCCCTTGCTGGGCAGAACCCTGGCGAGGTGTTCATGGATGGTCTGCAGGGTGAGGAACGTCGCGGCATCGCCGCTGCCGTGCCGCAGGAGATCGAGCAGTTCGCCGGTGTAGGCCGTGTGGCGTGCGCCAACTGGCGCACTGGACGGGCGATTCGCCGGCGAGGACGCCAGCGTGCAGGTGCCGGCCACGTCCAGTTGGCCGGCCACCACCGAGGCGGTGGTGGACATCGCGCCGATGGCCAGTCCGGAGAAGCAGCAGTCCAGAATGAGAACCCGGCTGTCCGCCCGGGCGTTCGCCAGCGTACGGCGCACCAGAGCGAACGGTATTCCCGTCCACGCCACCAGCTCCGGTTCGCTGGAGGTTCCGGGCAGGGACAGATACAGCTCACCGTCCGGGCCGATGAGGCCGTGACCGGCGAAGTAGACGAGCAAGAGGTCCTCGGCCTCCTCGGCGGCGGCGACCAGGCGGGCCCCGATGGACGTCAGGTCGGCGAGGCCGGCGGTGGGCGCCGCCGCGCGCCGTCTTGTGCAGTGCGCGTCCGGGAGGGCTGTCCCCCACGGGCTGGTGAGCACCTCGGCCAGGTCGTCGACGTTGTGCGTCACGGCGGGCAGGTCGGGCAGGCCGGGATCGGTGAACGTGTCGAAACCCAGCAGCACCGCCCGCGACCGCAGCGGGTCGGGCAGGCGCATTCACCGCTCCAGGACGCGTCGGAGTACGGCTTCCACGTCCTCCTCCGGGGCATTGCGCAAGGAAACCTTGACGCTCCGGCCGTCGGGGCCGGTCACCTCGATGTCCGCCGACGGACGGCGATGCCTGATCCACACGGACAGCGAGGCGGCCAGCATGGTGCCGGCTCCCTGCGCGCCGAGGGCCACGATCACGACCTCGGTGATCCCGCCCATCTGGTCCGGGCGCACCTCTGGCCGGCCGACGGCCGTCCGCCCGCGGAACTCGCCCTCACGCGAGAGCCATTCGGTCAGCCCCGTCAGCTCCGCCGGGGCCGTCTCGCCGGTCAGCCGGATGTACGCCTGCATCGTTCCCCCCGCTGCGGACATGGGAGTTCAGAACCTCGGCCCAAACTCCGCTTCCAGTATCGCCTTCATGTCGGTCAGAGCGTTGGGCACTCCGGCGTCGACCGCCCGCCGGCACCACTGTTCCCCAGCGGCCACATCCCCCCGCATGGCCAGGATGATCCCGAGCACCGCCATGCAGCTGCCGTTGCCTGCCGCAGAACCTCTGCGGAACCACATCTCGGCGTCCTCCGCCCGGCCACGGTTCATCCGCAGGTGAGCCACCTGGTACATGGCGAACTCGTTCCCCGCCTGGGCCGCCTGCTCGTACCACCGATCGGCTTCGTCCAGATCGCCCTGCTGCTCCGACAGCACCCCTGCTCGGAACATGGCCACGTCGCTTCCGGCAGCGGCGGCCTTGCGGTACCAGTCCAGCGCATCGGTCCGGGCACCGCGCTTCTCCAGGAGGTACGCGAGCCGGAGCATCGAGTTGTCGATCCTCGCCTCGGCGGCCTCCCGGTACCACTCCTCCGCCTCCGCCAACTCCCCGCGCTGCTCCAGGAGGGAGCCCAGGAAGTCCATCGCCGTCGGTACCCCGGCCTCGGCCGCCTGCCGGAACCACGGCTCCGCCTCGGCCGGACGCCGCTGCTCCGCGAGCAGCAGCGCCAGGAGCAGTGCCGAGCGCAGATGGCCGGCCTCGGCCCCTCGCCGGTGCCACTCCTCGGCTTCGGCGAGCCGTCCCTGCTCCTCGCACAGCCCCCCCGAGTTCCTGCATCGCGGGGACGTGCCCATTGTCGGCAGCCCATCGGAACAGCTCCTCGGCCTCGGCCGGCTCGCCACGCTCCCGCAGCAGGGAGGCGAGCATGGTCAGCAGACCGACCATCAGCGCGCACCCCTGCTTCTCGGGCACGTTGTCGTCCGTCTCCGTCAGCAGCCTGGCGGCCTTCCGCAGCTGCCGCTCCGCCTCGGCCGAGTCACCGTACTGGTCCGCGAGGCGCGCGAGATCCCTCATCGCCTCGCACCGCACCAGAACCTGGCCCGCGACCGTACAGTCCGCCGCTCTGCGCAGCCACTCCCGCGCTTCGTCCAGGCGTCCGCCCTGCTCCAGCAGGAGCCCGCCGCGCCGCATCGAGAAGGCGTTACCGTGATCCGCCCCCTTGCGGTACCACTCGTGGGCGCCCGCGAGATCGCCACGCTCCTCCAGGACGTACCCCACCACGCCCATCGCGTGCGCGTACCCCGCATCGGCGGCCTGCCGGCTCCAACGCTCGGCCTCGGCGGACTCCCCGCGCTCCTGCAGCACCGCTCCGAAGCGGAACATCCCCTCGGCATGCCCGGCCTCGGCAGCCCGCCGATACCACCGCTCGGCCTCGGAGCGCTCCTCCCGCTGCTGGAACAGCCACCCCAGCTGGATCATCGCGTCCAGATCGCCGCCCTCGGCAGCTGCACGGTACTGCCGTTCCGCCTGCTGCTCCGACTGCTCGTCCCTGTGCTCGTCCATCCGTCCCCCGTTCATCCGTCCCCGGTTCGTGACGACGCCGCGGAGACGTCCCTCGTCGAGGTCGTGCAGCATGCGCTCCTTCGCAGAACCATGCCGATGCGCCCGGCTTCACCCGCATTGACGGCTACCCACTGCTCGGCCCGCCGCGCACCGACGAGTCCTGACCGTTCCGTACGGCGTCCGGCCACGGCTCCCCCTGCGGCCCAGGCGACTGCAATGGTCTTGACGACAGCACGTCACGAGTACGACCGCAAGAGGCCGGAAAGCCCCCCGACGACTTTCGGCCACGCGCCCGCGGTGGCGCAGATGGCGCGGGTCCGCGCCGAGTAGGAGCGGGCTGCGGTGATGAGGCCGATGCCCAGGCCGCCGAACGCCATTCCGCCGAAGGCGGCAAGCCAGAGTGTGCCCGAACGAGTACCGCCCAGTTCCGGGTCGGGTTCCGGGGCCGGCACGACGCCGAGGGCGGCGAGCGAGGCGTAGACCAGGAGGAAGACTCCGTACGCCGAGAGGCCGATGCTGGTCAGCCAGGCCGGGACGAGGGGCAGCAACCGTGGCACCCGGCGCCCCGAGAGGAACAGGGTCCAGCGGGGGAACACCTGCCCCCACGGGTACATCAGCCCCGCCAGGAGGAAGAATCCGAGCCCCGCAGCCAGCACGGTCACGTCGATGCCCACTGAGGCGAGCGCCTTGGACAGCTCGGAGCCGCCGGAGTTCGACTTCTGCCATTTCTCGGCTGTGATGCCGAGCGCGTCACCGCCGAGCGTCCAGATGGTCTTGACGCCGGCCCACGGGAGTACCCCGCACACCAGAAGGTAGGCCATCCTCCTGGTGCGGCGGGAGGCGGTCGAGGCGCCGGGATGGACGAGCGGGGCATCGTGGCCACCGGTGTGCCGGAAGCCGCAGCGGGGGCAGGCGCCGGTCAGCCGTCGGCGGTACGACAGCCCGACGAGGACAAGACAGGAGGTGAGGACCGTGCTCAGCAGAGCATGCGCCAGGCCGGTGGCGCTCTCCAGCCCCGAACCGGACGCCAAGGGGACGACGTGGATGGGCAGTACGGTCATCCCCAGTGCGAAGACCGGGGTGGTCAGGATGAGCGCGGTCCCCACTGCCATGCGGCCGGACCGGCCGAGCCGTCGGCGGGTCGCCCAGCAGGCAGCCGCAGCGACGACGGCCAGAGAGGCCAGGATCAGTTGGGCAGGGGCCGCATACGGGGCGGGCAGGGGGAAGGGAAGGGAGGTTCCCTTCCCTTCCCGGGAGGCCTCGACGGCGGCATACACCGCGCACCAGGCCATGGCGGCGGCAGGCGCCCACTCCGGCCACCGACGGAACCACCGGGTCCACCGGGTCCACCGGGCTGTCGGGGCAGAAGCCATGGCCGGGCGTCGCCCGTTGAGCGCTGTCATGAACTCAGCGTCTTCGCTGCCCGGGGCGATGCCATCGCCCCAGAGACCGACCCACCTCCCCCGAGGGGGTGAGCACCTGCCGGCTGGAGGCCACACCTGGAAGGCATGGCCACCCCGGACACCGGCCCGTTACCTCGTCAGAGGATTTCGATGGCGTTGACCTTCGGAGGGCGGTTCGGGAACGTGATTTCGTGCCACCGCTCGATCTTCACCGAATCGCCGTTGGCGTCGTAGTAGATGAGGTCGTTGTTCCCGGTGGAGATCTTGTCGACCCACCATCCGCCGAAGTCGGTCCTCCCGGCGTTCGCATAGCAGTCCACGCTCTGCGTTCCGCCGCTGTGCGACCAGATCTTCAGGAAGTTCTCCCCGCCGCGGCATTCGACGTGGTCGATGGCGAAGGCGTTGCCGGTCGGCACGGTCAGGGTGAGCGTGGCGGCTGCGGCGAACGCCACAGCCACGGAACGCGCGGCTTTGTTCGTTTTCGAGATCACAAGTCCCCCTCGATTCGCACGTTGAACCTCTCGACTCGCGGCCAAGCGGTCATGAGTAGCTAACCCTGAACGGGTAAACGTCTGATAAACGGGGAATTCAAACGAGTTCGGCCACCTTGCCTGGAATCACACGAGACCTACGCGTTCCTCATGCATCCCCACGGTGAGCCTGTCGACGTCACGCCGGCGCGTACCCTCTTCCTGTGTCAGCCTCCCGCCCGCATCGCGTCGCCGTCCTCGTACTCGAGGGTGCGAAGCCGCTCGATGTCGGAATACCCGCGCAGGTTTTCACGACCCGCGCGAGCATGCCGTACGAGGTGCGGGTGTGCGGGGCGACACCCGGTCCCGTCAGCGGCGGCGACGGCCTCGCGTACTACGTCGGCCACGGCCTCGACGCGCTCGGGTGGGCCGACATCGTCTTCGTCCCCGGCTACCGGTTCCCGGACCGCGACGACCCGCCGCAGGCCGTCGTCGACGCACTGATCGCAGCCCACGACCGGGGCGCGCGGCTCGCCGCCATCTCGACGGGCGCCTTCGCGCTCGCCGCCACGGGCCTGCTCGACGGCCGACGCGCCACCACGCACTGGCACTACACGCGGGCACTCGTCGCCAGGCACCCGCTCGTCCAGGTCGACGAGAACGTGCTGTTCGTCGACGAGGGCAGCGTACTCACCTCGGCCGGCGCCGCCTCCGGGATCGACCTGTGCCTCCACATCCTGCGCGGCGACCTCGGAGTGGCCGCGTCCAACCACGCGGCCCGGCGTCTGGTTGCGGCCCCCTACCGCAGCGGCGGCCAGGCCCAGTACGTGCCGCGCAGTGTCCCCGAGCCGCTCGGCGAGCGGTTCGCCGCCACCCGCGAATGGGCCCTGCACCGGCTCGGCGAGCCGCTCACCCTCGACCTGCTGGCGGGGCAGGCGGGGGTCTCGCCACGCACGTTCTCCCGGCGCTTCGTCGAGGAGACCGGCTGCACACCGATGCAGTGGGTGATGCGCGCCCGCATCGACCTGGCCCGTGAACTGCTCGAGCGCTCACAGCGCAGCGTCGAACAGATCGCCGCCGACGTCGGTCTCGGCACCGGCGCGAACCTGCGCCTGCACTTCCAGCGCATCCTCGGCACCACACCGAGCGACTACCGGCGCACCTTCACCCGGGGCGAGTGACCCGGTAGCCCTGCCCGGCACCGCGTGGCGGGATCCTTGTGAACCGTGGCGATAGCGCCACTGTCAGCGGCGCCGGCCGCGGGCGAACCTGGTGGCGAAGGGAAGGGACACACTCATGACTCGCATCGCCATCAACGGATTCGGCCGCATCGGACGCAATGTGCTGCGCGCACTGCTGGAGCGCGACGGCGCCCTTGAGATCGTCGCCGTCAACGACCTGACGGAGCCCGCCACGCTCGCCCGGCTGCTCGCCTACGACAGCACGGCCGGCCGGCTGGGGCGCCCGGTGACCGTCGACGGGGACGCCCTCGTCGTCGACGGCCGCCGGATCACGGTGCTGGCCGAGCGCGAACCGGCGCGGCTGCCGTGGGCCGCACTCGGCGTCGACATCGTCCTGGAGGCCACCGGCCGCTTCACCTCGGCGAAGGCCGCCCGCGCCCACCTCGACGCGGGCGCGAAGAAGGTACTCGTCAGCGCGCCGTCGGACGGCGCCGACGTCACGCTCGCGTTCGGGGTCAACACCGACGCCTACGACCCGGCCGTGCACACGATCGTCTCGAACGCCTCCTGCACCACCAACGCGCTCGCGCCGCTGGCCGCGGTCCTCGACGAACTCGCCGGTATCGACCACGGGTTCATGACGACGGTGCACGCCTACACACAGGAGCAGAACCTGCAGGACGGTCCGCATCGCGATGCCCGTCGCGCCCGCGCCGCCGGCGTCAACATCGTGCCGACCACGACCGGCGCCGCCAAGGCAATCGGCCTGGTGCTGCCGAACCTCGACGGCAAACTGTCGGGGGACTCGATCCGGGTACCGGTGCCGGTGGGCTCGATCGTCGAACTCAACACCACCGTCGCCCGCGACGTAACGCGCGACGACGTGCTGGCGGCGTACCGCGCCGCAGCGGAGGGACCGCTCGCCGGCGTCCTCGAGTACTCGGACGACCCGCTCGTGTCCTCCGACATCACGGGCAACCCCGCCTCTGCCGTCTTCGACTCGGCCCTCACCCGCGTCGACGGCCGCCACGTCAAGGTGGTCGCGTGGTACGACAACGAGTGCGGCTTCTCGCACCGCGTGATCGACACCCTCGAACTCCTCGCCGCCCACTGACCGGACACCGGGGCGGCACCCCGCCTCCGGCGGCCGAGTGCTGGGGCAGCCGGTCTCACCGACAGCGGCAATTCGGTCAGCGGTGGCCGGGCTGCTGGGCGGGGGCGGCTGTGGCGTCCGTGTCGTCTGCGTTCGGATGCGGCTCGGCCGCGAGGTGCGGTGCGGTGGGTTCGGGGAGCGTGCGGAACAGCAGCCAGCACAGGGCCGGCATCAGGACGAGAGGCGCGAGGGCGGTCCGCAGGGAGGTGGCGTCGGCGAGGCTACCGATGGCGGGGCTGGCCAGGCCGCCGATGCTGACGGCCAGGCCGAGGGTGATCCCGCCGGCGGTGCCGACCCGCGAGGGCAGGTAGTCCTGGCCGAGCGTGACCTGCAACGAGAAGGGGACGTACAGTCCGGCCGAGGTCAGTGCCACGAACACGTACAGGGCCGGGCCCGGCACGAACACCACGCCCGCGACCGCGCCGATCGTGAACAGGTACGAGCAGCGGGCGACCGTGACCCGGCCCCAGCGGCCCGCCAGCGCGCCGCCCAGCACGGAGCCCACCGCGCCGCCGAGATAGAGCACGAAGAGCGCCACGGTGCCCGCCGCGGTGCCGCCGCCCATGTTCTGCTGGGCGTAGAGCGAGAGGAACGTACTCAGTCCCACGAAGACGATCGACCGGCACGCCACGGCCAGCGACAGCTTCACGAACGACGCCTTGTCGTCCCTTCCGGCGGGCGCCGCCGCGGCGGTCCCGGAGGCGTGCCGCCGCCCCAGCGCGTGCAGCACCGGCAGGCACAGCACACTGCCCGCGAGCGCCGGCAGCACCAGCAGCGGCGTCAGCCGCAGCCCGCCGGTCGCCACCACCGCGCCGACCATGAGCGGGGCCAGCGCGAAGCCGAGGCTGCCACCTGTGGAGAACCAGCCCATGGCGCTGTGGCTGCCCGCACTGGCGATCCGGGCGACCCGTGCGGACTCGGGGTGATAGGCGGCCACACCGATCCCGGAGACCGCGACGAACAGCACGGTGAGCCCATAGGAGCCGCTCACCCCGCTCAGGGCGATGCCCGCACCGCCGAGCAGTGTGCTGACCGGTAACAGCCACGGCATCGCCCAGCGGTCGGTCAGGGCACCGAACACCGGCTGCACCACCGACGACAGCAAGGAGGCGGCCAGCACCATGCCGGAGACCGTGGCGTAGCTGTAGGCGCGCTCGGCGACGAAGAACGGGATCAGGGACGCCACCGCGCCCTGGTAGACGTCGACGCAGGCGTGCCCGACGGACAAGAGGGAGATCGAGGTTTTCCTTCGCATCCCGTCATGGTCCGGGCCCGCCGCCGCGTCGTGCTTCCGATAAGCTGCCGAACAATGACGAAGATCCGCCATACGGCGGTCGCCCCGACACGCACCCAGCGGCTGGCGTCCGGCGGCGCGGTCGACGCCCACCGGCACGACGACCACCAGATCGTCTACGCCGGCCGGGGCGTACTGACCGTCACGACCAGCGCGGGTTCCTGGATCGCCCCGGGCGCCCGCGCCATCTGGGTGCCGGCCGGCACCGTCCATGCCCACCAGGCCCACGGGGAACTCGACCTGCATCTGGTGGGGCTGCCCGCGACCGACAACCCGCTCGGCCTGGAGGCCCCGACCGTGCTCGCCGTCGGCCCGCTGCTGCGCGAACTGATCGTCGCCTACACCCGCGCCCCCGGCGACGACAGCCCGGAACGCTCACGGTTGCGCGCGGTGCTGCTCGACCAGTTGCGGGTCTCCCCCCAGCAGCCGCTGCACCTGCCCATGCCGGCTTCGTCCCCGTTGCGCGCGCTGTGCGAAATCCTGCAAGCCGATCCGGCCGACGGTCGCACCCTCGCCGAGCTGGGCCGCCAGGTCGGTGCGAGCGACCGCACCCTGTCCCGGCTGTTCCGCAGCGACCTCGGCATGACCTTCCCCCAGTGGCGCACCCAACTGCGGCTCCAGTACGCACTGGTCCTGCTGGCCGAGGAGGAATCGGTGACCGCGGTGGCGCACCGGTGCGGGTGGTCGTCGGCCAGCGCGTTCATCGACGTCTTCCGGCGCACCTTCGGCCACACACCCGGTTCCCACCCCGCAGGCCGACCGGCGGGGTGACCGACGCGCGGATCGACCGGGCGGCTCCAACTGGGGTGGTGGGCCGTCGGGTTGAGTCGCCGCCCTCGACGGCGGGACATCGGTCGGACCGTGGTCCGGCTACTCGGATCCGGAGTGCTCGGATTCGGGCTGCTCGGATTCGGGCTGCTTCCGCAAGAGAGCCTCCGTCTGCTCGTCCATCGGGAAGAACATCTCCACCGCGAGCTCGGAGAGGGTCACATCCGCCGGGGCACCGAAGGTTGCGATCACGCTGAAGAGGGACATGTCCCCGTAGGGGGTGCGGATCCGCAAAGGTACGACGATGCCCGTGGGGTCCACGGGACCCGGCTCAGGGTCGAGGCCGGGCGGGGGCGGGTAGGCGGATACCTCCTCGTACAACTCCCGAAGCTCGCGATGGCCCGTGGTGTTCACCTGGTGGAGGAGGCGGCCGAGGGCATGCGAGCGGACCTCGGCGAAGTTCAGGCACCGGGACGCCAGGCCGTCCGGATGGAGGATCAGCCGCATCACGTTCGCGCCCGGGTCCGTCAGATGCGGCGGCACGGTGTTGAGCAGGACGGACATAGCGCTGTTGTAATCGACGATGTCCCAGAGCCGGTCGATCACAGCGGCGGGATAGGGGGCGTGGCCGGCCAGCATGGACTTCAGCGCCGCGCCGGCCATCGCCATCCGGTCGCTGCCCAGGGGGCTCTCCCGGTAGGCGGGTGCGTAACCGGCCGCCAGCAGCAGGCCGTTGCGGTCACGCAGCGGGACGTCGAGGTGTTCGGCGAGCCGGAGTACCATCGCCCGGCTGGGCCGGGCGCGGCCCGTCTCCACGCAGGAGAGATGCCGGGTCGAGGTGTCCGCCTTCAGCGCGAGATCGAGCTGGCTGAGCTTTCTGCGCTGCCGCCAGTCACGCAGTAGCACGCCCACGCCGGGCAGGTCGTCCGTCTCCATGGCTCCACCGTAGTCCTCACCGGTACGCAGGCCATGACCTGAGAGGTCATGGAGTCCGCGAACCAGGGCGTGTCACGGTGGGATCACCGACCGAGGCGAAGGAGACCTTGATGGCTGACGTCCTGCCCACGACCGGCACGACCGGCACAACCGGCACGACCGACGCGACCGACCTGGCCGCTCCCCCGCGGGACCCGGCCCGACTGCTGCGCCTGGTGCTGCGCGTCGACAGTGTGAGTACTGCCGTGATGGCCGTGGTGCTGATCGCAGCCGCCGGACCGCTCGGGTCCGCCACCGGGATGCCGGTGGCGTTCGCGGTCGGATCCGGGATCTACCAGCTCGGCGGGGCGGCCGCGCTCGCCCTGATCGCGGGCTATCCGGTGATCCCGCCGGCTCTGGCCCGGGCCGTGATCGCGCTGAACGCGGCCTCCGCCGTCGCCTGTGTCGTGGTGGCCTTCGGCGACGTGATGCCGCTGACCGGATTCGGCGTCGCCTTCCTGCTGATCGGTGCGTTGGTCGTGACGGTGTACGCGGCACTCGAGTACGCCGCTCTGCGGCGGATCACCGCGGCGGCTTGACGCCCCGTCGGAGGCGCTGGAACCGCGGCGGCTTGACGCGCCGTCGGAGGTGCCGGGCACCGCGACAGCGAGATCGCCGCCACGTGACCGCTCACCGGACGCCGGGTGGCGTCCTCGGCGAGCCGGTCGAGGCCCCGGCGGTCTCCCCGGCGGTCCGATCCGCGAGGTACTCCCGTACGACTGACAGGAAGTCCGGGTCGGGTTCCAGCCCGAGTGCGGCGGCACGCGTATTGTCGAAGACGGCGGGCCACGAGCCGACGATGGCCTCGACGGCAGGATCGGGTGCCAGGGTCACGAGGTCGGCGGCGCTGTCGCCGGCCACCTGTCGTAGCGTGGCGAGCATCTCGGCCACCGAGACCGTGAGCGCGGGAAGGTTGACCGGCAACTGGCCCTGGAGCCGCCCGGGTCCGGCGCCACGCTCGGCCTCCGCGACGCGGAGGATTCCCTGGATCGTACGTCGCGGCGATGTCAGGGCCACGTGCAAGTCGGTACGGACCGGGCAGGTCGCCGGGAGTCCCGCGAGCGGTTCGCGCAGGATGCCGGAGAGGAAACCGGAAGCGGCCGCGTTCGGCTTGCCCGGCCGCACCGACACGGTCATCAGCCGGGCGACGCGTCCGTCGATGAAGCCGCGGCGCGTGCAGTCCGCGATCAGGTGCTCGCAGAGGAGCTTCTGCATCCCGTAACTCGACTGCGGCATGGGCGGAGTCGACTCGCTGACCACCGGCGGCAGGGGCAGCGCCGGGTCGGAACCGTAGACGGCCAGGCTGCTGGAGAACACCACCCGCGGCACCGGCCCTCCGGTGGCCGGCTGTGCTCGGGCGGCGTCGAGCAGAGCGCGGGTCGTGTCCACGTTCTCGCGCATGCCCAGGCCGAAGTCGGCCTCGCACTCGGCCGACACCGCGGCGGCGAGATGGAACAGTACGTCGACCGGCTTCGCGAACACCTCGTCGGCGCGGTCGATCAGATCGCCGTGCACGACATCCACGAGCGGGTCCGTTGCCGCCGTCGCCCCGGGCGGCACGGCACGATCGGCGAGTACCAACCGTTCGATCGGCGCGCCACGGAACGTCCGCAGCCGAAGCAATGCCTCGGTGAGCCGGCACCCCAGGAAGCCGAACGCACCCGTGATGGCGATCCTCATGGTCTTCTCCTCAAAGCCCGGCTCCTCAAAGCCCGGCGCGGTCCGCCGTCACCCGCACACGATCCCGCCCTCCACCAGCGGCCCGCAGCCCGACAGCGGCCACGAACTACCCGCGCCCGCACACCCGCCAAACACCCACTCCCGGCCAACCCGCCTCAGTCTTCAGTCTTCGGGGGCGCTTCCGCCGGACCGGCCCTAGTCGGCACGGCCCGTCGCCGCCACCGTCACGCCCAGGCCGATCATGGCGAAGCCGCCCGCACCGCCGACCATCGACAGGCGGCGGTCCGACCGGGCGAACCAGGAACGGGCCGCCGAGGCTCCCAGGCCCCAGAGGGTGTCCGTCATCATGCCGATGGCGACCGGGACCAGGCCCAACACCATCATCTGGACGGGGACATGGCCCGCCGAGTGATCCACGAACTGCGGTAGCACCGCCGCGAAGAAGACGATGCCCTTGGGGTTGGTGACTCCCACGAGAATGCCGTCCAGGATCGTGCGCAGATCGCCCCGCCGCTCACCCGCCGGGGCCTCCATGCTCGCCGCGCGCAACTCCTTGCGGTGCCGGAACGCCTGCACGCCGAGGTGGACGAGGTACGCCGCCCCGGCCAGCTTCACGGCCATGAACACCGTCGCCGATCTCTCCACCAGCCCGCCGAGGCCCCACGCCACAGCGAGCACCAGGAGGTACGAACCGACCAGGTTGCCCAGGACCGTCGAGAGCGCCGTGCGACGTCCGTGTGCGAGCGCTCTGCCGATCACGAACAGCACGCTCGGTCCCGGAATCACGATCACCAGTAGCGACATCGCCGCGAACGCGAGAATGCTCTCTGTGGACACCATGATGCGTCCGTCACCTCCTGAGTTGCCTTCCAAGGGGTATGCAAACAGGCGGCGGACCGTCCGCTCTAGTGTGAGCGTCGTCACCGATTCTCGTGTGTGCTTCTCGTGCGTGCTCCTCGTGCGTGCTTCTCGTGTGATGTGCCGTCAGCGGTCGGCGAGCCGGTAGAGCTGGATGCCGGATCGCTCGATGACCAGTCGGTAGCCACGTGAGGGGATCTCCGGCAGTCGGGGCAGCTCCTCCGCGAAGCCGGGCATGCCGCCACGGGCGGGGTCGCTGATCAGCAGCCACTCCGGTGCGGTACCGCTGTCCAGGACCTGCGGGAAGCGGTAGACGCGGGCCCGGGAGGTGAGCTGCGGGGCGAGGTAGTTGACGGCTCCGATCTCGGCACCGTCGGGTACGGCAGCCATGACCTCGCGGGCAGCGCCGGACCAGGGGCTGGGCCGCCACGCGGGGCCGGCCAGATCCCGCAGCGGCAGGAACGGAAGCGCCAGCACGCTCCCCGCGACGCTGGCGGCCACAGCCCGGGTGACCAGCCTGGGCCGGCGGTTCAGCCTGCCCAGGGCGTCGGCGAAGGCGAGGAAGACGATGGGCATCAGGACGGCGCTGTAGTGGTAGTCCAACCCCCAGTACGCCGGATTCGTCGACCAGAAGCGCCAGGCGACGGTGGGCAGCGCGAGGAGGACCAGCGGTGAGCGCAGCGCCAGGAACACGGTCGGGGCGAGCAGCACGATCAGCGTGCCGAGTTTCTGCGGTGGCAGGAGCAGCCGGGTGAGCGGATTGCCGGCGGCCTCGGTGGCGGTGTGGAGGTAGGCGTACTGGCCGTCGGGGTTGAAGGCCGGGATGACGACCAGCACGATCAGCAGGCCGGACAGCACGCCGTACGCCACCACGGCCGTGCCCACTCGGCGCCGGCCGCACAGCAGGATGTACAGGCCGATCGCGGTGACTGTCAGCGGTAGGTCTTCCTTGACCAGGACCAGTGGCAGTGCCCAGAGTGCGGCGGCGCGCCTGTGGCGCACGGCCAGGCGTTCCAGGCAGAAGGCGAGCAGCGGGACCGCGAAGGCTATCTCGTGGAAGTCGAAGGCGATGGCTTTCTGCAGGCCCCAGGACAGGCCGTAGGCGATGCCGATCGCGGTGCCGAGCCGTGGGGTGGTGGTGCGGATCGCCAGGCGGGTGACCGGGATCACGGACAGCGCGATCAACGCGGCCTGGGCGGTGAGCAGGGTCAGCGGGGTCGGGAAGAGCCGGTAGAGCGGAGCGAGGGTGGCCAGGATCGGGTGGAAGTGGTCACCGAGGAGGTGGTAGCCGGCGCCCTTGAGCTCGGAGACGGGGGCGCGCAGCTGTGCGTAGGCGCGTATGGCCTGCTCGAAGATGCCCAGGTCGTAGCCGGTGGAACGGAGCTGGAGGTGCTTGGTGACCGACAGGGCGGCGTAGACCGCGAAGAACAGTACGGCCAGCAGGCGTGGGCGGCTTGCGCGTCGCTGCTGGACGTCACCGCCGCGGGGCGGCATCAGCACCGCGAACGGGCGGGGGCGGGGGCGAGAGCGGGACGGGGCGAGGGAGGACACCGGCACTCCTGGCAGACGCGGACAGGGGGTCCACCGTCGGTCAGCCGGTATGAAGCAGCGATGAAGCCAGATGAAGCGATCTTCATGTGGCGGTGCGGGCGCGTGGCAGGATTGCCGGATGCGTGTACTGGTGGTGGAGGACGAGGAGCGGCTCGCTTCCGTGCTCCGTCGCGGCCTGGAGTCCGAGGGCTACGCGGTCGACGTGTGCCATGACGGCCGGCACGGCCTCTGGATGGCGCGCCGGCAGCCCTACCAGGCGATCGTCCTGGACATCATGCTCCCCGGCCTGGACGGCTACCGGGTCTGCGACCAGCTGCGGCGCGAGGACATCCGCACCCCGATCCTGATGCTCACCGCCAAGAACGGTGAGTACGACGAGGCGGAAGCCCTGGACACCGGCGCCGACGACTACCTGACCAAACCGTTCTCCTACGTGGTGCTCCTGGCCCGGCTACGGGCCCTGATCCGCCGCGGCGGCCCGCTGCGCCGGCCGGCCGTGCAGATCGGCGACCTGCACCTCGACCCGGCCACCCGCCGATGCCATCGCGGCGGGACCGAGATCGAACTCACGGCCAAGGAATTCGCCGTCCTCGCCTACCTCGGGCTCCGGGCCGGTGACGTAGTGAGCCGCGCCGACCTGCTGGAACAGGTCTGGGACGCCCATCACCAGGCCGCCAGCAACATCATCGACGTCCACATCAGGGCCCTGCGCCGGAAGATCGACATTCCCTTCGGCCGCTCCACCATTCACACCGTGCGCGGCGTCGGCTACCGGCTGGTCGACGATGACCGGTAAGCGCTTGCCGATCCGCCTCCGCGCCGCCCTGGCCGCAGCCCTCGCCGCTGCCGTGGCCTTCACCGCCGGTGCGTGGTGGCTCCGCCATGAGGTCTATACCTCGGCAATGGACGACACGCTCAACCGGGCCAGGGCCAGCCTGGGCGTCATCGAGCAGCGCTACAACCGCGGCGCCGAGAGCAGCCACTCACTCATCCAGAGCCCCGAAACATGGGTGATCGTCGATCCTGCGGGCCGGTTCGTCGAGGGCGATCCCGACCTGGAGCCTTTTGTACCCGATCCACTGGGCGTGCACCCTGATCTGCCAGGACCGACCGTCTCCATCGAGCGGGACCTCCGGCTGGGCACCGTCGCCGGCGACGCTCAGCCCGGCAGCAAGCACCTCGCGGGCCGCGACATCAGGGTGGTGTCCTCGGCCTTCCAAGGCCGGGGCCTGCTCGACGGCAGGGCGAGCGCGCCCGTCGAGAACCTCACCCTGCACATCCTGGTCACCCCCCGGGACGCCGAAGAGGCCGTCGCCGCCGTCGACCACGTGCTGTACGCCGGCCTGCCCGCAGCAGTCCTCCTGGTCGCCCTGATCGTGTGGACCACCACCTCACGGGCCCTGCGCCCCGTGGAGGACATCCAACAGCGCCTGCGCACCATCACCAGCCGGGACCTGAGTCAGCGCGTCCCCGTCCCACCCCGCCACGACGAGATCGCCCGCCTGGCCGCCACCACCAACGACACCCTCGACCGGCTGGAACAAGCCGCCGAGCAGCAGCGGCGTTTCACCGCCGATGCCTCCCACGAACTGCGCACCCCTCTCGCCGCGCTGCGCGCAGACCTGGAAGTGGCCCTGCACTACCCCGACCACACCAACTGGCCGGACGTCATCCGCGGCACCCTCGGCGACGCCGAACGCCTGGAGCGACTCACCGAAGACCTGCTCCTGCTCGCCGACCTCGACAACGGCACACCGTCGGCCGCCCGCCCCGTCGAACTGGGCGCCCTGACCCGGAAAGCCGCCGCACAGGCACGTCGGCACGCCCCCGCCGCGGTCCGGATCGACTGCCCCGCCGACGACAACCTCAACGTCAACATCACTGTCCATGGCGATGCCCGACAGCTGGAACGGCTTCTCCGCAACCTTCTCGACAACGCCGTGCGCCATGCTCGCAGCCGGGTCGTGGTCACCGTCTCCGCGCACGATGCCACCGCCCTGATCGAAGTGTGTGATGACGGCACCGGCATTCCGGCCGAGCACCGCGAAAAGATCTTTGAGCGGTTCACCCGCCTCGATGTCTCCCGTAACCGCAGCAGCGGCGGTACCGGCCTCGGCCTGGCCATCGCCCGGGAGATCGCCCACTACCACCGCGGCACCCTCAACCTCGGCGACGCCACGCCCGCACCCACTACCGGAGCCCACTTCGTCGCCGAACTTCCCCTCCCCCTCCCACGCAGCACCTCGCCTTCGTCGGCGTCGGCATCACCGCAGCCCTCATCCGCTACCGCCGACTCGGACTGTGACATGGCGTGAGACCTCCGCCATGACCATGCACCTCATCTCCGTCATCGGCAGGACACAGAGCGAGGCGCGGCCATCTCGGTACCCTCATGGCGAAGGTCGCCCCCTTCTACCAGGGGCGACCTTCGCCATGTGCCGTTTATCGATGGCCCCGGCGCTGACTTCCGGCCGGGAAACGGAGCTCACTCATGAGCGGCGTGGCCCATGTTGCGCTGAACTCTGGGTGCATAGAACCACAGACCCACGCCGACGAGCGCCACCAGGGCGCCGGTGACCCCGAAGTACAGACCGGAGCTGTCCGAGCTGTAGAACTTCGATACCTGGGCGATGAGACCCTGCGCGGCCGAGTCGGAGGCGTAGTTCAGGCCGACTACCTGGGATGCATAGGCCGCGGGGGCGAGTTGTGTCGTGACGGACAGGCTGACCGGGTTGACGAACAGTTCACCGATCGCGATGAGGGCCAGACTGACCAGCGGCCAGGCCGGATTGACCAGTTGGCTCGCCCCGCCCATCATCCACGGGAGGAAGAGCACGGCAAATCCTATGCCGGTGAGAACAAGACCGATGGCGAATTTCTGGGGGGTGGTCGGCTGTCGACGCGCTTTCGTCCACAGCGCCGCCAGCACAGGCGCCAGTGCCAGCATGACCACGGGGTTGACCGTCTGGATGAGGGTGGGGTCGATGTGGAATCCCCAGGCGCCCAGATCGGTCTGCTGATCCGCATAGCGGGCCATGACGCTGAACTGCTGTTCCTCGACGAACCAGAAGATCACCATGGCGATGAAGAGGGGTATGAAGGCCAGCACGCGACTGCGTTCCTTCACGGTGACCTTCCGGCTCCGCAGCATGATGATGAAGTACACGACGGGTACGGCTATCGCGAGCACACTCACGCAGTTCACCACTCCATCGGCACTGAAGTGGCCGGTCGCGATGAGCACACCGATCAGGGCGGCCAGCGCTACGGCGCCTCCGAGGAGCGATGAGAAAACCCGCTTACGGTGATGCGGTTCGAGGGGGTTGGGAACCCGCTTTCCGGAAGCACCCAGGGTGTGGCGGCCGCGCACCAGATATTGCGCGAGACCGATAGCCATGCCGACTGCCGCGGCACCGAATCCCCAGTGGAAGTGATTACCCTGCGGGTTCGACTGATCGGGGCTCGTGAGGAGGTCGCCGATGATGACCGGGGCGAGGAACGAACCGATTTGCACACCCATGACGAAAAGAGTGAAGCCCGCATCGCGGCGGTCGTCACCTTCCTTATACAGGTCGCCGACGTTCTTGGTAATGTTCGGCTTGAGTAATCCTGTACCCAGTACGAGCAGAATCATGGAGATGTACAGGGAGGATTGCCCGCCATTGGGGATGGCAAGTGCCACATGCGCACACATAATGAGCACGCATCCCCAGGTGATGGACCGGCGGGCACCGATGAGCCGGTCCGCCACCCAGCCGCCGGCGATTCCGGACATGTAGAGTGCGGCGCCATATATCGACACCAGGCTGGTAGCTGTCCCTTTATCGATACCCAGCCCGCCGCGGGATACCTGGTAGTACATGTAGTACAGCAGGATCGCTTTCATTCCGTAGTAGGAAAAGCGTTCCCACATCTCTGTGAGGAAGAGGGTGGACAGTCCCCACGGGTGCCCGAAGAATGACTTTCCGGTGGGTGTAGCGGTCACGGTGGACTCTACGGGGGGTCTCAACGACATGAGGCCTACCTTTCAGGCTGCGTGAAAGGGGCCAGCTTCGCGCACCGAGGCTGGTCCTGTACACCCACTCGGAAGTGGGGTTTGCCACCCTCAACTCCCCTCGACTCCCCCTCAACTCCCCCTCGACTGGCCGGTGTCGGACGTCGCACGCCGGCCCGGCTCCCCGGCGGCCCGTCCACGCCGCACCCATTACGCTTCGCATTCACATCCATACACAGCGGACGGGTGCACCAAGTGAACCGCGATAGCACGCCCGAACTGCGGCAGCACGCCGCCGCCCCCAGTCCTCACCCGCTGTTCATCAACGCTTCGCCTGCCCGGACCTACCGGAAGGTAGCGTTCCCGTTCAGTAGTAATCGCCTACACAGTAGGGAGAGATACTCCATGCACCCCAATTTCCCTGCGTCTCCGGCGACTTCCCCTTCAGGGACCACTTCAGGCACCACCTTCCGCTGCTACGTCGAGGCCATTGCCGACGCCCTGTCCAGCCACCCCTCCCAACCAGTGATCACCGCCGCCGACGGCCGGAAGGTGACCTCGGCCGAACTCCGCGACGCCGTATACCGCTTCGCCCGGGAGCTGGCCACCCGGGGCATCGGGCGCGGCAGCACCGTCGCGCTGTTCTCCGGTAACCGCCCCGAGGTGCTGGCCACCCGCTACGCCGCCAACCTCCTGGGTGCCAGGGTGGTCTCCCTCTACCAGGGCATGGCTCCCGACGCCCTGGCCAAGATCGCCCGCAGCGTCGACACCGATCTGCTGGTCGTCGAGCCGGGCCGGCAGGAGGCCGCCGAGCGGCTTGTGCACCTGGCCCGCCCGCCGCGGGTGTACGCCTTCGGGCCGAGCCCGCTGGGCGAGGACCTGCTCGCGCGCGCCGCGCGGCACCCGGCCGACCCCGTGCCCGCCGCCGCCCGCCCCGAGGACGACTGGTGCATCCGCCATACCGGAGGGACCACCGGCGTCCCCAAGGGCGTACGGATGCCGCACGGTCCGTACCAGGACATGCTCGCCTTCGGCTCCGTCGGCGCCGGCGCGCCGCCCCGCTTCCTGGCCTGCACTCCGCTCGCCCACGTCGCGGGCAACATCGCTGACGCCACCCTGCTGGCAGGCGGAACGGTCGTGCTGCACAGCGAATTCGACCCGCGCGACGTCCTCACGGCCGTGGAGCGGGAGCGGATCACTCACCTGTGGCTGCTGCCACCGCTGATCTACCGGCTCCTCGACCACCCCGCCCTGGCCGCCACCGACCTGAGCAGCATCAGCCGCATCAGCTACGGCGGCTGCGCCGCCTCCGCGTCCCGACTGCGCCGGGCCCATGAGGTGTTCGGGGCGGTCCTGTACGGCGGATATGGGCAGTCCGAAGCGGGCGCCGTCACCGTCATAGAGCCGGAGGAACACCAGGACCTGCCCGAGGACGGGCAGGCCACGGTCGGACGGGCGATCCCCGGCGTCGACATCGCCATCCACGACGCCCAGGACGGCAGCCCCCTGCCCACCGGCCAGGTCGGAGAGGTACGAGTACGCTCCGGACAAGCCATGACCGGATACTGGCGGCGCCCCGACCTCACGGCGCAGGTCCTGCGCGACGGCTGGGTTCACACCGGTGACCTGGGCTACCTCGACGAGGACGGCTACCTCTACATCGTCGACCGCCTCAAGGACATGATCGTCGTGGTCGGCGGACACGTCTACACCCACGAGCTGGAGGACCTGCTGCTCACCCACCCGGCGATCGCCCACTGCGCGGTCTTCGGCGTACGGGGCGCGGACGCCACCGAGGAAGTGCACATCGCGGTCGTCCCGGCAGCCGGGCACCACCCCGAGCCCGGCACACTCGGGAACTTCGTCACCGAGCGGAAGGGTGCGCTGAGCGCCCCGGCCGCTGTGCACATCGTCCCGGACATCCCGCTCACCCCGTCGGCAAGCCCGACAAGAAGCGGCTGCGGGCCGTGCTCGGCCGCTAGGGCCAGAATCCCGTCCGCTGACTCCACTGGCTCATGCCTGGTACCGGGCACGGGCCAGTGGGGTCAGCGGACGACCTTCACGCCGAAGTGGTTGCCGAGGCCGAGGGTGAGGCCGATGGCGGCGTGCATGTGGGCGTACATCTCCATGCCGCGGGCGGCGACGAGGTCGCCGAGGTCGAGGATGTCGGTCCAGCCGTAAGAGTTCAGCAGCTCGGTGACGGTCTTCTTC
>NZ_BBUY01000002.1:289684-305325 GCF_001590865.1 Streptomyces sp. NBRC 110611
GTACTCGCACTTCACCAGCGAGTGCGACTTCTCATAGATCACCGCGCTGCGGACCTCGGCCACGGTCCCCACGCAGAAGTCGTGCACCAGCTTCAGCGTCTTGCCCGTGTCGGCGACGTCATCGGCGATCAGCACCTTCTTGTCGCTGAAATCGATCGCATTCGGCACCACGAGCTGGAGGACCTGCTGCTCACCCACCCGGCGATCGCCCACTGCGCGGTCTTCGGCGTACGGGGCGCGGACGCCACCGAGGAAGTGCACATCGCGGTCGTCCCGGCAGCCGGGCACCACCCCGAGCCCGGCACACTCGGGAACTTCGTCACCGAGCGGAAGGGTGCGCTGAGCGCCCCGGCCGCTGTGCACATCGTCCCGGACATCCCGCTCACCCCCGTCGGCAAGCCCGACAAGAAGCGGCTGCGGGCCGTGCTCGGCCGCTAGGGCCAGAATCCCGTCCGCTGACTCCACTGGCTCATGCCTGGTACCGGGCACGGGCCAGTGGGGTCAGCGGACGACCTTCACGCCGAAGTGGTTGCCGAGGCCGAGGGTGAGGCCGATGGCGGCGTGCATGTGGGCGTACATCTCCATGCCGCGGGCGGCGACGAGGTCGCCGAGGTCGAGGATGTCGGTCCAGCCGTAAGAGTTCAGCAGCTCGGTGACGGTCTTCTTCGCCTCGGTGTGGTTGCCGGCGAGGAACATGGTGTGGTCGCCGCCGCCGATGGCTTCGGGGTTGACGACGGTGTCCTGTTCCTGGGTGACGAAGGACTTGACGACCTTCACGTCCGGCAGGGCTCGCTGAATCTGCTCGGCGAGGCTGTCGGTGTCGCAGGGGTCGAGCTTCGGCATGGTGCCGAAGGGGGTGGGCCAGGGGTGCTCCATCTCGGCGCCGTAGAGGTAGGGCACGGCGTAGTCGATGAGGACCTTGCCGTTGAGTTGTTCGGCGATGGCGGTGAGGGCTCCCAGGGCGCTGGCGCCGTCGATGCCATTGATGACGATCTCGTCGGCGGCCGCCGCCGCGTCGGCGAAGGTGTGCAGCCGGATGCCGGGGTGGTCGGCGAGGAACTGCTGGTAGGGCGGGTTGCCCATCATGTCGGGTTCGGTGCGGGCGAGGGTGGCCTCGGGGTCGCGGGTGCCGACGTGGACGTCGTGGCCGAGTTCGAGGAGCCTGGCCGCGTGGGCGCGGCCGCCGCCTCCGGTGCCGAGGACTGCGATCTTCATGAGGTAACTCCGTGCTGTGGGTGGCGTGTTGATGGCTTGCGGGTGGCCGGGTGGGCCGGGCAGTCAGTGCTGTCGCTTCTGGGTGACGCCGATGATGTAGCCGTTGATGTCGCGGAAGTAGAGCGCCACGTTGCCGCCTCCGGCATCGACCGGGCCCTTGATGACGTCGATGTGGTCGCGGTGCTCGTCGACCCAGACGTCGAAGTCGTCAACGGCGAGGTAGTGCATACCGCAGCAGCCGGGCGGGGTGCCCTTCAGGGGCGGCAGCCAGATGCCGAGCAGGTCGGTCTGCTGGAGCATGAAGGCGAACTCGCCGCCGTAGGTCAGAACGCGGATGTAGGCGTTGGGCGGGGCGGGGAGGGCCTGGAAGCCGAGCTTCTCGTAGTAGGCGATGGTCTGGTCGAGGTCGTTGACACCGAGGCAGGTGGAGATGGCGGGAGTGTGCATGAGGGGGTCACTGTCCTTCGTGCTGGGTGTACTGGGCGTCGAACTGGTTGATGTCGTTGGGGCCGAAGATGCCGAGGATGTAGCCGTCGGGGTCGCGGAAGAAGAACTCGCGGCCGGTGCCGTCGTAGTTGGTGACGGTGTCCTTGACGACCTCGACGTGGGGGCGGATGCGCGCCACGGTGGCGTCGAAGTCGGCGACGGTGAAGTAGTGGATGCCGGAACAGCCGTTGGTGGGCTGCATGGTGGGCAGCAGCTCGCGAAGGCTGCTGTCGGTCTGGATCATCAGGGCGGGCTTGCCCTCGTGGGTGATGATCAGCAGCGGGTGTTCGGGGTTGAGGGGGCCGGCGTCGAGGAGGCCGAAGCCGAGCTTCTGGTAGAAGGCGGCGGTGGCGAGGGGGTCTGCCACGGCCAGGCAGGGGGCGATGTTCATCATGGGGGGGGTTCCCTTCCCTGGGACTGACTGGGACTGACTGGGGCTGGCTCGGGCCGGCTGTGCGGCTGACGGGAGTGGTCGGCTGGTGGGGGAGGGGGCGGTCAGGCGTATTTGCCGAGGTCGCTGGCCTGGAGTGCGGCCTTTTCGTTGATGCCGATGACGTAGCTGCCCGGGTCGCGGAAGTAGAACATCCGCTGTCCGTTGTGGTCAGTGGTGATCGGCTTGACGATCTCCGCGTGCCGCGAGATGTGTGCGAAGGCGGCTTCGAGGTCGTCGACGCCCAGGTAGAACATGCCGGCGAAGCCGATGGGGGTATCGGCGAGGACCGGGAGCCAGTTCTTCAGGTCGGCGTTGCGGTAGATCATTGCGACGAATTCGCCCTGGTAGAGGAGCATGTGGATGTCGTCGCCGGGGCGGGCGGTGCTGGAGTCCGCGTCGAAGCCGAGCTTCTTGTAGAAGGCGAGGCTGGCGGCGGTGTCGCGGACGCTGATGCATGGCGCGAAAGCCATGGTGTCCTCCCTGTCTTCTCTCTGGGTGAGGTGGGGCGGGGGTCAGGCGCTGTGCGGGGTGGCGCTGAGGCAGAAGGGCTGGCCGGAGGGGTCCAGCAGGACGGTCCAGTGCGCTCCGGGTTGGTGGGCGGGCTTGGTGACCTCCCAGCCCAGGGCGGCGGCGCAGAAGTCGGCGAGTGCTCTGCCGAGCGGCTCAAGGGAGCCCTGTGAGTTCTGCGCTAACAGGTCTGCGGAGACGCTCGGGACGTCCCACTCCTCAATTAGTACATACGTGCAGCACTTGTGTCGAGTAGCGCCTCCGAAGTGGGGCAAGTGCCTTCAGGTGATCAACCGTCCCACGTGCCCGAACAACGCTGCGTGGCGAACGGAACACGGTCGAATTGCCCGGCAGGAAGAGATCGTTTTGATGAGTCGGCATGCGGTGAGGGCACTCTCGAAGAAAGATTGATACCTTCGTACATAAGTTGCTTCACCCAAGCATCGTTCATCGCATGCATGTCAGCCCCTCGGAGGGATACGGTCATGGCAGGGCAGGGCGCCGCGAAGCGGCGGTACGACCCCAAGCGGCGGATAGCGGAGATCACCACCGCTACCGAGAAGGTCATCGCCGAGCGTGGCGTCGAGGGGCTGACCCACCGGGCGGTCGCCGAGCGGGCCGGCGTCCCGCTCGGCGCGACGACCTACCACTTCGCGACCAAGGACGACCTCATCCAGGCGGCCCTCCAGCGATCTGTCGACCGCTACGCCGCCTACCTCACCGACTGGGTCGCCCAACGCCCCGAACTCACCCCGGAACAGCTCGTCGTGCTGCTCACCGACGCCCTCATGGGCTCCTTCGGGCCTCAACGTGACATCCAGGTCGTGGAGTTCGAGCTGTATCTGGCCGCCCTGCGCCGGCCCGCGCTGCGGCCGGTCGCCGACCGGTTCATCGAGCTGAGCGTCAACGCGCTCCTGCCGTACGTCGACCCACTCACCGCCCGCGCCGCGGCCGTGGCCACCAACGGCCTGACCCTGCGCGGGCTGGCCGGCACCACACCACCCACCCGGGCGGAGGTCGAAGGCATCCTGCGTCGCATCCTCACCCCGAACCCGGGCCTGCCCACGCCCCCCATAGCAGACCAGGACACCCCACAGGCCCCCGAGTCCCCTGAGACTCCCTCATGAGCACTGGCCGCCGCATCACCGACGCCCAGCGCCGCATCCGCCTGGTCCGCCGCCACCTGCCCGGCCCTGGCCGGCGGTCGGCAACCACCCGGGAGGTGGCCGAGACGGTGCTGGCCCTGCACGCCACCGACGCCGCCACGGTCTACCTCTCGACAGCCGCCCGCCTGGAGAGCCCGCGCCACGACACCATCGAGCGCGAGCTCTACGAGCGGGCGACACTGATGCGGATGACGGCGATGCGCTGCACCCTCTTCGTCGTTCCCACCGCCCTGGCGCCCGTGATGCTGGCCGCCGTCGGCCGACCGAACGCCGCCGCCCGCACCAAGGGGCTGCTGCGCCAGCTGGAAGAGAACGGCTACGGTGACGCCGCCTGGCTGGAGAACATCACCCGCAGCACCCTGGAGGCCGTACGGGAGCGCGGCGAGGCGACCACGGCCGAACTCGCGGCCGCTGTCCCGGGGCTGGACCAGCAGCTGGTCGTCTCCCCGGGCAAGCGGTACGAGTCGCGCCACAGCATCGCCGCCGACCTGCTCTTCGCCCTGGCCGCCGACGGCCACCTCATCCGGTCCAGCCGCCGCGGCGGCTGGACCAGCAACCAGCACGCCTGGACCCTGGCTCCCGAACTTCCCGATATTCCTGCTCCGTTGGCCCGCACGGAGCTGGTCCGACACTGGCTCGGGGCCTTCGGGCCCGGCACTGTGGCCGACCTGAAGTGGTGGACCGGCTGGACGGTCACCGAGACCCGCAAGGCCCTCGCCGCCGCGGGGGTGGTGGAGGTCGCCCTCGACGAGGGGACGGGTTACGCGCTGCCCGAGGACCTCGAAGCGCCGGCGGCCGCCGGGCCCGAGCCGACTGCCGCGCTGCTGCCGGCGCTGGACCCCACCCCCATGGGCTGGCGGGAGCGCGGCTTCTACCTCGACCCCGAGCACATCCCGGCGCTCTTCGACCGGATGGGGAACATCGGCCCGACCGTGTGGTGGGACGGCCGGATCGTCGGCGGCTGGGCACAGCGCAAGGACGGAGCCCTGGCCTGGCGGCTGCTCACCGATCCCGGCCGGGAGGCGCGTCAGGCGATCGAGGCCGAGGTGGACCGGATGGCGGCGTTCCTCGGGAAGCGTCGCTTCACGCCCGCCTACCGCACGCCGCTGGAGCGCGAACTCGCCTACTGAGGACGGGAGATGGCCGGAAGGCGGCAGGTGCATCAGGGCGTTGGATGTCCTATTGGGCGCATAGCGTCGGCGGCGTTCACCCATTCCGTATGCCAGTTCCCTTGGCAGGGAGGCCTCGTCATGCCTGACGTCGACGTCATCACCTTTCCGCAGAAGCGTACGTGCCCCTATCAGCCACCGGAGGGCTATCAGCGGCTGTGGGAGCAGCGCCCCCTGGCGCGGGTGGTCCTCTACAACGGGCGGGTGGTGTGGGCGGTGACCGGCGAGGCCGAGGCCCGCCGGCTGCTGCGCGATGCACGGCTGTCCTCCGACAACACCCACCCGCGCTTCCCGTCCCTCGCCGCCCGCTTCGCGGACCTGGAGGGCATGACCCTGCCGCTGCTGACCGTCGACGACCCCGAACACCGGAGGCAGCGACAGCGGCTGATCCCGCACTTCGGTGTCCGGCGCATCGCCGCGCTGCGTGAGACGGTCCAGCGGGTGGTGGACCGGCACCTGGACGCCATGGTCCGCCACGGCTCGCCGGCCGACCTGGTCTCCGCGTTCGCGCTCCCGGTGTCGTCCACCGTCGTCTGCCAGTTGCTGGGCGTGCCCTACGCCGACCACGACTTCTTCGAGGAACGGACGCGCTGGCTCATGCGCGGGGCAACGGCCCGGCAGACGCGGGACGGGTACGTCGAACTCCGCGCGTATCTGGAGGCGTTGGTGTACCGGAAAGAGTCCCGGAGCACGTCCTGGAAAGGGACTGGGACGGCGGAGGGAGTGGTTCATGGCGATCACGGATTGCTGGACGAGCTGGTGGAAGGGCGCGGCCGGAGCGGAGGCCCGGACCGGGACGAGCTGGTGGCGCTGGCACTGGTGCTGCTCATCGCCGGGCACGAGACGACCGCCCACTCGATCGCGACCGGTGTGCTGATGCTGCTGGAGCATCCGCGGCAGCTCGCGGCGCTGCGCGCTGATGAGTCGTTGTTCCCTTCCGCGGTGGAGGAGCTGTTGCGGTATCTGTCCACCTTGGACGGCCTGGTACGGGTGGCCGTCGAGGACGTGGAGACGGGTGGCACGGTGATCAGGGCCGGGGAGGGCGTGGTGTTTCCCACGTCGGTGCTCAACCGTGACCCCGCGGTCCACCCTCGTCCCGACGAGGTGGACGTGCGCCGCGCCGATCGCCGTCATCTGGCGTTCGGGTTCGGCGTCCACCAGTGCCTGGGGCAGCATCTGGCCCGGCTGGAGCTGGAGATCGCCCTGCGGACGTTGCTCGCCCGGCTCCCGGGGCTGCGGCTTGCGGTCCCGGCCGGGAGCCTGGCATGCACGCCGGGTGACGCGTCGTTCCAGGGCGTCACCGCTCTGCCCGTCACCTGGTAGGCCGTGACCGGCAAGCCTGCCGGGCGGCAGCGGTGGCTCCTTACGCGGGTGTGCCGGTGCCATCGCCGCTGTCCTGGGGGAGGTAACAGTTGGTTTCCCAGATGACGCCGTACTTGTCGCGGGAAGGCACCGTAGGCGGCGCCCCAGAACTGGTCGGCCAGGGCTTCGAGGACTTCTCCGTCCTGGGCGAGCTTGTCGAAGGCCGTGCGCTGCTCGACGGGATTCTCGTAGACCAGGCCGACGTGAAGGTTGTTGCCGATGACGTGCTCACCGCCGGCGGTGGTGTCGGCGGTGAGCTCGGCGACGCCCAGCGCGCTGCCCCGCTCGAAATGGGGAGGAAACGGGGTGTTTCACTCGGTGTCTTCGACGGTAGGTGCTCAATAGGTCACTCGACGTCCTAGAACTCGGGGATGGTGAGCGCCATGCGAATCGATCCGGGAAAGACAGGAGAGGAGCGGGGCACACGGGACCCCGCTGCCCGTCTGCTGCAACTGCTCTCGCTGCTGCAGGCCCCGCGCGACTGGACGGGCGCCGAGCTCGCCGAGCGTCTGGGAGTTACGCCCCGCACCATCCGCCGCGACATCGAGCACCTGCGGGAGCTGGGCTATCCCGTGCAGGCGACCCAGGGCAACATCGGTGGCTACCGGCTGACCGCCGGGACCGCCATGCCGCCGCTCCTCCTGGACGACGACGAGACCGTGGCCATCGCCATCGGCCTTCGCACCGCGGCCACCGCGGCCGTCAGCGGCATCGAGGACACCTCGCTGCGGACCCTGGCCAAGCTGGAGCAGGTGCTGCCCTCGCGGCTGCGGCGCCGGGTGTCCCACCTCGCCGAGGCCGCCACCTTTGTCTCCCAGCCCGTGCAGGGGGCCGACGCCGAGCTGCTCGCAGCCCTCGCCGCCGCCTGCGTCGCCCACGAGAAGATCCGCTTCGGCTACGCCCCGGCGCACGGGGCGCCGTCGCGGCGGCTGGCCGAACCGCAGCGGCTGGTGACGGCCGGACGGCGCTGGTACCTCGTCGCGTACGACCTGGACCGCGCCGGCTGGCGCACCTTCCGCGTCGACCGGATCGATGCCCTGCACCGCACCGGCTCCCGTGTCCCCGAGCGCGCACTGCCCGACGGCCAGAGTGCCGCCGCGTACGTGGCCGACGCCTTGGCCGCCGGGCCGGGCAGCTGCCGCGCCGAACTGATCATCCATGCGCCCATCGAGCGCGCCGCCGAGGGCGTGCCGTCTTCGCTCGGCGTCCTGGAACAGCTGGATGTGAACCGATGCCGACTGCGCACGGCCGTCGACTCCCCCGAGTACCTGGCCTTCCGTATCGCCGCCCTGCGGTTGGACTACACCCTCCTGGGCCCGTCCGAAATCGTCCCGCACCTGCGCCGGATCGCCGAACGGGCCCTGGGCGCCATCGAGTCAACCCCGAGCCGTGACGGGTGAGGTGCGGTGAGGGGTCATGCCTCCTCGTTGATCTTCTGGCGGATGTCGAGAGTGAGCTGGAGGCCGTCCAGCGCGCTCTCGGGGGTGATCCGGGAGGTTTCCTTTCCGGCCAGGCAGGCCAGTACGTGGTCGATGACGGCCGCGTAGGTGTTGCGTTCGGGCAGGTCGACGGGGCGTTGCCCGGCGTCGGTGTACTCGATCAGGCGGGTGCGCCCCTGTCCGTCGAAGCCGCCGGTGAACTCCGTCTCCAGCACGGCGTCGGCGAAGACGAGCCGCGAACCGCCGCGCAGGCCAAAGGACTTGGGCATCAGGGCGGAGGAGGCGCAGCGTGCCAGTACGCCGCCCGGGTAGGTCAGCAGCGTCTCGCCGGCCGAGCCGCGGTGCTCGCCCTCGATGCCCCGTGCGGTGATGGATTCCGGGAGGCCCAGGGTGGTGGCGAAGAGGTCGAGTTCGCAGTGCATGGCGTCCATGACGAGGGAATCCAGGCGGATGTCGTAGCCCTCCCACAGCAGCGCGGTGCGGACGTCGATCTCCCAGGTGCGCAGTGCCCCGTAGGTGCCCTCGGTGATGGCTTTCCGGATGTACACGTTGACGGGGTTGAAGCGGGCGAAGAGATCGACGAACGCCTGTCGTCCGGTGGCGCGTTGGGCCTCGACGATGCGGCGTGCGTCCTCCATCGCGGTGGCCAGCGGCAGCTCGCACAGTACGTCCTTGCCCGCCTCCATGGCCCGTACGGCGTGGTCGGCGTGGAGCGGGGTGGGCAGACAGACATCGACCAGGTCGACGTCCGGATCGTCGTGGATGGCGTTGGCGTCCGTGGTGGTGGTGAAGCCGAATTCGTCGGCGACGGCCTGGAGCTTGGCCGGGGTGCGGCCGAAGACAATGACCTCGTCGATGTCCGGGCGGGCGGCGTAGACGGCGGCGTGTGCGCGGCCGAAGCCGGTGCCGAGCAGGCCGATCTTCATCGTGCGTTCTCCTTGGACGCGGTGAACAGGCCGAAGCGGTTGCCGCGCGGGTCCAGCAGGCGGGCGAAGCGGCAGCCGTCGGGGGAGGTCTCGGGCCCCTGCTCGGCGCGGGCGCCCGCCGCGACGGCCTGCTCGGCCCGGGCTGCGACGTCGTCGGCCAGGAAGCACGGCATGGCGTAGTCGGCGCCGCCGTCTTCCCGTCCGCTGTGGTCGTACAGCCCGCCGGCCGGGTACGGGCCGCCGGTGAGGATGGACTGGTACGGGCCCTCGCCCTCGAACCGCCAGCCGAAGGCGCGGGAGTAGAAGTCGCGGGTGGCCTCGGGGTCGGTGGTGCCGATCTCGAACCATGCGAAGGTGCCGGGCCGGGGCTCGAAGGCGACCTGTTCCATTTGCTCGTGACTGGCCTCCATGCCGTCCTCGAAGCGGGCCGCCGTGCTCTGGGAGAAGAGGGAGAAGACGTTGCCCTGCGGGTCGCTCAGCCGGGCGAAGACCGTGACATCGCTGACCTGGGTGGCCGGCACCTCCACGCTCGCACCCAGTCCGCGCAGCCGCTCGACGTCGGCGGCCACGTCCGTGGACAGGATCGAGAGGTTGGACGCCTCGCCGACGCCCGCTCCGCCTTCCCGGCTCGTGATGGCACCCATCGGCCAGGGCATACCGGGGGCCATGATGCGGATGTAGATGTTGCCGTCGACGGAAGAGTCCGGGTCCTGCTCGAAGGACCAGCCCAGCAACGGGCCGTAGAAGCCCTGGACCGCCTGCGGATCGGCGGTGGCGAACTCGAACCAGACGACGTTTCCGGGGGACATGAAGCTCATGTGTCTTGTCTTCCTCGTTCGTGAGTTGGTGGTTCTTTGGACGGGGTGTGGTGCGAGCCGAGGGGCGTATCCCCTTCCCCCTCAAAGCCCGTGATTTCCCCTGAAAACCACAGTAGGCGGACTTTAGGACGAAACTCGTCCTAAAGGGCTCGGAGTGCCTGCTGCTGGCGTCGCGTGTCCGAGGTGTCCAGATCGGCGCGCAGGGCCTGAGCGGTGTGGGAGGTGGGGTGCTTCAGGAGCTGGGAGGGGGTGCCGGTGAAGAGGACCTCGCCGCCGTGGCGGCCGCCGTCGGGGCCCAGGTCGATGATCCAGTCGGCGTGCTCGATGACGTCCAGGTCGTGTTCGATGACCAGGACGGTGTTGCCCGCGTCGACCATCCGGTCCAGGAGTGACAGGAGGGTCGGGGTGTCGGACATGTGCAGGCCGGTGGTGGGCTCGTCCAGGATGTAGATGCCGCCGGTCTTGTGGAGTTCGCCGGCGAGATTGAGGCGTTGGCGTTCGCCGCCGGAGAGGGTGGACAGGGGCTGGCCGAGGGTGAGGTAGCCGAGGCCGACCTCGTTGAGCAGGCTGATCTTGTGGGTGAGGGTGCGGTCGGTGAAGAGGCCGGCGGCTTCCTCGGCGGTGAGGCCGAGGACGTCGACGATGTTCCTGCCGCCCAGGGTGTGGGCGAGCACGTCGGGGGCGTAGCGGGTGCCGGCGCAGTGCTCGCACACCGTGGTGACCGGATCCATGAAGGCCATGTCGGCGGTGATCTCGCCCTTGCCGTGGCAGACGGGGCAGGCGCCGCGCGAGTTGAAGCTGAAGCACCCGGCGTCGATGCCGTTGGCCCTGGCGAACGCCTTGCGGAGCGGGTCCATGAGGCCCAGGTGGCTGAGCGGGGTGGAGCGCGAGGAGCTGCCGATGCCGCTCTGGCCGACCACGACGGCCTCCGGGTGCTGGGCGGTGAACACCTCGCTCACCAGGGTGGACTTGCCCGACCCTGCGACCCCGGTGAACACGGTCAGCACACCGGTGGGGATGTCGACGGTGACGTTCTTGAGGTTGTGCACGTCGGCGTCGCTGATCGTCAAGTGGCCGGTCGGGGTGCGGATCTGCTCCTTCAGCTCGGGGGTGCGGCGCAGGCAGCGGCCGGTGGGGGTACTGCCGTCCCGGAGGCCGTCGGGGGTGCCCTGGTAGACGGCCTGGCCGCCGTGGGTCCCGGCGCCGGGGCCCATGTCGATGACGTGGTCGGCGGCGGCGATGACGTCGCGGTCGTGCTCGACGACGAGCACGGTGTTGCCACGGTCGCGCAGCTCGCGAAGGAGCGCGTTCATCCGGCCGACGTCACGCGGGTGCAGGCCGGTCGAGGGCTCGTCGAAGATGTACGTCATGCCGGTCAGCGACGAGCCGAGGAAGCGCACCATCTTCAGGCGCTGCGCCTCGCCGCCGGACAGGGTCGAGGTCTCCCGGCCCAGGTTGAGGTAGCCGAGCCCGATGCCGTCGAGGCGGCGGAGTCCGGCTGCGGCTTGTTCGGCGAGCGGGGTGCCCAGCGGGTGGTCGATCTTCCCGAGTACGTCGATGAGTTCGGCGACCTCCATCGCCATGTAGTCGGTGATGCCGTACCCGTTGAGGCGAGTCTGGCGCGCGGCCTCGTTCAGCCGTGCCCCGTCGCAGGTGGGGCACACGCCCTGGACGGTGAACTCCTCGACTGCCTTGCGGGTGCGGGACGACAGGGTGGAGATGTCCCGGCCCAGGTAGAGCCGGTGAAAGCGGGGGACGAGGCCCTCGTCGGAGGCCGCGGTGGAGCCGGGTTCGCCGTACAGCAGGCGCTGCCACTCGGCTTGCGAGTAGCGCTTCAGCGGCTTGTCGAGGTCGAAGCGGCCGGTGCGCGTGAACAGGCTCCACTGCGCACCGCCGACGTTGAACAGCGGGAACAGCAGCGCGCCTTCGTTCAGCGACTTGGCCGTGTCGAAGAACGTGTCCAGGTCGGGCTGAACGGTCCGGCCGAGCCCGGCGCACGTCGGGCAGGCGCCCTCGGGCGTGTTGAACGAGTACGCCGTCGCCATACCCGCCGACGGCTCGCCGGCGCGGGAGAACAGCAGCCGCACGACCGAGGCGATGTCGGTCGACGTCCCCACTGTGGAGCGGGCGTTGGCGCCGATCGGCTTCTGGTCCACGACCACCGCGGTGGACAGGTGGTCGATCCGGTCGGCGTCGGGCTTCTCGTAGCGCGGCAGCCGGTTGCGCACGAAGGTGGTGAAGGTCTCGTTCAGCTGCCGCTGTGCTTCCACCGCGAGGGTGGCGAACACCAGCGACGACTTGCCGGAGCCGGACACACCGGTGAAGACCGTGATCGCGTTCTTGGGGATGCGCAGCGAGACGCCTTGGAGATTGTGCTCGCGTGCACCCTCGATGACGATGTGCTTGCTCATGAGCTCAGGTGCTCTCTGTGGTTCGGGGTCCGCTCCGAGGCCGACCGCTCCTCGTCTTTCCGGTCTGCCCGATGGAGTCGATGCGGGCGACGTCCTCGGCGTCGAGTTCCAGGTCGGCGCCGAGGAAGTTCTCAAAGATGCGTTCCGGGTGGCCCGACTTGGGGATGACCGGGATCCGGTGCGCCACGTGCCAGGCGATGACGATCTGCGCCGGACTCGCCTCGTACGCGGCGGCGATCTCGGTGAGAGTGGGGTGGGCCAGGCCGGGTTTGCGCGGGCGCAGTGGGCTGTGCCCGGTAACGAGCACCCCGCGTTCGCGGTGTCCTTCCACCACGACCGCGTCGTACAGCGGAGGGTTGAGCCGGATCTGGTTGACGGGCGGGGTGTCACCGGTTGCGGCAGTCAGGGCGTCGAGCTGGGCCAGGCTGTGGTTGCTCACGCCCACGTCGGTGGCCAGGCCCTCCTCGGCGGCGGCCAGGAACGCATCCCACACCGCGGCGTTCTCTCCCGGGTCCTTGAGCGGGGATGCGGTCTCCCCTGCTCGAGCGAAGCCGAGAGCTCGGGGAAGCACCAGCCACAAGTCGACGCGTTCCAGGCCGAGGCGGTCCAGTGACCGCTCCAGCGCCTCCGGCTCGCCGCCGGCGCGGCGCTGGGCGAACCTGGTGGTCACGAACACCTCGTCGCGCGGCAGCCCGCTGGCGGCCAGCGCCTTGCCGACGGCGTCCTCGTTGCCGTACAGCGTGGCGGTGTCGAGGTGCCGGTAGCCGGTCTCCAGGGCGAACGAGACGGCCCGGTAGGCGTCGTCGCCCTTGAGCTGCCACGTCCCGAAACCGAGCGGCGGCATCATCAGTTGGTCTGCCGCCAGGGGGCTGCCTTCGGTCATGCTTCGTCTTCTTTCTGCGGTCTCATCCCGCGGCTCAGCGGTCTTGGGAGAGGGCGGTGAGTCCCCGGCGGGTGTTCCTCGACCGGCTGCATGCCGGGCGGTTGCCGCGATGCCGGGCGGCTTGCTGCGCGGGGCGGTGTTCCGGAAGCGGAGCGGCCGGTGCGTGCCCGTCGTACGGAAGACGCATCGCACGGCCCTTCCGGGGAGGCGCGACCGGAGCCCTGGGCCGCCGCTCCGGCCCTTTCGGGGCGGTTTCCGTCCCCACTTCGCCCCGAGCCCCGGCCGCGCACAACCCCACCGTAGGATCCACTTAGGACTTAACTCGTCCTAAAGTCTTGCCTGCGCGGGCCCCGCACGCGGCGAGTCGGAGATGCGAGTGGTGAAGGGGCGGCGCCGCCGAGGTGGCGGCACCACCTGTCGGGTTCACCGGACGGATGCGAGGTCCGCGGCCTCATCCGGTGTCGCAGCGGCGTCGGCCCCCTCGCTGCCGCCGGCCTCCCTGTCCTTCTGCCCGGCCCGCCGCGGGACCGCGAACAGCACCGCGAAAGCGAGGAGGAAGGCCGCGCCGACATACGGCAGGGTGTGCGCGAAGGCGTCCGGCATCATCGCCGCCTGGGCGACGGGATTGTCGCCACCGAGGTGGTTGAAGAAGATCAGCGAGGACAGGGCGGTGCCGATGGCCTGGCCGAGCTGGGTGGTGGTGTTGTTCAGGCCGGAGGCGGATCCGGCGTGCTCGTGCGGGACCTCGGAGAGGACGATGTCCGCCAGCGGGGCGACGATCAGTCCCATGCCGATGCCCATCGGCACCAGCGGCAGCATCGTCTGCCACAGCGCGATGTCCGTGCCGTAGTGGCCGGTCAGCCAGGCGAACAGCCCCATCCCGGCCGCGGCGATCAGCGCACCGGCCTGCAGCACCCGGCGGCCGAAGCGCGGCACCAGCACCTGCATCGAGACACCGGCGCCCACCATCAGCAGCAGCGAGAGCGGCAGCCCGGACAGCCCCGCCTTCAGCGGCGAGAAGCCGAGGCCCAGCTGGAGGTAGAGCGCCCAGGCCAGGAAGAACACCCCGGAGGCCAGCCCGAACAGCAGCTGCACGCCCAGTCCGCCCGAGAAGCTCTTGCGGCTGAAGAGGGACAGCACGACGAGCGGGGAGCCGCCGCGGGCGATCACCCGGCGCTCGTACGCGACGAACAGCGCCAGCACCGGCACCGAGGCCACCAGCATCAGGTGCGTCCACACCGGCCAGCCCAGCTCACGCCCCTGGATCAGCGGCAGCACGAGGAAGAGCAGGCCGACGGTGGACAGCAGCATCCCGCCCACGTCCAGCCGGGCCGCCTGCTCGGCCCTCGACTCACGGATCAGCACCGCACCGACCACCAGGCCGATCACCCCGAGCGGCAGGTTGACCAGGAAGATCGGCCGCCAGCCCCAGCCGAACAAGTCACCTTCGACCAGCAGCGCACCCACCAGCGGCCCGGCGAGGACCCCCAGCGAGGTGACCGCCCCGTAGACGCCGAAGCCCTTGCCGCGCTCCCCCTTGGGAAAGGAGACGTGGATGATCGACAGCACCTGCGGCACCATCATCGCGGCCGCCGCGCCCTGCGCGATCCGGCCGGCCAGCAGCACCTCCGGGGAGTCGGCGAGGCCGCACACCAGCGAAGTGAGGGTGAACCCGGCGACCCCGGCGAGGAAGACCCGCTTGCGGCCGAAGAGGTCGCCCAGGCGCCCACCGGTGATCAGGCCCAGCGCGAAGGCGAGGGCATAGCCGCCCACCACCCACTGGATCTGGGCGGTCGAGGCCCCGGTATCGGCCTGGATGTGGGGAACGGCGATATTGACCACGGTCACATCCACCGCGTCCATGAAGGTCGCCACGAGGAGGACGATCAGCGCCGCCCACCGGCGGGGGTCCGCCGCCGGTGAAGGAGCGACCAGCGCATCGGCAACCGCCGCGTTCGCGACGGTATGAGAGTTTTTGTTCTCGGACATGCCGTCGACGCTAAACGCCCTTTAGGACACCTCACGTCCGTAAGCGCTGGCAGAGTGGACGGCATGACCACGGATATGCCCGCCCGGATGCTGCGCCTGCTGTCGCTGCTCCAGACCCGGCGTGAATGGTCCGGCGCCGAACTCGCCGAACGCCTGGGCGTCACCGGCCGCACCGTCCGCCGCGACATCGACCGGCTGCGCGAACTCGGCTACACCATCGACGGCACCGCCGGTACCGCCGGCGGCTACCGCCTCGCCCCCGGCGCCGACCTCCCGCCCCTCGCACTCGACGACGAGGAAGCCGTCGCCATCGCCGTCGCCCTGCGCACCGCCACCGGCGGCGTGAGCGGCATCGAGGAGACCGCCGTCCGCGCCCTCGCCAAACTCGAACGCGCCCTGCCCACCCGCCTGCGCCACCAGGTCTCGGCCCTCCAGCAGACCACCGTCCCCCTCACCTGGCCCACCGGCCCCCAGGCCGACCCCACCACGCTGACCGTCCTGGCCGCCGCCTGCCGCGACCACGAGATCACCACCTTCGCCTACACCACCCGCCACCGCACCCCCGGCACCCGCCGCGTCGAGCCGCACGCCCTGGTCTCCTCCCACGGCCGCTGGTACCTCGTCGCCTACGACACCGAGCGCGAGGACTGGCGCACCTTCCGCCTCGACCGCCTCACCGACCCCGCCCCCACCGGCCACCGCGTCCCGCCCCGCGAACTCCCCGCCCCCGACCCCGCCACGTACGTCGCCCGCACCATCACCCGCGCCCCGGTCCGCCACCGCGCCCGCGCCACCGTCCCCACCACCGACGCGGACACCCTCCGCAAACGCACCGGC
>NZ_BBUY01000002.1:305712-657013 GCF_001590865.1 Streptomyces sp. NBRC 110611
CCGACCGCATCACCCCCGCCGGCGACGGCACCTGCACCGTCGACATCTCCGCCGACCACCCCCTCCACATCGCCCAGCGTCTCCTCGCCCTCGGCCCCCGAGCCACCCTCGACGCGGACCCGGAACTCGCCGGGCACCTCACCGCCCTGGCACAGCAACTACTGGACGCCGCCCAGCACATCAGCACCCCAGCCGCCGACCCCGACCGAGCAGCCCATGACGCCCACTGAACCGCAGCCAACGCTCTTCCCGACCTCCGCCATCGCCCCCGAACCACCCCCCTCCCCCGACTTCCACGGCATCACCCTCCACGAGATCCAGGCCCGCACCCTCCTCAACCGCATCCGAGGTGCCGCACCCAACGGCATGGGCTGGACCCTCAACCCGTACCGGGGCTGCACCCACGCCTGCACCTACTGCTTCGCCCGCGACGGCCACCACCACCTCGGCCACAACACCGGCGAGGACTTCCAGACCCACCTCTACGTCAAAACCAACGCCGCCACCGTCCTGCGCCGCGAAGTGCGCACCGGCAGAACCGGCGACCAGTGGGTCATGGTCGGCACCTCCACCGACTGCTACCAACGCGCCGAAGGCCGCTACCAGTTGATGCCCGGTATCCTGCGCGCCCTCATCGACTACCGCGTCCCCTTCACCACCACCACCAAGTCCGCCCTCCTCCGCCGCGACATCCCCCTCTACGCCGAAGCCGCCCGCGTCACCGACGTCCTGGTCATGACCTCCCTCGGCTCCCTCGACGACCGCGTCCGGCGTGCCTTCGAACCAGCCGCCTCCCCGCCCCGCGCCCGCCTCGACACCCTCCGGGCCCTCCGCGCCGCGGGCGTCCCCGCCGGCGTCCTCATCGCCCCCGTCATCCCCCACGCCGCCGACCACCCCGACGCGCTCAACGCACTCGTCGACGCCTGCGCCGAAGCCGGAGCCGTCACCGTCTTCCCCGACATCATGCGCCTCAGCCCCGGCGCCCGCCCCTGGTTCCTCAGCCAAGCCGCCCGGCACCTCCCACCCCGCCTCCACCACCGCCTCGCCGCCTCCTACGCCAACAGCCGCGCCCTGCCCCCGCACTACGTCCAGCAGGTCACCGACCACATCCACGCCCGCGCCGCCCACCACGGCATCCCCCGGTGGCAGGACTACATCAACAGCCTGGGCCGCCCTGGCCCGTGAACGGGCGCCAACGGGGCATGCCCTTGCCTGGCTGTCGTTGCATCGGCTCGTCGCCGGGGGCCGGCGGGAGGGCCGGCCGCCGCGCCGTGTCACTCCGCGATCCCCCGGGTGAGCAGGACGGCGGTGACGAACCTGCGGTAGAGGCGGATCGGGTCCTCGTCCGTCAACCGGACCGTCACGGCGTCGGTGCGTTCGAGGCCGTTGATCCATGTCGCCATGTCCGCGAGGTCGGGATTGCGGAAGCGTACGCTCAGGGTGGCCGGCAGCGCGATCCTCGGCAGAGCGGCCTGCGGCAGGGTACGTACCGCTTCTCGCGCCGTCCGGTGGATCAGCTCTCGGGCCTCGGTGGGGTGCAGGCTGTCCGCGGCGAACCGGGACACCGACGACTTGATCACGGCGCTGCGGATACCCGGACAGAACGGCTCGGCCTCGGCAGCCGTCGTGGCGTCCCCGGTGACCAGCACCACCGGCACACCGTGGCCCAGCGCCACCAGCGCATTGATCCCGCTCTCCCCCGCGGTGACGCCGTTGAGCAGCACCTCGCTGATCGCCCGGGGGTTGTACGAATGCGAGAGCGTCGCCGGGGCGCCTGCCATGGAGCCGTGGTACGACACGAAGAAGACACCGTCGAACGATGGGTCCAGGCCCTGCATCATGTACAGGGGTTTGTGCCGGCCGGAGAGGTAACGGGCCCGGCCGGCCAGGCTGTCGGGGCGCAGATTCGCCATCGTCGAGTGCGAGTCGTTGACCAGGAACGCGGTCGCGCCGCCCGCCATGGCCCCCTCGATGGCGGCGTTGACCTCCTCCTGCAACAGGCCCCGGTAGTAGGCGTACTCGGGCTCCGCAGGCCGGCACTGCGACCAGTCCACGACGCCCGCGGTGCCTTCCATGTCGGACGAGACAAAGATCTTCACATCGCCTCCAGGGATTCCGGTCGGCTACCCCGTGACCAGTCATGCGTACCCTGGACGTCACCTCGGGAAGCCGGCAGGCCCGGCGGATGATGGGGTGGCGCCTACCGGTCAGGGAGGCGAGGCGTTCACCGTAGGTTCTCCTCGTGCGTATTCGGTGACGTCGGGGACCTGATACACCGTGACATGTTTCCGGGGTGGAACGGTCTGCCGGGCCAGTTGTGTCCTGGTGGTCTGTGATACCTCCTGGTAGTTGAAGGACGCGGACAACGCCCCCTTGATGGGGTTCTCGAACCAACTCCGGTCCCCGCCGAGGTCGATGGAGAAGCCAAGCGTCCTGGAGGTCATATGCGCCACGGACCTTTCGACGAATGCATCGCCGGAGGCGTTGTTCTGGTACTCGAAGAGCCTTTGCCACCGATCACGGACCACGGCCGGGTCGAGTTTCTTCGAGCCGGTCACCGAAATCTCACACAGCCCTCCGGTCGCCGGGAGTATCTTCTGGTCGATCTGCCACGGCGACGCGGCGATGAGCAGCGCCCCGTCCGAACCGACACGGAGGGCTCCGCCCTCGGGGTTGCAGAAGGACTTCATGAGCTCACCGATTTTTGCGGTGTTGCCCGGAACCTGCGCGTCGTACCGGATGGGTTGGTCCTGAGCCGCGAGAGCCGGCGGGCTCACCAGGAGTGGCAACGCGAGTGCGCCGACCAGGGCGAGCAGTCGTCTTGCGATTCGAGGTTGGGTCATGACTCGTTCCTTCGAGGTAGATGGGTGGTCAAATGTGCGGGATCATTTGACTGTTGAGTGGAAAGCATGGTTTCGGTAGCTGCCGACAGACGCCTTGGTGACACCGTGGAAATCGGTGTCCACGGCGTCGGTGTGACTGATGAAGTCGGTTTGCTCGCCGCGACGGGTGAGGGAGACGTCGGTGAACTTCACCTGGTACGGGATCGTGTTGATCGGGTCGATCTCGTTGATGACCTCGGCCGAGGTGCCTGTGCGATTGCCCGGTACGGTCGGCTTGCTGGCGGTGGCGGTCCATCCCCGGGTGTGATTGGTGACGGTCATGTCCCATTTCCCGGTGGCAGCGTTCCGTTTCACGCTGCTGGTGATGGCGTCACCTGCCGTCACCGTGTCCGGGTGGATTCCGTGTTCATCGGGGTCGTTCCACGTGTTGTTGGGTGCAGGCTGTTCCCAGAATGCGCGGTATGACGCGACCCCATGGAGGCAGCTGAGTTGTATGCCGGTCTGCGGAAGTGTGTCCGCGCTGTTTCCCTGGGCGTCGCTCTTGGTGCCGCCGATCCCCACCCAGATGCTGTTGTGGGAGTTTTCCCGGGTCTTTGTGCAGTTCAGTGTGGGGACCGTCCAGGAAGCGGTGACGGAGTCGTACTCGTCGTAGTCGCCGAGTTTCCAGTATCCGGCCCAACCAGGGCTGGTGTGGTGCTGGTTGCTGTGCGGTTGCCGGTCGCCGTCCGTGTATGAGGGTGCTGCTGTGGCGGGGAGTGCGGTCAGGGAGAGCAGGGTTGTGGTCGCCAGGATGACGCCGGCGTACGAAGTGGTTTTCATGGCAGGTGCGGTTCGCTTTCTCTCGTATCGCCGGCCCCACTACGGGCCGGCGGGAAGGGTGGCCAGGGCCTTGTTCACGGCATCGGCGTAGATTTTTCCGCCGCCGGGGCCGGGGTGGATGCCGTCGTCGGCGAGGAGGTCCGGGCGGTTGCCGATGGCCTTGTGCCAGTCGGCGACGGCGACATGGGGGTGCTTGTCGGCCACCTGTCCGATGGCCCGGTTCACCGAGTCCTGGGTCTGCGGGTTCTTGGGGAGATGGACGGTGACCAGCACGATCCGCTTGCCGGTGCCGATGGCGTCGACGGCCGCCTGGAGGTCTTTCCGTCCGCCGACGCTGTTGGCGCCGAGGCCGACGACCACGGTTTCGGCCAGCGGGCGCCGCTGCTTCAGCTCGGTGATCACCTTGGCGGCGACGGACAGTTGGCGGCCGACCTTGGCGTCGATGGCGATACCGGGGAACGTGGCCTTGAGGGCGGGTGCCGCGGCGAGCATGACCGAGTCGCCGATGACGGTGGCCTTGCCGACGGATTTCAGTGCCGGCGATTGGCCCTCCAGCGCCTGTTTGCCCGCCTCGATCTGCCCGGCGGCACCGTTGCCGTGCTTGGGAGCGGTGGCCACTCCGCAGCCCGCGATCAGGATGCCGGTCGCGATGCCGCAGGCTGCGACTCTGGCCCACACCGTGGAGCCGAACCGGTGGGTGGTGACGCCGGTCAGCGCGTGACGCAGCCGGTGGCCCGACGCGCGGAACCCCAGGCGGCGTACCGGTTCCTCGACCAGCCGGTAGGAGAGGGCGGCGAGCCCGACGGCGACGAACGCCGCCATGAGTGCGCTCAGCGGCACATCGGCGGGTGTGTTGCCCTCCGGGGTGGCCAGCGCGAGGGCGGGCAGGTGCCACAGATAGATGCCGTAACTGCGCTTGCCGATCCAGCGCAGCGGGCTCGCGCTGAGGGCTGCGCCGAGCCGTCCGGAGGGCTGTACGGCGGCGAGCACCACGGCGGTGGCCGCCACGGCGGCGATCGCGAAACCGCCGGGGTAGAGGGCGGCGGAGTCCTCGGCAGCGGTGACGGCCAGTGCCGCAAGGACGGCCATCCCGGCGGCGCCCGCCAGGTCCGACGGCAGGACACTCCGCCGCGGTTGGCTGGTCAGAAGACCCGCGGCGGGCCGCAGGAGCGCCAGGGCGGCGCCGGCCAGCAGCGGGAAGAGGTGGGTGTCGGTGCCGAAGTAGACGCGGGACGCGTCCTCGGCCGGCTGGTGGAGCAGGGCCATCGCGGAGAGGGAGGCGAGGGCCGCTGCGAGTACGAGGGCCACTAGGATGCCTGTGCCACGGACCGTGCGCAGCAGGGCGAGCAGTGCCGGCGGCCACGCCAGGTAGAACTGCTCCTCCAGAGCGAGTGTCCACAGGTGCTGGAAGAGCGGTGGTGGTCCGAAGCTGGTGAAGTACGAGGCGTCGGTGGCTATCTGCCACCAGTTGCTGGTGAAGGTCGCGGCGGAGAGCAGTTCGCCGGCCGCGGTGGCCAGCCGGTTCGGGCGCAGCAGGGTCGCGGCGGCGGTGGCCGCCACCAGGACGAGCGCCGGGGCGGGCAGGAGGCGGCGGGCCCGCCGTGCCCAGAAGCTCATCAGGTCGATACGGCCGCCTCGGCGGTGTTCGGCGAGCAGGAGATCGGTGATCAGATAGCCGCTGAGGACGAAGAAGACGTCGACGCCGAGGAAACCGCCGGGCAGCCAGGAAGGGTTGAGGTGGTAGACGACCACGGCGGTGACGGCGAGGGCGCGCAGGCCGTCGAGGCCAGGAGCGTACGGCCGTCGGGCCGGTGGGCTGTCCGGCCGGGGCGGGGCGGTGTGGGGAGGCGGGAGAGGGGAGGAGAAGCCGGCCATGGTGACAGTCACTTCTCCCTCGTGGTCGCGGCTGCGGGCGAGGTCGAGCAGGGCCGGCAGCGATCCCAGGGCCTTGTCGGTGGTGACCGCGCGGGTCGCGGCGTCGGCGGCCTTGTAGAGCCGCACCGGGTCGGTGAACAGGCCGGAGCCGTTCAGTTCGCCGGCGAGCGCGGCCATGAATTTCTGTTGCAGTCGGATCCGGCCCAGGTCGCCGTCACCGATGCCGTGCCGGGTGCGGACCAGGCCGAGGGCCTGCTCGCCGGTCAGGTGGTGGGTGCCGGCGTTGAGGTCGAGCTGACTGTCCTTGTCGTGGATGGCCTGGTCGGTGGTGACGGTGACACAGCGCAGGCCGCGGCGGTCAGCAGTCCGCCGACGAGGAAGGTGCTCCGCACATCGGCCAGCGGCAGGATCAGGCCCCCGAGCGCGGCGCCCACCGCGATACCGGCGTTGTATGAACCGGAGTTGGCGGCGAGGGCGATATCCGTGCGGCCCGGTGCGCAGTGCAGCATCGCGTTCTGGGTGGTCATGAACACCGGCCCGAGTGCACCGCCCATCAGCACCAGGAACACCACCGCTGACACCGGACAGGTGCCGGCCGCGTAGAGACCGAGCATGCCCACCGCCTGCGTAGCCACAGCGGTGGTCAGCGCGGCCTGTGGAAAGCGGTCCAGCAACGCCCCGGTGACACTCACCCCGGCCAGACACGCAACACCGAAAGCCACGAACAGGACGCTGACCGCCCCCGGGGAAAGCCCGCTCACGTCACCCAGGAACTTCACGACGTAGGTGTATCCCGCGAACGCCCCGGTAGCCGACAGGGCCCCGGCCGCCAGCACGATACCGAACCGGCGGGAGTCCGGACTCATTCCGTAGGCGGCGGGCTCTTCTTCCGGACGCGTGGTCGGAAGAAGGACGGCGATCGTCATCAGAGAGACGAGCCCCAGAGCCGCCAGCAGGGCGACGGGCACCGGCCAGCCGTTCTGCCGCCCCAGCCAGGTCCCGACGGGAACGCCGAGCACAAGGGCGAGCGAACCCGCAACGGACAGCGCTCCGACCACACGCCCACGGACCCCGGCTGCGAACAGGCCCACCGCGAGCACGGCCAGCACTCCCGTGAGCACATGACGTCGGGGCACTGCCCGCATCACGTGGGCGAGCGGCAGGGACGCGACGGCCACCGTCACCCCGTAACCGGTCACGAGCAGACCGACCGCCGACACGGACACCCGAAGGCTGTCGGAGATGAGTTCCAGGAGGCCGATCGGCAGGTTCTCCGCAGTATTGAAGGTGAAGGCAGCCAGCATCACGGCTACGAGCACCGCCGACCTGCGCCAGGGAGCCGGTTGCGCCGTCACCACGTGGTCCCTTCCCGACCTCGCCCATCGCTCCTGCTGCTCCGTGCCACCGCCCAAGGAGGTACCTCACCGGGCTGCCCGGTCCCGCCGCAACCGTTTCGGGTACGGGCCGGCCTTCAGGCACGGGTGTAGGTGAGGAAAGCCGCTCCGCTGTCCAGGATGGTGTGGTCAGTGAGGTTCCAGACGCGCGGGTCGAAGGCGGCCGTGCGGCCGAAGAGGGGGATGCCGGTGCCGGTGGTCAGCGGGCCCAGTTTGACGATGAGCTGGTCGATCTCGCCGTACAGGACGCCCGCCAGCGTGCCACCGCCGATCAGCCAGATGTCCTTGCCGTCCTCCTGCTTCAGCTCCCGCACCTTCGCCACCGGGTCGCCGGTGACCAATTCCACGGCCGGGTCGGGGCTCTCCACCAGGGTGGTGGAGAACACCAGGTGCCGCAGGTGCGGGTAGGCGTCTGTGATACCGGCGTCCAGGCCGATCTCGTACGACTTGCGTCCCTCCAGGACGGTGTCGAAGTGGGTGCCCTCTGCGGTGATGGACAGTGCCTCCCTGGCCGGGGCGGGCAGGGTCTCGGGGTACTCGGCGGCCAGGTACTGCACATAGTCATCGGGGACCGGCCAGAAGCCGTCAGGTCCTGTGGGGTTGGCACCGTCGGGCCCGGCGATGAAACCGTCGAGGGTAGCGGCAATGTAGTACACGAGCTTGCGCACGGAGCGTCCCTTGGGGATCGGCGGGTCGGTCGCCCTCCGACCGTCGGCCGATGGGTGGCTCAATAATCACCGCACATCTGACCGGGGACAATACCCGGCTGCGGAGCATCCACGACTCCGAGCTCCACCGTGACCGGCACACAGCGGAACGCTGCATCAGCGGGAGCCTCCAGTCCAGCGGGCGGTGACGGCGGGCGTCGTCGGCATGGTGCCCGCGCGGGCATATGCCGCGCGTCGTTGCCGCGCCGCGCAGCATCCACGTCGTAACGTCGTTCCCAGGGTCCCGGGCCTGCCGTCCCGCTCCGAGCTGCGCTACGGGGCCGTGAGGTCTGCTTGCACGTGCACTCCCGGCACACAGGAACACCGCAGGACAGACGCTCCAACGCCCGGCCCGCACGACCCCGTCCAGAAGGTCTCAGTGCGAGCCGGGCTCGCGGCTTGCCCGAACCTGCGTACGTCTGGGTGGTGCTCTCGATGGCGCCTCCGAGATGGGCCCAGCCGGCCGACGGACGGGCAACGGTCTGTACGCCAACCTCTCGCGCAGCGCGCACTTTTTGGCATCAAGACCCGGTACATCAAGACCGGTAGACGCACTCCGCCAGCGTGGAGTGCTTCTTCCAGCCCAGCGTCTCGTACAGCGCACGTCCGGCGTCGGTCGCGCCGAGAACGCCCAGGACCGCACCCTCCTCCACGGCCCGGTTGGTGAGCGTACGCATCACGAAGCTGCCGAGCCCGTGCCGCCGATGAGCCTCCTCGGTCACCACCCGGTCCACCACAACGGCCCCGTTGAGCATCGCCATCTGCCCCTTGGCCGCGGGCCGGCCCGCCGCATCCCGCACGCGGACGTGGACGACGTCGTCGATGGCCTCAACAGTCGCGGTGTATCCCTCGGGCGCGATCGGTTGCGTGGTCGTCAGGTCGACGGCCATCAGATGGCCGGACTCATCCCAGGCCCATCCCTCCGCAAGCCAGGGCTCGACCTCCTCGGGCTCGGCAGGAATCTTCATCCAGGTCCGCGGCACCGTCACGGAGGCGACCGCGCTGCGGACCGACAACTCATCGGCCTGCAACAGGACATGGCGCCCCACCTCGGCGGGGTCGTCGGCCACCTCGACGTAGAACCCCCAGGGCTTCTCGACCGGCGCGGGGGTACGCCGTGATACCGCCCAGCCCGCCACCCATGTCCTGACTATGTCCGCAAGCACCGCGCCCTCCCGAAGCAGTCGACTGTATCCACGACAGCGTAATGATCACTAGCCGACTGCGTACCTTACTTGCCTGCGTCACGTAAGGCACGTACATAACAAGCAGCTCTTACGTGAAGGCCGGCTACGAGAATGTGGCCGCCTCGCCGATGTCGGGCGCAGACCGTACTTCGATCCGGTCCCCTGTCCGCTCCATCTCCAGGACGACGATCGCGTTCCGCCCCGTCCGCCACAGATGGCTCGGCGCGTACAGGGTGACCTGTGGCCCGAGGGACCAGTACCGGCCGAGCGCGAACCCGTTGAGCCAGACCATGCCCTTGTCCCAACCCGGAAAGGCGAGGAAGCCGTCCGCGGGGATGTCGACATGAACCCAGGCCCGGTGGAACACGGGGCCGTTCGGGATGTCTCCGGTGCCGAATTCCACCGCCGAGAGGTCGTCCAGGGGCAGTCGGCGGATCTCCCAGTCGTGCAGTTCCTCGTCGTCGAGGAGGACCTTGCCGCTGATGCCCTTCGGGTCGTTGAAGTCCTTGCCGAAGTTGACCCGCCCGGTGGGGGCCACCAGGAGATCGAGGGTGCTGGAGGCGTCGGCCACGGTGAAGTCGACGGAGTGGTCCGGCTGGTTGCGGTCGAGGGTGCCGATCCGCTTGCCGTCGCCGAACACCAGCGCACGGTCGCCCAGCCCGGTGACCGTCAGCCCCTTGATCCCCAGGGGCCCGCGCACCCGCGTGCGGTAGTGGATCAGCCCGTACGACTGCCCGAGGGCCTCCATATGGACGGGGTCGGTGCGCTGCACCGGCGTGCGGCTCAGCGCGTCGAGGGCGTCCATCAGCGGCGCCGACTCGCGGACGGCGACCCTCTGGGCCGGCATCCGGTGTGGCGTGGCCGGCAGAGGTGTGTCCGGCAGTGTGGTGTATGCGGCGAGCACCTCGCGCACCTTGTGAAACTTCTCGGTGAGTTCGCCGGATTCGCTGATCGGGGCGTCGTAGTCGTAGCTGGTGACGGTGGGCTGATAGACGTTGCCGCTGAGATTGGCGCCCGTGTGCCAGCCGAAGTTCGTTCCGCCCACCGCCATATAGAAGTTGATCGACGCTCCCGCTTCGAGGATCTTCGCCACGTCGGCGGCGGTCTGCGCGGGGTCGGTGGTGTGGTGCCGCTCTCCCCAGTGATCGAACCAGCCGTCCCAGAACTCCGTGCAGAACACGGGCTTGTCCGGCTGGAACGTGCGCAGCTCGGCGAAGGGCCCGGTGGGGTCACCGGCGAAGTTGATGGTGGACAGGAGATCGGGAAGACTGCCGTTCTGCAGCATTTCCTGGGTGGCTCCGTTGGAGCAGAACAGCAGGCTGTCCACGCCCTGTTCCCGCATGGTGTCCCGCAGATGTTCCAGGTGCGCGTGGTCGTCGTCGTAGCTGCCGTACTCGTTCTCGACCTGTAGGGCGATGATGGGGCCGCCGCGCGTGGCCTGCAGATCGACGAGCCGGGGCAGCAGTTCGGCGAACCAGGCGTCAACGGCCCGCTCATACTTGGGGTGGGAACGGCGCAGCGGTGCGTCCTTGTCCTTCAGGAGCCAGGCCGGCAGGCCACCGAAGTCCCACTCCGCGCAGATGTACGGTCCCGGCCGCACGATCACCTTGAGTCCGGTCTCGTCCGCGGTCCGCACGAAGGCGGCGACGTCGCGCCACCCGGTGAAGTCGGGGGCTGTCCTCTCGTACGGTTGGTGGAAGTTCCAGGCGACGTAGGTCTCCACCGTGTTCAGGCCCATGGCCCGCATGCGCAGCAACCGGTCACGCCAGTCCTCGGGGTGTGTCCGGAAGTAGTGGAAGGCACCCGAGAGGATCCGGAACGGCTCACCGTCCAGCAGGAATTCGGCTCCGCGGATGGTGAGGCCCCTCGGGCTTTCGGCCTGGGCGAGGGTCGTACGGCTGCTGCCCAGGGCGACGCCCACGGACGCGGCCCCCACCATGGCCGTGTTCAGGAATCTACGGCGGCTGAACTGCGTCATGTCTGCTCTCCTCGCCTCGACCGGCCGTCACCCAGGACTGGACATGTTCAGTAGCGCGCGTTTCTGTGCATGGGGAGTGTCATCCAGAACAGAAACAAACACAAGGTTCGCGTCCCGCTCCCGCCGTCCGGCTCCTCCCTGGCGTGCCGGCGGTGATGCAGGTCGAAGCCATGCAAAGAACGGCCGTTTAGGGCAGGTTATGTCTCGCCGCGTTTGCCGTAGGCCCGCTTCCATCGACGCAAATGCTTCGCATCGCCCTGGCCGGCACCATTGACGCTGATCAGTGACTCGAGACGAGCACCGTTGTTCCATAGGCCAAGGTGGTTGCGGTGGATGGCGAGGATGCCGTTGTTCACAGCGAAGTCCTCGGCCTGTCGGCTGAACCGCGTGGTGGTCACAAAGATGGCGACATCGGCGTCGAAGTGCGCTTGGGCGCCCCTCAGATCGCGTACCTCATGGCTGGCGATGGCGCGACTGGGGGCGTAGCGCTTGCACTGAATCACCATCGTTCGTCCATCCGGCAGGCGTCCTCGCACATCTGCGCCGTTGTCACCGGATCCGCCCACCCGCCGAATCTCCGCGCAACCGTCCCTCCTGCACAACGCGGCCACCAACTCCTCGAACTCGGTCCCGGACATCGCGTCCACCTCGGCAAGCGTCCGCCGACCGGCCTTCACTTCCTCCCCATGCCGCCAAGCCCGATCCCTACTCCGGAGAAGTCGGTCCGTACGCCACAGCCACCACGCCGAAGTACCCACGGCCCCCAGCACAACAGCACCCAGCACGTAGGGCCAGATAGCCGACCAGAAGACCACGAGCAGAACGAGCAGCAGCGCACCGCCGGCAAAAGCCCTTTGCTGTAACGCCTGACGACGCCTGCGCGTCGCAGAACGATGTCCCTTCCGAGTAGCCATGCCGCCCCTCCCCTGAGTCCCTCGGGATCAGTGTGGACAGCACACACGACGTCCGGAAGAACGCCTCATGGGGTCACGACTCCCCGATCCGGGCGGTGACAGGCAGCCGCCCATACCAGCTATGGGCGACAAGGGCTGCATTCCCCTCATGGCCTGCACACTCGCAACCGAGGGGCCGGGGCGGGAGCTGGTGCGAGCCGCAGCCGGCGGCCAGCGGTGGGAGGAAGCGGAAGATCACACCGTCGCCCGCGAGAATGCGGCCGAAGTGCTACGGGCCTACGGTTCGTGGGGCGCTCGCCGGCGTCGGTGGGCGAGCGAGAGCGCGTGGAGCGCGCCATCGGGAACTGTACGAGCAGGTCTACCACTGGCACCGGAAGCTGACCCAGCAGGACGACGGATGATCTAGCGTTCGCTGCCACGCAGCAGGGTGTAACGTGGCTCGCTGTCCGGGTCGCCAAAGTAGTAGTAGAGGGTGGGGCGTTCCGACGTTCCGCCGATGCTCCAGGTCATGCCACAGGCACCCGCAAGCCTCAGTTCTTGGCTGTACGTCCCGCTGTTCCCAAGGCTCCACTTGCCCGTTCCCTCGCAGTGGCCATGGTCGGTGTCGCTCAGCCGACGGGCAGTCGCCCGCCCGTCGGCGGTGAGTTCGAGCGTGCCGCCGCGGCCGTCCTGCCAGACGCCGACCACGTCGGTAGGGCTCAGGTGGGGCGGCTCGTACAGCTTCACCAGGCCAGTCGCGTAGGCCAGCCCGCCCAACAGCGCAAGTCCTACAGCACTGGCGACTCCCGATGCGACCACCTGTAGGGCCAGTTTCAGGCCGCTCCGCGGCTCAGTGCGGGACACCGCCAGCCGGGCGAGCGGCGCGCCCGGGACGATGGTCCCGGTCAGTGCCAGCCACCACCAGGCATGGGCCGCCGGCGAGCCCACTGCCCCCGCAGTCATCGTGTGCAGCGCGCTACCTACGCCAAGCAGCGCCGCCGACACCCCCGATGGCCATTTCAGCCACCAGGGCCGCCGTCGACACCAGGATGGCCCTGCCCGTCCAGATGTCCCGAGGGCACGCCCCGTGGACGCCCTGCCCCGGCGGACTCTCTGCCATTACCTGTCCACTCATCCGTATCACCTCTCCTACCTGCCTCCGACCAGGCAACGCCGATCAGCCTGGTCACCTCGGCCCACCGGCCGGCTTCCGATGCGTTCCTGTGAGGTTCGAAGGGTTCCGCAGCGTGCCCGGCCTCGCTCAGCCGAATATATCGGCAGCCGATATATTATGGCTTCATGGCATCGAGGAACATGACACAGGCGGCGTTCTTCGTCCTGACCGCCCTGGCCGACCAGCCGCGACACGGGTACGGCATCTTGCGCGAGGTCGAGGAACTGTCCAGCGGCGAGGTGCAGTTGCGCGTCGGCACCCTCTACGGAGTGCTGGACCGGCTCACCGCCGACGGACTGATCGTCCTGGACCGCGAGGAGGTCCAGCAGGGCCGGCTCAGGCGCTACTACCGCCTCACCGACGAAGGCGTCCAGGCCCTCACCGCCGAGGCGGAACGAATGGCGGCCGGTGCCAGCGCGGCCAGGAAACGGATCACCAAAGGCCGCCGCGCCCCCGCCCCGGCCGATGTCAAACCCGCCAAGCCCGCCACCGGTCCCGGTCTCGCCGGAGGTCTCGCGTGACGACCCTGCTCGAAACGCGCTACCGCGCGGTACTGCGCCTGCTGCCCGCGTACTACCGCCGGGCGCGGGAGGACGAGATGGTCGAGACGTACCTCTGGGACATCGACCAGGAGACGGCGGACCAGAGCAGGCCCACCGTGGGAGAGGTGGCGAGCGTCGCCGCTCTGGCGGTGCGCAGCCGACTGGCGGCCGCCGGCGCGCCCCGGCCCTATGCCCTGCTCGGCGCGGCGGCGCGGCTCTTCGTGCTCTTCGCCGTCCTGCTCCAGGCGGCCGCCGCGGTCGTCGACCGCGTCCTGGCACTGGCATGGGCGTCGACCGGCGATGCCACGCGGTGGGAAATGTTCGCGTCGGGCTTCACGGGCCACGGACTGCCGACCGGCATCATCTCCGTCGTCGACTGGACGCTCCCGCTGCTCTGGACGGCCGGATACGTCGCCCTCCTGCACGACCGCCGGCACCTCGCCCGGGCGGCCGTGCTGCTGGCCGCCCTGCCCACGGCCTGGCCGTTGGTGGCACCGCTGGTGGACGCATCAGTCCCGCCGGACCCCGCGTACGCGGCCACCTCGGCGCTCCTCGCCTGGCTGACGGCGCTCGCACTCTGCGCGGCCTACCACCGTGATGCACCCCCGGCTTCCCTTCCCACGGGCTCTCCGGGACTGCTCTTCATGGCCTGCTGTGTGGTGATGGCAGCCTCCATCGTGCTGCTGCCGCTGGTCGCCGACTCGGTGTGGGCACCGGCCACCTGCTACCTCGCGGGCGCACTGGGCTGGCTGCTGTGGCACGCCTGGCGCACGGACCAGGACACCGCCTGCGGAGCCGTCGCCCTCGCGGCACTGGGCCTGCTGATCCTGGCGCTACGCGCGGCGGCCCTGTACCAGTGGCTCGACGTGCCCACCCCCGACGTACTCCTCGCCGGTGTCCTGGGACAGACGGCCGCGCTCGTCGTGCTGACCGGGGCGCTCGCGGCCGTGGCCGGGCGCGGCCTGCGCACGCGCTGAACCGGCCCGCGGCCCGGTGCGAGCCCACGTCACCGCTGCAGGGACGCAGAAGGGCACAACTTCGTGCAGAGGACGTCCGAGACCGGCTGCACTACCCGGCCACTGCCCGCGACGTCCTCGGCCTCGACCCCGACGCCTTCCCCCCCCGCGTCCAGGACATCGTCCTGAACACCCCGGCGCCCGCGAACTGCGCGACAACTCGCGGACCACGCCGACCTCCCGGCAGGCCCCGTGCATCGCAGTCGGATGCGCCGCCGGTCGCCACAGGGCCCGCGGACTCACAGAACTCCTTGCCCGGGCACTCCGCGAGGGGCGCCGAGGCCCGACTCTCGCCAGGCCCGGCCCGTTGGTGTTCGCGAGATCTGCCCTCGGCGAGGCCAGCGAGGCCAGGGGGACGCGGCGCTCGCCGTCGGCCTGTGGTTGAGTCTCGGCCGGCTTGGATCTCCTGGCGCAGGTCGTTGTGGCGAGAGAAGAAGCTGCGGTCCAGGCCGGCTCGGCGGACAATGCCGGAGGCGCTCCGGCGGCATGTCGTCGAGGTCGGTCTCGGCCCGGCGGATGAGCCGGCGGACGCGGCTCTCAGGTCAGGAACTGTGTCAGCAGATGGTTGAGCTCGGCGGGCCGCTCGGTGGGAAGGGAGTGGTGGGAGGCGTTCGGGAGGATGGCAACGCCTGCCTCGGGAAGGAGGCCACGGGCCGCGGCTGCCACCCGTTGCACGTTGTGGGCCCGACTGCGTTGGGCCAAGAGCACCAGAGTCGGAACGGTGCAGGCCCGCAAATCCGTTGGCCGGGGACGGCGCATGGCGATGACCTTGGAACGCGCCGCCGTCGTGGCGCTGTCGAGGAAGTCCCGCCACGCGGGGTCTGCGGGGAGCCGGCCGGCCTCCCACAGGAGGAAGGCCCGCTGTCGCCCCACGGTGCGCCTCAGGAGGGCGGGAAGCGCGCGCAGCAGATAGCGCGCGCTCAGCCCGGCGAAACAGTTGGTGGGGTCGAGGAGGGCCAGCCGGCTGACGCGGTGGGACGCGTGCAGTGTGTAGTTCAGCGCGATCGCGGCGCCGTACGAGTGGCCGCACAGTCGCGTCTCCGCCAGGCCGAGCCCCTCCAGCACCGCGTCCAGCCACACCATCAGATCCCCGATGCCGCGCAGCGGCGCCCCGTCGTGGACGCTGCGGCCGATGTCGCCCATCAGATCGACCGCGTACACCCGGTGGTGGCGGCAGAGGTCCTTGACGTTGGCGAACCACGCCATGGAGGTGGTTCCGCCTCCGGGCAGCAGCACGAGCGGGGTGCCGCCTTCCGCGCCGCACACGTGGACCCGCGTGGTGCCGTACGGCGATGGAACGTCGATGCTGGTGACGTCCACGGGCCAGCGTCGCAGCATGGCGTCGTACGCCGCGAAGAAGGTCGCCCGGTCGGTGGTGTTGCCCTGCCCCATGGTCCTGCCCCCACTGATGTCGAACTGCTGCTGTCGCCGCCGTGGTCGCCCGTGTAATGTCTCGGTCAACAGTTATCTCGATGAACGAGATAATAAGAGATGGGGGACGAAGACGGGTGAGGAAGGCTGGGGAGGCCGGGGAGGCTGGGAACGAGGGAGACCGATCCTCGATGCCGGACGATCATGACCCTGGTCTGCAACTGGTGCACCTTCTCCGGGCGGTCACGGTTGAACTCGACCTGTTCGGCGGCGAGTTCGCGGCCCGCAACGGGCTGCACCCCACGGACGTACGCGCCTTGATCAGCCTCCTTGACGCCGCCCGGTCGGGCGCAACGGCCACCCCGGGATGGCTGGGCGCGCAGCTGGGGCTCAACTCGGCGGCCGTCACGGCTCTCGTCGACCGGCTCGAGCGGAGGGGGCTCGTGCGCCGTGAGCGTGACACCTACGATCGGCGCCGGGTGCTGTTGGCCGTCGAGGACAAGGCCGTCGCCCTGGGCTGGTCCTTCTTCGGGCCGCTGATCAACGAGATGGTCGCCGCGATGCGCTCCTTCGATGAGGCGGACCTGGTTGTGGTGCAGCGTTTCCTGCTGGCGATGCGCGACGTTGCCGCCGTTGGACGACGAACCCCATGGGACGGCCCTGCTGAACGGTGATCACGAGGCGGACGAGTCTCGCCGGTTCGGCCCTCGCCGCTGTGCACGCGCCAGCAGGGCCAGTGGCCGCAGGAGCAGCCGAGGACCGGCGTGGTGCCGGTGGAGGGGCCGACGAACTCCGGGGCGGGGTCGCGCAGGAAATGGCGTCCGGGGTCGCCGACCTCTTCGAGCGAGAGGCCGTCGTGCTGGTCGAGCAGGAAGCGTTCCTGCTCGGCCAGGCTGTTCTCCCTGCTCTCCGCGCGCCAGAGGTCGCGGGTGGCGTCGGCGACGTGCACGCGCAGGTCAGTGCCCTCGATACGAGGCCCACATGTCCGAGGCCCGCACCGGAGCCGGAGCTGCTGCCTCTGGCGCGGATGCCGCGTGCATCCGAAGGAAATGGGCACGCAAGTGAGGACATTCCATTGGTGAGTTACGAAGCAGCGCTGGAGCAGTTCCTGGACGGCTGTGACGCCGAACGGGCGGGTCGGACCTGGCCGATCGGCTGAAGCATCTGCCGGAGCTGGTCGGCGACGAAGAGCCGGACGGGCTGCTCGCGTACGCGTACGACGGCGCTGCCTCGCTGTACTACGCATGTAAGTACCGGGAAACGCTGGATCGGGAGAACATCGAATCCTGCTGCAATCACGCCATGAACTCGGCCGAGTTCACCTCGGATGAGCTCGATGACGGAGTGGACCGCTACGAAATCGAGCGTGCACGGCAGTTGGCCGACATCGCTGACCTGACAATCCAGAACGATCGACGCATCGCTCGTCGCGATGCTCAGGGACCGGTCACGGGAACACTCCGGGGAACGACTGGCCGAACTACAGGTGACCGAGTCGCTCGGCGAGGGCTTGGGTGTGCTCCGGCTGAGCCAGGACGGACATCGCCGCTTGTTGTCTGCGATGGAGCGCGTCGACGTCTTGGCGCAACGCGCGAAGACGTGCACGCAACCGCAATCGCGTCTGCCATGGGTGCCACAGTGCCCGGAGTAAGTGTTGGGCTGTCGCCTGCCGGTATGCCTCACTGTGCGCCATGAGTTCGTCAAGAGACTCCCCCAGGACACCGCCGAGGCGGACATCGATCAGTTCGATGGCCTTGCATTGCAGGGCGCGTTCCTCGCCACCGCCGGCGAAGTCCAGGACCGTGCGCGGTATGCCGGCCGAGAGCGCGGCCACCACAAGATCCGAGATCGCTTCCCGCTGGGTTTGCTCGGCGTCACCGCCGTCGTCCAGGACCGCCGTGACGCCGAAACGCGCCGTGGCAAGCAGGCGTTCCCCGACCAGGTACCGGGACGGGCTCGGGCTCTGTCCGCGGCTCGGCGCGATGTCTCCTACCCTGTCGCACACCGTTGCCACACGCAGGAGCTGTTGCATGACCGCCGCACGCAACTGTCGGCGCTCCTGGTTCCTGGAGAGGTAGTTGGTCACCGCGGCACCGACGACACCACCGGCCGTGGTGTATGCCAGGTCCATCCATCCGGGCATGCACGCCACCTCACTGTGCCGGGAGCAGGTGGATCACTTCGCACGGAAACGGTCCGAGCATAAGCAGGCTGCCGGACCGGGGGAAGACCGAGATCGGTCCGACCGGTCCAAGCCGGGAACCGGGCCCAGCCAGGAACCGGGCCGATCCAGGCACCGGGCCGGGTGGCGGGCGGCCGGTTCACCCCGCCGCGGCGGTCGTCTGCGCGTCCAGTGCCACGAGCAGCCAGTCGTGCGCGGCCCCGGGGGTTGTCTCCGGCCGGCCGCCCGGCGGGGTGATCACCTCGGCCACCAGCTCCCAGTACCGGTCGATCCGCGGGTCGACCGCAAGCTGCCCGGCCAGCAGACGGCGGAAGTCCGGGGTGTCCCGAGCCGCGTACGCACTCGCGTACGCGGCCACGAAGCTGTCCAGCGCCTCGCCCGGGCACGGTCTCCGGTTCTGGCGCAGCTGCGCGCCCGCCAGCTCGTACGCCTCGGTCAAGCCCGCGTACAGCACAGCCGCCCCGCGGGCCCCAGCCGCCTTGTGCACCTCGGGCTGTGGCTGCTCTCCCCCCGTACACGGGCTGGTCACGAAGGCGTTCAGCCGGGTGAAGGCGAGCACCTGGGCCGGATTCGGGTCGTCAGGCGGCTGCGGAACGGCCACCTCCAGGAACGCGGCGGTCGACCGGGCAGGCATCCGCGGCGGCAGCCAGGCGCGCCAGAACCGGACCAGCGGATCCGTGCTCGGCGGGGTGGTCACCGCGCCGAGCAGGCGCAGCCGGTCGGCGCGCTCCCCGGGCGGGCACTCCTGCACCAGACGCAGCGCCGCCTCCCGCCAGCGCAGGGACTTGAGCTGGGAGCCGAGTTCGCGCAGCTGCCCCGCCACGGCACCCTCCAGTACGCCGCTCCCCTTGTCCTCCTCGCCCCCCTCGTCCTCCTCGTCAAGGATTCGGCGCACTTCGGGGACCGGTAGGCCGAGGTTGCGCAGGGAGCGGATCAGGCGCAGCCGGTCGAGTGCGTCGGGCCCGTACCGGCGGTGCCCGCCGGCGCTGCGGGAGGCCTCCGGCAGCAAGCCGCGGTCGGAGTAGAAGCGGACGGTCTTGACGGTGACGCCACCCTGCTCGGCGAGTTCGCCGATGCTGCACAGACCGTCGTATGTCGTGAACACTTGAACCTCCCTCAGGGGGAGTTCCTACCGTACCGGCGAGCGCGGCCGGGGATCGGTCCGGATCCGCGTACGACGGCGTACTGAGGAGAGGGTCATGACTGCATTCATCCTGGTGTCGGGCGTGTTCACCGGCGCGCACGTGTGGGAGGACACGGCCGCGCGGCTGGCTGCGGCGGGCGCTGACGTGCACACGGCGGCCCTCACCGGGCTCGGCGGGCCGCGCGGTACCGCCGGGGTCCGCATCGATCTGGAGACGCATATCACCGACGTGCTCGCGGCGATCGACTCGGCCGGCGCGGCGGCCGACGGGGAGATCGTCCTGGTCGGCCACGACTACGGGATACACCCGGTGCTGGGCGCCGCCGACCGCCGGACGGAGCGCATCGCCCGGATCGTCTACCTGGACTCGGGGATGCCCAAGGACGGCGTCCCGGCCCTGGCCGCGGTGCCTGACCTGTCCCTGCGCGAGCAGTTGGCCCGACGTACCGGCGCGAGCGGGCCGGGCGGGGCGGACGGGGGCGACGGGGAGCTGCCGCCCCCGGGCCGCGACGACTGGCAGCGCTGGGGCAGCACCGAGGGCATCCCCGAGGCGGCGTTGGACCGCCTCACCGCCCTTGCCGCGCCGCAGCCGCTGGGCACCCTGATCCAGCCGCTGCGGCTGACCGGGGCGGTGGCCGCGGTGCCCCTCACCGGGGTGCTGTGCAACGGCAACGGCGCGAGCATCGAGATGGTCCAGTTGCAGGTGGGCTTCGGCGACCCCGCCCTGCAGGCCCTGACCGCTCCCGGTGTGACGTTCTTCGACCTCCCTACCGGGCACTGGCCGATGCTGTCCTGCCCCGCCGAGCTGGCGGAGGTCCTGCTGCGGGCCGCGGCCGGCGAGGGGCACCGGCTGGAGCCGGCCGGCGCCGCGGAGCCGCCGTCACACCTGCGGCCGTTTCTGCTGGACGTACCCGAACTCCCCCGTGAGCGGACGGAGAACGTCGACCTGTACCTGCCCGACGCCCAGGGCCCGCGTCCGGCGGTGGTGTTCGTCCACGGCGGCCCGGTGCCGGCCGAGGCCCGCCCGACCCCGCGGGACTGGCCGACCTTCGTGGGGTACGCCCGGTACGCGGCCGAGCAGGGGGTGGTGGGCGTGACCTTCGACCACCGCCTGCACGACCTGGCCGACTACGGGCGCGCCGCCGCGGATGTGGCCGCCGCGGTGGAACTGGTCCGGGCCGATCCACGGGTGGACGCGGACCGGGTCGCGCTGTGGTTCTTCTCGGGCGGCGGTCTGCTCACGGCGGACTGGCTGGGGGCACCCCCGGCGTGGCTGCGCTGCCTGGCGGCCAGCTACCCGATCCTGGCGCCGATGCCGAACTGGGGGCTGGCCGGCAGCCGGTTCCATCCGGCGAAGGCGGTGGCGGACGCGGGCGCCCTGCCCGTCGTGCTCACCCGGGCGGGTCTCGAAATGCCCGAGATCGCCGCCACCGTCGAGGAGTTCCTGGCCATGGCCAAGGACTGCGGGGTGAACGTCGAGGTCGTCGACGTGCCGCACGGTCACCACGGCTTCGAGACCCGCGACCCGACCGACGAGTCACGCGAGGCCGTGCACCACGCGATGCGCTCGGTGCTGGCACACCTGACGGCCTGAACCAAGCCGGCCGCCTCATGTCGCCTCATGTGCCGGAGACGCCTCGAGAAGGCCGGATCACGGCCGCGTGACGAGCTCGCAGAAAAGGGTTGGAGCGAGGTGGCACCGCGCTGCTACTTTCGTGGCGGACCGTGAATTCGTCGTCGTATGGAGGTGAGCCCCGTGAACACAGTCACCCATGGGTGCTCCCTCAACCCGTCACGGTCCGGCGGCTGACGTCGGTGTCGCCAGGAGCGCCTGAGATCGAGGCACTCCTGGAAGGAGACTCCGATGAAGATGAACACGAAGCCTTGCGCCTCTTCCACCTCGTCCACCTCTGGCCCGAGCGAGGACGCGGTGATGATCACACGCGTCGCGGACAGGCAGTGGCACGCACTGGATGACGACCTGGTGGTCGGCCGCGGGCATGCGGAGCACCGGCCCGACGGGCGCTTGTTCGTCAGTATCGACGCCTGGCACGAGGCCGCCTTCGACCGGCTCGCCGGGGCGATGCTGGCGGCACTGCCGGCGCCGCTGTACACGGTGGTCGACGAAGCCGACGTCACGCTGACGGCCGGCTGGCAGCGGGCCGGATTCACGGTCCGGCGCCGCGAGTGGGAGTACGCCGTGCCGACCGACCCACAGGTCACCGGGCTCGCAGCGGTCCTGCCGCCTTCGGGTGTGACGATCGTGCCCGCCGGCCAAGCGGACGAGAGTCTGCTGCGGGCGGTGGACCGCGCGATCCGCGACGAAGTCGAGGCGACCGTCGGGTGGTGGCAGTCGATGCCCGCGGAGGTCATTGCCCGCCCCGAAGGCGACACCCTCGTCGACCCGCAGAAGTACGCGGTGGCCGCGGCGCCGGACCGCTACCTGGGTCTGATCCGGGTGGTGACGGTGAACCGGCCGCGCATCGGGCTGCTCGCGGTCCGGGCCGGCGAGCAGCGCCGCGGCATCGCGCGGGCACTGCTGGCCCACGCACTGGGCACACTGCACCGCTCCGGGTTCACCACCGCCTTCACCGAAGTGCACGAGTCCCACCACGCGGCCTCGGCGCTGGTGGAAGGCATCGGCGCCCGGCCGGTGGGCAGCAACCTGGAGCTGGTGCGATGACGAAGAACAAGAACGTCATCGAAGTCGAGGGCAGGGTCGTCGAGTGCCTGCGCAGCGCCATGTTCACCGTGCAGCTCGACAACGGCCACCAGGTGCTCGCACACATCAGCGGGAAGATCCGCAAGAACTACATCAAGATCTACCTGCAAGACCGGGTGCTGGTGCAGCTCCCGCCGTACGACCTGACGCGCGGCCGGATCGTCTTCCGGTACCGCAACTAACGGCAGCCGGCACCCACCACAGCGGCTGATCCCGGGCCCCGGTCACCACGTTTCCGTGACCGGGACCCGGTGATGGTCGCACCTCGCGCCTGTGCCCGCACGGGCGCCACTGGTCCTTGTCTCGCCTCCGGACACTCCTTGCTCCCTTGCGCGACACGGCAACCGAATGTCCGCCCGACGTCGACCTCCACGGTGCATAGTGTGTGCATATTTGTGATGGTATGGAGGAGGCCCGCCGTGTCCCTGATCTCCCGTCAGTTCGAGCCGCAAGGCTGAGCGGGCTTCCCGTGTGTGCGGTGCCGAGCCTGGAGCTGGACGATATCCAGGGCACTGTGCTGCGCCGCCGCCCGGACGACTACCACGGCGTGTACCTGCTCTACCGCATCGATGACCCGGCCGCGGCGAAGCGGTCGTTGCGCGAGGTCCTGCCGAAGATCACCAGCGCGGCGGACTGGGAGCTGCCCCGGCCGTTCACCCTCAACGTCGCCTTCACCTACCGTGGGCTGGCCCGGCTGGGCGTGCCGCAGGAGTCGCTCGCCTCCTTCTCCGAGGAATTCCGGGCCGGCATGGCCGCTCGCAAGGAGGTTCTCGGCGACCTCGGGGCCAACGACCCCGACAACTGGACCCCGCCGCTGGGCGGCCCCGACGTCCACATCGGGGTGATGATCATCGCGGAGACGCCCGCGGGACTTCACGAGCCGGTCGACGCTGCCGGGCGCCTTGCCGGGGTGAGTCTCGTGTACCGGCTCGACGTCGGTGTCCCGGTCACCGGGCGCGAGCACTTCGGGTTCCGGGACGGCATCTCCAGCCCGTACCTGCTCGGCAGCGCCGACCGGCCGCTGCCCGGCCAGGACAGCGTCCAGCCCGGTGAGTTCGTCTTCGGCTACCCGGACCAGTCCGGGGTGCCGCCGAAGGGACCGGTCCCGGACGTGCTCGGTCGCAACGGCTGCTATCTGGCCTTCCGCCAGATGCACTCGGACGTCGCCGCGTTCCGCAGGTACCTGCGCGAGACCGCCCGCTCCGCCGAGGACGAGGAGTTGCTCGCCGCCAAGATCGTCGGTCGCTGGCGCAGCGGCGCCCCGCTCGCGTTGGCACCGGACCACGACGACCCGGAGCTGGGCGCCGACCCGATGCGCAACAACGACTTCCGCTACCAAGACGACCCACGGGGCTTGTGTGTGCCGCGCGGCGCGCACATCCGGCGCGCCAACCCGAGGGACAGTCTCGTGGACACGGTGGTCGAGACCGGAATCCATCGTGTGCTGCGGCGCGGCGCCGCGTACGGCCCGGTGCTGCCCGACGGGGTCCTTGAGGACGACGGCGCGGAGCGCGGGATCATCTTCGTCTTCCTGGGCGCCAGTCTGTCCCGGCAGTTCGAGTTCGTGCAGCAGGTGTGGCTCAACCGCGGCGACTTCGCCGGCCTCGGCACCGAGCGGGACCCGCTGGTCGGCGACAACGCCGGTACCGGCACGCACACCATCCCGGCCCGGCCGGTCCGCCGCCGGCTCACCGGCCTGCCCCGGTTCGTGACCGTGCGCGGCGGCGAGTACTGCTTCCTGCCCGGCCTGGCCGCGCTCACGTGGCTCACCGGGCTGCCCGACCCGGCCGGGGCCCCCTCCACCACGCCGCACTCGTCACGTCCGGAGGACGACAGGTGACACCATCCGAGCTGAGCTTCACCCCTGTACGGTACGCACCCGATGTCGCGCCGCCGGAACCGGACTTCGACCGGAACCTTCAGCAGGTCATCGACGTCGTCGAGGACTTCGAGCGGGGCTCGGTGGAGGGCGAGGGCGAACACCGTGCCGTGCGCTTCGCCCACGCGAAGGCGTACGGGCTGGTGCGCGGCACGTTCGAGATCCTCGACGGTGTTCCGCCCGAGTACGCTCAGGGCATCTACGGCAGGCCCGGGACCCACGACGCGCTGGTCCGCTACTCCAACGGGCTGTCCCATCTGGGCGCCGACCGGATGCTGGGCAACGTCGTCGGCATGGCCACCAAGGTGTTCGGGGTGGATGCCACCACCACCCTGCCGGACGAGGCCGCCAGTCACACCATGGACTTCAACATGATCAACGGGCCCGTCTTCTTCTGCAACACCGCGGCACACTACACATTCCTGGCGAAGCTCTTCATCGACCTGCCCCAGTACCGGCTCACCGGCCGCAGTGGCAGCCACCAGATGTTCTACGACTGGGTCACCGGATACGGCACGCTGCCTCCGTCACAGTGGGCCTGGGACGAGCTCGGCGCGATGCTGCGGCTGGGCGAGCGGGCCCGCTGGCAGAACCTCCTGCTCAGCTCGTTCTTCTCGATGGGAGCGGTGCGCCACGGCGATTACCTCGCCAAACTGCGCATCCGCCCGACGCACGCATCGGCGGCCGGCGTGCGGGCCCGCGACCTCGACCCGACGAGTGGGGACGAGGTCTTCCGCCCCGCCCTGATCAGTGAACTCGCCCGCGAGGAGCACGAGTTCGACTTCCAGGTGCAGCTGTGCGCATCCCTGGAGACCATGCCCGTCGACGACCTCACCGTCGAATGGGAAGAGCACGAGTCCCCCTTCGTGACGGTCGCCACACTGCGCTTCCCCCGCCAGGACATCGGCGGCGAGGGCAATCTCACCGCCGCCGACGCGCTGTCGTTCACGCCATGGCGCTGTCCACCGGAGCATGTGCCGATCGGTTCGATCCAGACCGTCCGCAAGGAGGTGTACCGGCGCTCGTCATTGCTGCGCCACGAGCTGAACGGTCAGCCCCGCTCCGAACCGGCCTCGGCGGCCGAAGTCCTTCCCGACCCGGCCTGACGTCTCCCCGAAAGGGACCCCGATGTACGACTTCGACCCGTCAACCTACCGGCCGATCTCCCCGGACGTACCTGTCGAGGAGATCGCCGAGCACTTCCAGCGCCCCCGCTCGCAGACCGATGGTGTCGGTCTGCGAGCGGTGAACCGCTCCGAGTTCACCCTGGTGGCACCGGTCATCCAGCCGACCGGTCCGGCCGTCTTCCTGGAGCGCGCCGAGAAAGCCTGCATCGAGGCCCCCTACTGGGAGAACCGCCTCGGGACGGTCCACGACCTGCGTGTCGCGCTCATCAACGACGGTCAACAGGTGCTGTTCTGCGCGACCTACAGCGACGAGTTCAAGCCCTACGTCGTCGACGTCATCCGCTTCGCCACCCCCTGGATCGACTACATGTTCACCGACGTCGCAGTGGACTACCCGGGCCTGGCCTCCGACGACGCGATCGCCTACATCGCCAGGCACCAAGTGGAGGCCCACGTCTGGTACGGCGGACCGAACCCGGAGGCCAGCCCCAGGGACATCGCCAAGAGCATCGCGGTGGCCACCGCGTTCGACACCCTGCTGGACGCCGCCCAGGGCTGACGGAAGGGCTGACGGAAGGGCTGACGGACAGGACGTGCGGTGGAGGGGTCAGGCCGTGGGCAGCCATTCCGGGCGCTGGGAGCCGCGCGGGACGAGCACCTGCCGGTACGCGCCGGGGGTGTCCGACATCTTCACCTGGTCGGTGATGCCCTGGTAGTGGCCGAGCGGGGTTTCGGCAGTGAAGACCTCGGGGTCCGGGTAGGCGTGGAGTTCACCGGTACCGGCCACCTGCTGCGCGTAGGCCTTGTCGAAGATGCCCATGGAGAGGATCCACAGGGCGACGCGGGAGAGTGAGACGTGGACGCGGTAGCTGCCGCCGTCGACAGCGCGGCGCCGCAGTGCTTCGGTGATGCCGGCGGTCATGAACCAGGAGACGAGGTAGTCGTTGACGACGGTGATGGGCGGCAGGGCCGGTTTGTCGCCGTCGCCCTCCAAGTGCAGCAGGCCGGTGAGCGCGCCCGCGGTCTGGTCGAAGCCGAGGTAGTCCTTCCACGGTCCGCTCCGCCCGTTCAGCGACACCGTGGCGTGGATCAGACCGGGGCGCCGGGCGATGGCCTCGTCCACGGACAGGCCGATGGAGCTCAGGAAGCCGGGGCGGCGGTTGGCGAAGAAGACATCGGCACCCGCCTGGAGCTCGTGGATCCTGGCCAGGCCCTCCTTCGTGTACGGGCTCACCATGGCCGAGCGCACACCGACACCGGTCGTCAGATACGTGACGTCGTGCTCCAGCTCGTAGGGCCGCCACAGGTTCAGCACGTCCGCTCCGTGCAGGGCCATGGCGCGACCGGCGCCGGCACCGGCGATGATGTGGCCCATGCCCAGCGCGCGCACGCCGTCCAGCGGGGCGGTGGGGTTTGCGGGCAGCGGCTCGGGGTCGCTGTCACCGACCCGGGTGATCTCCACCAGCGGCAGGCCGGCGAGCACCTCGGTGTACTGACGCTCGGTCAGGAACTCGCCGGGGGTGCGGACCATCGGCATGACGCACCCGGCCTCCGCGCCGGCCTGCTCCAGCTCCCGTGCGTTCCACCGCGCGATCGCGGCCCCGACGTGCTCGGGAACGTCACCGACGCCGAGCAGCTTCTCGGCGGCGACCTTGATGTTCGGGTAGATGTTGAACGGCATCATCCACCGGCTGTCGGCGGTCCGGTAGAAGTTGTTGGCGAGAGCCATGTTGATGATGGACGGGGTACCGCCGGGGTAGCCGTTGAGCAGCTCCCACTTCTGCTCGTAGAACGGGCACAGGCGGTGCGGCCCCACGCGCAGGTCCATGTGGAGGTCCTGGCCACGGCCGGTGCGGTCCTTCCACAGGGCGGCGACGGCAGCGGACTTGGCGACCATGGCGATGCCGGAGGCCGCGCCGAGGCGCAGGGTGCTGGGCACGACCGGGTCGGCACCCTCGTAGGTGATCGTGCCGCCGGTGTCCTCCGGCTTCAGCCCTATGCCCGCGAGAACCTCGGCCGTTTCGGCATGGACATCGAACGCGTCGTCGGTGGCCGGGTCGGCGATGGCCCTGGTGATCTTTTCGGTGAGCGACATGGTGTTTTCGCTTCTCACGTGTGTTTCGGTGGCGGGGAGGGGGTCAGGCGCGGCTGACGGAGCCGGAGTCCGGGGTGGCGTCCAGGGCACGCATGAGGGCGATCTGCGCGCGGTCGCGCTCAGCGGCGAGTTCCTCGACGGTGCCGTCGCCGAAGGTCTCGCGTGCCTGGTCGATGAGGACCGCGACGGTGGAGTCGTCGAAGGCGGGGGTGCCCAGGGCTGGCCACATACTGGTTTCCATGGCGCGGCCGAGGTGCTCGATGAAGTGGGGCAGCCCGCCGGGACCGCCTCCGAGGTGGAAGGTGCGGAAGGGGCCGCCGACGGCCCAGCGCATGCCGATGGAGGCGGTGACGATGTCGTCGAGTTCCTGCTCCGTGACCACGCCCTGGGCGACGAGGTGGACGCATTCGCGGAAGAGGGCGGACTGCAGGCGGTTGGCGACGAAGCCGGGAATCTCCTTGCGCAGTACCTGCGGCTTCTTGCCGAGAGCGGTGTAGAAGGCCTTGGCCTGCCGGACGGTGTCCTCGGAGGTCTTCTCGCCCGGCACGATCTCCACCAGCGGCACGAGGTGCGGCGGGTTGAAGGGATGGCCCACGACGAGCCGTTCGGGCTGCCGCATCGCCTGGGCGATGGCGGTGGCCGGGATGCTGGAGGTCGAGGTGGCCAGCAGCGCGTGGGCGGGAGCGGCCTGCTCGATGGTCTGCCAGATCCGCTGCTTGAGCTCCGGGCGCTCGGGGCCGTTCTCCTGGACGATGTCGACGCCGGCGACGGCGGTGGCCAGGTCGGCTTCGAAGGAGAGCCGGCCGGCGAGGTTCTCGGTGGGCAGTCCGAGTGCGGCGAGCGCGGGGGTGATCTCGTCCAGGCCCGCCAGGACGAGGCCCTCGATGTCGGGTCGGGGGTCGTTGATGACGACGTCGATACCGCGGGCGAGGAAGAGGCCGGCCCAGGAGATGCCGATCACGCCGCCGCCGATGATCGCGGCGCGCCGGTAGGAGTCCAGGGCGGCGCTGCCGTCCCGACCGGAGGTGGTGGCGTCCTGACCGGAGGTGGTGGCGTCCGGGGCAGGCTCCGGAATGAGGGTCATGGTGGTGCAGCTTTCTCGAAGAGGGTGCCGTGCCGTCTCAGCCGGCGAGGTAGTCGTAAACCGCCTCGACCGGGTTGAGGGTCAGGTCGGTGACGAGGTGGCTGGCCCGGACGACTTCGAGGACGGGCAGGTCCGCGAGCGGGGCGATCGCGTGGGCGAAGAGCTGCAGGCGGGCGGGGCCGGTGAAGGCGCTCTTGACGGTGGCGTCGGTGATCTGGGTGCGGACCAGCTCGCAGATGCGGGGAGTGCCGTCGTAGTGCGGCACAGTTTTGATCATGAAGTGCGGGGAGCAGACTTCCGCGCGCGCCTCGTCGAGATCGAGGGCGTGGTGCTTGTAGCCCATGGTGGCGGTGGCCACCCGCAGGGTGCCGTAGTCGAGCGTGCCGACCAGGGTGTCGGAGTCGACGCGGAGGCTGGGGGAACCGGACTTCTTCGGGTACGCGCTGAACTCGCGTCCGCTGGAGATCGCGGGAACGCTGTCGACGTACATCGCCAGGTTGAACTCGCCCGCTTCGCCCTCGTGCTCGACGGCGATGAGCTGGCCCGCCTCGGTGTAGTCCCCCAGGCCGGTGGTGTCGGGCATCCGCATGATCTCGAAGCGGACCAGCGGCTCGGTCACGGTCAGCGGCTCGGGGACGAGCCGGCGCAGCGCCTCGGGATCGGTGCGGTAGTAGATGTTGAGGTACTCGCGGTTGGTGAACCGGTACCGGGTGGGCGCGTAGGCCGGGGAGTCCAGCGGGGTGGTGACCAGCCGCGCGACATCTTGCTTATGCATCTTGGCCTCCAGGGGAAGGAGCGCCGCGCTCTTGTGCGAAGCGCCCACGACCCAGTGGACGCCTCCCGAAGCATGTCTGTCCAATATATGATTGATTCATGATCCATATGGCGAGGGATATCAATCTCACGAACCGCCTGCTGGAGCAGTTCCTGGTGGTGGCCGAAGAGCAGCATTTCGGCCGCGCCGCGGAGCGCCTCTCGATGGGCCAGCCGCCGCTCAGCCAGTCGATCCAGCGACTGGAGCGGGGCCTCGGGGTGCGGCTGTTCGAGCGGGGCCCGGGAGGGGTCTCCCTGACCGGGGCGGGCGAGGTGTTCGCCGGGGACGCCCAGCGGCTCCTGGAGGCCCAGTCCACGGCCATCGAGCGGGTACGGCGGGTCGCGGCCGGCCTGGAGGGGGACGTCCGCGTGGGGTACGTGAGCATTCTCAGTCACCACTACCTGCCCGGACTCCTCCGGGCCGCGTCCGAGGAGCTGCCGGGGCTGCGCGTGCACCTGCACCAGGACTCGGCGGCCGCCCTCGCCGACATGGTCCGCTCCGGCGCTTTGGACCTGGGGTTCCTTCGCGACCCCTCGCCCCTGTCGGCCGAGCTCGTCAGCCAGGAATTCGCCGTCGAGCGCATCGCCGCGGCCCTGCCGCACGATCACCCCTTGGCCGCGGCCGAGGAAATCGGCCTCGCCGACCTGCGGGGTGAGGATTTCGTCCTGCCCGCCGCCGCGGCACTGCCGGCGCTGGCCCAGCAGGTTCAACTCGCCTGCCACGACGCGGGTTTCACGCCGCTGGGCCGGGCCGTGTCCGACGATCTCACCGGCCTCCTCAGCTATGTCGCTTCCGGATTGTGTGTGACCCTCCTGCCCGAGCGTCTGCGCGACTTCCCCATTCCCGGCGTTGCTTTCGTTCCACTGCGCGGGGAATCGCCCTATCTGAAGACCACCGTGGCCGCGGTTCGGCGCCCGGACGCGGATGCCGCCGTGCTGCGCCTACTCGAACTGATCACCCGCCGAACGGCGGCGTGAGCGGGCCGACGAGCCGGAGCGGAGACTCAGGCCGCGCCCGCCGAACCCCGGGGTCAGGAGCGTGCGGGGGCCGGATCGGCCAGGAGGTCGGCCAGGACGGACTCCTCCTCGGTACGTACGCCGAGTTCGGTGCGGGCCGGGCGGAGGTCCGGGTCCCATCCGGCTGTGGTGGGCGTACCGGTCAGAGGCGGGGCCAGGGGTGTGGCGGCGGCCGCACTGCGGTAGTCGGCCGCCGTGTAGCGCCAGGGACGCCAGGGAACGCGGCGCAGCAGGGCGGTGGCGATGCGCAGGCCGCCCCAGTCGAAGTCGCCGTGGTAGCGGAGTGTGGCCCCGTGGGCGTGCAGGTGACGGAGCAGGGTGAGGGCGGCGGCCGAGGGCCGGCCCTGGAGGCACACCAGGGGCGGGCAGGCATGGCCGTGGGTGTCGGCTGCGGTGGCCAGGACGGTCGGGTTCTCGCATAGGTACACCGTGGTGGGTGTCGTTCGCGCTGGGGCACGGACGAGCTGACGCAGGGTCAGCACGGCTGGCTCTCCCGCGTCGCCGAGTGTGTGGGCGGCGAAGGCGGGGAGGGACACGGCGGGTTCGACGGGCAGGCGGCGCAGGGCTTCGGTGGCGCGCTCCAGCAGGGTGCGGGCCGTGTGCGGGGGGGGCGGGCGAGGCGCCGTACGAGGCCGTCCCGGTGCAATCGGTCCGCCCATTCGGCCAGTTCGGGTTTCCGGGTGCGGATCAGGGTGTCGAGCGTGAGGTAGGGGTCGGCGGCGTCCAGGACCACCTGCTCGGCGAGCCGGCCGAGGGCGATCTGCGCCTCGCCGCGCTCCAGCGCGGCCAGTGCCAGGCACAGCAGCATCTCGACCAGGTGGTCGGGCCCGCGGAACACCCCGCCCGGCGTGCGGATCTCGGCCGTCGTACCGTCTGTCAGGGCCGTGAGACGGATCTCCATCGAGCCGGGGTTGCTGGTCGCCACGGTCGTCGTGCTGCCCGGCCGCCAGGTGGCCAGAGCATCGCCGAGCAACCGCAGGAACAGGCCGAAGGTGAGCGGATCGAGCTCGCCGAGCGCGGACAGCCGCGTGGTGCCGTCCGTGGCCAGCCGGGCCCGGGCCGCCGCGGCCTCCTCCGCCTCCTCCGCCTGCTTCGCGGCGATCTCCGCGAGGCGCTGCCGCCCCTCGGAACGGTCCTGGACCTTGCGCGCCCCGCCGCGCCGCTCGTAGCTTCCGGTGCGGCGCAGTTGCGGGCTGATCCGCAGCGGCTCGGCCTCGGCCCACGGGGTGGACGCGGCCACCGGACGGGCGCTGCGTCCGGCGAGGGTCTCGGCGTCGACGGTCAGATGACGGGCGGGATGGAGGTCGAACGCGGCGCGCCACAGCCGGTGCCGGGCCTCGTCGTCGGGGGCCTCGGCGAACCAGCGGGCCAGGGTGCGGAAGTCCGCGGACCGGTCCGAGCGCCCAGCCCTGCGCTCGTTCAACTGCCGTACCACGGCCAGAGGCTGGGGAATCGCTCCCAGCGCGCGCCCGCGCAGCAGACGTGCCTGCGACTCACGGCCGTCCGCCGACACGAACACGGCCGACAGCCCCGCCCGCCCCTGCTCCTCCGACTCCCCTATGAGCAGGGCGATCCGCCCACCCAGGGTGATCAAACCCTGGATGAACCGCTCCAGGTACTGGATCAACCGGTCCTTGTACGCGAGGAAGACCTCGACCTCCACACCGTGCAGGTCGATGGTGCGCTGCAACGACCCCATGAACGCCCGGGCGTTCTCCGCCAGCGCCTCGAACCGGCCGGTCAGCGCCGACAGCGCCAGATGCGCCTTGGCCGCGTCCGGCCCGTCCTCCTCCTGCTCGGCGGCGATCACCAGCAGGGCCCGCAGCTGCGTGACGATGTGCGGCAGCGCGGCGTGCACGGCCTCCGGCCGCAGGTGCACCGCGAACCGCTCCTTGGCCACCGGGAACGCAACCATCACCTGACGGCAGAGGGCGGCGTTGGGTGCGGTCAGGTGCGCGAAGGGCGCGTAACCGGCCTTGTCCACGCCTGCCGTCATTGCATCGTTCTACCGACTCCTCCCCTCCCCCCCTCCCCCGCTACTCGGTGATACCGTACACCGGTACTCAGTAGCACGAAGTACTGAGAGAGGCTGAGGAGAGTTCGCGATGGACGACCTGACGGAGATGCTGAAGGGCACGCTCGAAGGGTGCGTGCTCGAAATCATCAGCGGCGAGGAAACCTACGGGTACGCCATCACCCGTCAGCTGAACGAGCTCGGCTTCGCCGACGTCGTCGAGGGGACGGTGTACACCATCTTGCTGCGACTGGAGAGGAACGGTCTCGTCCAGGTGACGAAACGACCATCCGGGGTCGGTCCGCCGCGCAAGTTCTACGCGCTCAACGACGCCGGACACGAGGAACTCACGAAGTTCTGGGCGAAATGGCAGTACGTCTCATCACGCATCGACAGGCTCAAGGAGGGCCGGAGATGAAGTTCTGGGAGACCATCACAGGCAGCGATCTCACCCGGGAATGGAAGGCGTTCGACGCCCGGGCCGAGGCCCTGCCGGACGACTACCGGGCAGCGTGGGAACAGATCAAGGGCCACCTCGCTGGGAGGCTGACGTGGGTATCCAGGACATCATCGAGGGCAAGAAGCAGTGGCGGGCACACATGGCTCGGGTCAAGGCGCTCCCGCCGGATTACCACATCGTCTACACGGAGATGCAGAGGTACCTGTTCAAGGTCGGACCGATCGACCTGGCCGACGGGCCCCTGCTCCCCGGGATCGTCGACTTCTTCGAGGAGGGCGTCGCCGGGGGCAAGGGCGTCCTGGAACTCATCGGCAACGACGTCGCCGCGTTCTGCGACGACCTGGTCAAGGACTCGCCCACCTATGCGGACGTCTACCAGGAATCCATCAGGGGGAAGCCCGGCACGGCCGAGAAGTAACACCCGCCGCCCCATGCCCGGCACGCGCGGTTCGTTCGCCTCGGCGCAGTACGAACAGGCTTCGGCCAACCGGCCAACCGGCCAACCGGCCGGGCGCGCACGGGCGGAAGCGGGTGCACGGGCCGGAGGCGGGAAGGCCCTGGCGAGCGGCTCGACCCAAGGCTGCTGACCTGGGGGCGGTCAACGCGCTGGCAGAGAGCGCCCTCACTCCGTTACGTCCTCACGTCGCGGCAACAAGAGCCGCGACAGCCGCCCCGTACGCACACCCGGAGCCGTCAGTGGTTCTGGTCGAGCTTCCAGGGGCGCGCCTGAAGAGACCGGGTGTAGGGGACGGCTCTCAATCCCCCAGCCTCCGGCGGTGATCGTCGTCTTTCATGGTGGCGAGGGCGAGGGTGCCCAGAGCAGAGGTGGCGAGGACGTAATAGGCGGGGACATCGGGGTTTCCGGTGCGGCGGATGAGTTCGGTGATGAACAGGCCGGCACAGCCGGAGAAGACCGCGTTCGCCAGCGCGTAGGCCACGCCGAGGCCGGTGTGCCGGGTCGGCGTGGGGAACATCTCGGCCAGCATCGCCGGGCCCGGACCGGCCAACAGGCCCACCAGGGCGCCGGCGAGTGCCACCGCGCCGTACGTCAGCCACACCGGGGAGTCCCGGTACTGCACAACATGGAGCAGAGGCAGTGCTGACAGCCCGGTCATGGCGGCGCCGGTGGCCATGACGGGTTTCCGGCCCAGGTGGTCGCTCAGCGCACCCGCCGGGAGGATCGAGGCGGCGAAACCAAGGTTCGCGACGAGCGTGGCCAGCAGCGCCCGCCTCGGACTCTCGCCCACTGTGTGCTGAAGATAGGTCGGCAGGACGACGAGGAACGTGTATCCGGCCGCCGACCACGCCATGAGCCGCCCACACCCCAGGACAACCCCGGACACCACCTTCTTCGCCTCTGCCGGCGGTCCGGAAGCATCGGCCTCGGCAGCCGCGCACAGGGACACGGCGGCCGGCCCCGGAACCGCTTCCCACCGTGCCCGCCATGCCCGTCGCGACCGCCGCGCCGCGGGCACGGCATCCGCCGCCCGAGCCTGCCGGGCTCGGAAGAACTCCGGGGACTCTCCCAGTCGCAGCCTCAGGCACAGGGCGACCGCACCCATCGGCGCGGCTGCCAGGAACGGCAGCCGCCACCCCCAGGCCGCGACCTGTCCCTCCGTCAGTACGGCTGTCACCAGTGTCGCAGCACCGGCACCCGCGAGCAGCCCGAGCGCGACGGTGAGCGACTGCCACGCGCCGTACGCGCCCCGCTTCCCGGGTGGTGCGCACTCCGTCATCAGGGCGACCACGCCGCCGAACTCCCCGCCGGCTGACAGGCCTTGCACGATCCGTAACGCCGTCAGCAACCAGGGGGCGGCAGCGCCTGCGATGGCATACGTGGGCAGTAGACCGATCAGCGTCGTCGCGGAGGTCATGGCCAGTACGGTGATGGTCAGTGCCGGTCGGCGTCCGAAGCGGTCGCCGACGCGACCGAGGAGGAACGCCCCCACGGGCCGGAAGAAGAAGGCCAGCGCGAACGACGCGTAGGTCGTGACCAGTGCCTCCGCGGCTCCGCCGCCCTGAGGTGTGAAGAAGTTGGCCGCGATGACGGTGGCGAAGAACGCGTAGACGCCGAACTCGTACCACTCGATGAAGTTGCCGACCGCACCCGCGACCACGGTCCGGCGGGTGAGCGCCACCCCGAACGTGCCGCTGCGCGGCCCCTCTGCGAATGTCCTCATGGCGGGAAGCCTTCCCACCGGGCGCGCGCCGCGGTGTGTGATGGGCGTATGGCAGTGCCCTCTCCCGCAGTTGAAGAGCTCGCCCACATGATCACCCGCAGCGCGGGCCGTGGACCGGCCCTGGTCTCGCTCGACGGTCCGGCCGGGGCAGGGAAGACCACCCTGGCCGCCCAGCTGGCCCACCGCCTCGGTGGCCCCCGCCCGGCCGCGGTGGTGCACGGGGACGACTTCTTCCGCCCCCTGCCCTGGCGCGAGCGGGTCGCCATGACCCCACGGCAGGGCTACTCGCGACTGTTCACCTGGCAACGGCTGCGTGACCAGGTACTCGTCCCGCTGCGCGCGGGCCGCGCCGCGCACTACGAACGATACGACCCGGCCACCAACAGCCTGCGACACGATGAACCGGGCCACATCACCCCAACCGGCACGGTCATCGTCGAAGGCGTACTCACCGCCCGCCCGGAACTCGCCGCGCTCTACCACCTCGTCGTGTTCGTCGACACCCCCGGCGACGTGTGCCTGAGGCGCCTCTACGCACGGGGCCGCGACGCCCGGCGACTGGCCTGGATCACCACCTGGCAGGCCGTCGAACGGCACTACTTCACCACCACCGAACTCCGGGCACGCGCCCACCTCACCATCGCTCACGAGTAACGGCCCACCTGTCACGAACTCTGCCGCGGTGACTCGCCACTGAACTCGCTGCCGGACTCGCCACTGGGCTCACCGCTGGACTTGCCACTGGACTCGCTGCTGGACTCCTCGCCGCTCGCGCCCGTGAGGAAGCTCAGTGGGTTGCGGCGAGTCATCTGCTGGACGAGGTCGTCCGTGACACCGGCAGCCCGCAGCCGGGGCAGGAAGGTGCGGAGCAGATGGCCGTAGCCCATGCCACCGCGACTGGTGAGGTAGGCGGGGCGGGAGACGTCGCAGGAGAGCAGCAGCCGGTCGGCGTGACCGGCCTCCAGCAGCGCCAGGAGCAGCCGGAGGCGGACGTCGTCGTCCTGGTAGCGGTACTTGCCGATGGTGTCGAACGAGACGTAGGCACCTTCGGCGGCCAGCCGGCGATGGGTGGCGGGGTCGTCCAGCAGGTCCTGATGACCGATCGCGATGCGGTGCGGTGCCAGCCCCTGACCGGTCAACAGCCGTAGCTGGACGAGGCCGCCACACCCGAGGTGGGCGTGCGTGGCCACCGACAGTCCGGTGCGGACGGCGGCCCGGGCCGCGGCCGCGAACGTACGGCGCTCCGCCGCGCTGGGTTCCTCACCACTGGTCCCGACCTCCCCGATGAGCCCGGGCCGGATCCGCCGCGGACCGATCCCCACCTCGATCTCCCGCACCAGCACCTCGGCCAGGAAGTCCGCATCCGCACCGCGCACTTCCGCGGGGTGGAACGCCTCGTGATACCAGCCGGTCGCGGCCACCACGGCGACGCCGCAGGCCGCGGAGAGGCCGACGAGCGCGGCCACATCCCGCCCCATACCTCGGCACGTCTGCTCGACGACCAAGGACAGTCCGAACTCCTCGCGCAGAGAAGAGAGTTCGGCGACGACATGCTCGGCATGCCGGCCATCGAGAACGGCACCCTCGTCGCCCCGCCGACAAAGATCGAGACGCAGGTGCTCGTGGGACAACACCGGACCGAGAAGCGTAGACGCATCGAGAAGCCCCGCGACGGTCCGCACCATGAACATGGGCCATACCTATCAGCTCAGCTTCCGGACAACACCGGGCTCGGACACCGAGACGTCATGCGCGGGAACACCCCCGAGGACTGGGTCACCTCCACCAAGCCCGCACATCCGGCGCTGATATCCGAAGCCGACTCCATCGCCGCACAGCACACCCGAGCGGTCAGAGAAACTGCACCAGGCCGGACCTATCTGCTGCTGGCAGGACTGCTGCGCTGCGGGGTATGCAGCCGCCGGATGAAATCCTGCTGGTCGAAACCACCGGCCCGCGTACCGCTGCCGCCACGGCCACACCAGCGCCACCCCACCCGGCCTTGCCCGGCCGCAGAACGCGTACATACGCGAGGACCGCATCCTGCCGCACCTGCCCGCCCTACTCATCCGGTCATCCGACTCACCACCACTGCCCCGGACGGAAGACTCCCAGAACCAGGCAGCGGAGCCCCACCCACCGAGGTCGCAGCCATCGCACAACTCCGAGCCAAGGCACTCACACCGACCTTCGCCCCAGCGACCACCCGAGGAGGCCTCGACACCACGCTTCGCTTCTTCGGACCCCCCAGACAGAATCCGAAGGCGCCTAGGCTAGGAAGGGCGGTAGTCACCGGTGATGGTCTGCTCTGCAAAGGGGAGAAGCGCATTGGGGTCCGTTGGCCGATCCGCCACTGAGGGGCCGTGCAAGCGGAGGCCGTCGTCCCACTGGGCCCGCCAGATGTCGCCGTGGCGGTTCTCCCACTCCACGAAGCTTCCGGGAGCGTCCTGCAGGAGCTGAAGCTCTTGCAGGAGTACCGGGAGCGTGGCAAGTCCGCGGTCCAGGCCGGTGCTTTTGCTTTTGGTCCGCGTGTTCTCGTAGCGAATTTTCAGGAAGGGGACCGGGTCACGGTCAAGTTCGGTTGTCCGCAGCATTTTCCGGACCCGCTCCTGGGCTTCTTCCTCACTCTCAGTTCCAGAGAATTCCGAGTGGCATCCGGGAAATACTGCGTAGGCGACGGAATGGAGATCCGGGAACTCTCTGGCCAGGTATCCGTGTATGCCGGGAGCAGCGATGGCCACACCATCGAAATCATGACCAGGGTGGCGAAATCCCTCCAGCAACGTCAGCGGGCGGCCGACAGCGATCACCTCAGCGGCGTGCTCGCGTGCGAACTCCAGGAGCGCGCGCACCAGGTCGTGGTCGCAGGCGTCCACCACGTTGACCTGGAGCAAGTGCTCGCCGTCCCTGTCCAGCGCGGCGAAGAAGTTGAAGCGGGGGTTCGGTGACCAGTGCCATGCCCCTAGAAGGGAGCCAAAAGGCGCAGCTCCGGGAATGCCGGAAACTTTGGCAGTCAGATTCACTTAAGCGCCTCCTGTCCCTCGCCGTGCGTTAATTGCAGGAGTAGTTGGGGCCGGCACCCTGCCGGCAGGTTGCACCCATGCGGGCCCCGCCACTGGAGCTCTCGCTGCGCGCCATCGGTTCCATATCGTCTACGTCGCTGCAGAAGCCATTCCGAGTTGTCCGTCCCAAATTGCATCCGATACTGTTCCAGTATTGCACGACCGAGTTCAGGTGTTAGTAGGTGAGTTCGTGCGACGGGATGATGTCACGGTCGGAGTTACGCCACGTCAGTTCGCTCCTCGAAATCCTCATGCCCGCGTTCGGCCCGCTCTGGTAGACCGGCACGCCGCCTTGTGCGAGCCCTTCGTCCGTCCTGCGCGGCCATCTGGTCGGCGAAGCGCAGGGGCAGTCGATGCTGCCCCTGGTCCTGCCCGGGGAGCGGGAGGCCCCACAGGGTGGTGCGCAGATGCCAGGCCAGGGTGCCGTCGGGGGAGACGAGTTCGGTCGGTGTGCCTGCGAGGTCGGTGACGATGGCGTGGAAGCGGACTTCGACCTCGGCATCACTGAGTGCGTGGTCGAGCTGGGCGAACGGGCGGTGACTGCCGGGGGTGTAGTCCCAAGTGGTGTGTGCCCGGTGCTGGTGGCCTGCTGGGGCGGGGCGTGCGGGACGTTCATGCCGCCGTGTCTAATTCACCTGCTGATCGACCGCTGCTTCGTAGAAGGCATCCGCGAGGGCGACGATGATCGAGTTGATGGCCGGCCCGTCGGTGAAGAAGTAGTCAGCCATCGTGTTGTGGGCGTCCTGGTTGTCTGCAACCGCCTCCGTAACGGCTGCTTGGAAGTCTTGCGACTCCACGAACTGCTTCTTGGAGTTCACCTTGGTCTGCTTGATCAGGTTCGGGTCGGCGAGCAACCGCTGGACGAGTCCCTGCACGAACTCCCTGACCTGGGACTCGGCGAACGATTCAGCGCCGAAGAGGTCGTTCATCTTGTCTATGACGACCTGGAGCGCGACGTACTTCGGATCCTTCTTCGTGCCCGTGCCGGCTGCGCTGATGCCCTTCAGCTGCCCGTCGCCCACGAGCGAGATGTTGACCGGGCTTGCCTTGTTGTGCTTGACCCCGACCAGCACCACGTCGGAGAGGTCTACGTCGGCGGCCCAGGCGGACTCGGCGATGACCTTCTCCAGCAAGCGCAGGAAGATGGAGAGCATCTCCATGTAGGGGTCGCCGTAGTCGACGATCTGGGACATGAAGTCATAGAGACGTACGTAGGTGGAGACATCCTTGCGGAACAGGTCGAGCGCCTTGAGCGTGACCTTGTCCTCTTCCTCGATCGCCCGCGCGTAGCGGCGTCGGAAGTCGTGCTGCGCCGGGCTGATCGCCGCCGAGAGCGCGTTGTTGCCCTTCCGGGTCACCCACAGTTCGGCGACCTTGCGGACGTCGTCGTCGGTGTAGATTCCGGCCTGGGCGAGTTTGTTAGCCAGGTGGATGACGACGTACGGGTCGGTCTCGGTCTCCAGGGTGGCGTTTTTGAAGTACGGTTCGAAGGCTGCCTTGATGTCCTCGGGCTTGTTGGCGAAGTCGATGACGAACGTCTTGCGCTTCTGTTCCCCACCAGCGGTGCGATGGGTGCGGTTGAGCCGCGAGAGCGTCTGCACCGCGGTGACACCTGACAGCTTCTTGTCGATGTACATCGCCGAGAGTAAGGGCTGGTCGAAGCCGGTCTGGAACTTGTTGGCGACCAGCATGATCTTGTACGTCTCGCCCTTGAATGCGGCTGCCAGATCAGCCCCGGCGCCCGGGTTCATGTTGGCCTCGGTGAACTCGTCATCCTTCGACGGCTGCGGGCCCCAGGCGCTGTGCCAGGTCTCGTCCTCGGTCATCGTCACCCCGGCGGAGAAGGCGACCAGGGTGCGGTAGTTGTACGAGGCGTCCTCGGTGCGGCGCCTGGCGATGTAGGCGTCGATGGCCAGCTTGTACTTCACCGCGGACTTGCGCGAGTCGGTTACCACCATCGCTTTCGCCTTGCCTTCGAGGAGGTAGGAGACGTTGGCGTGGAAGTGCTCGACGATGATCTGCACCTTCTGGCTGATGTTCGTCGGATGGAGCTGCACCCACCGCATCAGACCCTTGCGGGCGGCTGCCTCCTCAACCTCTCTCCCGTCACCGCTCTCGGCCCTGCCAGCGATCTTCAACGCGGTGTCGTAGGACTGATAGCCCTTGAGTACGTCGAGGATGTAGCCCTCCTCGATCGCCTGCTTCATCGAGTACAGGTGGAACTCGCACGGCTTGCCGTCGACCCCTTGGCGGCCGAACAGTTCGAGGGTCTTGTTCTTCGGCGTCGCGGTGAAGGCGAAGTAGGAGATGTTCTCCGACTCGGCCCGCTCGGTCATCTCCGATGCCAGGATCGACTCCACATCGACCTCGCCGCCCTCCTCGATCTCCTTGACCTCCTCAGCAGTCAGCACCTGCTTCAGTTTTGAGGAGATCTGACCCGACTGGGAGGAGTGCGCCTCATCGGCGATGACGGCGAACCGCTTGCCCTTCAGGCCAGCGTCGGTCCGTATCTCGGTCAGCGCATGCGGGAAGGTCTGCACCGTCACCGCGATGATGAGTTCACCGTTCTTCAACGCCTGCGCCAGCAGCCCTGACTTCGACTTCGCGCCGGCCTTGCGGACGTCCTCGGGGCTGATGGTCGCGACGATCTTGCCGGTGCCGTCGATCTGCCGGATCGCATCCTGCAGCTGGGAGTCGAGTACGGTGCGGTCCACGACCACGATGACCGAGTCGAAGACCTTCCGATCACCGACATGCAGCCGCGCCAGCCGGTGGGCCGTCCAGGCGATGGTGTTCGTCTTCCCCGACCCGGCTGAGTGCTCAATCAGGTACCGCTGCCCGACACCCTCCTTCTTCACCGCCTCGACGATGCTCGTGACGGCCTCCCACTGGTGGAACCGCGGGAAGAGCATGCTCGTACGCCGCACCGACGTGCCGGTGGTGACGTCCCACTCTTCCTTGGTCTGCACGATCATCAGCCGCCCGATGATGTTCAGCCAGGCGTGTTTCTCCCAGACGCGTTCCCACAGGTACGCCGTCGCCGACCGTCCGTCCGCGCCGGGCGGGTTGCCGGCACCGCCGTCGAAGCCGATGTTGAACGGCAAGAAGTGGGTCTTCTCCCCCTCCAGCCTCGTGGTCATCGCCGCCAGGTCGTTCGAGACCGCGAAGTGCACCAGCGCGCGGTGGCCGAACGACAGCAACGGCTCCGGCCGCCCGTTCGTCAACGGATGACGATCCTGCTTGTACTGGTTGACCGCCTCGTCCAACGACTGGGTGAAGTCGGTCTTCAGCTCCACCGTGGCCACCGGGAGCCCGTTGACGAAGAACACCAGATCGATACTGCGCTGGTCAGCGGTCGAGAAGTGTACCTGCCGCACCACCCGCACCCGCATCGCCTCGTAGTGCGCCGTCGTGGTCTCGTTGAGCGACGTCTCCGGACGGAACTGCGCCATCTTCAACCGGCCACCGCCGATATACTGCACCCCGTTGCGCAGGATGTTCAGCGTCCCGCCGCCATGTTCCAGCGGCCGGTCGAGCGCCGCGGTCAGCACGTCGAGGAACTTCGCCTGCGACCCTGCCGCCTTCAACGCCTTCTCGAACGCCGGCTTCTGTGTCTCCTCCAGCCACGCATACAGGTCGCCCGGGAACAGCGCCCGCTCCCGGTCGTAGTCACCACCGTCACGGTCGTTCGCCGAGTACAGCCAACCGTGAGCCTCGAGGTGTTCACAGATCTCCGTCTCGAAGACCACCTCGTTGTGGTCGGCCATCACGCCACCTCTCGTACGTCGATCTGCCCCGTTACAGCAGCCGTGATCAGTGCCGACCGGCGTTCGCCGGCAAGCTCGAGAAAACGCTCCGTCTCCGCGATGAGCGTGTCGATCTTCGCCAACTGACCTGCGAGATCCGCGGCCGCATGCGGATGAGTCGGCAGGTTGATATCGAACCGCGCGAGGTCCTTCATGCCGAGCGTGGGCTGAATGCTGTCGCCGCTCGTCGCCAACTCGGCCTGACGCAGGAAGCCGTTCGATCCGAGCCAGGCGCACAGGAGTGGCGCCACAGCCGTGTCTCTGCAACGGAGCACCGCCACAGCCCTCGCCACATTCGCCCCCGCGAGCCACCGAGGCGCGACCGCAGCCTGTCCCATCTTGCCGACAACGCCAAGGAGGACCTCTCCGCCGCTGATCTTCGTGCGAGAGTACTCATTCGACTGCTCAGGCGTAATCGCCAGCAGGGGTCGTTCCGTCGCGAGGTTCAGGATGTCGCCGACCCGGACGAACGGGACGCCCTCCGTCTCGTCCACGTACCTCGGCACCAGCACCCCGTACGAGGGACGAACCGACAGCAACCTGCCAACCCTGGTTGTGTCAGTTGAGGGCCCGGGACTGAACGCTGCGGAGAGGACGGCATTACGCCGCTCGCGGAGCAACTCGATCAGTCGCTGCTGCTCCTCGACGAGCGTATCGATGCGGGCCGTCTCACGGTCGAGGTAGCCGGCGATGGCCCGCTGCTCGGCGCGGTCGGGAATGTAGGCGTCAATCGTCTTCAGGACCGAGAACGGCACCTCCGTGGTCCGAACGTTGGCTTGGTTGCCTGCGCCGATTCCCCGCTCGCGCTTGATGAGCTCCTCGGTGAACCACGAAGACTTCATGAGGTACGCGACGAAGTGTGGATCCGCCCCTTCGCGCGGTCGCATGACCTCGTAGTGATAGGTGACCAACCCGTCCTCTGCTGCGACACCCATAGCGCCCGAGCGGATGCTCATCTTGTTGAAGACGATGTCGTTGGCCCGGCACACCTTGTAGTTGTCGAGTGACTCAGCCCGCTGAGGGGCGTCCGTCAACTCGCTTCGCCGGATGACACCTCGCGTCTGGGACACCGACATGAGCGGAAGGTCGACACCGGGGATTCGCTCGTCGATCTTCTCCATCGCGTGGCCGAAGCGCATCACTGCTCCACCTCTCGCAGCAGTTCGAGAATCTTGGCGACCTGCTTCTCCAGGTCGGTGTCGATCTCGGCGAGCGTGCGGGGTGCAACATACTTGTAGAAGTGGCGAGTGAACGGGATCTCGTAGCCGGTCTTGGTCTTGGCCCAGTCGATCCAGGTGTCAGGAACGTGTGGCTTCACCTCCGCGTCGAAGTACATCTGGATGACTTCGCGCTCCCCTGCCGCGCCGGCGGTTGAACCGCCGTAGGTGAAGGGGACGTTTTCGGTGTCACGCTTTTTCGAGTCGGGCTTCGGCCTGCCCTTGCGGTCGACGACAGGGTTCCCGTCCTCATTGAGCAGGGGACGCTCGACGGTGATGGTCCAGTAGCCGAACTCGTCGTTGCGCAGCACCTTGGAAAGGTCGGGGTCAGCGTCCTGGAAGTCGGTGTACAGCCGCACGACCTCGGCGCGGTCATCGTCGCTGATCTGGCGTCCCTTGGACCCGAGGTTCTTGCGCATCTTGGTCCAGAACGACGTGCCGTCGATGAGCTGGACTTTGCCCTGGCGGTCGGGATGCTTGGTGTTGTCGAGGATCCAGATGTAGGTGGCGATGCCGGTGTTGAAGAACATGTTGGTCGGCAGGGCGACGATCGCCTCGACGAGGTCGTTCTCCAACAGCCACCTGCGGATGTTGGAGGGACCGGATTCGGCGGCGCCGTTGAAGAGCGGCGAGCCGTTCATGACGATGCCGACGCGGCCGCCGCCATCCTCGGGTGCGCGCATCTTGTGGGCCAGGTGGAGCAGGAAGAGCATCTGGCCGTCCGAGGTCGCGGGGAGTCCCGGCGCGAAGCGACCGTAGGGGCCGGCGGAGTCGCGCTCCTCCTTGACCGCTTTGGCGTACTGCTTCCAGTCCACCCCGTAGGGCGGGTTGGACATGCAATAGTCGAACTGACGGCCCATGAAGGCGTCGTCGGTGAGCGTGTTACCGAAGGCGATGTTGGTCGCGTCGTGGCCCTTGGCGAGCAGGTCGGACTTGCAGATGGCGTACGACTGCGGGTTGTACTCCTGGCCGTACAAGCTCAGCTTCGCCTCAGGGTTCTCGGCGAGCAGGTGCTCCTCGGCCAGGGACAGCATGCCGCCGGTGCCGGCGGTGGGGTCGTACAGCGACCGGATGATGCCGTCCTCGGTAAGGTCGACGTCCCTCTCCGCGAAGATCAGGTCGACCAGCAGCCGGATCGCGTCGCGCGGTGTGTAGTGGTCTCCGGAGGTCTCGTTCGCGGCCTCGTTGAACTTGCGGATGATGTACTCGAACGCATCCCCCATGTCTGCGTTGGACACCACCTCGGGATGCAGGTCGACGGCGCCGAAGGACTTGACGATCTCGCGCAGGAGCCCGGCCTTCTCCAGGGCCAGGATCTCCTTCTTGAAGTCGAAGTACTCGAACACGTCCACGTCGGCGGAGAACCGGTCGATGTAGTCAGTGAGGTTGTCCGCCAGCCCGTCCGCATCGGCCAGCAGGTTGTCGAACTCGTAGTTGGAGGTGTTGTAGAACGTCCGCCCTGTGGCCTTCTTGACCTCGACCTTGAGCCGATTCGGGTTCTCGTACCTCGCAGCCAGCTCCCGTACCGCCGCGCGGTCCGGCTCGAGTACGCAGTCGAGCCGTCTCAGGATCGTGAACGGAAGAATCACTGTCCCGTACTGGTTGGGGCGATAGGGACCCCGAAGCCGGTCAGCGATTGACCAGATGAAGCTACCGAGCGTACTCACAAGTTCCTCACGAGAATCGTCTAGCAATGACGACTACTTTGCCAGAGACAGCAGCCACGGTCCCATGGTTCAGCTATGGGCCCCTCGACGTGCTCTTGCCGATCGGCTCAGGTACTTGCACACGTTGCCGGGACGGCAACTCCACAGGGCGTTGGAAGATGGCAAAATCGCGAGCGTGCCAGATGCGCACCATGCGGTGGCGCCGGGCCGCGACCTGGGGCAACTGCTCCTGGGCGCTTCCCCCCTCCCGGTGTTCGGCACATATGAGGCACACATGATGCCGAGAGACGCTGCGAACGCACGAGAACTAGCGAAACTTGTTTCCGCAGGTCAACCGCACTACGGTGATCTTTTTCACAGGTCGCAGCCCCGCCCAGGCGAAACGCCTAAAGCAGGTGTCGCAGGTTCGAATCCTGCCGGGGAGTGGTCGCAACCATCAGCGGCCACGAGGGCCGCCGCGCCGGCACCGGGCCGAAGCCCGCCCTGCTCGCCAAGGCGTTGCTGGAAGGCAACCCCCACGGCGTCGCCCCTACTCCATGGCTTCTCCCTCTCCCGCTTCGTCCCCACTCCCTGGCTCCGCATCGACTACCTCGCGCCGGTACTGCGAGTGGTCAAGGTCTGTTTGCAGTGCCGCATGCAACGGCACCGGATGGCGAGCACGGTCGGATCAGAAGAGGGTCTGGCAGCACAGGTGGGCGGTCATGGCATAGAAGGTCTGCTGCATCTCGTCGGTGCAGCGTCCCGATCGGTCCTCGAAGTCGCCTGCCCATGGTCCTACCAGCTCACACGCCAAGGGCACACCGCCACGCTTGACCACCACTCGGCAGGGTCCGTGCCCGCCACAGGGTTATGAAAGGCTGTACGCGGCCTCAACAGTGATCGGGTGGGCTCCAAACCCCGTATGTACCGCTCTACTCCCCAGACCACTGCCGCCGCCCAGTCCCCCCCCACGCCCCACCCGGTCCGGGCTCGAATGTGCCTGCGCCACGCCCACTGGCCGGCCCGCCAAGGCCACTCCGCAGGCACCAACACCGCCGGGCGGGAAGCCGCAGCCCGTCACCCGCCCAAACGGGCAGCAGTACCACCCCAGGGCCCTGGCACAACTCCCGGACGCTCGCCCCGCTCACCCCCTCAACCATCCGCCCCCACCAGCCCGGCGACCAGGACCACTACCCCACCGCCTGGGGAACCTTCCTCCACGAAGCCGCACACGCCGCCCACAGACGCTGGCACACCCCACCCCAGCTGCGCGGCACCGCCCTGGACCAGGCAGGCCGGGTGCTGGAGAAGTCCCGCGCCGAACACGCACACCTGCGCCGCCGCCCCGGCGACCGCCGCCACCTCCGAACCGCCGTACACACCCTGGTGCTCGACGGCTTCACCAACCAGACCCCCAGCGACCGGCGGCAAGCTGGCCGAAGCCATCGGCAAGGTCATCAGCCGCATCCAGGCGAACGAGGCCGCCCAAGCCGCAACCGAGGGCCAAGGCTGCTGCCGCCCGAGCCACCCGCGCCATGCCAAGCCACACAGGCACGGCAGGCGGCAAAGACCGCCGCCGGACGGCCGGCCCGAGCCCTGCGGGCCGCCGCCTACCGGGAACGCACCACCACCCACACCGCATCCGCTGCCCCGCCCGGACGCCTCGACATGCGCCAGGCCCTGGCCCGCGACGGTCGGCGTCTCCGGATCCATGCACCGCGCCACCGCCCCCATCGCCTCAGCCGCCTGGATCCTCGCCAAAGCCACCGCCCTGACCGACCCCGACTCCCGCACCGCCACCGCCACCGCCGCCTACGGCCGGCCCGTCACCGCCATCACCGCACCCGGCCGCACCCCCACCCGCGTCACACAATTCAGCGCCAAGGGAATGGGCCACAGCCTCGCCGAAGTCACCGACGTCCTCACAGCCGGCCTCGACCTCGACCGCCCCGAAGCAGGCTGCCTCCTGGTCGTCGCCTCCCACGGCCACTCCCCCGACGAAGCCGACCCCGCCCAGGCCACCACCGCCATCGCCAAAGCCGCAACCACCGCCCTGACCACCACCCACACCTGAAACCCCGGGTGCCGCTCCGGTACCGCCGGAGCGGCACCCCTACCCGCCGCTCAGAACGGCAACCTCGACAAGAGAATCTTCAGAGCTATAGAACCCCATGAATTAATCACGCTTCCTCACCGAGCGGTGATCCCTGAATGAGTGCAACACCCAGTCACGCTGCCCCCTCAGTAGACGGGCAGAAGCCCTGCTGGATCCAACTCCAGTAGGGCTTCTGCTATCGATCACGAATGTCCATGCCTCATTCTAGAAAAGCTCGTCGAGCCACTTCCAGTCGCCTGGGCAGGCGCCAGACTCTCTGAGACATTCCATGAGCTGCTCAATGTTGATGGCCTGACCGCCCGTCATCCGCATACACATGCATCATTTCCCTCTTGCCTTTGGGGGTGAGGTCTACGACCGATTGGCATCAAACAACGCTGTTTCACGACAGCCGTTATGCGAGTTTCAGTAGCGCGGAGGCCACGCTGAAGTGCTACAGCGTGGCCTCCGACCTTCAGATGCGGGCGAATTCCTCTCAGGCGCTTTGGCTAATCATCCCTTTTCCAGAACCCGGATCACTCGCATTACCAGGTCCTGGAAGGCGATCCGACAGCCGGCTACTTCGGTGATCAGACTCTCGCGCTCTGCCGGAGTCAGACGGCGACCTGCCTGTCGCTCGGCTTCGCGAAATGCCGCCACTTTTTGACTGCCGATCCTCTCCTCCCAACGCACTGCATGAGACGAGTTCTCGTGCAACTCCTCGAGTTTGTCACGGTAGGTCGCAATGACAGAAAGCTGGGTGGGGAATTGGGAGATAACCCCCTCGAAGAAGGATTTTCCTCTACCGTGAACAGCTTCCAGGAACTCCGCTTCGTTTGCGACGACCGTTCGGTCCAGGGCACCACCATGGAGATGGAGACGGATTCCATTCGGGCCGCGAAGGGCATCAATTCGAATTGGTTGATCCGGGAAGCGCAGCGATGCAGAATTCACCGATCCCAGCTCTGCTGCCATATCAGTGATATAGGCCCAGAGAGGGAACACGTAGTCCCACTCCTGGATGCCAATCAGCGTCTGACCGTCGATCGTAATCTCGACGGCCCCTTCGATGAGGTCAAACTCGCTCGAGAAGTCGCTCATGGACTCGAAGGGAAGGAACTCACCAGCCTCTGTTCTGCAGTAGGTCTCGATAGTGATCACTGGTCACTCCAGCGGAAAGAAGTTGCCGATGCGGCCGCCACTTATGCCCATTTGGTAGCGCACGCCCTTGTATACGCCTTCCACGTTATAGAATTCGTGGATTCCCTTCTTTACGATGAGGCCACGATTCTGTTGCACGACCTCACCGACCGCATCCGCGATATCATCGATCGTCATGGACTTCCGGAAGTTGGTCTGAGTGGTCTTGTCCGCACCCACACGGTATTTAGGGTGATGACGTTCCAGGATGTGCTTCATCCGCTCCTTCGTCAATCGAAGGGTGTCCGTTCCAGCGTCGAAGTGCCGGGTCTGCCAACCCTTGAGTGCATTGAAGGCACCACAGGTTGCATTGTGGACGAGTACGGGCGTCTCGCCTGCCAATACATAGTAGGTGTGAACGCCCTCGATTGTGAGGTTATAGACCTTGCGGCTCTCGGTCCAGGTTCGGGTGCTAACGACCTCTCGAATTTCACCCTGCGGAGTGCGGAGCCAGTCGCCTGCCTTCAGATTCTTGGCGTTCAGCCATCGACCCCGGCTATCCACCCAGAAAGAATGCCCCTCGGTGGTATTGACAGTATCGATAGCGTTCCCGGCTTCGCCATCAGAATCGATGGTGATCGCGACCAGGTTCTTCTGCCCCGTGTGAATTATGACATCGGCAATCGTCTGCGCCCCAGTCTGCCCGGTACTGGGTTCGGTTGCCAAAACCCGCTGCCCGATTCGGACATCCTTGATCAGCTCAGGCGTACCATCAGCCATCAATACCGGGGTTTCGGGCGTGAAACTGTTGCTATCGCGTACGCATGCCTCAATTTCTTCCCGATATTTGGCAAGAGCCTCTCCGCGCCTACCGAGAAGCTTCTTTGCCGCAGAGGACTCACGGATGAACTTGCCGAATCCGGTGACGGCACGGTATACGGCTTTGGAGATTTCCGGGAATTTCTTGACAACCTGCAGGGCCTTGCCCCAGGGGAGGGCGCCGACGAGTGTCCAGATGCAGCTTTCGACGTTGCCTTCGGTGAAGCACTTCTTGATGTCGTCGAGACCGACGAGTTCTTCGAGGATCTCGCCGCCGTTTTCCTTCAGGAAGTCACCAATTGACTTCCCGTCGTTCTTGCGAGCCTCAGCAATTTCTTCGGGCGTGAATCCCTCATCTTCGAGCGCCAGTTCTTCCTCTTCGGAAAATTCGGATTCGCTGCCCTTGCCTGCTTGTTTGGCGGCTTCTGCGCGGCGTTTGCGTTCCTGTTCGCGCTCGTATTCCTCGGCCTTTTCGGCGGCCTTCTTGGCTTCCTGGGCGTATGTGTTGGCGTTCTTGGCTGCTTCTTCCGCTGATTTGGCGTGCTTCTCGGCGGAGGCGGCGAGGTTGTTGGCGTCGGCGGCGTCCTTTTCGGCTTGGGCTGCTGCTCCCTGGGCGACGCTGGCTTCGTGTTCGGCCTGGCTGGCGGCGCTGTTGGCGGCGTTGGCCTGCTTCTGCGCGTCGGCAGCGGCGCCGCGGGCGCGGGCTGCTTCGGCTTCGGCCTCGTTGGCGGCCTTGCGGGCGGCTGCCGCGTCCTTGTAGGCCTGAGTGGCTGCCTCGCGGGCGAGCTTGGCGTCAGCCTGCGCCTGCACATCAGCCTTGTTGGCACTGGCAGCTGCTGCCCTGGCCTTGGCTGCGTCCTCGGCGGCCTGGGCGGCCGACTTCATCGCATCCGCAGCTGAACGCGCCGCGTTCGCCGTGGAGCGTGCCGCATCAGCGGCGGCCTTGAACGCCGGAGCTACCTGAGCATTGGCGTTCTTGGCGGCGTTTTCGGCGGCCTGGGCGGCCTTGAGCGCTTCGGTGGCCTTGGCCTCGGCCGAGGCCACCTGTTCCTGCCCGGTTTGCAGGGCAGCATTGGCCACCGCCGCGGCGAAGTCCGCGTCGACGTCCTTACCGGAGAACGGCGCGGTCAGGGTGAGGGCGGTGTTGGCCGGGTCGGCGATACCGGCCGCGGTGGTCCGGGCAGCACCGGCCGCCTGGACCGTGATGGTGGCCTGGATGCGGGCCATCGCGGCTTCGCGGACGGCGCCGTCAGCCTCGTCCTTGGTGCGGTTGGCTGTTTGCAGGGCATTGCTGGCGTGCATCGCGGCCAGTCCGGCCAGGCGAGCCGACTCGTGGGCGGCGATGCCGGCCCGGGCCTCCTGGGCGGTGGCCTCGGCGGCCTCGGCGTTCGCCTTCTGCGCCGCCGCGTGGGTGGCGGCGGCTTCGGCCTCGGCCTTGTTCGCCGCAGCATTCGCCTGGGCAGCCGCGTACTCGGCCTTGTTCGCCGCGGCGTTGGCCTTGGCGGCGTGCGCGGTGGCCTCGGCCGCCGCGGCCCGTGCCCGGGCGGCGTGCCCGGCGGCCTCCGTGGCCGCTGCGCGGGATCTCATGGCCGCGCCGCTGGCTCCGTCGGCCGAACTGCGGGCCGAACTGGCTGCTGCCCCGGCGGCGTTGGCATCCGCTCGTGCTGCCTGGGCGGCGGCATTGGCTTCACCAGCGGCCGCGGTGCCCCGGCCCGAGGCGGCCATCGCCTCGATCGCCCGAGCGCGGGCTTCCTTGGCCTGGTGGTTCTGCTCAGCCTTGAACGCCTTGTTCCGGGCCTCGCGGGCGTTGTTCTCCTCGCTGCGGGCTCGTTCGTCGGCCTTGGCGGCGATGCCTTCCTTCTCGGCAGCGCTCGCCCGTGCCGAAGCTGCCTGCGCCGCGGCTGCCTGGGCCTGCGCCCGCAGCGCCGCCGCCGTACGTGCCTCAGCCTCCGCGCGAGCGCGTGCCGCGGCAGCAGCGTTCCGTTCCCGCTCGGCACGTGCCCGCGCCTGCGCGGCCAGGTTGCGCTCACGTTCAGCGATCTTGCGCTGCTCGGCGGCAATCTTGGCCTGCCGTTCGGCCTCGAGGCGTGCCTGGCGGGTCTTCTTGGCGTGCTCCCAGGCCTCTTCCTGAGCCTTCTCGGCCCCTATACGAGCCTGCTTGGAGCGGGCGGCCGCATCGGCAGCGATCTTCGCCTGCCTCTCGGCGGCAGCGGCCATCTGTGCTGCGGCCTTGGCCTGCTCCTCGGCGTTGGCCCGCCACTTCTTGGCCTGCTGCTCATGCGCCTGGGCGGCGTTCTTCGAGTTCAGCGCCTTGGCATCGGCCTCGGTGGCGTCCACGGCGTGCTGGGCGGTCTGGGCAGCCTTGGCCGCCGCCTCCGCAGCAGCCTCGATGCCGTAGGCGACCTCGGCCCACTGGACGCCGTGCGTCAGCCCGGTCTCCACCAGAATGTCGGCCTGCCCCTTGGCCTGCAGAGCGGCGACCTTGGCACGCCAGGCTGCATCACCGGCGTACTTCACCTGCCGGGCAACCTCGGCCTTGACGTTGCCGTAGTCCGACAGGCGCTTGCCGGCCCGGTCGGCCGACAGCATCCGGTCGGCCTCTCGGGCGGCCGCGGCTGCCTGCGTCATCGCATTGGAAGCCGTCTTCAGCTCCCTGACGGCATCGCCGTGAACAGCGATCAGCTCGGTACGCGCCTTGGCCGCGCGGGCGGTCCGCTCCGCCAGATCCAGCAGCTTCTCCGCCGCCTCCCGGGCCTCCTTCAGCGCCTTCTCGTGCGCCGCCCGGTCGTCGGCATCCTTCTGCGCGGCGATCTGGTAGCCCTTTTCCAGGAACTCCTCGATCGCCTTGTCACTGCCGGCGGCCAGCGCGGCCCGAGCTGCCTTCTGCACCTCCGGCCCGCCGGCACCGGCCAGCATCTCTACTCGGCGGCGGAGTTCGGCCGCACGCTCTTTGGCGGTCTTCTCGTCCTTCTGATCCCGCTCCCGGGCGATCTCGGCGCCGAAGGCAAGGAAGTCGGCACGGTCCCTGGCCGTGGCCTTGGGGCCCAGAACGCGTTCGACCTCGGCGTTGAAGTGCGGGCCGCCGGTGCCTCGCATCGCCTCGATCTTCTTGCGGTTGCCAGCGTCGGTGTCGTCCTTCTTCTCCAGGGCCCGCTTGCGGGCCTCGGCCATACCGTGCTCCAGGAACTCCCGGATCGCGTTCGGATCGCTGCTTTCCAGGGCCTTCTTGGCGGCCTCGCGGACTTCTTCGAACTCGTCGAACTCCGCGTAGGTCTCCACCATCTCCCGGTCCCAGTCCCGGCTCATCCGCTCCAACTTCGACGGCGGAGCAGGAGCCGGTGTGGAATCCGATGCCGGCAGCGAAGCGGCCGCATGGTCCAGGGTGGACAGAGCCTGGGTGAACGCGCCGGGGCGGACAGACGGCGAAGCCGCAGGAGTGGCGGCAGCAGACTGGGCCGATATACCGCCCAGCATGGCCGCGGCCACTGCCGTGGACACGGCCTTGTGCATCACCCCGCCCACACGACGGCGTGGGCGCCCGGCCTTCGGCCGGAATCTACCTATCAAGGGAAACAACCCCCTCTTCGTGAACGGAAACATAAAAGCCCCCTGCCCTGCATGTGCGAGCAGGGCAGGGACAATTGACACAGCAGCAAAAGCGGGAAGAAGCAGCAGCGGCGCCGATGAGGCCCATGTATGACGGACCTTGACAGATCAGCTCGTGACGCGGCTTTCGGCATCCTGGGCCCGGTCGGACATGCCCTTCCAGAACGCCGCTTCCCGGCCGGCCTGTTGATGTTCCCTGGCCCAGGCATCCTGGTTCTTCTCAGCCGGGCCGGCGATGTTCTTCCACAGCCCGTCCGTGGTCTCCCTCGCGGCCTGGGCGATCTTCTTCCAGTTCTCCGCCTGCGCCGCAGCGGCGGCCTGCTCAGCGAGCCATGCCTGGTGCGCGGCACCGGCGTGATCGGCCACCGCCTTCCAGGCACGCCCGGCCTCGGCCCGGGCCTTGGCGGCATCGGCCGAACCCTGCACTGCCGCCTCGGCCGCCTCGGCCTTCTCGATCAGACGGGACAGTACGCGGTGCTGCCCGACGCCGGCATCCGCTACCCGCATCCGGTAACCGGCCAGGTCCAGCGCCGCACCGCTCATCCAGCCGTAGCCGAAGAACTCCGCGACATCCTCGCCACCGGCGCCGTCCCGCAGCGCCCACTGCGCCGCCACCCGCACCTGCTCGCCCGGATCATGCTCAGCAAGGGAACGTACGAAGTCCCGGTCTCTGTCGGCGATCTGCTGCCGGTGTGCGGCATCGGCCTCCCGCGCCGCCCGGTCCTTCTCCTTCGCCTGGGCATACCCGGTCTTCACAAACGCCGCCTGATCCGCCGCCGAACCCCTCAGCGCACGCTCCGCCGCCCGGCGCACCTCGGGGGAAAACTCCCTGGTATGGGTGCGCACCACCCGCTCGCAGAAGGCCTTGTTCCTCGCCCGGGTACTGCTGGCCCACTGCTTGGCGAAGTCATAGCCGCCTCCAGGGGCGAACCACTCCGCGATCGCCTCATCTCCCCGCGAACTGCGCAACGCATTCCACGCCGATACCCGAATCTCCGCCGGCAGGTACGACATCGCTATCGCCCGCACACGCTCACGCGCCTGCGTCGCCGCCGTGTCCCTGATACGCGACAGCTCATCAGATGACTGGCTGACCTGCTGGCCGGACGGCTCGTCGGCCGAGACGGCGGCCGGTTGCCTGGCCTGTGCCCATGCCGGTGCGACGGGCGCGGCAGCACCCGCGCCGGCCAGCACGCCGACCGTCAACGCCTTCGCGGCCCACCATGTACGACTCAATTCAAACTCCCTGGAGGAAAAGAAACGTCCGACAGGCCGCGTACCACCGGACGAGAAGGAAGAGAGGAACACCTGAAGCTCTCTCACCGAAAGCGGCAGTCCTCTTCTGTACGGGGACACAGCCGCGAAGACGGCCGTGTCCCCTTCAACTGCGGAACTCACCCGCCCGCGTGCGCACGACGTTGACCGGTGTCATTTGACCGGCTGGATCCGCCACAGCTGGGCATCGGTCTGATTGCAGTACCACTGCTGGGCCCGCACTCCATCCCCCTGCTGAGCGTGATCGATGTCCAGGCAACGGTCCTTGGTGTGCGCGGGGCGCAGCTGGTAGAGCCCCTTGGCCGGGTCGATGAGGAGCATCTGCCAGCGCAACTGGGGGCCGCCGCCACTGCAGTCCCACTGCTGGACGCGGGCACCGGCCTGGGTGCCGCTGTTCTCCACCTCAAGGCACTTACCGCTGCGCTCGTTACGCAGCACGTAGGAGGAGCCGACGGTGGGGATGGCGCGCCACTGCTGTGGCGTGCCATCGTTGCAGGTCCATTGCAGCGCACCGGTACCGTTGTCCGTCTTGGGATCACCGATGCCCAGACATTTGCCACTGTGAGCGGCCTGGAGCTGGACGACGTCGCCCCTCCCCGAAGCGGCGTCCCTGGCGGTCTGGACCCTGTCGGCGGAAGGGGAAGTGCCTGCTGCGTGGGCGGTGGTTGCGCCGCCGGCCAGCGCGGCAAGGCTGCCGGCCATGGCCAGCGCGGCTCGGATGGTCCGGGACATCGTGGAACTTCCGTTTCTTTTCGTTGAGAGTCACCGCTGCAACGCGGCTCGGTATCGTGTCGCGGCCGCTCAGCGATCCGCGCAGCAGGCCGTCAGGCCGTGACCGGCTTGAGCCGCCAGTGCTCGGGCGTGGTCTGGTTGCAGGTCCACTGCAGTACGTTCGCGTCGTCGTCTTTGCTGGATATGGCGATGCCCGCACAGCGGTCGTCGACGTGCGCGGGGCGCAGCTCGTAGAGCTTGTTGGTGGTATCGACCATGACCAGCCGCCAGCGCATCTGAGGGCCCTCCGAGCACCACCACTGCTGGACGTTCGCGCCGTCCCCCTTGCCGCTGTTCTCCACTTCGAGGCACTGGCCGCTGTGCAGGGCCCGCACCATGAAGGTCGCGTTGCCGGCAGGGATCAGCTCAAAGGCCTGGTTGTCCGCATCGTCGGCACAGGTCGCCTGGACGGCGTTGGCACCGTTGGCAAGGCCCCCCTTGTCGATGGTCAGGCACTTGCCGCTGTGCTCATTCTGGAACTGCACGACCGACGGGGCGGCAGCAGCGGCGCGGGGCGTGGCCTGGGCGGCGTGGGCGGCAGTCGCGCTGCCGATCAGTGCGGGGGCACCGGCACCGGCGGCGAGTGCCGCCCGCAAGGTCCAAGACATAGAGGATTTTCCGTTCTTCTCAAAGAGGGGATGCGACCGGGGCGGTGTGTGTCAGGCCGCGAGCGGGGGGAAGATCACCCAGGTGGACTCGTTCTTGAAGTCCTCGTCCTTGGTGGCACCACTGACATAAAGGCTCCCCTGGTGTGCCCGCAGCCAGTAGCCTCGCTGACCGGCCCACTCAAACGACGTCCCGAAGCCATCCCTGAGGCCCTTACGGGCGCACCAGGTGGCGGCCTTGCGGAATATTGCGCTGCCGTCGTCCGGGGAGATCCGCGCGCGGTGGCCGTCAGAGACGGTCAGGTAGTAGTGGCTCTTGCTCACCGATTCGAAGGAGTAACAGCCGCGCTGGCCGTTCAGCGCGCCTTTGATGACCCAGGTGGCGTCTTCCTTGACGGACTGTTTGCTCCCATAGTCGACTGGAGCGACAAAGGCCGCGCCTCCGTCCGCGGTGGACTGGCGGATGTACCAGGTGTACCTGCCGCCAGGGTCCTTGTTCAGCAGATTGGGGTCATACGACATGAACGACTGCCGCGCCGCCCGGTAGATGTTGTCCGGCTTGAGGAACTCGGCGACGTCCTCGTCACTGCCGGCCAGTGCCTTCTTCGCCGCCTCGACCAGGTTGGGGTACATCCCGGTCTTCGCAGCCGCCGCCTGGACCTTCAGCACCAACCTGCGGTTGGCGTCGGCGATCTTCTTGCGCTCGGCCTCGGCATCGCGCTTGTAGGCCTGCTCGGCACCGGTGTACAGGAACTGCTTCCAGTCCGCCGGATCAGAGCTGAGCACCGCGTGCTGGGCCGCGGCCAGGAGCTCGGAGCCCTTCAGGCGGGCCGGTGCACTGCGGATCAGCTCACGGATGAAGTTGTCGTCACCCAGGGCGAGCATGGCCTCGGTGGGCGTGATACCGAACAGTGCCGCGGTCTTCGTGCGGGCGGCCAGCTCCTTGCGGCGCTGCGCCTCCTCGCGGTCCTTCTCCTCCAGTTCCTTGAGCTCCTTGGCCACATCGCGGTCATGCGCCTCGCGGGCCCCGTTGGTGATGAACTCCCGCCACTGCGCCGGCCCGTCGGCCAGAGCGCGCGCGGCCGCAGCCCTGACCTCCGCACCCGCGTCCGGATGCTTCATGACCTTGCGGATAAAGTTGTCATCACTGAGCCCCAGCAGCTCCGGGGCAACCGGGATACCCACCGCGATCAGTACCTGGGTCTTGGCCTGCCGGTTCGCGCGCTCGGCAGCTGCCCTCTCCTGCTCACGCTGCTTGTCCACCTCATACGCCTGGTGGATGCCGGTGGCAATGAACCGCACATGGTCCTCGGCCACCGTGCTGGCCATGGCCTCCTCGTCGGCCAGGCGCACCGCCGTCAAACGCTCCCCGGCATCCCGGGCCTTCTCCCACAACGCGAAGATGAAGTCCCGGTCGCTGAGCAGCATCACGTCCGGGGTCGGGTCGAGGCCAACCACAGCCGCTGCGGCAACACGCTGTGGGCCAGTGGTCCCGACAGCGTCCGCCGCCACCGCGTTCGGTGTCTCAGTGACGGCAACGGCCGGTGCGGCCACGCCGGTGACAGCGGCCAACGCGGCGGCGGTCACTATCCCGCATGTGATGACCTTCCGCGTGCGCGCGAAAGTGGTGTGAGTTTTGTGCATGGTGTGTCAGGAACCCCTCTAGCCCCACACAATGGGGCGACCTGATGTGTACAGGGCGGACACGACGAAGTCTTAAGATTCCCTGAAAAACCGTCAAGCCGGATGAGTCGACACGAACCCCGGCCAACTACGCCCCAAACAGCGAAAACAAGACACCGGTCGAACCCTCCGAGGGTGCTCACAGATTCACTGTCGGCGCGGACCAGTCCCGACAGGGCGACCGACAGCTACCGGACCGCACCCCGCAAAATCAGCTGAAAAAGGAGGGCGGCGCGCCACTCTGAGTCCGCTGTGAAAACGATCACGAGCGGCGAATCCGTCCAGAGGTACAACCTTCCGACGGGTTCACACGTCGAGCGCCAGGGCCAGTGCACACCCCTGACGGCAGGCCTCCGTATCGGCCCCTCTGCCGGCTACGCGGCACAGACACCTTCCATCCAGCAGAGCAACAGCCCCGGCGCGACGCACACGCGGGCCTCCAAGAGGAGCACAGACCCTGGCACGGATACGGCCCCGATCCGGTTCCCCGGGCACGGGGCCAGGACGCCGGGGGCGCATCCCACTTGGTGTGCGGGGTACGCCCAGTCTGGTTTGGGGGCTAGGGCGTATCCGAGGGATCCGCCGAGCGTGTCCTGGGCGCATCTAGGGCTGACAGGCGTGCAGAACAAGCTCACCCACGAAGGCAGCACCTTCATCAACTTTCGGAACTACAAGTTCCAGGATTCGAGGTCGCCCGCCTTCAGGTGGGTCGATATCAAGCATCTGCGGCTCCCCGCGGAGTCGGTCGGCGATAAGGAGCTGCTTGCCGCACTCATCGGGCATCAACATCACCCTGGATGCCCCCGAACACACCCGGCTGCGCACGCTGTTGCTCAAAGCCCTCAGCAAATCCCGTATCGACGAGCAGCGCCCGACGGTGCACGCGGCGGCGGACGATCTGCTGTCGTCGGCGATGAACGCCGGGCCGGGCAGGGACATCGTGGCGGACTACGCGCAGCAGATCGTCGTGCTGCCCCTCAGCGACCTGCTCGGCGGGCCGGCCTCGGACCGGCACCACCCCCGCAACGTCTACCTGCGCGAGAGCTGGATCCTGCCCCCGCTCGACGACTGGCTCGGCAAGGTGTTCTGCCGCACCGCCTCGACGACATCATCGACCTCATGGCAGCCGGAGCAGCCCCCGCACAGGACACCGCCGCGGCCCAAGCCGCCCGCGCGCGGATCGCCGACTGTGATGCCAAGCTCGCCACCCACCGCGCCGCGCTCGAAGCCGGTGCCGCCCCTGCCCTGATCAGCCAGTGGACCGCCGAAACCCAGGCCCGCCGGGCCCGCGCCGAAGCCGAGCTGCGCACCGCCGCCAAAGGCCCGAGCGGCCGCATGTCCCGTGACGAGATCACCCGCCTCGTCCGGTCTGTCAGTGATCTTGCTGCCGTCGTCCGGCAGGCCGAACCCGAGGACAAGGCCGAGATCTACCAGCAGCTAGGGACTGTCCCTTAGATCCATCCGTGAGATCGTCGTGCTCGTGATCGAGTCCTGGGTGATCAATGACGACAGCCCTGTCCCTGTGTCGTCCGAGGTGGTGCTGGAGGCCCTCCGAGCGAGGATCGACAGGGGGCAGCGCGAGACGTGGCTAGCCAGTTCGTCCGGACGAGTGCTGGCCTTCGTGACGAATACCGAGCGCGCGATGGTGATGCTGCTCGAAGAAGAAGGCGATCCCGGCGAGCATGCCGTGGACCCGGAGGCTGAGGGATCGAGCGACGGCTTCGTCCTCTCCAACGAGCAGGACGACGAGTACCCGGATGAAGACACCGTCCCAATCGGTGAAGCGTTCAGGCTCGTGGAGCACATCGTCGGCACGGGATCCTGGCCGACGAACGCGCGATGGGTGGGCGATCGCTGACAGGGGCTGTCACCGGGCCCAGATAAGAATGGCGGCGAGGTGGAGTGCGGCGTGGTAGGCGATGGCGAGCTTGTCCGTTCGCATGGCCAGGCCGCGCCACTGCTTGAGCCGGTTGATGCATCGTTCGACCGCGTTGCGCTGCTTGTATGCCTCGGCGTTGAGCATCGGATCGCGCCGGTGCCGAACCGGACCACACCCGACCGTCTCGGCTGATCTTCTCGTCCGGCTCGCCGCCGTGGCTGTGCTCTCCACCATGGCCGTCGCGGGCGGGCATGTCACGGCGAACCGGGCGCTGGTCCGGCTCACGCTGCTCCGGCCGGGCCCGGTCGTCCCGGTTTCCGTACGAGGGCCCCGCGGCGGATTCGTGGCCGATACGCCACGTGCCCCCCTCGGCCATTCTCGGTGCGCGGTCTTCCGCATCCAACCCGGGCCGCTAGCTTGGCTTTCGGACATCAGCCTCTGACGAAAGGGTTCTGTCGTGTCCCCTGCCCCTGCCTCCTGCTTGTCAGGCACGTACGGTACGACGTCTCTGGGCATCGGTGTGACTGTCAAGGACCGGCACAACGCGCGAGCGGGCGCCCGTTGATGCGGGCCGTGGTGACCGGCGCCGCCGGGTTCATCGGCTCTCACCTCTGCGATCGACTGCTCGCCGAGGGGCATCAAGTCCTCGGTATCGACGCGCTCACCGATACCTACGACCCCGGACTCAAGATGCGGAACGTCGAGCGGCTTCGCCTGCGCCCGGCGTTCGCCTTCCTCGGCGGGGATTTGCTCCAGCTGCGGCTCGCGCCCGTGCTCGACGGCGCGGAGGTCGTCTTCCACCTGGCTGGGCAGCCCGGCGTCCGGTCCTCGTGGGGCGAGGAGTTCGCCACCTACGTCGAGCGCAACGTCCTCACCACGCAGCGCCTGCTCGAAGCCGTCCATGCCGACCCCCCGCGCAAGCTGGTGTACGCGTCCAGCTCGTCGGTCTACGGCCAGGCCCAGTCGTATCCGACAGGTGAGTCGCTCCGGCCGCTTCCCATGTCGCCGTACGGCGTGACGAAGCTCGCCGGAGAGCAGCTGTGCGAGGTGTACCGGGAGACGTTCGGTGTGCCCACCGTCGCGCTGCGGCTGTTCACGGTGTACGGGCCCCGTCAGCGCCCCGACATGGCATTCGCCCGGCTGGTACGTGCCGCGCTGCGCGGCGAGCGCTTCACGGTCTACGGCGACGGCGGTCAGACCCGTGACTTCACCTTCGTCTCCGATGTCGTGGAGGCGATGTACGGCGCCAGCCGCTCGTCCTTCACCGGGGTGGCGAACGTCGGTGGCGGCAGCCAGGTGCCGCTCAACCATGCCATCGAGGTGGTACAGGCGCTGGCGGGGCCGTTGGAGGTGGAACGCGCCGGGACGGCTCCTGGTGACGTGCGGGACACGGCAGCGGACATCACCCTCTCCGCCTCCGCCTTCGGGTACGCGCCGCGGGTGGATCTGCGCGCCGGGCTGTCGGCCATGCTCGACGAAGCCCGTTCGCGGCTGGCGGAGGAGGTACGCGTATGACCGGTCCGGTCCGCGGGAGGATCTCGTTCTGCATGACCTGCAAGGACCGGCTCTGGCAGCTCCGCGAGACCCTGCTGGAGAACCTGGAGCGGGTCGAGGCGGACGGGAATGCCGAGATCGTGCTCGTCAACTACCACTCGCAGGATGGGCTGGACGCCTGGGTCAGGGCGTACCGGACGTACATGGACCGTGGTGTGTTGCGGTATCTGCACGAGCGGACCGAACCGAACTTCCACATGTCCAAGGCGAAGAATCTCGCCCACTTCGGTGCCACCGGTGAATTCCTGGTCAACCTCGATGCGGACAACTTCATCGGTGAGACCATCCCGGCCTGGCGCGGCCAGTGGGCGCGCGAGTACGACACCCTCATTCACGGGTTCGTGCCCGAGACCGACAAGGGGCGGGTCGGTGCCCGGGACGGCCTGCCGGCCGAGGGCAATGGGACCAGCGGGCGAATCGGCCTACCGCGACGGCACTTCATGGCGCTGGGCGGCTATGACGAGGCGATGCTGCCCATGTCGCAGCAGGACGTCGACCTCATTGACCGCGCACGGGCCTACGGGCTGTCCGTCGTCCGGCTCCCCCAGGCGGGCCGGGCGTCCATCTGCAACAGCCTCCAGGAGAAGCTCCAGCACACCGGTCAGTCGCTGAGCTGGGAGGAGATGCGGCGCCGTAACCTCGAACGCCGGCGGGAGAACCTACGGCTGGGCCGGTTGGCCGTGAACCGGGGCCGGTCTGCTGTGCGTGTTCTGCTCAACTTCGCGGAGGAGATCGAACTCTGACCGGTTGCCCGGGACGGGACGGGCCTGCGGGCGGCGTGGGGTGAGGGCCTGGCCCATCGGACAGGCCCTACGTTGTCGCGTCCCCGCGACGGCGCCGGCGTGCCCACGACGTCGGTGCGGATTCGTCGGTGCCGAGCACGGTCCTCTCCGGTGTCCCGAGGGCTGTGCCACGCTCCGGATCGGCGAGCAGTTGCGGGTCGACGAGTTCTTCGCTCGTCGCGTCCTGCGCGGCCTGCCACTTCGGCCGGGCCAGCTGTGCGTGGGCACGCCGGCGGCCGACGGTGCCCAGACACCAGCGGCATGCGGCGGGGCCTTCGGAAGCGGTCAGGTAGCTGTGCAGTCGTGTGAGGAAGTCCTCTCCCTGCTGGATTCCCTGCTGGATCGGTACGCCGTCCGGTGGCAGGTGTTCGGCGTAGGGCTCGTGGAAGACCGGGACCAGTGTCACGTCCAGGCGGACCCCGTGTTCCTCGGCGCGTCGGCGCAGTCGTTCGAGAACCTCGGGGGACGGAGCCGATCCGGGATACACGGAGACCTTGAATTCGTCGACCACGGACCACAGCCGTGGTTCCGCGCGCTCCAGGAGCAGACCGTTGGTCGCCACCGCCACGTGGTCGGTGATGCCGGATGCGCGGACGGCCTCGACGATTTCGGGAAGGCGGGGGTGGAGCAGTGGTTCACCGCCGAGGATCTTCACGAAGGCGCAGGAGTACGCCGTGGCGAGGACGGTCAGGTCGCGGGCGACCTGCTCGGGGTCGGCGAACCAGGCGGGCATGACGGGCGAAAGATGGCTGCATCCGCGGCACCGCAGATTGCAGTGCAGCACCGCGTTGATCTCGCAGCCCTTGGGGTTGCGGATGCGTCGGTCGACGATCTGGTAGCCGTGCGCTGGTCGGTCTTCGCGGGGTGTCCGTCGGGTCGGCCATCGACGGTCCTCCTGCGTTGGCGGCGGGCGGGGACGTCCGAACGGGTCGGCGGGCGGTTCGCCGGCGGCCGGGTCAGAGTGCCGACCAGTCGCCGCTTTCCACGATCCGGCGCAGCGGCAGCTCGTCGTCGGATCTGGGCAGGTGGAACGCCTCCAAGCGGTCACCGGCTCCCAGGAGTTGCCGCTGTACGGGGGTGAGCCCCGCGAGCCGCTCCGGCGTGAGGTCATACGGCTCGATGGGACGGATCCAGCGGTAGGCATAGGCGTAGAACAGGGTCATCCGGATGTTCCCGGAGCGGTTGGCCCCGACCGTGTGCCAGACCCGGGAGTCGATGAGGATGGCGGAGCCGGCCGCAGCGAGGATGGGCACGGCGCCGGGCGGTTCCGGCCCGGTGGGCCTGGTGGTCTCCGGGCCGGTGTGGGTGCCGGGGATCACCAGAGGGCCTCCGTCCTCGATACCGGTGATGTCGGTGAGCGGGTAGGAGACCTTCACCGAGAGCAGGGGCAGTGGATGCGGCAGGGTGTAGGTGATGCCCTGGAGGTCGCGATGCCAGTTGAACGGGAACTCCAGGTCGTCCGGCACGGACTCGTTCCGGTCCAGGTGGGAGTGGTAGACGAAGATGTTCGGCCCGAGGGCCTGGCACACGGCCGGCAGGGTGGTCGGCAGGGCCAGCGGTTCGAGGAACGCGGGCTCCAGCTCCTGGATGGCGAACAGCATGCGCCGGCGCGGGGTGTAGTAGTCGCGGGCCCGGTCCCGGAACCGTTCGTGGGCGCGGTCCGCCGCCTCGGAGAGCCGTGCCACCTGCTCGGGCGAGAGCGCGTCCGGAATCACCTCGTAGCCCTGTTCCGCGAGGGTGGGCTTCTGTACGGTCGACGTGCTGGGCATGGCCGATCTCCCGTCCGCATCCGATGGTGCTTTTCACTGGGCGGAAAGTGACGTGACGTCGAGGTCGAGAACGTCGGATGACTCCCGTCTCACTGTAGACCTGCCATTCGGCCGGCGGCGGGCAGATAACTTCGGATGGCCGAATGTCAGCCAAGGTGACGCGATATCCGGCAAGGATTTCCACAGTACGGGGCACGACGATTGGGTCTTGTCGGGCGGGGGCAGAGGAAATTGGGGCAGAGGAAAATGACGCATCCGTACCGCAGAAGAGCCGACGTGCGACCCCGCCGGGTGTCCGGGCCATAGGGCGCATGGCTCGCGGCAGGCGGTTCGAGGGAATCCCGGAGGGCAGGGTGGCGAATTCACGCTGGCAGCACCAGGAGGAGATACCGGGGGATCGTCTGGAGGTCGATCCGGCGCTCGTGGCGAGGAACACCACGGAGCCCGTCAGCCGTATCCGGCTCCCGGACGGGCGCGCGGTGTGGCTGGTCACGGGATGGGCGGAGACCCGGCAGGTATTCACTCATCCAGCCTTCAGCCGGACCCGGGCCACCGGCCTGCGGGAGAAGGACACCGAGCCGACCTTCATGCTGGACATGGACCCGCCGCAGCAGTCCCGGATCCGCAGCCGGGCCGTCGGCGCGTTCACACACCGGCGGATCGAGCAGCTGCGTCCACGGTCCGAGCAGGTCGCTGACGCGCTGCTCGACGCGATGGCGGCAGAGGGGGAACCGGGAGACCTCGTCGGGCAGTTCGCCCAACCCCTGCCGCTGACGGTGATGTGCGACCTGCTGGGGGTGCCCGCCCAGGATCGTGCCGGGCTCCAGCCCTGGTCGGAGGTGCTGCTGTCGTTGACGGCCCACACCCAGGAAGAGATCGACGCCGCATGCGCGGGCCTGGACACCTACATGTCCGGACTACTCCGGCAGCGGCGGGCCGAGCCGACCGACGACCTGCTGTCCGCCCTGGTCCACGATCCCCGGCAGGACGGCGACGACCCCCTCTCCGACGACGAACTGGTGCACCTCGGGGTGAGCCTGCTGGTATCCGGGTTCCCGGCGACGGCCAGCCAGATCACCAACTTCAGCTACACCCTGCTCAGCCGGCCGGAGCTGTGGCGTCAGGTGCGGGACGCTCCGGAGCTCGTACCCCGCGTCGTCGAAGAGCTGCTGCGCTTCGTTCCCCTGGGGTCGGACGCGGGACTGCCCCGGGTGGCCACCGAGGACGTGGAGGTCGGTGGCCGGCTGATCCGGGCGGGCGAGACGGTCATGGTCTCCCGGCCGTCGGCCAACCGTGACCGTGCCGTCTTCCCACGCCCCGACGAGATCGTTCTCGACCGGGCGGACAACCCCCACCTGGCCTTCGGTTTCGGGATCCACCACTGCCTGGGTGTGCACCTGGCACGGCTGGAACTCCAGGTCGCCGTCGGCCGGCTGGTGGCGCGCTTCCCGGAACTGCGCCTCGCCGTCCCCGAGGATCAGCTGGAATGGCGTACTGGGCTGGTGGTACGCGGTCTGCGGAAGCTGCCGGTCGTGTGGACCACCGCCTCACCGGACCACAGCGCGGCCCGCGCTCACACGTGCCCGTAGTAGTCCCGGTGCGCCACCACCGAGTAGGCGAAGTCCAGGAGCGTTCCCCAGCTGAACACCGGCATGTCGATGTGCCGCTGGATCGCGCGGGCGAACGGCTGCACCGCTCCGCACTCCAGCACCAACGCACCCATCGCCGGGTTCTGTGCCACGAACTCCCGGGCCAGGGTGACCACTTCGTTCTCCACCACGGCGTACTCCGCGTGGCGGGCAGCGCGGTCGGGCTCGTGGTACAGCCGGACGAGGCTGGGGCAGTGCCCGGATTCGCGGATGCCGGTGACGGGGAGGTCCTCGCCCGGTGTGATGCCCACCGCCGTCAGGTGTTCCTCGGTGAGGTGGTCGCCGACGGCCACCATGAGGCCCACCGTACGGTGCGCCCCGACCACCGCCCTGGCCAGGGGGACCTGCAGCAGACTGGACGTGAACACCGGCACGTCGACGGCGTTCGCCACCTCCCGCTGGAAGTACGCGAAGTAGCCGCACTCGGCCGCAATCGCCCGGCAGCCCAGCTGCTCCAGCCGACGGGCCGAGGCGATGACGGGCTCCACACAGGCCGACTTGTCCCGCTCGTAGATCAGCTGGTCGAAGCCGATTCCGCGAACGATGTCGTACTGGATGGGAAAGGGATAAGCACTGGGATTGCGCATATCACCGGGAAATCCCGGATAAACGTCATCGACGAGCATGATGCCGACCCCCATACCGTACGCGCGGTGTTGCCTCCGTGACCACATATCGGTCAGTCCGGGATCACGACCGGGATACCACATGACGTCACCTTCCTTCGATACACGGAGGGAACGCCGGTGATCGCTGTTCGGCGTTCCGTGGTGTGGGGACAGGGAATGCGGCACGATATGCGTTTTTCGGGGAAGTCGGCAAGAAACCGGTCTGTGCCGGGCAGGACACGCCTCCTAGGCTGTTCGCATGGATTACGCCATCGCATTACCGTTCGGCGGCCCCGGGGTGGTGGACCCGGAATGGGTGAGCGAATTCGCCCGGCACGCCGAGTCGTGTGGGTATGAGTCACTGGTCGCTGCCGAGCATTCCGTCATGGTGCGCGGTACGTCGAGCGCCTATCCCTACAGCCCCACCGGGCAGTTCCCGATCGGCGCCGACGCACCGGTCCCCGACCCGCTGGAACTCCTGAGCTTCCTCGCCGGACACACCACCACGATCGGGCTGGCCACTGGTGCGCTGATCCTTCCCAACCACCACCCGGTGGTGCTGGCCAAGCGCGCGGCCACCCTCGACCGGCTCTCCCGTGGCCGGCTTCGGCTGTGCGTGGGCGTCGGCTGGCTCCGGGAGGAGATCGAGGCGTGCGGGGTGGACTTCGCCTCCCGTGGCCGGCGAGCGGCTGAGCAGGTGGAGGTGGCGCGCACGCTCTGGGGGGAGTACGGCCAGGAAGGGGCCTCGTACGACGGCGAGTTCTTCCGGTTCCGAGGAGCTGTGTGCCGTCCGCGGCCGTGGCGGCCCACGGGGATCCCGATCCACTTCGGCGGGCACAGCACTGCCGCCGCCCGCCGGGCCGGACGGTACGGCGACGGGTTCCAGCCGCTGGGAGTCGGCGAACCGGAACTGCTGCGGCTGATCACGGTCATGCGCCGGGAGGCGGAACGGTACGGGCGTGACCCCGACGCCCTGGAACTGTCGCTGTATCGCGGCCTGACGGAGCTGACGGAGGAGGAGGCCACCGCCCTGGCCTCCCTGGGCATCCACCGGATCGTCTTGCAGGTGGGCGAGGAGACGGACCTGGATCGGCTCAAGGACGGGATGTCCGCCTGCGCCGAGCGGCTGAGCCACGCACGAGCCGGCGGCGCCTGACCTGCGCCCGGCGGGCGGGCCCGGGGCGCCGCGTCCGCGCCGGCCGTCAGGCGGCCGCGCGCCGGCGGGCGGAGAGCCACACGCCGGCGCGCGGCCGGAGGTTCGCCGCCACCGTCAGCACGGGGGTGTGCCGCGGATGCGGGGTGAAGGTGTAGCGCTGGAGCGCCTGGGCCAGGATCAGTTGGCCGAGCGTCATGGAGAACTCTCGCGCCACACAGCCCCGTCGGCCGGTGCCGAACGGAATCCACGCCTGCCGGTGCCGGGAAGCCGAACGCTGCGGGGCGAACCGCTCCGGGTCGAATCGCCCGGGTGCCTCCCATACCTCCGGGTGAGCGTGGATGCGGTGGATGAACACCACCACGATGGTGCCCGCGGGCACGGCTACCCCGTCGATGACATCCTCGTGGGCGGCGCGGCGCTGCACCCAGTACGTGGGCGGACACAGTCGCAGCGCCTCCTTCAGCACCATCCGCAGATACGGCAGTGCCGCCAGGTCCTCGAATCGGGGACACCGGCCGGCCAACACCCTGTCCAGTTCGGCTACGGCGGTGTGCTGGATTTCCGGGTGCCGGGCCAGCAGGTGTAGCGCCCAACTCACCGAGATGGCCAGCGGTTCGGCGCCGAGCAACAGCGACACCGCCTCGTCCCGGAGCCCTTCCGCGTCCAGTTCCCCCTCGACCGCCGTCATGATGTCGAGGAGTTCCGGGCGGCTCCGGCTCCGGTCACGGCGGGCCACCACGTCGAGGACGACGCCCTCGATGACCTCGATCGCCTGTCGCTGCCGCCACCGCCCCGGGAAAGGCAGCCACGGGGGAACGGCGGAGGCGAGCATGCCCACCCACATGTAGTTCATTATCCGGTCGAAGGCGCGCGCCACCCGCCGCATCTCGTGGGCCATGATCGGCGCCCCGTAGAGCAACTCGGCGAGCGACGTGGTGACAGCGGAGCTCACCTGGGGCACCACGTCGATGCCTGTCGCCGTGCCGCCGGGGGCCACCGGCCAGGCATCACAGCTCAGGCTGACGAGTTGCGCCATGTGGTCCGTCATCGCCTTCAGCGCGCCTTGCCGGAACGCCGGCCCGACGAGGTCCCGCCGGCTGCGCCAGTGCGCGTCCTCCACGTCGATGGTGGACAACCCCTGGCCGGTGAGCGGCAGCAGGGTGGCCCGGAAGCCCGTGGCGCCGCCCTTGTCGCGGTAGTTCCGCGCGTTCTCGATCAGGACGTGCTGGGCGTGGCGAGGGTGGTTGAGCGCTACCAGGTCGGTGACTCCGAGGTCCAGACGGAAGATGTCACCGTGCCGCCGATGGGCTTCGGCCCAGAACGACTCCTTCCGGCGGATCAGTTCCGGCAGGCAGCCGAGGACGGGCCAGGTGCGGGCGACGGGCAGAGCCGGACGGGCCGTCGCGGCGTCCGTCATAGCGCCTTGGAACCGATCAGGATGCCGTGTGGGGTCCAGGTGGGCAGCGGTATCCGGCGCAGGTCGACGAATCCGGCGGCCCCCAGCGACGCCTCGTGCCGCGACCACGGGTAGATCATGCCGCCCTCGGCCGGCAGGCAGGCGAAGTAGACGCTGTCCAGAGCGGCGATCAGCGGGCCGTCCCCGGTGTCGTCGGACATCGAGTTGAACACCACCACCCGGCCGCCGGGTTCGAGGGCGGTATGGGCCTTGCGCAGCAGCTCGGTGTTCTCCTCGGGTGTCCAGATGACGAGTTGGTGAGCGAACAGGACGCAGTCGAAGCCGGTCGGGAAGGGGTCGGTGAAGAGGTCGTGTCCCCGTACGGTGATCCGGTCCGACAGGCCCGCCCGCCGGACGCTCTCCTCGGCCATCGGGACGGCGGCGGGTATGTCCAGGACGGTGACACGCAGGTGCGGGTTGGCCTCGGCCAGGGCGATCGCGTTGACTGCGTCCCCGCCGCCGCAGTCGAGCAGCGTACGGGCGTGTGACAGGTCGAGACGGCGCACCAGGTGCGCGTTGGCCAGCTGCGACCAGGACCGCATGTAGCGGTAGAAGACCTCTTCGAGGTGTGGGTTCCGGGCCAGCCGGCGGTAGAGCCCCGGTTCGTCACCGGGGATGCGGCGCAGTCCGACGTTGGTGTCGCGCCGGAGCGACTCGGTGAAGTCGGCCTGGCCCTCGTAGACGATGTGCTGCTCGAAGGCGACGGTGTTCACGATGTGGGTCCACTCGCCGCGCTCCATCAGTGCGCCGATCTCGTCCGTCAGGCGGCACACCGGTCCGTCGCGGTGGATGAGACCCAGCGCGGCACAGCCGAGCAGCAGCACGTCGCCGGCGCGTTCCTCCAGATCGAGGGCGGTGCGGATCTCCGTCCCGGTCAGCGGCCCCTTTTCCGCCAACAGCTCGAAGAGCCCCAGCTCGCACGCCGCGTTGAGATATTGGAATGCGGCATGCCCGAACAGGATCATGGAGAGTCTGTCCGCGCTCCAGGAACGCAGCGGATCGGGCAGAGCAGATTCGGTCTCCGGGAATTGTGTTTCGTTGACCTGATCGGCTGTCACTACGCCTCCTAGGCGGGCTGGCCGGATCGCGCTGAAGACCATCCAGGTGGACCTGCGAGAGCTTGCCTGCCGGAAGATTCACTGTCAACCAGCCCCGTTGGGCGTCAGCTGTTCTGGCCGATACTGGCGAAACGCAGACACTGCGTTTCGGCCAATACCGGCAGGCGCCATGGATTGTCCCGGCAATGGGCATGTTCACTGTTCACTCATGTTTTCACGCACTGCCCCCGTCAAGAAGGGCTGATCTGGGATGTCCGTGCACAGCTACGACGAATGGTCGCCCCTCAAAGAGGTCATCGTGGGCTCCGGCGTCCGCTATGAGGCCCACGAAGTGGAGTTGTCCTTCCGGCTCTTCTTCCACGACGTGGCCGGCCCCTTCTACTACCCCACCTACGGAGCTCCGGTGTCGGGCCGCCAGGAACTGAAGAAGCAGTATGTGGAGGAGCTCAACGAGGACGTGGAGGAGCTGGCAACAGCCCTGGCGGACTTGTCGGTCACGGTGCACCGCCCGAAAACGCTCACCCGGTCCGTCGATTTCCGGACGCCGTACTGGCAGGCCAGCTGCGTGCCCGCGCTCAACATCCGGGACCAGGCCATGGTGCTGGGAGACGAGATCATCGAAACACCGCCGCAGGTACGCGCCCGGTACTTCGAGAACGACCTCCTGAAGCCGGTCTTCTACCGGTACTTCACACAGGGTGCGAAATGGACCACTATGCCGCGCCCGGTGATGACGGACAACTCATTCGATACTTCCTATGTCTCCGGACAGAACGCCCCTGCCCTGCAGGAAATCACCGACCCGCATCCCTCGGAATTCGACGTCGGGTTCGAAATGCTGCTGGACGCGGCGCAGTGCATGAGATTCGGCCGGGACGTGATCGTGAACGTCGCGACGGAGAATCACGCGCTGGCGGTGCGCTGGCTGGAACGCCACCTCGAAGGGAAGTTCCGGTTCCACGTCATGCACCGCTTCTCGGACAACCACATCGACAGCCTCGTCCTTCCGCTGCGCCCCGGAACGTTGCTGGTGCGGAATCCACAGGTGGCCGAGAAATTACCAGCCCCGCTCCGCTCGTGGGACCGGATCTACCCGCCGGAGCCGACCGACGCCATCTTCCCGCAGTACGAGGAGGATGACATAGTCCTCACCACCCGGTACATCGACATGAACGTCTTGTCGGTGGACGAGGACACGGTGATCGCAAATTCACTCTTCCCCGACCTCATCAAGGTCCTGGAAAAGAACGGCTTCACCGTCGTCCCGGTCCGCCACCGGCACCGGCGCCTGTTCGGCGGCGGCTTCCACTGCTTCACGCTCGATACCGTCCGGGCCGGAGAGGCCGAGGACTATTTCGGCTGAGTGCCGGTTGGTCACCGCCCGGAGGGGAGGCACGACCGTCCGGCGGCCCGCCTCCCCCGCGCCATGCCTCAGCCGACCCCGCCGCAGACGTTGATGTTCTGCCCTGTCACCCACGAGGCCGACGGCCCGGCCAGCCAGGCAACGGCCTCGGCGACCTCCGCGGGCGCGCCGACCCGTCCCAGCGAGGTGAGGCCCGAGGCCCAGGCACGGTCGTGCTCGGGAAAGAGCGCAGTCTCGGTGAACCCCGGCGAGACGGCGTTCACCGTGATCCCTCGCGGCCCGAGTTCCCGCGACAGCGAACGGACGAACTGCTCCACTGCCCCCTTGCTGCCCAGGTAGAGCGGGGTGTTGGGCAGGTACAGCCGGGTCCCGACCGATGACACCGCGATGATCCGCCCACCATCCGGTAGCCGGCGGCCGGCCTCGCGCAGGGTGAGAAACGCCCCCTTGGCATTGGTGCCGAAAACCTGGTCGAAGTCCGCCTCCGTACTGGCCGTCAGCGGCTTGGTGACCACCACCGCAGCATTGGCGACGACGATGTCCACAGCGCCGAACGCGACCTCGGCCGCGTCGAACAGCCGCCGGACGTCCGCCTCGCGCGCGACGTCCGCACGCACGGCTACGGCCCGCCCACCAGTCGCCTGGACCTCGTCCACGGCCTCGTCGGCGGCGCCCCCGTCATTGACCCAGTTCACCGCCACACAGGCACCAGCAGCCGCGAGCGCGCGCACCACCGCTCGCCCGATGCCCCGCGAGCCGCCGGTCACCACCGCTGACCTGCCATCGAGGCAAGGAGGCATACGGAGCATTCCGGGCCTGTTCCCGGACGCCGAGCCAGGTCGCTGCCCGCCAGGCTCACCCCCGCCTGCCGGCCGGTCCCCGTCACCAGTCAACCGGCAACTCCTGCAAGCCGTAGACGAACTTCTCCGTGATGAAGGAAAGCTCCGACAGCGGCCGGTCCGGCCGCAGCCCGGGGAAGCGGCGGAACAACGCCGGGTAGGCCACCTGGAGTTCGAGACGTGCGAGATGTTGCCCCAGGCACTGATGAGGCCCGTGCCCGAACGTGAGGTGGCGGCGGGTCCTGGAGCGCCGGACGTCCAGCCGGTCGGGATCCTCGTACGCCTCGGGATCCCGGTTGGCCAGGTCGTTGGCGCAAATGACCGCGTCACCGGCCTTGATGACATGGCCGTGGAGGGTGATGTCGGCGACCGCCACCCGGCGCCGTCCCAGGTGTGTGACGGACAGGTACCGCAACAACTCCTCAACCGCCGCACCAACCTGCTCCCGGTTGCCGTCCCGTACGACGGCCATCTGGTCAGGGTGCAGAAGCAGCACACAGGTACCCAGCGCGATCATGCTCGTGGTCGTCTCCTGCCCGGCCGCCAACAGCAGCCTGGCCTCCCGCGCGCACTCCTCCCGCGTGGTCCGCCCGACGGCCAGGTAGTCGACCGCCAGTCGACTGAGCAGGTCGTCCCCCGGAGCGTGGAGCTTCCGCTCGACCAGGCCCCCGAGGTACTCGGTCAGCGCACGCGAGGCGTCGAGCGCGGCCTCCGGCGTGCTGCGGGTGTCCACCACCACCGCATTGGCCTCCTGGAAGAATTCCCGGTCCTCGTACGGCACCCCCAGCAGCTCGCAGATCACCTTGACCGGCACGGCCATGGCGAACGCCGCGACGAGGTCCGCCGGCGGACCGGCCTCCGCCATGGCGTCCAGCAGTCCGTCGACGATCCGCTCGATGCGCGGCCGCAACGCGACCAATCGCCGCTCGGTGAACTCCCCCATGAACTTACGGCGCCTGGCCGTGTGCTCGGGTTCGTCCATGGAGATGAAGGTGCGGTTGTGATCGCGTGTGGCGTCCTCGGCGGCGCTGACGGCCGGGTAGGAGGGCCGGGTGTCGTCCGCACTGATGCGCCTGTCCCGGAGCAGCGCCACCTGGTCCGCATGACGGGCCACCAGCCAGGCCGTGCTTCCGTTCCACAACGTGACCCGCGAGACCGGCGCCTCCTCGATCAGCCGGGCCCTCTCGGGTGGCGGGTCGAAGGGGCGGTCCGGGGCGCGACGGTTCGTCCAGGCAGACGGCGGTGGGGGTGACTTCGGCATGGTCTCCCTTCCAGGCCGGACGGTCCGGCTGGACCGTAACAGCCACCCCCGAAGCCAAAAAGAGCGCACTCCTCGGCACGCCGTTTTCCGGACACGCATGCCGGCCCCGTTCCGGGCCTCGTGGACGCCGGAGCGGGGCCACCCACAAGGACAACCTCACTGGGGCCGCTCCAGGTACCACCTCCACCGCATGTTTGCGTTCTCGATCGTCTTGAGTGAGACGTAAGCCTTCGTCGCGTTGTCCTCGTTCAGGCCCTTGCCCGCGTGGTGCTGATTCCTGATGACGACCATCGTGCCGAAGCGCAGGAGCTCGCCCTTGTCGCGCACTGCGCCCGTGGTGGTGATGTCGCCGCTGCCGGCGTTGAGGCCTGATCCGGTGATGGCGCCGTCGCTCGCGATCCCGTATTTGGTGCCGGCCTTCAGACTGGCACCCTGAACAGTTCCGCTGGTCGTGATGTTGCCGGAGCCGGTGTTGAGGCCGGAGCCGGTGATGGCTCCACTGCTCGCGATCCCGTAGCTGGTACCGGCCTTCAGGCTCGCACCCTGAACAGTTCCGCTGGTCGTGATGTTGCCGCTGCCGGCGTCGAGGCCGGAGCCGGTGATGGCTCCACTGCTCGCGATCCCGTAGCTGGTGCCCGCCTTCAGGCTCGCACCCTGAACGGCCCCACGGGACGTGATATTGCCGGAGTCGGCCTCGATCTGGACGGTTCCTGCCTCGTTGGTGATGGTGCCGTTCACGATGAGCCGGGCCATGACGGTGACATCCTCCTCAAAGGTGGTGCGGCCGTGGAGGGTGGTGGTCTTGTCGCTGCTGTCCGCGGTGAGGGTCTCGGGAACGCTGATCTTCTTGGCGGTGAGTTCCCTGGCCACGATGCTGGGTTCTTCGACGGTGACCGTGGTGGACAGGTAGTGGTGCTGGTCGAATTCCTTGGTGTCCGGGTTCAGGGTTCGCGCGTCGAGGACGAATGTGGTGGTGTCGGTGATCCCTTCGATCTGCACGCTCTGGCCGGTCACCTGCTGGGGGTCGCGGCCGCCGTAGGAGAGCCAGTACTCGGTCTCGTGCTCGCTGCCTTCCCAGCGCAGCGTCGCGGTGCCGTTGTTGGGGACCTGTGGCTGTTCGCAGGAGAAGGCGCGGAAGAAGAAGAAATCGTCCACGGCTTTGGTGATCGGCACGGTCCAGTCCTCCTCGTCGGGCTGGTTCGTCGTGGTGGAAGCGGTGAGAGTCAGTGATGCCTCGCCGGGCCGGCGGCCGACCGGGATGGCGTCGAGGATGAGGGTGAAGTGCGCGGCGTCGGTGAAGACGAATTTCCCGCCCGGGCCCGACGGCGTGCACACATAGGTGGCCCGGTCGCCGCTGGGGGTGATGTTCCAGCTCCGGCCGCTGCTGGAGTACTTGTGGTCGATGTTTCCGGGGTTGCTGGTGAGGTCGGTGTCGGTGTCACCCACGGGGAGGGTGACGGTGATCCGGGTGCATTCGACATCCGGGAGGCCTGCTGTCTTGGTGAACCGGAGCCGGATGACGCCGAGTTTGGTCTTGCTGGCGGTGGAGACCTCTAGGGGGGCGGGGTCGTCGGGTACGGCTTCCAGCAGCCGGTCTGCGGTGATACTGCGGGAGTTCATGGGGACTCCTGAGGCGAGTCGGCGTGGCGCGCGGACGTGCGGGGCCGGTCAGGCGATGACGGTGACGTCTCCTTCGGCGCAGGTGGTGAGCGCCTGCGTGCCGGCGTCGTCGCTTCGGGCGAGGAAGGTGTCGGTACCGTCTTCCCGGACCGCGATCCGGCCGGTGGCGGTGAGGCTTGTGGCCTCGATGTCGGGGTCGGTGACGGTCACGGTGGTGGACTGGTAGTGGTGGACGGTCTGGGCTGACGAGTTGGTCGTCTGCGCGTCCAGGACGAACGTGGTCGTACGGCTGAGCCCGGTGAAGCCGGGCAGGTCGGCTGTGTCGAAGCTGCAGTCCCGGCCGGCGGGAACGCCGATCCGCTCGGTCCGGTCGTCCCAGGAGAGGTGGTACTCGGTGTTCTCCGGGCTGCCCGTCCAGTGCAGGGTGACGTGGTCGCCGTTGCCGACGCGGGTCTGCTCACCGGAGAAGTTCTCGAAGACGAAGGCGCTGTCGGCCTTCTCGAACCCGTCCAGGCTTGTGGTGTGGTGGTCCTCGTCGCCGTCGGCGATCACTGTCTGCGTGATCCCGAGGGCGGCTGCGCCGGGTGTCCGGTTGACCGGGATGTTGGACAGGATCAGGGTGAAGTCGCGGGAGTCGTCGAAGACCGCCTCCCCCTCGTCCGGGGTGCACACGAACGTCACGGTGTCGTCGTCGGCGCGCGTCTGAGCGCCCTGGTTGGTCAGGAAGCGCCTGACGATGGCGAAGCCCTCGTTCGACGGATCGACGACGGTGAGGATGCGCAGAAAGCGGGCGCGCAGTGGCGGATCGAAGACGCGCTCGATGCGCGAGGTGTCCTGGACGGGGTCCGTGTCGAGGTTGTTCCAGGTCAGTCCGTCCATGGACGACTGCAGACGCAGCATCTGGACCTTGTAGCGGTGGTCGATCCCGGTCCCGATGTCCAGGTTGACGATGTCCTGGGCGACCCCGTAATCGACGACCAGGGCGGAGTCCTTCGGGACCGGACCGCCGGTTTTGTAGTAGAGGTCGTCCCGGGGGTCGAAGATGTTGGCGAACTCGTGGCCGGTGGCCTCACCCCATGCGGGAGCGGCCGGCGTGGCGGCGGCGGGCAGCCGGAGGACGGACCATGTCGCGCCGGTGCTGTCACGCGGGTAGTCGTCGATGAGCATGTAGTCGGCGCGCGGTTCGTCGTTGACCAGGTCCCCGGCCGCGTCCCCGCGGGGCAGCGACACGCTGATCCCCGTGCAGGTCACGTCCGGGGCCGCGGCGGGTTTGGTGAAGGTCAGGAAGATGCTGCCGCGCTGGACCTCGGCGGGCGTGGAGACGGTGAAGCGGGTGGGCGGGGTGGTCTGTGAAGTGACCGACAGCGGTGCGTCGGAGGTGGTGGGGTGCACAGTGGGTTGTCCTCCCGGGCGGATGTGTCCGGACTCTGGGAATCGCGGCAGTCAGGATCGGTCGACGGCAGGAAGGCACACGGCAGCAAGGCGGACGGCAGGCACCAACTCGTGGCGGTGCCGCATCCGGACGGGTCAGGACGGGCCGTCGGCCGCCCGCTGAAGGGTCAGTGGCAGGTCGGTGCGGCGGCGGGTGTACGTCCCGGAGCCGGTGGTGGTGTCGTCGGTGATGTGCAGGGTGACGGTGCCGGGTGAGCCGGTCAGCGGGATGCGGTCGAGGATGAGGGTGAACGTCGCGGTGTCGTCGAAGACGGCTTCGTGGCGGGGGTTCTCCGGGGTGCAGATGAAGACGGTTCGGTCGGTGTGGGAAGTGCTCTTGCGGATGTGCCAGGTACGGCCGCGCGGGGCGGCATACGTGGCGTCGATGTGGTCGGGCCGGTTGGTGAGGGCCTCGGGCGCCTTGCCGGTCGGGACCTCGACGGTGACGCCGCGGCAGACGGCGTTCGTCTTGGCGGCTTCGCGGTCGCGGGTGACCGTGATCTCCAGCCGGCCCTGGTGGGGACGGCCGGGGGCGGCCCGGGTCAGTACGGGCGGGAACGTGGTCAGCGTGTAGCGCAGGGGTGCCGTGACGGCGGGCTCGGTCATGCGGTGACAGTCTCCTGATGTCTCGTCAGGGCTGGGGCGTGGGCTCCGGGCCGGTCTGCTGCGTGGCGGGGTGGAGCTGGAGGTAGCCGGCGCGCGCGGTGGGCATCGCGTCGTCGGGGTGGGCGAGGTGGTCGGCCGGGGTCAGCGGGCGCTCGTCCCAGTCGAGGTGCTCGGTCTCGGTGGCCTCCGGCTGGGCCCAGCTCCAGGTGCCGTGGCGTGCCGGCAGCGGCGGGATGACCAGGGCCGCGTCGTCGGGGGCGCAGGTGGCCCGGAAGGTCCGCATGCCGAAGGTGCCGTCGGCGTCGGTGGTGAGCCGCAGACGCAGGTACCGGGCGGGGACCGGGGTGGCCAGGGCCTGGTCGTTGACCGGCTGCCGGGCGTCGAAGGCCCGTGGTTCCCAGTCGCCGTCGTCGCCGGTGACGGACGACTCCAGGACGGGGGTGCCCGGCCAGTCGCCGTTTCCGGCGGTTCCGGTGTGGAGAGAGTATCCGGCGAGCAGCTGGGCGGAGCCGAAGTCCAGGGTGAGGGTGCCGCCGGCCGCAGGAACGTCCAGGCTGCGGAACTCCGCCGCGAGGGGCGCGCTGTCGGAGAGGCTGCTCAGCGGGTGGTCCGGGTCTTCGGTCATGGTGGTGTGGAGGCTTCGCCGGTTGCGGGTGACGGCGAGGAGCGGGTTGAGGCGGAAGGAGGCACGGACGGCGGCGAGTGCCTGGTGGACGCGCTCCGGGTCGAGCCGCAGGGAGTGGACCGGCAGGATGTCGGTGGTGGCGTGGACGGGCAGGTGGGGGTGGGCGAGCAGGGTGACGTGACGCGTGCACGGGCGGGCGGCGGGCCGGACGGGCAGGGCGAGGTCGCTGCCGTTGGTGGCCGCCTGGAGGTAGTCGTGGTCGTCGGCGGGATCGAGGGCGCGCAGCAGTCCGTAATCGACCGGTTGGCCGGGATCGGAGCCGAAGTAGCCGATCAGCCCGTCGTCCAGGGCGTGCGGATCGCCCAGCCGGATCGCCCACTCATCGTCGTCCTCGGTGCCGCCGGTCGGGTTCAGCACGGTGTCCCAGGACGGGTCGGCGGGCAGCTGGTGGTGCAGTTCGAGGTCCAGGGTGGCGTGGACGAGCGCGACGGGCCGTCCGATGAGCAGGCCGGGCAGCCGGCTGTCCTCGGCTGCCGGATCGACGGTGGTGCGAAGGCTCTTGTCGATGGTGGCGACCAGGGCTTCGAAGGCACCGGCGGAGTCGTCGCGGTCGAGCAGGCCGGTCAGGAAGCCGGCCAGCTGCGGGTGGTCGGCGGTGAACCGGGGGTCGGTGCGACCGGTGTACGGGGAGTGCGGGAGCGGCGTGTAGACGGTGACCCGGGTGTTCTCGCTCGTGGTGATGGTGCGCAGTTCGCCCAGGGCCTGCCCGGTCGGGCCGTACACGCCCAGGGTCTGGTCGAGGTAGTTGACCAGGAGCAGGCCCGCCAGGCCGTCTGCCTGGCCGGACGGCGCCTGGGTGATCGCCAGTCGGGTGTCCTGGAGGATACGGGGCGGGAGCTGGACGAACCGTTCGGGGTTGACCAGCCGGGGCTCGGTGTAGAGGTCGTGGCTCGGGGTCACCGAGGGGGTCTTCAGGGGGTACTGGTCGTACCAGTTGCCGTCGTCGCCTGAGGTGACCAGGTCGGCGCAGCGGCCGAAACGGTCGACGATGCGCAGGTCGCTGAGGAAGAACTGGCCCGCGCGTACGGGCTGGAAGCGCTTCTCGTGAGGTCCGCCGGCCGGGTCGGGCACGTGGTTCTGCTCCCCGGCGAGGGCGGCGACCCGGGGCTCGGTGGGCACTTGGGCGCCGCCGTCGCGTTGCAGCAGCCAGTCGTTGAAGCCGTCGAGGGTCTGCGACAGGATGTCCAGCTGTTCGAGCTCTCCGCGCAGTGCGGCCAGGCCCGTGGTGCCGGCGCCCGGGTAATCGGCCCGGTAGCGGGCCAGTTGTTCGCGCAGCACGTAGACGGTGGTGGGGGCGAGGTAGGCGCGGGAGCGGAAGAGCCGGTTGAGGACGTCGCCCTCGCTCTCGAAGTCGGCTTCCAGGGTGCCGGTGCCGTTCCAGAGGTAGCTGTAGGAGTCCCGTCCGCTGCCGGGCGGGGGCGCGGTGAAGGTCCAGTGGTAGCCCTCGGCGGTGTGGTACGGAGTCGGGAAGTGGCGCAACTTCCACATCAGCAGCATCGGCAGCCAGGGTTGGCGCCATGGCGCGCAGTACTCGGCCAGTGCGCCCCTGGTGTGGGTGGCGGGGTTCTGGGTGATGGTGTGCAGGGCGGTGTGGCCGTTGTCGGGGGTGCGTGCGGCCTGGTCGAGGAGGGCGAACTCCTTGAGCAGGTCGGCGCAGGCGGCGGGCAGTCCGGTGAGGCCGGGGTCGGGCGGGTCGGCGGGCGGTTCCGTCCAGTCCGCGCCGATCCTGACCTCGGTGAGCAGGCGGGAGGACAGCCGGCAGGGCAGCGGGTTGTCGCGGTCGCGGGTGAGCGGGACGGTGCCGCCGCCGGTGCCTTCGATGAGGACGACGGGGTCGGACGGCCTGTAGAAGCTCTCCTGGGGGAGCCTCTTGAGCTGGAGGTGGTCGGCCAGGCCCTCCGCCGTGGCCCATGCGTCGATGGCGTCCTGGAAGTCCTGTCCGTCCGCCGCCTGCGGCATGTGGCGGCGGAGTTCGGCGAGCCGTGCCAGGGCCGCGTCGGCCTGTCGCGCCGGGCCGTCGTGGGCGGGGTCGAGCAGCCGGTCGCATTCGGCGTCGAACTCCGGGGGCAGGTCGTCCGGGCGTTCGCGGTCGGGCAGGTTCCGCAGCCAGTGCAGGGCCCAGACCCGCCACTGGTCCTCCGTCAGGTGCCGCAGGACGCGGTCGTACTCGGCCTGGGCCTCGTTGAGTGCGGCCAGCGGGAACGGCTCGTCGTCCGCCGTACCCGAGCGGCCGGAGGCGGGCTCCCGGTCGTCGCGGGGGACGATCTGCCAGGTGTGACCGCCTTCGCTGCCGGAGAACCAGCTGCGGTGGGTGACTTCGGCCAGGTCGCGGTCACCGTCGGCACCGTCGAAGGTGTCCAGCGTGCCGTGGTGGAGCGCGCTGAAGAGCTGGGCGGTGCGTGACGAGCGGGTCTGGTGGCCGATCAGGGTGGCGGCGGCCTCGCCGGTGCTGTGCCCGAACGCGATCTTGATGCGGGTGGCATCGGGACGGTCGTCCTCGGGGGCTTCGCCTTCGCGCTGCCATTCCAGGCCGAGCGCGGTGCCGTGGTACAGGCTGCGCCTCGTCTCCGGGGCGGCGGTGACCTCGAGGCGCCGCACGGCGACGGGCCCGGGCCCGGCCCGGAGCATCCACAGCTGGACGTAGCGGGCGGTGACCGGCTGCTCGGGCGTGTAGTCGATGACCGGGGTGCCGGCGTCGTAGTCCTGGTGGTGAACGGACGGCCAGTCAGTACCGTCCACGGAGGTCCGGACACGCACAGCGGGCAGCGGGTGCCGGTCGTCCGGGTCGCCCACCAGCACGCGCAGCGAGCTGACCTGCTGGACGCTGCCGAGGTCGACGGTGATGCGGTCCTCACGGGCGGGTGCCGTCTCGCTCAGGTAGTAGGTGTCGTCCTGATGGTCGAGGGCGTTCGCCACGTCGTGCCCGGCCGCGGTGCCCATGCCGCCCTGGACGGTGGCGGTGCGCCCGGCCACGGTCCAGCCGAGGGCGGCGATGACGTCGGCGGCCACGTTGCCGTCGGCGTCCGGGGGCAACAGCCCGGGGATGCCCGCCGCGACGTTGAGGATGTCCTTGTCGCTGTCGCTGTACCAGCCGACGACCAGGTAGCTCAGGGTGGCGTCGGGCGGGTAACTGTCCCCGTGCGCGGGGTCCTTGAGGTCCTGGAGGTCGTCATGAAAGGAGAAGACGTTCTCGTGGTAGGGCTCGAAGGCCGCGAAGCTGGGCAGACCCGCGCCCACGGCGGTCAGGAACAACTCCCGCTCCCCCGGAGGTTCCTGCCAGGGGCCGTCGGCGAGTGTGTGGAAGCGGCCGAGCCAGTCGACCTCGGGGCCGTCCGTCCTGCGCGGGTTGATGAAGCTGTTGATCACATCGTTGTCGTCCCAGAGTTCTCCGTCGTCGTCGGAGTACAGGTAGTCGCTGTGTACGACCCAGCCGACGGCCTTGGCAACACCGCGCACCCAGGAGTAGCGGACGACCAGCCAGCGGTTGGGCACCAGGGGGAAGTGGGTGTCCCCGTCGCCCTCGGCCACGAAGCCGTCGGCGAGCGCCTCGGGGAGCTGCCACTGCACGTGCACGCCCTCGAAGGTCTCGTCCCCGCCGACCTCCTTCCCACCGCTGAACGCCTCCGGCTCGGCGGCACCTCGGCCCTCGGCGTCCGGCAGGGTGCCGAGCATGCGGTCGAAGCTCGGCTGGTAGCGGTCGAACGGGTGCAGGGTGCGCACCTTCCGGTTGGCCAGCAGGGCGTGGACCTGGACGGGCACGATCAGGTCGGTGTCGCTCACGCGGTCTCCTCGGCGGTGCGCGCGGGCAGCAGAAGCTGTTCCAGCGGGGCGTTGACGAGTTCCAGGGCGAGCCGGCCGGGCGACAGCTCGCCGTCCTCGCCGCAGGCGGCGGACAGCGCCGCGACGAAGCCGTCCGCACCGTGGAGGTCGAGGACATCCGGCGGGGCACCGGGACGGCCGGGGCGCAGGTGGTCGAGGACGGTGCGCCCGCTCGCCGGGTCGGGGAACTCGGTGCCGGTGGGGCGGCCGATGTCGTCGCCGTCCAGGTGGCGCAGGCTGACGCGCTGTCCGGAGTTGACACCGAAGTGGATGCCCTGACCGGGCTCGCGAATGGTGACACTGTCCGGGACGGCGTCCCACAACACCAGCAGGATGTCGGGGGCCAGATGGTCGCGGCGCAGCTCGCCGACCTGCTCGTCGGCCCGGGTGGCGAGCAGCTCGAAGACGGGCCAGGCGCGGACCAGCGCGGAGTTGATCAGCAGCCCGGCCGCCGGAAAGGGGCTGCCGGGCGCGCGGGCCAGTCGTTCGCGGAGCAGCGGGTCGAGGTCGCGGTCGATGGAGGTGTGGGCGCCGACGTCGGTCGCGCCGGCCACCAGGGCCTGGATCCAGGCCTGGTCGATACGGAAGGCCCGCAGGCTCTCCGGTGGCAGCAGGCGCGGATCGGGTACCAGGTGAGGGAACGGCACACCGCGCAGCAGGGCGAGCCGCTCCAGCCACTCGGACATGGTGGTCGCGCTCGCGGTGACCACCGCGCTGAGCGACTGCCGGGCACGCGGGTCGGCGAGCAGCGCGGCCGGTTCGGCGCGGGCGGTGCGCGCCGCCGGTACGGGAGCCGGTTCGGGGTGCAGGTCGGCTCGCAGGGCCTGGACCAGGCGGCGCCCCAGGCCGGCCGAGGAGAGTTCGCTCAGTGCCATGGCGGCGGGCCGGGCGTCGGGGTCGTGCCGGGCGCGGTCGGGGTCGCTGCCGAGCGCGGCCAGAGTGGCGGCGCGGTCGGACAGTGCGCGCCGCGCTCCGGCCGCCTCGGCGCTGTAGTCGGGATCGGCGAGCGCGATGGTGCGGCCGAGCGTCCACGCCGCCGCGTAGCTGACGTCGAAGACGCCGTGCTCGCGGTCGTAGATGAGCGCGTGGTCGGCGGTGGTGTGCGGGCCGTCGAAGGCCGCGGTGGGCAGGGGCGGTGCGGTGAGCGGGGTGAACGGCCCCCGGTACCAGGCGTAGGTGGCCTCCCCCGCCAGGGTGCGGTGGGCGACGGCGCTGTAGCCGTGGTGCAGCCGGGTGCGTACGTACTGTTCCTCGGGCGTGGCCGCAGGGCCGGACGCCGGAGCGTGGCGCAGCGCGAGGTTCTCCGGGTCCTCGGTGCCGGGGTCGACGAGGCCGCGTAGCAGCGTGCCGGGGTCGAGGGTGCCGTCGGGGGCGTTGGTGAACGACCAGGACCACAGGCTGCACAGCCGTACGTGCTCGCTGCCCTGAAGGCGGCCGGGGGCGAGGCGGCCCAGGTGGCCTTCGAGGGAGACCAGGTGTACGGCGTAGGTACCGGGGGTGCGGGGGAAGCGGTTGGCGGCGACGACGGCGTACTCGCCTTCGGTCAGTACCTCGCCGTCGTCGCGGAGCTGGGGCACGGTGCGCACGTCGCGCACGTGGGTGAGGTGGGAGAGCTCGTCCTCGCGTGGGACGACCGCGTGGAAGACGTCGACCGGCACGTCGATCGTGCGGCAGGGCAGATCGTCGTCGATCTCTCCGGACAGCTCCGGTCCGACGGCGTTGTCCGCTTCGGCGGGGTGGCGGAGAAGGCCGATGGGCCGGGTGGTGAACGCGCCCTTGGCGTCGGGGTCGTCGACGGCCTCGCCCTCGGCGAGGACCAGCAGCGCCAGCCAGGGCGCGGGAACCGCCCGTCCCGGCAACTGGCGCTCCCACGGGAGGATCGCCCGGTTGAGCGTGATGTGCGGCAGGACGTGGGTGTAACGGCCCGCTGCGCCGGCCGCGGGGTAGGTGGCGTGGACGGAGGTGGGGTCGAGGTGGAACCGGGCCGCGCGGATCTCGTATTGGCCCCCGGCTTCGGGCAGTTTGGCCGTGGCGTCGATGCACCGGTCGTCCTTGGTCAGGCGGTGTTCCACCGTGATGGCGTAGACGCCGGCAGTCGTCGCGGGTGCGAGGTGGTCGTGGAACGTGACGTCCAGGTCGGGGCGGGCGGGCACGGTGGTCACCTCGCGGCTTCGGTCAGAAGCGGGGCTTCGGTCAGGAGCGGCGCATCGGTCAGGGTGGTGCCGGTCAGGTGGGCGGTGCGGGTCAGCGGGCCGTCGCTGCCGGGGGCCAGGCCGAGTGCGGCCAGCGCGCCGTGCGCCCGGGTGCGCCGGGTCGCGGTGCCGGCATCGGCGAGGGTGTTGCCGATCAGCGCGATGCTGCGGGGGTCGGGGACCGGGGAGCGGCCGGCCACCGTCTCGTCACGCAGCGGCATCCGGCCAGGCGGCAGGCCGTCGACGTCCAGGGCCTCGGCGGGTACCGGTCCGACGCCGGTCCGGCGGGTCGGGCCGGGCACCTGGATGGCCAGCCCGGTCAGACAGCCATCGACCAGGCCGGGCTGGTTGAGCGCCTGGTTGGGGTTGGCGAGCGGCTTGCCCCACAGTGCCTGCGGCAGGCCCTCGCGGGTGGCGGTGACCGTCCAGCCGGCACGTTCCCAGTCGTACGGGTCGCCGCGCTGGTCCAGGATCCGGACGACCTGCTCGGAGACGACGCCGGTCAGCCCCATCGGGCGGATGTCGATCCGGGCGTCGTCGCTGCCGGCGAACAGCTCGTCGTTGAGGGTGATCTTCGAGGCGGGCAGCGCGGATTCGACGGCCGCGGTGAACCCGTCGATGCGCACCAGCTCCGGTTCGGCGGCCGCCGTACGGGCCTCGGACTCCTCCTGAGTGACGTCCGGCAGCTCGCATCCCTGCTTCAGGACGGTGCGGGTGGGCGCGGGCAGCTGGACGTGGAAGTCCTCCCAGTCCGCAGGGGGCGCGCCCTTGCGGTCGGAGCCGAAGCCGAGGGTGAAGGTGATGAACCAGACCTTCACCCGGGCCTTGCCGCCGACCGGCGGCAGCCACAGCTGGAGGTCGACCCCGACCTCCAGGGACACCCGCACCCGTACGAACAGCACCTTGACGGAGGCGGAGACGCCGATGCTCAGGCCCAGCGCCAGGTCGGCGTAGAACGGCTTCCACTGGACCAGCGCGTGGACGTAGGCGGTGAACCAGGCCCGCAGGTTGATGCCGTGCCCGTTGTCGTAGACGGCGGCCAGCTCACCGCCGGCCATGAACGCCCCGTCGGTCAGCGCCGCGTACGCCTGGGCCCGGATGGACACCGGGCCGCGCTCCCACACCCAGCCGATGCGCGGCGGCTTCGGGTAGTACGCCGGCGGCTGGAAGCGGGGGTGGTAGCCGCCGGCGGTGAGGACAAATCCCTTGCGGATGCCCTGGGCGGGCAGGTCCTTGCCCCACACGTAGAAGGAGATCCCGCCGGTGAGCTTCGCCTCCGGGTCCAGGAGGAAGGAACCGGCCGCGATGACGGTGTCCATGGAGAAGCGGCCGAGCGCGGAGTCGTAGGCGAAGACGAAGTTGACGATCACCTTGCCGAGCGGGCCGCCCGGGGACTGGTTGATGCCCGTGCCCGGCGCGAACGCCTCGCTCACGTCGGGAACGGTGGTGGGTGGCAGGGCCAGGGTGGTACGTCCTGCCAGCACGGCCTTCCAGCCGGCCTCGCCCCATTCCACCAGGGCTACCGCGCGGGCCTGGATGAACCGGTAGACGGTGAACTCCATGCCGCCGGCCACCCAGTACCGGCCGGGTGCCGGGGTCACCCAGCCGCCCGGTCCGACGAGCTGGTCGAGGGCCTGGTTCGGGGTGAGTTTCTCGACCTCACCGCCGGGGTCGCCGGGCGCCGCGCCGAGGCGCTGGACGAAGGGGAAGTCGCTCACCTCATCGGTGGCGGGCAGGCGGACGGTGCTGTTGACGCCGAATCCGAGCACCACGCCGGTGAAGGTGACGGGCCCGACCGTGAACAGGCCGTTGACCCGGTTGCGGCCGGCGACCAGCTCGGCGTAGCCGAAGACAGAGTCCCAGCCGGCCCGGTTACGGGCCCAGCTCCCCGCCAGTCGCAGGGTGATGAGGTCCTGGATCTCGATCCGCCCGGTGGCGGCGAAGGCCAGCTCGAAGTCCGGGCCCGCCTCCACCCGGGCGAAGGCGGCGGCGATCAGCACCTTGGGCGGTCCGGTGCGCTCCAGCGCCACGCTCGCGCCGCGCAGCGTCGGGGCCAGGGACCAGTCGGCGTCCACGCCGAAGCCGAGCCCGAGCAGTTCGACGGTGAGCGGGCCGACCGTCATGGTCGCGTCCAGGGCGATCCCCAGCCGACCATCGGCGACCGCGATGCTCAACCCGTGGAAGCGGACCGGGCCGAAGACCACGTCGAGTTCCCGGGCGGAAGCGTCCTGCGCGGTCCGCACCGCAATCGGTCCTCGGGCGGCGAGCGCCCGGCCGGGCGGGGAGGTGACCGGCAGCACCAGTGGCTCCTGCGGTACACCACCGATGCTCAGCTCGACCTGGACGGCGACGCCGGGCTGAGCCGCCGGACCGGTCGCGAAGCGTGGCAGTCGGCGTTCGGCCCCGGCGTCCAGCTGATCCAGCAGGGCGTTGAGCGCGGCCGCCTGCGCATCGTTCCAGCCCTCGGGCGTGGAGGTGACCGCGAGGCCGGGCAGCGCCAGGTCCGCGCCGGGCGGGATCGCGTCGCCGACCAGCGGCAGTCCCGAGGCGCGGGCGTCCAACCGGGCCCGGACGGCGGCGGCTGTGCGGCGCGGGCCGGCCTGGCCCGAGCCGCGGCGGGTGGCGTACACCCAGCCGGTGTACTCGGTCACGGCGGTCAGCAGCGTCTCGCCGGTGGCACTGTCGTAGCGGACGGCGAGGGCGGTGAGTACGGGCTGGAGGGCCTCGGGCAGCTCGGGCAGCTCCATCCCGAGCGCGGCGGCGAGCTCGGCGAGGGGTACCCCGGGCTCGGCCGACCAGCTTCCGGTCACGGTGGCGCCCGCGGCGGACTCGCCGTAGCCGACGGCGAACTCCAGGACGCGGGGGCCGGGTGCCTCCTCGCCGAGGAGCCGGTCGCGGGTGGCGAGCGCGCGCCGGGTCTCCTCGTTCCCCGCGGGGGGAAGAGTGAGGCGAAGGACGCCGGTGATGTCCTTCTCGTATGCGGTGCCGGAGTCCTTGCGGGTGAGGGCGGCGGTGAGGGAGAGGGCGGCGTCGGCGTCGCCGAGGGGGAACGCGAGGGTGGTGGACAGGTCGACGGCGTTGAGGGAGCTGTCGAAGGCGACGTACAGGGAGGTGAGTTCGAGGTCGGCGAGCAGGGCGGGGGGCTCGGCCCCGAAGGCTCCGAAGAGGTCGGCGGCGGAGACCTGGTGCAGCTTTCCCGAGAAGTGCCAGCCGTCCGCGGTGCTCTCGGCGACCAGGCGCGCCGAGCCGTCGCCGATGAACCAGTCGGCGGCCAGGGCCCCACGGCGCTCGTTTCCGGCGGTGAGCAGCCGCAACTCGATGCCGGAGAGCCCGATGCCGGGGCCCAGCTCGCACGCTCCGCTCACCGCGAGCTCCACGGAGAACGCAGCGGTGCCCGAGCCCTTGGCCGCTTCGAACCTGATCCGCTCCGCCGTGAGCGTCTCCAACGGAAGGTCGACACCTGGCAGGAAGTGCTCCACGACAGGAGCCAGTGGGGTGGGCTCCACCAGCTCAGCGGAGATCTCCAGGTCGGGCAGCCGGATACCGGCGAACAGCGTCAGCTCGTCCAGCAATTGGAGAAAGCCTCCGAAGAGAGCCTTCACCCGAGGGCCCGAGGGGGGCAGCGGCAGAACCACGAACTCGGCACGCACGCCGGTGACCTGAAGGCCGGGGAAGGGCTCCCAGTCCACGTCCAGGCTCACCCGGACCCACAGCGACACCACCTCGCCGTCCGGGCCGTCGGTGTACGAGACCGACAGTCCGCTGACGGTGAGCTCGCCGCCGCCCGCGAAGGCGTCCGGCAGCTGGAAGTCCGTGGCCACCAGTCCGGGCAGCAGCCCGGCGAGAGAGCCGAGCGCATCGACCGGTACGCCGGGGAACTCGCCGGTGAGGTTCCAGGCGTACGACTCACTCTCGGGCGGGAAACCCGCCACATAGGCCCGTTGCGTCTCCGTGCTGCCCGGCAGGGGCAGCTCCGCCCCGAGGCCGGCTCGTGCCCGTGGCTCCCCCAGGTCGTCCGGGCTCGCCTCCAGCACGAGGTGGAGGACGTCGCAGCCGAGCGCTTTCAGCGCCTGAGGGTCCGCCGTGAGGTGCTCTGGGGGCAGCGACCACTCGGGAAGAGTGGTATCCAGGTGCACGCCGGTCACGGGCGAGGCATCGAAGTCCGGATCGTCGGGGTCGTCACTGTCCGGCAGGAAGGCGACGAACACCGGCACGGCACTGGACAGACCGCGCAGCTCCACCTCGCCGCCCACCGCGAGGCCCGCCGCGTCCGGCCGGGACGCGGTGACGACGAGGATCTCCGCACCGAGATGCGCGGCGAACATGTCGGCAGCGCCTTCGATCTCCAGTTCCGCGGCGGTCAGGCGGAGTTCACCGCCTTCACTCTCCCCCAAACGCTCACGGATTTGTGCCACGGTCAGCGGCATCGCAGGTCCCCGTCCTCACTCGTAGGTGAGCGTGTAGGTGTTGGCGCCTTCCGGGTCGATTTTCAGTTGCCAGTCATATCCGTACGAGGCATCGCTCTTGGTCGGCTTCTCCACGAAGTGCACAAGGTTGGTGAAGACGCCGACGATTCCCGGCTCGGTGCGGAAATTCTTCTTGAAGGCGCCACGTTCCAGATCTTCATCCCTGTCCGCGAAGTAGCCGATTTCGGGGAGCGCCCGATCCTGCTTATTGGGCCGTACGGTCACCGGCTTTCGAGGGAGGGCCTTCCACGTCTTGAGCATCTCGTTCATCTTCGACAGCGGAGGGATTCCCCCGTCGCCACCGAAGGCGTAGGTCCCCGAGCTGATGAGGATGCCGTCCGGCTGGATGAAGTCGAGCCATGCGTCGGAGGTGGAGGTCCTGCTGCCGTGGTGTCCGGCCTTCAGCCAGGTCATCCAGGTCTTGCGCATCCCCGGTCCCGTCTTACGGCTGATCAGCAGGCGCTCCACGTCCTCCCCCGTGTCCGCCATCAGGAAGACCCGCTGCTCCTTGCCGGCGGCGGACTGGCCGAGCAACAGCAGAGCGATGGCTTCGCGGTTGGGGTCGTAGACATAGCTCGGGGCCGCCTTGCGCTTGGCGGCCACCTCACGGCGGCCCCGGTTGGCGAAGGGCGGCCACAGTTCGCCGGAGGCCCGGGTGCCGGTCTTCCGCTTCTTCGCACCCTGCGCTGGATCCGGCCGCCCGGTGCAGGCGGCGATCAGGTAGAGCCCCGCTTCACCCGCACTGCCGCTGGCGACCGGCATCTCCACCAGCTTCTCCGGCGCCACCACCTGCCTGACGATCTGCCGCGGCGGGCTGAGGAAAGCCGGTCCGCCGGCCACCGTCTCGTACTCCGCGTGCTTCTCCAGGACAGTCCGCATCGCCGGGAAACTCTCGCGGGACGCGGCCGTGAAGTCAGTGGTTTTGCCGGTGTGGAGCACATTCCTGACAGAGTAGAGAAGCCGCTTCCTGTCCTCGTGAAAGAGGAGGTAACCCAGGTAGTTGTAGTGGTCTTCGTCGGGGTGCGTGATGATGAGGTAGTCCAGCGTGTTCGGGTTCTTGAGTCTTCCCAGGCGCGCCGCGATTTCATCCGTAATGTGATCATGCATCCGCACGTCTTTCTTCGGATCGGAGCCGTTGTACTTGTGGTCGATCTCGCTCTTGGACCCGCAGTCCACCAGGACAGCCGCTTCCCCCTGCTGCGGATCGCTGCCGTAGAACACGATGAGCGTGCAGTCACCCTGCCCGACGCTGAAGAATGTCACTTCCGCTGGCACAGAATTCTCCCCGGACGTGATGGATATGCGTAATCGCGTAATCAGAGAAGTGCCGGATACCGATGCGCCGGCTGGAGGAGTTACCAAAGACGACCAGCATGGACAGCCGGCAAGGGCAATCGGCGATTTCTGGTTCCCACAAGCGCCTACGAAAAATACGCCAGCGCCGACTGACTCACGCCCCCTCCACCACGGAACGCGCCACAACAAACACAACCACACAGGCCCGCTGACCGTACAGGCCACCTTCGCGGTTTGACTTGAAAGCAACGGCCGGGCGAAGCAAATAAATTTTCGAGTTTTCACTGTCGCACGCAAAGGGCTTTCAGCAGTTAAATATTCCTCCTTGTGAGTGGTTTCTCAGCGGCCACAACAGGGCAACAAGCAGTCGCTTTCTGCGACGAGGCGCAAAAGGGCTGCACAGGGGCGAGAATCGCTCCCCTCACTCCAGGCCAATGTGCGATTGAGAACGAGCTCCGCGCACGTTCGTAAAGAGCCGCCCGAAGACGCGCGTGGGCGCCATAGGTGGCGTCGGCTACCACGGCAGGTGGCCTCACCCCCAGGCCACACACCCGCCATGCTCCTCAACAGGCCCGGCAGGACAACCTGACGGAGCCCTGCGAGGCTGTGCCTGGAGCGTGTCCGGTGGGTCGGCAGCCCTGGGCCTCTCCACGAGGGGCCAAAGGCCGCTGGGTCAGCCGGCGCCGCCGCGGCGGTAGGGAGCCATGGGCGGCGTGAATGTGGTTGTTTCCGGATAGGTCTCGACGGCTTCGACGCCGCAGCGGGACCAGGGCAGCGGCTCGTGGAGGATCGCCTCCGCGAGCGGCAAGAGCCACGGGGCCCAGGTCCTGTCCGGGTCGGTGGCGGGGGGCCGGTACTCGGTCAGCACGACGGTCAAACAGGACCGTGACGGCGGCAGCGGCCAGTGGCTGGTCTGCGCCGAGTCGTCTTCCCCCTGGGACGGGGCGGTCCGTACCGGCTACGTGGTGCACCTGCTGAACAGCTACACCACGGCGCAGGGAAGCTGACAGGGCGTCAGCGTACGTTCGGACACCGGCAACCTGTACAACGTCAGCACCAACCGTTACCTGGCCCGCGACCAGGGCTCGGCTTCCTGCGCTTCAGCAAGGACTGAGGACCCCATGGAGGACCGGTGTGGTGGTCAGGCACCGGAAGTGCCGGTCAGGGCGTCGAGGAGACCTCCCGTGACGCTACCGTCGAACACCTTGGCGACCAGCCGTACTACGGAGTCGATGAGGTCTGCTCCGCTCCGGTTCGCTGTTCCGGACTGCGAGGCGCGTGGCTGTAGCGACGCCGCGCGAAGCGGGGTAGGGGCCGGCGCTCAGCGGTGACGCAGGAGCGAGGTGACGTTGGGGTAAGGGACTTGCGCCAGGACGCGGTGCTAGCCGGAGGGGCAGAAGTCGACGGCGACCGTGAGCAGGCAGGAACGGGGCGCATTCCGACTGCCCGCCCAGGACACGCGCAGCATGCCGGAGGGCTTGCACGCCCGCGGGAGGCGCGGTGGGTCGGGCGCAGCGACCGGCAGGTTATGTGGGCGGTCCACGCGGCGCGGTGCGGCAACGGGAGGGTGACGCGTGCGCCGCAGTCGGAGCAGCGGTGTCAGTGGCGGAGCCAGTCGTCGGTGCCGGTGCCGGCCGGACCTCCTGGACAGCGATCCTCGACGTCATCCGTCTGCAACCGGGTGCCGACGTTGTCGCCACCACCACCGCCCAGATCCGGAAAGTGGTCCAGCGTCTGGTCGCCGCCGGCCACCGGTCACTGACAGGAGGACGACCTGGAGATCCTGATGGTCCTGGACACCGGAGACGACGCGCCCCGCACCGCGAAACCGCCCCGCACCGCGCATCCGCCGGCGGATCTGCCGGTGCAGATCCACGGCGGCTCCGCTCGGAGGGGACCGTCATCCGCCTGGCCGTGGAGAGGCTGCCGTCCAGCGGGTGAACAAGCCCGTCTGGCTGTGGTGGTCGGGCACCGACGCCACCACCGACGACGTCAACCGCTGCCGGCAGTCCTTCCTGCGGAGATTCGCCCTGGCGCGCACGTTCCGGATGCTCAAGCAGACGCTCGGGTGGGTCGGACCGCGGCTTCGCAGTCCGACCGGAGCGGCGTGCGTGAACGGCCGGGTGGTGTTGGCATGATGAGGCTATGCGTGAGCCGGACGACTTCACCGATGACCGTGATCTGCGCAGCGATGACGACCGTGACGCCGGATGGAGCCAGGACGACGACTACGAGTGGGAGCGGTAGGCAGGACCCGGCCCGTCAGCCGCGGTTGTAGGCCGGGTCCTGGTCGCCGCAGACCAGAACTCGTTTGTGGAGCATGTACCCCTCTGGCACGGGCGAGACCCGAGACAGACTCAAGCCGTGGTGATGTCCACCGGGACGGCCATGTCCTCGGAGCGGACCAGTGCGAAGTGGTTCGCGCCGGTGCGCTCGTCGCGGACCAGCTTCCAGCGGGCGGCTGCCGCGCCGCCTACGACTGCCTTCCCGTCCTTCACCGCGACGGGCTTCCCGCCGACGTGGAGCTGGACTTCCCGTTCGTCCAAAGTCGTCACAGTGCCTCCTCTCGCGGCCCCCGACCTGGTGATCGGGAGTCCAGCACAACGCTTCACCTGCACGACGCTCCCTGACCGTCAGTATCCCGACGTTCACCCTCATGCCCCCTCCGCAGAAGCCGCAGACCCCGTCATCAGACCTTCAGAAACACGCTGTGAGGTCGCTGTGGGCGACACCGGGATTGGCGTCGGTGGGGTGGGGAGGGCGTTCGGTCGAGGCTCCGGCAGCAGCAGTGCTGGTCACCGGAGGCGGAACGCTGGCCGGCCCTCGGACACATCGAGCCAGTGGTCCGGCTGCGGCTCGTGGCCGGCTCGGGGCCGGTCCGTGGGTGGCGCGGGGCGGTGACAGGGGTGCGGCGAAAGCGTCGTCCGCCCCTGCCGCAAGGAGATGCACCATCCGCCACACCTCCCGTCCCGCCAGCCGCCGCGTCGCCTGTTCGCGCCGGCTCGACCACTCGTCGCCGTTGCAGTTGCAGTTGCTGGAGGAGTGAGTCCTTCCTCGCGCATCGCGGTGTTGCAGGCGTCCGCCGACGCCGAGCCCGTCTATCGCCGCCTGGGTTTCCGCTCCTGCGACCAGTTCACCGAACACACCATCAACCCCTGAACCACCCGAACTCCGTGTCCTTCTCCCGGCCGCATCGCTTGCAACGACGCCCGCGCGCACTCGGGCGAAAGCGCACGTTGGCCTTCAAGACTCCAGCCGGGTCTCGAAGGCCAACGTCGTGCAGAGCCCGAAGTGACCAACAGCATGCGCTTCGGTCCGGGGCCCCGCGGTACGGATGGCCGTACAGGCCCGGCTGCCGCCTATGCGAGAGAGGCGATCGACTTGTAGCCCCAGCCGACCTTGACCGGGGCGCCGTCGGTGAAGCTGCCGGGGCGGGTCGGGTGGTACAGGAGGTCGCCGTTCTGGCCGTCGGCGGTGACCGCCCAGAGGTCGGGCACGCCGTCGCTGTTGGCGTCGCCGGGGGTGATGAGCATCGGCCGGTTGGTGCTGTGCCAGCTGCTGGCCCCGTACACACTGGGCGTGCCGCTGACCAGGCTGGCCGCCTTGGTGCCGCCGGCTTCCTCGTCGGCCTCGCCGCGGTAGAGGTAGATCTTCCCGTCCGCGTCGTCGCGCGCCATGAGGTCGACCGGGCCGTCGCCCGTCATGTCGCCGGGGGCGATGAGGGTGCGCTTGGCCCAGCCGCTGTCGGCGATGGGGTACGCCTCGGCGATGTAGCCGTACGGGTGGCCGACCAGCAGCCAGACGCTGTCGCCGACGCGGGCGAGCAGGTCGGGGTGGCCGTCGCCGGAGACGTCGCCGGCACCGGCGATCTGATCGATCTTGGCGGTGTCCAGCTGAGTGTCGAACTGTTCTATTTCCTGGCGGTTTTCGGTGTCGACGGCGCCGAATCCGGTGTTGGCGTAGACATACAGCTTGCCGTCGGGGTGACGGGCCACCAGGTCCTCGTACCCGTCACGCGTGTGATCGCCGCGGCGGGTGATGAGCGTGTCCTTGAAGCCGCTCCGGGCCGCGATCAGCCGGCTCCCGAACGCGCCATTGCCCGTGCCCGGGTACATGTAGAGCTTGCCGTCGAAGTCGGTGGCCCACTTGTCGGGGTGGCCGTCGCCGTTGAGGTCACCGGGCTTGTCCGTGACTCCGGCGCTGGAGGCGTAGAACAGGTACGCGCCGGTGTCGGAGCGGTTGCCCGCCCGATCCTCGCTGTAGGCGTGGACGACGTGGGGTCCGGCGTGGGTCGGGGTGAGTTTGACGTCCACGCTGCCGCCGGGCGTCGCGGGCTTGGCGACGCTGGTGGGGTTCTTCTGGTCCAGGCCGTAGACGTACTTGACGACGTCCTTGGCGCCTCCGTTGGAGAGGGTGAAGGTTCCGGTGGTACGGGCGGGGGCGCCCCAGGCCGGGGAGTCATCCCCGCCGGCGGCGATGGGGTACTCCTTCGAGGAGACGGCGGGCGGGGTGCTCGGCCGGTCCTTGTAGACGGTGAAGCGGCACGGCGGGGTCGGGGTCCAGGCGGAGACCGCCCGGCCGTCGTCGGCACGCACCTGCCAGGAGTACGACGTACGGTCCTTGAAGGTCGACTTGGGCACGGCGACCTTGGCGATGCTGCCGCTGGTCACGCTGACCGTCTTGTCGAAGACGTTGCCGGTGACACCGGTCTGCCACATGATGAAGCGGGCCTTGAGGCTGCCGCCGTCGGGGTCGCTGATCTTGGCGTGCAGCTGGACGTCGGTGTTGCCGATGGCCGGGTAGGGGTCGGCGTGGCAGGCGACGGCCGGGTTGGAGCCGTAGGCGGTCGGGGCGTTCGGCGGCCGGTTGTACTCGACGATCAGCTTCGGGTTGCTGTTGAACTTCTTCCAGCTGCTGGTGTCCGACTCATTGCTCGCGCGCAGGCCGAGCGTCATGTTGGACCACTTGTGCTTCGCCGCGTCCTTGGCCATGGATGTGACGTTGAAGTCGACGCCCTTGTCCGCGCAGCCGACGCTCTCGTTGCCGTGCGAGAAGTTCTTCGTCTCGATCTTCCGCGACCAGTTGGGCTGTTTGTTCCACGTGGTCGCGGAGGAGATACCACCGGTGTCCCAGATCTCCACGGGCTTGGCCGTGCAGGTCCACGAGTGCGTGTTGACGATGGTGAACTGGGCCTTGATCACCTCCGCACCCGCCAGTGACCGCGAGTCCATCTGGAAGAAGGAGCGGGCGGTGCCACCGGTCTCCCGCTCGTAGCCGACGCGGGCCTCGGTGGTCTTCTTCCCGGAGCCGCCCCAGCCGCTGCCGTTCCAGAAGGAGGAGTTGGGAGCCGGCTTGTAGGCGATGGTCCACGCCTGGCGTATGCCGCCGAAGGTCGGGTCGATATAGACGGGGAAGGTGGTGTCCTTGGCGGTCAGCAGGGACTGGTCGGGGGTCAGGGTCAGCTTGCCACCTGCGTACGACATGTCCACATCGGCGCTCTTCACACCGGGTTCGAGGTCACCTGAGGGCGCGGTGGCGGCCGCAAGGGTGCGGGGCCCCGCCAGGCCGTCATGCCTGTCCCGCTGATCGTCTCCATTGCCCTGGCCCTCCTTCGATGAGTCCCACATCCGTGGGGTGGCCGAGGCGAACAGCTCCTGGCCGGCCGGGTTCAGCGCCCGCAGCGTTCCGGCCTCCTTGTCCTCCTCGATGCGCAGCCCCTCCGCTTCGATCCCGAGGTGGAACTGCTTGAGCTTGGGGTTCTCGGCGGCCTCGGCGTTCTTGACGACGAGGACTTGACCGACCGTCTCGGCGGTGGCACGGACCTTCAGGTCGACGCCGGGCAGCACCTCGGGATAGGTCGCCTCGTTCTCGCTCAGATGCGGTTCGGGAAGCTTCTCCGGCCACTGCAACGACAGCTTGCGGTCCTGCTCGGTGAGTGTGGCGAGGGTGGTGTCCCCGCCTCCGGAGAACGTCACCTTCAAGGTGGTGGCCTTCGGCGCGATACGGCTGCCCGCGCGTTCCAGTGTGGCGTCGACCGGTACCAGCCTGCCGTTCTTACGGGCGCGTACCGGCTGCGCGTGCTGGGTCAGGGTGAGGGTGCCCGACGGGTTGGCCACGACCTCCTGCTTCTCCGTGCGCAGGGAGGTGACCTCCGCCGGTTTGCCGGTGCGGCGGGCCTGGTCCATCGCGTCGGCCTCGGTGCGGGTGTCGTGGTGGTCCGCGGCGTTGGTGACGGTCGACGTCCCGGTGGCGTCTGCGGCCGGTGCGAGCCCCAACCCGGCGGCGCCGATGACGAGTGCGAGCGCTCCGGCTCGTCTGCGCGGAGATCTGTGCGGCCGGGACCGACCACCCCTGAATATCACGAACTTTCCTCTCATCTGGGGCAAGTGCGTGCAGCAGGATACTTGGTCTGATCTTTGCTCAAAATTGGCCCTTCTGAACCGAGAGTGCGCTTGCAGGCTGAAATAAGCGCTTTTTGCAGGCAATTGCCCCTTGGTGTAAAACATGCAAGATCTTTACTCAACCCTAGGGGTGCCCTATGTCCACTTTGCGCGACTTCTGGTCGCGACGTCAGCGATGGAGAGCCACCGTCGCGGTGCTCTTCCTGTCCTTGCTCGTGCCACTGATAGGCAGCACCTCGCCTGCCGAGGCCAAACAGGCGGGACCGGACCTGCCCAAGCTCCAGCAGGAGCGGCCGGTCGAAGGCCGCAACTTCACCGGCCGGCACAAGGCGCAGAAGAACGGCGCCGGAACGCCCTGGCGGGCCCCCGGCGCCGAGTTGCCCAGTGGCCGCGCGCAGGTCGGCTTCGCGCCTGCGCCGGACACCGCAGCAGAACGCAAGGACCGCGACGGTCATGCTCAGGCAGGCGATCTGCCGGTCTCCGTGGCTCCGGCCGACCCCCCACGCGAGCCCGCCCCCAAGCGGGCGAAGCGTTCCGCCGACACCGAAGCCCCGGGTGGCTCGCTGGACGGCGTCACCGTCGAGATGCTGGACGCCAAGGGCGCGGCGAAGCTCGGCTCGGACGGCCCCGTCATCAAGCTGACCGGCACCGCCGACAAGGCCGAGAACTCCGATGAGCCGAACGACGCGAAGGCCCACGGTAAGGCCGGTGAGCAGGACGGCAAGACAAACCATCAGCAGGCCGAACAGCACGACGGCGACGCTCCCGAGGGCGGCGAAGGCGGCTCCCACGACACCGACGCCAAGGGCCCCGGCGAGGCAGGTGGTGCCGCACGGAAGGGCTCTTCGCCTGCCACCGGTCGTGCCGCGCCCCTCACCCAGGCCACGGCGATATCCGACGGCCAGCGGGCCCCGCCCCAGAAAGTGGCCGCCCCATCCCAGAAGGTGGACGTCGCCCTCGACTACTCGCCCTACTCCCAGCTCTACGGGGGTGACTGGGGCTCACGGCTGAAGCTCGTACAGCTCCCCGACTGCGCCGCCACCGACCCGGGCCGCGCCGAGTGCACCAGGCCCACCGAGATCGAGTCGCGGAACGACTCCGCCAAGCAGCGTCTGACGGCGCGGGTCGCGCTCTCCGCGAGCCAGCCGATGATGCTCGCCGCCTCGGCCGGCGCCGCAGGCACCACCGGCAGCTTCGGCACCACCGACCTGGCACCGTCCGGCTCCTGGAGCGCCGGCGGGATGACCGGCGGATTCTCCTGGACCCACCCGATCGAGGCCCCGGACGCTCCGGGCGGCCCCGAGCCCGAGATCCAGCTCGGCTACTCCTCCCAGTCCATCGACGGACGTACCGCCTCCACCAACAACCAGGCGTCCTGGATCGGTGAGGGCTGGGACTACCACCCCGGATTCATCGAGCGTCGCTACAAGTCCTGCTCCCAGGACATGGGCAAGGGTGCCAACAACAAGACCAAGACCGGCGACCTGTGCTGGTTCGCGGACTCTCTCATCCTGTCCCTGGACGGCGAAACCAACGAGCTGATCAAGGACGACAAGACCGGCACCTGGAAGCTGTCCGGTGATGACGGAGCCCGGACCGAGCTGAAGAAGGGCGCCGCGAACGGTGACAACGACGGTGAGCACTGGGTGCTCACCACCACCGACGGCACCCAGTACTGGTTCGGTCTGAACCGGCTGCCGGGCTGGAGTGCGGGCAAGCCCGAGACCAACTCCACGCTGACCGTGCCGGTCTTCGGCAACCACCCCGGCGAGCCCTGCCACGCGGACACCTCCGACAAGTCCGGCTGCACGCAGGCGTACCGCTGGAATCTGGACTACGTCGTCGACCCGCACGGCGACGCGATGAGCCTGTGGTGGGCCAAGGACACCAACCACTACGGCCAGCTGGGCAAGGCCGACAAGCCGGTCCGCTACGACCGTGCCGGGTATCTGACCCGAATCGACTACGGCCAGCGGGCCGAGTCCCTGTTCTCCGCCAAGGCCGCGGCGCGGGTGCACTTCACCACCGCCGAACGCTGCCTGCCGTCGAAGGACTTCGACTGCGCGGGCAACAAGCTCACCAAGGAGAACGCCAAGCACTGGCCGGACGTCCCGTTCGACCTCAAGTGCGACGCGGGAGCCAAGTGCACCAACAAGCTCTCCCCGAGCTTCTGGAGCACCAAGCGCCTGACGAAGATCACCACCGAGGCGCTGGTCGGTGACGCCTACGTCAAGGCCGACAGCTGGGAACTCAAGCACCAGTTCCCCAGGACCGACGGCACCAGCCCGGCGCTGTGGCTGGCCGCCATCACGCACACCGGCCACACCGGGGGCAAGGACACCGTCATGCCGCCGGTGACCTTCCGCGGCGAGATGATGGACAACCGCGTCGACGGCTTCGACGGTCTGGAGCCCTTCTCCCGCTACCGCATCCACGCGGTGGACACCGAGCACGGCTCGACCGTCGGCGTCACCTACTCACCGCGCGAGTGCTCGGCCATGCCGGACAACAAGAAGCTGCCCGCGTCCCCGCACGACAACGGCATGCGCTGCTACCCGTCCTTCTGGACCCCGGAGTGGGCCGACAAGCCCCTCCAGGACTGGTTCCACAAGTATGTCGTCACCGAGATCCGCGAAGAGGACAACGTCACCGACGCGCTGCCGAAGGTGACGTCGTACCAGTACCTGGGCTCCCCGGCCTGGGCGTACGACGACAGCGAGCTGACCGAGGACAAGCACCGCACCTGGAGCCAGTACCGCGGCTACGGCAAGGTCCGCACATACACCGGCCGTGAGGGCGACGGCAAGCGCGCCATGACCGAGGAGCTGTACTTCCGCGGCATGCACGGCGACCACCTGCCCGACGGCAAGAAGCGCACCGCACAGGTGGTGGACTCCGAAGGCGGAAAGGCCGACGACCTGCCGCAGTACGCGGGCCGGCCGCGCGAGCAGGTGACGTACCTGGACGAGGGCGGACAGGTGGAGTCAGCCACCAAGCTGACCCCCACGTCCAGGCTCGTCGCCACCCGCAACCGCACCGGCACCACCCCCGCCCAGGCGTGGGACGTCAACCCCCACTCCACCGAGGAGCGCGCACGCCAGTCCGACGGCACGTGGCTGCGTACCAAGGAGACGACGTCGTACGACGAGTACGGCCAGCCGACCCGGACGCACGACCTCGGGGACATCACCGACCCGGACGACGACGCGTGCACGACCCTCACCTACGCCCGCAACACCGACAAGTGGATCCTGGAACTGGAGTCCCAGGAGAAGACCGTCACCGGCGCATGCGACGCCACGGGCGGCGAAGTCGTCTCCGACACCCGTACGTTCTACGACGGCAAGCCCTTCGGCGCGGCGCCGGAGAAGGGTGACATCACCTCCGTAGAGGAGATGACCGGGGACGGCAAGGGCTACCAGGTCGCCGAACGCACCGAATACGACGTGCACGGCCGCCCGACGGCCGGCTGGGACGTGGACGGCAACAAGACCACCACCGCCTACACACCGGCCAAGGGCGCGAACCCGACCAAGACGGTGGTGACCAATCCGCTCGGCCACACCGAGACCACCTCCGCCGATCCCGCGCTCGGGGTCGTCACCTCGGTCGTCGACACCAACGGCCGCCGTACGGACGCCGAACACGACGGCCTCGGCCGAGTGGTCAAGTTCTGGGACATCACCCGTGACAAGGCCAAGGACTCGCCGAGTGCCGAACTGAGCTACGACATCAGCAAGACGAGTCCATCGACCGTCACGGTCCGGACACTGAAGGACAACGGCTCCTACGCCACCGGCATCGAGATCTACGATGGCCTGCTGCGCGAGCGCCAGACGCAGGACGACGCGGTCGGCGGCGAACGACTGATCAGCGACGTCTTCCATGACACGCACGGCCGGGCCGTCAAGCAGAACAGCAGCTACTTCAGCGAAGGAGCCCCGAGCCGGACGCTCCTCGTCGTCGGCGACAACAAGGTGCCTCACCAGAGCGTCACGGCCTACGACGGCCTTGGCCGTCCGGTCCAGCAGACGACCCGGCGCTACGGCGACGACCAGCACACCACCACCGCCGAACACCACGGAGAACGCACCACGATCGTGCCCTCCCAGGGAGGCACGGTCAGCACGGCCTTCACCGACAGCGAGGGCCGCACCACCAAACTGCGCGAGTACCTCAATGCCGAGCGCAGCAAGTGGAATGACACCTCCTACGCCTACAACCGCAAGGGCCAGCTGACCAAGGTCACCGACCCCGACGGCAACGACTGGACGTTCGAGTACGACGCCCGGGGCCGCCAGATCAAGGCGACCGACCCGGACGCCGGCACCACGACCACCACGTACGACAAGGATGACCGCCCGGTCACCGTCACCGACGCCCGCGGCAAGAAGGTCTCCGCCACCTACGACGCGCTGGACCGTCCCACCTCGCTGCGCGAGGGCGGACCCGACGGGCCCAAGCTCGCCGAGTGGACGTACGACAGCCTCCTCAAGGGCCTGCCCGCCGCGTCCGTCCGCCACCACGGCGGCAAGGAGTACCGCAGCGAGGTCACCGGCTACAACCAGGCCTACCAGCCCACCGGTTCCCAGATCGTGATCCCCGACTCCGAGGGGAAGCTCGCGGGCACCTACGCCTACGAACACGGCTACACCAAGGGAACCGGACTTCCGCTGTGGACGAAGGCACCTGCCGTCGGTCCGCTGAAGAAGGAGCTGCTGGCCACCCGCTACAACAGCGATGACCTTCCCACGGGCCTGGGCGGTCTGTCGGTGTACGCCTCCAACCTGCAGTACTCCGCCTCCGGTGAACTGCTGCGCAGCGAGGCGGGCGAGTTCGGCAAGAAGGTGTACACCACCTCGTTCTACGACGAGCACACCCGCCAGCTGACCCGCACGGTCCACGACCGCGACAGCAAGGACACCAAGAACAGCCGGATCGACGACACCAACTACACCTACGACCCGGTCGGCAACATCACCAGGATCGCCCGGATCCCGGGTGCGTCGATGCCCGACGGGGGCCGACCCGACACGCAGTGCTTCACCTACGACGCACTGCGCCGGATGACCGGTGCCTGGACGGCGACCGACGCCTGCGCCAAGGTCCCGTCCAAGGAGAACGTCGGCGGCCCGCAGCCGTACTGGCACAGCTACGGCTACGACGCGGTGGGCAACCGGACCAAGCTCGTCGAACACGACACCAGCGGCAACATCGCCAACGACATCACCCGCACCTACAGCTACCCGGGCAAGGGCAAGGACCAGCCCCGGACGCTCACCAAGGCCGAGTCCAAGGGCCCGCAGGGCACCTCGGCCAGCACCTACGCGTACGACGCCGCAGGCAACATGACGCTGCGCCAAGTGGGCGGCAGCATCCAGAAGCTCTCCTACGACGCCGAGGGCAACCTCGCCAAGATCACCGAAGGGGACAAGACCACCGAGAACCTCTACGACGCCGACGGCGAACGCCTCATCCACCGCGCCGCCGACGGCAGCACCACGCTCTACCTCGGCGACACCGAGCTGACCGCGGACAAGGACGGCAAGCTCACCACCACCCGCCACTACCAGCACCCCGACGGCGCCGTCACCGTACGCACCGTCGAGGACGGGGACGGGACGTACGGCAAGGGCACACTCCACCTGCAGCTGACCGACCACCACGGCAGCGGCACCACCCAGGTCGGCCTGGGCCAGGAGGGCCTGCCGGTCGAGCGGCGCCTGCTCACCCCCTTCGGCACCAACCGCGGCGCCAAGCCCGGCACCTGGGCCGGCAACCGCGGCTTCGTCGCCGGACGCGAGGACGAACACACCGGGCTCACCCAACTCGGCGCCCGCGAGTACGACCCGACCACCGGGCGCTTCATCTCCGTGGATCCGCTGATCGACTTCGGCAATCCGCAGCAGATGAACCCGTACGCCTACGCCAACAACGCACCGGTCACCGAATCCGACCCGGACGGCCTCATCTGGGGCCTCGTCTTCCGCGTGGGCGGCAAGATCGCCTCCAAGCTCTTCAAGGGCGGCAAGAAGGGCGTCAGCAAGGGCAGCAAGGGGAAGAGCGCCAAGCCCAACAAGGGTCCCTCCGCGGCCCAGAAGGCCCGGGCCCGGGAAATCGCACGCCAGCGGGAGGCCGTGAGGCGCATGCAGCAGCAGCTGCGACGGGCGGAAGCCCGGGCTATCCGCGAGGCTGCCCAACGCGCCAAGCGGGCCAAGGCGAACGCACTGCGCCAGCGGGCGAAGGCCAAGCAGCGCACGGCGAACAGGGCAGCACCCAAACGCGCGTCGAAGTACCGCTACGTAGCCAAGCAACGGCCCAAGCCGCGCTCCAAGCCCACCTACCGTCCCAGGAACAGGCCGGCGCCGAAGAAGGCCCGCCCACAGGGCTCCCGCCAGATCAAACGAGAGGTCAAGAACGAGGTCAAACAGCAGGTCAAGGAACAGGTCAGGGAGGCGGTACAGCCGTCGGGCTGCCCGACCGCCAACAGCTTCGTACCCGGCACGACCGTCCTGATGGCCGACGGCAGCCGTAAACCCATCGAGGACATCAAGACCGGCGACAAGGTCCTGGCCACCGACCCGGAAACGGGTGAGACCAAGGCCGAGTCCATCGTCGCCACGATCATCGGCAACGGCAGCAAGGAACTCGTCAAGATCACCGTCCGCGCGGACGGCGACAAGGACGGGGGCCAGGCCTCCAACGGCGCGCTGATAGCCACCGACGGCCACCCCTTCTGGGTCCCGGACCTGAAGAAGTGGGTCGACGCCGGCGATCTGGAGCCCGGCATGTGGCTCCAGACCAGCTCCGGCACGTGGGTCCAGGTCAGCGCGGTCCGGGCGTGGACGCAGAACGCGACCGTCCACAACCTCACTGTTGAGAGCACCCATACTTTTTACGCCGCTACGGGGGCGGGGCAGGGGCTTCTCACCCACAACTGTGGTAGTGGCCCTGTAGAGGTCAGGGTTCCGGACTGGGCCACCGATAAAGAAGCCAAACAGTTCGCGGCCTATGTGGACGCTGCAAACGATGCGCTGAAGAATGGACACCTCTCACCGACAGGCCGGGTATCCACGGCGGGCTCCATCCGCCGGGAAGCCGCGCGTATGGCCGCCAGGGAGCGAAAGCGTGCAGCTGGTGCAGGCGCTCCGTACCAGGGAGTTGCCGGCCATGCTCCAGATGCAATGTGGCTGGGGCATGGAACACCGCCGACATGGATCGACATGTCCAAGCGGGTCAACAGTAGCCTCTCCGGACAAGGGCAGCGTTACCCTGTCGGTTACAAGCCCACTAAATTCGTTCTCATAGGCCGGAGAGGGTAATGACCGACTGGACTGTCGAGTTGACCAGGATGTCGGCTGCCAAGCAGCTGCTCCGCGAGAACGACACCGAAAGCCTGTGGAGGCATGAAGCACCCAGGACACCAGCAACCCCGGAACGCCTACAAGCAGTAGAGCGGAGCATCGGCCGCACACTTGACAGCGACTACGCCTCCTTCCTGCTGCAGGCTGACGGCTGGCCGGCAATCCTGCAGGACATCGATCTGTTCGGCACGGGCGAACTGCTGGGGTCACAGGTTTTCAGCGAGGCACGAGAACTGATGGAAACCCTGGAACCGGAGGTACTCGAAACCTCGAACATCACTCCAGAATCGGCTCTACCGATTGGCGCTTCAAGAACCGGTATTGATATGTTCCTGATGCCGCAGGCGGCCAGCGGAAATCCAGCACCTGTGATCTGGATCGCCGGATACGAGGTCGAACGGTACCGGACGTTCTCCGACTTCTTCAGAGGAATGATCGACCACAATCTCGAAGAAGTGAACGACCTCCGGACATAACCATCGCGGCCTGGAAGCGGCTGCGCGAGCAGCCATAACGCACGAGCCGCAGGTGCCGTCAGCAACACCCCTGGTGCCTGAGGCCGCACACGCGAGGCGCGGTGTCCAACAAACCGGATACCGCGCCTCGCCCCCTCGGCCGCGCCATTGCCCCGAGCGGCCCCAGCACACACCGAGGTCGCCGTGGTGGAAAGTCCTGCACCCCGGTAACAGCGGAGGCTATGCCGAATAGGCAATCCCGAACGATGCACCGCCCAACAGGACAAGGAGGTAAGGAGCTGTCGTGAGCTACCATGCGACCGATCTCATGGGTGAGTCCATTGACGAGCCCGATGAAAGCCAGATCCGCGCCCTCGTTCAGAGCCTGTCGCAGGCCGATGACGAACACCCGGATGTGTCGTTGAACCACGAATCCGGATGGTCGTTGAGCGCCTTCCGGGACGGGCTCGTCATCTGGGAGAACGTCGAGGACGAAGACGCCGACGAACCAGGTGAGCTGGAAGGACTGAGCCAGGACGAGATCGTCCAGCTCTTCCTCCGCCTCGCTCGGGGCGACATCGCAGGCATCAACGAGCTCGCCTGGCAGCGCGACCAACCAGGCACTTCACAGCGGTCACCGGTGCGGTGGAATTCTGTTCCGCCGCACCGGTCTTCCTCGGCTGTCCAGGCCACCCTCACGGACAGCAGGCCAACTGCGGCGCGCTGATCGCCACCGACGGCCACCTCTTCTGGGTCCCGGACCTGAAGAAGTGGGGCGACGCGGGCGAAGAGTCCGTGGATCTCGACGTCCAAGTTGCCCTCGATCGCGTTCGGCAAGTACAAAAGGGAAATGGCGTGGTAGCCATTGGCCTCCGGCTCATCAACTCCCTTGCGGCGGATGTCTCGGGCAGCCCCTTCCACAGCAGGCGGCACAATGCATGGGCCCGGAAGGATCAGGAAGTCCTCATCTTCCAGAGCATTCCGGCACGGGCCATCACACGTCACGGGCAAGGAGGCTGATAATGAACAACGAACTCATGCACGCGCTCGACGAGGCATGGGATCCCGATACGGGATTCCTTGGTAAACTGCGGGACGGCATCTTCGACCGAGCCGCCGGCGCGGAGTACGTACAACTCCTCGGACGAGTAGCCCCGTTCGACGGCATGGTGGACAGCGAGTTGGTACGACTCATCTGGTTCGCGCCCATGTTCACCGAGTGGCAGATCGACCGCGCGGCCAGGACCGAAGAGGAGAAACTGGAACTCTCCCGGATCTCAGACAGAATCCAGGAGAAGGTCATGGAGATCATCGGCGTCCCGTAAGAGTCGCCTGGGTATCTCCCCAAGGAGAGTTCGCCCCTCCCTCACACCGGTGCGGCGGAATTTGGTTCCGCCGCACCGGTTTCCTGTGGCTCACAGGCCACCTTCACCCAGAAATTCCACATTCCGTAAGGGGCATATCGTGCGCCGTGCAACGAAGATCGTTTCAATCACCGCTGCCGCCGGACTGGCGGCAACCTGGCTCACCGGTTGCGCCGGCGACGTCAAGAGCGAATTCGACAAGCTGGACGCCAAGGAGTTCGAGGTCGTCTACGAGGTGACCGGCAGCGGCGTGCAGACCATCACCTACGAGGAGGGCGGCAAGGGCGAACTCTCCTCGAAGTCGGTCGATGACCCGAAGGTGCCGTGGAAGAAGGAGATCACCATGACGGGCGTGGCCACCTCGCCCAATGTCAGCCTCATCCTGGGCGAGAAGGGCGGCCAGGCGGACTGCGTGATCACCATCAACGGCAAGGAGGCCAAGCGCGCCACCGCCAAGGGTGGGTTCGGCACGGCCAGTTGCGTGGCCGCTTCCCCGGCCGGAACCTCCTCGTGACCACCGCGGAGACCGGCAATAGGACGGTGGGAGTGACGGACGCCGAGCCGGCCGTCACTCCCACCGACGGACCCAGCGCGCGTGAGCGGATGCGGGCCGAGCGCGCGGCGTCGGCCAAGCGGGCCCGGCTGCGCAAGCGCGGCCTGCTGGCCGGGGCCATCGTCGCCCTCGCCGCCGCGGGCGCGGTCTACTTCACCGACCGGGCGCCGGAGGACGAGGCCGAAGGGAAGCCACTGATCGTGCCCGCCAACACCGCTGGGGAGCAGCGGACTTCGATCGTCTACGGCAAGCCGGATGCCCCGCACACCCTGACCGTGCGCACGGCGCTGAACTGCCGGAGCTGCCGCAAGGCGGAGCGGTCCTTGGGCCCGGCCATGCGCCAGCTCGCGGACCAGGGCACGTACAAGATCGAATACCGACTTGCCGCCTCCCCCGACGGCGCCGTCGGCGACAAGCAGGACCGGCACGCCCTCAACGCCCTCGGCGCGGCCGCCAACACGGACGTCGGAAAGTTCGCGCAGTACCTCGGGGCGCTGCTCATCGGGGACGACAGCGCGGCCTCGGACGAAGGCCTGCTGCACCTCGCCGGCCGGGTCGACGGATTGCGTACCCCCGCCTTCGACCGGACCGTACGAGAGCTGACCTATCTCCCCTGGGTGAACAAGGTCATCCGCACCCACGACACCAAGACGCCCGGCTTCCCCTCCCTCGCCCTCGACGGCGCCCCGCTCCCTCTCGACGCGGACAACGGGCAGCTCATCGACGAGCAGCGATTCCACCGGCTGGTACGCGAACGACTCTCTGTCTCTTGATCGTTCTTGGGCGTCATCGTGCCCCGAGGACTGGACCTCCAGGTTCCACCCGACGTGCGACGTTCAGAAACCACAGTAACGGGGTACAGGGCGCAGTCGATCCGGCGTCGTCGTTCGAGCAGGCTGGGGAAGAGACTGCCGGTGCGGACCTTGAGGATCGCCAGGTCCAGATCCCCGGCCTGCGTGGGCAGCGTCTTCCCACGGTGGCCGTTACGGAGGTTGGTACGGGTCTCGGTGTGCTCGAAGGCCGCTTCCTCGGCGGCCGGCCACCCTACGGCTACCGGATCGTCGACGCCGGACCGCACCGGAACCCAGCCAAGGCAGCCGACGGCAGGCGCCTTCACCGGCTCGAAATCGATCTCGTCGCCGCTCCAATCGTCCAGCGCATCTTCAGGCAGTATGTCGAGGGCCGTGGCTTCTACGCCATCGCCGAAGGGCTGACCGCCGACGGCATCCGGTGCCCGTCCGCACATGACCCGGCGCGTAACCGGCACCGGGAAGGCCTCACCTGGACCAAGGCAGCGGTCCGCACCATGCTCGTCACCCCCGCTACACCGGCCACCAGGTCTGGAACAAGCAACGCAAACAGGAAATCCCCCTCGACGTCGACGACGTCGCGCTCGGCTACGAGACCCGGATGCGATGGAAACGGCTCCGACCCATGGATACAGTCCAAGGAAATCGTCCACCCGCCCGTCATCGACCGCGCCGACTTCCACCGCGTCCAGGAAGTGATGACCGCGCGCGGCACCAGCCGCCGCATCACCAAGGAATGCCGGGGCCGCTGCCACAACTACCAGCTGCAGGGACTGGTCGACTGCGGGCTCTGCCAGCGCGTCACGGGCACGCAGTGGTCGCACGAGACGGCCTACCACCGGTGCCGCCTTCCCCTCGAGTACGCGCTGGCCAACAAGATCGCCCATCCCCGCAACATCCTGTTCCGCGAGCAGGACGTCGTACCGCGGCTCGACCGCTGGATCTCTCTGCAGTTCGCCCCCGGCCACAAGGCCGCCACGATCGAGCGGATGCATCAGACCCAGCTGAAGCGCGCACAGACGGCCGACCTCCGCTACTGCGACGCCAAGCCCGCCCTGCTCCCCCGCACCCGAATCGCCGAGCTCGTCGAAGCAGCAGGCGACACGGCAGACGTGCTGCGCACCGCCGCGAACGGGAAGAAGAACCGGTTGTACCGGGCGCTGGGGCTGCGTATGACACACCAGCCCGCGAAACGCGTCATGCGGGTCGAGATTGCTCCCGACCCGCATGACGCTGGTCAGTGGAAAGTGTCCGAGGTCCGAGTTGAACCTTGCACACATGCCGGTGATGCGGGGCGAATTGTGGCTGCCGTAGCCGCGGTCTCGGATCCTCGGAACGAGCCACAAACACCAGACCTTCTGCGGCCTGGGAAACACGCCGATTGTGAGGAGGTCAGCGTGTCTGCCGAAACGCGAGTCAGCTGACTTCCGATCACTGGTGCGGCGTCGCAGCCCGGGATAGCCGATACGGCCGTTGTCGAGAGGCGCAAACCCTTGTTCGGCATAGGGTTGCCATTGTGGGTAGGTCGGCCTCTGCCCGCGCTTGTCGTGCACAGACCATCGAGGGATTGCTGCGTCAGCTTGGGTCGTGGGGCGCATGCAGCTGCAGTCCGTCTCACAATGGTAGACCCGACTGCCATACGGCGAAGGACAGTTGGTCTACCGACAGCTCGATGGCGCGGCTCATGGCGCGTGCTCCGTGACCGACGTCGGGCTCGACTCGCAGGAGCGTAAGCCCCCGCCCATCATCGGCAGGCGCGGGACCGACGGCGTGCTGAAGAGCCGCGCACATCTTGCGTGCGTGGAGTGGATCCACGATGCCGTCGCCTTCGGAGACCGTGAAGAGGACGGCTGGGTAGTCCACCCCCTCTCTGACGTGGTGGTAAGGCGAGTAACCGAGCAGCCAGCCGAGTTCTTCAGGGGCTGACGCTGAGCCGTACTCGGAGGTCCAGGACGCGCCGAGGCCGGAGTTCTCGTAGCGCACCATGTCCAGGACCGGTCCCGCGCACAGAACCGCTCGGTAGCGGTCGGGGCACTGCGTCAGTGCGGCACCGACCAGCAGCCCGCCGTTCGACTCGCCACGGATCACCAGTTGGGACGGCGTGGTCCACCCCTCCTGGCACAGAGCTGCTGCTGCGGCGTGGAGATCGTCGATCGACTTCTGCTTGTGAGCGCGTGCGCCCGCACTGTGCCAGTCAGCCCCTTCCTCACCCCCACCCCTCACATGGGCCACCGCATAGACACCGCCCGCCTCAACCCACGCGACAACCTCTGGCTGGTACAAGGGTTTGTAGGTCAGGCCGAACCCGCCGTATACGTAGAGGAGGGTGGGGCGGGGATGCCGAGTCGTGTCGTGCGGCGCGAGAACCGTGATCCGCACCGGCGTGCCGTCCGCTGAGGCGCAGACGGTGTGCAGCATGGTGCCGGGGGCAGGGCTCGGTCAGACACTTCTGCGGCCTCTCCCGAGCCAGAAGCCCGAAGCGACACAGGCCCCGGCAGCAACGGCGAGCGTTAGCACCTTGTGCTTGTTGTGGACCAGCCCAGCCGCACTGGTTAGCACTGGAACCCTCTTCACTCGCACGTCAAAGGTGTCGCCGCCGTGGGTTGGATGGTCGTCCGCCGTGGCAGGCGGTGACATGGTCGACTCCGGAGACGCGGTTGACTTCGGAAGAAAGTCACCATCGCTGTCTTCGGAAATCGCGTGAAGCGCGGCGTTGGTCTCCTTCCAGCGCCTACGCCAGGAGATAGTGTCGCCCCCACAGGCACTGACGTAGGCCAGGGTAACTTCCAGGCTGGGGAGGCTGATCCCGCGGGCAGCCTCCGAGAGCGTGGTCCCCGAGTAATTGGCCCGACTTGCCAGTAACCGGTAGGAAGGATTCCCTACCGACTTTCTCAGCGTCCGTAACTCGTAGGCAAAACTCTGCAATGGCCCATCGGCCGGATTTATACGCGTCTCTGGCCTTCCCATTTTCCCCTCGACTAACTTCACGCGACGCACAACATGGCAACACGCGTCGCTGGGCGGCTATTTCTGTTTCGCCAAGCGCATCCAGTACAGACTCGGCCGCGGTACTCAGAAAGTGCGGGCATCACCTCAGGGTGTTGACGATGCCTTCAGGTACGCCTAGAGAGTGCCGCGGTGGGAGACCATGCAGTAGCAGTGGTCCACCGACATTCCGCACAGTGGGCAGTTGACGCGATACCAGGCACATGCGATCTAGCCAAGTTTCGGCTCGAACATGGGCCAATCTCGGCAGCAGCGTCGCCAGATGCTCAACAAGGAGGGCGGCAACCCTCGGTCGGCAGGCAGCGCGGGCGGGCATGGCATTGGCGTTCCCCCTTCATGTCGATACCCGCGAGCCCCGACAGCGCCCCTAGAGGAGGCCGGCCTCAGGAGCGCCCGCTCCGCCACCGCATGCATGCCGTTCACCCCGCCCGATATGGGCGCCCCGACCTGCGACACAGGGCATCGCCTGACCGCGAGCAGTTCGCATGTCCTCCTGCGCCACCTTGTGCCACTTGAGCACCAAGAACACTCTGGTGGCGCCACACTCACCCCAACGTACACCCCAGTGGCGAATCTTCGTCAACTACAGTTACCGGAAGGCCGCCATCCGCCAGCCCGCCACACACTGAAGTTGGCGAGTTTTCGTTCATGACAAGGAAGCGCCAGACGTGACAGACGAAGAAATGCACACCTTCGCGGAGCTCCTGGACCACCTGTTCAAAGAGGTCCATCCGCCTGAGCGCGGACCGTATACGTACGCCGAGGTGGCCAAAGCGATCCAGAAGACATCGGGGGGAGAGAGCAGGGGGCTGACTGCGAGCGCGATCCAGCAGCTTCGTACCGGAGTCAAGAAGAACCCGACACGGCACACGATCAAGGCCCTGGCGGACTTCTTCGGTGTACCAGCGGGCTACTTCTTCGACGAAGCAACAACTGAACGCGCCAAAGCCGAGATCAGACTCCTTGCCGCCATGCGGGACCAGGACGTGCGGAAAGTCGCCCTTCGCGCAAATGGGCTGAGCGTCGACAGTCTGAAAATGCTGTCCACCGTGATCGAGCAGGCACGGCGCCTCGAAGGACTGCCGGGCGACGCGATGACCGAGAACCTCGACTTGGACGACTAGAGCGCCACCCGATTATGCGCCTCCAGCACGATTGATCGAGACCTCTTGGATCACCCCGGGGGATCGCCTAAACTTTCGACTAATCGGGGAAGAGTCTGCAACCACCCTGGACTGCCATCACGGCTGTGTCCAGGGCGCCAGGCCCAGCATCTTCAGGAATGACCTTGGATCCTGAGCAGCTCCGCGCCGTGTGCGAACAACGCGTTCGAGCCCTTCGGCTCCCACATCGCTTCACCACCCGCGACCTTTGCGATGCCGTAGCGGACCTGCGGGGTCGACCTATCGTCCTCAAGCCCCTGAGCACACTGGGGCTGATAGATGCCCCCTGCGGGATCCGGCTCGAGACACCGGACGCCGATCTCCTCTTCTACGAGGAAGGGACATCCTCCCTTCATCAGAACCACATCCTCGCCCACGAGGTGAGCCACATCATCTGTGATCACCCCGGCAGCCTGGAGCTGGACCAGGACGCCGTTCGGGCCATCGGCTTCAATCCCACGCTTGTTCAACGCATGTCCGGACGGACGAGCTATACCTCACAAGACGAACGCGAGGCGGAGATGATGGCAACCGTCATCCGCCAGCGCATCTACCACGGACGTGAACTCCCCCCAAGCCAGCCCGCCCGGGGCACCGAACGCTGGGAGGCTCTCTTCGCCCCACCACGTAAGAAGGGTCGCCACCAACCGTGATCAACTTACTCTTCTCGGGCGTGGCGATAGCCCTGCTCCTCGCCGCCGGATACTGGATCCGGGGACGCGGCGGTCACAGACCGGCCGGCACTTGGGCGATGGCCGCGCTGCTGCTCTGCTTCGCCTTGGCCTTCGCGTCATATGTGCCCATCGTGCAAAGCACCGTCGAAAGAATCGTTCCCCAAGTCGCCCGATTACTGAGCAACTCATTCGCCCTAGCTGCGGCCACCTCCGTGCTGGCCTTCATGTACCAGCTCAACCTGGAGGCGGAAGAGGCCCGGCGGCGCATCCGTCGCCGCGTAATCCTCCTCACATGCGCGATCGCAGGAATGACCGCGCTGTTCACCGCAGAACAGATGACGCACCACTCGCCGACTCCCCATGCCCTCTACGTGCTGATCTACATCACGTACCTGGGCTACACCGCCAGGGACTTCCTACAGCAGACCTGGGAACAGTCGAAGCGTTCGCGGCGCGCGAGCCAGCGCACCGGACTTCGCATCACGGCCGCGGGATGCGGCTTTGCCCTTCTGTACGCGGCGTACAAGGTGTTCGGCGCCATCTCCCTTGGGCTCGGCCTGAATCTCTTGCCGGCCCACGCCCACGCCTCCTGCACGACACCCGTTACCCCCGTTCGCTGCACGTTCAGCGTGGCCTCACCAGCCCTGGCCGTACTCTTCATCACCGTCGGGCTCACTCTCCCCGCGGTCATCTGGCCAGTCAGCCAGTTCCTCCGCCGCCGATGGGAAAGGCGGTCATTCGCCACGCTCGGGCCGCTGTGGCACGACATCACCACAGCGGCCCCCGAGGTCGTCCTCGACGTCGGCACATCGGACACGAAGAAGCGCGCACATGATTTCGACTTCCTCCTCCACCGTCGTGTCATCGAAATCAACGACGGCATCCTCGCACTTCGTCCCTACCGGCCCGTGCGCGTCCAGCAAACTGCAGAACGAATGGTTGACGCCAGCAGGTGCCAGGTCGGCACCCCTCAAGGCGCCGCGATCGTAGAGGCAGCGGTGCTCACAGCAGCCGTGCGTACCAGAGTCGCCGGGGGGACACCGCCCGACTGCACGGCTCCGCCCGCCGTGTGCAGCGCCTCTCGCGACGGCAGCCTGCGCACCGAAACCGAGTGGCTCCTGCTCGTCGCTCACGCATATGCACATAGCGAGACAGTCAGCCGCGCTGTCACCGACGTCACCGACTCATTGGCAGAATCATGAACGACCCCTTGACCGACCCGCAGTTCTTCACCAACCCCTACCCCACCTACACCCGGTTGCGCAGCACAGCTCCCGTGCACAAGGTATCCACCGGTTCCGAGGGACGCTGCAGCTACCTGGTCACCGGCTACGCGGAGGCACGGGCGGCGTTCGCCGACCCTCGGCTGTCGAAGGACACCGCGCGTTTCTTCGCTGCTCGGCCCTCGGGGCGCAACCTGCACCCCGCCGTTGCTCAGAACATGCTGGCCATCGACCCGCCGCAGCACACGCGGCTGCGGCGGGTGACGGCGAAGGCGTTCACCACGGGCGCCGTCGCACGTCTGCGCCCGTACATCACCGAAGTGGTCGGCAACCTGCTCGACGCATGGAGGCCGGGCGGGCAGGCGGATCTGGTGGCTGACCTCGCTGTACCTCTGCCCGTCACGGTGATCTGCCAGATGCTGGGCGTACCCGAGGACGACCGCACACTGGTGTCCCAATGGTCGAACGACCTCTTCGCCGCCGGACAGCCCCAACGCATCGACGCCGCTTCCCATGCCCTCGCCACCTACATGACCGAACTCGTCACGTCGAAACAGAAGAGGCCCGACCAAAGCCTCCTGCACGACCTCATCACACACAGCAGCGGCGACGACGGCTCCCTCACCCAGGACGAAGTCGTCTCGCTGGCCGTGCTCCTGGTGGTGGCCGGCCACGAAACCACCACCAACCTCATCGGCAACGCCACCCTGGCACTTCTCCAGCACCCAGCCTCGCTCGCACAACTACGAGTCGAACCAGGGCTGATGAGCACCACACTCGACGAACTGCTGCGCTTCGACTCCCCCATGAACATCGCCACATTCCGCTACAGCACCGAACCACTCACCCTCGGCGGAACCGAAATCCCCGCCGGCGTGCCGGTACTCATCGCCCCCGGAGCCGCCAACCGTGACCCTGCGCGCTTCCCCGACCCCGATCAACTCGACCTCGGCCGAGACGCCAGCGCCCACCTGGCCTTCGGCCACGGCATCCACCGGTGTCTGGGGGTGCCGCTCGCCCGAGCCGAGGCGGAGATCGCACTCCGAGCGATCATCGAGCGCTTCCCCAACATCCGCCTCGCCGCCAACGGCGAAGACCTGGAATGGCGGCAAACGCGCCTGATGCGCGGCCTCAAATCCCTACCCGTTGCTCTGTAGCCAGGCTCATGTCGGCGCCGCCTGAAAAGTAGCTCTGGATTGCTATTGGCGCTGGAGCCACATTTCACCTGGCGCCCACAGTGCTTAGTCCGCAGACATCTCTCCATGGCGGCGACTGTGCACCGCACCGACCACGCCCGGCAGGACAAGGACGGGATCCGACTCGTATCCCTTCAGCCGATATGAACCCCCACGCCACACTTGGACAACAGTGCAGGTCACAGCCCTGACGCTACGTGCACCAAACCCTGAATCCACACAATCTCCACATGAACCCGACACGAACCCCCACGCCCGCACTCGGGAGAAACCCCAGGTCAGCACACTACTCCGCCAAGAGCGCACGACACCCATTTCGGCCACCCACCTGGCCTCCTCACGCAAAATGCCTGGTCAGCGCACTGACCAGGCATTTTAGGGTGTGTGTCCGAGGGGGGACTTGAACCCCCACGCCCGATAAAGGGCACTAGCACCTCAAGCTAGCGCGTCTGCCATTCCGCCACCCGGACTAGGTGTGATCTTCGCGGGGTGTTCCCCGCGGCGACATGGATAACAATACCAAGGTTTTGGAGTGCCTTTCACCTGCGTATCCGTGTGGGGCAGCAGGGGCGTCTCGGGGTGGAGTGTGCGGTGCGGCGGACCGGCGGTGCGGGGGCGGTTCGTCGCGTGGTCTGACCGGCAAGTGGCGGGGCGGCCGCCCTCCGGGGAGGTGATCATTGGCGGGGTGATGGGGTTTGCGGCAGGGGTTCCCGGGGCTGGGGGTGTTTGTGTGGGGTGTTTGTGTGGCGTTGGCGGGGCTGACCTGGTCCAGGGGTGGGGCCGGGTGAGCATGGTATGGGTCGCCGCGGAGAAGAGTAGGCAGATCGCGGCGCCGGTCCACAGCGCTGGTTGCCGGAGCCGGGGAATCCGTCGATGGCGAAGTCGGAGAGACGGGGTCGGGCTTCGGTGGGCAGGGTGGCCGGCGGGCGGGTCGGGGCACCGGCGTTCATGCCGTTCGCCAGGTTGGTGGCGCTGCCCTGGTACGCGGGGAAGCCGGCCGGCCCCTCGTCCTGGCAGTTCGGTACGAGTGCGCCAGGGTCGAGTCGGACGACGGCGCCGAGCAGGATGACGTCCGAGGCCAGCGCGCTCACCAGGGGTGCGGCTCTACGGAGGGCCACGCCCACAGCGGATGTTCGCCGGCGGCCGATCAGGGCGGCCAGCGAGTCGCGAGTGAGCATGGAGTCGGCGAGGGCCGGCGAGGGTGTTGCCTGTAGCCGTGTGCTACCTAGCTACTACTGCAACGCGTGGAGCGATGCGTACATGCACTCTTATTGCTGCGTTCGGTGTCGATATGGCCGGGGCTGGCCGAGTTCACTCGGATGCGGTGGTTGCTCGGCCGCTCGGCGGCGAGTTTGAGCTTGTTCTCGCTGTTCCTCGCTGTTCCTTGCTGTTCCTTGCTGTGTTCGGGGATGGGCGGTTCGCGTGGTGGCCGGGCCGCGTTGCCGTCGAGGTGGGTGGTGGCGTTCGGGGTGTTCTGCGTCATGGGGTCTGGACGGTCGTGCCTCCGCAGCACGGGTGGGTGGCCTGTGGCCGCTTCACGTTCCTGGGCAATAGGTGGGGTTGATCAGGTGAGCGTCGTGATGTGTAGTGCCGGAGCATGAGGAGAGGCGATCCGGTGGCTACGGCATGAGGTGGTAGTCGGGGAAGTTGCCCGGCAGGCGTTCGGAGGTCGGGCCCTCGGTCACGGCGTGGACGAGGAGCTCACCGCCGACGAAGGCGCCGCTCCAGGAATTGCCGAAGCCGCCGAAGAGCTCGTCGCGGTCGCCGCGGGAGCGGGGCTTGCCGTGGCCGACCTTGAAGGCGCGGATCTGGGGGGCCAGGCGGGCGTAGGTGTCGGGATCGTCGGTGGAGAGCGTGGCGACCAGGGCACCGTTGCTGGCGTTCATGGCGGCGAGCAGCTCCGCCTCGGTGTCGACCAGGACGATGGTGTCGACAGGGCCGAAGGGCTCGGCGTGGTGGAGGGGGGAGGACGGCGGTGGGGCCAGAAGGGTGGTCGGGGGTAGGTAGGCGGAGGTGTCCTGGCCGGGGAGGAAGTGGCCGTCGGCGAGGGCTCCGCGGTGGAGGGGGACGGCACCGCGGGAGACCGCTTCGGTGGTGAGATCGTCGAGCTCCTTGGCCTTGGCCGTGTTGATCAGGGGCCCGAAGTCGAGTTCGGGGAGCGGGGCGGCGGGGTCGGGGACGGCCAGGGGGTGGCCGAAGCGGACGCTGCGTACGGCCGGGAGGTAGGCGGCGAGGAAGTCGGCGAAGGCGTCGCGCTGGACGACGAAGCGGGGGTAGGCGGTGCAGCGCTGCTTGGCGTAGTCGAAGGTCTTGCGGAGGAGCGGGGTGAGGGTCGGCCAGTCGGAGTAGTTCCAGATGCCCCAGGTGTTGAGGCCCTCTTGTTCGAGGATGTGGCGTTTGCCGAGGTCGGCGACGGCGGTGGCGACGCGGGCGCCGGTGTCCCGGCCGCCGACGAAGGAGACACAGCCGATCTCGGGTGAGCGGACGAGGGCGGGCGAGAGTTCGCCGCCACTGCCGCTGACGAGCGTGGCGGGGACGCCCTCGCGGGCCGCCAGGGCGCAGGCGAGGGTGAGGCAGGCCAGACCACCGTCGGTGGGCGTCTTGGCGATCACCGCGTTGCCGGCCAGTGCCTGGACGAGCATCGCGTGGATCAGCACCGACATGGGGTAGTTCCAGCTGGCGATGTTGCTGACCGGGCCGGTCAGCGGAGTGCGGCCGTCGATCATTCGGTCGACCTCGGAGAGGTACCAGCGGACGCCGTCGATCGCGCGGTCGACATCGGCCCGGGCGAGCTTCCAGGGCTTGCCGATCTCCCAGACGAGGAGGAGAGCGAGCAGTTCACGGTGTTCGGTGAGGGCGTCGAGGGTGGCGCCGATCCGGGCCTTGCGCTCGGCGAGCGGGGTCTGCCGCCAGGCACGGTGCTGATCGAGGGAGGCGCGTACGGCGTGCCGGGCGGCATCCGCGTCGAGGCGGGGCGGGCCGGCGATGGGGGTGCCGTCGACGGGGCTGGTGGCGGGCAGCGGGCGGCCGTCCGCATGCCAGGCGGCGGCCCAGAGGTTGAGGGCCTGATCGTCACGGAACGCCTCGGGGGCGACGGCGAGGCTGCGCTGCCAGGCGTCCTGCCAGGACGTACCGGGCTTGAGGGTGAGGGCGGCCGGGGTGATGTCGTCGGCTTCTGCGGTGGGGGCCATCGTGTGTCTCCGCTCTGACTCTCGGTGCACGGTCGGGAGGGCAGGGTGGTGACGAATCGGCCGGCTCCCTGGGGAGCCGTTACCAGTCGGTAGCGGGGGCGGGCCGGGTGGCACGGGGCTGCGCGACAGCAGGTATAGAGAGTGTCACTCGGCGTGGGCTGCAGGGCCAGTCCGCTGCGCTTGGCTGGCTTCCCACGTTGTCGGCCGTCCCGCCGTGGGGGATTTCGCCGTTGCGCCCGTCGTGGCGCCCCCGCACGTTTTCGGCTTTCCCGCCGCGGGGGTTTCTCGCCGTGGCGCCTGCGGCGGGCGTGGGTTTGTCGGGTGCGGGTGCGCCCCTCCGGACTGCCGTCCTGCGGTCCGGAGGGGCGCACCCGTGACGTACAGCCCCGCGCAGCGGAATCCAGCCCGCCGCCAGGCGCCACGGCGGGAAAGCCGACAACGTGGGAATCAGGCCAAGCGCAGCGGTCAGGCCTGGCCCTGCGTACGATCGGCGATCGCGCGGTGGTGGCGGACCACCTCGTCGATGATGAAGTTGAGGAACTTCTCGGCGAATGCCGGGTCCAGCCGGGCGTCCTCGGCCAGCCGGCGCAGCCGCGCGATCTGGGCGGCCTCCCGGGCGGGGTCGGCGGGCGGCAGGCTGTGCCGGGCCTTGAGCTCCCCGACCTGCTGGGTGCACTTGAAGCGCTCGGCGAGCAGATGCACCAGTGCGGCGTCGAGATTGTCGATGCTGCCGCGCAGGTAGAGCAACCGCTCGCGAGCCTCCTGGTCGGCGACGGAGGCCGCTTCACCGGCCGCCGGTGCTGTGCCTTCGCTCATGTGCCACTCGCCATTCGTGCTCGTTCGGTGATCGAGTGCACACTACCCGGCCGGGCCCGGCGGGCGGGCACAGTCTCGCGGACCGGACATCTGACGGTTGGCGGAGACGTGTCAGCTGCGGCCGGGATGCCCGGTGGCAGGCTCCCCCACAGAACCCACCACCGGGCCGCTTGACGCGGACCGCGCCCACGCACCCGGGGCTCGGCCTCGGCGTAGGCCCATACCCAGGTGCCCACCGATCCATCCCTCCGCACTCCTCATAGTGCCGAATGCCACATCGGCGGCTTTGCGTGCCATGCCAGATCCCCGCAGCCCTCAACGACTGGGAGGATGAGGTCAGTTGAGCTGGGACGGCCGATCATCGATCACGGCTGCCGGCCACCCGCCACCGGACGGGCGGTCAGACGGACAGGGGTCAGACGGACAGGGAGGGGCCGGATGCGGGGCGACACAAGCATGAGCAGGGGCGTGGGCATGGGCAGGCGTAGGGGGAAGGGCGGGGGCGTGGGTGTGGGCGCGGGCGGTATCTCGATCACGGGAGCCGATGTCGCCGTCGTCGGCGGCAGTATCGCCGGCTGTGCCACGGCGCTCGCCGCCCATCGCGCCGGTGCCGCACGGATCACCGTTCACGAACGCACCGCCGGTCACCTCGCCGACCGTGGCGTCGGGCTCGCCATGCACAATGACCGGTACGCCGAGCTGACCGCTGCCGGATACCTGGACGCGGCCACGCCTTGGGTGCAGCTGACCACCCGCCGCTGGTACGTCCGCGACGGCAACGCGCCGCTCGGCCGGCAGATCGCAGCCCTGCCCTTTCCGTTCCGCTCGTACTGCTGGGGCCCACTCTGGCAGGAGTTACGCCGTCGGCTGCCCGCCGGCACCTCCTTCCGGTCCGGGGTGACGGTCCGCGCGGTCGATGACGATCCGGATGGCGCGCGGCTCACGCTGGACGTCAGCGACGAAGGCGTGGGCAGGGACGGAGAGGGGAACGGGGGCGGGGAGGGTGGCAGGGAGGGGGGCCGGGGGCGGGATGGCGGCGGCGGTGGGGACGGAGCGCGTACGGCGCGTTTCGACCTGGTCATCGGTGCCGACGGCTATCGCTCAGTGGTTCGCGAGGCAGCGTTTCCCGCTATCCGGCCGCGCTACGCCGGCTACCTGGCCTGGCGCGGCGCGGTCCCTGCCGGCCGGCTTGCGGAGCTCGACTTCCCTGGTCTTCCCGCACACCCGTGGCTGGAGGAGGACTGTATCTACGGTGTCTTCCCCGGCGGGCACGTCATCATCTACCGCATTCCGGACGGCCACGGCGGACATCACGTCAACTGGGTGCTCTACACCACCCCGCCCGCCGGTCTCGGTCTGGACCTGGATACGCCCACGAGTCTGCCACCGGGCACCCTCGCCGATGCTCTGCACGCCCATCTTGACTACGTCACCGGGGAGTTGCTGCCTCCTTTCTGGGGTGGTCTGGTGCGCCTGACGCCGTCCGAGGAACGGTTCATCCAACCGATGTACGACTTCACGGCGCCGCGCTACACGGCGGGCAGGCTGCTGCTGGCGGGCGACGCGGCCACAGTCGTCCGTCCGCATACCGGTGCCGGCGCGGTCAAGGCGCTGCAGGATGCCGCGGCGCTGGAGACCGCACTGCGCTCACTCCCCCAGCGCCCGGACGCACTGGTGGATTACGGTGCCGAGCGTGGCGCGACCGGTCGCACGATGGTCGAACTGGGGCGGCGGCTGGGCCGGTTCCTGGTGCAGGACACCCCTGACTGGCGCTCGCTGGACCAGGACGCGGTGGCGAAGGCGTGGGCGGCGGCCGATGGCTCGGGCGCCTTCGGCGGCCGCGCGCTGGCGCGGACACGTGCGGAGGACGTGCCTCGATGACACGCTCGGACGGCCGCTGCGGAGTGGGCAGCGGCCGCACGCCCCGCACACCGCACACCGCACGTGCAGGACAATGAACGCGAGAGCTGCCGGGCACATGAGCAGCGCCGACTGCCGAATCTGGGACTGAACGGGACATGGGACGAGTCACGGAACGACGCAAGGTGATCCGCATCAGGGACGGGGTCGTTTCCACCCGCCCGGACACGTTGGTCGCCGAGGAGCCGCTGGAGATCCGGCTGAACGGCAAGCCGCTGGCGATCACGATGCGTACACCCGGTGACGACTTCGCACTCGCCGCGGGCTTCCTGGTCAGTGAGGGTGTGCTGGGCGCGGCCGAAGAGCTGCGGAACATCCTTTACTGCGCGGGGGCCACGGAGGACGGGGTCAACACGTACAACGTGGTGGACGTGAAGACCGCCCCCGACGTGGTGATCCCGGACATCACCCTGGAGCGCAACGTCTATACGACGTCGTCGTGCGGGCTGTGCGGCAAGGCCAGTCTGGACGCGGTACGCGCCACCACGCGCTGGCCGCTCACCGCCGCCTCCCCCGGCGCTCCGGTCCGTCTCGAGCCCGCGACGCTCGCCGCCCTGCCCGACCGGCTGCGCGCCGCTCAGCGGGTGTTCGAGCGGACCGGGGGGCTGCACGCCGCCGCGCTCTTCACGGCGGACGGGGAACTGCTCGACGTCCGGGAGGACGTGGGGCGGCACAACGCGGTCGACAAGATCGTCGGCCGGGCGCTGCAACAGGGGCGGCTGCCGCTCTCGTCGGCGGTGCTGATGGTCTCCGGGCGGGCGTCGTTCGAACTGGCGCAGAAGGCCGTGATGGCGGGCATTCCCGTACTGGCCGCGGTCTCCGCGCCGTCCTCGCTCGCCGTCGATCTGGCCCAGGAGACCGGGCTGACCCTGGTCGGATTCCTGCGCGGGGCCTCGATGAACGTGTACGCGGGCGAGCACCGGATCGCGCTGCGCTCAGCCGGCGCCACGAGCTAGGCCGCTTACGCCCCGGCAGGACAACGTTTGCCCGTCGAGGATCGGCCTCGTGGGGCACCTCACCTCCCATCCCACCGTGGGCATGTGCGTGCGCGGCGCACGGCAGGTGTGGCAGGTGCGGGTGCGTGGCAGGTGCGGGTGGGTGGGCTGCGTGGCGGGTCTGGTGGGTAGGCTGTGTGGCAGGTGCGGGCCGGGTGGGTGAAATACGGCTGGGGCTCGGAGAAGTGAGGCCGGTTCCTTGGTGCGAGGGGGCGGCGACAGTAGCTTCCGTCTGGGATGCACAGGAACGTCGGATGTCCTGATGACCCGACCGCCGATTCCCCGAAGGGCAGGCCGGACCATGAGGTCAGTTCACCGCGTGCGCCCCCGTTCCCACCGGCCCGTCCCCCGGCGACGGCGCGCCGCTGCCCTGCTCACCGCGCTCGCCTCGGCGGTCGTCGGGCTGCCGCCCGCCGTCCCCGCGCACGCCATGCCTGACGGTACGTCGGACGACGGCCGCGCAGCGGTCACGGAGGCGCCGCCTCCGGCCGGTGGTTTTGAGCAGCAGGTGCTGTTCAAGGCCGCGCGGGAACGGGGCTACTTCTGCTTTCGGGTACCGGCCGTCGTGTTGTCCGCGCGCGGCACCCTGCTCGCCTTCGCCGAGGGCCGCCGGCACGACTGCGGCGACGCCGGCGATATCGACCTGGTCCTCAAGCGCTCCACCGACGGCGGCCGGACCTGGGGCCCGCTCCAGGTCGTCAGCCGCGGCAAGGGGGACACCCACGGCAACCCCGCGCCCGTCGTGGACCGCCGCACCGGCCGTATCGTCCTCGCCGAGACCCACAACGCAGGCCGTACCGACGGCCTCGGCTGCGCTGTTCCGTGTGACCGTACCCCTCACCTCCGGTACAGCGACGACGACGGCGTGACGTGGTCCGCGCCCCGCACCCTGGCCTCCGGTATCCGCCCCGCGCGGTGGAACGCGTGGTACGCCACCGGGCCCGGGCACGGCATCCAGCTCGCTCGCGGGCGGCACGCGGGCCGGCTGGTCTTCGGCGTCAACTCCGAGAGCTACGCGGACCACCGGGTCACCGCCGCGCACGCCGCCCTGGTGCACAGCGACGACGGCGGCGCCACCTGGCGGATCGGTGCGCTGGACAGCTGGCCCGTCGCCGCCGGGGGCACCTTCCGCCAGAAGCCCTCGGAGCTGACCCTCCTGGAACGCTCCGACGGCTCGGTCTACGTCAACGGCCGCGAGCAGGACGGCACCGACCTGGGCCATCGCACCGCGGCGGTCAGCCGCGACGGCGGCGACTCCTTCGCCGCGCCGTTCCGCGCCCTCCCCGCTCTCCCCACCCCGATGGTGCAGGCCTCGGTGCTCCGCCTGCCACTGCCACGCTCGCGCGCCGCCGGCGGCCGCGGCCGTACCCTGCTCGCGGCGCCGGCCGATCCCGACCGGCGCCGGACGATGACCATCCGCTCCTCCTGGGACGAGGGCCGCACCTGGGAGGACGCCGACCGGGGCGCCCGGGTCACCTCCGACTGGTCCGGCTACTCGGATCTGGTCGCGATCTCCTCCGAGGTCACCGGCCTGCTGTACGAGGGGGGTGCGGCCGACTCACGGGACGAGATCCGCTTCGTCCGCTTCACCGAGGACTGGCTCGGCCCGCGGCGCGGCCCGGACCCCACGACCCGTGACCGCGCGCCCCGGGCCCGGCCGGCCCTCGTACTGGGCGGTGCGCGCCCCACCGGCGGCCGCTTCGGCAAGGCGCTGGCCTTCGACGGCCGGGACGACGCCGTACGCCTCCCGTTCCGTACCTCCCTCCCTCTGGGCGGCCACGACTTCACCTGCAGTCTGTGGTTCCGCTACGACGCCGGCACGGGCGAGCAGCCGCTGCTGTGGATGGGCGGTGTGGGGAACGCGGCTCCGCAGGTCGTGGTGGCGGGGGACCCCGGCAACGACCGGATCACCGCCCGCGTCACGGCAGTCGGCGGCGCCGGGCCAGCCGCCACCGCCCGGGTCGGGACCCACGACGCGTACCACGACGGCAGGTGGCACCACCTCGCACTGCGCCGCACGGGCGGCCGGCTGCTGCTCACGGTGGACGGTGCTGGAACCACCGTGGTCCGCGATGTCCCCGGCTCGGTCAGCCGGGGCTCGGTCTTCGGCGTCCATCTCGGTCAACGGCCGGACGGCCGGGCCCATTTCACCGGTGCGCTCGACGAAGTACGGGTCTACCGGCGGTCGCTGACCGATGAGGAGCTGGCCGGTGTACGCACGCGGGGCGCGACGGTGCGCGCGCCGATGGTGCTGGGGCTGCCGCTGGACCGGGTCAGCCGGCCGGGCCGGTGAGCCCCTCACCGCCGCCCTCGGCAGTGGCTGCGGTGGACCGGCTGCGAGCAGTGGCCTGGGCGGGCACAGCCGGGGTCACCATGTGCGGTGACTCCCGCTCGCCCTCTCCCAAGCCTTCCCCTTTCCCTTTTCCTCTTCCGTCACTGTCGCCGTCGCCGTCGCCGTCCGTGCCGCGTACCGCTTCGCCAGCACCGCGCACACCATCAACTGCATCTGGTGGAAGAGCATCAGCGGCAGCACCATCAGCCCGGCCTGGGCGCCGAAGAGGACACTGGCCATGGGCAGGCCGGCGGCCAGGCTCTTCTTGGAGCCGGCGAAGGTGATGGCGATCCGGTCCTCCCGGGGGAAACCGAGCCGCCGGGAACCGTAGGACGTGGCCGTCAGCATGACGGCGAGGAGGACGGCCTCCACGCCCAGCAGGCACAGCAGCCGCAGCGGGGTGACCTGGTGCCAGATGCCCTGGACCATGCCCGCGCTGAAGGCGGCGTAGACGACGAGGAGTATCGAGCCACGGTCCACATACCCGAGGGCCTTCCTGTGGCGTGCGACCAGGCTGCCGATCCGGGGGCGCAGCAGCTGCCCGGCGAGGAACGGCAGCAGTAGCTGGCAGCCGATCGAGAGCAGCGAGCCGGCCGAGAAGCCGCCGCCCGCCCCGTGCAGGACGAGCCCGGCCAGCAGTGGCGTGAGGACGATCCCGGCGATGCTGGAGAACGAGCCGGCGCAGATGGCCGCCGCGACATTGCCCCGGGCGATGGAGGTGAAGGCGATCGAGGACTGGACCGTCGAAGGCACCAGGCACAGGAACAGCAGCCCGGTGTAGAGGGTGGGCGGCAGGACGTGCGGGACCAGTACCCGGGCCGCCAGCCCGAGCACCGGGAAGAGGGCGAAGGTGCAGGCCAGGACGGTGAGGTGGAGCCGCCAGTGGCGCAGGCCGGCCATCGCCTCGCGGGTGGAGAGCCGGGCGCCGTAGAGAAAGAAGAGCAGGGCGACGGCTCCGGTGGCGGCGCCGTCGGCGGCGGTGGCGGCCGCTGCGCGGGCGGGCAGCAGCGCGGCCAGGGCGACCGTGCCCACCAGGGCGAGGAGGTAGCCGTCCACGGGAAGCCAGGCGGGCAGCTTGAACAAGGGACGGCGGCGCATGGTCTCCTTTGATCTCTCTTGGGTCGGCGGAACTCGGGTCGGCGAATCCGGGGTCGGTGGCTCTCGGTCGGTGGCTCTCGGTCGGTGGCTATGGGGCGTGTGCGGACGATGATCTTCTCCCAAGGGTGCCGGGCGGTGCGGCGATCGGGAACCCCGTTTACCGTGGTCACTGTCATCACCATTCATGATGAACCCCGGCAGCCGGGGTACGGAGGCGATCGTGTTCGAGCCCGTTCAGCTGCGTACCTTTCTCGCGGTGGCGCAGACCCTGAGCTTCACGCAGGCCGCCCGGCGGCTGGGGCTGCGGCAGTCGACCGTGAGCCAGCACGTACGGAAGCTGGAGGAGGCCTCCGGGCGGCGGCTGTTCGCGCGGGACACCCATGGCGTGGAACTGACCGAGGACGGGGAGGCGATGCTGGGCTTCGCGCGCTCGATCCTGGAGGCGAACGAGCGGGCCGCGAGTTTCTTCGCGGGCACCCGGCTGCGCGGCCGACTCCGCTTCGGCGCCTCCGAGGACTTCGTGCTGACCCGGTTGCCGGAGGTCCTGGAGGAGTTCCGGCGGGAGCACCCCGAGGTCGATCTGGAGCTGACCGTCGAGCTGTCGGGCACCCTGCACAAGCTGCTGGCGGCCGGGCGGCTCGATCTCGTCCTCGCCAAGCGGGGACCGGAGGAGTTCCACGGGCGGCTGGTGTGGCGCGACCGGCTGGTGTGGGTGGGCACCGAACGCCTGCGGCTGGATCCGGAGCGGCCGGTCCCGCTGGTGGTCTATCCGCCGCCGGCGGTGACCCGGGCGCGCGCGTTGGCGGCGTTGGAGCGGCAGGGCCGGAAGTGGCGGATCGCCTGTACCAGCGGGAGCCTGAACGGACTGATCGCCGCAACCCGGGCGGGTCTGGGCGTGATGGCGCATACCAGGGGCATGATTCCGCCAGGTCTGGTCCAGCTTCCGCCGCGGACCGGGCTGCCGGATCTGGGCGGGGTGGACTTCGTCCTCCTCCACGGGGAGCGCGACGGCGCGGCGCGCGGCCCGGCGGAGGCCCTGGCCGAGGCGATCCTCGCGGGCGGCGACCGGCTGCAGCTTCCCGGACAGAACACCTAGTTCCCGGATAGAACACCCAGGACGCTTCTGGCGAGGAATGGCTCGTCCGGGGAGGGGCGGTCCCTATGCCCCGGTACCGGATGGATTGTCCGCCCCGGCGCGTGATTCGGTGTCATGTGCAGAGATTTGGTGCAGATATGGTCCCGGCGTCGTGATCGTGCGGCGGCGCGGCCCACGGATCGTGTCCGTGATCGCCCGGAGTCGGCTGAATTCTTCCGTTGGCCTGTTCCCATGGGGGTGCGTTCGCGCCGTGGTAGGGCACTGCCGGATGTCATCGCCTTGGGGTACGGTCGCGGCCTTGTGAGCAACACCACGAGGAGCTGAGCCATTGCGCGAGTTCACCGTCCCACCGTTGGCGACCGCGCCCCGGGTCGGCGGGCTGGCGGATGCGGTCTTCGAGCACGCACGGACCGCCCCCGACCGCGTCGCCCTCGCGCGCAAGGACGACGCGGGAAACTGGCGGGACGTCACCTCCGGCCAGTTCCGGGACGAGGTCCTCGCGCTGGCCAAGGGCCTGATCGCGCAGGGCGTCCGGTTCGGCGACCGGGTCGGCATCATGTCCCGTACGCGCTACGAGTGGACCCTGTTCGACTTCGCACTCTGGTCGATCGGCGTCCAGTCCGTACCGCTGTATCCGACCTCGTCGGCCGAGCAGGTCTTCTGGATGCTGCACGACTCGGGCGTCTCGGCCTGCCTGGTCGAGCACGAGGACCACGCGATGACGGTCGGCTCGGTCATCGACCGGCTTCCGCAGCTGCGCAAGCTGTGGCAGCTGGACGCCGATCCGGTGGCCGAACTGACCTCGGCCGGTGCGCACATCGACGACCAGGTGGTGCACCGTCACCGGATGGCCGTCACCCCGGACGCCATCGCGACGATCATCTACACCTCCGGCACCACCGGGCGCCCCAAGGGGTGTGTGATCACCCACGCCAACTTCATGGCGGAGGCCGACAACGTCGTCATGCGCTACGAGACGGTCTTCACCTCGAAGCCCGGTGACGAGGCGGCGACCCTGCTGTTCCTGCCGCTGGCGCATGTCTTCGGGCGCATGGTGCAGGTCGCCGCGGTCCGCGGCCGGGTGAAGCTGGGCCACCAGCCCGCGCTGACGGCCCAGGCCCTCCTGCCCGATCTGCAGTCCTTCCGGCCCACCTTCATCCTTGCGGTGCCGTACATCTTCGAGAAGGTCTTCGCCGCGTCCCGGCGGAAGGCCGAGGCGGAGGGCAGGGCGGGACCGTTCGACAAGGCCGTGGAGGTCGCGGTCCGTTATGCCGAGGCGCAGGAGAACAGGGCGTTCGGCACCGGCGCCGGCCCCGGCGCCGCGCTGCGGATGCAGCATCAGGTCTTCGACAAGATGGTGTACAGCAAGGTCCGTACGGCACTGGGCGGCCGGGTGCGGTACGCGATGTCCGGCGGCTCGGCGATGGAGCGCCGGCTGGGGCTGTTCTTCGCCGGCGCCGGTGTGCGGATCTTCGAGGGCTACGGCCTGACGGAGAGCACCGCGGCCGCCACCGCCAACCCGCCCGAGCAGACCCGCTTCGGCACGGTCGGCACCCCCATCCCCGGCACCACCGTGCACATCGCGGAGGACGGCGAGGTCTGGCTCTACGGAGGCCAGGTCTTCGAGGGGTACCACAACAACGCCAAGGCGACCGATGCCGTCCTGCACGACGGCTGGTTCGCCACCGGTGACCTGGGCGCCCTCGACGAGGACGGCTATCTGACGATCACCGGCCGGAAGAAGGAGATCCTCGTCACCTCCGGCGGCAAGACGGTCTCGCCGGTGGCGCTGGAGGAGCGGGTGCGGGCGCATCCGCTGGTCGCCCAGTGCATCGTCGTCGGCAACGACCGGCCGTTCATCGCCGCGCTGGTGACGCTGGACCCGGAAGCGGTCACGCACTGGCTGGCGATGCGCGGCAAGCCGGAGCTGCCGCCGTCGGACCTGGTGCACGACCCGGATCTGGAGACCGAGATCCGGCGCGCGGTCGTCGCCGCCAACACCCTGGTCTCACAGGCCGAGTCGATCCGTACGTTCCGGATACTGGCCCACCAGTTCACCGAGGAGCACGGGCTGCTGACACCGTCGCTGAAGCTCAAACGCAAGGCGATCGAGGCGGCGTACTCGGTGGAGGTGGACGCGCTCTACCAGAGCTGAGCGCGCGCAGGCACGAGACCGGCTCCCCCGTACGGCGGAGCCGGATCGTCCGCCGGCACGACGTGCACCGCTGCCGCCCCCGGAAGGCTGCGGGGCATGGAAAGCCGTCGTCTCACTCTCCTCGGCCGGCTCGCGATGCTCGCCTGCCTGCCGTACCTCGCCCTCAAACTGCTGTGGGTGCTGGGCTTCGACATCGGTGTCGTCGACCCCCATCGCTTCAGCCGCACCACCTGGGTGGCGGCCAATGTCTTCACCTTCCTGCTCGACGCCATCGCCGCGGTGGTGGCGCACACCCTGACCCGCCCGGCCGGCCGGCGGACCCCCGCCTGGCTGCTGCTGTTCCCGCTGTGGGCGGCGTCCGGGCTGCTCATCCCGCTGATCGCCGGCGTTCTGGGCGGCAGCCTGGCCGGCGTGTTCACCGACCTCCCGCACCCGATGGGCTCCGGCAACTTCCTCCAGCCGTGGGTCTTCGTGGTGGTCTACGGCGGCTTCACCGTCGAGGCCGTCACGCTGCTCGGCGCCTTCGCGGTCTACGCCCACCAGCGCTGGGGGGACCTGCTGCGGCTCCCGCTGGGGGCGCTCCCGGACACCGGCACCCGGGCGGTGCAGCGGATCTTCCTGGTGCCGGCCGGGCTGCTGCTGGCCGCGCTCGGGGCGGTCTGCGTGCTGTGGGGTGCGGGCTCGGACCTGGGCCTGGATGCCGCCCAGGTGGCCGCCCGGACGGTCGTCAGCGCGGCCTCGGCCTGGTCGGAGGGGCTGCTCCTGCTGGCCGGGGCCGTGGGGCTGCTGCTTCTGGCGCTCCCCGGTCCGCCGTCCCGGCTACGGGTGCGTACGGCGCTCGCCGCGGCCTGGACGGGCAGCGCCACGGCATTCGCCTCCGGGGGCTGGCAGTGGCTGGCGCAGGCGGTCCCCGCGGGACTCTCCTCCGGGGCCTCCACGGCCACCGCCGGGCTCCCCGGCCTGGTCGGCGCGCTGGAGCTGTTCGCCGGGCTCACCGTGCTCTGCGCCGGCGCCTTCGCCCTCAGCGAACTCACCGTCGGGATGCGCGGGAATGTGCCGGGGCAGATGATCGTTGAACGGTCTCGAACACGTACGTCGACATAAGGATCGAATCCCCCGTGAGCAAGGTTCCTTCCATCACGCTCAACAACGGCGTCACGATGCCCCAGCTCGGCTTCGGCGTCTTCCAGATCCCCGATGACGAGGCGGCGACCGTGATCGGTCACGCCCTGGACACCGGGTACCGCAGCATCGACACCGCGGCGGTCTACGGCAACGAAGAGGGCACCGGCCGGGCGCTGGCCGCCTCCGGCATCCCCCGCGAGGAGCTCTTCGTCACGACCAAGCTGTGGAACTCCGAGCAGGGCTACGACTCCACACTGCGCGCCTTCGACGCCTCGCTGGCCAAGCTCGGCCTGGAGTACGTCGACCTCTACCTGATCCACTGGCCGGTCCCGGCCCGGGACACGTACGTCGACACCTACAAGGCCTTCGAGAAGATCTACACGGATGGCCGCGCCAAGGCGATCGGTGTCTCCAACTTCCAGCCTGCCCACCTGGAGCGGCTGCTGGGTGAGACCTCCGTCGTCCCGGCCGTCAACCAGATCGAGCTGCACCCCCGGCTCCAGCAGGCCGAGGCCCGCGCCTTCCACGCCTCGCACGGTATCGCCACCGAGGCCTGGTCGCCGCTGGGCCAGGGCAAGGGCCTCCTGGAGGACCCCGCGATCGCCGAGCTGGCCGCCAAGCACGGCAGGACCCCCGCCCAGGTGGTGCTGCGCTGGCACCTCCAGCTCGGCAACGTCGTCATCCCCAAGTCCGCCACGCCGTCGCGCATCGCCGAGAACTTCGACGTCTTCGGCTTCGAGCTGGACGACGCGGACCTGGCCGCCCTCGCCGGCCTGGACTCCGGTACGCGCCTCGGCCCGGACCCGGCCACCTTCGAGTGACCTGACCGTTCCGGTCCGGCCACTGCCGCGGCGGCGCCCCGGCCCGTACGGGCGCCGCCGCGCGGTGGGTCCCCGGCCCGCGCGGTGTGTCCCCGGCCCGAGTGGCGGGCTCCGCGGCCCGAGTGGCGGGCTCCGCGGACGGCGGGAAGGGTGGGAGGAGCGCCGGGGAGCCGCCCCGCCGAGGAGGTCACGATGCCCGAAGTCACCTCGCCCTATCCGCCCGGGACCCCCTGCTGGGTCGATCTCGCAGCCCCCGACCAGAAGGCCGCCATCGACTTCTACTCCGACGTCTTCGGTTGGACCGGCGAGATCGGGCCCCCGGAGACCGGCGGCTACTCCGTGTGCGAGCTGCACGGCAATCCGGTGGCCGGCATCATGGCCGCCATGGCGATGGGCGGCCAGCCCCCGCCCCCGACGGTGTGGACCACCTATCTGGCCTCCGCCGACGCGGACGCCACCGCCCAGGCGGTACGCGACGCCGGCGGCACGGTCCTGATGCCCGTCATGGACGTGATGACGCTCGGCCGCATGTGCATCGCGGCCGACCCCACCGGAGCGGTGTTCGGCATCTGGCAGCCGGTGGACTTCCCCGGCGCCGGCGTCGTGAACGAGCACAGCGCGCTGATCTGGAACGAGCTGAACACCACCGAACGCTCCGCCGCCTCCGCCTTCTACCAGGCCGTCTTCGGTATCGAGAGCGTCCCCGTGGAGGGCGCCGACCACTACTACGCGCTCCATGTGGACGGCCGGCCGGTGGGCGGGATGCAGCCCATGTCGGAGCAGATGCCGCCCGATACACCGTCACACTGGCTGCCGTACTTCTCGGTGCCGGACACCGACGAGACCGTGGACAGGGTGACCGCGGCCGGCGGTGCGGCGCTCCAGCGGCCGTTCGACATGATGGCCGGCCGGATGGCCGTGGTGACCGACCCCCAGGGGGCCACCTTCGCCGTCATCCGTCCCCAGCCGGTGGCACAGGGGTGAAGCCGGGCCGACGCGGGGCGCGCGTACCGGCGCGGTCGCCGTCCACCCCGGTTTCCGGCCGGCGGCGGAACCACCGTAGGGTCTTGGCCCGTGGCTACTCCGGGTTGGATGCCGCCGACGGATACCGAGCGGCGGCTGTGTGAAGCGACGGCGCGTGGTGACGTCAACGGGCAGATCGCGGCGATCGCCGGCGAGGACCTGTACCTGGCGGCGCCGCTGCCGGGCCAGGACCCGCTGCCGGTCTACGACGATCCGGCGGTCGGCAGCACCTGCATCGCGGTCCTGACCCGCGGCATGCTGCCGCCGTGGCAGCCACAGCAGTTCTTCGACCGGGTCTCGGTGGAGGAGCTGGCGCAGGACTGGCCCAACGACAAGTGGAAGCTCGCCGTCAACCCCGGGACGCCGTGCGCGGCGTACCTGTCCGCGTTCCCCGCGCAGCGCGCCGCCTGGCAGCAGACCCGCGCCCGGTTCGGAGTACGGCCCGGCGGACTGCTCGTCACCTTCTTCGGCGGCCCCCTGCACGGCCCGGTGGCGCAGGGGCTGGCGTGCGGCGCACCGGTCGCGGTGCACCACAGCGTGCCGTGGAACGAGCTCGGTACCGCCTTCCTCGACCCCGCCACGGACGCCGAGACGCTCCGCGCGCAGTGGTCGGTGACCGACCCGGCCACGTGGCAGCAGCGTCTGGACCAGCTGTTCGGCGGGCAGTTCGTCCCGGCGGACACGGAGGCGGCGCTCCGCGCGCGGAACGCGGCGGACGCCACAGACGCCCCGGAGATCCCCGAGCTCGTCACCGCCTACGAGCAACGGCTCCGCACGGAGGGGCTGTTGCCGGCCGACGGCCGGGTGGTGTCCCTGCGCGCGCTGGACCTCGCACACGCCGTCGGCCTGGTCCGCTGGGGCCTGAGCGCCCGGCTGTGCACTCCGCAGCAGGCCGAGCACGCCGTCCAGCAGGCCGGCGCACGGGCCCGGGAGGTGTACGGCTCGTGGGAGGAGTACGCCGCGGGCTATCTGCTGGGCCGGCTGCTGGCGTTCGACAACGGCTGGTTCGGGCCCCAGTACGCGGAGGCCGTGCACCTCCACCGGATCCTCACCCAGGACCCGTCCTCTCCCTGGCGGGCGCTGCCGTTCACCTGACGGCCTTCGGCCGACGGTCCCGCCGTCGGGGGAATCGCTCGGGAGAAGCCGTCGGGGGGATCCGTCGGGGAGGATGACGCACGACGTATGGGCGGAGAGGACAGCTACGACATGGGCGACAGCGGCAGACCGCCGGGGCCGCAGACGGGGCCGGGGGCGGCAGAGGCGGGGGCGGCCAGGCCGGACGGCACGGCCGTCCCCCGGCAGCCGCCCGCCCGGCCGCCCGCCCGGCCGTCGGCCTGGGCCCACTACCGCACCGCGCTGCGCCGTACGCCGCTGTCCGTGTGGCGCGACGATGTGACGGACTGGGCCGCGAGCCTGACGTACTACTCGGTGCTGGCGCTGCTGCCGTCGCTGATCGTGACCGTCTCGCTGATCGGTCTCGCCGGCCCCTCGGCCACCGAGCAGCTGATCGAGCAGATCAGTGCGATCGCCCCGGCCGAGTCGGCCCCGACCGTGCACCGTGCGCTGGTGACCATGTCCCATCAGCGCACCGCCGCCTGGGTGGTGGTGGGCGGTGCCCTGGCCAGCGCGCTGTGGTCGTCGTGCAGCTATCTGGCGGTGTTCCGCCGGGCGCTGCACGCCATGCACCGGACGAAGGACGACCGGCCGCCGTGGCACAAGGCACCGCGGATCCTGGCGACGGCGCTGCTGCTGATGGCGCTGCTGCTCAGCAGCGCGGTGGCGCTGCTGGTCAGCGGGCCGATCGCGGCCTGGGCGGGCCGGGAGGTGGGGCTGGGCGACGCCGGTGAGACGACCTGGAGCCTGCTGCGGTGGCCACTGCTGCTCCTGCTGGCCACGGTGCTGGCGATGGTCCTGTTCCGCTCCGGGCCGCGCGGCTCCCGCGGGGTGCGGCGGATGGTCCCCGGCGGAGTGGTCGCGGTGCTCCTGTGGCTGGTGGCGTCCGCGGGCTTCGCCCTCTACACGTCGTACGTCGGCACCTTCAACCGCTTGTACGGCTCGCTGGCCGGACCCCTGGTCTTCCTGATCTGGCTGTGGTTCTCCCACCTGTCGCTGCTCTGCGGCGCCCAGTTCAACGTGGAGCTGGCGCGGGCGGGGCGGGTGGTGAAGCCGCGCACCGGCGACTGAGCGGCCGCCCGGGCCGGACCGGCCCGTGGCGCACTCGGTGTGCGGGCCGGGTGGCCACGCGCGGGCTGCCGGCCCGCCCGGTCAGCGCGCGCCGTGCGCCGGCGCGATCTCCTCGATACGGCGGGCCAGCCCGAAGTCGAGGTCGGTGATCCGCCCGCCGGCGCTGTGGGTGCAGACCGCGACGGAGAGCCGGTTGTAGCCCAGCGTCAGATCGGCGTGGTGTCCGAGTTCCTCCTGGATCCGGGCGATGTGCATGACCATCACTGCGGCCGGGAGGTGCCCGCCGAAGCGGTAGTCGCGGCGCAGCCTGCCGTCCGCCGCGGTCCACCCGGGCAGCTCCGCCAGCCGGTCGCCGATCTCCTTGTCCGTGAGCGGTTCCGCCTGAGCGGCCATCGCGTTCTCCTCTCACCGGTGCCAGTGCCCTGTGATGCCAGTGCCCTGTGAGCTGTACCCGGGGTGGGGCCGGCCCCACCCTCCGCCACCGGCGGCCCCCCGACCGGTCCGGGGGCGTACCGGCTGTCGCGGGCCGGGCCGGGCCCGGAGACTCGACGGTATGACGAGGGGTGTTCCGATCGGGGCCGGCCGCGCCGTCATGCGGTTCGCGCTGGTGGGTGCGGCGTACGCCGGGGGCTGGGCGGGCTTCTTCGTGCTGGGTGACAGCTGGTGGCAGCCGGCCGTGGCCGGGTTCCTGGCCTGGGTGTACGGGCGGACGGCGCTGGTCACCCGGGAGACGGCGGGCCGGCCGGCGGTCCGCGCCCGGTGGACGGGCGGGACGGCCGGCCGGCTGTGCGGCAATCTCGGCGTGGGGATGTCGTACGGCTGGTGGCGGGAGCAGCGCCCCGGGCACGGCTGGTGGCGGGAGCAGCGCCCCGGGCACGGCTGGTGGCGGGAGCAGCGCCCCCGGCGCCGAGCCGGCCGGTGGCCGGCCCTTTCGCCGTGCCCGCCGCCGGGTGGCCGCCTGCGGGAGGGTGTCCGGCTGCGGCTGGCGGGCATCAGGGCGCTCCGCTCCCCCGCCCTGCGGCACTGGGGGACGGAGGCGGCGCTCCTGCTGGCCCACCTCACGCTCTACTTGTGCGCGCTGTTCCTCGTCCTGTCACCCGGCAAGGTGCTGGCGTTCCTCCTGGTCCACCAGGGCGGCTTCGGCCTCTGCCTGGCCGGTCTGTGCGCCGTCGGCCACCGGGGTCCGGCGGCTCCGGCGCCGGGCCGCCATCCAGGCGTAGACGAGGATGCCGGCGAACAGGAAGAGCACGCCCTGGTAGATCGCGGCATAACCGGCGCCCGCGACGAGCCAGAAGGTGAAGCCGAAGGCGACGAGGGCGAGGGTCAGGTCGCGGGCGAAGCGGGCCGGGCGGACCTTGTCGCGGCGGCCGCTGAGCAGGAAGTAGACCTGGGCGGCGGCGGCGAGGAGGTACGGCACGGTCACCGAGAAGGTGGTGATCAGAACGAGGATCTCGAAGACGCCGCCGCTGCCGATGAGGTAGTTGATCACGGTCAGGGCGCTGGCGAGCACGCTCGCGGCCAGCACACCGAAGGTCGGCACCCCGCGCCGCTTGGTGCCGAACGCGGCGGGGAACAGGCCGTCCTTGGCGGCGGCGTACGGGGACTGGGCGCTCATCAGGGTCCAGCCGTTCAGCGCGCCGATGATCGAGACGACGGCCGCGCAGGCGACGATCGTGCCGCCCCAGTGGCCGCCGAACATCGCGTCGACCGCGTCCGAGAACGGCGCCTTGGAGTCGACCAGCTTGTCGTGTGCAACGGTGCCGAAGACCGCGAGGGTACCCAGGAGGTAGACCACGGCGGCGCCGACGGTGCCGAGGACGGTGGCCCGTCCGACGTTGCGCTTCGGGTCGCGGACCTCACCTGCGCTCATCGCGGCGGACTCCACGCCGACGTACGAGTAGAGCAGTATTGCGGCGGCCGCTGACATCCCGCCGAGCGCGGTACCGCCGCCTCCGGTGTGGAACGGCCCGAGGTTGTCCGGGTCGAAGAAGAACAGGCCGACGACGGCGATGAACAGCAGCGGGACGAACTTGAGGACGGTGGAGACCAGCTGGACGGCGCCCACGTAGCGGGTGCCGGCGAGGTTGGCGAGGGCCGGCAGCCAGAGCGCGCCCAGGGCCACCACGAGGTCGGTGCCGGCGGACGTGGCGCCGGGGAAGAGGACGTGTACATAGCCGACGGCGGCGACCGCGAGGGCCGCGTTGCTGACCCAGGTCATGGTCCAGTACGACCAGGCGGAGAGGAACCCGGCGAAGTCGCCGAACGCCTCGCGCGCGTAGACGTAGGGGCCGCCGGTGTCCGGGTGGCGTTCGGCGAGCCGGCCGAAGACCAGGGCGAGGGCCACGGCGCCGATGGTCAGCACGCCGAAGGCGACGAGGCTGACGGTGCCGAACGGGGCCACCGAGGCCGGGAGCAGGAAGATGCCGCCGCCGATGATGTTGCCCATCACCAGGCAGGTGGCGGTCAGCAGGCTCATCCGGAAGGGAGCCTTGGCCGGGGTGTGCGAGTCAGGACCGGTCTCGGGGTGCTGAGCGGCAGGGCTGCGGTGCATGGATCGTGCGTCTCTCGTCGTGCCGGTGCCCGAGGTCGCCGGGCCGAAGCACATGGTCACCGCCCGGGCGACCTGGTTCAAGTCGCCGGGAATGCTCCGGCCCCGGCGCCCTCCGGACGGAGGATCTCCGGTGTCACGGGCGGACCGCAGTAATCCCCCGACCGTCCTGATCAAGGACCGCCCTGCTCAGGAATCCGCCTGACCAGGGGCGGATCACTCCTCCTACCGGGCTTCGCACCAGCGCCGGACCCACAGGTAAGGTGTGCCTAAGTTGATCTCACCGTCATCGGAGTTCTCCGCATGCCCGTGTCCGTTCCGCCCGAGGGCGCCCCGCACCACCCCCCTCGCCTGGCCCGCCCCCAGGCGGTGCCACGGCTCACGGAACCGGGGCATTCCCTGCCCGCTCCGGAGGACGTCGCGGACGGTGCCGCCGAGGGGTTCTGCGACGAGTTCTGGGCGGACGTCCGCAGGCGCGGCACCCCGCTGGTCTCGGCCGACCCCCAGGGCCGCGCCGACCACCTGGCCGTGACGTTCCTGTGGCGCGGCACCCCCGCCACCCGCGCCGTGATGGTCCTGCCCAACAAGCTCGGCGACCCGCGGACCCCCGAGGGCAACCTCATGGAGCGCCTCCCCGGTACCGACATCTGGCACTGGACGCTCCGGCTGCGCCACGACTGGCGCGGCACGTACGACCTCTACGTCGACGAAGGCGCCGAGGCCGGCGGACCCACGCCCGGCAGCCCCGCGTACTGGGGGTGGCTGCGCACCCAGCGGCGCGCCGACCCGTTCAACACCCGTACGCTTCCCGGACGTTGGGACGCCGGTCCGGTCCCGTACGCGGAACTCCCGGCCGCCCCTCGCGCGGTGGACTGGGAACCCAGGCCGGGTGCCGCGCGCGGCACCGTGACCGAGCACGAGGTGGCGAGCGGACACCTCGGCGCTCCCCGGCGCGTCTGGCTGTACGAACCGCCCGCCGCCGCGGCCGAGGCGCCGGCGGAGCTTCCGCTCCTGGTCCTGCTGGACGGCGAGCACTGGCAGCCCCGGCTCGGCCTCGCCCGCCTCCTCGACAACCTCATCGCGGACGGCCGCGTCCCGCCGCTCGCCGCCGTACTGCCGGAGTCCGTGGACGCGTCCACTCGCTGGACCGAGCTGACCTGCCGTCCGGAGTACGTCGCCTTCCTCACCGACGAGCTGCTGCCGTGGGCGACCGGGCGGCTGCCGGTCACCGCCGACCCGGCCCGGACCGTGATCGCCGGGCAGAGTCTGGGCGGGCTGACGGCCGCCTATGCCGCGCTCACCGCGCCGGACCGCTTCGGCAACGTCCTGGCGCAGTCGGGGTCGTTCTGGTGGCCCGTCGGTCCGGACGCGGAGTGGCTCACCGGCCGTATCGCCGACGGCCCGCGGCTGCCGGTGCGCTTCTGGCTCTCCTTCGGCGAACAGGAGTGGGCGAATCTCCCCGCCGCCCGCCGCCTGCGCGAGACCCTCGCGGCCGCCGGCTACGACGACGCCTCCTACCGCGAGTTCAACGGCGGACACGACTACCTGTGCTGGCGCACCGAACTGGCCGACGGCCTGGTGGACCTGCTGTCCGGCGCCTGACACCCGTCCGGCCCCGGGCTCCGGTGAGGACACCGGAGCCCGGGGCCGGACGGGCCGTACCGGTTATGCGTCGTCGAGCTCCTTCAGCCGGGCGGCCAGCACCGCGGCGACGTGGTCCAGGTGCCCGTCCCGCATCAGCTGCGGGTGGGTGCAGTCGAGGTCGTGGTTGACGACCGTGCCGGTCACATGGGGGCGCCACGCCTCGTGGGTGAGCCAGTCCTCGGCGCGCGGCGCGGCGGCGGTGAAGAACAGCAGGTCGCCGTCGTACCGGCGGTGCCGGTGCTCGCGCATCATGCGGGCGTGGTTGGGCACGATGTCGACGATCCGCGACAGGGTGTGGTCGGTGAGTCCGGCCAGCGGGCTGCCCGCCCGGCGCAGGGTGGCCAGGACGTCGTCGCGGGTGCGTTCGCCGGTGCGGTCGAAACCCGCCATGCGCAGCACCGCGGTGAGCGCGTCGCCCTCCTCGGGCGCGGGCCGTCCGCGCCACTGCTCGGCCGGGAACGCGTCCAGCAGCGCGAGGAGTCCGACCTCCTGGGCGTCGTCCTGGAGGAGGGTGGCGACGGTGTGCGCGAGGACGCCGCCGACGGACCAGCCCACGAGCCGGTAGGGGCCGTGCGGCTGGACCTCGCGGATGCGTGCGGCGTAGTCGGCGGCCTCCTCGGCCAGGGTGCGGGGCAGCGGCTCGTCGCCGGTCAGGCCGCGGGCCTGGATGCCGTACACGGGCCGGCCGGGACCGAGGCGGGCGGCCAGGCCCGCGTAGCACCAGGAGATGCCGCCCGCGGGGTGGATCACGAACAGCGGCGGCCGGTCCCCGTCGGCGCGCAGCGGCAGGACGACGTCGAGGGCGTCCCCCGAGGCCGGTCCCGCGGCCGCCATGCGGGCGGCGAGCGCGGCCGGGGTCGGCGCCTCGAAGAGGGAGCCGATGGTCAGCTCGGTGCCGAACTCCTCCCGTACCCGTGCCACCAGCCGCACGGCGAGCAGCGAGGTGCCGCCGAGGTCGAAGAACGCGTCGTCGGGACCGGCGTGCGCGACCCCGAGCACCTCCGCGAAGAGCCGGGTCAGCGCCTCCTCGCGGGGGCCGGCCGGGCGCCTGGCGCCCTGGCCGCCCGCGAACACCGGGTCGGGCAGTTCGCGGCGCTCCAGCTTGCCGCTGGGGCTCAGCGGGAACGCGTCGAGGACGACGACCGCCGCCGGGACCATGTGCTCGGGCAGTGCGCGGGCGAGCGCGGCGCGTACCGCGGCGGGATCGGCGCGGCCCGTCACATAGCCGACGAGCCGGTCCTCCCACACCACGGCGCAGGCGCCGTCCACCCCGTCCTGGGCCGCCAGCGCGGCCTCGATCTCGCCCAGTTCGACGCGCTGGCCGCGCAGCTTCACCTGGTGGTCGGTGCGGCCCAGGTACTCCACCTCACCGTCCGCCGTCCAGCGCGCCAGGTCGCCGGTGCGGTACATCCGGGTGTCCGGCGGGCCGAACGGGTCGGCGACGAACCGGGACGCGGTCAGCTCGGCACGGTGGAGGTAGCCGTCGGCCAGCTGCCGCCCCGCCAGGTACAGCTCGCCGGGCACGCCGGGCGGGCAGGGCCGGCCCGCGGCGTCCAGCACGTACAGGCGGGTGTTCCACACGGGGCGGCCGATCGGTACCGGGCCGGTGCCGTCCGGGGCGCAGGCGTGGTACGTGACGTCGACGGCGGCCTCGGTCGGGCCGTACAGGTTGTGCAGCTCCACGCCCGGCAGCGCCCGCCCGAAGGCGTTCACGGTCTCGCGGGGCAGGGCCTCACCGCTGCAGAAGACCCGGCGCAGCGCGCCCGCGCAGGCGGCGGCGCCCGGCTCGGCGAGGAAGACCTGGAGCATCGACGGGACGAAGTGGCAGGTGGAGACGGCCTGTTCGCGGATCAGGCGGGCCAGGTAGGCCGGGTCCTTGTGGCCGCCGGGCTCGGCGACGACGAGCGCCGCGCCCTCGCGCAGCGGCCAGAAGAACTCCCAGACGGAGACGTCGAACGAGGACGGGGTCTTCTGCAGCACCCGGTCCCCGGGGGTGAGCCGGTAGGTGTGCTGCATCCAGCGGAGCCGGTTGTCGATCGCCCGGTGCGACACCACGACCCCCTTGGGGCGGCCGGTGGAGCCGGAGGTGTAGATGACGTACGCGGGGTGGGCGGGGGTCAGCGGGCGCGGCGGGTTCACCCACAGGTACCCGGACAGGTCGAGTCCGTCGAGCGCGACGACAGGGGTGCCGGTGTCCTCCGGCAGCCGGCCGGCCCGGTCGGTGAGGGCACAGACCGGCGACGCGTCCTGGAGCATGTACGCGAGCCGTTCGGCCGGGTAGTCGGGGTCGAGCGGCAGGTACGCGGCTCCCGCCTTGAGCACCGCGAGCAGGGAGACGACCAGGTCGGCCGAGCGTGGCACCGAGACCGCCACCAGCGCTCCCGGCCGGGCACCGAGGGTCTGCAGGTGCCGGGCCAGCCGGTTGGCGCGCACGTTCAGCTCGGCGTAGGTCAGGGAGGTGTTCCCGAAGACCAGCGCGGTCGCGTCCGGAGTCCGGGCGGCCTGGGCCTCGATGGGGCCGATGAGGTTCGTCGGCGGTAGTACGCGGCCGGTGCGGTTGAACTCCTCGGTGACCAGGGCGTGTTCGGCGGGTGTCGCGATGGTGTGCACGGCGAGCGGCTGCTCGGGGTCGGCCTCGGCGAGCCGCCGCAGCAGGTGCAGGAACCGCTCCTGGTGTGCGGCGAGGCCGGCGTCCTCGTAGAGCGCGGGGTTGCCGTCGTGGTCGATGCGCAGGCCGCGGCCGTCGGCGCGGTCGTAGATGTTGACCGTCAGGTCGTCGACCGGGCCGGCGGACAGGTTCCGGGCCCGGGCCGGCGCGCCCGCGAAGTCCACTCCGTAGTCGAAGGGCATGACGTTGACGAGCGGGCCGACCAGGCCCCGGGACTCGCCGAGCAGTCCGAGCTCGCGGCGGATGTCCTCGTAGCGGTAGCGCTGGTGGCGGCGCACCCGGCGGATGCCGAGCACGACCTGGCGGACCAGCCCCGCGAGGGTCGTGTCGGGGGTGACGGTCAGCCGCAGCGGCAGCACGTTCATGACCATGCCCGGTACGCGCAGGGCGACGGACCCCATGCGGCCCATCATGGGCAGCCCGAGCACCACCTCGGACCGGGCGGTCGCCCGGGAGGTGTAGAGGGCCTGGGCGGCGATCAGGACGTCCGGCCAGGTCGCGCGGAGCCGGTCGGCGAGCTCGCGCAGCCGCTCGGTGTCCGCCTCCGGCAGGTACGCCGTGCGGCGGCGGAAGGTGCGGGCGGGCAGCGCGCCGCGGCCGGCCAGCCGGGGCGCCTCGGGGCGGTCCGCGAAGGCCTCGGTCCAGTAGGCGCGGTCGGCCGCGAAGTCGTCGGAGGAACGGTACGCGGCGTCCTCGGCGACGAGGGCCGCGAGCGACCCGAAGGTGCGCGGGCCGGGCTCGTCGCCGCGTACCAGCGCCGCGTAGACCTCGGCGGTGCGCCGGACGAGGAGCGAGTAGCCGTACCCGTCCATGACGAGGTGGTGGATGCGCTGGTACCACAGCCATCGCCGCTCGCCAGTGCGGAACAGGGCATGCCGGAACGGCGGTCCGGCCGCCAGGTCGCAGGGCTCGGCGAGGTCGGCGCGCATCCAGGCCTCGGCCTGCGCTTCGGCGTCGTCCGCGGCCGTCAGGTCGTGCACGGTCAGGGGCGGTTCGACGGTGGGCGCGAGGTGCTGGCGCGGACCGTCCGGGGTGTCCGTGACCCGGACGCGCAGGGCGTCGGCCTCGGCGGTGACCTGCCGCAGGGCGGCGGCGAACAGGTCCGGGTCGAGCGGCCCGTCGATCTCCAGGCACTCCGCGGTGTTCTGTGCGGGGCTGAGCGGATCGAGGGCCTGCGCGTACCACATGCCCGACTGGGCCGCGGTCAGCGGCAGTACGGCGGCACCGGCGTCCGGCGCGCCGGGCCCGGAGGGAGTGCCGCCGGGCCCGGAGGGAGTGCCGGTGGGCCCGGAGCGGGTGCCGCCGGGACCGGCGGTCAGCAGGGCGGTCACGCGCCGGCTCCCAGCAGCGGGGCCCAGGCCTCGATGGCCGGCTGCTCGGCGAGGTCGGCGAAGTCCGCCTGGACGCCGTGCTCGCGGCGCCAGCGTCCGAGCAGCGTCATGATCCGGACCGAGTCCAGGCCCCAGTCCACGAGGTTGTCGTCGACGGGGATGTCCGCGGGGTCCTCGCCGAGGCAGTCGGCGACGTCCGTGCGGATCTGGTCGAGGGTGAGGGCCATGGTGCTCAGGCCTCCTGGAAGAGGGAGTCGGTGGTGGTCACGACCGCGCAGCGGCCGGCGGCCCAGCGGAGGGCCAGGTCGTGGTCCTCGCGGGAGAAGTCGGCGACGGCGTCGGCGACGACGAAGGCCTGGATGTCCCGCATCCACGCGTCGCAGGCGGTCATGAGCACCCCGATGTGCGCGTAGACGCCGACGACGACCAGCTGGTCGCGGCCGGTGTCGCGGAGCAGCTCCGCCAGCTGGGTGCGGACGAATGCGCTGTACTTCCACTTGGTCAGCATCCGGTCGCCGGGCCGCGGCGCGACCTGGTCCGGGATGGCGAGCGCGTGCGGGTCGTCGGCGACGCCCGGGCCCCAGAAGTCGAGCTGGAGTCCGCGCTCCTGGGGCGTCTGCCCGCCGCGCTGGGTGGAGTAGACGACCGGTACGCCGAGGCGGCGGGCGCCGGCCAGCAGCCGGGCGGTGTTGCCGAGCATGCCGGTCAGCGGCTGCTCGCCGGCCGGGAACGCGCCGAGGAAGTGGTTCTGGAGGTCGTGGACGAGCAGCACCGCGCGGGCGGGGTCCACGGTCCAGTCGACGCGGTTGGCGGGCAGCTCGTCCCGGGCCGGCAGCGGGTACGGGGCGATGGCGGGAAGTGCCATGGTGGGGAGGTCCTTTCAGTGCTGCTCGACGGTGGCGGCGGCGGACCGCAGCCCCTTCTTGCTGGTCTTGCCGATGCCGGTCCGCGGGAACGCGGTCACGAACTCGACGAGGTCGGGGACCTTGTACGCGGCCAGGCCGCGCTCGCGGACGAACCGCTTGACGGCGACGGGCTTCAGCGGTTCGGCGCCCGCGCGCAGGACGACGTAGGCGAGGGACCGTTCGCCGAGGTACTCGTCGGGCACCGCGACGACGGAGACGTCGTGCACGGACGGGTGGGCGAGGATGACGTTCTCGACCTCCTCCGGGGCGATCTTCTCGCCGCCGCGGTTGATCTGGTCCTTGGCCCGGCCCTCGACGACGAGGTGGCCGGTCGCGGTACGGCGCACCAGGTCGCCGGTGCGGTAGAAGCCGTCCTCGGTGAAGGCCGTCGCGTTGTGCCCGGGCGCGCGCCAGTATCCGCGGATCGTGTAGGGGCCGCGGGTCAGCAGGTGGCCGGTGCCGCCTTCGGGGACGTCGTTCCCGGCGTCGTCGACGACCCGGATCTCGTCGTCCGGGGAGATCGGCCGGCCCTGCGTGGTGTGGACGGTCTCCTCGTCGTCGTCCAGGCGGGTGTAGTTGACGAGCCCCTCGGCCATGCCGAAGACCTGCATCAGGCGGCAGCCCAGGGCGGGGGCGAGGCGGCGCGCCGCCTCCGCGCTGTACTTGGCGCCGCCCACCAGCACCAGGTCCAGGCTGGACAGGTCGCTGCCCGCCGCCGGACCGGCCTCCGTCCACACCAGGGCGAGCGGCGGGACCAGCCCGGTCATGGTGATCCGTTCCCGCTCGACGAGGGGGAAGGCGGTCTCCGGGTCGGGGTGCGGGCAGAGGACGGCCGTGCCCCCGGCGTACAGCACGCCCAGCCAGCCGGGCGAGCTCATCGGGAAGTTGTGGGCGGCGGGCAGGACGACGAGGAAGCGGGTGTCCGCGTCGACACCGCAGATCTCGTTGGAGCCCCGCAGCGAGTAGAGGTAGTCGTCGTGGGTGCGGGGGATCAGCTTCGGCACCCCCGTCGTACCGCCCGACAGCTGGAGGAAGGCCAGCTCGTGCGGTTCGGGGCCGGTGAGCGGCTCCGCCGGGTCGCACGGCACGTCCGCGAGCGCGGTGTGCTCCCCCGGGTCGCCGGCCACGAAGACGTGCCGCAGGCTCGGGGTGCGGGCCGCGATCCGGGTGGCGAGCGCGCGGTGGTCGAACCCCGCATGCCGGTCGGGGATCACGTACGCGACGGCTTCGGTGAGGGAACAGAAGTGCCCGATCTCGGTCTCCCGGTGGGCGGGCAGCGCGTACACGGGCAGCGCGCCGATCCGGAAGAGGGCGAAGACGACCTCGGCGAACTCGCCGATGTTCGGCAGCTGTACGACCACCCGGTCGCCCTTGGCGATGCCGCGGGCGGTGAATCCGGCGGCCAGCCGGTCGGCGCGCTCGTCCAGTTCGCGGTAGGTCCAGGTGCGCCGTTCGGGCGCCGGGTCGACGAGGGCGGTCCGGTCGGGGTGGGCGGCGGCGCGCTCGCGCAGCATGCCGCCGAAGGTCTCCCCGCGCCAGTGGCCCGCCGCCCGGTAGCGCCGGGCGAACTCGGCGGGCCAGGTGGGCGCGTCGGCGTCCGGGGCGGCGGGATCGGCGGTCCTCGCGAGCTCGCTCACAGCTCGGCTCCCACGGCGTCCAGGAACGTACGGAACTTGGCGCCGGTCTCGGCGGTCTCGGCCTCGGGCGAGGAGGCGGCCACCACACCGGCGCCCGCGAACAGCCGCAGGGTGCGGCCCTCGGCCTCGGCGCAGCGGATCGTGACGACCCACTCGCCGTCGCCGTCCGCGTCCTGCCAGCCGACTATGCCGGTGTAGGGGCCGCGGTCGAAGGGTTCCGACGCGGCGATGACGGCGCGCGCCACGTCGGTCGGGGTGCCGCACACCGCCGGGGTGGGGTGCAGCGCCAGCGCCAGGTCCAGGGCGGAGGTGTCCGGGCCGGCCAGCTCGCCGGTGACGGTGGTGGACAGGTGCCACATGGCCGCGGTGCGCACCAGCGTGGGGCGCCCGGGCACCTCCAGGCGGGTGCAGAACGGTGCGAGCGCCTCCCGTACGGCGTCGACGACGACGGCGTGCTCGTGCAGGTCCTTCGCCGACTCCAGGAGTGCGGCGGCGCGCCGTACGTCCTCGGCCAGGTCAGTGCTGCGCGGCGCGGACCCGGCGAGCGGGTTGGCCGTCAGGCGGCCGCCGTGCCGGGCGACGAGGAGTTCGGGGCTGGCGCCGATGAGGGTACGGCCCGGGCCGCTGGGCACCGCGAAGGTGTACCCGGCCGGGTCGCGGCGCGCCAGGCGGCCCAGCATGGCCGTCAGGTCCGGCTCGCGCGGCGCGGTCAGCTCCAGTGTGCGGGCGAGGACGACCTTGTCGAACTCCCCGTCCCGCATCCGCCGGACCGCGGCGGCGACGGCCGCGCCGTACACCTCCGGGGCCGGAACCTCCTCGACCTGCCAGCCGGTCCGCCCCGCGGCGGCGGGTCCGGGCAGGGCGATCAGCGGGTCCTCGCGCAGCGGCGGCGCCCACCGTACGGACTCCGGGACGGCCAGGGCGGGCGGGGCGTCCGGGGTGAAGGGCAGCGAGCCCACGACGACCGGTGCCGGTTCGCCCGCGCACCGGCGCGCCTCGAGGGCTTCGCGCACCCGTCGCGTCAACGGCCGGGAGTCGTGGGGTATTTCGACGGCGGTGCCGCGGCCCAGCAGGGTGTGCCGGGGCGTGGCGAGGAACCGGTCCGTGGCGGGCCGGTAGGCGTCGAGCAGGGCGGTCGCCGCACCGGGGGTGACCGGGGGCGGGGTGAGGGAAGCGGTGGCTTCGGTCAGCGAGACGGACATGAGTGTCTCCAGCGTGGTGGCATGGGGGTCTCCCGTGGGCACGAGCCGCTGTGGGCGGCGTGAAGTGTGGGGTGTGGGGTGGACGGCGTGGGGTGCGGGGCGGGCCGGTTCCGCTCCGGGGCGGTGCGGCTCCGGGCGGGTCCGGGCCCCGGGCCGGTTCGGCCTCGGGGCCGGTTCAGCCCCTGGACCGTTGGGCCCTCGGCCGGTTCATCGCCGGTTCAGGCCCGGAGGGTGGCGCCGCCGTCGACGTACAGGTCGTGCAGGGTGATATGGCGGGCGCGGTCGGAGACCAGGAAGGCGACGGCGTCGGCGACATCGGCGGGGTCGGCGATCCGGCCGAGCGGGATACCGGTGCGGTGGGTGGCGGGATCCCCCTCGATCACGCGCCGCGCGCCTTCCTCGTCGGGCAGGCCGGCCGCGGCCCACATGGCGCGCTGCATCTCGGTGCGGGTGGAACCGGGGCAGACCGTGTTGCAGCGTACGCCCCGCGAACCCACCTCCAGGCCCAGGCACTTGGTGAACATCACGGCCGCGGCCTTGGAGGCGGCGTACGCGGACATGCCGGCGCGCGGGATGCCCGCCGCGTTCGAGGCGACGGTGACGATGCTGCCGCGGCCGCGGTCGGCCATCCGGCGGGCGGCGGACCGCGACACATGGAAGACACCGGTGGTGTTGACGGCAAAGACCGCGGCCCAGTCCTCGTCCGTGAGGTCCACCACGTCCGAACAGCGCAGGATCCCGGCGACGTTGACCGCGATGTCCAGCGGACCGAGAGTGTCCTCGGCCTCGGCGATCAGGGCCTCGACGGCGGCGGCGTCCGTGACGTCGAGCGAGCGGACGGTGACCTGGTCGCCGTACTTCTCCTGCTCCGCGCGCCCCTTCGTCCCGGTCTCGCCGCTATCGCCGTACTTGGCGGCGAGCGCGTCGATGCCTCCGGGATCCAGGTCGGTGGCGAGGACGCGGGCGCCGCGCTCGACGAGCGCCGCGACCACGGCCTCGCCGATGCCCCGGCCCGCCCCGGTCACCAGGGCGAGTCGTCCGGCGAGCTCCTGGCCGACGCCCGCCCGGCCGTCCGTTCCCGGAAGCCGGTCGGTGAGCAGCGGGCCGTTGGTTCCCGGAATGCCGTCAGTGATCAGCGGGCCGTCGGTTCCCGCAGTTCCCGGCAGGCCGTGGGCGTTCACTTGACCATCGCCTTCCGGATGTCGTCGAGCACCGAGACGGCGGCCTCGGCGCCGCCCAGGCTCGTCCACTTGGAGCCGTCGGTCACGGTCGCGTGCTTGTCCCGTACGGCGCTCAGCTGCTGGTAGGCGGGCTTGTCGGCCAGCTTGCCGAGCAGGGCGGAGCGCGAGGTGCCCGGGTCCAGGGTGCCGATGAACAGCCAGTCCCCGTCGATCTCCTTGAGGTTCTCCTCGCTGATCGGCGTGGAGTGGCCCTCGCCCTTGCGGGCCTGGACGCCGGGCCGGGCGAACCCGATGTCCTTCAGGACGTCGCTGATGAACACACCCTGCTGGATGACGTTGGTGCCCTTCGCCGAGTAACGGGCCACGGACACCCGGGCCCCGGCCTCGGCGCCGAGGTCCTTCTTCAGGGCCGCGACCTTGGTGCCGTAGCCGGCGAGGAACTTCTCGGCGGCGTCGCCCCTGCCGAGCACCCGGCCGGTGATCTCAAGGGACTTCTTCCAGTTCTTGGTCCGGTCGACCGTGACGACGGTGGGGGCGATGGTCCGCAGCTGCTGGAGGACCTGCTTGTCGGCGAGCTGCCCGGCGAGGATCACATCCGGCTTGGCCTGTACGACCTTCTCGACGTCCGGACCGGTCACCGCACCCACCACGGGTATCCCCTTCGCCCGGTCCGCGAGGTAGGCGGGAGCGCCCTTCTGGCCACGGCCGGCGGTCAGCCCCACCGGCCGCACGCCGAGAGCGAGCGCCGAGTCCAGGTCCATCTCACTGAGGGTCACGACCCGCCGGGGCGAGACCGGAACCTCGACCTTCGCGCCGGTCGCGTCGGTGACCTGGGCCGTGCGCCCTGTGTCCGCGCCGGCTGAACTGCCGCCCCCTGCGGAGGATCCACAGGCGGTGAGCGCCGACGCGCCGAGGGCGAGGGAGGCGGCCACGGTGGTGGCACGGGCCCAGCGAGAGGAGGGACGGGACGGGTTCGGCTCCATGACCTTCTGTCTCTGTCGGTGGGACTGCGGGCTGCCCAGAAGGGGGTTCCAGCATCGTACGCGTGAACACCCCTGACACTGGGCGCATTTAAGGAATGCGGAAACCCGCAGCATCGCCGGAGTCGGCGCTAAACTTAGGTTAGGCTAACCTATGGCCAATGCTGGCACAATGGATACGGACGACAATGGCGACAACACGCGCAACGAAACGGCCGAAACGGCCGAATCGGCCGGAGCGGCACCGCCCCCGCCGACGCGAACGCCGCACGCGGGAGCCCCGTCCCCTTCGCCGGCCCGCCGCGGGGCTCCTCGTCCTCCTCCTGGGCCTCGCCCTGCTGTCCCTCCTCGTCGGCACCGGTTCCAGCTCCGTCGGCGAAGCCTGGGACTACCTCATCGGCGCTCCGGCCGCCCGCGCCGACGCCCAACTACGGCTCGCCGTCGAGGACGTACGCCTGCCGCGCACCCTGGCCGCGGTATTCGTCGGTGTCTGCCTCGGCGCCGCGGGCTGCCTCCTCCAGGCCGCCACCCGCAACCCGCTCGCCGAGACCGGGCTGCTCGGCGTCAACTCCGGCGCCGCCTTCGCCGTCGTCCTCGGACTGACCTTCTTCGGCGCCTCCTCCCCCGCCGCGCTGCTGGTGTGGGCCCTGCTGGGCGGTATGACCGCGAGCGCGGTCGTACTGCTGCTCGCCGGGTCCGGGCGCGCCGCCGGATCCCCGCTCCGGCTCGTCCTCGCGGGATCCGCGCTCGGCGCCACCTTCCACGGCCTCACCTCGTACGTCCTGCTCGGCACCCAGTCGACCTACGACACCTACCGCTACTGGACGATCGGCTCGCTCGCCGGGGTCGAGGCCTCCGACCTCCTCCCCCTGCTGCCGCCCGCCGCCGTCGGCCTGCTCACCGCGTTCGGCTGCGCGCGTCCGCTCTCCGCGCTCGGACTCGGCGACGACAGCGCCCGCTCGCTCGGCCACCACCCCGGCCGGATCCGGCTCGCCGCCGCGGCGGCCGTCTCCCTGCTGTCCGGCTGCGCGGTCGCCGTCGCCGGCCCCATCGCCTTCCTCGGACTGCTCGCCCCCTACGCCGCCCGGGCCCTGGCCGGAGCGCGCCTTACGGCCCAACTCGCCCTGTCCGCGCTGATCGCGGCCGACGTCATGGTCCTCGCCGATGTCCTCGCCCGCATCGTCATCCGCCCCTGGGAGACCCCGGTCAGCGTGCTGCTCGCCTTCGTGGGCGGACCGCTGCTCATCTGGATCGCCCGCTCCTCCCGGCTGTCCACGGCGGGGGCCTCGGCATGAAGGACAGGACGGGCGGGACGAATATGGCGGACATGGCAGATATGGCGGACATGAAGGGGACGCCGAACCAGAACGCGCAGGAGACAAAACCGCAGGAGACGCAACCGCAGGGGACGCAACCGCAGGAGACATCGCACGAACCCCTGAAGGAGAAGCCGTACGCCATGGACGCCGCCCCGGACGCCGCCCCGGACGCCGCCTCGGCCCCCGCCCCGGACGTCACCCCGCCCGACAGCACCGTGCTGCGCACCGGCGCCCTCTCCTGGCTCTTCCCGCGCCGCGGCGCGCTCGCCGCCGCACTCCTCGTACCGCTGCTCGCCGTCCTCATCGCCCTCGCGGCGGTGGCGAGTTCGACCGGGATGAGCCTGCCGCAGACCGTCTCCGGGCTGCTCGGCACCGGCGACCCCGGGACCGTGATGGTCGTACGGGACTTCCGGCTGCCGCGCATCGTCGTGGGCCTGATGGCCGGCGCCGCGCTCGGCATCTCCGGATGCCTCACCCAGACCCTCGCCGGCAACCGGCTCGCCACTCCCGACCTCGTCGGCGTCAACGAGGGTGCCACCGCCGCCGTCGTGGCCGCCGCGGCCGGCTCGACGACCGGCATGGTCGGTGACTGGTGGCTCGGCCCGCTCGGCGCCGTCGCCGCCGCGGTCCTCGTCGTCCTGTGCGCAGGCGGGGCGGGCGCGGGCGGCTACCGGGTGCTCGTGGTCGGCATCGGCGTCTCCACGTTCATCGGTGCCGTGAGCGACCTCATCATGTCCCGCGAGAACGAGAACACCGCGGGCGGCGTCTTCCTCTGGGCCGTCGGCAGCCTCAACGGGCGTGACTGGAGCGCGGGGACGCCGATGCTGATCGCCCTCCTGCTCCTGGTCCCGCTCTCGCTGGCGGCCGGGCACCGCCTCCAGCTCCTGCGCTTCGACGACGATGTGGCCGCCTGCCTCGGCACCGACCTGCGGCGGGTGCGGGCCGCCGCGCTCGCTCTCGCCGTCGCCCTCGCCGGGACCGCCGTCGGCGTCGGCGGGCCCATCGCGTTCGTCGCCCTCGCCGCCCCGATCCTGGCCCAGCGGCTGGCCGGACCCACCCGCGTCCCGATCACCGGCTCGGCCCTCATCGGTGCCGCCCTCATCGCCGCGGCCGATGCGCTGGGCCGCGTCGTCGCCCCCGTAGAACTCCCCGTCGGCGTCGTCACCAGCGTCCTCGGCGGGCCCTTCCTCCTCTGGGTCCTCTTCCGCGGAGAATCCCGCCCGGACCGGACCGCCGGAAAGGCATGACCACCATGACCGACACACCCGTAACCGCCCCGTCGACCACCCCCTTGACCACTCCGTCGACCGCCCCATCGACCGACGCCCCGACAGCGGCCCCCTCAACCGGCCCCGCATCCGCCCCGTCGACCGGCCCTTCGCCCGCCCCCTCCCCCTCCCCCATCCCCTCGCCCGACCTCGAAGTCCGCGCCCTCCACGCCGGATACCCCGGCCGCCCCGTCGTGCAGGACGTCGGCCTCACGGTCCCCGCCGGGCAGGTCGTGGCAATCGTCGGCCCCAACGGCTGCGGAAAGTCGACCCTGCTGCGCACCCTCGCCCGCCTGCACCGGCCCGCGTCGGGCACGGTACGCGTCGGCGGCGCCGACATCTGGCGCCTCCGGCAGCGGCAGGCCGCCCACCTCATCGCCCTGCTCCCCCAGTCGCCGCGCGCCCCCGAGGCCGTGACCGTCGCCGGGCTCGTCCGCTACGGCCGCCACCCCCACCAGGGGCTGCTGCGCCAGTGGTCGCGCGAGGACGAAGCGGCCGTGCGCGAGGCGCTGGCGGCCACCGGCATGCTCGGCCTGGCGACGGAACGTCTCGACCGGCTCTCGGGCGGCCAGCGCCAGCGCTGCTGGCTCGCGATGGTCCTCGCCCAGCACACCCCCGTCGTCCTGCTCGACGAACCCACCAGCGCCCTCGACCTCGGCCATGTCGTCGAGGTCCTGGAACTCGTCCGCCACGTCGCCGCCTCGGGCCGCACCGTCGTCATGGTCCAGCACGACCTGGCCGCCGCCGCCCGCTACGCCGACACCATCGTCGCCATGAAGGACGGCCGGGTCATCGCCCAGGGCCCTCCCCGCGAAACGGTCGACGCACCCCTCGTCAAGGAGCTGTACGGGCTGAACGCCGACATCCTCCAGGCCCCCGGCGACGGCGCCCCGGTAGTCGTCCCCCACACGGCCGTGACCATGCCCCACTAGGTCGCACAGCGCAATCAACACGAATGGCGCACCCTCCGACGAGGCGCGCCGGGTCACGTTGCTTGAACAGCGCCCACCGGATGGTGATCCTGAGGTTCGGTCGAAGCAAGGAGAAACCGTTGCCCGTTGACGGATACGACGAGAGCATGGCGCTGGTGGACCGGACACGTCGGCACGGCGCCGGCGAGTTCCAGCTCCTCGGGCGCACCTGGGAGCTGCTGCCGGAGGTGTGGTTGCCGACCCTCTCGTATTCCACCGAGTTCTACACCACGCATCTGCCGTACCCGCCGGACGGCTCGTTCCTCGAGATCGGGTGTGGTGCCGGCGTCACGGCCGTCCACGCGGCCCTGTCCGGGTGCGCGACGGTGACGGCGACCGATGTCAACTCCCAGGCCGTCGACAACACCGCGCGCAACGCCGAGCGGCATGGCACGTCCGGCGTGACCGCCGTGGTCAGCGACGTCTTCGACGGGCTCGACGGCCATGACCGGTTCGACTGCGTCTTCTGGAACCTGCCGTACGTGGCCATCTCCACCGACTACCACTACCCGGACCAGCTCACCCGGTCCGTGTTCGACGCCGGGATGGCCGGCTGTCGCGCCTACGTGGCCGGGGCCGCGCGGGTACTGGCACCGGGCGGGCGGCTGTTCCTCGGCCTCGGCGACATCGGGGACCGCGACGCCATGGAGCAGGCCGCCGCGGAGCACGGGTGGCAGGTGCAGCTGGTCGCCGCCTCCCGGGGCGAGCCCGACGCCCACGTCGAACACCGCCTCTTCGAGCTCGTGAAGGCGTGAGGGCGTAAGGCCGTGAGCGCGTGAGCGCGTGACGCCTGGAGTCTTCGCACTTCAAGCGCCGTTGCTGTCCCTACCGCCCGTGCCGCCCTTGCTGTCATTGCTGTCATTGCTGACGGGCACCCACTTGCCGTCCTTGACCCGGTACATGGCGAGCCGCTGGTTGACCGCGTCTCCGTACGGGTCGAAGGCGACGTTCCCTGTCACGCCGTGGAACGACGTGCGCTGGAGCGCCTTGACGACCTTGGCGCGGGCATCCTTCGGCAGCGTGCCGTCATGGGCGTCGACGACCTTCTTGACCGCCTGGATGATCGCCCAGGCCGCGTCGTAGGAGTATCCGCCGTACAGGGTGGAGGCGTTTTTGTAACCGGCTTTCCGGTAGTTCCGGATGAACTCCTTGGCGGAGGCGAGTTCTTCCGTCGACGGGAACGAGGTGGTGAAGGCCCCCTCGCCCGCCTCTCCCGCCTGCTTGATGTACGCGTCGCTGTGGATGCCGTCACCGCCGGCGAGCGGGATGGCGGCCCCGGCCTGCTTCAGCTGTGCGCTGAGCTGGCCGGCCGCGAGGCGAGGACCACCGTCGTAGACGAGATCGCCGCCGTAGTAGACGAGATCGGCGCCGGAGCTTCGTACTTCGCGCGCGACGGCGGAGAAGTCCCTGTCGAGGGGAGTGACATGTTCGGTGCCCACAACCTTGCCACCGCGCTTGGTGAACTCGGCCTTGAAGACGCTGACGAGTCCCGCACCGTAGGCCGTCTTGTCGTCGATCAGGAAGACCCGCTTCTTCTTGGCGCTGTCGTAGAGGTACCGCGCGGCGAGCCGGCCCTGCGCGACATCCGTGGGGATGGTGCGGAAGGACGACGTGAACGGACGGGACTTCCGGCCGCTCTGCCAGCCGTCGCCCTGGGTCAGGACGGGGCTGGTGACGCCGGGGGAGACCACGGCCAGCCTCGCGTCGTCGAACACCTTCTGCATCGCCTGGGCGACGCCGGAGTTCAGCGGGCCGACAACGCCCAGGACGCTGCGGTCGGCGGCCAACGCGGCCGCGTTCCGCCGGCCGGCAGACGGCTGGGCACGGTCGTCGAACCCCGCGATCTTGAAGGTGACACCGTCGACGACCTTCTGCTGGTTCGCCTGTCTGACGGCGAGGTCGGCCGAGTTTCTGATGCCGGCACCGATGCCGGAGGCGTCGCCGGTGAGCGGGGCGTCCACACCGAGGGTGACGACCTGGCTGCCGGATGGGTTTCCGCCGCCGCCTGGTGTGCGGGGGTCCCCTCCGTCGGACGAGAGCGCGATCCACAGCGCGGCCGAGGCGGCGGCGACGCCGAGTGCTGCCGATGACCGGACCACACTGTTGCGGGCCAGGCGACGGGCGAGCGGCTCCGGACCTCCCGACGGGACGGCGGCGCCGGCCTGCGCCCGCTCGAACCGCTGTCCCGCACTCGGCTCCGGCTCCGGCTCCGGTGCCGGACCCGGTGTGGGCGTGGGTGGCGGATCCGCTGTGGGAGTGGGTGTGAGTGCCGGATCCGGTGTGGGGGCGGGTGTGGGTGGCGGTACAGGTGCAGAGGTGGGTGTGGAGGGGGTGGGCGTGGGCTCGGGGGCGGTGGCGGTGGCGCGGTTGCGGGCGAGGGCGATGAGGCCGCCCGTGTTGCGGTTGCGCTGCTGGGGCAGCGGCCGCGAACCGGCCGCCAACGTGCGGTGCAGATGCCGGTACAGCGTATTCATGTCGATCGGATCGGGCCCGTCCGGAATACCTTCGTCCAGCGCGGTGACCAACGCCCCGGTAAACGCGGTGTACTTCTCTCCCGGTGGCGAGAGCGCCATGCGGGTCTCGGCGGAGGCCGTGAGCAGACACGTACCCTCGACCATCGCGTGGTCGGCGAGGTAATCACCCGCGCTCATCCGGCCGACCAGTGCGCGCCCGCTGAAGCAGCAGTCCAGGATCACCACGGTGCGCCGGGCACCGGCCCGCGGGTCCAGCACCGCCCGGCGCAGGTACTCGTACCGCAACGCGGTGTACTCGCGTTCGCGGTCCGAATCCGGCAGGGCCAGGTACAGCTCGTCGGTGTGCGGGTCGGTCAGGCCGTGGCCGGCGTAATAGACCAGCAAGGTGTCCTCGGCCCGGCGGGCGACCTGTTGGACGGTGTCCAGGACCTCCTCGCCGGTCTGCGGCTGGGAGAGCACCGTGCACCGGCCGGAGGGCAGTCCCCACACCGCGGGGTCGTTCAGGACCTTCTCCAGACCGGCCAGATTGCGGGCAACGGCGGGGAGATCCGGCAGAGTTGTATAGGAGTGCACCCCTAACAGCAGTGCTTCCGAACGGTCCGGGTCCGCCAGCATGGCCACCGGCTACTCCGTGTCCTCGCGGTCCGGCCCTGGGGTGTCACCGGAACCGCCCATTCCCCAGACCTTGAGAATCCGCTCCACCGTCTCGGGCGAGCCGTCCTGCACGGTGATCGACACGCCGTCGCGTTCGATCCGCACTTGCGGCGGGCGGGGGCGCGATCCACGCCAGGCCGCCACGGCGACCAGCAGATTCCCCAGGGCGATGACGTCGCCGAACACGACGTTCACCACCTCCAGCGCCCCGCCCATTTCTCCCTGGCCCGTGGGGGCGGCCCCGGCGGATACCTCGGCCCGGCCGCGCAGTTCCGGATCCGCGACCAGCCAGCGGTACAGCGACGCCGTCCCCTCGGCGCCGTCGCGGCCGTCGACGCCCCCGCCCGCCTCGCCGGCACTGCTCCCGAGCGTCAGCCGAATCTCCATCCGCCCTGATCCCCCCACCGTCGACCCTGGTCCATGGCATGGCATTTCTCATCGTAGGGGCACCACCCGCGCCCGCGCGGGCTCCTGGCGGACTACGGACACAGCCGGCGCACAGTACGGGCCGACTGCCTCCCGGAGGAGCTGCCGGCCGGATCGGCCGCGTGAGCCGCTACCGGATTCCGAGCTCCTTCAGAACCCGCTGCCGAGCCGGCCCCGGCCGCACCGGGAAGTAGAGGTAGCAGACACCTCCCGAACCGCTCTTGACCTTGCCTTCCGCGTCGTAGCGCTTGGTGCGCAGCCAGATGTTCTCGAATTGGTGGCGGGGGTACACACGGCGGACCGCGTGGTTGTCGGGGGAGGCCGGGTCGTTGGCGATGACGTCGCCGGCGGAGGTGAAGCCGATGACGGCCATCAGGTGGCCGGCGGTACCGTAGCCGGCTCCGTCGAGTTCGGTCTTGAGGAAGGACTGGGACGTTATCACCGGGATGCCGGCGTGGATGAGGCGCTCGGCGTCGTTGAGGGAGGCCAGGCGGGTGACGACGCCCTGGAGGTCCCGGTAGGTGGCGGCGTAGGCGGCGTTGAAGGACCAGTTGCCGCAGCCGTCGTACTGGTAGTCGAAGGTGCGGCGGGCGGCGTGGCAGACCTGGGGGTCGGCGTAGGAGGGGTTGACCCAGGCGAGGTCGGCGGGGGTGGGCCTGCGGCCCCAGTACTCGATGACCATCTGGGACGAGGTGGGGCTGCACCAGGCCTCGCCGCCGTTGTCGTACTCCGGGTACTGGCCCTTGTGGATCTCCTGCGAGTAGCGGGGGACGGTCAGTTCACGGCCCACCAGGGCGGGCTTGGAGGCCGGGACCTCGAAGCGGTCGGGGACGTCGGAGGCCATGGCGCCGAGCCGCCAGACGGTGGGGGTGAGGCTGGTGCCGGGCTTGCGGTGGAGAGTGAGGCGGAGGGTGTACGAGGTCAGGCGGAGGCCGCTGGAGGGGGTGTCGATGGCGAAGGTGTCGGTGGAGATGCTGCTCTTGCCGTCCTTCTGGTTGTCGACGGAGGTGCGGCGGATGTCGGCGTCGGTGTCGTCGGCGGTCCAGCGGCCCATGACGTACCAGGGGGTGCGGGTGCCGTCGCTGTACCTGCCGCGCAGTTCGACGGTGATCCAGGTACCGGGCGGCGTGTGCGCGTTCCAGGAGGCGACGGCCTCGGTGGACGGGACCCCGAGGCGGTGGGCCGGGGAGGTCCAGGTGGCGTACTCCCAGGTGGTGGTGCGGCCGGTGTGCGGGTCCCGGTAGGTGGTGGTGCCCACGGGCCGGGCGAGGACGACGCCGGGGCGGGGGCCGTGGGTGACCCGGGTGCCCCGGGCGGTGCCCTTGGTCCAGTCGGCCGCGGTGGTCCAGGTGTGCTGGTCCACGTGGTCCACGGGGCCCTCCGGGCGGCTCGGGCGGCTCGGGTGGGGTGCGGTGGCGGCCGGTGCGGCCGCGGAGGCCGGTGCGGCGGCGCCCGCCGCGGCGGCGAGCGCGGCGGCCAGGACGGTGCGCCGGGGCGCGGAGCTGGTCATGGTGGAGTCCCCCAGTCGGATGCGTGTGATCGGGTGTGAGGGGCGGGTGCGAGGGGCGGGTGCGAGGGGTCGGGGTGGGCGGCGGAGGGGAATGGCGGGACGAGGGGCGGGGCGGGGGCGGGAGAGGGGTGGGAGGGGCCGTGGGTCAACTATCGCCGGTCGGGGTGTGCTTCGGAAGCGGGTGCGGCGCGCGTCGCGGCGGCAATATCGCGCTGATCCCGACGGCGGTATCACGGTGATCGCTACGGCGGTATCGCGGCGATCGCGGCGGCGGTATCGCGGTGACAGCGGCGTGGCGGGGTGTGGATGGGTGTGGGCCACTCGCGCGGCCGGGGGTGCGGGGCGGCGGCGTACGCTGGCGGGATGACTGGCGGGATGACGGGTGACCTGGCCTGGCTCGCCGCGCGGCTGCGCGCGCTGCCGCCCTCCTGCGGGCCGGTGCGGCTGATCGCCGTGGACGGGCATGCCGGGTCGGGCAAGAGCACCTTCGCCGGGCGGCTGGCGGAGGCGCTGGGCGGCGCCCCGGTGGTGCACACCGATGACCTCGCCACCCATGAGGAGCTGTTCGCGTGGAGCGGCCGGTTCGGGGCGCAGGTGCTGGAGCCGCTGTCCCGGGGGGAGACCGCGCGGTACGAGATCTACGACTGGGCGCGCGGGGAGTTCAACGAGGCGCGTGAGCTGGCGCCCGCGCCGGTCGTGCTGGTCGAGGGCGTCGGCACGGGCCGGCGGGCCATCCGGCCCTATCTGGCCTGCCTGTTGTGGATGGAACTGGCGCGCGAACATTCCTGGGAAAGGGGTCAACTCCGGGATGGACCGGACCTCTCCGCGTTCTGGAGTGGCTGGATTCCGGCGGAGCGCGCGCACTTCGCGGTGGATCCTTCGCGCCCGTACGCCGATTTCCTGGTGCGCCAGGGGCGGATGGGGTACGAGGTACGCATGAGGCCTTCCGCGACGCCATGATCGGCCCCACAGTTCACGCTCCGTAGCAGAGAGTGGCCAGTACCCCGCTTGCGGACGACAGGGACCCGCCGAGTGCTCCAACTCGGCTTGACCTGGGGGGCGTACAGGACTTACGTTCTCAATGTGCGGTTCAACGGACCGCCCGCAGATGCGAAGCCCCCGGTTGTTCCCCCGTGATCGGGGGCTTCGTTCTGTGTAAAACCATCTCGCGCCGCCGCCTCGTGCCGCTTCCCCCTCACCCTGGGTCACCGCACTCTTCGCGCCGTGGCGCTGCGTCAAAACATCTGCTCCCGGTCCACTCTTGCCCCGTGCCGCCCTCTACGGCCTGCGGCGATCCCGCGGGTACCATGCGAGTCTGTGCCACCGCAGGCCAGGGGACTCCCATGCGCGGCGAGGTCAACTCCCGTACGCCGCACGCCCGTTCCCAAGGCGCGGCCGGCGCGCGCCCGGCGGCACACACGGGGGACGGTTGTGGGGGGACGGATGGAATTCGGAACTCAGGGTTCGCCCGCCCCGGCCGAGCTCGCCTGGCTGCGTGCGCTCGACGCCTACACGGTCGGCGCGTATCCGCAGGCGGAGGAGGAGTTCCGGGCCGCGGTGCGGCTCGACCCGTCGATGGCCGACGCCTGGCTCGGGCTGCACGCCCTGCGCGCCGACACCGCCACCGCGCTGCTGCGGATGCACCGGCACCGCGACCGCTTCGGCGAGATGCGCACCCGCCACCGACGGTCCCTCAATTCCTGGTACTGGCTGGGCTGGTGGGTCCAGCCGGTGCTGGAGACCCCCCGCGACCTGCTGCTGGCGCACGCCTCGCACTGGCTCGACGGCCGCCATGTCGCCGAACTGGACCAGGCGCTGGCCGGCTGCCCGCCGGTCGACACCGACCCCCAGGTGCGCTTTCTGCACGCCTGCCGGGCCTACCTCGTCAAGGACTGGGAGCAGCTCGTACGGCACACCGAGCCGCTGCTGAACGACCCCGTACTGGGCATCGAGGCCGGGCTGTTCGGCGGGATGGCGCGGGTGCGGCTGGAGATGTACGGGCAGGCCGAGCCGCTGCTGTCGGCCGCGCTGATGCGGTGCCGCAGCGAGCAGCCGCAGCGCAAGGAGCTGCGGTACTGGCTCGCCCGGGCGCACGAGGGGACGGGGCGCAGCGCCGCGGCCCTCCCCCTCTACCGGGCGGTGCACCGCGTGGACCCGGCCTTCATGGACACCGCGGCCCGGCTCGCCGCGATCGCCGACGTGGACGGGCTGGACGAGGGCGCGGGCCTCGCGACGGTCTCCGCGTCCGGGCTCGGCCAGGAGGCCGGCGGCGATCCGGACCCGCTGGCACCGCTCGACCCGGTCGACGGCCGGGAGCTGCTGGCGTCCGGCGAGGCGGAGGGGCCGAACGCCGAGGCGAGCGGCGGCGCACCGGCCTGCGGCGACCCCACGGTCCGGGCCAGAGCCGCGGTCCCGGGGCCGCGGGGCACCGAGCGGCTGCCCGCCGGGCCCGCCGACCCGGTCCTGCTGGAGAAGGCGCTCGCGGAGCTGGAGCGGATGGTCGGCATGGAGCCGGTCAAGCGTCAGGTGCGGGCGCTGTCGGCGCAGTTGCGGATGGCACGGCTGCGGGCGGGCCAGGGGCTGCCGGTGCAGCCGCCGAAACGGCACTTCGTCTTCTCCGGGCCGTCCGGCACCGGCAAGACGACCGTGGCCAGGATATTGGGGCGGGTCTTCTACGCGCTGGGGCTGCTCGGCGGCGACCATCTCGTGGAGGCCCAACGGTCGGACCTGGTCGGCGAGTTCCTCGGCCAGACCGCGGTGAAGGCGAATGAGCTGATCGACTCCGCGCTGGGCGGGGTGCTCTTCGTCGACGAGGCGTACAGCCTGTCCAACTCCGGCTACAGCAAGGGCGACGCGTACGGCGACGAGGCGCTCCAGGTGCTGCTCAAGCGCGCCGAGGACAACCGCGACCGGCTGGTGGTGATCCTGGCGGGCTATCCGGAGGGAATGGACCGGCTGCTGGCCGCCAACCCCGGACTGTCCTCCCGCTTCACCAGCCGGGTGGACTTCCCCAGTTACCGGCCGCCGGAGCTGACCGCCATCGGTGAGGTACTGGCCGCCGAGAACGGCGACCGCTGGGACGAGGAGGCCCTGGAGGAACTCGCCAGCATCAGCGCCCATGTCGTCGAGGAGGGCTGGATCGACGAGCTCGGCAACGGCCGCTTCCTGCGCACCCTCTATGAAAAGAGCTGCGCCTACCGCGACCTGCGCCTGTCCACCTGGCGGGGCACACCGGCCCGTGACGACCTGGCCACCCTGCGGCTGCCGGACCTGATACAGGCCTACGGCGAGGTCCTGTCGGGCCGGGGGCCGGACAGCCCGGGGCGGTGACGCCTCGGGCTGCCGCGGCCCCGTAGTTCACGATCTCAGCCGGCCAGTGCGCGGTCCTCCGCCGGGCGCATGGCCTCCCCGCGCGGCTCGGTGATCCGCTCCCCCGGGCCCCGCCGCTCCCTGCGGACGGCCGGCGTCCGGCGGTGGGACGGATCGCGGACCTCGCCGACCAGCATCTCCAGCACGTCCTCCAGGGCGACCAGCCCGAGCACCCGGCCCGACCCGTCGGCGACCGCCGCCAGGTGGGAGGCGGCCCGGCGCATCGCCGTCAGGGCGTCGTCCAGGGGGAGCTCGGCGCGCAGCGTGGCCATCGGGTGCCAGATCCGCTGGGGCACCGCACGGTCCCGGTCCTCGAGGTCGAGGACGTCCTTGACGTGCAGATAGCCCATGTACGCCCCGCCGGGCGCACACACCGGGAAGCGCGAGTAGCCGGTCCGTACGGTCAGCTCCTCCACCTGGCGGGGCGTCACCGTCGGCTCGACGGTGATCAGGCCCGCCGGGTCGAGGAGGACGTCGGTGACGGGGCGGCTGCCCAGCACCAGGGCGTCGGCGAGGCGCTCCTGGGCGGCCGGTTCGAGCAGGCCCGCCTGCCCCGCGTCCTCGACGAGGTGGGTCAGCTGCTCGCTGGTGAAGACCGCCTCGACCTCGTCCTTCGGTTCGACGCGGAAGAGCCGCAGCACCCCGTGGGCGCAGGCCCCGAGCAGGGCCGTGACCGGGCGGCACAGCCGGGCGAAGGCGACCAGGCCCGGGCTGAACCACAGGGCGGTTTTCTCCGGCGCGGCCATCGCCAGGTTCTTGGGGACCATCTCGCCGATGAGGAGGTGGAGGAAGACCACCAGCGCCAGGGCGATGACATAGCCGAGCGGGTGGATCAGCGGGGCGGGCAGGCTCACCGCCTCGAAGAGCGGTTCCAGGAGGCGGGCGACGGTCGGTTCGGCCACCGCGCCCAGTGTCAGGGAGCAGACGGTGATGCCGAACTGGGCGGCCGCCATCATCTGCGGGAGGTTCTCCAGCCCGTGCAGCACCTGCCGGGCCCGGGCGGAACCCTCCGTCGCCAGCGGTTCGATCTGCGAACGGCGGACCGAGACCAGCGCGAACTCGGCGCCGACGAAGAAGCCGTTGACGAGGACCAGGAGTATTGCGAAGAGCAGCTGGGCCAGGGTCATCGGGACACCTCCGCAGCGGCCGCGGCGGGCTCGCGCAGCGCGGACGGGGTGACCGTCGCGGTCCGGACGAGCCTTATCCGCTCGGCGCGGTGGTGCGAGACCAGCCGCACCCGCAGCCGCCAGCCGTCGAGTTCCGCGGTGTCGCCGGGGGCCGGGATCCGGCCGAGTATGTGGGCCACCAGCCCGGCCACCGTCTCGTACGGCCCGTCCGGGGCCTGCAGGCCGATCCTCCGCAGGGTGTCCACCCGGCAGCCGCCGTCGGCGTCCCAGGCGGGGCGGCCTTCCTCGGGCGGGGCCTGGCCCAGTTCCGGCAGGTCCACACCGTCGTGCTCGTCACGGACCTCACCGACCAGTTCCTCGATGATGTCCTCCAGCGTGACCACACCGGCGGTGCCGCCGTACTCGTCGACGACCACCGCTATCGGCTGTTCGCTGCGCAGCCGTTCCAGCAGCGGCTGCACCGGCAGCGTCTCGGGCACCAGCAGCGGCGGCACCGCGATCCGGGCCGCCGGGGTGCGCAGCCGGTCGTGCGCCGGGACGGCCAGCGCGTCCTTGAGGTGCACCATGCCGACGACCTCGTCGAGGCGGGTGCGGTAGACGGGGAAGCGGGACAGGCCGGTGGCGCGGGTGAGGTTCACCACGTCCTCGGCGGTCGCGGTGTCCTGCAGGGCGCTGACCCGTACCCGGGGCGTCATCACGTTCTCCGCGGTCAGCTCGCCCAGCGAGAGGGTGCGGACGAAGAGGTCGGCGGTGTCCTGCTCGATGGCGCCGGCCCGGGCCGAGTGCCGGGCCAGCGAGACCAGTTCGCCGGGGGTGCGGGCGGAGGCCAGCTCATCGGTCGGCTGCACGCCCAGCATGCGGACGAGCCGGTTGGCGACGGTGTTCAGCAGGGTGATCACCGGGCGGAAGAAGCCGGAGAAGACCCGCTGCGGGCCGGCCACGAAGCGGGCGACCGGCAGCGGCCGGGAGACCGCCCAGTTCTTGGGCACCAGCTCGCCGATGACCATCTGGACGGCGGACGCCAGCAGCATCCCGATCGCGACGGCGACGCCCGGCACCACGGCCGCGGGCAGACCGGCCGCGTGCAGCGGGCCGGACAGCAGCTCGGCCAGCGCGGGCTCGGCGAGCATGCCGACGACCAAAGAGGTGATCGTGATGCCGAGTTGGGTGCCGGAGAGCTGGAAGGAGAGTTCGCGCAGCGCGGAGACGACGGTGCGGGCGCGGCGGTCGCCGCCGGCCGCGGCGCGTTCGGCGTCCGCCTTCTCGACGGTGACGAGGCCGAACTCGGCGGCGACGAAGAAACCGTTGGCCAGGATCAGCACAAGGGCCGCCGCGAGCAGCAGCAGAGGGCCGGTCATGCCGCCGCCCCCGTCGTATGCGGAGGGGCGGCGCAGGTACTACAGGACGATCCGTCCATTGCCGGAGGGATTCACTCCTCGGGTCGCGGTGGGCCCACTGAGGGGCGGGGCACACGAGCGCGCCCCGGAGAACAGAGTAAACATCAGGGTCCGGGATACGGCAGGCTCACCGGGCCGTGTGGTCCAGCACACCATGCTTCTCGGTGAGGTCGCGCAGCGCGCGGGCGTCGCGGATGGCCTGGTCCCGGGCGATCCCGGGCTGGATGCCCATGGCGGGCAGGCTGGTGCCGTCGGCGAGGTCGAGGTGGACCCAGGGGTCGCCGGGCCGGAGGTTGACCCGGACGACCTGGGCCCAGGCGAGCTCGCGCTTGGTGGTGAGGTTGACCACGGTGACCCCGTCCTGGCGCGCGACCACCTTGGGGCGGCTGAGCAGCAGGAGGACGGCCCCCACCAGCAGTCCGGTGACGATGAAGCTGAGCCGCTCGCCGCCGCTCAGCTCCGGCAGCGCCAGCGCGATCGCCGTGAGGGCGGCCAGCTGGGCGAGGGCGACGGCGTAGAGGACCACCCGGGTACGGGTCGGCCGGAAGGTCACCGGGAGGCTGGGCAGCGAAGCCTGGGGTACCGCGGACACGTCGTCGCCTTCCGTCGTACGTAGGGAGTGCCGGAGGGGCCCGGAGGAGAAGGAGCAGGAGCGGGCGGAGCCGGAAGGGGCCGGCCGGTCAGAGCCGGCAGGCGTGGATACCGGTGGTGAGGATCGCGCGGGCGCCGAGTTCGTAGAGCTCGTCCATGATGCGCTGGGCGTCCTTGGACGGGACCATGGAGCGGACCGCGACCCAGCCCTCGTGGTGCAGCGGGGAGACGGTCGGCGACTCCAGGCCGGGGGTGAGGGCGACGGCCTTCTCGACGTGCTCGACCCGGATGTCGTAGTCCATCATCACGTACCGGCGGGCCACCAGGACGCCCTGCATTCGGCGGAGGAACTGGCGCACCTTCGGGTCGTCCTGCGGGGCGCCGGTACGGCGGATGACGACGGCCTCGGACTTGAGGATGGGCTCGCCGATGATCTCCAGGCCGGCGTTGCGCAGGGTGGTGCCGGTCTCGACGACATCCGCGATGATCTCGGCGACGCCGAGCTGGATCGCGGTCTCCACGGCGCCGTCGAGGCGGACGACGGAGGCGTCGACGCCGTTGTCGGCGAGGTGCTTGCCGACCAGCCCGGAGAAGGAGGTGGCGATGGTCATCCCGCCGAAGTCGGTGACGTCCTTGGCCGTGCCCGGGCGGGTGGCGTAGCGGAAGGTCGAGCCGGCGAAGCCCAGCTGGAGGATCTCCTCGGCGTCGGCTCCGGAATCCAGCAGCAGGTCACGGCCGGTGATGCCGATGTCGAGCTTGCCGGAGCCGACGTAGACGGCGATGTCGCGCGGACGCAGGAAGAAGAACTCGACCTCGTTCCCGGCGTCGACCAGGACCAGTTCCCGGCGGTCCTTGCGCTGGCGGTAGCCGGCCTCATGGAGCATCGCCGACGCAGGCTCGGACAGAGAACCCTTGTTGGGGACAGCGATGCGCAGCATGAGAGCGAATTCCTTTGCGACTGAGGCGAGTTGAAGCAGGGATGAGGAGCTGGGGAGGGTGGGGGTGAGGGGTGGCTCAGAGGTGGGCGTAGACGTCGTCGAGGGAGATGCCCTTGGCGACCATCATCACCTGGAGGTGGTAGAGGAGCTGGGAGATCTCCTCCGCGGCCGCCTCGTGGGACTCGTACTCGGCGGCCATCCAGACCTCGGCGGCCTCCTCGACGACCTTCTTGCCGATCGTATGGACGCCGGCCTGCACCAGCTCGGCGGTGCGGGAGGTGGCGGGGTCGCCGGTGGCGGCCTTCTGCTGGAGCTCGGCGAACAGCTCCTCGAACGTCTTCTTGGACATGATGGTCACCACCCTACGCGCTCACCCCGCCCGCTCAGTGCCAGGGCTCGGACAGCGAGCGGAGGGTGACGGCGGTGGCGACGGCGGCGGTGACCGCCTCGTGCCCCTTGTCCTCGGTCGAGCCCTCAAGGCCGGCGCGGTCCCTTGCCTGCTCATCGTTGTCGCAGGTCAGCACGCCGAAGCCGACCGGGACGCCGGTGTCCACGCTGACCTGTGTCAGGCCCTGGGTGACGCCCTGGCAGACGTAGTCGAAGTGCGGGGTGCCGCCGCGGATGACCACGCCGAGGGCGACCACCGCGTGGTAGCCGCGGCCCGCGAGGACCTTGGCGGCCACCGGCAGCTCGAAGCTGCCGGGGACCCGGAGTACGGTCGGCTCGTCGATGCCCAGGTCGGCCAGGGCGCGCAGCGCGCCGTTCACCAGGCCGTCCATGACTTCGGTGTGCCACTGCGCCGCGATCACGGCCACCCGCAGGTCGCCACAGTTCTTCACGGTCAGTTCGGGTGCGCCCTTACCGCTCACGGTTCTCCTCGTCTCGTACGGGTGATGGTGGGGTGGTGGGTGGACCGGCTCTTCCGTACCGGTGGCCGAATGCCTGCGGTCGTGGCTACTGGTTGCCGCAGGTGGTGGCGTGCTCGCCGTCGAGCCACGGCAGGTCGTGGCCCATCCGGTCCCGCTTGGTGCGCAGGTAGCGCAGATTGTGCTCGCCCGCCTGGACGGGCATCGGTTCGCGGCCGGTGACCGCGAGGCCGTGCCGCACCAGGGCGGCGGTCTTGTCGGGGTTGTTGGTCATCAGGCGCAGCGAGCGGACGCCGAGGTCCCGGAGCATCTGCGCGCCCGCCGCGTAGTCGCGGGAGTCGGCCGGCAGCCCCAGTTCGAGGTTGGCGTCGAGGGTGTCGCGGCCGCGCTCCTGGAGCTCGTAGGCGCGCAGTTTGGACAGCAGCCCGATGCCGCGTCCCTCGTGGCCGCGGAGGTAGATCACCACCCCGCGGCCGGCCTCGCTGATCCGCCGCAGCGAGGCCTCCAGCTGGGGGCCGCAGTCGCAGCGCAGGGAGTGGAAGATATCGCCGGTCAGGCACTCGGAGTGGACCCTGACCAGGACGTCCTCGCCGTCCCCGAGGTCACCGGCGACCAGCGCGATGTGCTCGACGCCGTCGGCCGTGGAGCGGTAGCCGTACGCGGTGAATTCGCCGTGCGCGGTGGGCAGGCGGGTGGCGGCCTCGCGGCGGACGGTCGGTTCGGCCGACCGCCGGTAGGCGATCAGGTCCTCGATGGAGATGATCGACAAGCCGTGCTTGCGGGCGAACGGCACCAGCTCGGGCAGCCGCAGCATGGTGCCGTCCTCGCCGGCGATCTCCACGATGGCGGCGGCCGGGCGCAGTCCGGCGAGCCGGGCGAGGTCGACGCCGGCCTCGGTGTGGCCGTTGCGGACGAGGACGCCGCCGGGCCTGGCGCGCAGCGGGAAGATGTGGCCGGGCCGGACGAAGTCGCCGGGGGCGGTGTCGCCGGAGGCGAGCAGCCGCAGGGTGGTGGCGCGGTCGGCGGCGGAGATGCCGGTGGTCACGCCGTGCGCGGCGGAGGCGTCGACGGAGACCGTGAAGGCGGTCCGCATCGACTCGGTGTTCTGCTCGACCATCTGCGGGAGTTCGAGCCGGTCCAGGTCGGGGCCCGCCATGGGGGCGCAGATCAGGCCGCGGCACTCGCTCATCATGAAGGCGACGATCTCGGGGGTGGCCTTCTCCGCGGCGACGATGAGGTCACCCTCGTTCTCGCGGTTCTCGTCGTCCACGACCACGACGGGGCGGCCGGCGGCGATATCGGCGATGGCCTGCTCGACGGGGTCCAGCGCGAGGGATGCGGTGTCCCCCGCGTCGTACCAGCTCTGCAGTGCGGTCATGCCGCTGCTCCTTCCAGGACGGGCCGGCTCTCGGCGGCCGCGGCGCGGCGCGAGCGCAGCCACCAGTCGCGCAGGCCCCATACGACGAGGGCGAAGTAGACGACGTAGACGAGACCGGAGAAGGCGAGCCCGCTGCTGAAGGCGAGCGGGACGCCGACCAGGTCGACCAGCAGCCAGGCGAACCAGAACTCGACCAGGCCGCGGGCCTGGGCCACCATCGCGGCGAGCGTGCCGACGAAGATGTAGGCGTCCGGCCAGGGGTTCCAGGACAGCTGCGGGAGCAGCGTGAAGAGCGTGCCGACGGCGACGGTGCCCAGGGCCGTGCCGGCGAGCAGCACACCGCGCTCGCCCCAGCTCGCGAAGCGGACGGCGATCGAGCCGTCCTGCGCCTGCTGCCGGCCGCGCTGCCACTGCCGCCAGCCCCACAACGCCACGCCGATGACCAGGAGTTGCTTGCCGACGCCGCCGCTGAGGTGGGCGGAGGCGTACGCGGCGACGAGGATCAGGCCGGAGAGGAGCTGGGCCGGCCAGGTCCAGATCGAGCGCCGCCAGCCGAGCGCCAGGGCGGCCAGACCGACGGTGTTGCCGATCATGTCCGACCAGATGACGTGCTGCCCGAAGGCCGTGAAGGCCACCCCGTTGAGCGGGGCGAGCAGGCTCACCGGTCCATCTCCGTGATCTCGTCGAGGTCCTTGCGGTCCTCGGCGCCCCGGCCCAGCAGCCGCTCGACGTACTTGGCGAGGACGTCGACCTCCAGGTTCACGGGGTCGCCGGCCTTCTTGATGCCGAGGGTGGTGAGCGCGAGGGTGGTCGGGATGAGGCTGACGGTGAAGTGGGCGTCGCCGGCGTCGACGACGGTGAGGCTGACCCCGTCGACGGTGATGGAACCCTTCTCGACGACGTAGCGGGACAGCGCGGCCGGCAGGGCGATCTTCACGATCTCCCAGTGTTCGCCGGGGGTCCGTTCGACGAGGGTGCCGGTGCCGTCGACGTGGCCCTGGACGAGGTGGCCGCCGAGCCGCCCGCCGAGCGCCATGGGGCGCTCCAGGTTGACCCGCGAGCCGGTGGTCAGCGCGCCGAGGCTGGAGCGGTTGAGGGTCTCGGCCATCACATCGGCGGTGAACTCCCCGTCGGCGGTGTCCACGACGGTCAGACAGACGCCGTTGACGGCGATCGAGTCGCCGTGCTTGGCGCCTTCGGTGACGACGGGGCCGCGGAGCCGGAACCGGGAGCTGTCGCCGAGGTTCTCGACGGCGACGACCTCACCCAGTTCTTCGACGATTCCGGTGAACACTTCAGTTCTCCTCGTGGCGGGAGTGGCGGAGAGGCGTGGCGGTGATGCGGAGATCGGGGCCGAGCCGTTCGGTGCCGGTCACTTCGAGCCGCAACGCCTGGGCGATGGTGGTGATTCCGGCGTCGCCGACGGCGGCCGGTCCGGCGCCGAGCAGCACCGGCGCGAGGTAGCCGACGACCTTGTCGACGGCCTGGGCGGCGAGGAAGGCCCCGGCGAGCGTGGGCCCGCCTTCGAGGAGCACGGAGCGGACGTCGCGCTCGTACAGGGCCTGGAGGAGGGCGGGGATGGACAGGCCGCGCCCGTCGGCGGCGCGCGGCAGCCGCAGCAGCGGGGCGAGGCCTTCGAGGTGGGCGGCGTCGGCGTCCTCGGCGACCGCGATGAGGGTCGGCGCGGTGCCGTCCAGGACGCGGGCGCCGGCCTTGACGGCGGTGGCGCCGGAGTCGACGACGACCCGCAGCGGCTGGCTGATCTCGTCGTCGGACAGCCCGCTGATGCGGGCGCCGAGCTGCGGATCGTCGGCGCGGGCGGTGCCGGAGCCGACGATCACGGCGTCCGCGGCGGCCCGCAGCCGGTGCACGTCGGCGCGTGACTCGGGCGAGGAGATCCAGCGGCTGGTGCCGTCGGCGGCGGCGATCCGGCCGTCGAGGGTGGCGGCGTACTTCCACAGCACGAAGGGGCGGCGGCGCAGGACGGCGGTCAGCCAGGCCTCGTTGCCGGCCGCCGCCTCGTCGGCGAGCAGTCCGCCCTCGACGTCGACACCGGCCTCGGCGAGGGTGACGGCGCCGCCGGTGGCGGCCGGGGTGGGGTCGGAGACGGCGTAGACGACGCGGGCGATCCCGGCGTCGATCAGCGCCCGGGCGCAGGGGCCGGTGCGGCCGGTGTGGTTGCAGGGTTCGAGGGTGACCACCGCGGTGCCGCCCCGGGCGCGTTCGCCCGCGGCACGCAGGGCGTGGACCTCGGCGTGCGGGCCGCCGGCGCGCTGGTGCCAGCCCTCGCCGACGGTACGGCCACCGGGGTCCAGGACGACACAGCCGACCACGGGGTTGGGGCTGGTGTGTCCCAGGCCGCGCGCGGCGAGCTCGATGGCTCGGCGCATCGCCGCGGTCTCGACGGGGGCTCGGGCGGCCACCGGGTCCTCCTGCCTCTTCGGGCACGGACTCCGGGGCTGTCGGATACGACAGAAGCGGAAACGGAGCGACGGGGACACCACGGGTGTACGGCGAGGCCCGCCCGGAGAACGACCGGACGCGCCGCCGACGGCGGTGTACCGAAGCTCGCCCGCCGCGCACTGCCTCCCATCCGGACTTTCACCGTCGGTGCAGGAATTCCACCTGCTCAACCGGCCGCTGGCGGCGGACGGGTCGCGGACTGTTACCGCCGGTTCGGAATTACACCGACCCCGGAGTGCGCTGCTGCTCTTATGTCAGTACAGCCTCAGTCTGCCACGGCCGATCGCGGCCCATGCGAGCGAGCCGCTGTGGGCTGCCTCACAGCTCGCGAGTGCGTTCTGACGTCGCTCTAACATTGCCCGGTCATCCCCGTGTGTCCGGTCATCCCGTGTGGACGGTCATACCTCGTGCGGACGGATCACCGCCGTCCTGGACAACCGTCATGGAGAACTGGAGCAGTCATGGGCCTCGGTGTGCGCTGGACCGTGCACGGCGACGGGCGCAACCCGGCCCCGGGGGCCGTGGTCAGACCGGATGAGCGGCTGTCGTGGCCGCGGACGGTGGGCCTGGGCGCCCAGCATGTCGTGGCCATGTTCGGCGCGAGCTTCGTCGCCCCGGTGCTGATGGGGCTCGACCCCAACCTCGCGATCATGATGTCCGGTGTCGCGACGGTCATCTTCCTGCTGGCGACGCGCGGCCGGGTGCCCTCGTACCTGGGCTGTTCGCTGTCGTTCGTGGGGGTCGCCGCGGTGATCCGGGCGCAGGGCGGCACCAGTGCGACGGTGACCGGTGCGGTGCTGGCGGTCGGTGTGGCGCTGTTCCTGGTCGGGCTGGCCGTGCAGCGGTTCGGGGCGCGGATCATCCACGCCGCGATGCCGCCGGTGGTCACCGGCGCGGTGGTGATGCTGATCGGCTTCAACCTGGCGCCGGTGACGGCGCGGACGTACTGGCCGCAGGACCAGTGGGTGGCGCTGCTGACCATGCTGGTCACCGGGGGTGCCGTGGTGTGTCTGCGCGGTTTCTGGTCCCGTGTCGCGATCTTCCTCGGACTGGTCTTCGGCTACGCCGTCTCCTGGCTCTTCGACCGGGTCTTCGGCATGATCCACTCGGTGGACGGGGCGGGGAAGGTCACCGACCACTGGCGGCTGGACTTCTCCGCCGTCGGCCAGGCCGACTGGATCGGCCTGCCGCACCTCCACGGTCCGAGCTTCCAGTGGTCGGCGGTCCTGGTCGCACTGCCCGTGGTGATCGCGCTGGTCGCGGAGAACGCCGGGCACGTCAAGGCGGTCGGGGAGATGACCGGTGACCGGCTGGACGGCAAGCTCGGCACCGCGATCTCCGCGGACGGTGCGGCCTCGGTGCTCTCCACGGCGCTCGGCGGCCCGCCCAACACCACCTACTCCGAGAACATCGGCGTGATGGCGGCGACCCGGGTCTACTCCACCGCGGCCTACTGGGCGGCGGCCGGCTTCGCCCTGCTCTTCGGACTGTGCCCGAAGTTCGGCGCGGTGGTGGCCGCGATACCCGGCGGGGTGCTGGGCGGTATCACCGTCATCCTGTACGGCATGATCGGCCTCCTCGGTGCCCAGATCTGGGTGCACAACAAGGTGGATCTGCGCAATCCGGTGCACCTCGTCCCGGTCGCCGCCGGCATCATCATCGGCATCGGCGGCGTCAGCCTGCGCCTCGGCGACCACTTCGAGCTGAGCGGTATCGCGCTCGGCACGATCGTGGTGCTCACCGGCTACCACGTCCTGCGCGCCCTGGCCCCCGCGCACCTGAAGACCCAGCCGCCGCTGCTGGACGAGGGCACCTCGTCGTACGACAAGGCGTAGGGCGCTTCTGACGGACTCCGGGCCACAAGAGGGCACGCCGGACATTACCCCGTTCCGGTCAACGCCGTCCGGCCACCGGCGGATGCCCGTCGTCCCGCTGACACGCTGGGCGGATGACGACATCTCAGGAATCGACGGACCGGGAACGCGGTGACGACGACGGCGGCCACGGGCCGGCGGACACCATGGCCGCTGCTGCCGCTCCCCCCTCTCCCGCCTCTCCCCCCGCTCGCGGCATCGCGGACGTACTGGCGCGGATGCGGGCGCTGGACGCGGCGCTGCCCGCCGGGGACGGAGTGGCCGTCTTCAACAGCGTCTATCTGACCGTCACCGAGGAGGTGGCGCGGCGCGTCGAGCGCGGCGCCTTCGAGGACGCGCGGGCCGCCGGTGAGCTGGACGTCCGGTTCGGGCGGCGCTACTTCGACGCGGTGGACGCCGCGACGGCGGGGCGGCGGCCGCCCGCCTGCTGGCGGCCGCTGTTCCAGCTGCGCCGCCACCCGGGGGTGCGTCCGCTGCAGTTCGCGCTGGCCGGGATCAACGCCCACATCGGCCATGACCTGGCGCTGGCGGTGCTGGACACCTGCCGGGCGCTGGAGTGCGAACCGGACGCGCTGGAGACCGACTTCGACCGGGTGGGCGGGGTACTGACCGGCCTGGAGGAGCGGATCCGCGAGCAGCTGATGCCCGGCCCCGACGTGCTGGAAGTCGCCGATCCGCTGACGCATCTGATCGGGTCCTGGAGCCTGGACAAGGCCCGGGACGGTGCCTGGGTGGCGGCCCGGGCGCTGTGGTGCGTGCGCGGCCTGCCGAAGGTGACGGAGGAGTTCACCGAGCGGCTGGACGCCGGGGTGGGCCTGGTGGGCCGGATGCTGCTGACGCCGCTGCCCGGGTGACCAGGGCCGCCGTGCGGCCCGCCGCCCCGACATGTCACCTCTGAACTTCCCTACGCCGAGGGTACGTTGCCCTGGAGGTGCCGGAGACAGCCGAGGGGAACCTCGGACGAGGGAGAGGGCACCCTGGACAGCCGGGGAAACCTGAGACGAAGGAGTGCGGCGTGGCCATCCGACTCGGTCTGAGCCTTCCGCAGACGCGGCAGTACGACATCGGACGGGACGTTCCCGAGGTGGCGCGGGCCGCGGAGCGGACCGGCTACGAGAGCCTCTGGGTCTTCGAGCGGATCCTGTTCCCCGAGCCCGCCACCCAGGGGCTGTTCGGGATTCCGGGCCTGCCCTGGCCCGACCAGTACCGCGCGGTCGCCGACCCGCTGGTGACGCTGGCGCTGGCCGCCACGGCCACCGAGCGGGCCCAGCTCGGCACCAGCGTCCTGATCGCCCCGCTGCATGTCCCGTTCCAGCTGGCCCGCGGCCTCGCCTCGCTGGACGCGGCGAGCGGCGGCCGGGTGGTCGCGGGCCTGGGCACGGGCTGGTCGCTGGACGAGTACGCGGCCGCCGCGGTCGCCCCGTTCGAGCGGCGCGGCGCGGTCCTCGACGAGGTGATCGACGTCTGCCGCGCGGTGTGGGGCCCGGACCCGGTCGCGTACGAGGGGGCGCTGACGGCCATCGCCCCGTCCGTCGTCGGCCCCAAGCCGAAGCGGCCGATCCCCATCCTGCTGCCCGCCACCAGCGCGCGGGCGCGGCGCCGCCTGGTCGACCGGGCGGACGGCTGGATGCCGGTCGGCGCTGGCGCCGAGCAGCTCGCCGAGCAGTGGCGGCGGCTGCGGGAGCTGGCCGCCGAACGGGGCCGCGAGGAGCCGGTGCGGTGTGTGGTGCGGGCCAACGCCCAGCACACCCACGCCCCGTACCGGGGCGGCAGCCGCCGCCCGTTCCAGGGCAGTGCCGAGCAGATCTCCGAGGACCTGGCCACGCACGCCGCGGTGGGCGTGGAGGAGATCCTCATCGATCTGCAGGGCCGGGCCCGGGACGCCGCGGAGCTGACGGATCTCGCGGCGGAGGTGTACACGGCGGCCCGGGCGGCCGGGGTCTGATCTCTCCGGGGCTCAGTCCTCGGGCAGCTCGACCGGGGCGATCTCGTCGTAGACATCGCCGGGACCCGGGTTGGTCGGGTCGGTGGCGCCGCCGAGCTGGTGCATCACGCCCCATACGGCGTTGAGCGCGGTCTGCACGGCGCCCTCGGCCCAGCCCGCGGTCCAGGAGATGTCGTCACCGGCGAGGAAGATGCCGCGCTTGTCCTCGGGGAGGCGGTCCTGCATGAAGTGGGTGAACAGGCGCCGCTGGTAGCGGTAGTGGCCCGGCAGGTTGGCCTTGAACGCGCCCATGAAGTAGGGCTCGTTCTCCCAGGACACGGTGACCGGGTTGCCGATGATGTGCTTGCGGATGTCGACCTTCGGATAGATCTCGCCCAGCGACTTCAGCATCACCTCCATCCGCTCGTTCGCGTCCAGCGGAAGCCACTTGAGGCTGTCGTCGCACCAGGTGTACGACAGGCAGATGACGGCGGGCCGGTCCGGTCCGTTGTCCAGCAGATAGGTGCCGCGGGTCATCCGGTCGGTCAGCGTCATCGACATGACGTCCCGCCCGGTTGGCTCCCCCTTGTCGTCGACGGACTTGTCCAGCCAGAACGGCCGGTCGACCGGCACGAAGAGCTTGCTGGACTCCATGTAGTGGGTGCGCTCGATCGCCGTCCAGTGGTCGATCGGGAACAGCTCGTCATCGCAGTCGATCTTGGACAGCAGCATCCACGACTGGGCGGTGAAGACCACCGCGCGGTACGAGCGGATGTCGCCGGAGGCGTCCGTGACGGTGACGCGGTTGCCGGCGGTGCGGTGCAGCCGGGTCACGGCCGGGCGGGGCGCGCCGCCGTGCAGCGACGACAGCGAGGTGCCCGGCGCCCAGTGCACGATCTTCCGCGGCTCCCGCTCCCACAGGCGCTGCGGCAGCTGCTGGGAGCCGCCGACGATACCGCGGTGGTGGTCATCGGCCTCGGTGTAGACGACCCGCAGGATCTCCAGGATCGAGTTGGGGAAGTCGGTGTCCCAGCCGCCGGTGCCGAAGCCGACCTGGCCGAAGATCTCGCGGTGCCGGAAGGACGTGAAGGCCTCGGATTCACAGAGGAAGCCGTAGAAGGTCTGGTTGTCCAGCTTCTCGACGAGCTTCGCCCAGATCTCCCGGATGCGCGGGACGTCGCGCTCGCGCATGGCCCGGTTCATGTCGGAGAAGTCGGCGCCCTCGTCGAGGCACTTGTTCCACGCGTCGGCGACGTCCCGGTAGACCTGCGGCAGGTCGTCGATGGTCTCGGCGTAGTGCGACTCGCCCTTGAGGTCGACGACGGTCGAAGGCGTCGCCTCGGCAAGGGGGTTGGGGAAGGGCTTCGTCTCCAGGCCGACCAGGTCGATGTAGTGCTGGAGAGCGGTGGAGGACGGCGGGAAGCGCATCGCGCCCAGCTCGCAGTTGAGCTCGGTTTCGTCACCCGCGGCGGCACAGCCGTCGAAGCCGACGGTGCGCAGCCGGCCGCCGATCCGGTCGGCCTCGTAGACGACGGGCTTCAGGCCCATCTTCATCAGCTCGTACGCGGTGATGATGCCGGAGAGGCCGCCGCCGACGACCGCCACCTCGGCGCCGTGCTCGGTCGCCGGTATCTGGCCGAGGCCCGCCGGGTGGGCGAGGAAGTCGTCGTACGCGTAGGGGAAGTCCGGGCCGAACATGGTGATCGGCGGCTGGCCGTCGGTGTGCGGGACGGCGGGGGGCACCGTGGACGTCATGGGGCAGGGACTCCTTGCGCGGGAAGCTGACGGTGGAGCTGGTGGGGAGGGGGAGGGACGTGGAGAGGGGGAGGCGGGGCGGGGAGCGGGGAGGGGTCAGGCGAGGGACGCGTACAGGCCGGGGCGGCGGTCGCGCAGGTAGGGGTTGTGCGCGCGCGAGGCGGCGAGGTACTCGGGGTCGGCGTCGGCGTAGACGAGTTCCTCGCCGCGGCCGGCCCGGGCCCGGGCGACGCCGTCCGGGCCGGCCAGTGTGGAGAGACCGACGAACTCGAACTCCCCTTCCGGGCCGGTGCGGTTGACGTACGCGATGTACATCTGGTTCTCGAAGGCGCGGACCGGCACCAGCGATTCGGCGACGAACTGGAACGGGTGCATCTGCGCGGTGGGCACCAGCAGCAGGTCGGTGCCGGCGAGGGCGTGCGCGCGGACGTTCTCCGGGAACTCCACGTCGTAGCAGATCATCAGGCCGATGCGGAGGCCGCCCAGCTCGGCCTGGACGACGGGCCGGTCGCCCGGGGTGAACCACTCGCGCTCGAAGCAGCCGAAGAGGTGCGTCTTGCGGTACGTGGCCAGGCGCTGCCCGTCCGGGCCGATCAGCTGGACCGCGTTGTACACCGTCGCCCCGTCGCGCTCGGGGAAGCCGTAGGCGACGGCGAGGCCGTGGCGTACCGCGATCTCGGCGACGGCGCGCGCCGCGTCACCGTCGGCGGGCTCGGCGAGCCGGGGGACGTCGTCGCCGATGGCGTACCCGGTGAGGAACATCTCGGGCGTGACCAGCAGTCCGGCGCCGTGCGCGGCGGCCGTGCGGGCCGCGTCGTCGAGCACCCGAAGATTGTGTGCGACGTCGCCGGGCTGCCCCGAACTCTGGAGCAGGGCGGTGTGCAGCGACGTCATGGGACCCCTCGGCGGAACAGGTGCGGGCGGCGGGACGCATTGACGGTACGGGGCGCCGCCGATGCCGGACAAGGCGCCACCGTTGCGTGCCGACGGCCGATTCATTGCGCGTTCAAGCGGCTCCGCGGCGATTCATTGCGCGCGGCGTTCTCGCAGGTCGGGCGGGCACCCGTCAGCTCGGTGACGGCCCGCCGGACCAGCTCGCGCAGCCAGCGGTGCCCGGCGTCGGCCTCCTGACGCGGGTGCCAGGCCATCTCCATGGGCATCGGCGGCAGGTCGAGCGGGATCGGCAGGACGCACAGGCCCAGGCTGCGGACGGTGGTGGCCGCGGTCACCTCGTTCGCCATGCCGACCGCGTCGCTGTCGCGGACCATCAGCAGGGCGGCGGCGAACGTGGCAGCGGTGGCGATGACCTTGCGGCGCAGTCCGAGTTCGCCGAGCGCGGTGTCGATGGGCCCGGTCAGCCGGCCGCGGCGGCTGGAGTTGATGTGCGGGGCGTCGGCGTAGCGCCGCGGGGTGAGCCTGCCCGTGGTCAGCGGGTGGCCGGCGCGCACCACCGCCACCGGGCGGTCGGTGAACAGCAGCTCCCTGCGGATCTCCGGTTCGGGGCTGTCGATGACGCCCAGCTCCAGGTCCGCGGCGCCCTCGCGGAGCATCGGCACATCGACGTGGCTCTCGCCGAGGAAGCGCAGGACGACCTGCGGCGCTTCCTCTGCGGCGAGGGCCACCAGCCGCGGGCCGAGGGAGGTGACCAGGAGGTCGTTGGCGGTGAGGGTGAAGGTCCGGGCCAGCCGGGCCGGGTCGGCGGGCGCCGCGGGGGCCAGCACGCCGTGTGCCGCTTCCACCAGCCGGCGGACCTCGGCCCGGATCTCCCGGGCGCGCGGGGTGGGCACCATCCGGCGGCCGGCACGGACCAGGACCGGGTCGCCGACCGTGCGGCGGATCCGGCCGAGGGCGCGGCTCATGGCCGGGCCGGAGAGCCCGAGCCGGTCGGCCGCCGCGGTCACGCTCTCCTCCTCGAGCAGGGCGTCCAGCGCCGTCAGCAGGTTGAGGTCGATGTTTGCGTTTCGCGCAATCATGGAGTGCACACCTTGCATTTGAGGTTATTCAACCCGGACTCTAGCGTCCCGGCCATGACCTCGACCATGACTCCCTCCCCCGCCCTGGCCGCCGGCCCGCGCGCCGGACGCCGCTCGGTGACGGCGGCGATGTGCGCCTGTGTGCTGGTCGCCCAGTCGCTGGTGGCCGCGATGAACCTGGCGATACCCAAGATCGCCGCGAGCGGACTGCATCCGTCCGCCTCCCAGCTGCTGTGGATCGTCGACAGCTATGTCCTGGTCTTCGCGGGGCTGCTGATCCCGGCCGGCGCCCTCGGCGACCGGTTCGGGCGGAAGGGCGTCCTGCTGACCGGCCTCGGCGTCTTCGCGGCAGGTGCGCTGCTGAGCGCGCTGGCACCGGCGCTTCCGGTGCTGCTGGCGGGCCGCGCGCTCTCCGGTGCGGGCGCCGCCCTGCTGGTCCCGGCGACCATGTCCGTCCTTCTGCACACCACACCGCCGGACCGCAGGGCCGGGGCGGTGGCCGCCTGGAGCGCGGCGCTGGGCATCGGCGGAATGGCGGGCAACGCGGGCGGTGCGCTGATCCTCCAGTACCTGCCCTGGCAGGGGCTGTTCTGGGCGTACGTCCTGCTCGGTCCGGTCCTGCTGGTCTGGGTCGCCTCGGCCGCGCCGCGGGTGCCGCGGCAGACGGCGGTGCTCGACCTGCCCGGTTCGGCGCTGCTGGTCCTCGGGGCGGGGGCGCTGCTCTTCGGCATCATCGAAGGCCCGGGCCTGGGCTGGACCTCGGCCGCGGTGACCGGCGCCTTCGCCCTCGCCCTGGTGCTCTTCGCGGTGTTCGTACGGCACGGACTGCGGGCCGCGCACCCGGTGCTCGACCCCCGGCTGTTCCGGCTGCCGCGGCTGCGGGCCGGCGCCCTCGGTATCGCCGTGACGTTCTTCGGGATGTTCGCGCTGTTCTACGTCAACGCCCAGTTCCTCCAGTACGTCAAGGGCTACTCACCGCTGCAGACCGGGTGGGCGATCGTGCCGCTGGCCTTCGGGATGATGGCGATGACGCGGTACGGGCTGCGCTGGGCGCAGCGGGCCGGTGAAGCCCCGGCCGTGGGGGCGGGGCTGGTGCTGATCGCGGCCGGACTGCTGCTCCTGTCGACCGCCGACGCCGGCACCCCGTACCCGCGCTATCTGGTGTTCCTCCTGATGCTGTCGGCCGGGGCGGGGCTGGCGATGCCGATCCTGTCGCAGGCGATCGTGGCCTCCGTGCCGCCCCGGCGCGCGGGCATGGGGTCCGGACTCCAGGGCGCGGCCCGGGAGCTGGGCGCGGCGCTGGGGATCGCGGTCGTCGGCACGGTGCTGTCCGTGCGCTTCACCGCGGGCACCGGCGACGGCACCGCGGCGGCGGCCGCCTTCGCCGACGCCGCGGCGCTGGGCTACCGGATCGCGGCGGGCGTGGTGCTCGTCCTGGGCACCGTCGTGGTCACCGGCCTCATCCGCAGAACCCGGCCTTGACCTCAAGCGCGCTTGAGGCAGCAGGCTCTCCGCCATGAACGCCATGACCACCGAAACGACGCGGCTCCAGCTGCGGTACCTGACCGACCGGGCCGAGATCGCCGATCTGCTGGACCGCTATCTGCGCTCCCTGGACGAGGGGCGGTTCGACGAGAGCTGGGCCCGCGCCTTCCACACGGAGGACGTCACCGCCGAGATGCCGATCGGTACCGTCCGCGGGCGCAACGCCCTGCTGGACCACGTCCGGCGGGGGATGGCCCTGTTCGACCGGACCGTCCACCTGGGCACCAACGCGGTCATCGAGATCGACGGCGACCGGGCCACCGCCCGCGGCGCCCAGCTGAGCACCCATGTCCTCGCCGACGGCTCCGGGGGATCCGGGGGATCCGGGCGGACGGGGGGATCCGGAGGATCCAGGCGGACGGGGGGATCCGGGGAGGTCTTCGTGTCCGCCGGCCACGTCGATCACGAGCTGGTGCGGACCGCGGACGGCTGGCGGATCGCCGCCTCGTCGCTGCGCATCGTCTGGACGCAGGGGACACCGCCGCGGCTGCCGGCCGGCCTGGGCCCGGCCGACTGAGCCGGACGGCCGGGCCGGGCGCGGCGGAGAGGTCAGCCCGGCGCGCCCGAGCTGAAGCGGCGGAGCAGCGGCGACAGCACCAGGACGGACTTGGTCCGTTCGACGAACGGCTCGCCCGCGATCCGCTCCAGCACCCGCTCGAAGTGCCGCATATCGGAGGCGAAGACCTGGACGAGGGCGTCCGCCTCACCGGTCACGGTGGAGGCGGACGCCACTTCCGGGTAGCGCGACAGGCCGCGGTGGATCGCCTCGGGCGAGGTGTTGCGGCGGCAGTAGACCTCGATGTACCCCTCGGTCTCCCAGCCGAGGGCCGCCGGGTCCACCCGTACGGTGAAGCCGGTGATGGCACCGTCGGCCCGCAGCCGGTCCACCCGCCGTTTGACGGCCGGGGCGGAGAGCCCGACCTCCTGGCCGATGTCGGCGTAGCTGCGGCGGGCGTCCTCGGCGAGGGCGTGGACGATGCGTTCGTCGAGATCGTTCAGTCGCACTGCGGGTGGATCACTTCTCTGATGTGGCCAATCGGGAGCGGCGCGAGCCGTAACCGAAGTAGATCACAAGGCCCACCGCCATCCAGACACCGAAGACCACCCAGGTGACCACGCGCAGGCTGCTCATCATGTAGAGGCAGAGCAGGAAGCCGACCGCCGGGAAGAGCGGGGCGAGCGGGGTGCGGAAGCTCCGCGGCATGTCGGGGCGGGTGCGGCGCAGCACGATGACCGCCACATTGACCAGCGCGAAGGCGAAGAGCGTACCGATGCTGGTGGCGTCCGCCAGCTCGCCCAGCGGCACCGCCGCGGCCAGCACACCGCAGAACAGCGAGACGAGCACGGTGTTGACGCGCGGCACCCCGGTCCTGGCGTGCACCTTGGAGAACACCCTGGGCACCAGACCGTCCCGGGACATCGCGAAGAGGATGCGGGTCTGGCCGTAGAGCACGGTGAGGACGACGCTGGCGATGGCGATCACCGCACCGAACGCGAGCAGCACCGCCCACCAGCTCTGGCCGGTGACCGCCTTCAGGATCCCGGCGAGCGCGGCCTCCGAGCCCTCGAACTTCTGCCACGGCATCGCCCCCACGGCCACCGCCGCGACCAGGCAGTACAGCGCGGTGACGATGACCAGCGACAGCATGATCGCGCGCGGCAGGTCACGCTGCGGGTTCTTGGCCTCCTCGCCGGCCGTGGACGCCGCGTCGAAGCCGATGTACGAGAAGAACAGGGTCGCGGCCGCGCCGCTGACCCCCATGATGCCCAGCGGCATGAAGTTGGCGTAGTTCCCGGAGCGCACGCCCTGCACGGCGACGCCGCAGAACAGCAGCAGCGCGGCGATCTTGACGACCACCATGATCGTGTTGGCCCGGGCGCTCTCCTTGGCCCCGCCCAGCAGGAAGACCATCGCCAGCAGCACCACCAGCAGCGCCGGCAGGTTGAAGATGCCGCCGCCACCGGGCGGCGCGGCCAGCGCATCGGGGATGGTGAAGCCGAAGACGCCGTCCAGCAGCTCGTTGAGGTACTCGCCCCAGCCCACCGCGACGGCCGCGACCGAGACGCCGTACTCGAGGATCAGACACCAGCCGCAGACCCAGGCGACCAGCTCACCGAGGGTGGCGTAGGCGTAGGAGTACGAGGATCCGGAGACCGGGATGGTGCCGGCCAGCTCCGCGTACGACAGCGCCGAGAACAGCGCGGTGACGCCGGCCAGGACGAAGGAGATGACGACGGCGGGACCGGCGACCGGGACGGCATTGCCGAGCACGACGAAGATTCCGGTGCCGAGGGTGGCGCCGATGCTGATCATGGTCAGCTGCCAGACGCCCATCGTGCGGCGGAGCGAGCCCCCCTGCCCCTTGCCGCTCTCGGCGACCAGCCGCTCGACCGGCTTGCGCCGCATCAGCCCGGTGCCGACGGCTCCGGGGGCGGGCGGTTCGGTGTTGGTGTCCCCTGGGGGCGGGGCTGCGCCGTGCTCCAACACTGAGGTGGCTCCTTAATCGCTGCCAGTCGGATGACGGCCACCGGCAGCGATCCGTACGCGGGCATGCCGGGGCAGCCTACGCCGATGACCGCCGAGCAGGCGGTCGCCGCCACTCCACGTACTTAGCGCAGACCTTACGGGGCGCCGCTGAGCTGCCGTAATGCAGGTTCCTTGCGCAACCACGGACGATCGTTGCGCACCAGCGCGAAGAGCGGATGTTCGTTGCGTTTCGGGCACCGGTCGGGCGGAGCCCGGACGGCCCCCGGATGGCGCGTCCAAGGGGTGGACGCCATGGTCACCCGGCGTCCGGGACCGGATACACGACCGGATACGCGACCGGCCCCGCACCGAGTGGTCGGTGCGGGGCCGGCGGGGCGGGCGCTGCCTGCCGGGGCAGCTGCTGCCTGTCGGAGTACTAGCTCCAGCTGTCGTGCAGCGGCTTGCCCTCGGCGTAGCCGGCGGCGCTCTGCACGCCGACGACGGCCTTCTCGGCGAACTCCTCCAGGGAGGCCGCGCCCGCGTAGGTGCAGGAGCTGCGGACACCGGCGATGATCGAGTCGATCAGGTCCTCGACGCCGGGGCGCGCCTGGTCGACGAACATCCGCGAGGTGGAGATGCCCTCCTCGAACAGCGCCTTGCGGGCCCGGTCGTACGCCGACTCCTCGCTCGTCCGGCGCTGCACCGCACGGGCGGAGGCCATACCGAAGCTCTCCTTGTACGGGCGGCCGTCGGCGGTGTGCTGGAGGTCGCCGGGCGACTCCAGCGTGCCGGCGAACCAGGAGCCGATCATGACGTTGGACGCACCGGCGGCCAGCGCCATGGCGACGTCGCGCGGGTGGCGCACCCCACCGTCGGCCCAGACGTGCTTGCCGTACTTCCTGGCCTCGGCGGCGCACTCCAGCACCGCGGAGAACTGCGGCCGGCCGACGCCGGTCATCATGCGGGTGGTGCACATCGCGCCCGGTCCGACGCCGACCTTGATGATGTCCGCACCGGCTTCGATCAGGTCGCGGACGCCCTCGGCGGCGACGATGTTGCCGGCCACGATCGGCACCTGCGGGTCCAGCGCCCGCACCTTCTTGATCGCCTCGATCATCGTCTCCTGATGACCGTGCGCGGTGTCGATGACGAGGGTGTCCACGCCGGCGTCCAGCAGCGCCTGGGCCTTGCCGGCCACATCGCCGTTGATGCCGACGGCGGCGGCGATCCGCAGCTTGCCGTTGGCGTCCACGGCGGGGGTGTACAGGGTGGCGCGCAGGGCGCCCTTGCGGGTGAGGATGCCGACCAGCATGCCGTTCTCGTCGACCGCGGGCGCGAGCTTGCGGTTGGCGGCGTCGAGGCGGTTGAACGCCTCACGCGGGTCGATGTCCGCGTCCAGGACCAGCAGGTCCTTCGACATGACCTCGGAGACCTGGGTGAAGCGGTCCACCCCGGCCAGGTCGTGCTCGGTGACGACACCGACCGGGCGGCCGCCCTCCACGACGATGCCCGCGCCGTGTGCCCGCTTGGGCAGCAGCGCCAGCGCGTCGGCGACCGTCGCGACCGGGGAGAGCACGATCGGCGTGTCCAGTACCAGGTGACGGCGCTTGACCCAGGTCACGACGTCGGTGACGACATCGAGCGGAATGTCCTGCGGGATGACGACCAGGCCACCACGGCGGGCGACGGTCTCGGCCATCCGCCGGCCGGCGATCGCCGTCATGTTGGCGACCACGAGGGGGATGGTGGTGCCGGTGCCGTCGGGCGCGGAGAGGTCCACACCCTGGCGGGAGCCCACGGCGGAGCGGCTGGGCACCATGAACACATCGTCGTAGGTCAAGTCGTAGGGCACCGAAGAACTCTCTTCGAGCGCGCCGTTCTTCGGATTGAGGAATCGCATAAGGCCAGGATACGGGCCCTGCCTTGGGCTCATACGATTGTCCGAGCCGCCCCGGGGGCGTGTGTGCGATCCGCCAAGGAGGTACGCGGGCCTCCGGCACCGGGGCCGGGCGGCCGGAGGGCCCTAGGGCCTGTCCGATGGGTCCGCGTGGGCCCATCGGACAGGCCCTACGCCCCCCGGCGGCCCCCTCCCCTGGCCATGATCACGGCCAGTCCGGTGTCGGTGTCGCGCCAGTAGCCCACCGCGTCGGCCAGTACGGACTCCACGATGCTCCAGTCGTCGGGTGCGGCGGCCGCGTAGTCCTGCCAGCCCGTGACGACCAGCAGCCGGCCGCGGCCGGCCGGGCACCAGGACAGATCCGTGAGGCAGTCGGCGAGCGCGTCCCAGTTGCGGCCGAACCAGTCCGGCAGCCGCAGCGAGCGGGCGCACCGTTCCATGAACGCGGCCTTGTCGGCCGTCCCCGCCAGATCCAGGGCCGCGCCGCGCCAGCCGGCGTCCCGCGCGGCCTGCAGCGCATCCGCCACCGGCCGGCCGGCGGGCCAGGTCAGCACGCCCGGCGGCGTACGCCCGGCCAGCACCGCGGCCAGCGGCCGGGGAACGGACTCCGTCATCGCAGCACCGCCCTGAACGATCGGTAGTGGTCGTCGGTGTAGTAGGTCTCGTGGCTCTTGCCGGTGACGAGGCGGCGGGCGCCGCGGTCCCGGGAGCCGGGCGTGGGGACCGTGTACTCGTGGTAGTAGCCGCGCGGCTGACGGGGCAACAGCCGCTCGTGGTTGCCGAAGACGGTCCCGTCCTGCCGGTACGGAAAGGGCCCGTTGGCATCGATCAGCCGGAGGGTCTCGCGGGCCTGGACGGGCAGCCGGTCGGCCTGGATGACCGGTATGCCGCGCGCCCAGTCCGGCACACCGGAGGTGCCCGGCGCGGCGCTGCCGCCGGTGGCGGTGGCCCGCGGCGGCCGGGGCGAACTCCCCTTGTCCGCACCGCCGGTGGTGCATCCGCTCAGGACGAGGAGCAGTCCGGCGAGCAGCGCGGCGAGGACGGCGGCGGTGCGCCGCGGGGCGGAGTGGATCATCATGGGCCGATGCTGTCACAGGCCCGCGGCGGCTGCCCGCCGGTGGGCGCCTGAGGGGTGGCCGGGCGGCGGCCCCGGCCACCCGGGCGTCACGATCCGTCCGGGTCCGCGCGGTCCAGGGCGGGACGCGGCCCGGGGCCGGTCTCCAGCAGCAGGTGATCGGCCGCCGCGGTGTCCGTGACCAGGCTCGTCACCAGGCCGGAGCGGAGCACCGCGCCGATCGCCGCGGCCTTGCGCCGGCCGCCCGCGATGGCGACGACCTCGGGGATCCGGCGCAGCCGGTCCGCTTCGACGGTGATGCACCGCTCGCCCAGGTCCCGTCCGATCCGGCGGCCCTCGGCGTCGAAGAGGTGCGCGGACATCTCGGCGGCGGCGCCCAGCGAGGCGTAGTGCTCCCGCTCCTCCTCCGTCAGCATGTCGTAGACGGTCGAGACGCCCGGCTCCCAGGAGCCGATGGAGACACAGGCGACGGTGACCTTGTCGAAGTACTCGAAGGCGCGGGCGATCCCGGTCTGCCGGCGCAGCGCCTCGGCGGTCGCCGGGTCGGGCAGCAGCATCGGCGCGTAGATCGGGTGCGCCTCGCCTCCGGAGACATCGGCGGCGCGGCGCACCGCCTCGACCGAGCCGCGGTCGGCGGTGCCGGCGTCGTACACGCCGGTCAGCTGCACGACCGTGCACGGCGGCAGCCGGTGCAGCGCGGCCGCCATGTGGATGGTCGAACGGCCCCAGGCGAGCCCGAGCACATCGCCCTCGGTGACCAGCTCGCCGAGCAGGTCGGCGGCGACCTCACCGAGGTTCTCGGGGTCGGCGGCGTCCTCGGGCGGCGTCTGGCCGCCGAAGGCGGGGGGAGCGTCCGCGGGCGATTCGACGACCACGGCGTGCCGCAGGCCGTAGCGGGCCCGCAGGGCGTCGGAGCGCTCGGCGTCCAGTTCGGAGGGCACCCGGATCTCGATCCGTACGAGATCACGCTCCAGCGCCGTCTCCAGCACCCGCGCGACCTTGAACCGGCTGACGCCGAACTCCTCCGCGATCTGGATCTTCGACTTGCCCTCGAGATAGAAGCGGCGGGCCATGGCCGCAGCCTGCACCAGCTCGGCAGGGCCCATACCCGACTGCGGGCGGCTGGCTACCACGAAATTCTCCCCTTTTGCGCACCTGATCGAGTCTTTGCTCATCCTTTCAGAAACCCGAGGGCAACGGGGACCAACGGCGCCCCGACGCTCGTGAACACTGGGTGGCGCCACGGACAATCCGTGGCACGGCCCCGCCACGAGAGGACCACCGGTGGCCGGACCCGGCCGACCCGCCACCCCTGGTTTCCACCGCCCCGGATCCCGGGATCAGTGCGCGCAGCCCCAGCCCGCCGCCGCGGTCGCCGATTCGGCCTTCGCACGAAGGTCGCGGACCGCCTTGGCCGGGTCGTCCGCGCCGTAGACCGCGGAGCCGGCCACGAACACATCGGCGCCCGCCTCGGCGCACCGCTCGATGGTGGCGTCGGAGACCCCGCCGTCCACCTGGAGCCACAGCTCCAGGCCGTGCTTGGAGATCAGCTCACGGGTGCGGCGGATCTTGGGCAGCATGATGTCCAGGAACGCCTGGCCGCCGAAGCCGGGCTCCACCGTCATGATCAGCAGCATGTCGAGCTCGGGCAGCAGGTCCTCGTACGGCTCGATCGGCGTGGCCGGCTTGAGCGCCATCGACGCCCGCGCGCCCTTGGCCCGGATCTCCCGCGCCAGCCGCACCGGCGCGGCCGCCGCCTCCGCGTGAAAGGTCACCGACCCGGCCCCGGCCTCGATGTACTGCGGCGCCCAGCGGTCCGGGTCCTCGATCATCAGATGCAGATCGAGCGGGGTGTCCGTCGCCCTGCTCAGCGATTCGACGACCGGCACGCCGAGGGTGAGGTTGGGGACGAAGTGGTTGTCCATGACGTCGACGTGGAGCCAGTCGGCGCCCTCGACGGCCTTCGCCTCCTCGGCGAGGCGGGCGAAGTCCGCGGACAGGATGCTGGGGTTGATCAAGGCCATGCCACCAGTATGGCGTCCCGGTCCGGCGCCGCCGGAGGCGGGAGGGGACCAGGACGGGAGCCGGTGCGCCGGCCGTACTCAGCCGGTGCGGCGCAGCAGTGCCAGGTACATCGCGTCGGTGCCGTGCAGATGCGGCCACAGCTGGACGTCCGGTCCTTCGCCGAGGTCCGGCACGCCGGGCAGCAGCGGCCGGGCGTCGACCCACTCCACGTCCACCGCCGGCCCGCCGCGGCCCTTGACGACGTCCTCCACCACGGCCCGGGTCTCGGCCGGGTGCGGCGAGCAGGTCGCATAGCCGACCACGCCGCCGACCCGTACGGCGGCGAGCGCCTCCCGCAGCAGCGCGCGCTGCAGCGGGGCGAAGCCGTCGAGGTCCTCGGGGCGGCGGCGCCAGCGCGCCTCCGGCCGCCGGCGCAGCGCGCCCAGCCCGGTGCACGGCACATCCACCAGAACCCGGTCGAAGGCAGCGGGGCGCCAGGCGGGGCGGGTGCCGTCGGCGGCGATCACCGCGTACGGGCCGGGGTTGCCGGCCAGCGCCCGCGCCACCAGCCGGGCCCGGTGCGGCTGCTTCTCGGACGCCAGCAGCGCGGCACCGCGCTCCGCCGCGAGGGCGGCCAGCAGGGCCGCCTTGCCGCCGGGGCCCGCGCAGCCGTCGAGCCAGGTGCGGTCCGGGCCCTCGACGGGCGCGTTCGCCAGCGCGAGCGCGACCAGCTGGCTGCCCTCGTCCTGGACCCCGGCGCGCCCCTCACGGACCGCGTCCAGCGCGCCGGGCTCGCCGCCCTCCGCGAGCCGCACCGCGTACGGCGACCAGTTGCCGGGCAGCGCGCCGTCCTCGCCGGCCGCGGCCAGCAGCTCCTGCGCGGTGGCCCGGCCGGGGCGCGCCACCAGGGTCACCTCGGGCCGCTCGTTGTCCGCCGCCAGCAGGTCCTCGATCCCGGCCCGGCCGCCGCCGAGCGCGTCCCACAGCGCCGAGACGATCCAGCGGGGGTGGGCGTGCACGATGCCGAGGTGCTCTTCGGGGTCCTCGTCGTAGTCCGGGGCGACCCGCGCCAGCCAGCCGTCCAGGTCCTCGGCCGCGACCTTGCGCAGCACCGCGTTGACGAACTTGGCCCGCCCGTCGCCCAGCACCACCCGGGCCAGCTCGACGGTCGCGCTGACCGCGGCGTGGGTGGGGATCCGGGTGCCGAGCAGCTGGTGCGCGCCGAGCGTCAGCACGTCCAGGACCGGCGGGTCCACCTCGCGCAACGGCCGGTCCACGCACCGCGCGAGGATCGCGTCGTACGTCCCCTGGCGCCGCAGCGACCCGTACACCAGCTCCGTGGCCAGCGCGGCGTCCCGGCTGTCGAAGTCGCCGCCCTCGCGCGCCTTGCGCAGCAGCGGCGGCAGGACGAGGTTCGCATAGGCGTCCCGCTCGTCGACGGCCCGCAACGCCTCGAACGCGAGGATCCGTACCGGGTCCTTCTTGGGGCGGCGATAGGGCTTACGGGTGCCGTGACGGCGGGGCGGCTGCTGGCTCACAGAAAAGGTGCTCCGGATACGAGAGGGGGGTTCCGTCCCAGCCTACGCGGGCCGGGAGACGCGAGCGCCCGGGGCCCGGCGAGGAGCGGGCGGCACTTCTCACGCGCCCTGGTCGCCCAGCCGCTCCCCCGCCGTGATGCGGACGCCGCGTGCCCAGTCCGCCGCCTTCATCGGCTTCTTGCCCTGCGGCTGGACCCAGAGCGGTTCGACCGGGTGGCTGCCGGTGCCGACGTACACCGCCTTCTTCGTGACGGCGAGTTCGCCGGGCGCGAGGTCGGGTCCGGTGTGGCCGGCGGCGGGGGTGGCGGACATCAGCTTGAGGCGCTCGCCACGGAAGAGCGTCCAGGCGCCGGGCGCGGGCGCGCAGGCGCGGATCAGCCGGTCGACGCGGAGCGCCGGCGCCGTCCAGTCCACCTTGGCGTCCTCGACCTCGATCTTCGGTGCGAGGGTGACGCCGTCGGCCGGCTGCGGGACGGCCTCAAGGGTGCCGTCCTCGATGCCGTCCATCGTCGCGACGAGCAGCCCGGAGCCGGCGAACGCCAGCCGGGTGAGCAGATCGCCGCTGGTGTCCGTCGGCCGGACCTCCTCCGTCAACACCCCGTAGACCGGGCCGGAGTCCAGCCCCTCCTCGATCCGGAAGGTCGAGGCTCCGGTCACCTCGTCGCCCGCGAGCACCGAGTGCTGCACGGGCGCCGCGCCCCGCCACGCGGGCAGCAGCGAGAAGTGCAGATTCACCCACCCCTTCGCGGGGATGTCGAGCGCGGCCTTCGGCAGCAGCGCGCCGTAGGCGACCACCGGGCAGCAGTCCGGCGCGATCTCCCGCAGCCGGTCGAGGAAGTCCTCGTCGCGCGGCCGGGCGGGCTTGAGCACCTCGATGCCGGCCTCCTCGGCGCGCTCCGCGACGGGGCTGGCGACCAGCCGCCGGCCACGCCCGGCGGGCGCGTCGGGCCGGGTCACGACGGCCACGACCTCGTGCCGGTCGGAGGCGATCAGGGCATCGAGGGCGGGTACGGCGACCTCGGGGGTGCCGGCGAAGACAAGCCTCATGGGTGGCGGTCTACCTCTCACACGCAGCGGAACGACGGACCAGTCTAGGGTCCTCGGTCCAGGCTCCGGCGGTGCGCCCAGGGGGCGTACGAGAATTCCCGCGCCCCGTATGGGATCTCGCACGCCCCCATACCGTGACCAGAGCCGCTGCTGTCGCGTTGGTCAAACAGCATTGACCTACGACCGGGCCGCTTTGGCGGCCCGCTCGCTTTCACCGATACCTTTTCCACGCCGGTTCGAGAGGCTTGCTCATGGCCGACCACGCAACCCACGACGCCCAGGCGCGCGCCAGCCTGCATCTCCTGGTGCGGGACATCGAGCGGGTCCGCCGGCAGGTGGACGCGCTGCGCACACTGACCGCTCAGCTCGGCAACGTCTACCGGCCGCGGCGTACGGGCCCCTCCGCGGGCTTCGTCGTCTACGGGCGCGCGCCCGCGCCGACCGTGCGTCTTGCCCAGGAGCTACGGGACAGCGTCGAGACGCTCGTCACCGCCGCGGTCGACTTCGACCGCTCGCTGGGGTTCTCCTGGGACGCGGTGGGCTCGGCGCTCGGCGTCACGAAGCAGGCGGTGCACCGCCGTTACGGTGCCCGCAGGGCGGCCGCGCAGCCGGCTGCCGACAACAGCGGCGGCGAGTCGGCGGTACGGACAGCGGAACCTCCCGCCTCCTCGGCCTCGCCCTCGCCCCGCGCGGTGACCATGGCCTCGGGGCTGCCGGGCACCCCGTCCGTGCCCGCCGCCCGTTCCATGCCCACCCAGCCCTCGGGGGCGTCCCGCGACGAACCGGCCCGCCCGGGCGCCTTCCCCGGCCCCCGCCACGGCTGACCACTCCCCCACTGGCCGCGGCCCCTCACACGGCCTACCGCGCACGGCTCCTCGCACCGGCCTGCCGGGCGCGGCTCCTCGCACCGCTCGCCAGCGCCCCGGGACCGCTTTGCCGTTCCGGGCCCGGGGCGGCGCCGTGCCCGCTGCGCCGTACCCGCTGCCCGGCGCCCGCGGGCTCAGCCCAGATCCAGCGGATCGATCCGTACCCGTACCGCCTCCCCCTCCCGCTTGACCAGCCGCGCCACGCGTGCCGCCTTGAGCGCCGCGGCAAGGGCCGCCCCCTGGCCGGGGCGGACCCGTACGAGCGCGCGTTCCCACTCCTCGCCGGGCCGGGGGTGCCCCCGGCCGGAGGCCGGGGCAGGGTCGCCCGGACGGCGCGGCCGCCCGGGGTCGGGGGCCGGCAGCGGAACCGGCCCCAGCACCTCTGCTCCGGCCGGGAGTTCCGCGGTCCGCAACAGCTCGGCCACGTCCTCGCCGCGGCCGGCCACCGACGCCATCCGGGACACCGGGGGGAACCCCAGCTCGGCCCGCTCGGCCAGTTCGCGGACCGCGTGGCCGGCCGGATCCCAGCGCACCAGCGCCTGCACCGGACGGAGTGTCGGTTCCGCGATCACCGCGACCGCGCCGCCCGCCGGCTGGCCCCGGACCAGCGCCGCGGCGGCCAGCCAGCGGCGCAGCGCCTCCTCCCCGGCCCGCAGGTCCGGCCGTCCGAGCAGCGCCCAGCCGTCCAGCAGCAGCGCGGCCGCGTAGCCCTCGCCCTCGGCCACCGGCTCGGCTCCGGGCGTGCTCACCACGAGGGCGGGCGCGTCGGGCACCGTCGTCAGGACATGGTCCCGCCCCGACGTGCGCACCGGGACCGCCGGGAACGCCCGGCCCAGCTCCTCCGCCGTCCGCCGGGCGCCCACGACCTGGGCCCGCAGCCGCCCGCCGCCGCACTCGGCGCAGTGCCAGCCGGGCTCCGGCCGTCCGCACCACACACAGCTCAACTCGCCCGCCGCCGGCGCCTGGAGCGGTCCGGCGCAGGCCCGGCAGCGGGCCGGCGTACGGCACCGCTCGCACGCCAGCCGGGGCGCATAGCCACGGCGCGGCACCTGGACCAGGACCGGCCCGCGCCGGAGCCCGTCCCGCACCGTCTGCCAGGCCATCGTCGGCAGCCGGGCGGCCCGCGCGGCGGCGTCCCGTGCCTCGTCGCCGTCGCCGACCGTACGGACCAGCGGGGCGGCGGCCCGGACCTGTTCCCGGTCCGCCGCCAGCGGGCGCGCCCAGCCCGACTCGACCAGCTGGGCCGCCTCGACCGTGCAGCTCAGTCCGCCGAGCAGGAACCCGGACCGCTCGGTCACCGCCCGCTGGATGAGCACTTCTCTGGCATGCGGCTGCGGTGCGTGCGGATCGCTGTGGCTGGCGTCGCCGTCGTCCCACAGCGCCACCAGTCCGAGGCCGGCGACCGGCGCGAACATCGCCGCCCGGGTCCCGACGACGCCGCGCACCGCACCCCGGCTCACCGCCAGCCAGCGCCGGTACCGCTCCTCGGGCCCGGCATCGGCGGTCAGCAGCACATGGCGGCCCTCCCCGATCAGCTCGCGGAGCGCGGTGTCGACGCGTGCCGCGGCCCGGCCGTCCGGCACCACCACCAGCGCCCCGCGGCCGCCCGCCAGCGCCGCGGCCGCCGCCCGCGCCAGCTCCTGCGGCCAGGTCGGCCCCGGCAGCGCCGTCCACACCGCCCGTGGCGCGTCCCCGCGCGTCAGCGCCGCCAGGAATCCGGCCCCCGCCCCGTAACGCGCCCAACTCCCCGCTTCGGGGGGCGGGTTGGGCGGCAACGGGGCCGGTGACGGCTTGGCCTCGGCGCGCGCCCGGCGCGGCGGCACCGCCAGCTGCACCACATCGGCCAACGTCCCGGCATAGCGGTCCGCCACCGCCCGGCACAGCGCCAGCAGCTCCGGCGACAGCACCCGCTCCGGCGACAGCACCTGCGCGACCGGCGCCAGCACTCCCCGGTAGTCGCTCCGTGCCGCCCGCTCCACGATGAACCCGCTGACCAGCTTGCCCCCTTCCCGCCGGCCCCCCTTCTCCCCGGCCCCGAACCGCACCCGCACCCGCACCCCGGGCTGCGCCTCGGCGTCCATCGCCGCGGGCACGGCGTAGTCGAAGAACCGGTCCAGGTGCACCAGGCCCTTGTCCACCAGCACCCGCGCCACCGGCAGCTCCGCCGCCAGCTCCGCGCCCCGCCACGTCCGCGGTCTGGCCCGGTCCTCCTTCCGTTCCCGCACGGCCTCCCGGATCAGCGCCAGCTGCTCCCCGGCCTCCGATGCCTCCGCCCGCCCGTTCTCCCTGCTCACAGCTTCAGTCTTAGCAGACGGGACTGACAGCGGCCGGGGCGCTGTGGACAGCCCACGGCCCCGGACCGTCGAGCGGTCCGGGGCCGGGTCGGATCAGGCGGCGGTACGCGGCTGCTTACAGCCCCGCGGCCTTCTTCAGGGCGTCCACGCGGTCGGTGCGCTCCCAGGTGAAGTCCTCCAGCTCGCGGCCGAAGTGGCCGTAGGCGGCGGTCTGGGCGTAGATCGGGCGGAGCAGGTCGAGGTCGCGGATGATCGCGGCCGGGCGGAGGTCGAAGACCTCGGAGATGGCCTGCTCGATCTTGTCGGTGTCGACGGCGTTGGTGCCGAAGGTCTCGACGAAGAGGCCGACCGGCTCGGCCTTGCCGATCGCGTAGGCGACCTGGACCTCGCAGCGCGAGGCGAGGCCGGCCGCGACGACGTTCTTGGCGACCCAGCGCATGGCGTAGGCGGCCGAGCGGTCGACCTTGGACGGGTCCTTGCCGGAGAAGGCGCCGCCGCCGTGGCGGGCCATACCGCCGTAGGTGTCGATGATGATCTTGCGGCCGGTGAGGCCGGCGTCGCCCATCGGGCCGCCGATCTCGAAGCGTCCGGTCGGGTTGACCAGCAGGCGGTAGCCGTCGGTGTCCAGCTTGATGCCGTCCTCGACGAGCTGGTTGAGGACGTGCTCGACGACGAACTCGCGGATGTCGGGCGCGAGCAGGGAGTCGAGGTCGATGTCGGAGGCGTGCTGCGACGAGACGACGACGGTGTCGAGGCGGACGGCCTTGTGGCCGTCGTACTCGATGGTGACCTGGGTCTTGCCGTCGGGGCGGAGGTAGGGGATGGTGCCGTTCTTCCGGACCTCGGAGAGGCGGCGGGAGAGCCGGTGCGCGAGGTTGATCGGGAGCGGCATCAGCTCCGGGGTCTCGTCGCACGCGTAGCCGAACATCAGGCCCTGGTCGCCCGCGCCCTGCCGGTCGAGCTCGTCCGCGTCCTCACCTGCGGCGGCACCGTCGACGCGGTACTCGTGGGCGGTGTCGACGCCCTGGGCGATGTCCGGGGACTGCGCACCGATGGAGACCGAGACACCGCAGGACGCGCCGTCGAAGCCCTTCTTGGACGAGTCGTAACCGATCTCCAGGATCTTGTTACGGACGAGGTTGGGGATGTCGGCGTATGCCTTGGTCGTCACCTCACCGGCCACATGGACCAGGCCGGTGGTGATCAGCGTCTCGACGGCGACCCGGGACGTCGGGTCCTCCTTCAGGAGCGCGTCGAGAATGGTGTCGCTGATCTGGTCAGCGATCTTGTCGGGGTGGCCCTCGGTGACGGACTCCGAGGTGAACAGGCGGCGGGACACATCGCTCCCTGGGGTTGCAGCGGCTGCTGGCTGATCATTGACGGAAGGGCCGAGAGCTGCGCTCGGCCCGATCCACTCGCCAGTTTATCGGTCGTCTGTGGCATTCGGGCACACGGTCTCGATTTATCGACCCCCCGTGACCTGGGACACCACGCGTTACGGTAGGACGATCACCTTGATCATGGGACGGGGTCAAGGGGGCGCGCCGCTTTTTACGGCGCCGTCCGGGTGAAATGGGCGCGGGACGACGAGGTTCAGGGGCGAGTCTCGGCCATACGGGGCACCACCAGGTCCCACACCCGGTCGGCGAGCGCGTCCTTGGGGCCGTACGGGACTGGCGTCTCGGTGCCGTCGGCCGCCAGGACGACCGCCTCGTTCTCGGCCGAGCCGAACGCCTTGTGCTCGCCGACCTCGTTGACGACCAGCAGGTCGCAGCCCTTGCGGGCGAGTTTGGCCCGGCCGTTGGCGAGCACGTCGTCGGTCTCGGCGGCGAAGCCCACCACGACCTGCCCGGGGCGGGCCCGGTCGGCGGAGAGCTCGGCGAGGATGTCCGGATTCCGGACGAGCATGATCGGCTCGGGCTCCTGCCCGTCGATCTTCTTGATCTTGCCGGCGGTGTAGACGGCGGGCCGGAAGTCGGCCACGGCCGCGGCCATGACCACCGCGTCCGCGTCCGCGGCGGCCTTCAGCACGGCCTCCCGGAGCTGCCGGGCGGTGCCGACCGGGACCACGTCCACGCCGGCCGGGTCGGGCAGCTCGGTGTTGCCCGCGATCAGGGTGACCCGGGCGCCGCGCGCGGCCGCGGTGGCGGCGAGCGCGTAGCCCTGTCGGCCGGAGGAGCGGTTGCCCAGGTAGCGCACGGGATCCAGCGGTTCACGGGTGCCGCCGGCGGTGACCACGACATGACGGCCGGCGAGGTCCGGTACCAGGGCCCCCGCGGCGCCACCGGCCGGGTCGCTTCTCCGCAGGATGTGGCGGCAGAGCGCGAAGATCCCGACGGGGTCGGGGAAGCGGCCCTTGCCGGTGTCGGCGCCGGTCAGCCGGCCGACCGCGGGCTCGACGACGATCGCGCCGCGGCGGCGCACGGTGGCCACGTTCTCCTGAGTGGCCGGGTGCTCCCACATCTCGGTGTGCATCGCGGGGGCGAAGACCACCGGACAGCGCGCGGTGAGCAGGGTGTTGGTCAGCAGGTCGTCGGCGAGGCCGTGGGCGGCCTTCGCCAGGATGTCGGCGGTGGCCGGGGCCACGACCACCAGGTCGGCGGCCTGGCCGATACGGACGTGCGGAACCTCGTGGACGGACTCCCAGACCTCGGTGCCGGCCGGGTTGCCGGACAGCGCCGACCAGGTGGCCTCGCCGACGAAGTGGAGGGCGGCGGCGGTGGGGACGACCCGTACGTCGTGCCCGGACTCGGTCAGCCGGCGCAGCAGCTCGCATGCCTTGTACGCGGCGATACCGCCGCTGACCCCCAGGACGACCCTGGGCCGCCGGTCCCGCTCCTGTTCCCGCTTGTCCATCGCTTCCCCGCTCCCCGAGCTCAGGTCCGTACGCCGGTGTGCCCCGATGGCACGCCTGCCCCTATGACACACCAAGGGCCCGGCGGAAGCTCCGCCGGGCCCTTGATGCATGCCGTACCGGTCAGTGAGCCGGGCCCTCGATGGACTCGGAGGTCAGCAGGCCCGCGTTGATCTCGCGGAGCGCGATCGAGAGGGGCTTCTCGTGGACGTGGGTGTCGACGAGCGGACCGACGTACTCGAGCAGGCCCTCGCCGAGCTGCGAGTAGTACGCGTTGATCTGGCGCGCGCGCTTGGCGGCGTAGATCACAAGGCTGTACTTCGAGTCGGTGGCCTCGAGAAGCTCATCAATGGGCGGGTTGATGATGCCCTCAGGCGCGGTGATGGAAGAGGACACTCTCTGCCTTCCGTTGCGATCTCGCGATCGTTGTGATCCGTTGTGATCCCACGACGACGCGCCGATGCGCGTCGGTCGTCGAAGATCCGGGAGCCGTGGGGGACGTCGCCGCGTCAGCCGCTGATGTCCTGGCCCCCAGACCGATCCAGCATCAAGGCTAGCAGTTCACGGCTGACGTCCTCGACGGAGGTGTTGACGAGTGTCACGTCGAACTCCTTCTCCGCGGCCAGCTCGACCCGGGCGGCCTCCAGACGGCGCTCGATGACCTCGGGCGCCTCGGTGCCCCGGCCGGTGAGCCGGCGGACCAGCTCCTCCCAGCTCGGCGGCGCGAGGAAGACCAGGTGGGCGTCGTCCATGGACTCACGGACCTGACGGGCACCCTGCAGGTCGATCTCCAGCAGGACGGGCTCGCCGGCCTCCAGCCGGTCCAGCACCGCCTTGCGGGGCGTGCCGTAGCGGTTGCCCGCGAACTCGGCCCATTCGAGCAGCTCACCGTTGGCGACGAGCTTGTCGAACTCCTCGTCGTCGACGAAGAAGTACTGGACGCCGTGCCGCTCCCCGGGCCGCGGCTTGCGGGTGGTCGCCGAGACCGAGAGCCAGACCTCGGGGTGGACCTTGCGCATATGCGCGACGACCGTGCTCTTGCCGACCCCGGAGGGGCCGGAGAGCACGGTCAGTCGCGGTCGTCTGGCCGGGGGCGCGGGGGTCGTCCCCCGGGAGACTGCTGAACTCATGCAGCGATTATTCCAGCTTCCCGGCGATGCCGGAAAATTCAGGAACCTGTGCTGCCGAACTCCTTCTCCAGCGACGCGATCTGGTTGGAGCCGAGGCCCCGGACGCGGCGGCTCTCGGAGATCCCGAGCCGCTCCATGATCTGCTTGGCGCGGACCTTGCCGACGCCCGGCAGGGACTCCAGCAGGGCGGAGACCTTCATCTTGCCGATGACGTCGTTCTTCTGGCCCTGCTGGATGACCTCGTGCAGGGAGGCACCGGAGTGCTTGAGCCGATTCTTGACCTCGGCGCGCTCCCGGCGAGCCGCGGCGGCCTTCTCGAGCGCGGCTGCGCGCTGTTCAGGGGTAAGGGGCGGAAGAGCCACGCCTACGTCACCTCGGATGTCGAACTGTCGGATTACGGACCGGTTGTGGAACCTAGTCGCCCCACACCTGCGGAGCAACGAGCAACGCGCTTGCACGCGGTGCTCTCGTCGGAGACTAGCGGCCGATCGCGCCAGAGTCAGCGAGAACAGCGGAAAAGTCCTGGTCAGACTCTGCTGACCAGGACAATTCGGGACCAAACGCCCCGCCTTACGGTGCCTGATCCAGTGCGGTGCGCACCTCCGCGGTGAATCGGTCCGCCGCGGAACGGAGCGCCGCGGCGTCCGGACCGTGCCGCAGCACCCCCCGGCTGACGCTCGGGACGACGTTGCGCACGGCGTTCCCGAAGACGGTGGGGAGGTCGGCGGGGGTGGCGCCCTGGGCGCCGATGCCGGGTGCCAGCAGCGGGCCGTTGATCGCCAGGTCGAACGACGAGAGATCGCCGAGCGTCGCGCCGACGACCGCGCCGAAGGAGCCCAGCGGCTCGGCGCCGGCGTTCTCGGCGGCGAGGTGGCCCAGCATGGTCGCCCCGATGGTCCGGCCGTCCTCGCGCACCGCCCGCTGCACCTCCGCGCCCTCCGGGTTGGAGGTGAGGGCGAGGACGAACAGCCCGGCGCCGCTCTCCCGGGCCAGCTCGACGGCCGGGCGCAGGGAGCCGTAGCCGAGGTACGGGGAGACCGTCAGGGCGTCCGAGAACAGCGGGGAGTCCGGGCGCAGGAAGGCCTCGGCGTACGCGGCCATGGTCGAGCCGATGTCGCCGCGCTTGGCGTCCATCACGATCAGGGCGCCGCGCTCGCGGGCCTCGGCGACGGCGGTCTCCAGGACGGCCAGGCCGCGCGAGCCGAAGCGCTCGAAGAACGCCGCCTGCGGTTTGAAGACCGCGACCCGCTCGCCGAGCGTCTCGACGACGGTGCGGGTGAAGCGGGCCAGGCCGGCGATGTCGTCGTTCAGGCCCCAGTCGGCCAGCAGCGAGGCGTGCGGGTCGATGCCGACGCAGAGCGGGCCGCGCTCGTCCATGGCGCGGCGCAGGCGCGCCCCGAAGGGCTCCACAGGGGTCATCGGGTCACCTTCCGGTGCTCGGCACCGACCGCGTCGGCGAGGGTGGCGTACGGGCTGTCGCGCAGCCGGGCGGCGAGGCCCTTATGGATCGTCCGGCACCAGAACGGCCCCTGGTAGATGAAGGCGCTGTAGCCCTGGACGAGGGTGGCGCCGGCCAGGATGCGCTGCCAGGCGTCCTCGGCGGTCTCGATGCCGCCCACGCCGATCAGGGTGATCCGGTCGCCGACGCGGGCGTAGAGGCGGCGCAGCACCTCCAGGGAGCGCTCCTTGAGGGGCGCGCCGGACAGGCCGCCGGTCTCGGCGGTCAGCTCCGGGCCGGAGACCAGGCCGAGGCCGTCGCGGGCGATGGTGGTGTTGGTGGCGATGATGCCGTCCAGGCCGAGCTCGACGGCGAGGTCGGCGACCGCGTCCACGTCCTCGTCGGCCAGGTCGGGGGCGATCTTGACCAGCAGCGGGACGCGGCGGTCGGTGACGGTCCGGTCGGCGGCCTCGCGTACGGCGGTGAGCAGCGGCCGCAGCGCCTCGGTGGCCTGGAGGTTGCGCAGGCCGGGGGTGTTCGGCGACGAGACGTTCACGACCAGGTAGTCGGCGTGCCGGGCCAGCCGCTCGGTGGACTTCACGTAGTCGGCGGCGGCCTCGGCCTCCGGGACGACCTTGGTCTTGCCGATGTTGACCCCGACGACGGTCCGGAACACCGGGTTGCGGACCGCCAGCCGGGCCGCGACCGAGGCCGAGCCCTCGTTGTTGAAGCCCATGCGGTTGATCAGCGCGCGGTCCGGTACGAGCCGGAAGAGGCGCTTCTTGGGGTTGCCGGGCTGCGGTTCGCCGGTGACCGTGCCGATCTCGACGTGGTCGAAGCCGAGCATCGCCATCCCGTCGACCGCGGCGGCGTTCTTGTCGAAGCCGGCGGCCAGGCCGAACGGGCCGTGCATCCGCAGGCCGAGTGCCTCGGTGCGCAGTGCGCGGTGGCGGGGGGCGAGCACCGCCGCGAGGAACGTGCGGAGCACGGGGACGCGGGCGGCGCGGCGGATCCAGCGGAAGGCCAGGTGGTGGGCGCGCTCGGGGTCCATGCGCCGGAAGACGAGCCGGAAGAAGAGCTGGTACATAGATGGGTCCTCGGTGGGTCCTCGGTCGGTCCTCATGAGGAGGGGGACACCGGTGCCGGTGTCCCCCTCTCTCGTGGGCTGCTCGTGGGCTGCTAGTCGCGGGCCGCGGTCAGGTGTTCCGCGTGTTCCTGGAGGGACCGGACGCCCACATCGCCGCGGTTCATGGCCTCGATGCCCTGCACGGCGGCCGCGAGGGCCTGGACCGTGGTCAGGCAGGGCACGGAGCGGGCCACCGCCGCGGTGCGGATGTCGTAGCCGTCCAGCCGGCCGCCGGTGCCGTAGGGGGTGTTGACGATCAGGTCGACCTGACCGTCGTGGATCAGCTGGACGATGGTCTTCTCGCCGTTCGGGCCCTCGCCCTCGGACTGCTTGCGCACCACGGTGGCGTTGATGCCGTTGCGGCGCAGGACCTCGGCGGTGCCGGAGGTGGCGAGCAGCTCGAAGCCGTGCGCGACCAGCTCCCGGGCCGGGAAGATCATCGAGCGCTTGTCGCGGTTGGCGACGGAGACGAACGCGCGGCCCTTGGTGGGCAGCGCCCCGTAGGCGCCGGACTGCGACTTGGCGTAGGCGGTGCCGAAGACCGAGTCGATGCCCATGACCTCGCCGGTGGAGCGCATCTCCGGGCCGAGGACGGTGTCGACCCCGCGGCCGGAGGCGTCGCGGAACCGCGACCAGGGCAGCACGGCTTCCTTGACCGAGATCGGCGCGTCCAGCGGCAGCGTGCCGCCGTCGCCGGTCTTCGGCAGCAGGCCCTCGGCGCGCAGCTCGGCGATGGTGGCGCCGAGCGAGATCCGGGCGGCGGCCTTGGCCAGCGGCACCGCGGTGGCCTTGGAGGTGAAGGGCACCGTGCGGGAGGCGCGCGGGTTGGCCTCCAGGACGTAGAGGATGTCGCCGGCCATCGCGAACTGGATGTTGATCAGTCCGCGGACGCCGACGCCCTTGGCGATGGCCTCCGTCGAGGCCCGCAGCCGCTTGATGTCGAAGCCGCCGAGGGTGATCGGGGGCAGCGCGCAGGCGGAGTCGCCGGAGTGGATGCCGGCCTCCTCGATGTGCTCCATGACGCCGCCGAGGTAGAGCTCGTGGCCGTCGTAGAGCGCGTCCACGTCGATCTCGATGGCGTCGTCGAGGAACCGGTCGATCAGGACCGGATGCTCGGAGATCAGCCCCGCGTGCCGCTCGAGGTACTCCCCCAGCGACGGCTCGTCGTAGACGATCTCCATACCGCGGCCGCCGAGCACATACGACGGGCGGACCATGACCGGATAGCCGATCCCGGCGGCGATGGCCTTGGCCTCGTCGAAGGAGAAGGCGGTGCCGTACTTGGGGGCGGGCAGCCCGGCCTCGGTCAGCACCCGGCCGAACGCGCCGCGCTCCTCGGCGAGGTCGATCGCCTCGGGCGAGGTGCCCACGATCGGTACGCCGTTGTCCTTGAGCGCCTGCGCCAGGCCCAGCGGGGTCTGCCCGCCGAGCTGGACGATGACGCCGGCGACCGGGCCCGCCTGAGTCTCGGCGTGCACGATCTCCAGGACGTCCTCCAGGGTGAGCGGCTCGAAGTAGAGCCGGTCGGAGGTGTCGTAGTCGGTGGAGACGGTCTCCGGGTTGCAGTTGACCATCACCGTCTCGTAGCCGGCATCGCTCAGCGCGAACGAGGCATGGACGCAGGAGTAGTCGAACTCGATGCCCTGGCCGATGCGGTTGGGGCCGGAGCCGAGGATGATCACGGCCGGCTTCTCGCGCGGGGCGACCTCGGTCTCCTCGTCGTACGACGAGTAGAAGTACGGGGTGCGGGCGGCGAACTCGGCGGCGCAGGTGTCGACGGTCTTGTAGACGGGGCGGATGCCCAGCGCGTGCCGGACCTCGCGGACGACGTCCTCGCGCAGGCCCCGGATCGCCGCGATCTGGGCGTCGGAGAAGCCGTAGCGCTTTGCGTCCGCAAGGATCTCCGGGCCGAGCTTGTCGACACCGGCGATCTCGTCGGCGATCTCCTTGATCAGGAAGAGCTGGTCGACGAACCACGGGTCGATCTTCGTGGCGGCGAAGACCTCCTGCGGGGTGGCGCCGGCCCGGATCGCCCGCATCACGGTGTTGATCCGGCCGTCGGTGGGAACCTGGGCGAGCTCCAGCAGCTCCGCCTTGTCGCCCGGGGCGGCGTCGAAGTCGAACTGGCTGCCCTTCTTCTCCACCGAGCGCAGCGCCTTCTGCAGCGCCTCGGGGAAGTTCCGGCCGATGGCCATCGCCTCGCCCACCGACTTCATGGTGGTGGTGAGGGTGGCGTCGGCCGCCGGGAACTTCTCGAAGGCGAAGCGCGGCACCTTGACGACGACGTAGTCGAGGGTCGGCTCGAAGGACGCCGGGGTCTGCTCGGTGATGTCGTTGGGGATCTCGTCGAGGGTGTAGCCGATGGCGAGCCGGGCGGCGATCTTCGCGATCGGGAAGCCGGTGGCCTTGGAGGCGAGCGCCGAGGAGCGCGAGACACGCGGGTTCATCTCGATGACGATGACCCGGCCGTCCTCGGGGTTGACCGCGAACTGGATGTTGCAGCCGCCGGTGTCCACCCCGACCTCGCGGATCACCTCGATGCCGATGTCCCGCAGGATCTGGTACTCACGGTCGGTGAGCGTCATGGCCGGTGCGACGGTGATCGAGTCGCCGGTGTGCACGCCCATCGGGTCGAAGTTCTCGATGGAGCAGACGACCACGACGTTGTCGTGCTTGTCGCGCATCAGCTCCAGCTCGTACTCCTTCCAGCCGAGGATGGACTCCTCCAGGAGCACCTCGGTGGTCGGCGAGAGCGTCAGGCCCTGGCCGGCGATCCGGCGCAGCTCCTCCTCGTCGTGGGCGAAGCCGGAACCGGCGCCGCCCATCGTGAAGGACGGGCGGACGACGACCGGGTAGCCGCCGAGCTCCGCGACGCCCTTGAGGACGTCGTCCATGGAGTGGCAGATCACCGAGCGGGCGGACTCACCGTGCCCGGTGCGCGCGTTGACGGCCGCCACGACCTCCTTGAACAGGTCGCGGTCCTCGCCCTTGTGGATCGCCTCGACATTGGCGCCGATCAGCTCCACGCCGTACTTGGCGAGAGTGCCGGCCTCGTGCAGCGAAATGGCCGTGTTCAGGGCCGTCTGACCGCCGAGGGTGGGCAGGAGCGCGTCCGGGCGCTCCTTGGCGATGATCTTCTCGACGAACTCGGGAGTGATCGGCTCGACGTACGTGGCGTCGGCGATCTCCGGGTCGGTCATGATCGTCGCCGGGTTGGAGTTCACCAGGATGACGCGCAGGCCCTCGGACTTGAGGACCCGGCAGGCCTGGGTACCGGAGTAGTCGAACTCGGCGGCCTGCCCGATGACGATCGGGCCGGAGCCGATGACCAGGACGGACTGGATATCGGTGCGCTTAGGCACGCTGGCCCTCCATGAGCTGTACGAAGCGGTCGAAGAGGTACGCGGCGTCGTGCGGGCCGGCGGCCGCCTCGGGGTGGTACTGGACGCTGAAGGCCGGCTGGTCGAGCAGCTGGAGGCCCTCCACCACGTCGTCGTTGAGGCAGACGTGGGAGACCTCGGCGCGGCCGTAGGGGGTTTCGGAGACCGTGTCGAGCGGGGCGTCCACGGCGAAGCCGTGGTTGTGCGCGGTGATCTCGACCTTGCCGGTGGTGCGGTCCTGCACCGGCTGGTTGATCCCCCGGTGCCCGTACTTGAGCTTGTACGTGCCGAAGCCCAGCGCGCGGCCCAGGATCTGGTTGCCGAAGCAGATGCCGAACAGCGGGGTCCTGCGGGAGAGGACCTCGCGCATGACGGAGACGGGGTGATCGGCGGTGGCCGGGTCGCCCGGGCCGTTGGAGAAGAACACGCCGTCGGGGTTGACCGCGTAGACCTCCTCGGCGGTCGCCGTCGCGGGGAGCACGTGCACCTCGATGCCGCGCTCCGCCATCCGGTGCGGCGTCATGCCCTTGATGCCCAGGTCGATCGCGGCGACGGTGAACTTCTTCGTACCGATCGCCGGGACGACGTACGCCTCCTCGGTGGCCACCTCGGCGGAGAGGTCGGCGCCCTTCATCTCGGGGGCCTGGCGCACCTCGGCGAGCATGGTGCCCTCGTCGGGCAGGGCGTTGCCGGAGAAGATGCCGACCCGCATGGCGCCCTGTTCCCGCAGGTGGCGGGTGAGCGCCCGGGTGTCGATGCCGGAGATCCCGACGACGCCCTGGTGGCGCAGCTCGTCGTCCAGCGAGCGCTCGGCGCGCCAGTTGGAGGACACCCGTGCGGGGTCGCGGACGACGTAGCCGGCGACCCAGATCCGCCGCGACTCGGGGTCCTCGTCGTTCACACCGGTGTTGCCGATGTGCGGGGCGGTCATCACCACGACCTGGCGGTGGTACGACGGGTCGGTGAGGGTCTCCTGGTAGCCGGTCATGCCGGTGTTGAACACGGCCTCGCCGAAGGTCACGCCCGTGGCCCCGTAGGCGCGGCCGCGGAAGGTCCGGCCGTCCTCCAGGACGAGTACGGCGGGAACCCTGGCGGCTCCCCTGGTGGAGGTCGTCATCGTGCGCCTTCCGTCGTGTGGATCAGCTGGTTCAGGGCGTCGGCCCATGCGGTGTGGTCGGCCGCGCGGTCGGAGCGGAACCCGGAGTCGATCAGCTTGTCGCCGTGCGCCCAGGTCACGACCAGCAGGCCGCCCTCGGTGAGGACCTTGCCGGCGATGCCCTTGTCGAGCCGCGCCTCGCGCAGCTGCGCGGCCGGTACGAAGAAGTCGGCCGCGCCCGGCCGGACCACGTCCAGGCCCTGGTCGGTGAGGGTGAGCTCGACGCGGCTGCGGATGCCCAGGCCGCGGGCGACGATCCGGTCGAGCCACTGCCCGGCGGTGGTGGAGCCGTGGTAGCGGCCGCTGAGCCGGAGCCGGGGCTCGCCCGGGTCATCGGGGGTGGAGGGCAGCTCGGGCAGATCGCCCTGGAGGGTGCCGCGCCACTTCCAGCCCTGGCGCATCAGCCAGTAGACGAAGGCGACGAAGACCAGGAGGCCGGCGACCCAGCCGAGGCGGGCGGCCCAGTCGGTGACCGGTGCGGACTGCGGCGCTTCGGCCAGAAGGATGAGTGGAGACGTCACGCCAGCTTCCCGTCGACGAGCGTTGCCCGGCCCCGCAGGAAGGTGTGGGTGACCCGGCCCGGCAGCTCACGGCCCTCGTAGGGGGTGTTGCGGCTGCGCGAGGCGAAGCCCGCGGGGTCCACCTCTCCACGGTAAGCGGAATCGACCAGGGTGAGGTTGGCCGGCTCACCGGCCGCGACGGGACGGCCGTGTCCGGTGGCCCGGCCGATCTCCGCGGGCTTGACGGACATCCGGTCGGCGACGTCCGCCCAGGTCAGCAGGCCGGTCTCGACCATCGTCGCCTGCACGACGGACAGCGCGGTCTCCAGGCCGACCATGCCCATGGCGGCCGCGGCCCACTCGCAGTCCTTGTCCTCGTGCGGGTGCGGGGCGTGGTCGGTGGCGACGATGTCGATCGTGCCGTCGGCGAGCGCCTCGCGCAGGGCCATGACGTCGCGCTCGGTGCGCAGCGGCGGGTTGACCTTGTAGACGGGGTTGTAGGTGCGCACCATCTCGTCGGTCAGGAGGAGGTGGTGCGGGGTGGCCTCGGCGGTCACGTCGATCCCGCGGGACTTGGCCCAGCGGACGATCTCGACGGAGCCGGCGGTGGACAGGTGGCAGATGTGCACCCGCGAGCCGACATGCTCGGCGAGCAGCACATCGCGGGCGATGACCGACTCCTCGGCGACGGCCGGCCAGCCGCCCAGGCCCAGCTCGGCGGAGACCACGCCCTCGTTCATCTGGGCGCCCTCGGTGAGCCGCGGCTCCTGGGCGTGCTGGGCGACGACACCGCCGAAGGCCTTCACGTACTCCAGGGCGCGGCGCATGATCACGGCGTCGTCGACGCACTTGCCGTCGTCGGAGAAGACGGTGACCCCGGCGGCGGACTCGTGCATGGCGCCCAGTTCGGCGAGCTTCCTGCCCTCCAGGCCGACCGTCACCGCGCCGATGGGCTGCACATCGCAGTAGCCGGACTCCTTGCCGAGCCGGTAGACCTGCTCGACGACGCCCGCGGTGTCGGCGACCGGGAAGGTGTTGGCCATGGCGAACACGGCGGTGTAGCCGCCGCTCGCCGCGGCGCGGGTGCCGGTGAGGACGGTCTCGGAGTCCTCGCGGCCGGGCTCGCGCAGGTGGGTGTGCAGGTCGACGAGCCCGGGCAGCAGGATCTTCCCATCGGCCTCGACGACGGTCGCGTCACCGGCCTCGATCCCCGTACCGACCCGGTCGATCGTCTCGCCGTCGATCAGTACGTCCTGCGGCTCGCCGCCGAGCACCTTCGCACCGCGGATCAGAATCTTGCTCATCGGTTCTTTACTTCTCCTCGGTACGGGGGTGGGAGGCGGCGGGCTCGTTGCCGCCCAGGAGCAGGTAGAGGACGGCCATCCGGATGGACACCCCGTTGGCCACCTGCTCGACGGCCGTGCAGCGGCCGGAGTCGGCGACCTCGGCGGTGATCTCCATACCGCGGACCATCGGGCCGGGGTGCATCACCACGGCGTGCCCGGGCATCCGCGCCATCCGGTCGCCGTCCAGGCCGTAGCGGCGCGAGTACTCGCGCTCGGTGGGGAAGAACGCGGCGTTCATCCGCTCGCGCTGCACCCGCAGCATCATCACGGCGTCGGACTTGGGCAGCACGCTGTCGAGGTCGTACGACACCTCGCACGGCCAGGTCTCCACCCCGACCGGTACCAGGGTGGGCGGCGCGACGAGGGTGACCTCGGCGCCGAGGGTGTGCAGCAGGTCGACGTTGGAGCGGGCGACGCGGCTGTGGAGCACATCGCCGACCACGGTGATGCGCCGGCCGCCGAGGTCCTGGCCGAGGCCGGCGTCCGGGCCGATCAGGCGGCGGCGCATGGTGAAGGCGTCGAGCAGGGCCTGGGTGGGGTGCTGGTGGGTGCCGTCGCCGGCGTTGATGACGGGGGCGTCGATCCAGCCGGAGGTGGCCAGCCGGTAGGGGGCCCCGGAGGCGCCGTGCCGGATGACGACGGCGTCGACGCCCATCGCCTCCAGGGTCTGGGCGGTGTCCTTGAGGGACTCGCCCTTGGAGACGCTGGACCCCTTGGCGGCGAAGTTGATCACGTCCGCCGACAGGCGCTTCTCGGCGGCCTCGAACGAGATCCGGGTCCGGGTCGAGTCCTCGAAGAACAGGTTGCAGACGGTGCGTCCGCGCAGGGTGGGGAGCTTCTTGATCGGCCGGTCCGCGACCCGGGCCATCTCCTCGGCGGTGTCGAGGATCAGGACGGCGTCGTCACGGGTGAGGTCGGCGGCCGAGATGAGATGACGCTTCATCCGGTTTTCTCCGTGGGTGAAGGTTCCGAGGGTGAAGGAGGGGTGGGCTGTCCGCCGGGCGGGCGTGCCTGCGGGCCCGGGGTCACCGGGTCCGCCGGGTGTGCGCTAGCGCCCGTCGGCCGAGGAGCGGGTCCGCTCGGCTGCCGAGGACTCGGGCGCGGAGCCGGGGCGGAGCGCGGCGGAGCTGTGGCCGAGCAGCACGGCGTCCCGGCCGTCCTCCTCGGTGAGCTGGACCTTGACCGCCTCCCGCAGCGACGTGGGGAGGTTCTTGCCGACGTAGTCGGCACGGATCGGCAGTTCGCGGTGGCCCCGGTCGACGAGGACGGCGAGCTGGACGGCGCGCGGCCGGCCGATGTCGTTCAGGGCGTCGAGTGCGGCGCGGATCGTGCGGCCGGAGAACAGGACGTCGTCGACGAGCAGGACGAGCCGGCCCTCGATGCCGTCGCTGGGGATCTCCGTGCGGGCGAGCGCACGGGCCGGGCCCAGCCGCAGGTCATCGCGGTACATGGTGATGTCGAGCGAGCCGACCGGGACCGTACGGCCGGTGATCTCCGCCAGCTTGGCGGCCAGCCGCCGGGCGAGGAAGACGCCGCGGGTGGGGATCCCCAGGAGCACCACATCGTCCGCGCCCTTGGCGCGCTCGACGATCTCGTGGGCGATCCGGGTGAGCATGCGCGCGATATCCGGGCCCTCGAGCACCGGTCGCGGGGGGAGCTGAACGCTCGTGTCGGAACCGCTGGGACTGTTCGTGTCCATACGGAACGGACCTCCTTCTCCGCCTCACGGGACGGTCTTAAAGGACGTCGGAATTACGCAGTCAGGTTACCAGGAGCCCCGTCAGGACCCGTCCGCACCCCTGACGGGTGAGGGTCTGGCCCATTCCGCTTGACGAAGTCAGATTACGCTGCGTAACCTCACAGTGAGTTACCAGCCCGCGGCTGAGCCGCATTATCGACACAGCGTCCGGGGAGCCTTATGTCCAGCGAATACGCCAAACAGCTCGGGGCCAAGCTCCGCGCCATCCGCACCCAGCAGGGCCTTTCCCTCCATGGCGTCGAGGAGAAGTCCCAGGGCCGCTGGAAGGCCGTGGTGGTGGGTTCGTACGAGCGCGGCGACCGCGCCGTGACCGTGCAGCGCCTCGCCGAGCTCGCTGACTTCTACGGCGTTCCGGTGCAGGAACTGCTTCCGGGCACGACACCTGGTGGTGCGGCCGAGCCGCCGCCGAAGCTGGTGCTCGACCTGGAGCGCCTGGCCACCGTCCCGCAGGAGAAGGCCGGCCCGCTGCAGCGCTACGCCGCCACGATCCAGAGCCAGCGCGGTGACTACAACGGCAAGGTGCTGTCGATCCGCCAGGACGACCTGCGCACCCTGGCCGTGATCTACGACCAGTCGCCCTCGGTGCTGACCGAGCAGCTCATCAGCTGGGGCGTGCTGGACGCCGACGCCCGCCGCGCGGTGACGCACGAGGAGATCTGACCGGTCTCCCGCCGCACCGGCGGAACAGCTGAAGACCGCCTGCAGATCACTGCAGAAACGTACCGCCGCCCCGGACTTCCGGGGCGGCGGTTTCGTCTGCTTCACCTGCTGCGCCTGCCACGGACTTCTCCGCCACCCCCGGGCAACCCCTCTCCGTCACGAGCGGACGTCAAGAGCGGACGGCGTCACGCGAGGGGCGCGAGGACGCACGGAGGGACCGCAACGGCCCTCGGCGGCTCTCTGCGGGCATACGAACGGGCCCGGAGCGAACAACTCGCTCCGGGCCCGTTCGCACGCTCTGCCGGGCGTCTACCGCGTTTCGGGCTCGCGCCGCAGACCGGGCTTCAGCTCCTTGAGCCGGCCGAGGAGGCCGTTGACGAACGCCGGGGAGTCGTCCGTGGAGAACTCCTTGGCGAGCTGCACGGCCTCGTCGATCGCCACCGCGTCCGGTGTGGCGTCCACCCAGATCAGCTCATAGGCACCCAGCCGCAGGATCGAGCGGTCGGCCGCCGGCATCCGGTCCAGGTCCCAGTCGACGGCGTAGGTGGAGATCAGCTCGTCGATGCGGGCGATGTGCTCCGCATAGCCCTCGACCAGCTGGAGGGTGTACTTGTTCACCGGCGGCTGCCGGGGGTCGGTCCGGGCGTGACGCATCCAGTCCGCGAGCACGGACTGCACGTCGGCGCCGCGCTGATCAGCCTCGAAGAGGATCTGGAAGGCGCGCTTACGGGCCTTGCTACGGGCTGACACGGTTAGCTGGTCACCCGGCCGAGGTAGTCGCTCGTACGGGTGTCGACCTTGATCTTCTCGCCCGTGGTGATGAAGAGCGGCACCTGGATCTGGTAGCCGGTCTCCAGGGTGGCGGGCTTGGTGCCGCCGGTGGAGCGGTCGCCCTGGACGCCCGGCTCGGTCTCCTGGATGGTCAGCTCGACGGCGGCGGGCAGCTCGACGAAGAGGACCGCGCCCTCGTGCTGCGCGACGGTCGCCTCGAAGCCCTCGATCAGGAAGTTGGCGGCGTCGCCGACCGTCTTGCGGTCGATGTGCAGCTGGTCGTAGGTCTCCATGTCCATGAAGACGAAGTAGTCGCCGTCCATGTAGGAGAACTGCATGTCGCGCTTGTCGACGGTGGCCGTCTCGACCTTCACGCCGGCGTTGAAGGTCTTGTCCACCACCTTGCCGGAGAGCACGTTCTTGAGCTTGGTGCGGACGAAGGCCGGGCCCTTGCCGGGCTTGACGTGCTGGAACTCGACGACGGACCACAGCTGGCCGCCTTCGAGCTTGAGCACCATGCCGTTCTTGAGGTCGTTCGTGGATGCCACGGTTGCGGAATCTCCTGGACTGCAGGTGGTGGGACCGGGAGGCGACGCCCACCGAGCCGCTCAGGCTCAGAGTGCGAGCAGCTCCTTGGTCGTGATCGTGAGTAGCTCGGGCCCGCCGTCCGCATCGGGACGGACGACGAGTGTGTCGTCGATCCGGACACCCCCACGGCCCGGGATGTGAACCCCCGGCTCGACGGTGACCGGCACGCAAGCGTCCAGTTTACCCATGGCGGCCGGGGACAACTGCGGGTCCTCGTCGATTTCGAGTCCCACGCCGTGCCCGGTCCACGCGCCGAGCCGCTCACCGTACCCCGCGGCGTCCAGCACATGGCGGGCCACCCGGTCCACCTCGCGGCACTCCACACCCGGCGCGAGCGCCTCCCGCCCGGCCCGCTGGGCTGCGAAGACGAGGTCGTACAGCTCGATCTGCCAGTCCGAGGGAGTGGTCCCGATGACGAACGTCCGGCCGATCTCGCAGCGGTAGCCGCGGTAGTTCGCGCCCAGGCCGACGCTGAGGAAATCGCCCTCCTCGACCCGCCGGTCGGTGGGCAGATGCCCGGGGCGGCCGGCGTTCGGCCCGGTCGCCACGGAGGTGGGGAAGGCCGGGCCGTCCGCGCCGTGATCGACCAGGCGGCGCTCCAGCTCCAGCGCGAGATGCCGCTCGGTCCGGCCGACCAGGATCGACTCCAGCAGCTCGCCCAGCGCCTGGTCGGCGATCTCGGCGGCGATCCGCAGGCAGGCGATCTCGTCGTCGTCCTTGACCAGCCGCTGCGCCTCGACCGCGCACGCCAGGTCGGTCAGCCGCAGCCGCGGAGCGACCTGGGAGAGCGCCCGGTGCCGGGTGACGGTGAGATGGTGCTCCTCGACGGCCAGGGTGTCGGCGCCGGCCCGTACGGCCAGATCGGCGCCGGCCACGACCGGGTCACCGCCGCGGGCGGGCAGCACCGAGATCCGTACGTCGTCGACCGGCCGGCCCTCGGACGGGTCACCGCTCAGCGGGCCGCCGCACAGCAGCACGTCCTCGCCCGGGCTCATCAGCAGGGCGGCGCCCGGCGGTGCGCAGCCGGTGAGGTAACGGACGTTCGCCGGGCGCGAGATCAGGGCACCGGCGCTTCCGGCTCCGGCTACGCGGTCGCGCAGCCGCGTGCGACGGACCGCGTACAACTCGGACATATCGTCAGCGTACGGCCGCTCCCCCGGGGCGGCCGGTCGAGCGCCCCCGCCCGGGGGACCGCCGGAGCTACCAGCTGGGCGGGCTGGCGAGAGAACGGGCCACGACCTCGTCCAGGACCTGGACCGTGGTGGCGACATCATGCTGGGAGTTGTCGATGATCGGCAGTCCCGAGCCGTACCAGCCGGCCATCCGGCCGTGGATCCTGGCGACCTCCTCGTCGGAGAGCCGGCGGTTGCCGGTCCGCCGGGCGTTCCGCTCCAGGACGATCTCCAGGCCGGGCAGCAGCACGATCGGCAGCAGGCCGGGCCCCACATGGCGCTTCCAGCCACCCAGGCCGACCACCGGACGGTCCGGGAAGACGGCGTCGTCGAGGATGCAGGAGATGCCGTTGGCGAGGAAGTTACGGGCCGCGAAGCCGCAGGTGCGGCGGGCGAGGCGGTACTGGGCCTCGGAGTGGTCGTTCCAGCCGGACTGCGGATCGGCGAAACCGGCCCGGACCCATTCGCGGACGTCGTCGAGGCTGATGTGCGCGGTCGGCACCCGCCGGGTGTCGGCCCAGTGGCGCGCCACGCTGGTCTTGCCGGCGCCGGCCGGGCCGATCAGCAGCACCGCGACGGCCGCGTGCGCGGCGTCCGGCGCCGCGGCACCGGCCGGCGGGCTGGGCAGCGGCACCGGGGCGCCCGCGGGCAGCCGTACATGGCCGGTGAGGTCCGCGGTGCTGTGGCCGGCGGGGGGCGGCGCCTGCTGGGGCGCGGGTCCGTGCCAGCCGGGCGGCGGGGCCGCGGGGGCCGGCGGGGGCCCGGGCGGAACGGGCTGTCCCGGGTGGGGCGACCAGTTCATGGCGGCCCCGGTTCCTGATGCCTGCCCGCGGGGCGGCGGCAGCGGAGCCCCCACTGCGTACTGCATCAGGCGGCTCTCCGTCTCGTGCGGTCGACGTGGTGCGATAACCCGCCGGCCTCGAAGGGCCGTTGCGTCCCTCGGACACCGGCGGGGTGGTACTGCTGCGAACGGTACCCTCCCGGACCCGGCCGGAGGGGCGCCAGGGGGCGTCTTCACGGAGACCGGGAGACCGGGAAGGCCGGGAGACCGGCGAAGACGCGCCCTGGCACCGGCGCACACCGCGAGGACGCCCGGAGACGGCCCCGAAGTGCGCCTGATGCTACGTCAGTTGCCCAGCTCCTCGGCCAGCGCCCGGAGTGCCAGCCGGTACGAGCCGATGCCGAAGCCGGCGACCGTCCCGCTGGCGACGGCCGCGATGACCGAATTGTGGCGGAATTCCTCACGCGCGTACGGATTGGAGATGTGCACCTCGATCAGCGGGGCGGTGCGCTGGGCGGCCGCGTCCCGCACGGCGTACGAATAGTGCGTGAAGGCACCGGGGTTGATGACGACCGGGATCGCCCCGTCGGCCGCCTCGTGCAGCCAGCGGACCATCTCCCCCTCGTCGTTGGTCTCCCGCACCTCGGCCGTGAAACCCAGCTCGCCGCCGAGCCGGGTGCACTCCTCGACCAGCCCGGCGTACGAGGTGGCGCCGTAGACGTCCGGCTCGCGGGAGCCGAGGCGGCCCAGGTTCGGCCCGTTGAGCACGAACACCCGGCGGCTCATGCGGCGATCTCCGCATGGGCGGCCAGCAGCATGGCCGGGTCCGGGCCCTCCAGGACGGTCGGCCTGGCCAGGCCGTCCAGGACGATGAAGCGCAGCCGGTCCCCCCGGGACTTCTTGTCGACCTTCATGGTCTCCAGCAGCTTGGGCCACTGGTCACCGCGGTAGGTCAGCGGCAGCCCGACGGACTCCAGGACGGCACGGTGCCGGTCGGCGGTGGCATCGTCCAGGCGCCCGGCGATCCGCCCGAGTTCGGCGGCGAAGACCATCCCGACGGAGACCGCCGCGCCGTGCCGCCACTTGTACCGCTCGTTCTTCTCGATCGCGTGGGCCAGGGTGTGGCCGTAGTTGAGGATCTCCCGCAGACCGGACTCCTTGAGGTCCGCGGACACCACCTCGGCCTTGACCCGGATGGCGCGCTCGATCAGCTCCGCGGTGTGCGGGCCGGCCGGCGTCCGGGCGCCCTCCGGATCGGCCTCGATCAGATCGAGGATCGCCGGGTCGGCGATGAAGCCCGCCTTGATCACCTCGGCCAGGCCGGACACGTAGTCGTGGACGGGCAGGGTGTCGAGGGCGGCCAGATCGCACAGCACACCGGCCGGCGGGTGGAAGGCGCCGACCAGGTTCTTGCCCTCGGCGGTGTTGATGCCGGTCTTGCCGCCGACCGCGGCGTCGACCATGCCGAGCACAGTGGTGGGCACGGCGATCCAGCGGACCCCGCGCAGCCAGGTCGCGGCGACGAAGCCGGCCAGGTCGGTGGTGGCGCCCCCGCCGACCCCGACGATCACGTCACTGCGGGTGAAGCCGGACTGCCCCAGCGCCTTCCAGCAGTACGCCGCCACCTCGGCGGTCTTGGCCTCTTCCGCGTTCGGCAGCTGGATCGCGATCGCCTCGTAGCCCTGGGAGGCCAGATCCGCGCGCAGCGCCTCCCCGGTGGCGGCCAGCGCCTCCGGGTGCAGCACCGCGATCCGCTGCACACCGTCACCGATCAGCCCCGGCAGCTCCCCGAGCAGCTGCCGCCCGACGAGCACCTCGTACGGGTCGGTACCCGCCGTACCGCCGACCTGGATACGGGTGACCTGCTCCGTCATGCCTGTTCCTCCCTGTGGGCGGCGCGCGGGGCACCGCCCGCCGCCGGGTGTAGCTCCAGTGCCTCCAGGACCGCCTCGGCGACCTGGGCGGGGGTGCGCTCCCCGGTGGCGATCACCGCGCGCGCCACCTCCGTGTACAGCGGGCGGCGGTGCTCCATCAGATCGCGCCACTGCCTGCGCGGGTTGACGGCCAGCAGCGGGCGGGGGGCATCCAGGCCCACCCGCTTGACGGCGTCGGCGAGTTCGACGTCGAGGAAGACCACCGGCAGCCCGGTCAGCAGCGTGCGGGTGCCCTCGTCCAGGATCGCCCCGCCGCCGAGCGAGAGCACACCGGGGTGCTCGTCGAGCGCGGCGCGCACCGCCTCGCGCTCCAGCGCGCGGAAGTGCGGCTCGCCCTGGTCGATGAAGATCTCGGCGATCGGCCGGCCGGCCGTGGCGACGACATCGGCGTCGGTGTCCCGGTAGCCGACGCCCAGCCGCTCGGCAAGCAGCGCGCCCACCGTGGACTTGCCGGCCCCGGGCGGGCCGATCAGGACGACGACCGGGGACCTCACGTGATCGCCAGGTTGTCGAGGAAGCCCTGGACGTTGCGGCGGGTCTCGGCCACGCTGTCGCCGCCGAACTTCTCCAGCACGGCGTCCGCGAGCACCAGCGCCACCATGGCCTCGGCGACGATGCCGGCCGCCGGGACCGCGCAGACGTCCGAGCGCTGGTGGTGCGCCCGGGCCGCCTCGCCGGTGGTCACATCCACCGTGGCCAGCGCCTTCGGCACCGTCGCGATCGGCTTCATCGCCGCGCGGACGCGCAGCAGTTCACCCGTGCTCAGCCCGCCCTCGGTGCCGCCGGACCGGCCCGTGCTGCGCCGGACTCCGTCCTTCGTGGCGACGATCTCGTCATGCGCCTGCGAGCCGGGCACCCGGGCCAGGTCGAAGCCGTCGCCGACCTCGACGCCCTTGATCGCCTGGATGCCCATCAGGGCGGCGGCCAGGCGGGCGTCCAGGCGGCGGTCCCAGTGGACGTGCGAGCCCAGGCCCACCGGTACGCCGTAGGCCAGGACCTCGACCACACCGCCGAGGGTGTCACCGTCCTTGTGTGCCTGGTCGATCTCCGCGACCATCGCCTTCGACGCGTCCGCGTCCAGGCAGCGGACCGGGTCCGCGTCCAGCTGCGCCACGTCGGACGGCGTGGGGTACACGCCGTACGGCGCCTTGGCCGACGCCAGCTCCACGACGTGCGAGACGATCTCGATACCGGCGGTCTCCTTGAGGAAGGAGCGGGCCACCGCGCCCAGCGCGACCCGGGCCGCGGTCTCCCGGGCCGAGGCGCGCTCCAGGACCGGACGGGCCTCGTCGAAGCCGTACTTCTGCATGCCGGCCAGGTCGGCGTGGCCGGGACGGGGGCGGGTCAGCGGCGCGTTACGGGCCAGCTGGGCCAGCTCCGCCTCGTCCACGGGGTCGGCCGCCATCACCTGCTCCCACTTGGGCCACTCGGTGTTGCCGACCATGACCGCCACCGGGGAGCCCAGCGACCGGCCGTGCCGTACGCCGCCCAGGAACGTGACCTCGTCCCGCTCGAACTTCATCCGGGCGCCGCGGCCATAGCCCAGGCGACGGCGGGCCAGCGCGTCCGCCACCAGGTCGGTGGTGATCGGGACGCCGGCCGGGAGGCCCTCCAGCGTCGCCACGAGTGCGGGGCCGTGCGACTCCCCCGCCGTCAGCCAGCGCAACCTGCTCAACGGTGCTCCTCAGTACTGCTCATCCGCGTACGGTCTCCCCCTGATCCTCCCACGTCACACGGGCGGGCCGGGCGCCCCGTCCGCAGAGCGGACCGCCCGGCCCGCCCCTCGGATCGGCGGCCGGCCGGAGCGCCGCGGTGCGACGGCCGGCTCAGCGGGCGGCCAGGGCCGCCGCACCGGCCCGGCGCATCGCGGCCAGCGGGGCCGGCGCGCGGCCGGTCATCCGCTCCACCTGGAGAACGGCCTGGTGGACCAGCAGATCGAGGCCGCCGACCACTGCGCCGCCGCGGTCCGCCCAGGCGGCGGCCAGCGCCGTCGGCCAGGGCTCGTAGAGGACGTCGAAGAGGGTGCCGGGGCGGTCGGGGACGGCGGCGGCGAGCGCGTCGGTGGTGCCCGCCGGGGTGGTGGCGACGGTCAGCGGCGCGTCGAACGCCCCGGCCGCGTCCTCCCAGGCGGCGGTGCGGACCGCGACGCCCAGCCGCTCGCCCCAGCCGCGCATCTCGGCGGCGCGGGCGGCGCTGCGGACGTACGCGGTGACCTCACCGGTGCAGATCCGCGAGAGCGCGGCCAGCGCGGAGGAGGCGGTGGCGCCGGCGCCCAGGATGGACGCCCGCTCGACCCGTTCGACCCCGCGCTCGCGCAGCGCGGCGAGCATGCCCGGGATATCGGTGTTGTCGCCGATGCGCCGCCCGTCGGCCGTGAAGACGACGGTGTTGACCGCCTCGACCGAGGCCGCGGTGTCGGTGATCTCGTCGAGCAGCGGGATCACCGCGCGCTTGAGCGGCATGGTCAGGGAGAGCCCCGCCCATTCGGGGCCGAGCTTTTCCACGAAACCGGGCAGGGCCGCTTCATCGACCTCGAAGCGGTCGTACGTCCAGTCGGTCAGGCCGAACTCCGCATATGCCGCGCGATGCAGATCCGGAGAGAGCGAATGAGCGATCGGGGAGCCGAGTACCGCGGCTCGATGGGTGGGGCTCATTGTTTGGCCTTCTCGCGTTCCCGTTCGTAAATGCGCCGATTACGCTCATGCTCTTCGTTGGTCGCGGCGAAGAGCGTCTTCTCCGGATTGATCGAGACGAAGTAATACCAGTTGCCCTCGGCCGGGTTGATGGCCGACTTGAGGGCCTCCTCGCCCGGGTTGCCTATCGGCCCCGGCGGCAGACCCTTGAACTTGTAGGTGTTGTAAGGGTCGTTGAACTTCCGCAGATCATCGACGGATCCGGTGTCCAGCGTGCTCTGCGCCTTGGCGTAATTGACGGTCGAGTCGAAGTCGAGCAGGCCGTACGTCTCGGTGTTGTCCGGCTTGAGACGGTTGTAGACGACGCGCGCGACCTTGTCGAAGTCGTGCTTGTACTTGCCTTCGGCCTGCGTGAGGCTGGCGACGGTGAGGAGCTGTATCGGCGAGTCGAGACGGAGCTTGCGGGCGTTCGCCTCCAGGTCGTACCTCCCGTACACCTGCTTCGCCCGCGCCACCATCTCCGTGAGGACCGCCGCCGGCTTCGCGTTCGCACCCACGCTGTACGTGGACGGGTAGAGGAAGCCCTCCAGCGGGTCCTTTACCTTGGCGGCGTCGACGGCCCACGCGGGCAGCCCGAAGCTCTTGACCTCGCTCTTGGCCACGTCCTTGGTCGTGCCCGGCTTGAGCTTGAGCTTTTTGTCGATGAGCTCGTAGACCGCGCCGGCCCGCAGTCCCTCGCGGATCGTGAGGCCGTTACGGCTCTTGGGGTCCAGCATCAGCTCGATAGCCGCGGCCGCCGACATCGCTTTGCGCAGCGAATACGTTCCGGGCTGCAGGGACTTCGCCTTGCTGTTCTCCTCGGCTGCCTCGGTGAAGGCGCCGGCGCTCTTGATGACGCCCTTTTCCGCGAGGATCTGCCCCATTTTCACCAGCGGCGAATCCTTCGGGATCTCGATCTGGATATCGCCCGATCCCGCTCCCTCGTAGTCGGGCGCCGATCCGAAGCGGGCCTTGAGGAAGTCGTAGCCGAAATAGCCGACGGCGCCGACCGTGCCGGCGAGGAGCAGCGTCACGATCAGACAGGCGGTGCCGCTGCGGCGTTTCTTCTTGCCGCCCTTGCCGGCCCTGCCGGTCTTCCTGCCGCCCTTGCCGTCTTCGCGGTCCGTGCCGTTCCGCTTGCCGCGCCGCTCGCGCGGATCGCCGTCGGGGCGGCCGTCCTCGTCGTCGTCGGCGAAGAACGCGTGCTCCGGCCCCGGCTCCCGCGGGCGTTCGGGATCCCGCGGGCGCTCCGGCCCGTCCCGCCAGTCGTCGCCCATGGCGTCCTGCTGGTGCGGCGGCGAGGGGGGGGCGGGCTGTTCGTACTGCTGCGGCGGGTACGGCTGCTCGTGCCGCGGGTGCGGCGGCATCTGCTGCGGCACCGACTGCGCGTGCTGCGGCGGGTAGGGGTCCTGGTGGCCGTGACCGTAGTAGTCCTGGCCCGGGTAGTCCTGGCCGGCGTACCCCTGACCCGGGTAGTCCTGGCCGGCTCCCGCGTACGGGTCGGCCGGCACCTGACGGCCGTAGGCGTCGTACGGGCCGCCGTACGGCGGCTGCCCGCCCTGCGTCGGGTGCCCGCCCTGGGAGCCGTCCCAGCCGCCGCCCCCGTGGTACTGCTGCTGCGGATGCCGCTGGGGATCGCGGTACTGCTGCGGGACGGACGGCTGCCCGCCCCACTGAGGCTGCTGCGCCTGGCTTCCGTAGGACCCCTGGTCTCCGTAGAGCGGGTCGTCGGGATGCCACGGTTCGGAGCCGTAGCCCCGGCCATACTCGGTCATCGATCCCCTAGAGCCGAGAGACGGTGCGCTCCGTTCCGGCAGCGCGCTTGCTGTACCGATCCGCCTCTTCTTGCACGCGCGGCTGTTCGAACCGCCGCCGCATCGCGCGGCACGTTACCGTATCGCGATCAGATGACCACTTCGACGCTCTCGCCCGGAGGCTCCCCCGAGACGCGCTCGGTCTCCAGCGCGCTCTGCAGAATGACCACCGCGGCGGCCTGGTCGACCACCGAACGGCCCTTCTTGCTGCGCACTCCGGAGGCCCGCAGGCCGTGGGTCGCGGTGACCGTCGACATCCGCTCGTCGACCAGCCGGACCCCTACGGGTGAGATGTTCCTCGCCAGTTCCTGGGCGAAGGCCCGGGCCTTGGCCGCGGCCGGCCCCTCTCCCCCACGGAGGGAGCGGGGCAGGCCGACCACGACTTCGAGCGGCTCGTACTCCTCGACGATCGCCTTGAGCCGGCGGTGAGCTGACGGGACGTCACGTCCCGGGACGGTCTCGACGGGGGTGGCGAGGATCCCGTCGGGGTCGCACGAGGCGACCCCGATCCGGGCGTCCCCGACATCCACCGCGATGCGCCGGCCGCGTCGCATCTCACTCACCGCTTCAGACCGCCTCGGCCACCAGGCGCTCGACAGCCTCGATGGCCTCGGGCACCGCGGCCGGGTTCTGGCCGCCGCCCTGGGCGACGTCCGGCTTGCCGCCGCCACCGCCGCCGAGCGTCTTGGCCGCCGTACGGACCAGGTCTCCGGCCTTGATGCCGCGTTCGCGGGCGGCCTCGTTGGTGGCGATGACGGTCACCGGGCGGCCGTTGGCGACCGAGAAGAGCGCCACCACGGCGGGGCGGCCGCCCTGGATCCGGCCGCGGACGTCGAGGACGAGCTTGCGCAGGTCGTCGGCGGAGGTGCCGTCCGGGACCTGGCCGGAGGCCAGCGCCACGCCACGCACGTCCTTGGCGCCCTCGGCGAGCCCGGCGGCGGCCTGGAGCACCTTCTCGGCGCGGAACTTCTCGATCTCCTTCTCGGCGTCCTTCAGCTTGCCGAGCATCGCGGAGACCTTCTCCGGCAGCTCCTCCGGGCGGCCCTTGAGCAGCTCCTGGAGCTGGGCGACGACCGTGTGCTCCTTGGCGAGGAAGCCGTACGCGTCGACCCCGACCAGGGCCTCGATACGGCGCACGCCCGAGCCGATGGAGGACTCGCCGAGCAGCTTCACCAGGCCCAGCTGGGCGGTGTTGTGCACATGCGTACCGCCGCAGAGCTCCTTGGAGAAGTCACCGATGGTGACGACCCGCACCCGGTCGCCGTACTTCTCGCCGAACTCGGCGATGGCGCCCTGCTTCTTGGCCTCGTCGAGGCTCATGACCTCGGCCTGGACGTCCAGGTCGCGGGCGAGCACCTCGTTGATCTTCTGCTCGACGTCGGTCATGACCGTCTGCGGTACGGCGGACGGGGAGCCGAAGTCGAAGCGGAAGCGGCCGGGCTGGTTCTCCGAACCGGCCTGGGCGGCGGTCGGGCCGAGAGCGTCGCGCAGCGCCTGGTGCGTGAGGTGGGTGGCCGAGTGGGCGCGGGCGATGGCCTTGCGGCGGCGCACGTCGATCGAGGCGTGCGCGGCGGCGCCCACGGTGACCTCGCCGACCTGGACGACGCCCTTGTGCACGTACACGCCCGGGACCGGCTTCTGGCAGTCGCGGACCTCGACGACGGCTCCGGAGTCCAGCCTGATCCGGCCGGTGTCGCCGATCTGGCCGCCGCCCTCGGCGTAGAACGGGGTGCGGTCGAGGACGATCTCGACCTCGTCGCCCTCGGAGGCCGCGGGCGCGGACCCGCCGTTGACGAGGATGCCCACGACGCGGGACTCGCCCTCGGTCCGGGCGTAGCCGATGAAGTCGGTCGCGCCGGAGGCGTCGGCGATCTCGCGGTAGGCGCCGAGGTCGGCGTGGCCGGTCTTCTTGGCCAGGGAGTCGGCCTTGGCGCGCTCGCGCTGCTCCGTCATCAGCCGGCGGAAGCCCGACTCGTCCACCGACAGGCCCTGCTCGGCGGCCATTTCGAGGGTGAGGTCGATCGGGAAGCCCCAGGTGTCGTGGAGCAGGAAGGCCTTGTCGCCGGCGAGGACCGTGCCACCGGCGGCCTTGGTCTCCGTGACCGCGGTGTCGAGGATGGTGGTGCCGGCCTTGAGCGTCTTGAGGAAGGCGGCCTCCTCGGCGAGGGCGACCGTCTCGATGCGGCTGCGGTCCGCCAGCAGTTCGGGGTACTGCTGGCCCATGGTCCGGATGACCACGTCGAGCAGCTCGCCGACGACCGGGCCGGTGGCGCCGAGCAGCCGCATGTTGCGGATGGCGCGGCGCATGATGCGGCGCAGGACGTAGCCGCGGCCCTCGTTGCCGGGGGTGACGCCGTCGCCGATGAGCATCGTCGAGGTACGGAGGTGGTCGGCGACCACGCGCAGCGAGACGTCGGAGTCGGCGTCGGCGCCGTAGCGGACGCCGGTGAGCTCGGTGGCCTTGTCGATGACGACGCGGAGGGTGTCCGTCTCGTACATGTTCCGGACACCCTGGAGGATCATCGCCAGGCGCTCCAGGCCGAGGCCGGTGTCGATGTTCTTGCTGGGCAGCTCGCCGAGGATCTCGAAGTCCTCCTTGCCGGTGCCCGCACCGCGCTCGTACTGCATGAAGACCAGGTTCCAGATCTCCACGTACCGCTCGTCGTTGACGGCCGGGCCGCCCTCGACGCCGAACTCGGGGCCGCGGTCGTAGTTGATCTCGGAGCACGGGCCGCAGGGGCCCGGGACGCCCATGGACCAGTAGTTCTCCTTCTTGCCCAGGCGCTGGATGCGCTCCTTGGGCACGCCGACGACCTCGTGCCAGATGCGCTCGGCCTCGTCGTCGTCGAGGTAGACGGTGATCCACAGGCGCTCGGGGTCGAGGCCGTAGCCGCCGTCGTCCTGCGAGCTGGTCAGCAGCTCCCAGGCGTGCTTGATGGCGCCTTCCTTGAAGTAGTCGCCGAAGGAGAAGTTGCCGCACATCTGGAAGAACGTGCCGTGCCGGGTGGTCTTGCCGACCTCTTCGATGTCCGGTGTACGGACGCACTTCTGGACGCTGGTGGCCGTCTTGTAGGGCGGCTTGACCTCGCCGAGGAAGTACGGCTTGAAGGGGACCATGCCCGCGTTGACGAGCAGCAGCGTCGGGTCGTCCGCGATGAGCGACGCCGACGGCACGACGGTGTGCCCGCGCTCCTCGAAGAAGCGCAGCCAGCGGCGGCGGATTTCAGCCGACTCCATCAGTGGTCCTCTTTTCCAGTCGGTCCGGCCGGACCGTCCGATCCGGTCAGGCCGTTCGGTCCGGTTCTTCTCGTGCTTCGGTTCTGCGGTTCGAGCACCGCGCGGCGCGGCGCGGGCAGCCGGCGCACCTCGTCCGGCGCAGCCAGCCCGAGGGCGTCGTGCAGCTGCTCTTCACGGTCCGCCATTCCGGTCCGTACGTCCAATGCAAATTGGCGCAGCCGGTTGCCGGTCTCGACGGCCTTCTCCGCCGCCTGGGCGGCGAGGCTGTCGGGCTGCAGCTTGCGCAGCTTTTGGTGGACCTTGTTGGTGGCCCACACCCCGGCGGCGGCGCCGGTGGTGAACCAGAATGCGCGGCGGAACATCGCGGTGATCAGTCCTTGGAGCGGCGGTTGCGGCGCCCGCCGCGGCGGGCGCCGGGCAGGGTACGGCCGACGACGACGGTGTGCTTCGGCCCCGGTTCGCCCTTCTTGCCGATCGCGCGGCGCACGCCGTAGCCGAACGCGGCCACCTTGACCAGCGGTCCGCCGAAGGCGGAGGAGACGGTCGAGGAGAGCGCGGAGGCATTGGCGGTGACCTCCTGCACATCGGCGGCGATGGCGTCGACGCGGGCGAGCTGGGTGTGCGCGGAGCGGACCGTCGCGGAGGCGTCGGAGAGCAGCGGCACGGCCTGCTCGGACACCTCGGCCACCAGCTTCGTGGTCGCCTTCAGCGTCTGCGCGAGCCTCACCAGCACAAGGGCGAGGAACGATACGAGAATCGCCCAGAAGACGGCCACGAGGATCCCGGCCACCTCTCCACCGGACACGATGGCACCTACCCCTTGACTGGTCTGGCTGCTCTGCTCTGATCTGCTCTCGTCCTGCTCGGACGGCAACCTTGACCTTATCGCGCCGTGACTGTCCGTCCGTACCCCGTTCCCGGTGCCGGCCTCATGCGCGGTGCGGGAGCGGCCCGGGGACGGCCGGTACGGGCACGAGCAGGCCCGCCGTCTCCCCACCGCGAACGGTGGGGAGACGGCGGGCCGGGGTGGTGCTGCGCCTGCTGGTGATCAGCGGGCGTAGTACTCGACGACGAGCTGCTCGTCGCAGATCACCGGGATCTCCTTGCGGTTCGGGTCCCGGTCGAGGCGGAACGCCAGAGCCTGCAGGTTGACCTCCAGGTAGCGGGGGGTCTCGCCGTCGGGGGCGTAGCCGCCCTCACGCGCGACCTGGAAGGGGTGCTTCTCGCGGCTGCGCTCGCGGACCATCACGACATCGCCGGGACGGACGCGGAAGGACGGCTTGTCGACCTTGCGGTCGTTGACCGCGATGTGGCCGTGGACGACCATCTGGCGGGCCTGGTAGATGGTCCGGGCGATGCCCGAACGCAGGACGAGCGCGTCCAGACGGCGCTCAAGCTCGACGATCAGGGCCTCGCCCGTCTTGCCTTCGACCTTCCGAGCGCGGTCGTAGGCACGGGCCATCTGGCGCTCGCTGATGTCGTACTGAGCGCGCAGACGCTGCTTCTCCAGCAGACGGACCTTGTAGTCACTGTTCTGCTTGCGGCCACGGCCGTGCTCGCCGGGCGGGTAGGGGCGGGCCTCGAAGTACTTGACGGCCTTGGGCGTCAGCGCGATGCCGAGCGCACGGGACTTCTTGACCTTGGGGCGCGACTGGTTCACGTGGAACGTTCCTCCATGTAAGTTAGGTGAGGCTTACCTTAGCGCGAGGAGAACGCATGTTTCGACCTGGGATCCCCCTGCCCGGTGCTGGTCAGAGCACCGAAGCGGGTCAGCCGCGTCCCAAGGAAAACGCCCAGCGGCCCAGTGCCGCCGAGCGCGTACGAACCCTCGTCGAGTCCCATGGTATGGCGTCCCTGAACCTGCCCGGAATCGAGGACCCCGACGAGACGGGGCTCTCGGCACCCGTCTGCCGGACCGTCACACCCGACGGAGACGTGCTGTTGCTGGTTCCTGGGGACTCCGCGGCCGCCCGGGCGGCCGCCTACGCCCAGGATGACGACCTCACCGCCGTGATGGAAATCACGGACGTCGCGCCGGTTTCGGTGCCCCATCGCATCCGCGGACGGGCCTGGGTGGCCGGCTGGCTGACCCCCGTACGCAACGAGCAGCGCGCCCAGGCGGCGATGCTGCTCGCCGAGCGGCACCCCGTGGGCGAGCTGCTCGGCATCGGCGAGGCGCTCCAGCCGGAGCCGGGCACCGGGCCGTGCGGGCGGGCCGCCTGGATGATGCTGCGCCTGGAGGTCGGCGAGGGCGCGGTCGACGACCTGTGGGGCGCCGAGGCCGTCGAGCCGGACGCCTTCGCCGCCGCGGCCCCCGACCCGCTGGTGGCCCACGAGGCGGAGCTGCTCCAGCATCTGGACGCGGCGCACAGCGAGCAGGTGCGCGGGCTGTGCGCCCTGCTGGGCGAGCGCGGTCGGCTCTGCGGGCTGCGCGACCGCGCCGTGCCGGTGGCCCTGGACCGCTTCGGCCTGCGCGTGCGCTTCGTCCCGGGGTCCGGGGAGCGTGCCCCGGGAGACCACGGCACCGACGCCCGCAGACAGACCTTCGACGCCCGCTTCGACTTCCCCGAGCCCGTGGGGGACGTGGCGGAGCTGCGGCGGGCGATGCATGTGCTGTTCGAGGCGGCGGACGGCTAGGGCCTGTCCGATGGGTCCGCGTGGGCCCGCTACTCCGCAGCGGCCTCGCCGGAGGCGCCGCGCAGCCGGGCGCGCACCCGCTCGACGACCTCGGCGTACCTCGCCTCGGCGCCGTAGCGGGTGGGGGTGTAGTACTGCCTGCCGTGCAGCGCGTCCGGGGCGTACTGCTGGGCCGCGATGCCGCCGGGCAGGTCGTGCGGATACAGATAGCCCTGGGCGTGGCCGAGCTTCTTGGCTCCCTGGTAGTGGCCGTCGCGCAGATGCGGCGGGACCGGTCCGGCGAGCCCCTTGCGGACGTCCTCCAGCGCGGCGCCGATGGCCGTGGTGGCGGAGTTGGACTTGGGCGCGAGGGCCAGCGCGATGGTGGCGTGGCTGAGGGTGAGGGCCGCCTCCGGGAAGCCGATCAGCGCGACGGCCTGGGCAGCCGCCACCGCCGTCGGCAGGGCCGTCGGATCGGCCAGGCCGATGTCCTCGCTCGCCGAGATCATCAGCCGGCGGGCGATGAACCTCGGATCCTCCCCCGCCTCGATCATGCGCGCGAGGTAGTGCAGCGCGGCATCGACGTCCGAGCCGCGGATGGACTTGATCAGCGCGCTGGCGACGTCGTAGTGCTGGTCGCCGCTGCGGTCGTACTTCACCGCGGCCCGGTCGACGGACTCCTCCAGCGTCGCCAGGGTGATCTCCTTCTCCCCCTTGGCTATCGCCGACCCGGCCCCGGCCTCCAGGGCCGTGAGCGCGCGCCGGGCGTCACCGCCGGCGATCCGGAGCAGATGCGCCTCGGCGTCCTCGGGGAGGGTGACCGCCCCGGCCAGCCCGCGGGCGTCCGTGAGCGCACGGCGCAGCAGACCGCGCAGGTCGTCGTCCGTGAGCGGTTCGAGGGTGAGCAGCAGTGAGCGGGAGAGCAGCGGGGAGATCACCGAGAAGTACGGGTTCTCGGTCGTCGCGGCGATCAGGGTGACCCAGCGGTTCTCCACGGCGGGCAGCAGGGAGTCCTGCTGCGCCTTGCTGAAGCGGTGGATCTCGTCGAGGAAGAGGACGGTCTCCTTGCCGAAGCCGCCGGAGGCCCGCCGGGCGCCGTCGATGACCGCGCGGACCTCTTTGACCCCGGCGGTGATCGCCGAGAGCTCGACGAAGCGCTTGTTCGTCGCCTGGCTGACGACGTACGCGAGGGTCGTCTTGCCGATGCCGGGCGGCCCCCACAGGAACACCGAGGACGGCCCCGCCGGCCCTCCCGCGCCCTCCCCCACCAGACGCCGCAGCGGCGAGCCGGGCTTGAGCAGATGCTGCTGGCCCACGACTTCGTCGAGGGTGCGCGGACGCATCCGCACGGCGAGCGGGGACCCCACGGGGTCCTTCTCCTGGCGGTCTTCGGCAGCGGCGGTGAACAGGTCGGGTTCCACGATCACGAGCCTATGCCACCCCACTGACAACGCCCCCGGCCACCGCGGTGACCAGGGGCGTCGGAAGACCTCGGGAGTCCGGCCGCCGGGCGGCGGTGCCGGGCCTCCGGACCGCACGGGGCCTCAGAGCAGCGTGCTCCAGTACGTCGACCACCACCGGGTGAGGATCAGCAGCGCGATCACGCCGTACCAGAGCACCGGCACGACCCAGTGGAACTCCAGCACGGCCGTCCGCAGCCCCGCGGGGGACGGGATGATGCCGTGCTTGATGTTGTGCACGGTGGTGTACCAGAACATCAGGATCGTGACGCACCAGGTCAGCGTGCACCACAGGCACAGCGCGTTGATCTCGTACAGCGACTGGCTCATCAGCCACATGCAGAACACCGAGGCGAGGCCGGTGCCGATGTTCAGCCCGATCCAGTACCAGCCGCGGAATCGGGCACCCGCCAGCAGGGCGACACCGATCGCGATGACCACGCCGAAGCCGACCAGCCCCGCCATCGGATTGGGGAAGCCGAAGACCTCCGCCTGCTTGCTCTGCATGACGCTGCCGCAGGAGATGATCGGGTTGAAGCTGCAGGCCGGCTTGAAGTTCGGGTCCTTCAGCAGCTCGATCTTGTCCAGCGTGATGACCCAGGACGCCAGCGCGCCGAGCGCACCCGTGATCACCAGGAGCAGAGCGAAGCCGCGGCCCGCGCCGATGGTGCCCGCGCCGCCCGCCTGCTCGTCATCGAGGGACACGTCGTCAACCGCTGTCGTCGTCATGAGCCGTTCCGTCGGTCGGTGGGAGATGAAGCCGGGCGCGCCCGCGGGATGGCGAGCGCGCCCTTCATTGTGCCCCAACTCCCCGTCCGGCCTCCGTTCGCTGCGCATAAGGACAGGCGACCGAAGCGGGGGAATCCCCGTGCCGCCCGTTGACGGCGGCCCTCAGCCCAGCCGCCGCCGGACCTCGTCGGCGACCGCGTCCACCGCGACCGGGGTCTGTTCGCCGCTCTCCAGGTCCTTGACCTGGACGACGCCCTCGGCCAGGTCCCGCTCACCGGCCACCACGGCGAGCCGCGCACCGGAGCGGTTGGCGGACTTCATGGCGTTCTTCAGCCCCTTGCCGCCGTAGGCGAAGTCGGTGGCGACACCGGACCGGCGCAGCTCGGTGACCACGCCGAACAGCACCCGGCGGGCCTCCTCGCCCAGCGGGACCGCGTACACGGCGGTGGTGGCCGGCAGGTCGAGCGTGATGCCCTCCGCCTCCAGCGCCAGCACCGTGCGGTCGACGCCCAGCGCCCAGCCCACGGACGGCAGCGCGGGGCCGCCGATCATCTCCGAGAGGCCGTCGTAGCGGCCGCCGCCGCCCACCGCGGACTGCGAGCCGAGACCGTCGTGGACGAACTCGAAGGTGGTGCGGGTGTAGTAGTCCAGGCCGCGGACCAGCTTCTCGTCGTCCTCGAAGGCCACGCCCGCCGCGGTCAGCAGCTCGCGCACCTGCTCGTGGTACGCCTTGCAGGCCTCGCAGAGGTAGTCGCGCAGCTTCGGCGCGCCGATGAGCTGCTCCTGGACCGACTCGCGCTTGTCGTCCAGGACCCGCAGCGGGTTGATCTCGATCCGGCGGCGGGTGTCCTCGTCCAGCTCCAGCCCGCGCAGGAAGTCCTGGAGCGCGGCCCGGTAGACGGGGCGGCACTCCTTGTCGCCCAGGGAGTTCAGCAGGATGCGGAAGTCGCTGAGCCCCAGCGAGCGGTAGGCCTGGTCGGCCAGGATGATCAGCTCGGCGTCCAGCGCCGGGTCCTCGGAGCCGATGGCCTCGGCGCCCACCTGGGAGAAGTGGCGGTAGCGGCCCTTCTGCGGACGCTCGTAGCGGTAGTACGAGCCCGAGTACCAGAGCTTGACCGGGAGGTTGCCGGCCTTGTGGAGGTTGGCCTCCAGTGCGGCGCGCAGGACGGACGCGGTGCCCTCGGGGCGCAGCGCCAGCCGGTCGCCGCCCTTGGTCTCGAAGGCGTACATCTCCTTGGTCACGATGTCGGTGGACTCACCGACACCGCGCGCGAACAGCTCGACGTTCTCGAAGCCGGGCGTCTCGATGTAGCCGTACCCGGAGTTCTTCAGCGGCGCGGCGATCGCCTCGCGCACCGCGAGGTAGGTGGCCGACTGCGGCGGGGTCAGGTCGTACGTGCCCTTGGGGGCCTTGAAGGTGCTCACGGAAGCTTCTCGTCACATTCCTCGTCGTGGAGCGGCACTGAAGCCGTCTCCGAGGCCGGCGGCCACCTCCCGCAGGAAGGGGTTGGTGGCGCGCTCGCGGCCGATGGTGGTCTGGGGGCCGTGGCCGGAGAGGACCACGGTCGAGTCGTCCAGCGGGAGGCATACGCGCTCCAGCGACCGGAGGATCTCGGCGTGGTCACCGCCGGGCAGGTCGGTGCGTCCGATGGAGCCGGCGAACAGCAGGTCGCCCGAGAAGAAAACGGGCGGAATGTCCGCCTGCTCGGGCATCCGGAACGTCACCGACCCCTTGGTATGGCCCGGTGCGTGCGCGACGGAGAACTCCATCCCGGCGAGTTCCAGGGCGGTGCCGTCGCTCAGCTCCTTGACGTCGTCCGGCTCCCCCACCGTCAGTTCGCCCATGAGCTGCTGCCCGATGGAGCGGCCGAGGGCCCGCTCCGGGTCGCTCATCATGTAGCGGTCCTCGGGGTGGATCCAGGCCGGTACGTCGTGTGCGCCGCACACCGGCACGACCGAGGCGACATGGTCGATATGACCATGTGTGAGGACGACCGCGACGGGCTTGAGCCGATGCTTCCTGACCGCGTCCTCGACTCCCTGGGCCGCCTGGTGGCCCGGGTCGATGATGACGCACTCCTCGCCGGCGGCGGGGGCAACCAGGTAGCAGTTGGTGCCCCAGGCCCCGGCGGGGAACCCGGCAATCAGCACGTTCGTCCTTAAAGGTCGGTGTGGAGGGTCGGTCCGCGGGACCGCTCCCGGACATCGCAGCAGCTCCAGAGCCTACCGGCGGGACTCCCCGCAGGGCGAACCCGTATCGGGTGACCGTATACGGTACGCCCACGGTGACAGCGACGGACGAACGGACGATCGGACAAGGAGACGACCGGTGGTCAGCAAGGATCAGCGGCGGCGGCAGCTCGCCCGGCAGAAGTTCGAACGGCAGCGGCAGCGGCGGGCCGAGACGCGGCGCAAGGCCAAGCGCCGCAACGTGATCATCGCGTCCGCGGTCGCCGTCGCCCTGGCCGCCGGCGCCGCCGCCTACGCCGGCATCGGGCTCGCCGGCGGCGGTGACGGCGACGAGCGGACCGACGCGCGCAAGGTGACGGACCCCTGCGGCAAGCCCGCGCCGGGCAGCCCGTCGAAGAAGACCTGGAAGAAGGAGCCGGCGATGGCGGTCGACACCAAGGCCTCCTACTCCGCCACGCTGAGCACGACCTGCGGCACGATCGGCCTGAAGCTGGACGCGGCGAAGGCGCCGCGCACGGTCAACTCCTTCGCCTTCCTGGCCGACCAGGGCTACTTCGACCACAGCAGGTGCCACCGTCTGGTGGACCAGGGCATCCATGTCCTTCAGTGCGGCGACCCGACGGCCACCGGCAGCGGGACGCCCGGCTACACGATCCCGGACGAGAACCTCAAGGACCCGCGCCTCAAGGGCAACGTCTACCCGGCGGGCACCGTCGCGATGGCCAACAGGTACGACGGCAGCGACGACAAGACCCGCGACACCGGCGGCAGTCAGTTCTTCCTCGTCTTCGAGGACAGCGAGCTGCCCCCGAACTACACGCCGTTCGGCACCATCACCAGCGGGATGGACGTACTGCGCAAGATCGCCGACGCCGGTGCCGCACCGCCGGACCCGCGGACCCGCAACACCCCGCCGAACGCCACCGTCGTGATCGACAAGGCGGCCGTGAAGAAGTCCTGACCTGCCCGGCACGCGGGGCCGGCGGTGTTCGCCCCCGCGTGCGAACCGCGGAATTTCGGTCGTGCTGGATGCGGACAGCCGACCCGCCGGTCGCCTAGATTGGCGTTGTGTAGGGTGCCTGATCCGACGGCTGCCACCCTCACCCGCATAACGGCATAACGGCCCGTCGGACCGGCCAGGGCGCGGCCCTGCCGGACAGAAACTGTGGACGATGCCGGGGGGCCGCACGCCCTCGTCGGCATCATGTGGAGGAGGCGCTGTGAGCAGCGACCCATGGGGCCGCGTCGACGAGACGGGGACCGTGTACGTGCGTACCGCCGACGGCGAGCAGGTCGTCGGATCGTGGCAGGCGGGAACTCCCGAGGAGGCCCTCGCCTACTTCGAGCGCAAGTATGAGGGCCTGGTCGTCGAGATCGGCCTCCTCGAGCGCCGGGTCAGGACCACCGACCTGTCGACGAAGGACGCCACGACCGCGATCGACCATCTGCGCCAGCAGGTCGACGAGCACCACGCGGTCGGCGACCTGGACGCCCTGAGGAAGCGGCTGGACGCGCTCGTCGCGACCGTCGAGGCACGCCGCGAGGAACGCAGGGCGCAGAAGGCCAAGCAGGCCGACCAGGCCCGGCAGGCCAAGGAGAAGCTGGTCGCCGAGGCCGAGGAGCTGGCGGCCAGTGAGCAGTGGCGGGCGGCCGGCGAACGGCTGCGGTCCCTGGTCGACACCTGGAAGGGCCTGCCGCGGCTGGACCGCAAGACGGACGACGAGCTGTGGCACCGCTTCTCGCACGCCCGCTCGGCGTTCTCCAAGCGGCGCAAGGCGCACTTCGCGTCGCTGGACGCCCAGCGCGAGGAGTCCCGTAAGGCCAAGGAGAAGCTGGTCGCCGAGGCCGAGTCGCTGTCGCGCTCGACGGACTGGGGTGCCACCGCGGCGCGCTACCGCGAGCTGATGGCGGACTGGAAGGCCGCGGGCCGCGCCCAGCGCGAGCACGAGGACGACCTGTGGAACCGCTTCCGCGGCGCCCAGGACGTCTTCTTCCAGGCGCGCGGCGAGGTCTTCGCGGAGCGCGACGCCGAGCAGCGGGAGAACCTGACCCGTAAGGAGGAGCTGGTCATCGAGGCCGAGAAGCTCCTCCCGGTCACGGACCTGAAGGCCGCACGGGCCGCGTTCCGGTCGGTCAACGAGCGGTGGGAGGCCATCGGCCACGTCCCGCGGGACGCCCGCCCCAAGATCGAGGGCCGGATGCACGCCGTCGAGCGCGCCATCCAGGAGGCCGAGGAGGCCGAGTGGCGGCGTACCAACCCTGAGGCGCGGGCCCGCGCCGCGGGGCTGACCGGCCAGCTCCAGGACGCCGTCGACAAGCTGCAGAAGCAGATCGACGCGGCCCGGGCGGCCGGCAACGACGCCAAGGCCGACAAGCTCGGCCGCGAGCTGGAGGGCCGCAAGGCGCTGCTGGACCAGGCGCTGAAGGGCCTGGAGGAGTTCGGCGGCTGAGAAGTGTGAGGGGCCCGGTACGGGGGGATCCGTACCGGGCCCTTCGGCTGCCTGCTACGGCCTGCGCGCCGACGTGACCCGGTAGACGTCGTACACGCCCTCCACACCCCGCACCGCCTTCAGGACGTGCCCCAGATGCTTCGGGTCACCCATCTCGAAGGTGAAGCGGGAGGTGGCCACGCGGTCGCGGGAGGTCTGGACGGCGGCGGACAGGATGTTGACGTGCTGGTCGGACAGGACCCGGGTGACATCCGACAGCAGCCGGGAGCGGTCCAGCGCCTCGACCTGGATGGCGACCAGGAACACCGAGGACTGGGTGGGTGCCCACTCGACGTCCAGGATCCGCTCCGGCTGCCGGGACAGCGAGTCGACGTTGACGCAGTCGGCGCGGTGCACCGAGACACCGCTGCCGCGGGTGACGAAGCCGATGATCGGGTCCCCCGGCACCGGCGTACAGCAGCGGGCGAGCTTGACCCAGACGTCGTCGACGCCCTTGACGACCACACCGGGGTCCGCGCTGGAGCGGCGCTTGGAGCGCGGCCGGATCGGGGTGGACTCGGCGATGTCCTCGGTGGCCTCGTCCTGGCCGCCGAGCGCCTGCACCAGCTTCTGGACGACGCCCTGCGCCGCGACATGGCCCTCGCCGATGGCCGCGTAGAGGGAGGAGATGTCGGGGTAGCGCATCTCGTGCGCCAGCGTCACCAGGGAGTCGCCGGTCAGGATCCGCTGGATCGGCAGGTTCTGCTTGCGCATCGCCCGGGCGATGGCGTCCTTGCCCTGCTCGATCGCCTCGTCGCGGCGCTCCTTGGAGAACCAGCCGCGGATCTTGTTGCGGGCGCGGGGGGACTTGACGAAGCCGAGCCAGTCGCGGGACGGTCCGGCGCCCGGCGCCTTGGAGGTGAAGACCTCCACCAGGTCGCCGTTGTCCAGGGTCGATTCGAGCGGTACGAGACGTCCGTTGACCCGGGCCCCTATCGTGCGGTGGCCGACCTCGGTGTGCACCGCGTACGCGAAGTCGACGGGGGTGGCGCCGGCCGGCAGCGCTATCACATCGCCCTTCGGCGTGAAGACGAAGACCTCGTTGCGGGACAGGTCGAAGCGGAGCGACTCCAGGAACTCGCCCGGGTCCTCGGTCTCCTTCTGCCAGTCGAGCAGCTGCCGCAGCCAGGCCATGTCGTTGACGGCGGCGCTGTCCTTGCCGGCCTTCCCGGCGGCGCTCTTCGGCACGTCCGTACGGATCTTGGAGGCGCCGGCCACCGCTTCCTGCTTGTACTTCCAGTGGGCGGCGATGCCGTACTCGGCCCGGCGGTGCATGTCGAAGGTGCGGATCTGGAGTTCCACCGGCTTGCCGTTGGGCCCGATGACCGTCGTGTGCAGCGACTGGTACATGTTGAACTTCGGCATCGCGATGTAGTCCTTGAACCGGCCGGGGACCGGGTTCCACCGCGCGTGGATGGTGCCGAGGGCGGCGTAGCAGTCGCGGACCGTGTCGACCAGGACGCGGATGCCCACCAGGTCGTAGATCTCGGCGAAGTCGCGGCCGCGCACGATCATCTTCTGGTAGACGCTGTAGTAGTGCTTGGGGCGGCCGGTGACGGTGGCCTTGATCCGGGCGGCGCGCAGATCGGCCTGGACCTCGTCGGTCACTATCGCCAGGTACTCGTCCCGTTTGGGCGCCCGCTCGGCGACCAGCCGCACGATCTCGTCGTACATCTTGGGGTAGAGGATCGCGAAGGCGAGGTCCTCCAGCTCCCACTTGATGGTGTTCATGCCCAGCCGGTGGGCGAGCGGGGCGTAGATCTCCAGCGTCTCGCGGGCCTTCTTCTCCTGCTTCTCCCGCTTGAGGTAGCGCATGGTGCGCATGTTGTGCAGGCGGTCGGCGAGCTTGATGACCAGCACCCGCGGGTCCTTGGCCATGGCGACGACCATCTTGCGGACCGTCTCGGCCTGCGCGGCCTCGCCGAACTTGACCTTGTCGAGTTTGGTGACGCCGTCGACGAGCAGCGCGACCTGGTCGCCGAAGTCGCGGCGCAGCTGCTCCAGGCCGTACTCGGTGTCCTCGACGGTGTCGTGCAGCAGCCCGGCCATCAGCGTGGCCGGGTCCATGCCCAACTCGGCGAGGATGGTGGTGACCGCGAGCGGGTGGGTGATGTACGGGTCGCCGCTCTTGCGCTTCTGGCCGCGGTGCCAGCGCTCGGCGACCTGGTAGGCCCGCTCGACCTGGCGCAGCGTCGCGGTCTCGATCTTGGGGTCGTTGCCGCGGACGGCCCGCAGCAGCGGCTCCAGGACCGGGTTGTACGGGCTGGAGCGCTGGACACCCAGCCGGGCGAGGCGGGCCCGTACCCGGTTGGGGGAGCCGGAGCGGCCGGCGGGGGCCGGCGGCAGCGGTCGGGGCGCGGCGGGCTGGTCGGCCTTGGCGGGCGGCTTGGGCGCGCGGGCCGGGGCGGCTGCGGGCGAGGGCGAGGAGGCGGCGGGCCCTGGCGCGGGCGCCGGACGGGAGCGGTCGCCGGCCGCCGGGGGCGCGGCGGGGGTCCTGGCCGGCGACGGGGAGGTGTCCGTCCGGTCGGACGCGCCGTTCCGCTCGGGCCCGGGCGCGGGCGAGGACGCCGTGTCCGCCGGCTTCGGCTGGTCCGGGCGCGCGGCATCGGACCCCGTCGGACGCAGTCCGGGGGAGAGCGGCTGGGCCTCGTCTGGCAAGAGCACTCCTCAAGCGGTTCCGGACCCCGGGACCTCGAACGGGTCGGGGTGCCATGGTATCGACCTTGGGGCCGCGGCTGCCGCGCGGCCATGGGCCGTACATGACACAGCAGCAGGGGCACCCGGATTGTTCCGGATACCCCTGCTGCGACGAGGGTGCGTACGGCCGGGCCGGACCGGCCCGCGCCGCGGCTCAGACCGTGATCAGGGCCTCCAGCGGAGCGCCCGCCAGCCCCGGCTCCAGCCGCTGCCGGCCGTTGAGGACGCTCAGCTCCAGCAGCACCGCCAGGCCCGCGACCTCGGCGCCCGCCCGCCGGATGAGCTGCATCGACGCATCGGCCGTGCCGCCGGTGGCCAGGACGTCGTCGATCACCAGCACCCGGTCGCCCGGGCCCAGCGCGTCGGCGTGGATCTCGATCTCGGCGGTGCCGTACTCCAGCTCGTACGCCTGGCCGAGGGTGGCACCGGGCAGCTTGCCGGCCTTGCGCACGGGCACGAAACCGATACCGGCGCGGACCGCGACCGGGGCGGCGAGTATGAAGCCGCGCGCCTCCAGGCCGACGACCTTGTCCGCGCGGTGGCGCGCGCACAGCTCGGCGAAGGCGTCGGTGAGCGCGCCGAACGCGGCCGGGTCGGCCAGGAGCGGGGTGATGTCCTTGAACATCACTCCCGGCTGGGGATAGTCGGGGACGTCGGCGATCCGGCTGAGCAGCAGCTCGCGCAGAGCCGCGCCGCCGCTCATCGGCGCTTGCCCGACGTACGGCCGCGTCCGCGGGGGCGGGCGGCGGGCTGCCGGCGCTGGCCGACGACCGCGGCGCCGGCCTCGGCACCGTCCTCGGCGTCCTCGGCCTCCGCCGCGTCCGGTACGTCCTCGGACTCCTGGCTCGCGGCCTTGGCCGCGGCCGCGGTGCGCTTCGCCTTCACCCGCTTGGCCAGCGCCTTCATCTCCGGCTCACGGTTCTTGAAGTCGGCCACCAGCGGGGTGGCGATGAAGATCGACGAGTACGCACCGGCGGCGAGGCCCACGAACAGGGCCAGCGAGATGTCGTTGAGCATGCCCGCGCCCAGCACACCGCCGCCGACGAACAGCAGACCCGCGACCGGGAGCAGCGCCACGACCGTGGTGTTGATCGACCGCACCAGGGTGCCGTTGATCGAACGGTTGGCGATCTCGCTGTAGGTGAAGCGGGACTGCTTGGTGATGTCCTTCGAGGATTCCTTGAGGCTGTCGAAGACGACGACCGTGTCGTACAGCGAGTAGCCGAGGATCGTCAGCAGACCGATGACCGTGCCGGGGGTGACCTCGAAGCCGACCAGGGCGTAGACGCCGACGGTGATCGTGAGGTCGTGGATCAGGGCGATCAGCGCGGCCAGCGCCATCCGCCACTCGAAGGCGATGGCCAGATAGAGCACCACGAGGACCATGAAGATCCCCAGGCCCAGCCAGGCCTTGTTGGCGATCTGCTCACCCCAACTCGGGCCGACCAGCTGGGTGTTGACATCCTTGGCCGGGATCTTCAGGTCCTTGGCGAGCTCTTCCTGGACCGGCACCGCCTGCTTGGTGTCGAGATCGGAGATCTGGATGCGCAGCGCGCCGTTGCCGAGCTGCTGGACGACCGCCTGATGGCCGCCGGACGCCGACTCGGCGTACTCCTGCGCCTGGGCCGTGGTCACCGAGGTCTTCGGGGTGCTGAAGACCGCACCGCCGGAGAACTCGATGCCCATGTTCAGGCCGCGCACCGCCAGGCCGACGATGGCCGTGATGGTGATGAGGATCGAGATGCCGTACCAGATCTTCCGCTTGCCGATGAAGTCGTAGCCGACCTCACCGCGGTAGAGCCGGGCGCCGAGGTTTCCGAGCTTGGACATCTCACGCCTCCTTCGTCTGGGTGGGGGCGGTACGACGGCGGCGCAGCGGCGGCTTGGCGCCCAGGCGCTTGGGGTCGAGTCCGGACCAGGGGTGGCCGTCGGCGAAGAACTTCCGCCGGGCCAGCAGTGTCATCAGGGGCTTGGTGAAGAAGAACACCACGACGACGTCGAGGAGCGTGGTCAGGCCGAGCGTGAACGCGAAGCCCTGCACCTTGCCGACGGTGACGATGAACAGCACCGCGGCGGCCAGGAACGACACGAAGTCGGAGACCAGGATCGTCCGGCGGGCCCGCGGCCAGCCGCGCTCGACGGACGGGCGCAGGGTGCGTCCCTCGCGGATCTCGTCCCGGATGCGTTCGAAGTAGACGATGAACGAGTCGGCGGTGATACCGATGGCGACGATGGCGCCGCAGACCGCCGGGAGGTTCAGGGCGAACTGGATGGCCGGGCCCAGCAGCGTCATGATCGCGTACGTCAGGATGCCCGAGACGCAGAGGCTCGCCAGCGCGACCAGCGCCAGCCCCCGGTAGTAGGCGACGAGGTAGATCACGACGAGGGCGAGGCCGATGGCGCCGGCGATCAGACCGCCCTGCAGCTGCTCGCCGCCGAGCGCCGCGGTGACCGTGGTCTCGTCGTCGATCTTGAAGGAGAGCGGCAGGGCGCCGTAGGACAGCATGTTCGCCAGGTCCTCGGCGGTCTGCTGGGTGAAGCCGCCGGAGATGGTGGCGTTGCCGCCGTTGATCCGCTCGTTGACCCGCGGGTCGGAGACGACGTGGCCGTCCAGGACGATCGCGAACTGGTTCTGCGGCTGGACCTTGCCGGCGAGCTTGCCGGTGATATCGGCGAACTTCTTGCCGCCAGCGGAGGTGAAGTCCAGCTGGACGATCCAGCCCTGGCCCTGCTGGCTCTCGAAGACCGCCTTGGCACCCTTGACGTCGGTGCCCTCGACGGCGATCGGGCCGAGCACGTACTTCTGCGAGCCGTCCTCGTTGCAGGCCACCACGGGGTCGGAGGGCTTGGCGCCGGCGGCCTTCTCACTGGCCAGGGCGCGGCTGCGGTCCGTGGAGCAGTCGAGCGCGGCCAGCTGCTTCTGGAGGGCGGGCGCGATCCCCGCGCCCTCGCCGGGCGACGGCGCCGGGGGCACGGACGGCTTCTTCGAGCCGGACGGGCTGGGCTTGTCGGACGGTGCCTTCTTCAGGGCGTCGGTGACGGCGCGGCCCTGCGCCGTGGGCGTGGCGCTGGGGTCCGAGGAGGCGTTCTTGCCCTCGTTCTCCTCGCCGCCCTTCGGCTTGCCGTCCCCCTTGTCGCCGCTCTTGTCCTCGGCGTCCTTGCCCTTGTCGGCCTTGTCGCCCTTGTCCTTGTCGTTCGCGCCCTTCGAGGCGCTGGGCGCCGGCTCGGGGCTCTTGGTACCGACGGTCGTGGTCAGCACCGGGCGGAAGCCGAGCTGGGCGGTCGTGCCGACCTGCTGGCGGGCCTGCTTCGCGTCCGTCCCCCGCGGGATGTTCACGATGATGTGGTTCGTGCCCTGGGTCTGGACCTCGGCCTCGGACACACCCAGACCGTTGACCCGCCGCTCCATGATCCCGGCGGCGGTCTTCATGTTGGTCTCGTTGATCGCGTTGGGCTTGCCCGGCATGTTCTGGGCCTGGAGCGTGAAGCTCGTACCGCCCGCCAGGTCGATGCCCAGGCGGGGCGTCAGCGTGCCGGAGGCGAACATCCCTCCGATCAGTCCCACCATCACGACCAGAATCAGGACCAGGGTGCGGCCCGGATGCCCTTGGCCCGTGGGCGCCCTGCGGCCCTTTTTCGGTGCTGCCACCTTCTCGTTTCTCCCTGTCCAACCGCCTCGGCCCGGGGTGATCGGCCGGGCGGCCACGAATGTTGTGGGGACTGCCCCCGCCGGAGCCTAAACCGTCCCGGAACCGCGGTGCACGACACGACGCGTGCTCCGCGGTTCCGTGGGATGGATTACTTCGCGTCGCCGCCGGTCTTCTTCTCGTCCGCGGCGGCTTCCGTCTCGGCCTTGGCGGCGTCCGTGGCGTCCCCGCTGTCCTTGCCGGTCTCGCCCTCGGTCTTGCCCTCGGTCTTGCCCAGGTCGATCTTGTCGGCCGCGCCGGCGCCCTCGCCGGTCAGCGACGAGGCGTCGTCCGGGACGACCGGCCCGGCGCCGTGCGCGGCCTCGGCACCGTCCAGGATGCGGTTGTACTCCTCGTCCGCGAGCACCGCGCCGATCGCGTTCTTGGCGTAGAGGGCGTGCACGCCGGGGGCGACCTCAAGGAGGACGGTGTCCTCGTGGACCTCCTTGACGGTGGCGTACATGCCGCCGATGGTGCGCACGCCGGCGCCCGACTGCATCTGGTTGCGCATGTCCGCGGCCGCCTGCTGCTTCTTCTTGGCGGAGCGGGTCATCAGGAACATGGCCCCGATGAGGACGATGAACGGGAGGAGGGTCACGAGTTGTTTCACGGGACGGAGATCCTTCACACGACCGCGCAACCGCGGCCTCATATACGGGGGTGGGTATGCCGACCCCTACGGACGGCATCGGCGGAGTCTAAGCGAGTCCCCACCAGTGGAACAACGCACAGCATCCCACCGCAGTTCCTGCCCGGGCGAGTCCCCGCGCCGTCAGGGTCCGAACAGGCCCTGCTGCCCGCTGCCGCCCGCCTGGTGCTGCGGCGGGACCAGGCCCAGATGCGTCCAGGCGGCCGGCGTCGCGATCCGTCCCCGGGGAGTCCTGGCCAGCAGTCCCTCCCGTACGAGGAACGGCTCGGCGACCTCCTCGACCGTCTCACGCTCCTCCCCCACCGCGACCGCGAGGGTGGACAGGCCCACCGGCCCGCCGCCGAACAGTTTGAGCAGCGCCGTGAGCACCGCCCGGTCGAGGCGGTCCAGGCCCCGGGCGTCGACCTCGTAGACCCCGAGGGCCCGGGCTGCGACCTCGCGGGTGATCACGCCGTCGGCCTTGACCTGGGCGTAGTCGCGGACCCGGCGCAGCAGGCGGTTGGCGATACGGGGCGTCCCCCGGGACCGGCCGGCGATCTCGGCGGCGCCGTCCGCTTCCACCTCCACCTCCAGCAGCCCGGCCGACCGGTGGATCACCCGCTGCAGCTCATCCGGTCCGTAGAACTCCATATGGGCGGTGAAGCCGAAGCGGTCGCGCAGCGGGGGCGGCAGCAGGCCCGCGCGCGTGGTGGCGCCGACCAGGGTGAACGGGGGCAGCTCCAGCGGGATGGCGGTGGCGCCCGGGCCCTTGCCGACGATCACGTCGACGCGGAAGTCCTCCATCGCCATGTACAGCATCTCCTCGGCGGGCCGGGACATGCGGTGGATCTCGTCGAGGAAGAGGACCTCGCCCTCCTGGAGGGAGGAGAGGATCGCGGCGAGGTCGCCGGCGTGCTGGATGGCGGGGCCGGAGGTGATCCGGATCGGGGCGCCCATCTCGGCGGCGATGATCATCGAGAGGGTGGTCTTGCCGAGGCCGGGCGCGCCGGACAGCAGGACGTGGTCGGCGGTGGCACCGCGGGCCCGGGCGGCCCGCAGCACCAGGTCGAGCTGCTCGCGCACCCGCTCCTGGCCCACGAATTCGGCGAGGTCCTTGGGCCGCAGCGCGGCCTCGACGGCGGTGTCCTCGCCGTCCGCGGCGGCGCCGACCAGCCGGTCGGGGCCGCCGGGGGCGGCGTCCTCGGTGGGCGGTGCGGTGTCGTCCCAGTTCACTGCGGATTGCCTCGCGGGGTCGGGGCGGCCGGGCCGCCGTCATGGTCGTTCGGTCGGGGGCGGGGCGCCCGGGCGGCGGCGGTCACCGCGCGCGGTTGAGGGTCTGCAGGGCGGCCTTGAGCAGCTGCGGCACCTGGGGCGCGCCGCCCGCGGCGAGGGCCGCCTCGGCCTGCGGGGTGACCGCGGCGACCGCCTCGTCCGCCTCGCGGGTGGCGTAGCCCAGTCCGATCAGGGCGGCTTGCAGCTGATCGCGCCAGCCGGCCGTGACGGCGCTGCCGACGCCCGCGCGGCTGCCGCCCACCGGCTCGCCGAGCCGGTCCTTGAGCTCCAGCAGCAGCTTCTGGGCGCCCTTCTTGCCGATGCCGGGCACGGCCGTGAGGGCCTTCTCGTCGCCGGTGGCGACGGCCAGCCGGAGCGCGTCCGGGGAGTGCACCGCGAGCATCGCCTGGGCGAGCCGGGGGCCGACACCGCTGGCGGTCTGCAGCAGCTCGAAGGTCTGCCGTTCGTCGTCGTCCGCGAAGCCGTAGAGCGTCAGCGAGTCCTCTCGGACGACGAGGGAGGTGGCGAGCCTGGCCTGCTGTCCGACGCGCAGCGCGGAGAGCGTGTTCGGTGTGCACTGGACGGCCATGCCGACACCGCCGACCTCGACGACGGCGGTATCGGGGGCCAGGGCCGCGACCGGGCCGGAGACAAAGGCGATCATCGGGTGCCCTTCAGCGTGCGGACGGGAGCGGAGGTGCGGCGGGCGGCGGCCTGCGCCTGCTGGAGGCGGTTGACCGCGGGCGCGCGCCAGATGTGGCAGATGGCGAGGGCGAGGGCGTCGGCGGCGTCCGCCGGCTTCGGCGGTGCGCCGAGCCGGAGCAGGCGGGTGACCATCGCGCCGACCTGGGCCTTGTCGGCCCGTCCTGAGCCGGTGACGGCGGCCTTGACCTCGCTGGGGGTGTGCAGGGCGACCGGCAGTCCGCGGCGGGCGGCACAGAGCATGGCGACCGCGCTGGCCTGGGCGGTGCCCATGACCGTACGGACGTTGTGCTGACTGAACACCCGCTCCACGGCGACGTATTCGGGGCGGTGGGCGTCCAGCCACTCCTCGATGCCGCGCTCGATGAGGACGAGGCGGTGGGCGATGTCGGCGTCCGCGGGCGTGCGGACGACGCCGACGCCGGCCATCGTCAGCGGGCGGCCGGCCACCCCTTCGACCACGCCGACGCCGCAGCGCGTCAGCCCCGGGTCCACCCCGAGCACCTTCACGGGCGCCCCTCCCTCTGCCGTGTCGTGTGCCGTAGCGCGTCGTGCGCCGTAGCGCGTCTGCCTGTCGTGAGGGGGTGTCAGCCGGACCGTTTCGCCCGGCTCTTCCCCATGGGGGGAGCGGAGATCCCCTGCTCAGCACAGTATCCGGTGCCACTGACAACGCGGCACCGGCAACGCGACGGGCCGACGGGGGTGTTCCCCGTCGGCCCGTCCTGTGTCGGCGGTGGCCGTCCGGCTCAGGCGTCGACCTTCTCCATGACCGCGTCCGGCACGTCGAAGTTGGCGAAGACGTTCTGCACGTCGTCGCTGTCCTCCAGCGCGTCGATCAGTTTGAAGATCTTGCGCGCGCCCTCTTCCTCCAGCTCGACCTGCATGGTCGGCACGAAGTTGGCCTCGGCCGAGTCGTAGTCGATCCCGGCCTCCTGGAGGGCGGTACGGACCGCGACCAGGTCCGTCGCCTCACTGAGCACCTCGAAGGACTCGCCCAGGTCGTTGACCTCCTCGGCGCCCGCGTCCAGGACCGCGCCGAGCACGTCGTCCTCGGTCAGCTCACCCTTGGGGACGATCACCACGCCCTTGCGGTTGAAGAGGTACGACACCGAGCCCGGGTCGGCCATCGAACCGCCGTTGCGGGTCATGGCCACGCGGACGTCCGAGGCGGCGCGGTTGCGGTTGTCGGTGAGGCACTCGATGAGCACCGCGACACCGTTCGGGCCGTAACCCTCGTACATGATCGTCTCGTAGTCGGCGCCACCGGCCTCCAGGCCGGCACCGCGCTTGACCGCGGAGTCGATGTTCTTGTTCGGCACCGACTGCTTCTTCGCCTTCTGGATGGCGTCGAAGAGGGTCGGGTTGCCGTCGATGTCGGCACCGCCCATACGGGCCGCGACCTCGATGTTCTTGATCAGCTTCGCGAAGAGCTTGCCGCGCTTGGCATCGATCACGGCCTTCTTGTGCTTCGTCGTAGCCCATTTAGAGTGGCCGGACATCCGCCTGTCTCCTTCGCGTCACCAATTTTCCGAAACGAACGCCCTCGATCCTACCGGGACCGGATCACCCGGTGTTACTCCGCCGGGGCCGCCCCCTGTCCGGGGCCCGAGGCGCGCACCATGTCCACGAACAGGGCGTGGACCCGGTGGTCACCGGTGAGCTCCGGGTGGAAGGAGGTGGCCAGGACGTTACGCTGCCGCACGGCCACCGTGTGACCGTCGTACGTCGCCAGGACCTCGACGCCGCCGCCGACCGACTCGACCCAGGGCGCCCGGATGAAGACGCCCTCGACCGGCCCGCCGGGGACCCCGGCGACGTCGATGGCCGCCTCGAAGGACTCGTTCTGCCGCCCGAAGGCGTTACGGCGCACGATCATGTCGATACCGCCGAGCGTCTCCTGGTCCGCACGGCCGTCCAGCAGCTTGTCCGCGACCATGATCATGCCGGCGCAGGTGCCGTAGACCGGCTTCCCGGCCCGGACGAAGGCGCGCAGCGGCTCCAGCATGCCGAAGACGACCGCCAGCTTGGACATGGTCGTGGATTCGCCGCCCGGTATGACCAGGCCGGAGATCTCGGCCAGCTCCTCGGGACGGCGTACCGGCCGCGCCTGGGCACCGGCGTCCGCGAGCGCCCGGAGGTGCTCGCGGACGTCGCCCTGGAGGGCCAGCACACCGATGGTGGGGGTGCCCGTCATGCTCTTACGTCACCAGCCGCGGTTGGCGTAGCGCTCGGCCTCGGGGAGGGTGTCGCAGTTGATGCCGACCATGGCCTCGCCCAGGTTGCGGGAGACGTCCGCGATGACCTTGGGGTCGTCGTAGAAGGTGGTGGCCTTCACGATCGCGGCGGCGCGCTTGGCCGGGTCACCGGACTTGAAGATGCCGGAGCCGACGAACACGCCCTCGGCGCCGAGCTGACGCATCAGCGCCGCGTCGGCCGGGGTGGCCACACCGCCGGCGGAGAACAGCACCACCGGCAGCTTGCCGAGCTCGGCGACCTCCTTGACCAGCTCGAACGGGGCACGCAGCTCCTTGGCGGCGGCGTACAGCTCGTTGTGGTCGCAGCCGCGCAGCTTGGCGATCTCGCCCTTGATCTGGCGCAGGTGACGGACCGCCTCGACGACGTTGCCGGTGCCGGCCTCGCCCTTGGAGCGGATCATCGCGGCGCCCTCGGCGATCCGGCGCAGCGCCTCGCCCAGGTTGGTGGCGCCGCAGACGAAGGGGGTGGTGAAGGCCCACTTGTCGGAGTGGTTGACCTCGTCGGCGGGGGTGAGGACCTCGGACTCGTCGATGTAGTCGACGCCGAGCGACTGCAGGACCTGGGCCTCGACGAAGTGGCCGATCCGGGACTTGGCCATGACCGGGATGGAGACGGCGTCGATGATGCCGTCGATCATGTCGGGGTCCGACATACGGGCCACGCCGCCGTCCTTGCGGATGTCGGCGGGGACCCGCTCCAGGGCCATGACGGCGACGGCGCCGGCGTCCTCGGCGATCTTCGCCTCTTCCGGCGTGACGACGTCCATGATCACGCCGCCCTTGAGCTGTTCGGCCATACCGCGCTTGACGCGGGCGGTTCCGGTCTCGGGGTGCTGGGGCGTGGTGGGCGTGCTGGACACGGTTAGACCTCACTCGATGCGGGGTGGTGGTGCGTGACGCCCAGCCAACCGTCCGCCGGCGGTCCGGGAAAAGGGCCAATTCGAGGCCGGTGGATCGTCGGGGCCGGGAGGTGGCGGGTGTCCGCCTCCGCACCGGACCCACCGGATCATCGGGCCCCGGTACCGGCCGGATCATCGGGCCCCGGATCACCGGGTCCCGGTACCGGACGTCAGGCTCCGGCCGAACGGTCGTCCAGCACGGCCGGCGGCTCGTCGTCCATCTCGAAGGCCAGCGGGAACGGCGCGTGACCGGCGAGCCGGAAGTACCGCACCACCCGGTGGCGGCGGACCGCCCGCGCGGCCCGTACGGCGTCGTTGTGGAAGCGGCGGGCCATCGGGACGCGGCGGACCGCGGCGGTGAGTTCGGTGACCGTGCGCTCACCGCCCGGTGCCTCCCGTACGGCCTCCAGCTGCGCCTCCTCGGCGAAGATGGCCCGCAGGGCCTGGCTCAGCTCGCTCTCCGCGACCTCACGGTGCTCCTCCTCGGCCTGCCGGGCCTCGTGCGCGGCCTGGTATAGGACGATCGAGGCGGCCGGATCCAGGACGCCCGACGTACCGATCTCCTGGGCGACGGAGGCCCGCCGCAGGAGCTGGGCGTCGAGAGCCGCCCTGGCCGCGTCGATGCGCGCGTGCAGGCGGTCCAGACGGCCGGCGGTCCAGCTCAGGTAGAGGGCGATGAGGACGAGGGCGGTGGCGAGGGAGAGGAACGTGGTCACGCGGAGGAACGCTACCGGTCCGCTGCGCTTGGCTTGTTTCCCACGTTGTCGGGTGCGGCGCCGTACCTTCCGTTTCGCCGTTGCTCCCCCACTGCCCTAAAGGCGTGGGAGGTACCCCCAGCGGCGGGCGTGAGTTTGTCGGGTGCGGCGCCGTACCTTCCGTTCCGCTGTTTCGCCTGCGGCGGGCGTGAGTTTGTCGGCTGCGGTGACGGTCCTCCGGGGCAGGGTGCCTGGACTGCTTCGCTTTACGTCCAGGCACCCTGCCCCTCCGGCCCGTCCCCTCCCGTGGGTGGGAGGAGAACAGGCCGGTGGGGGCGGGTGTGAGTGGTTCCCCACGGGGGCGGCGGTCAGTCCTTTGCCAGGCGGCGGCGGGTGCGTAGGCCCACGCGTTCGTCGGTGGCCACGGAGGCGGCGCCGGCGGTGACGGTCTCGTAGACGGCGAGGATGTCGGCGCCGACCGTCGACCAGTCGAAGCGGCGGACGTGACGGCTGCCGCGTGCGCGGAGTTCCGCGAGGCGGGCGGGGTCGCCCAGGAGGCGGACGGCGGCGGTGGCCAGGGCGTCGGCGTCCTCGTTGGTGAAGAGTTCGCCGGCCTCGCCCTGGCCGAGGACCTGGGCGAACGCGTCGAGGTCGCTGGCGAGTACGGGTGCGCCGGCCGACATGGCCTCCACGAGGACGATGCCGAAGGACTCGCCGCCCGTGTTGGGGGCGATGTAGAGGTCGACGCTGCGGAGCAGGCGCGCCTTGTCCTCGTCGCTGACCATGCCGAGGAATTCGACCCGGGAGCGCAGGTCGGCGGGGAGGCCGGCGACGGCTTCCCGCTCGTCGCCGCGGCCGGCGACCAGGAGGCGGGCGTCGGGGACCTCGGCGAGGATCCTGGGCAGCGCCTTCATCAGGACCGGCAGGCCCTTGCGGGGTTCGTCGATGCGGCCGACGAACCCGATGGTCCGGCCCTGCCAGGCGGCCTTGGGCTCGGCCCGGGCGAAGAAGTCGACGTCCACGCCGTTGGGGATGACCACCGCGTCGCCGCCGAGGTGTTCGACGAGCGTGCGGCGGGCGTACTCGCTGACCGCGATGCGGGCGCTGATCTTCTCCAGGGCGGGCTGGAGGATCGGATAGGCCGCGATCATGGCGCGGGAGCGGGGGTTGGAGGTGTGGAAGGTGGCCACGATGGGGCCCTGGGCGGCCCAGCAGGAGAGCAGGCCGAGGGACGGGGAGGCCGGTTCGTGGATGTGGATGACGTCGAAGGCGCCGTTCTGCAGCCAGCGGCGTACCCGGGCGGCGGAGAGGAAGCCGAAGTTGAGACGGGCCACCGAGCCGTTGTAGGGGACGGGGACGGCGCGGCCGGCCGGGACGACGTAGGGCGGCACGGGTGTCTCGTCGTCGGCGGGAGCCAGGACGGAGACCTGGTGGCCGCGACGGATCAGGTGGTCGGCCAGGTCACGGATGTGGAACTGGACGCCGCCGGGGACGTCCCAGGCGTAGGGACAGACGATGCCGATCTTCACGGCGTCTCCCGTGGTCGTTCGAGGTCGGCCAGCCACAGGCGCTGGAGCATGTGCCAGTCCTGGGGGTGGTCGGCGATGCCGGAGGCGAAGGCGTCGGCGAGCTCCTGGGTCATCCGGGCGGCCTTCTCGGCGCGGGTGCCGGTCTCGGGGACCTCGATCTCCGGGTACACCCGGCCGCGCATGACGGGCGTGTCGTCGTACCAGAGGGTGACGGGGAGCAGCATGGCACCGGTCTGGACGGCGAGCATGGCGGGGCCGGCCGGCATCTTCGTCTCCTCGCCGAAGAACTTCACGGGGATGCCGGAGCTGGAGAGGTCGCGGTCGGCGACCAGGCAGACCAGGCCGCCGGCCCGGAGCCGGCGGGCGAGGGTGCCGAAGGCGGCGCCGCCGGTGTGCGGCAGTACCTCCATGCCCAGGCCCTCGCGGTAGGCGACGAAGCGGTCGTAGAGGGACTCCGGCTTGAGGCGCTGGGCGACGGTGGTGAAGGGGGTGTTCAGCGCGGTGGTGACCCAGACGCCGGCGAGGTCGTAGTTGCCCATGTGGGGCAGGGCGAGGATGAGGCCGCGGTCGCTCTTGAGGCCGTCGGTGAGGTGGTGGACGTCCTCGGGGGCGAAGGCGGTCCTTATCCGCTCCTGGGACCAGGCGGGCAGGCGGAAGGACTCCATCCAGTAGCGCATGTACGAGCGCATACCGGCCCGGGACAGTGCGGCCAGGCGCCGGGGGGAGGCGTCGGGGACGACGCGGGCGAGGTTCGCCTCCAGCTGGCGGACGCCCGTGCCGCGGCGTTTCCAGGCGGTGTCGGCGAGAGACCGGCCGAGGGCCGTGGCGGCCCCTTCGGGCAGTTTCTTGACGGTGCTCCAGCCCAGTGCGTAGAGCGTGTCGGTGAGTTTGTCGGTGTTGATCTCCGGCAGGCGGATCATGCGTGGTTCCCCCCTTGTGCGATAGCGGCGTCGGCCTCGGCCGACTCCCGGCGTACCGTCACCACGCGCTGGCCGAGCGTGACGGCGCTGCCGATGGCGACGATCCACAGGGCGATCGGCAGCAGGACCTCGATCCCGGGCACACCGAACGCGGACAGGCCGGAGAAACCGCAGGCGACGAGCGTGATCACCAGGCGCTCGGCGCGTTCGACCAGGCCGTTGACGTCGACCGGCAGGCCGATGGCCTCACCGCGGGCCTTGGTGTACGAGACCACCTGGCCGCTGGCGAGGCAGAAGATCGCGATGGCGCAGAGCACCAGGCTCTCGCCGCGCCCCGCGTACCAGAGGGCCAGTCCACCGAAGATCGCCGAGTCGGCGACCCGGTCGAGGGTGGAGTCGAGGAAGGCCCCCCAGCGGCTGGAGCGGCCCAGCTGCCGTGCCATGTTGCCGTCGACCAGGTCGGAGAAGACGAACAGGGTGATGACGAGGGTGCCCCAGAAGAACTCGCCGCGCGGGTAGAAGACCAGGGCGCCGGCCACCACGCCTCCGGTCCCGACGAGGGTGACCGCGTCCGGGCTGACGCCGAGACGGATGAGCAGGGCGGCGAACGGCGTGAGAACACGCGTGAAGAACGCACGCGCGTACTTGTTCAGCATGGCCTTCCCGGAGGGTCGAAACGGGCCGCGCGGTCATGGGGCCACCGGCTGGCCCATCGTAGCCACGGGGCCACGGGCCTCAGCGTACGCACCGCGGCACGGGGTGCGTACGGCGGCTAGGGCGCTTCTGACGGATCTCCGTGGAGGAAGGAGCGGGGCCTGGTGCGTGCGATCGCAAGGCGCCGGGATGTCTTCATAGCGGAGCTATGGGGACATCCCGGCAACGCCGCGAGCGTGCGTGCCAGGCCCCGCGACGCCGCGGAGATCCGTCAGAAGCGCCCTAGGGCCGGTCGCGGCGGTCGGCGCCGCCCGGCGCGCGGGGCGGCCGGGGAGCCGTTGGGGGGATCCGGGCGTGCGCCATGTATGGACGCGGCATGACCTCGGTGGAAAGCTCGAATCACCGCAAAGTGTCGACCTGGAGGCGAGACACATGAGCGAGAAGACGACGACCCACCCGGGAGCCGCCGGCAGGGCTCCAGCGGCCGGCCAGCCCACCGCCCTGCGCAATGTGGTGCTGGTCGGCCACAGCGGATCGGGCAAGACCACGCTGGTGGAGGCCCTCGCACTGGCGTCCGGCGCGGTCAACCGGGCCGGACGGGTCGAGGACGGCGGCTGTCTGTCGGACTACGACGAGATCGAGCACCGCCAGCAGCGCTCCGTACAGCTCTCCCTGGTCCCGGTGGACTGGGGCGGAATCAAGATCAATATCCTGGACACCCCCGGATACGCCGATTTCGTCGGGGAACTCAGAGCCGGTCTGCGCGCCGCGGACGCGGCTCTTTTCGTCGTCTCGGCGGCCGACGGGGTGGCCGGCGCGACCCGGATGATCTGGGACGAGTGCGCGGCCGTCGGGATGCCGCGGGCGCTGGTCGTCACCCACCTGGAGGCATCCCGCGCCGACTTCGACGAGATGACCGAGGTGTGCCGCTCCGCCTTCGGCGGCGAGAACCCCGACGCGGTGCTGCCGCTCTACCTCCCCCTGTACGGGCGGCCGGGCGCCGACGGCCACTCCCCCGTCCACGGCCTGATCGGCCTGCTCTCCCAGCGGGTCGTCGACTACTCCTCCGGTGAGCGCACCGAACGCGACCCGGCCGCCGAGGAGCTGCCGCGGATCGCGGAGGCCCGGAACCGCCTCATCGAGGGGATCATCGCCGAGAGCGAGGACGAGACCCTGATGGACCGCTATCTCGGCGGCGAGGACATCGACATCAAGACGCTGATCGGAGACCTGGAGACGGCGGTCGCCCGCGGTTCCTTCCACCCCGTCCTGGCCGCGGCCCCGCCCCCCGACGGCGCCCGGCAGGGCCTGGGCACCGTCGAGCTGCTGGAGCTGATCACCGGTGGTTTCCCCACTCCGGCGGAGCGCGAGGCACCCGAGGTGACCAGCCCGGACGGCGCCCCGCGCGCGGCGCTGAGCTGCGACCCGGCCGGCCCCCTGGCGGCCGAGGTGGTCAAGACCTCCTCCGACCCGTACGTCGGCAGGATCTCGCTGGTCCGGATGTTCTCCGGCACGCTGCGGCCCGACGAGACGGTGCACGTGTCGGGACACGGCCTGGCGGACCGGGGCCATGAGGACCATGACGTCGACGAGCGGGTCGGCGCGCTGTCCACCCCGTTCGGCAAACAGCAGCGCCCGCTGTCCCAGGCGGTCGCCGGCGATCTGGCCTGTGTGGCGAAGCTGACCCGCGCCGAGACGGGCGACACCCTCTCCGCCAAGGACGCGCCGCTGCTGATGGAGCCCTGGTCGATGCCGGATCCGCTGCTGCCGGTCGCCATCCGGGCCCACAGCAAGGCCGACGAGGACAAGCTCTCACAGGGCCTGTCCCGCCTGGTGGCGGAGGACCCGACGATGCGGCTGGAGCACAATCAGGACACCCGCCAGGTGGTGCTGTGGTGCCTGGGCGAGGCGCATGTCGAGGTGGCGCTGGAGCGGCTGCGCTCGCGGTACGGCGTGCAGGTCGACACCGTCCCGCACAAGGTGTCGCTGCGGGAGACCTTCGGTGAGGCCGCCGCGGGCCGCGGACGGCATGTCAAACAGTCCGGTGGCCACGGCCAGTTCGCGATCTGCGAGATCGAGGTGGAACCGCTGCCCGGCGGCTCCGGCATCGAGTTCGTCGACAAGGTCGTGGGCGGCGCGGTGCCCCGGCAGTTCATCCCGTCCGTCGAGAAGGGCGTACGCGCCCAGGCCGCACGCGGGGTCGCCGCCGGGTACCCGCTCGTCGACATCCGCGTCACCCTGCTCGACGGGAAGGCGCACTCGGTCGACTCGTCGGACGCCGCGTTCCAGACGGCGGGCGCGCTGGCGCTGCGCGAGGCGGCCGCGGACGTCCGGATCGATCTGCTCGAACCGGTCTGCGAGGTCAGCGTGATGGTTCCGGACGAATTCGTCGGCCCGGTGATGAGCGATCTGTCGGGGCGCCGCGGCCGGGTCGTGGGCACCGAACAGTCGGGTGCGGGCCGCACCGTGGTGCGCGCCGAGGTGCCCGAGATCGAGATCGGCCGGTACGCGGTCGACCTGCGGTCCCTCTCGCACGGCAGCGGCCGGTTCTCCCGCCGTCACCTGCGGCATGAGGCGATGCCGCCACAGCTCGCCGGGAAGCTGCGCGAACAGGACGGCAACGGCGGATAGCCGGCGCCCGGCCGCCCGCCGGACCGTCCCGCCTTCCGGTCCAACTCCCTTGGGCCGGAAGGCGGCTGTACGCTGAGGTCCTCACCGTTACACGCTGTGCGACGGCGAGGCGCCGGCGCACCGGGCTCAACAGGTGTGCCGGCGGCGGAAGTCGGGAAGAGCCGCATCATCGGATGCGAGGGGTGGGGGGCGGTAGTGGCAGACGGCTTTGACTTCAGTCCCGGGGCGCAGGTGCCGCTCTCGGGGAGCGCCGGGCAGACGGCGGCGACCCAGGCACTGGCCTCGGCCGCCTATCGCGACAGCCCGCTCTCCGACATCTCCAAGGCGGACTCCGACTCCGGCAAGTCGGAGATCAAGAAGCCCAAACTGTCGCTGTTCGAGCCCAATCTCGGCGAGGCGTTCGCGCGCGCCGTACAGGTACGGATGCTCGGCGGCGGCCGTAAGGCGCTGATCCAGTCCTTCGGTACGGAACCGCAGACCGTCGTGGAGCACTGCCTGTCGGCCAGCCGCGTCCGCAAGCAGCGGGATGTCCGGCTGACGCTGCTGATGGTGCTGTTCGGGCTGCTGTTCCTGCCCGGTGTGCTGCTGTGGCTGGGCGCCTTCCAGCTGCGCAGGACGTTCGCCAAGGGCGGTGACGGCAAGGGCGTCTCGTTGCCCGGTGCGGTGCTGCTGACCGTGCTCGCCGGCGTCGCCCTGGTCTTCATGGTCAAGCTGCCGGTGAACGGCTTCTGGCCGCTGTACGCCCGGGCCATGGTCGTCGCGCCGGTGATCGGCTGGTGGTGGGCCAAGCAGATCTGTGAGCGGACCGCGGTGGCCATGCGGGGGGCCTGGAAGGGGCTGCTGGAGGGCGGCGGGGTGGCCGCGAAGATCCCCGAGGCGGTGCCGCAGGACCCGAACCAGACCGCCGCCGAAACCCTCCGGAAGAACCTCGCGAAGGTCTCCGCCGAGCAGAACAGCAACGTCGTCTTCTACGCCGGCCCCAAGGGCATACTCGGCATGGGCACCCGCTGGGGCAGCTGGCAGCTCGCCGAGGAGCTGACGCCCGCGCAGGAGGGCACCGAGATCAACCCGTTCCGCAGCTGGGACGTGATCCGGGCGATCCACGACCGGCTGCGGCTGCTGGAGCGCAGCCCGCTGCACACCGGCGGCTTCCCCACACCCTCGGTACGCCACTGGATCGTCTCGCCGGTCGGCGAGAAGGCCGCCGCCGTCAGCCGCCCGGAGGGCACCCATGTGGACGCGTACCAGATCCGCGGGCACGAGATGGAGCGGATCTGCAACGAGCAGCAGTTCGGCAGCGGCAACCGCCACTACCTCGGCGTGCAGTTCGTCCTGTGGGACGGCCAGCTGGTGATCACCCTGATGATCACGGTCACGGTGCTGCACGAGACGCTGCGCATCGAGGTGACCGGCCACGCCCTCGGCCCGGTCAACGGCCTGTTCACGACGAAGCCCGAGCCGAAGACCAAGGATGTCGCCAAAGTCGTCAAGTTCTGGGAGACCAGGACCCAGACCCTGCCGCTGATCGAACCGCGGGAGGTGGTCCGGCTCGCCGCCCGCGCGCCGCTGACGTGGTTCCCGCCGCTCCTGGACTTCCTCGGCGGCAAGCTGACCCTCCCCGAGCCGTTCGGCCTGCGGCACGTCTGGGCCGACAAGCCCTGGCGGCACCGCTTCATGGCCGACGACGCGCTGCGCACCGCGACCCCGGTGCTGCGCGCGGTCCACACCGCCGCGGTGAGCGTCCTCAAGGACAACGGCGTGAACACCGAGCGCTTCACCAACCGCTCGCTGTTCCTCAGCGGCATGATCCAGAGCGTGGAACCCCAGAAGGCCGACGAGTACAGCGCATAACCACGAGCCACAGGAACTGGGCACGCATTGCGTCACACGAACAAGGCACGCGTCACGGGAATACGGCCCCCATTGCCGCGCGGAATACGGCCCCCTCGCCGCGCATTGTGGCGATGAGGTCGGCGGCCTTGCGCAGGCGCCGGTTGTAGCCGGACTGTCCGGGCAGGTACGGGAACAGGTGCCGCAGGTGGGAGCGGGCGTAGCGGATCCAGCGGCGTTCGGAGACGTGGCCGAGCAAGGCTTGCATCACCGCGAGCGTGACCAGCTCGGCGTCGCTCAGCTTGGGCGCGATGCCGATCTCCGGCCGCCACGGAACCAGATGCGGCGATTTTTTCAGCAGGTCATCGGTTGCCACGTAGAGTGCAGTCGCGAGGGAGTCCAGATCAGGCGTCCGTACGGTGTCAAGCGGTCTCGACGCCGACGAACGACTCCCTCAAGTACTCATGCACGGCCGCCTCCGGGACCCGGAAGCTCCGACCCACGCGGATCGCGGGCAGATGGCCGCTGTGCACCAGGCGATAGGCCGTCATCTTCGACACCCGCATGACAGCGGCGACCTCCGCGACCGTCAGGAACACGACCTCGTTCAACGGTCGTTTCGACGCCTTTGCCCCGATCGCATTGGCCGTGTTGACCACCGCGTTGACGTTCTTGAGCGCAGTACTGGACGCCATGTCCTAGCTCCTGTTCATGTGGTGGACGTGTCGATGGCCGACGCGGACTAGTTGTTGAGGGCCTTCATCAGCGCCGTGAACTCGGTGCGCGACAGCTTCCTGTCGCCATCGTTGTCGGCCTCGGCCATCAGCTCGGCCGCGCTGTCCTCGGGGCACCCGCACAGGGCCGCGAATCGTTCCATCTCGTCGAGCGAGAGGAAGCCGCTCTCGTCCACGTCGAACGCGGCGAACGCGTCCGCGTACTCATCCGCATCCTGCGGCACCTCCTGGGTGCGAACGGCGTCGAACTCGACCTGGGAGATGAGTTGGTCCCCGTCGGTGTCGGCAGCCGCGACGAACGCGGCGGCGTCCTCGCCGGTGATCTGGAGGCAGGTTTCGCGGACGGCGCGCACGATGTCATCGGCGGGCAGAGGGCCGGCACCAAGGGGCTTGATCGGGTCGTATCGGCCGTATTGCTGCAAGTCGCAGGGCCACTACCGTCGTTACTTCCTTCGGGGGAAAGCAGAGCAAAGGCTGCCGGCGCAGGCCCTGCAGGCGCTAGCGGAAGATGCCCGTGTGGCCCAGGGAGTACCGGCCCGGCTGCGGGTAGACGGCCAGGCCGTGCGGGCCCTGGCCGACCGGGATCTTGGCCAGGGTTTTGCCGGTACGGGTGTCGAGTGCGTAGACCTCGGAGTGGTACCGGCCGGACAGCCACAGCACCTTGCCGTCGGCGGACAGTCCGCCCATGTCGGGACTGCCGCCGCCCGGGATGTGCCATCGGTCGACGAGCTTGCCGGTCCTGAAGTCGAGGAGCGAGATGGTGCCCTCGCCGCGGTTGGAGATGTACATAACCTTCGAGTCACGGCTGACGTAGAGGCCGTGGGCTCCCTTGCCGGTCGGCATCAGCTTCGGCCGGCCGAACCGGTCGCCGTTCAGGACCCAGACACCGTCGGCCATCATGTCGGCGATGTACCAGGTCCTGCCGTCCGGGGAGACCTTCACGTCCTGCGGCATCGCCCCGTCGAACGGCAGCCGCTGCTGCCCGACGACCTTCATCTGCGCGGTGTCGACCTTCAGCAGCTCGCCGGAGAACTCACAGGAGACGATGAAGTACCGGCCGTCCGCCGAGAAGTCCGCGTGGTTCACCCCGGCGCAGCTGACCGGGACGGTCTTGCGGACCTCCATGGTGTGGGGGTCCCGGAAGACCAGCTGCCGGTCCATCGAGGCCATCACCACCGCGTACTTCCCGTTGGGTGTGAAGTAGAGGTTGTACGGGTCGTGGACCTGGACCCGCTTGCCGGCCTTGCCGGTGGCGGGGTCGATCGGGGTGAGGTCATGGCCGCGGTTGTTGTTGACCCAGAGCGTCTTCATGTCCCAGGACGGCACGACATGCTGCGGCTGGACGCCCACGGGGATGGTCTCGGTGACCTTGTACGTCTTCGGGTCGATCACGCTGACCGTGTCGGAGCCGGTGTTGGGCACATAGATCCGCGCGGGGTAGCTCCTGACCTGGGGCACCAGCTTCCCGGGCCGGTCCGCCGCGTACACATCGCGCGCGTCGAGCAGCGGCGGCATTCCGGGCAGTCCCGGCTTGGCCGCCTTGACCGGCCCGCGCTCGACCGGCCGCGGGCTCTGCCCGGCGGGCTCGGTGCCGCCGCCACCGCAGCCCGCCGCGGCCAGCGCACAGGCCATGGCCAGCAGCGCGGCCGCCCGGCGGCCGAGGCTCCGGCCCGCGGCGCGTGGCAGGGGAACGGCGCGGCTCGGGGAGTGGGAACGGTTCCGGTCAGCCATCAGGTCACTAGCTCCGTTGTCGTCACCGCGCGCAGGCCGCGCCGGCGGAGGCCGTCGAGGATCGGGGGCAGCGCGGCCACCGTGCCGGCGTGCCCGAGATGGAGGCTCACGACCGAGCCGGGCCGGACCGCGTCCAGGACCGTGCGCTGGACGGCCGGGGCGCCGGGGTCGGTCGCGTCGAGGGAGTCCACGTCGTACGACAGGACGTGCGGATAGCCGGCCTCACCGGCCAGCCGGACCACCAGGTCCGTGGCCCGCCGGGTCCGCGACGGGCGGAACCAGCTGCCGATGGTCCCGGTGAGCCGGCGCAGCCGGTCCGCGCACCGCCTGATCTCGGCGTACGCCTCGGCGGCCGGCAGGGCGCAGACGGCGCGGTGGTGCATGGTGTGATTGCCCAGCTCATGGCCGCCGTCGAGGATCCGACGGGCCATCGCGGGCTGTGCGTCGAGCCATGCGCCGACGGCGAGCACGGTGACGTGGGCGCCGGCCCGCTCGGCCTCGCCCAGGAGCGCGGTCGCCAGTTTCGGGTCGCCCGCGCCGTGGAAGGTCAGGGCGACCGCGCGGCGGCCCCGGGGCCCGTGCTCGATCTGTACGGGAAGGCCGGGCACCCGGGTGGGCGGCCGGGCGGCGCGCGCCGGGGCGGGCGGGCGCCGCGCGGCACCGGAGGGGCTCGGTCCGCCGGTGGTGCGTACGGTGCCGGAGCCCTCGTCCCGGTGCGGGGCGCAGCCCGCCGCCAGCGCACCGGCCGCCGCGGCCGAGGTGGCCGCGCGCAGCACACAGCGGCGATCCAGCGAAGTCACCTCCCCATTAGAGAGGCAACCCACCCAAATAACGGCGATATATCCGATTCGTTCGGTTTCGTGTCGCCTACGCGGGCCAGGCCTCGGCGAGCATGGCCCGGGTGTCGGCGAGCAGCTGGGGCAGCACCTTGGTGTGGCCGATGACGGGAAGGAAATTGGTGTCCCCGCCCCAGCGGGGCACGATGTGCTGATGCAGATGCGCCGCGATCCCGGCGCCTGCCACGCTGCCCTGGTTGAGGCCGATGTTGAAGCCATGCGCCCCGGAGGCGCTGCGCAGCGCAGTCATCGCCTGCTTGGTGAACTCGGCGAGCTCCGAGGTCTCCCCCGGGTCCAGCTCGGTGTAGTCGGCGATGTGGCGGTAAGGGACGACCATCAGGTGTCCGCCGTTGTACGGGTACAGGTTGAGCACCGCGTAGACCTTCTCACCGCGCGCGATGATCAGGCCGTCCTCGTCGCTCTTGGCCTGGATCACGCAGAACGGACATCCGTCGGCCCCCGGACCGGTCGGCTTGTTCTCCCCCTGGATGTAGGCCATCCGGTGAGGCGTCCACAGGCGCTGAAAGGCGTCCTGCGTCCCGACTCCGATCTGCTGCTCCGGCTCACTCGTCATGATGGCCAGCATATTCCCCGGCCGGAGAACGGATGAGACGAGGGGCGACCCCGATCGGGGCCGCCCCTCGCACCCCCGCACGTGCGGGGACCGCATCACACCTGCACGCGGCGCTCCACCACATCAACGAGCTTGGCGATCGCCTCGTCACGGCCGATCCCGTTCTCCTGCGACCCGTCCCGGTACCGGAAGGACACCGCACCGTTCGCCATGTCCTCATCACCAGCGAGGATCATGAACGGGACCTTGGACTTCTGGGCGTTGCGGATCTTCTTCTGCATCCGGTCCGACGACGCGTCCACCTCGACCCGCAGCCCCTTGGCCTTCGCCTGCGCGGCGAACTCCTCCAGGTACGGGACGTGCGCGTCGCCGATCGGGATGCAGGTCGCCTGCACCGGCGCCAGCCACGCCGGGAACGCGCCCGCGTAGTGCTCCAGAAGCACACCGAAGAACCGCTCGATCGAGCCGAAGAGCGCGCGGTGCAGCATCACGGGCTGCTGCTTGGAGCCGTCCGCCGCGGTGTACTCCAGGCCGAACCGCTTGGGCTGGTTGAAGTCCACCTGGAGCGTCGACATCTGCCAGGACCGGCCGATCGCGTCGCGCGCCTGCACCGAGATCTTCGGGCCGTAGTACGCGGCGCCGCCCGGGTCCGGGACCAGCGGCAGGCCCTGCTTCTCGGCGGCCTGGCGCAGCGCCTCGGTGGCCTCCTCCCAGTCCTCGTCCGAGCCGATGAACTTGTCGGAGTCGTCGCGGGTGGACAGCTCCAGCTCGAACTCGTGCAGGCCGTAGTCGCGCAGCAGGTCGAGCACGAAGGTCAGGAGCGTGTCGAGCTCCTGCGGCATCTGCTCCTTGGTGCAGTAGATGTGCGAGTCGTCCTGGGTGAAACCGCGCGAACGGGTCAGGCCGTGCACGACACCGGACTTCTCGTACCGGTAGACCGTGCCGAACTCGAACAGCCTCAGGGGCAGTTCGCGGTACGAGCGGCCGCGCGACTTGAAGACCAGGTTGTGCATCGGGCAGTTCATCGCCTTGAGGCGGTAGTTCTGCCCGTCGAACTCCAGGGGCGGGAACATGCCCTCGGCGTAGTGGGGCAGGTGCCCCGACGTCTCGAAGAGCTGCTCCTTGGTGATGTGCGGGGTGTTCACGAACTCGTAGTCCGCGTCCTCGTGCCGCTTGCGGGAGTAGTCCTCCATGACCTTGCGGACGACGCCGCCCTTGGGGTGGAAGACCGCGAGGCCGGGGCCCAGCTCCTCGGGGAAGGAGAAGAGGTCCAGCTCGGCGCCGAGCTTGCGGTGGTCGCGCTTCTCGGCCTCGGCGAGGAACTCCAGATACGCCTTGAGCTCGTCCTTGGTCGGCCAGGCGGTGCCGTAGATCCGCTGGAGCTGCGGGTTCTTCTCGCTGCCGCGCCAGTACGCGGCGGCCGAGCGCATCAGCTTGAACGCGGGGATGACGCGGGTGCTGGGCAGGTGCGGACCGCGGCAGAGGTCCTTCCAGCACAGGTCGCCGGTCTTGGCGTCGACGTTGTCGTACATGGTCAGCTGGCCGGCGCCGACCTCGGCGGAGGCACCCTCGGCGGCGTCCGCGGCGGAGCCCTTGAGCCCGATCAGCTCGAGCTTGTACGGCTCGTCGGCCAGCTCCTCGCGCGCGGCGTCGTCGCTGACCGCCCGGCGCACGAACTTCTGCCCGCGCTTCTGGATCTCCTGCATCTTCTTCTCGATGCGCTTGAGATCATCCGGGTGGAAGGGGGTCTCGACGTCGAAGTCGTAGTAGAAGCCGTCCTTGATGGGCGGGCCGATGCCCAGCTTCGCCTCCGGGAACAGCTCCTGCACGGCCTGCGCCATCACATGCGCGGTGGAGTGCCGCAGAATGTTCAGGCCGTCCTCGGAGGTGATCTCCACGGGCTCGACGGTGTCGCCGTCGGCGACCTCGTACGCCAGGTCCTTGAGCTCCCCGGCCACCCGCGCGGCGACGACGGCGCGGTCGCCCTGGAAGAGGTCGGCGGCCGTAGTGCCCGTGGTCACCACGCGTTCTTCCCGCTCGGAATCGCGTGGGATGGTCACACGGACGTCTGACACCGGACTCTCCTGACTCATGTCTCTCTCACGTCAGCGATTGCTGCGCAGCCGAATCGTACCGAGCCACGGCGCCCGACCGCGAAACGGTTTGCCCCGCCCCCGTCGTTCCGCCCCTGTGCCGCCTCCGCGGGTTCCTCCTCCGGAGCGCTGCCGGTCCTACTCCTCGTCCAGTGGCTCCCCGCAGGCCTCCTCGAAGAAGCCGGGGTTCTCCTGCAGCGACTTCAGCAGCCGGTCCCGCTCCGCCTCGTCGACGTGTACGGGGGTGACGTCGTGGCCGCCGGTGATCCGCCGGAAGCCGCCCCGGCTCTCCAGCCGTCCGCTGACCCGTATCGGCAGGCCGGCCAGGTGGGCGTGCCCGGCGATCCGGTAGTCCTCCTCCCCCAGCGCGACCCGTACCCGCACCACGTCGGCCCCGGCGAGCACCCGCAGCCGCACCGTGCCGCGCCCGTCCGGCCGCTCCCGGCGCAGCCGGACGACCGCGCCGGTCACCTGCACCGGCAGCGAGGGTTCGGCGCGGACGTAGCGCTGGGCCGCCCGCTGCAGTGCGGGCAGGTCGCCGGGCGAGAACTCCACCGGTTCGGGCCGGGCCGGGCAGCCGGCCGGGGTCCCCGCCGCCGGTGACCACCCGATCGCGATCCGTACCCCCTCCGCCTCCCGTACGAGCGCGATCAGCGCCTGGGTCAGCTCGTGGCAGACGCCCAGTCCCACGGCCGCGTCGAAGGCTTCCATGCCGCCGGTGGCCCGCTGGTAGTCGGTGGCGTCGCGGGCGGCGTGCAGTGCCTGCTGGAGCCCGGCGACCGCCGTGCGGCCGCCGCGTACCGGAACGAACGCGGTCAGCCGGCGGCCGGCCGCCGCCGGGCCGACCAGCACCTCGTTCAGGAAGTCCTCGGCCCGCCGTTTGTGCCGGGCGCCGTAGTAGCCGGCCCGGCCGTACGTGCCCAGGGCGCCGGCGACCAGCATCGCGCGGGCGGCGCCGCGCAGCTGTTCCTGCGCCACCCAGCGGGCCGCGCCGGAGCCGCCGTCGGGGACCTCGCGCTCCCAGCGGACCTCGTCGCTGGGCACCGCAAGCCCCGTCAGCACCTCGCGGGCGGAGGGCGCGGCGCTCCGGTCGAGCGCCGCCAGCGCCTCGGCGAGCAGCTCGGTGCTGTCGGGGAAGCGGCGGTCGCAGGGCACCAGCAGGCTGGTGCCGTACGTCCCGCCGGGCGGCGTCCACCGGGCGTAGGGGCCGGTGGCCGCGCCCCGGCGCCGCCAGCCGTGCCGGGCCAGCAGCGCGCCGAGCACCGCCGGGTCGAGCTGCGCGGGGTCCGGGGGCCGCGCGTCTGGTTCGTCGGTCGGCCGGTACATCAGGGTCTCCCTCCCGCCCCGACCCGCGTCATGATCTCGCAGAGCGCTCGGTCGTCGAAGATCCGCGAGGTCGGGATCCGCACAGTGGTCCTGCGCCGGCCGGTCACCGGATGGCCGGCCAGATTCGTCCAGTAGCAGCAGTGCCGCAGTTCGAGGCGGTCGTGGGAGGCCCGCAGCCAGTCCTCCTGGGTCCGCGGGACCAGCATCACGACCAGGATCTTGTGCACGGCGACCGGTGTACGGGCCAGCTTCACCAGGTGGTCGTTGTCGAGGGTGAAGGCGAAGGTGGGGCCCGGCGGGCGCGGGGCGGTCTGGTAGGTGCACTTGAGCTGCACCTTGATGGTGACCTCGTCGTCGGCGGTGTGACCGGGCGCGCCATGGCTGACGTGCCAGTCGATCCCGTTGTCCGGGAAGGGCTGCGCCAGTGAGCATCCGGAGGCGGCGGCGACCGCGTGCAGGTACGCCACCTGGAGGGTCTCCATGCAGGCCGTGGTGGCGAGTCCACCGCGCTGCGGGGTGATCGGCGGGGGCCGGGGGTCCCGCCCGCTCGCGGGGGACAGCCCGCCCCGTCCGGGCTGCGCGAGCGTCATCGCGGAGCTGCCTTCCGGGCTGTGCCAGTTGCCGTGCGTGCAGGGACAGGGGGTGACGGGAGGCGGCGGATCGCGCCCGTCCCTGTGGTTGTCTCCGCGTCAAGTGGTCCGCAAACAAGGGCGGTTCGGCCACCGGGCGGCCCGGGTATCACCAGGTCGGATAGTTCGCCGCGCCATCCCCCTTACGGCCGGGAGGAGTTGGGATGATGCCGTGCTGGTACGACGGTCCACTTGCCGCCTTCGACACCGAGACGACGGGCATCGACGTCGAGCGGGACCGCATCGTCTCCGCGGCCCTGGTCGTCCAGGAGACCCCGCGCTCGACGCCCCGCGTCACCCGCTGGCTGATCAACCCGGGCGTGGAGATCCCCCCGGCCGCGACCGCGGTGCACGGGCTGACGGCGGACCACCTCGCGCTGCACGGCCGCTGGCCGGCGCCGGTGCTGGAGGAGGTCGGGCGGGCTCTGGCCGCCCAGTCGGCGGCCGGGCGGCCGCTGGTGGTGATGAACGCCCCGTTCGATCTGACCTTGCTGGAGCGCGAGTTGAAGCGGCACCGCGCCAGCTCGCTCGCCGCCTACCTGGGCGCGCATCCGCTGTGCGTACTGGACCCCCGGGTGCTGGACAAGCATCTGGACCGCTACCGCAAGGGCCGCCGCACGCTCACCGATCTGTGCGCGCAGTACGAGGTCCAGCTGGCCGACGCGCACGAGGCGGCTGCCGACGCGCTCGCCGCGCTGCACGTCGTACGGGCCCTGGGGCAGCGCTTCGCCGACCGGCTGCGGGGGCTGCGCCCGGCGCAGCTGCACACCCGCCAGGCGGTGTGGCACGCCGCCCAGGCCCGCGGGCTGGAGGCGTGGTTCGCCCGTTCCGGCAGTTCCGAGCCGGTCGATCCGCACTGGCCGATACGTCCGGAACTCCCGGCCGCCGCCTGATGTTCCCTCAGGAATTCCGGACCGCCGGGAAACCACCGGCAAAGCCGCGGCGCGAGAGGAATTCCCGGCAAATCCCCGTACGGCAACCCGGCAACGCACCGGTTATCCGCACGACGGCCGGGGGCGCGGCCGGTAACGAACGGCGACGAATCCGGCAACGAATAAGGGCCGGACCGCCTTTCAGCGGCCCGGCCCTTGATCCCGGTGGGCGATACTGGGTTCGAACCAGTGACCTCTTCGGTGTGAACGAAGCGCTCTCCCACTGAGCTAATCGCCCGGGTTGTCGGCGAGGTTTCCCTCGCGAACGACCTGAACAATACAGGTCGCGCGGGCCATCCATCAAATTCGCTCAGTCGCGAACCAGCCAGGCGACGAGCCCGCGCCGGCCGGACCGCATCATCAGCGCGTGATTGGCCACGAACAGCGGGCGGCCCACCAGCGCGAACCGCCGCAGCAGCGGCTTGCACACCTCGACCTCCTGATCGAACACGGCGCGGCTGCCGCCGGGCGCGGGCCCGACCGTCCAGCGCGCCCAGCCCGCCAGGTCCCCGCGCATCGCGATCTCCAGGACCCCCGCGCCCGGGTCCCGTACCCGCTCGGCCGCCACGACCTCCAGGTCGTACGGCAGCAGCGAGCGGAAGCGGGCCGTGCCGCTGCGGTCGTCGAACGGGGTCACCTCGCGGACCTGTGGCCACCATCGGGGGTAGGCCTCGGCGTCCGCCAGGGCGGCGTAGACGGCGGCCGGCGGGGCGGGCAGCAGCCAGACGCTGCGGAAGCGGTAGTGGTGCGGTCGGCGCGGCCAGTCGGGCATGTTCCGAGTGTGCGCCCACGGCCGCGGAAATGCCCAACAACCGCGACGGCCCGGAGACTTGGAGTCTCCGGGCCGTCGTCCGGGTGGGCGATACTGGGATCGAACCAGTGACCTCTTCGGTGTGAACGAAGCGCTCTCCCGCTGAGCTAATCGCCCGGGCGCACCGCCAACATTACCGCACGTCGGCGGGCACGTTGACCACCTGCGGTCACTCGGTGACGTTCCAGGGCATCGCGAAGCCGAACTTCCACACATAGACCGCCAGGGCCACCGCGATGACGACCACGCCGATGGTGGTGAGAATGATGTTGCGGCGCCGCACCCGGGGGTCGAGTGCCTTCTGGGCCGCTTCGGTGACCTTGCGTTTGGTCCAGCGCAGCACCAGCTGGGCCCAGACGAATTCGGTCGCCCAGATCGCCATACCGGCGAAGATCACCAACCAGCCGGGGCCGGGCAGCGGCAGCATGATCACGCCCGTGACCACCACCGCGAGGCCGACCACGAAGACGCCGACCTGCCAGCTCATGTGCAGGGGCCGGGAACGCTTGATGAAGCGCGGCGCCCGGGAACCGAGGGGCTGCTCAGGAGGCGGCACGGCGTCCTCCTCGACGACTCCCGGCCCCCCGTTACTCTGCGTATTCATACCGTCAAACTTACCGGACGGGATGGGTCCACGGAATTACCGGTGAGGACGATCTCGCAATCCGCCGTAAGAGGTACCTGAAGCCACCCAAAACCGTCAGAGGGGTTTACAACGGCACCGTAGGTGGCATGTCGATTTCGCCGACGTGCGAATCCCCGAGCGCACACTGAGCGAAAGGCCCTGGCGCTTATGAACACCACGGTCAGCTGCGAGCTGCACCTGCGCCTCGTTGTGTCGAGCGAGTCCTCACTGCCTGTACCCGCGGGCCTGCGGTATGACACGGCCGATCCCTATGCCGTGCACGCCACCTTCCACACCGGAGCCGAGGAGACCGTCGAGTGGGTTTTCGCCCGCGATCTCCTCGCCGAGGGGCTGCACCGTCCCACCGGCACCGGAGACGTCCGGGTATGGCCGTCCCGGAGCCACGGACAGGGCGTGGTCTGCATCGCCCTGAGCTCCCCGGAAGGAGAAGCCCTGCTCGAGGCCCCCGCGCGGGCCCTCGAGTCGTTCCTCAAGAGGACCGACGCCGCCGTACCGCCCGGTACGGAGCACCGGCATTTCGATCTCGACACCGAGCTTTCCCACATTCTCGCGGAGAGCTGAGACGCAGACCGGTTACCGAAAGCACCCACCCGCTCACTTGCGACCGTCCGACTCGGGGAGACGGCGCAGGACCGACAAGTCCATACGGCACACTTCGGCGTCGTCGTCGCGGTATCTCCCGCGACAGACGGCGCCGGAGCTCGTGGGACGCGCTAGAGTCGGCGACCATTCGGCAACGACACCGGGGCGGCGCCCGTCCGACCCCACCCGGCCAGGGAGCGGAACCGTGATGATCACCCATGACACCCGGTACGCGCTGGACGTGGTCGTCGACCTGCTGAACACGGCTCCGGGCGGCGGATCGCCCGACGCCCCGGACCGCCTGGCCGATGTCGCGGCACTGGAGGATTTCGTACGGCGGCACAGCTTCAGCGATCTCGGCGTGCTCGGCCCCGGTGATCTGGCGGCGGTGCGGTCCGTGCGCGAGCGGTTCGCCGAGGTCTTCTCGGCCGGGGACGACCGCACCGCGGCCGAGCGGCTCAACGCGCTGGTCGCCTCCGCGGGCACCACACCACGGCTGACCGATCACGACGACTACGACTGGCACGTCCACTACTTCGCGCCCGGCGCCTCGGCCGCCGACCATCTGGCCGCGGACGGCGGGATGGCGCTGGCCTTCCTCGTCGTGGCCGGGGAGCGCGAGCGGCTGCGCCGCTGCGAGGCGCCCGACTGCCGGCACGCCTTCGTCGACCTCTCCCGCAACCGCTCCCGGCGCTACTGCGACAGCCGCACCTGCGGGAACCGGCTGCATGTCGCCGCCTACCGGGCCCGGCGGCGGGAGGCCACCGGCTAGGGCCCGTGCCGGAAGGACGCGGAGCGGCGGCGCCGCATACCGGGCTCACAGGATGAAGAGGTCGTGTACTGCCCCGAGGAGCAGCAGCAGGCCGATCACGGCGAGGAAGAGCATCAGCGGCGGCTGGGACAGCGCGAACAGGCAACCGCGTGGTTCGGGGGACGGGGCGTCGTCCTGGGTGAGGGCGCACTCATCGTTCATCTCGCGCGCATCATGACGCAGATGATCGTCCGAGTACGCCCAAATAGCCCCTCAGCAGCGGGAGTTCATCAGATCCCGTGCTTTTTCAGGATCGCTTCGATGTCCGAGAAGTCATCCTTCGGTGCGCTCTCCGCGGCCTGCGGGGCCTTCCCCCCGGCGGCCGGCCGGCCCGCGCCGAGCGACGGTGCCGAGGCGGCCGGCGCCACCGCGCCGGACGCGGCGGTGGCCCGTGCGGCCTTGCGCTCCCTACGGCCGCCGATCCCCCGGCGGCGCTCCACACCCCGGCTGACCATGAACAGCACGGCGGAGAGCGCCAGCAGCCCGAAGCCGGCCCAGACCGTCGGCTTGAAGACGACACTGGTCACCCAGTCGATGACGCCCGTCATCACCAGGCCGACCGGAATCAGCGAGTAGGCGGCGATACGGGTCGCGGCCAGAAACTTCTTGCGGTACGCCGTCAGCGCGGCGATGCCCAGGCCCGCTGCCGACAGTGCGGCACAGACAGTCGAGGTCAGCATCCGGTCCTCCTGCCGGTCGAGGGGCGAGCAGGCGGCGCGCTGCTCTCTTCCATCCTGCCCTGTCCAGCCCCGTGCAGGCCATGTTCCGGTACGGGATCAGGGACATCTCCGGGTCGCCTCAGGGTCGGGATCCTCCCCGGGTCCCGGTCCGGGCGCCGGTTCGGGCGCCGGGCCGGGTGCCGGGCAGGGCCCCGGGCCGGGGCACCTCCCGGCGCCGGCCGACGGGGTACTGGGAGACTGGCCCCATGAACGACGCCACCACGCCCGCCGCCGCCCGTCCCGTCCGTCCTGTTCTGGACGTGTGGTGCGACCTGCAGTGCCCGGACTGCCACACCGCCCAGGAGGACCTGCGGGCGCTGCGGGAACGCTACGGCGACCGGCTGGAGATCCGGCTGCGCCACTTCCCGCTGCCGAAGAACAAGCACGCCTACGCGGCCGCACAGGCCGCCGAGGAGGCCGCCGAACAGGGCCGGGGCCGGCCGTACGCCGAGGCGGTGCTGGCGCGCACCGAGGAGCTCGGCCGGCGCGGCGAGCAGCTGCTGCTGGACATCGCCGGGGAGCTGGGCCTCGATGCCGAGGAGCTGGACACCGCGCTGATCGACGGGCGGCATCTGCTGGTCGTCGACGCGGACCAGGCCGAGGGCAAGGCGATCGGGGTGACCGGCACGCCGACGTATGTGATCGGCGGTGAGCGGCTCGACGGCGGCAGGAGCCAGGAGGGACTGCGCGCCCGCATCGAGGAGATCGCCGACCGGCTGCTGGCCGAGCAGGGCTGAGCCCGCCCCGGACCCGCCACACCCCGCCCCGGTGACGACACGGCCGGACCCGGGGACGTCACGGCCGGACCCGGGGACGTCACGGCCGGACCCGGGAGGGGGCGTCACGGCCGGTTCAGAGGATCGGCTTCCACAGCCGGTACGCGGCGGTCCGGTAGCCCAGTGAGTCGTACAGGCGGCGCGCCGGCGTGTTGTCCGCGTGGACGCTCAGCCCGAGGGCGGCACGGCCCGCGGCGAGGCTGATCCGCTCGGCGACCAGCATCAGGGTGCGGCCGTGGCCGCGCCCGCGGTGGTCCGGCGCCACCCACACATCGACGACATAGCCGCCCGGCTGCCCGGGCCGGCGCAGGGCCACCCACAGGTGGCCGACGTCCGTACCGTCGTGCACCAGGAAGCGCAGCGCCTGGCCGGGCGTCGCGGCGCCGTCCGGCAGCAGCTCACGGTGCTCGGCCCGGGCGGTCTTCTCCGCGTGGTCCCCGGACATCCCCTGCGCCGTCTGCGCCCGGACGTACTCGGCGACCGCCGCGTCCCGCCAGGCCGGGTACTCCGCGGCGCTCAACGGGCGGTCCGCGCTGCCTTCGGGCAGGCGGGGCGCCTCGGTCAGGGGCTTGCTCAGCAGCCTGCCGCGCTCGGTGTAGCCCAGCGCGGCCGCGAGCCGTACGGCGGCCGCGGCCTCGGCCGGGACGGTCAGCTCGATCCGCCGGCAGCCCCAGCCGCGCAGCACCTCCTCGGCGGCGAGCGCGGCGACCGTGGCACGGCCGCGCCGCCGGTCCGCGGGGTCGATGCGCAGATCGGCGATCCGGCCGGCGGCCGGGCCGGACCGGCTGTCGGTCGCCAGCCGGACCCCGCCGACGCGGCGGCTGTTGTCACAGACGTCGTACCGGCGGGCCCGGGTGCCGTCGTCGTGGCGTTCTTCCGGTCCGGCGGGGCGCAGCGTAGTGGTCACTAGGACTCTCTACCCGCCCGCGCGACACCGTCATCACCTCGGATGCCCTGCCCCGGATCGACCGCGCACCACCCACGGCGGATCGACCGCGCATCACATCCCGCGGAGCGCGTTCCCTTACCGCGGATCGAAGTCGGCGGCGGCCCGCTCGGCGAAGATCCGCATGGCTTCGGCGGTCACCGGGCCCGGGGCGTCGGCCAGTTGGCGGCCGTCGATCCGGGTCACCGCCTGGATGTCGCGCAGCGAGGAGGTCAGGAAGATCTCCTCGGCCCGCTCCAGGGCGTCCAGCGGCAGATCGGTCTCCTTGGCGCCGGCCCAGGCGAGGGTCAGCGCGCGGGTGATGCCCGCCAGGCAGCCCGAGTGCAGCGGCGGGGTGTGCAGTTCGCCGTCCAGGACGACGAAGACGTTGGAGCCGGTGCCCTCGCAGAGCGCGCCGACGGAGTTGCCGAACAGCGCCTCGGAGGCGCCCCGTTCACGGGCCCGGGCCAGGGCGACGACGTTCTCGCCGTACGACGTGGACTTCAGGCCGGCCAGCGCACCACGTTCGTTACGGGTCCAGGGGACGGTGACCGCGGCCGTGGTGTCGGGGCGGCGGGAGGTCTCGGAGAGTGCGACGACCAGCGTGGGTCCGGCCTCGCCGCGGTCCGAGCCGAGCGGGGAGACGCCGCCGGTGTAGGTGATCCGCAGCCGGCCGAGGGCCATCGGGACGGCGTCGAGGACGGCCGCGCAGCCACGCCGTACCTCGTCGAGGTCGGGGGCGGGCAGGCCGAGGCCGCGGGCCGAGGTGGTGAGGCGCTCGAGGTGACGGGTGAGGGCGAAGGCGCGTCCGTGGACGGCCTTGACGGTCTCGAAGACCCCGTCGCCGACGGTCAGGCCGTGATCGAAGACCGAGACCCGGGCGCTCTCGGTGTCCCGCAGTGCCCCGTCGAGCCAGATCCTCATCGCTCTCCTCCGCTCTCCTCGTACGGCCCCGACGCTACCGCCAGCAGCCGGCTCGCCTTCAGCTCGGTCTCCGCCCACTCCCGCTCCGGATCGGAGTCCCAGATGATCCCGGCGCCGGCGCCGAAGCGGAGCACCGGTCCCCCGGGCGGGGTGCGGTCGATCCAGAACGTCCTTATGCCGACGTTGAGCTCACCGGTGCGGCGGTCGGCGTCGACCCAGCCGATGCCGCCGCAGTACGGGCCGCGGGGCGCGGTCTCCAGCTCGTCGATGATCCGCAGCGCGCTGGACTTGGGGGCGCCGGAGACCGAGCCGGGCGGGAAGGTCGCGTCCAGCAGGTCCGCCCAGGCGCTCTTCTCGCCGGCCGGGTCCAGTTCCCCGCTCACCGTGGAGACGAGGTGGACCAGGCCGGGGTGCTCCTCGACGGCGCACAGTGCCGGGACGGTGACCGTGCCGGTGGCGCAGACCCGGCCGAGGTCGTTGCGGACCAGGTCCACGATCATCACGTTCTCCGCCCGGTCCTTCTCCGAGAGGTCGGCCGCGGTCCGGCCGGTGCCCTTGATCGGGCCGGACGAGACGGTGCGGCCGTCGCGCCGCAGGAAGAGCTCCGGGGAAGCACTGGCGATCTCGACGCCCTGGCCGGGCAGCCGGATCGTGCCGGCGTACGGGGCCGGGTTGCCGTGGGCCAGCACCGCGGAGAGCGCGTCCACGTCGGCGCGGGCGGGGTCGGGCAGCGGTGCGGTCAGCACCCGGCACAGATTCACCTGGTACACGTCGCCCGCCGCGATGTGTTCGCGGACCCGCCGTACGCCGGCGGTATAGGCCGCGCGGTCCAGGGAGCTGGTCCAGGCGCCCCGCGCCGGGCCCCGCCAGCCGTCGGGAACGGGCGCGTCCGCCGCGGTGGCGGGGCGTACGTCGCCGAAGCGGGCGCAGACCACCGAGCCCTCGAAGTCGGCGGCCACCGCCCACCAGCCCGTGGAGTCCAGGGCCGCGGGATCGGTGGTCACATCGCGCAGATCGGTGGCTATCAGGCCACCGAAGCGGGCCATAGGAGCGAAGTCGTGCACGTCAGTGAGTCTATGGCGGCGGCCCCTCGGCCGCCTGTGCCGAGCGAGCGGCGCAGCACGCTGCACAAACACGTTTTTGTACTGGCCCCGGAATCCGCTAAAGTTCAACACGTCGCCGGGACGCGGAAGCGCCCCGGAGGCCGGGTCGCTTCCGGACGTAGTCTGGGAGAGACACTGCGGACGTAGCTCAGTTGGTAGAGCACCACCTTGCCAAGGTGGATGTCGCGAGTTCGAGTCTCGTCGTCCGCTCGAAGTGGGGGATCTTCCCGAACCCCCGCACTCCTGGTGGAGTGGCCGAGAGGCGAGGCAACGGCCTGCAAAGCCGTCTACACGGGTTCAAATCCCGTCTCCACCTCCAAGGACGATTAGCTCAGCGGGAGAGCGCTTCCCTGACACGGAAGAGGTCACTGGTTCAATCCCAGTATCGTCCACTGATCCGGTTCTTCCGGATCCCCGCGCGATTAGCTCAGCGGGAGAGCGCTTCCCTGACACGGAAGAGGTCACTGGTTCAATCCCAGTATCGCGCACGCAGCTGCGGGTCCTTGTGGCCCGCGGTCCCGAGGACGATTAGCTCAGCGGGAGAGCGCTTCCCTGACACGGAAGAGGTCACTGGTTCAATCCCAGTATCGTCCACACTGAAGCCCGAGGGCCGGAGTCTTACGCTCCGGCCCTCGGGCTTTGTGCGAGTTGCGCTTCGTGAAGAGCTCGAAGGCCGGGCATCTCCCCAGATGCCCGGCCTTTCGTGCCGTCCGCCGCACCCCCGTCCCCACGGGGTTCAGCCGGAGGTCCCTCCCGGGCCGCTCTCCCGGGCCTGGGGTGCCATTCAGCGCCCCAGCATTCCGGCCACGGACGACGCCTGTGTGACGACGGCTTCCAAGCCGCCGAAGACCACCGCGAGCACGATGGCCAGCGGCAGCACCATGGCCACCGCGACCAGCGGATGGCGGGTACCCGAGGACGGCCGGCCGCCGAACGCCGAGTCGAGCCGGCGCCACCGCGGCCGAAGGGCCGTCCGTCCTGGCACCCGGTCCATCGCCCCGCTCCTGTCGTCTTGGCGCGGCGGGTGTCTGACCTCGGGGGACGAGTGCTGCACCCGCCGCTTGAGAACAACAGTAGGCAACCGGCGGGCACCGGGCGTCATGCCGTCGTACCGATTGGTCGGCCTCCAGGAGGATGACGGGGCGGAGCCCCGTCTACTCCCCTGGGTGGAGACAGGGCGCCGAAGACCTGGGGACATCCCCGAGAAAAGCCGTCCGGCCACCGCTCCACGGCCTCTCGGAGTGACCTCGCTCACGTCAACCCGCCCCCCGCGGAACCCGCGCCGCCCCCGCGACGCCTTCCGCCGGCCCCCATTTCCCCCTCGCCCGCGCCCGGGACGGGCCCCCGCCGCCCTCGCCCGGCCGACGGCACCCGTCTTCCGCCCCGTCAATCCCCGTTCCCCGGCGGAACATTGGGCCCGGGAACGGGAAGTCGGCCCGTACGACGGCCGATTCCGGCCCGTGTCCCGGGCATCGCAGCCTCCGCTGACATCCGGTCGCCGACGCATGCGCGGCCTCTCAGCACACCGAGCCGTCAATCCGTAAGCTGTGCCACGTCAGACGGTTGGCAGCGGAGGGGCCTCCCCACCGCAGGTAGGGGACGGACATGGCGATGATGCGGCTCCGACGCGAGGACCCGCGTGTCGTCGGGACGTTCCGGCTGCACCGCCGGCTCGGCGCGGGCGGGATGGGCGTGGTCTATCTCGGCTCGGACAAGCGCGGGCAGCGGGTGGCGCTGAAGGTCATCCGGCCGGATCTGGCCGAGGACCAGGAGTTCCGCTCGCGGTTCGCGCGCGAGGTCTCGGCGGCCCGCCGCATCCGCGGCGGCTGTACGGCGCGGCTGGTGGCCGCCGATCTGGACGCGGACCGCCCCTGGTTCGCGACGCAGTACGTACCGGGGCCCTCGCTGCACGACAAGGTCAACGACGAGGGGCCGCTGTCCCCGGCGCAGGTCGCCGCCATCGGCGCCGCGCTGTCCGAGGGGCTGCTGGCCGTCCATGACGCGGGCGTGGTGCACCGCGACCTCAAGCCGTCCAACATCCTGCTGTCGCCCAAGGGCCCGCGGATCATCGACTTCGGTATCGCCTGGGCGACCGGCGCCAGCACGCTGACGCATGTCGGTACGGCGGTCGGCTCGCCGGGCTTCCTGGCGCCCGAGCAGGTGCGCGGGGCCGCGGTGACACCGGCGACCGACATCTTCGCGCTGGGCGCCACCCTGGCGTACGCCTGCACCGCGGACTCCCCCTTCGGTCAGGGCAGTTCGGAGGTGATGCTCTACCGGGTGGTCCACGAGGAGGCACAGCTCGCCGGCGTACCGGACGCGCTCGCCCCGCTGCTCGCCACCTGTCTGTCCAAGGACCCGGCGGACCGCCCCAGCACCCTGTCGCTGTCGCTGCGGCTCAAGGAGATCGCGGCCCGTGAGGTGCACGGCCTGTCGGACGGGCCGCCGGAGAACGGGGCCGGAGCCGGGGCGGGTTGGGGCCGCGCGGAGCGCCGTCCCGCGGAGCGGCCGACCGGGCAGCGGGCCGAGGAGTACGCGCGGCAGCGCACCGAGCGGCGGACGGCCGGCACGTCCGCGCCGCGTCCGCACCCGTCCCGTCCACCGGCGCCCCGGGGCTCCGGGGCCCGGCCGGCCGGCCCGGCCTCAGGTGCGGGTGCGGGGAAACGTCCACACCCGCGTACCGATGGGGGGCGACGTGCTCCGCACCCGGCACCGGCGTCACGGCCCACCGGGCGAAACGGTTCACGTGGCCCGGCGCGGCCGGCAGCGGGCGCCCGGCGGCCCGGCCCCGACCGGCGGCTGCTCCGCCAGCGGGTCATCGTCTTCGTCGTGGTGACGCTGCTGGTGGCGCTGGGCATCGCGGCGGCACAGGGCTGCCAGGGACCGGCCCGCGGGCGGGCAGTGGAACGACACGTTCCGGTCGCCCCGCTCACTCTCGTCGCTCCGGCCGCTCCGGCCGCCCCGCTCGATCCGGTCGCTCCGTACGGGGACACGCAGGGGCGTTAGGTACGGGCGTCAGGTCACGGCGTGCCCGCCGGCCATCACCGCGTGCCCGTCGTCGCCGCGTAGAAGGCCACCGCGGCGGCGGCACCCACATTGAGGGAGTCGACGCCGTGGGCCATGGGAATGCGGATCCATTCGTCGGCGGCACGGAGGGCGCCGGTGGTGAGGCCGCCGCCCTCGGCGCCCAGCATGAGCGCGACACGTTCCAGCGTGTGCGGGGCGGCCTCGTCGACGGGGGTGGCCTGTTCCGCCGGGGTGAGCGCGAGCAGCTTGAAGCCGGCCTCCCGTACGGCGGCCAGGTCGCGGGGCCAGCTCTCCAGGCGGGCGTACGGCACGGAGAACACCGCACCCATGGAGACCTTCACCGAGCGTCGGTAGAGCGGATCGGCGCAGTCCGGGGAGAGCAGGACCGCGTCCATGCCGAGGGCGGCGGCGCTGCGGAAGATCGCGCCGATGTTGGTGTGGTCGTTGACGGCCTCCATGACGACGACACGGCGGGCGTCGGCGAGGAGTTCGGTGGCCGCCGGCAGCGGTTTGCGCTGCATGGAGGCGAGCGCGCCGCGGTGTACGTGATAGCCCGTCACCCGCTCGGCGAGGGCCGGGCTGACGGCGTAGACCGGCGCCGGGACCTCGTCGATGACGTCGCGCATGACGTCGACCCACTTGGCAGAGAGGAGCATGGAGCGCATCTCGTAACCGGCGTGGCGGGCGCGCCGGATGACCTTCTCGCCCTCGGCGATGAAGAGTCCTTCGGCGGGCTCGCGCCGGCGGCGCAGTTCGACGTCGGTGAGACCGGTGTAGTCGGCCAGCCGGGGGTCGTCCGGGTCGTCGATGGTGATGATGTCTGCCACGGGGAGATCGTGCCTTGTCGGTGTCGGGGTTCCCATGCCGCGTACGGGACCGGTTACCTGGTGGGCGGTTGCCTGGGGATCGGTTACCTGGGGGTGGGAGCGGTGGAGAGGCCGACCACGTCGCCGATGACGATGACCGCCGGCGGGCGGACGCCTTCGTTCCGTACGGTCTCGCCGAGGGTCGCGAGGGTGGCGTCGACCCGGCGCTGGGTGGCGGTGGTGCCCTCCTGGATGACCGCGGCCGGGGTGTCGGCGGGGCGGCCGTGCGCGATGAGCTCGGCGGCGATCGCGCCGCTGTTCTCCACGCCCATGAGGACGACGAGGGTGCCGCGGAGCCTGGCCAGCGCCGGCCAGTCGACCAGGGAGCGGTCGTCGTCGGGGGCGACATGGCCGCTGATGACGGTGAATTCGTGGGCGACGCCGCGGTGGGTGACGGGGATGCCCGCGGCGGCGGGAACGCTGATGGTGCTGGAGATGCCGGGGACGACCGTGCAGGGGATGCCGGCCTCGGCGAGCGCCTGGGCCTCCTCCATGCCGCGGCCGAAGACGAACGGGTCGCCGCCCTTGAGGCGGACCACCGCCTTGCCGGCCCTGGCGTGTTCGATGAGGGCGTTGTTGATCGCCTCCTGGGCCATGAAGCGCCCGTAGGGGATCTTGGCGGCGTCGATGACCTCGACGTGCGGCGGGAGTTCGGCGAGCAGGTCGCGGGGGCCCAGCCGGTCGGCGATGACGACATCCGCCTCGGCGAGCAGGCGCCGTCCCCGGACGGTGATCAGGTCGGGGTCGCCCGGGCCGCCGCCGACCAGCGCGACGGCGCCCGCGGTGCGCGAACGCCGGTGGTGCGGGGCGGCGATGCTGCCGTCCCGGAGGCCCTCGACGATGGCGTCGCGGACGGCGGCGGAGCGGCGCGGGTCCCGGCCGGTCAGCACGGCGACGGTGACGCCCTCGCTGCGGCCGGTGGCCGGGGTCCAGGCGGTGGCCGCCTCGGCGTCGTCGGCGCGTACGCACCACACCCGGCGGTCCTCGGCCTCCTGGGAGGCGGCGGCGTTGGCCGCGGCGTCATCGGTGGAGATCAGCGCGTACCAGGCGTCGGCGAGGTCACCGTCCCGGTAGCGGCGGCGCTCCCAGCGGATCTCGCCGGCGTCGGCCATCGCCTCGACGGACGGGGTGGCGGACGGCGAGATCAGCAGGACGTCGGCGCCGGCGGCGACGAGCGAGGGGAGCCGGCGCTGGGCGACCTGCCCGGCACCCAGGACGACCACCCGGCGGCCGGACAGCCGCAGTCCGACGGGGTAGGCGGGGTGTTCGGCGACGTGATCGGCCATGGCGGTACGGCTCCTTGTGCGGATGGGGCGAGGGCGGGGGTGCGATGCGACGACCGGCTCAGTCCGCTGCGGCTCCGGAGCGGCTGATGAGAGCTGATGAGGGGGTACGAACCGTGGGGCGGTACGGCCTCGGCCCACAGCCTATGGGGCTGCGGGCCGGGGATCATACGGGGCGGCCCCCCAAAGCTCGAAGGAGCAGGGGGGACCCCCATCGCCACCGGTCAGCCCTTCTCCGTGACTCCGGCGGAGTCGAAGGTGGCGACCTCGTGCATGGCGCGGGCGGCGCTCTGCACCACGGGCAGGGCGAGCAGCGCGCCGGTGCCCTCGCCGAGGCGCAGATCGAGGTCGACCAGCGGGCGCAGGCCGAGCTTGTTGAGGGCCGCGACATGGCCGGGCTCGGCGCTGCGGTGACCGGCGATACAGGCGGCCAGCGCCTCGGGGGCGATGGCCCGGGCCACCAGGGCGGCGGCGCCGGCGCTGACCCCGTCCAGGATCACCGGCGTACGCAGCGAGGCGCCGCCGAGGATCAGACCGGCCATGGCCGCGTGCTCCAGGCCGCCGACCGCGGCGAGCACGCCGATCGGGTCGGCCGGGTCGGGCTGGTGGAGCTCCAGGGCGCGGCGGACCACCTCGACCTTGCGGGCGTGGGTCTCATCGTTGATACCGGTGCCCCGGCCGGTCACCTCGACCGGGTCGGCGCCGGTGTAGACGGCGATCAGCGCCGCGGAGGTGGTGGTGTTGGCGATGCCCATCTCGCCCGTGAGCAGCGCCTTGTTGCCGGCCGCCACGAGGTCGCGGGCGGTCTCGATGCCCACCTCGATCGCCGCCCGCACCTCGTCCTCGGTCATCGCCGGGCCGGTGGTGAAGTCGGCGGTGCCGGCGCGGACCTTGCGGGGCAGCAGCCCCGGGGTGGCGGGGAGTTCTCCGGCCACGCCGACGTCCACCACACAGACCTCGGCGCCGACCTGGTTGGCGAAGGCGTTGCAGACCGCGCCGCCGCCCAGGAAGTTGGCGACCATCTGGCCGGTGACCTCCTGGGACCAGGGGGTCACGCCCTGGGCGTGCACACCGTGGTCACCGGCGAAGATCGCGACCGCGGCGGGCTCCGGGATCGGCGGCGGGCACTTGCGGGACAGTCCGCACAGCTGCGCGGAGATGATCTCCAGCATGCCCAGCGCCCCGGCGGGCTTGGTCATCCGCTTCTGCCGCTCCCAGGCCTCGCCGAGCGCCTTGGCGTCCAGCGGGCGGATGCCCTGCAGGGTCTCCTGGAGGAGGTCGTGCGGGCTCTCCCCGGGCAGTGCGCGGCGGCCGTACGTCTCCTCGTGGACGACCCAGGACAGCGGCCGGCGCCTGGACCAGCCGGCCTGCAGCAGCTCCGGCTCGTCCGGGAACTCGTCGACATAGCCGATGCACAGGTACGCGACGACTTCGAGATGCTCGGGCAGGCCCAGCTCGCGGACCATCTCCCGCTCGTCGAAGAAGCTGACCCAGCCGACGCCCAGGCCCTCGGCACGGGCCGCGAGCCAGAGGTTCTCGACGGCGAGCGCGGAGGAGTACGGGGCCATCTGCGGCTGGGTGTGCCGTCCGAGGGTGTGCCGGCCGCCACGGGTGGCGTCGGCGGTGACGACGATGTTGACCGGGGTTTCGAGGATCGCCTCGATCTTCAGCTCACGGAACTGCTTGGCCCGCGCCTTGGGCAGCGACTTGGCGTACGCGTCGCGCTGCTGCATGGCGAGCTGGTGCATCTTCTCGCGGGTCTCGGCCGACCGGATCACGACGAAGTCCCAGGGCTGGGAGTGCCCGACGCTGGGGGCGGTGTGGGCCGCCTCCAGGACGCGCAGCAGCACGTCGTGGGGGATCGGGTCGCCGCGGAAGCCGTTGCGGATGTCGCGGCGCTCGCGCATCACGCGGTGGACGGCGGCGCGCTCGGAGTCGTCGTACCCGGTGGCCGGGGAGGCGACCGGGAGGCCTGCCGCGTCGGCGGCCTCGGCCTCCTCCGTGGGCCGCGGTCCGTCCGTGCCCCGCGGCGGCTCCTCGGCCTGCGGCTCGTCCTCCTCATGCCCCTCGCCGAGCTGGACGAGTGCGGCGGCGTCCTGCTGCTGGGGGGCCTCGTCGGCCTGCTGGGCAGTCTCGCCGGACTGCTGGGCGGCCTTGTCGGCGGAGTCCGCCGACGGGGCGGCCGGCTCCTTGGCGGGCTCGGCGACGGGCCGGTCGCCGGCCGCCTGGGCCGGGATGTGGATGGCGACGGTCTGTGCTTCGGCGGGCTGCTCGGCGGCGGCTTGGGCCGGGCCGGGACCGGCGTCCGGCGCCGGTTCGGGCGTGGTGGCGGCCGACGCCGGATCCGGCGTGGCGGCGTGCGGCTCCGGCTCGGCGGGCGTGTGGTCCGCGGCGGGCGGGACGGGCGCGGGGGTGGGCGTGGGCGTGGTGTCCGGGTTCGCTGCGGCGGCGGGGGTGTCCGGCGTGGCAGGGGTGTCCGCCGGGGCGGGGGTGTCCACTGTGGCGGGGGCATCCCCTGACGTGGGGGTGTCCCCTGACGCCTGCGTGTCCCCTGACGCCTGCGTGTCCGCTGACGCCTGGGTGTCCGCTGCGGCGCCGGTATCCCCTGGCGCGGGGGTGTTGTCGCCGGCCTCGGCGGGCTGTTCCCCGTGCGCGGGAGGTTCCCCCGGCTCTGCGGCCTCCCCCGTCTCCGCTGCGGCGTCGGGCCGCGGCTGCTCGGCGGACGGCTGCTGTGCCGCGGACGGCTCTATGACGGCCTGCTCCTGGGGCCCGCCGCTCTCGGCCGGGGGCATGGCGACCGGGCCCTGCGGGGCGGGCACGGGTGCCAGGGCGGCGGCCTCGGTCTCCGGCCGCTCATCGTCGTCGGGGGCGGCGGACGCGGCTGGTTCGACGGGTTGCGGCCCCTCTGCGGCCGACTGCTCTGCGGCGGGCGGCTCGACGGTCTCGGCCGGGGCAGCCGGGGCAGCCGGGGCGGACTGCGGCTGCGGCTGACGTTGCGGCTGGTCGGCGGCCGACGGGTCCTGCGGCGCCGGGGCCGCGTCGGCGGCTTCCGGGACGGTGGCCGTGGCGGGCTGCTCGGCCGGTACGGGCTGCTCGGCCGGGGCGGCCTCTGTTGCCGGAGCCGCAGGCTGCTGCTGCCGGGGCTCCTCGGCGACGGGCGCATCCGGCTGAGCGGCTTCGGGGACCTCGGCGACGGGGGCGTCCGGCGACGGGGCGTCCACAGCGGGCTCCGCCTCGGCGGCCTCGACCGCGTCCGCTTCCGAGGCGGCTTCGGGGGCCGGGGCGGCCACGGGCTCCGTCGCGGGTGCCTCGGCAGCGACCGCTTCGGCGCGGGGCGCCTCCGCGTCAACCGGCGCGTCCGGGGCGTCCTCGGGCCCAGCGACGGCCGCCGCGGCACCCGTGGCGGTACCGGCGGCGTCCCCGTCCCCGGCCTCCGCGACGGCCTCCGCCGCGTCCTGATCCTGCGCCACGGGAGCGTCCTGACTCTGCGCCACGGGCTCCTGCTCAGGCGCCACGGGCTCGGCGCCATCCTGCGCATCCGCCTCGGCGGGCTCGGTGTCGGGCTCGCCCGGCACCTCCGTCTCCGCCACCGATCCCGGAGCCGATCCCGGTTCCGGAGCCGGAACCGATTCCGGAGCCGCTTCCGGTGCCTCCTGGGCCGGGGGCGCACCCCACGTCGGCTGCTGCGACGGGATCTCACCGAGCTGCGGGCCCGGCAACGGACCCTGGCCCGCGGCCCCGTAGGCCTGCTCGGCGGACAACTGCCCGCCGTAGGCCTGCTCCCCGTACGTCGCGAAGGCCTGCGCGACCACCGCGGGGTCACCGGCAGGCTGCTCGGCAGGGGGCTGCGCACCCGCCACCGGCTGTCCAGGCGTCGTGTCAGGCGTCATGTGCGGTCCGGACACCGCGGGCTGTCCCGGCGTCACGGGCTGTCCCGGCGTCACGGCTTCCGGGCCCTGGGCGCCTTCGGCCGGAGCACCGGCCGCGGCCCCCACCGGGACGTCGACCGGAACGTCGACCGGGACATCGGCCGGAACGTCGAAGTATTCGGGGTTGCCGGTCGGCGGGCCGACGGGCCGCGAGGGGGTCTGCGTCGGGGCGACGGGGGTCCCCCCGCGCCGTTCGGGCGTCGGGGAGGGACCGCGGTCGGCGAGCGAACGGACGACGCCGCCGGTCGCGTCGGGTACCGGCGGGCCGAGGTGCAGCGGACGGCGAGCGGGGGACGGCGCGGCGGCCCGGGCGCGCTCGGGCGGCTGCGGTGCCGCGGGCTGGGGGATGCGTACCGCGCTGAGGTCGACGGAACCGGAGTCCCGGCCGCCGCTCTCGTGGTCACCGGCGTGTGCGGGCATCGGCTCGAAGCCGGCGGCCGGGGCCGGGGCCTCGAACTGCGCACCGGGCCGGGGCTGCTGGGCCGGGCCCTGGTGGGCCTCCTGCGCCGGGGGCAGCGGCTGCGGCGGCGCGGGCTGCTCGCTCCAGGCACCCTGGGCGCCCGGCATCAACAGCAGATCGTCGTCCTCGACGATGCCGTCGGCCGGTTCGACCTGATGGGCCTGTTCCGCCTGGTGGGCCTGGTCGACCCCGTGAGCCTGGTCGACGTAAAGGTATTCGCCCGGAGGAGGCACCATGCCCGGCGGTTCCGTCGGTCCGGCGTCGGCGGCGGTGGGGGTCCCCCCTGCTCCTTCGAGCTTGGGGGAGGCGGCCTGCTGAGGCTGCCCGGGATGTCCGCCTGCGTTCTCCGGCTGTCCCTCGCCCGGGACCCGGCCGGTGTCGGTCATGCGTACCCCTCGCCCATCGGTAGTGCTCCTTCCAACCGCTCGTGCGACACGCGCGACCGGGGCGCGCCGACGCCCCGATAGCTAGAACGAGCGAGCACGCCTCGCGGCACGTCCGCTCTCCAGAGCTTCATACTCGTCCAAAACCAGGGCATTTTCCGGATATTGGCGTACGAAGCCGAATGCGGAACGGCGGCGCAACGATCCGCCAGCCTACCTCGCGCGTGCGGCAGGGCAGGTCATGGGTGAGAAAGCCGGTACCCGCTGAGCAGAAAGACCACGGACCGCTCGCGTTCGACCCAGACGGAGGTATCGAGGTCGACCGACTGCAGCAGGGCGCACTCGACGTCGTATCCGCCGTCTGCCAGCGCCCGGCCGAGGGCTTCGGCCTCGTCGCGGGTCGCGGCATGGGTGACGATCCGTTCGGGGCGACGGGCCGCGCAGGCGGTGACCACCTCGGCTCCCCCGCCACCGACCCGCACCACGTCGGGCTCCGGCAGGTCCTCCAGGATCTGCGGGGCCCGGCCGGGGACGACCTGGAGCTGGACGCCCTGGCGGCGGGCGACGGCGGCGGCGCGCTCGCAGGCGTCCGGGTCGGCGTCCACGGCGATGACCGCGGCACCGAAGCGCGCGGCCTCCGCCGCGGCGGCTCCGCTGCCCGTGCCGATGTCCCAGACCAGGTCGCCCACCCGCGGCCCGAGGCGGGCGAGTTGGGCGGTGCGCAGGGTGACGGACTCGCCTTCGCCCAGGGCACCGCCGTAGGCGCGGGCCGGAAGTCCCCAGCCACGCGGGCCGGCCGGGTGCCCGACCTCGTGGCCGGCGATCCAGCCGGTCTCCTGGGCCGCGGCGCCGCCCGGTGAACCGCCGACGACGATGACGACATTGGGGTCGCGCCAGACGTGGTCGGCGACCTTGTCGGAGGTGAGGACGGTCACCCGCTCCCGGTCGGTGCCGAGGTCCTCGCAGATGACGAAGGTGCGGTGGACGCCACCGAGCAGCAGGGCGAGTTCGGCGGGGCCGGCGCCGGGCGAGGTGAGCACCGCGACCTTGGTGTGGGCGCGGCAGACGTTGACCGCGCGGCGCAGGTCACGGCTGTGGGCGACGACGATCTGGGCGTCGTCCCAGGGCATACCGGCCCGGGCGAAGGCAGCGGCGACGGACGAGACGGCCGGTACCACTTCGACTTCCAGGCCGTGCTCGGGCGCGCGCAGGGTGCGTACCACGCCGAAGAAGCCGGGGTCGCCGTCGGCGAGTACGACGGCGGTGCCGCGGTGCTGGGCGATCCGGCGGGCGGCCAGGGTCACGCTGCCGAGCCGGATCCGCTCGGCGTGCGGCGGGACCTCGGGCAGCGCGAGGTGGTGGGCGGCGCCGGCCACCAGTGTGGCGGCGCCGAGGGCGGAGCGGGCGGCGTCGGTCAGCGGGGAGCCGTCCCATCCGATCACCGTGACCCGGTCGGCCATGCTCGTCAGTCTCCTGGGGCTGCTGTGGATACGCGGACGGGGTGTCCCCGGCAAGCGGGAGGTGCCCCTGGCTGCGGGGCGCCGGCGGGCCGGTGGTGGTGCCGCCGGGGTACGGAGTGGGCGCTGGTCGCGCGGGCAGGCGCGGCAGGCCGAGAGTACCGCGCGAGGTACGGCCCCGACGGCGGACCGGCGCCTGTGGCACTCGGCGTGGCCCCGGCCTTGGGCCCGGAAGACCCGGCCTGTGCGGCCCACGGAGATCGGAGAGACAGGCCCTAGTTCCACTCGGGGTAGGCGAATCCGTGGGTGTCGGCCGGTGGGCCGGGGAGGCCGTCGAGGTCCTCGGGGAGCAGGCTCCACACGATCAGGTCGGTGCGGATGTCGGTCCAGCCGCCGTCCTCCGTGCGGCTGCGGGCTATCCAGGCGTTGCGCAGGACGCCCTCGCTGATGCCGCCGACCTTCTGGGCGACCTGCTGGGAGGCGGTGTTGTCGGCGGCGGTGCGCAGCTCGATGCGTTCGAACTTCTGGTCCTGGAAGAGCCATTGCGCGACCGCGAGAACGGATTCGCAGGCGTACCCCTCGCCGCGGGCCCAGGAGGCGGTGACATAGCGGAGCTCGGTGCTGCGGATCCGCCAGTCGGTGTGGTCGAGGTGGACGCTGCCGACCAGGCGCTGGGTGAGGAATTCGGTGACGGCCAGTGCGATGCCGCGGCCTTCGGTGCGTACGGCGGCGGCCTTGCCGGTGGCCCAGGCGCGGGCGTCGGCGGTGGTGTACGGGTGCGGCAGCGCCGTCCAGGCGGTGACCAGTTCGTCGGCCATCATCTCGGCGAGGGCGGGCACGTCGGCCTCCTCGAAGGGGCGCAGCACCAACCGGTCCGTGCTGATGGAGATGTCCGGAAAGGTGGATGTCATACCGCTGCTCCCACGCCGTTGACCGTGGTGCCCAGGACGTCGCAGGCTGTTACACCCGGAGGTCAGGGGCATCTTGACCGTCTTGAATGCACCAGCATGCAGCATGGGCCGGTGGGTGTGCCACGCGCCGGGCCCCGGCCGCGCGGTGCGCTCGGCCGGGGCCCGGGGCGGCTTCTGGAGGCGTCGGCTCCGGAGGGGTCAGCCCTTCGCCGGTCCGAAGGCGGGGATGACCGAGCCGTCCTGGTACTTCTCCTCGAGGAACTTCTTGACCTCGGGGGAGTTCAGGAGCTCGGCGAGCTTCTTGATCCGCGGGTCGTCCTCGTTGCCCTTCTTGACGGCGAGAAAGTTCGCGTAGGGGTTGTTCTCGGCGTTCTCCAGGGCCAGGGCGTCCTCGGAGGGCTTGAGCTTGGCGCCGATGGCGAAGTTGCCGTTGATGACGGCGGCGTCGACGTCGGCGAGGCGCGGCGCGGTCTGGGCGGCCTCCAGCTCGGTGATCTTGACGCCCTTGGTGTCCTCCACGTCGGTCAGCTTGGCGTCCGAGCCCACGCCGGGCTTGAGGGTGATCACGCCGTGGTCGGCGAGCAGCTTGAGCGCGCGGCCCTCGTTGGACGGGTCGTTGGGGACGGAGACGGTGCTGCCGGCCTTGAGCTGGGAGAGCTTGTCGATCTTCTTGGAGTAGACGCCCAGCGGCTCGATGAGCACGTTCCGGACGGGCACGACGTGGGTGCCGTTCTCCTTGTTGAAGGTGTCGAGGAACGGCTTGTGCTGGAAGAAGTTCGCGTCGACCTGGCCGTCGTCGGTGACCTTGTTGGGGATCTTGTAGTCGTTGAACTCCTTCACCACGAGCTTGAGGCCCGCCTTCGCGGCCAGCTCGTTCTTGACGAAGTTCAGGATGACGCCGTGCGGAGTGGGGCTCGCGGCGACGACGAGGGGCGCGTCCTTGTCGCCCTTGCCGCTGCCGGCGGTGACGTCGGAGGGGGCCGAGCAGGCGCTCGCGCCGAGCACGACGGCGGAGGCGGCGGCGACGGCCACGGTGATCTTGACGGTGTTACGCACGAAGAGTGCCTCTTTCCTGTGCACACGGGGGTCCCGTGTGGTGTCCGCCCGGCAAAGGGTCCGGGCTTCATGGCGGAGCCGGTGGCTCCGGGGTCAGGCCGCCTCGGTGGCGGCGGCCGGCTCCTCCGTACGGGCACGGCGCAGGCCGACGCGCGGGGAGGAGGTGCGGGTGCCGCGGCGGGTGAGCCGGCGGACGACCAGGTCGCCGAGGAGCTGGACGAGGGTCACCAGGACGATCAGCTCCACCACGGTGGTGATCATCAGGGTGGTCTCGTACTGCTGGTAGCCGTAGGTGTAGGCGAGGTTGCCCAGCCCGCCGCCGCCGACCGCGCCGGCGATCGCGGAGTAGCCGACCAGGGTGATGACGGTGGTGGTGACGGCCGCGACCAGCGCGGGCAGCGCCTGCGGCAGCAGCACCTTGAAGACGATGGTCCAGGTGCCGCCGCCCATCGCCTGGGCGGCCTCGACCAGACCGTGGTCGACCTCGCGGAGCGCGGACTCGACGAGCCGGGCGAAGAACGGGATCGCGGCGATGACCAGCGGGACGACCGCGCCGGTCGGGCCGATGGAGACCCCGACCACGAGCCGGGTGAAGGGGATCAGCACCACGATCAGGATCAGGAACGGGAAGGACCGTCCGACGTTCACGAGCGTGCCGAGGGCCTTGAACACCACGGCGTTCTGCAGCATGGCGCCGCGGCCCGTGAGGTGCAGCAGGATGCCGACGGGGATGCCGATGAGGACCGCGTAGAACGTCGACCACCACACCATGAAGAGGGTGTCGAGGGTGTTGTCGTACAGCAGCGGCCGCATCTCGTTCCAGGTCACTGGGCACTTTCCTTCTGCAGCGGGGCGGCGGGCGCCGGGGTCTCCGGACGTGGGGCGGGGGCGGTGGCGTCGGCGGCTCCGGCCGCGTCCGCGACGGCGGCCACGTCGACCTGGAGTCCCTGCTCGCGCAGGAAGCCGATGGGCACGACGTTCTCCTCGAAGCGGCCGGGCAGCTCGATCCGCATCCGGCCGATCTGCTTGCCGCCGACGGTGTCCATGGCGGCCCCGAGGATCGAGATGTCGACGTTGTAGGTGCGCGCCAGCTCGGAGATCACCGGGCGGGTGGCAGCCTCACCGTGGAAGGTGACGTCGACGACGGTGTGGTCGTCGGACGAGGGCTCGCCGCCGACCGGGAAGAGCTCGCGGGCCAGCTCGGAGCCGGGCGTGGCGAGCAGTCCGGAGACCGTGCCCTGTTCGACCACGCGGCCGTTCTTCATCAGCGCGGCCGAGTCGCAGATCGTCTTGACGACGTCCATCTCGTGCGTGATGAGCACGATGGTCAGGCCGAGCTGGCGGTTGAGGTCGCGCAACAGCGTCAGGATGGAGCGGGTGGTCTCCGGGTCCAGGGCGCTGGTGGCCTCGTCGGAGAGCAGCACCTTGGGGTCGCCGGCCAGCGCGCGGGCGATGCCGACCCGCTGCTTCTGACCGCCGGAGAGCTGGGCGGGGTACGCCTTGGCCTTGTCGGCGAGGCCGACCAGGTCCAGCAGTTCCAGCGCCTTGCGGGAGCGCTCGCGCCGGTCGACCTTGAGGATCTCCAGCGGCAGTTCGACGTTGTCCTGGACGGTGCGTGAGGACAGCAGGTTGAAGTGCTGGAAGACCATGCCGATGTGGCTGCGGGCGGCGCGCAGCGCGGCGTTGGCGCGCTGGCTCCGCCCGGCGAGGGCGGTCAGGTCCTGGCCGGCGACGGTGACCGTGCCGGAGGTGGGGCGCTCCAGGAGGTTGAGGCAGCGGATGAGGGTGGACTTGCCGGCGCCGCTCTGTCCGAGGACGCCGTAGACCTCGCCCTCCCGGACGTGCAGGTCGACGCCGTCCAGGGCGGTGACTTGGCGGTCTCCTGAGCGGTAGACCTTGGTCAGGCCCGTTGTGGTGATCACAGGGAATTCCGTCACTGTCGAGTACTCGGCGGCTCGCCCGCCGGGCACGGGGCATTCTTTGCGAGTGCGGCATGAGGGGAACGGGGAGGGGCGGCGGACGCGCGGGCCCGGCTCCGGGTTCCGGTGACGCGGGGCGGCCGAGGGTGCCGGGGGACGGCGTACGGCTCATGGCGGGTCCCCCTGCTCTGGAGAGCTCGGGGGAGGCTCGCTTCGGGGCGCGAGGCTCGGTCGGGGGCCCTCAGCTGTCACACATTCGACACATGCGACGAGCACCGGGCGTGAGGTTCGCCTCGGTCGCAGGGGTGCGGCAGCTCGTCGTGGTCATGGCGGCCAGTAAACCAGACAGCGGTACGGCCGGATCAAGCCTGTCCGGATGCCGGACATGGCCGGCCGGCTCGTGGACGGCGCCTCCGCCGGCCCCGGTGCTCTCCACCGCCGCACCCGTGGCCTGCGCGGATACCGCCGGCCGGGCGTCGGCGGAGCGGGGCGGGGAGCGCGGCGGACCGCCCGCCGGACCGCCGCGTTGTGGCCAACGCCACGCCCTCCCCTTGCCCGCCGCCGGCGCCGCCGGCCCTGCCGGGCACGAGGGCGCCGGGGCCCGGGGCCGCGCGCATCGGGCCTTTTGGCCCGTAATAGGGTCTGCCGCATGTTTGATGCCCTGACGGTCGCGATCGGCGTCACCGCGCTCGCGCTCGCCGCCTGGTGCGGTTTCGCCGCCTACCGGAACCAGCCGACCAAGGACTGGCACTTCATCGGTATGGGCGTGGTGGCGGTGCTGGGACTGGTCCAGCTGCTCATCGGCATCGTCCGGCTGGCGGGCGGCGAGCGGCCGGAGCAGGGCACCATGATCTTCGTGGCGTACCTGCTCGGCGCGTTCGCCTGTCTCCCCGCGGCGGGCTTCATGTCCCTTTCGGAGCGCACCCGTTGGGGTTCGCTGACGGTCTCCGCGGGCGGTGTGGTGCTGGCCGTCCTCGAAGTGCGCCTGTTCGACATCTGGGGAGGCTGAGGTGACGACGACCGGGAAGTCCGCCGGAGCACGTGCGCCGCGCGACCGCCGGCGGCTGATCGGCGGCCCGGGCATCCTGCTGGTCTGGCTGTACGGCGTGATGGTCGTCGGCGCCGTGTCGCGCTCCGTCGTCCAGATCGCCACGGACTTCGGCCGGGCCCCGCTCGCCTACACCCTGTCCGCGCTCGCGGGCGTCGTCTACGGCTTCATCACCTACTCCCTCGTCCGCGGCGGGGAGACCGCCCGCAAGGCGGCCCTGGTGTGCTGCGCCGCCGAGCTGGTGGGCGTGCTGGCCGTGGGCACCTGGACGTGGGTGGAGCCCGCCGCGTTCCCGGACGCCACCGTCTGGTCGGACTACGGCATGGGCTACCTCTTCATCCCGGTGCTCCTGCCGGTCACCGGCCTGCTGTGGCTGCGCCGGGCGCGCACGGCGTAGCCGTCTCCCGCGGCTCGCTCGCCGGCCCCTTCTCCAGCGCCACCAGGCTCAGCCGCGTGCCGCTCCGCTCGGTGCCCACCGGCGCGTAGCCGTGGCTGCGGTAGAGCGGCAGGCCTTCGCCGCGATGGTCGGCGAGCAGCCGGAAGCGCTCGACCGACCGCTCGGCCGCCAGCCGGTCCTCGACAGCGGTCAGCAGCCGGCCGCCCAGGCCGTGCCGCTGCAGCCGCGGGTGCACGATGAGCTTGGCGATCCACCCGGTGCCGTCGGCCTCGGCCGTGCCGCGTACCGAACCGACCACCTCCGCACCGAGTCTGGCCACCACCGCACAGCCTTCCGCCAGTTCGGCGCGGAGCGACTCCAGGGTCTGGGTGAGGGGCTCGATGCCGTAGTCGTCGTACCGCGCGGCCTCCTCCTGGTAACAGAGGTACTGCAGCTTGAGGATCTGCTCGGCATCCTGGTCGGTCGCCGCAGAGATGGTCACACTCGTGCCCATGCGTGCATGCCTCCCCTAGTGACGTGGTGCCCTGACTTCCGGACTCCCCGGAATGCGGCGGAGGCAATCTCCGCCGACGGGCATTCTGCGCAGGCGGTCGGGACAAACGGAACGGACCGGCCGCCGGCTCTTCTGTGACATTCCCAACTCAGATGAGTGGCTGGTGAGTGTCCGGAGGAGCCGGCGGCCGGTCCGTGCGGCAGACCGCTCAGCGCTCGGGGCGGAGCCCGCTCAGCGCGTGCGGCAGGACCCGCTCAGCGCTTGCGGAAGTCCGCGGCGGCCAGCAGCGCGGTGTCCGGGTTGTCGGAGAAGATCCCGTCGATGCCGGTGGCGAAGTACGCCTTCAGGGCGCCGAAGACATCGCCGTACCCGGCGGGGTCGTCACCGACCCGGAAGTCCAGCGGCAGGAAGCTGTTCTCGTTGCGCAGGGTGTACGGGTGGACGAGCAGCCCCTCGGCGTGCGCGTCGCGGACGAGGCTGGTGGGCTCGCCGAGCTTCCCCTTGTCGTCCTCCGCGATGACCTGCGGCGTCCAGGGGCCGATGCCCTGGGCGAAGCCGGAGATCCACTTGAGCCCCGCGGGCTTGAGCAGGTCGGCCGTGGTGCGCGGGTCGCCGGCCTCCACGAAGTCCCAGGGCCGGACGGAGGGCTCGTCGAGCAGGACGACCTTCGGGCACCGCAGGCCCAGCCGGCCGAGCCGCTGGAGGCTGCTGGGCTCGAAGGACTGCAGGAAGGTCGGGGAGTGCGCCTTGTCCCGGCCGTACCGGCGCAGCAGCTTGGCGAGCGTCTCCTCGGTGCCCAGGCCCAGCTTGCGGAAGTAGGTGGGGTGCTTGGTCTCGATGTAGAGCCACACCCGGCGGCCGCGCTTGCGCCCCTCGCGCTCGGCCCACTTAAGGACCTCTTCGAAGGTGGGCACCTCCCAGCGGCCGTTGTAGAGCGTGTTGTGCCGGCGGACGTCGGGGATGCGCTCCGTGGCGCGCAGGGTCTTCAGCTCGGCGAGCGTGAAGTCCTCGGTGAACCAGCCGGTGAGCTTCTTGCCGTCGACGGTCTTGGTGGTCTTGCGGCCGGCGAACTCGGGGTGGTCGGCGACATCGGTGGTGCCGGTGATGTCGTTCTCGTGCCGGCACACCAGGTGCCCGTCCTTGGTGGGGACGACGTCCTGCTCGATGATGTCCGCGCCCATGTCGAGGGCGAGTTGGTACGAGCCGAGGGTGTGCTCGGGACGGTAGCCGCTGGCGCCGCGGTGGCCGACGACCAGCGGCACCGGCAGCCGCCGGTCCGCCCCGCCGCGCTCCCGGGCGCTCGCCTGGCCGGCCCCGCCGAGGACCACCGCTCCCGCGCCGAGGGCCGCGGCCCCCAGCACCGTCCGTCGTCCCGGCTGCTGCCCGTTGTGCATACCTCTGCTCCTTGTGTGCGTCTTCCAGGTGTTCCGGAGACTTTCCCCGTATTTCCAGGTGCTTTCGGGTGTTTTCCCGGGTGCGCCACAGCGTGTTGCGCACCTGCCCCAGGAACCTCGCCGATGGTAAGCACGGACGGCTCATGCCGGGGAGACGCCCGACGACAACCCGGGGAACATGGAGGTAACGCACCACAACGGTGCGTATCGATCATGTCAACCCGGTGTGCGCGCGGCAGTGACCCGCGAGTATCGTCCTGGGCTGCAGAGTTCTGCTGCGCCCGCTCGACGTTGATCCGTCACGACCCGGAGGGCCCGTTGTCCCGCATTGTGCTGAAGGCGATTCTCGGATTCGTCATGCGTGTCCTCTACCGTCCGAAGGTCGAGGGCGCCGAGCGCATTCCGGCGACCGGGGCGGTGATCCTGGCCGGCAACCACGTCACGTTCATCGACTCGCTGTTCCTGAGTCTGATCGTCAAGCGCCCGGTGTACTTCATCGGCAAGGACGAGTACGTCACCGGCACCGGCGTCAAGGGCCGCCTGATGGCCTGGTTCTTCACCAGCGCCGGCATGATCCCGGTGGACCGTGACGGAGGTCACGGCGGGGTCGCGGCGCTGATGACCGGCCGCCGGGTCCTGGAGGAGGGCAAGGCCTTCGGCATCTACCCGGAGGGCACCCGCTCCCCCGACGGCCGGCTCTACCGCGGCCGGACCGGTATCGCCCGGCTCGCCCTGATGACCGGGGCTCCGGTCGTCCCGTTCGCCATGATCGGTACGGACAAGGTGCAGCCCGGCGGCAAGGGCCGCCCCCGTATCGCACCGGTCACCGTCCGCTTCGGCGAGGCCCTGGACTTCTCCCGCTACGAGGGCATGGACCGCGACCGCTACGTCCTGCGGGCCGTCACCGACGAGGTGATGAGCGAGGTGATGGAGCTGTCCGGCCAGGAGTACGTCGACATCTACGCCACCAAGGCCCGGACAGCCGCCTGACCCCCTCGGCAACGGCCGCCTGCTCCCCTCAGCAGGGGACCCGGAAGCCGCCCGGCGCGCGCTGGCCCTCGGCGCCGCCGGTCCGTGCCGTCCGCAGTGCCACCTCGGGCCGGGGCACCATGCCGTTGCTGTCCTGGAGCAGTTGCTGACGCGGCATGACGGTGCCGGTGCGGGCGCCGCGCAGGCTGGCGTTCTTGACCGCCACCCGGTTCAGCTGGGCCGGCACCAGCTCCTTCGTGGCCTGGACGAAGGCGATGAAGCTCTCGTAGTCGCGGGCGTGCCGGACCGGCGCGGTGAATCCGGTGAAGGCGCTGAAACCGTCCTGGTTGATGAGGGTGTACGAGGGGGCTGCCAGGCGGTAGGGGCGTGCGAGGTCGAGCGCGGTGCCGTCGATGAGCACATCGGCGGGTTCCACTCGCCGGCCGACCGGGCCGGCCGCGTCGAAGGTGTAGCGGACGTTGCCGGAGACCGCCAGCGGGGCGAAGCCGAGGCCGCCCCCGGGGGCCGGCGCCCACTGCTCCTCCAGCGCGTCGTGGATCTGCCGGCCGGTGACGGTGACGGTCATGATCGGGTCGCCGAAGCCGACGGCGTTCCAGGCCTGGGCGAAGGTGACGGCGCCGCCCGTGGACGCGTCGTGGATCAGGTCGCCGGCGATGACCGCCTGTCCGACGCGCGGGGCGACCGCGATCACCGCGAGCTCCGCGGGACTGTCGGGGTGGTCCGCGGGGTCGTCCATCGGCCCGGCCGGCTGCCGGCCGGCCCACAGGGCCCAGTCGGCGACGAGGTTGCCCATGGTGCTCTCCCCCCTCGCGTTGCGCTGCCGGGTGAAGGAGGCGGTCTGGGTCCCGATCCGGGTGCGGGCGCGCCGGGAGCCGTAGTCGGCCCAGTAGGCGGCGATCGACTTCAGCTCCCGGTGCGGCGCCACGTCCCGGGTGTTGGGGTGGTTGACGGAGGTGGTCAGCTCCCGGACGACGGCTCCGGTGTCCGGGTCGAGCCGCAGACTGATCTCGTTGACGAGCTGGCCGTAGCAGCCGGCCTCGACGAACGGGCGGGGTCTTCCGGCGGGGTCGGGCAGCATCATCGTGAAGGCCTTGTGCCAGTGGCCGGTGACGATGGCGTCGATGTCCGGCGAGGCGCGCAGCGCCAGTTCGTACGCCGGTCCGGAGGGGTTCTTTCCGCTGGTGAAGTCGCTGCCGGCCACCGCGCCGTCGTGCATGCTGAGCACGATCGCGTTGACGCCGCGTGACTTCAGCTCCTTGGCGCAGCGGTTGGCGGTCTCCAGCTCGTCCACGGTGCGCAGGCCCGGCTGGTAGGAGCCGGGGAAGGACTCGCTGCCGATGGCGGTCAGATGGATGAAGCCGACCGGCAGCCGGCGGCCCCGTCCGGCGTCCACCGACACGATGTTGTAGGGCGGGAGGACGAGTTCGCCGGTCGAGTCCCACACCATGTTGGCGCTGTAGTAGGGGAATTCCGCGCCCCGGAACTGGCGGCCGGCCGAGTCCTCGAAGTCGTTGTCCCATCCGACGACGGGATATCCGTCACCGTTCTCCATGTGCTCGGTCAGGAAGCGGACCGACTTGTCGAATTCGTGGTTGCCGGCCGAGGCGAAGTCCATGCCCATGGCGTTGAGGGCTTCGATGGTGGGTTCGTCGGCGAAGGCGGCGGCGTCGAACTCCCAGCCGGAGAAGAGGTCGCCGGGGGCGAAGAAGACCGAGTTGCGGCGGCCGTCGCGCAGCCGCTCCAGATGGGCGGCCAGATACGCGACGCCGCCGACGGTGTAGGTCTTGCCGCCGGCGCCGGTGATCTGGGAGTGGGCGCCGGGTGCGCCCTGCAGATAGCCGTGCAGATCGGTGATGTTGAGGAGCTGGACGTCGACGTATTCGTCGGCGGTGGCGGCGTCACGGGCATGGCCCGTGGCGTAGGCGTTGCTTCCGATGGCGCTCGTGGTGGCCAGGGCCCCTGCGGCGGTGAAGAAGGAACGTCGTCCGATGTCGCGCACTGCGTCACTCTCCTGAGCGGGCCGTCCGTGGGGGGACGACGGAGAGTCAAACGCGCCGCGCGGAACGGCCGGTCACCGGAGCGGGTACCGGGCGTGTACAGGCGGGGGACAGTCGCCCCCAGGGCGTGTCGTGTGGATCATGGCGCTTCGCGGCCGGGGCGTTCCACAGGACACGCCCTGGGACGGCGGTGCGCCCGCCGTCCGGCGTATCAGCGGTACGTCGTATCGGGTGCCGGGGCCGGGCTGTGGGCCAGGGACTGACCGCGCAGCAGGAACCAGGACGCGACGGCCGCGGCGAGCAGCACCGCGGCGCCCACCCCGGCCGCGACCTCCAGGCCGGCCACGAAGGAGTCCTGAGCGGACGTCAGCAGTGCCGCGGCCCGGTCGGCGGGGAGCCCGCCGGCCGCGTCGACCGCGCCGCCGAGCGATTCGCGGGCGGCGGCCGCGGTCTGCTCGGGCACGCCGGCCGGTGTGCCGAACCCGCGGTAGATGCCGGTGACGATGGAGCCGAGCAGGGCGATGCCGAGTGCGGCGCCCAGTTCGTAGGCCGTCTCGGAGACCGCGGAGGCGGCGCCCGCCTCTTCCTTGGGCACGCTGGAGAGGATCACGTCGGCGGTGACGGTGAACGCGAAGCCGGCGCCGACCCCGACGACGAAGAGGATGACGCCGAGCGCGGCGGTGCCGGTGTCCCGGGTCAGGGTGGTGCAGCCGACGAGCGCGAGGCCGACGACGGCGAGGCCGCCGGCCACCACGAGCCGTACCGAGAGCCGGCGGGCGACCCAGCCGGCGGCCAGGCCGGCACCCACCGCGCCGATCGCGGCCGGGAGTTCGACCAGCCCGGCGTTGAGCGGCGAGCGCAGCTGCACCATCTGGAGGAACTGGGAGAGGAAGAAGACCAGACCGGACAGTCCGAGGATGGTCAGCAGGTCGGCCAGCACCGCACCACTGAAGCCCCGGTGCTGGAAGAGCTTCATGTTCAGCAGCGGGGAGTCCAGGGTGAGCTGCCGGCGGACGAACACGGTCAGCGCCAGCACACCGAGGACGGCGGCCGCCGCGATGTCCCAGCGGTAGCCCTCCACCGCCGCTTCCTTGATGGCGTAGACGACGCCGACGATGCCCACCAGGGCCAGCAGGACGCTGGGGATGTCCCAGGGGCCGGGGTCCGGGTTGCGGGACTCCGGGATCACCTTGGCGCCGACGGCCACCAGCAGCGCCATCACCGGCAGGTTGATCAGGAACACCGACCCCCACCAGAAGTGCCCCAGCAGGAAGCCGCCGAGCACCGGGCCGACCGCCATACCGGCCGAGGCCATCGCGCCCCAGATGCCGATGGCCAGGCTGCGTTCCCTGGGGTCGTGGAAGAGGTTGCGGATCAGCGCGAGGGTGGACGGCATCAGCGTCGCACCGGCCACGCCCTGCAGCGCACGGGCCAGGATCATCATCTCCGGGCTGGTGGCGTACGCGGCGAGCGCCGACATCGCGCCGAACGCGACGGAGCCCAGCAGCAGCAGCTTCTTCCGGCCGATGCGGTCGCCGAGGCCGCCCATGGCGACCAGGAGACCGGCGATGACGAAGGAGTAGATGTCACCGATCCACAGCAGCTGGGGGCCCGAGGGGCGCAGGTCCTCGCTGAGGAAGGGGGTGGCGAGGCCGAGGACGGTGGCATCGACACCGACCAGCAGGACGGCCAGGACGAGGACGGCGAGCGCGAGCCAGCGGCCCGGGCGGGGCTGGTCGTCCGCATGGGCCGCACCGGCCCGTCCCGACGCTATGGTCTCGGTCATTTCTCCATGCTCCGTCGAACGCCGCCGAGCAGCAGCTCGGCGATCGAGTGGTTGAGGTCGTTGCGGGCGACGCGCCCTTCGTGGACGGCCCAGGCGCCGGCGCCCAGCAGGCCGTAGAGCGCTTCGGTGAGCCAGGCGGGGCTCAGGTCGATCCGGAAGTGGCCCTCTTCCTGGCCGCGGCGGAAGAGCGCGGTGATCCGGGCGTCCAGCTCGGACCAGCCGGCGTTGATCTCGCCGCCCTCGAAGAGCTGGTTCTCGGTGAAGAGGAAGGCCAGCACGGCGGCGACCGGTCCGGACTCCTCGATCAGCCGGCGCAGCGCGTCCGGCGCGTCCCCCTCGTCCAGCCGGGCGGCGTCCATGGCCTGCCCGAACCGGGCGATCCCGTGTTGCTCCAGCGCTCTGATCAGGGCGTCCCGGCCGGCGAAGTGCCGGTGGAGGGTGGCGCGGCTGATGCCGGCGGTCCGGGCGATCTCGTCCATCGACGCCGTCGCCCGGCGGCTGAGCAGCGCGGCGGCTTCTCTGAGCACGCGTTCACGATCCAAGGCCATGAGACACAGGATAGCGGAATGAGACGTTCATGTCTCATGCGCGACATCTGGCGCGCCCCTCGCGCCCGCTCCGCACGACGGCGGCCCGCACCCGGAGAGACCGGGTACGGGCCGCCGTCGGATACCGCCGATGCCGGGCTACCGCCGCGCCACCGCGTGCGGCCGCTCGGCCGCCGCCCACTCCTGCTGCCGCACCAGATCGGCCCGCACCTCGGCGAGCTGGACCGCCACCGCTGAGGGAGCCGTGCCGCCCCGGCCGCTGCGGGAGGCGAGCGCCCCCGGGACGTTCAGGACGCTGCGGACCTCCGGCGTCAGATGCGGCGAGATCTTCGCGAACTGCTCGTCGGTCAGCTCGTCCAGCTCGATGCCGTGCGCCTCGCACTCCTTGACGCACCCGCCCGCGACCTCGTGCGCCACCCGGAACGGCACGCCCTGCCTGACCAGCCACTCCGCGATGTCGGTGGCGAGGGAGAACCCGGCGGGGGCCAGCTCCTCCATGCGCTCGCGGTGGACCGTGAGCGTGGCCATCATCCCGGTGAACGCCGGGAGCAGCACCTCCAGCTGATCGCAGGAGTCGAAGACCGGCTCCTTGTCCTCCTGCAGATCGCGGTTGTACGCGAGCGGCAGCGCCTTGAGCGTCGCCAGCAGCCCCGTCAGATTGCCGATCAGCCGCCCCGACTTGCCCCGGGCCAGCTCCGCGATGTCCGGATTCTTCTTCTGCGGCATGATCGACGAGCCGGTGGAGAAGGCGTCGTGCAGGGTCACGAAGGAGAACTCCTTCGTGTTCCAGAGGATGACCTCCTCGGCGATACGGGAGAGGTCGACCCCGATCATCGCCGTGATGAAGGCGAACTCCGCGACGAAGTCACGCGAGGCGGTGCCGTCGATGGAGTTGCCCGACGAGCCGTGCTCGAAGCCGAGGTCCCGCGCGACCGCCTCCGGGTCGAGCCCGAGGGAGGAGCCGGCCAGCGCGCCCGAGCCGTACGGCGACACCGCCGTCCGCGCGTCCCACTGCCGCAGCCGCTCCGCGTCCCGCGACAGCGACTGCACATGGGCCAGGACATGGTGGGCGAAGAGCACCGGCTGGGCGTGCTGGAGATGCGTGCGGCCCGGCATCGCCACGTCCGGGTGCGCCTCGGCCAGCCCGGTCAGCGCCTCCTGGAGGTCGGCGATCAGGCCGCCGATGATCCGCGCGTGATCCCGCAGGTACATCCGGAAGAGGGTCGCCACCTGGTCGTTCCGCGACCGGCCGGCCCGCAGTTTGCCGCCGAGGTCGGGGCCGAGCCGCTCCAGGAGCCCGCGCTCCAGGGCGGTGTGCACATCCTCGTCGGCGACGGTGCCGGTGAACGAGCCGTCGGCGACGTCCCGTTCCAGCTGGTCGAGCCCGGCGAGCATGCGCTCCAGTTCGCCGGCGGTGAGCAGGCCCGCCGTGTGGAGCACGCGGGCGTGCGCGCGGGAGCCGGCGATGTCGTACGGGGCCAGCCGCCAGTCGAAGTGGACGGACGCGGACAGGTTCGCGAGGGCCTCGGCGGGGCCGTCGGCGAACCGGCCGCCCCAGAGCCGGACGTCACCGCCCTGGGTGCCGGTCATGCGAGGCCTCCGTCGTGCTCCGCACCCAGGTCACGCCGCGCCGCGATCTTGCTCGACATGCCGAACAGCTCGATGAAGCCCTTCGACAGCGACTGGTCGAAGGTGTCGCCGGTGTCGTAGGTGGCGAGGTGGAAGTCGTACAGCGACTGGTCCGACTTCCGGCCGGTGACCACCGCGCGGCCGCCGTGCAGCGTCATCCGGATGTCCCCGCTGACCTGCTGGTTCGCCTCGTCGATAAAGCCGTCGAGGGCCCGCTTGAGCGGTGAGAACCACAGGCCGTCATAGACCAGTTCGCCCCAGCGCTGCTCGACCTGCCGCTTGTAGCGGGCCAGTTCGCGCTCGACGGTGACGTTCTCCAGCTCCTGGTGGGCGGTGATCAGCGCGAGGGCGCCGGGCGCCTCGTACACCTCGCGGGACTTGATGCCGACCAGCCGGTCCTCGACCATGTCGATCCGGCCGACGCCCTGGGCGCCGGCCCGCTCGTTGAGCTGCTGGATGGCCTGGAGGACGGTGACGGGCCTGCCGTCCAGGGCGACCGGCACGCCTTCCTTGAAGGTGATGACGACCTCGTCGGCCTCCCGCGGAGTGGCGGGGTTCTCGGTGTACTCGTAGACGTCCTCGATCGGCGCGTTCCAGATGTCCTCCAGGAAGCCGGTCTCCACGGCCCGCCCGAAGACGTTCTGGTCGATCGAGTAGGGCGACTTCTTGGTCGTCGCGATCGGGAGGTCCTTCTCCTCGCAGAAGGCGATCGCCTTGTCCCGGGTCATCGCGTAGTCGCGGACCGGGGCGATGCACTTCAGGCCGGGGGCGAGGGAGGCGATACCGGCCTCGAACCGGACCTGGTCGTTGCCCTTGCCGGTGCAGCCGTGGGCGACCGTCGTGGCGCCGTGCTTCTTCGCCGCGGCGACCAGGTGTTTGACGATCGTCGGCCGGGAGAGCGCGGAGACCAGCGGATAGCGGTCCATGTACAGCGCGTTGGCCTTGATCGCCGGGAGACAGTACTCGTCGGCGAACTCGTCCCTGGCGTCCGCGACCTCGGCCTCGACCGCGCCGCAGGCGAGCGCGCGCTTGCGGATGACGTCCAGGTCCTCGCCGCCCTGGCCGACGTCCACGGCGACGGCGATGACCTCGGCTCCCGTCTCCTCGGCGATCCAGCCGATGCAGACAGAGGTGTCCAGGCCACCCGAGTAGGCGAGTACGACGCGCTCGGTCACGGGTTTCTCCTTACGATGCATGCGCTGTTCGGCATAAGTATGCATTCCTCCGTATGCTTCGTCAATGCAGCAGTGCATACGCAGGTCGGCGACGGCTCGTCGGTGCGCAGCGGGCCCCGCACCCGACCCGCTACCCCTCCCCCAGCTCCTCGGCGAGCACCGCCGCATGGCTCGCCGGCACCTCCTTCGTCGCCGTCAGCAGCGTCAGCGGCCCCTCACGGGCGAGCCCCCGCAGCCGCTCCAGCGCCCGCTGCGCGGCCTCCCCCGCCAGCTCCTCGCGGTAGCGCGCCACGAACCCCTCGAACCGCTCCGCCCGATGGCCGTACCAGCGCCGCAGCTCGGTCGAGGGCGCCACGTCCTTGCACCACTCGGAGAGCCGCGCGTCCGCCTTGGCCAGACCCCGGGGCCACAGCCGGTCCACCAGCACCCGCGCCCCGTCCGCCGGCTCCGGCGGCTCGTAGACCCGGCGCACCCGGACCCCACCCCGGGACGACATTTCACCCATAAGCCCATCGAAGCATGGAAGTCCGGCCCCCGCCGGAGGCGCGAAAGGCCCCCGTGGGGGACCCGCTTTGGATTCATGGCCCCGGACAGGGTATTTTTCTTCTGCACGCCCCGGCCGGGACTTCTCCGGCTGGAACGAGCACCGGGACGTGGCGCAGCTTGGTAGCGCACTTGACTGGGGGTCAAGGGGTCGCAGGTTCAAATCCTGTCGTCCCGACGGTGCACAGAGGCCGGGGGCCTGTCTCACTCAGTGAGGCAGGCCCCCGGCCTTTGCCGCGTCGGAGCAGCGGGGAGTGTGCCCGCCTCACGACAGGCGGCCGATCTCCTCACGGACCGTGTTCACGACCTCGGCCGGGAGGGTGGCATAGCCCTGGAAGGTCAGGTTCTCCTGGCCCTTCCGGCTGGCCATGTACGTCAGGAACGCCTTGGTCGCCGGCCAGGTCGACGGCTTGTTGCCCTTGTCGCAGACGATCTCGTACGTGACGACGTCGATCGGGTAGGCGCCGGGAGCCTTGGTCGCGTAGTCCAGCTCGATGACGTGATCACGGCCGGAGCTGACGGTCTTGGCACCGGCGATCGCCTGGGACGCCGCGATCACATTGGGGGCGACGGGGGCCGGCGCGCCGGTGTCGATGGAGACCGTGCGGATCATCCGGGCGACCGCGTACGGCAGCTCGAAGTAGCCGATCGCGCCGTCGGTCTTCTGCACCTCGGCGGCGAGGTCCGCGGAGCCCTTGGCCCCCTCACCGCCGTCGGCCGCCCACTCCTTGCTGTGCGCGTACGGCCAGGCGTCCGGGGCGGCGGTGGCGAGGTACGAGGTGAAGTTGTCCGTGGTGCCGGAGGAGTCGGAGCGGTGGAACGGCCGGATCGGCGTGTCCGGCAGCTTGGCGCCCTTGTTGAGCCGCGCGATCACCGGATCGTTCCACTTGGCGATCCGGCCGTCGAAGATCTTGGCCAGGGTCGGGGCGTCCAGGACCAGCTTGTCGACCCCGGCGAGGCGGTAGCCGACCGCGATCGGGCCGCCGACCATGGGCAGGTGGATGGCGTGGCCGCCGCCCGGGCAGACCTTCTTCGACCGGTCGACCTGGTCGGCGGTCATCGGGGAGTCCGAGCCCGCGAACGCCGTCCGGCCCGCGAGGAAGTCGTCCTGCCCCGCGCCGGAGCCGTTACCGGTGTAGCCGATCCTGGTGTCCGGGCAGGCCTCGGTGTAGTTCTTGATCCAGTCCCGCATGGCGTACTGCTGCGCCGTCGAACCGGAGCCCTTCAGAGAGCCCGGTTTGCCGCAGGCGATCCCGGCGACGGTGCGCTGCGCCGCGGCACTGGCACCGGCCGCCGGGCCCGAGCCGCCGGCGCCGCCGTCCGAGCCGCAGGCCGTCAGGGCCAGGAGGCCGGAGAGGACCGCCGCGCCGGCCGCCGCGGTGCGCGGCCCGCCCTTCCGCTGGAGTTTCACGCTCAGGTGCTCCTTCCTGCGGGCCGGGCACGGCCGACGCAGCAGAGAGTGGTGAGACCCCCATCACTATATGCATACTTTTCGGGACAATCGGTGATCGCGAGTGGACCGGCGCGTCCCCGGCGGACGGCGCGTCCGCGTGACCGGCGCCCGCCTGGCCGGCGCCCGCCTGGCCAGTGCCCGGGTACATCCGCCTGACCAGTGCCCGCCGGGGTCACCGCGTCAGTGCGACTTCTGCGCCAGCCGCAGCAGATGGTCGGCGAGCGCCTGGCCGCCCGTCGGGTCGCGGCTGATGAGCATCAGCGTGTCGTCACCGGCGATGGTGCCGAGGATGTCGTGGAGCTCGGCCTGGTCGATGGCCGAGGCCAGGAACTGGGCCGCGCCCGGGGGCGTGCGCAGGACGACCAGGTTGGCGGAGGCCTCGGCGGAGATGAGGAGTTCACCGGAGAGCCGGCGCATCCGCTCCTCCTTGGCCGACTCCCCCAGCGGCGCCCGGGGCTTGCGGTCGCCGCCCTCACTGGGCACCGCGTAGATCAGCTCACCACCGGTGTTGCGGATCTTCACGGCGCCCAGCTCGTCCAGGTCCCGGGAGAGCGTCGCCTGGGTGACGGACAGCCCGTCGTCGGCGAGCAGCTTCGCGAGCTGGCTCTGGGAACGGACCGGCAGCCGGTTGAGGATGTCCACGATCCGGCGGTGGCGGGCGGTGCGGGTCTGCGGTACGGCCGGGCCGCCGTTGTGCACCCCGTTGTCCTGCGGCTGGGTCATCTGTGTCGTCAGTCTCCGGATCGTTGTGCCCCGTCGGCCCTCTGCCGGGCCGCGTCGAGGACGGCGGGGAGCTTCCGGAGGAACGTATCCGCTTCCCCGTCGGAGAGGATCAGCGGCGGAGCCAGCCGGATGACGTCCGGCACGGCCGCGTTCACCAGGAGGCCCGCGTCCTGAGCCGCCTGCTGCACCCGTGGCGCGAGCGGCTCCGTCAAGACGATACCCAGGAGCAGGCCCGCACCGCGGACCTGGCCGACCAATGGGTGCCCCAGAGCCTCGATTCCGGCGCGCAGCCGCTCGCCGACCCGTCGGACGTTCGCCAGGACGCCGTCCTGCTCGATGGTCTCCAGGACGGCGAGCGCGGCGGCGCACACCACCGGGTTGCCGCTGAACGTCGAGCCGTGCGAGCCGGGGGTGAGGAGGCCGGCGGCCGGGCCGAAGGCGAGGGTGGCGCCGATGGGCAGGCCGCCGCCGAGGCCCTTGGCGAGGGTGATGACGTCCGCCTCGACGCCCTGGGCGAGGGACTCCAGCCAGTGTCCGGTCCGTCCGATGCCGGTCTGGATCTCGTCGAGGACGAGCAGGGTGCCGGTCGCTGCGGTGATCTCACGGGCGGCCCGGAGGTACCCGGGCGGCGGTACGACCACGCCGTTCTCGCCCTGGACGGGCTCCAGGATGACGAAGGCGGTGTCGGTGGTGACGGCGGCGCGGAGCGCCTCGGCGTCCCCGTACGGAACGTAGGTCACCTCGCCGGGAAGCGGGGCGAAGGGCGCCTGCTTGGCGGGCTGGCCGGTCAGCGCGAGGGCGCCCATGGTGCGGCCGTGGAAGCCGCCGGTCGTGGCGACCATGTGGGTGCGCCCGGTCAGCCGGCCGATCTTGAAGGCGGCCTCATTGGCCTCGGCGCCGGAGTTGGAGAAGTAGACCCGGCCGGGGCGTCCGCCGGCCAGCGCCAGCAGCCGCTCGGCGAGCGCGACGGTGGGCTCGGCGATGAAGAAGTTCGAGACATGGCCGAGGGTGGCGGCCTGCTCGGAGACCGCGCGGAGCACCGCCGGGTGGGCGTGGCCGAGGGCGTTGACCGCGATCCCGCCGAGGAAGTCGAGGTACGCGTTGCCGTCGGCGTCCCACACCGTGGCGCCCGCGCCCCGGACGAGCGGGACCCGCGGGGTGCCGAAGTTGTCCATCATGACGTCCTGCCAGCGGCCGGTGAGGGCCTTGTTGCTCACGCCGTTCGCGCCATCCGTCATGCCGTCGCCCCCTCGTTCTCCCCGCCGGTCTCCCCGTCGGTCTCCTCGTCGTCCGCCGCGTCCGGCACGACCATCGTGCCGATCCCCTCGTCCGTGAAGATCTCCAGCAGGATCGAGTGCTGGACCCGGCCGTCGATCACCCGGGCGGTGTGCACCCCGTTCCGTACGGCGTGCAGGCAGCCCCGCATCTTGGGCACCATGCCGCTGGCGAGGCCGGGCAGCAGCCTCTCCAGCTCGGAGGCGGTGAGGCGGCTGATCACCTCGTCGCTGTTCGGCCAGTCCTCGTAGAGCCCTTCGACGTCCGTGAGGACCATCAGCGTTTCGGCGCCCAGCGCCGCAGCGAGTGCCGCAGCCGCCGTATCAGCATTGACGTTGTAGACATGTCCTTGGTCACCTTCGTCCTGGGAACGGGCGATCGAGGAGACGACCGGGATCCGGCCGTCGGCGAGCAGGGCCTCGACGGCGCCGGTGTCGATCTCGGTGATCTCACCGACCCGGCCGATGTCCACCAACTCGCCGTCGATGCACGGCAGATGCCTGGTCGCGGTGATGGTGTGCGCGTCCTCGCCGGTGAGCCCGACGGCGAGCGGGCCGTGCTGGTTGAGCAGCCCGACCAGCTCGCGCTGGACCTGACCGGCGAGGACCATGCGGACGACATTCATGGCCTCGGGGGTGGTGACCCGCAGGCCCGCCTTGAACTCGCTGGCCAGGCCGGCCGCTTCGAGCGCCGCACTGATCTGCGGGCCGCCGCCGTGCACCACGACCGGCTTGAGTCCGGCGTGGCGCAGGAAGACCACGTCCTGGGCGAAGGCGGCCTTCAGCTCGTCGTCGACCATGGCGTTGCCGCCGAACTTGATGACGACGGTCTTGCCGTGGTGACGGGTGAGCCAGGGCAGCGCCTCGACGAGGGTCCGGGCCTTGGGCAGGGCGGTGTGCTTCCGCGTGGTGGCAGTCGTGGCGGTCGCGGTGGCCGTGGCGGTCGCGGTGGTCATGGCAGTCGTGGCGGTCGTAGTGGTCGTGGTGGTCATGAGGAGTACGCGCTGTTCTCGTGGACGTAGTCGGCGGTGAGGTCGTTGGCCCAGATGACCGCGGACGCGGACCCCGCGGAGAGGTCGGCGGTGATCGTGACCTGGCGGTAGCGCATGTCGACGAGGTCCCGGTCCTCGCCCACGGAACCGTTCTTGCAGACCCACACGCCGTTGATGGCGACGTTCAGCTGGTCGGGCTCGAAGGCCGCGCGGGTGGTGCCGATGGCGGACAGCACCCGGCCCCAGTTGGGGTCCTCGCCGTGGATGGCGCACTTGAGCAGATTGTTGCGGGCGATGGACCGGCCCACCTCGACGGCGTCGCCCTCGGACGCGGCATTGACGACCTCGATCCGGATGTCCTTGCTGGCGCCCTCGGCGTCACCGATCAGCTGCCGCGCGAGGTCGTCGCAGACGTCCCGTACGGCCTCGGCGAACTCGCCGTACCCGGGGGTGACGTGAGCCGCCCCGGAGGCGAGGAGGAGCACCGTGTCGTTGGTCGACATACAGCCGTCGGAGTCGACCCGGTCGAAGGTGAGCCGGGTGGCGTCCCGCAGCGCCCGGTCCAGGGTCGCGCTGTCCACGTCGGCGTCCGTGGTGAGGACCACGAGCATGGTGGCCAGGCCCGGGGCGAGCATGCCCGCGCCCTTGGCCATACCGCCGACGGTCCAGCCGTCCCTGGTCACCACCGCGGTCTTGTGGACGGTGTCGGTGGTCTTGATGGCGATGGCGGCCTTCTCCCCGCCGTGCTCGGACAGCGCACCGGCGGCCCGCTCGACGCCGGGGAGCAGCTTGTCCATCGGCAGCGTGACGCCGATCAGCCCGGTCGAGGCGACGGCGACCTCCCCCGCACCGATGTCCAGGGCCGCGGCGGCCCGCTCCGCGGTGGCGTGGGTGTCCTGGAAGCCCTGCGGTCCCGTACAGGCGTTGGCGCCACCGGAGTTGAGCACGACCGCGGTCAGCTCACCGCTCCTGAGGACCTGCTGGGACCACAGGACCGGGGCGGCCTTGACGCGGTTGGCGGTGAAGACCCCCGCGGCGGCGCGGCGCGGGCCGGTGTTGACCACGAGGGCCAGGTCCGGGTCGCCGCTGTCCTTGATCCCGGCGGCGATGCCCGCCGCCGTGAATCCCTTCGCTGCCGTCACGGTCACGGCGCAACTCCCATCGTGGAAAGACCGGTGGTCTCGTCGAGACCGAGGGCGATGTTCATGCTCTGTACGGCGCCGCCGGCCGTCCCCTTCGTCAGGTTGTCGAGGGCGCTGATCGCGATGACGCGGCCGGCCGCGGCGTCGTACGCGACCTGGATCTGGGCCGCGTTGGAGCCGTACACGGAGGCCGTGGCGGGCCACTGCCCCTCGGGCAGCAGGTGGACGAACGGCTCGTCGGCGAAGGCCTTCTCGTACGCGGCGCGTACGGCGTCGGCGTCCACACCGGGCCGGGCCGCGGCGGAGCAGGTCGCGAGGATGCCCCGGGACATCGGGGCCAGGGTCGGCGTGAACGAGACGGTGACCGGCTCGCCCGCGACCGCGCTGAGGTTCTGGACCATCTCCGGGGTGTGCCGGTGCACACCGCCCACGCCGTACGGGGACATCGAGCCCATCACCTCCGAGCCGAGCAGATGCGGTTTGGCCGCCTTGCCCGCGCCGGAGGTACCGGAGGCGGCGACGACCACGGCCTCGCTGCCGACCAGCCCGGCGGCGTACGCGGGGAAGAGCGCGAGCGAAACGGCGGTCGGGTAGCAACCGGGCACCGCGATGCGCCTGGCCCCCGCCAGCGCGGCACGGCGGCCCGGCAGTTCGGGGAGGCCGTAGGGCCAGGTACCGGCGTGCTCTCCGCCGTAGAAGCGCTGCCACTGCGCCGCGTCCTCGAGCCGGAAATCGGCCCCCATGTCGACGACCAGGACGTCCGGCCCGAGCTCCTCGGCGACCGCGGCCGACTGGCCGTGCGGCAGCGCGAGGAAGACCACGTCGTGGCCCGCCAGGGCCGCGGCGGAGGTCTCCCGGAGCTCCCGGCCGGCCAGCGGCAGCAGCTGCGGCTGCAGCTCCCCGAGGCGTCGCCCCGCGTTGGAGTGCCCGGTCAGCGCACCGACCTCCACCTCCGGGTGCCCCAGCAGCAGACGCAGCACTTCACCGCCCGCATACCCACTCGCACCGGCCACCGCCGCTCGTACCGTCATGACCCCTCCTCGTCGATGGCATGACTATACGGAGGGCGGCAGCTTTATGCAATACCCGGCGCGGTGAGCGGCGGTACCGGCTGTGACCGAGACTCTTAGTTGACGGATGAGCACGCTAGTTGGCGGATCTTGATCCCGTAACGCTGTGTTGCGAGCAGTCCCGAAGAATGATCCCCGTTGCCGGTCGGGGGGTCGCTGTGGGTGAGTGAGCGAGGCAGCGAGCGCGAAGATCCCGTCGGTTTCACGTCATCTGGACCAGCTTGTCACGGCGTACGGCGGGGATGCCGGGTTCCGGGACCTGTTGCGGCTCGGGGACGGATGGGCTCGTCGGTGGAGTTCGACTTGACGGGTGGGTGCCGGCAAGAGCCAGGCTGCTGGACGTACGTCCGATGAAGCCGGTCAAGGACGCGGATGCGCTGAATTTCGCGGCGGGCAGGGAGGTGGCGGCGGCATGCGGCTGGCGGTGGTCGCGGGCCGGCGCCCGCATGTCTGGAGCATGCTTGATCACTTGCCCTCGCGCCGTCAGTCGACAAGAGATCCGCTGGGCATGCGGAACCAGTTGCTCACTGCCATCGGCGGCCGGGAGGGTCGGTTGATGACATTCTCCGAGCTGGCGGACGCGACCAGCGTGCCTTCCGGCCGACCTGACCGAGGATCAGCTGGGGCGGGCCCGGCTGCGGGCTGCCCATGTGCTGGAAGCCGAGACGGGGTTCCGGGAGGGCCACCCGGCTCGAGCCCTGCCGGGTGAGCCCCGGCCTGCCTACGATCCGGACTGCACGACGCTGACTCAGCGCCGCCACGCGAAGGCAGCGGAGACGAAGGCGATGCCCCGTCCGGAGGCAGTCCGGCTCGGCCTGCAGCACCATCGACGGCCTGGAGAAGGCCCTGGCCGGGGCCTCGGCCTCCTCGACGACGCCCTCGCCCCCGAGGGCAGAGCCGCGGTCGCCGCAGCGATGGAGCAGGCCGGCGAACGCCGATCCCTCATGCTCGCTGAGCAGGACGAGGAACGCGAGGCGGCCTGGCGCGAACGCGCCCTGAACGCCGAGGGAGCCCTCAAAGCCGCCCACACCGAGATCCTCACCCAGCGCACACGGATCGGCGAACTCCTCAGCCAGATACGCGAGTTGGAAGCTGAATGGCCTCAGGAAGCCGTCCAGCGGATCACCACCGAGAACACCACCCTCAAACAGCGGGTCCGTCAGCTCACCGCCGACAACCGCACCCTCGACGAGCGGCTCAAGGCCGCCCGCTCCAACCCGCGCTTCCAGGACCGTCGCGTCGCCGACCTCGAAGCCCGGATCGCGGGTCCCTGACAACCCGGAGGCCACTCCGCCCGGTCCGGTGACCAGGGGAAACCCTTGGTCACCGGACCATTCCGTATGCCCGGCCTCACCACAGCCGAGAAGGAGGCGAATCGACTGGTCAGCCGCGATCGCGCCCCGACGATCACACCTCCTGCCACCACGAGTCCTTCAGCCTCGACTCACACCATGGGCTTGACCAGGCAATTCAGGATGAAACGATCTCACTGACTCAGCGCCGCGCCGCCGCCCTGGAAGAGGACGCCAGCGATCTCGTACGCCACACCACCGGCATCGCTCCAACCGAGCGCGCCCTGCCGCAGGTCCGTGACACGGCGAACTACGCCGGGCTGCGCTTGCGGCGCCACATCACCGATTACTGCCGGGCCCACGCCTGCTCATACACAGCCGCCTTACCGTGGCGCGCCGCGCGAGTGGTCAGTCCTGTCGGCCGCACACCGACGGATAGCGCTGCTGGGGCGCGACCGCGCGCCACTCGTCCCGGCCGAGCGGGCGGGTGGTGAGCGCGCACAGCTCCTCGTGCCAGGTGCGGGGCGACACCGCCACGGAGACGATCCTTCCCTGCGCGGCGAAGACGGCGCGGGAGCCGTCCGGGGTCAGCTCCGGCGCCGCCGAGCCAGTGGTCTTCGCCAGTACCGGGCCGACGGGCTCCTGACGGTCCAGGTCCCACAGGCGTACGTCGCCGCCCACACTCCCCTCCCACAGTGTGTCCCTGTCGGCGGAGACCAGGACGGCGTGTCTGCCGTCGGGCGTGATCCGCAGGCTGCGAACGTACCGGCCGCTCCCGACCGCCAGCGGGGGCGTCTCTTCCCGGTGGTCCGACATCCGCCACCGCCGGATGCCCTCTTGCCCGGCAGTGAGCAGCCGTTTGCTGTCGGGGGTGAAGGCCAGCGCCCCTTCGGCGGGTTTGGGGAGCGCGGTGTGCGCGCCAGAGGCCGTGTCCCAGAGGTGTACCACCTGTTGCCGGTCCACCGCCGCCAGCCTCCGCCCGTCCGGGCTCAGCACCATCCGGTCGAGGAAGCCGACCTCGCGCGAGGTGAAGGTCCGGGCCACGCGCTGCCGCCTCACATCCCACTCCAGAATGCGGCTCTTCCGGGTCTCACCGATGAACAGGCCGCGGCCGTCAGCGGTGAAGGCGATACCTGCGACCTGGGCAAGGGTGGCCTGGTGCGGGCTGCGCAGAAGGGCCGTGCGCCGGCCGCCGGGCACGTCGAAGATCTCCGTGACGAGCCTGCCGCGCGCCCCTTGGGCGGTTTCCTCGCCCTTGTTGAACACCGTGTGCGTCACCGCAAGGCGGCGACCATTGTGGGAGAAAGTGAGCGCGTCGCCCCTGCCGCTGAGGCGTACTCGGCCATGCTGCGAGCCGTCGGTGGTGTTCAGCAGTCTCACCTCGGAGCCCTGCGCGACAGCCAGGGTGCGGCGGTCGGGGCTCAGCGCAGTGCGATTGAAGAGCTGATGCGGCGCGAGCCCCGGCACGGGGGTCTCCGCGGCGAGCCGCCCACCCGAGCGGGTGTCCCACGCCAGGAGGGTGCCATCCTCGGTCAGGGTGACGGCCTTGCTGCCGTCCGGGCTGTGGAAGATCTTGGTGCCGTTGTCGATGCCCCGTAGCGGGGTGACAGGATCGGAGGACGGCACCACCCCGTACTTGGACGCCGCCAGCCACATGCCATGGACCGGGTCGGTGACCAATGCCGCGAGGCGTGAGTCGTCGATGGCAGTCCCGATATACAGCCCCCGGTCCCGCAACTGCTCGGTGTCCACATCACCCAGCTTGCGGCGCTCGTCCACGTCCCAGACCTCGGCCCGTACACGCTCAACCCAACCAGGTTCCCGTTCCCGCTCCTCTCCCTCCATGCCTACGAGGGCGTGGCGTCCGTCCTCCGATACGGCGGCCACGTACTTGCCCTCACCCGGATCCCACCCCGCCTGCGCAAGCCGCTCCTCCCTCCCGTCCTGGCAGGTGAACCAGCCGCTGGACAGGCTCAGTTCGGGTGAGTCGCATGGCCAGCTCCCCTTTTTGGGCAGGGCGCCCGGAACGGTCGTACGCGGCCGCCACCGGTCCGTGTCCCAGACCTGGGTGCGCTCGGGGTCGGACAGGGTGAACGCGAAGGTGGATCCGTCCCGGCTGAAGGCAGCGCCGCCGACATCGTCGACCCCAGTGGCCAGCACCCTCGCCACGTGGTTGAACCGTAAGAGCCGCTCCGCCATCCGGCTCCGCGCCGCGTTCGTCCCCGCCGTCTCGTACGCCGCCGCGCTCAGCAGCAGCGACCTCTGCATGCCGGGGTACGGGGCCGCACCCGAAGCCGCTGCCAGGGCGCGCGACAGCGCCAGGCGGCGGTCCTCGGCGGTGTCCGTCTGGACTGAGACCACCAGTGAGCCGAGCGCGAGGAGCGCGCCCAGCACCGCGCCTGCGCCCACGCGCCCACGCCGCGCCCGGCGCCGCATCGCCGCGCCGCTCGCAGCGATGAAATCTTCCTGGAGTGGCGTGAGTTCGCCTTTGAAGTCAGGGTCGACGGGGGTGTTCCGCCGCCAGGACTCGGCGATGCGCACCTCGTGCGGACGCAGGAGCAGGCCATCGCTGCCGCCGTTGACCTTCCAGGCGTGCGCCTGGAGGCCCAGGCGGGTGTGGAAGGCCACCCAGTCGTGCTCCCGGGAGACGAAGGCGGCAATGGCGTCGATTCCGGCCTCGAATGCCTCTGGGGTCGACATGCCCAGGTACTGGTACGCGGTGAGCTCGTCCCACTCCGCCGCGCGCAGCGCCGCCGTGGTCCCCTGGGCGAGTTCCGGCGACACGATCACGGGCAGCACGCGTTTACCCAGGTCAATGGCCTGCTTACACTCGTCCCAGCAGTATGGGGAGCGGAGCGTGTCGGGGCTGATCAGGACCACCAGCGCGTCCGAGGAGCGGATGGCCTCGCTCAGCTCCTCGAGCCATTGAGCGGAGGGCTTGATGCCGTGCCAGTCGACCCAGACATCCCCGACCCGCCCCTCCAAGCGGGCGACCAAGCGACGCGCGAGAGCGGTGTCCTTGCGGGAGTAGCTGAGGAACACCTTCTCGGTACGGGTCACCGGCTCCGGCGCGTCGGCGGTGCGCAGCCGCTCGTCGAACGGGTCACGGGAGGCGGCCAACCGCGCCGACCACTCGCGCAGCGCCGCGCTCGCCCCACCGGCCAGCAGTCCCGCGCCTGCCACCAGCGGCGGCCAGTACCACTGTCCGTACGAGGGCCCGAAGAGCGCCCCGTACGCCTGCCCGTCCAGCCACTCCAGCACCCACCGCACATGCTCTGGGTGGGTGTTGGGTGCGAACTCCCCGTAGGCGACGGGCAGTGCCTGCCACCGCACCACCCAGGCGCCACCGCCCAGCAACAGCGCGGTCGCCAGCGCCCAGACCAGCACCTGGCGCTCGGGGTACGGGGAGGGGGAGCGGAGGCGGCCAAGGAGGGCACCATTGAAGGCCACGCCCGCGAGAACGAGACCGATCAAGGCCGCGTAAGGGCCAAAGAACGGCAGGCACAGTAGCCAGGAAAGGACGCATGCCGCCAGCCACGCCACGCGCTGGTGCGCCATCGCCCGCCGCAACCGGATCACGTCGCCACCCCCAAGTCCCCGGTGCCACTGTGGCCTTGGCCATCGTAGGGGCGCGAGTACATCCGCCGGGCGGGTTCATGGAAGGGGGCGCGGGCACCTTCAGGCTGTGCCCCTCCCACCCCCTCCCACCAACGGGTGTCAGACCGCTTCCTTTGGGCAGGCTGCCGTAGATACGTCCTCGACGGTTGTGGGGGCCACTCCGAAATTCACGCACAGTGAGCATCCACAGCCATGATCCGCCGACTAACTCTCTCAAGATCCGCCAACTAGAATTCTCTACACGCCCCTGACCTGCACAGCTCGGACCATGATCCGCCAACTGAAACCCTCGGTCACACCGGCCGGCCGTGCCATGACTCAGGCGTGCTGCGGCATCTCGTTCTTCAGCGACGCCCTGATCTGTTCCCGCAGCTCCGGGCCGTCCGTGTGCCCGTGGACGGATACCGCGTGCTCGCTGGCGGCGCGGATCACTTCCTCCTCCTCGCCGGAGATGACGAGGCTGCACTTCGTCTCGCTCGGGTAATCCCGGCAGTCGATCTTCTTGCGCATGGCGCACCTCCTCCCTCCCGGCAGGTGCGCCCCCACCCTCCCAGTATCGGCCTTGGGAGCCGTTCAGAACTCGATCGGGCCGGGGTCGACCAGTCCGAGGGTCATCCACTCCTCGGGCGCCGCCATCCTGCGGAAGCCGATCTTCTCGTACACGCCGTGCGCGTCCTTCGTGGCGAGCGTCAGCCGACTCAGTCCGCAGGGCGCCATCTGCGCGGCGATCGCCTCCACCAGGGCCGTGCCCAGACCCCTGCCGCGGTCGTCGCGGCAGACGTAGACGTCGCAGAGCCAGGCGAAGGTGGCGTGGTCGGTGACGACCCTCGCGTAGGCCACCTGGCGGCCCGAACCGGACTCGTACAGGCCGAAGTTGAGCGAGCCGGCGACGGCCCGGTCATGGAGGTCCCGGGGCCGGCCCAGGGCCCAGTAGGCATCGGTGGACAGCCAGTGGTGGACGAGGTCGGCGTCCAGACGCGCCGGGTCGGTGGATATCTCGTAGTCGTCGAGGGCGTGTTCGGTCATGCCGGGAGGTTCGCAGACGAACCGGAGCGGCGTCGAACCCGCCGCGCGGCGCCGCCGGCAGGGGGCGGCGGGAGTCCGGCGACGGCGACAGGGCCTAGCCCACCGTGACCCCCACCTCCTCGCACGCCGTGCGCAGCCGGCGGATGCCCTCCGTGAGCTCGGCGACGCCGGCCACCGCCGCGAAGCCCAGCCGCAGATGCGCGGCCGGCGGCTCGGCGGCGAAATAGGGACGGCCGGCCGCCACCGCGACGCCGGCCCGCAGCGCCGCGCCGGTCAGCGCCGCCTCGTCGGTGCCGTCCGGCAGCCGCAGCCAGAGGTGGAAGCCGCCCGGCGGGACGTACGGTCCGCCGCCACTTCCCAGGCTGCCGCCGTACACCGCCCCGGGCCCCGGCCCCGGCTCCACGAGCCCGGGCAGCTGGGTGCGCAGGGCAGTGGTCAGGGCGTTCCGGCGCGTGCTCAGCTCACCGGCGATCAGCCGCAGATGGCGGTGCCAGGCGGGCGAGCCGACGAGCTCCAGGGCGGCCTCCTGGAGCGGTCCCGGCACGAAGAAGTTGTCGACGACCTGGATGGCGCGCAGCCGGTCCAGGACCGGTCCGCGGGCCGCCAGGGCGCCCACCCGCAGATTGGGCGAGGTGGCCTTGGTGAGGGAGCGGATGTGGACGACCGTGCCGTGCCGGTCGTCCGCCATCAGGGTCGGCGGGAGGGCGGGAGCGTCGTCATGGCCGAGCAGCCGCGCGAAGTCGTCCTCGATCACGAACGCGCCGGCCGCCCGGGCCACCCGGAGCACCTCGCGGCGCCGCTCCCGTGCGAGCACCGCGCCGGTCGGGTTCTGGAACAGCGGCTGGCTGACGAAGAGCCGCGCCCCGCTCGCGCGGAAGGCGTCGGCGAGCAGATCCGTACGGACCCCGTCCACGTCCATCGGTACCGGCACCGGCCGCACTCCGGAGGCACGGGCGACGGCGAGCATGCCCGGGTAGGTCGGGGACTCGACGAGCACCGGGGCGCCGGGGGCGGCGAGCGCGCGCAGCGCGGCGGTCAGCGCGTTCTGACCGCCCGCGGTGACCAGGACGTCGCTCGGGGCGAGCGCGCCGCCGGGGCCGCCGATCTCCCGCGCGAACCAGGCCCGCAGCTCCGGTACGCCCTCGACCGGCGGCCGCCCCCAGGCGCCCGGCCGACGGCCGGCGCGGGCCAGGGCGGCGGACAGGGCGCGGGTGGGCTGCAGATCCGGGTGGAGGTAGCCGCCGTGGAGTTCGATGACGCCGGGGGCCGGGGTGGCGAGGGTGGCCAGCACTCCGGTGGCGTCGACACTGCGCGGCACCTGGTCGGCGGCCGGTTCGGCGCTCAGCGCGATCTCCTGCCAGGAGGTGTCGACCGGCCGGGGCGCCTCGTGCGACGGCTCGGCCCGGAAGACGCCGGCGCCGGGCCGGGTGACGACGAGGCCCTCGGCGGCCAGCTCGGCGAGCGCCCGGGAGACCGTCACCGGGCTGACCCGATGACGCTCCACCAGGGCGCGACTCGACGGCAGCTTCTCTCCCGCGGAGTAGCGGTTCAACTCCCCGCGGAGGAATGCGGCCAGCTCGGCGACACTGCTACGCTCTTGCATGAGAGACCACGATAGCGCTACTGCACCAGGATCGATAGCGGTCCGCACCCCGGAGTCACAGCCGGCCCTCGGCAGCACCCCCGCAGCCGAGGACAGCCCCGGCTCCCCCTCCTCCTCCCCCTCCGGGGCGCCGAGTGCGACCGCCGCTCCTTCCGGGCGCGGTCCCCGCACCACCCCCGTCGCCGCCCGCGGCACCCTGCTCGCCGCCCTGGGCGTCGCGGCCTTCTCGCTCACCTTTCCCGCAACCGCCTGGGCGCTGGAGGGTATGAGCCCCTGGACGGTGGTGATGCTCCGCAGCGTGCTCGCCACGGCCCTGGCCGGCGGAGCACTCGTGTGGTGCCGGGTGCCCGTCCCGGAGCGGCGCCACTGGGCGGGGATCGCGGTGGTGGCCGGCGGTGTGGTCCTCGGTTTTCCGCTGCTCACCACGGTCGCCCTGCAGACCTCCACCACCTCGCACGCGGCCGTCGTGGTCGGTCTGCTGCCGCTGACCACCGCCGCCTGCTCCGCCGTACGGACCGGGGCGCGGCCCTCCCGTACGTTCTGGATCGCGGCGGTGGTCGGCGCCGCCGTCGTCATCGGCTTCGCGATACAGCAGAGCGGCGGGGCGCCGAGCCGTGGCGATCTCTACCTGTTCGCGGCGCTGCTGGTGTGCGCGGCCGGCTACACGGAGGGCGGCCGGCTGGCCCGCCATATGCCGGGGTGGCAGGTGATGGGCTGGGCGCTGGTGCTCGCGCTCCCGGTGACGGCGGCGGGCACGGCAGTCGCCCTGTCCGCCGAGCCGCTCCACCTGACGGCGCACGCGGTCGGCGGGCTGCTGTGGCTGGCGGTCGGCTCGACGTTCCTCGGCATGGTCGTGTGGTACCGCGGTATGGCCACGATCGGCGTCTCCAAGGCGAGCCAGCTGCAGCTCGCCCAGCCGCTGCTGACCCTGGTGTGGTCCGTGGTGCTCCTGGGCGAGCACCTTCCGCCGGCCGCCCCGGTGGCGGCCGTGGCGGTCCTGGCCTGCATCGCCGTCACCCAGCGGACACGGGGGTGAACCTCCTGGGGGAGCCCGGGCGGAGAGTCGTCCCGGCGGGGAGCGGGCCCCTGGGGGGAGCGGGAGCCGCGAATCGGTGAATCGGTGAATCGGTGAATCGGCTTCCGAGGTGCGTGAGCGGCCCTCGGACGTAAACTTGCCGCGAGGGCAGGTACCGCCGTACCGCCGTCCGGTACCACCGCCCGAGCCGCCACAGGCTCGTCAACCGTTGCAACTGTTGGAACCGTTGGCCGTTCAACCGCTCGGCCGTCGCGCCGTCGGCCGTACGGGTCGCACGGCCGCCCGAAGCGGGGAGGACCCTGATGCACGCGTCCAAGGGCGACCGGCTGGTGGTGCACGGCAGGACCGTCGGGCAGCACGACCATGAGGTCGAAATCATCGAGGTAATGGGGACGAACGGCGATCCCCCCTACCGCGTCCGCGGCCAGGACGGGCATGAGACGATCATGTTGCCGGGCCCCGACTCGGTCGTCAAGCACGCGAAGACCTCCGACGTCGAGCCCGGCCGGTAAAGTCCGCGAACCTCCGCGGCGGCCATGCGCAACCACTCCGGTGGTCACGCACAACCACCCCGGTGGTCACGCACGACGGCCGTAATGATCACGCACGACCCGCGCCATCGCGCCCGCCGGGTCGCCGGCCACCTCCTTCGCCGAGAAGTACACATGGCCGCCGACCTGCGGATAGTGGCGGGCGAAGGTGAGGTGACGGGAGAGTTCGCCCGGGTCGTGCCAGGCGGCCGGCCCGGATGAGCCCTGCTTGTAGAGGGCCTCGCCGATGTAGAGGTCGACGCCGGTGCCCTCGGCGGTCCGTGACCACCAGGGCACCAGCTCGGCGTAGTCCGCCGCCTTGGTGCCGAGGGGCCAGTACACCTGCGGCACGATGTAGTCGAGCCAGCCCTCACGCACCCAGCGGCGGGTGTCGGCGTACAGATCGTCGTAGGTCTGCACCCCGGCCCGCGTACGGGATCCCCGCGGATCGGCGCTCTGGTTGCGCCAGACCGCGAACGGGCTGACGCCGAACCGCACCCGCCGCCCCGCCGCCCGCTCACTCCGGCCGTCCCCAGGACCGCCCCGGCCGTCCCCTTGCGCGCCCCGGCCGCTCCGCGCCACCCGGCCGAGCCGCCGCGCCATCTCGTACACCAGGCGGTCGGTGTTCTCCCGCCGCCAGGCGTCCCGGTCCTCGAAGCCGCCGCCGTGCGCGGCGTACGCGTCGTCGTCGTCGAAGTGCTTGCCGGCGATCGGGTACGGATAGAAGTAGTCGTCGAAGTGCACCCCGTCGACGGGGTAGCGCTTGACCGCGTCCAGCATCGCGTCCTGGACGAAACGGCGGACCTCCGGCAGCCCTGGGTTGTAGTAGAGCTTGCCGCCGTACGGGACGACCCACTCGGGGTGCCGGCGCGCCGGATGGTGCGGGGCCAGCCGCTCCGGGTCGGTGTGGTGGGCGACCCGGTACGGGTTGAACCAGGCGTGCAGTTCGAGGCCGCGCCGGTGCGCCTCACGGACCGCGAATCCCAGCGGGTCCCAGCCCGGGTCGCGGCCCTGGCGCCCGGTCAGGACGTGCGTCCAGGGCTCGTACGGGGAGGGCCACAGGGCGTCCGCGGTGGGGCGCACCTGGAAGAAGACCGTGTTCAGCCGGCATCGGACGAAAGTGTCGAAGTGGGCGCGGAGTTCGCGCTGTTGCTCGGCGGGTGTGAGGGTGGTGCGGGAGGGCCAGTCCAAGTTGCCGACGGTCGCCAGCCACACCCCCCGCATCTCGCGCCGCGCCACACCGCCCGAGGGCGCCACACCACCCATGGGTGCCACACCGCCCGCGGGTGCCACGCCACCCATGGGTGCCACACCTCCGGCGGTGAGCAGCGAGGAGCCCGCGCCGAGCGCGGCCACCGCAAAGCCTCTCCGTGTGATCCGTCTCATCAGAAATCCCCAGCTTGTCCGGTTTATCCCGTCCTGAAGGATCAGAATGCCTGCCCCTGTGCCCGTAACCCAGCACCGCGCGGAGTAACGTCGGCACCGAGGCGGACGTCGGACCCTTACGGCGTACCGCCGGGCCCCGAAGATCAGCGAAAGGCACGAGGTGACCAACTCAATTGCCGACATTGCACGTGTCGGAGTGGTCGGTTGCGGCCAGATGGGCGCAGGCATCGCCGAGGTGTGCGCCCGCGCCGGGCTGGACGTGATGGTCGCCGAGACCACCGGCGAGGCTCTGGAGCTGGGTCGCACCCGCTTGACCAACTCCCTCGGCAAGGCCGCCGAACGCGGCAAGATCACCGTCGCGGAGCGCGATGCGACACTCGACCGGCTCAGCTTCACCACCGACCTCGGGGAGTTCGCCGACCGCGACCTCGTCATCGAGGCCGTCGTGGAGAACGAGCAGGTCAAGACCGAGATCTTCCAGGTGCTGGACCAGGTGGTGACCCGCCCGGACGCCATCCTGGCCTCCAACACCTCCTCCATCCCGCTGGTGAAGCTCGCGGTCGCCACGTCCCGGCCCGACCAGGTCATCGGCATCCACTTCTTCAACCCGGCCCCGGTGCAGAAGCTGGTGGAGCTGATCCCCGCGCTCACCACCGGCGAGGAGACCATCAAGCGCGCCGAGGTGCTCGTCCAGGACGTCCTGGGCAAGCACGCCATCCGCGCCCAGGACCGCTCGGGCTTCGTCGTCAACGCCCTGCTGATCCCGTACCTGCTCTCCGCGATCCGGATGTTCGAGTCGGGAATCGCCAGCCGCGAGGACATCGACAACGGCATGGAACTGGGCTGCGCCCACCCCATGGGCCCGCTCAAACTGTCCGACCTGATCGGCTTGGACACCGTGGCCTCGGTAGCCGCCTCCATGTACGAGGAGTACAAGGAGCCCCTCTACGCCGCTCCCCCGCTCCTGGCCCGCATGGTCGACGCGGGCCGCCTGGGCCGGAAGTCGGGCTCGGGGTTCTACTCGTACTAGAGAGTGCCACCGCTCGCACCGGAGAGCGCGGCCATGTACACCAACTGGCGCTGTTCCAGGAAGAGTTCACCTGGAACAGCGCCAGCGGCCGTGCTGCGCTCGGGCGGCTCGCGCAGCCCCGCCGGGCTCTCGCCGACGCGTATTTCGCCTGGCCGCGTACGGACGCTGGACCGGCATCGGCGGAGCCTCAGCCGTTGACCAGGGTGCGGTTGAGGAGGGGGAGCAGGCGGTCCCAGTGGCGTTGCCGTGCGGCGGGGTTGAAGGCGTCGGTGTCGGCCATGGTGAAGCCATGGAGGGTGCCGGGGTAGATCTCGGAGGTGTAGCGCACGCCCGCGGCGTCCAGGGCCCGGTTGAGCTCACGGAGAGTCTCGGGCGTCATGTCGGTTTCGGCGTGGCCGAGGTGAACCTGGGCGGTGAGGCTGGAGAAGAGGCGGTGCAGGCTGTCGGGGCCGTCGGCGGCCACGGGGCCGTGGAATCCGGCGACGGCGGCCACCTGGCCGGGGTGGGCCGCGGCGGTGCGCACCGCCAGGAGGCCGCCTATGCAGTAGCCGGTCACCCCAACCGGCCCGCCGCCGACCTCGGGCTGGGCGGTGAGGAACCTGAGGTAGGCGTCGGCGTCACGCAGGATGAGTTCGTCGGTGTGCGCCTCGATCATCGGCATCAGCTGGGCGACGACCGCGGGCCTGACCTCTTCGCCGATGTACTCGGGAAGGTCGATCAGCGGTGCCGGGCCGTGCCGGTAGAAGAAATTGGGGACGAGCACGTAGTACCCGTGCCCGGCCAGTTCGCGGGCCATCTCCCGTAGCACGGGCCGGGTGCCGAAGGCGTCCGCGTACATCAGCACCCCTGGGTGCCGCTCACCGTCGTCGGGGAAGGCGGCGAAGGCGTCGGCCTGGCCGTCCGGGGTGGGAATCTGCAGTGTCTTGGTGGGAATGGCGGATTTTCCTTCCTTGGAGTTCCACTCAATCAGCGTTTGCCGCACCAACGATCTCGGCGCGGGTGAACGTATATCGTTAGTCGGACTAACGCAATGGGGAGGACAGGCGCCGTGAGCAGAGCTGAAGCCGCGGACAGGCCCGACGACGGCTCGCCCAGGACGCCCGGCAGGCTGCGTCGACGGACGAGCCGACTGCTGTCTCAACTGTCCGCGCGGTCGGACCGGCTGATCAACGAGGGGCTGGCACAGGTCGACGCGCGCAAGTGGCACTACGCCGTGCTCGCCGCACTGCAGGAGTACGGGCCGGGCAGTCAGGCGGAGCTGAGCAGGCGTTCCGGGATTTACCGCAGCGATATGGTCGGCGTGCTCGATGAGCTGGCCGGGCGAGGCCTCGTCGAGCGGGCGCCGGATCCCGACGACCGGCGCCGCAACACGATCACGATCTCCGCCCGAGGCCGCCGTCGACTGCGCCGCCTCGACGAGGTCCTGGACGACCTCCACGACGAACTGCTCGCGCCGCTGAGTCCGGTCGAACGCGATCAATTGGTGCAGCTGCTCACGCGGCTGCTTGACCATCACGCGCAGCAGGCGCAGCAGGCGCAGCAGGCAGCCCAGACAGCCGGGCCGCCGGGCTCCTGACCAACGGGCGCGGCTCGTCTGCCGTCAGCCGTCAGCCGTTGACTGTGACCGGGTGGTCCGTGCGCAGTTCGGTGAAGAGGCGGCGCGACTTCTCCTTGTCCCAGATGATGACGCTGCCCTTGGAGGTGCCCACACCGACGCCGGAGACCGGGACGTTGAGCTGCTTGCCGCCGCCCGAGGACACCTTGTGCAGGGCGTCGAAGAGACGGGCCAGCTGGCGCGGTCCGGTCGACGCGTCGACGATGAGGGCGTCCAGGCCCGCGCCGACCGTGCCCAGCATGGCGGACGGGCTGAGCAGGACGTCCGGGGATCCGGCCTTGGCCGCCAGGGCCGCCAGGAACTTCTGCTGGTTGCGGGAGCGGCCGAGGTCGCCCTGCTTCTCCTGGTGGCGCTGACGTACGAAGGCCAGCGCCTCGCGGCCGTTGAGGGTGTGGCAGCCCCGGGTGAGGTCGAGGCCGGACTTCTCGTCGACGATGTGCCGGTCCACGCACATGCGGACGCCGCCGACCCCGTCCACGATGCCGACGAAACCGGCGAAGCCGATCTCGGTGTAGTGGTCGATGCGCAGACCGGTGCTCGACTCGACGGTGCGGACCAGGAGTTCGGGACCGCCGAGGGAGAACGCCGCGTTGAGTTTGTTCTTGGCGGCCTTGTGGTGGATGCCGGTCTCGGGGTCGACGTAGGCGGGGAGGGTGACCCAGGAGTCGCGCGGGAGGCTGGTCAGGGTGGTGCCGTGAGCACCGGTGTGCAGCACCATCATCGAGTCGGTGCGGCGGCCCTCGGCGCCCAGGCCGGAGCCGGTGTGCAGGTCCTCGGCCTGCTCCGCGGTGAGGCCCGCGCGGCTGTCGGAGCCCACGATCAGGTAGTTGGTCCCCTTGCCGGGGGCGGGCCGGTCCGGCAGTGCGGACAGATCGACCTCTCCGGCCAGGCGGGAGTCCGCCCAGGCGTAGGCACCGACGCAGCCGAGCACCACCAGCGAGAGCAGGAAACCGACCGCGCGCAGGGTGCGCCTGGTGCGGGTGCGCCGCCGCCTCGGCTTGCGCCGGGCACGGCGGTATCCGCCGCCGGGAGGTGGACCGTCCGGCAGCGGGGCGTACGCCTCCTGGTGCGCGACGGACGCATACGCCTCCTGGTGCGCTACGGGCGCGTACGCCTCCTGGTCCATGACGGACGCGTAGGACTCCTGGTGCGCGAGAGGTGCATAGGCCTCCTGGTGTGTGAGGGGTCGGTATGCCTCCTGGTGTGCGTGGGGCGGATGAGCCTGCGGATGCGCCTCCTGGTGGCCGAGCGGTGTGTAGGCCCGCTCGTGGTCGAAGGGGCCGGGTGCCGGGGTCAGTTCGTCGGAGTACAGGGGGGTCACCTCGTCGCGGTCAGGCTGCGGTGATCGGCAGCCTCGCCGATGTGCTGGGCCGCCGCGGCGGCCGTACCGGAACGCTGCATGCGCTGCCACTTGAGCCGGCTGCCGGTCACGAAGGCGACCACCGACTGGATGACCACGAGGTACATCAGCTGCCGGTAGACGAGCAGTTGGAACGGCAGCGTCCACAGCGTGCGGCGGCGCTCGCCGTCGAGCCGCAGGGCGTACGCCGCCACGGCGATCTGCACCGCCAGGAATCCGAACCACGTCGCCACGGACTTCACCGGGCTGTCGGTGAACAGCGCGCTGTAGAGCATGAAGACATCGATGACCGGTGCGAGCAGCGGCAGCAGCACCTGGAAGAGGAGGAGGTACGACAGGCCGCGCCGCCCGAAGCGCCCGGCGGGTCCGACTTCCCTGACGGCCCTGCGGTGCTTCCACATCGCCTGCAGGGTGCCGTAGCACCAGCGGTAGCGCTGACGCCACAGCTGCCGCAGGGAGGTGGGGACCTCGGTCCAGGCGATGGCGGTCTCCTCGTACACCACCCGCCAGCCGGCCCGCCACAGTGCCATGGTGAGGTCGGTGTCCTCGGCGAGCGTGTCCTCGCTCAGGCCGCCCACCCCCATGAGCGCGTCCAGCCGGAAGGCGCCGATGGCGCCGGGCACGGTCGGCATGCACTCCAGGACCTCGAACATCCGGCGGTCCAGGTTGAAGCCGAAGACGTACTCCAGGTGCTGCCAACGGCCCAGCAGGCGCTTGCGGTTGCCGACCTTGGTGTTGCCGCTCACCGCGCCGATCGCCGGGTGGGCGAGCGGCTGGACGAGGCGCTGGACGGCGTCGGGCTCGAAGACGGTGTCCGCGTCGACCATCACGACGTACGGGGAACGGACGTACGCCAGACCGTGGTTGAGGGCCGCGGCCTTGCCCGCGTTGGCCTGGCACACCACCTGCACCCGCGGGTCCCGCCGTGCGTACTCGTCCGCGATCTCCACGGTGCGGTCCGACGAGCCGTCGTCGATCACGATGATCTGCAGGTGCTGGTGGGTGGAGGCGAGCAGGGAGCGCAGCGTGCTGCCGATCCCGGCCTCTTCGTTGTACGCGGGCACGAGGACGGACACCGGTCCGCGTATCTCACGCAGCCGGGGCGCTCCCGGCCGGTGCCGCTCCAGGCGTCTGACGTGCATCCGGGCGAACAGGACCAGGGTGAACAGGCGGAACAGGCCGAGTGCGGCGGCGACGGTCAGCACCCAGGTGAGGGCGGCGACGAAGCCCTGGCCCAGCCACTGGAACCAGATCAGCGCGGTGCCCGCCCAGCGCTCGGTCCCGGACGCTTCGGTCGTGACGGGCGCGTCGACGCCGGCGCCGTCCGAAATAGTGGTGAACCGGCGGGCGTCCGGGTCGGTGAGCAGTTGCTCGGTCTCCCGGTAGGCGAGGGAGGTGTGGCTGAACTGGCGGACCAGGCCGTCGGCGGGCGTCCGCCCGGACGGGTCCGCGGCGACGATGCGGTAGCCGTCGGCCGACGCACCCTGCACGGCGGGCCATTCGGCGCCGCACAGGGTGGCGACGGTGGTGGTCATCGGCATCCGCAGCAGCGTGGTCCGGAAGCCGTCGGCGCCGGCGAACGCGCTCTGGGTGAGCCCGAGTTCGAGGGCGGTGCGCACGCCGGAGGCGTTGCCCAGGTCGGCGCCGGTGTAGGTGTTGGAGCCGATCTCGTGCCCCTCGGCCCTGATCTTCCGGACCAGTTCGGGGTACTGGACGGCCTTGGCGCCGCTGAGGAAGAAGGTGGCGTGCGCGCGGTGCTTTCTGAGCAGCGTGAGCAGCCGCGGGGTCCAGTACGGGTCGGGGCCGTCGTCGTAGGTGAGGGCGACGGTGCCGGCCGGCATCGAGGCGGAGCGCACCCGCTCCCCGTCCACCGCGAGGACGGGTCCCGCACCGGAGGCGGCCCGGGGCACCGGCTGGGTGCAGGGCTGTTTGGTTGTGGAGCCGTCGACCTCGTTCACGGTCCAGCCCTGGAAGAGCAGAGCGCCGAAGAGGGCGGGCAGAGTGAGCGCGAGCAGCAGCCAGTGCGCCTTCGGGTCCCTCGCCTGCTTGTGCCGAGCCGCCATCAGGGGCGGTCTGCGTTGCGGTCCGGTCGGCTCAGGGCCCCACGCGGTGACCGTATTCGCCACTCGCTATCCACTTCCCATTCACACATGGCAGGAGAGTGTATCCGGGCGTCCCCGCTGGTGGACGGCAGGTTTCCGGCCTCGACGAGAGCCCGAATACGGAAAAGGGGCAGCCGTGCTCATGGCTCAGGAGAACGGGCATAACGGCTTATCAGGGGAACCGCCTGAACAGTCGCAGGGATAAAACAGGGAGAAAGGTCGTCGGCGCGCGAGAGCGGCCGCCGGCCGGAGCGCTCCGGCCGGCCCCCGAGGACACCCGACGGCCCCCGACGACACCCGCGACGAGGTCCTCATGGTCCGCGCGCCCCTCTGGCACCCCGCCCCTCATGCAATTCATGACATTTGTCATGAACGAACAATGGGAGATCTCACTACCGAGCGCACGCGCCGTCGCGCACGATAAGTATCTGTCAAAGGCGTTGTGTTGCATGGATACGCCGGGAATTCCGGGGGGGGGACGACAGCCCACCGGCCCCACGTGAGTTTCGTCCGAGCGTCGGCAGAAAAACGGAAAGGACCGTCATGACAAGCCGGGTCATCGGGGAGGAACGCCTCAACGGCGAGGGCGTCCAGCAGGCGTTCCGCACCACCAAGCGGCTCGTCGGCGCGTACGCCGGCCTCAGCGTTCTCACGCTCATCGCCCTCGTCCTGCTCCGCAACCACCCGGACATCGCGACCGACACCGCCTGGGTCCGCTGCCTCATCGTCGTCGCCACGTCCCTGCTCATGGCCTCATTCGTGGCCCGGGCCGCGCGCGGTCACCGCACGTCCTTCCGCCGGCTGCGGGTGTCCTCGGGAGTCATGGTCGCGGCCACCGCCGTCATCGTCGCGCTGCCCGGCGCCTTCCCGGTGTGGCTGAGAACCGAACAGGCCGTCTGCGGAATCATCTTGCTGGGCGTCGTCACCAAGGCGAACGGCAAGGTGCTGCGAGCGGTGTTCGCCCTCTAGGGCCTGTCGTGGGTGGGCCATGGCTGAAGATCATCTCTCCCCCGGAACGGGCCGCAGGTGCTCCGCGGGTCGCGGATACCGTGGAGAACACCGCGCGGCGACGGGCCGCACACCCGAAACACCCGAACTCAAGGACTGTAGGCGTGAGGACAGTAGGCGTGAGGACGGTAGGCGTGAGGACGGTAGGCGTGAGGACGGTAGGCGTGCTGTGACGTACGAAGTCATGGGCCCACCGGGTGACTGGTCGGCCGTCACACCGGAGCGATGGTCGCGGGGGTGGCGCCGATTGGCCCTGGCCACCGGAATGCTGGTCTTCCCGCTGGTGACGGTGGCCGGCATAGCCGAGTACGCACACGGTACGGATGCCCTCGTCGGCTATGCGATCGTGGCCGGGTTCTGCTGTTGCTGCGCGCTCGCGGGCGCCTCGGCCGCCCGGCCCGCCCGGACCCCGTTCCGGGTGCTGCTCGGCGCCATGTCCGTGCTGTTCCTCGCGGCCCTGCCGTACGCCCGGACCGACGCCTTCTTCCTGTGCGCGGTCATCGTCTCGCTGGCCGCTGTCTTCGTACGGCGTCATGTGGCGCCGGCGGTGGCGGCCTGCGCGCTCGCCAGCCTGGTCGTCCCGTGTCTGGTCCGCTCGTGGCACGACGGGCCCGGCTGGGGCCAGGCGCTGGCGATCGTCTTCACCGCCCTGACCGTCTACGCGTTCTCCGAAATCGCCCGCGCCAACCGCTCGTTGGTCGAGGCACGGGCCGAGGTCGCCCGGCTGGCCTCGGAGGCCGAGCGCGCCAGGATCGCGCGTGACCTGCACGACCTGCTGGGGCATTCGCTCACCGCCATCACGGTCAAGAGCGGCCTCGCGCGCCGGCTCGCCGCGGGCGAGGCCTCCCGCGCGCTCCCCGAGATCACCGAAGTCGAGCAGCTGACCCGCCAGGCGCTCGCCGAGGTGCGTGCCGCGGTGTCGGGCTACCGCGAGGGGACGCTCGCCAACGAGCTCGCCCGGGGACGGGAGCTGCTGCGGGCGTCGGGCATCACCGCCGACCTGCCCACGGCCACCGACATGGTCGACCCCGCGCATCAGGAGCTGCTCGGCTGGGCGGTACGGGAGGGCCTGACCAACGTCGCCCGCCATGCGCGCGCCGGCCGGTGCACCGTCACCCTCTCGGCATCGGAGGTGGACATCCGCGACGACGGCGTGGGCGGCCCGTCCGGTGTGGGCGTCCCGCCCGGTGACGGCAACGGCCTCTCCGGCCTGCGGGAGCGGGTCGCGGCGGCCGGCGGCCGGGTGGAGGCCGGACCGGTCGGCCCACGGGGCTGGCGCCTGCGCGTATCGCTCGAAGAAACGGCGGCCACACTGCCATGACGGTCCGTCTCCTGCTCGCCGACGATCAGGTACTGATCCTCCAGGCGCTGTGCGCACTGCTGGACCTTGAGGAGGACTTCGAGGTCGTCGCGTCCGTGAGCCGGGGCGACGAGGTCGTGGACGCGGCCCGGGAGGCCCGGCCGGACGTGGCGTTGCTCGACATCGAGATGCCCGGCCTCGACGGGCTGGCAGCGGCGGCGGTACTCGCCGCGCAGCTGCCGTCCTGCCGCGTGGTCATCCTCACCACATTCGGCCGCGCGGGCTACCTGCGGCGGGCCATGGAGGCCGGCGCCGTCGGGTTCGTGGTGAAGGACGCCCCCGCCGAAGTGCTCGCGGACGCCATCCGCCGGGTGATGCGGGGAGAGCGGGTCGTTGACCCGGAACTGGCCGTGGCGACGCTGGCGGCGGGGGAATCCCCGCTCACCGCCCGGGAGCGCGATGTACTCATCGCCGCGCGCTCCGGTGCCACGGTGGCGGACATCGCCGCCGGCCTCTGCCTCTCCGAAGGGACGGTCCGTAACTACCTCTCGGCGGCGACCGCCAAGACCCGGACCCGCAATCGGATGGAAGCGCTGCGCGTCGCGGACGAGCACGGCTGGCTGTAGCGGCAGGCTCAGAGCCGGCGGTAGCGGCCGACAGCCGCCGGAAGCCCTGGGCCCGCACCTGGCCGACTTGGCATCCGCGCAGGTCAGCACCCGTCGCCGGGGCTGCCTCAGCGCAGCGGAAGTCACCCCTTTGCAGCACTCTGCCGGGCTCCGCCGATGTCCCTGTGGTGGGCTGAGGTGGTGGGTCCGAGGAGGGTCCTGATCCCAACGAAAGGGGAGAGTCATGTCCGCCGCAGTCGTTGACTTCGTCGAAGAGCTGGTCACGCAGCCGCGCCGGCAGCACGCGTTCCGCCGTTCCGCGGAGGCGTACGTCGCCGACAGCGCCCTGGGCACCGCGGAACGGGAGGCGGTCGTCTCCGGTGATGTGGGCCGTATCCGCGGCCTGCTGTCCGAGCACAGCCCGGTCAGGGAAGAGCCGTCCGCGCTCATCGTCATCCTCGGCTTCGAGCCCGACGGCAAGGGTGCGTCCGCCTCGTAGGCGAGCAGATCCGTAAGCGACCAGGTCCGTAAGCGAGCAGATCCGTAAGGGAGCCGGTGGCCCGGTGGAGGTAACCATGGAGAACGCGCAGTTGGTCGTGGTGGGGACCGGTTACCGGGCCATCGGCGACCTCACGGTGGAGGCACGGGCCTGCATCGAGCAGGCCGACAAGGTGCTGTGTCTGATCGGGGACCCTCTGGTGACCCATCACATCGGACAGCTGAACCCCTCGGTCGAGACGCTCGACGGCCACTACGCCGCGGGCAAGCCGAGGTACGCCTCCTATGAGGAGATGGTCGAGCACATCCTGTCCGAGGTACGCCGCGACCAGTTCGTGTGCGTGGCCCTGTACGGGCATCCGGGGGTGTTTGCCTACGCGGGGCACGAGGCGATCCGCCGGGCGCGCCTGGAGGGGATCGCGGCGCGTATGGTTCCCGCCTGCTCCGCGGAGGACTGGCTCTTCGCCGACCTGGGGCTGGATCCCGGGCAGCAGGGGTGCCAGAGCTTCGAGGCGACCGACTTCCTGACCCGGCACCGCCGCTTCGACCCCACGAGCCTGATGATCCTGTGGCAGATCGGTGTGATCGGCATGCCCGACGCCCACCGGCAGTTCGACCCGGCCCCCGGCGCGTCCTGCCTGACCGAGGTCCTGGTCCCCCACTACGGTCCCGACCACCCGGTCACGGTCTACGAGGCTTCCCCGTATGTGGCCGCGGAGCCGCGCGCGACGACCGTGCCGCTGGCCAAGCTCCCCGACACCTCCCTGTCCGCGGCGTCGACCCTGGTCGTGCCGCCCCTGCCGCAGCGGCCCGTCGACCGGGAGCTGCTGGCCCGCCTCACCGGCCGGCGTTGACCGGCCGAGGTGACCGGAGATCAGGCGCCCGGCCGTCCGCCGGGCGCCCGCCCACGCCCTCAGTCATCCGCCGCCGGTGGCGGGAGATCGCTGCGCAGGACCGCCAGCACCTCCGTGTCCCGCCAGCGGCCCGCACGCCAGGTGGCACCGCGGGCGGTGCCCTCGTAGACCAGTCCCGCCTGCTCGGCGCAGTGACGGGCCACGGCGTTGCCGGCCTCCACATGGACCTCGACGCGGTGTGCCTGGGTGTGCGCGAACAGGTACTCCACCACGCCACGGCCCGCCGCCGTCAGCACGCCGCGGCCGCGTTCCTCCGGCAGGACGAAGACCCCGACGTTCCAGCACCGCGACACCGCGTTGTACGCCACGGGGCGCCAGGTCACCGCGCCCACCGCCACGTCCTCCCGCACCAGGGCCAGAATGCTGCCGTCGGGCGACACCAGCCGGTCCGTCTCCCACCGCTGCCGCATCTCGGCCGCTTTGCCGGACCATCCGGTCCACGCGTACTGCCCCAGGGCCTCAGGATCGTTGAACAACCGCTCCAGGACCGGGAGCTCACCATCCCGGAACGGACGGAAGGGAAGAGCCTCGCCCATGCCTCGCACCTCGCCCATGCCTCGCACCTCGCCCATGTCTCGCACTTCACTCATCTCTCGCCTCGCCTCCTGTCAACCTGCGGCCTTCCGGAAACCCGCGCCGCAGCGGCCGGCGCACGGCCGCCCGTCGCGAGCCACCGTCGCCCGGCGCCTGGCGGCCGCCACGGCGGCGGTGGCGTACGGTCTCGAGGCCAGGTGGGCCCTGCGCCAGCGGCACCGGAACCGCAGCCGTCCGCCACAGCCGCTCGCCGAGGACCGGCGCAGCACCTACGTCGTGCTCGCCGCCCTCACCCTCGGCCACGTCGGCGCGGCGGCTCTGCTGCGCCGCTCCGGGACCGCACGCCTGACCGGCGACCGCGCGGCCAACACGCTCATCGCCCTGCCGGGCGTCTGGGCCGGACTGGCCCTGCGCCACTGGGCGGTGGCCAGCCTGGGCGAGCACTTCCGCAGCACCGTCGACCTCCGTCCCGGCCAGCCGGTGGTCCGGACCGGCCCCTACCGCTATCTGCGGCACCCCTCCTACGCCGGCGGCCTGATCGTGATCGCCTGCGCCGGGTTCTGCCTGGACCACCTGCCGGCCCATCTCGTCCTCACCGGCGGTGCCCTGGCCGGATCGCTCTACCGCATCCACGCCGAAGACACCGTCCTCACCTCCGCCCTCGGCGCGGACTACGCCGATTACGCCGCCCGCACCGCACGCCTGATCCCGGGTATCTGGTGAACCGTCACCGGGCGGCCGCCTGATCCGCACCACTCCGGCCTGCGCAAGGTACCTCCACGGAGCGCCGGTGGCGTTGCCTGTCCGGGCGTGTCGTGCCCGGCCCGTGGCGGGCCCCTGTCACACGGGGTGGGACGGCGGGACCCGTAGCGGGTCGTGGCAGAGCAGTACCAGGGCCACATCGTCCGTGAGCCGGCCGCCGGCGTGCCGTAGCAGGGCCTCCCGCACGTCCCGCACCAGCGCGGACGGCGAGAGGCCGGCGCCGGACGCGGCGGCCGCCGCACTGCCGCGCAGCTGCCGCGTCAGCGGGAAGAACCCGCCCGCCGCGTCCCGTGCCTCGGCCGCCCCGTCGGTGTGCAGCAACAGCCCGGCACCGGGCGCCAGCCGCCCGCACCGCACCGCGGGCAGCTCCTCGGGCAGCGGGAAGAGCCCCAGCGGCGGCATCGGTTCGCCGGTGGCCACCGGTACGACCACCGGGGCCGCGCCGCGGTCGGCGGCGATCCGGTACGGCCAGGGGTGCCCGCAGTTCAGCGCGGTGACGGCGCCGTCCGGCTCGATCTGCACCAGCAGCAGCGTCACGAACTCCTCCGCGTGCGGACCGGGCGGCTCCACACCGCTGCCGGACGGCTCCGCAGCGCTGCCCGCCGGCTCCGCACCACCGCCGTCCGGCTGCTCAGCGCCCGCCCGCGCGTCCAGGTGCCGCCGGTGCGTACGCTCCAACCGGCGCAGTACACCGGCCAGTTCGGGCTCGTCGTGCGCCGCCTCACGGAAGCCGCCGAGCATCGCCGCGACCGTGCCGATGGCCTCCAGGCCGTGCCCGCGGACGTCCCCGATCACCGCCCGGACGCCGTGCCGGGTCCCCACGACCTCGTACAGGTCGCCGCCGACCTCCGCGCCCTCGCTCGCGGAGAGGTGGTCGGCCGCCAGCGCCACCCCGCCGATCCGCGGCGGCAGCGGCCGCAGCAGCACCCGCTGCGCGGCCAGGGCGACCTCCCTCGTCCGCGCCAGCTCCCGCAGCAGCCGCAGCCGCCGGCCGGCCGTCAGGTAGCTGGCGCCGATCACCGCGAGAATCGCCGCGCAGGTCATCGCGCGGGTATCCGGCCCCGGCCCGTTCGACTCGAACGGTACGAGCGCGAGCAGCGCGCACACCCCGCCGAGCAGCACGCACCGGCGCCGGCCGGTGCCCGCACAGGCGATGGCCGGCGCGGCGGCGAGGAGTGGCAGCGGGCGGACACCGGCCGGGTGGTACAGCTCCCAGACCACCACACCGAGTACCCAGAGGCCCGGCAGGACCAGGACGAAGGCCTGCCGGGCACGCGCCGTCCCGGTGCGCGCTCCGCCCCGCGCCCAGGTTCGGATCATGCCGGTGGTCCCCCCTGGGCCCTGTGTCGGAAGTCCCGTCGTCCGCCCGGAGGGCGTTGCGGTGGTCGAGTGCGGTGCGGTGCCGCGGGTCGGACGGGCCGTGGCGTCATCGGCCCCGTCGATTCTCGCGACGCTCGGCGGGCATACCCCGACGGCGGAGGAATAACCACCCGTTCGGGTGATCGTGCGGCGATCCGGCCGTCTCGCGGGGCCCTCCTCCCGGCCCTTCCTCCCGGCCCTTTCCTCCAGGCTCTTCCTCCCGGCCCTCCCCCACGGAACGGCAAAAAGGGCGAGGGCGTGGACGGCTCGTGCCGTCCGCGCCCTCGCCCCGGTGGTGGCTGTCGGGCCGTCAGCCCCGCAGGGCCGCGCCCGTCCGCTCCACGGCCGTCGCCACCGCCGCGTCGCGCGCGGCCGAGGCCTCGTCCGCGGTCAGCGTGCGGTCCGCGGCACGGAAGCGCAGCGCGTACGCCAGCGACTTCTTGCCCGCGCCCAGCTGCTCGCCGGTGAAGACGTCGAACAGCCGCAGCGATTCGAGGAGTTCACCCGCGCCGTCGCGGAGCGCGGCCTCGACGTCCGCCGCCGGGACCGTCTCGTCGACGATCAGCGCGACGTCCTGCGTGGCGACCGGGAAGCCGGAGATCTTGGGCGCCGTCAGCGGGCCGCTGCCGGCCTGCTCCAGGCGGTCCAGGTCGATCTCCATCGCGCAGGTCCGCTCGGGCAGGGCGAGTGCCTTGATGGCCCGCGGGTGGAGCTCACCGGCGTTGCCGACCAGGACCTCCTCCCCGTCGACGAGGGCGAGCAGCGCCGCGCACCGGCCCGGGTGGAAGGGGGCGTGCTGGTCCTGACGGACGATCAGCTCGACGCCCGCCTCCCGGGCGACCGTACGGCCCGCCTCGATCGCGTCCGCCCAGTCCGCGGGGCGTCCCGCACCCCACCAGCCGGTCTGCTCACGGCCCCCGGCGAGCACCACGGCGGCCCGCCGCGGCTGCTGCGGCAGCGAGGCGTCCAGCGAGGCGATCTCGTCGTCGGTCGGCCGGCGGTCGACGACCAGGCGGCTGGCCGGCTGCTCGTCACCGGTGGCGCGGAAGACCGGGCCGGTCTCGAAGAGCGCGAGGTCGTGCGTGCCGCGCCCGTAGTTGCGGCGGAGCGCGCCGAGCAGCCCGGGCAGCAGCGTGGTGCGGAGGTCGGGCTCCTCGTCGTTGAGCGGGTTGACGAGGGTGACCGCCGTGCGGCGCGGGTCGTCCGGCTCGATGCCGAGCTGGTCGAGGACGTGCGAGCCGGTGAAGGGGTAGTTCAGCGTCTCGACGTAGCCGGCGCCGGCCAGCGCCCGGCCGACCCGGCGGTGCAGCCGCTGGCGCTCGGTCAGGCCGCGGCCGGCGGGCGGCAGCGGGAGGGTGGCGGGGAGGTTCTCGTAGCCCTCCAGCCGGATGACCTCTTCGGCCAGGTCGTTGGGGTCGCCGAGGTCCGGCCGCCAGGACGGCACGGTCACGACCAGCTCGTCCTGGCCGTAGACGTCGCAGCCGACCTCCTGGAGGCGGCGGACGACGGTCTCCCGGCCGTAGACGACACCGGCGACCTTGTCCGGATGGTCGGCGGGGATGGTGATCGTACGCGGGCCGCGGGGCGAGACGACCTCGGTGACGCCCTCCTCGGCGGTGCCGCCGGCGAGGAGCACCAGCAGGTCGACGGTCCGCTGCGCCGCGGCGGACGCGGCCTCCGGGTCGACGCCGCGCTCGAAGCGCTTGGCGGCTTCCGAGGAGAGCTTGTGCCGGCGGGCCGTACGGGCGATGGAGATCGCGTCGAAGTGCGCGGCCTCGACGACGATGTCGGTGGTGCCGCGCACCTGGCCGGTCGACCCCACCTCATGAGACGCAGCGGTGACCGCGCCGCCGATCTCGGTGTTGGCGCCGCCCATCACGCCCGCCAGGCCGATCGGCCCGCGGTTGTCGGTGATGACCAGGTCCTCGGCGTCCAGCGTCCGCTGGGTGCCGTCCAGGGTGGTCAGCCGCTCGCCGGCGGTGGCGCGGCGGACGCCGATCGGGCCGTCCACGCTGGCGCGGTCATAGGCGTGCAGCGGCTGGCCGATCTCCAGCATCACGTAGTTGGTGATGTCGACGGGGAGCGAGATCGGGCGCATCCCGGCCTTCTGGAGGCGGCGCTGCATCCACAGCGGGGTGCGTGCCTCGGGCTGCACGCCGGTAACCGTACGGGCGGTGAAGCGGTCGCAGCCGATCGGGTCGGCGACCTGGACCGGGTAGCCGCCCGCGTTCGGCGGCGGGACGTCCAGCAGCGCCGGGTCGCGCAGCGGCAGCCCGTACGCGATGGCGGCCTCGCGGGCCACTCCGCGCATCGACAGGCAGTAGCCGCGGTCCGGGGTGACGGCGATGTCCAGCACCTCGTCGACGAGCTGGAGCAGCTCGATGGCGTCGGTGCCGGGCTCGTACTCGGGCGGCAGCACGATGATGCCGCCGCTGCCGTCGTCGCCCATGCCCAGCTCGTCGCCGGAGCAGATCATGCCGTGCGACTTCCTGCCGTACGTCTTGCGCGCGGAGATCTTGAAGTCGCCGGGCAGCACGGCGCCGGGGAGGACGACCACGACCTTGTCGCCGACCGAGAAGTTACGGGCACCGCAGACGATCTCCTGCGGCTCGCCGGTGCCGTTGGCGGCGCCGACGTCGACGGTGCAGAAGCGGATCGGCTTCTTGAAGCCCTCCAGCTCCTCGATGGTCAGCACCTGGCCGACGACGAGCGGCCCCGTGAGGCCCGCGCCGAGGCGCTCGACGGTCTCGACCTCCAGGCCGACCGCGACCAGCTTCTCCTGTACGTCCCGGCCGGTCTCCGTCGCCGGCAGGTCGACGTACTCCCGCAGCCAAGAAAGCGGGACCCGCATCAGATCTCCATCCCGAACGGCCGGGTGAACCGGACGTCGCCCTCGAACATGTCGCGCATGTCTTCCACGTTGTGCCGGAACATCAGCATCCGGTCGATTCCGAACCCGAAGGCGAACCCGCTGTACTTCTCCGGGTCGACACCGCAGGCGATCAGCACCTTGGGGTTGACCATGCCGCAGCCGCCCAGCTCGATCCAGCCCTCGCTGGAGCAGGTACGGCAGGGACGGTCGGGGTCGCCCACGGACTCGCCACGGCAGACGTAGCAGACCATGTCCATCTCGGCGGACGGCTCGGTGAACGGGAAGTAGTTCGGCCGCAGCCGGGTCTTCATGTCCGGACCGAACAGGGCCCGGACCATGTGGTCGAGGGTGCCCTTGAGGTCGGCCATGGTCAGGCCCTCGTCGACGGCGAGCAGCTCGATCTGGTGGAAGACCGGGGAGTGCGTGGCGTCCAGCTCGTCGGTGCGGTAGACCCGCCCCGGGCAGACGACGTAGACCGGCGGCTCGCGGTCGACGAGCGTACGGGCCTGCACCGGCGAGGTGTGGGTACGCAGCACGACGCCGCTCTCATCGCCCTTCGTGCCGTTGCCCTGCACGAAGAAGGTGTCCTGCATCTGGCGTGCCGGGTGGTCCGGAACGAAGTTGAGGGCGTCGAAGTTGAACCACTCCGCCTCGACCTCGGGGCCCTCGGCGACCTCGTAGCCCATCGCCACGAAGACGTCGGCGACCCGCTCCATGAACGTGGTCAGCGGGTGCCGGGCGCCGGCCGGGGTGCGGTCGTAGGGCAGCGTGACGTCCACCGCCTCCTCGACCAGCACCCGGGCGTCGCGCTCCGCCTCCAGCTCCTCCTGGCGGGCCTTGAGCGCCTGGTTCACCCGGCCACGGGCCTGGCCGACGCGCTTGCCGGCCTCCGCCTTGGCCTGCGGGGGCAGGGCGCCGATCTCGCGGTTGGCGAGGGCGAGCGGCGAGGCGCCACCGGTGTGCGCGGTCTTCGCCTGGGCGAGCGCGTCGAGATCGGCCGCGGCGGCGAAGGCGGCGAGCGCCTCGTCCCGCATGCGCTCGATCTCTTCCGGTTTCAGGGCTTCGACCTCGACAGGGTCGTACGACTTATTGGGTGCGGACATCTCTTCCCGTGCTTCCGGTGGACTGGCTTGGCTTGGCTCGCTTCGCCTCGGCGAGTGCCCCGATGATGCCTGTGCGCCAAAGGTGCCAAAGGTCAAGTCTAAGGGGCGGGCGGTCGGCGTACGGCTCGCGGGGCTCCCGCCGCGGAGTGCTCAGCCCAGGAAGGCCGGCGCCGCGACGGGCAGGCTGAACCGGAACTGCGCGCCGCCGGCCGGGGCCCGGCCGACCGTGATCGTGCCGCCGTGGGCCTCGACGATGCCCTTGACGATGTACAGGCCCAGGCCTGTGCCACCGCGTTTGCTGCCCCGCCAGAACCGCGTGAACACCCGGCTCATCGACTCCTCCGGGATGCCCGGGCCCTCGTCGCTCACGGTCACACTCGTCCCCTCCGCGCTGGTCGTGTCCGATACCGGTCCGACCTCGATGGTGACGGTTCCCGCACCGTGCCGCACCGCGTTTTCCAGCAGATTGCCCAGTACCTGGTCGACCTTGTCCGGATCCGCCCACAGATCGGGCAGCGGCTCCAGCATCCGGATGAGGAAGCGGTCGGGCCGCTCACCGGCGGTGGTCTGCGCCTGGACGTGCCGCCGCACCGCCGCGATCATGTCGACCCGCTGCCGGCGCACCTCCAGCCGGCCGGAGTCGATCCGGGAGATGTCCAGCAGCTCGGCGATCAGACGCGTGACGCGGTTGGCGTCGGCGTCGACGGTCTCCAGCATCAGCCGCTTCTGGTCGTCCGTGAAGCGTTCCCACTTCTGGAGGAGGGTGGCGGTGAACCCCTTGACGGAGGTCAGCGGGGAGCGCAGTTCATGGGCGACGGTGGCGATCAGCTCGGCGTGGCTCAGCTCGGTACGCCGCCGGGCCTCGGTGCCGCGCAGCGCGATCACCAGGCGCTGCACGGGGCCGGTCGGCCGGGCCCGCACATAGCGCGCGGAGACCAGTACCTCACGGCCGCCGAGCAGCAGATTGCGCTCGGGCTGGCCACGGCGGATGGCCAGCCCGCCGTACGGGTCGGTCAGCCGCCACCAGCGGCGGCCCTCGACGTCCTGCAGCGGGAGGGCGTGTTCGAGGGGGCGGCCGAGCGCGTCCCCGGGCGGTATGCCGGTGATCCGCGCGGCGGCGGCGTTGAAGCAGATCACCCGGCCGTGCTCGTCGGCGACGACCAGACCGTCGGGCAGCGCGTCGGGGTCGAGGCCGCCCAGGGTGCCGTCGGACGGGCAGCCCTCAGCGGCGGCCGTGATGCCAGAAGTCCTCACACTCATCCCCGTTACCCCCTTCCGGGCCCCGGGCACGCAAGACTACTAGCTCACCTCGTTGCTGCCGGGGGGATCCCGGCCAGGCCCCCTCAGGCGGGTGACGCCGCGCGGCAGCCGCCGGGGCCGCGCTGGGCGCGGGCGGAGGCGTAGAGGCAGACCGCGGCGGCCGTCGCGAGGTTGAGGCTCTCGGCCTTGCCGTGAATGGGGACCCGTACGACGGCGTCCGCCAGCGCGCGGGTCTCCTCGGGCAGTCCCCAGGCCTCGTTGCCGAAGACCCAGGCGGTGGGCCCGCCCATGGAGCCGGCGTCCAGCTCGGCGTCCAGGTCGCGGTCGCCCGCGCCGTCGGCGGCCAGGATCCGTACGCCGGCGGTCCGCAGTCCGCTCACCACCCGCTCGACGGGTACCCCGACCGCGACCGGGAGGTGGAAGAGCGAACCGACCGACGCCCGTACGGACTTGGGGTTGTAGAGATCCACCGAGGCGTCGGTGAGCACCACCGCGTCCGCGCCGGCGGCGTCCGCGCAGCGCAGCACCGTACCGGCGTTCCCGGGGTCGCGGACGTTCGCGAGCACCGCGACCAGCCGCGGGCGGGCGGCGAGGATCTCCTCGAACGGCGAGTCGAGGAACCGGCAGACGCCGAGCAGGCCCTGCGGGGTGACCGTCTGGGAGATGTCGGCGACGGTCCGGTCGTCGGCGAGGTGCACCCGCACCCCGGCGGCACGGGCGGCCCCGACGATCTCGGCATGCCGCTCGGCGGCCTCGACGGTGGCGAACAGCTCGACGAGCGTGGGCTCACCGCCGGCGCGGTGGGCGATCGCCTCCCGTACGGCCTGCGGGCCCTCGGCGATGAACCGGCGCTCCTTGCCGCGGAAGGCGCGGCGGGCCAGCCGCCGGGCGTCGGTGACGCGCGGGGAACGCGGGGAGATCAGCTCGGGGGTGCCCATGGGCGGCGGCTCGCTTCTGTGGTTCGTGCGGCGGTGGGGATCCGGCGTGCGGGGTCCGGTGTGCGGGTCCGGACCGGGAGCCGGGCCCGGACCGGAAATGCGGCGGACCCGCAGGCCGGGGGCCTGCGGGTCCGGGTCACCACGTCGTCAGGCTGGGGTTCAGGCAGCCTTCGGCGCGTTGACGTCGCTCGGGAGCGCCTTCTGGGCGGCCTCGACGAGCGCGGCGAACGCGTTCGAGTCGTTGACCGCGAGCTCGGCCAGCATCTTGCGGTCCACCTCGATGTTGGCGGCCTTCAGACCCTGGATGAAGCGGTTGTAGGTCATGCCGTTGGCGCGGGCAGCGGCGTTGATGCGCTGGATCCACAGCTGACGGAAGTCGCCCTTGCGCTTCTTGCGGTCGTTGTAGTTGTAGACGAAGGAGTGGGTGACCTGCTCCTTCGCCTTGCGGTACAGGCGGGAGCGCTGGCCGCGGTAGCCGCTGGCCTGCTCGAGGATCGCCCGGCGCTTCTTGTGGGCGTTGACTGCCCGCTTGACGCGTGCCACTTGTTAACTCCTTGTAGCGGGGCCGTGGTGGTCCTCACACGGCCCGAATTCGATTGAGTCCCGGTTCGAGTCGCGCCCCCGCACGTTCAGCGGGGCGCGGCGGCTCACTTGCCGAGAAGCTTCTTGATCTTCGCGGCGTCGCCCGGGGCCATCTCGGCGTTGCCGGTGAGGCGACGCGTCACGCGGGACGACTTGTGCTCGAGCAGGTGGCGCTTGCCGGCGCGCTCACGCAGCACCTTGCCAGAGCCGGTGACCTTGAAGCGCTTGCTGGCACCGCTGTGCGTCTTGTTCTTCGGCATGCGCCGTTCTCTCCTCGTCAGTGGCGCTCCCACCGGCGTGCACCGGCTGACGGGAGCGTCAGATGTATCGGTTGGTGTCCGGGGCGGGTGCCCCGGCATGCATCCGGGGCTCGCGCCCGTGGATCACGCCTCGGCGGGCTCCCCGGCGGGCTCCTCCGCGGGAGCACCACCCTGGCGCGTCGCCTTGCGGGCGGCCTGCGCCTCACGGGCCTCGGCCATCGCCTCGGTCTTCTTCTTGTGCGGACCGAGGACCATGATCATGTTGCGGCCGTCCTGCTTCGGATTCGACTCGATGAAGCCGAGGTCCTGGACGTCCTCCGCGAGACGCTGCAGCAGCCGGAAGCCCAGCTCGGGGCGGGACTGCTCGCGACCACGGAACATGATCGTGATCTTGACCTTGTCACCCTGCTTGAGGAACCGGACGACGTGACCCTTTTTGGTGTCGTAGTCGTGCGGGTCGATCTTCGGCCGGAGCTTCATCTCCTTGATGACCGTGTGCGCCTGGTTCTTGCGCGCCTCACGGGCCTTCATGGCCGACTCGTACTTGAACTTTCCGTAGTCCATGAGCTTGCAGACCGGCGGACGGGCGTTCGCCGCCACCTCGACCAGGTCGAGGTCGTACTCCTGCGCAAGCTCCAGGGCCTTGGCAAGCGGCACAATGCCGACCTGCTCGCCACTGGGACCGACGAGTCGCACCTCGGGGACGCGAATCCGGTCGTTGATGCGGGGCTCGGCGCTGATGGATCCTCCTCGGTAGCACCACGCGACGGCCTGGCGGACTGCCGCGTAACGTCTGTTCGGTGTGACCAACCGCGCCGTGACGTGGAAAACGCCCCGGACGGGACACAGGCGGGGCTCCAGAACGAGATCGGGAGCACCGCCGCGAAGTCTCCGCGGGGCGCAGCCTGACCAGTGACCCGCCGCCCCTGAGGGTCGGCCGGGTGGGAGATCGGAGCCTCCACTTGTGGGCCGTTCACATACGTGTCCGGCCGGTCGGAACACCAGAATACACGAGTCAAGAGGGCATCCCCACTCGTGTGCGGACGCGGGCGTCCCCGGACGCGGAGCCCGCGAGCCCGGGCCCTAGGCTTGAGCCGACCCCTCAGCAGGAAGAAGCCACATGAGCGACCAGACCCCGCAGCAGCCCGACGCCGCGAGCGCGACGGAGGCGCCGCGTCCCGACTTCGACACCATGACCCGTGACATCGCGGAGGTGCCGGCGGTCGAGGTGATCACCACGGTCGCGGTGCACCTGATGAGCTCGGCGGCGGTCAACCTCGGGCTCGCCGAGGAGGGCGAGGCGCACAAGGACCTCGACGAGGCGCGCAAGCTGATCCACGCGCTCGCCGGACTGGTGACGGCGAGCGCCACGGAGATCGGCTCCTACCACGCCGCACCGCTGCGCGACGGCCTGAAGTCGCTCCAGCTGGCGTTCCGCGAGGCCTCGATCGTGCCGGACGAGCCGGGGCAGGGGCCGGGCGAGAAGTTCACCGGTCCCGTGTTCGGCTGATTCGTGCACGTCTGATCGTCGCACCCGTGAGGACCCCGGCCACGTGGCCGGGGTCCTCACGTATATCCCCGTCGCCTTCAGGCGGGCGGGGTGTCGGTCCGGGGAGGGTGCGTCACCTGGTGCACCGCCGCCGCGATCACGCCACCGATCAGAGGGGCGACGAGGAAGAGCCACACCTGGGTGAGCGCCGCGCCGCCGGCGAACAGGGCCGGCCCGAGGGACCGGGCCGGGTTCACGGAGGTGCCGTCCAGCGGGATGCCGATGAGGTGGACGGTGGCCAGCGCCAGGCCGATCGCCACACCGCCGAAGCCGACGGCCGCTCCCGCGTGGGTGACCGACAGCACCACGTAGACGAAGAGGAAGGTCATCACCATCTCGGCGACGAACGCGCCGCCGAGGTTGATGTGCACCGCCGAGCGGTCGCCCCAGCCGTTGGTGCCGAAGGCACCGTCCGTCTGCAGCCCCGGGACCTGCTTGGCCACCAGGAAGAGCAGCGCGGCGCCGACGATGCCGCCGACGATCTGGGCGATCCAGTACTCGACGGCGGTGCGCAGCGGGATCCGGCGGGCCAGCAGCATGCCGAGGGTGACCGCGGGGTTGATGTGGCAGCCCGAGACCGGGCCGAGGGCGTAGGCCAGTGCCAGCATGGTGAAGCCGAAGGCCAGGGCGATGCCGAAGGTGCCGATGTACTCACCGGCCAGCACCGCCGAGCCGACGGCGAAGAACACCAGAAGCAGCGTGCCGAGGAACTCGCACACGACGACCCGGCTCACGGCCGGGGCCGCGCCGCCCTCGGGCTCGGTTACCGTCTCCGTTGTCTCCATGTGGGCTCTCCTCGCGTGGATCTTGAGCTCTCCTCGCATTGTGCGGCCGTGGAGACGATCGCGCCCGTCGGGGCGTGACGGGTCAGCGCTGGTACAGGGGGTCCCCCGGGGTGGTGGCGCCGGGCCGCAGGAGGGCCAGGTCGAGTCCCTTGACGAGCCGGGCGCGCAGGGTCTCGTCGGCGGCCAGGGCCTGGGCGAGCCGCTGGGCGGCCTCGGCGGGCGAGGCGTCGGCGGCCAGGTCGAGGGCGAGCGTGCCGTCGGTCTCGGCGGAGGGCGTGAGATGGGCGGCGCGGACGGCGGGCTCGGCCGCGAGCAGGGCACGCAGGGCGTCGGTGACGGCCGGGTCGGCGAGCGGGTCGGTGGTCGTACGGCCCTCGGCGAGGGCGCGCAGGGCGGGCCCGGTCAGCTGGTAGGTCACCGGGCCGGCGAGGTCGAGGACGACGGTGTCGGCCTGCTCGTGGGCGGCGGCCAGCAGCGCCTGCTCCAGGGGGACGGCCACCGGGCGGGCGTCGGGGCGCCAGCGGTGCAGCGTCTCCATGGAGGTGAAGGCGGGGAGGGCGCGGCGGCCGTCCGGCGCCTGGAGCGTGGGGACGGCCATATCGCTGGTCTTCTCGCGGCGCAGCCCGTCCGGGCCCTCCTCCACCTCGCCGAGGACGGCGACGACGGGGACGAGGACGCGGGCGCCGGCCAGCGCGGCCAGGAGCCGGGGTTCGGTGCTCCGGTCGGTGGCGTAGGCCGTCAGGGCAGCGGCGAGGGCGGGGGCGGCGGAGCCGTCGTCGTCCGCGAAACCGGGGTCGGGGATGTTCTTCTGCACGGGCCCGAGCGTATCGGGGCGGTGTGCGGCGCCGTCCGGCGCGTCCGTGCGGTGGTGTCAGGTGCTGCGGCTGCGCCGGAGGAGGAAGGCGGTGGCCAGGAGGGCCAGGCCGGTGGCGCCGGCGGTCCAGGGGAGCCAGTGGGTGGGGGTGTCGTCGGTGGCGTTCGGGGTGGGGCCGGGGCCGAAGTAGCGGTGGGCGTAGCCGGCGGGGGACGGCTTCTGCGGGGTGGGCCGGAGGCCGGCGGCGGCCTCCAGGGCGGCGGCGGGGTCTATCAGGCCGGCGCCGAGGTCGTCGTCGCGGCCGCCCTCGGGGGCGTCCTGGGCGGTCGAGGTCAGCAGGCCGCGGATCTGGGCGGGGCTGAGGCCGGGATGGGCGGAGCGGATCAGGGCGATGGCGCCGGAGACGAAGGCGGCGGCGGGGCTGGTGCCCCAGCCGTTGACGTAGCCGTCGTCGTTGCCGGCCATGAGGATGTTGTGGCCGGGTGCGCTGACCGTGGCGTACCAGTGGCGGGTGGAGAACGGGGCGCGGTCGCCCTGCTCGGTGACGGCGGTGGCGGCGATGACGCCCGGGTAGGCGGCGGGGTAGGAGACGCGGTTGCCCTTGATGCCGCCGTTGCCCGCGGAGGCGACGACGGGGATGCCCTTGCCGAGGGCGTACTGGATGGCCGCGTCCTCGCGGGGCTCGGGGTGCGCGGTCTCGCTGTCGTCGCCCAGGGACATGCTGATCACGTCGGCGCCGTGGTCGGCCGCGTAGCGTATGCCGTCGGCGAGGGCGCCGGCCTTCTCGGTACGGGCGCGTTCGCGCTGGGGGTCCTTGTCCTCCAGGATGACGCGGACCGGGAGGATCCTGGCCTCGGGGGCGACGCCGAGGATGCCGTCCTGGTTGCCCGGTCCGTGGCCGCGGCCGGCGATGACGCTCGCCATGCCGGTGCCGTGCTGTGCCCAGGTGGCGTCGCCGGGCCCGGCACCGAAGCCGACCAGGTCCTTCTCGGGCAGCACCTGGCCTTCGAGGTCGGGGTGGTGGGCGTCGACGCCGGTGTCCAGGACGGCGACGGTGATGCCGGCGCCCTTGGTGGTGCGCCAGGCCTCCTGGGCGCGGATGGCCGTGAGGCCCCACTCCTGGGCGCGGATGGCGTCGGCCCGGGCCGGTGCGGCGGGGAGCACGGCGAGCGCCGCGGAGGCCAGCGCGGTGGCGCCGCGCCGCAGGGTCTTCGTCATGGCCTGCCTCATGCCGGCGACTCCGTGCTCTTGGCGGGGATGCCGGAGGCCGCGCGGAAGGCCGCTGCGACGCGGTCCGCGAGGTCCTTCGCGTCGTGGCCGAGGCCGGATTCGGCCGGGGCGGTGGTGGCGCCGGCCCGGGTGGCGGCCTCGGCGGGCTGCGGTGCGGGGACGGTGCGGCCGTCGGCGAAGCCGGAGACCGCGTACACGACGACCGGGAGGTCGGTGAGCACCCGGACGGTCCAGCTCGCCCGCTGCGCGGGCCCGAAGCGTTCGGCGGGGGTGCCCTTCGGCGCGTACGGAAGGGGTATCAGGTCGGTGCGGTGGCCCAGGTTCTGGGTGCTGAAGCGGGTGTTGAGGGCCAGCATGCCGGCCAGGTCGGCCGCGGTGGTCTGGGCGCCGACGGTGATGACGTTGGTGCGGGTGGCGTCGAGGTAGGTGGCGCGCAGCAGGCGGACGCAGCCCGCCCGGGCGAGGGCCTGGGCGAGCCGTGGGTCGTAGGCGTCGGTGCAGCCGCCGTCGGGCGCGACGGCGATCCGGCTCCAGGTCCGGTCGGCGCCTCCGGGGCCGGTGCCCAGGCCCTCGACGGTGCGCGGGAAGAGGGTGTCGACGGGGGTGTTGTGCCAGGCGTCGCGGCCGTTGGCGAAGGCGGCCTCGCGGGAGGGCGGGCCGTCGGCGGGGGCGGCGGTGAGCCAGCTCCCGGCCGCCGCGCCGCCGAGGAGGCCGATGCCGAGGACGAGGCAGGCCGCGGCGGTGATCATCCGGGCGCCGGGGCGACGGCCCGTCCCGGCCGGCTGCGGAGGCGTCGCGGGGGCGCCGCCGGCCGCCTGGGGCGGGGGCGGTGTCCGGGGCCGGGGAGGGCGCGGCGGGTGCCCGGCCGCGGGGGCGGGCGGCCGGCTGCCGGGCGCCACGGACGGGGTGGCGGAGGCCGGTTCGGGGGCGGGCGGGGCGGCGGCGCGCTCGGTGGGCTCGTGCCACCGGTCCTGGCTGTGGGCCAGGTGGTACGCGGCGGTGTCGCGGAAGGCGGCAGGGCGGCCGGGCGGGGTGGGCGGTGCGGTGGGGCGCGGCGGGACCGCGGGGCCCGCGGGGCCGGGCGGCGGCGCGGTGGCCGCGGGGTGCTGCGCGGGCGGGGCGGGGGGCATGGCAGGGGGTACGGGCGATTGGGGTCTCCCCTGCGCATGGGGGTCCCCCCGCTCGAGCGGAGCCGAGAGTGGGGGAGGAGTTGAGAGCTCGGGGAAGGCCGGGACCCGGCGGCGCAGCACGGTCGTCCGAGGGTCCTCGTCCGACGCGGGTGCCACGGGCGGCCGCGGGGGTATGGGCGGGGTCCGTCGCGCATCGGCGAACTCTGCGTCGGTGCTCACCCGCGCTCCCCCTCGCGCCGCCTCCCCGCCGGACCCGATGCGCAATCGGGGCAGGGTGGTTCGTATCCGGACAACACGCCGCTGACCTGCTGTTGCGGCGTCGAGCCACTCTACGGGCTGGCGGCGCCGGTGCGGCAACCCGCTGCGGCCCGCTGTCCGCTCTGTCGGGATCTCTCCCCTACGCAGCGGGTGGGGGTACTCCCCCACAGCCTTGAAAGCGTGGGGGCACCCCCACCCGCGCCCTTCAGGCGTGGGGGAAGTTCTGGCAGGCTGCGGCCATGCCTTCGCAGCGAGCCGACGCGCGGGAAGAGATGGCTCGGTACCACCGGGCCACCGCCCACCTCGACGCCCCCCTGGCCGTGCTCGACCTCGGGGCCTTCGACGCCAACGCCGCCGATCTGGTGCGCCGCTCCCGGGGAAAGCCGGTCCGGGTGGCGAGCAAGTCGGTGCGCTGCCGGGCCCTGCTGGAGCGGGTGCTGGCGCGGGACGGCTTCGCCGGGGTGCTGAGCTTCACGCTGGCCGAATCGCTGTGGCTGGCGCGCTGCGGCTTCCCGGACGTGCTGCTGGCGTACCCCTCGGCGGACCGGGCGGGCTTCGCCGAGCTGACCGCCGACGCCCGGCTCGCGGCCGCGGTGACGGTGATGGCCGACGACCCGGCGCAGCTGGATCTGATCGACGCGGCCCGGCCCCGGGGCGCGGGAGGCGGCGAGGAGGTACGGATCTGCCTGGAGCTGGACACCTCGTACCGGCTGGGGGCGGTGCGGGTCGGTGCCCGCAGGTCGCCGCTGCGGTCGCCGGACCACCTGGCCGCGCTGGCCCGGTCGGTGGTGCGCCGGCCCGGGTTCCGGCTGGTGGGGCTGATGGCCTACGAGGGGCATGTGGCGGGGGTGGGCGACGAGGTCGCCGGCCGGCCGGTGTTCTCGCGGGCGGTCCGGGTGATGCAGGCGGCGGCGCGCAAGGAGCTGGCGCGGCGGCGCTGGGAGGCCGTTCGGGCGGTGCGGGCGGTGGCGCCGCGGCTGGAGTTCGTCAACGGCGGCGGTACGGGGAGTGTGCAGCACACGGCGGCGGAGGCGGCGGTCACCGAGATCGCGGCCGGTTCGGGGCTCTACGCGCCGCGGCTGTTCGACAACTTCCGTGCGTTCCGCGCGCGTCCGGCGGCGCTGTTCGCCCAGCCGGTGGTCCGCCGGCCCGGCCGTGGGGTGGTGACGGTGCTCGGCGGCGGCTATCCGGCGTCGGGGCCGGCGGGCGCGGACCGGCTGCCGGTGCCGCATCTGCCGGCCGGGCTGCGCTACGACCCGCAGGAGGGGCCCGGTGAGGTGCAGACGCCGCTGCTGGGGCCGGCCGCGGACGGCCTGGCGATCGGCGACAAGGTGTGGTTCCGGCACGCGAAGGCCGGTGAGCTGTGCGAGCGGTTCGACGCGCTGCACCTGATCGACGGGGACCGGCTGGTGGACACGGTGCCGACGTACCGGGGCGAGGGCCGCACCTTCCTGTGAGGCGGTGCGGCCCTCGGGCCGTCAGCCGTGGATGGTGTCCCGCTGGTCCGGGATCACCGATCCGTCGGGGCGGCGGACCGGGCCGTGCGTGCCGTCCGGGTGGGTGTAGCCGGCGGTCGCGCACGGGTACGGAGCCGTCTGGCGCCGCTTCGGCTCGATGAACATCGGGTTGACCACCCAGCGGCCGTCGGCGTTGTCGTAGGCACGGCACATGACCTCGGGCTTGTTGCGGTTGAGGACGAGGTGGGCGCCGGTGGCGTCGCCGACGAACGTCACGTCCGTGTCGGCGTCACCGCCGCCGAGCGCGATCCGCCGGTCCCACGGCTGCTGCTGCCAGGCCTTCGCGCCCCTGACGCCGAAGATCTCCTGGTTGATGATGCAGCGCTTGCCGTCCATGTAGGGGATGGCCTCGCCCTTGCTGACGGGGACGCCGCCGCAGCCGCGGGTCCAGGGCGTGATCCGGCCCTGCTTGTCCAGGACCGAGCGGATCGCGATGGTGTGCTCGCGGTCGATGCCGACGCCGCGCGACCACACCTCGGCGACCGGCTCCGAGCCCGCCGAGACGATGTAGACGTCGAACCCGGCCTTCTTGAGCGTGCGGATCAGGTCGCGCTGCTGGTCGTAGTAGCGGGCGTAGCCGGAGACCTCGTGCGTCCCGACCTTCTGGGTGGCGCCCACCGGCGCGGCCAGAGCCTCCTTGCGGGCCTTCCTGGTGTACGACTCCAGCTGCCGCACGGTGTGTCCCGTGAAGAGCTGGGGCACCCAGGCGTACTGCGGGACGGTGCGCCGGTGGTTCCACTCGCCCGCGAAGGCGGCCGCGCCGCTCATGGTCCTGCCCTCGGCGCGGATCTCGAAGATCTCGTCCGCGCAGGCGGTGTTGGTGGAGGTGCGCAGCGGCCGGCCGACGGGCACGTCGGTGCCGCAGGCCTTGGTGAGGGCGGCGTCGGCCTCGTCGGTCAGCCACGCGCTGGTGGACTTCCAGCCCGCCGGCCGGAGGATCTTGTCGTGCCTGAGCGCCCAGGCGATGGTCACGTCGGTGATGTCGTTCTTGACGACGGTGTTGTCCCAGTCGAAGGCGGCGACCGGGCGCGGTCCGCCCTTGCCGGAGCAGCTGCCCCGCTCGTCGATCATCTTCTGGAGCTTGGCACGGTTGTCGCCGTACCAGGCGAGGTTCTCGGACAGCTGCGGGCAGGCGCTGCGGGACCGGGGGCCGGCCGGCGCGGCGGTGGCCGTGGCCGGTATGGAGGCCGCGAGGGCGGCGGCGGCGAGCAGGCCGGAGACGAGGGTGCGTCCGGTGCGCATGCATCCTCCTTGACGCATGGGGGGGGGCAGGACCGCAACCGGAACCGGCACGAGAGCCGGTTCCGGTGCTGGTCATGGACCTTACATAGGGGCTAGAGCGGAGTGACGTAGGCCCCGGCGATACCGCCGTCGACCAGGAACTCGGCGGCGTTGACGAAGGAGGAGTCGTCGCTGGCGAGGAAGGCGACCGCGGCCGCGATCTCCTCGGGCTCGGCGAACCGGCCGGCCGGCACGTGGACGAGGCGCCGCGCCGCCCGCTCGGGGTCCTTGGCGAACAGTTCCTTGAGCAGCGGGGTATTGACCGGGCCGGGGCACAGGGCGTTCACCCGGATGCCCTCGCGGGCGAACTGCACACCCAGTTCGCGGGACATGGCCAGCACGCCGCCCTTGGAGGCGGTGTAGCTGATCTGGGAGGTGGCGGCGCCCATGACGGCGACGAAGGAGGCGGTGTTGATGATGGAGCCGCCGCGCCCGGTCCGCTGGAACTGGCGCTGCATGTAGGGCAGGGCGTGCTTGCAGCACAGATAGACGGAGGTGAGGTTGACCTCCTGGACGCGCTTCCAGGCGTCGAGTCCGGTGGTGAGGATGGAGTCGTCGTCGGGCGGGGAGATACCGGCGTTGTTGAAGGTGATGTCGACCGAGCCGTAGGCGTCGAAGGCGGTCCGGTAGAGCGCCTCGACCTCCTCGGAGTCGGTCACGTCGACCTTGGCGAAGAGCCCGCCGACCTCCTCGGCGGCCTTCTTGCCGGCGGTCTCGTCGATGTCGGCGCAGACGACGTGGGCGCCTTCGGAGGCCAGCCGGCGGGCGGTGGCCAGGCCGATGCCGCTGCCGGCTCCGGTGATCACGGCGGTGCGTCCGACGAGGCGGCGGCACACGGCGGTCTGGTCGGTCACGAGGACTCCTTCGTGCTGGGCTCGGTGCTGAGGAAGATGTTCTTGGTCTCGGTGAAGGCGGCGAGCGCGTCCGGGCCCAGTTCGCGGCCGAGTCCGGACTGCTTGAACCCGCCGAAGGGGGTCCAATAGCGCACGCTGCTGTGGGAGTTGACGGAGAGGTTGCCGGCCGCGACGGCCCGTGAGACGCGGATCGCGCGGCCCACGTCGCGGGTCCACAGCGAGCCGGAGAGGCCGTAGTCGGTGGCGTTGGCGAGCCGGACCGCGTCGGCCTCGTCGTCGAAGGGGAGGGCGACGGCGACCGGGCCGAAGATCTCCTCGGTGGCCGCGGGGTCTCCGGGCCGGCCCTCCAGGACGGTGGCCGGGTACCAGAAGCCCTTCCCGGCGGGCACGTCGCCGCGGATGGCGGCCGGGGCGTCCTCGGGGACGTAGGACCGTACCCGCTCGCGCTGGGCGGCGGAGATCAGCGGGCCCATCTGCGTGGCGGAATCGGCCGGGTCGCCCGCCACGAACGCCTTGACCGCGGGCTCCAGCAGCTCCAGGAAGCGGTCGTAGACGCTGCGCTCGACGAGGATGCGGCTGCGGGCGCAGCAGTCCTGGCCGGTGTTGTCGAGGAAGGAGGCGGGGGCGGCGGCCGCGGCGGCCTCTAGGTCGGCGTCGGCGAAGACGATGTTGGGGTTCTTGCCGCCGAGTTCGAGAGTGAGCCGCTTGGTCTGTGCGGCGCAGCGGGCGGCGATCCGCCGGCCGGTGGCGGTGGAGCCGGTGAAGACGACCTTGGCGACGCCGGGGTGGTCGACCAGTGCGGTGCCGGTGACCGGGCCCTCGCCGGGCAGGACCTGGAAAAGGTGCTCGGAGAGGCCGGCGTCCAGGGCGAGTTCGGCGAGCCGGAGCGCGGTGAGCGGGGTGGTCTCGGCGGGCTTGAGGAGGACGGCGTTGCCGGCCGCGAGGGCGGGGGCGGTGCCCCAGGCGGCGATCGGCATCGGGAAGTTCCAGGGGGCGATCACGGCGACCACGCCGAGCGGTTCCTGGACGGTGATGTTCAGCCCGCCGGCGACCGGGATCTGACGTCCGGTCAGCCGCTCCACTCCCCCGGCTGCGTAGTGCAGCAGATCGCGGACGTTGCCGGCCTCCCAGCGGGCGTTGCCCAGCGGGTGCCCGGCCTCGGCGAGTTCGAGCGCGGCGAGGGGCTCGATATGGGCGTCGACGACGTCGGCGAAGCGGCGCAGGATCCGGGCCCGGTCGCCGGGCGCCACCGCGGCCCAGGCCTCCTGGGCGGTGGCGGCCCGGCGGACCGCGGCGTCGACCTCGTCGGGGGAGGTGGTGGGGACGGTGGCCACCAGGTCCTCGGTGGCCGGGTTGATGATCTTCAGCTCGTGCAACACGGGTGGTGGTGTCCTCACATGCGCTCGAAGGAGCGGAAGCGCTCCCAGTCCGTGACGGCGGCGTCGTAGGCGTCCTGCTCGACGCGGGCCATGTGGCGGTAGTGGTCGACGACCTCGTCGCCGAAGGCCTCCCGCGCGGCGGCGCTGCGCTCCCACAGCCCGGCGGCCTCGCGGAGGGACGTGGGGACGTGCGCGGCGTCGGCGTGGTAGGCGTTGCCGGTCGTCGCGTCGGGCAGCTCCAGCTCGTGCTCTATGCCGTACAGGCCGGCCGCGACCATGGCGGCGACCGCGAGGTAGGGGTTGACGTCGCCACCGGGGAGGCGGTTCTCCAGGCGGTGGGCGTGGCCGTGGCCGACGACCCTCAGGGCGCAGGTGCGGTTGTCGGGTCCCCAGGCGACGGCGGTGGGGGCGAAGGAGCCGGGCCGGAAGCGCTTGTAGGAGTTGATGTTGGGGGCGTGGAAGAGGGTGAACTCGCGCAGCGTGGCGAGCTGGCCGGCGAGGAAGTGCCGCATGACCGGCGACATGCCGTACGGGCCGGAGTCGTCGGCGAGGACCGGCCGGCCCTGTTCGTCCCGGAGCGAGAGGTGGATATGGCAGGAGTTGCCCTCGCGCTCGTCGTACTTGGCCATGAAGGTGAGCGCCATGCCCTCCTGGGCGGCGATCTCCTTGGCGCCGGTTTTGTAGATCGCGTGCTGGTCGCAGGTGGTGAGCGCCTCGTCGTAGACGAACACGATCTCGTGCTGGCCGAGGTTGCACTCGCCCTTGGCGGACTCGACGGTCATCCCGGCCGCGCCCATTTCGTTGCGGATGCGGCGCAGGACGGGTTCGACGCGGCCGGTGCCGAGGACGGAGTAGTCGCCGTTCCACTGGTTGGCCGGGGTCATCCGGCGGTAGCCGCGTGACCAGGCTTCTTCGTAGGAGTCCTTGAAGAGCAGGAACTCCAGCTCGGTGCCGGCGTAGGCGCGCCAGCCCCGCTCGGCCAGCCGGTCGAGCTGGCGGCGCAGGATCTGCCGGGGCGAGGCGGCGACCGGGGAGCTGTCGTGCCAGGCGAGGTCGGCGGTGATCAGGGCGGTGCCCGGGTTCCACGGGGTGCGGCGCAGGGTTCCGGGGTCGCCGTGCATGGCGAAGTCGCCGTAGCCGCGCTCCCAGGAGGACATGGCGTAGCCGTCGACGGTGTTGAGGTCGACGTCGACGGCGAGGAGGTAGTTGCAGCCCTCCGTGCCGTGGTCGAGGACGGTGTCGAGGAAGTACCGGGCCGCGAACCGCTTGCCCTGGAGCCTGCCCTGCATATCGGTGAAGGCGAGGACGACAGTGTCGATCTCCCCGGTGTCGACGAGGGATCTCAGCTCCTCGACGGAGAGTGGGGGCGTGCGGTCTGCCACGGTGTTGCCTCCTGTCACTGCAACCGGAGGTCATAAGGTATGCACATGAACCATTGGTTGGGAAGGGGTGGCGATGGACGGCGCGACTGACCGGCTGGCACCCGTGCTGCGTCCGGTGCGGGCGGGCAACGGTTTCGAGGAGGCCCTGGAGCAGATACTCCAGATCGTCCGGCTCGGCCTGGTCCCCCAGGGCGAACGGCTCCCCGCGGAGCGGGAGTTGGCCGAACGGCTGCAGATCAGCCGGGTCACCCTGCGCGAGGTGCTGAAGGTGCTCCAGGACGAGGGCCTGGTGGAGAGCCGGCGCGGACGCTACGGCGGCACGTTCGTCCGGACGCGGACCGAGACCCCGGGCGAGGCCGAGCTGCGCCGCCGGATCGAGAAGATCGACGTCGAGGACGTCCTGCGGTTCCGGGAGGTGCTGGAGACGGGCGCGGCCGGGCTGTGCGCCGGGCACGGCCTGGCCGGCGAACGGGCCGACCGGCTGCGGGCGGCCCTGGCGGCGACCCAGGACGCACCGCTGGCGGACTACCGCAGACAGGACACCCTGCTGCACCTCACCCTCGCCGAACTGTCCGGCTCCGCCTCGCTGGCCGCCCAGTACGCGGCCGTGCGGGCGACCGTGAACGAGCTGCTGGACGGCATTCCGCTGCTGGTACGCAATCTGGAGCACTCCCAGGCCCAGCACGGCGCGCTGGTCGAGGCGGTGCTGGCGGGCGACGCCGACGGCGCCCGCGAGGTGATGCGGGAGCACTGCGGCGGGACCGCGGCGCTGCTGCGCGGCTTCCTGGCCGCGCCGGCGCCCTGAGGCTCCGGCGCCCTGAGGCCCCCCGTCCGGAGACCCCCGGTTAACCATTCTTTTACACAGGGGTCTTGCGCCGGAGCGGCCGGGGACGCAAAGGTACGCGCCAGAACCTTTGCTCGAATCCCCCTCGGCGAGGCAGGAGCGGCTCATGGCCGACAGCACCGATTCGCAGACCGCACCGCCCACCGCCCCCACCGGCGGCGCTCCCCCGGGCGGCGCCTCGTCCGACGCGGCCTATCTGGAGCGGCGGACCCTGCGCCGCGGCAGCGCGGGACCGCTGCTGCTCACCGGCCTGGGCGTCGCCTACGTCGTCTCCGGCGACTTCTCGGGCTGGAACAACGGCCTGGCGCACGGCGGCTTCGGCGGCCTGGCGATCGCCGCCGTCCTGATGGGCCTGATGTACACCTGCCTGGTCTTCGCACTGGCGGAGCTGGCCTCGGTCCTGCCCACCGCCGGCGGCGGCTACGGCTTCGCCCGCCGCGCGCTGGGCCCCTGGGGCGGCTTCCTCACCGGCACCGCCATCCTCATCGAATACGTCCTGGCCCCGGCCGCGATCGCCCTCTTCATCGGCGACTACGTCGAATCGCTGGGCCTCTTCGGCCTGCACTCCAGCTGGCCCGTCCACCTCGCCTGCTTCGTCCTCTTCATCGGGATCCACCTGTGGGGCGTCGGCGAGGCGCTGCGCTTCAGCCTGATCGTCACCGCCGTCGCGGTCGCCGCGCTGCTGGTCTTCGCCTGCGCCGCGCTCACCGACTTCCACGTCGACGCGCTCGACGACATCCCGGTCGAGGCCGGCGCCTTCGGGGCGAACTCCTGGCTGCCGTTCGGGGTGCTGGGGATCTGGGCGGCCTTCCCGTTCGCCATGTGGTTCTTCCTCGGCGTCGAGGGCGTACCGCTGGCCGCGGAGGAGACCCGGGACCCGGCGCGCGCCCTGCCCCGGGCGATGGCCGCCGCGATGGGCGTACTGCTGCTGCTCGCCATGATCACCTTTGTCGCCGCGACCGGGGCGCGCGGCTCGGCCGCCCTCCAGTCGGTGGGCGATCCCCTCGTCCAGGCGCTGCAGCCGGACGGTGTGCCGACGACCGTCAGCCGGATCGTCAACTACGCGGGCCTGGCGGGCCTGGTGGCGTCCTTCTTCTCGCTGATCTTCGCCGGGTCCCGGCAGCTGTTCGCCCTCTCCCGGGCCGGCTACCTCCCTCGCTTCCTCTCCCTGACCAGCCGCCGCAAGGCCCCCTACCTGGGGCTGCTGGTGCCCGGCGGGCTGGGCTTCACGCTCGCCGCGGCCACCGGCGACGGCGCCCGGCTGCTGAACATCGCGGTCTTCGGCGCCACCATCTCGTACGCTCTGATGGCCCTGTCGCATATCGTGCTGCGCCGCCGGGAGCCCGGTCTGCACCGCCCGTACCGCACCCCCGGCGGCCTGCTGACCTCGTCCGTCGCCTTCGTCCTGGCCTGCTCGGCGCTGGTGGCGACGTTCCTGGTCGACAAGGACGCCGCGGTCATCGCGCTCGCGGTGTACGTCGTGGCGCTGGCGTACTTCGCGCTCTACTCCCGGCACCGGCTGGTGGCCGCGGCGCCCGAGGAGGAGTTCGCGGCGCTGGCGGCGGCGGAAGCCGAACTGGAAAAGAACTGACCGGCCGTCCCCGACCCCCTGCCTCTCCCACCCTTGGAGGAACCGTGACCAGCCCGCTCATCGGCGTCAGCACCTATCAGGAGGAGGCCGGCTGGGGAGTGTGGACGCTGCCGGCCGCGCTGCTGCCCGCCGGATACCCCCGGCTGGTGCAGCGCTCGGGCGGGCTGCCCGTCCTGCTGCCGCCCGGCGAGCCGGCGACCGCCGCGGCGACGGTGGCCCGGCTGGACGGGCTGGTGATCGCCGGCGGCGCGGATGTGGCGCCGGACCGCTACGGCGCGGAGCCGCACCCCAGGACCGGCCCCCCCGCCCTGGACCGGGACGCCTGGGAACTCGCCCTGATCGAGGCGGCGTTGACGGGCGGGGTGCCGCTGCTGGGCATCTGCCGCGGGCTCCAGCTGCTGAACGTGGCACTGGGCGGCACCCTCGTCCAGCACCTCGACGGGCACGCCGGACCGCCCGGGGTCTTCGGGTACCACGACGTCGAGCCGGTCCCCGGCACGCTGCTCGGCCGTGCGCTGCCCGAGCCGGTGTCCGTACCGACGTACCACCACCAGGCGGTGGACCGGCTCGGCAGCGGGCTGCTGGCCTCGGCACACGCGGCGGACGGCACCGTCGAGGCACTGGAACTGCCGGACGCGCGGGCCTTCACGCTGGGGGTGCAGTGGCACCCGGAGGCCGGGGACGACCCGCGTGTGATGGACGCGCTGGTGGCGGCGGCACGCGGGGCGTCCTCGGGGGCGTGAGGTGCCTCAGACTTCCCGCATCCCGCAGGAGGCGGGGATCCAGCCGGTGTTGCCGCGGAACGTGATCTTGTACCAGTCGTTGCCCGAGCGGTTGCACAGGTCGTAGGACTGCCCCGTGCCCTTGGCGAGGATGCAGGTCTTCGCATCCTTGGTGAAGAGCCCGACCGCGGTGCTGTTCAGCTTCCGCTCCTTGCGGATCTTCACATTCTCCTGCGCCCACGCGGAGACGCAGTCGGCTGCCGCGACCTTGGCCGTCTCGGCCGGCCGCGCCGCACCGGGCGTACCGGCCACGGCCGTCCCGGCGGTGCCGAACGCGGTGCCGGCCAGGGCCGCCGAGACGACGGCGGGCATGATGAACTTGAGCCTCATATGCGGCTGTTCCCCCTTGTTGTACCAGGGTGGGCACGCTGGCGCGCCCACGATTTCGCACACCCTAGCGAGGCCCGTGCGCGGCGATCAACACGGCTCCGGCCGCGTCACGACGTCCCCCGGGTCAGCCCGAGCAGCCGGCGGGCCGGACCCGCCGGCCGCTGACCGGTCCGCCACACGGCCCGCAGGTCGCGGCCGAGCCGCAGCCCGCTCACCGGGATCTCCACCAGCCGACGGGCGCTCAGCTCCTCCCCGACCGCGAGCTCGCTGAGCACCGACGGCGCCGCCTCACTCACCACGGCGGCCTTCACCGCGGTGGTCGAGGCGAGCTCCAGCAGCGGCTCGGCCAGTCCGCCGTGCCCGGCCAGCGCCGCGTCCAGCACCTGCCGGGTACCGGAGCCGCGCTCGCGCAGGATCAGCGGGGCCCCGGCCAGCTCGGCGGGGGTCAGCGCGCCGCGGCGCCGGGTCCACGGATGCGACGGCGCGGCGACGACCAGCAGCCGGTCGTGCCCGATGACCGCGCCGTCCAGCCCCGCCGGCACCTGCAGCCCCTCCACGAAACCGAGGTCCGCCTCACCGGCCAGCAGCCGCTCGGCCACCGCGCTGGAGTTCCCCGCCAGCAGCGAGACGGCCGTCCCGGGCAGCTCCGCCCGCAGCGCGACCAGCCACCCGGGCAGCAGGTACTCGGCGATGGTCATGCTCGCCGCGACCCGCAGCCGGGAGTCCCGCTGCCCGCGCAGCGCCTGCGCCCCCGCGTCGAACGCCTCGGCCGCCTCCACCACCCGCCGCGCCCAGTCCGTCACCAGCGCCCCGGCCTCCGTCAGCCGGGAGCCGCGCGGCGACCGCTCGACCAGCGCCACCCCCAGCTGCCGCTCCATCGACCGGATCCGGCTGCTGGCCGCGGGCTGGCTGATCCCCCGGTCCCGGGCCGCCCGCCCCAGGCTGCCCAGCCGCGCGACGGCGAGCAGCAGCTCCAGCGCACCGAGGTCCGGCACCCGGTGCGACAGCGGTACGGCGACGGGCCCGGCACCGGAATCCTGCTCACAGCCACCCCTGCACATAACCCCAGCTTATGCCGTCATAGACGGATAGTCCCTGGTGGGGACCGTTCCGCGCGGAGACGCTGGTCCCATGGCTACCCTCGCGCACACAGCGTCCCGCCCCGCCCCTCCGCGGCCCGCCGGCCCGGTCCGTCACCTGGGGCCGAACTGGTACGCCGCCGTCATGGGCACGGCCATCGTCGCCAACGCCGGCCACACCCTCCCGCTCACCGCCCCCGGCCTGCGCACCGCCTACCAGGCGGTCTGGGCGCTGTCGGCGCTGATGCTGCTGACGCTCCTGGCGGCCCGCACCGTGCACTGGCTGCGCCACACCGACCAGGCCCGCCGACATCTCCAGGACCCGGCGGTGGCCCCGTTCTACGGCTGCCTGGCGATGGCGCTGCTGGCGGTGGGCGGCGGCACCCTCGCGGTGGGCCGGGACGTCATCGGCGAGCCGGCCGCCCTCGCCGTCGACGTCACCCTGTGGTCCCTGGGCACCCTCGTCGGTGTCGTGGGCGCCGCGGCGATCCCGTACCTGATGGTGACCCGGCACCGCATCGAACCGGGCAGCGCCACGCCCGTCTGGCTGCTGCCGCTCGTCGCCCCCATGGTCTCCGCGGCCCTCGGCCCCGCGCTGGTCCCCCATCTGCCGGCCGGCCAGCCGCGGCAGGCGCTGCTGCTGGCCTGCTACGCCCTGTTCGGCATGTCCCTGCTGGCCACCCTGGCCGTCCTCCCCCTCGTGATGTCCCGGCTCCTCCACCACGGCCCGCTGCCGCTCGCCCTGACGCCCACCCTCTTCCTCGTGCTCGGCCCGCTGGGCCAGTCCACCACCGCGGTGGGCAATCTCGCGGCCGTCGCCCCCGGAACCGTGGACGCCGCCACCGCCCACGCCATGAGCGCCTTCGCGGTCCTCTACGGCGTGCCGGTGACGGGCTTCGCGCTGCTGTGGCTGGCGATAGCGGGGGCGATGGTGGTCCGCGCCTTCCGCAACGGCATGGGCTTCGCGATGACCTGGTGGGGCTTCACGTTCCCGCTCGGCACCTGCGTCACAGGAGCGGCCGGGCTGGCCGCGCACACCGGGCTGGACCTCTTCACCTGGCTGGCCGTGGCGCTGTTCGCCGTCCTGGTGACGGCGGTGGCGGTGGCCGGCTGCCGCACCGCGAGCGGCCTGCTCCACGGCCGCCTGCTGACGGCACCTCAGCCGGTCAAGGCGTAGGGCTTATCCGGCGGTTCAGGGACGGAGGGCCGCGGCGAGCGCTGCCGCCAGGACGTCGGGGGCCTCCGCCAACGACGGTCCGTACCAGGTCAGATGGCGGCCGCTGACCAGCGCGGCGGGCAGGCCGGGGAAGGCCTCGGGCCCGTCGTCGGCGGTGAACCGGTACGGCTCGTCGGGGAGTACGACGAGTTCGGCGGGGGCGGCGTTGAGCTCGGCGAGCGCGATCTTCGGATAGCGCTCGGCACGGTCCGCGTAGACATTGCGTACGCCGAGGCGGGCGAGGACGTCCCCGGCGAAGGTGTCCCGGCCGAGCACCATCCACGGCCGCCGCCAGACCGGTACCACCGCGGCCCTTCCCGCACGAGGGCGCACCGGCAGACCGCGCCAGGCGGCCTCGGCGGCGTCCAGCCATGCCGGACGGGGCAGTCCGCAGCCGTCGACCAGGACGCGCCGCAGCTCGCCGAACGCCTGGTCCAGCGTCCGTACCTCGGTCACCAGCACCTCGAGCCCGGCGGCCCGCAGAGACTCGAGGTCCGGCGGCCGGTTCTCCTCCTCGTTGGCGAGGACGAGGTCGGGCGCCAGGGCGGCGATCGCGGCGGTGTCGGGATTCTTGGTGCCGCCGATACGGGCGGCGGCCAGCCCGGGCGGGTGGCTGCACCAGTCGGTGACGCCGACCAGCAGCTCGGGGGCGGAGGCCGCCACCGCCTCGGTGAGGGAGGGGACCAGGGACACCACACGCCGGACAGGCCGCTGACGGGTCATCCGTCCACGGTACGCCCCGTGGCGCCACCGCACTCGCGGCTCAGTACCGCGCGCTCAGTACCGCGCGCCGGCCCCACGCCTGCGCAGCAGATACGCCGCGCTGCCGGCCAGCAGGAACAGCGCCAGACCACCGGCTGCCTGCACCATGTTCACCCCCTCCACCCGTCCGCGGTGCACCGTCACGGTCTCGGTGAACTTCGCCCCGCCCGGCGCGCATTCGATGGTGACCCGGTAGCGGCCCGGCGCCGCCCGCTCCACGATCCAGGCATCGGCGGCCATCCCCCGCGGGCCCGGCCGCAGCGCCACCGAGCCGAAGAGCGCCGAGTCCGCCCGCGCGCCACGGGCCGCCGCGCACTGCCGGCCGTCACTGATGCGCACCCGCTGCCCGGCCGCCATCGGATCCGGCTCCACCCGGGCCGCGGCGACGGGCGTGCCGAGCGCCAGCGCGGAGGCGCTGATCAGGGCGACGGCGGCGGCGCGTGCGGACTTCACGCCCTCCAGCGAATCATCCGCCGCCCCGCTCCGCGACGAGGCCGCGCCCGGTCAGGTGACGCGGCCGGGGAACCGGGGCCGGGAGCCGGACGAACGGGCCGGGCGAAGGGCCGGGGGACGAGGCGAAGGAGCCGGCGGACAGCGGCGAGCCCCCGTCCGACAGCTGCCGGACGGGGGCTCGCACACCCGCGGGTGTGATCACGGGGGAGGGCTCCGGGGTGGCGGTGCACCGCGCCCCATGGACGTCCGCGTCACCGGCGCCCCCGGGGCCTGCCCGCCGGGTCAGGCCCCGCTGCCCTCCTTCTCCTTCTGCTGCACCGGCGCGATCCTGTCGACCAGGCCCGGGCGCTGCTTGAGCCAGGAGCGCACACCGTCCTGCTCATGGCCCTCGCCCGCCTTGTGCAGCTCGTTCTCCAGGCTGGTGAGCTGCTTCTCGTCCAGCTTGAAGTTCTTCATCCAGCCCGCGATCTCGGGCTCGTCCTTCGCGAAGCCCTGGCGGCCCAGCAGGTGCAGGCCGTCACCGGAGCCGAAGGCGCCCTTGGGGTCCTTCAGCTTGGTCAGGTCGTACTTGTCGTAGGCCCAGTGCGGGGACCACAGGGTGACCGCGATGGGCTTCTGGGCACGGTAGGCGCGGTCCAGCTCGGCGAGCATGGAGGAGGTGGAGGCCTCCACCAGCTGGTACTCGCCGTCCAGGCCGTACTCCTTGGCCACCTTCTCCTTGTAGATCTTCATCTCGCCGGCGCCCGGCTCGATGCCGTAGATCTTGCCGCCGAAGGCGGAGCCCTTGCCCTTGAGGTCCGCCAGGGACGCGACGTCCTTGACGTAGGAGGGGACCGCGATCTCCAGCGAGGTCTTGTCGTACCAGGTGCCCAGGTCCTCAAGCTTGTCCCGGTACTTCTGCCAGTACTGCTCGTGGGTGGTGGGCAGCCAGGCGTTGGTCTGTACGTCGATGTCGCCGCGGGCCTGGCCGGTGAAGAGCGCACCCGCCTCCAGGGGCCTGGCGGTCGGCCGGTAGCCGCGCTGCTCCAGGATCTCCTTCCACAGGTATGTGGTGGCCTTGCCCTCGTCCCAGTTGACGTAGCCGAGGCTGATGGCGCGGCCGTTGCCGCCGCCCTTGGAGTCGCTCGCGCCGAAGACGTTCAGGCCGCCGGCGACCAGCGCGAGCACCACGACGCCGGTCATCGCCACGGAGGTGGCCGGGCGCCAGCGCAGGAACTTCACACCGCCCAGCGCCGCCTGCGCCTTGGCCAGCGCGCGCCGGCCCAGCGGTGAGATCCGCTGGTTCAGGGCGCCGGTCATCCGGTCCAGGTACATGGCCAGGATGACGACCGCGAGGCCCGCCTCGAAGCCGAGGGCGACGTTGACGGAGCTGATCGCGTTGTAGACGGACTGGCCCAGCCCGCCGCCGCCGACCATGCCGGCGATGACGACCATGGACAGCGCGAGCATGATGACCTGGTTGATGCCCGCCATGATCGTGGGCAGCGCCAGCGGCAGCTGGACGCGGAAGAGGGTGCGGCGCGGGTGCGTACCGAACGCCTCGGCCGCCTCGACCAGTTCGCCGTCCACCTGCCGGATGCCCAGCTCGGTCATGCGGACCGCGGGCGGCATGGAGAAGACGATGGTGGCGACCATGCCGGGCACCACCCCGACGCCGAAGAAGAGGATGCCGGGGATGAGGTAGACCATCGCGGGCATCGTCTGCATCAGGTCCAGGACCGGGCGCAGCACCGAGCTGACGACGCGGCTGCGCGCGGCCCAGATGCCCAGCGGCACCGCGACCACGACCGTGATCAGGCAGGCGACCAGCACCAGGGACAGCGACTGCATGGTCGTGTCCCACTGCTGGATGGAGTCGATCAGGGCGAAGCCGACGAAGGTGAGCAGGGCGGCGGGCAGGCCGCGCAGCCACCAGGCGAGCACCGCGAGGATACCGGCCAGCAGCAGCGGTTCCGGCGCGTTCAGGACGGCCAGGATGCCGTCGTAGACCCCGGTCAGGACGGTGGTGAGGGCGTCGAAGAACCATGCGAGGTTGTCCCGCAGCCAGTCGACGGCGGAGTTGGCCCATGAGCCGAGCGGGATCCTAGGCACCGGCGATCACCTTGCCCTCGGCCTCGGCGGCGGACCCGGCCCGGGCGGCGGGCACCTCGGTCTCCTTGGCGGGCTCGCCGAGCACGGCCAGCAGCCGGGCGCGCGGCACGGCACCGATCAGCTTGCCGTCCTCGTCGGTCACGGCGACCGCGACATCGCTGGTGGAGCAGGGAGTGAACAGCTCGATGACCGGAGTGTCGGCGGTGACGGCGGCGGGCGCGGCGGCCAGCAGATCGGCCTCGGTGCGTATCTCCCGCCCGTCGCCGCCCGTACCGCCCAGCGCGTCCTGGACGTCCGACATGATCGCGCCTGCGGTCAGCACCCGGGCGCGGTCGACGTCCTGGGTGAAGGAGGCGACATAGTCGTTGGCGGGGGTGACCAGGATGTCCTCGGCGGTGCCGGTCTGGACCACCCGGCCGTCGCGCATGACGGCGATCCGGTCGCCGAGCCGCATCGCCTCGTTCAGGTCGTGGGTGATGAAGACGATGGTCTTCTTCAGGGTCTTCTGCAGCTCCAGCAGCTGGTCCTGCATATCGCGCCGGATCAGCGGGTCCAGGGCGCTGAAGGACTCGTCCATCAGCAGCAGGTCGGCGTCGGTGGCCAGCGCCCGGGCCAGGCCCACGCGCTGCTGCATACCGCCGGACAGCTCGTCGGGCCAGGACTTCTCCCAGCCCTTCAGGCCCGCCAGCTCCAGCGCCTCGGCGGCGCGCGCCTCGCGCTCGGCGCGCGGTACGCCCCGCACCTCCAGGCCGTAGGCGGCGTTCTCCAGCACACTGCGGTGCGGGAAGAGCGCGAAGTGCTGGAAGACCATGGAGATCTTCTCGGAACGGACCGCGCGCAGCTCCTTGTCGCTGAGCGAGGTGAGGTCCTGGCCGTCGAAGCGTACGGTGCCCGCGGTGGGCTCCAGCAGCCCGTTGAGCATGCGCAGCAGCGTCGACTTACCGGATCCGGACAGACCCATGACGACGAAGATCTGGCCCTCGTCCACCTCGATCGAGGCGTCGATCACAGCGGCGGTGGTGCCTTCGGCCCGCAGTTCGTCCCGGCCGGCACCGGCCTGGAGCCTGCCGACCGCGTCCTCGGGTCTTCTGCCGAACACCTTGTACAGGTGCTCGGCTTGCAGCCTGGACACATAAACCTCTCTGGTCGCACGTAAAACGACCTGCCACCCCCGCAGGCAGGTCGTGGAGCGCGACGGGTTCCGCCCGTCCTTCACCGGTGAAAGGTTGAAACTCCTCCGGGTCCACTCCGCGTGCGCGCCTGCCCCGCCATAAACGGCTCAAACGCGACAGTGCGGCAGATCACATCGGCGTGACGTAAGGGGCATACGGCATCATGCGGGATGTGACTCGACGCCTGATGCTCCTCGACACCGCCTCCCTGTACTTCCGCGCCTATTTCGGGGTGCCGGATTCGGTCAGGGCCCCGGACGGCACCCCGGTGAACGCGGTACGCGGCCTGCTGGACTTCATCGCCCGGCTCGTCCAGGACCACTACCCCGACGACCTGGTCGCCTGCATGGACGCCGACTGGCGCCCCCAGTGGCGGGTCGACCTGATCCCCACCTACAAGGCGCACCGGGTGGCCGAGGAGGCCCCGGCCGAATCCGCGGAACCCGACGTGGAGGAGATCCCCGACACCCTCTCCCCGCAGGTCCCGATCATCGAGGACGTCCTGGACGCGCTCGGCATCGCCCGTATCGGCGCGGCCGGCTACGAGGCGGACGACATCATCGGCACCCTGACCGCACGGGCCGACGGCCCGGTCGACATCGTCACCGGCGACCGGGACCTCTTCCAGCTGGTCGACGACCGGCGCGGGATCCGCGTCCTGTACCCGCTCAAGGGCGTCGGCACGCTGCAGCTCACCGACGAGGCACTGCTGCGCGAGAAGTACGGCGTGGACGGCCCCGGCTACGCCGACCTGGCGCTGCTGCGCGGCGACCCCAGCGACGGCCTGCCGGGCGTGCCGGGGATCGGCGAGAAGACCGCCGCCAAGCTGCTGGCCGCGCACGGCGATCTGGCGGGCATCATGGCCGCGGCCGAGGACCCGGCCTCCAAGATCACCCCCGCGCAGCGCACCCGCCTGCTGACGGCACGCCCGTATGTCGAGGTCGCGCCGAAGGTCGTCAAGGTGGCCACCGACGCCCCCGTCCCGGACACCGACCACACGCTCCCCGCCGATCCGGCCGACCCCGAGCGCCTGGAGGCCCTGGCGGCCCAGTGGGGACTCGGCGGCGCCCTGCAGCGCCTGCTGGCCGCACTCCGCCGGTAGACCGCGAGGGCCGGCAACCTGCCCGAAACCGGTGATCCACCAGGACCGACGACCTGTTAGGTTAGGTATACCTAACAAATCTCGTGTCAGGGAGTCGCCGTGGCAACAGCAGAGCGTCCGACCCGTAAGAAGCCCACACTGCACCGCGCCCGGGTGCAGCGCACCGAGCAGCTCACCCCGCACATGGTCCGCGTGGTGCTCGGCGGTGACGGGCTGGCGGAGTTCACGGCCGGCGAGTACACCGACCACTACGTCAAGCTGGTCTTCCCCCTGCCCGGAGTGCGCTACCCGGAGCCGTTCGACATCGCGCAGATCCGCGCCGAACTCCCGCGCAACCGGTGGCCCAGGACCCGCACGTACACCGTGCGCACCTGGGACGCCGGAACCCGCGAACTGGCCGTGGACTTCGTGGTGCACGGCGACGAGGGCCTGGCCGGCCCCTGGGCGGCCGCCGCCCGGCCCGGCGACGAGATCTACCTCCTCGGCCCCGGCGGCGCCTACGCCCCCGACCCCGCGGCGGACTGGCATCTGCTGGCCGGCGACGAAAGCGCCCTCCCGGCCATCGCCGCCTCCCTCGCCCGGATACCGGCCGGCGTCCCCGTCCACGCCTTCATCGAGGTGGCGGGCCCCGAGGAACGCCAGGAGCTCGACGTGCCGGCCGGCGCCGAGATCACCTGGCTCCGCCGCGGCAGCGCCCCCGTCGGCCGCGAACTGGTCGCCGCCGTACGGGCGTTGACCTTCCCGCCCGGCCAGGTCCAGGCGTTCGTGCACGGCGAGGCCGGCTTCGTCAAAGAACTCCGCCACCTGCTGCGCGTCGAACGCCACGTCCCCCGCGAGGCCCTCTCCATCTCGGGCTACTGGCGCAGCGGCCACAACGAGGACGGCTGGCAGGCGTCGAAGAGGGCTTGGAACCAGGAGGTGGAGGCGGAACAAGAGGCTGCGGCCTAACCTCCCACGTTGTCGTCTGCGGCGCCGTACCTTCCGCCGCGCCGTTGCCGTTACCGCTGCGC
>NZ_BBUY01000002.1:657445-720470 GCF_001590865.1 Streptomyces sp. NBRC 110611
ATCTGGTGGGTGGGGGTGACCGTGATCCCGCACGTGTCCGCAGTGAACCACTAGCGTCCACCCCCACTCACCGTCTTTCCTCCCACTCCCGGGAGGGGCCGCTCCGCAGGACGCCAGTCCGGAGGAGCGGACCCGCACCCGACAACCCCACGCCCGCCGCAGGCGCAACGGCGAGCAACAAGCACGGCGGGACGGCCGACAACGTGGGAGGTCAAGAGACAGACGTGTAGGCGACAACCCCTCGCAGCACCCCGTCCACCGCCTTGCGCGCCGCGCGCGCCACCTCGGGCGGGGCCGCCGCCGCGATCTGGCCGAGGACGTCGACCAGCTGCTTGCACCAGCGGACGAAGTCGCCGGCGGGCATCTCCGCCTCGCGGAGCACCTCGTCCAGGCTGAAGCCGGAGGCCCACCGGTAGGCGGCCCAGGCGAAGCCGAGGTCGGGCTCGCGCTGGCCGACGCCCTCCGTCTGGCTGATCCCGTGGTCGTCCTCCAGGGCGTCCAGGCGGCCCCAGATCCGGACCATCTCCCCCAGCGCGTCCCGGGCCTTGCCGGAGGGGAGCTTGGGGGCCGCCGCGTCGTCCGCCTGCCGTGCCTCGTACACCAGCGCCGAGGCGCAGGCCGCCAGCTCCGCCGGGCCGAGCCCGTCCCAGACGCCCTCGCGCAGGCATTCACTCGCCAGCAGATCCAGCTCACCGTAGAGCCGGGCCAGCCGGCGGCCCTCGTCGGTGACCGTGTCGCCTTCGAGGTAGTCCAGTTGCGTCAGCAGGGCGCAGATCCGGTCGAAGGTACGGGCGATGGTGTTCGTCCGGCCCTCGATCCGGCGCTCCAGCTGGCGGGTGTCGCGCAGCAGCCGGTGGTAGCGCTCCGCCCAGCGGGCGTGGTCCTCGCGCTCGGCGCAGCCATGGCACGGGTGCGCGCGGATCTCCGTCCGCAGCCGGGAGATCTCCCGGTCGTCGGCCGCCCCCGAACGCTGCTTGCGGTGCCGCGACGGGACGATGTGCCCCGCCTTCGTCCGCAGCGCGGACGCCAGGTCGCGGCGGGACTGCGGGCTGCGGGCGTTGAAGGACTTGGGGATCCGCATCCGGTCCAGCGCGGTGACCGGGACCGGGAAGTCGATCGAGCCGAGCCGCTTCACCTGCCGCTCGGCGGTCAGCACCAGCGGCCGCGGACCGTCCTGCGCGTCGAAGCCGCGGTGGCCGTTGGTCCGCCCGGAGGGCATACCGGGGTCCAGGACCAGCGCCAGGCCCGCGTACTTGCCGGTCGGCACGTGGATCACGTCGCCGGGCCGCAGCTTCTCCAGCGCCGCCGCGGCCGCCACCCGCCGTTGCGCCGCGCCCTGCTTGGCCAGCTCCGTCTCCCGGTCCTTCAGCTCCCGCCGCAGCCGGGAGTACTCCTCGAAGTCGCCGAGATGGCAGGTCATCGAGCCGCGATAGCCCGCCAGGCCCTCCTCGTTCTTCTGCACCTGCCGGGAGATCCCGACCACCGACTTGTCGGCCTGGAACTGCGCGAAGGACATCTCCAGCAGCTCCCGCGAACGGTGCCGGCCGAACTGGGAGACGAGGTTGACCGCCATGTTGTACGAGGGCTTGAAGGAGGAGCGCAGCGGGTACGTCCGCGTGCCGGCCAGGCCGGCCAGGGCGCCCGGGTTCATCCCGCGCTGCCACAGGACCACCGCGTGGCCCTCGACGTCGATGCCACGGCGGCCGGCCCGGCCCGTCAGCTGGGTGTACTCGCCGGGCGTGATGTCGGCGTGCTGCTCGCCGTTCCACTTCACCAGCTTCTCCAACACCACTGAGCGCGCGGGCATGTTGATGCCCAGCGCCAGCGTCTCGGTGGCGAAGACGGCCTTGACCAGGCCCTTGGCGAAGAGCTCCTCGACGACCTCCTTGAAGGTCGGCAGCATGCCGGCGTGGTGCGCCGCGATACCGCGCTCCAGGCCTTCCAGCCACTCGAAGTAGCCCAGCACATGGAGGTCGTCGTCCGGGATGCCGGCCGTCCGCGCCTCGACTATGCGGCGGACCTGCTCGCGTCCCTCGGCGTCGTTCAGCCGCAGCCCCGAGTACAGGCACTGCTGCACGGCCGCCTCGCAGCCGGCGCGGCTGAAGATGAACGTGATGGCGGGCAGCAGGCCTTCGTTGTCGAGGCGGTCGATGACCTCGGGCCGGCTCGGTGTCCACACCCGGGCGCGCTGCCGCCGCTCGCGCTCGCGGTCCGCCTCGCGCATCGCGCGGCCCCGGCGCTTGTCCCGGCCGGACGTCGGCCGGCTGTTCTCCATCCGGGACAGCCGCTCAAGGTCGGGGTTGACCTCCCGGCGGCCGCCGCCCTGGCCGTCCCGCTCCTCGAACAGGTCGTATATCCGGCGGCCGGCGAGGACGTGCTGCCAGAGCGGCACCGGGCGGTGCTCGGAGACGATCACGGCGGTGTCGCCGCGGACCGTGTCCAGCCAGTCACCGAACTCCTCGGCGTTGGAGACCGTCGCGGACAGTGACACCAGCGTCACGGACTCGGGGAGATGGATGATCACCTCTTCCCAGACGGCGCCGCGGAAGCGGTCGGAGAGGTAGTGCACCTCGTCCATCACCACGTACCCGAGGCCCACCAGCGACTGCGAGCCCGCGTACAGCATGTTGCGCAGCACCTCGGTGGTCATCACGATCACCGGGGCGTCGGAGTTGACGCTGTTGTCGCCGGTCAGCAGGCCGACCTTGTCAGCGCCGTAACGCCTGACCAGATCCAGGTACTTCTGGTTGGACAGCGCCTTGATGGGGGTGGTGTAGAAGCATTTACGGCCCTGCTCCAGGGCCAGGTGGACGGCGAACTCGCCGACGATCGTCTTGCCGGATCCGGTGGGAGCCGCGACCAGCACGCCCTTTCCGGCCTCCAGGGCCTGGCACGCCTCGATCTGGAACGGGTCCAGACCGAAGTCGTACAGCTCGCGGAAGGGGGCGAGTGCGGTGGCCTGCTCGGCCGCCCGGAACTTGGCGGCGGCATAGCGCTCAGCAGGGGACATGTCCTCGGTCATCGTGCTTACGAGCCTACCGGCCACCTCTGACAACGACCCGATCTTTACGGTGGGGGCTGCACCGAGGGCGCCCGCCGCCCGGCCGACGGCTCCCGTTCGCACCGGGCACGGGAGCCGTCACCTGCTGTCACCGGGTCAGGTGACGTCGTCGTAGCCGCCGCGGCCACCACGGCCGTGCGACCCGTCGTCGCCCTGGCCGCGGCCGGTCTGCTCCGGCAGCATCCGCTGGGACGACACCGGCCCGGTCTCCTCGACCTCCGACGGCGTCAGGTCCAGCTCGGACGCCTCGTCGTCGCTCAGCGCCGCGTCCGGGTTGCGCCGCGTGCGGCGGCGGTCGTTGGCCAGGCAGATGCCCACGGCGCCGAAGAACAGCAGCACGATCGGGGCGGCCAGCAGGACCATGGTCACGGGGTCACCGGTCGGCGTGGCGAGGGCCGCGAAGATCGTGATGCCCAGCACCATGAACCGCCACCAGCCCAGGATCCGGCGCCCGGTGATCACACCGCCGAAGTTCAGCAGCACCAGCAGCAGCGGCAGTTCGAAGGCCAGGCCGAAGACCAGGACCATCCGCGTGACGATGTCCAGGAACTCGTCCGCCGGGAAGACGTTGGACCAGTCGCTCGGGGTCAGTCCGACCAGCGCCGCCGCCGTGGTGGGCAGCACCGCGTACGCGAGATAGGCGCCGGCGAGGAAGAGCGGCACACCCGCCGCCACGAAGCTCCGCGCATAGCGCTTCTCGTGCTTGTGCAGGCCCGGAGCGAGGAAGGCCCACAGCTGATAGAGCCAGACCGGGCTCGCCATGACCACGCCCGTGGTGAGCGCGATCTTGACCATGACCGTGAACGGGGACAGCACGCCCAGCGCGCTGATGTCCGCGCACTGGTGGCCGCCCGGCGTCTGCGCGCTGACCCCCTTGGGACAGCCGACCCGGTCGTTGACCGGCCCCGTGATGAAGTGGGCGATCTCCTGGTAGAAGTACGCGGCGACGACCGTCACCACGGCGATCGCCAGCACCGACTTCAGCAGCCTGTTGCGCAGCTCACGCAGGTGCGCGGCGAGCGGCATCCGCCCCTCGGGGTCCTTCGCCTGCTTGCGGGCGGACTTGAGCAACCCACGTCCTCGTCTCGTGCGTTCGGCCGTCCCGGACCGGACGGTCCGACCTGATCGGTTCGGTCAGCTCTGCTTGGTGGCGTGGCTCGGCTCGGCCACAGGGCGCGAGCTGCTCACATCACCGGGAGCCGCCTGGATCGTACGAGGAGCCTGCGGGGCCGCCTCGGCGGAGGTCTCGGACGCCGCCGTGCCCTCGGCACCGCCGTCCTTCTCACCGCCGTCCTTCTTCATCGCCTTGGCCTCGCTCTTGAGGATGCGCGCGGACTTGCCGAGCGAACGCGCCATGTCCGGAAGCTTCTTCGCGCCGAACAGCAGCACAATGACTACGAGGATCAGGATGATCTCGGGGGCCCTCAGGTTGCTGAGCATGTGCGACTACCTTCTCGCCGGGGCGGCGTCTGCTGGTTGCCTGCCGATGGTCGGACTGGCGTACTGGTGCTGCGTCGATCGTAACGTTCGGTGGTGAACGCCGGGCAATCCCCTTGCGTACTCCCGTTTGCCGTGAGAGCCGCACTGCCCGCACCGCGGGCCAGCCTACCTCTCCGCTCCCCGCCACAGCAGGCTCCCGGCACCGCTCGGCGACGTCCGGGCCCAGGGGCCTTCCGAGGGATCTCCGGGGGAGCAGGCCCCTACTCCCGGCCGGCCCCGTGCAGCCGCGAGGCCAGCGGCACGGCCGCCCGCTCCAGGTCGTCGGCCGCCCGCTGGATCCGCTCCGAGGCCGCCCCGACCTGCTGGGCCAGCCGCCGCACCTCGACAAAGACGCGGACGGCGAGGACACCGAGCACGGCGATCCCGAGGAAGCCGAGGACGATTGCGATCATGGGCCAGAGCATGGGGCGAGCCTATCGGTCAGCCCAGGTGGAGCCGCAGCGTGCGCACCCCGCCGCCGCTGAGCAGCTCGACGATCCGCTCCCCGGCCGGCTTGCGGACCGCCCGGCCGCAGTCGGGGCAGGTGAAGGAGTAGAAGGTGGTGCGCCGGCTGGCGCCGATCGCCAGCCGGAAGGCGTCCGGGTCCAGCTCGAAGCGGCCCCGGCAGTCCGGGCAGGCCGCCTTGAACAGCACCGGAGCGGTCGCGCCCGCCCTCGTGGTCGTCATCCTTCGCCGCCTCCGCCCTCTCCCCCGTGCCCCGCACTCACGCGCCGTACGCCGCGAGCGCCTGCTCCGCCGCGCGCCGGGCGCTGTCCGCGAGCGCCCGCGGCGCCACGATCCGGCCGTCCCGGCCCAGCCGCAGCGCCAGCCGCCGCAGCGAGGCCGGATCGGGGGTGCGCAGGGTGATGCGCAGTCCGCCGTCGGGGAGCTCCTCGGCGCTGTCGTGCGGGTAGTACTCGGCGACCCAGCGTCCGCCCGGACCGACCTCGACCGACACCTCGGGGTCCTCGGCGGCCGGCTGCACCAGCCCCTCCGACAGGTCCCGCAGCTCGACCGGCGGCGGATCGGCCGGCGCGTCCAGCAGCCTGATCTCGGCGACCCGGTCGAGCCGGAAGGTGCGCCGGGCCTCCGAGAGCCGGCACCAGGCCTCCATGTACGTATGGCCGACGGCGAACAGCCGGATCGGGTCCACCTCACGCTCGGTCAGCTCGTCGCGGGCCGGGGAGTAGTAGCGCAGCCACAGCCGGCGCCGCTCGGCGATCGCCCGGTCGACGTCGGCGAAGACCCCGCCCTCCGACTCGAACGTCACCGAGAGGCGGGAACTGGCGCCGGCCGCCTCACCGGCCGCCGCCTCCAGCTTGGCGGTGGCCCGCAGCAGCGCCTGCCGGTCGCCCTCCCGCAGCCCCGGCAGGGTCGCCACCGCGCGCGCCGCGACCAGCAGCGCGGTCGCCTCGTCGGCCGCCAGCCGCAGCGGCTCGGCGACGTCGTCGGGGTTGTGCCACCAGATCCGGTCGCCGTCGGTGTCGATGTCCAGCAGGTCGCCGCCGCGGAAGCTCGTTCCGCACATCGGCAGCACGTCGAGGTCGGCAATCAGCTCGTCCTCGGTGATGCCGAAGGCGCGGGCGACATCGCCGACCCGGGCGCCGGGGCGCTCCCGCAGATACGTCACCAGCGACAGCATCCGGCGGGTCTGGTCGATCGCGTTGGAAGCCATGAGTCCGCGTCCCGTCCCTCTCAGCCCTTGGCCACGGCACGCAGCCGGTCGATGACATCGGCCCGCAGCTCGGCCGGTTCCAGCACCACCACATCCGGGCCGAACTCCACGAGCCAGGCGTCGAGTCCATGGCCGTAGGGGATCTCCAGCTCGTCCCAGCCGTCGCCCAGATCGCGCCGGGACAGCGCCCGGGCCCGCAGCGGGTAGCCGTGCTCCGCCCGGAGCCTGATCCGCGCGGTGCCGGTGGCGGTCTCCCCCGCCCAGCTCTCCACGGTCTCCCGTACGGTGACGTGATCGGGCACCGGGGCGGTGAACTTCCCCTGCCGGGAACGGACCTTGCCGGTGATCCGGGACAGCCGGAAGACCCGCTCCGCCTGACGGCCGCGGTCCCAGCCGGCGACGTACCAGTGCCCGCGCCAGCACTCCAGGATCCACGGCTCGACCTGCCGCTGCTCGGGGTGCGCGGCGGTGGACTTGCGGTAGTCGAAGACGACCGGGCGGCGGTCACGGCAGGCCAGCATCAACGGCTCGAAAGCCGCCTCATGGGCGGGGATGCGGGGTTCGAGGGCGCTGTGCGGCGCTCCGGCGTCGTAGTCCTGCCCGCCGCCGTCGGCCAGCGGCATCCCGGCCGCACGCAGTTTCTGCAGGGCGCCGCTGGCCGCGCCGGCCAGCCGGGCCTGCTGCCAGACCTTGGCGGCGAGCCCGAGGGCGGCGGCCTCCTCGGCGTCCAGGGTGATCGGGGGCAGCCGGTTGCTGTCCCGGCGGGCGAGGTAGCCGACCTCCCCGTCGATGCCCTCGACGGTCTCGATGACCAGGCCGAGCTCGCGCAGATCGTCCTTGTCCCGCTCGAACATGCGGTTGAAGGAGTCATCGCTGCCGGCCACGCCCTGCCCCGGTCCGAAGCCCACGGCCTGCCCCGGCCCGAAGGCCTCGACGTACGCCTCGATGGACGATCTGAGCTCACGCTTGGTCAGCGGGCGTCGCGTCCCCAGCAGGCACAGCGCCAGGTTCATCAGCCGCTCGGCCTTGGCAATGGCCATCGACGCCCTTTCTCGTGGAACTTCCCGATCGTCGACCGTACCGCCCGGGGTGCGTGCGGGAAAAGCCGAGGGCCCGCGCCAGTGGTGGCACGGGCCCTCGGGTGGGCGTCACCGGTCACACGGACCGGGACGCGCGCGGTCTCAGACCGAGACCAGGTCGCAGACGAAGATCAGCGTCTCGTTCGGGGCGATCCGGCCGCCGCCCGCGCCGCGCTCGCCGTACGCCAGGTGCGGCGGGATGGTCAGCCGGCGGCGGCCGCCGACCTTCATGCCCTGCACGCCGTTGTCCCAGCCCGGAATGACCTGGCCGGCGCCCAGCTGGAACTGCAGCGGCTTGCCGCGGTTCCAGCTCGCGTCGAACTCCTCACCGGTGCTGTAGGAGACGCCGACGTAGTGGACGGAGACCATGTCCCCGGCCTTGGCGACCGGCCCGTCACCCTCCCACAGGTCCACGATCTCCAGGTCGGTCGGGACCGGGCCCTCGGGAAAGTCGATCTCGGGCTTGTCGATGCTCACGAATGTGCTCCTACTTACGAATCTTTACGATTACCTGGCCAGTCTCGCAGATCTTGCCGGTACCGCTGATCAGGCCGCGCTCAGGATGTCGACGACGAACACCAGCGTCGAGTCGGCCGGCAGCTCCTTGCCCTTGTCCTGCTTGCCGTACGCCTGCTCCGGCGGGATCACCAGGAGCAGCCGGTCGCCGACGTGCTTGCCGACGATGCCCTTGTCCCAGCCCTCGATGACCTGGCCCTGGCCGATCACGGTGGTGAACGGCTGGCCGGCCTTCCAGGACGAGTCGAAGAGCTTGGCCTTCGGCTTCCCCTCGTTGATCTTCCAGGCGGCGCCGCTGTACTGCATGGTCACCCGCTGGCCGTTCTTGATCTCGGCGCCCTTGCCCTCGATGAGGACCTTGTCGACCAGTTCCTTCGGCGGATCGTTCTTCGGGACCGAGATCGTGGCGGGCTCCTCCTTGTCCGCCGCGATCTGCGGCAGATCCGACGGGATGTCGGCCTGGGTGCCCTTGACCATCTTCGGGGTGACCTTGCCCACGTCGACCGCGAAGACCAGGGTGTCGGTGCCGGACACACCCGCCTGCGGGTTGCCCCGGTCGCCCCAGGCCGCCGACGGCGGCGCGACCACCAGGACGCGGCTGCCCTCCTTCTGGCCCACCAGCGCCTGCGAGAACGCCGGGATCGCGGCATCCGACCCGGCCTCGACCAGCTGCGCGCCGCCCTGGTCGTAGGAGCTGCCGAGGTCCTTGCCGCTCTTCCAGAGCTTGCCGGTGAAGTTCATCGACACCAGGTCGCCCTTCTTGACCTCGGCGCCGTCGCCCTTGGTGAGCGTGTGCACGACGAACTTGCCCGACGGGTCGCCCTTGGGCACGTCGATGGTGGCCTTCTTGCCCTCGGCGCCGCTGACCTTCGGCATCGGCGCCGCCGAGTCCACGGGCTTGGGAGCGTCGGGCACCTGCGGGGACGAAGAAGAACCGGCCTTTTCCGCCTCGCTCTTCTTGTCGTCGTCACCCCCACAGGCCGTAGCGGTGAGCGCCAGAGCCGGCACCATGAGCAGAGCAGCGAGTCGGCGTCGCACAGTGATCCTCGGGTTCCTTCGAGTACAAGTCGGAACACTCTACGACGCACGCGGGGCACCGCACGAGATACGTACGGCGCCCCGTGTTGCGAAAGGTGCCACCGCGGCCACCACCCGCCCCGGCTCACATCCCGGCGATCAGCTTCTCCACCCGGTCGTCCACCGAACGGAACGGGTCCTTGCACAGGACCGTGCGCTGCGCCTGGTCATTGAGCTTGAGGTGCACCCAGTCGACGGTGAAATCACGGCGCTGCTCCTGGGCCCGGCGGATGAAGTCACCGCGCAGCCGCGCCCGAGTCGTCTGCGGCGGCACCGACTTGCCCTCGAAGATCTTCAAGTCATTGCAGATCCGCGCGGCTTGGCCCTTCCGCTCCAGAAGGTAGTAGAGCCCCCGGCGACGGTGAATGTCGTGATAGGCGAGGTCTATCTGCGCCACCCGCGGATGGGACATGGTGATGTTGTTCTTCGCCCGGTACCGCTCGATGAGCTGATACTTCATCACCCAGTCGATCTCGGTCGCGACCCGGTCCAGATCCTCGTTCCGGACCGCCTCCAGCGTACGGCCCCACAGCTCCAGCACCCGCTCGACGAAGCCCGTACGGATACCGCGGCGCTCGCAGAAATCCACCGCCTTTTCGAAGTACTCCTGCTGCACCTCGAGCGCGGACGCCTCCCGCCCGCTGGCCAGCCGCACCTTGCGCTGCCCCGTGATGTCATGGCTGACCTCACGGATGGCCCGGATCGGATTCTCCAGCGTCAGATCGCGCATGACCGTACCGGCCTCGATCATCCGCAGCACCAGATCCGTGGCGCCGACCTTCAGCATCATCGTCGTCTCGGACATGTTGGAATCCCCGACGATGACATGCAGCCGGCGATACCGCTCCGCGTCCGCATGCGGCTCGTCGCGGGTATTGATGATCGGACGCGAACGGGTCGTCGCCGACGAGACGCCCTCCCAGATGTGCTCCGCACGCTGACTGACGCAGTACACCGCGCCCCGCGGAGTCTGCAGCACCTTGCCCGCACCGCACAGCAACTGGCGGGTGACCAGGAACGGAATCAGGATGTCCGCGAGCCGGGAGAACTCACCGTGCCGGGCGACGAGATAATTCTCGTGGCAGCCGTACGAGTTTCCCGCCGAATCGGTGTTGTTCTTGAACAGATAGACGTCGCCCGCGATTCCCTCCTCATGCAGGCGGCGCTCGGCATCGACGAGCAGACCCTCGAGAATGCGCTCCCCTGCCTTGTCGTGCGTGACCAGTTCGGTCACGTTGTCACACTCGGGAGTTGCATATTCCGGGTGTGAACCCACGTCCAAGTACAGGCGGGCGCCGTTCCGCAGGAAGACATTGCTGCTGCGGCCCCATGACACGACACGGCGGAAGAGGTACCGCGCCACTTCGTCAGGCGACAGTCGGCGCTGTCCCCTGAACGTGCACGTGACGCCGTACTCGTTCTCCAGCCCGAAAATGCGGCGGTCCATGACTGAACATTACGCCCGACGGCCTGCTCTGAAACCGGGTTCGACAGCCCCGTTCCGATCATTTTCCGCCGGGCCCGCACCCGCCCCACCCGGCACCGGATCCCCAAGAAATCGCTTCGTCGACAAAAAGACGGCGAGCGCGACAAGCCCGCCCGCACCCGCCACCGCGAAACCCGCCGCCGCCCCGCCCAGCTCCACCACCGGCCCCGCCACCGACGCCCCCACCGCCGAACCGACACCGGACGCCGTCACCAGCCACGAGAACGCCTCCGTCACCGTGCCCCTCGGCGCATGCCGGTCCACCACCACGAACGCACAGGCCAGCGTCGGCGCCAGAAACACCCCCGCCACCCCCGCCAGCACCGTCATCCCGGCCACCCCCGGCACCAGCACCAGTGGCAGATAGCCCAACGCCAGCAGCCCGGCCAGCAGCCGCAACCGCCCCTCCGGCGCCCCCGGCCACTGCCGCGCACCATAGACGACACCACCGACCAGCGCCCCCAGACCGAGCGCCGACAGCAGATAGCTGGAGACCATCCCCCCGCCGTGCCCGTCCGCGTACGCCACCGCCGCGACCGAGATCGCCCCCAGCGCCAGCCCCACGAAGAAGAACCCCCCGATCAGCACCAGCATCCCGGCCGACCGCAGCGCCCCCAGCCAGTGCGCCTCACGCGGCGCACTCCGCCACCGCCGCGACGGTTCGGACACCACCACCGACAGCGCGCCCAGCACCCCCACCCCATTGATCACCAGCAGCGCCGCACCCGCCGACCAGACCGCCACCCCCAGCGTCACCAGCAACGGCCCCACCGCGAACATCACTTCCTGCGCCACCGCGTCCAGCGCGTACGCGGTGTGCACCCGGTCCGCGCGCTTCAGCACACCCGGCCACAGCGCCCGCAGCCCGCCCTCCAGAGGCGGGGTGAAGAACCCGGCGACCACCATCGCGGCACAGGCCGGCCACCACCCCTCCAGGCCCACCGCCACCAGCAACACCACCCCCAGCGCGGAGAGCACCGACGCCGGCAGCATCACCCGCGGCTGGCCGAAGACGTCCACCGCCCGGCCGAGCACCGGCTGGCCGACCGCGCTGCAGGCGCCGTAGACCGCGGTCAGCGCCCCCGCCACGGCATAGCTGCCGCCCTCGGCCCGTACGTACAGAACCACCGCCAGCGCCGCCGTGGCATTCGGCAGCCGGCCCGCCAGCGTCCCCGCCAGCAGCCGGACCGCGTACCGCGTCCTGAGCAGCTCCGCATACCCCGTGGCCATCCCTGCCCCTCCCCACCCGGACGGCGCCCGGACGTGTGACGATGCGCGACGAAGCCCTCCGCGCGCACGCCGGTCACGCACGGACGTCACGCATCCGCGAAACGGTCGTCACGCGTACGCGAGGGATCTCTCGCATGGACCTCTCGCGTGGATCTCACGTAGGGATCTCACGCACGTGTTACGTATAACCCCGCCGTATACGTACCATGACGACAACCCGCGGTCCACCCCCTCCCCCCCCCCGCAACGGCCGAACGCGAGGAGCGACAACCCCGGTGACCACCCCTCAGGCCACACCCCCCGCCCCGCGCCCGGCCACCAGCCGTGACGTGGCCCGCGCCGCCGGCGTCTCCCAGGCCACCGTCTCCCTCGTCCTCGGCGACAAATGGCACGGCCGGGTCTCCCCCGCCAAGGCCGAAACCGTCCGCGCCGCCGCCCGCCGGCTCGGCTACCGCCCCAACCTCGCCGCCCGCAGCCTCCGCACCGGCCGCACCGGCACCGCACTCCTCGTCGTCCCCGCCCTCACCACCGAATTCTTCGCCCGCGTCTACACCGGCGCGGCCCGCGTCGCCACCGACCACGGCTTCGGCGTCGTCCTCTACCCCTCACCCGCCACCGGCCCCGCCCACCCGTCACCCGCCGCCACCCACAGCGGAAGGCCCGTCCGGGCCCCTTTGGTTCCCGACCCCTTCGCATCCGCCGCCGCCACCCTCGACGGCGTCATCGCCTCCTCCATGGCCGCCGAAGCCCTCACCGCCCTCCGCAGCGCCGACCTCCCCCTCGTCATGCTCGACAGCGACCCCGACGACGACCGCGCCACCGCCACCGTCAACCTCGACATCGCCGCCGGCGTACGGCAGTTGACCGGCCACCTCACCGCCCTCGGCCACCGCCGCATCACCCACCTCGCGGCCGACGTACCGTCCTGGACCTTCGGCGTACGCGCCCACGCCGTCACCACGGCCCTCGCCGAGCTCCCCGGCGCCCTGCTCCACCGCCTGCCCACCGCCCTCGACGTCGACGCCGGTATGCGGGCCGCACACACCGCCCTCACCGGCCCCGGCCCCCGCCCCACCGCCCTGCTCTGCGACGACGACATCATCGCCGCCGGCGCCTGCAAGGCCGTACGCCGCCTCGGGCTGCGCGTCCCCGACGACATCTCCGTCACCGGCTTCGACGACCTCGCCCTCGCCCGCGCCGTCGAACCCGAGCTGACGACCGTACGCCTGCCCGCCGAGGAGTTCGGCGCAGCCGGCCTGCGCGCCCTGATCGCCGCACTCGACGGCCGCCCCACCCAGCCCCCCGGCCCCCTCCCCGTGGAACTGATCACCCGCGGCTCCACCGCACCGCCGCCGCCCATCCCCTGACAACGCCGCGCGCCCCGGCGGGCGGTGACCCACCGGGGCGCGCGAACCGGACAACCGGCCCGGAAAACTCCTGAACTCCTGAACTCCTCAACGCAAACGGATCATCGGCGAAAACCGGCGTCAGACCGCCAGAGCAGCCTCAGACCGTCAGAGCAGCGGCTCCCCCTCGGAACCGCCCTCCCCGGCAGCCCCGTCGCCACCCGAGTCCTTCACGTCCTTGCCGTCCTTGGTGCTCTTGGCACCCTTGGCGCCCCCGGAGCTCTTGGCGCCACCAGTGCCCTTGCCGCCGGCCTCCTCGGCGGCAGCACCCGCAGCCTCATCACCGGCGCCCTCGTCCGCGCCCGCCGCCGGCTTCCCGGCGCCCGCGCCGCCGCCCTCCTCCAGCAGACGGGTCAGCTGCCGGCCGAGGATCCGCTTGAACTTACGCTTCTGCGGCCGCGTACGGTCCAGCGTCGCGACCTCCAACTGCTCCGCCGTCAGCCGCCGCTCACCGCCGTTGGAATCCCGCGACAGCGACTCCACCGCCAGCTTCAGCGCCTCCGCCAGCGTCATTCCGTCCCGATGCCGCTGATCCAGATAGCTGCTGATCTGGTCCGCGTTACCGCCCACCGCCACCGAACCGTGCTCATCCACGATCGAACCGTCATGCGGCAGCCGGTAGATCTGATCCTCCTCCGGAGCACCGCCGACCTCGGCGACGATCAGCTCCACCTCATACGGCTTCTCGGCGGCACTGGAGAAGATCGTGCCCAGCGTCTGGGCGTACACATTCGCCAGCCCGCGCGCCGTCACATCCTCACGGTCATAGGTGTACCCCCGCAGATCCGCATAGCGCACACCGCCGATCCGCAAGTTCTCGAACTCGTTGTACTTACCGACCGCGGCGAACGCGATCCGGTCGTAGATCTCACTGACCTTGTGCAGGGCGCGGGAAGGATTCTCGGCGACGAACACCACGCCGTCGGTGTACTGCAGCACCACGACGCTGCGGCCACGCGCGATGCCTTTGCGGGCGTATTCGGCACGGTCGGCCATGGCCTGCTGGGGTGAGACATAGAACGGCGTCGACACCGGCTATCCATCCCTTCCTGTCACAATCATTCTCACTGGCGGCATTACTGACGGCATTGCGGAACATCGGTACGGTCAGAGCAGCGCGGCCCGCGGGCCGTCCGGCTGGTCCAGGCGCCGCTCGTGCACGGCACGGGCGATCTCCGCGACCTCGTCCTCCGGCAGCCTCCGGAAACCCTCGTCGGTGATCACCGTCATGATCGGATAGATCCGCCTCGCCAGGTCCGGACCGCCGGTCGCCGAATCGTCGTCAGCCGCGTCGTACAGCGCCTGAACCACGGCCGTCACGGCCTGATTCTCCGTGAAGTCCTCCTGGAAGAGCTTCTTCAGCGCACTGCGGGCGAACACCGAACCGGAACCCGTCGCCGCGAAACCGAGCTCCTCCGAACGCCCGCCCGTCACGTCGTACGAGAAGATCCGGCCCTTGTCCCGGTCGAGGTCATAGCCGGCGAACAACGGCACCACGGCCAGGCCCTGCATGGCCATCCCGAGATTGCCGCGAATCATCGTCGACAGCCGGTTCGCCTTGCCCTCCAGGGAGAGTTGGGCACCCTCGACCTTCTCGAAGTGCTCCAGCTCCAGCTGGAACAGCTTCACCATCTCGGTGGCGAGACCGGCCGTACCGGCGATACCGACCGCGCTGTACTCATCGGCCGGGAAGACCTTCTCGATATCGCGCTGCGCGATGACGTTGCCCATCGTCGCCCGCCGGTCACCGGCGAGCACCACGCCGCCGGCGAACGTCGCGGCCACGATCGTCGTGCCGTGCGGCGCCTCGACGGCACCCTGGACGGCCGGCAGCGGACGGTTGCCGGGCAGCAGCCCCGGCGAGTGGTCACTGAGAAAATCCATGAACGACGCGGACCCGGGCGTCAGGAAGGCCGCCGGTAGACGCCCGGTGCTTCGAGTATTGGCTTCCACACGATTCCTTCCAGATACTTGGCCGCCCGCCTCAAGACGTCCGGCCGGTCCTTGAATTGGCCCAAGGCGGCGTTGCAGCTGAAGCACAGTACGCCCCGGACTTTACCCGTCTCGTGATCGTGATCCACATGCACGGGCTCGGCATCCAGGCAGATCACGCACAGCCCGCGCTGCCCCTTGATCAGCGCGTCGCGCTCGGCCACCGTGAGGCCATCGCACTTTCGGTGTTGCGGCTCCATCGCCCGGCAGCGATACCGGGTCGCGCAGCTCCGGCAATGCCGTTGCGAGCCGTCGAGGTTCGGCCGCTCGGGAGCGAAGGCTGCGCGCGGTTTCCACTCGCCGCACCGCACGCAGCGCTTCACGCAACCTCCGATTGCCAACCCGACACCCCCCGTACCCTTCGTTTCGAAGGCTACTCGCCGCCTTTTTGAACGAATGAGCGCACGAAGTCCTCGGCGTTCTCCTCGAGCACATCATCGATTTCGTCCAGCACGGAGTCCACGTCGTCGCTCAGCTTCTCCTGGCGCTCCTTGAGCTCCTCGGAGACCTGTGCGTCCTGGGCCTGCTCCTCGACCTCCTCGGTGGAACGTGTGGCCTTCGCCTGTCCGCCGCCGCTGTCCTTGGTCGCCATATCCCTCACCCCGCTCGGTTCGCCCGCTCGATGTGACCTTCAAGATCCGACCCTACAAGCAGGGTCCGACATCGGCCCTGCACTTGCTGCAACGCCCGGGAGTCATCTCGATGATTCCCGTACCGCGGAGATTTCAGCCGTCGACCGACGGCCGATCGCCGCGAATTCTGTCGTGCACCTGACGCTTCCCGCCGGTGACCCGGCCCTGGCTCAGCGGCCGGACAGCGTCCTGACCAGCTCTTCCGCTGTCCGGCAGCGATCCAGCAGCTCCTTGACGTGCTTACGGGTTCCGCGCAGCGGCTCCAGCGTCGGAACCCGCTGCAGCGAGTCCCGGCCGGGCAGGTCGAAAATGACCGAATCCCATGAGGCGGCCGCGACGTCGTCCGCGTACTGCTCCAGGCAGCGGCCGCGGAAGTACGCCCTGGTGTCCTCCGGAGGCTTCTGCTGGGCCCGCTGGACGTCGGGCTCGTCCAGGAGGCGCTTCATCTTCCCGCGGGCCGCCAGACGGTTGTACAGGCCCTTCTCGGGGCGTACGTCGGCGTACTGGAGGTCGATGAGGTGCAGCCGGGCGGCGTCCCAGTCGAGGCCGTCGCGGCGGCGGTAGCCCTCCATCAGCTCGCGCTTGGCGACCCAGTCCAGTTCGCCCGACAGGCTCATGGGGTCGTTCTCCAGGCGACCCAGCACGTCCTCCCACCTGGCCAGGACGTCCTTGGTCTGTTCGTCCGCGTCCGCCCCGTAGCGGTCCTCGGTGTATTTGCGGGCCAGTTCGTAGTACTCCATCTGGAGCTGTACGGCGGTGAGCGTGCGGCCGCTGCGGAGCGTGATCAGGCGTTGCAGGGTGGGGTCGTGCGACACCTGGTGGAGGGTGCGGACGGGCTGGTCGACGGCGAGGTCGACGGCGATGAAGCCGTCTTCGATCATGGAGAGGACGAGGGAGGTGGTGCCGAGCTTGAGGTAGGTGGAGATCTCGGAGAGGTTGGCGTCGCCGATGATCACGTGGAGGCGGCGGTACTTCTCCGCGTCGGCGTGCGGTTCGTCGCGGGTGTTGATGATGGGCCGCTTGAGCGTCGTCTCCAGGCCGACCTCCACCTCGAAGTAGTCGGCGCGCTGGCTGATCTGGAAGCCGTGTTCGTGGCCGTCCTGGCCGATGCCGACCCGGCCGGCGCCGGCGTAGACCTGCCGGGAGACGAAGAACGGGGTCAGGTGCCGCACGATGTCCGAGAACGGGGTCTCCCGTTTCATCAGGTAGTTCTCGTGCGTGCCGTAGGAGGCGCCCTTGTTGTCGGTGTTGTTCTTGTAGAGGTGGATGGGCTGGGCGCCGGGGACCTGGGCGGCCTTCTCGGCGGCTTCGGCCATGATCCGTTCGCCGGCCTTGTCCCAGAGGACGGCGTCGCGGGGGTTGGTGACCTCGGGGGCGCTGTATTCGGGGTGTGCGTGGTCGACGTAGAGCCTGGCGCCGTTGGTGAGGATCACATTGGCGAGGCCGATGTCCTCGTCGGTGAGCTGGCTGGCGTCCGCGTTCTCGCGTGCGAGGTCGAAGCCGCGGGCGTCCCGCAGCGGGTTCTCCTCCTCGAAGTCCCAGCGGGCACGGCGTGCCCGGTGCATCGCGGCCGCGTAGGCGTTGACGACCTGGGATGAGGTGAGCATGGCATTGGCGTTCGGGTGGCCGGGGACGGAGATCCCGTACTCGGTCTCGATGCCCATTACTCGCCGTACGGTCATGCGGCCCTCCTTGCCCGGCGGCGTCCCCGGATGGGGGCGGCGCTCACGTACCGCTGCTGTGCCTGCGTCCCGGGTGCGTGCCCCACGCCCGCACTGCGTGACGCAGCGGTACCGATGAGCCTAGAACGCCATTGCGGCCCTGGGGAGATCATTACAGTCATTGCTCCAGTCCGGTTTTCCCTGGTTCATCGCCCATGATGGGAGCATTTTCGGCGCTTCCGGAAATGCGTCCGGCTGCGGACGCCCCGTGCAGGACATCCGCAGCCGGAGAGCGGTGTTACAGGTATTGGCCGGTATTCGCCACGGTGTCGATGGAGCGGCCGGTGTCCGCGCCCTGTTTTCCGGTGACGAGGGTGCGGATGTAGACGATCCGCTCGCCCTTCTTTCCGGAGATCCGGGCCCAGTCGTCCGGGTTGGTGGTGTTGGGCAGGTCCTCGTTCTCCTTGAACTCGTCCACGCAGGCCTGGAGGAGGTGGGAGACCCTGAGACCTTTCTGGTTGTGCTCGAGGAAGGCCTTGATGGCCATCTTCTTTGCGCGTCCTACGATGTTTTCGATCATCGCACCGGAGTTGAAGTCCTTGAAGTAGAGGACTTCCTTGTCACCGTTGGCGTAGGTGACCTCCAGGAAGCGATTCTCCTCGGATTCCGCGTACATCTGCTCGACGACGGACTGAATCATTCCGCTGACCGCGGACCTGCGCGAGCCGTCGTGTTCGGCGAGGTCGTCCGCGTGCAGCGGGAGATTCTCCGTGAGGTACTTCGAGAAGATGTCCTTGGCGGCCTCCGCGTCCGGACGCTCGATCTTGATTTTCACGTCGAGGCGGCCGGGGCGCAGAATGGCCGGATCGATCATGTCCTCGCGGTTGGAGGCGCCGATCACGATCACGTTCTCAAGGCCTTCGACGCCGTCGATCTCGGAGAGCAGCTGGGGGACGATGGTGTTCTCCACGTCCGAGCTGACGCCGGATCCGCGGGTGCGGAAGAGCGAGTCCATCTCGTCGAAGAAGACGATGACGGGGGTGCCCTCGCCCGCCTTCTCCCTGGCGCGCTGGAAGACCAGCCGGATGTGCCGTTCCGTTTCGCCGACGTACTTGTTGAGCAGCTCCGGGCCCTTGATGTTGAGGAAGAAGCTCTTCCCCGCGGGCTGCCCGGTCACCTCGGCGACCTTTTTGGCAAGGGAGTTGGCGACCGCCTTGGCGATGAGTGTCTTGCCGCAGCCGGGTGGGCCGTAGAGCAAGACGCCCTTGGGCGGGCGGAGTTCGTGCTCCTTGAAGAGGTCGGGGTAGAGGTACGGGAGCTCGACGGCGTCCCGGATCTGTTCGATCTGGGTGCCCAGGCCGCCGATCTTGGTGTAGTCGATGTCCGGTACTTCTTCGAGGACGAGTTCCTCGACCTCGCTCTTCGGGATGACTTCGTAGACGTAGCCGGAGCGGGGTTCGAGCAGCAGGGCGTCGCCGGAGCGGATGGTGGTGTCCAGCAGCGGCTCGGCGAGCCTCACCACCCGTTCCTCGTCGGTGTGCCCTATGACCAGGGCGCGCTCGCCGTCCTCAAGGATTTCCTTGAGGGTGACGATGTCGCCGGCCCGCTCGTACTCCATGGCTTCGACAACGTTGAGTGCTTCGTTGAGCATGACCTCCTGGCCACGCCTGAGGTCCTCGGTCTCCACGCTAGGGCTGACATTGACCCGGAGCTTCCGGCCGCCGGTGAAAATGTCGACCGTGCCGTCGTCGTTCGCGTGCAGGAAGACGCCGAAGCCGGCCGGCGGCTGGGCGAGCCGGTCGACCTCTTCCTTGAGGGCGACGATCTGGTCGCGTGCCTCGCGGAGAGTGTTGGCGAGACGCTCGTTCTGCGCCGAGACGCCGGCCAGGTTGGTCTGCAGCTCGACGATCCGCTCTTCGAGAATCCTCGTGTGACGCGGAGAGTCGGCGAGCTTGCGTCGCAGGACGGCGATCTCCTGCTCGAGATAGGCAACCTGGCCGGCGGGATCTTCAGACCCTCGCCCCGGCCGGATGCCGCGGTTGATGTCGTCGTCGTGGGCTGCCACGGTCCTCACCTCCTCCAAGGAGCTGGACGCTTCCTGACCCTACCTGGGCCGGTGCAGGTTGAAACCCCTAGATCGAAAAGACTGTCGGGGTGTGTCCGATCTTCACCCTTGCGCACGTCCTCACGCCAAGGGGATACCCACCCATCAACATCGGAAAGCGAGCGGTTGTATCGTCGAGTCGGTCAACACCCGTCAGTGCTGGCGCCACTTAGACAAAAACGGTTCACGTACGCAGGAACGGCAGGCGAGATGACCGCGCACGACGAAGCCCCAGAGCTGGAAGTCTGGATCGACCAGGATCTGTGCACCGGGGACGGCATCTGTGCGCAGTATGCGCCGGAGGTCTTCGAGCTGGACATCGATGGTCTGGCATATGTGAAGAGCGCCGATGACGAGCTGCTCCAGGAGCAGGGGGCGACAACGCCCGTCCCGTTGAAGCTGCTCAACGACGTGCGGGACTCCGCGAAGGAGTGCCCGGGGGACTGTATCCACGTGCGCCGGGTCAGCGACCGCGTAGAGGTCTACGGCCCGGACGCTGAGTAGTCGGGGACGGGCCGCCGCGGGACGGTCCGGCGGTCCGCCCCGGGTTGTCCGGGCGTCCGGCCCTGGCTGTCCGGGCCGTCGGACGCTGGGCAGTCCGCGGGACACGGAACGGGACGCACCCCCCCCCGCGGGCACACCGCGCGACGGTTCAGACGCGCTCGGTGTGCAGCGCGGCGGGGAGTTCACTCTGGACGAACTTCCCGCCCTGCCATTGCCACTTGACGCTCTTGCGCACGTCCGGGCAGCAGCGCGGTACGTCGAGGCTGGAGTAGCCCTCGACATCCACGGAGACCGCTCGGTCCCGGAGGGCGAGCTTGCGGACGCTGAGCTGCTGGGCGGGTGCGAGGAGTGTCGCCACGATCCGCGGGGCGGCCCGGGGGCCGGCGGACTGCGCGAGGACGTAGACGCTGCTGGGCGGGGTGCCGGTCTCGCTGTGGCAGCGGACCACCGCGACCGTCTCGGTCGTGCCGTCGCCGTCGAGGTCTCCGGAGGCCTGCTGTGTGACGTCGAGGCGGTGCGGGCCGCATGCGACGGGGAAGGCCACCTTGGCCGGGTCGGGGGCGGCGCCGTGGGCGGCCGCGGAGCGGTGCCCGGCCCGGATGTCGCGGGGAGTCGTGGCCGTGGCGTCGGGCGGCTGGAGGAAGGAGGCGGCCGCCACGACCGCCGAGACGGCGGTGGCGGTGGTGAGCCAGTGCATGAGGCGCGGCTGGGTGTGCAAGAGGTCCTGGCCTGCCAAGGGCTGCACGCGGGGTAACTCCTGTGAAGTGCTGTGCCGGTGGGAGTGCCCAGCATCGTTCCACAGGCTGGGGTGGCAAGGAACCAGCTGGGCCGGGTTTTCCGGGTTTTCCTCGGGGGGTCCCGTACGGGGGTTCCCGTAGGGGATCCCTTAAGGGTCGCGTGGGCCCCTGGCCGGTGAACGACGGGGGCGCCGCCGGCGGTTCCCGGACGGGAACTCGTCGGCGGCGCCTGTGGGTTCGTGGCCGAATGGTGTGCCACGAGCGGCGGGGTACGGGAGCCGGCGGAGTGCGGGGCGGAGTGGCCGGACCCGGGCGGTTGTCGCGCCCGGTGGCGGTCGTCGTGCGCGGTGGCGGTCGTCGTGCGCGGTGACGCGGTTGTCGCCGCCCGTTGGCAGCCGGCCGCGCCCGGGGGGGGCGGCGGCCCGCTCCCTACCCGGCTGCGGTCTCCCGCCCGCCCGTCGTGGCGGTGTCCCGTCCGCCGGACGCGGCGGATTCCCGGCCGCCCGATGTGGCGGTGTCCCGCCCGCCCGGCCCGGTGTAGTCCTCGCCGTAGGCGCCCTTGGCCGGACGGCGGCGGCGGAGCGGGGGCTCCACGCCGTCGGCGAGGCGGCGGGCGGTGAGGAGGAAGCCGGTGTGGCCGATCATGCGGTGGTCGGGACGGACGGCGAGGCCCTCGACGTGCCAGGTGCGGACCATGGATTCCCAGGCCGACGGCTCGTTGAAGGTGCCGTGCTCGCGGATCGCCTCGACGGTACGGGCCAGCTGCGTGGTCGTGGCAACGTAGGCGCAGAGGATGCCGCCCGGCACCAGGGCCTTGGAGACGGCGTCCAGGCACTCCCAGGGGGCGAGCATGTCGAGGATCACACGGTCGACGTCGGTGTCGGAGAGGTTGTCCTGGAGGTCGCCGACGGTGAGCGTCCACGCGGGGTGCGGGCCGCCGAAGTAGCGCTCGACGTTCTGCGTGGCGATCTCGGCGAAGTCGGCGCGGCGCTCGTAGGAGTGCAGCATGCCGTCGTCACCGATGGCGCGCAGCAGGAAGCTGCTCAGCGAGCCGGAGCCCACCCCCGCCTCGACGACGCGGGCGCCGGGGAAGATGTCGGCCATCGCCAGGATCTGCCCCGCGTCCTTGGGGTAGACCACGGCGGCACCGCGGGGCATGGACAGGACGTAGTCGGGGAGCAGCGGGCGCAGCGCGAGGTAGGCGACGTTCCCGGTGGTACGGACAACACTGCCCTCGGGAGCACCGATCAGCTCGTCGTGGGGGAAGGCTCCCTTGTGGGTGTGGAAGCTCTTTCCCGCTTCGAGCGTGAAGGTGTAGTGGCGTCCCTTGGGGTCGGTGAGCTGGACCTGGTCCCCGACCTTGAAGGGCCCGCGACGGCGGGCGGCACCGGTCGGTTCGGACATGTGACCAGCCTACCGGCCCGTCGAAGCGGCGCGGACCAGCGGGCGGCGCGAGACGGCCCGGAGAGGGCATGCCACGGGTCCGCCCCGTCAGTCCACCCTGTCTGCAGGCCCTGTCAGGCGGCCTTGCGGGCCATGGCGGAGACGAAGGCCCGTTCGACGTCGGCGGTGGACAGGACCCCGTAGATCTCCCCGGTCTCCTCGACGACGAGGTACTCGGTGGCGGGGGTGGCGCGCAGGTACTCCAGGAGGTCCTCGCCGGCGAGTTCGGCGGAGACCCGCATCCCGTCCTTGAGGTCCTGGGCGAGGGTGCCGACGGCGACCCAGGGGCGGCGGTGGTCGGGGACGCCGACGATGGCGGTCTCGCGGACGAGGGCGGTGGGCGTGCCCTGGGGGTCGACGACGACCAGGGCGCGGGCGCCGGCGTCGTTGGCGCGGCGCAGCGCCTCGGAGAGCGGGGTGGCGGTCTCGACGGGGACGGCGCGCCGGGTGAGGGTGCGGGCGGTGAGGTCGGGGAGGCGTTCGCGCAGCCGGGCCATGCGCAGGCTGTTGCCGGCTCCGGTCCAGATGATGGCGGCGAGGATCGCGGCGAGCAGGGCGTCGGTGAGCGAGTCGCTGCTGCCGATGTCGGGGCGGGCGTTGCCGAGCGCGCCGGTGTGGGTGAGCAGCGGCAGGCCGATGAGGACGGTGACGGCGAGGGCGCGGCCGATCCAGGCGGCGGCGATGGTGCCGCTCATGGGCTTGCCGGTGATCTTCCACACGATGGCGCGCAGCATCCGGCCGCCGTCCAGGGGGAGGCCGGGCAGCAGGTTGAAGACGGCGACGATGAGGTTGGAGATCATCAGGCCGGCGAGCAGGACGCCGGGGACCGTGCCGGCCTCGACCAGCTGCATACCGGCGTAGAAGGCGCCGGCCAGGACGAGGGAGAGCAGCGGGCCGACGAAGGCGAGGACGAACTCGCGGCCGGGGCTCTCGCTCTCCTTCTCGATCTCCGAGACACCGCCGAAGAACTGCAGCTGGATGCGGCGTACCGGCAGCTTGAAGCGGAGCGCGGCGACGGTGTGGGCGAGTTCGTGGACGAGCACCGAGGCGTAGAAGGCGACGGCGAAGAACAGCGAGACGAGGTAGCGGGCGGTGCCGAGCTCGGGCAGTACGCGTTCCAGCTGGCCGCCGAAGACCCAGGTGATCAGGGCTGCGACGAGGAACCAGCTGGGTGCCACGTAGACGGGCACGCCGAAGGGGCGGCCCATGAGGATGCCTCCGCCGGCCTTCTGGCCCGGCGGGGGCGCCTTGGGTCCCCTGGTGGCCTTGGTGTCCTTGGCCGGCTCGGGCGGCCGGTGCGGTGCGGGCTCCTGGGGGTCCTGCGGCTTCCCGCTGTCGTCCACGGTGTGGCGTCCCCTCGTCGAATACGGCGTGCGCCCCTGCTCGGCCTGATATCTCGATCATGCAGGGCGAAGGGGTCCGGCGTCGATGGTATGCGGAGCGTGGGGGACGGATTCGCTGCGGGGCGCGTGCGGCGCACCCGTGGCCGGCCGGGCGTCGCGGGTCCGCAGGTGGCCGCGGCCGTCCGGACCGTCCGTGGTTGTCAGTGGCGGGCCGTAGGGTGGTGCGGCATGGGATGGAGCGCGGAGCAGGACGGGACGGGCACTCAGGGTGAGCGGGGCGGGGAGCCGGCGCGGCCGCCGCAGGCGCTGTCGCCGTCGCGGGCGAGCGATTTCCTGCAGTGCCCGCTGCTGTACCGCTTCCGGGTGATCGACCGGCTGCCGGAGAAGCCGAGTCCGGCGGCGACCCGAGGGACGGTGGTGCATGCGGTGCTGGAGCGGCTCTTCGACGCTCCGGCGGCGGAGCGTACGGCTGCGGGGGCGCGCGCCATGGTGCCGGGCGAGTGGGAGCGGCTGCTGGAACGGCGGCCGGAGCTGACGGAGCTGTTCGCGGACGACGCGGAGGGGGAACGGCTGGCGCGGTGGCTGGCGGAGGCCGAGGCGCTGGTGGAGCGGTGGTTCTCGCTGGAGGACCCGACGCGGCTGGAGCCGGCGGACCGTGAGCTGTATGTGGAGACGGAGCTGGAGTCGGGGCTGCGGCTGCGTGGGTTCATCGACCGGGTGGATGTGGCGCCGACCGGCGAGGTGCGGATCGTCGACTACAAGACGGGCAAGGCGCCCCGGCCGGAGTTCGCCGAGGGCCCGCTGTTCCAGATGAAGTTCTACGCGCTGGTGATGTGGCGGTTGCGCGGCGTGGTGCCGCGGCGGCTGCAGCTGGTGTATCTGGGCAGCGGCGATGTGCTGACGTACGACCCGGGCGAGGCCGATCTGCGGGCGGTGGAGCGGAAGTTGCTGGCGCTGTGGGACGCGATCCGGCTGGCCACACGGACCGGTGACTGGCGGCCGCGGCGGACGAAGCTGTGCGGCTGGTGCGACCATCAGGCGCACTGCCCGGAATTCGGCGGCACTCCCCCGGTGTATCCGCTGCCGGTGACGGCGGGCGGCGCGCCTCCGGCCGGGGGTCCGGGGGGTGCCCCCGGGGAAGCACAGTCGCTGCCGGTGACGGCGGGCGGCGCGCCTCCGGCCGGGGGTCCGGGGGGTGCCCCCGGGGAAGCACAGTCGCTGCCGGCGACGGCGGGCGGCCCGGCCGACGGCGGTGCGCCTCCGCAGGGCAGAATGGGGGAGATCTAGCCTGTCCGGGCGTTTCGAACGGGCGTGACGTTCGGACGGGCGTAACGAAGGAGAGCTCGTGGCTATCCGCGTCCTGCTGGTCGACGACCAGCCCCTGCTGCGTACGGGATTCCGGATGATTCTGGAGGCGGAGCAGGATCTGGCGGTCGTCGGGGAGGCCGGCGACGGTCTGCAGGCGCTGGAGCAGGTGCGGGCGCTGCAGCCCGACGTGGTGCTGATGGACATCCGGATGCCCCGGATGGACGGTGTGGAGGCGACCCGGCAGATCACCGGTCCGGCGAAGGACGGTCCGGCGAAGGTGCTGGTGCTGACGACGTTCGACCTGGACGAGTACGTCGTGGAGGCGCTGCGGGCCGGGGCCAGCGGTTTTCTGCTGAAGGACGCGCCGGCGAACGAGCTGGTGCAGGCGATCCGGGTGGTGGCGGCGGGTGAGGCGATGCTCGCGCCGAGTATCACGCGCCGGCTGCTGGACAAGTACGCCGGTCATCTGCCGTCGGGCGAGGAGCCGGTGCCGGACACGCTGCACACGCTCACCGAGCGTGAGGTGGAGGTGCTGAAGCTGGTGGCGCGCGGGCTGTCGAACGCGGAGATCGCCGCGGATCTGTTCGTCAGCGAAACGACGGTCAAGACGCATGTGGGCCATGTGCTGACGAAGCTGGGGCTGCGCGACCGGGTGCAGGCGGCGGTGTACGCGTACGAGAGCGGGCTGGTCCGTCCGGGCGCCCAGTAGGGCCCATAAGGGGCTGGCGCCCCCGTGGAGCCGGGCGCCAGGACGGCGGCGGGGCCGGCCGGGGGATTCCCCGGGCCGGCCCCGCCGTGCTGCTGTGTGGTGTGTGGTGTGGTGCCGCTGGGCCGTGGGCCCGGTCAGGCCTCGGACGCCTTGCGGATCTCCCAGAAGCGGAAGACGGTCGAGGAGTCCAGGGTCCACTCCAGGCCGGAGATGCCGTTGCGGGCCACCGCGTACTGCTTGCCCTGCCAGATCGGTATGACCGGCACGTCCTGGGCGACGATGTTCTGCAGCTCGCGGAAGGCGGGCTTGGTGGCCCCGCGGTTGGGTTCGTCGGCCGTCTTGGGCAGCAGCTGCCCGGTGATGGAGGGCGAGTCGTAGTTGTTGAACAGCACGCTGTCCTTGCCGAAGAACGGCTGGGTGAAGTTGTCGGGGTCCGGGTAGTCGGGGATCCAGCCCCTGATGTAGGCGCCGAACCGCCCGTCCGTCACTCCCTTGTCGAACTCCTCGGTGGGCACCGAGCGCACCTTGGCGTCGAACAGGCCGCTGGCGTTGAGCTGTTGGGCGATCTCCTCGACAGCGGCGACGGTGCCGGGGCCGAAGCGGTCCGGGGTGGCCCACAGGGTGAGCGGCACCTTGCCGTTCAGGCCCTCCGCGCGCAGTGCGGCCTTGGCCTTGGCGGGCTGCGGACGGTCGCCGTAGGTGTCGAAGAAGGCGGTGTTGTGGCCGGTGATGCCGGCCGGGACCACCGAGTACAGCGGTTCGGCGGTGCGCTGGTAGACGTCCCGGACGAGGGTGGAGCGGTCCAGGAGGTAGGCGATCGCCTTGCGCACGCCGTCCTGCTTGACCGACGGGTCCTTGAGGTTGAAGACCAGGTACATGGCCTCCGCGCTGCTGCCGTCGACGACCTTGGGGCCGTGCTCGTCCTTGACGGAGGCCTTGTTGAGGCTGGCGATGTCCTTGGCTTCCAGACCGCGGTAGGCGAGGTCGATGTCGCCGCCCTCGACGGCCTTCTTGAGCTTGTCGCGGCTCTTGAAGAACTTCACGGTCATACCGGAGTTCCGGACCTTGGCGGGGCCCTTGTAGGAGGCGTTGACGCCGAAGACGGCCTTGTCGGGGCCGTACTCCTTGAGCGTGTAGACGCCGGAGCCGACGGCCTTGCCGTCGGTGCGCAGCCGGTCGGCGGGGTACTCGGCGTGGTCGACGATGGAGCCGGCGCCGGAGGCGATCTTCATGGGGAAGGTCGCGTCGGGCGCCTTGAGGCGGAAGACCACGGTCTTGGCGTCCGGCGTCTCGACCTTGTCGAGGGCGGAGAGCATGACGGCGGGGCCGTTGCGGTCCTTGATGCGCAGCGTGCGGTCGAAGGAGTACTTGACGTCCTTCGAGGTCAGCGGGTGACCGTTGCTGAAGGTCAGGCCGTCTTTGAGGGTGCAGCGGAAGACCTTGCTCTCGCTGTCGTCGAAGGTGCAGCTCTTGGCCGCCTCCGGCTCGGGGGTGGTGCCGCCCTTGGGGAAACTCAGCAGGGACTGGAAGACGTTGTTGAACAACAGCCAGGACCCGGGGTCGTAGCCGGCCGCGGGGTCGATGGCCTTGACCTTGTCGGTCATTCCCATGACGACGGGTTCGCCGTTGCCGGCCGCTCCTGCGTCGTTCGTGCCGCACCCGGCGACCGCGAGCAGGACTGTGGTCAGCCCCGCTCCGATCGGGGCGGCCAGCCACTGGTCACGCTTCCTCACTACGGTCCTCAATCTCTGGGTGGTGCCTGTCGGGCCGCGGTGGTCAAGCCACAGCGGGGGTTGTGCGGTGTGGTCGGTGATGGCGCGGGCTCAGTCGGCGACGCCGCGGCCCAGCTCCCAGATCTGCAGCCCCGAGGAGGAGTTGAGGGCCCACTGGGTGCCGGTGATGTCGTCGCGGGCGGCGACGTACTGCTTGCCCTGCCACAGCGGGAGCAGCGGTACGTCCTCGGCGATGATGTCCTGCGCCCGTTTGAAGTCGGCCGCGGCGGCGTTGCGGTCGCCCTGCTGCCGGCTGGCCGGGATCAGCTGCGACTCGATCGTGCTGTTGCGGTAGGGGGAGCCGAGGAAGTTCTGCTTGCCGATGAACGGTGCGAGGTAGTTGTCGGCGTCCGGGATGTCGGCGAACCAGCCCATGCTGTAGACGGTGTACTTGCCGTCCAGGGCGTCGGTGCGGAACTGCTGCCAGCTGCTGATGCCCTGGACGGCGACGTCGAACAGCCCGGTGCTGTTGAGCTGGCGCTGCAGTGCGCGGACCTCGTCGGCGGTGCTGGAACCGTAGTGGCTCGTGGTGTAGGTGAGGGTGAACTTCACCGGGGTGGTGATGTTCGCCTCCTGCAGCGTCTTGCGGGCGGCCGCGGCGCTGGGGTTGCCGTACTTGTTGAAGAACGCGTTGACGTGGCCGGTGAGGCCGGTGGGGACCATCGAGAAGAGCGGGTCGCGGGTGTAGGCGTAGACGTCCCGTACGAGCGCGGAGCGGTTGACGATCTGGGCCATGGCCTGCCGCACGGCCTTGTCGGCGACGGCCGGGGCCTTGGTGTTGAAGGCGAGGTAGCGGATCTCCTGGCCCGGCATCTCGTGGAACGTGAGGTGGCTGTCCCGGGCGTTCTGCAGGCTCTTGGCCTGGCTGGGCGACAGACCGCGGTTCATCAGGTGGATGCCGCCCTTGCGCAGCTCCTGCTCCGCGGTGGCGGAGTCGTCGAAGAAGCGCATCTCGACCTTGTCGTGCCGGGCCGTGAGTCCGCCCTGGTAGGCGGGGTTCTTGGTGAAGACGGCCTTGGTGATGTGGTTGCCGCTGTGCTCGGCCCGGACGGTGTACGGGCCGGAGCCGGTCACCTCGAAGCCGCTGCGGAGGCGGTCTTCGGGGTACGCCTCGGCGTCGACGATGGCCGCGGCGGGGGTGGTGAGTTTCTGCGGGAAGGTGGCGTCGGGCGTGCTGAGGTGGAAGACGACCTCGGTCTCGCTGGGTGTTTCGACCTTGTCGACGCCGTCGAGCAGTCCCACCGGGCCGTTGGTGTTGTTGATGGCCCGCATGCGCTCGATGGAGAACTTGACGTCCTCGGACGTGAGGGCATGGCCGTTCGAAAACTTCAGGCCGCTGCGCAGGGTGCACCGGTACTGCTCGTGGCGGTTGTCGCGGAATCCGCAGGACTCGGCCGCGTCGGGCTCCGGCGCGGTGCCGCTCCGGGGCAGCCGCATCAGCGTCTGGAGCGAGGCACGCAGCACGTTCCAGGCGTCGACGTCGTAGGCCTGCGCCGGGTCGAGCGGGGCGGGCGCCGCCTTGGTCGCCTCGATGTGGGCGGCCACCCCCACGACGATGGGATCGCCGCCTTCGCCCGCGCCGTCCGCGCTGCCGCAGGCAGCGAGTACGGGGGCGAGCAGACCGGCCAGCGCCGGCAGCACCAGGGTCTTGCGATTCATCGTGGACAGGTTCCTTATCAGCGGAGCGGTGTTGCTCGCGACGAGATTAGTAGGAACGGCCAGCCGGGCTGGGACACACCGGAGTTGAATCGATATGGGCGCTGGATATCAATGGTGGGATGACCGATATCCGGACGGCGGAACGATTCGCGCGTTGCTCCACCAACCCGGACACTTACCCCCGTAGAAACCCGTGAACAGCGACCCTGGATCACCTGTGAGGCCCGCTGTCGACGGCCCCGCGCGTGAGAAACGTCACGTATTCAGGAATCCATGACGGTGCAGAAATTCAGTCAGTGCATTCGTCACGGAAAATGAGCGTACCGCTGCCCTCAGTTCTCGGCGCTTTCCGCGGAACACGCTCGGTGCACACCGCCGCGGCTTTCCGTGATGAGTGTCCGCAGAAATGGCAGGTCGACTTCTTCCAGTGACGTCACGACCGTACGGCCCGGTCCGGGCGGAATCCGGGTCACCGACGGCACCGCGACGACCGGGCAGCCCGCCGCCTCCCCCGCCGTCACACCGGTGACGGTGTCCTCGATGACCGCACAGCGCCCCGGGGCCGTTCCCAGCCGCGCGGCGGCCGTCAGGTACGGGTCCGGGTGCGGCTTGGTGCGCGGCAGGTCGTCGCCCGCCAGGGTCAGCGCGAAGTGCTCCGGGCCGAGGGAGTGCAGCATCTGGTCGACGACGGTGCGGTGGGAGGCGGAGACCAGCGCGGTCGGCACCTCGTGGGCGGCCAGCTCGGCGAGCAGCCTGCGGGCGCCCGGCATCAGCGGGACGCCGCGCGCGATCCGGGCCAGGAAGGCGGCGTTGAGCAGCACACTGAGCTCGGTCAGGGTGATGTCGACGCCGGTGGCCTGAATCAGGTAGCCGGCGCTGCGGGTCATCGGGCCGCCGACCACCACCTCGCGGTGGGTGTCGTCCAGGATGTGGCCGAGCCCGGCGAACACCTCCGCCTCCGCCTCCCACCAGAACCCCTCGGTGTCGACGAGCGTGCCGTCGAGGTCGAGGAACACCGCCTGGAGGGTTCCGGCACCGGCCGGTCCGGTGCCGACCGCGGGGATGCTGCTGGTCATCCGTCCACCTCCGTCGTGTGCCGTCCCCGGAGGGACGAAAGGGCCGGCCGTCATCCCCGGCGGGGAGAGACGACCGGCCGCTACCGGACCGACAAGTGTACGACGGTGCGCGCCGGAACGCGTGGTGGCACAGGCCAGGACCGGCCGGACGGATGCCCGGGCGGGCCCGGCGCCGCGCTCACCCTCCGTAGCCGTACCGCACTGCCGTCGGCCGGGGGTCCGGGGGTTGCCCCCGGGAATCGCTGCCCGCGCTACCGCGCGTTGAAGTACTTGGCCTCCGGATGGTGGATGACGATGGCGTCGGTGGACTGCTCGGGGTGGAGCTGGAACTCCTCGGAGAGCTCGACGCCGATCCGTTCCGGCCGCAGCAGGTCGGCGATCTTGGCACGGTCCTCCAGGTCGGGGCAGGCGCCGTAGCCCAGCGAGAACCGCGCGCCGCGGTACTTGAGCGCGAACATGTCCTCGACGTCGTCGGGGTCCTCACCGCCGAAGCCCAGCTCGGACCGGACCCGGGCGTGCCAGTACTCGGCCAGCGCCTCGGCCAGCTGGACGGACAGGCCGTGCAGTTCGAGGTAGTCGCGGTAGGAGTTGGCCGCGAACAGCTCGGCGGTGGCGGCGCCGATCTTCGAGCCGACGGTGACGACCTGGAGGCCCACTACGTCGGTCTCGCCGGACTCCTCCGGGCGGAAGAAGTCCGCCAGGCACAGCCGCCGGCCGCGGCGCTGGCGCGGGAAGGTGAAGCGGGTGCGCTCGGTGCCGTCCTCGTGCAGCAGGATGAGGTCCTCGCCCTTGGACACGCACGGGAAGTAGCCGTGCACGACGGCGGCTTCCAGCAGGTTCTCGGTCTGCAGCTTGTCCAGCCAGCCGCGCAGCCGGGGGCGGCCCTCGGTCTCCACCAGTTCCCGGTACGTCGGGCCGTCGCCGGTGCGCGCCTCCTTCAGGCCCCACTGGCCCTTGAACAGCGCGCCCTCGTCCAGCCAGGAGGCGTAGTCGGCGAGCTGGATGCCCTTGACCACCCGGGTGCCCCAGAACGGCGGGGCGGGGACCGGGTTGTCGGTGGCCACGTCGGAGCGGACCGCGCCCTCGGGCTCGGTCACGTCCAGGACGGCGGTGTCCCGCTTCGGCACCCGGCGCTGCTTGAGTTCGGGCAGGGCCGCGCCGGGCACTCCGCGCTTGACCGCGATCAGGGCGTCCATCAGGCGCAGGCCCTCGAACGCGTCGCGGGCGTAGCGGACTTCGCCCTCGTAGATCTCGTGCAGGTCCTGCTCGACGTAGGCGCGGGTGAGGGCGGCGCCGCCGAGGATGACGGGGAAGTCGGCGGCCATCTTGCGCTGGTTGAGCTCTTCCAGGTTCTCCTTCATGATCACCGTGGACTTGACCAGCAGCCCGGACATCCCGATGACGTCGGCGCGGTGTTCCTCGGCGGCTTCCAGGATCGCCGAGACCGGCTGCTTGATGCCGAGGTTGACGACGTTGTAGCCGTTGTTGGACAGGATGATGTCGACGAGGTTCTTGCCGATGTCGTGGACGTCGCCGCGGACGGTGGCCAGCACGATGGTGCCCTTGCCCTCGTCGCCGGACTTCTCCATGTGCGGCTCCAGGTAGGCCACCGCGGACTTCATCACCTCGGCGGACTGCAGGACGAACGGCAGCTGCATCTGCCCGGAGCCGAACAGGTCACCGACCACCTTCATGCCCGCCAGGAGGGTCTCGTTGACGATCTCCAGGGCGGGCCGCTCGGTGAGGGCCTCGTCGAGGTCGGCCTCCAGGCCGTTCTTCTCGCCGTCGATGATGCGCCGCTGCAGCCGCTCGTCCAGGGGCAGGGCGAGCAGCTCCTCGGCCTTGCCGGCCTTGAGGGACTTGGCGGTGGCGCCCTCGAAGAGCTCCATCAGCTTCTGCAGCGGGTCGTAACCCTCGCTGCGCCGGTCGTAGATCAGGTCGAGGGCGGCGGTGACCTGCTCCTCCTCCAGCCGGGCGATCGGCAGGATCTTGGAGGCGTGCACGATCGCCGAGTCCAGGCCGGCCTTGACACACTCGTCCAGGAAGACGGAGTTCAGCACGATCCGGGCGGCCGGGTTGAGGCCGAAGGAGATGTTCGACAGGCCCAGGGTGGTCTGGACGTCCGGGTGACGCCGCTTCAGTTCCCGGATGGCCTCGATGGTGTGGATGCCGTCCTTGCGGGACTCCTCCTGGCCGGTGCAGATGGTGAACGTCAGGCAGTCGACGAGGATGTCGGACTCGCGGATGCCCCAGTTGCCGGTCAGGTCGGCGATCAGCCGTTCGGCCACGGCGACCTTGTGCTCGACGGTGCGGGCCTGGCCCTCCTCGTCGATGGTCAGCGCGATCAGCGCCGCGCCGTGCTCCGCGGCCAGCGCGGTGACCTTCGCGAACCGCGACTCGGGGCCGTCGCCGTCCTCGTAGTTGACGGAGTTCAGGACGGCCCGGCCGCCGAGCTTCTCCAGGCCCGCCCGGAGGACGTCCAGTTCGGTGGAGTCCAGCACGAGGGGCAGGGTGGAGGCGGTGGCGAAGCGGCCGGCCAGCTCCTGCATGTCGGCGACGCCGTCCCGGCCGACGTAGTCGACGCACAGGTCGAGCATGTGGGCGCCCTCGCGGATCTGGTCGCGGGCCATCTCCACACAGTCGTCCCAGCGGCCGTCCAGCATCGCCTCGCGGAACTTCTTCGACCCGTTGGCGTTGGTCCGCTCGCCGATGGCCAGGTAGGAGGTGTCCTGACGGAACGGCACGGTCTGGTAGAGGGAGGACGCGCCCGGCTCGGGGCGGGCCTCGCGGGCCGGCGGAGCGATGCCGCGGACCCGCTCGACGACCTGCCGCAGGTGCTCGGGGGTGGTGCCGCAGCAGCCGCCGACGAGGGAGAGGCCGTACTCGCCGACGAAGGTCTCCTGGGCGTCGGCCAGCTCGCCGGGCGTCAGGGGGTAGTGCGCGCCGTCCTTGCCCAGCACCGGCAGGCCGGCGTTGGGCATGCAGGAGAGCGGGATCCGGGAGTTGCGGGAGAGGTGGCGCAGGTGTTCGCTCATCTCGGCCGGGCCGGTGGCGCAGTTCAGGCCGATCATGTCGATGCCCAGCGGCTCCAGGGCGGTCAGCGCCGCGCCGATCTCGGAGCCGAGCAGCATGGTGCCGGTGGTCTCGACGGTGACCGAGCAGATCACCGGGAGGTCGGTACCGGTGGCCTGCAGCGCGCGGCGGGCGCCCAGGATGGCGGCCTTGGTCTGCAGCAGGTCCTGGGTGGTCTCCACCAGCAGCGCGTCGGCGCCGCCGGCGATCATGCCCTCGGCGTTCTGCTGGTAGGCGTCGCGCAGCGTGACGTAGGAGACGTGGCCGAGGGTGGGCAGCTTGGTGCCGGGGCCCATGGAGCCCAGGACGTAGCGCTGCTGTCCGGTCTTCTCGGTGAAGTCGTCGGCGGCCTCGCGGGCGATCCGGGCGCCGGCCTCGGACAGCTCGTGGACCCGGCCGGGGATGTCGTACTCGGCCAGGGCGGCGAAGTTCGCGCCGAAGGTGTTGGTCTCCACGCAGTCGACGCCGACCGCGAAGTACTCCTCGTGCACCGAGCGGACGATGTCCGGCCGGGTGACGTTGAGGATCTCGTTGCAGCCCTCCAGCTGCTGGAAGTCCTCCATGGTCGGGTCCTGGGCCTGCAGCATGGTGCCCATCGCGCCGTCGGCGACCACCACCCGGGAGGCGAGGGCCTCGCGGAAGGATGCGACGCGGGATGTGCTGATGGGCGATGGCGTGTTCGAGGCCATGGAGGTGCTCCCTGGTTGCGACGGCTGTCGGCTTCACGCCCTCCGGGAGAGGGCGCACCTGGCCAGCGTAGCGGGCCGGTCCGGTACACATGTTCCCCGTTTCACGCCCTGGACAGCACAGCACCACTCCCCTGTCCTGCACGATCCGTGATCATTGGCAGACTGCGGTGCGGTCGTCGAGAACGTCCGGAACGCTGACGGGAGTCGGCATCGGCCGATATCGTTTGGCATTGTCGAACCGCATTACTTCGGAGGTTGCCCGATGGCACGGACCATCCAGTCGCTGGAGCGCGCCGCCGCGATGCTGCGGCTGCTCGCCGGCGGGGAGCGGCAGCTGGGGCTGTCCGACATCTCCTCCGCCCTGGGGCTGGCCAAGGGCACCGCGCACGGGATCCTGCGCACCCTGCAGCAGGAGGGCTTCGTCGAGCAGGACGACCTCTCGGGCCGCTACCAGCTCGGCGCGGAGCTGCTGCGGCTGGGCAACAGCTACCTGGACGTCAACGACCTGCGCGCCCGCGCCCTGGTGTGGACCGACGACCTGGCCCGGGCCAGCGGCGAGGCGGTCTACCTGGGTGTGCTGCACCAGCGGGGCGTGCTGGTCGTGCACCACGTCTTCCGGCCGGACGACAGCCGGCAGGTGCTGGAGGTGGGCGCCATGCAGCCGCTGCACAGCACGGCGCTGGGCAAGGTGCTCTGCGCGTACGACCCGGTGGCGCACAGCGAGGCGGCCGAGTCCGAGCGGCCGGCGTTCACCCCGCGCACGGTGACCGGCCCGGAGGACTTCGAGGGGCTGCTGGACCTGGCCCGGGCGCGCGGCTGGGCCTCGGACGTGGAGGAGACCTGGGACGGCGTGGCGTCGGTGGCCGCGCCGATCCACGACCGGCGGCGGATGCCGGTGGGCGCGGTGGGCGTCACCGGGGCGGTCGAGCGGGTCTGCAAGGAGGGCGAGCTGCGGCCGGAAATCGTCGCTGCTGTGAGGGATTGCGCACGTGCGGTCTCCCGTGATCTCGGCGCGGGGCGATTTTGACCGGTTTTGCCCCATAAGTTGGCCTAATTTTTTCGCCGATGAAGCCTTGACGAGGTTCATATGGTGAACAAAACTGCCGTTCGTCGGTCGGCATTGCCGAACACCTAACGACAATATTCGCTATGGTGAGCACTGCCGCGGGCCGACCACCGCCCTCTCGGAGGGCGCGGACCACCGGAGGGACCCGGGGTCCGCCTTCCCCTGGACGAAGGACAAAGGAGTCACGGGTGTCCAGCTCCGAAATCTTCATCAGCGAGACCGTCGGTACCGCTGTTCTGCTTCTGATGGGCGGCGGCGTGTGCGCCGCCGTCACGTTCAAGCGCTCCAAGGCGTTCAACGCCGGATGGGTCGCCATCGCCTTCGGGTGGGGCTTCGCCGTCCTGACGGGTGCGTACATCGCCGCGAAGTCCGGCGCACACCTCAACCCCGCGGTCACCCTCGGCCTGGCCGTCAAGGGCGGCACCGAGTGGAGCCAGGTACCGGTCTACCTCGCCGGTGAGCTGCTCGGCGCCATGATCGGCGCCGTTCTCGTGTGGATCGCCTACTACGGGCAGTTCCGGGCCCACCTGACCGACCCCGAGGTGCTCGCGAACCACACCTCCGAAGAGGGCCTGGTCGACCCGAAAGCCGCTCCCAAGGCCGGCCCGGTGCTCGGTATCTTCTCCACCGGTCCGGAGATCCGGCACACGGTGCAGAACCTGGCCACCGAGATCATCGCCACCACCGTGCTCGTGCTCGCGATCCTCAACCTGGGCCTGACCGACAACGGAAAGGGCGTCAGCTGGGGCGGGACCCTGATCGTCGCACTGGTGGTCGTCGGCATCGGCCTGTCCCTGGGCGGCCCGACCGGCTACGCCATCAACCCGGTCCGCGACCTCGGTCCGCGTATCGTGCACGCGGTGCTGCCGCTGCCGAACAAGGGCGGTTCGGACTGGGGCTACGCCTGGATCCCGGTCGTCGGCCCGCTGATCGGCGGGGCCCTCGCCGGGGGCCTCCACCTGGTGGCGTTCGCCTGAGCCGCCCGACCGCCCGCAGCCGCCCGACAGACTTCTTGGAGCACACATCATGAGCGACACCCACACCACCCCCTCCCACGGGCACAGCACGCCTTCCCACGGGCATGGCCCGTTCATTGCGGCCATCGACCAGGGGACGACTTCCAGCCGCTGCATCATCTTCGACAAGGACGGCCGGATCGTCGCGGTCGACCAGAAGGAACACGAGCAGATCTTCCCCCGGCCCGGCTGGGTGGAGCACGACGCGACCGAGATCTGGACCAACGTCCAGCAGGTCGTCGCCGGCGCCGTCGGCAAGGCCGGCATCGGCTCGGCCTGCGACGTCCACGCCATCGGCATCACCAACCAGCGTGAGACCACCGTCCTGTGGGACCGGCACACCGGCGAGCCCGTCCACAACGCCATCGTCTGGCAGGACACCCGCACCGACGCGCTCTGCCGGGAACTCGGCCGCAACGTCGGCCAGGACCGCTTCCGCCGCGAGACCGGCCTGCCGCTGGCCTCGTACTTCGCCGGCCCGAAGATCCGCTGGCTGCTCGACAACGTCGAAGGCCTGCGCGAGCGCGCCGAACGCGGCGACATCCTCTTCGGCACCATGGACTCCTGGGTCATCTGGAACCTCACCGGCGGCACCGTCGGCGGCCACCACGTCACCGACGTCACCAACGCCTCCCGCACCCTCCTGATGAACCTGCACACCCTGCAGTGGGACGAGCGGATCCTCGACTCGATGGGCATCCCGGCGGCCATGCTCCCGGCGATCAGGTCCTCCGCCGAGGTCTACGGCAACACCGCCGAGGGCGCCCTCCCCGGCGACGTCCTCGCCGGCGTCCCCGTCGCCTCCGCGCTCGGCGACCAGCAGGCCGCCCTCTTCGGCCAGACCTGCTTCGACCAGGGCGAGGCCAAGTCCACGTACGGCACCGGCACCTTCATGCTGATGAACACCGGCCACGAGCCGGTCAACTCGTACAACGGACTGCTGACCACCGTCGGCTACCGCATCGGCGACCAGCGGCCGGTCTACGCGCTGGAAGGCTCCATCGCCGTCACCGGCTCGCTCGTCCAGTGGATGCGCGACCAGATGGGCCTCATCAACAGCGCCGCCGAGATCGAGACCCTGGCCAGCACCGTCGAGGACAACGGCGGCGCCTACTTCGTCCCGGCCTTCTCCGGCCTGTTCGCCCCCTACTGGCGTTCGGACGCCCGCGGCGTCATCGCGGGCCTGACCCGCTACGTCACCAAGGCGCACATCGCACGCGCCGTCCTCGAGGCCACCGCCTGGCAGACCCGTGAGATCACCGACGCCATGACCAAGGACTCCGGCGTCGACCTCACCGCGCTCAAGGTCGACGGCGGCATGACCTCCAACAACCTGCTGATGCAGACCATCTCGGACTTCCTGGACGCCCCCGTGGTGCGCCCCATGGTCGCCGAGACCACCTGCCTCGGCGCTGCCTACGCGGCCGGACTGGCCGTCGGCTTCTGGTCCAGCACCGACGAGCTGCGCGCCAACTGGCGCCGGGCCGCCGAATGGACCCCCCGGATGGACGCGGCCACCCGTGACCGCGAATACAAGAACTGGCTCAAGGCCGTCGAGCGGTCCATGGGCTGGATCGACGACGACGAGAGCTGACGAGGAGCACATCATGAGCACCCTGCAGAGCGTCCCGGCACTCGGGACGCACCCGGCCAACGGTTCGACCGCGAGCCGCGCCGAGACTCGGGAGCAGCTTTCCAAGGCGACCTACGACCTCCTGGTGATCGGCGGCGGCATCCTGGGCATCTCCACTGCCTGGCACGCCGCACAGGCCGGGCTGCGGGTGGCCCTGGTGGACGCCGGCGACTTCGCCGGCGCCACCTCCTCCGCCTCCTCCAAGCTGCTGCACGGCGGTCTGCGCTACCTGCAGACCGGCGCGGTCAAGCTGGTCGCGGAGAACCACTTCGAGCGGCGCGCGGTCTCCCGCGAGGTCGCACCGCACCTCTCCAACCCCCTGACCTTCTACCTGCCGGTCTACAAGGGCGGCCCGCACGGCGCGGCCAAGCTCGGCGCGGGCGTCTTCGCCTACTCCGCGCTCTCCGCGTTCGGTGACGGCGTCGGCCACGTGATATCCGCGGCCAAGGCCCAGCGCGACGTCCCCGAGCTGCGGACGGAGAACCTCAAGGCCGTGGCCGTCTACGGCGACGACCAGATGAACGACTCCCGGATGGCCCTGATGACGGTCCGCGCGGCCGCCGCCGCCGGCGCCACCGTCCTCAACCACTCCGAGGTCACCGGCCTGCGCTTCACCCAGGGCCGGGTCACCGGCGCCGAGCTCAAGGACCGCCTGGACGGCACCGAGTACGGCGTCAGCGCCCGCCTGGTCCTCAACGCCACCGGCCCCTGGGTCGACCACCTCCGCAAGATGGAGGACCCGAACGCGGCCCCGTCGATCCGGCTGTCGAAGGGTGCGCACCTGGTCCTCAAGCGCACCGCCCCGTGGAAGGCCGCGCTGGCGACCCCCATCGACAAGTACCGCATCACCTTCGCCCTCCCCTGGGAGGACATGCTGCTCCTCGGCACCACCGACGAGGAGTACGAGGGCGACCCGGCGGACGTCGCGGTCAACGAGAAGGACACCGCCCAGATCCTGGACGAGGCCGCCTTCTCCATCCGCGACCAGCAGCTGAGCCGCGACCTGATCACCTACTCCTTCGCGGGCCTGCGCGTCCTGCCCGGCGGCCCCGGCGACACCTCCAAGGCCAAGCGCGAGACGGTCGTCACCGAGGGCTCCGGCGGCATGCTGTCGGTGGCCGGCGGCAAGTGGACGACCTTCCGCCACATCGGCCGTACGATCATGAACAAGCTCGCGGCGCTGCCCGGCGGCCCGCTGGCCGACGACATGGAGCCGATCGCCCACCTGCCGAAGAAGCTGCCGCTGCCCGGCATCGCCAACCCGAACGCGGTCGCGCACCGGCTGCTCGTCGACGGCGGCACCCCCGGCCCGCGGATGGCTCCGGACACCGCCCGTCACCTCGCCACCCACTACGGCTCGCTGTCCTTCGACATCGCCCGCCTGGCCAACGAGGACCCGGCCCTGGCCGAGCGCATCCACCCGGACGCCCCCGAGATCTGGGCCCAGGTCGTCTACGCCCGGGACAACGAGTGGGCCGAGACCGTCGACGACGTCCTGCGCCGCCGCACCACCCTCACCATCCGCGGCCTCGACACGGAAGACGTCCGTACCAAGGTCAAGGACCTGCTGACGGACTGACGCCGGCGGACCGGTGAACGGCGGGGCGGTCCCGGAAAGGGGCCGCCCCGCCGTGCGCCGGACACCGCGGCGCGGCCGGACGCCCCCGGGACACATCGGACGAACAGCACGGGAACGGGCCGGAGGTATCGGTACTCGTTCGTGCACAGGGGCTGCGGACCGCCACCACACACGCCGTAGGCTGGGTGGCGCACGCAACGGAACTGCTGCCGGCGGCCGCCCCAGGCGGCCGAACCGGTCGGAAGGAGGCGCTGGGTGATCGAGCTCGAGGGGGTACCCGAGCTGATCGACCCGGTCATGGTGGCCGCGTTCGAAGGCTGGAACGACGCCGGCGACGCCGCCTCCGCCGCGGTCGCACACCTGGACCGGGAATGGAAGGGCGAGGTCTTCGCCTCACTGGACGCCGAGGACTACTACGACTTCCAGGTGAACCGTCCCACCGTCTCCCTGGACGGCGGCGTGCGGAAGATCACCTGGCCGACGACCCGCCTGTCCGTCGTCCGCGTCCGCGGCGGGGACGGGGACGGCTCCTCGGGGGGCAAGGGGCGGACCCGCGACCTGGTCCTGGTCCGCGGGATCGAACCCAGCATGCGCTGGCGCTCGTTCTGCAACGAAATCCTCGGCTACGCCCATGAGTTGGGCGTGGAGATGCTGGTGGTGCTGGGCGCACTGCTGGGCGACACCCCGCACACCCGCCCGGTCCCGGTCAGCGGCATCACCTCCGACGCGGACCTGGCCCGGCGGCTGGACCTGGAGGAGTCCCGCTACGAAGGCCCGACGGGCATCGTCGGCGTCCTCCAGGAGGCGTGCACCCAGGCGGGCGTGCCCGCGGTGAGCCTGTGGGCCGCGGTGCCGCACTACGTGTCCCAGCCGCCCAACCCGAAGGCCGGCCTCGCCCTGCTGAACCGCCTGGAGGACCTGCTCGGCATCAGCATCCCGCTCGGTGAGCTGAGCGAGGACGCGCGGGCCTGGCAGCTGGGCGTGGACCAGCTGGCGGCCGAGGACAGCGAGGTCGCCGAGTACGTCCAGTCGCTGGAGGAGGCGCGGGACACCGCGGACCTGCCGGAGGCGTCCGGCGAGGCCATCGCCCGCGAGTTCGAGCGCTACCTGCGCCGCCGCGACCCGCACACCCCGGAAGGCGGCCGGACCGCCGACGGGCGGGACGGTTCGTTCCTCCGCGACACCTCCAGCGGGCGCACCCGGCCGCCGCGGCCGGCCCCACAGGACCCGCCCCACGAGGAGTCGCCGGAGGGCGACGAGTAGCCGCGCGCGCAATCCCCGTACTGCATCCTCGTACTGCGCAAAGCCGGTGGGGGTGTACGCGAGGGACCACGCTCACGCGTGGCGCACCTGCGGACACCCCCACCGGGGTCCGACGGGCCGTACCCGACGAACGGGAAGGCTCAGAGGGCCACACCCAGCAGCGCGTCGACGGCCCGCGACACCAGGCCCGGCGCGCCCTCGTCCGTCCCCCCGCCGTTCTCCTGGGCGGCGGCCCAGGCATCCACCGCGGCCAGCGCCGCCGGGGAGTCCAGGTCGTCGGCGAGGGCCTCGCGGAGCTGCTCCAGGAGCACTTCGGCTGACGGGCCGTCGGGGCGGGAGACCGCGGCGCGCCAGCGCGCGAGCCGCCGCTCGGCCTCGTCCAGCACCGCGTCGGTCCACTCCCAGTCGGAGCGGTAGTGGTGCGAGAGCAGCGCCAGCCGGATCGCGGCCGGGTCGGTGCCGGCCCGCCGGACCGCGGAGACGAAGACGAGGTTGCCCTTCGACTTGGACATCTTCTCGCCGTTCAGGGCCACCATCCCGGCGTGGACGTACGCCTTGGCGAACGGGTGCGCGCCGGTGAGGGCCTGGGCGTGCGAGGCGCCCATCTCGTGGTGCGGGAAGGCGAGGTCGGAGCCGCCGCCCTGGACGTCGAAGCCCATGCCGAGGTGGTCGAGGGCGATGGCGACGCACTCGATGTGCCAGCCGGGCCGGCCGCGGCCCAACGAGCCGCCGTCCCAGCTCGGTTCGCCGTCGCGGGCGGCCTGCCACAGCATCGGGTCGAGGGGGTTCTTCTTGCCTTCGCGCTCCGGGTCGCCGCCGCGTTCGGCGGACAGCAGCCGCATCGCCTCCGCGTCCAGGCCGGAGACCTCGCCGAAGTGCGGGTCGGAGGCGACGGAGAAGTAGATGTCGCCGTCGAGTTCGTAGGCGGCGCCGGCGTCACGGAGCCGTTCCACCAGCGGGACGATGCCGGGTATCGCCTCGACCGCGCCGATGTAGTGGCGGGGCGGCAGCATCCGCAGGGCCGTCATGTCCTCGCGGAACAGGGCGGTCTCGCGTTCGGCGAGCGCGGTCCAGTCCTCGCCGGTCGCCAGGGCCCGCGCCAGCAGCGGGTCGTCCACGTCGGTGACGTTCTGCACGTAGTGCACTTGTCGCTTCGTGTCGAGCCACACGCGCTGCACCAGGTCGAACGCGTTGTAGGTCGCCGCGTGTCCGATGTGGGTGGCGTCGTAGGGCGTGATGCCGCAGACGTAGAGACGGGCGACGGGACCGGGGGCGAGGGTCACCCGGCCACCGGTCGCGGTGTCGTGGATCCTCAGGTCGCGGCCCTGGCCGGGCAGGGCGGGGACCTCGGAAGCGGGCCATGCATGCATGCCTTGAGCGTAACCGGATGGATGTTCCGTATACGAACCGGGCTACGGGGCTTGGCCGGAAAGGCGGTCTCGCGGGTGACGGGCCGGCGTGCGGGGGCGTGACGGGCCGGTGGTGCGGGGCGCGGGCAGGCCGGTGTGCGCGGGCGCGCGGGGGCGGCGCAGGGGTGTGCCGCGACGGCCGGTCAGACGGGCGGCCAGGGGACGGCGGGCCACCCGCCGCCCGGCTCGGGGTGCCGGCCACTGCTCAGCAGCCCGGCCACCCGGGCCCGCAGCGCCTCGGTCTCGGTGTCCGTGAGGAGGCCGGCCAGCCGCGTGGTGAGCGGCCCGGAGTCCCCCAGCGCGGTCCGCAGGCGGCGCAGGACCTCCAGCGCCTCCGCGGTCAGCGGCTCCCCCGCCCATCCCCACAGGAGCGTGCGCAGCTTGTCCTCGGCGTGGAAGGTGACACCGTGGTCGATGGCGTAGAACCGTCCGTCGGCGCCGGGCAGCAGATGGCCGCCCTTGCGGTCACCGTTGTTGATCACCGCGTCGAGCACCGCCAGCCGCCGCAGCCGGGGGTGGTCGGCGTGCACCAGCAGCGCGGTGCGGCCCGCGCCCAGCTGCGCCCGGCCGACCGCCTTCCAGCCGGGGCCCGGTTCGTCGCCGTCCACCAGGGCGAGCAGGGCGGGTACCTCGCCGCTGCTGCCCGGCGGTTCGATCCACTCCTGGACCATGCCGGTGCCGTACGGGCCGTCGCGCAGCACGGTCGGCGGGATCAGGTCCCAGCCGCAGGCGCGGGAGACCTCGTAGGCGGCGACCTCGCGCTGGGCGAGGGTGCCGTCGGGGAAGTCCCACAGCGGCCGCTCGCCGGCCACCGGCTTGTAGACGCAGGCGGCGGTCCGGCCGTCGTACCCGACCGTGCAGTACAGCACGGTGTTCGACGCCTCCTGGACGCGGCCGCGTACGGTCAGCTCACCGTCGGCGAGGAAGGCGTCCGGCAGGCCGACGGCGGGCCGCGGCGGGGCCGCCGGCGCGTCCGGGGCGCCGACGGGACGGGGCAGGGCCCCGGACGGCTCCACGGCGGGTTCCGGGGCGCTCAGGCGTTCCGCCGGTATCCGTTCTGGCGCGGGCATACGTGTCCCTCCGGGTCGAGCGGCAGGCTGCACAGCGGGCACGGCGGCCGGCCGGCGTTGACCACGTCCAGCGCCCGCTTGGCGAACGCCCTGGCCATGGCTCCGGTGAGGCGCACCCGCAGCATCGGCGGGCCGTTCTCGTCGTCCTGGAGGAGCCGCTCCTCGGCGTCGGCGAGGTCCTCCTCGTTGTCGGCGGAGAGCTCGACCAGGGCCTGCGCCTCGACGATCATCCGTTCGTCCTCGCCGTCCCAGGCCAGCGCCATCGTGCCGACCCGGAACTCCTCCTCGACAGGGGTCTGGAGCGGGGCGGTGTCGGTGAGCTCGGCGGGGGAGACGGCGGGCACCGGGGCGTTGCCGCCGCTGCGCCGTACGACCTCGTCGAGCAGTTCGTCGATCCGTTCGGCGAGCGCCGCGACCTGGGTCTTCTCCAGGGCGACACTGGTGGTGCGGCCGGCCGCGGTGGCCTGGAGGTAGAACGTGCGGCGGCCAGGCAGCCCGACCGTACCGGCCACGAAGCGGTCCGGCGCGTCGTAGAAGAACACCTGACGGGACAAGGTCCTGCTCCGATTGCTCGACTGCGGGTCACTGCGGTCGCTGCACGTCCCGCGGGCCGCGGGGGCGTGGCGGGCAGCGCCGTCGCACCACCCTACTGCTCCGGCTGATCACGCCGCGCCGGTACCGCCCCCGACGGCCGCGTCCCGGCCGTCCGCGGCGCCGGCGGCGTCGTCCCGGGGCACCAGCGCGCCGAAGTCGCCGGTGTCGCCGAGGCGGACGAGGTAGGGGCGCAGCCGGGTGTAGCGGATCGCGGTGACCGAGCAGGGCTCGACGGAGATCCGCTGGAAGTGGTCGAGGTGCAGGCCCAGCGCGTCGGCGACCAGCGCTTTGATGATGTCGCCGTGGGAGCACATGGCGTAGGCCGCCTCGGGGCCGTGGGCCTCGGCGACGCGGGCGTTCCAGTCGTGCACCGCGTCCACCGCGCGGGCCTGCATGGCCCGCAGCGTCTCACCGCCGGGGAAGGCGGCCGTGGAGGCGTGCCGCTGGACGACCTCCATCAGCGGCTCGTCGTGGAGCTCGGCGAGTTTGCGGCCCGACCAGTCGCCGTAGTCGCATTCGGTGATCCGGTCCTCGATGTGCAGCGCCAGCCGGGGGCGGGCTTGAAGGAGTGGCTGGACGGTCTCCCGGCAGCGCTGCAGCGGGCTGGAGACGACGGCGGCCAGCGGCACCTGCGCCAGCCGCACGGGCAGGGCGGCGGACTGGGCGGCGCCGCGCTCGTCGAGGGCGACTCCGGGGGCGCGTCCGGCGAGCACGCCGGCGGTGTTGGCGGTGGAGCGGCCGTGCCGCACCAGGATCAGCGTGGGCATGACCGCCAGCCTACGTTCGGGGGCGCGTTCCCGGCAGGTGTCCGGGCTCGGCGGCAGGTGGCGGCGCGGCCTCCGGCAGATGGCGGGCGCTTCCTGGCAGCGGGCGGGGGTCCGAGCGAGAATGCCAGGTGTGATCGTGGACTGCGCCGTCTACCGGGAGGGCCGCCGCACGGACTGCGCGGCGGACTTCTCCCAGGCCCTCCAGGCGGCGCGGGCCGAGGGCCACTCCTTCCTGTGGCTGGGCCTGTACGAGCCGACGGCGGACGAGTTCACGCTGGCCAGCAGCGAGTTCGCGCTGCACCCGCTGGCGGTCGAGGACGCGCTCAAGGCGCATCAGCGGCCCAAGCTGGAGGTCTACGACGACTCGCTGTTCATGGTGCTGAAGCCGGTGACCTACGACGTCGAGGCGGACACGGTGACCTCGTCGGAGGTGATGGTGTTCGTGGGCGACGCGTTCGTGGTGACCGTACGGCACGGCGAAGCCAGTCCGCTGGGGGTGGTCCGGCACCGGCTGGAGGAGCACCCGGAGATCCTGCGGCACGGCCCGGGCGCGGTGCTGTACGCGGTGAGCGACGCCGTGGTCGACCACTACATCGAGGTGGCCGCCGAACTCCAGGCGGACCTGGAGGAGTTGGAGGCGGAGGTGTTCGCCCCGATGCGCGGCCGGGACGTGCGCAACACCGCCGCCGAGATCTACTCGTTCAAACGTGAGGTGCTGGAATTCCGGCGGGCGACCGGCCCGTTGGCGGAGCCGATGGCCCGGTTGCAGAATCCAGGCGTGCCGTTCATCCATGACCACGCCCGGCCGTTCTTCCGCGACGTCGGCGACCACCTCACCCGGGCCAACGAGTCCGTGGAGGGCCTGGACCGGCTGCTGTCGGACATCCTCGCCGCCCATCTGGCGCAGATGGGCGTGCGGCAGAACGACGACATGCGCAAGATCTCGGCCTGGGCGGCGCTGGCGGCCGTCCCCACGATGATCGCCGGCATCTACGGGATGAACTTCGCCTTCATGCCGGAGCTCCGGTGGCATCTGGGCTACCCGGCGATCCTGGTGCTGATGGCTCTCCTGGAGGTGGGCCTCTACCGGCTCTTCAAGCACCGCGGCTGGCTGTGACTCCGTATCGGACGTACGGCGAACGCCCGGTACGGGACGTACGGCGAACGCCCGGTACGGGACGTCCGACGGCAGCCCGGTACGGGACGTCCGACGGCAGCCCGGTGCGGTACGTCAGATGGCAGCCCGGTACCGGACGTCAGACGAACTCCGGTGCCGAGGTGGCGGGGCCGCCCAGCGCGTTCCGCCGCTCGGGCATCCGGAGGGTGACCATCCGCCGCCAGCCGATCAGCCGCTCATAGCCGTACATCGCCCGGATCCCGGCGGCGAGCACCGCGGACTTCGCCTTCGGCCAGCGCAGGATGCGCCCCATGTGGTCCATCACGGCCAGACTGACGTCCCGGTAGACGGCGATCTCCGCGTGTGCGCACTCGCGCAGGATCCGCTGGATGGTGCGGCCGTGCCCGGCACGGGCGAGCCCCAGCAGCTCCTCGTGGCAGTAGGCGAGGTGGTTGTCCTCGTCGTTGGCGATCATCCGGACCGCCTTGCCCACCTCGGGGTGGTCGCCGAAGTGCTTCTTGAGCATCGCCATCTGCTCGGCGGCGCGCTGCTCGGTCACCCGGCTGTGCGCGAGGTAGGTGATGACGTCGAGCTCGGTGAGCGGCTCGTCGCGGCGCAGCTTGTCATGCGCGAGCCCGATGCCCCGGCGCTCCAGCAGCATGGTGTAGTCGGTCTCTTCGGGGACATCGGTGGGCGTCAGTCCGCGCCGGCGCATCAGAGCCTGGAAGATCCGGCCGTGCTTGTCCTCGTCGGCGCCGTGCCGGGTGACCTTGGGCGCCAGGTCACGCAGGGACGCGGGCAGCAGCGCGGCGATCCGGCCATTCTCCCAGCCGCCCTGGGCCTCGCCACTGGCCGCGATGGAGCAGAACAGACGGTAGGAGTTGTCGTTGTCGACGATCTCCTGGAACAGGCTACGGGCCGAGATCATCTGAGCCACCTCCGCATGCGCACACCCGCCACGCCCCCGTAAAGAAGGAGTCAAGTGGCGTGTGCCGCACGCGGCAACCCAAGGGGCGGTCCGTACACCCGTTGGGGGGATACGCACCCGGTGGCGGCGCGTAACCGCCCACCGACGGCGGCGTTGTGCAGCCCGACGGCCGTGGCGGGGAAGATCCCCCGAGCCCCCACCACGGCCGCGGCGCCCCGCCCCTCCCCGCCGCCCTCGCGCCCTCCGCCCTGGTGCGATCCCCCAGCCCCCCAGCCCCCGAAGCCCTACGCCAGCCCGGCCCGCTCCAGGGCCTCCACGCCGGCCCGCAGCGAGGCCAGGCGCTCGTCCAGGGTCAAGCCGGCCGGTGCCAGCGTCAGGGTGGTCACACCGGCCGCCGCGTACGCCTGCATCCGGTCGGCGATCCGCTCGACGGAGCCGAGCAGCGTGGTCTGGTCGATCAGCGGCTCCGGGACCGCCGCGGCGGCGCCGTCCTTGTCGCCGGACAGGTACTTCTCCTGGATCTCGGCGGCCTCGCGCTCATAGCCCATGCGCTGCGCGAGCCGGTTGTAGAAGTTCTGCCGGCGGCTGCCCATCCCGCCGACGTACAGCGCGGTGTGCGGGCGGAACATGTCGGCCAGCGCGCTGATGTCCCTGTCCCCGCCGGCGGGCCCTACGGCCAGCGGCACCATCGGGCAGACGTCGAAGCCGTCCAGCGTCCTGCCCGCCTTCGCACGGCCCGTACGGAGGTGCGCGACCGCAGTCTCCTCCAGGTGGTCGGCGGACGGGAAGATCAGCAGCGCACCGTCGGCGATCTCACCGGTCTGCTCGAGGTTCCTGGGGCCGATCGCGGCGATGTACAGCGGGATGTGCGCACGCTGTGGGTGCACGGTGAGCTTCAGCGGCTTGCCGGGACCACCGGGCAGCGGCAGCGTCCAGTGCTCGCCCTCGTAGGACAGCCGCTCACGGCTCAGCGCCTTACGGACGATGTCCACGTACTCGCGGGTGCGTGCCAGCGGTTTGTCGAACTTGGCGCCGTACCAGCCCTCGGAAACCTGCGGTCCCGAGACGCCGAGGCCGAGCCGGAACCGGCCCCCGGAGAGCGAGTCCAGGGTCGCGGCGGTCATCGCGGTCATCGCGGGCGTACGTGCGGGGATCTGGAAGATCCCCGAGCCGACGTCGATCCGCTCGGTCCGGGCGGCGACCCAGGAGAGCACGGTGGCGGCGTCGGAGCCGTAGGCCTCGGCGGCCCAGCAGACGGAGTAGCCGAGGCGGTCGGCCTCCTGCGCCACCACGAGATTGTCGGAGTCCATCCCGGCGCCCCAGTAGCCGAGGTTGATGCCCAGTCGCATACCGCTCCCCTTACCTCATCTACCTCATCGACGTACCGACCAGTAACGTCGCTGTCGCGGGGACTGTAGCGCGCACCGCCACGGGGCGTCACCGGCGGGTTATCCACAGGTCCCCTGATCCGCGGCCGTGACGCGTAGTGTCAGGCGTCATGGAGCAAAGGCACCTCGGCCGAACGGGCCTTCGCGTGTCCCGGCTCGGGCTCGGCACCCTCAACTGGGCCCGTGGCACGGACGAGCAGGAAGCCGCCGACCAGCTCAAGGCGTTCTGGGAAGCCGGCGGCACCCTCGTGGACACCGCCGACATCTACGCCGACGGCGGCGCCGAATACCTCCTGGGCCGGCTGACGGAGAGCCTCATCCCCCGCGACGACCTGGTCATCGCCACCAAGGCCGGCAGCGTCCTGGAGGCGGACCGCCGCGTCGACGGCTCCCGGCGCCACCTCCTCGCCGCGCTGGACGCCTCCCTGGGGCGGCTCGGCACCGACTACGTCGACCTCTGGCAGCTGCACGCCTTCGACCCACGGACCCCCCTGGACGAGACGCTCCAGGCCCTCGACCTCGCCGTCACCACCGGCCGGGCCCGCTACGTCGGGGTGTCGAACTTCTCCGGCTGGCAGCTCGCCAAGGCCGCGACCTGGCAGCTCGCGGCGCCCGGTATACGCAACCGGCTGGCCGGCGCGCAGATGGAGTACTCCCTCCTGCAGCGCGGCATCGAGCGCGAGGTACTGCCCGCCGCCCTCGACCTCGGCATCGGCGTACTGCCGTCGTCCCCCCTCGGCAGAGGGGTACTGACCGGCAAGTACCGCCGTGCGACCCCGGCCGACTCACGTGGCGCCTCGGATCACCTGGCGGCGTTCGTGGCGCCCTACCTCGACGAGCCCGCGAGCCGGGTCGTCGAGGCGGTCGCGACCGCCGCCGACGGACTGGCCGTCACCCCGCTCCAGGTCGCGCTCTCCTGGGTCCGCGACCGGCCCGGCGTAGCCGCCCCGATCCTCGGTGCGCGCACAGCGCAGCAGCTCAGAGCGGCATTGTCAGTGGAGAGCCTTAGTCTTCCTGACGAAATCTGCCGGGCGCTGGACGATGTGTCGGCTCCGGTGCACCGCTACCCCGACCACGACTGGAGCACGCTGTGAGTACCGACCGCCGCGCCGCCGAGACCCCGCCCGAGCAGGAGGGCGCGGCAAGGCCCGCGGATGCCCCGGAGGCGGACACCGCGACGGGGCACGAGCCCACTGCGGCGGCCGCGCCGGCCAAGGCAACCGCGGCGGCGCTGGCGGCTGCCGTACGCGCCGTGGAGCGCGGTGAGCGCTCCGCGGCCTCCTTCTTCGCCGAGGCCCCCCGCCCCCGCCCCACCCCACCGGCCGCGCCCGCCACCGGTGCCGGTGCCGGGGCCGGGGCACCACCGGCCGCCCCCGGCCCCGCCGAGGGCACCCCAGCCGCCGGCAGCCCCCGACCGCAGAGCGGGCCGGCCACACCGTCCGGTTCCGCCCCGGCGGTCACCCAGCAGCACCCCTCGGACGGCACCGAAGGCCCGGCCCCCGCCCGCCCCTCCGTGCCGGCCACGACAGCCATCACCGCCACACCGCCCGTAGGCGCCTCCGGATCCGTACCGTCCGGGGCACCCCTCTCGGACGGCGCCACTCCCCCGCCCGCCGACACCACCCCGGCCGCCGGTCCGGCCACCGCTCCCCCGCCCCGTCCCGCCGCGCCCGCCGCCCCCGGCCTCGACGGCGTACGGCAGGTCCTCGCCGCGGGCGGCGCCCCCGAGGCGCTGGCCGAGCGGACCGCCGAGGTGCTCGGGGAACGGGCCGCCGAGGCACTCGGCGAGGACCCCTGGCAGCTGCTCGCGGTGCCCGGAGTCCGCCCCGAACAGGCCGACGGGTTCGCCCGGGCGCTGCTCGGCCCCGCCGCCGGACCGGGCGACGAACGGCGCGCACAGGCACTGATCGGCTGGCTGCTGGAACAGGCCGCCCTCGCGGGACACTCCGCGCTGGAAGCCGCCGCACTCCGTGCGGCGCTCGCCCAGCGCGCCGTGCCCGACCCCGATGACGCACTGCAGACCGCGATCGCGGACGGATCGGTGCTGGTCTTCCAGGACGCGATCGACGAACCGGGCCGAGCGCGCCCCGCGGCAGCCACCGCGGACGAGGAAGAGGAACCGGCGGTCCGGATCCTCCTCGCTCTGGACCGCTACGCCATGGCCGAGGAGAGCATCGCCGACGGCCTGGCACGCCTGCTCAACACCTTCGAGCCGCTCCCCACTCCCGAGCCGCTGCTCACCCCCGAGCCGCCCCCGACACCGGAGACGCCCGCCGCCGCCCACTCCGCCTCTCCCCCTCCCACCTCCTCCCCCGCCCCCGCCGACTGGGAGGCCGCCGCCGTTGCCGCACCCACACCATCGGCCGCGGAACTGATCCGCGCCGCCGCGCATCACGGCCTGGTGACCCATACGGGCGCCGAGGCGGCCCGCGCCGAACCCGCCGCACTGATCTCCGCAGCCCGCACGCTGGGCCTACGAGCCTTCGGCGCCACCCACACCGAGAACGGCCGCCGGCGCCTGGCCGCACACCTCACCGAACTCGCGCCGGACGAACCCGCCGAGGCCGTCACCGCGGCAGCCGTGACCGTATCGGGGCTGCTCTCCGGACAGGAGGGCCCCGGCCGGGACGCGGACGGCACCCTCGCCCTCGATCTCCTGGTGGTGCTGGACGCTCCCCAACTCGGCCTGGAAACCGCCGCGCTGCTCGTCGAGTCCCTGACCGACGGCACCCGCCTGGTTCTCAGCGGCGACCCCGGAGTCCTGTGGTCCGCCGGCCCCGGCCGGCTCTTCGCCGATCTCCTCGCGGCCCGCTTCGGCGCCCAAGTCGCCTCCCGCACCCCGGACTTCGGCCCGATCGGCGAACTCGTCTCGGGCATCGGAATCGGCGAACTGAACGAGGTCGAAGCCCCTGGCAAGGAGGTGATACTAGTCCCGGTGCGCGACGCCGGCGAAGCGGTACACCGTACCGTCCAGCTGGTCGCCGACTCCGTGCCCCGCGCACTCGGCATCCCCGCCAACCAGACCCAGGTCATCACGGTCGGCCATGGTGGTGCGGCCGGCACCCGCGTACTCAACACGGCCCTCAAGGAACGCCTCAATCCCGGCCCCGGCCGCTTCGGCGGCTTCGACCCCGGCGACCGCGTCGCCTACTCCCCGGCCCCCGGCCGTACGGTGCCCGGCACCGTCACCGGCGCGGATGCCACCGGCCTGCATCTGGACTGCGCGGGCTCCGCCGTCGTCGTGCCACGCGAGCAGGTGCAGGCCGGAGCCGTACGCCACGGCTGGGCGCTCACCGCCCACCAGGCAGCAGGATCCCGCTGGCCGGCGGCCGTCGCCGTCCTCCCCGGCGACGCCACCGGCGGCCTGACCCGGGCCTGGGTCTACACCGCCTTCAGCCGCGGCGGACGCCACCTCTCCGTCGTCCAAGGCGCAGACCAGGCACTCCCCCACGCCGTCACCAACCTCCCCGCCAAGGAACGCACCACCCGCCTCCGCACCCTCCTCCGCCAAACCTCCCACCCCGAACCAACCCCCTGACACCCCATCAACACCACCAACACCTCCACCCAACCATCACAGAAAGCAACAAACCCCCAGGAACAAATAACTCTCCGTAATCGTTGCCGTAACAAGGAAGAGGCGGCCCCCAACAAGGCCGACCACGCCGCACACCCCACCCAACAAACACCCCCCACACCAAGCCCCCGACAGCCCCCAACCCGGAAGCCCCAACGCCCCGCCCCCACCCCCGCCACCAGCGCCGACGCTCCAACCCCAGCGCCCAACCCCCGCCCGCCCCACAACGCCCCCCCAGCCCCGCCCCACCAACCACCCCGGACCGCAGCACAACAACACCAACGCAGCACAACCGGGCACGGGCAACGGTGCGGGCCGGGGGGCGCGAACACGCGGGGGCGAGGGCGTGGGGGGCGAGGGTGCGGGCGTGGAGGGGACGCCGAGGTGAGGAGGCAAGACGTAACGCCCGAGCGTCAGCATCAGCCGTCGTGGTCGCGCGCCTCCAGCACATCGTTCACGTCGTCTTCATCGAGCCCCTCGTCGAATACCGCGCTGACGTCGAAGCGACATACCACCCGCTGAGGGTCCGCCTGGTCGAACGGGGCGGAGAGCCACTCTCCGGGCTCGGCCGGGTCGTCGGCGGCCGCCACCCACAGGGTGGAGTCGCCCTCCTCCAAGCCGAACTCCTGGTGCCGGGAGGCGATCTCGTCCGGTTCGAATTCCCCGAACAGGACACCGAGCGCCGCATGCACACTGCTGCCGACGATCGCAGCAGCGTCGGTATCCGCGTCGTCGCCTGCCGTGCCGAGCACGCCGACCGCGCCATCGGCAGCATCCGGGTCGAGGTCGGCGATGCGCTGTGCCTGATGCAGCAGACGCTGCGGTTCGGCGACGGTGTAGTCGCGCCGGATCAGCACCGTCAGCGCGCTTGGCTCCTCGGGGCCCGCGTAGGCGGGCAGGGTGTCGTTCCCGGGGATCTCGAAGGGGGTGACCTCGTCGTAGGTGTCGTAGAGCAGTTCGTCGTAGAGCTCGGCCGCTGCGGCGAGCTCGTCGAACGCGGCGTAGACAGCCGGGTCGTCCGCTCCCGAGCGGCGTTCGACCGCGTCGAGGTGACGGTCCAGCGCGGCTTTGACCGCCTCGGCGGCGGCACGTACCTCGGCAGCGGAGGGCTGCGCAGCATCAGACATAGTGCAGACGCTATCCGTACCGGGGCCGGTCCCGCACAATAGATGCGATGCCGGAATACGAATTCTGCGATGTGTACGTGCCTCGGGGCGTCTCCCGGAAGGCCGCCACACGCTTGCTGACCGACCATGCCGAGTACGGACACTGGGAGTTGGACCGACTGCGACTGAACCCGGACGGTAGCCGCAAGGTGCGGTTGCGTCGCCGGATCATCCGCCAGTTCCGCGCCACGTGGTGAGCGGTGACGGGTCGGAGTGGGGTGAGCGGCACCGATGGAGCGGCACCAATCGGGGAGGTGGGGGTGTGTGTAGGCGGGTGCGTGTGGGAGAGCGGGCCCCGGGGTGGTGGGGCCCGCTCCGTGGTGCGCGGGTGCGCAGGGTGTGGCTGATCAGGGCGCTAAGTGCGGCTGATCATCGGCGGGCGGTACGCGCCTTCCGGTAGAGCACCGCGCCGCCGAGCAGGAGCCCGGCGCTGGCCGGGACCGCGTAGCCGATCGCCCCGGCTCCGGTGTGCGCGAGCTGCTGGGCCGACGCGTGGGGCGCCGCGGCATGGCCTTGCGGCGCGGTCTGCGGCTTTGCGCCTGGGGCACCCGGGGTGTCCGGGTGGTGCGCCTTCCCCGTGTCGGGCGACGTTCCGGGGTTGTCCGGCGTGCCCGGGTCCTTCGGCTTGTCCGGGTGGTCCGGGTTACCAGGGTGATCCGGGTTGCCGGGGTGGTCCGGGTGGCTCGGGGTCGTCGACGAGCCGTTGCCGTTGCCGTTGACGCAGTTGTTGCCGAAGGACTCATCGAGCAGCCCGACGACGTCGATGGTGTTGCCGCAGACGTTCACGGGGACGTGGACCGGTGCCTGGACGACGTTGCCGGAGGCGATACCAGGCGAGTTGGCGGCCTTGCCGACGGCCGTGGAGCCACCGTGGTTCCGGCCCTGGTCATGGTTCCGGCCCTGGTCATGGTGCCGGCCCTGATCGTGCTGACCGCCCTGGTGGTGGCCCCCGTGGTGCGTGCCGCTGTGGTGACCGTCGCCGTTGGCCTTGGCGTTGGCGTCGGTGTTGGCGCAGCGGTTGCCGAAGGACGAATTGAGCAGTCCGACGACGTTGAAGGTGTTACCGCAGACGTTCACCGGTACGTCTACGGGTGCCTGGATGTGGTTGCCGGATGCCACACCGGGCGAGTTGACCGCGCCTCCGGTGGCACCGGTGGCCGCGTGTGCGTAGCCGGTGGCCGCGGCGAGCACTCCGCCCGCTGCCGCCATGGTGATCAGGCCCTTTCGTGCGACCTGCCTCATAGAATGTTCCCCTGCCTCGTGCCTTACAGGAATGCGCGCGGATGGCGATACCCGCGGAGAGGTCCGCGGAGCTCCACTCCACCCGCCCACCGAAATACCCAGCGGCTCCGGGATGCATGGCATCAGACGGCATGCAATCCGGAGCCGAGCCGGTTCAGACCCTTACGGGTTTCGGACCCTTGCGGATCCGGCCCTTACGGGTTCGAGTACGACGTCGATCGACGTCGAAAGTCACTTGTTGACGCAGTAGTTGCCGAAGGTGGGGTTCAGCAGACCGACCACGGAGATCGTGTTGCCGCAGGCGTTCACCGGCACGTGGACCGGCACCTGAACGTTGTTGCCAGAGGCGAAGCCCGGGGACTGCGCGGCAGCGCCCTGGGCACCCGCGTCGGCAACGGCTTGGCCGGCACCGGCGAGCGCGAGGCCACCGGCAACCGTCACCGCAGCGACGATCCTCTTGATCATTCTTCCTCCTTGTACGCAAATGCGATCCCAGCCGCGGACCGCACCCACTGCAACGAGGAAAAGACTTTGAAGCTACGAACACATCGGACCGTTCACCCATTTCAGCGAATCCGGCGCGAAAGGCAGGAGATCCGCGCCGGATTCGGCTCAGGTCAGCCCTGGGACGAACCAGGGACAGTCAGGAACGGACCAGGGATGAGACAGGGATGGAACGGGAATTCGGCCGGGGCCACCAGGACGTCAACCGCCTGGCAGGGGTTCGGCGTTGCCGGCATTCCCGGCGTCCCGGCGTCCCGGCGTCCCGGCGTCCCGGCGTCCCGGCGTCCCGGCGTCCCAGTGTTCCTTTCAGGTGTCAGCTCTGGTCGATGAAGCGGTCGAGTACTCGCACCCCGAACTTCAGCGCGTCCACCGGCACCCGCTCGTCCACCCCGTGGAACATCCCCGCGAAGTCCAGCTCCGGCGGCAGCTTCAGCGGCGCGAAGCCGAACCCCCGGATCCCCAGGTCGTCGAAGGACTTGGCGTCCGTACCGGCCGAGAGCATGTACGGGACGGCACGCGCGATCGGGTCCTCGGCCTGGAGTGCGGACTGCATCGCCGCCACCAGCGGCCCGTCGAACGTCGTCTCCAGCGCCCTGTCCGCGTGGACGTCCTCGCGCTTGACCCGGGGGCCCAGGATGCGGTCCAGGTCGGCCAGGAACTCCTCCTCGTAACCGGGCAGGAACCGTCCGTCGACGTGCGCCGTGGCCTGGCCCGGGATCACGTTGACCTTGTAGCCGGCGCCGAGCTGCGTGGGGTTGGCGGTGTTCCGCAGCGAGGCGCCGATCAGCTTGGCGATGCCGCCGAGCTTGGCCAGCGTGTCGTCCATGTCCTCCGGGTCGAGTTCGGTGCCCAGCGCGTCCCCGAGCTCGTCCAGGAACACCCGCAGCGTCTTGGTGACCCGCACCGGGAACTCGTGCCGGCCCAGCCGCCCGACGGCCTCGGACAGCTCCGTGATCGCGTTGTCCTTGTGGATCATCGAACCGTGGCCGGCGGACCCGTCCACGGTCAGCTTCATCCAGTGCATGCCCTTCTGGGCCGTCTCGATCAGATACAGCCGCAGCTGTTCGTTGACGGTGAACGAGAAGCCGCCGACCTCGCTGATCGCCTCCGTCACGCCGTCGAAGAGCTCCGGGTGGTTGTCGACGAGGTAGCGCGCGCCGTACGTGCCGCCGGCCTCCTCGTCCGCGACGAACGCCAGCACGATGTCGCGGGGCGGTTTACGTCCGGTGCGCAGCCGGTCACGGACGACGGCGAGGGTCATGGCGTCCATGTCCTTCATGTCGACCGCGCCGCGGCCCCAGAGGCATCCGTCGGCGATCTCCCCGGAGAAGGGGTGGTGGGTCCAGTCGTCGGCGTTGGCCGGTACGACGTCGGTGTGCCCGTGGATGAGGAGCGCGGGCCGCGACGGGTCCGCGCCCTCGATCCGGGCGACGGTCGAGGCGCGGCCCTTGTGCGACTCGTAGATCTTCGGCTCCAGGCCGACCTCGGCGAGCTTCTCCGCGACGTACTCGGCGGCGGCCCGCTCGCCCGGGCCCGAGTGGTCGCCGTAGTTGCTGGTGTCCATCCTGATGAGGTCCCGGCACAGGTCGACGACCTCGTCCTCGCCCGTGACCGTACGGGCCGGCTGCGACTCGCTCATGCCGGAACCTCGCTTCGCCCGGCCCGGCCTTCGCAGGGCTCGCGCCTTCTCATGGCTCGCTCGCGCAGCTCGCTCACAGTGCCTCCTCTTGGTTCACGGCCGCTCACGCGCCCCGGGGGTGCGGTCCGCGGCAGGGGTCCACGGCCATCCTCCACCCGACGGGCGCTGTACCCAAGGCCGCAATGTTGCCGACATGCCCTGGTCACAGCCTTGATCGCGGCCGGGTCCCCGGCTGGATGTGCGGGTGATCGACCACCCGCGAAGGTTTGCTATTGTTTTCCACGTCGGAACGGCCCAGGCCGGAACGGCAGACACCTTGTCCGGGTGGCGGAATGGCAGACGCGCTAGCTTGAGGTGCTAGTGCCCTTTATCGGGCGTGGGGGTTCAAGTCCCCCCTCGGACACTTTGATCATCAGCGCCCGCTCTGGCTTCGGTCAGGCGGGCGCTGGTGGTTTGTGTTCCCTGATTGCGGTCCGGGTGTGCGTGTGCCGAGCCGAGGTGTGCCTGTCGCTATGAGACGCCGATCGACTGTTCCGCCTGCCCCGCTTCCTCAGCGTGAGGGGGTTGATCCGGTGCGGGTGCGGTTGCCCGCGGATCCGGAAGGGGTGTGGGGGACGGTGCGGGATCATCTGGTCGACCGGTTCCAGGGGGCGATCGGGGCCGGGCGGGTGGAGGAGATGCTCGGTGCGGGGCGGTTCGTCGGGGTGGACGGGGCGCTGAGCGGCGGTGAGCCGTATGTGGCGGGGCGCTACGTGTGGTTTCACCGGGACTTCGCGCCGGAGGTCACGGTGCCGTTCGAGATGGGTGTGGTCCATCGGGACGAGCGGCTGGTGATCGCCGACAAGCCGCACTTTCTGGCCACGACTCCGCGGGGCGGGCACGTCAGGGAGACGGCGCTGGCCCGGCTGCGGCGTGAGCTGGGGCTGCCCGCGCTGCAGCCGGCGCATCGGCTGGACCGGTTGACGGCGGGGCTGGTGCTGTTCGTGGTACGGCCCGAGGACCGGGGCGCCTACCAGGGCCTGTTCGGCGAGCGGCGGGTGCGCAAGGAGTACGAGGCGGTGGCGGCGTACGACGGGGAGGTGGCGCTGCCGGTGACGGTGCGCAGCCGGATCGTGAAGGAGCGGGGGGTGCCGGCTGTCCGGGAGGTGGCCGGTGAGGTCAATGCGGAGAGCCGGATCGAGCTGGTGGAGCGGCGGGGCGGGCTGGGGCGGTACCGGCTGCTGCCGGTGACGGGGCGTACGCATCAGCTGCGGGTGCATATGAGCGGGCTGGGGTTGCCGATCGTCAATGATCCGCTGTACCCGGCGTCGCAGGATCGGGATCGGGATCGGGATCGGGATGCGGATGCGGGTCGGCATCAGGATGAGGATTTCGGGGCGCCGCTCCAACTGCTGGCGAAGGTGCTGGAGTTCACCGATCCCGTGGACGGGCGGGTGCGGCGGTTCGAGAGTACGCGGCGGCTGGCGGTGTGGGAGGGCGGGCCGGCGGCCTGAGTGCTGGTCCCGGTGAAATCCCGGTGCGGGTGGGTTGCTTGCGTGCCTAGGGTGCGCGGGAGTGCTCTCTGAGAGCGCAGGGGATGCCCAGGGCGTCTGGGTGTCCGGGGACGTCCGGGTGTCCGGGGACGTCCAGGTGTCCGGGGGCGTCCAGGTATGCGGGGGCATCCGGGGTGTCCGGGGACATCCGAGGGTGTCCCCGGGTTGCTGGTGTGTCCGACTCTTGCGGGAGGGGTTGTGGTGCGGCCGACGGTGTCGTGCGTGTTCGTGTGTCATGACGGTGCGGGGCGGGTGTTGCTGGCGCGGCGGGGTGCGGGGGCCCGGGACGAGCCGGGGACGTGGGACTGCGGCGCCGGAGCGCTGGAGTTCGGTGAGACCTTCGAGGCGGCCGTGGCGCGGGAGGTGGCGGAGGAGTACGGCGTGCGGCCGCTCGCCATCGAGCGGATCGGGGTGCGCAATGTTCTGCGGGGGGATCCGGTCGCATCGCACTGGGTCGCGGTGGTCTTCGCCGTACAGGTGGAGCCGGGCAGGGTGAGGATCGGCGAGCCGCACAAGTTCGACGCGCTCGCGTGGTGTGCGCCGGATGCGCTGCCGGAGCCGCTGCATTCGCAGTGCGGGGAGAGTTTGGCGCTGTTCGCGTCGTGTGGTTCGCCGGCTACGCCGGTGAGAGGGGTTCGGTGTCGGTCAGTTCACCGTCCTCCAGGGTGAGCCAGCGGGTGATGCCGAGTTCGCGGAGGAACGGCAGGTCGTGGCTGACGACGAGGAGGGCGCCCCGGTAGGACTCGAGGGCGGTGACGAGCCGGCGGACCGAGGCCATGTCGAGGTTGTTGGTGGGCTCGTCGAGCATCAGGAGCTGGGGGGCGGGTTCGGCGAGCATCAGGGCGGCGAGTGAGGCGCGGAAGCGTTCGCCGCCGGAGAGGGTGCCGGCTCGCTGGTCGGCGCGGGCGCCGGTGAACAGGAAGCGGGCGAGCCGGGCGCGGATGTGGTTGTTGGTGGCCTCGGGGGCGAAGCGGGCGACGTTCTCGACGATGCCGAGGGTGTCGTCGAGGACGTCCAGGCGCTGGGGGAGGAAGCGGTGCGGGACGTGGATCTGTGCCGTTCCGGCCTGCGGCGGGAGGTCACCGGCGAGGGTGCGGAGGAGGGTGGTCTTGCCGGAGCCGTTGCGTCCGGTGAGCGCGATCCGTTCGGGGCCGTGTACCTCCAGGTCGGCGCGGATGCCGTGGCGGGCCCGCAGGGCGTGCAGGGTGAGGACGGTGCGGCCGGGCGGGACGGCGGTATGCGGCAGGTCGATGCGGACTTCGTCGTCGTCGCGGACCGCTTGGGCGGCCTCGTCGAGGCGTTCTCTGGCTTCTTTGAGGCGTTCGGTGTGCAGGGTGCGGTGTTTGCCGGCGGATACCTGGGCCTCCGCTTTGCGGCCGTTCATGACGATCTTCGGCTCGCGTTTGTTGGCGGTCATTTTGTTTCCGTAGCGGACCCGGCGGGCCAGCTTCACCTGTGCGTCGGCGAGTTCGCGTTTCTGGCGTTGCACGTCGGCCTCGGCGGTGCGGAGGGTGCGCGCGGCGGCTTCCTGTTCGACGGCGAGGGCGTGGGCGTATGCGTCGTAGTTGCCGCCGTAGCAGTGGATCTCTCCGTCGCGGAGGTCGGCGATCCGGTCGACGAGCTGGAGGAGTTCGCGGTCGTGGCTGACGATGACGAGGACGCCGGACCAGCCGCCGACCGCTGCGTGGAGCCGTTGCCGGGCGGGCCGGTCGAGGTTGTTGGTGGGTTCGTCGAGGAGGAGGACGTCCGGGCGGCGCAGGAGGAGGGCGGCCAGGCGCAGGAGTACGGATTCGCCGCCGGAGATCTCGCCGATGGTGCGGTCGAGGCCGATGCCGTGCAGTCCGACCTGGTCGAGGGTGGCGCGGGCGCGTTCTTCGACGTCCCAGTCGTCGCCGATGGCGGTGAAGTGTTCCTCGGCGGGGTCGCCGTTCTCGATGGCGTGGAGTGCGGCGCGGGCCGCGGCGATGCCGAGGGCCTGGTCGACGCGGAGGTGGGTGTCGAGCGGGGCGTGCTGGGGGAGGTAGCCGACCTCGCCGGTGACCTTGATGCTGCCGGCGGTGGGGGTCAGCCGGCCGGCGATCAGCTTCAACAGGGTGGATTTTCCTGATCCGTTGAGGCCGATGAGACCGGTGCGGCCGGCGCCGACGGAGAGGTGGAGGTCGTCGAGGACGGGGGTGCCGTCGGGCCAGGTGTAGCCGAGGCCGGTGCAGACGATGGCGCGGTGGGCCGCGGAGGGGGTGGCGGAGGCGGGGTGTGGCATACGGGTCTCCTGAGCGCTCGGGAAGGGGTGGGGCTGCGCAGAGAGACACCGCGGGCGGAGGGGCGTCGAGGTGGTGCCGGGTCGGCGGCCGGGTGACGCTCCGAGGTCGTGGACAGGACCGCCCGAGGCTCCGCCCATAGCCCTGAACGGGCACGGGAGGCGCTCCCTCGTACGCGGGCGCGGTGTCTCAGGACCTCAGACGAGCAACGGCCTTCTCCAATCGGCGGCAATGGGACCGGTGATGACCGTAGGGGAAGCGCCACCGAAATGCAAACGCTATTTTCGTTGCGTTTATGATCGGCGTTCGCGTTTCCCCGCCCCGTTCCCTCCGTTCCACCCCGCCCCCTCCCACCTGCCTACCCGTCCACCCACCTACGGCCTGCCACGGCCCCGCTCCCCCGTTCCGCCGCGTGGGCGCAGTCGTACCCGGGCCGGGCCGGTCGCCTGGAGGGTGATGCCGGCGGCCACCGGCACCTCCCGGTCCACGGCCTCCAGTTCGTACGAGCGGAGCAGCATGGCCAGCGCCAGTACGGACTCCAGCATCGAGAAGTGCTGGCCGATACAGGCCCGCGGGCCGCCGCCGAACGGGAACCAGGCGTAACGGTGCCGCCCGGCCTCCCGCTCAGGCGCGAAGCGCCGCGGGTCGAAGCGTTCGGGGTCCGCCCAGAGCGCCGGGTTGCGGTGGGTGACCCAGGGCGCGACGACCACATCGGCGCCGGCCGGGATGCGGAATCCGCCGATCTCGGTGGTGTCCACGGCCCGTCGGCTGACGATCGGCGCCGCCGGGTAGAGCCGCATGGCCTCCTTGAGCACCTGGGTCAGATACGGCAGCCGGTCGAGGTCGGCGGCGGTGGGGGTGCGGTCGCCGAGGACGCGGTCGATCTCCTCGTGGACGGCGGCCTGTTCGTCGGGGTGCCGGGCGAGGAGGTGGAGGGTGAAGGCGAGTGAGGTCGCGGTGGTCTCGTGGCCGGCGAGCAGGAAGATCAGGACCTGTTCGCGGATCTCGGTCGGGTCGAGGGAACCGTCCTCGGCGTTGCCGGCGGCGGAGAGGAGGGAGAGCAGGTCGTCGCCGTGCCGGCGGTCCGGGGTGTCGGCCGTACGGCCATCGGGGCGGTGAGGGCCGTCAGGGCCGTGGGGGGCGTCGGCGGTACGGGACACGGCCCGGCGGCCGGCGATGATCCGGTCGCACAGGGCGTTCAGCTCGTCCGTGACAGCCCGTGCCCGCAGGTTGCCGGGGGTGGGCCAGCGGCGCGGCAGCTTCACGGGGAGGTAGGCGCGCTGGACGACATAGGCGTTGACGACCGGCGCACACCGGTGAATGGCCGCTACGGCCTCCTCGGCGTCCAGGCCGAAGAGGATCCGGGAGACGGTGCGCAGCGCGAGCCGGTTCATCTCCGGGACCAGGTCGACGGTGCCGTTCCGGGCGGCGCGCCAGCGGTCGGCGAGGGCGCCGGCCTCGGTCGCCACCGCGGAGGCGTAGCCGTCCACCCGGCGCCTGGTGAACAGGGGCTGCACGAGCCGGCGCTGACGGAGGTAGTCGGCGTCCTGGCTGGTGAGCAGGCCGTTGCCGAAGGACTGCCGGACCTCCTCGTAGAACGGGTGGTCCTTGCGGAAGTTGGCGGCCTGGGAGGCGAGGATCTGCTGGACGCCCTCGGGCGCGAAGACCGCGTGGAAGACGCTGCGCAAACCGGGCGGGCCGGCCTGCAGGCGGACCACGTCACCGTGTGCCCGCTGGGCGTCGAGGAAGGTGCCGAGGGGGTCGCGCCGCAGGTCGAGCATCGAGCCGAGCAGGGGGAGGCCGGCCGGGCCGGGGATGTCCGTCTCCGGTAAGGCCCCGGGCCGGCGGGGTTGAGAGTGGGGTTGGGGTTGGGGCGTGGGCCGGGACGGGGACTGGGACGCGGGCTGCGCCGGAGGCTCGGTTGTGGGCATGCCCGGATGTCTATCCCGTCGAGGTGGGTTCCTATTCGGCGGCAGGGACGCATATGCGCCTCGCGACGCCCCGCGTACCATGGGCCGGATGATCAACGAGCGTGCCGACCGGGCGACGGCCTCCGCGGCTCCCTGCCGGGTCACCGTGTGCCGTGGCTGCTGCTGTGGCGATCCGGCCAAGATTCCCGGTGTCGACCACAGCGGACAGATACCCCGGCTGCGGGCGGCACTGGACGGGGCGGCGCCGGTGCGGGCCTCGGAGTGCCTGGACGTCTGCGACCAGGCGAATGTGGTGGTGGTCCAGCCGTCGGCAGCGGGCCGGGCCGCGGGTGGGCGACCCGTCTGGCTGGGCCTCGTCAACGACGATGCGGCGCTGGCGGACATCGCGGCGTGGATCCGCTCCGGCGGACCGGGCCTCGCGGAGCCGCCGGGGGTGCTCGACCTGTATGCGATCAAGGTGTCGCGGCGGGTACGGGAGGCACTGGAGGGCTGAGGGCCGGCCACCGGGTGCTTGCGCTTCCGGCACCGCCGGTTGCCGACACCGCCGGTCGCCGACATCGCCGGTTGCCAGGTTCGGCGGTTACCGGGTTCGGCGGTTACCGGTTTCTTACGGAGCGGGGTCCGGGCGCGCACCGCGGCACCGTCTGGTGTTGGCTGGAGGCATGACGTACCTCCCGGGAAGGGCTCGCTGACAGCCGTGCACCGCCCCATACCGCCCTCCGCTCCGCCGCCCTCCCCTGCCCCCGCCCCCGTACCGGGGCCGCCACGGCGTGTGCTGGTGGTCGAGGACGATCCCACTGTCGCCGAGGTCGTCACCGGCTACCTCTCCCGCGCCGGCTACACCACCGAGCACGCCGCCGACGGCTTCGCCGCCCTCGACCGGGCCGCGGCCTTCCGTCCGCATCTGGTCGTCCTCGATCTGATGCTCCCCGGCATCGACGGTCTGGAGGTGTGCCGCCGGCTGCGGCGCACGGACGACGGGCCGGCGGTCCCGGTGGTGATGCTGACGGCGCGCGGCGAGGAGGCGGACCGCGTCCTCGGCCTGGAGCTGGGCGCGGACGACTATGTGGTCAAGCCGTTCAGTCCACGGGAGCTGGTGCTGCGGATCGGTTCGGTGCTGCGCCGCGCGGAGTCCGCGCCGCCGGCCGCGGCGCCCTCCCCCGTCCTGCGCACCGGTGGCCTCACCGCCGACCCGGGCGCCCGGCGGGCCGACCGTGGCGGGCGGGAACTCTCCCTCACCGCCCGCGAGTTCGACCTGCTGGTCTTCCTGATGCGCAACCCGGGGCGGGTGTTCTCCCGGGAAGAGCTGCTGCAGCGGGTGTGGGGGTGGGAGTTCGGTGATCTGTCGACGGTGACGGTGCATGTGCGGCGGCTGCGGGAGAAGATCGAGGCGGATCCGGCCGCACCCCGGCTGGTGACGACGGTCTGGGGCGCGGGCTACCGCTTCGACCCGGCAGGCGGCGAGGTACCCCCGGACGGTTCGGTGTCCGTGGACGACGAGGTACCCCTGGACAGCGAGGTGCCGCCGGACGACGAGGTGCCCCCGGAAGGCAGGTGCCGGACATGACGGACTTCCTGGTGATCGTGGCGCTGGCGGCGCTCGGCGCGGCAGCGGCGGGGCTGCTGGCCGCGCCCG
>NZ_BBUY01000002.1:720692-721801 GCF_001590865.1 Streptomyces sp. NBRC 110611
CGCGGCAGCGGCGGGGCTGCTGGCCGCGCCCGCCGTACGGGTGCTCCGGCGGGGTTCGGTGGCGCTGTCACTGTTCGCGGTGGCGGCGCTGGCGGTGGCCGCGATGGCGGCGGGCACGGTGGCGGTGGCCCAGGCGATGTTCCTGTCCGGGCACGACCTGGGCGTGGTGATGGCCGTGGTCGCGGTGTCCGGTGTGGTGTCGCTGGCGGCGGCGCTGCTCTTCGGGCGGCGGATCGCGGCGGGCAGCCGGGAGCTGGCGCGGGCGGCCCGTACGGTCGGCAGCGCCGGCGGGTTCGTGGCACCCGACGAGCCTCCGACAGCCGAACTGGCCGCGCTCTCCCGGGCGTTGGAGGAGACCAGTACCCGCCTCGCCGAGGCGCGGGAGCGGGAGCGGGCGCTGGACGCCTCCCGGCGCGAGCTGATCGCGGGGATCTCACACGATCTGCGGACGCCGCTCGCGGGGCTGCGGGCGATGGCCGAGGCACTGGAGGACGGCATCGCCGAGGACCCCGCGCGCTACCACTCCCGTATGCGGACCGAGGTGGACCGGCTGGCCGCGATGGTCGACGACCTGTTCGAACTGTCGCGCATCCAGGCCGGGGCGCTGACGCTGACGCTCTCGCGGGTCTCGGTGTACGACCTGGTGGACGAGGCACTGGCGGCCGCCGGGCCGCTGGCGGCGGCGAGCGGGGTGCGGCTGGTGGACGGCGGGGTGGCACCGCTGCCGGTACGGGTGGACGCCCAGCAGATCACCCGTGTCCTGGGAAATCTTCTGGTCAACGCGATTCGTGCGACCCCGGCCGACGGCACCGTCGCGGTCAGCGCGCGACGCGAGGACGACCGGGTGGTGGTCGCGGTGGAGGACAGCTGCGGCGGCATCCCGGCGGAGGACCTGCCACGGGTCTTCGACACCGGCTGGCGTGGCACCAGCGCACGCACTCCGCGTGCGGACGGCCAGGGCGGGGCGGGGCTGGGCCTGGCGATCGTGCGGGGCATCATCGAGGCACACGAGGGGCGGGCGACGGTACGGAACGTGGGCCCAGGGTGCCAATTCTGTGTTGCGCTGCGCTTGGCCTGATTCCCACGTTGTCGGCTTTCCCGCCGTGGCG
>NZ_BBUY01000002.1:722285-742632 GCF_001590865.1 Streptomyces sp. NBRC 110611
CCAGTCCGGAGGAGCGGACCCGCACCCGACCCACCCACGCCCGCCGCAGGCGCACGGCGAGAAACACCCACGGCGGGAGAGCCGACAACGTGGGAAGTCAGCCAAGCGCCGCGGAACAGCGACCGGCCGTCCGCCCCGAGAACAAGCAGCCCCCCAGGAACGTGCCCTCCAGCGACCGGTAGCCGTGTACGCCGCCGCCGCCGAATCCGGCCGCCTCGCCCGCCGCGTAGACGCCGGGCAGGGGCTCGCCGTCCTCGGTGAGCACCCGGGAGGAGAGGTCGGTCTGCAGGCCGCCGAGTGTCTTGCGGGTGAGGATGCTGAGCCGTACGGCGATCAGCGGGCCGGCTCCGGGGTCGAGCAGGCGGTGCGGGGCGGCGGTGCGGATGAGCCGGTCGCCGAGGTAGCTGCGGGCCCCGCGGACGGCGGTGAGCTGGAGGTCCTTGGTGAAGGGGTGGGTGATCTCGCGGTCGCGTGCCTCGATCTCGTCGCGCAGCGCGGCCTCGTCGATCAGCGGCTCCGTGGTGAGCGCGTTCATCCGCCGTACGAGTGCGGTCAGCGAACGTTCGACGACGAAGTCCGCGCCGTGGTCCAGGAACGCCTGTACCGGGCCGGGGGTGCCCGCGCAGGCCCGGCCGAGTACCTGGCGGATGCTCTTGCCGGTGAGGTCGGGGTTCTGCTCGGAGCCGGAGAGGGTGAACTCCTTCTCGATGATCTTCCGGGTGAGGACGAACCAGGTGTGGTCGTGGCCGGTCTTCATGATGTGTTCGAGGGTGCCGAGGGTGTCGAAGCCGGGGAAGAGCGGGACGGGCAGCCGCCGGCCGTGGGCGTCGAGCCACAGGGGGGAGGGCCCGGAGAGGATCCGGATGCCGTGCAGCGGCCAGATCGGGTTCCAGTTGTCGATGCCCTCGGTGTAGTGCCACATCCGGTCGCGGTTGATGATCCGGCCGCCGGCCGCCTCGGTGACGCCCAGCATCTCGCCGTCGACGTGTGCCGGCACGCCGGACAGCATCCGCCGGGGGGGCTTGCCCAGCCGTGCGGGCCAGCAGGCGCGGACCAGTTCGTGGTTGCCGCCGATGCCGCCGGAGGTGACGATCACGGCCGGTGCCCGCAGTTCGAAGGCGCCGGTCACCTCGCGACTGCTGGGTTTGCCGCGGGCGACGTCGGAGGGCCGGAGGATCTCGCCGGTGACCGTGTCCACCTGGCCGGCGCTGCGGGACAGCCCGGTGACGCGGTGCCGGAACCGCAGCTGGACCAGGCCGCGGTCCGCGCCCGCCCGCACCCGGCGCTCGAACGGTGCGACCAGGCCGGGCCCGGTGCCCCAGGTGATGTGGAAGCGGGGGACGGAGTTGCCGTGCCCGGTCGCGTCGTAGCCGCCGCGTTCGGCCCAGCCGACGACGGGGAAGAACCGTACGCCCTGCCGGTGCAGCCAGGCGCGTTTCTCCCCGGCCGCGAAGTCGACGTACGCCTCGGCCCACTTGCGCGGCCAGTGGTCCTCGGGCCGGTCGAAGCCGGCCGTGCCGAGCCAGTCCTGCCAGGCCAGGGCGTGGCTGTCGCGGATGCGGAGTCGGCGCTGCTCGGGTGAGCCGACGAGGAAGAGGCCGCCGAAGGACCAGTGCGCCTGCCCGCCGAGGGACTGCTCGGGCTCCTGGTCGAGCAGGATCACCCGGCGGCCGGCGTCCACCAGCTCCGCGGTGGCGGCCAGGCCCGCGAGCCCCGCTCCGATCACGATCACATCAGCGTCGTACGCCATTCGGCCTCTCCTCACCGGGGCGGGCCGGTGCGCACCGGCCACCGTGGTGCACGATCCTCAGCGCACCCGACTGCCGCGTCAACCATCCGATCACCGCGCAGTCCGCCGGGCCGCGCGGGAGAATGGTGGGTGACCGGGGCCGTCCCGCCGCCTGCCGCCGGACCGCCGTTCCCCGGCGCAGCCCCGCCCGCGCGCGATATACGAGGTGTGCGACGTGACGGTGATCCTGCTCGCCCTCGGCGCGGCCTGCTGTCTGGGACTCGGTTTCGTTCTCCAGCAGGCCGCCGCGCAGTACGCGCCGATGAAGGACTACCTGCACTTCCGGCTGCTGCTGGATCTGGTGCGGATGCCGCTGTGGCTGGCGGGGATCGGGCTGATGGTGGTGGGGATGGCGCTCGGCGCGGTGGCGCTGGGGATGGGCGACATCACTCTGGTGGAGCCGTTGCTGGCGACGAATCTGCTGTTCGCGATGGCTCTGTCGCGGCGGCTGACCCGGCAGCGGCTCGGCCGTACCGGGTGGGCCGGGCTGTGGCTGCTGGCGGGCGGGGTGACGGCCTTCATCGTGGCCGGGCGTCCGCGGGGCGGCAGCCGGAGCGCCGACCCGCTGTGGCAGTGGCTGATCATGGGGGTGGTACTGGCCCTCTCGCTGCTGCTGGCGGCCGTCGCCAAGCACGAGCTGGTCCATGTGAGCCTGGAGGCCTCGTTGCTGGGCGTCGCGGCGGGCCTGCTCTACGGTCTGCAGGACGCGCTGACCCGGATCAGCGCCGAGCGTTTCGGGCGGGGCGGCTGGCCGGTCCTCCTCGTCAGCTGGCAGCCGTACGCCATTCTGGTACTCGGGGTGCTGTCGCTGCTGTTCGTACAGAGCGCGTTCGAGTCGGCGCCGCTGCGGCTGTCGCTGCCCGCGCTGACCGCCGCCCAGCCGCTGGCCGGGATCGTCTGCGGGGTGGGCTTCCTCGGTGACCGGTTGCAGGTGACGCCCGGAGCGCTGGCCTGGGAGGCGGCCGGGATCGTGGCCATCGTCTCGGGCATCGTGCTGATCGGCACCCATCCGGCGATGCCGCCGGGAACGGGGCGCGCGGCTCCGGCTCCCGGTGGTTGTATGGCCCCATGACCGATCAACAGCCGCTCGACGCGGACGAGATACTCGACGTCGTCGACGAGAACGACGAGGTCGTGGGGCAGGCTCCGCGCGGCGAGACGTACGCCCGGCGGATGCGCACCCGCTGTGCCTTCGTGCTCGTCCGGGACGCCGAGGACCGGATTTTCGTGCACCGGCGCACCGCCCGCAAGCTGGTCTTCCCCTCGCACTACGACATGTTCGTGGGCGGGGTGGTCGGCGCCGGGGAGAGCTACGACCGGGCGGCACTGCGGGAGGCGGAGGAGGAGCTGGGTGTGCGGGGGCTGCGGCCGCCGGAGCCGCTGTTCAAGTTCCTCTACGAGACCGCCGAGCACTGCTGGTGGTCCGCGGTCTACCAGGTGCGCTGCACACTGCCGGTCGCCCCGCAGGAGACGGAGATCGAGTGGTACGCGTTCCTGACGGAGGAGGAGCTGATCCGGCGGCTGGACGGGTGGCCGTGGACACCGGACGGGCTGGCGGCGTACCGGGAGCTGCTGGCCCGGCGGGAGGCGGGGACGGTCTGACGGGACGGGGTGCGGTGCCAGGCGTCGCGAGGCAGGCGGGAGTTCGACGACAGGCTCTACGCTGGCGATGACGGTACGTCACACCCATACGGGTCATCACACGCCAGGGGGCGCCTCCACATGTGCGACACGACAGGACCGGCCGCGGCGGGGCAGGGCGCTCCGGGGCCGCTCCCCGAGCCGTACCTCGCCGAACTCGCCGCCGGGGTCCACGCCTTCATCCAGCCGGACGGCGGCTGGTGCCTGAACAACGCCGGGTTCGTCACCGACGGGGACGCCACCCTGGTCGTGGACACCGCCGCCACCGAGCGCCGGGCGCGGCTGCTGCGCCGCCGGATCGCGGAGAGCGGGGCGCCGGTGCCCCGCATGCTGGTCAACACCCACCACCACGGCGACCACACCTACGGCAACGGCGTCTTCACGCCCGAGGCCACGGTCATCGGGCACGCCGCCTGCCGCAGTGAACTGCTGGCCGCCGGGCACCAGCTGCACGCGGTGTGGCCGCAGGTGGAGTACGGCGACATCCGGCTCACCCCGCCGACCGTCACCTACCGCGAGGAGCTCACGCTCCATGTCGGCGGGACCGAGGTCCGGCTGATCCACCCGGGGGTGGCGCACACCACCGGCGACACCATCGTCTGGCTGCCGCGGCAGCGCGTGGTCTTCGCCGGGGATCTGGTCTTCCACGGCGGCACGCCGTTCTTCTTCATGGGCTCGCTGGCCGGCTCGCTGCGCGCCGTCCGGCTGCTGCGGTCCCTGGACGCGGCCGTGGTCGTCCCGGGGCACGGTCCGGTGGCCGGCCCCGAGGTGTACGACGGTGTCGAGCGCTATCTGGAGTTCGTCGGACGGCTGGCGGAGGAGGGCCGGGCGGCCGGGCGTACGCCGCTGGAGGCGGCCCAGGGGGCGGATCTCGGTCCGTTCGCGGAGCTGGCGGAGTCCGAGCGGCTGGTGGCGAATCTGCACCGGGCGTACGCGGAGCTGGCGGGTGCGGCGCCGGGTTCCCCGCTCGATGTGGTGGCCGGGTTCGGTGACATGACGGTGCTGAACGGCGGGGTGCCGGTGGCCTGTCACGCGTGAGCCCGCCGTGGCGGGTGGTGGCCGGAAGGTGCCGGTGCGGCGCCGCGTGACGCACTCCCCATGGGACGGCACTGGACGCCATACCGACTAGTCGGCATGATCGGGGCGACGACCGTCCGAGGCCCGGGCCGGCCGGTGAGCCGCCGTCCCGTGGACCGGCCGTGGGACCGTCCCATCCGTACGGAGGAGCGCGATGAGCCAAGGCGACACCCCGGGACTCGACCCGGAGCCGCTCAGGGAGTATCTGGACCGGGAGCGGCCGGGGCTGGTGCGCGGACCGCTGCGCGGCGAGCTGATCGAGGGCGGCCGGTCCAACCTCACCTACCGGATCACCGACGGCGTCTCCCGCTGGGTCCTGCGCCGCCCGCCGCTCGGCCACGTCCTGGCGACCGCACACGACATGCGGCGCGAGCACCGCGTGATCAGCGCGCTGCGCCCGACTCCGGTGCCGGTGCCCGGGGCGCTGCTGCTGTGCGAGGACGAGACGGTGATCGGTGCGCCGTTCTATGTGATGGAGCTGGTGGAGGGCGTGCCGTACCGGACGGCCGCCCAGCTCGCGCCGCTCGGCGCCGAGCGCACCCGCGCCGTGGTCCTCTCGCTGGTCGACACGCTCGTCGCCCTGCACGCGGTGGACCCGGAGGCGGCCGGGCTCGGCGGCTTCGGCCGGCCGGACGGTTTCCTGGCGCGCCAGCTGGGGCGCTGGGGAAAGCAGTTGGACGCGTCGAGGAGCCGTGAGCTGCCGGGGATCGACGCGCTGCACCGGGCGCTGGGCCGGGCGCTGCCGGCCTCCCCCGCGCCGGCCGTCGTGCACGGCGACTACCGTCTCGACAACGTCCTGGTCGGCGCCGATGACACCCTCACGGCCGTACTGGACTGGGAGATGTCCACGCTCGGCGATCCGCTGACGGACGTGGGCCTGCTGGCGATGTACAGCACGGACCTGGGGCTGGCGGACTCACCGGTCAGCACCACCTGCGGTGCGCCGGGCCACCCCTCCCCCGGCGAGCTGATCGAGCGGTACGCGACGCGCTCCGGCCGGGACACCTCGGCCATCGCCTGGTACACGGCGTTCGCCTGGTTCAAGCTCGCGGTGATCCTCGAAGGCATCCACTACCGCTTCACGCTCGGCCGGACCGTCGGCGCGGGCTTCGACCGGATCGGTGAGCTGGTGCCCGTCTTCATCGACCACGGACTGAGCACGCTCAAGGAAGGCTGAGGCATCCGATGGACTTCGCGTTCGACGCCCGTACGGAGGAGCTGCACGCACGGCTCACGGCGTTCATGGACGAGTATGTGTACCCGGCCGAGCGGACCGCGCAGGAGCAGCGGGCGGGGCTGGCCTCGCCGTGGGACACCCCGCCGGTGGTGGCGGAGCTCAAGGCCGAGGCCCGGCGGCGGGGCCTGTGGAACCTGTTCCTGCCGGGCACGGAGCACGGGGCCGGGCTGACCAATCTCCAGTACGCGCCGCTGGCCGAGCTCACCGGCCGCAGCCCGCAGTTGGCGCCCACCGCGCTGAACTGCGCGGCGCCGGACACCGGGAACATGGAGGTCCTGGCGCAGTTCGGGAGCGACGAGCAGCAGCAGCGGTGGCTCCGGCCGCTGCTGGCCGGTGAGATCCGGTCGGCGTTCGCGATGACCGAGCCCGAGGCGGCGTCGTCGGACGCGACGAACATCGAGACCCGCATCGAGCGGGACGGCGACTCGTACGTCATCAACGGGCGCAAGTGGTACATCTCGGGGGCGATGAACCCGCTCTGCCGGATCTTCGTCGTGATGGGGAAGACGGATCCGGACGGTGCCGACATCCGCCGCCAGCAGTCGATGGTGCTGGTGCCGCGCGACACCCCGGGTGTGACGGTCCGGCGCGCCATGCGGGTCTTCGGCTACGAGGACCACTGGCACGGCGGCCATGCCGAGGTGCTCTTCGAGGACGTCCGGGTGCCCGTGGGCCATCTGATCGGCGAGGAGGGCGGCGGCTTCGCCATCGCCCAGGCCCGGCTCGGCCCCGGCCGGATCCACCACTGCATGCGGCTGATCGGCATGGCGGAGCGGGCGATCGGGCTGATGTGCCGGCGGGCGGTGTCGCGTACCGCGTTCGGTAAGCCGCTGGCGCAGCAGGGCGTGGTCCAGGAGTGGATCGCGGACGCGCGGGTGGCGGTGGAGCAGCTGCGGCTGCTGGTGCTGAAGACGGCCTGGCTGATGGACACCGTCGGTAACAAGGGCGCGCACACCGAGATCCAGGCCATCAAGATCGCCACGCCGCGGACGGTCGTGGACATCCTCGACAAGGCGGTTCAGCTGCATGGCGCAGGCGGGGTGAGTCAGGACTTCCCGCTGGCCGAGCTGTGGGCCGCGGCGCGCACGCTGCGCCTGGCGGACGGGCCGGACGAGGTGCATCAGCGGTCGCTGGCCCGACGGGAGCTCGGGAAGTACCGGTAGGCCCTGCCGGTCCGGACGTACCCGGTAGGCCTGCCGGTCCTACGGCCGCAGCGCCCGCATCAGCAGGTCCGCCAGGTGGTCCGCCACCTGGCGCGGGCCGAGCGGTCCGTCCTCGCGGTACCACGTGCCGAGGTGGTGCACCGAGCCGAAGTGGTAGTCGACGACGAGGTCGGCGGGCACGGCGTCGGTGAACACGCCGGTGCGCTGCCCTTCCTCGATCAGGGCCCGGAAGCGCTCGTGGTAGCGCCGCCGTTCGGCGCGGACCTGTTTGTCCTTCTCCGCGCCGAGGTGGTGCATCGAGCGGAAGAAGATCTTGGTGTCGTCGAGGTTCTCGATGGTGGTGACGACGACGTCGGCGGCGGCGTCCCGCAGGCGCTGCTCCACCGGCGCGTCGGCGTCCGCGAAGTGGTCCAGCCGCTCCTGCTGGAGGCGCAGCACCCGGCCGTACACCTCGTGCAGCAGGTCGTCCTTGGAGCCGAAGTAGTGGTACAGGGCGCCCTTGGTGACGCCTGCCGCGTCGACGATCTCCTGGACGGAGGTGCGGTCGTAGCCCTGCTCGGCGAAGAGCCGGGTGGCGGTGGCCAGCAGCCGCCGGGCCACCGGCTTCGCGCCGCAGCGGCCGGTCGCGCCGCCGGTCGCGCCGCCGCTGCCGTCGCCGTCCTTCGTGCCGGCCATCGCCCTCACCTGTCCTTCGTCCTCACGTCGTGCGCGGTGGCGCAGCTCCCGTCCGAGGATCTTGCCATTCGTGGTCCGCGGACGTCACCGGGTGCCGCCCCCGTCCTGCTCCAGCTTGCGCTGGAGGTGGTTCATGCCGCCGAGCCAGCGGTCGGGGTCGGCGGCCCGCGCGGTGTAGTAGCCGGCGACCTCCGGGTGCGGCAGCACCAGGAAGCGGCCCTCGGCCATCGCCGTGAACAGCGCCTCGGCGACGTCCTCGGGCTCGATGGCCGTCGGGGCCAGGACGAGGTCCCCGGCGGCCCCGGTGGCGGCCAGCATGCCGGTGCGGACGCCCTGGGGGCAGATGGCGTGGACGTCGATGCCGCGGTGCCGGTAGGTGAGCGAGAGCCATTCGGCGAAGGCGTACGCACCGTGCTTGGTGACGCTGTACGGGGCCGCGTCGACCATGGTGAGCAGGCCCGCGGCGGAGACGGTGGAGACGAAGCGGCCACTGCCGCACGCCAGCCACTGCGGCAGCAGTGCGCGTGCCGCGCGGACGTGGGCCATGACGTTGACGTCCCAGGCCAGTGCCCAGTCGTCCTCGGGGGCTTCGGGCCCGCCGCCGGTGCCGACGCCGGCGTTGGCGCAGAAGATGTCGACGGTGCCGCCGAGCGCCGCCCGGGCGGCCGGGACGACGGTGGAGGCGTCGCCGGGGACGGCGACCGCGCCGATCTCCTCGGCGGTCCGCCGGGCCTTCCGCGCGTCCAGGTCGTTGACCGCGACCCGGGCGCCCTCGGCGGCGAACCGGCGGGCCAGGGCGGCGCCGATGCCGCCGCCCGCGCCGGTCACGACAACGGCCTTGTCCCGTACGGCTGCCACGCTGGGTCTCCCTCGGTCGCTGGATGCGGCTGACGGCAGACTAACCAGTCGGTATGTGGCCGCGAAAGGCTCCCGGAAGACTCGCGGAAGACTCTCCGCCACGCTCGGCCCGGCTCGCGCGGGGGACCCCCGTCGCCGCGCTGCGCGCCCTGTTCCCGGCCGCCGTCCGGCGCGTTAGCGTGCGCACGGCACGTACCCGAGGGATTCGGTGATCACGGAGGTGTGCGGATGGCGCTCTCGAGACGCGTCCTGCTGGGGCGGCTGGCGGCGGCCGGAGCGGCCGGGCCGGCCCTGACCGCGGCCGCGGGCCCCGCCGGGGCGGCATCCGCACCGGACGGCGGCCGGCGGGTGCGCACCGGCTTCGACCGGCTGGCCGCCGACGGCTACCGTCTCCTGGAGGGCCGCCGGGTCGGCGTCGTCACCAACCCCACCGGCGTGACGTCCGGGGACGGCCGGGGAATCCGGCACATCGTGGATGTGATGCACGCCGACGAGCGGGTGCGGCTGACCGCCGTCTTCGGCCCGGAGCACGGCTTCCGCGGCACCGCCCAGGCGGGCGACTCCGAGGGGCGCTACGACGACCCGGCCACCGGGCTGCCGGTGTACGACACCTACGACAAGAGCGGCCGGGAACTCGCCGGCATCTTCACCGACTCCGGTGTGGACACCGTCGTCTTCGACATCCAGGACGTCGGCGCGCGCTTCTACACCTATATCTGGACGCTGTACGACTGCATGGTGGCGGCGGTCCTCGCCGGCAAGCGGTTCGTGGTCCTCGACCGCCCCAATCCGGTCACCGGCCGCCGCGCTACCGGCCCCGTCCTGGACAAGGCGTACGCCTCGTTCGTCGGCCGGGAGCCGATCGCGCAGGCGCACGGCATGACGGTGGCCGAACTGGCCCTGCTGTTCAACGGGGAGTTCGTCCCCCGGGCCGCGGGGCGCCCGGCCGAGCTGGAGACCGTGCCGATGAGCGGCTGGCGGCGCGGCGACTTCCACGACGCGACGGGCCTGCCCTGGGTACCGCCGAGCCCCAACATGCCCACCCCGGACACCGCCCTGGTCTACTCCGGCACCTGCCTCTTCGAGGGCACCAACCTCTCCGAGGGGCGCGGCACCACCCGCCCCTTCGAACTCCTCGGTGCCGACGGCATCGACCGGCGCTGGGCCGCGGCCGCCAACGCGCTCGGCCTCCCCGGTGTGCACTTCAGAGAGGCCTACTTCGCGCCGACCTTCTCCAAGTTCCGGGGCCGGACCATCGGCGGCGTCCAGCTCCACGTCCACGACCGCGGGTCGTTCGACCCGGTCCGTACTGGTATCGGGCTCCTGGTCACCGCCCGGCGGGTCTGGCGCGGTTTCGCCTGGCTGCCGGGCCACCACATCGACCGGCTCACCGGCTCCGCGGCCGTCCGGACGATGATCGACGCCGGGGCCGGACCGGACGAGATCACCGGCGCCTGGCAGGAACGGCTGCGGGACTTCGGCGAGTTGCGGCGGCGGTATCTGCGCTACGTATAGGAGTACGCGGCGCGATACGCGGAGGGGTACGCGGCGCGATACGCGGAGGGGTACGCGGCGCGATACGCGGAGGGAAGCGCCCGCGCCACGCCCTGGGGCAGCGGGCGCCCCGGGCGTCCCGGCCGTCCGGCCGTCCCGGGGAGCGAGACAGATCGCTTCACCTCTTGACTGGCTCCGCCACCGGCCCGGAAAGTGCGCTGGTGAACAGTAGTGATGCGACAACAGCGCGGACAGCGGCGGCCGGTGGGCCGGCCGGGGGCGAGCGGGCCGACGGCGCCGGCGGGGGCGAGCGCCTGCGCCGGGTGGCGGTGGCCTCGTTCATCGGGACGGCCATCGAGTTCTACGACTTCTACATCTACGGGACCGCCGCCGCCCTCGTCCTGAACCATGCGTTCTTCCCGGCCCTCGACCCGGTGAACGCGACCCTCGCGTCCTTCTCCACGTACGCCGTGGCCTTCGTCGCCCGGCCGCTCGGGTCGGTGCTCTTCGGGCACTTCGGCGACCGGGTGGGCCGTAAGTCGGTGCTGGTCGTCTCCCTGTTGCTGATGGGGCTGTCGACGGCGCTGGTGGGGCTGCTGCCCGGGTACGGGACCTGGGGCCTGTGGGCGCCGCTGCTGCTGGTCGCGCTGCGGTTCCTCCAGGGCATCGGGCTGGGCGGGGAGTGGGGCGGGGCGGCACTGCTCGCGGTCGAGCACGCGCCGCGCGGGCGCCGGGGGCTGTACGCCGCCTTCCCGCAACTCGGCCCGTCCGTGGGGTTCTTCGCGGCGACCGGGGTGTTCTGGCTGCTGTCGTCCGTCCTCGACGACGCCGCGTTCCGGTCGTGGGGCTGGCGGGTGCCGTTCCTGCTGTCCTTCCTGCTGGTCGGCGTCGGGCTGTTCGTACGGCTGAAGATCAGTGAGACACCGGTGTTCGCGAGGGCGATGGCCGCCCGGGAGACCGGCCGGGTGCCCGCCGTCGACGTGCTGCGCCGCCACCCGCGGGAGCTGCTGCTGGGCGCGGGCGGCATGATCGTCGCGTACGGCCTGTTCTACACGGCCACCACCTACTGCCTCGCCTACACCACCGGCACCCTCGGCATCCCCCGCAGCACCATGCTGGGACTCTCCCTCGTGGCCTGCCTCTTCCTGGCGGCCGGCACCTGGCTCGCCGCCACCCGCTCCGACGGCGCCGGCCGCCGCCGGCTGATCCTGGCGGGCAGCGGCCTGGCGGCCCTCTGGGGGCCGGTGCTGTTCCCGCTGCTGGAGACCGGCCGTCCGGTGCTGATCGCGGTGGGCATGGGCGGTGCGCTGTTCTGCATGGGAGTGGTGTACGGCCCAATGGGCGCGTACCTGCCGGAACTGTTCGGCACGGCGGTGCGCTACTCGGGCGCCTCACTCGCGTACAACCTGGGCGGTGTGCTGGGCGGGGCGGTCGCCCCGCTGCTCGCCACCCGGCTGCAGTCGGCGTTCGGCTCGGCGTCGGTGGGCTGGTACGTCAGCGCCATGGCGGCCGTCTCGCTGGTGTGCGTCCTGGCGCTGCCGGAGACCCGGGAGCGCGAGCTGCTCTGACACCCCGGCGGTGCGGCCCGCCCCGAGTGTGGCTCGCAGCGGTGCGGCGGTGCCCCGGGCAGGAGGACGAGCGACGGCCAACCGCACGGATATTCGAGGGATCCGGGTCCCCCTCGGCTGCGTCCCATCCCCGTCCAGTCGGGTCCTCCCCATGGAGGTGGGATGAATTGGCCGGTTTCAGAGCCCTGGCAGAACAGGTCCGCGATCCACGACGCGTCACCCCGCGCCGTCGCACCGCCCTGCGCAAGTGCCTTGAACGCTTCGCCCCTTACGGCCACCGGGCGACCTGGCACCACCTGTGCACCCGGGCCGGTATCGCCGCCCAGGACCGCGACCCCGACCCGGAGCGGCTGATCGCCGCGCTCGACGAGCTCCAGGAGGCCCGTACCCTCTGGCTCGCGTACGAGGAGGAGTTCGCCGCACGGCGCCGCGCCGAGAAGCAGCACGGCATCCGGCAGCCGGGCGCGCTCGACGACTGGCACCGGCGGACCTGGGGCGGCTGCGACATCGTGCCGTGCGCGTCGCCGTACCGGTACCCGGCCGCCCGGCTCGCGGTGGTCCTGCACCGCATGATCGCGGCGATGGAGGCGGGGCGGCCGCGCCACGACTGCCCGGTGTGCGGCGGCACCCGCTTCACCTGGCCCGCCGGGACCACGGGCCACCCGTACCCCCGGGGCCACGACCCGGTGCCCGGCCCGGCCTGCCGGCAGTGCGGCGTACTGGCCCCGGTGTCGATCCTGACGCCCGAGACACTGCGGGCCGCCCACCGGGCCCGGGAATCGGGGGCGTTCGCGGCGGCGTGAGCGGCGGCGCCCGGCCGGTGCCGGAAAACGACCATCTGTGCGGCGCCATGGCCGTGGTACGGGTACCCTCCCCATGTCCCAGGGCATGGGGAGGCGCTCCCAGGCGCTCCCGGCGCACTCCCAGGAGAGGTGGACGTCCATGGCCGAACTGCACGATCTGACCGCGCTCGAGCAGGCCGAGGGGATCCGGACCGGCGAGCTCTCCCCCGTCGAGCTCACCGAGCACTACCTCGCACGGATCGACCGGCTCGACGGCACACTGGGCGCGTTCCTCACCCGTACCCCGCAGCTCGCCCGCGAGCAGGCCGCGGAGGCCGAGCGCGCGGCCGTGGCAGCCCGCCGCGAGGGGCGCGCCCTCCCGCCGCTGCACGGTGTCCCGGTCCCCGTGAAGGACCTCACCCCGGTCGCCGGGGTGCGCTGCACCATGGGCTCGCGGGCGCTGGCCGACCACGTACCGACCGTCGACGACCATGTGGCCGGCAGACTGCGGGCGGGCGGCACGATCCTGCTCGGCAAGACCAACACCCCCGAATTCGGGCTGCCCTGCTACACCGAGAACGGCCTCGCGCCGCCCGCCCGCACCCCCTGGGACCTGGCCCGTTCGGCGGGCGGCTCCAGCGGCGGGGCGGCCGCGGCGGTCGCCGCCGGGCTGGCGCCGGTGGCACACGCCAGCGACGGCGGCGGCTCCATCCGGATCCCGGCCTCGGTCTGCGGGCTGTACGGCATCAAGCCCAGCCGCGGCCGGGTCAGCGGCGGCCCGGTGCTGCACGACATCAGCGGGCTGGCGACCTCCGGCCCGCTGGCCCGTACGGTCGCCGACGCGGCCGCTCTGCTGGACGTCATGGCGGGCGCGATGCCCGGGGACCCGTATGCCGCGCCGCCGCTGCCGCCCGGCGAGACCTTCGCCTCGTACGCGCTGCGCGACCCCGGCCGGCTGCGGATCGCCTGCCTGACGGAGACGCCCGTACCGGGCGTACAGGTGCACCCGGACTGCCGCGCGGCCGTCACCGACACCGCGGCGCTGCTGACCGGACTCGGCCACGAGGTCGAGGAGTTGTCGCTGCCGGCGGACGACGCGCTGCTCATCGCCTTCACCCGGGTCTGGTCCGTGCTGGCCGCGATCCGTCCGGTGCCGCCCGGGGGCGAGGAGCTGCTGATGCCGCTCACCCGCTATCTGCGCGAGCGCGGCGCGGAGGTCTCCGGCACGGACTTCGCCCTGTCGATGTACGCCTTCCGTACGCTCACCCAGTCCCTGGCGGACGGGCTGATGGCGGCCGGCACCGGCTACGACGTGCTGCTCTCACCGACCCTGGCCGCGCCGCCGGCGGCGGTCGGCGGCCTGCGCAACGACGCCGATCCGCAGGCCGAGTTCGCGGCGATCGGCGCGTTCACGCCGTTCACCGCGGTCTCCAACGCCACCGGCCAGCCCGCGGTGAACGTCCCGTTGCAGTGGACCGCCGAGGGGCTGCCGATCGGGGTGATGCTGGCCGGCCGGTACGGCGACGAGGCGACGCTGATCGCCCTGTCCGCGCAGCTGGAACAGGCCCGCCCATGGGCGGCCCGCAAGCCGCCCGCCTGGTGAACCGACCGCCGCGGACCGGACCTAGGGCGTGTCCGACGGGTCCGCGGGGGCCCGCGACGGCGGGCATTCGGGGCGCTCCGGGCGCTCCGGGCACGACCGGCGCTCCGCCGCCTTCCCGGAGTGCCGGTCGACGCGCAGCCGGCGGGCGCCGGGCCCCTGTGCGCCGAGGTTGTCGTACGGGTTGGACAGCGCGCACCTCTCCAGCGACAGGCAGCCGCAGCCGATGCAGTCGGTCAGGTGGTCGCGCAGCTCGACGAGTTGGCTGATCCGCTCGTCGAGCTCGGAGCGCCAGGCCTCGGAGAGCCGGGCCCAGTCGGCGCGGTTGGGGGTGCGCTCGTCCGGCAGCTCCGCCAGGGCGTCGCGGATGACCGCCAGCGGGATCCCGACCCGCTGCGCCGCCCGGACGAAGGCGACCCGGCGCAGCGCGTCGCGGGTGTAGCGGCGCTGGTTGCCGGCGGTCCGGGTGCTGCTGATCAGCCCCTTGGACTCGTAGAAGTGCAGCGCGGACACCGCGGCGCCGCTGCGCGCGGAGAGCTGGCCGACGGAGAGCTCATGGACCTGGTACGGAAGCTGAGGCACCCTCCAACCCTAAACGGGTGCCCCGCTGCCCCGGCTCCGGGCCGTTTCCCGGGCGTTGACAGCGGGTGCCGGCACCCGCATGCTGAGCGGGCGCTCAGGTCGTGATCAGCCGAGGAGGCGGACGGAAGATGGCGGAGCCCCGGGTGTTCGGATCGCTGGACGAGCTGCGGTCCGCGGTGGGCGAGGAGCTGGGCCCCGGCGACTGGCTGGCGGTCGACCAGCGGCGGATCGACCTGTTCGCCGAGGCCACCGGCGATCACCAGTGGATCCATGTGGACCCGGAGCGGGCCGCCGCCGGGCCGTTCGGCACCACCATCGCCCACGGCTATCTGACGCTGTCGCTGCTGCCGTCGCTGGTACCGCGGCTGATGCGGGTCGAGAACGTCAAGATGGGGATCAACTACGGCACGAACAAGGTGCGTTTCCCCGCCACCGTCCCCGTCGGCTCCCGGCTGCGCGCCTCGGCCCGGATCGCGGAGGTGGCCGAGGTCCGGGACGGTGTACAGCTCACCATGGTGGTGACGGTCGAACGGGAGGGCGGCGAGAAGCCGGTGTGCGTGGCCGAGACGGTCAGCCGCTACTACCTGTAGCGGTAGCCGGCCGGGCGCCCACCATGCGCAGGACGAGGCCGGCGTAGAGCGTGCCGACCTCGTCGGGCGTACGCGGGCCGTCCGCCGAGAACCAGCGGGCCACGTCCACGCACAGGGACAGCACCGCGAGGGTGGTGCCCGGCACATCGTCGACCCGGAACTCCCCGCTGTCCGCGCCGTCCTGGATGATCTGCCGGAGCAGCCGGTCGGTCCGGCGGCGCAGCCCGGTGATCTCGGTGTAGTGCCCGGGGCTCAGCGCCTGGAGGTCGTACTGGATGACCCGGGCGGTGGTGTGGTGCTCGGCGTGCCAGCGGGCGAAGGTCCGTACGGCGTCCCGGAGCCGCTCGGTGGCGCTGCCCCCGGCCCCGGCGGCGGCGCCCATGATGCGCAGCGCCTTTTCGTGGCCGATACCGCTGATGCGGTAGAGCAGCTCCTCCTTGGTCCGGTAGTGGATGTAGAGGGCGGCCGGGCTCATTCCGGCGCGGCCGGCGATGTCGCGGGTGGTGGTGGCGTGGTAGCCGCGCTCGGCGAACGCCTGGACGGCGGCGGCGACCAGGCGCCGGGCGGCGTCCGGGGTGACCCCGGCCCACTCCTCGTGCTCCTCCGCAGCCTGCCGTGCCGCCGCAGCCATCGCGCACCCCGCTCCTCGATCCGCCAGGGACGTTCCTCTGACGGATCGAACACCATACCGGGCCACTGAGCAACCGCTTAGGGCCTGCCCTCCGGCGGTCCGGGGGCGTGACCGTCACCGCTGGTTTGCGGCGTACGGGCTCTACCATGTGGGGCATGGGCCGTCCCCGCAAGCCGCTCCTGAGCCGCGCGCGCATCGTCTCCACGGCGCTGGAGCTGATCGACGCCGAGGGGCTGCCGGCGCTCTCCACCCGGCGGCTGGCGGCGGAGCTGGGCGTCAGCGGCCCGTCCCTCTACAACCACTTCGCGACCAAGAACGAGCTCCTCGACGCGGTCGCCGACACGGTCATCGCCGGCGTCGACGTGTCGGCGTTCGGGACGGGCGCGGACTGGCGCACCGGACTGCTGGCCTGGGCCCGTTCGTACCGCGCGGCGCTCGCCGCCCATCCGCACATCGTGCCGTTCCTCGCCCGGGGCCCCGGCCGCCGCCCCGCCGGTCTGAAGATGGCCGACGCGGCCTTCGGCGGGATGGTCGAGGCGGGCTGGCCGCCGGCGCAGGCCACCCGGATCTGTGCGGCGGTCCGGTACTTCGTGGCGGGCTCCGCGCTGGCCTCGTTCGCCCGCGGCTTCGTGGACGACCCGGACGCCTACGACCCCGCCGACTACCCGCACCTGGGCCAGGCGCATCTGCTCGCCGAGCACCAACGCCAGGTGGACGAGGGCGCGTTCGAGACCGGCCTGCGGGCGCTGGTGGACGGCCTGGCCCTGCACCGCCCGGCGCGCGTACCGCCGGCCGACGGCTGACGGGACGGCCGACGGCTGACGGGACGGCCGACGGCTGACGGGCCGGGGGCGCCTTCCGCACCCCCGGCCCGTTCGCTCACGGTCCGCGGACCACCGGCCCGCGGACCTGCCGCCCGCTCAGCCCGTGGTCCGCTCCACGGGGATCCACAGCTGGGCGTCCGCCTCCTTGCCGTCCGCCGACGGCCGGGTCCACAGCAGCTCCGGCCCCGGCCTGCTGACGTACGGGTTCGACGGGAACCACTGGGTGAAGATGTCCCGCCACAGGAACTGCAGCGCCTGCGGATACGGGCCGGAGTTCTCGAAGACGGCCCAGGTGCCCGCGGGGACGGTGAGGGCGTCGAGGTCCTCGGGCGCGTCGGCGCCGGTCACCGCCGCGTGGTAGTACTCGAGTTCGGTGCCCTCGTCACGGCTGTCGGACAGGGGCACGACCACCGAGATGATCCCCGCCGGATCCTGGTCGGACAGGGCGGCGATGCGCTGTATGGTCTCCTGCCCGATGCCGCGGATGTGCTCGGCGATATACGGGTTCGCCCCCTCGTAGATGAGCGGGACGCGGGCCTTCTTGCCGACGACCCGGAACTCGTCCTTCTCCACGACCCGGTACTGCATGGTGCTGCTCCCTTCGACGGTGAGGCGGAAGGACATCCGGGGCTGGGACCGCAGAGCCGCACCGGACCGCCGGGCCTCGCCGGGCCCGACGCCGTGCAGGGCGCGGAACGCCCGCGCGAACGCCTCCCCCGAGCCGTAGCCGTACCGCATCGCGATCTCCAGGAGCGTCCGCTCCCCGGCGAGCACCTCGGCACCCGCGAGGGTCAGCCGCCGACGGCGGATGTACTCCGACAGCGGCATGCCCGCCAGCGCGGAGAACAGCCGCCGGAAGTGGTACTCCGATGTCGCCGCGATCCGGGCCAGGTCGCCCGCCTCGATCCGCTGGTCGAGGCGGGCCTCGATGTGCTCCATGGCCTGGTTCAGCCGGTCCAGCACCCCGGTCTCCTTCCTTTGACGTCACTCACGCTAGGAAGGAACACCCCTCCCGGACCCGACATTCTGTGCCCGGTTCGGTCGGGTGCCACGACCGCCCGACGGGTCCGGCGCCCGGACAGGCCCTGCGGGCGGACGACGGAACTCCCGACACAGGTCTAGAAGACCACCAGTGCCCGGCCGCCCCGGCCGGCCAGCATGGCGTCGAAGGCGGCCGGGATGTCGTCGAGGCCGATCCGGTCCGTGACGAGGCCGGCGTAGGTCGAGGGCGCCGGAGCGGACATGGCCGGCGATGACCGGGAGGTCGCGGGCCGGGTCGCTGTTGCCGTAGACGCAGCCGGAGAGGGTCCGCCCGAAGTAGAAGAGCTCAAGAGCGGAGAAGGACACCCGCTGGTCCTGGCCGCCGATGCCGACGACCGTCGTACGGCCGCCGCGGCGGGTGGCCGACCAGGCCGTACGGATGGTCTCGGCGCGCCCCACGCACTCGATGGCGACATCGGCGCCGACTCCTCCGGTGAGCGCGCGGATCCGCTTGGCGCCGTCCTTCTCGAAGAACGCCGCACCGTCGGCCACGACGAAGTCGGTGGCGCCGGCGGCGCGGGCCAGCTCCTCCTTCGCCGGGGAGGCGTCCACGGCCACGATCGGGCCCGCCCCGGCGATCCGGGCGGCCTGCAGCGTCGCCAGGCCCACCCCGCCGGCCCCGAGGACCACCACCGACTCCCCCGCGCGCACCCGGGCACTGTGGTGCACGGCGCCCCAGCCGGTGAGCACCGCGCAGCCCAGCAGGGCGGCGTCGGCGAGCGGCATCCCGGGCGGCAGCGGCAGCGCGGCCGACGCGGGCACGACGGTCTCCGCCGCGAAGGCGGCGGTGCCCAGCCCCGGGTAGAGCTCGGTGCCGCCGTCGGCGGTCCGGGCGTAGGGGGCGTTCGCGGCGCGGCCGGAGCCGGCGCACAGCCAGGGCTCGGCGAGCCCGCAGAAGTGGCAGGCGCCGCAGGAGGGCGCCCAGTTGAGGACGACCGGATCGCCGGGGGCCACGGTGGTCACCCCCGGGCCGACCTCGGTGACGGTCCCCGCGCCCTCGTGCCCGAGGACGGCCGGGACGGGCTGCCGCAGGGTGCCGTTGGACAGCGAGAGGTCGGAGTGGCAGACCCCGGCGGCGGCGAGCCCGATCCGGACCTGGCCGGGGCCGGGTGCCGGCAGATCGATCTCGGTGACCTGGAGCGGGGCATTGACGGCGGGCAGTACGGCGGCGCGGACCACGGCGTCTCCTCGGGACTTCGGGGCGGGGCAGGGCGCGCGACGGAGAGGCCGGATATGTCCCCCTCCCCGCCGCGCGGCCGGATCAGAACTGGAGCGACTTGGTCTGGAGGTACTCGGCCAGGCCGTGCACACCCAGCTCGCGGCCCACCCCCGACTGCTTGTGACCGCCGAACGGGGCGAGGATGTTGAAGCGCCCGCCGTTGATGTCGACCTGGCCGGTGTGCAGACGGCGCGCGAAGGCCACCGCCGTCCCCTCGTCCGCCGCCCAGACGGCGCCGGCCAGCCCGTAGTCGGTGCCGTTGGCGATCTCCAGTGCCTCCTCCTCGCTCTCGTACCTGAGGAGGGTCACGACCGGCCCGAAGATCTCCTCCTGGGCGATGGTCATGTCCGGGGTGACGTCGGCGAAGACGGTGGGACGTACGTAGTAGCCGGTCGGCAGGCCCTCGGGGGCGTCCGGGCCGCCCGCCACCAGCCGCGCGCCCTCGTCCAGCCCGCTCCGGATGTAGCCGAGGACGCGGTCCCGCTGCCTGGCGTTGACCACCGGGCCGAGCCCGCTCTTCTCGTCCTCCGGGTCGCCGGGCAGATAGCGGGCCGCCTCCTGGGCGGCGAGCTCGACGGCCTCCTCGTACTGGTCGGCGTGGACGAGCATCCGGGACAGGGTGTTGCACGACTGACCGGAATTGCGTATGACATCGGCCAGATTGATACGGACCGCCTGGGCCAGGTCGGCGCCCGGCAGGATCACATTGGCGGACTTGCCGCCCAGTTCGAGGGCGACCCGCTTGACGCCGCCGCCGGCGATCGCGCCGATCTTCCTGCCGACGGCGGTCGAGCCGGTGAAGGAGACCAGATCCACGTCCAGGTGCTCGGCCAGCGCCTGCCCGGCGACCGTCCCGAGACCGGTGACGAGGTTGAACACCCCGGCCGGCACCCCGGCCGCCGCCACGCACTCGGCGAAGAGCCGGGCGGTCAGCGGGGTGTCCTCGGCGGGCTTGAGCACGACGGTGCAGCCCGCGGCGAGCGCCGGGGCGACCTTGTTGGTGATCTGGTGGAGCGGGTAGTTCCAGGGCGTGATCGCGCCGACGACACCGACCGGCTCGTGGTAGACGGTGGAGTTGCCGATCCGCTCCTCGAAGGAGTGGCCGGCGGCGAGTTCGGCGTAGGAGCCGGTGACCGCGACCGGCACCGCGGCCTGCACCCGGCGGCTGAAGGCCAGGGTGCAGCCCAGCTCGGCGGTGATGGTCCGGGCGATCTCCTCGCTGCGGGCGGCGAGTTGGTCGCGCAGCGCGGTCAGCCGGGCCGCGCGCTCGGCGGGCGCGGTGGCCGCCCATCCGGGCAGGGCCGCGCGGGCGGCGCGTACGGCGGCGTCCACGTCCTGTTCCGTACCGGCCGGGACGGTGCCGATGACCTGCTCGTCGGCCGGGTTGACCACGTCGATCGTGCCGGTGCCGGCGGAGGGCCGCCAGTCGCCGTCGATGTACAGCCCCTCGTGATACTTCACGTCTTCCTCCCACGGTCCGCTGCGCTTGGCTGGCTTCCCACGTTGTCGTCTGCGGCACCGTACCCTCCGCTGTGCTTGGCTGACCTCCCACGTTGTTGGCTTTCCCGCCGTGGCG
>NZ_BBUY01000002.1:743214-835349 GCF_001590865.1 Streptomyces sp. NBRC 110611
CGAGAAACACCCACGGCGGGAGAGCCGACAACGCGCGAAGGCCTAGCCAAGAATCCGCGGGAATCCTAAGGTCCTGTATAGGATTCCCAGCAGGCAGGAGCGCGCCATGGCAGCCACAGGCAATGAGCAGGCGAGGAAGACGGCCGAGGGGCTGGTGTACGCCACCGGGTTCGGCAACGAGCACAGCTCGGAGGCGGTGCCGGGGGCGCTGCCGGTGGGGCGCAACTCGCCGCAGCGGGCGCCGCTCGGGCTGTACGCCGAGCAGCTCAGCGGGTCGGCGTTCACCGAGCCGCGGGACCGTAACCACCGCTCCTGGCTCTACCGCATCCGCCCGTCGGCCGCGCATCCGCCGTTCGTCCGCGCCGAGCAGCGCGCGGTCCGCTCGGCGCCGTTCACCGAGTGCGTCCCGGACCCCAACCGCCTGCGCTGGAATCCGCTGCCGGCTCCCGAGGGCCCCACGGACTTCGTCGACGGGCTGTGGACGCTGGGCGGCAACGGGGACGCGGCGCAGCGGAGCGGGATGGCGGTGCACCTGTATCACGCCAACACGTCCATGGACCGGCGGGTGTTCGGTGACGCGGACGGCGAGCTGCTGATCGTGCCGGAGCAGGGCGGGCTGCTGCTGCGCACCGAACTCGGGCTGCTGCGCGCCGCACCGGGCGAGGTGGCGCTGGTCCCGCGCGGCGTACGGTTCCGCGTCGAGCTGCTGGACGCCACCGCGCGCGGGTATGTCTGCGAGAACTACGGGCGGCCCTTCCAGCTCCCCGACCTCGGCCCGATCGGCGCCAACGGACTGGCCAACCCCAGGGATTTCCGCGCGCCGGTCGCCGCGTACGAGGACGTCGAGGGTCCGGTCGAGGTCGTCAACAAGTTCTGCGGGAACCTCTGGACCGCCACGTACGACCACTCCCCGCTGGATGTGGTCGCCTGGCACGGCAATCACGTTCCGTACGTCTACGACCTGCGGCGCTTCAATGTCATCGGGACCATCAGCTACGACCACCCCGACCCGTCGATCTTCACCGTGCTGACCTCGCCGTCCGACACCCCGGGCCTGGCGGGTGTGGACTTCGTGGTGTTCGCGCCGCGCTGGCTGGTCGGCGAGGACACCTTCCGGCCGCCGTACTTCCACCGCAATGTGATGAGTGAGTACATGGGACTGATCGAGGGCGCGTACGACGCGAAGGCGGAGGGCTTCGTGCCGGGCGGCGGGTCGCTGCACAACATGATGTCGGCGCACGGGCCCGACCGGGAGACCTTCGACCGGGCGAGCGCCGCCGAGCTGGTGCCGCAGAAGATCGATGACGGGCTGGCGTTCATGTTCGAGACCCGCTGGCCGCTGACGCTGACCGGGCAGGCCCGGGACGCCGGACACCTCCAGCGCGGCTACGACGGCGTATGGCAGGGTCTCCAGCGCCACTTCCGCCTGTGACACCGGGGACCCGTGTGACCACCTTCGCTCCCGACTCGCTCGACCTGAACCGCAAACTGCCGCTGTGGTACCAGGTCTCGCAGTCGCTGCGCGCCTCCATACTGGGCCGCTCCCCCGAGGCGCCGCTGCGGCTGCCCACCGAGGACGCGCTGGCCGCGCACTACGGGGTGAGCGTGCTGACCATGCGCCAGGCCCTCAAGGAGCTGGAGACGGAGGGCCTGATCAGCCGGCACCGGCGGCGGGGCACGTTCATCGAGCCGAGCGCGCGGCGCGGTGCGCCGGTGCGGCTGCTCGGGTCGGTGGACGCGATCGTGGCCCAGCAGTCCGGTATGCGCACCGAGCTGCTGGAGCACGGGCCGACCGGGGTGCCGGCCGAGCTGTCCGGGTACTTCCCGGATCTGGCGGAGGTGGCCGGCTACACCCGGCTGCGCTGTGAGGAGGAGACGGGTGAGCCGACCAACCATGCGCGCAACTACGTACGGCCCGAGGTGGCCGCCCGGATCGATCCGGGCGATCTGCTGCGGTGGCCGATGACGAAGGTGCTGCGGGACGCGGCCGGGGTACGGATCAGCCGGATCACCGACATCGTCGAGGCGCGGCTGGCCGACCCGGAGACCGCGCGGCTGCTGCGGATTCCGCTGCTCAGCCCGATCCTGCACTACACCGGTGTCACCTATGACGAGGACGGCCGGGTGGTCGATGTCGCGCGGATCCACTACCGGGGCGACCGTTTCTCCTTCACCGTGACGCTGGACGCGCACTGATCTCAGATGCGCTCCAGGCTCCGTCCGGTGGTCCGGGGGCCCAGCAGCGCCACGTCCAGGCAGAGCAGCAGCATCAGCCCGGCGGAGCCGGTGAACACGGCGGCCGGCCCGAGGTGGGTGAGCACGCTCAGCGCGATGAACGGCAGGGCGACCGAGGTGAGCCGGGACAGCGCGTAGGCGATGCCGATGGCGCTGCCGCGCAGGCCGGTCGGGAAGATCTCGGTCTGGTAGACGTGGAAGGCGTTGGAGAAGATGTTGCTGCACACGGTGAGGAGGAAGCCGAAGGTGACGATGGCCCAGGTGGCGTCGGCGAAGCCGAAGGCCAGGCCGCAGCCGGCGATGCCGAGCGCCGAGGCGATGATCAGGGTGCGGCGCTCGATCCGGTCGATGAGCGGGACCGACAGCGCGGAGCCGAGGGGGTAGCCGCAGAAGCTCAGCGCGGCATAGAGGAGTGACGCGGTGACGGTGTGGCCCTTGGCGGTGAGCACCACCGGTGCCAGTGTCGCGAAGCCGTAGTAGCCGACGGTCTGCAGCACCTGGAAGATCCACCACATGACGGTCCGCCGCCGGTGGTCGCCGCGGAACATCTCGCCCAGGGGCACCGTCCGCTCCGGGATGCTCTCGGTCTCCGCCACGGACGGCAGGCTGCCGCCGGTCTCCCGGGCGACCCGTTCCTCGATCCCCGCCACGATCCGTCCGGCCTCGTCGTCCCGTCCGCGGACGGTGAGCCACCGCGGGGACTCCGGAAGTTGACGGCGCATCAGCTGGAGGAAGCCGGCTCCGAGGGCGCCGGCGACCAGCAGCCAGCGCCAGCCCTCGATGCCCAGCAGCCGGTGGGCGGCCACCAGCCGGGCGCCGAGCAGTGCGGCGACCGGTACGGCGACGAAGCCCAGGGTGTAGGCCCAGGCCATATAACGGCCGCGTACCGCCCGGGGCAGGAACTCGGCGAGGTAGGTGTCGATGAGGACGAGTTCGGCGCCGAGGCCGAGCCCGGACAGGAAGCGCAGGGCCAGCAGCCACGGCAGGTCCGGGGCGGCGGCGCACAGCAGCGAGAAGAGGGCGTAGGCGCAGAGGCTGACGAGGAGCATCCGGCGCCGGCCCAGCCGGTCGGCGAGCACCGACAGTACGCCGGCGCCGACGAACATGCCGAGGAATCCGGCCGCGATCACCGAGGACTTCGCGGTGTGCCCGAGGTGCCACTGGTCGGCGAGGACGGCGGCCAGCACTCCGCCGAGGAAGATCTCGTAGAGGTCGAAGAACGCGCCGATGCCGACGATGAGGGTGATCCGGCGGTGCCAGCGGGACGGCGGCAGCCGGTCCAGCCGGGCGGCGGCCCGTTGCCCCCCGCACCGCTCCGGCGTGGTGGTGTCCGTCATGACGGTCCTCCCCTGAGCAGGTCCCGGCACGAGGGGGCCCACGCCTGAACAGCGCGGGGGTTCCCCATCATGCGGCCGGGCGTACGGCCAGGACCGTACCCCTTCAAGATCAGCAAGCGGAAGACCGCATCGGGCCGGGGAGGGAAGAGCCGGCGGACCCATCGGACCGGCCCTGGCCGGTGGATACCATGCCCGGGTCGGCTGAACTGGTCCGGGAGGGGCTCCGCGTGACGGCGAAGCAGGACGCGCCACGGCTGTCCGATCTGATGCCGTGGTCCGTGGCGCCGCTGCGGCTGGGCCGTTCCTGGGTGCGGGCGCCGGATCCGGGCACGCTGCGCGCCCGGTGGCGGGCGCTGGTGGACGCCGAGGACGCGGCGGACCGGGAGCGGCTGTTCCGGCCGTCGCGTGCCCGGACCCTGTACTCCGCGGTCGGCCAGCTGCCGGGTCAGGCCACACCGACCGGGCGGCTGTACCGGGCGGGCGGCCCGTGCCCCGAGCCGGTGCGGATCCTCCACGGGCCGTTCGACCAGCAGTGGCTGCTGCCCGACCACCGGCTGATCGACTCCGCCCGCCCGGAGCTGTGGCGGGTGGCCGGCGAACGGCAGCTGTACGTGGTGGAGTCGGCGCCGCTGCCCCAGCCGTGCGGCCCGCCGGTGGTGTGCTCGGCGCTGCTGCCCGACGGGCGCTCCCCGGCCGGCCGCCCCGGCCGGATCCACCCGCTCTACCGCCGGCCCGGCGGCGCGGAACCCAACCTCGCACCGGGCCTGCTCGACCTGCTCACCCGCCGCCTGGGCCGCCCGGTGGGCCCCGGCGATCTGCTCGCCTGGGCGACGGCCGGTGCCCGCCACTCCCCCGACGGCGTCGTGGTGCCGCTGACCTCCGATCCGGAACTCTGGGAGCGCGGAGTCGCGCTCGGCGAGCGGCTGATGTGGCTGACCACCCGTGGCGCCCACGTCCCCGGGCCGGGGCGCCTCCCGCCCGGCTCCGGCGGGCGGCCGCGGATGCCCGGCGGCCGCCGCCCGTACGTACGCGCCGCGCTCCCCGCGCGCGGGATGCCCCGGTCCCTCGGCTACGACCCGGAGGGGGAGGCGCTGCTGCTGGACGGTGGCCGGATCTCGCCGGTGCCGGCGGGTGCCTGGGAATTCCGCGCGGGTGGGGTACGGGTCCTGGAGGCGTGGTTCGCGCAGCGCGCCGGAGTTCCGGCGGACGGGGCGGAGGCCGCCGAGGCCGGTTCGCTGGCGGCGCTGCGCCCGGCGGACTGGCCGCAGCAGTGGACCTCGGAGCTGCTGGAGCTGGTCACCGTACTGGCGCTGCTGGCGGAACTGGAGCCGCGACGGACCGAGTTGAGCTCGCTCGTGGCGGACGGGCCGCGGCTGGGCGATGCCGTTCTGCGGGCGGCGGGGGTGCTGCCGGTGCCGTCGGCCGCCCGCCGCCCGGCGTCCGTTCTCGACCATCAGGAGGAGGGCCCGGAGGGCCAGTTCGCGCTGCTGTGAGCGGCGGGCCGCGGGCGGCTCCGGTGCGCCGCCGCGCGGGTGCCGGGGTACCGGTGCCGCCGCGCGGGTGCCGGGGTGCGGACGCCGGGGCGCGTGCCGCAGCGAAGAACCCCCCGTCACGGAGTGACAGGGGGTTCGGAGCGGAACCGGCGGGCGGGGACGGGCCGGCCACCCGGGATGCCGCGGAGGGGCGTCGCGGTCAGCCGCGTCCGCCGAAGAGCGAGCGCCGCAGCCTGCGCAGCGGGGCGAACAGCGACACCCTGGCGCCCTGGGCGCCCCTCGCCCGGATGTGGTCACGCGCGGTGAGCTCCTGCATCAGCGACGTCGCGCCCTCCGTCTCGCGCTGCGGGAGGGCGGGCCCGCCCAGCACCGCGAGATGGCGGTCGAGCCGCGCGCTGGTCGCGCTGCTCCCGCACGTGATGGCAGGGACTCGCGCCCTGCTACGCATTGTTATCTGTTCCATAAATCTCCCCACCCTTACGAGGGCACCCGGCCCGGGCAGGGTAACCCTATCTCTCCCGGAGTACACGCGTGCAGACCGGTCAGCGGAATCACCTGCCTCGCTGTGACGTTGACGGACACCATACGGAATGTCATCTACGGACCGTTGACCAGGGCGAGTTGAGGGGCCGTCGGGAGGCTCCCGGAGGCGTGCGGAGCGTCCGGCGGGGCGCCGGAGTGCGCGGAGGAGAGACCGGGATCTCACCGTCTCCCCTCCGCGTGCGGTGCGCGGTTCGTCACGCAGCGGAGCCGAGCACCGGCAGATAGCCCCCGGACTGGCCGGCGGCGGTGGGGTGGTAGGACTCGTCGACGGGGAAGGTCACACTGTGCAGCCACGGGCTGCCGGAGCAGAGCTCGTGGCCGGTGAAGGCGCCGGTGACGTCGGCGAAGCCGAAGCCGTGGTCGGCGGCGCGTTTGGCGGTGACGCCGTTGATGTCGTCGGCGGCGGCGTTGAGCGCGGCCCGGGACTTCTCGGAGAGGCCGGCGGAGCAGCTGCCGCCCAGCTGGTAGAGGCGCGGGTAGCCCAGGACCACCACACGGGCGGCCGGAGCCTTCGCGGTGATGGCGCCGTACACGGTGTCGAGCCGGCCGGGCAGGGTGGTGGTGATGTACTTCCTGGCTTCGGCGACCCGGGCCAGGCAGGCGCTCTCGCCCTGGAGGGCGCAGACCTTCATGGCGTCGGCGAAGCCGGCGTCGTTGCCGCCGATGGTGATGCTGACCAGTCCGGTCGTGCCGTCGAGCGGGCCGAGCTGACTCTTCAGCACATCACCCGTCCGGGCCCCCGAACAGGCGGTGAAGGAGAAGGAGGAGGGGGAGTTGTCGGCGGCCCAGAGGGCCGGATAGGCCTTGGTGCTGCGCTTGCAGGCACCGCTGTCGCTGTCGTAACCGCCGGCCCCGACACCCGAGGAGTACGAGTCGCCGAGTGCCACATAGCCGGTTGCGGTGGGGAGTTGGGCGGACGCGGCGGCGCTCGCGCCGGTGAGCGCGAGCGCCGAGGTGACGAGAAAGGCGGACGCCAGGGCCGCGAATCGGGACAGTCTCATGAAATCTCCCTTAGCAGGATCTCTGCCACATCTGTCGTAGCAAGACACCCGGACTTCCGGAAGTGTCCATGCCAAAAGTCATCCCGCAGTTCATCCCGATTCCGCCGGTACGGACGGATGTTCACCGCCGCGCCTCGCACGCCGCCTGGCGGCGCGTCAGTCCCCGGCGGCCGCACGGCGGCGGGTGAGGCCGGACACGACCAGCGCGGTGGCCGCGACGAAGGCGGCCACCAGCAGGAGCACCAGCACCGGACGGGTCCGCAGACCGATCAGCGCGGCCCCGACGAGGCCGCCGGCGAACATCGCGCCCACCGAGGCCAGCCGGCGCGCCCCGGCGCGGGTGCCGTACCCCAGCCGCTCGTCGTGCCCCAGCGGCGACCCGCCGACCAGCGACGTCATCACCCGGGTCGCCACGGTGGTGGGGAGGTCCGGAGCGGCGACCCGGAGGGCGGTGACGTTCCGCACGCCCATCGCCACCGCCATCAGCCCGATCGCGGCGGCGCGCGGGCCCGGCGGCAGCCCCCGGGCGACGTCCGGCTCCCAGGCGGCGGCCGCCGCCCCGGCCAGCAGCGCCGCCTCCGCCGCCAGCGCCGACGGGAACCACGGCCGCCGGCGCCGGGCCACCGCCGACTCCAGCCGGGCCCCCAGGACCGCGCCCAGGACGAAGGCGCCGAGCGAGACCACCGGCGCCGCCACCGGCAGTCCGCCCTGCCCGGCGATCCCGAAGCCCAGAAGGAGCAGATTGCCGGTCTGGTTGCCGGTGAAGACGTGACCGAGCGCCAGGAAGCTGACCGCGTCCAGGACGCCGGTGGCCACCGTCAGCCCCACCATGATCACGGTCAGCGCGGTTCCGGTCGGCGGCTCCACGGACCCGGCTCCTTCCGGCCGGCGGACACATCGCCCTCAGTCTCCGGACGCACGGCGCGCCCCGGCGCCATTGCGCCGTCTGTGGGCGCCCCGCCCGCCTTCGGCGGGACCAGGGTGCCGCGGGTATCCCGTCGCCCGGTCCCGACCGGTCCCGACCGTCCCGACCGGTCCCGACCGCCCCGACCGCACCTCACCGGGCAGGAGCGCGAAATGGTGAACAAGTCCGGCCCTTGGCACGCCGGTTGACGGTGCCGCGTATAACGTCTTCCGTGCGCTCTTCAGACGCGGGTCGGGACAGGCCCCGGCACGATGACCGCCCGGTGCGGTCCGCGGTGGGCGGCCCGGTGAGCTCCCCGGGGCCGGCGGTCGGGCCGGCGGTCGGGCCGGCGCTGCGGATCTCCGTCGTGCTCTGCGTCCACGCCGAGGACGGTGTCCGCGCCGAGGACCGGTGGGACGGCATCCTGGCCGCGGTGGCGTCCGTACGCGAACAGTCCCACCCCGCCCATGAACTGCTGCTGGTGGTGGACCACCGGCAGCGGCAGCTGCTCGGCCGGCTCAGGGAGGGCGGCGCGGCGCCCGGCCGGCCGCCGCGAACTCCCCTGCGGATCGTGGCCGATGCGGACCCGCGCGGGCTCCCGGCCGGCCGTAACACCGGTATCGCCGCGGCCGACGGCGAGGTCGTCGCCTTCCTCGACGTCGACGCGGTGGCCGAACGGGACTGGCTGCGCCACTTCGCCGCGGCGTATGCCGACCCGGCGGTGATGGCGGTCGGCGGACGCACCGAACCGGCCTGGGAGTCCGGGCGCCGGCCGGGGTGGTTCCCCGAGGAGTTCGACTGGGCGGTGGGCTGCGCCTACCGCGGCCTGCCGCCGGGGAAGGCGCGGGTACGCACGGTCCCCGAGGGCAACGCCTCGTTCCGCAGGGTGGCGTTCGACCTGGTCGGCGGCTTCCCGGCCGGGACCGGTCCGGACAGCGGACGGCTCCCGGCGGGCCACGCGCAGACCGAGCTGTGCCTCCGCATCACCCGCGAGCTGCCGGACGCGGTGCTCCTCACCGACGACCGGGCGGTCGTCCACCGGCGGGTGCGGCCCGCCCGGCAGCGCTTCGGCCACTTCCTCGGCCGGGCCTACGCCGAAGGCCTGGCCAGGGGGCTGATGGCCCGTGAGGCCGCCCGTGGGGTCCGCGCCCTGGACGGGCCGGCGGCCGGACGGCACTACACCACCCGGGTACTGCCCGCGGCTCTCCTGCGCGGTGTACGGGACGCGCTGCGGGGACGCCCGGGCGGGGCCGGCCGGGCGGGCGCCGTCGTGGCCGGGGCGGCCGCCGCGGCGGGCGGCCGCCTGTGGGGCGCGCTACGGCCGGTGCGACGCGTCTCCCGCCACGGCGGAGCGGCCCACGCGGACCCATCGGACAGGCCCTAGGGCCGTGCCGGACGTCCCCGTCCGCCTCAGGGCGCGGCCCCGCGTGCGGACGGTGTGCGGGTCACGGAGCGGCCCGCGGCCGAGACGGCGTGGGCGAAGGCGGCCGCGTCGAGGACGGCCGCACCGCCCGGGTCGTTGTTGAAGTAGGTGTGGACGTCGGCCCGGTCCGGCCAAGTGCCGGCGATCCGCCGCGCCCAGGTGGTGAGCGCCTGCCTGCCGTAGCGCGGCCAGGGTTCCGCGCGGCCCTCATGGAAGCGCAGATACCCCCAGTCGGCGGTCCGCCAGAGCGGCGTCACGGGCCTCGAGCACCGGTCCGCCCAGCACAGCGCGGCGCCCCGCCGCTCCAGCACGGTACGGATCTCCGCCGTCCACCACGAGTCGTGCCGGGGCTCGACGGCCACCCGGGTACCGTCCGGGAAGCAGGCGAGGCAGTCGTCCAGCAGACCGGCGTCCGCGTGCAGCGTGGGCGGCAGCTGGAGCAGGACGGGCCCGAGCCGGGGCCCCAGGGCGGCGGCGTGCGACAGCAGCCGCCGGACCGGCTCCTGCGGATCGCGCAGCCGCTTGATGTGGGTCAGATAGCGGCTGGCCTTGACGGCGATCACGAACCCTTCGGGGGTCCGGTCCCGCCAGTCGGCGAAGGTCTTCTCCTCGGGCAGGCGGTAGAAGGCGGCGTTGCTCTCGACGGTGGCGAACTGCCGCGCGTACTCCTCCAGCCAGAGCCGCTGCGGCCGGTCCTCGGGGTAGAGGAGACCCCGCCAGTCCTTGTACTGCCAGCCGGACGTTCCGACGAGCACGGTCATGCCCGGATCCCTGCCCCTGACGGACCGGGCCCTATCGGCCGGCCCGCCGGTGTCACCGGCCCGGCGGCCGTGGCGCCCTTGCGTGGCGGGGATGTTACAGCCACTGTGGTCGGCAGCGGCACCGTCCCCGGGACCTGTGCCGATGGCCGTTTCCATGGCACTGTTCCCCCGTCACCCCGACCTGTCCCCACGACACCCCGAACTCTCCCCACGTCACCCCGACCTGTCTTCCCGTCACCTCGACCTGTCCTGCCGTCACCTCGAGATCTCTGGAGTGCGCGTGACGTTCGTCCTGCCTCACACCCTGCACGGCACGGGACCGCACAAGGTCATCGCCGTCCACGGATGGTTCGCCGACCGGTCCGCCTACGACCCGGTCGTGCCGGACCTCGACCGGGACGCGTTCCAGTACGCGCTGGTCGACCTGCGCGGCTACGGCGAGGCGAGGGAAGCGGGCGGCGCGTACACCACCGCCGAGGGGGCGGCCGATGTGCTGGCGCTCGCCGGCCGGCTGGGCTGGGACCGGTTCTCGGTGGTCGGGCATTCGATGGGCGGCAGCGTCGTCCAGCGGGTGCTGGCCGCGGCACCGCACCGCGTCCGGCGGCTGGTCGGGATCTCGCCGGTGCCCGCCTCCGGTCTGCCGCTGCCGCCCGAGCAGTGGGAGCTGTTCTCCGCCGCGGCGCACAGCCCGGAGAACCGGCGGGCCATCATCGACTTCAGCACGGGCGGCCGGCGGCCCGCCGCCTGGCTGGACCGGATGGTGCGGCGGTCGCTGGAGCGCAGCGACCCCAAGGCGTTCCGTGCCTGGCTGGACTCCTGGGCCACCGAGGGGTTCGCCGACGAGGTCACGGGCTCGGCGGTGCCGGCGCTGGCGGTGACCGGGAAGCTGGACCCCGCGCTGCCGGCCGAACTGGCGCGGCGGACCTGGATGCAGTGGTACGCGGAGAGCCGCCTGGTCGAGCTGCCGTCGGCCGGGCACTATGCCATGGACGAGACCCCGCTGGAGCTGCTCCGGGTCGTCGAGGACTTCCTGCGCGGCGACGGCGGCAGCCCGGACACCGTATGACGGTGCCCCCGGAACGTCCGGCCTCTCCGGTCCAGCAGCCCGGAGGGGCCGGACATCTGACGCCGCCGGTGCGGTCGTCGCCGGTACCGGACGTCTTCGACCCCCGCGGCTACGCCCGCGGCCTGCCGCACGCCGCGTACCGCCGGCTGCGCGACCACCACCCGGTGGCCTGGCAGGAGGAGCCCGCGGTGCTGGGCTGGCCGGCCGGCCCCGGGTTCTGGGCGGTCACCCGCCACCGTGACGTGGTGCGGGTCCTGAAGGACTCCCGGACCTTCTCCTCCTACCTGGGCGGCACCCAGATCCGCGACCCCGACCCGGCCGACCTGCCGTTCCTCCGCCGCATGATGCTCAATCAGGATCCTTCCCCGGGGTCGCCAGGCGGTTCGGGCAGGGCAGGCCCCCACGACCACGGGCGGCTGCGCCGGCTGGTGAGCCGGGCGTTCACCCCCGGCCGGGTCGGCCGCTTCGGCGCGGTCGTCCGCGCGCGGGCCCGCGGCCTGCTGACGGCGGCGGTCGGCACGGCCCGCGCCGGTGGCGGCGGCGAGTGCGACCTCGTCGCCACCGTCACCGACGACTACGCCCTGCTCAACCTCGCCGACCTGCTCGGTGTGCCGGCCGGTGAACGCGGGCTGCTCCTGGACTGGACCCGGCGGGTGATCGGCTACCAGGACCCGGACGAGGCCGGCCCGCCGGTGTCCGGCCCGGACGGGCGGCCCGCCGATCCGCGCTCCCCCGCCATGCTGCGGGACATGTTCGGCTTCGCCCACGAGCTGGCCGCCCACAAGCGCCGCCATCCGGCCGACGACGTCATGACGATGCTCGCGCACGACCCCGAACTGACCGCGCCGGAGCTGGAGATGTTCTTCTTCCTGCTCACCATCGCGGGGAACGACACGGTCCGCAGCGCGGCTCCCGGCGGCCTGCTGACGCTCGCCGGGCATCCGGCGGCGTACCGGACGCTGCGCGCGGGGGTACTGGCCGGGACGGCGGAGCTGGGCCCGTGCGTGGAGGAGCTGCTGCGCCGGCATCCGCCGGTGCTCAGCTTCCGCCGGACCGCGGCGTACGGCACCGAACTGGCCGGCCGCCGGATCGCCGCCGGGGACAAGGTGGTCGTCTTCCACGGCTCGGCGAACTACGACGAGCGGGTCTTCACCGCCCCGCACCGGCTGGACCTGGCCCGCAGCCCCAACCCCCATGTCTCGTTCGGTGACGGCCCGCACATCTGCCTGGGCGCCCACCTCGCCCGCCTCCAGCTGCGGCTGTTCTACGAGGAGACCGCGCGCCTGCTGCCCGCCCTGTCGCTCGCCGCCCCGCCGCGGCACCTCGTGTCGAACTTCATCAACGGGGTGAAGTCGCTGCGCCTGCGGGTGTGAGGAAGCGGGGATGAGGCGGGTGCGGGGGTGAGGAGGCGCCGTCGGCCCGTTACGCGTACAGCTCGCGGAGCCGTACGGACAGGCAGGTGACGCAGCCCTCGAGTTTCTCGAACTCGCTGATGTCCACGACGACCGGCTCGTAGCCGAGACCGGTGAAGAGCTCCGCGCTGCGCGGAGCACCGGCCGCCATCAGCAGCCTGCCGCCGCCGAGCAGGACGACATGGGCGCCGGACTCCTCGGGGACGGGCCGGAAGCGGGGGAAGACGGCGGGGTCGTCGACCAGGGGCGGGTAGCCGATGACGGTGCCGTCCGGGAGTGCGGTCACGGCGGATTTGAGGTGCAGGACGCGGGTGACGGGTACGGCCGTCACACGGGCGCCCAGCGGTTCGAAGGCGGCGCGGAGCTGGCGTACTCCGTCGGCGTTGGTGCGGCCGCCGCGGCCGACGTAGACGGTGTCGCCGACCTTGAGGATGTCGCCGCCGTCGAGGGTGCCGGGCGGCCGGATCTCGTTGACGGAGCAGCCGAGGGCCTCGGCGGCGGCGCGGGCGGCGGGTATCTCGGCGCGGCGCTGCCCGGCGCCGGGGCGGGCGAGCAGGGCGACGTTGCGGAACATGACCATGGTGTCCTCGACGAAGACCGCGTCGGGGCAGTCGTCGGCGGGGGCCACCTCGGTGGTGTGCCAGCCGTGGTCGCGCAGTGCCCCGATGTAGGTCTCCCACTGGCGGAGGGCGAGGCCGGCGTCTATGGGGCGCCGGTCGATATGGGTGACCAGGCCCTCGGCCAGGCGGGGGCCGGGGCGGCGGACGAGGGCCTGTCGGCTCGGCATGGGCGGTGGCCTTTCGGGGGGCGGTGGCCTTTCGGGGTGGGGTGCGGTCAGGGCCGGTCCCCGTACGCGGCGCGCAGGGCGTCCTGTACGGCGGCGAGGGCGGCGCGGTGGTCGAGGCCGAGCCGCCGGGCGCGGCGGGCGTAGGCCTCGGCGGCCGCGGCGCCTTCCTTGTCGGCGGCGTCGCCGGCCGCGGCGATGAAGCTGCCGTTGCGGCCGCGGGTCTCGATCACGCCGTCGGTCTCCAGGGCGCGGTAGGCCTTGGCGACGGTGTTGGGCGCCAGGCCGAGGTCCTCGGCGAGGCCGCGGACGGTGGGGAGGCGGTAGCCGACCGGCAGGCCGCCGTCCCTGGCCCGGTCCGCGATCTGGGTGCGGACCTGCTCGAACGGTGCGACGGCGGACTCCGGGTCGATGGTGAGGCCGAGGGCGGCGGGGGTGGGGGCGTGCGGGGACACGGGGCGCTCCTGGTGCGGTACGTGAGGTGAGGCGAGGTGCGCATGCTTTGTCGCATCCATTGTGCGCCAGGAGCGCCTCCGGTGACAGGTACCTCGGGTACCCGGTGTCACAGCTCCAGCGTGGTGCCCGTGGTCCGCAGCCAGGTGTTCATGCCGAGGACCAGTTCGGCGCCGGGGCGGATGTCGTTGGCCGCACCGTCGGCGGTGGCCTCCGAGAGGGCGGCGCCGTCCAGCAGGGGCCGGACGGGGGCGTCCCGGTCGGCGGCCACCTCCCTCAGCCCGGCGCGCAGCGCCTCGTTGTAGCGCGGGTCCTGGGTCGCGGGGTAGGGGCTCTTGACGCGGTCGGCGACCAGGTCGGGCAGGACGTCGCGGGTGGCGGCGCGCAGCAGCGACTTCTCCCGGCCGTCGAAGGTCTTCATGGACCAGGGGGTGTTGAAGACGTACTCGACGAGGCGGTGGTCGCAGAACGGGACCCGGACCTCCAGCCCGACGGCCATGCTGGCGCGGTCCTTGCGGTCGAGCAGGATCTGGACGAAGCGGGTCAGGTGGAGGTAGCTGATCTCGCGCATCCGCCGCTGGTGGCCGGTGTCGCTGTCGAGGTACGGCACTTCGGTGAGCGCCTCGCGGTAGCGGCGGGCCTCGTAGCCGGGCAGGTCGAGTTTGCCGAGGAGGCCGGTGTCCAGGAGCGCCTCGCGGGTGGCGTGGCCGCCGGTGAAGGTGTTGCCGAGGCCGGCCGCGATCCAGGGGAAGGTGTCGGCGGCCACGGCCTCGGGGTCGTGGAACCAGCGGTAGCCGCCGAAGATCTCGTCGGCGGACTCGCCGGAGAGGGCGACCGTGGACTGTTCGCGGACGGCCTTGAACAGCAGGTAGAGGGAGGTGTCGCCGTCGCCGAAGCCGTTGGGCAGGTCGCGGGCGGCGATGACCGCGGCGCGGTGGCCGGGGTCCATCAGCGCGGCGGTGTCCAGGACGATGTCACGGTGCGCGGACCGGACGTGTGCGGCCAGGGCGTGGGCGTAGGGCCCGTCGGGGGTGCCGCGGAGGTCGTCGGGGGTGAAGTTCTCGGTGTAGCCGGTGAAGTCGACGGCGAACGAGCGCACCGGCCCGGCGCCCTGGGCGGCCAGCGCCTTGGCGGCGAGCGCGGTGATGGCGGACGAGTCGAGGCCGCCGGAGAGCAGGGTGCACAGCGGCACGTCGGCGATCAGCTGGCGGGCGACGATGTCGTCGAGCAGCTCACGTATACGGGCGACGGTGGTGTCGAGGTCGTCGGTGTGCTCGCGGGCCTCAAGTGCCCAGTAGCGCTTGACGGTCGGTCCGCCGCGGGTCACCCGGACGAGATGGCCGGGGCGGACCTCGTGCATGCCCTTGTAGACGGCGTGGCCGGGGGTCTTGGTGAAGGTGATCAGCTCGGCGAGTCCCTCGGCGTCGACCACGGGCCGTACGGCGGGGTGGGCGAGGATCGCCTTGGGTTCGGAGCCGAACAGCACTCCGTCGGGGGTGGGGTGGTAGTAGAGCGGCTTGATGCCCATCCGGTCGCGGACCAGAAGGAGTTCCTCGGTCCGGGGGTCCCAGAGGGCGAAGGCGTACATGCCGTTGAGGCGCTCGGCGAACGCGTCGCCCCACTGGAGGTAGGCGTGCAGCACCACTTCGGTGTCGCTGCTGGTGCGGAAGGTGTGGCCGAGCTGCTCCAGTTCGGCGCGCAGCTCGCGGTAGTTGTAGACCTCGCCGCTGTAGGTGGTGACGATCTGGGTGCGGCCGTCGCGTTCGACGGTCATCGGCTGCTTTCCGCCCTCGATGTCGATGACGGCGAGCCGGCGGTGGCCGAACGCGGCATGCGTGTCGAGCCAGACGCCGCCGGCGTCGGGGCCGCGGCAGGCCATGGTGGCGGTCATCGCGTCGAGCGTGGGGCGCTGGGTCGTCAGGTCGTTGTCGTAGGAGATCCATCCGGTGATTCCGCACATCTTCGCGGCTCCTTCCCTCTGGCGGCGGGCGGCCGCAGTCCGGCGGCGGCCCGCTCGATCACCCCGCCCGATCACCGTACGCCGATATAGATGTACGGGCCACTCAAACTGGCGGCGACCGTCCGGAACAAGTCACTCGCCCACCGCGACGCCGAACGCGGTACGGAACGGCGGGGCTCGGCACGGCCCGTCCCCGCCGGTACGGCGCGGCCCTCCCCCCGGCACGGCGCGGCCCGTCCCCGGAGAACACCCCGGAAAACCAGCGGCAGAAGGGACCTTCCGGAGCGTACCGTCCGCCGTTATGACACTCACCGTGCGCGACTTCCGCCCGGCCGACGCCAAGGCCGTCGCCGATGTGCGACGGCTCGCCGTGCCCCATCTGCTCTCCACTCCGCAGGGCGTCGCCTGGGAGATCTCCACCGCCGCCGCGGCGCAGCGCCGACGGCTGTTCGTCGCCGAGCGGGACGGCAGGGTCGTCGGCGCGCTCCGCGCGTCGCTGCTGCACGACAGCAGCGTCCCGGGCCGGGCCGAGGCCACGCCGCACGTCCACCCGGACCACCGGGGCCGCGGCGTCGGCCACGCCCTGCTGACCTCGGCCGAGGAGCACCTGACCGCGGTCGGCGCGACCCACCTCTACGCCTGGGCCAACGACACACCCGGGGCGCACGCCTTCGCGGAGCGCCACGGCTACCGCCGTACCCGCGCGGGCCGCATCCTCCGGCTCGACCTCACGGCGGCCGCCCTGCCGCCGCTGCCCTCCCCGCTGCCGCCCGGCGTCCGGCTGCTCACCGGCGCGGACCTGGACGCCGATCCCCGGCCGCTGTACGCGGTCGAGGCCGAGGCCGCCGCCGACGAACCGGGCGACGTCCCGGCCGACGCCACGACGTACGAGGACTGGCTGCGGCGCACCTGGGAACACCCCCTCACGGACCTGGACCTGACGTCGGTGGTGACCCTCGACGGCGAGGCCGTCTCCTTCACCCTGGCCATGACCGACGGCCGGGGCCGCTATGTGTCGGCCATGACCGGAACCCGCCGCGCCGTCCGCGGCCGCGGCCTGGCCCGGCTGGCCAAGACCGCCTCGCTCCACCGCGCCCGCGACACCGGCTGCACCGACGCCTTCACCGGCAACGACGCGGCCAACGCCCCGATGCTGGCGATCAACCAGTCCTTCGGCTACCGGCCGTTCGCCGACGAATGGCGGTACGTACGGGAGTTGCGGCGGGACGCGGAGGGCTAGCGCCGGTCCGATGGGTCGGGCCCGGTCTTCCTGTGCCCTCGCTCAAGGCCGCCTTAAGCCCGGCATAAAGATCGTCCCGATCGCCGTTCCGGGCTCAAAACCGCAGGTCGGCGGGGCTAGCGTGCGGGTCGCAAGTCGGCACTGGCAACTGATGGAGGAGACCCCCACGATGAGCGTTCGTCGCAAGGCCACCGGGATCGCGCTGGTCGGTATCGCCCCGCTCGCGCTGACCGCGCTCACCGCGAGCCCCGCCGTCGCGCACGGTTCGATGTCGGACCCGGTCAGCCGGGTCTCGGCCTGTTACGCGGAGGGGCCGGAGAGCCCGAAGTCCGCTGCGTGCAAGGCCGCCGTGCAGGTCGGCGGGGCGCAGGCGCTCTACGACTGGAACGGGGTGCGGGACGGCAACGCCGGCGGGAAGTCGAAGGAGAGGATCCCGGACGGCAAGCTCTGCAGCGCCGGCGACGACGCGTACAAGGGCCTGGACCTGCCGCGCGCCGACTGGCCGTCGTCCGCGATGCGGGCCGGCGACCACACGTTCCGCTACCGGGCCACCGCCCCGCACAAGGGCTCCTTCGCGCTGTACCTCACCAAGGAAGGCTATGACCCGGCCAAGCCGCTGAAGTGGTCGGACCTGGAGCCGGAGCCGTTCGCAAAGGTCACCGACCCGGCGCTGAAGGGCGGGGAGTACGTCTTCGAGGGCAAGGTGCCCCAGCGGTCCGGGCGGCACCTGATCTACAGCATCTGGCAGCGGTCGGACAGCCCCGAGGCGTTCTACACCTGCTCGGACGTCGTCTTCGGCAAGGACGGCGCCGGGTCCGGCGGACCGGCCGGGGCACCCGCGCCGGCCGCCTCCGCGCCGACGGACCGCCAGATCGCGGCAGGGGCCGACAAGTCGTCGATGGGGGCGATGAGGCCGAGGGAGGCGAAGGAGGCGGAGAAGGAAGCGGAGAAGCCACGGGACACGGGCCGGGACGGGCACGAGCACGGGCACGGCCATGAGGGCGGCAGCGGCAACGCGGTGCGGCCCGACGGGGCCGGTGAGCCGGTCGACGGGCAGCGGCTCGCGGAGACCGGTGGGGACACCTCCGTCGCCCCGATGGCCATCGGTGGCGCGGCCGTGCTGGCCGCCGGCGCCGCGGCCCTGTGGGTCACCGCCCGCCGCAGGGCCGCCCGGCACCGCGGCTGACCGCCGTACCGCCGCCCCTCCCGGTGACGCGCGGGAGGGGCGGCGGCGCGCTGTCATGGGCCGTTCGGCGGCAGCGATTCGACGACGGCGTTGGTCACATGCTGGTAGATGAACGAGCTGCGGCAGTCGACGACTTCGCGGCGCTGGAAGATCTGGTCCATCAGGAGGGCGTGCAGCCGGTCGACGTCCGGGACGGCCACATGGACCAGGAAGTCGTCGCCGCCCGCGACGACATAGACGCTGAGCACCTCGGGCAGCGAGGTCAGGAACGTCTTGAAGCGCTCGATGACCTCGCGGCCCATGGGCCGGATACGGATCGCGAGCAGCGCCTGTACCGGGCGGTTGAGGGTACGCAGGTCCACCGTGGCGCGGTACCCGGTGATCACACCACGGGCCCGCAGGGTTCGGACCCGCTCCAGGCAGGTGGAGGGCGCGATGCCGAGCTTGCGGGCCAGCTCACGGTTGGTCTGCCGTGCATCGCGCTGAAGTTCGCGGACTATCGCCGAATCAATGTCGTCCATGGGGCCCATCGTGACGCACGATCCGAATTTCGTTCGGCCAGAGGTCTTTTTGATCAACTGTCCAGTTACGTTCGGCGAATGTGACCGTACAAGAGACATCCCTTGCCGCCCCTGAACGGGCGGATGTGCGGCGGCCCGGCCTCGGCGTCGGCGGCGGGACCGCACTGTACGCCGGCGCGGTGCTCGGCCCCGGCGTCCTGACCCTGCCGTCGCTGGCCGCGGCGGCGGCCGGGCCCGCCTCGATCCTGGCCTGGGTGGCACTGCTGGCCATGTGCGTACCGGTGGCCGCCTCGTTCGCCGCGCTCGGCGCGCGGTTCCCCGACGGCGGCGGTGTGGCCACCTACGTCCACCGGGCGGTCGGGCCGCGGGCCGCCGCCGTGGTGGGCTGGTGGTTCTACGGGGCGGCGCCGCTCGCCGTGGTGTCGGCCGCCTGGATCGGCGGGAAGTACGTGGCCGAGGCGACCGGCTGGGGCGATACGGGCGCGGCCGTCGTCGCCGGGGCGGTGCTGGCCGGGTCGCTGGCCGCCAACGCGGTGGGACTGCGGATGTCGGGGCGGGTGCAGCTGCTGCTCGTCGGCCTGCTGGCGGCGGTGCTGCTGTGCACGGTGCTGGCCGCCGCCCCTCAGGTGACCGCGGATCACTTCACTCCGTTCATGCCCGGCGGCTGGTCCGCGGTCGGTTCGGCGGCCTCGGTGCTGTTCTTCGCGTTCGCCGGCTGGGAGTCGGCCAGTCATCTGTCGGGGGAATTCACCGACCCGGCACGGGATCTGCCACGGGTGACGCGCCGTACGCTCGCCGTGATCACCGTGCTCTATCTGGGGCTCGCGGTGGTCACGATCGGTGTGCTGGGGCCGTCCGCGGCCGATACCGACACCCCGCTGACCGAGCTGCTGGCCCGGAGCGCCGGACCCGCCGCGCGCCCGGTGGCCGCCGCGGCGGCGCTCTTCCTGACCTTCGGGGCGGTCAACTCGTGCCTGGCGGGGGCCTCCCGGCTCGGTGCCGCGCTCGGCCGGGACGGGGCGGGGCCGCGCTGGCTGGCCAAGGGCGGTACGCCGGGCCAGGTGCCGCGGCGTTCGCTCGCGGTACTGGGCGGGGCGGCGCTGCTGGCGGGGACGGCGGCCGGCGTCGGCGGCGCCGGGCTGGACATGCTGATGAGGGTCACCGCCACCTGTCTGGCGGCGGTGACCCTCGCCGGCCTGGCCGCCGCGCTGGTGCTGCTGCCGCGCCGCACTCCCCTGTGGTGCGGCGTCCTGGCGAGCTCCCTGCTGACGGCGGCGGTGCTGGCCTTCTCCGGGTGGCTGCTGGTGGTCCCGCTGGTGCTCGCGTGTGCCGCCTTCGGCTTTCTGACACTGCGGCGGATCCGGCGCTGAAGCGGGGCGGGCACCACGGCGGCCGGACGCCGGCCGGGTGGCGGGCGCGCCCCGGTGGCGGGCGCGCCCCGGTGGCGGGCGCGGCCGGGCGGCGGGCGCGCCGGACCGGTCGCCGGTGGTCAGCGGGCGAAGCGGCGCAGCAGGCGGACGTAGCGGTTCCATCGGGCCGGCCGGGCGACGGTGCCCGTACAGGCGCGTTCGGCGCGGTCCAGGCTGTCCTCCAGGACCGCGTCGTGGAAGTGCCGGAAGGCCAGCGGCCAGGTGAGCCGGGCCGGGCCGCGGGCCCGCATGGCCAAGGTGTGGCGCAGCAGGGTGCGGTCCGGGCCGAGCGGGTGGACGGTGTACTCGTGGAAGCCGTCGAAGCCCCGCGGCCCGCTGAAGGTGAAGCGGACCCACCGGCCCGGGACGTGGGCCGCCACGGTGTAGCGGACCGGGCCGTGGCCGCCGGCCGCGCCCGGTGCCAGCGGGCCGTCGAGCAGCATCGGGGGCCAGTCGCCGCTCGGCCAGAGGCGGTCGCCGCTGCCGGACAGGCCGTCGATCAGCAGACCGGCCTCGGCCTCGGGCACCGGCAGCACCCGTTCGTGCACGTTGTACACACCCATTGCGCACAGCCCTTCCGCAGCGCCCCGGAGACAGCCCGAACCGCCCGCGCGGCGCGCGTCCGGACACGCCCGGCCGTACTCCAGAGGAGTTCTAGAGATTCCTCTCCAATATACTGGAGAGTACCCTCCAGAACATGGCCAGGCCACCGCGTTTCGCTCTGTCACAGCTCCTCGACGCCGCCGTAGAACTCGCCGCCGAACACGGCCCCTCGGGCGTCACCATGTCCGCGGTCGCGGCAGCCGTCGGCGCGCCCAGCGGCTCGCTCTACCACCGCTTCGCCGGCCGGACGGCGCTGCTCGCCGAGGTGTGGCTGCGCACCGTCGAGGGCTTCCAGGAGGGGTACTTCGAGGCGCTGGAGTCCTCGGACGACCCACGGGCCGGCGGCCGGGCGGCGTCCCGGCACGTCGTGGCGTGGAGCCGGGCGCATCCCCAGGAGGCGGCGCTGCTCCTGTACGGGGCGCACGAGTTCGGCCGGGACGACTGGTCGGATGACCATCTGCGCCGGGCCGACGAGGGGAACATGCAGGTCCGGGCGGCCGTGGCGGCGCTGGCGGGGGCGCTGGGAGTGCACGGCAGGCTGGCCCTGGAGCGGGTGTCGCTCGCGATCATCGACCTTCCGCTGTCGCTGGTGCGCCGCCACCTGCGCGCCGGCGAACCGCTGCCGCCGCACGCCGAGGACCTGGCCGAGGAGTGCACCGACGCCCTGCTGGCCGCCGGCTGATCACATATGGCACCGCTGATCCGGCAGCCGATCCCGCAGCGGCACCGCACATGACCGGCTGTCAGACCTGTCGCCTAGAGTCGGAAGGGAGTTGACCGTGCACGCGAGCAGCGGGAGGGACCGATGGAAGCAGCGGTACCGAGGGAGACGGCGGGGACGGCGGGGACGGCGGGGCGGACCGGGGCGGCGGATCTGACGGGCATCGAGGAGATCTCGTCGGAGGCGGAGCTGCGCGAGCTGGCCGGTGTGCCCAACTCCCACGCCGTGAACAAGACCCGCCACCGGCTGGACGACCTCGACCGGCAGTGGCTGGCGCGTTCGCCGTTCTGCGTGATGGCCACCGCGGACGCGCAGGGCCGCTGCGACGCCTCGCCCAAGGGCGACCCGGCGGGCTTCACCCATGTCCTGGACGACACCACGCTGGTGATACCGGACCGCCCCGGCAACAAGCGCATGGACGGGTTCCTGAACATCCTCGGCAATCCCCATGTCGGGCTGAACTACGTTCTCCCGGGGCGCGGCGACACCCTGCGGATCAACGGCCGGGCCCGGCTGCTGCGCGATGCGCCGTTCTTCGACGCGCTGGTGGTCAAGGGCAACCGCCCGCGGCTGGCGGTGCTGGTGGAGATCGAGGAGGTCTTCTACCACTGCTCGAAGGCGTTCCTCCGCTCGGAGCTGTGGAAGCCGGAGACCTGGCAGCCGGATGCCCTGCCGCCGCGGGCCCGGATCGTCAAGAGCCTGGAGGACAAGGGCAGATCCCTGGCCGAACTGGAGGAGCACTACGGCCCGCGGTACGCGGAGCGGCTCTACGGCTGAGGCCGGTCACGCCGGGCGGAGCGGGCACCGCCGAAGTCACCGAGGGCGGCCGCGGGCCGTACCGTTCCGGCGCCGAAGCAGGTCCTGGCCCGGTCGGTGGCGGCCTCGATGCGGTGGGCCTTGTCGTCGGACGGGTCGAAGGTCAGCTGCCGCGCGGCGCGTTCGGCGCGGCACAGGTCCTCCGCCCGCAGCGCCACGGACCGTACCCGGGCGCGCTGCAGTCCGAGCGCGGTGTGCAGGGCGTAGGCCGCCTCGGTGAGTGCGGGCCCGTGTGCGGTGGGTTCGGCCAGCCGCCGGGTGCGGGTGGTCGTGGAACGGTCGGCGTACCGCACGGTGAGGGTGAGCGCGCGGGCCACCTGCCCGCTCGCGCGCAGCCGCCGCCCGAGCTCGTCGGCGAGCGAGAGCAGCGCCCGGCGGCGCCTGACCGGGTCCAGTTCGTCGTACGCGAAGCGGTGTTCGGCGCCCATCGAGCGGGCGGCGGCGTTGGGCGCCACCGGCGTCGGGTCGATGCCGCGGGCCCGTTCGTGGACGGCCCGGCCGGCCTTCGCGCCGAGGATGCGCTGCAGGGTCGCGGGCGGTGCGGCGGCGATCCGGCCGACGCTGTCGAGTCCGTACGCGGACAGGGCGCGCGCGGCCGCCGGGCCGACGCCGTGCAGCGCCGTGGCCGGCCGGCGGTCGAGGAAGGCCGCGACGGTGCCGGCGTCGCCGGGGACGACCCGGGTCCGGCCGGGTGCCGCTCCCTGGGCCGCCATCCGGGCGAGCAGCGGGTTGGCGGCGATCCCGATCGTGCACTGCACGCCGCACCAGACCAGCGCGCGCAGCCGGATCAGCTCGGCGACGCCCGCCGCGTCCCGGTCGAAGTAGCGCAGCGCACCGCGTACGTCGGCCAGTACGGCGTCCGGCGGCAGCGCCTCGACCACCGGGGTGAACCGGTCCAGCAGCCGGAGCAGTTGCTCGAACTCGCCGGCGCCGACCGGGGTGCCGTCGGCGTGGGAGAAGCGTATGTGGAGCACGCCCGGCGGCCGCGCAGCGGCGCTCGCGCCGGAGGGCTCCGGCGGCGCGGCGGGCGGACCGGCGGGCGGTCCGGCAGGCGGCCCGGTGGGCGGCTTCGGTGCCGGGTTCATCCCGCGCTCCCCGGGCTGGAGTGCCACAGCTTGCGGCCGGTGGCGGCGCGTTCACCCGGGGGCTGGAGGTCGGCCCAGGGGTGCAGCTCGTAGCCGGTCTCCAGCCGGATGGTGCGGCCCGCGGCACCGACCGTCCCGGGCTCCTCGCCGCGCTCCTCACCGCGCCCCTCGCCGGGCCGCGCGTCCGTCTCGGTCCCGGGGCGGCCCGGCTCCTCGGCGAGCCGGGCGGTGACCGCCTCCAGGCCGCCCGTACGACGGAGTTCGGCCAGTTCGGCGAGGTTCCAGGCGGCGGCGCCGACCACGCCGAGGCTGCGCGGCCCGCGCCGCTGGACCGTCCCGCGCACCAGCAGCAGCCAGGAGTGGAAGACGGTATGGGCGCAGGTCTCATGGGAGTCGTCGAAGAAGGCGCAGTCGACCAGGCCCGTGCTGTCGTCGAGGGTGGTGAAGACGACCCGGCGGCCGGAGCGGACCGGCGGTGTCTGGGTGGCCGCCTTCGCCCCGGCGACCAGGACCGTCTCGCCGTTCCGGACGCCCCGCAGCAGCCGGGCCGGCAGCGCGCCCAGCTCGGCGAGGAAGTCCTGGTGGTCGGCCATCAGATGGCGGGAGGCGTCCATGCCGAGGACGCCCAGCTCGGCGCTGAGCCGTTCGACGTCGCTCAGGTCGGGCAGCCCCGCCGGCTCGACCGGATCGGCCTCCCCCGCCTCCTGGTCCGTCTGGAGCGTCAGCTGGCCGCCGGGCGCGTGCCGCCCGTGGTGGTGCAGCTCGGCGAGGTACAGCAGCAGATCCCGCCGGTTCGCCCCGAAGGCGTCCAGGGCACCGACCCGGGCGAGGCGTTCGGCGACCGGGCGGGACGGCCGGGCCCGCTGCCACAGGTCCGCCAGGGAGCGGTAGGGCTGCCCGGCCGCGATGCGCCGCGCCTCGGCCCCGCTGATCCCGTGCACGTCGGAGAGGGCGAGCCGCAGCCCCCAGACACCGGGAGAGCCCGCCTCACCGGACACCAGTTCGATCCGATGGGTGACCGCCGAGCGGTTCACGTCCAACGGCAGCACCGGCACCCCGCGCCGCCGGGCGTCCGCCAGCAGCAGCCGCTTCGGGTACATCCCCGGGTCGTGGGTGAGCAGCCCGGCGTAGAAGGCGGCGGGGTGGTGCGCCTTGAGCCAGGCGGACTGGTAGGTGGGCACCGCGAACGCCACCGCGTGCGCCTTGCAGAAGCCGTACGAGCCGAAGGCCTCGACGATCTCCCAGGTGCGCGCGATCACGTCGGACGGATAGCCGCGCCGCTCGGCGCACCGGGCGAACCAGGTACGCACCTCGCCCTGCCGCTCCGGGTCCGACAGCGCGCGCCGCCGCTCGTCCGCCTCGTCCCGCGCACAGCCCGTCATGATCCGCAGCACCTCGATGATCTGCTCGTGGAAGACCACCACCCCGTAGGTCTCGCGCAGCGGTTCCTCCAGGTCGGAGTGCGGATAGCGGAACGGCGCGCGGCCGTGCCGGGCCTCGATGAAGGGCCGCACCATGTCGGCGGCGACCGGTCCCGGCCGGAAGAGGGAGATGTCGACGACCAGGTCGTGGAAGGTGGCCGGCTGCAGCCGCCCGATCAGGTCGCGCTGGCCCGGCGATTCGATCTGGAAGCAGCCGAGCGTCTCGGTCGACCGGATCAGGCTGTAGGTGGCCGGGTCGCCGGGCGGCACCTGCGCGGGGTCGTCGAGGTCGATCCGCCGCCCGGTGGCCCGGCCGATCTCGGCGACCGCGTGGGCCATCGCGGACTGCATCCGTACGCCCAGCACATCGAGCTTGAGCAGCCCCAGCTCCTCCACGTCGTCCTTGTCGAACTGGGACATGGGGAAGCCCTCGCCGCTGGTCGGCACGACAGGCGTACGGTCCAGCAGGGTGGCGTCCGAGAGCAGCACCCCGCACGGGTGCATGGCGACCCCGCGCGGCAGCGCGTCCAGCTCCTCGACCAGCTGCCACAGCCGTTCGGTACCGGCCTCCCGTACGCCGCGCAGCTCCGGCAGCTCGGCCAGCGCCGCCCGTGCGTCGCGGGCGCGGATGTGCGGGAAGGCCTTGGCGAGCCGGTCCACCCGCGCCGGGTCCAGGCCCAGGGCGGCGCCCACGTCCCGTACGGCGTGCCGTACCCGGTAGGTCTCGGGCATCGAGACCGTGGCGACCCGCTCGGCGCCGAAGCGGTCGAAGATCGCGCGGTAGACCTCGAGCCGGCGGGCGGACTCCACATCGATGTCGATGTCCGGCAGCGCCGCGCGCCGTTCGGACAGGAAGCGCTCCATCAGCAGCCCGTGCTCGACCGGATCGGCGTGCGCGATACCCAGGAGGTGGTTGACCAGCGATCCGGCGCCGGATCCGCGGGCCGCGACCCGGATGCCCCGCTCCCGGATGTCGTCCACGACCCGGGCGACCGTCAGGAAGTAGGAGGGGTAGCCGAGCCGTTCGATCGTCCGCAGCTCGTCGTCCAGCCGCGCCCAGCGCGTACGGTCCTGGTCGTAGCCGCGCAGCACCATGCCGGCGGCGCAGCGGGAGCGCAGCACCCGGGCGGCGGTGCGGTGCCCGGCGCCGACCAGCCGGGGCTCGGGGAAGTGGATCCGGCCGAGCCCGATGTCGTCCCGCGGGTCGACCCGGCACTCCCCGGCGGTCTCCTCGGTCATGGCGAGCAGCCGGTGCGCCAGGCCGCGGCGGAAGCCGGCCGCCTCGGCGATCCGCTCGGCGGTCGCGGCCATCGCGGCGGCGTCCTTGAGCCAGCGTTCGCCGCCGTCCCGGGCCTCGGGCCGGTACGGGTCCACCGGGACCAGGCGGCGGGCCGAGTCCAGGACGTCGGCGACCGGGCCCTGGCCGGGGTCGGCGTAGCGGACCGCGTTGCTCAGCACGGCAGGGACGCGCTGGGCGACGGCGAAGCCGAGGGTGCGGGCGGCGAGCCGCGAGGAGCCGGGGCCGCTGCCGGGCCGGCCGTGGTCGACGACCTCCAGGCGGAGCGCCTCGCCGTACCGCTCGCGCCAGGGGGCGAGGAGCCGGGCGGCGCGGTCCGGGCGGCCGGCGGACAGCGCCCGGCCGACCTCGGAGTCCGGTCCGAGCAGCACGGTCAGGCTGTCCGGGCCGGCCTCCAGGGCGTCCCACGGGAGGACGGGCCGCTCGGCCCGGCGGGCGTGGGCGGCCGAGACCAGCCGGCACAGGGCGGCCCAGCCGGCCGCTCCGTCGCGGGCCAGGAAGACCACGCGGGCGGCGGACTCGTCGACGAAGGCGCCGCCACGGACCGGGGTCCGGCGGCGCGCCGCGGCCACCGGCCGCCGGCCGCCCGCCCGGTCCGCCGCATCCGCCACGTCCGCCACGGCGAGGTCGGCGCCGAACAGCGGCCGGATGCCGGCCCCGGCGGCGGCCCTGGCGAAGCGTACGGCTCCGGAGAGCGCGTCCCGGTCGGTGAGCGCGAGGGTGTCCATACCGCGCTCGGCGGCGCGCTCGACGAGCCGCTCCAGGTGGGAGGCGCCGTAGCGCAGGGAGAAGCCCGAAGCGGTGTGCAGATGCGTGAACCCTGACATCCGCACCTCCTGTAGCTCATCCGCCCCCTGGCTGCCCGCCGTCCCTTGCCTCTTCGCTCCACCATACCCCGCGATCGAACATTCGTACGAACATGGCGCCGTCCGGCCACCCACCCGATCGACCCGCCCGATCTGCGCCGCCCGGCCGCCGATCGCAAGATGGCCATGACCTGCGACGAGGAGCGACCCATGGCCACGACGGACGACGGCGCCCGCACCACCTTCCTCGGGGAGGTGAAGAGCGCGGTGACCCCGCACGCCTCACTGCTGGTGCTCGGCGTCCTGGGCCTGATGGTCGCGTTCATCACGTCGTACACCGGCGCCTTCCACCAGCCGCGGCCGACCGACGTACCGCTCGGCGTGGTCGCCCCCGCGCCCGCCCGCGGACAGCTGGTGACCGAGCTGGACCGGCTGCCCGGCTCCCCCCTGGACCCGCGCCCGCTCGACTCCGAGCGGGCGGCGCGGCAGCAGATCGCCGACCGGGAGATCGACGGCGCCCTGATCGTCGATCCGCGCGGCAGCACCGACCGGCTGCTGGTGGCCAGTGGCGGCGGCGCCTCCCTCTCCCAGGCGGTCGAACTGGTCGTCCGTACGGCGGAGAAGGCCCGCAACCGCACCGTGCGCACCGTGGACGTGGCCCCCGCCGACCCGGGCGACAGCCGCAGCCTCTCGTCCTTCTACCTCGTCGTCGGCTGGTGCGTCGGCGGCTATCTGTGCGCCGCGATCCTCGCGATCAGCGCCGGGGCACGCCCCTCCAACACGCACCGGGCGGTCATCCGGCTGGCCGCGCTCGCCGCGTACGCGATCGCCGCCGGGCTGGCCGGCGCGATCGTCGTCGGACCGGTCCTGGGCGCGCTGCCCGGCTCCTTCCCCGCGCTGTGGGGCCTGGGCGCCCTGATCGTCTTCGCGGTCGGCGCCACCACCCTGGCCTGCCAGGCCCTGCTGGGCATCATCGGCATCGGCCTGGCGATCCTGCTGATCGTCATCCTCGGCAACCCGAGCGCGGGCGGCGCCTATCCGTACCCCTTGCTGCCGCCCTTCTGGCGGGAGATCGGCCCCGCGCTGCCGCCCGGCGCCGGCACCTGGGCGGCCCGCTCGCTCGCCTACTTCCACGGCAACGCGCTGACCTGCCCCCTTCTGGTGCTCTCCGCCTGGGCGGCGGGCGGCACGGCGCTCACCATGATCCTCTCGGCGTTCCGGAGGCAGGGGGACGGGGAGCAGGCGAACGGAAAGCCGGGGAACGGGAAGCAGGGGGACGGGAAGCCGGAGAACTGACGCAGGGGAACTGACGCAGGGGGACGGGACTTCGCCGGGAGGGGGCGGCGCCGCGCCGGGAGAGGGCGGGACTTTGCCGGTGTAAGGCGGGCCGGCGGCGGGCGTCTCTTACCCCGGCCTGCCGCCCGGGCCGGACGGAGGCCGCCTCCGGCCCTGCTCTTCGGCCAATCAGCGGAGATCGAAATCCTCCCGAACGACCGGTCGGCGGCCGGATTCCTACCTTCCGGGTCCGGACCTTTCTCGCCACCGGCATGGCCGGTACGGCATCCCGGCTGGCCGCACATGATTTCTCCCGGCCGCCCCGCACCGCCTGCGACGCGTTCCCGCCATTACCCTCAGCTCCCGCTCATCGACTCAAAGCAATCGCCCCGGTGCGAGATCCAGATGCTTTCGGGGTGCGGTTGGGCCAGACTCCCGTTCGGCATCTGCACCCGCAAACACAAAGGAGTGTTCGTCATGCGGTACATCACTGGGGCGATCGCGCTCGGTACGGCCCTGGTTCTCGGCGCCCTCGCCACCACCGCACAGGCCGTCGCCGCGCCGGCGCAGCCCGGGCGGTCCGGCGGGCTCTACGCGCCGACAGAACTGGTGCTGACCGTCGGTCAGGGCGAAAGCCGCGCGACCGCCACGGTGCAGCGTGCGGTGACGCTCAGCTGCGCGCCGACAGCCACCGGCAGCCACCCGGCCCCGAAGGCCGCCTGTACCCAACTACGCGCGGTATCAGGTGACTTCGACAAGGTGACCAACACGGTGTCGGAGCGCGTGTGCACCAAGGAGTGGGCGCCGATACTGGTCACCGCGGACGGCGTGTGGCAGGGCAAGCGAGTGTCGTACACGTACACCTTCGCCAACGCCTGCACGATGACCGGCGGCAGCGGCTCGGTCTTCCTGTTCTGACCGCGCCATGGCCGAGGTCTCCGGGCGGCGGACGGTCTCCGGGCATCGGACGGCGATGACCGAAGGCCCCCGCGTACCGCACCGGAGCACGGCACCGGCCCCCGGACGTCGCGCCCGTCCGGGGGCCGGTGTCACTCGTCATGCGCCGTACGCGTCGCCGGACTCGTCAGCCGATCTCCGCCCCGTAGGCCTGCAGGGCCTCCGGCACCGGCTGGAAGAAGGTCTCGCCGCCGCCGGAGCAGTCACCGCTGCCACCGGAGGTGAGGCCGAGCGCGGACTCGCCGTCGAAGAGCGCACCGCCGCTGTCACCGGGCTCGGCACAGACGTCGGTCTGGATCAGGCCCTCGACGGTGCCCTCCTGGTAGTTGACGGTGGCGTTGAGCGCCTTGACCGACCCGTCGTGCAGCTGGGTGGTGCTGCCGCTGCGCTGCACCTTCTCACCCACCGTGGCCTCCGCGGCCTTGGTGATCTTCTGAGGGCTGCCGCTGTAGGTGTTGACCTCGCTGGGGTGCGCGGTGTCGCCCGTGTACTTGGCGATGGCGTAGTCGTTACCGGGGAAGCTGGATTCCTCGGTGGTCGCGATCTCCTGGCCGCCCTGCTGGTCGGACCAGCTCTTGACGGCGTTGCCGCAGTGACCGGCGGTCAGGAAGTACGGCTGGCCGCCCTTGACGACGTTGAAGCCGAGCGAACAGCGGGCGCTGTCCCCCCAGATCGCGTCGCCGCCGGCGATGAAGCGCCTGAACTCGCCCTTGGTGCGGCGGAGTTCGGCCTTGTCGCCCAGGCTCCCCACGACCTTGGTCAGCCGGTCGAGCCGGTCGCCCTCGACCGTGCGGTCGGCGGTGACCACGACCTTGTTGGTCCGCGGGTCCATGCTCCAGGACGTACCGGGGATGGTCGCCTTCGCCTTCAGAGTCTGCCGGGCCGCGTCGAGCTGGGCCCGGGTGTGGTTGACGATCCGGGCCTCGGCGCCCTTCGCCCGTACGGTACGGGCCGCCGCCTCGTCGACGACGTTGACCACCAGTTTCCCGGCCCGGGCGTCGTAGAACGCGCCGGCCGTACCGGGGTCGAGCTGGGACGCCAGGGCCGTCGCCGCGGCCGGCGTCAGCCGGGCCGTCGTGGGGGCCGGAGCCGCGTGGGCGCTGGCGAGGGTGAGGGTTCCGGTGGCGGCGAGCGCGAGCGCCCCGGCGCCGGCTATCAGGACACGCCGCTTGGGTATACGTCGGTGCTTCAACTCAGAGCCTCCCGTGGGGGGAAGGGCCCAGGACTGTGGGGAGTCGCGCGGGCCCGGAGAGTGAGTGTTTCGGGACACGGACGAAAGCCGCCCCGTCAGCAGCGCCCGGGGAGTCGCGTCCATGCCAACGTGTGCTGTCGAGTATTCCCACCCGTCTCACTCGTGCACAAGACCGAATTCCGGTCTCACGTAAGGGACTTCACGCTATCCTCACAGGGCCACCACACCGATATCCGCGCACACCGGTTCTGAGTGCGGACATCAGAGGGCGTGCGGAGCGGCCGGGGCAGAGCGGTTTGTGACGACCGGAACCGTCCGGAACTGGCCGGAAAACGATGCGCCGTACGCACCCGCGGCGACGGGTACGTACGGCGAAGGACACGGTTGACGGCTTGGGCGCACGGCTTACGGCGCACGACTTACGGCTGAGGGACTCAGGGACCAGGGACTCAGCGGCCCACGGCTCAGGGCAGGTTCTCCACCTTCGGGAGCTCCTCCAGCGCCGGCAGCGGCTCGCTCCCGGCACCCTCGACGCGCGGCGCCTCGGCAGCGGGCCGCTCCTCGGCACCGGAATGCGCCTCGGCAGGCGGCTGCTCCTCGGCGGCGGCCGGCTCGCCGGAGTCCGCCGAGGCCCGCGTCAGCCGCTCCCGCGCGGCCGCCGCCTCGGCCAGTTCGGTCTGCGCCTTGGACTCCAGCCCGGAGCGCTCCAGGAACCGCAGCAGCTCCACGGGGAAGGGCAGGACCAGCGTGGAGTTCTTCTCGGCGGCGACCGCCACCACCGTCTGCAACAGCCGCAGTTGCAGCGCCGCGGGCTGGTCGGACATCGCCGCGGCGGCCTCGGCCAGCTTCTTCGACGCCTGGAGCTCGGCGTCGGCATTGATCACCCGGGCGCGCCGGTCCCGGGTCGCCTCCGCCTGGCGGGCCATCGACCGCTTCATGGTCTCCGGCAGCGAGACGTCCTTGATCTCGACCCGGTCGACGTTCACACCCCACCCGATGGCCGGGCTGTCGATCATCAGCGCCAGGCCCTGGTTGAGCTTCTCCCGGTTGGACAGCAGGTCGTCCAGCTCGCTCTTGCCGATGATCGACCGCAGTGAGGTCTGTGCCATCTGGGAGACCGCGAAGCGGTAGTCCTCGACGCGGATGATCGCGTCGGCGGCGTCCACGACCTTGAAATAGACCACCGCGTCGACCCGGACCGTGACGTTGTCACGGGTGATGCCTTCCTGCGCGGGTACCGGCACCGTGACGATCTGCATGTTGACCTTGTGCATCCGGTCGATGGCCGGAATGATCATGGTGAAGCCGGGCCCCCGCACCGCCGAGCGCAGCCGCCCCAGCCGGAGCACCACACCGCGTTCGTACTGCTTGACCACGCGGGCCGCCGCCATGAGGTACACGGCGCCGGCGAATCCCAGCCCCACCGCGGCCTGCACCAGTTCTTCGACCATCACGGCCCCCTGATGTGTGCCGTATGCCGTCCGAATGCCGTCCGAAACGGGCCGCTTCCCATGGTAATGCCCGGTCCGGAGAGGGGGCGAGGCTCGCGGCGGGCACGGCCCGGGCCCCGGTCCGGGGCCGGTTCCGGGTCCGGTTCCGGGTCCGGTTCCGGGTCCGGTTCCGGGTCCGGTTCCGGGTCCGGTTCCGGGTCCGGTTCCGGGTCCGGTTCCGGGTCCGGCGGAACGCGGGGCCACGCCCCGCCGGACCCGGACCCGGGGTGCCGGCGGGACGTCCGTACACAGATCAGCCGGTCGGCGCCGGCAGTGCCGGTGGAGCCGGCAGCGTCAGTAGACGCTCACGCCGTACCGGTCGAGCGCCTCGGTGACGGGCTGGAAGAAGGTGGTGCCGCCGGACCTGCAGTCGCCGCTGCCGCCGGAGGTGAGGCCCAGCGCCGTGGTCCCCGAGTAGAGGGGGCCGCCGCTGTCGCCGGGTTCGGCGCAGACGGTGGTCTGGATGAGTCCGCGGACGATGTCGCCGTTGCCGTAGTTGACGGTGGCGTTCAGGCCGGTGACCCGGCCGCTGTGGGTACCGGTGGTGGAGCCGCGGCGGGTGACGTTCTGGCCGACGCTCGGGGTGGCGGCGCTGGTGATGTCCTGGCTGCCGACGGTGCCCGGATGGTCGGTCGAGCCGGTGTACTGGACGATGCCGTAGTCGTCGCCCGGGAAGCTGCTGCCGACGGTCCTGCCGAGCGAGCTCCCGGAGCTGGTGGTCCAGGGCGGGCTGCCGTCGGTGCAGTGACCGGCCGTCAGGAAGTAATAGGTGTCGCCCTTGCGGACGTTGAAGCCCAGTGAGCAGCGCCAGCTGGGGGCGTGGATGGGGTCGCCGCCGGAGATGTACTTGCGGAGGGTGCCCGCGGTCCGTTCGATGCGGATCGCGGCGGCGTTGCCGCCCGCGGCCCGCCGGATCCTGGCGATCTCCTCCTGGCTGACGGTGCGGTCGGCGGTGACGACCAGGGTGCGGGTGGCGTCGTCGACCCGCCAGGCGGTACCGGCGACGTCCGCGGCGCGTACCGCGTCACCGGCGGCCGACAGCCGGTCCGCGCCGAACTGCTGCGCGGGGGCGGGGTTCTGGGCACCGGCCGCGGGGACGGCGAGGGCCCCGATGGCCACTATTCCGGACGCGACGGCGAGCAGCCGGACGCGTCTGGGGACGCCACTGCGGGGGGTGGTGCGCTCGTTCCTCACTGATTCCTCCGAGGGGATCGGGGGCCGCGGGTGAGCGGCCCGGTGAGGCGCAGCCGAAGGGCACGGAAATCCGCACATTTGTTTTTGCGTGCCCCTGACAAGCGCGCTGAGCGGAGTTTCGGGTGCGGCACCCCCGGGGCGCAAGAGGTCGTCACGTACGTATCGCGCGGACACCCCCGGCACCCGGCACCCCTCGGCACCCCCGGCATCCCCCGGCACCTCCCCGGACACCCCCCCCGCACCGGCGCCGGTAGCGGCACCGGCACGGACAGCGACCCCGGAATCGGTACCGAATGTGATCGGCTTCGCACGCTTCGTATCGTCAGTTGCCTTGTGGGGCGCGGAAGGTGCTGGTGTGCCACCCTCTTTGCACCAGATGTGTCACGAACCCCCCGTGCGGCGGCTATCCACTTGGCACACCCTCGGCCTCATGGACGACGATAGGGGGCGTACACACAGACACCGCGGGTGAGAGGAGGCGTCAATGGGATCGGTACGCAAGGCGAGCGCCTGGCTTGGCCTCGTCGACGACAGTGACGACGAGCGCTACTACGACGACGACTACGCCGAGGGACCCGGTGCCGGTGGCCAGGGCGGCAGCAATCCCTGGGTGACCGACCCGCGGGTCCGGGTCGCCGACGAAACCGCCCAGGACCAGGGCACCCGCATCGCCACGGTCACTCCGGAGAGCTTCCGGGACGCCCGCGGCATCGGCGAGCTGTTCCGGGACGGCGTCCCGGTGATCGTCAACCTGACGTCCATGGAACCCGCCGACGCCAAGCGGGTGGTGGATTTCGCGGCCGGTCTGACCTTCGGCCTGCGCGGGTCGATCGAACGGGTCGCCACCCGCGTGTTCCTGCTCACCCCCGCCGACTACCAGGTGTTCAGCGGCGAGAGCCGCGGCCACCGCAACGGGGGCTTCTTCAACCAGAGTTGAGCACGGGGCGAGATCCTTCGGCCGGAGGCCGGAGGACCGGGGGCCGGAGGACCAGGGGTCGGGGCCGGGGAGCCGGGGGGCCGTCTACCGGAAGGCGTCCAGCCCGGTGAGCGCCTTGCCGAGCACCAGCTGGTGCATCTCGACGGTGCCCTCGTAGGTGAGCACCGATTCGAGGTTCGTCGCATGCCGCATCACGGGGTACTCCAGCGAGATCCCGTTGGCGCCGAGAATCGTCCGGGCCGTGCGGCAGATCTCGATCGCCTCCCGTACGTTGTTCAGCTTGCCGAAGCTGACCTGCTCGGGGCGCAGCCGCCCCGCGTCCATCCGCCGCCCCAGATGGTGGGCGAGCAGGATGCCCTTGTGCAGTTCGACGGCCATGTCGGCGAGCTTGGCCTGGGTGAGCTGGAAGCCGCCGATGGGGCGGCCGAACTGTTCGCGGGTCCGCGCGTACTCCAGCGCCGACTCGAAGGCGGCGCGCGCCGCGCCCATGGAGCCCCAGACGATGCCGTAGCGGGCGTGGCTCAGACAGCTGAGCGGGCCGCGCAGGCCGGTGGCACCGGGGAGCACCGCATCGGCCGGCAGCCGTACGTCGTCCATGACGAGTTCGCTGGTCACCGAGGCGCGCAGGGACCATTTGTGCTTGATCTCGGGGGCCGAGAACCCCGGAGAGCCGGTGGGGACGGCGAAGCCTCGGATGCCCTCGTCCGTACGGGCCCAGACCACCGCCACCCCGGCCACCGAGCCGTTGGTGATCCACATCTTGCGGCCGTTGAGCACCCAGTCCGAGCCGTCCCGCTTGGCGTAGGTCCGCATCCCGGCGGGGTCCGAGCCATGGTCCGGCTCGGTCAGCCCGAAGCAGCCGATGACCTCGCCGGCCGCCATCGCGGGCAGCCACCGCTGCTTCTGCTCCTCGGAGCCGAAGCGCCAGATCGCGTACATGGCGAGCGACCCCTGGACGGAGACCAGCGAGCGGATACCGGAGTCGGCGGCCTCCAGTTCCAGGCAGGCCAGGCCGTACTGGACGGCGGAGGCGCCGGCACAGCCGTATCCGGTGAGGGACATGCCGAGCGCGCCGATCGAGCCGAGTTCGCGGGTGAGTTCGCGGAGGGCGGGCAGCTCGCCGGCCTCGTACCACTCGGCGATATGCGGCAGGACGCGGTCGGCGGCCCACTGGCGGAGGGTGTCGCGGACCGCGCGGTCCTCGTCGGTGAGCAGATCGTCGGTGCCCAGCGGGTCGCCGGGGTCGAACGGCGGGAGCGTCGGGGAAGCTGAGGACGGCGTGGCGGACATGGCGGGCCTCCGGCGGGTCAGCGCTCGCAACAAAAACTAGCAGTGGTAGTTACGTGCGTCCGACGGTACGGCCCGGGGTGCCGCGCGGCAAGGGTCACCGCCGCGCGGCGCTCCCGCGTCCGTGCGGCTCAGGGGCGGGAGCAGGAGCTCGCCGGGGCGGGCTCGCCGCCGGCCGGTCCGGCGCCCGGCGCGGCGCTCCCGCCGGTGGCGGGCTCGCCCTCGGCGCGCTCCGTGGACTCCGCGGCCCGGCGCGGCAGCCGCAGCGCGATCGCCGCGCCGACCAGCAGCAGGACGGCGCTGGAGATCAGGGTGATGTGCAGCCCGCGGACGAAAGAGTCACGGGCAGCCTCCCGCAGCACGTCCCGGGCGGCGCCGTGCAGGCCGGCGGCCACTTTGTAGGCCTCGCCGAGCGAGTGCGCGGCCGCTTCGGAGGCCCTGGCGGGGACCCCGGCGACCTGCGCCAGACCGGGCGCGTAGGCGGCGTTCATGACGCTGCCGAGCAGGGCGACGCCGATGCCGGCACCGAGCTGGTAGGAGGTCTCGCCGAGGGCGGCGGCGCCGCCGGACTGCTCCGCGGGGGCCTCGCTGAGCATCGACTCGTACGCGCCGAACAGCGTGGACTGGAAGCCGAAGCCGAGCAGGACGAAACCGCCGGCCAGCAGCCAGGGCTGGTCGTGGTCGCTCATCGCGGTCAGGGTGAGCACCGCGATGGCGGTCAGCACGAAACCGAGCGAGACCATGGCGCGCGGGCCGAGGACGTGCAGCATCTTCGAGCCGGTGAGCCCGGCGGCCATCGCCGAGAAGACCAGCGGCAGCATCCGCACGCCGGTCTGCAGCGGGCTGAGCCCCAGGACGAGCTGGAGGTACTGGACGGCGATCAGCTGGAGGCCCACCAGGGCGAGCATGGCCAGCACGATGCAGCCGACGGAGGTGCCGAAGGCGGGGCGGGCGAACAGCCGCATATCGATCAGCGGGTGCGCGCGCCGGCGCTGGCGGCGTACGAAGACGATCAGCAGGACGGTACCGAGGACGATGGGGAGCAGCGTGGTCGGGCCGATCACCGCGGCGCCGCTGCCGATCCGCTTGACGCCCAGGACGATGCCCAGCACACCGAGCGAGGCGACGACCGCGCCGGTCACGTCCCAGGGGCCGTTGCGCTCACCGCGCGACTCCGGCAGCAGCCAGCGCCCCACCAGCAGCATCACGGTCATCATCGGGATGTTGATCAGGAAGACCGAGCCCCACCAGAAGTTCTCGACGAGGAAGCCGCCGAGGACCGGGCCGACCGCCGCGCCGACCGCGGCCACCGCGCTCCACACACCGATGGCGACCGCGCGCTCCCGCCGGTCGGGGAAGACCTGGCGCAGAATCGACAGCGTCGCGGGCATGATCATCGCGCCGCCGATGCCGAGCAGGGCCCGGGCGACCATCAGGATCTGGGGGTTGGGCGCGAGCGCCGCGATGGCCGAGGCCAGACCGAACAGGCCGTAGCCGAGGAGGAGGACCCGGCGGCGGCCGACGCGGTCGCCGAGGGTGCCGAAGAGGATCAGCAGCGACGCCGCGATCAGCGGATAGACGTCGACGATCCAGAGCAGCTCCACCGGTCCCGGCCGCAGGTCCTCGGTGACCGAGGGCACGGCGACGTACAGGATCGTGGTGTCCAGCGCGACGAAGAGCAGGCTGACGCAGAGCACGATCAGCACGGTCCAGCGGTTCGCACCGCCGCCTGAAAGCCGGGCAACACCAGCCGTCCGTTCACTGCCGGACGCGGTCGTCCCGGACATGCAGCACCTCCAGTCATGCTCTCGCGGCCACGGATCAGGGCGCGAAAAAACGCCCCGGTCGAACCGGTGGCACGGGCGAGTTTGAGTCGTCAGACTACGCGAGTCCCCGGGAGGCCCGCGTGGCTCACCTCACGATGAGACGCGCATCGCAGCGTCGTACGTTCCCGCGCCCCGAGGCGTCCGGCGTTCTTCGGCCACCTGGTCCATCGTCGATAATCGTCCGGATGAACGATCTTGTCCCGGCCTCCGTCACCGGCCGGCCGGCGCCCGGCGGCTCCGCCGCGGGGGCCGCGCTGCGCCGTGCCGCCCCCGCCCTGGCGGCGTACGCGGCGATCCGGCTGCTCGGCCTCGTGGTCCTCGCCGTATGGTCCGCCGCCGGGGGCAAGGACTGGCACACGCTGCTGACCGCCCGCTGGGACTCGCTCTGGTACAGCCGGATCGCCGAGCAGGGCTACGGCCACGCGGTGGCGCTGCCCAACGGCGATATCCACTCCGACCTGGCGTTCTTTCCGCTGCTGCCGTGGCTGGAGCGGGGGCTGTCGGCGTTCTCGCCGCTGTCCCCCGCCGACGCGGGGATGGCGGTGGCCTGGCTGTCGTCGCTGGCGGCGGCGTGGGCGCTGTACGCGACCGGTGAGCGGCTGCACGGGCCACGGGCCGGGGTGGCGCTGGCGGCGCTGTGGGCCGCGCTGCCGGTCGGAATCGTGCAGTCGATGGCCTATTCCGAGTCGCTGTTCACCGCGCTCGCGGCCTGGGCCGGGTACGCCGTACTCAGCGGGCGCTGGGTGTGGGCGGGGGCGCTGGCCGCGCTGGCCGGGCTGACCCGGCCGGTGGGGGCGGCGGTGGTCGCGGCGGTGTGGATCACCGCGGCGGTGACGCTGTGGCGCGAGCGGGCCGGCGGCGTACCGCTGCGGGCGGCGCTCCGCGCGCGCCCCGGGATGGCGGCCGGTGCGCTGCTGGCGCCGCTCGGCTGGTGCGGCTACTTCCTGTGGGTGGCGGTGCGGCAGGGCTCGCCGACCGGATATCTGGACGTCCAGGGCGGCTGGGGCAACGGCTTCGACGGCGGTCTGGCGTTCGCCGGGTTCCTCCGGGACCAGCTGTCGGGGCCCGGGTTCGCGGCCGGGCTGGGGCTGCTGGCCGGCGTCGGACTGGTGATCTGGCTGTACGTCCACGGCGTACGGCGGGGGCAGCCGCTGCCGCTGGCGGTCTACGGCGGGGTGGTGCTGCTGCTCGCGCTCACCGCCAAGGGCTACTTCGGGTCCAAGCCCCGGCTGATGCTGCCGGCCTATCCGCTGCTACTGCCGCCGGCGGCGGCGCTCGCGCGGTGGCGCCCGGTGTGGTCCGGGCTGGTCATCGGGCTGCTGGCGGTGGGCTCCGCGGTCTACGGCGCGTTCTGGCTGAACGGTTCGGGCCCGCCGTGATCGCCGGCTCCGGCCCGCCATGATCACCGGTTCCGGCCCGTCATGATCATCTTCCGGTCGGCGGGAAGGCGGGGGAACGAATGATCCCCTGCCACCCCGCCCGCCTCCGGGGAAACACCGGACGACACCCGGACGAAGGAAAGATAAACTCCGCCGGCGAAAAACCGATAAGGCGCTGAGCGTGACGACACGCGGAGGGTTCGACGGGATTGAGAATCACCGTGAATTCCCTTTCAAATCCCCGCCCCGCCGCCTCGTTTGAGACCTATTCCACATCACATCGTCATTACAAAGCGCACGGTTTGGCCAGGTGCCTACATCACACGCGGTAACGTCGATTGAGTGCGTACCGATGAGAAGCTCGACCAGATGGAGGAGCGCCCGACCGATCGCGCCCGGCCACCTCGTATGACCCGGACCCGCCAATGGCTGTTCGGCGGCACGCTGGCGGTGTACGCGGCGATCGTGATCGGCGTGCTGACCAGTTCCTGGCTGGTCGCCTTCGACTGGCAGGTCATGTTCTTCCGGCCGTACAAGCAGTGGCCGGCGATCCATGCCTTCCTCGACTACTTCGTGGTGCTCGGTCAGCGCGGGCCGACCGCGGTGGCGGTGGCGGCCTGGCTGGGCTGGCGCTGCTGGCGGCAGCGCAACCTCCACCCGCTGCTGGTGCTCGGCGCCTCGCTGCTGCTGCTGAACGTCACCGTGGGCGCCGCCAAGCTCGGCATGGGCCGGCTCGGCCCGCACTACGCGACCTCCGTCGGCTCCACCGAGATGTGGCTCGGCGGCGATATATTCCCCTCCGGCCACACCGCGAACGCCGTGGTCACCTGGGGTGTGCTGGCCTATCTGGCGACCACGTCGCTGCGCCGCCGCACGTTGTCGGTGTTCGCCGCGGTGGGTGCGCTGGGCGTCGGTATGACGACCGTCTACCTCGGTACGCACTGGGTCAGCGATGTGCTGCTCGGCTGGGCCGCGGGCCTGCTGGTCCTGCTGGCGATGCCGTGGCTGGAGCCCGGCGTCACCTGGGTGGAGGACCGTCTCATGGGCATCATCCTGCGGCTCTGGCTGCGGCTGCGCCCCGATTCGCTGCGCGGTCCGCTGCCGGCCGGTCCGCTGGCCCCCGGAGTGTCCCCGCAGCGCATCTCCCCCGACGGCGAGGTACTGGTACGCGAGACGATCGGCGCGGGATCGGGCGCCCGCTCCGCGAGCCGCCCCCCGGACGGCTGGCCGCACCACCCGACGCGCCCGTACACGATCCGGTCCGAGCGCACGCCGGTCACCCCGGCGGGCAGCCGCCGGCCGCCGCACGCGGACCGCTTCCCGCGCACCACGCCGCTGAGCCCGTCCTCCGGACGCGGCCGCAACGGAAGCGGCTGACCCGCCCCTTTCCCCGACCCCGGTCCGCGGGGCCGGGCCGGTACGCACACCCCGCCCCGCGGCGAAGGCCCCGGCCGCCCCTCCTGAACCGGAGGGCGTCCGGGGCCTTCGCCGTTCCGGCGGGTTCCGTCAGGAGGAGTGCCCTAGCCGGGCCAGCAGCGGTGCACCGTGCCGTCCTCGACCTCGAAGTTGAGCCGCCCGGCGAGGAACTCCATCGTGACGACCGTGCCCGGCGCGAGCGAGCGGACGGTGGTCCAGCCCCGCGACCGGGCTCGCTCCTCGGCGTCCTGCCGGCCGAGGCCGACATACGCCTCGATGTCGTCGTCAGGGTTCTCCGGGAGGGTCGGTAGATCAGCCATGACAGCCACCGTAGGCGCCCTGATCGGCTCGCGGAAGCCCGGCCCTCGCACACCTCGATGACTTTCCGGTCCGGCGATGGTCACACTTGTGTTACAGCTATCGGTCCTGCGTTTGCCGGAAGTTCCGTCACCCGTACGCGCCGGATCACACCGCGACCGGGTGGAAAACAAAGCCGCCGGAATTGCACCGTGATCAATTACGCAACGGAGTACGGGCACTTCCGGGAAGGCGGCGAAGCCACCGGAATACGACCCTCGGGACGGCACCGGATTCCCGCGGCCCGGCGTCTTTTATCGGACGTCCGAAAATAAGCCAACGGGACACCGTCCACACACATTTCCCGCACATTCCCGGCCACCGGAACAGCGCTTCTCCATGGCGCGTCCGCCCCCGTGACTTCCCGGCCCGGCCCGCCCCGCACGGCCTCCCCGCCCGGCCCGCACCGGCCTTCCGGATCCCACCGGAACGGACCGGAGCGCCCCCTCGCGCCGCGCTCCACCCCCGGGGATCATGCCGCCGAGTACCCCTTCCGGTACCCCTGGGACACCCCTTCGACACCCCTTCGACGGACAAGGCGCAGCGGATGGCTACGGACACCGGCCGGGCAAGCGGCCCGCGCCCCACGGCGCGCCGCCGCGGGGCGGTGGTCGTCGACTGGCTGACCACGACCGACCACAAGAAGATCGGTCACCTCTACCTGATCACCTCGTTCGGCTTCTTCCTGGTGGGCGGCGTGCTGGCGCTGGTGATGCGCGCCGAGCTGGCCCGTCCGGGGCTGCAGCTGATCAACGCCGAGCAGTACAACCAGGCGTTCACCATGCACGGCACGATCATGCTGCTGCTGTTCGCCACCCCCGCCTTCTCCGGCTTCGCCAACGAGATCGTGCCGCTGCAGATCGGCGCGCCCGATGTGGCCTTCCCGCGGCTGAACATGCTCTCGTACTGGCTCTACCTCTTCGGCGGGCTGATCGTGCTGGGCAGCTTCCTCACCCACACCGGCGGCGCGGCGTTCGGGTGGACGGCCTACGCGCCGCTGAACTCCCAGGTCCGCTCGCCCGGCCTCGGCATCGACCTGTGGATCATGGGGCTGGCGCTGTCCGGCTTCGGCACCATCCTCGCCTCGGTCAACTTCATCGCCACGATCGCCGTGATGCGGGCGCCCGGCATGACGATGTTCCGGATGCCGGTGTTCACCTGGAACACCCTCTTCACCTCGGTCCTGGTCCTGATGGCCTTCCCGGTCCTGGCGGCCACGCTGCTGGTGCTGGAGGCGGACCGGCGGTTCGGTGCGGTGGTGTTCGAGGCGCAGTGGGGCGGTGCGCTGCTGTGGCAGCACCTGTTCTGGTTCTTCGGCCACCCCGAGGTCTACATCATCGCGCTGCCGTTCTTCGGCATCATCACGGAGATCATCCCGGTCTTCTCCCGCAAGCCGGTCTTCGGCTACCCCATGCTGATCGGCGCGACGATGGCCATCACGGCGCTGTCGGTCATGGTCTGGGCCCACCACATGTTCGTGACCGGCGCGGTGCTGCTGCCGTTCTTCTCCCTGCTGTCGTTCCTGATCGCGGCGCCGACCGGGGTGAAGTTCTTCAACTGGATCGGCACCATGTGGAACGGCTCGCTGTCCTTCGAGACGCCGATGCTGTGGTCGGCCGGCTTCCTGGTGACGTTCCTGTTCGGCGGCCTGACCGGCGTCATCCTGGCCTCACCGCCGATGGACTTCCAGGTCACCGACTCGTACTTCGTCGTCGGCCACTTCCACTACGTCGTCTTCGGGACGGTCGCCTTCGCCACCTACGCCGGCTTCTACTTCTGGTGGCCGAAGTTCACCGGCAGGATGCTCGACGAACGGCTGGGCCGGATCCACTTCTGGACGATGTTCACCGGCTTCCAGACCACCTTCCTCGTCCATCACTGGCTGGGCGTGGGCGGTATGCCGCGCCGCTACGCCGACTACCTGGCCGCCGACGGCTTCACCGCCCTCAACACCGTCTCCACCGTCGGCGCCTTCCTGCTGGGCCTGTCCACCCTGCCGTTCCTCTACAACGTCTGGAAGACCACGCGGTACGGCACCAGGGTCGGCCGGGACGACCCCTGGGGCTTCGGCCGTTCCCTGGAGTGGGCGACCTCCTCGCCGCCGCCCCGGCACAACTTCACCTCGCTCCCCAGGATCCGCTCCGAGTCCCCGGCGTTCGACCTGCACCACCCGGAGATGACGGGACAGCCGGCACCGGCGCCCGGGGCGGCCGGTCCCTGATCCGCCTCAGGGCCGGTGTCAGCTGCCGTCCGGTCCGGTGACCCGTATGGCCAGGTCGTTGTCGAGCGTGTAGTACGGGCCGATGCGCAGCGGCCCGGCGGCGGCCCGTACCGGAAGCGCCGGGTAGCTGACGGCCTGCTTCTTGTCCGCGACATCGTCCAGCAGCCGGGCCAGCCGGACCGGGTGGGCGCCCTCGGCGGGGCGCAGCCACAGGTCCCAGCGCCTGCCGCCCGTCTCCCAGTGGCCGGCCAGCTCCTCGTAGGACAGCGTGAAGGTGAAGTCCGCGCCGTCGACGGCCAGCGGGGCGGTGACCGTGGCCGGTGCGGCGTCCGGCGCCCCGGCGGTACGGCGCGCGCGGGCCTCGGCCCGGGCGCCGGCCGCCGGAACCGCGCCGTAGAGCCGGCCGGAGACCGTCATCCCGTCGGGCGCCAGGTGGATGTCGCCGGCCTCCGCGTGCGGGCCGCGCAGCCAGCTGCGCAGCGCCAGGCTGCCGAACGTGGTGGCGTACGGGATGCGTACGCCGAGCCGGCCGATGCCCGCCAGGGGACGGCGGTCCACCAGCGAGCTGAGGTCGTTGGTGCCGAGCTGCAACGGGCGGGGTTCCCGGCCGTCGCCGAGGTCGGCGTAGGCGTTCCAGCGCCCCTCGGCGAGGGCGACGGTGCTGGGCAGCACGGCGCGCAGCCGGCCGGCGCCGTTCGGGCCGAGCGGCAGCCGCACCTCGTCGTCCGCACCGTCGCCGCCGGGCCGTCGCAGCACCAGCGCGGCGCTCCAGACGCCGGCCGCGTCCTGAGGAACCGTCAGGTCGAAGGTGAGGCCGCCCGCCGAGTCCGCGATGCAGTCGGCCCGCAGGTCGGCCTGCCCGGTCACGGCATCTCCGGACGCCTCGCCCCCGGTCACGACGTCTCCCGACGCCTCGTCCCCGGTCACGGCCGGCCGGCTCGACGCGGTCATGCCGTCCGCACCCCTCTCAGTGCGGCGCGCGTGCCGCTGCCGCCGGCGGGGAAGACCGGGGCGGGCCCGGTGCCGTACGCACGGTGAATCAGGAGTGAGCTGTACATCCGTCCCTGCGTCCCTGGTCTTCCGGATTGTCCCTGCGCCCCCCGCTGACCGCTTCGCGCTCCCCTCCTCACAGCACAAAGCGTCCAGCTCGCTGAACGAAGAGACCGGGGAAAGACGTTCCAGGTTGGGTGCTTTGACCAAGATGTGCCGCAAAAGTTAGGTCATCGATAGCATTGCCGGGGAACCTCTGCGGGCCATTCGACGTCCGCACCGGGGATCGGGGGCGACGCCCTCTACCGGGCGTGCGGACGCCGGCGCCCGCGCGCCCCGTCCTGCCACACCGACGCGTCCTCCATGGCGGGCTCGAACATCTCGGCACGGGGAACGATCACGTCGCCGGCCGGATCCGACGAGGCGCCGTCGCCGCCCGCCCCGCCGATGCCGTCGCCGCCCACCGCGCCGATGCCGTCGAGCCCGGCCGCGCCGTCCAGCCCGGCGGTGCCCTCCGGCCCGACCGGGCCGCCCGGCCGCACGTCCTCCGTCGGCCAGGACTCACCGCCGCGCCCGGGCGGCCGGACCGGCACCGCCTGCGGAACGTCCTGGTCCGTGCCCCGCGGAAGCCGCAGCCGGGTCCCGACCTGCAACCGCCTCGGATCACGTCCGATGGTCTTCCGGTTGGCCTTGTACAGCGCGCGCCAGCCGCCCGGCACGCCGTGCCCGGCGGCGATGGAGCCGAGGCTGTCCCCCGGCCGCACCACATACGTCCCGCCGCCCTGCCCGCCGCTCTCCTCCGCGCTCTCCTCCCCGCCGCCGCTCCCGCCGATCAGCCCGTACCGCTTGGCGCACACCGGCCAGGCGCGCCAGCCCTGGGCCGCCTGGACCCGCTTGGCGATCTCGATCTGCTCGTCGCGGGTGGCGAGGTCGGCCCGCCGCGCGAAGGCCAGGCCGCCGAACTCCTCCCAGGTGGACTGCCAGAACTGCAGGCCGCCGTAGAACCTGTTGCCGGTGTTGCTGTGCCAGTCGCCGCCGCTCTCGCAGTCGGCGAGACAGGCCCACGGCCACTCCTCCTCGGCACACCCGTGCCGCGCCTTCCCCCCGCCTCCGCCTCCACCTCCGCCACCGCCGCCCCCGTACGGCTCGCCGACCGCGGCACCCGGCAGCCACAGCACCAGGGCGGTGACGGCCGCGGTGAGCCGCCCGACGGATCCCACGAAGCGCCGCGGCGCCGAAGAGTTGTCCGACATAGCCGGTGACGGTAGGCAGCCGTCCGCCGTTGGCCAGGGCGCCGCGCCCTGCCCGGCCCGGCCCCACCCGGTCCGGTGTACGGAAAGCGTCCGACTGCGCCGGGTTTTGCGCAGAAGTTGGCGATATGTGATCGCTTTTCGGACGCGCTTCCATGGTTTCCCGCTGTGCGGGGATTGGTTCGATTCTGTTCCCGTCGCCGCGTGACCCCTGCCGCAGATCACCCGTTGTCCTTTTACGAGCCGGGAGACCGCCCGGCAGACGCACAGAGATCGAGGAGCCCCCGTGCCGCGCATGCTCGACGTCAGCGCCGACGTTCGCGCCGAGATCGGCGACGAAGAAGCCGACCGGCTGCTGGTCGGTGACGGCGCCCCCGGCAACTACGACTGCACCTCCTGCCGGACCCCCGGGGACAGCGAGCAGGAGCGCACCAGCACCGTCCTGTTCGTGGGAGAGGAGACCGCGGTGCTCGCGTTCGCCCACGCCACGTGCATCCCCTCGCAGGTCGTCCCGGTGTCGGAGGAACAGCTCCAGGGAGCCGTGCGCTCCATCACCGGAGAGGACCCCGCCCCGCGCCCCCCGGCTCCGGAGCCCGCCCCGGCCGCCCCGGCCGCACCGGCTCCCGGGGGCGGCCGCCAGGCCACGCTCGGGATCACCTGCGGTCTGGTGCTGGTGGGGGATGAACTGCGCCCCGCCCTGGTGGTCGAGCCGGACGGCCCGATCGTCCGCCCCGGCTCGACGAGCCAGCAGGACGAGTTCCTCACCCTCCTCATGGAGCAGGGCTTCCGGCAGGTGGAGGACGTGAACCAGCTGCCCGTCATGAATCACGGCTGGTCCGCGCTGCTGGCCATGGGCAAGCTGCACGCCGTCCTGCAGCCGGGCAACGCCGGCAGCCAGGCCGCCTGGTGGCAGGCCCACCAGCCGCTGCCCGTCTCCGACGGCTGGCGGCAGGCGGCCACCAAGACCCAGACCGTGCTGATGTACGCGGCGCCCGCGGGCGCCATCGGCCACCAGCCGCGCGAGGACCTGATGCGGACGGCGCTGGAGAAGGCCGCCAGGAACGGGGCGCTGGTCGCCGCGGTGATGCCGCTGGCCGGCACCTGACAGTCCGTCCGCACCCGATCGCGGGGGCGGGACCGCCGATCCGGCCGGTCCCGCCCCCGCGATCAGCCATTTCCGCAGTGAGACCGCATCCCTGGGCCATCAGGGTCGTTGGCACATACGTGCACGCATACGACCCCTCCGCCCGCGCCCCGTACCCTCACCCGATCCCCGGCATGCGCTCGTCGCACGAACACCGGCCGGCGCCCACCGGCGACCGCGGTTCGGCAACGCCGATCTACGACGCGCTGTACGCCGAGTACCGCCGCGCCTTCCGGGCCCTGCCCGGGGACCGCACGGACGAGCCGGAGACCCCGGAGGTGCTGCGCGGGAGCTGGGGCCGTACGACGGCGTCCACGGGCCACTGGGAGGTCGTCGGCCGCCAGCCGTACCACCCCAGGGCCGGCCACCTCCCGGCCCTCCCCCCGGGCCCCCGGGACACCCGCCCCCGCCACTGAGCCTGTCCAGGAGGCCGGCCGCCTGTCCAGGAGGCCGGCCGGGGGCGCGCACTTCGCGCCGGGTGCCGCGGGTACGCCCGCGACGTCCCGGCCACGGCCACTACTTCTTCTTGCCGCGCTTCTCGCGGACCCGCACCGAGATGTGGATCGGCGTCCCCTCGAAGCCGAACTCCTCGCGCAGCCGGCGCTCGACGAAGCGGCGGTAGCCGGCCTCGAGGAAGCCGGAGGCGAAGAGGACGAAGCGCGGGGGCTTGGTGCCGGCCTGGGTGCCGAAGAGGATGCGGGGCTGCTTGCCGCCGCGGATCGGGTGCGGGTGGGAGGCGACGATCTCGCCGAGGAAGGCGTTCAGACGCCCCGTCGGGATACGGGTCTCCCAGCCGGCCAGCGCGGTCTCGATCGCCGGGACCAGCTTCTCCATGTGGCGGCCGGTGCGCGCGGAGACGTTCACCCGCATCGCCCACGGGACCTGCACGAGGTCCCGCTCGATCTCCCGCTCCAGGTAGAAGCGGCGCTCCTCGTCGAGGGTGTCCCACTTGTTGTACGCGATGACCAGGGCGCGCCCGGCCTCCACGGCCATGGTGATGATCCGCTGGTCCTGGACGCTGATGGATTCGGAGGCGTCGATCAGGACGACCGCGACCTCGGCCTTCTCCACGGCCGCCGCGGTGCGCAGCGAGGCGTAGTAGTCGGCGCCCTCCTGGAGGTGCACCCGGCGGCGGATACCGGCGGTGTCCACGAACTTCCAGGTCTTGCCGCCCAGTTCGATCATCTCGTCGACCGGGTCGCGGGTGGTGCCGGCCAGTTCGTTGACCACCACCCGCTCCTCGCCGGCGACCTTGTTCAGCAGCGAGGACTTGCCGACGTTCGGGCGGCCGATCAGCGCGATCCGGCGGGGGCCGCCGACGGCCGCGCCGAAGGTCTGCGCGGGCGCCTCGGGCAGCGCCTCCAGCGCGGCGTCGAGCATGTCGCCGGTGCCCCGGCCGTGCAGCGCGGAGACCGGGTACGGCTCGCCGAGGCCCAGCGACCACAGCATGGCGGCGTCGGCCTCGCCGGACGGGCCGTCGACCTTGTTGGCGGCCAGCACCACCGGCTTGCCGGACCGGCGCAGCAGCTTGACGACGGCCTCGTCGGTGTCGGTCGCGCCGACCTTGGAGTCGACGACGAAGACGACCGCGTCCGCGGCCTCGATGGCGAACTCGGCCTGCATCGCCACGGACGCGTCGATGCCGAGCACGTCCTGCTCCCAGCCGCCGGTGTCGACGACCTTGAAGCGGCGGCCGTTCCAGTCGGCCTCGTAGGTGACCCGGTCGCGGGTGACGCCGGGCCGGTCCTCGACGACCGCCTCACGGCGGCCGATGATGCGGTTCACCAGCGTCGACTTGCCGACGTTGGGGCGGCCGATGACGGCGAGGACGGGCAGCGGGCCGTGGCCGGCCGCGGCGATGTCACCCTCGACCTCGTCGAGGTCGAAGCCCTCCTGCGCGGCGAGCTCCATGAACTCCGCGTACTCGGCGTCGCCAAGCGCACCGTGCTCGTCGCCGGTGGGGATCTGGTCGTTCATGAAGTCCGTTCCTCACGCATTCACTGTGCGGCTTGCCGCCGCGTGGTCATCGGTGGGCCCGCTCGTCGCGGCCCACTACTCAAGTGTGGTTCAGCGCCCGGTCAGGCGCCTGGCCTCGGCCAGGTGGGCGGTCAGCCGCTCCTGGATCCGTACGGTCGCCTCGTCGAGCGCCTTACGGGTGCGCCGCCCGCTGCCGTCACCCGCCTCGAAGGCGTCGCCGAAGACGACGTCGACGCGGGCGCGCAGCGGCGGCAGCGCGCGGGTCAGTCTGCTGTGGCGGTCCTTGCCGCCGAGGACCGCCACCGGTACGACGGGAGCGCCGGAGCGCACCGCGAAGTACGCCAGGCCGGACCGCAGCGAGGCGAAGTCGCCTTCGCCGCGGGTGCCTTCCGGGAAGATCCCCAGCACCCCGCCGCGCTCCAGCACGCCGAGCGCGTCGGTGATCGCCTTGCGGTCGGCGGAGTCGCGGTCCACCTTCAGCTGCCCGATGCCCCGCAGGAACGGGTCCAGCGGGCCGACGAAGGCTTCCTTCTTGATCAGGAAGTGCACCGGCCGCGGCGCGGTGCCCATCAGCATCGGGCCGTCGATGCCGTGCGAGTGGTTGACGGCGAGGATCACCGGCCCGGCGGACGGCACCCGCCAGGCGCCCAGCACCCGCGGCCGCCACAGCCCGTACATCAGGCCGATGCCGATCCGGCGGCCGACGCCGGCGCCGGAAGCGCTGGGGAGGCCGGAACGGCGATCCGTCCCGGCGCCCGTGGCGCCCGTGCCCCCGGAACGGCGGTCCGTCCCGCTGCCTCCCGTGGCGCTCGGTGTCCTGCCGGGTCCGGTCACCGGGCGAGTCCCGCCTTTTCGGCGCTGACGCCCTCGATGAGGGTGACCACACACTCGATGACCTGCTCCAGCGTCAGCTCGGTGGTGTCCACCTCGACGGCGTCGTCCGCCTTGGCCAGCGGGGAGGCCTTCCGGGACGAATCGGCGGCGTCCCGCTTGATCAGCGCCTCGCGGGTGGCGGCCAGGTCCGTGGCCTCCTTGCCCTTGAGCTCGCCGCTGCGACGGGCGGCCCGCGCCTCGGGAGAGGCGGTGAGGAAGATCTTGAGGTCGGCGTCCGGCAGGACCGTGCTGCCGATGTCCCGGCCCTCGACGACGATGCCGCCGCGGGCGGTCATGGCGATGGTGCGCTGCAGCTCGGTGATCAGGGCCCGCACCTCGGGGACCGCGCTGACGGCGCTGACCGCGGCGGTGACCTCCTGGGTACGGATCGGACCCGCGGCGTCCAGGCCGTCGACCGTGATGGTGGGGGCGGCCGGATCGGTGCCGGAGACGATCACGGGCTTGGTGGCGGCGTCGGCCACGGCCGCGGCGTCCCGGACGTCGATGCCGTTGCTCAGCATCCACCACGTGATCGCGCGGTACTGGGCGCCGGTGTCGAGGTAGCCGAGGCCCAGCTTGGCGGCGACGGCCTTGGACGTGCTGGACTTGCCCGTGCCTGCGGGGCCGTCGATGGCGACAATCACTGCAGCCGGGGCGGTCCGAGCGGCGGTTTCCACGGTGACGAACACCTTTCTTGTCCACGTCTTGCACACGGGGCGGGTCCAGCGGGGGGCCGGCAGAGGGCCAGGGCCGTAAGAGCCCCGCACAAGGTTACTGGCTCACCCGCACGGCGCCGTCCACGGAGTCACTGCCGGATCGACCACCCCCGCTCGCGCAGCTCCGCGGTCAGCCCGGGCACCGCCTGCGGCTCGACCATGAGCTGGATGAAGCCCGCCTGCTGGCCGGTGGCGTGCTCGATGCGGACGTCCTCGATGTTGACCCCGGCCCGGCCGGCGTCGGCGAAGATCCGGGCCAGCTCGCCGGGCTGGTCGCCGATGTGGACCGCGACGATCTCGTACGCGGCCGGGGCGGCGCCGTGTTTGCCGGGGACCCGCTCGCGGCCGGCGTTGCCCCGCCGCAGCACGTCCTCGACACCGCCGGCACCGGCGCCGCGTTTGTCCTCGTCGGCGGACTCCAGGGAGCGCAGGGACCGTACCGTCTCGTCCAGATCGGCGGCGATCTCGGACAGCACATCGGCGACCGGGCCGGGGTTGGCGGAGAGGATCTCGACCCACATCCCCGGATCGGAGGCCGCGATCCGCGTCACATCGCGGATGCCCTGGCCGCAGAGGCGTACCGCGGTCTCGTCGGCCCCCTTGAGGCGGGCGGCGACGAGGCTGGAGAGCAGCTGCGGGGTGTGCGACACCAGGGCGACGGCGCGGTCGTGGGCGTCCGCGTCCATCACCACCGGGACGGCCCGGCACAGCGCCACCAGCTCCAGGGCGAGGTTGAGCACCTCGGTGTCGCCGCCGGGGGCCGGGGTCAGCACCCACGGGCGGCCCTCGAAGAGGTCGGCGGTGGCGGCCAGCGGGCCGGAACGCTCCTTGCCCGCCATCGGGTGCGTACCGAGGTAGCCGGTCAGATCGCAGCCCATGGCCTCCAGCTCCCGGCGCGGGCCGCCCTTGACGCTGGCGACATCGATGTACGCCCGCGCCGCGCCGCGCCGGACGGCCGCGGCCAGCGTCGTCGCGACATGGGTCGGCGGTACGGCCACGACGGCCAGGTCGACCGGCCCCGGCGGTGCCCCGGCGACGCCCGCGCCGAGCGCGGCGGCCGTCAGGGCCTGGGCCTGGTCGTGGTCCTCCAGGAACACCTGCACGCCGCGCGCGTGGAGCGCGAGGGCGACCGAGGTGCCGATCAGGCCCGTTCCGATGACGAGTGCGGTCCTCACTGCGCGATGTCCTTTCGCACTGCTCCCCCTTGTGTCGTGTGCCGCGTCACGCTCCTGTGCACGCACTGATCAGCGTAACCAGCGGCACTGACATTCCGTACGCGGCGGGTGACCGGGGACGGGCGGGAGCCCGCCGCTGAAGCCCCGCGGGCGAAACGGGTGGCACCCGCCCCTCCGGTCCGGCCACAATCGCCGTCATGCCGGAAGCCGCCACGACCTCCTCCGCACGCTCGTCCACGCACTCGTCCACGCATTCACGAGAGACGTCCACGCCCGTCGCCGACCCGGGGCACTCCCTGGTCGCCGAGCACACCGTCTACGCGTGTGTGATGGGCTCGCGCGCCTTCGGGCTGGCGACGGAGCACAGCGACACCGACCGGCGCGGGGTCTACCAGGCCCCGACCCGGCTCTTCTGGAGCTTCGAGAAACCCCCGAAGCATGTGGAGGGCCCGCGCGAGGAGGAGTTCTCCTGGGAGCTGGAACGCTTCTGCGAGCTGGCGCTGCGGGCCAACCCCAACATCCTGGAGTGCCTGCACTCCCCTCTCGTGGAGCGCGTCGACGCCACCGGCCGGGAGCTGCTCGCGCTGCGCGACGCCTTCCTGTCCCGGGAGGTCCACCGCACCTTCGCTGGCTACGCCGCCGGCCAGCTCCGGCAGATCCGGGCCGATCTGCGGCAGCGCGGGGCGCCCCGCTGGAAGCACGTCATGCATCTGCTGCGCCTGCTGACCTGCTCACGCGACCTGCTCCGTACCGGCGTGCTCACCCTGGACGTCGGCCCCGAGCGGGAGCGGCTGCTGGCGGTCAGGCGTGGCGAGGTGGCCTGGGAGGCGGTCGAGCAGCGGATGGCGCGGCTGGCCGAGGAGGCCGAGGCGGCGGTGTCCCGGTCGCCGCTGCCGGCCGGGCCGGACCGGGCCCGGGTGGCGGACTTCCTGTTCCGGGCCCGGCAGTCCTCGGCCCTCGGCCGCTGAGTCCGGCCAGGCGGTCAGATGCCGGGGCAGCGGGGCGAGGCCGGGGCCGGGGCCGGGAACCCGTCCAGCCGGGCCCGCACGATCAGGTCGTGCAGCGCGTCACGGCCGGCGGGGGCATCCGGCAGGGCGGTGGCGGCCTGGGCGGCGTCCAGCCGGGCGTGCAGCGCCTCGATGTCCGTACGCAGCCGCGCCGGATCCACCACCTCCCCGGCGAGACCGTGCTCGGCCTCCTCCTTGGCCGCGATCAGCTCCGCCACGTAGGGCGGGGCGGCCACCTCCTCCGCCAGGGTGGGCAGATGGGCCCGGAGCCGGCCGCTGGCCATGAGGTGGATGCCCGTGAGCAGCACCCGCAACGTGTACAGCAGCGGTTTCAGCTCGCCGGTCTTCTCGAACAGCCGCCACTGGGTGGTGGCGAAGCCGCGGTAGTGGTGGGCGTGGTGGGCCGTGAGCAGGCCGGGGGCGAGCGCGATCAGCTCCCGGTGCACGTCGGTGGTGTGCACGACCAGCGGGGAGAGCAGCTGCTCCAGTACGTAGCCGTTGCGGCGGAGCAGCAGCCGGGCGAACTTCCGCAGGTCGTGCGAGACCAGGTCCATCTCGACCCGGTCCCGGTCCCACATCCGCGTCCTGGTCTCCTCCGGCTCGTGGAGTCCGACCAGGGCGGCGGCCGGCAGCAGGTGGGCGCCGCGCAGGTCGACATCGGAGTCGCGGGACGGGAAGCCGTAGAGGTGCGCCCCGGACACGGTCGCGAAGATCAGCGGATCGTCCTGTTCCGCGACCACGGCACCCAGGTCGACGGCGGGCAGCCCGGCTGCGCGGAGGACCGCGTCCCGCCGCGTGGTCTCAGGCGTGTTCTCAGGCGTGTTCTCAGGCATGGTCTCGGGCGTGGTCTCAGGCATCCGCGTGACCACCATGTTCTCCGGCGTCCCGGACATCCCAGGCCTCCCCCAGCGCCAGCAGTTCGTCGCGGTACTCGATACGGGCGGTCCAGTCCTCGGGCCAGGCGCCGGCTCCCCACCAGGCACCCGCGAAGGCGCCGGTCAGGCAGGCGATCGAGTCGGAGTCGCCGGAGCTGCAGGCGGCCCGGCGCAGCGCGGTGAGCGGCTCGTCGGGGAAGAGCAGGAAGCACAGCAGGCCGGTGGCCAGTGCCTCCTCCGCGATCCAGCCGGCGCCGGTGGCCAGGCACGGATCGGCCTCCGGATCCGGCGCGGCGAGCGCCGCGTCCAGCCGGTCCAGCGCGCCGAGGCAGTCGTCCCAGCCCCGGGTGATGAACGCCGTCGCGGAGGGGTCCTGGGCCTGCCGCCACAGGTCGCCCAGCCAGTCCTCCCGGTAGACGGTGCGCTGTTCGTGGGCGTACGCGCGGAGCAGGGCGGGCAGCCCGGCGGGCGGCGCACCGTCGGCGAGCGCGCGGACCGCGTACGCGGTCAGGTCACTGGCGGCGAGCGCGGTGGGGTGCCCATGGGTCAGCGCGGACTGCAGCTGGGCGGCGCCGGAGCGCTGCTGCGGGCTCAGCCCCGGTACGAGCCCGACGGGCGCGACCCGCATATTGGCGCCGCACCCCTTCGACCCGATCCGGCCGGCCTCGGCCCAGGGCCGGTCCGGGTCGCTGAGCAGCTCGCAGGCGCGCAGGCAGGTGGCGCCCGGTGCCCGGTCGTTGTCGGGCGAGCGCCACCAGGCGACGTACTCGTCGCGCACCGGACGCACAAGGCTCCGCGGGCCCGGCTCGCCGTGCTCCAGCGCCGTACGCAGCCCGCGTCCCAGCGCCAGGGTCATCTGGGTGTCGTCGGTGACGAGGGCGGGGTCGGGGAGCGCCATCCGCCGCCACGGCCCGCACTTGGCGAGGATCGCCGGTACGTCGTCGAACTCCGTCGGAAAGCCCAGCGCATCACCGAGCGCCAGGCCCATGAGCGCGCCGGTGGCGGCGGATGTCGTCGCCCCGGCGACCGCGGCCGCCCCCGTGAACCCCATAAAAACCACCCCTTAATCGTCATGATGACGTTAAGGGGTGGGGGCCCGGCCCCGCAAACCGGGAACCGGGAGCTCCTACAGTTCGGGAACTCCCACGGCTACGGCTACGGTTGCGGCTGCCGCTCTGCTACAGCTCGACCTCGCGCATCAGCATCCCGACCTCCGTGTTGGTCATCCGGCGCAGCCAGCCCGACTTCTGGTCGCCCAGCGTGATCGGGCCGAAGGCCGTACGCACCAGCTTGTCGACCGGGAAGCCGGCCTCGGCGAGCATCCGGCGCACGATGTGCTTACGGCCCTCGTGGAGGCTCACCTCGACCAGGTAGTTCTTGCCGGTGTTCTCGACGACCCGGAAGTGGTCGGCGCGGGCGTAGCCGTCCTCGAGCTGGATACCGTCCTTCAGCCGCTTGCCCAGATCGCGCGGGAGCGGGCCCTGGATCGCCGCCAGGTAGGTCTTCTTGACGCCGTAGCGGGGGTGCGTCAGGCGGTGGGCCAGCTCGCCGTGGTTGGTGAGCAGGATGATGCCCTCGGTCTCGGTGTCCAGCCGGCCGACGTGGAACAGCCGCGTCTCGCGGTTGGTGACGTAGTCGCCCAGGCACTGGCGGCCGTCCGGGTCCTCCATCGTGGAGACGACACCGGCCGGCTTGTTGAGGGCGAAGAAGAGGTACGACTGGGTGGCGACGGTCAGGCCGTCGACCTTGATCTCGTCCTTCTCCGGGTCGACCCGGACACCCTGCTCGGTGACGATCCGGCCGTTGACCTCGACCCGTGCCTGGTCGATCAGTTCCTCACAGGCCCGCCGCGAGCCCATACCGGCCCTGGCCAGCACCTTCTGCAGCCGCTCGCCCTCCTGCTCGCCGAACGTCTTGGGTGTCGTGACCCGCGGCTTGTTGTGCCGGGCGCGGTTGCGCTCCTCGATCTGCGCGTCGTACTCGCGGGGCCGCGCGGGCGCCTGGCCCCGGCCGCCCCGGGGGCCGCCGCCCTTGCCGCCAGGACGGCCCGTCGTGTCGGCGGCGCCCCTGCGGGGACCGCCCTTGGCGCCGCCGCGGGCCGCCGCGCCCCGGCCGCCGCCGGTCTTGCCGCCGCCCCGGCGGTCGTCACGGCGGTCATCACGGCGCTCGTCACGGGAGCCCGCCGGGCCGCCGGAGCCACCGCCCGGTCCGCCCTGTCCACCCTGTCCGCCCACGTTGTAGCGGCGCTCCTCGGGACGGGGGCGGCCGGCTCGCTGCTGCTTCTCGTCCCTGTTGTTGCCGGCACCGCGGTAGTTCCCGCGTCCGCCGCTGCCCCTGCTGTTCCTGCCGCTGCTTCGCATCAATGATCCGTCTGAGAGTCGCCGCTGTCGTCTACGTCGAACGACGGGATACCTTCCGCGGAGTCGCTCTCGACGGCTTCCGCCTCCGGGAGGAACGGTGCGAGCTCGGGGAGCTCGTCCAGGCCGCGCAGGCCCATCCGCTCCAGAAAGTAATTCGTCGTCCTGTACAGGATCGCACCTGTTTCAGGTTCCGTCCCCGCCTCCTCCACCAGGCCGCGCTGGAGGAGCGTGCGCATCACACCGTCACAGTTCACACCGCGAACGGCCGAGACGCGGGAACGGCTGACCGGCTGACGGTACGCGACCACGGCCAGAGTCTCCAATGCGGCCTGGGTGAGCCGGGCCTGCTGGCCGTCCAGGACGAAGGCCTCGACCGCGTCCGCATACTCGGCACGGGAGTAGAAGCGCCAGCCGCCGGCCACCAGACGGAGATCGAAACCGCGGCCCTGACGCGTGTAGTCGTCGGAGAGCTCGCGCAGTGCCAGCGCGACCGCTCGCCGGGGCCGCTGCAGCACCCTGGCCAGGTGCTCCTCGGTCGCCGGCTCGTCGACGACCATGAGGACGGCCTCCAGCGCGGGCTGGAGATCCAGCTCGGCGACGCCCAGCGCACCGGCCGGTGCCTCGGGCCGCTCCCCCGGGCCACCGCCGTCCGCGTCCGCGCCGACGGCCTCCGTCACGTCGTACGCCCGGGCGGCGGCCCGGTAAGTCTCCGTGGCCCGACGAGCCTCCGTGGCCCCGTGAGCCTCCATGGCCCCGTCGCCCGTCCCACTGCCACCGGCCACGCCACTCATCCCCGCTCCTCTTCCTCTTCCGCTTCCGTTTCTTCCGCTTCCGTTTCTTCCTCTTCCGTTTCCACTTCCGCTCGGCTCGGTTCCTGGTCTTCCGCTCGGCTCGGTTCCTGATCGAACTCGTCCGTCACCACGGGCACGGTCCCCTCCACGCCCGTCCAGCGGACCGTGAGCGTGCCGAGGGCCTCCTCCTGGTCCAGCGCCACCACCCGCTCCCGGTAGAGCTCCAGGAGGGCCAGGAAGCGTGCCACGACGGTGAGGGTGTCCGGTGCGTCCGCGGTCAGCTCCTGGAAGCTGCTCTCGCCCGACTCGCGCAGCCGCGCCACCACCACCTCGGCCTGCTCGCGCACGCTCACCAACGGGGCGTGGATGTGGTCCACGTAGACCTGCGGCGCGGCTTTGGGCTGCATCGCCTTCACCGCGAGCCTGGCGAAACCCTCCGCGCCGATGCTGATCACGACCTCGGGCAGCAGCTCGGCGTGGTGCGGCTCCAGCCCGACCGTGCGGGGATGGCGCCGGGCCTCGTCCGCCAGCCGCCCGTGGAAGATGTCCGCGATCTGTTTGTACGCGCGGTACTGGAGCAGCCGCGCGAACAGCAGGTCGCGGGCCTCCAGGAGCGCGAGGTCGGCCTCGTCCTCGACTTCGGCGGCGGGCAGCAGCCGGGCCGCCTTCAGGTCGAGCAGGGTGGCCGCGACGACGAGGAACTCCGTCGTCTGGTCCAGGTCCCAGTCCGGGCCCATGGCACGGATGTGGGCCATGAATTCGTCGGTCACCCTGGAGAGCGCGACCTCGGTGATGTCCAGCTTGTGCTTGGAGATCAGCTGCAGCAGGAGGTCGAAGGGGCCCTCGAAGTTGTCGAGCCGCAGCGTGAACGTTCCGTCGCCGCCTTCGGCACCCCCGCCGTCCTCGCCGCCCCTGTCCTCGCCGCCCCTCTCGCCCGGCTCCATGGGACCAGCCGCCACCGGTGCCTCCGGATCCGCCATCCCCGCACCGGCCCCCCGCCCGAGTCGTCTGCGGGCGCGGGGCGCGGGGGCGTCGTCGTCGGTCGTCGGCATCGCGGTCCAGAGTGCTGCGGTCCCGCGCCGGGAGGGGCGACGGGCTGGTCACGGGCGGGACACCCGCCGGAGAGGCAGGCTATCCCGTACGCACCCAGTACACGCTCCAGGCCGCGCGGCAGGCCTCAGGGGTCTCCCCATAGGGGGTCGGGGGTCTCCCGTAGGGGACGGTCGAACAGATCCCCTAAGGGACGCGAGGCCCCCCTGCGGGGCCACAACGAAGAGGGGATGGACGGTATTCCACCTACGCAGGGTGGGTACCTGACGCCGCGCAGGGTGGTACCTGACGCCACGCAGGGTGGGTGGTAACTGACGCCGCGCAAGGTTTGTACCCGACGCCGCACAGGGTGCCGTATCTAACGTCCGTGCCTAACGTCCGCGCCTAACGTCCGCGCAGGCGCCGTACGAGGATGCTGGCGTCGCCGCGGGATTCCAGGTCGGCGAGGACGACGGCGACCGCCTCGCGGACGATCCGGCCGCGGTCGACCGCGAGGCCGTGTTCGCCGCGCAGCACCAGGCGCGCGTGCTCGAGGTCCATGAGCTCCTCCGCGGAGACATAGACGGTGATCTTCTCGTCGTGCCGTTCCCGGCCGCTGGGGCGGCGGTTGGCACCCCGGGTGCCCCGGCGGCGGCCCTGGCCGCCCGCCTGTGCGGCGGCCGCGGCGGCGTCCGCCGTGACCTGGCCCGGCTGGGTGCGGTGGGCCTTGCCGCCGTCCCCGTCCTGCTCGCGCCCGCCGTGTTCGGCCGCGGGCGTGACCGAGGGCACCCGGGGCGGGGTGGCCGGTCCGCCGTCAGCGGCCGTCACCGGGGTGTCCGTGCCGCCGTTCTGCCGCCGCTGCCGGGCAGGGGCGGTCGTCTCCGGTGCCTCCGTGGCCTGCTCGGGCTCGCCGCCCGGCGCGGGCACCCGCGGGGCCTCGCCGTTGGCCGCGGCCGCCGAACCGTTCGCGGTGCGGCGGGGGCTGGAGGGCTGCAGCCCCACTCCCCCGGTGGTGCGGAACAGTTCGTCGGCTCCCGGCAGACTCACTCGGCGTGACACCGGGCGAGCACCTCCCTGGCGAGCTGGCGATAGGCGGCGGCACCGACGGAGTTGGAGGCGTACGTGGTGATCGGCTCGCCCGCGACAGTGGTCTCCGGGAAGCGGACCGTACGGCCGATGACGGTGTGGTAGACGTGGTCGCCGAAGGCCTCCACGACGCGCGCCAGCACCTCACGGCTGTGCACGGTACGGGAGTCGTACATCGTCGCCAGGATGCCGTCCAGCTCCAGCTCGGGGTTGAGCCGCTCCTGGACCTTCTCGATCGTCTCGGTGAGCAGCGCCACACCGCGCAGCGCGAAGAACTCGCACTCCAGCGGCACGATGACCTTGTGAGCGGCCGTCAGGGCGTTGACGGTGAGCAGGCCGAGGGACGGCTGGCAGTCGATGACGATGTAGTCGTAGTCGGCCAGCAGCGGCTTCAGGGCGCGCTGCAGGGTCGACTCCCGGGCGACCTCGCTGACCAGCTGCACCTCTGCCGCCGACAAGTCGATATTGCTGGGCAGCAGGTCCATGTTGGGGACCGCGGTCTTCAGGAGCACCTCGTCGGCCGACATGCCCCGCTCCATGAGCAGGTTGTAGACCGTCAGGTCGAGCTCCATCGGGTTGACGCCGAGCCCGACCGACAGGGCACCCTGCGGGTCGAAGTCGACGAGCAGCACCCGTCGCCCGTATTCGGCGAGTGCGGCGCCCAGGTTGATGGTCGAGGTGGTCTTGCCCACCCCGCCCTTCTGGTTGCACATCGCGATGATCTTGGCCGGGCCGTGCTCCGACAGCGGTCCCGGGATGGGGAAGTAAGGGAGCGGGCGTCCGGTCGGGCCGACGCGTTCGCGGCGCTGGCGCGCGGCGTCCGGCGCGAGCGTCGCGGCGTATTCGGGGTCCGGCTCGTACTCCGCGTCCGGATCGTAGAAGTGCCCCTGGGGCAGGTCGTCGTAGTCGGCGAGACGGGCGGGTTCTCCACTGCCCCGGTCGCCGGCCATGGCGTTCACGTGATGGCCGTCCATACTCTGGTGGGCTGTCGTGGAAATGCTGTGGTGCGCTGCGAAGGTGTGGACCGCTGCGGAGCCGACAGCCTCGAGCCCCGAGGGACCCTGGCCCCGTGCGAACGCTCCTGGGTGACCGCCTCCGGGAGTAAATGTCGACTCATTCACAAGTCGTCTTACCTCCTTGGACGTGACCAGGAAACTTTATCGATAGGTCAGCGTGGCACCATGCCGACGGTTGGCGACTCTATGGCGTGTCGGGCGTCCGCAGCAACACAATCCACCGGACCCGGCACGATGTGTCGGTAACCGGACCCTTCGATGTCAAGAGCGCAGGCGGGATCGCTTCGTAGTTCCGGGAGTGCGCGAATCGGTTAAAGGGTTACGTTCACGGCGAGTTGAGAGACGACGTTCCGGAACGGTACGCGCCAGGGGCCCGATATGCGACCGGCCGGGCCCTGTCGCCAGGGCCCGGCCGGAGGTGCGGCGTTGACGCCGCTCGTTGACGTCCCGTCTCAGCCGAGGAGGGTGCGCAGCTCGACGCACTCGAGGCCGTGGGCCTCGGCGACGGACGGGTAGACCACCTTGCCGTCGTGCGTGTTCAGGCCCTTGGCCAGCGCCGGGTCACGGCGCAGCGCCTCGACCCAGCCGCGGTTCGCCAGCTCCACGATGTAGGGCAGCGTGGCGTTGGTGAGCGCGTAGGTGGAGGTGTTCGGCACCGCGCCGGGCATGTTGGCGACGCAGTAGAAGACCGAGTTGTGGACCTCGAAGGTCGGCTCGGCGTGCGTGGTGGGACGGGAGTCCTCGAAGCAGCCGCCCTGGTCGATGGCGATGTCGACAAGGACACTTCCGGGCTTCATCTTGGCGACGAGCTCGTTGGTGACCAGCTTGGGGGCCTTGGCGCCGGGGATCAGGACGGCACCGACGACGAGGTCGGCCTCGACGACGGCCTTCTCCAGCTCGAAGGCGTTGGAGACGATCGTCTGCACCTTGGTGCCGAAGATCTTGTCGGCCTCGCGGAGCTTGTTGATGTCCTTGTCGAGCAGGGTGACGTGGAAGCCGAGGCCCACGGCGATCTGCACGGCGTTCCAGCCGGAGACACCGCCGCCGATGACGACCGCCTTGCCCGCGGCGACACCGGGGACGCCGCCGGGCAGCACACCGCGGCCGCCGGCCTGACGCATCAGGTGGTACGCGCCGACCTGCGGGGCGATCCGGCCCGCGACCTCGGACATCGGGGCGAGCAGCGGCAGCGCCCGGCCGGCCGTCTCGACGGTCTCGTAGGCGATGGCGGTGGTGCCGGACTCCAGCAGGGCGTCGGTGCACTCCTTGGAGGCGGCCAGGTGCAGGTAGGTGAAGAGCGTCTGGTCCTTGCGGAGGCGGTGGTACTCCTCCGCGATCGGCTCCTTGACCTTGAGCAGCAGGTCAGCGGTGCCCCAGACCTCATCGGCGGTGTCCAGGATGGTGGCACCGGCGGAGACGTACTCCTCGTTCGTGATGGACGAGCCGAGACCGGCGTCCTTCTCGATGAAGACCTGGTGGCCGTGGCGGACGAGCTCGTTGACTCCGGCGGGCGTGATGGCCACGCGGAACTCGTTGTTCTTGACCTCGCGGGGGATGCCGACCTTCACGTCGATCACGGTCCTTGAATGGGAGGGTGCAGGAGGAATTATCCCCTCCCGCAATGCATGACGGAACTGACCGCGCCGTACGCGGCCCAGCCAGTCTATTGAAGGATCTGCTGTTGTCTAGCCTTGCAAAGCACTAATTTCCGCGAGATGTGCTACCTATTTCACAGGCGATCGGGGTGATCTTCCAGGAGACGCTCCCCCACATCGCGGTGCAGCCGCGCTGCCGTGGGGTCCCCGAGCCGGTCGAGGGTGTCCGCGATCCGCAGCCGCAGCTCCGCCTCCACCCGCCCGTCCTCCGCCTTCCGGGCCGTTTCCAGGGCCTCCAGGCAGGTCCGCAGTGCCTCTTCCGGCCGCCCCGCGCGCTCCTGGACCCCGGCCATCTCGCCGACGGCCCGCGCCCGGCCGGCCGGGTCGCCGAGCCGTCGGTAGGTCCTGGCGGCCGCCCGCCACTCCGCGAGCGCCTCGTCCCACCGGGCCGCGCAGGCGTACGCGGCGCCGGTCCGGCCGTGCAGCCGGGCCGCGTCCGCCCGCTCGCCGCGGGCCAGCCGCAGCTCCAGCGCCCGCCCGTACCAGTCGGCGGCCCGCTGCCAGTCGCCCAGCTCGGCGTACGTACCGCCCAGTGACTCCAGCGCCCGGCCGGCGGCCACCGGGTCCCGCGCCGAACGGGCCGCCTCCAGCGCGCCCCGGTAGCGGACGGCCGCCTGCTCCGGCCGTCCCGCCCGGCCGTCCAGATCCGCGAGGTTCAGCAGCGCGGCGGCCTGCTCGCGGGCCAGCCCGCGCCGCTCGGCGACCCGGAGGACCAGCTCGTGCAGCCCGTAGAGGTCCGGCGCGGCCGCCTCGGCCCCCTCGTGCGCCAGCAGGGTCCGGGTCAGCGCGGCCATCAGCCGCCGGTCCAGCGTGTCGAGTCCGCCGTCCGCCACCGCGACCCCGGCCGCGTCGAGGAGCGCGCCGCGGCGGCTGCGCAGCCAGTGCGCGGCGGCGGCCCGGGAGGAGAAGCGCAGTGAGCGCGGCAGCCCGTCGGCCTTCCGGCGGGCGGGGGACCCGGCCGGCTCGGCCATCGCCCGGCAGGAGTGCAGCAGCCGTACGGTCCGCTCCAGCATCCGGGCCCGGGCCAGCTGGACGTCGGCGGGCCGCTCGTGCGCGTCGAGCAGCGCGCGGGCGAGCGGGGCGAGCGAGCCGGGAAGGCGGTACGGGGTGTGCAGCGCGGCGTCGGGCAGCGGGGGCCCGGGGGGCCGGCCGCCCTCGGCGGGCACCGGCCGCAGCAGGCCGAGCGCGGCCAGGTCGTCCAGCACCGTGGCGGCCACCGCCACCGAACAGCCGGCCAGCGCGGAGGCGATCTGCGCGTCCACGAGGCCGGCCGGGGCCAGGGTGCTCAGCCGCAGTATCCGGGCCGCGGCCGCGGGCAGCGCCGCCGCGGCGAGCTGGAAGGCCCGGAACAGCGGGCGGCCGGAGCCGGGCAGGTCCCCGGGCAGCGGGACGGCGCGCAGCCCCTGCCGCAGATCGGAGACGGACGCCTTGGGCCGGGCGGCGAGCCAGGCGCCGGCCAGGATCAGCGCCGCCGGCTGCCCGCCGCACTCCTCGGCGACGCTCTCGGCGGTCCGCGGGTCGACGGTGATCCGGGTCGGCCCGGCGTACCGGCTGAGGATCTCGACACAGGCCGGGCCGTCCAGGCCGCCCAGGACGCACGGCCGGACGTCCGGGATGCCGGTCAGCGGCCCCTGGGAGACCACCACGACCAGGCAGTCCGGGGCGTCCGGCAGCAGCGGTGCGACGGCGTCCGCACCGGGGGCGTCGTCCAGGAAGAGCAGGGCCCGGCGCCCGGCGAGGGCACCGCGCAGCCGCTCGGTCAGCTCGTCCTCGTCCGCGCCCGGCGACGGCCGCTCCCCGAGGGCGGCCAGCAGGTCACGCGCGATCCGGGCGGTGCCGGGCCGCTCGCCGCCCGGCCCGGTCAGCACCGCCCGCAGCACTCCGTCCGGGTAGTCGCCGGCCAGCTCGCCCAGCAGCCGCTCGGCCAGCGCGGAACGGCCGGAGCCGGGACGGCCGGCGATCAGCAGCACCCGGCTGCGGGCGCCCTTCCGCCCGGAGAGGGTGTCCAGGCCGGCCCGGGCGATCTCGGCGTGCAGCTCCCTGAGCTCACGGTGGCGTCCGGCGAAACCGGGGACGGACGGCACGGGGACGGACGGCACGGGGGCGGACGGCGCGGGGGCGGACGCGGGAGTGCCGGGGCGGACGGCGGCGCCGTCCGCGCGCCGCGCCGGGGGCATCCGCCGGCCGGGTGCCGCCGCGGCGGACCCGTCCCCCGCCCCGGGCGGGAGGTACCCCCCGTCCACCGCCTGCTCCGTCACCGGTCACGCTCCCGTCCAGCCGCGCGTACGAGCCCGTCGCGAGTGCGCACGGGGCCGCTGCCGAGCGTAGTTCACGGCCTGTCACGCGCCGTACGGAGCACGACGGTTGCTCACTCGATCGGATCGGCGGATCATCCGACCGGCGACAGAGCCCTGGGGCGGGACCGAGGGCGGAACAGGCCCGCAAGAGCCGGAGCGGCCGGGCGGATCAGGCCTCGAACGGCCGGGCCGGCCACGGCGCGCCGGCCGGCCGCAGCGCGTCCAGACCCGCGCCGCGCTGCGCCGCGGTGAGCGCCAGCACCCCCACCACCAGGCAGTTGTTGTGCAGCTCACCGGCGAGCACGCCGCGCACCAGCTCGTCCTGCGGCACCCGCGCCAGCTCCATGTCGGCCTCCTCCTCGGAGACCTCGAACCGCTCCCCCTCGGCCTCGGACAGCTCCCGGGCCAGGAAGATCCGGACCGCCTCGTCACAGCCGCCCGGCGTGGTGTAGACGTCGGTCAGCACCCGCCAGTCCTCGGCCTTCACGTGCGCCTCCTCGTACAGCTCGCGCTGCGCCGCGTGCAGCGGGTTCTCCCCGGGGACGTCGAGCAGCCCGGCGGGGATCTCCCAGAGCTTGTGGCGTACGGGGTGACGGTACTGGCGCAGCACCAGCACCCGGCCCTCGTCGTCCAGTGCGAGCACCGCCACGGAACCGGGGTGGACCTGGTAGTCGCGGGTGACGGTGGTGCCGTCCGGCATCACGACCTCGTCGGTGCGCACGCTGGTCTTGTTCCCGGTGAACGGTGTCGTGGTCGCGGTGACCGTCCACTCCTCCGGGGTGTCCTCGATCGCCATGGCGCGTCCTCCTTGTGCATCGACCCACGCGAAACCGGGGCACGGCTCGCAGAGCGAGTCCGTACCCCGGCCACGGTATCCGTCGCGGTTCCGCCTACTTCGCGGCGCCCGCCTTCTTCCCGGCGCCCGCGTTCTGCCCGGCGCCCGTCTTGCGCGCGACCGCGGCCTTCACCAGCCCGGCGAAGAGCGGGTGCGGGCGGGTCGGGCGGGAGCGCAGCTCCGGGTGCGCCTGGGTGGCGACGAGGTAGGGGTGCGTCTCGCGCGGGTACTCGACGTACTCGACGAGCTTGTTGTCCGGGGAGGTGCCGGAGAACTGCAGCCCGGCCTTCTTCTCCAGCTCACCGCGGTAGGCGTTGTTGACCTCGTAGCGGTGGCGGTGGCGCTCCTCGACGTACGCCTGGCCGTCGTAGACCTCGCGGACGATCGAGCCCTCGGCGAGCTTGGCGGGGTACATGCCCAGCCGCATCGTGCCGCCCATGTCGCCCTCACCGGCGACGATGTCCAGCTGCTCGGCCATGGTGGAGATGACCGGGTGGGCGGCGGCCGCGTCGAACTCGGTGGAGTTGGCGCCCTCGATGCCGGCCAGGTTGCGGGCCGCCTCGATGACCACGCACTGCAGGCCCAGGCAGAGGCCCAGCAGCGGGATCTTGTTCTCCCGGGCGTAGGTGATCGCGCCGACCTTGCCGTCCACACCGCGGTCGCCGAAGCCGCCGGGGATGCAGACCGCGTCGCAGTCGGCGAGCTGGGCGGCGGCGCCGGCCGGGGTCTTGCAGTCGTCGGAGGCGACCCACTTGACCTTCACCCGGGCCTTGTTCGCGAAGCCGCCGGCCCGCAGCGCCTCGGTGACCGAGAGGTAGGCGTCCGGCAGGTCGATGTACTTGCCGACCAGCGCGACGTTGACCTCGTGGTCGGGATTGTGGACGCGGTCGAGCAGGTCCGCCCACACGGTCCAGTCCACATCGCGGAACGGCAGGTCCAGCTTGCGCACGACGTAGGCGTCCAGGCCCTCGGCGTGCAGGACCTTGGGGATGTCGTAGATCGAGGGGGCGTCGATGGCGGCGACCACCGCGGCCTCGTCCACGTCGCACATCAGAGAGATCTTGCGCTTGATGGCGGTGGGCACCTCGCGGTCGGCGCGCAGCACGATCGCGTCGGGCTGGATACCGATGTTGCGCAGTGCGGCGACCGAGTGCTGGGTCGGCTTGGTCTTCAGCTCGCCGGACGGCCCGATGTAGGGGAGCAGCGAGATGTGCACGACGAAGACGTTGTCCCGGCCGACCTCGTGGCGGACCTGGCGGACGGTCTCCAGGAACGGCAGCGACTCGATGTCGCCGACGGTGCCGCCGACCTCGGTGATCACGACGTCGACGTCCTCGGTCGCCATCCGCCGGATGCGGTGCTTGATCTCGTTGGTGATGTGCGGGATGACCTGCACGGTGTCGCCGAGGTACTCACCGCGGCGCTCCTTGGCGATCACGGTGTTGTAGACCTGGCCGGTGGTGACGTTCGCACTGCCGTCGAGGTCGACGTCGAGGAACCGCTCGTAGTGGCCGATGTCCAGGTCGGTCTCGGCTCCGTCGTTGGTGACGAAGACCTCGCCGTGCTGGAACGGGTTCATCGTGCCCGGGTCGACGTTCAGGTACGGGTCGAGCTTCTGCATCGTTACCCGCAGGCCGCGCGCCTTCAGGAGCGCGCCCAGGCTGGAGGCGGTGAGCCCCTTGCCGAGCGAGGAGGCGACGCCCCCGGTGACGAAGATGTGCTTGGTCGTCGGAGATTTGGGCGGCATGGCCAAGAGGAAGCTCCCGTGGTCGCGAGGTGGAGAGGTACGAGGCGCCGTCCCGGTGTTGTCAGGGGTGCCGTCGCTGCGGTTCGGGGGAGCCGTGTCGTCTGCTGCGGCATCGGGCTGGCCCACCGGTCCACGGGGTACCAGGCTATCAGCGCCGGGGCGCGGTCGCTCCCGGCCGTGCGCGCGAGGGTCGCCCGGCGCCGCGGCCATGACCGTGTGTGACGCCTGCGTGACGGCCGTGTGACGGCGCTGCTTGACAGTGTCACGTGACGGAGCCCACCCGTTCGGAGCACCTCACTCGTCGCGAGCGTCGCGCGGATCACCCGCGTGCGTCGTATCCTGCTCGGACACTCGCAACGAGCCGTCCGGGAAGGCACCACCCCCGCCCGATTTCCGGTCCCGCTGCTCGGCGACGTTTCATGGGCAGGACGGACCGATTCACAACGTCCCATGGGGGGCGTGACTCCAGTTCGACGGGAGACGCACGTGGCCGGGCGCATCGAGGACTACGCACTTATCGGCGATATGCAGACCGCCGCTCTAGTGTGCCGGGACGGCACGGTCGACTGGCTGTGCCTGCCCCGCTTCGACTCACCGGCGGTCTTCGCGGGGCTGCTGGGCACGGAGGAGCACGGTTTCTGGCGGGTCGGGCCGGTCGACGGACCCGGACCGCGGCCGGCCGACCGCCGGCGCTACCGGGGCGATTCGCTCGTCCTGGAATCCGAGTGGGACACCCCGCGCGGCACCGTCCGGGTGATCGACTTCATGCCGCCGCGCGACGGCGCGCCGCAGGTGATCCGCATCGTGGAGGGCGTCAGCGGGCGCGTCCCGGTGCGTTCGGAGCTGCGGATGCGGTTCGCGTACGGCTGGGTGGTGCCGTGGGTGCACAAGATCGACGGCCGTACGGTCGCGGTCGCCGGCCCCGACTCGGTGTGGCTGGACACCGAGGCGGAGACGTACGGCAAGGACCTGACCACGTTCTCCGACGTCACCGTCTCGCCGGGCGAGCGGATCGCGTTCACCATCAGCTGGGAGCCCTCGCACAAGCAGCCGCCGGCCGTGGCGGACCCCGAGGGGGCGCTCGCGGCCACCGAGGAGTTCTGGCGCGAGTGGGTCGAGCACTGCACGTACCACGGCCCGTACCGCGACGCCGTGATCCGCTCCCTGATCACCCTCAAGGCGCTGACCTACGCCCCCACCGGCGGCATCGTCGCCGCACCGACCACCTCCCTGCCGGAGTGCATCGGCGGCGTCCGCAACTGGGACTACCGCTTCACCTGGCTGCGCGATGCCGCCATCACCCTGTCCTCCCTCCTGCGCACCGGCTACCGCGAAGAGGCGCGGGCCTGGCGGGAGTGGCTGCTGCGGGCGGTGGCCGGCGACCCGGACAACCTCCAGATCATGTACGGCATCGCCGGCGAACGGGAGTTGGGCGAGAACGAGCTCAACTGGCTTCCCGGGTACGAGAATTCGCAGCCCGTACGGGTCGGCAACGGCGCCGCCGGCCAGCTCCAGCTGGACGTCTACGGCGAGGTCATCGAGGCGCTGCACCTGGCGCACATGACCGGACTGTCCCGTAACGACTACGCCTCCCTCCTCCAGATCAAGCTGATCCAGTGGGTGGAGAAGCACTGGGACGAGCCGGACGAGGGCATCTGGGAGGTCCGCGGTCCGCGCCGGCACTTCGTCCACTCCAAGATCATGACCTGGGTGGCGGTGGACCGCACGGTCAAGCTGATCGAGTCCGGCGACGTCGACGGCCCGCTGGAGCGCTGGAAGGACCTGCGCGAGACGATCCACCGGGACGTCTGCGAGAAGGGCTACGACAAGGAACGCAACACCTTCACCCAGTCCTACGGCTCGCGGGAGCTGGACGCCTCGCTGCTGCTGATCCCGCAGATGGGGTTCCTGCCGCCGGACGACAAGCGCGTCATCGGCACGATCGAGGCGATCCAGCGCGAACTGTCCACCGAGGACGGCTTCGTCCTGCGCTACCCGACCGCCGGCGAGGAGGAGGGCGTGGACGGCCTGCCCGGCGACGAGGGGGCGTTCCTGGCCTGCTCGTTCTGGCTCGCCGACGATCTGGCGATGATCGGCCGGGTGGACGAGGCCCGCAAGCTCTTCGAGAAGCTGCTCTCGCTCCGCAACGACCTCGGCCTGCTGGCGGAGGAGTGGGATCCGGTGGCCAAACGCCAGGTGGGCAACTTCCCGCAGGCGTTCAGCCACGTCCCGCTGATCGACACGGCACTGCGGCTGACGGCCAGCGGGGCGTACGGGGGGTAGAGCCGGGCGGCCGGGCCGGAGGGGGCAGTCCGGGTGGCGGCGCTCCGTTCGCCGGGCTCCGGGTACGGTTCCTCGCCATGGGGCCGGAAGCGAAGGACAAGGACACGTACGGGGACGCCACGGCGGCGCACACGGCGGTCGAAGCCGAGATCACGGTGCGCAGGGCGCTCGAGCTGCCCGCGCTGCGGCGCGGACTGCCGGAGGTGCTGGCCGGCCAGGACCGGCTGGACCGTGCGGTGCGCTGGGTGCACGCGGGCGAGGTCCCACATATCGCCTCGCTGCTCAAGGGCGGCGAGCTGCTGCTGACCACCGGCCTAGGCCTGGGGTCCCGGCCGTCCGAGCAGCGTGCCTTCGTCCGGAAGCTCGCGGACCGCGAGATCGCCGCGCTCGTCGTGGAGCTGGGGTCGCGTTTCGCGGCACTGCCCCCGGCGCTGGTCGATGCCGCGCGGGACCGCGGTCTGCCCCTGATCCAGCTGCACCGCGAGGTCCCGTACGTCACGGTCACCGAGGCGATCCACACCGAGATCATCAACAGTCACTACGCCGTGCTGCGGCGCGCCGACGAGATCCTGCGGCGCTGCACCGACGTCCTGCTGCGCGGCGGCGGCGCCCCCGAGGTGCTGCGGCTGCTGGCCGCCTTCACGGGCAACCCCCTCTGCCTGGAGGCCCCCGACGGCAGCCCCCTGTACGCCGCGGGCCCGGGCACCGGCGGCGAGGGCGGGGACGGCGGCGACGGCGAGGGCGGGCCCGCGGACGCCGACCCGCTGCTGGCCTGGGAGGGCCTGCGCGACACCGGTGTACGCATCGACGTCCCGAGCGGAGGCCACGGCTCCGACGCGGTCCGGGCCCGGCTCGTCCTGCTGCCCGTCCACGGCCCCGTCGCACCGGTGCACCGGATCGCCGCCGAACGGGCCGCCGACCTGCTCGCCGTGGTGCTGCTCCAGTCCCGGCAGGAGGAGGTGCTCGCCGCCCGGGGCCGCGGTGACTTCCTCGCCGACCTGGCCGAGGGCCGGATCTCCGCGGCCGAAGCACCGGCCCAGGCCCGTCTGCTGGGCTTCCGTCCCGGACCGGAACCGGTCGTACTGCCGGTGGTCATGCGGCTGCCCGCCGGCCTCCCCACCCCGGGCAGCTGGGCCCTGCTCGCCCAGACGCTGCGCGAGGAACTCGCCGCTGCCGGAGTGCCGGTGCTGCTCGGCGTACGCCCTGTGGAGGGCCGGGTTCCCCTGCTGGTCGCGCTGCGCGCCGACCAGAACCGCCCCACCCTCACCGACCGCACCAGCCTCGCCGAACGCACCGCGCTCACCGACCGCACCGCGCTTGCCGACCGGACCACGCTCGCCGACCGGATCGCCGAGGCGCTGCGCGCCGGAGTGGTCCGCGCGAGCCTGGACCGGCCGGCCGCGCACCGCCCGGTGGTCGTCGTCGGTGCGGCGGGCGACTGGACGGCGGCGGGCCCCGGCCTGCGGCACGCGGCGGAGGCGACCGCCGCGGCCCAGGGCCTGCCGGAACAACCGTGGTACGACGCCCGCCGGCTGGACATCGAGCTGCTCCTGTGGCGGATGCGCGAACACGGCGAGCAGAACACGCTCACCGACTTCGTGGCACGCGCCCTCGGCCCCCTGCTCGCCCACGACCGCGGCGCCCGCCAGCCGCTGCTGCCCACGCTGGAGGCCTACTTGGCGAGCGCGGGCCGCAAGGCCGAGACCGCCCGCGACCTGAACGTCAACCGCCAGACGCTCTACGACCGGCTGGCCCGCATCGCCCAGCTCCTCGGCACGGACCTCGACGACCCGCAGACGGTCCTGAGCCTCCGCCTGGCCCTGCGCGCCAGACGCCACACGAACAATCCATAACGGGGGCCGCCCCGGCCGTACATGCCCACGCCGCCCCGCGTCGAGGGCCCGCGGGGTCCCGTAGCTGAGGGCTCCGTGGGATCCCGTAAGGGTCGGTCGAACAGATCCCCTAAGGGATACGAGGGCCCCCTGCGGGGCCACAACCGGCCGGGGCCGGGCGGTATTCCCGGCAGTCGGCCGCAATTCCCGGCTGCCGGCCCTAATTCCCGACTGACGGCCGCACAACGGACGGGGAAGGCGGGTCCAGGCCCGGGGTCTGTCCCATGGAGCGTGGCCGGGCCGTTGGGGCATGGCCGGGCCGTTGGGGCGTGGGCGGGCCGTGACCCGCCCCATGGGGCAGAACCTAGAAGTGCTGGATCGGCTGGATCGGCTCCGTCAACTCGTCGTACACGCTGAGGACCTGGGTCACGGTGTCGTTCTCGGTCGGCCAGCCGGCCGCCTGGGTGCGGCCCGCCGCGGCGAGCGCGTCCCGGCGTGCCGGGTCGGCGAGCAGGGCGAGGACGGTACGGGCCAAGGTGGCGGCGTCCCCGTAGCGGACCAGTTCCGCGGCCCGGCCGACGAGTTCGCGGGTGCCTCCGGTGTCGGTGGCGACCAGCGGCACCCCGGCCCGCAGCGCCTCCTGGGCGATCAGCGAACGCGCTTCCCACCTGCTGGGCAGCACCACCAGGTCGGCGGCGGCCAGGAGTTCGGGTACGTCGTCACGGCGGCCGAGCAGCTGGACGGGCAGCCGTTCCAGGTCGATCCGCCGCTGCAACGCGGCCCGCCGGCCGCCCTCCCCCGCGATGGCGACCAGCGGCTGTGGGTCGAGCGCGCACCAGGCGTGCGCCGCGTCCAGCAGCAGGTCGTGCCCCTGGCTCGGGTCGAGCCGGCCGACCGCGAGCAGCAACGGGCGGTCCACCGCGCCCAGTTCGGCCCGCTCCTTGTGACGCGTCCGGTCCTGCTCCTCGGGCTCGGCCCCGGTACCGGTCCCGGACCGGGGCCGCGGAATCGCCACCGGTGCCAGCCGGGCGTCCCGGGCGCCGCGTTCGCGCGCCCGGTCCACGAGGTCGGAACAGGCCCCCAGGACAACGGCGGCGGCCCGCGCCACCCTCCGCTCCATCAGATGCACCAGCCCGGCCCGTGCCCCCTCGGTGTGCGCCTTCGTGTGCCAGGTCATGACCAGGGGGACCCGCCGCCCTCCCCTGGGGGGACGCAGTCCGCGCAGCGCCGTCGAGGCGCGCAGACCGGCCCGCAGACCGTGCGCGTGGACCAGGTCGGCGTCCCAGCAGGCGCTGCGCAGCACGGCCACGCTCGCCGGGTCCGCCCGGGGCGGGACGTGCACGAACCGCGCGCCCGCACCGGTGAAGTCGTACGCCGCCTCGGCCTCCGGTGTGGCGCAGACGGTCACCCGTACCCCGCGGGCGACCAGCCCTTCGGCCAGCGAGCGGACGTGTGCCGCACTGCCCGCGCTGCCGTGCCCCAGCACCTGGACCGTGCGCAGCGGCGACAGCCCGTGCGTCGAGGTCGGGGTACTGATCACGTGGTGGGGACTCCTGAGTCGGGAGGAGCGGACCGTACCGGGAGGTCGGTCCGCTGACATCGGACTACGGGGCACTGCGGGTGCGGCACGGCCGGCCGGACGGCCGTCCACCCGCCCGGTATACGAGCGCGAGTACGGGCACGGCGAGCCCGCCCGGAACTGCGCACCGCGCCCCAGGATGCCAGCCCGGCGGCGCCAATTCGGCATCGTTCGCACGCTGTTCCGGTGGGAAGTCTCACTCCAGCGCCCACCGGATCACCCACATGGGCGACAAACCGCCCGCGCAGGCGAACGGTCCCTACGGGTGATCCAGCCCCCGGAGCGCGCCCGCCGGGGCCCCGCGGGGCGCGTACGCCGTTGCCCGGGCCATGCCCGACTACAGGCCCGCCCTCAGAGCCCTGCGGCCGCCGCCGCCCGGCTCACCCGGTCCCCCACCGCCGCGGCGGCGACCAGACCGGCGGCGTGGGCGGCCAGCCCGGTACTGCGGTTCGCCACAACGACGGCAAGGCCGAGGGCCGCGCCCAGCGCATGCGCCCCGGCATCCCCGAGCATCGTGCGCTCCCCCAGATCGTCGCCGACGACGGCGGCCACGGCCCCGATGGGCGCGGCGGACAGCGGCCCGGCCGGTCCGCGCCGCAGCAGTCCGGGCGCGCCGAGGGCCAGTACGGCACCGGCCGCCCGGCCCGGGCGTACGTCCAGGAGGTTCACCAGGTGCGCGGAGCCCGCGATCACCACGCCGGCCAGCAGCTTGTCGGCCGGGCGCTCCTGGAGGAGAGCGCCGGCCGCCAGCCCGGCGGCGCCGATCCCGAAGAGCTTCACCGCCCCACTGGTGACCTCACGGTCCCGCAGCGCCGAGAGGTGCGCCCGGAAGCCGCGCCGGGGGTCACCCGCGCCGCAGACGTCGTCGTACGCCCCGCAGACCCCGGCGGCCAGCACGGCCAGCGCCGTCGCGGTCCGGGTCCGGGCGGGCAGCCCGGGGGCGGTGGCGGCGGCGAGCGCGGTACCGGCGGCCGTGGCGAGCCCGGCGTGCAGATGTACGGTCCGGCCGGAGTGGTTCCGGCGCTCCCACCGGACGGCGCCGCCCGGCGGCCGGCTTCTCAGCGCCGTGTACGCGGCCCGGGTCACCGCTGCCGCACCGAGCAGCGCCGTGCCCCGTCCCCGCGCCTTGCCGCCGCCTGCCGCCATGTCCCGCTCCCTCCCGTTCCGCCCGGCCCCCACCGCACCCCGCACACCCCCACCCCGCAGGGCTGTACCTGAACCTGCGGAGCTGCACCCTGAAGACGGTGCTAGCCGCCCGTACGGGCCGTCTCCAGCAGTTCCTCCGCGTGTGCGCGGGCCGTTTCGGAGTCCTCCTGGCCGGCCAGCATGCGGGAGAGTTCGCGGACCCGCTCCTCGCCCTCCAGGACGGTGACACCGCTCCTGGTGACCGATCCGTCGTGGGTCTTCGCCACCAGCAGCTGCCGGTCCGCGAACGCCGCGACCTGCGGAAGGTGGGTGACGACCACGACCTGCGCCGACTTGGCGAGCCTGGCCAGCCGCCGGCCGACCTCGACGGCCGCCTTGCCGCCGACGCCCGCGTCGACCTCGTCGAAGAGGTACGTCGGTACGGGGTCGGAGCCGGCGAAGACGACTTCGACGGCGAGCATCACCCGGGAGAGCTCGCCCCCGGACGCGCCCTTGGCGATCGGGCGGGGCGGTGCGCCCGGGTGCGGGGCCAGCAGGAGCTCGACCTCGTCGGCACCGGCCGGGCCGTAGGCCACGGTGCGGCCGCCGACCTCGATGCCGTCGGCGTCCTCGGGCACCTCGGTCTGGCGGATCTCGACGGTCACCCGGGCGTGCGGCATGGCCAGTTCGGCGAGTTCGGCGGTGACCGCGTCCGCGAAACGCTTCGCCGAGTCGGTGCGGGCGTCGGTCAAGGCCTGTGCCAGCCCGCCGAGTTCGGTGCGCAGCGCGTCCCGTTCGGCGGTCAGCTCGCCGATCCGGTCGTCGTCGCCGTCCAGTTCGGCGAGCCGGGCGGCGCTCCGCTCGGACCACGCCAGTACGGCCGCGATGTCCTTGCCGTACTCGCCGTGCTCTCCGTACTCGCCGTACTTACGGGTCAGGTGGTTCAGGGCGGCGCGGCGCTCCTCGACCGCGGCGAGCCGCAGCGGGTCGGACTCCAGGTTGTCGGCGTAGCCGGCGAGCTCGCCCGCCACGTCCGCCATCAGGATGCCGATCTCGCCGAGCCGGTCGGACAGTGCGGCGAGCTCCTGGTCGTGGCCGCGTACCGCCTCCAGCGCACGGTGTGCGCCGGCGACCAGGGTGGTGCCGTCGACGCCCTCGGGGTCCTCGGGGTTGCCGGCCAGCGCGGTGTGCGCGGCGGTGGCGGCGGAGGCGAGGGCCTCGGCGTGGCCGAGCCGCTCGGCCTCGGCGGCCAGTTCGGCGTCCTCGCCGGGCTGGGGCTCGACCGCGGCGATCTCGTCGAGGCCGAAGCGCAGCAGATCGGCTTCCTGGGAGCGCTCACGGGCCCGGGTGATCAACTCGTCCAGCTCGGCGGTGACGGCGCGCAGCCGGCGGTGGGCGGCGGTGTACCCGGCGAGCGGCACGGTCACCGCGTCCCCGGCGTAACGGTCCAGGGCCTGGCGCTGGCGGGCCGGCCGCAGCAGGCCCTGCTGGTCGGTCTGGCCGTGGACGGCGACCAGGTCGTCGGCCAACTCCCCCAGCAGGCCGACCGGTACGGAGCGGCCGCCGACGTGGGCGCGCGAGCGGCCTTCGGCGGAGACGGTGCGGCTGATCAGCAGTGCGCCGTCGTCCAGCTCGGCGCCCGCCTCCTCGGCACGTATCGCGGCGGGGGTCCGGGGGCCGACGCCGATCCTGCCCTCCACGACCGCCGATTTGGCGCCGATCCGCACCAGGGCGGGGTCGGCGCGCCCGCCGAGCAGCAGGCCGAGGCTGGTGACGACCATGGTCTTGCCGGCGCCCGTCTCGCCGGTCACCGCCGTGAAGCCGGGGGACAGCTCGACTACGGCGTCGTCAATGACGCCCAGGGACCGGATCCGCATCTCCTCCAACACGGGTATGACCTTACGAGGTCCCGGGGGCGCCCCGCGACGGCCTCCCCCGTCTCATCCTTCCCCACCCCGTGGACCAGCGCTTTCGGAATTCCCCGCGAAGAAGATCGAAGATTCAAGTGCCGCACGAAGAAGATCGAAGGAGACCGACGAAGATCCACTTACCGCGTGACGAAACTCCGGAGAAGATCCACTGTCGCTCGGCCGACATGCCGGTGCACCACCATCGGAGCCGGTGCACCGGGCAAGCGAATCTAGAGCCTGTCCGATGGGTCCTAGTGCGGTGCGCCCCGCCACCCCGCCACCGGCAGGGCGAACTTGGCGACCAGGCGGTCCGTGAAGGAGGCGTGGTGCAGCCGTGCCAGGCGTACGGGGACGGCGCCCCGGCGGACCTCGACGCGGGCGCCGGCCGGGAGTTCGACGCTGCGGCGGCCGTCGCACCAGAGCACGCCGTGCGGGGTCTTGGGCTGGACCTCGACCGCGAGGACCGAGCGCGGCGAGGTGACCAGCGGCTTGGCGAAGAGGGCGTGGGCGCTGATCGGGACCATCAGCAGCGCCTCGACCTCGGGCCAGACCACGGGACCGCCGGCCGAGAAGGCGTAGGCGGTCGAACCGGTCGGGGTCGCGCAGACGACTCCGTCGCCGCCGAAGCGCGAGACGGGCCGGCCGTCGACCTCGGTCACGACCTCCAGCATCCGCTCCCGCGCAGCCTTCTCCACCGAGGCCTCGTTGAGGGCCCAGTCGGTGTGGACGACGGTGCCGTTGTTGCGGACGAGGACGTCGAGCGTCATCCGCTCCTCGACCTCGTAGGAGCGGGTGACGACCCGGTCCACGACCTTGTCGAGGTCGTCGCGCTCGGCCTCGGCGAGGAAGCCGACCCGGCCGAGGTTGACCCCGAGCATGGGAACCCCGGACGTCCTGGCGAAGTCCGCGCCGCGCAGCAGCGTGCCGTCGCCGCCCAGCACCACCAGCAGTTCGCAGCCCTCGGCGGCGCACTGCTCGGTCTGCACGCGCTGGACCTCCGGCGGCAGCGGCAGGTCCGCGGCCTCCTCCGCCAGCACCCGCACCCCGATCCCGCAGCGCAGCAGCCCCTGAACGACGAGTTCGGCGCTGCGGACGGCCGCAGGGCGGCCGGTGTGCGCGAGGAGGAACACCGTCCGGCCGGCTCCGGTGTTCTCGGCTGCTGCGCTGTCTTCAACTGCCTGGGTAGTGGTCAACGAGGCCCCTCCGCCACTGCACGGTCGACGTCCGCCGGGTCGAGTGCAGGCGCCCCGGCGCGCAGCCACAGAAAGTACTCGACATTCCCGGAAGGTCCAGGGAGCGGGCTCGCCACCACGCCGAGTACACCGAGTCCCAGCTCGGCCGCGCGGGCGGCGACGGTGCGTACCGCCTCGGCGCGCAGCGCCGCGCTGCGCACCACGCCGCCGCTGCCCAGCCGCTCCTTGCCGACCTCGAACTGCGGCTTGACCATCAGCACGAGGTCCGCGTCCGGTGCCGTACAGCCGACCAGCGCGGGCAGGACGAGCCCCAGCGGGATGAAGGAGAGATCGCCCACGACGAGGTCGACCGGCTGCGAGTCGATCGCCTCCGGCGTCAGCTCGCGCACGTTGGTGCGGTCCTTGACGGTGACCCGCTCGTCGCTCTGCAGCGACCAGGCGAGCTGTCCGTATCCGACGTCGACGGCGACGACGTGACCGGCGCCGGCCCGCAGCAGCACATCGGTGAATCCACCGGTCGAGGCGCCCGCGTCCAGCGCCCGCCGGCCCTCGATCCGCAGTCCGCGCGGGACGAAGGCGGCGAGGGCGCCGGCCAGCTTGTGGCCGCCGCGCGAGACGTACTCGGGGTCGTTCTCGTCGGCGCGGACGACCAGGGCGGCGCTGGTCTCCACCTGGGTGGCCGGTTTGGTCGCGGTGGTGCCGCCGACGGTCACCCGGCCCGCGGCGATCAGCTGGCTCGCGTGCTCGCGCGAGCGGGCCAGCTTGCGGCGCACCAGCTCCGCGTCGAGTCGGCGTCGTGCCACTCCTGCCACCTGTGGTTCAGCTCCTGTTGTCGTACGTCGTCCGCCGTCACGGACGACGGTGTGCCGGCGTGGGGGAACCCGTCCCCGGAGGTGCCGGGGACGGCGCGGGCGGCCCGGGCTGCCGGTCGAGGCCGGCCAGCACATCGCGCAGTCCACGGTGCACATCCTCGTACACCTGGAGGTGTCCGCTCGACGGCAGGTGGTCGGCGTCGGCGAGACGCCGCAGGCCGGTGTCGACGGCGGACTGTCCGGTGGGGGTCACCCCCACTCCGAGCGGCCGCGGCCCGTCGGGCACCGCCGGCTCCCCGGGCGCTTCGGAGTCCCCGGGCTCCCCGGAGTCCCCGGGCGCTCCGGGCCGTACGGGCTCCCCCGGCACGGCCTCCACCGCCTCCTCGGCCTCCACCGCCTCCTCGGCCTCCACCGCCTCCTCGGCCACCACGGCCTCCTCGGCGGCTGCCACGGCCCCGGCGGCGTCCATGGCCCCCGGGGCCGCCTCCGGCTCCGCGCCGGGCATCGGCTCTCTCATGCCCCCGACGCTACCTCGACGGGAGGCGTCACGGGCGAACCGAGTCGCCCCCGACCTGGCGTATCGTCGGGCGCGATGGCAACCCTCGACCAGTGCCGTGCCGCGCTCGACCGGCTGGCCCAGAACCTGTCCTCCGCCGGCGGCGGCGTGCGTGGCGCCGCCGCCCTCGACCGTTCGCTCAGCTGCCGCATCACGGACCTCGATGTGACGTTCGTCGGACGGCTGGCCGACGGCACGCTCCGGGACGTCACCAGCGTCGCCGGTCCGCCTCCGTACAAGGCCGAGATCCGGCTGGCCATGGCGGGCGACGACCTGGTCGCCCTGGTCGACGGGCAGCTGAACTTCGCCAGGGCGTGGGGCAGCGGCCGGGTCAAGCTGGAAGCCGGGCTGCGCGATCTGATGCGCCTCAGGACGCTGCTGTAGCCCCCACGGCGGCCTCGGCCGCTCCGGTCGCTCCGGTGTCCGCGGCCGCTCCGGTCTCCCCGCCGCCGTCTCCCGCGTCCGCTTCCCCGGCCCGGCCCCCGGCCCGGCGCGGCTTGCGCGCCGCCGGCACCACCAGCGGGGTACCGCTCTCCGGGTCCTCGATGACCTGGCAGGTTATCCCGAAGACCCGCCGCACCAGCTCCGCCGTGACGATGTCGGCGGGCGCGCCCTCGGCGACGACCGCGCCGTCCTTCATGGCGATGAGGTGGGTCGCGTAGCGGGCGGCCTGGTTGAGGTCGTGCAGCACCGCGACCAGCGTCCGCCCCTGCTCCTCGTGCAGCTCCGCGCAGAGGTCCAGCACCTCGAACTGGTGCTGGATGTCCAGGTATGTCGTCGGCTCGTCGAGGAGGAACAGCGGCGTCTGCTGAGCGAGCGCCATCGCGATCCACACCCGCTGCCGCTGCCCGCCGGACAGTTCGTCGACATAGCGGTCGGCGAGGTGGGCGACGCCGGTCGCCGCCATCGACTCCTGGACGATCCGCTCGTCGTCGGCGGACCACTGCCGCAGCAGCCCCTGGTGCGGGTAGCGGCCGCGCGCCACCAGGTCGGCGACGGTGATCCCGTCCGGCGCGGTCGAGGACTGCGGCAGCAGCCCCAGGGTCCGGGCGACCTTCTTCGCCGGGAGCGAGGAGATCGCCGAGCCGTCCAGCAGCACCGATCCCGCGGCGGGCCTGAGCATCCGCGAGAGCGCCCGCAGCAGGGTGGACTTGCCGCAGGCGTTGGGGCCGACGATGACCGTGAAGGAGTGGTCGGGGACGGCGACCGTGAGGTTCTCGGCGATGACCCGCTGGTCGTAGGCGAGGGTGACGTTCTCGGCCGTGAGACGGCTCACTTCGAAGCTCCTGGGGTTGTCCTGCGGTGGTGGTGTCGCTGCTGCGGTGCGGCAGGCGCCGGGCTGATGCCCGTCGGACCCGGCGGTGGCATCTCATACCGGGTCACATCCGGCCCGCTTTCCGCTCCGTGGCCAGCAGCCACACCAGATAGCCGCCGCCGAGGACGCCGGTCAGCACGCCCACCGGCATCTGGTCGGCGCCGAAGAGCTGCTGCGAGACCCAGTCGGCACCGACCAGCAGACCGGCGCCCATGAGGGCGGCGGGCAGCAGGTTGGGCCCGGGCGACCGGGTGAGGCGGCGGGCCAGCTGGGGTGCGGTGAGCGCCACGAAGGAGATCGGCCCGGCCGCCGAGGTGGCGGCGGCGACCAGCACGACCGCGGCGAGCAGGACGACGATACGGACCCGGTTGACCCGTACGCCGAGCGCGTACGCGGAGTCGTCCCCCATCTCCAGCATGCGCAGCGGCCGCCCGTAGCACAGCACCAGGGGGAGGCAGACGGCGCAGACCACGGCCAGCGGCCGGACCTGGTCCCAGTCACGGCCGTTGAGGGAGCCGGTCATCCAGACGGTGGCCCGGGTCGCCTCGACGATGTCCGCCTTGGTCATCAGGTAGAGCACCATCGCGTAGAGCATGGCGCTGGCCCCGATGCCGACGAGCACGAAGCGGTAGCCGTGGATGCCGCGTTTCCAGGCGAGCAGGAAGATGGCGAGCCCGGTGACCACCCCGCCGGCCATGGCGCCGGCGGCGACCCCGAAGGTGTCGGCCTGGAAGAAGACGATGGCGACCAGCGCGCCGACGGAGGACCCCTGGGCGAAGCCCAGGACATCGGGGCTGCCCAGCGGGTTGCGGGAGACGGTCTGGAAGACCGCGCCGGCGACCCCGAACGCGGCTCCGACCAGCAGCCCCACCAGGACCCGCGGCAGCCGCAGGTCCTGGACGATGAACTGCGCTCCGGCGTCGCCGCCACCGGTCAGCGTGGCGACCACCTCGGCCGGCGTCATCGGGTAGTCGCCGGAGCCGATCAGCGCGACGGCGGCGGCCAGCGCGACGGCCAGCAGCAGCAGTCCGGCGACGAGGGCGCGGACGTCCAGCCGGAGCGAGAGCCCTCCCGCGGTACGCACCGCCCGCACCGGCTTGGCGCCCTTCCCGGGCTGCACGGTCTTCCTCCCCGGCTTCCCGGAACCGGCGGACTTCCGGGGCTTCACGGTCGTACTCACAGCTGGGCCATCCTCCGTCGGCGTACGAGATAGATGAAGACCGGGCCGCCGATGACGGCCGTGACGATGCCGACCTGGAGCTCGCCGGGCCGGGCCACGATCCGGCCCAGGACGTCCGCGCCGAGCAGCAGGACCGGTGAGAGCACCGCGGAGTACGGCAGGATCCAGCGCAGGTCGGGCCCGGTGACGGCCCGTACGGCGTGCGGGACCATCAGGCCGACGTAGACGATCGGGCCGCACGCGGCGGTCGCCCCGCCGCACAGCAGGGTGATGGCGAGCATCGCCAGCACCCGGGTGCGGGTCAGCCGGGCGCCCAGTGCCCGCGCCTGGTCGTCGCCGAGCGCGATGGCGTTCAGCGGCCGGGCGAGCAGCAGCGCGAGGACGGCGCCGGCGGCGAGGAACGGGGCGATCCCGGTGACCGTCGGCATGGTGGCGGAGGCCAGCGAACCGACCGTCCAGAAGCGCATCCGGTCCAGCGCGGCGCTGTCCATCAGGTTGACGGCGTTGATGTAGCCGATGAGGACGGCGGTGAGCGCGGTGCCGGCCAGGGCGAGCCGGACGGGGGTGGCGCCGCGGGTGCCGCCCAGGACGTACACCGCGCCCCAGACCGCCGCGGCGCCGGCGAAGGCGAACCACACATAGCCGGTCAGTGAGGTGACGCCGAAGAAGCTGATGGCGGAGACGACCGCGGCCGAGGCGCCGGCGTTGATGCCCAGAAGTCCGGGGTCCGCCAGGGGATTCCGGGTCAGCGCCTGCATCACCGTGCCGCCGAGGCCGAGGGCGGCACCGACGATCAGGCCGAGCAGGGTGCGGGGGATGCGCAGGTCGTGGACGACCACGTCGGTGTCGTTGCCGGTGTAGTGGAACACCCCGTGCCATACCTGGTCGAGGGGTATCGGCTTGGCGCCGACGGCTATGCCGAGGACGACGATGACGGCGAGCACGGCCACGGAGGCGACCAGCCCCAGGGAGCGCGTGACAGGCCGCCGTCGGGGCGCCGCGGGGACCGGGGCCGGAGCCGTGGCCGTGGTTGCTTCGGGGGGACTGTCGACCAACACGACAGTTAGGTTAGCCTACCCTCACATTGGACCTGTAGGCCCTCCCAGAGAGAAGCGCACCCACATGAGCACCACCCGAAGCGTATCGCTGTCCCGCCGCGGCATCCTGGCCGCGGGCGGCGCCGTCGGAATCGGCGCCCTGCTCGCCGCCTGCGGCGGGGACAAAGGCTCGGCGGGCGCCAACGGTGGTGCCAAGGGCGGCGCCAGGAGCGGCCCGTGGTCCTTCACCGACGACCGCAAGCGGAAGGTCTCCCTCAAGAGCACCCCGCAGCGCATCGTCGCCTTCACCGGTACCGCGGCCGCGCTGCACGACTTCGGGATCGACGACCAGATCGTCGGCGTCTTCGGACCCACCAAGCTCAAGGACGGCAAGCCCGATCCGCAGGCCGGTGACCTCGACGTCGACAAGGTCACCATCATCGGCAACAAGTACGACCAGTTCAGCGTGGAGAAGTACGCGGGCCTACGCCCCGATCTGCTGGTGACCAACATGTACGAGCCGGGCCAGCTGTGGTTCGTCCCGGAGGCCAGCAAGGACAAGATCACCACACTGGCCGAGCAGGTGGCCATCACCTCCTCCCGCACCCCGCTCGTCAAGATCATCGAGCGGTACGCCGAACTGGCGGAGGCGCTCGGCGCCGACCTCGGGGCCAAGAAGGTCACCGACGCCAAGGCCCGCTTCGAGAAGGCCTCCGAGCGGCTGCGCCAGGCCGCCAAGGCCCACCCGGTCAAGGTGCTCGCCTGCTCCGGCAGCGCCGACCTCTTCTACGCCTCCAACCCCGGTATCAACGCCGACCTCATGTACTACAAGTCCCTCGGCGTCGACCTGATCGTGCCCGACCACCTGGACAAGGCCGGCTACTTCGAGAGCCTGAGCTGGGAGAACGCCGACAAGTACCAGGCCGACGTACTCCTGCTGGACAACCGGACCGCCACCCTCCAGCCCAAGGACCTCGCCGCCAAGCCCTCCTGGGCGAAGCTGCCCGCCGTCAAGGCGGACCAGATCACCCCGTGGTCCAGCGAGCCGCGCTTCTCCTACGCGGGCTCCGCACCGCTCATCGAGGCGCTCGCCGAGGCCATCGAGAAGGCCAGGAAGGTCAGCTGACACCCCGTTCCACGGCCGCGGTGGGGCACCCGCCACCGCACTCCACCGCGGCACCCGCCCCCACCACCGTTCCGGGAGGTACCCGCATGACCACGACCGCCGCCCCCGCCACCGCACCGTTCCGCTTCTTCGATGTGCACGTCGTCCGCTCCCGGCGGCTCGGCCCGTCCATGGTGCGGATCACCTTCGCCGGTGAACGGCTGGACGAACTGGCCTCCGGCGGCCGTGACCAGCGCTTCAAGCTCTTCCTCCCGCAGCCCCACCAGGACCGGCCGGTCTTCGAGGACACCGGCGAAGGCTGGTACGCCGCCTGGCGGGTGCAGGATCCGGCCGAACGCCCGGTGATGCGGTCGTACACGATCCGCGAACAGCGCCCGCACACCGGGGAGTTCGACGTGGACTTCGCGCTGCACGGCGCCGGCCCGGATGCCTCGGTGACGGCGGGCGGGCCCGCCTCCCGGTGGGCCGCCGGCGCCCGGCCCGGCGACCGGCTGACCGTGCTCGCCCCAGTGGTGCAGGACAACGGCGGGGTCGACTTCCGCCCGCCGGCCGGCACCGACTGGATCCTGCTCACCGGCGACGAGACGGCACTGCCCGCCATCGCCGGCATCCTCTCCTGGCTCTCCCCCGGCACCCGGGCCAAGGTCTGGCTGGAGATCGGGCACGAGGACGACCGGCAGCCGCTGCCCTCCTTCGCGGACACCGACATCACCTGGCTCGTCCGGGACCACGCGGGCGGCGAGCCGGTGCTCGACGCGCTGCGCGCCGCCGAGCTGCCCGAGGGCACCCCGTACGCCTGGGTCGCCGGCGAGGCGGGAACCGTCAAGGCGGTCCGCCGCCACCTGGTCCGCGAGCGCGGAATCGGCCGCCGGGCCGTCAAGTTCACCGGCTACTGGCGGCGCGGGGCCACCGAGGAGGACCTGATCGCGGAGCTGACGGCGGGCACGGCGCCGTCCGACGAGGACTGAGCACCCCCGACCCCGCCCGGCGGGGGCCCGGCCCCACCCGCACCGGGCCCCCGCCCCGCTCCCTACTCCATCCCTATCCGCGCCAGGGCCTTGCCCGCGTCCGCCGTGCAACTGCCGTCCCCCGCCGCCGTCCAGGCCGCCGCGCACAGCGCCCGCAGCCCGTCCAGCGGCGCGCCCTCGCCCGCCACGGTGAGCGTGTCCCCGGCCAGGGCGGCTCGCCAGCCGCCGCAGCGGAAGCCGTCGCCGTCCTCGGTCACCCCGGGCTGCGGCGCGAGCAGCCCGCGCAGATCGGCGTCCACGTAGGCCGGCCGGTGCTGCGGCGGGGCCGCCAGCAGTTCCGCGGGGGTGGTGACCCCGGTGAGGACGAGCAGTGCGTCGACCTCGCCGTGGTACGCGCCCTCGATGTCCGTGTCGAGCCGGTCCCCGATCACCAGCGGCCGCCGGGCGCCGGTCCGCAGCACCGTCTCCCGGTGCATCGGCGGCCGCGGCTTCCCGGCCACCTGCGGCGCCCCGCCGGCCGCGGTCCGGACCACCTCCACCAGCGCGCCGTTGCCGGGGGCGATCCCGCGTTCCCTGGGGATGGTCAGATCGGTGTTGGACGCGAACCACGGCACCCCGCGCTGCACCGCGTACGCGGCCTCCGCCAGCCGCCCCCAGTCCAGCGTCGGGTCGAAGCCCTGGACCACCGCCGCCGGGTCGTCGTCCGCGGAGAAGACCGGCTGCAGACCGCGTTCGCGGAGCGCCACCACCAGCCCCTCGCCGCCGATGGCCAGCACCCGGGCGCCCGCGGGCACCTGCTCGGAGATCAGCCGGGCCACCGCCTGCGCGGAGGTGATCACGTCGTCCGGGCCGGTCGGCAGGCCGAGGCCGGTCAGCTGGTCGGCGACCGTCCGCGGGGTGCGGGCCGCGTTGTTCGTCACATACGCCAGGTGCATCCCGCCGTCCCGCGCGGTGGTCAGCGACTCCACGGCGTGCGCGATGGCCCGCCCGCCCGCGTAGACGACCCCGTCCAGATCCAGCAGCGCCGTGTCGTACGCCTCGCTCAGCGCGCTCGGACACCCGTCGGGCCGACGCCGCCCGGTCCCTTCCGACCGCCCGTGCATCCGCTCGTTCATGCCGTCTCGCTCCTCGTTCCCAGGGCGCGCTCCGGACCGCCGGGGCGCACCGTGCTCCGTCTCGCGCATACCGATTTTTCCAGCCATCACTCCCGGGCTGTCCCCCGATCTTCCCTCATCTCCGTCGCGGCATAGCATTCTTCAATGACGAGTACCGACGGCCTCCGCCTCCGTCCGTTCCGCGGCCTGCGCTACGCCCCGGACCGGGTCAGCAGCCTCACCGCCGTGACCTCTCCGCCGTACGACGTGGTCGTCCGGCCGGAGGGCGTGCGCCATCTGGAGACCGCCGATCCGTACAACATCGTCCGGCTGATCCTCCCGCACACCGCGGACCCCGCCGCACGTCACCGCCAGGCCGCCGACACCCTGCGCCGGTGGCGCGCGGAGGGCGTGCTGACACCGGACCCGGAGCCGGCGCTGTACGTCTACGAGCAGCGGGCCGGGGACGTGCTGCAGCGCGGGCTGATCGGCGCGCTGCGCCTGGACGGCCCGGTGCTGCCGCACGAGGACGTGATCCCGGAGGTCGTCGAGGACCGGGCCGCCCTGATGCGCGCCGCGGCCGCAAACTTCGAGCCGTTGCTCCTCTCCTACCGTGGCCGGAACGCCGCGAACGGCGCCACGGCGGTGATCGAGCGCGTGGTCAAGGGGCACCCGCTGCTCACCACCACCACGGAGGACGGCTTCCGGCACCGCCTGTGGGCGGTCACCGGCCCCGCCGACCTGGCCGCCATCGACGCCGACCTGTCCCGCCGGCGGGCACTGATCGCCGACGGCCACCACCGCTGGGCGACCTACCAGAGGCTGTACGAGCAGCAGCCCGGCGCCGGGGCGGACTCGCCGTGGGCGTCCGGCCTGGTGCTGCTGGTCGACACCGACCGGTATCCGCTGCAGGTCCGGGCGATCCACCGGGTGCTGCCGCATCTGCCGCCCGCCAAGGCGCTGGCGGACCTGGACGCCGTCTTCCGCTCCCGTACGTTCCGGGGCGGGCCGTCCGCCGCCCTGGAGGCGCTGGAGGAGACCCCGGGCACCGCCTTCGTCCTGGCCGGCGAGCCGGACACGTTCCACCTCCTGGACCGTCCGGACGCCGGGCTGCTGGACCGTACGATCCGCCGCGACCGGCCGGAGGCGTGGCGGCGGCTGGACGCCACCGTGCTGCACTCGGTCCTGCTGGACGAGGTCTGGCACATCCCCGACCACCCGTCCGACATCAGTTATCTGCACCACCCGGTGGCCGCCGTCGAGCAGGCCGCGCGGCAGGGCGGCACCGCCGTGCTGATGCGCGCCACATCGGAGGAGACGGTCCGTCAGCTCGCGGAGCACGGTGTGACGATGCCGCGGAAGTCCACCTCCTTCGGCCCCAAGCCGGCCACGGGGCTCGTCCTGCGCACCCTGGACGAGCCCGGCAGCTGACGGCTGATCCGGCAGCTGACGACTGATCCGGCAGCTGACGACTGATCCGGCAACTGGCGGTCACATCCGACAGCGGGCGACGAATCCGACAACTCACCCTCCCCTGGGGCCCGCCCGTCAGGCCCCGGCCCGACTCGGCGCGTGGTTAGGTTAGGCTTACCTCACCACGTCGCCGGGGCGGTCCCCCTGCCCTGTGCACTCCGCGCGCTCTCCGCCCGGCACAGGACGTGGTCAACTCCGCACCAGGGAGGACACCTTCATGAGTCTCCTCGCGCACTCCGCCGAGGACCCGGCCGACAGCCGGACACACCTGCTCACCAACGGCACGGCCCCGCACTACCGCACCGCGGTCACCGAGAGCGTCAAACGGATCAGCGACCGGATCGCCGGCACCGCCCGCCCGTTCACCGGCATCTCCGTCGACGGCCTCACCCCCACGGTCGCCGCCGTCGACCTCGACACCCCGCTCCACGACGCCACCGCCGCGCTCGACGAACTCGAGGACGTCTACCTCCGCGACGCCGTCTACTTCCACCACCCGCGCTACCTCGCCCACCTCAACTGCCCGGTGGTGATCCCCGCCCTCGTCGGCGAGGCGGTGCTCTCCGCGGTCAACTCCTCCCTGGACACCTGGGACCAGAGCGCCGGCGGCACCCTCATCGAGCGCCGGCTGATCGACTGGACCGCCGGCCGGATCGGCCTCGGCGAGCGGGCCGACGGCATCTTCACCAGCGGCGGCAGCCAGTCCAACCTCCAGGCCATGCTGCTCGCCCGCGACGAGGCCTGCCGCCGCGAACTGGCCCGCGACGGTGCCTCCGACGCCCGGCTCACCGACGTCCTGCCCCGGCTGCGCATCCTCACCTCCGAGTGCAGCCACTTCAGCATCCGCAAGTCCGCCACCCTGCTCGGCATGGGCGCCGAGGCCGTCATCGCCGTCCCCGCCGACGAGCACAAGCGGATGCGCGCCGACGCCCTGGCCGACGCCCTGGCCCGCTGCCACGCCGACGGCCTGATACCCATGGCCGTCGTCGCCACCGCCGGCACCACCGACTTCGGCTCCATCGACCCGCTGCCCGAGACCGCCGACCTGTGCGCCCGCTACGGCGCCTGGATGCACGTCGACGCCGCCTACGGCTGCGGCCTGCTCGTCTCCCGCCGCCGCGGCCTGCTCACCGGTATCGAGCGCGCCGACTCGGTGACCGTCGACTACCACAAGTCCTTCTTCCAGCCGGTCAGTTCGAGCGCCATCCTGGTCCGCGACCGCGCGACGCTGCGGCACGTCACCTACCACGCGGACTACCTCAACCCGCGCCGGATGGCCGAGCGCCGCATCCCCAACCAGGTCGACAAGTCGATCCAGACCACCCGCCGCTTCGACGCCCTCAAGCTCTGGCTCACCCTGCGCGTCATGGGCGCCCAGGGCGTCGGCGAACTCTTCGACGAGGTCATCGACCGCGCCGCGGACGCCTGGAAACTCCTCCATGACGACCCCCGCTTCGAGGTCGTCGTCGAACCGCAGCTGAGCACCCTGGTCTTCCGCTACGTCCCCGGGACCGGCCCGGCACAGGCCCTGGACCCCGCACTCACCGACCGGGTCAACCTGCACGCCCGCGAGGCGCTGTTCGCCTCCGGTGACGCGATCGTCGCCGGCACCAAGGTCGACGGCCGCCACTACCTCAAGTTCACCCTGCTCAACCCGGAGACCACCCTCGAGGACATCGCCACCGTCCTCGACCTGATCGCCGAACACGCCGGCACCTTCCTCGCCGCGCAGCAGCAGCCCGCGCTCAGCGCGTGACCCTCCGCCAGCGAACAACCCCCTCCCGGAGCCCCCTGTGTCCGCCCCGCACCCCTCCTCCCCGTACGACTTCATCGCCATCGGCCTCGGCCCGTTCAACCTGGGCCTGGCCTGCCTCACCGAGCCGATCGACGACCTGAACGGCCTGTTCCTGGACGAACGCGCGTCCTTCGACTGGCACCCCGGCATGATGCTGGAGAGCAGCCACCTCCAGGTGCCCTTCATGGCCGACCTGGTCACCCTCGCCGACCCCACCTCGCCCTTCTCCTTCCTCAACTACCTCAAGGAATCGGGCCGGATCTACTCGTTCTACATCCGCGAGAACTTCTATCCGCTGCGCGCCGAGTTCAACGACTACTGCCGCTGGGCGGCCGGCAGACTCGGCACCGTCCGTTTCTCCCACCACGTCAGCGACGTCGAGTACGACGAGCACGAGGAGCTCTACACCGTCCACGCCGAGCACGACGGCGAACGCAGGACCTTCCGCGCCCGCAAACTCGTCCTCGGCACCGGCACCCCGCCGTACCTCCCCGACGCCTGCCGGGACCTGGGCGGCGACCTGCTGCACAACAGCGACTACCTGGACGCCAAGGCCGCCCTCCAGGCCAAGGAGTCCATCACCCTCGTCGGCAGCGGGCAGAGCGCCGCGGAGATCTACTTCGACCTCCTGACCGACATCGACACCCACGGCTACCACCTCACCTGGGCCACCCGCTCCCCGCGCTTCTTCCCCCTCGAGTACACCAAGCTCACCCTGGAGATGACCTCGCCGGAGTACGTGGACTACTTCCACGCCCTCCCCCCGGCCACCCGCGACCGGCTCAACGCGGCCCAGAAGCACCTCTACAAGGGCATCGACTCCGCGCTGATCAACGATATCTTCGACCTGCTCTACCAGAAGAACCTGGGCGGCCCGGTCCCCACCCGCCTCCTCACCAACACCGCGCTGCACACCGCCCGTTACGACGAGGCCACCGGCACCTACACCCTGGGCCTGCGCCAGGAGGAACAGGGCACCGACTTCACCCTCGACACCCAGGGCCTGGTCCTCGCCACCGGCTACCGCTACCGCGTACCGGACTTCCTCACCCCCGTACGCGACCGGATCGCCTGGGACGACGCCGGCCGCTACGACGTGGCCCGCAACTACAGCATCGACACCACCGGCCACGGCATCTTCGTGCAGAACGCCGAGCTGCACACCCACGGCTTCGTCACCCCCGACCTCGGCATGGCCGCGTACCGCAACGCGTGCATCGTCCGCGAGCTGCTCGGCCGCGAGTACTACCCGGTCGAAAAGGCCATCGCCTTCCAGGAGTTCGCCGCCCCGGCCGGCCCGCACCACCCCACGGAGATATCCGCATGACCACCCCGCTCTTCAGCCGTACCGACCCCGAGCTGGGGGAGTTCTCCCTGCGGCCGGTGGACCCCGCCGCCGACGCCGCACTCCTGCACTCCTGGGTCACCCACCCCAAAGCCGTCTTCTGGCTGATGCAGGACTGCGACCCCGCCGAGGTCGAGAAGGAGTTCGCGCGGATCGCCGCCGACCCCTACCACGATGCCTTCCTCGGCCTGCACAACGGCACCCCCGCCTTCCTGATGGAGCGCTACGACCCCGCCCACCGCGAACTGGTCGGCATCCACCCCGCCGAACCCGGCGACGTCGGCATGCACTTCCTGTGCGCCCCCACCGACACCCCCCTCCACGGCTTCACCCGCGCCGTGCTCACCACCGTCATGGAGGCGCTCTTCGCCGACCCGGCCCACCGCCGCGTCGTGGTCGAACCAGACGCCCTCAACACCGCCGTCCACGCCCTCAACAAGGCCGTCGGCTTCGAGGTCCGGCGCACCGTCGACCTGCCGTCCAAGCAAGCCCTGCTCAGCACCTGCACCCGCGACCAGTTCCTGGCCGCCCGCGGCGCGAGCCTTCCCGGCCACCCCAGGAGAGAACCGATGACCGCCGGCACCCGGCCGACCGCCCAGGACGCCGTCGCCCACCTCACCCCCCGCATGTGGGCCCACGCCAACCGCCTGCTGATCCGCAAGGCCCTCGCCGAGTTCGCCCATGAGCGGCTGCTCACCCCCAGGCGCCTGCCGCAGGACGGCCACTACTGCGTACGCAGCGACGACGGCAGCACCGAATACCGCTTCGCCGCCCGCCGCCAGACCCTCGACCACTGGCAGGTCGACGCCGACAGCATCACCCGCCACCGCGACGGCACCGAACTCCCCCTGGACGCCCTGGAGTTCTTCATCGAACTCCGCGACGCCCTGGGCCTCGGCGACGGGATCCTCCCGGTCTACCTGGAGGAGATCAGCTCCACCCTCTCCGGCACCGCCTACAAACTCAGCCAGGACCGGCCCACCGCCGCCGAGCTCGCCACCTCCGGCTTCCAGGACATCGAAGCGGGGATGACCGAGGGCCACCCCTGCTTCGTCGCCAACAACGGCCGCCTCGGCTTCGGCATCCACGAGTACCACTCCTACGCCCCCGAGACCGCCAGCCCGCTGACACTGATCTGGCTCGCCGCCCGCCGCGACCGCGCCACCTTCACCGCCGGCGACGGTCTCGACTACGACACCCTGATCCGCGACGAACTCCCCGAGGCCACCCGCGCCCGCTTCACCACCACCCTCACCGCCCGCGGCCTCGACCCCGACGACTACTACTTCCTTCCCACGCATCCCTGGCAGTGGTGGAACAAGCTCTCCGTCACCTTCGCCGCCGAGGTCGCCCAGCAGCACCTGGTGTGCCTGGGCCCCGGTGACGACGCGTACCTCGCCCAGCAGTCCATCCGCACCTTCTTCAACGCCACCGCCCCCACGAAGCACTACGTCAAAACGGCCCTCTCGGTCCTCAACATGGGCTTCATGCGCGGCCTCTCCGCCGCGTACATGGAGGCCACCCCCGCCATCAACGACTGGCTGGGCCGCCTGATCGACGCGGACGACACCTTCCGGGCCGCCCGTTTCTCGATCATCCGCGAGCGCGCCGCGATCGGCTACCACCACCGCCAATACGAGGCCGCCACCGACAAGGGCTCCCCGTACCTGAAGATGCTCGCCGCCCTGTGGCGGGAGAGCCCCGTCCCCACCCTGGAGCCGGGCCAGCGCCTGGCCACCATGGCCGCGCTCCTCCACACCGACCGCGACGGCGGCTCCCTCGCCGCCGCCCTCATCGAGGAGTCCGGCCTGGAGCCCGCCGTCTGGCTCCGCCGCTACCTCGACGCGTACCTCACGCCCGTCCTGCACTCCTTCTACGCCTACGACCTGGTCTTCATGCCGCACGGCGAGAACGCCATCCTGGTCATCGAAGAGGGCGCCGTAGCCCGCGTGATCTTCAAGGACATCGCCGAGGAGATCGCCGTCATGGTCCCCCAAGGTCTTAAGGACCAGGGAGGTGCCCCCACGGACGCGGCCCTGCCCCCCGCCGTAGCCCGCATCCGCGCCGACGTCCCCGAGGACAAGAAACTCCTCTCCGTCTTCACCGACGTCTTCGACTGCTTCTTCCGCTTCCTGTCCGGCACCCTCGCCGACCGCGGCGTCCTCGACGAGGACACCTTCTGGCGCACGGTCGCCGAGTGCGTCACCGACTACCAGACGTCGCACCCGCACCTCGCCGGCAAGTTCGCCCAGTACGACATGTTCACCGACGAGTTCGCGCTCTCCTGCCTCAACCGCCTCCAGCTGCGGAACAACCAGCAGATGGTCGACCTCCAGGACCCGGCGGGCGCCCTCCAGCTCATCGGCACCCTCCGCAACCCCATCGCCCGTTACGCGCCGACGGGTGGCCGGGGCGCCTGACACTCCCCGCACATGACGGAGAGCGGGACCCCCTCGGGATCCCGCCCTCCGTCATTGTCTGCCGGGGCCCGGCCTAGCCCTTCTCGGGCCGCTCCCCCTCCGCGGCGTCAACTGCGGCGTCATCTGCACCATCCGGGGCATCTGAAGCATCGACGTCCACGACCTCATCGATCACATCGGCCTCGTTGACGTCCCCGGCGTCCTCGGCGTCCTCCAGCGCATCGGTGAACTCCACACCGTCCAGCTCCGCGAGCCGGTCCGAGGCATCCGTCGTACCGCCCTGGTCCGCCTCCAGCGCCCGGGCGAACCAGTCACGCGCCTCGTCCTCGCGCCCGACCTCCAGCAGGGCGTCGGCGTACGCGTACCGCAGCCGCGCCGTCCACGGGTGCACGGCGCTCGACGCCAGCTCCGGGCTCTGCAGCGTCACCACCGCCGCGTCCGCCTGCCCCATGTCCCGACGGGCACCCGCCGCGACCAGCCGCATCTCGACCTGACCGGCCCGGTCCAGCTTCTGCACCTCGGGCTCACCGGCCATCGCCAGCGCCTTCTCCGGCCGGCCCAGACCGCGCTCGCAGTCCGCCATGACGGGCCACAGCTCCACACCGCCGGTCATCCGCCGCGCCGCCCGGAACTCGGCGAGCGCCTCGCTGTACTTACCGGCCGCGTACGCCGCGAAGCCCGCCGCCTCGCGCACCGCCGCGACCCTGGACGCCAGCCGCAGCGCCACCCGCGAGTACCCGTACGCCTTCTGCGGGTCCTCGTCCAGCATCCTGGCGACCATCACCAGGTTCTTGGCGACATCCTCGGCAAGCGTCTTCGGCAGGCTCATCAGCTCCTGCCGCACGTCCTTGTCGATCTCCTCACCGGTGACGTCCTCCGGAATCGGCAGCCGCTTGATCGGCTCCCGGTCCCGCCGCTCCTCGCGACGGTCGTCCCGCCCACGGCCACCGCCGTACGGACGTCGCCCGCCACGCTCGTCATCGCGCCGGAATCCCCCGCGGTCATCCCGCCGGAACCCACCGCGGTCATCCCGACGCGGCCCCCGGTCGTCCCGCCGGAATCCGCCACGGCCGCCGCCGCGCTCACCGCCACGGTCGTCGCGCCGGAACCCGCCGCGCTCGCCACCGCGGTCGCCACCGCGGTCGTCGCGCCGGAAACCGCCCCGCTGCTCGCCCCCACGGTCATCCCGCCGGAACGAAGGCCGCTCGTCACGCCGTTCGTCACGCCGGTCATCCCGTCGCTCATACCGGCGCTCGTCCCGACGGAAGCCACCACGCTCATCATCCCGACGGAAACCACCCCGGTCATCACGCCGGTCATCACGCCTGTCATCACGCCGGTCGTCGCGTCGATCGTCACGCCGGTCGTCGCGACGGAACCCGCCCCGCTCGCCACGATCACGGCCGGAGAAACGGTCATCCCTGCGGAACCCACCGCGCTCGCCACCGCGGTCGTCGCGCCGGTCGTCGCGGCGCTCACCACCGCGGTCGTCGCGCCGGAACCCGCCCCGCTGCTCGCCCCCACGGTCATCCCGCCGGTAGCCGCCGCGCTCACCACGACCGCCACCGAACGACCGGTCATCACGCCGGAACGAGGAACGCTCCCCGCCCCGCTCGTCACGACGGTCACCACCACGGAACCCCCCGCGGTCGCCGCGGTCACCACCGTAGGAACGGTCACCGCCATGGGAGCGGTCACCGCCGTAGGAACGGTCGCGGTCATCGCGACGGAAGCCCCCGCGTCCGCCGCCGGCCCGCTCATCGCGACGGAAGCCGCCGCGCTCGCCCCGGTCGCCACCACGGCTGTCGCGACGCGGTCCCCGGTCATCACGCCGGAAACCACCGCGGTCGCCGTCGTCACGCCGCTGCGGCCGGCGCTCCGAACGATCGTCGGAAGAGTTGGTGGACATCGACGTGACTCCTGTCTTCGGTACTGCATTCATTCTCACGCACCGAACGGTTCGGCGCGCTTCGGGCGGTGCTTGTTTCAAAACAACAAAAGGACCCCTGGTCCCAGCATGCACGCTGGGACCAGGGGTCCTGGAAAGATTGTTCGGCGGCGTCCTACTCTCCCACAGGGTCCCCCCTGCAGTACCATCGGCGCGGAAAGGCTTAGCTTCCGGGTTCGGAATGTAACCGGGCGTTTCCCTAACGCTATGACCACCGAAACCCTATCGGGTTCGAGCGAACAAGCACACTCTTCAGTTAATTAAAGTGAAACTTGGTTCAACCGACGCTGCGACTGTTCGCAACCCGGGAACC
>NZ_BBUY01000003.1:0-7454 GCF_001590865.1 Streptomyces sp. NBRC 110611
TTTCCGGTTCGAATTCGGGTCCGATTTCTTGTCGGAGCCACTACTTTAGCGGAATTCCTCGGCGGCTCATAATCGAGCCTCGATCCGAATTCCGGCACGCCGAAATTCTTCCCGATGAGGGGCCGTGCAGTAGTGGTGTGCCGCGATGCGGCGGATGGCTGCCGCAGAACCGTTCCGGCGCTGTGGCAACTCGGAGGACACTACAGACCGGGCGGGGGCGTGTCAACTCCCGTCAGTCAAGGCCTCTTCCAAGGCCATGTGCGTCAGTCAAGGTCGCTCAGGCGCCCGCCGGCGTCCGGCTGGGTCTCCTCGACGCGCCGCAGCAGACGGGACAGCACCTGACCGAGGAGATGACGCTCGTCGTCGGAGAGGTCCTGGAGGAGATCCTCCTCGAAGACCGATGCCATACGCATCGCCTCCAGCCACTTCTCGCGGCCCTCGTGGGTGAGCTCGACGATGACGCGGACGCGGTTGGTCTCGTCGCGCTCGCGGGTGACCAGGCCCTCGCTCGCCATGCGGTCGATGCGGTGGGTCATGGCGGCCGGGGTGAGGCCGAGGCGCTTGGCGAGTTCGCCAGGGCCCATTTGGTAGGGGGCTCCGGAGACGACCAGGGCCTTGAGGACCTCCCATTCGGCGTTGCTCAGCCCGAGGGTGGCGGTCTGCCGCCCGTAGGCGACGTTCATCCGGCGGTTGAGGCGCTGAAGTGCGGAGACGACCTGCTCCACCTGGGGGTCGAGGTCCTGGAACTCGCGCTGGTACGCCGCGATCTGTTCCTCGAGGCTCGGCTCGGCGGACGCGGTGGCCGCATCGGAGGGCTCAGGCATGCGGCGCAGTATGACATGAAACTGATTGGCGTTGAAGTTCTTCTGCGTGTACTCTTTAGCTTCGAAGTTTAGAGTTGAAGTCTTGAGGGTGAGACTGTCCGGCTGGCGCCGTCCGTCGCACGCGTCCGCCGCATGGCCTCGCCCTGTCGTCCGGCTCTGCCGCATGGCTCTGCCGCATGGGCAGCGCGTCGGTTCGCCGTCCTTGCTCGCCCTCGTGCTTGTGCTTCTTGTTGCTTGTGCTTCTTGTTTGCCCCTTTGTTCGTCCTCTGTTCGTCCTCTTCTTTGTTTTCTTCGTTCTCGTCATCCGGCCTGCTCGTTCTTGACCGGCTGACGACCTGACCTAGGTAGGTGAGTGTGACCACCGCGATGGGCGCCGCGCTGCGCCGGATCCAGCTCGGGAACGCGCTGAGTGCGTTCGGTAACGGCTTCACGGTTCCGTATCTGTACGTCTATGTGGCGAAGGTACGGGACCTCGGTGCGAGTACGGCCGGTGTCGTGCTGGCGATGCTCGCCGTGTCCGCGCTGGCCGTGCTGCCGCTGACCGGTCGGGCCATCGACCGGCGCGGTCCCCTGCCGGTGGCCGTCGTCGGTTCGGTCCTGGCTGCGGTCGGTTCGCTCGGGATCGGGCTTTCCGCCAGTGCGCCGCTGGTCATCGCGGCCGCCGCGGCGCTCGGTGCCGGTATAGCGGTGATTCAGCCGGCGCTGGCGACGATGATCGTGTGGTGCTCGACGACCGCGACCCGGTCGCGGGCCTTCGCCACCCAGTTCTTCCTGAACAACCTGGGCCTGGGCGTCGGCGGTCTGGTCGGCGGGCAGCTGGTCGACGCGTCGGACGCGTCGAGCTTTGTACGGCTGTTCGCCATCGAGGCCGCGATGTTCCTGGTGCTCGGTGTGGCGGTGGCGACCGTACGGCTGCCGCGGGTGCCGAAGGTCGAGGACCGCGTGCCGGGCGAGGAGCCCGCCGTCGGCGCCTGGCGGACGCTGTTCGCGGACCGTCGCATGGTGTGGCTGTGCGTGCTGGGCTTCGTGCTGTTCTTCGCCTGCTACGGGCAGTTCGAGTCGGGGCTGGCGGCGTACGCGACCGAGGTGACGCGGATACCGCCGTCGCACCTGGGCATGGCGCTGGCGGCCAATACGGCGGCGATCGTGGTGGCGCAGTTCGTGGTGCTCAGGCTGGTGGAGCGGCGGCGCCGCAGCCGGGTGATGGCGCTGGTCGGGCTCATATGGACGGTGGCGTGGCTGGCGGCCGGGCTGTCCGGGCTGGTGCACGGTGCCCAGGCGGTGGCAACGACGCTGCTGATCTCGACGTACGCGTTGTTCGGGATCGGTGAGTCCATGCTGTCCCCGACGGTGGCCCCGTTGGTGGCGGATCTGGCGCCGGCCTCGCTGATCGGTCAGTACAACTCGGCGTTCGCGCTGGTCAAGCAGCTGGCGCTGGCGGTGGGGCCGGCGGTGGGGGCCTTGATGGTCGGCCATGGGATGTACGTGGCGTACATCGGGCTGCTGGTGGTGTGCGCCGTGGGGATCAGCGTGCTGTCGCTCCGGCTGGGTCGGATGCTGCGGCCCGCGCAGGACAATCCGCACCGGGAGGCCCCGCCGGTGCCGGCGGCACGGGCTTCGGCGGAGGCAGCGGCGGAGACCGTGGCCTGCTCGGTCTGAGCCGGCGCGTCCGGGACGTCCCGGACGTCCGCAGGAACGTTCAGCCCTGGCAGCGGCCGGGACGGTGGCGGTGGCCATCGTCCCGGCCGCTCGGCTGTTCCGGCCGCCCCGTCCCCGGCTATCCCCGGCTATCCGCGCGGCAGCGCGAATTCGCACCACACCGCCTTGCCGCCGCCCGGGGTCCGGCGGGAGCCCCAGGAGGAGGCGATGGTGGCGACGATGGAGATCCCGCGGCCGGCCTCGTCGGCCGGTTCGGCGCGGCGGCGCCGTGGGAGGTGCTCGTCGCCGTCGGTGACCTCGATGATCAGGCGGCGGTCGGTGCGGCGCAGGCGGAGGCGCATGGGCGGATGGCCGTGTTGCAGGGAGTTGGCGACCAGTTCGCTGGCGGCCAGCACACCGAGGTCGTGCAGCTCGGGTGAGAAGCGCCAGGAGGCGAGGACGCCGGAGGCGAAGGCGCGGGCGCGCGGGGCCGCTTCGATGCCGCCGTGGAGTTCGAGGGCGGCGTTGTGGAAGAGCTCGGCGTCGTGGCCGGTGCGCTCGGGGTGCTGGAGGACGAGGATGGCGACGTCGTCGTCGTGCGTGGCCGTGATGCCCAGGGAACGCAGCAGGCGGTCGCAGACGATCTCGGGGGCACCGGCCGCACCGGCGAAGGAGCGTTCCAGGGCCTCGACACCGTGGTCGATGTCCTTGTCACGGCGCTCGACGAGGCCGTCGGTGTAGAGGACGGCGCTGCTGCCGGGGCCCAGCGGGACGGAGCCCGAGGTGTGCAGCCAGCCGCCGGTCCCCAGGGGTGGTCCGGTGGGTTCCTCGGCGCGGTGGACGGTGCCGTCCGGGTCGCGTACGAGGATGGGCAGATGGCCGGCCGAGGCGTAGACCAGGCGGCCCTCGTTGGGGTCGTGGACGGCGTAGACGCAGGTGGCGATCTGGTTGGCGTCGATCTCGGCGGCCAGGCCGTCCAGCAGCTGGAGGACCTCGTGGGGCGGGAGGTCGAGGCGGGCGTAGGCGCGGACGGCGGTGCGCAGCTGGCCCATGACGGCGGCGGCGCGTACTCCGCGGCCCATGACGTCGCCGATGACCAGGGCGGTACGGCCGGCGCCGAGGGTGATGACGTCGTACCAGTCGCCGCCGACCGCGGCGTCCGTGCCGCCGGGCTGGTACGTGGCGGCGACGCGGAGGTCGTCGGGCTGCTCCAGTTCCTGGGGCAGCAGGGAGCGCTGGAGGGTGACCGCGGCCTCGCGCTGGCGGGCCTCGCTGGCGCGCAGCCGTTCGGCGGACTCGATCTGGTCGGTGACGTCGGCGCCGAAGACCAGGACGCCCCGGTGCGGCGCGACGCAGGCGACTTCGGGGTCGGGCGCCGGTCCTCTGGCGGCGACCTCGATGGGGGTGCAGGTGAACGTGTAGTAGCCGTCGCGGGAGCGGTCGCCGCCCGCGCCGCCGGGAACCTTGCGGGACTTGACGGTGCGGGGCTTGCCGCTGCGCAGGACCTGGTCCATCAGGGGGAGCAGGCCGAGGGCGTCGAGTTCGGGGAGGGCTTCGCGGGCGGTGCGGCCGGCCGGGCGGGGGCCGAAGACCGCGGCGTAGGCGCCGTTGACGTAGGCGAGGCGGTGCTCGGGACCGTAGAGGACAGCCACGAGGGCGGGGATGGTGCCGAGGATGTCGTGGACGGAGAGGGCGTCGACGGTGGGCGGCAGGGCCACGGGGACGGGGTCCTGGGAGGGGGCCGCTTCGGTGTGCTCGGCGCGGGCGGCGGGGACGGAGCCGGTGGTGGTGTCCGTCGGGGCGGTCGGCGCGTCATCGGCCGCGGCGGCTGCCGGGGGCTCGTCGGGCGGGGTGGCCGGCGTGCCGGGGGCGGCGCGGTCGGGCCGTGCGGCGGCGCGCCGCTGTGTGCCGGGGAACTTGGCGCTCCAGCGCGTGAAGATCACGGAGGGGTACCTCTTACTTCGCGTCGTCGCGCGGGATCGGGCCGTCGGCATGGCGGGACCTCCCGGCCGTGGGCCGGAGGAGGGTCGGCTGGGGGCACTGTTGGCACCCTTTTGCGGAATGCAGCAAACGTCCAGAATCCTCGTGATTGTCACTCTTTGCAGACACGAGCCCACCCATGGTCACACGTCCAGTGTGGCCGACCGGACGGACATCCGTCAGTCGGCCGGTGGCCGGTGCGGGGTCCCGCGGTCCGCTCCATCCGGCCGCTGCCGGGCCGACGGCACGTCAACTCTCCTGGTGAGCGCGGCGCGTCAGGTCGACTCGTAGTGCCGGCCGGTGTCCGCGGCGAGTTCGAACTCGGCGCGCGGGTTCTCCAGTGAGCCCAGTGAGACGATCTCGCGTTTGAACAGGCCCGCGAGGGTCCACTCGGCCAGCACCCGGGCCTTGCGGTTGAAGGTCGGCAGCCGGCCCAGGTGGTACACGCGGTGCATCAGCCAGGCCGGGTAGCCCCGCAGCTTGCGCCCGTAGACGTGGGCGACGCCCTTGTGCAGGCCGAGGGAGGCCACCGAACCGGCGTATTTGTACGCGTAGTCCACGATCGGGCCACCGCGTACCGCCGCCGCGACGTTCTCGGCGAGCACTCTGGCCTGGCGCAGGGCGTGCTGGGCATTGGGCGCGCAGGTCGCCCGGGGCTCATCGGGTGTGGCGGGCGGCTCGGCCGTCAGATCGGGTACGGCCGCCGCGTCGCCCGCCGACCAGGCGTGTTCGACGCCGTCCACCTGGAGCGTGGCGGTGCACTTGAGGCGGCCGCGGCCGTTCAGCGGCAGTTTGGTGGCGGCCAGGACGGGGTGGGGTTTGACGCCGGCGGTCCACACCAGGGTTCTGGTGGGGAAGCGGGAGCCGTCGCTCAGCACCGCGATGCGGTTCTCGCAGGACTCCAGCCGGGTCTCCAGGCGTACGTCGATATTGCGGCCGCGCAGCTCCCGGATGGCGTAGCGCCCCATCTCGGGGCCCACTTCGGGCAGGATCCGGTCGGTGGCCTCGACGAGGATCCACTTCATGTCCTCGGGCGTGATGTTGTGGTAGTAGCGCACGGCGTAGCGGGCCATGTCCTCCAGTTCGGCCAGCGCTTCCACGCCCGCGTAGCCGCCGCCGACGAAGACGAAGGTCAGCGCGGCGTCGCGGACTTCCGGGTTACGGGTGGAGGAGGCGATGTCGAGCTGTCCGAGGACGTGGTTGCGCAGTGCGATGGCCTCTTCGACGGTCTTGAAGCCGATGCCGGCGTCGGCCAGACCGGGTACGGGCAGGGTGCGCGAGACCGAGCCCGGGGCCACGACGATCTCGTCGTAGGTCACCTCAAGGGCGCCCTCGCCGGTCTCCTCCGCGGCCAGGGTGGTGACCGTCGCCCGGCGGGCGGCGTGGTCAACGGCGGTGACCTCGCCGACGATGACGGTGCACTGCGTCAGGACCCGGCGCAGCGGTACGACGACGTGGCGCGGGGAGATGGAGCCGGCCGCGGCCTCGGGCAGGAACGGCTGGTACGTCATGTACGGATCGGGGTCGACCACGATGACCTGGGCGGTGCCTTGCCGCAGCTCCTTCTTCAGCTTCTGCTGGAGCCGCAGGGCGGTGTTCATCCCCACGTAGCCGCCGCCGACGACGAGGATGCTCGCCACATGGTCCGGAGACGTCGAGGACGACGATGACGACGGCGATGGCGACGGTGGTGAAGACTTCGACGGCGACGGTGGCGACGGTGGCGAAGTCTTCGACGACTTCGAAGACGCAGCCTTCACAAAGGTTCTCCTCGCGGTGTCGACCAGGCCCGGGGCAGCAGCGATCCGGCGGCCGGCCGACGGCGCGGCACCGGCCCCGGGCGCTGCACCCCCGGGAAAGCACAGCACTGTTCCATGACGCACCGCCGGGGCGCCTTTGTCCACAGGCCCATCGAAATGTATGACCAGGCGCCGGCCTGGGGACGGAGCGGCGAATTCCGTGCGTTCGGGGACAGGTGCGCTGGTCAGAGGGTGTATGGCCGGTGGCGGAAACGCGTCTGATCCGGCCGGATCAGGCCATTGGGCCGATCGGGGGGTGTGGTCCGCGGACGGCCCCCTTCAATCTTGACGTGGGCTCAACTATGTTCGTATGTCGTCGGGGTGCATCTCCTTTCGGTGGTACGCCCCGACTGTCAGGGCGGGGAGTCTCCGGGGGGAGACGTCATTTACCGGGGGATCTATATGCATATGCAGGGCTCTCAATGGCCGACGGCCGTGGCTGTGGCAGCACACGCCTCCGACGACGGCAAGGGCACCATCGGCAACGGGAACGGGAACGGCCGCACCGACGGGGGCGGAGGACACGGCGCCGACCCGGCATCGGGCAGCCGCAGCACTCCGCTCCGGGTGGACGCCCAGCGCAACCTGGAGCACGTACTGCGAGCCGCGCGCGAGGTGTTCGGCGAGCTGGGGTACGGCGCGCCGATGGAGGACGTGGCACGGCGGGCCCGGGTCGGCGTCGGAACGGTCTACCGCCGGTTCCCGAGCAAGGACGTCCTGGTCCGGCGGATAGCCGAGGAGGAGACCGCACGGCTGACGGACCAGGCGCGTACGGCGCTGGGCCAGGAGGACGACCCGTGGTCGGCGCTCTCGTGCTTCCTGCGGACGTCGGTCGCCTCGGGTGCCGGCCGGCTGCTGCCGCCGGGCATCCTGCGGGTGAGTGCGGACGCCGGCCGGGCCGGGCAGTCGGCGGCTGAGTCCGCGGACGGGCCTCGGGCACTGGACGGCCTGGGCGAGGCACGGGTGCCGCAGCAGCGAATGGCGCCCGGCGCGGAGGGGGCACCCGCCGATCCGCGCCCGGCGGTCCGGTACGACGGGCCGGCGGCCGAGGGGATACCGGGCGGGGCCGAGGAGGCACCCGGCGCCGGGGCGCTGCTGGAGGTCGTGGGACGGCTGGTGGAGCGGGCCAGGGCGGCCGGTGAGCTGCGCGCCGACGTGACGGTCTCCGACGTGCTGTTGGTGATCGCCACGGGTGCGCCCGCGCTGCCCGACG
>NZ_BBUY01000003.1:7845-546742 GCF_001590865.1 Streptomyces sp. NBRC 110611
CAGGCCGCGTCCGCACGGCTGCTGGAGATCCTGCTGGAGGGGCTGCGCTCGCGTCCCGTGCGGTGAGATCCGTCGGCCGGCCCGGTCCGGGCGGTCCCGGTCGCCGGGCCCGCCGCCGGGCAGGGCGGCCCGGCGGGACATGGCCGCCGGGCACGGGGCGCGTAGGGCTCCGGCTCCGGCACTACTCGGGGAGGGGCATCCGCCCTTCGGGGAGCGGCTTCCGTTCCTCGGGGAGGGGCATCTGCTTCTCGGGGCTTCTTGGGGAGGGGCAACCTCTTCTCGGGGTGGGGCGTCTCGGCTCCCGGCGCCAGTGGCTCGTACGGATACCGCACGAGGTATGGCCCGTTTGTGCCGTATGGCCCGTACGGGTGAATGCCCGGGCGGCCGTGCGCGTACCCGCCCCGGATGAGTGGTTGGCCGACCGGACGCTGAAGCACCCGGATCCGATGTGGCACGCTGGCGCGGTGTTCCGGTGTGACGGCGGTTTCGGGGGCCTCGGCGATGAGTGGTGACGGACGGGACGAGCGACGCGGTACCGGCTCCGGGGCGGGCGGGAGCGAGACCGCACCGCACCAGCAGGTACCGGACCAGACCGAGCCGCAGGTCCCCGGCCAGGCCGGGCCGCAGGAGCCTGAGCAGGCCGGGCCACAGGTACCTGACCAAGCCGGGCCGCAGGGGCCTGTGCCGGAAGTCCCGTCGTCCGCCCGGAGGGCGGGCTCCGCGCCGGACGGGTCGGCCCCGGGGCGCGACCGGGCCGGTGGCTCCGGGCACGGCCGGGGCGGTCGGCCGACGGGGGAAAAGGCCGGCGGGGCGGGGCACGATCAGGCCAGCGGGCCGGTAGGCGAACGGGTCGGTGGGGCGGCGGGCCAACGGGACGCTGGTGGGGCTGCGGGGGAACGGGGCGGTGGGGCTGCGGGGGAGGACGTTCCGAGCGTGCCGCCGCAGCGTGAGCGGGGCCGCGGTCCGGCCCCGGCAGCCGATGCCGGCGAGGAGGAACTTCCGCCCTCCGACGGCGAGTTGATCGCCGCTATGCGGGCCGGCGACGACAGCGCGTACGAGGAGCTGTACCGCAGGCACGCCGCGGCGGTCCGGCGCTACGCCCGCAACTGCTGCCGGGACGCGCACACCGCGGAGGACCTGACCGGTGAGGTCTTCGCCCGTACGCTGCAGGCGGTGCGCGGTGGCGCGGGCCCGGACACGGCCGTACGCGCCTACCTGCTGACGGCCGTCCGCCGGGTCGCCGCGTCCTGGGCGAAGACCGCGCGGCGAGAGCAGCTGGTCGAGGACTTCGCGGTGTTCGCGGTATCCGCGGCCGGTGCGGCCGGTGCGGCGAGGGACGACGACGCGCACGATCCGGGCGCGGATGTACGCGCCATGCACGAGGCCGAGCAGTCGATGGCCGTGCAGGCGTTCCGCAGCCTGCCGGAGCGCTACCAGACGGTGCTGTGGCACACGACGGTCGAGGAGGAGTCGCCGAGCGAGGTCGCCCCGCTGCTCGGGCTGACCGCGAACGCCACCGCGGTGCTGGCGCACCGCGCCCGGGAGGGCCTGCGGCAGGCCTATCTGCAGGCACACGTCAGTCAGTCGCTGACCGCCGGCGGGGACTGCGCCCGGTATGCCGACCGGCTCGGCGCGTACACCCGCGGCGGGCTGCGGATCCGGGCCGAGCGGGGGCTGCGCAAGCACCTGGAGCAGTGCGCCCGGTGCCGGCTGGCCGCGCTGGAGGTCGAGGACGTCAATCAGCGGATCGGCGCGCTGCTGCCGGTCGCGGTCATCGGCTGGCTCGCAGCCGGGTACGCCGTCAAGGCGGCAGTGGCGGGCGCCGCGGGCGCGGGCGCCGCGGCCGGTGCCGGTGCGGCCGCCGCGGCGGGAACAGGAGCAGGAACAGGAGCAGGAGCGGGAGCAGGAACAGGAGCGGGCGGCGGTTCCGGTGCGGCGGGCGGAGCCGGCGGTGCCGCGGTGGGCAAGGGCCTCGGCACGCCGGTGAAGGTCGGCATCGGGGTCGGGGCCGCGGTGGTGGCGGGCACGGCGCTGGCGCTGGCGCTCACCGGCAGCCCGGCGCCCGCGCCGAAGCCGCAGGCTCAGCCGCCCCGGCCGGCCCCGGCCGTACCGCAGAAGCCCGACCCGCGGCCGGCGAAGCCACTGCCGCCGGCGGCCGGCGCCGCACCGGCCCCGGCACACCGGCCGAGCCCGGCTCAGTCCCCCGAGCCGGCGCCGACGCCCACGCCGGCCTCGCCGAAGCCGCCGCTCACCCCGGCCCCGACGCCGCCCGCCGCACCGTCCGCGACACCGCCGACGTCACCCACCCCCGCCCCCACGCCCACACCGACGCCCACACCCACGCCGCCCAAGCCCTCTCCGAAGCCACCGCAGCCCGCGCCGACGCCGTATCAGCTCAATGCGCTCGCCCATGACGTCATGGGCGACGGCAGCAAGCCCGAGGTGCGCACCATCGGCAGCGGCTGGCTGTGGCAGCGGCCGTCGGCCGAGGTCGCCGGCACGACGTATCCGAACAGCGTGAGCGTGCACGCGCCGTCCTCGGTGACCATCGACCTCAACCGCCAGTGCACCGCGTACGACGCCGTCGTGGGTGTCGACGATCTCAGCCTGCGGCTGGGGGCGCTGCGCTTCTCCGTCTACGGGGACGGGGAGCGGCTGTGGCGGTCGGCGGTGGTGCGTGGCGGGGAGCAGGGGGTGCCGGTGCATGTCCCGCTGACGGGCCGTAAGACGCTGCGGCTGGTCGTCGAGCCGGTGTCGCCCCTCGATGTGGTGACCGTCGGCGACTGGGCACGGGCGCGGATCAGCTGTCGTTGACGGGGCCTGCGGCCGGCCCCGGGGCCGGGGCCCCGGGGCCGGGGCCGGGGCCCCGGGGCTGGGACTGAAGCCGGGCTGGGCTCGTCGCTCGTTCGGGGGGCCGGCGCTCGGGGGCGCGGTGCGCGTATCACGTTGGCCGGGCGAGCGGGCGGCGTGTGTCCTCGGCGTGCAGTGCCTCATGTGCGCCGTCGCATGCGCTGTTCAGCTCGTCGCACAGCACGTCGGCCGTGCGACGCGCACCGGTGTCAGCGCTCAGCAGGCCAGAAGGCCAGAAGCCCCGGCCGACGGGTCAGGCCCGCCCGCCGGGACGACGCACCTGCGAAACCTCTCGCCCTCCTCCCCCCTCCCTCCCCCTCTCCCCCGCACGACCGGCCCTCACGACAACCGCGCACGCGGCGCCACTCCCCCCGCGACCGCCCGCTGCCGCGGCGCCTCCGCCCCCGTCCAGCACGTCCCCCGCCGCGCCACCAGCCGCCGCAGCCACAGCTCCGTGGAGACCAGCTCCGCCAGCCCGTCCAGCGGCAGCCCGGCCCCCTCCGCCGCGGCCCGCAGCGCCGTACGGACCACCCGTGCCTCGATCAGCCCGGCATCGGCCAGCAGCGGTGCGTCGAAGAGCCGCACCAGGTCGTCGACGGCGCTGCGCAGCCCGGTGCGTACCGCAGCGGTGTGGGTGAGCTGCGAGGTGGCGCCCCATCCGGGCGGGAGGTCCCGTACGCCCGCGCCGGCCAGTACGGAGCGCAGGACGGCGGCCCGCGCCCCGGGCTGCACCCGCAGGGTGTCCGGCAGGGCGCGGCAGGCGAGTACCACCTGGTTGTCGAGGAACGGGGCATGCAGCCGCTGGTTGCGCACCTCGGCGGCCTGCTCGAAGACACGGTGGTCGGCGGCCTGGCGGGCCAGTGCCGCGCGGGCCCGCCGCTCCCCCGGGCGGCCGGACGCCGGTGAGCGGGCCGCCGCCTCGCCGAGCCGAACCGATACTTCGGCGAGCGCCTCGCCCGTGAGCCAGCGTGCCGCGGGCCCCGGCCGGCACCAGGCGAGCGCGGCCAGCGAGGCGTCCACGGCTCCGCCCGCCACCGGCTCGTCGGCGAACTCCCGCTCCAGCAGGCGGCGGGCCGTGTCGGCGATACCGTCCGGGTACGGCGTACGGGCGAGCCTGCGGGCCGCGCGGTACACCGTGAACGGCACCAGGACCGAGTGGGCGGAGGGCCCGTCGGCCTTGGCCAGCGCGGTGACCGGGCGCAGCAGAGGGCGCCGGCGGCGGTCCATGAGGAGGTCGGCGAGCCGGGCCGGGTGGGCGTCGAGGACCTGGCGGGCACCGTGCCCGACGAAGTGGTCCGCGCTGCCCGCCAGCAGCCTGCGGCGATGGCGGCCCGCGGTGACGAGGGCGGGGCCCGGCTCGTCCGTGAGCGGGCCGCCTTCGAGGTCCGCATACGGGAGAGCCTCCTCGCCGGCCGCGACGACGACGTGATGCAGCCGCGGATTGTCGGCGATACTGCGGGCGCGCTCCAGTTCGGCGTCCCGGTGGGCCTGAGCCTGACCTCCTTGGGTGGCACGGTCGTTGAAGGTGACGGCCAGGAGGCGCTCACCGTGGCCGCCCAGGCTTCCGGGCCGGCCGGGGAGGCCGGCGGCCAGGAGGGCGAGGGTTCCCGAGGCGCTGCCTCCGGAGAGGTCGGCGCCGATGCCGGGGGCCGGTCCGCCGCGTGCGGCGCGCCGCTCGGCGGGGCCCATTCCGGGCACCGGGCCGGGGTCGAGCCCGTCGAGGCCGTCCGGGTCGGCGGCGTGCCGGGGGGCGGCCAGCCGGGCTCGTACGGCGTCGAGCAGCGCGTCGCGGACGCCGTCCACCGCCTGTTCCGGGGCGAGTTGGGGCGCGGCGACGGCGAGCGACGCGGTGGGCTCGTAGGAGGTGATGTCGCGGGTGCCGCCGCGCAGCACCAGGGCGTGGCCGGGCGGGATCCGGCGGACACCTTCGTACGGCGTGCCGGAGCCGAGGGCCTCGGGGGCGTCCGGGCAGGCCAGCAGCGCGGCCAGATGGCCGATGTCGAGGCCGGCCTCGATCAGGTCCGCGAGCGGGAGGGCCGCGGTGGCGTAAGCGGTGCCGCCGGCCCAGGGGGTGTGGAAGACGGGGCGGGCGCCGGCCAGGTCTCCGGTGACGGTGATCCGCCGTCCTACCTGGACGACGGCGGTGTAGCCGCCGGGCCAGGCGGTGAGGTGGCGCAGCGCGCCCCCACGGGCCGCGAGCAGGCCCACCCGCAGCTGGTCGTCGGTGGCTCCGCAGACACCGAACACGGCGAGCCGGGTCTCGGGGTCGGCCTGGACGACGCGGACCTCGTCCGGCCGCCAGTCGCCGACCGCCCACAGCGGATCCGGGCCGCCCCAGAGGAGTTGGGCGCCTACGGGGAGCACGGTGCGCGCCTCCGCGCCCTCCGACCCTGCGGCGGGCGCCCCCGATGCGCCGGATGCTCCCGATTCGCCGGGCGTCCTCGATTCGCCGGACGTCCCCGTGGCGGCACTGCTCCACCCCACCAACCAGCGCATTGCCGCCTCCACCCGATTCCCCGCGTCCGTGCACCGGGGTCAACGGCCGCCCCCGCGCAACGGATTGCCAAGCTGTCGTCATGCTGTGGTGCTGCCGTCAAGCTCTTGCGGCGACCATGCTGCCATGCCGGCGGCGCAGGGGAAGGGCCGGAGCGGGCCCGTATACGGGCAGTTCACGGTGGGGCTCAACGGGCGGGTCCGTCGGGGGCGCGCGGCGACAGGGCGCACGGCGACGGGGTTGTGGCTGCGGCCGCCCGTCCCGACCACCCGCCTCTCCTCCCCCGGAAGGCCCCCCGTGTGGCCCCCGGGGCGGCTCCGGGCGATGGCCGCGGCGCGAATGCAGCACCCGACGCTTTTCGGCCAAAGTCCCTTATGCACAGCCGAGTTGACACACCCGTACGTCACGTCCACCGGCGACGCGACCGGCAGCGGCCGACGCGCGCGACGGTCCGGGAAGCGGGCTGCGCCCCCCGGACCGGACCGCCACCCGCGGGGAATGAGGTGACGGTGTCCCCCAGCCCACTGGATCCAGTGCAGCGGGCCGACCCACGCAACAGCCATGGAAGCGCCCGCGGTGGTGGGCGACCAGCGCGCACGGAAGGGCGCACGGGCACACGTACCCGGAGCACATGCCAACTCCCGCACCCCTGTTTGAACATGAATCTCGCCATCCGGGACACCGGCCCTTAACGGTCGGGATCCGGCGAACTACTCTGGGTGGACGCATGCCCCGGGGTAGCGGGGCGGCTGTCGCTGGTTCGAGGGGTGCGCATGTCCAGGGATATACGCGGGCCGAACGAGAAGCTCGGCACGGTTCTCGCCCTCGCGGGTATCAGCAATGCCGGACTGGCACGCCGGGTCAACGACCTCGGTGCGCAGCGCGGACTGACACTTCGCTATGACAAGACATCGGTGGCGCGTTGGGTTTCGAAGGGCATGGTGCCCCAGGGTGCCGCGCCCCATCTGATCGCGTCCGCAATCGGCAGCAAGCTGGGCCGGCCGGTGCCGCTGCACGAGATCGGGCTGGCCGACGCGGACCCGGCCCCCGAGGTCGGCCTGGCCTTTCCCCGCGATGTGGGCGCGGCGGTGCGCTCGGCGACCGAGCTCTACCGTCTCGATCTGGCCGGGCGGCGGGCCGGCAGCGGCGGCATCTGGCAGAGCCTGGCCGGATCCTTCGCCGTCACCGCCTACGCCACCCCCGCCTCGCGCTGGCTGATATCCCCGGCCGACAGTTCGGTGGCGCGGGAGGCGCCCGAGGCGCGGGAGAAGGACGCCGCGGCGGCCGGCGACGCCGGGAGTCCGCAGCACGTGGGCCACAGCGACGTCAGCAAGCTGCGCGAGGCCGCCGAGGACGCGCGCCGCTGGGACTCCAAGTACGGTGGCGGGGACTGGCGTTCGTCCATGGTGCCGGAGTGCCTCCGGGTGGACGCGGCGCCGCTGCTGCTCGCCTCGTACAGCGACGAGGTGGGCCGGGCGCTCTTCGGGGCGACCTCCGAACTCACCCGGCTCGCGGGGTGGATGGCCTTCGACACCGGCCAGCAGGAGGCGGCGCAGCGCTACTACATCCAGGCGCTGCGGCTCGCCCGGGCGGCCGCCGACGTCCCCCTGGGCGGGTACGTCCTGGCGTCGATGTCCCTCCAGGCGACCTACCGCGGCTTCGCCGACGAGGGCGTCGACCTCGCGCAGGCGGCCCTGGAGCGCAACCGCGGTCTGGCCACCGCCCGCACCATGAGCTTCTTCCGCCTGGTGGAGGCTCGGGCGCAGGCCAAGGCCGGTGAGGCGCGCGCCTGCGAGGTGGCGCTGAAGGCCTCCGAGGGCTGGCTGGAGCGCTCCCGCGGCGGCGACCCCGACCCGTCATGGCTGGACTTCTACTCGTACGAACGCTTCGCCGCCGACGCCGCCGAGTGCTACCGGGACCTGCGGCTGCCCCGTCAGGTGCGCCGCTTCACCGAGCAGGCCCTCTCCCGCCCCACGGAGGAGTTCGTACGCTCCCACGGGCTGCGCCTGGTGGTGTCCGCGGTGGCCGAACTGGAGTCCGGCAACCTGGACGCGGCCTGCGCGGCGGGCACCCGGGCGGTCGAGGTGGCGGGCCGGATCTCCTCGGCCCGCACGACGGAGTACGTCCGCGATCTGCTGCACCGCCTGGAGCCGTACGGCGACGAGCCGCGCGTGGTGGAGCTGCGGGAACGGGCACGGCCGCTGCTGGCGGCGCCGGCGTAGGACGGACATCGGCGTCGAACTCTGCATGTTCCGAACCCCGAATGTTCGAACCCCGAATGTTTCGGATTTCGAATGTTTCGGACTTCGAACCTCGGACTCCGGACTCCGCGCTTCGGACGGGGCGGGCGCGGGCGTTCGCGTCGCCACCGGGCGGCCCGCCCCGGCCGGTCCTCGCCGCACTGTCAGTGGTGCCCGTCATGATGGGGTACGTCGTCGGCGATGGCGCGCGGATCCGCGGCGAGGGGCGGACCTGCGGCTATGCGGTTGGGAGGTGCAGTGGCGGCGTACGACTGCGATGTGCTGGTGATCGGTGCCGGCATCATCGGGCTCTCCACGGCCCTTGCGATCACGCGGGCCGCGCCGGGCACGCGCGTCGTGGTCCTGGAGAAGGAGCCGGGGCCCGCCCGCCATCAGACCGGGCGCAACAGCGGTGTGATCCACAGCGGCATCTACTACCCGCCCGGTTCGCTCAAGGCCCGCTTCGCCCTCCAGGGCTCAGCGGAGCTGGTCACGTTCTGTGCCGAGCACGACATCCCGCACGAGGTCACCGGCAAGCTGATCGTCGCCACGGACCGCAGCGAACTCCCGCGGCTGCACGGCCTCATCCAGCGCGGCCGGGAGCACGGCCTTCCGGTGCGTGAGCTGGGCCCCGCCCAGATAGCCGAGTACGAACCGGAGGTGCGCGGCCTGGCCGCCATCCATGTCGGCACCACCGGCATCTGCGACTTCGCCGCGGTCGCCCGCCGGTACGGCCGGCTGGCACAGGACGCCGGTGCCCGGATCGTCTACGGCGCCGAGGTGACGGCGATCGGCCGCCGCCCCGGCCGGGTCGCGGTCCGTACCGCCGACGGCACGGTCCACCGCGCCCGCGCCCTGGTCAACTGCGCCGGCCTGCACTGCGACCGGATCGCCCGGCTGGCCGGCGACGCCCCGGGCATGCGGATCGTCCCGTTCCGCGGCGAGTACTACACCCTCGCCCCGGAGCGCGCCGCCCTCGTCCGCGGCCTGGTCTACCCCGTTCCCGACCCGGCCTTCCCCTTCCTGGGCGTCCATCTGACCCGTGGCGTCGACGGCGCCGTCCACATCGGCCCCAACGCCGTCCCCGCCCTGGCCCGCGAGGGCTACGACTGGCGCACCATCCGCCCCGCCGAGCTGGCCGGCGCCCTCGGCTACCCCGGCTCCTGGCGGATAGCCCGCCGCCACTGGCGCTACGGCGCCGGCGAACTGCACCGCTCGCTGTCCCGGCGCGCCTTCACCGACGCGGTCCGCCGCCTCCTCCCGGCCGCCCGCGAGGAGGACCTGATCCCCGCCCCGTCCGGCGTCCGGGCCCAGGCCGTCCTGCCCGACGGCACCCTCGTCGACGACTTCCTCTTCGCCGAGACCCCCGGCATGATCCACGTCCTCAACGCCCCGTCCCCGGCAGCCACGGCATCACTGCCCATTGGCCGGGAGGTGGCACGACGGGTGCTGGGGGTGCTGGGGCACTAGGACGGATGGGGCGCTGGGGGGTGGGCCAGGAAAGGTGGCCGGAGACGAGGCGGCCGGCCGGCCGAGGACGACACCGCCCCGGCGGCCTCACCTCGACCATCCCGGCGACCGGGCCCCACCGCCCCGGCGGCGGATCACCCCCTCCACCGCCCCGGAGGAACCTGGAACGCCTGGACGCTCGGACGGTTGTCACTGAGCTGCTCACCCTGGACGAAGAGCGTTTTGTCGATGCCGTTCCAGGTGAGTGACATGGAGTCGGGCGAGGGCAGCGAATGCTCCGGGTCGTAGACCGTGCCCATCACCTTCTCCTTGCCATCGCGCAGGCCGATCGAGACCAGCAGCGGGTTGCGGGCGTTCGCGCCACTGTCGGGTGACGTGGTGACCGCGATCAGACCCGGGTCGTCCACGCCCGCGGTCGCCGCCGTGCCGCGCTTCTTCCACAGCAGCTTTCCGGTCTTCAGGTCCATGGCCGCGAGGCCCTTGTCCGCGCCGTACTGCGCCACCAGCACCTGCTCGTCATCGTCGACGTAGGTGCTGCGCGAATCGAATGTCAGGTCCTTCAGCTCCCCTTCGAGCTTGAACGAGTGGTCCGGCTTCCCTTCCTTCGTATACGTCTGGACGTAGCGGTCGGGATCGGCGGAGCTGCCGTCGAGCATGAGGAGCGTCAGGGGCCGGTCGGAGAGGATCTGCTCGATCGGCCGCTTCTCACCCTCGATCTTCGAATGGATGCTGGGGTACTCCAGGTCCTGGATTTTCAGCTGCGTCTGCGGCTTCTCATCGGGGCAGTTGCTCACCCAGGCGAGATACTGCGGGCTCAGACCGACGGAGTTGGTGCACAGGTGCCCCCGCGAGGTGAGCTGCCAGACCTTGTTCGCGCCGGAGACCGAGAAGCCGGCGTAGGTCCGCCCGATCGTGACCGCGACGACCTTCTTGTTCACCACGACCCGCGGCCGGTGTTCCGCGCCGCTTCCGTCCTGGAGGTTCTTCGACCACAGCGTGCGGCCGGTGTCGGTGTCGACGACGGACACGTAGGAACAGTCGTCGCCGCCCGCGTCGAAGACGACCACGCCCACGCCTTCGTAACTCGCGTCCTTGGACATCGCGCAGACCTCGCCCGCGCCCTTCGGCGTCTCCACCGTCCACGACTTCTTGCCGGTCTTGCGGTTGTACGCGCGCACGCCCTCGCTATCGCCGTAGATGACGTCGTCGTTGTTGAACCACATCGAGCGCAGACCGTTCTCGTCCTGCCGTTCGCGAGCGGACGCGCTGGCGGGCGCCTTCCACAGCTGCGGCAGGGCGTTCGCCGGCCGGTCGGCGGCCGAGTCGGCAGAGCCGTTGCCCGTGAGAAGGAAGTACCCGCCGACACCGCCGGCGATCAGGACGACCATCACGATCGCCAGGATGATCGCCACGGGGGGTTTGTTACGGGCCGGACCGACGGGCAGCCCCGCCCCACCCGGGAACGGTGCTGCCGCCATGGGCCCACCGGGGAACGGCGGCTGCCCGGGGACCTGTCCCGGGACGGGAACCTGTCCTGGCACGGGAACCTGTCCCGGCGTGGCCGCCTGCCCCGGCACAGGAGCTTGCCCCGGCACAGGGGCCTGCTGCTGGGCGTACGGCGGGTGCGGCAGGGGCAGGGGCGGCTGCTGGCCTCCGTGTGGCACGGAACCGTGCGGCGCGGAAGGGGGCTGGGCAAAGCCCTGCTGAGGTGAGCCCTGAGGCTGGCCCATGGGCGGCTGGGCCGCACCCGGACCAGGCGGAACGGGCTGAGCGGGCTGAGCCGGCTGAGCCGGCTGAGCGAGCGGAGTGGGCTGAGCGGGCGGAGTCGCATAGGGGTTGGGGCCGGCCGGAGACGGGCCGACGGGCTGTCCCGCGGGCGGGGGCTCGGCCGCCCCGATGGGCTGGCCTGGTACCGGCGGACCGACAGGTGCCGCTCCCGGACCCCCCTGGCCGTCCGGCTTCGGCCCTTGCGGATTCCCGGTGCTTCCCTGGCCACCCTGCGACACGATGAACAGACCCCCTGGCTTGCTGGCTTACTGGTGCGTGTGCCGGCTTCGTTGCGGCACGTCGGCCCCGCATCGTATGCACGCCGCCACTCCCCCAGCCAGCGCCTTCCCACCAGCGGTTTCGCCCTTTCCGCCCAGCCATCGCCCGGTACTCCCGGTATCGCCGCGGCCACCTCCCCCGCCCTCCACCCACCGTGGAACCGTCCTCCGCCCCGTAGAATCGACACACTGTGTCCGAGAATCCCGCCACCCCTGAAGCCAACCCGTCGGAAGCCAACCCGTCGGCTACCAGCCAGTCGGAAGCCGGCCCGTCGGAAGCCGACGCTCCGGCAGCCGCGGCCGCGGCCGCGCAGGAAACCACCACGCAGGGAGCCCGCAGCCTCGGCCTCGGCTCCACGGCCGTGTCAGCCGCCACCCCCCGCCGCGGCGCACCCATGTTCCCCGACGGCACCGGCCCCGCGGCCGACCCGGCCGGCTCGCACCACGAGCGGCGGATCCGCTCCTTCCAGCCCCGCCGCAGCCGCGTCTCCCCCGGACAGGCGGATGCGCTGCGCCGCCTGTGGCCCACGTGGGGGCTGGACATCGACGGGCTCTCCCGTATTGATCTGGACACGTTCTTCGACGGCCTGCCGGTCGTCCTGGAAATCGGCTTCGGGATGGGTGAGGCCACGGCACAGATGGCCGCCGCCGACCCGTCGACCGGCATCCTCGCCTGTGACGTGCACACGCCGGGCCAGGGCAATCTGCTCCGCCTCGCCGAGCAGAACGGCCTGTCCAACATCCGGGTGGCGAACGGCGACGCGATCATCCTGCTCCGCGAGATGCTCGCCCCCGGCTCCCTCGCCGGCCTGCGCGTCTTCTTCCCCGACCCCTGGCCCAAGAAGCGCCACCACAAGCGCCGCCTGATCCAGCCGGAATTCGTCTCGCTGGCCTGCTCCCGGCTCACGCCCGGCGCCCTGGTCCACTGCGCGACCGACTGGGAGCCGTACGCCGAGCAGATGCTGGAGGTCCTCTCCGCCGAGCCGACGCTGGAGAACCTCCACCCGGGATACGCCCCCCGGCCGGACTTCCGCCCGCTGACCAGGTTCGAGGGCCAGGGCCTGGACAAGGGACACGTCGTCCACGACCTGCTCTTCCGCCGCCGCAGCGCATAAGCCGCAGCCGGTAACCGGTCATCGGCCAGTCGGCAGCCGCAACCACAGCCGGTAGCCAGTAATCGGTCAGTCGCCAGCCAGCCATCGGTAGCCGCAGCCGGTAGCTGGCAATCGGTCAGTCGCCAGCCGATCATCAGCAGCCGCAGCAGGTATCCACCAGCAACGGCCCCTCGTTACGCCGCAAAGCTCCTCGTTAGGGTCGACAGGTGTCCCCGTCCCCCCAGCCGCCCCCACACCCCTGCGCACTGCCGCCGCCACCTCCACCCCCACCCCCGTACACACCCCCCGCATACGCCCCCTGCGCCGCGCACGCCCCCACCGCACCCCCACACCACCACCGCCGCAGACCCCCCTGGCAGAGCAGAACCGTCCGCGCGACGGCCCTGATATCCCTCCTGGCCCTCTCCGGTGTCCTGATCATCGCGCTGGTCCGCCGCGAGACCGGCACCGAAGGCTTCCTGGTAGGCCTCGGCCTGGCCGTCTTCCCCGTACCGCTCCTCATCGCAGCCTTCTGCTGGCTCGACCGCCTGGAGCCCGAGCCCTGGCGCAACCTCGCCTTCGCCTTCACCTGGGGCGCCTGCGCCGCCACCCTGGTCGCCCTGCTGGCCAACGGCTTCGCCACCGACTGGCTGGCCGCCAACATCGCCTCCACCTCGCCCTCCGAGGCCGAGGCCTGGGGCGCCGCCGTCATCGCCCCGTTCGTCGAGGAGACGGGCAAGGCCGCCGCCGTCCTCTTCCTCTACCGCTTCCGCCGACGCGACTTCGACGGCATCACGGACGGCATCGTCATCGCCGGCATCACCGCCACCGGCTTCGCTTTCACCGAGAACATCCTCTACCTGGGCAACGCCTTCGGCGAGGACCAGTCCCTGGGCCACTCGGGCCTGGACTCCCTCACCGCCGGCACCTTCTTCATCCGGATCATCGTCTCCCCCTTCGCCCACCCCCTCTTCACCATCCCCACCGGCCTCGCGTTCGGCATCGCCGCCACCCGCTACCCCCGCCGCCGCACCGCCCGCACGGCCGTGACCGCCCTGGGCCTGGCGACCTCGGTCCTCCTCCACGCCGTCTGGAACGCCTCCGCCACCCTCGACACCCCCGACTTCCTCCTCATCTACGGCCTCTTCATGGTCCCGCTCCTCCTCGTCCTGACCGCCCTCGCCGTCTGGGCCCGCAACCAGGAACTCCGCTCCCTCCGCCACTACCTCACCCCCTACATCGCCGCCGGCTGGCTCGTCCCCGCCGAACCCACCGCCCTCTCCTCCCTCAAGACCCGCGCCCTGGCCCGCGACATCGCCCACCGCACCCACGGCCCCGCCGCCGCCCGCGCCGTCACCGAATACACCGCCCTCGCCACCGCCCTCTCCTTCCACCGCCGCCGCGCCCACCTCACCGGCCCCACCCCAGACTTCACCACCCAGGAACACCACCTACTCCAGCACCTACGCCACTACCAGCCTTGGGGGCAACGGGCACTTACGGATGCACTGGAGACTGCGGCCCGGCAGGACGAGCGCTGGGCGAACCAGGTGCACCAGGAAGACCAGGTGCACCAGGAAGAGAACGAGCACGACACCTCCGGCGCACCCCTCTCAAAGAAACCCACTCGGGGGAACCCACGCAGTCAGCGCAGCCGAAGCCACACCACGCCGCCCCCACCCCGCCCTACGGAACAAGCAACTCACCGCCCGCCACCGGGTCAAGCGTGACGGCATTGAAAAGCTGGAACGCAGACACCTCGTAGCCGGTGCGCCTCGTAGCCCCGCGTGCCGAAGACACCGCCCCGAGCCACACAAGCAGAGCCCTGCGTGCTGCTTTCTCTTTACTCCCTGGGGCCACCCGATCCGCTGCGAGCCCGGCGTAGGCTCAGGGAAGTTGGCTCTGACGTGGAAGGTTATGGCGATGGCGCGTATTCCGGCGGCAGTGGTGGCGGCGAGTGGGCTCGTGGGTGGTTATGGCGTCGCTCGGTGGACGGAGAAGAGGCCGTTGGGGGGAGTGGCGCTGGTGGCGGCTGGGGTTGTGGCGGCCAAGGAGTGGCAGGAGAAGGCCGGGCCGAAGGCTGCGGTGGCGTTGAGTGGCGCCTATGTGGCGGCGTTTGTGGGGTCGCATGTGCTGGCCAAGAAGATCGGGGCCTGGCCTTCGGTGTTCGCGGTGGCGGGTGGGATGGCGCTGGCGTCGTGGGCGGTGGTGGACCGTCGGGGGTGAGTCGGGGGTAAGTCAGGGGTGAGTCGGGGTGAGGTGCCGACGGCACAGTTCTCGGCCGGCCACGGGCATCCCCGCGCAGAGGGGGCAGGGGCCCGCTGCGTGGGGACGCCCCCTCTGTGCGAGGCGGGGCGAGGCAGGCCGGTCAGGCCGATGCGTCGTTCAGGAGGGTGAGTTCGGCCTGGGTGAGGGAGAGGTCCGCGGCGGCCAGGAGGGGCGGGAGCTGGGAGACCGTACGGGCACTGGCGATGGGGGCGGCGACCGTCGGCTGCGCGGCGAGCCAGGCGAGGGCCACGGTGGCGAGTTCGGCACCATGGGCGGCGGCGACGGTGTCGAGGGCCTCCAGGACGCGGAGGCCGCGATCGGTGGCCAGATACTCTGCGGCCTTCTCGGAGCGGGCGCTGTCGGTCGCGGCGCCAGGGCGGTACTTGCCCGTGAGGAAGCCGGAGGCGAGGGCGTAATAGGGCATCGCGGCGACGCTCTCGCGGGCGGCCACGTCGGCCAGTTCACCCTCGTAGGTGTCGCGGGAGACCAGGTTGTAGTGGGGCTGCAGGGCGACGTATCGGGCCAGGCCCTCGCGAGCGGAGAAGGTAAGGGATTCCGCCAGGCGGGCCGCGGAGATGTTGGACGCACCGATCTCGCGGACCTTGCCGGCCTTGACGAGGTCGTCGAGGGCGGTGAGGAACTCCCCGACCTCCAGTGATTCGTCGTCGTAGTGGGTGTAGTAGAGGTCGATGTAGTCCGTGCGGAGGCGGGTGAGGGACTGGTCGACCGCGGTCTTGATCGTGGCGGCGGTCAGGCCCGTGAAGTCGGGGTGTGCGCCGACCTTGGTGGCGATGACGACGTCGGAGCGATTGCCCCGGGACGCCAGCCAGTTGCCGATGACAGTCTCGGATTCACCGCCCTTGTTGCCGGGGACCCAGGCGGAGTACACGTCGGCGGTGTCGATGAAGTTCCCGCCGGCGGTCGTGTACGCGTCGAGCACGGCGAAGGACTCGGCTTCGTCGGCAGTCCAGCCGAAGACGTTGCCCCCGAGGGAGAGCGGGGAGACGGAGAGCGAACCAACAGTTTTGAGTTTCGCAGTCATGTGGAGGGAAGCGCTCGGGGGGAGGGGGGTTATTCCCCCTCGTTTCCCTCGTTTCCCTCGTTTCCTGCGTTTCCCTGGCTTCCTGCGCTTCCCTGGCTTCCTGCGCTTCCCTCGGTTCCGTCTTGCCTCAGGCTTCGATCCCGTGCTCCCGCAGCCACGCCATCGGGTCTGTCGGGTCGCCGCCACCGGGACGTACCTCGAGGTGGAGGTGCGGGCCGGTGACATTGCCGGTCGCGCCGACGCGGCCGATGACATCGCCCGTATTGACCTTGCCGGAGGTCTTCACCATCGAGGACAGATGGCAGAACCAGAGCTCGGTGCCGTCGTCCAGGGTGAGCACGATGCGGTAGCCGTACGCACCGGCCCAGCCGGCCTGGGTGATGGTGCCGGAGTGAACCGCCTTGACGGGCGTGCCGGTCGGCGCGGCGAAGTCCTGCCCGGTATGGTCCGCGGCCCAGCGGTCGCCGGCCTGGCCGAAGCCGGCGGTCAGGGTGTACGAGGAGACGGGGACGGTGAAGCTCTTCGCCAGCCGGGCGAGGCGTTCGGCCTCCGCCTTACGGTGGGCCTCCGCCTCGGCCTCGCGCTTGGCTTCCAGTTCTGCGGCTTTCTTGGCGGCCGCGGCCCTCTCGGCCGCCTTCTGGGCTTCGACCGCTTCCTTCGCGGCCTGCTTGACGGCGGCGTTCTCGGCCGCCTCACGGGCTTCCGTCTCGGCGGCGCTCTGCTGCGCGTCGGCCTGCTGGAGGATGCGGCTGCGCAGGGCCTCGCCGGCACCGCTGCCCGTACCGGTGCCTGTACCGGAGCCCGTACCGGTGGCCTGGCTGAGCGGGCCCGAGGGAGAAGGGGAGTTGGCCTCGGAGCCGGGGGCGGCGCCGGAGGTGGATTCGTCACCGTCAGCATCGGCATCGGCATCGGATATGAGGTCGCCGACGCCGGGGAGGGACTCGGCGTCCGGCAGGCTGTCGGCTATCTCGTCGGCCAGCCCGCCGATGTCGGGTATCGAGATCGGGAGCGGCGGGCGGCCCTCCGCCGTGGCCATGCCTCCCGCGCCGACCGCCGCGATGACGCCGACGCCCAGGACTGTGCCGCCGCGGGCGAGTCCGCCGGTGCGCTGCTTGACCACCCGGTGCTTGCCACGGACGGAGCGGACGGACTCCTCGGTGGGGTTCCACTCCTCCCACGGGCCGTCGCCGCCACCGTCACCGCCACCGTCACCGACGCCGTCACCGACGCCGTCACCGACGACGATGCTGGCACCGTCACCGACGCTGTTGGCGTCCCCGGCGCTGTTGGCGTCGCGGCCCGTTGCGATGTCTGCACCGCCGCGCGCGTGCGCGTAGGCAGGTCCGTCGAAAGCGCCTCGGGCATCGAGTTCATGCGCGAAGGCCGGGGCAGCGGGGGCTGCGGAGGCGGATGCGGACGGAGCCTCGGGGGCAGGCCTGTTGGATGCCACGGGGGCGGACTCCTTTCCTTCCTTCTCGCCTACCGGGTTAGCTGACGGGTTCGGAGCAGGAAGGTCTCCTACGGGCACCCTCTGGCTGAGGCGTCCGATTCACCCCAAGGTGATGGTTCCCCGGTTCCCTTGCGCAGTTCATGCGGTCCGTGCGGTCCGTGCAGTTCACGCAGTTTGTGCGATTCATGCGGTTCATGCAGTTCCGGCGGCTCGCGTAGTTCGTACCGGTCATGCCGTTCGGGGTGCTGAAGGTGCGTGAAATGTGCGTACGGGATTCGGCGTCGGCGCACGGTGCCGCCTCTTTCGACGGCTGGGACGACCGCGCTCCGTTATCGGACAGTAATAGAAGTCGTGACCATTTTCCAAGCCTCCCCGGGAATCCTTGTCCACTCTCCACGAGGTTTGACGTGGAACTTTTCCACGCATACCCACGCGAACCTGGCAAGTTGACCAAGGGACTCCAAACGATCTTTCGGCGATTGTGCGTCAGTTGTTATGCGACGCATGCGCCGCCATGACGCCAAGGAGCATTCATCGATTACCCGGAGTGACAGCGCGCGTTACGCCCCCATAGGCCGCTGCACCGCCAGCAGCGCCATATCGTCCGCCTGCTCCCCGCCCGTATGCCGTGCCACGTCCTCGATGAGGGCGTCCAGGAGGCCGCCCGGCCCGGTGAAGTGGCGGCCGCGCAGCCGTACCGACGGGTCGTAGAAGCGGCCGTGGGAGTCGCGGGCCTCGGTGACGCCGTCCGTGAAGAAGAGCAGCAGCGCACCGGCCGGGAGGAACGTCTCGTCCACCCGGTCCGGCCAGCTCGCCACCTCGCCCATCCCCAACGGCAGCGCCGGCGCCGAGGGGGCCAGCTCGCGCAGCCCGCCGTCCGGGGTGAGCATCAGCGGCGGCGGATGGCCGCGGTTGAGGACCCGCAGCACGGGCTCCCCGTCGGCCGGGACCTCCGCCAGGACAGCCGTGGCGAACCCCTCGACCAGCTCGATCCCCGCACGCCGCTCGGCCTCCCGCCGCAGCGCCCGCTCCAGCCGGCCCGCCACCGCCTCCAGCGTGGCCTCCCGCTCGGCCGCCTCCCGGAAGCCGCCGACGACGACCACCGCGGCCTCCACCGCCTCCAGCCCCTTGCCGCGCACATCGCCGACGAGCAGCCGTACGCCGTACGGGGTGTCCTGCACGGCGTAGAGGTCGCCGCCGATCCGTGCGTCCGCCCGCGCGCCCACGTAGCGGGCCGCGACCGTGAGCCCTCCGCCGAGCCGCTCCGGCGGCTCCGGCAGTACGGCCCGCTGGGCGGCCTCCGCGACATCCCGTACGGACGCCAGATGGGCCTCGGTCTTCCGGAGTGCGCGGTTGATGCCGAGCGCCAGCAGGGACACGACGAACACCGTCGCGGCCTCCGTCACCGCCTCGTTGATGTTCGCGGCGGGGCTGCGGTAGGCAGCCACCCAGATCTCGCCGGCGACGGCGGCAAGTGCGGTGAAGGCTGTGGCGCCCAGCGAGAAGAGCGGCGCCGCGACCAGCGGGGCGGCGGCGAAGAAGGGCGAGCCGGTGTAGGTGAGCGGTGTCACCTCCTCGAAGGTGATACCGCCGATGAGCAGAATGACGGGCAGCCAGCGCACCAGGCGCTGCCCCCGCAGCCGCTCCAGCTGCTTTGGCCACGTCAGCTGCTTCGGCCACGTCAGCTGCTTCGGCTGCTTCGGCCACGTCAGCTGCTTCGGCTGCTTCCGGGCACGGCGGGTCCACGGCTCCCCGGAATCGTCGCCCGTAGAAGGCCTGTCGCCCTGCCGCATCCGCACCGGCCTCTTCTCACTCCACCCGTCCGTACGAGCCCCGGTACCGGTCCGGTACCGGCCCCGCGCACGGGCACCGCGTCATGTCGGCCGCCTCGACGCCCGTCCCAAGGCTTTCCGTTACAAGGGCGTACGGCGAATCCTCGGCGTCCGGATGGGGCATGCGCGAGCGGACGGACCGTACAGCGCTTGACGGTGCTGAGCGGCGCTCCTTGCTGGATATGACCTCCACGTCATCAGTCACGAGTTCGAGACCAACTCCGAAGAACTTGCAGCAGAGCCCCTTCTCGCTGATGGTCACAACAGACCCGCTTTGCCGCGCAACGACAGATGCCCCCGCCGGGATTGCCCGGCAGGGGCATCTGCAGATTTTTAATCTGCGGCTTCTACAGTTCAGGGCGACGGGGTAGTCAGCACAGCGAACCCGTCCCACTCAGCGAACCTGTTGAACGAGAGCACCGGCCCATCATTGCCTGCACTCGCTGCGCAGATGTATGCCGGATGCACCCTGCCCATGGTCAGGTAGTCCAACTCGAAGAATGCGTCCCTGCTGCTGCAGAGGATTCCCGGTTCGGTTGCCGAGTACATGATGAAGGCATGCTCAGAGTCCATGAAGTGGTGTGTGCGTGCCCACTCCACGGCCAAATCCCCTGACCATCCAGCATCCTCATAGCTGAACACGGAATACGGAATCTCACGCCAGTCGAGTCGTGATGGGATCCACGGGAGAGTGCACAGGTACTCATCGAACTCCCTGCTCGCTTCAACCGGCATCCTGACAGCCCTCCCCGAACTGATCCAATCGGTGAGGTGGTCAGATTCAACGTACATCGCCGTCCTCCGTGTCAGCCATGATTGCGTTCGGCACCTCTAGTTCCAGGGGAAATGCTTGATGATGTCACGGTAGTCCCCTTCGTCGGCGATTCCACCCCCAGGCTTGGGGATTGTGAAATATCCGCGCTGGGAATCCGGGCCCATCTCGGCACGCTTCTTCGACCTGTCAAAGTTCTTCCACCAGTTGATGTGAAGGGCCTTTTCCGGGTCTTTCGGGTCAAAGTCGATTCGCCAGCCACTCCGGCCGTCAGGGCTCTGCATGCCAACGTAGAGCTTGTCCTTCATCGGGCCGATCTCGCTCTTGTACGGAATCGCATCGTCTCCCAGGCCTGCCGCCTCCCGCGCCTTGGTGCGCGCGTCGGCGAAGTCACGGCCATCGCCCGGGATCTCGCCGCACGGATTCTTGGAATTGTGGACGAGGACCGGAGCGTCCCCTGCCACCACATAATACGTGTGGAGGCCGTCGACGCTGAGGTTGTAGACCGTGCGGATGCCGGGCGAGGGATGGATGCCGACGACTTCCTTCGACTCACCCTGAGGAGTACGGAGAAGATCACCGGCCTTGAGGTCCACAGCGTCCAGCCAGCGATGCCGGTTGTCCGCCCAGAACGGGTGCCCTGAAGTGGCCGTGAGTGTGCCGGTGGCGTTCCCGGCCGCGCCGTCGGTGTCGATGGTCAGGTCGACGAGGTCGTCCTTGTCGCCGATGATCACGTCGGTGACCGTGCGCGCCGCGGTCTTACCGGTACTGGGGTCGGTGGCCAGTACCGCCTGTCCGGTTCGAATGTCTCCGATCCGTTTACGAGTACCGTCGCCCATCAGCACCGGAGTTTCGGGGGTGAAGCTGTTGGGCTTGCTCTTCACTTTGCAGATGGGGACGTTTACAAGAGCGTCCTCAGCCTTTTTGATGAACTTCTTCGCCTTGGCCGATTCTTCAAGGAATTTGTTGACTCCACCAACGATCCTTGTGATGGCCTTGGTTATCGCCGGAAGTTCCTTGATAATAGTCAAGGCCTTACCCCACGGGAGGGCGCCGATAGCTGCCCAGAAGCAGCTTTCGATGTTGCCTTCCGTGAAGCACTTCTCAATATCTTCAAAGAGAAGCTTTACGAGAATCTCTCCACCATTTTCAAGGAGAAAGTCCTTGAAGTCCATGGCGGCGATCTTGCGGAAGTTCTCGTATTCTTCCGGAGAGATCCCGAATTTCTCGAGTGCCGCCTTTTCCTCGTCGTTCAGTTCGGGGAGGAGACCCTTGCTTCCTGCTTCCTTGGCTGCTGCTTCGCGGGCCTTGCGTTCTTGTTCCCGCTGATATTCCTCGGCCTTCTTGGCTGCTTCGTCGGCTTCGTGGGCGTATTTGTTGGCGTTCTTGGCTGCTTCTTCTGCCGACTTGGCGTGCTTTTCGGCGGAGGTGGCGAGGTTGTTGGCGTCGGCGGCGTCCTTTTCGGCTTGGGCTGCGGCGCTTTGGGCGACGGTGGCTTCGTGTTCGGCGCGGGTGGCGGCGCTGTTGGCGGCGTTGGCGTGCTGCTGGGCTTCGGCGGCGGCGCCGCGGGCGCGGGCTGCTTCGGCCTCGGCCGCGTTGGCCGCCTTGCGTGCTGCTGCTGCGTCGGCGTAGGCCTGGTTGGCGGCCTGGCGGGCTTGTTTGGCGTCGGCCTGGGCCTGGGCGTCGGCCTTGTTGGCGGAGGCTGCGGCGGCGCGGGCCTTGGCGCCGTCGGCTGCGGCTTCGGCGGCGGACTTCATCGCCGCCGCGGCCGAGCGGGCGGCGTTGGCCGAAGACTTGGCCGCGTCGGCGGCGGCCTTGAACGCCGGGGCGACCTGGGCGTTGGCGCGTTGGGCCGCTGCCTCGGCGGCCTGGGCGGCCTTGAGTGCTTCGGCGGCCTTGGCCTCGGCCGAGGCGACCTGCTCCTGGCCGATCTCCTGGGCGGCCTTGGCGACTTCGGTGGTGAAGTCGGCGTCGACGTCCGCTCCGGTGAAGGGGGCGGTCAGGTCGATGGCGGTGTTGGCAGGATCGGCGATACCCGCCGCGGTGGTGCGGGCCGCGCCGGAGGCCTGGACGGCGATGGTGGACTGGAGTCGGGCCATGGCGGCTTCGCGGACGGCGCCGTCGGCTTCGTCCTTGGTCCGCTTGGCCGCCTGCAGCGCGTTGTTGGCGTGCATGGCGGCCAGTCCGGCCAGGCGGGCCGACTCGTGCGCGGCGATGCCGGCCCGGGCCTGCTGCGCGGTGGCTTCGGCGGCCTTGGCATTGGCGCGCTGGGCCGCGGCGTGGGTGGCGGCGGCCTCGGCCTCGGCCTTGTTCGCCGCGGCATTCGCCCTGGCCGCGGCAGCCTCGGCCTTGTTGGCTGCGGCGTTGGCGCGAGCGGCGTGCGCGGTCGCCTCGGCGGCCGCGGCCCGTGCCCGGGCAGCATGACCGGCAGCCTCGGTGGCCGCGGCACGGGCGCGTACGGCGGCACCGCTCGCGCCGTCGGCGGCACTGCGGGCCTGACCGGCCGCCGCACCGGCGGCATTGGCGTCCGCCCGCGCCCCCTCGGCCGCAGCACGGGCCTCACCGGCAGCAGCGGTGCCCTTGCCCGCGGCCGCCATCGCCTCAGTGGCCTTCGCCCGCGCCTCCTTGGCCTGGTGGTTCTGCTCAGCCGCAAACGCCTTGTTCCGCGCCTCGCGGGCGTTGTTCTCCTCGCTGCGGGCGCGCTCGTCGGCCTTGGCGGCGACGCCCTCCTTCTCCGCGGCGCTGGCGCGTGCGGAGGCGGCGGCTGCGGCGGCGGACTGGGCTTGTGCGCGCAGGGCGGAGGCGGTGCGGGCTTCGGCCTCGGCGCGGGCCCGGGCCGCCGCGGCGGCGTCCCGCTCCCGCTCGGCACGAGCCCGGGCCTGAGCAGCCAGATCCCGCTCCCGTTCGGCGATGGCACGCTGCTCAGCGGCGATCTTCGCCTGCCGCTCGGCCTCCAAACGAGCCTGACGGGTCTTCTTCGCGTGCTCCCACGCCTCCCGCTCCGCCTGCTCCGCATCGAGGCGAGCCTTCTTGGCCCGGGCAGCGGCATCCGCCGCGACCTTTGCCTGCTTCTCCGCGGCCGCGGCCATCTGCGCGGCGGCCTTCGCCTGCTGCTCGGCGTTGGCACGCCACTTCTTCGCCTGCTGCTCGTGCGCCTGCGCCTCGTTCTTCGAGTTCAGCGCCGCAGCGTCCGCAGCCGTGGCGTCCACCGCGTGCTGCGCGGTCTGGCCCGCGGCAACTGCCGCCTGGGCTGCGGCGGCCATGCCGGAGGCGACCTCCGACCACTGCGCACCATGCGTCAGACCGGTCTCCACCAGCACATCGGCCTGCACCTTCGCCTGAGCCGCGGCGACCTGGGCCCGCTTGGCCGCATCCTGGGCATAACCCACCTGCCGGGCGACCTCGGCCTTCACCGCGGCGTAGTCGGACAGGTGCTTGCCGGCCCGGTCGGCCGACAGCATCCGGTCGGCCTCACGCGCCGCCGAAGCCGCCGACGTCATCGCATTGGCCGCCTCCTTCAGCGCCTTGACCGCATCCCCGTGGTAGCCGATCAGCCGGGAACGCGCCTCAGCCGCACGAGCAGCCTTCTGCGCCAGATCCCGCAGCTTCTCCGCCGCCTCCTGGGCCTCCTTCAGGGCCTTCTCATGCGCGGCCTGATTGTCGGCGTCCTTCTGCGCAGCCTCCTGGTAGCCCTTCTCCAGGAACTCCTCGATCGCCGCCTCGGTCCCGGCATCCAGCGCCGCCTGCGCGGCCTTCTTCACCTCCGGCCCGCCCGCAGAAGCCAGCAGCTCCACGCGCTTGCGCAGCTCGGCCGCACGCTCCTTGGCGGTCTGCTCGTCCTTCTCATCGCGGGCCCGGGCGATCTCCGCACCGAACGCGAGGAAGTCCGCACGGTCCTTCGCCGTGGCCTTCGGCCCCAGGACGCGTTCGACCTCGGCATTGAAGTGCGGCCCGCCGGAGCCGCGCAGCGCCTCGATCTTCTTGCGGTTCTCGACATCGACGTTGTTCTTCTTGTCCTTGGCACGTTGGCGGGCCTCGGCCTCACCGCGCTCCAAGAACTCCCGGACCGCATTCGGATCGCTGCTCTCCAGCGCCTTCTTCGCGGCCTCGCGGACTTCCTCCTCCTCGTCGAACTCCGCGAAATCCTCGACCAGTTGCCGGTCACGATCCGCACTGAGCCGGTCCAGCTCCGAACGCGGAGCAGCACCCGGCGCGGCACCGGACGTCTTCGGCAACGCCGCAGCCAACCGGTCCAACGCCGACAACGCCTGCGTATACGAACCTGCCTGAGCAGCGACGGACGGCGCAGCGCCGGCAACCGTGGCAGCCGCCTCGGTGGCCGTACCACCCAGCAACGCCAACACCACCCCCGCCGAGACCACCGATCTCGCCGCGCCGGCCACACCGGCCCGCGACCGTCCGGCCCGAAGCCGGAACCTACCTATCACCGGGAAACCCCCTTGAAGAGAAACGAAGAGAAGAGAAAAGACCCCCGCCGCCACGCACCAGCACAGGACAGGGCCGAATGAGAAAAGAACGAAGAGAAGAAGGGAAGAAGAGAAGAAGGGAACGGCAGGAGCGAAAGCCGCCGTCCGGTCTGCCTGGCCGGCCGGCGTACCAACCGGAGAGGCAGCCGGACCGGCAGACGCACCGACAGCCGTACAGACCGGACGAGGAAGGTCAGCCCTTGACGCGCTGCTCGCCGTCGCGGGCCTGGTCGAATATGTTCTGCCAGAAGCCGGCCGTCTCGGCCGCGTCCGCCTGCTCCTTGGCCCAGGTGTCACGGTTCGTCTCGGCCGGGTCGGCGATGTTCTTCCAGATCCCGTCCGCCGAGCCCTTGGCGGCCTCGGCGATGGACCGCCAGTTCTCCGACTGCGCCGCCGCCGCGGCCTGCTCGGCCAGCCACGCCTTCCGCGCGGCATCGGCGTGCTCGGCCACCGCCTGCCAGGCCCGTTCGGCCTCGGCCCTGGCCTTCGCCGCATCAGCCGCGTTCTTGACCGCCGCCTCGGCCGCCGCGGCCTGCCCGATCAGGCGCGACAAGGTGTGGTGGCGGACCGTTTCGGCGTCCGCGATCCGGCCCCGGTAGGCCTCCAGGTCCAGCGTGGCACCGGACACCCATCCATAGCCGTAGAACTCCGCGACGTCCGCGTCCGTGGCTCCGGCCCGCAGCGCCCGCTGCGCCGCCACCCGCACCTGCTCACCCGGATCGCGCTCCGCCAACTGCCGCACGAACTCCCGCTCCTTGGCGGAGACTTCCTGCTGACGCTGCTCGTCGGCCTCGCGCGCGGCCCGGTCCCGCCGCTGGGCCTCGGCGTACCCCGTCTTGACGAACGCCGCCTGATCAGCGGCCGTTCCCTTCAGCGCACGCTCGGCCGCGGCCCGCACCTGCGGCGAGAACTCCTTGGGGTGCGTACGGATGACCCGCTCACAGAAGGCCTTGTTCCGGGACCGGGCAGCACGCGCCCGCTCCCGCGCGTAGTCGTAACCCCCACCAGGGGCGAGCCACTCCGCGATGGCCTCGTCCCCACGGGAATTGCGCAGTACGTTCCACGCCGAGACGCGTACTTCGACGGCCGGATGCCCGGTCGCCAGCCGACGGACCTCCTTGCGCGCGCTGTCCGCCGCTGTGGTCCTCATCAGCGAGACCTCACCGGACGGCTGGTCCGGGACGGACGTCGCGGACGTCGCGGACGGGGCAGAGGGCAGGACGGCGACCGGACCGGCCGCCTCCGCCCACGCCGGGACCGTTCCGGCGACGGTACCCGCCCCGGCCAGCACACCGACCGTCAACGCCTGCGCAACCCACCACTGACGCTTCACACAAACCCCCTCAGAAAAGAATCAACATGGCACCCAACACATCCGTCGGAATGCGGAAGAAAGAGATGGAGACGAATGGCAAATGACCAAAAGGGCCAAGAATTTCCCGTGAGGACAATGAAGGGCGAGGGCAAAGAGGGACAGTGCCGTCAGCACGGCACTGTCCCTCCGCGGCACCTATCCGCCGACCTCACACGGCACGCCCCGCTCGGTCACTTGGCCACCGGTCACTTGACTACTAGTCACGTGGCCGACGATCACTTGGCCGGCGAGACGGGCGTGATCCGCCACAGCTGGGCCGGCGTCTGGTTGCAGTACCACTGCTGCGCCAGCACGCCGTTGTCCTTCTTCCCTCCGGGGATGTCCAGGCAACGGTCCTTGACGTGGGTCGGACGCAGCTGGAAGAGCTTCTCGACGGGGTCGACCAGGACGAACTGCCAGCGCTGGTGCTTGAGGCCCTTGCACCCCCACTGACCGACCTCGGCACGGACCTCGGTGCTCTCCCGCCTCACCTCAAGGCACTTGCCGCTGGCGACGGAGCGCAGCTCGAAGGCGGACTTGTCGACGGGAACTGTGCGCCACTGCTGGGCGTTGGTCCCATTGCAGGTGTACTGCTGCGCCCGCTTGCCATCGGCCTTACTGGCCCCGGGGATGTCCAGGCATTTGCCGCTGCCTGCCACCTGCAGCTGCACGACCGTCTCCGCGGCGGGGGCGGCGGAGAGAGGTGCGGTATCTGCCGCGTGTGCGGTGGTCATGCCGCCGGCCAGCGCGGCGACGCTACCGGCCATGGCCAGCGCGGCTCGGATGATCCGTGCCATCGTGGAATTCGCTTCCTTCACAGAATCGTTGGCGCCCAGGAGCTCTGGACGCGGGAGGGGCGGGAGGGGGCGGGGAGGGGTGCGTGCCTGGGAATATCAGGGCTGGACGGGCAGAAGCCGCCAGCGCTGGGCGTCGCTGCCGTTGCAGTACCACTGGTTCGCGTTCGCACCGTCCTTCACGCTGCCACCGCTGATGTCCAGGCAGCGGTCCAGGGCGTGGGTGGGGCTCAGCTGGTACAGCTCCTTGGCGGTGTCGACCAGGACGACCTTCCAGCGCGTGTGGGGGGTCTCGGTGCACCACCACTGCTGGACGTTGGCGCGGATCTCCTTGCTGCCGCCCGACACTTCGAGGCACTTGCCGCTGTGCTTGGCCCGCAGCTCGAAGGTCGCCGAGCCGGTGGGAACCATCTCGAAGACCTGGTTGTCCAGGCCGTCGGCGCAGGTCTGCTGCTCGGCGTTGGCGCCGTTGCGGAAGCTTCCCTTGGCGATGGTGAGGCACTTATCGCTCTTGGCGAGCTGCAGCTTCATGAACTGAGGGGCGGCGGCCGCGCGGAGCGTGGCCTGGTCGGCGTGGGCGGTGGCGGTGCCGGTCGCGGTGGCGCCGACCAGCGCGGTGACACTGGCGGCGATGGCCAGGGCGGCTCGGATGGGCCGGGACATCGTGGATTCCGTTCTTCTCGGTCAGAGACTTGGACGAGCTCGGACGTGGACGAGCTCAGATGTGGCGAGCTCGGACGTGGACAACTCAGACGTGGACAAACTCAGACGTGGACGAGCTCAGCGGAGGGTGATCAGGCAGGCGATCGGACGACCGGCCGCGTCAAACGCCGGTCAGAAGTCGGCCGTCAACCTCCAGTCAGCGTCGGCCAACCGCCGACCGGAGGCCGCTCAGACACCGATCACCGGCTGGTCAGGCACCGATCGAACGCAGACAGCCGATCGCGTAGGCAGTCGATCGCGCGGACAGTCGATCGCGCCGGCGCTCGGACGGCCGACCAGGCGGATGACAGTCGGCCGTCCAGGCAGATCACCCACCAACCGATGAGGCATCCGGTGAGGCACCCGATCAGGCAGCCGATCAGGCAGTCAATCGAAGGCTGATCAGACGTGTGATCAGACGGTTGACCAGGCAGTAGTTGGTCAGCGTGCGAGCGGAGTGGAGATCTTCCAGGTGGCGTCCTGGGCGAAGTCCTTGGAGCGGTCGAAGCGGTGGCCGCTCTTGTCGTCCTTCTTCGCGGCGTAGAGGTCGCCCCAGAAGTGCCGCAGGTAGCGGCCCTTGTTGCCGGCCGACTCGAACGACGTTCCCGAGCCGGTCAGGGCCTTGCGGGCGCACCAGGTGGCGTCCTTGCGGAACTTGGCGCTGCCGTCGTCGGCGGCCATCTTGACCTTGAGACCGTTGAGGGTCAGGTAGTGGCCGGCCTTGGTGGGGGACTTGAATGAGTAGCAGCCGGGCTGGGCGGCGAGCCCGTCGACGACGACCCAGGTGGCGTCCTCGCGGTCGCTCTGCTTGCCCTTGGCGTCGACGGGGGCGAGGAAGGCCTCGCCGCCGTCCACGCTGGACTGACGGACGTACCAGCCCGACAGCTTGGCGCTGCTGGGCGCCAGCGACTGGCGCTTGGCCCGGTAGAGGCTGTCCTCCCGAAGGAAGGCGGCGACATCCGCGTCACTCCCGGCCAGCGCCTTCTTCGCCGCCGCGACCAGGTGCGGACGCACCCCGGTCTTCTGCGCGGCGGCCTGGATGCGCGTGGCCAGCTCGCGGTTGGCCTGGGCGATCTTCTTGCGGCGGTTGTCGTCGTCACGCTTGAAGGCCTGCTCGGCACCGGTGTGCAGGAACGCACTCCAGTCCGCCGTCGCAGAGCTGTTCAACGCCTTCTGCGCCGCCGCGAACAGCTCCGTGCCCTGCGCCCCGGCCGGCGTCAGACGGATCAGCTCACGGATGAAGTTGTCGTCGCTCAGCCGCATCATGGCCTCCGACGGCGTGATCCCGAACAGCGCGGCGGTGTTCTCCCGCGCCGACTGCTCCTTACGACGCTGCGCCTCCTGGCGGTCCTTCTCCTCGAGCTCCTTCAGCTCGTTCTCCCGGTCGCGCTTGTGCGCCTCACGGGCCCCGTTGCCGATGAACTCCTGCCAGACGGCCGCGTCATCCTCCGCCAACGCGCGCGCGGCCGCGGCCCTGACCTCCGGCCCGGCGGCGGCGTGCTTCATCACCTGACGAATGAAATTGTCATCGCTCAGACCCAGCAGCTCCGGACTGCTGGGGATGCCCAGCGCGATCAGCACCCGCGCCTTGGCCTCACGCGCCTCACGCTCAATGGCGGCGCGGTCCTGCTTCCGCTGCTGGTCGAGTTCGTTCGCCTCGCGGATGCCGGTGGTGATGAACCGGATGTGGTCCTCAGCGGTCGCGTCAGGAGACATGACCTCCTCGGCGGCCTGGCGCACGGCTTCCTGGTCCGCGCCTGCGCCATTCGCCTTCTCCCACAGGGCGAAGATGAAGTCGCGGTCGCTGAGCAGGAGCACCTCAGGGTTGTTGGTCACGTCGAGGCCGACCACCGACGCCGCGGTAACCCGCTGCTCCTCACTGGTACCGATCCCCGCGGCCGTGCTCACCTCGCCCGCAGGCGCGGCGACAGCGGTCGTCGCCGGCGCGGCTATCCCGCCCACGGCGGCCAGAGCGGTGGCGGTCACGATCCCACGGGTGATGAACGTCCGCGTCCGAGCGGAACTGGTGCTGCTGCCCTTGTGCATTGCTGTCCTCAAGAACCCCTCTAGCCCCCGTACGGGCCACCCATATGTGGACGAGGCGGAGAACCGCCAAGTCTTGATATTCGCTGAATAAGAGTCAAACCGGACTAGATCGATTTGACCTACCGTCAGATCACCTTTTAACCGCTTCGTTAGCGTTCAGTGCCGTACCCGTGACAAGGCGCAGGCACCCGGACACGTAGGCATACGCAGACATATGCAGAGATACACCGGCATACGTAGGCACGTCAGACCATCCCCACCCCCTCGGCTGAGTGGTACGGATGCGACCACGGTCGCCGAGGGGGCAGAGGCCGGCCCATGGGCCAACGGACCAACGGGGCCAACGGGGCCAACGGGGCCAACAGGCCGAGGGGCCAACGGATCAGATGCCGAACGGTGGGGCGTAGCGGACGGTTCCGTTGGGCAGGGGGTGGCCGGCGTCCAGGGCGAGAGCCATCAGGGCCTCGTCCGGGACGTCGATGGTCAGACCGATGCCGTGGTCGGAGGCGCGGGTGAAGCCGAACCGGGGGTAGTAGGTCGGGTGCCCCAGGACGACGACGTAGCGCTCGCCGGCGTTTCTGGCCGCCGTCAGGGCAGCCAGGACCGCGGCGGAGCCGATGCCACGCCCCTGCTGCTCGGGCCGGACGGCGACCGGGCCCAGGCAGAGGGCCGGGGTGTCGCCGATGTGGCAGCGAGTCAGCAGCGCGTGGCCGACGGGGGTGCCGTTCTCGTCTGTGGCAACGAGAGACAGGCCGTCGATCCATGCGCTCGGGTCGGCGCGCAGGGCGTCGACGAGATCGGCTTCCTCTGCGGTGGGGAAGGCAGCAAGGTTGATCGCGCGGATGGCAGGGATGTCGGCGCCGGTCTCGGCGCGTGTGATCCACGTGATACTCATGATCGACGAGAATCCATTCAGAGCGATGGCCAGTGACGAACAGCAATGAGCGGCAACAATCAGCAATGCGCAGCGATAAACCGAGATGCGCATGCCCCAGGCCGTCACCGTTGGCGGCGGTCCGCTGACGTGATCTCGAATCGGGCCAGATTTTCCTCGGCGTCCCCTCGGGAGAAGCCCGCTTTCTCCAGTACGCGGACCGAGGAGGGGTTCGACAGCTCCACGTTGGCGAACACCGTGTGGACGTCTGGCGCGGTGAGGGCGAACGCCGCCAGGCGCCGGGCGGCCTCGGGGGCATAGCCCCTGCCTCGGCGGGAAGCCACGATGCCGTATCCGATTTCCAGGGCGCCTTCGTTGGGTGGCCAGAACAGGCCGATCGAACCCACCACCTGACCACTCCCGCGCTCGATGATCAGACGGTGACCGCAAGCGCCGAGCCAGGCGGGGTGCTGGCCGAAAAGGCCCGCGATCACGCGATCGCCTTCGGCGGGAAAGTCGTCCGCCCAGTGCGCGGACCTGGTGTCGCCGAGCACCGCGGCAGCCTCACACGTGTTCCAGGGCCGAAGCACAAGACGCCCGGTAATCAGATCGACATGCCCAGACGAGGAAGGAACAGAGGAAGGAGAGGAAAAGATGGAAGCGGAAGAAGAAGAGGAGGAGGAAGAAGAAGAGGAAGACACGTGTCACTCCTGGTCGTTGGAACGACCCGGACCGCGCTTCGCTACCGCGCGGGCCGGACAAGGGCATGCCGACGAAGGCCGACAGCGGCCATATTCATCAACCTCCCTGTCCTCCCGTGTAGTCACGCGCCTCTCGCGCCGGCATGACGCTAACAACCTCTCCTCAGCCCGAGCAAAGCGTTTTCGGCGAGGAACAGACTCCCGCACAACCGCCGCACCTTCACCGAAGGGGACGGCCTCAGGTGACGGGTGTCGAGGCGGTGCGCCCCGCTCCTGTTTTCGCTGAGCTGATCCTGCCGTCTGGCGCGCTCGCGATCCAGGCGAAGGAGACGCTGGAGTTCGGGACCGCTGCCGATAACCGGTCCGTCATCATCGAGTTCCGCGTCGAGGACGCAGACGCCGAGTACGAGCGGCTGAAGCCGCTGGTCAGCGAGTGGGTGTCACCAATGAGGACGGCTCGTGGCTCCATCCCGGCAAGGCCACCGACCTGTTCGAGCGGCTTGTCACGGCGTCACCCCGAGCCGGCCGAGGAGGCCGCGGAAGCCGCCGCGAAGCCCGTCCCTCGGAACCCGGCCGTCTAGCGCGCTCACGCATCGCTCACGCAATCGGCCGATCAAGAGGAAGCGCCCCGGCCAGGGTAAGCGGCCGGGGCGCGTTCTTACAGGTCAGCGCCCCAATGGAGGGGCTGAACCGGTGGGCCATCAGGGGCTCGAACCCTGAACCAATGGATTAAAAGTCCACTGCTCTGCCAATTGAGCTAATGGCCCGCACCGAGCAGCATAGCCCGAGGACCGGCCGCAGCCCGAAGGCATGGGGGGTCGGCCAGTCGGAATGGTGTCATGGACCGGTCGGACGGGTGCCACCGGCCCCGCCGGACGGGCGTCATCGGACGGCGCGGGAGCGGGTGCGGGGTGGGTGCGGGGTAAGTGCCGGGTGGGACTCAACGCGCAGGGCCCGTACGGCACTTGAGTGCGTACGGGCCCTGGGGCACTGCCGGGGTCAGTCCGGCGGTGTCGGTCTGTCGGCCGCGGCCGGTGGACCGGCGTCGACGGTCAGCCGTTGCGCTTCCAGCGCGGCTTGTCGTCGCGGCGGCCGTAGGAACCGGCCGGGGCGCCGCGGTGGTCGTCACGGCGCCCGTACGGGCGGTGGCCGGAGGACGGGCGGCCGCCGGAGCGGTCGTCGCGGTTGAAGGGGCGGTCGCCACCGCTGGAGCGGTAGCCGCCGGAGGAGCGGCCGCCGGCGCGGTCGTCACGGCCGAACGGGCGGCTCGGACGGTCGCCACGGTCGCGGCCGAAGCCACCACGGTCATCACGACGCTCGTCGCGGCGGAAGCCACCGCGGTCGTCACGGCGGTCGTCGCGGCGGTCACGGTCGAAGGAACGGCCACCGGCACGGTCACCGCGGTCGTCACGGCGGAAGCCACCACGATCGTCACGACGGTCACGGTCGAAGGAACGGCCACCGGCACGGTCGTCACGACGGTCGCGGCCGAAACCACCACGGTCATCACGACGCTCGTCGCGGCCGAAGCCACCGCGGTCGCCACGGTCGTCACGGCGGAAGCCACCACGGTCGTCGCGGCGGTCACGGTCGAAGGAACGGCCACCGGCACGGTCATCGCGACGGTCGCGGCCGAAACCACCACGGTCACCGCGGTCGTCACGGCGGAAGCCACCACGATCGTCACGACGGTCGTCACGACGGTCACGGCGCTCGAAGTTGCCCCGGTCGTCACGGCGGTCGTCGCGGCGGGGGCGACGGTCGGCGGACGTGGCCTGGGCCGGCACCGCGGCCTCGGCAGCAGCCTCGGCGGCGGCCTCGGACTCGGCCTGCTCGGCGGCCGCGGCGAGCACCGTGGCCGGGTCCTCGCCACGCTCGCGGGCGGCCCTGGCGGTCAGCCGGTCCGCCTCCTCGCGCAGCTCGGTGGCGCGGCGCTGGAGGCGCTCCAGCTCACGGGTGAGCTGGTTCACCTCGCGCTCGGCCTGCTTGGCGGAGTTGTTGACGGACTCGGCCTGGACCTCGGTGAGCGAGCGGGCGCCGGTGATCCGGGCCAGCTCCTCGTCGAAGGCGCCGGAGCCGCTGACGATGTGCCGCGAGGCGTCCACGCCGGCGTCCTCCATCAGACGGAAGATCTGACGGCGCTGGTGCGGCAGGGAGAGGGAGACGACGGTGCCGGACCGGCCGGCGCGGGCGGTACGGCCGCTGCGGTGCAGGTAGTCCTTGTGGTCACCGGCCGGGTCGACGTTCAGGACCAGGTCGATGCCGTCGACGTGGATACCGCGGGCGGCGACGTCGGTGGCGACCAGCGCGTTGACGTAGCCGTCCTTGAAGTCGGCGAGGACGCGGGTACGCGCGCCCTGGGTCATACCGCCGTGCAGGGCGTCGGCCTTCACACCGGCGTCGACGAGCTGCTCGGCGATCCGGTCGGCGCCCAGCTGGGTGCGGACGAAGATGATGGTGCGGCCCTTACGGGCGGCGATGGCGGCGGTGACCGGCGCCTTGTCCTTCGGCTTCACGACGAGGACGTGGTGGGTCATGGTCGTGACGTTGCCCTGGGCGCTGTCGACCTCGTGGCTGACCGGGTTGGTCAGGTAGCGCTTGACCAGGGTGGAGATCTCGTTCTCCATCGTGGCGGAGAACAGCATCCGCTGACCGCCCTCGGGCACCTGGTCGAGCAGCTCGGTGACCTCGGGCAGGAAGCCCAGGTCGGACATCTGGTCGGCCTCGTCGAGGACGGCGACCTCGACGGCCTCCAGGGAGCAGGCACCGCGGTTGATGATGTCGCGCAGCCGGCCCGGGGTGGCGACCAGGATGTCGACGCCACGCTCAAGGGCGTAGATCTGGTTCCCCATGGACGTACCGCCGCAGACGACCTTCATCTTCAGGCCGAGGACGTCGCCGTAGGGCTGGAGGGAGTCCGCGACCTGCATCGCCAGCTCACGGGTCGGGGTGAGCAGGACGGCGCGCGGCTTCTTCTTCTCGGTGTGACCGCCGGCCAGCCGGGCCAGGGTCGGCAGACCGAAGGAGAGGGTCTTGCCGGAGCCGGTGCGGCCGCGGCCGAGGATGTCCTTGCCGGCCAGCGCGTCCGGGATGGTCGCGGCCTGGATCGGGAAGGGGGTGGTGACGCCGTTCTGCGCCAGCTTGCGGACGACGCCCTCGGGCAGTCCCAGGTCGGCGAAGGTGATGGTGGGCGCCTCGGCCTCGGCCTCGGCCTCGGAGGCACCCGTGTCGACGGCGGGGTCGTCGGCCTCGGTCTTGGCGGCGGCCTCGGTCTCGACGGCGACGGCGTTGACGTCAGCGGCGTTGACGTCGGCGTCGGTCACCTCGGCGGCCGGCTGCTCGACCTGCGGGTCGAGTGCGGGCACGACGGACTGCTCAGTGGAAATGGACATGCGAAATGCGAAACCTTCCGGAGTCTCGGCACGCGCCCAAACTCCGTGTGTTTCACAACGACCGCCTCAATGCGGTCCGGCCACGGCAAGGGAGAGTACGCGCCACGCGGCGCGCTTCTTCATGGCGCCGGGCAAATGGGATCAAACGATCTACCACCATACTCACTCAGCCCCCCGACTGGCAAATGGCCTTCCGGGCCCCCGCCTGCCGCCCTCTTGATCGCAGGGGTGTCGTACGGGCCGCACGGGCCGCACGGGCCGCACGTACGGGTCCGTACGAACCGCCTACGGGTCCGTCCGCGAACCCGTACGCGAACCCGTACGCGAACCCAGCACACCCCTGCGGCGCCCTCACGCCCCGAACTCGTCGCCCGGATCGTCTTGATCGCCGTAGGTGAACATCGGCGAGGCGGGGGACGGGCCGGAGGCGTGGGTGCTCGGCGGGGGCGGTTCGGGGCTGCTCGGCGGCGGGGTCGGCTCCGCACTGGGCGCGTCGGGGGTGGGCGAGGCGGGCGGGGTGGACGGCCGGTGAGTGCGGGACGGTGTGGGTTCCGGCGTCCCGGGGCTGCCGCTGTGGCCGTCCGGCTCGTCGTGGCCGTCCGAGCCGCCATGGCCACCGCTCGCGCCGGGCTCCGGGCCGGAAGGCTGCACCGAACGGGACGGCGTACCGGGCGACGCGGACGGGGTACGCGTCGCCGCCGAGGACGGCTCGCCCGCCTTCCTGCCGCCGGCCGGCCGCGCCTCGGCGTCGCGCACCGTCCGCCGCGGGCCGTCGCCCCGGCCGTCCGGGGTCACACCAGGGCCGGGCTCGGCGTCCTTGCCGTCCTGCTGCGTGGCACTGCCGGACGGCTTCGGCCGGGGCGCTTCGCTGACGCTCAGGCAGCCGGCCAGGGACGCGGCCAGCGCGGAGACGGTCATGGCGGCGACGGCGGCCCGGGTGAGCGCGCCCCTCCCCGGCGGTGACGGCGACGAGGCGGCGCGGCCCCGGGCAGGGGCGGGGGCGGGGGCAGCGGCACTGGGCGGTTTCGGGGATGTGTGACGGCAGGGGCTCGGGCGCACGGCGGGACCTCCGGATCCGGAGCGCAGGGACGGCGGCACGGACTCCCTGCCCAACTCCCGCTCCCCGCCCGAGGACACGCGCACCGCCGGGCCGATCCCGCACCGCGGGCCCCACGGACACCTGCGCCCGGCCACGGACGCCACCGGCACCTGCGCCCAGCCGCGAACCGATACCCGGCTGGTACCCGGCAGGGTTCACCCATAGCCCAGTGCGTGCAACCGCTCGTCATCGATCCCGAAGTGATGCGCCACTTCATGAACGACGGTCACTTCCGTCTCCGCGACCACGTCTTCGCGGGTCTCGCACATCCGCAGCGTCGGCCCCCGGTAGATGGTGATCCGGTCCGGCAGTACACCGGCGTACCACTCCCCCCGGTCGGTCAGCGGTGTCCCCTCGTACAACCCGAGCAGCTCGGGGTCGGCGGCCGGAGGCTCGTCCTCCACGAACACCGCCACGTTGTCCATCAGCCGGGCCAGCTCCGGCGGGATCCGGTCCAGCGCCTCGGCGACCAGTTCCTCGAACTCCTCGCGCGTCATTTCCAGCACCACACCATTCTCCGCCAAGGCAGCCGCCGGCTCTCCGTCAACGGAGCCGACGTCCTGCGTAACGACCATCAGGCGGGGCATATGGGATCCATATGGGACCAATGGCCCGCGGCGCGCGCTCCCGGAGACAACGGAAACGACAGAGCCTCTCCCCACACCCTGGCGACCTCCCACGCCCGGGCAACCTCCTGACCCCTGGCAGCGACATCCCGCACCACCCCGTGCGCTCCGCTCTCGGGCTGGCGGCCGTCGCCGTCCTCGGCGCCTGGCTGGGGCTGCTCCTCATCGGCACCGTCCGTACACCGGTCGGCCCGATGGATACCACCATGGCGCTCCGGCCCTCGCTGACCGGCGGCACCCGCATCACCGTGCCGCCACTCGGCGACCTGGAGCTGAGCAGCCACTCCGCGCCCGTACGGCTCCAGGTGGACGTCGACCGGCTGGACCCGGTCCGCTCCCAGGCGCTGGTCGACCACCCCGAACGGTTCGCCGGCCTCCAGGCCGAGGTCACCCATGACATCACCCGCGGCGCCCTGGGACTGGCGCTGCACTCCTGCGTCGCCGTGGCGTCCGGCGCCGTCGCGCTGGGCCTGGTCGTCCACCGCCGCCCGCGTCGCGCACTGGCCGCCGGCGGCCTGGCGCTCAGCCTGCTCGCCACCTCCGCGGGCGCCGCGTACGCCACCTGGAACCCCCAGTCGGTCCTGGAGCCGAAGTTCTCCGGGCTGCTCTCCTCCGCCCCGTCCGTGGTCGGCACAGCCCGCGCCATCGTCAGCGAATTCGACGTCTACCAAAAGGAGTTGGCGCGCCTGGTCACCAACGTCACCAAGCTCTACGACGCCACCTCGACGCTGCCCGCGTACCGGCCCGACCCCACCACCATCCGCGTCCTGCACGTCTCCGACATCCACCTCAACCCGGCCGCCTGGCGGATCATCGCCTCCCTGGTGAAGCAGTACCGGATCAACGTGATCGTCGACACCGGCGACACCATGGACCACGGCTCGGCCGCCGAGAACCACTTCCTGGATCCGGTATCCACCCTCGGCGCGCCGTACGTGTGGGTACGCGGCAACCACGACTCGCGCACCACGCAGAAGTACCTGGCCGGCCGCGACAACGTCACCGTCCTCGACAACGGCGAGGTCACCGGGATCGCCGGCCTGCGCATCGCCGGCGTCGGCGACCCGCAGTTCACCCCGGACCGGTCCGTCGTACCGGCCGGCGACCCCGCGGAGCGCACCGCCGGCGGCCGGCTCGCCGACGCGCTCCGCACCGAGCGGCTCGCCGGCCGGCCCGCCGACCTCGCGCTGTCCCACAATCCCGCCGCCGTGACGGAGGCGGACGGCCTGGTCCCGCTGGCGCTGGCGGGCCATCTCCACCACCGCGAGAACAGCACGCTCCCCCGGGGTACCCGGCTGATGGTCCAGGGCTCCACGGGCGGCGGCGGGCTGCGCGCGGTGCAGAACAAGAAGCCCGAGCCGGTGCAGGCGTCGGTGCTCTATCTGGGCCGGCGCACCAAACAGCTGCAGGCGTGGGACGAGATCACCCTCGGCGGACTGGGGCTGGCCCGCGCGGAGGTCAGCCGCCACCTGCCCCACGCGAGCCGGCCCGGCGCCACGCCGACACCCACCCCGACGCCGACACCGGCCGGTCCGCCTCACTCGTCCGGCCCAGCGGTCCGGCCCTCGTCCGGTGCAGAGCCCCGGCCCCCGTCCGGCCACTGAACCGGCCACCGCCCCAACTTCCGGCCCGCCCCCGGCGCCCGTTCCCGCCCGTCCGGAAGCGCTTTCCACGGGCCCCGGGTAAACCGTTTTGGCGAACGGTCCTCCCATCCCATATGCTTCTCACGTCCCCGACGGCGCCGGTAACGACGCCAAGGTGGCCACCAGCCCTCATCGTCTAGTGGCCCAGGACGCCGCCCTTTCAAGGCGGTAGCACGGGTTCGAATCCCGTTGGGGGCACGCAACACCCTGTGCGAGACTGGTGCACGCCGCTCTCGCGCAAAGCAAGGTCCTGTGGAGCAGTTTGGAGTGCTCGCCACCCTGTCAAGGTGGAGGCCGCGGGTTCAAATCCCGTCAGGACCGCTGCGGCTGGGTAGCTCAGTTGGTACGAGCGTCCGCCTGAAAAGCGGAAGGTCGCCGGTTCGACCCCGGCCCCAGCCACACCTCTTGCCGCAAGGCCCCGGTTCCTGGAACCGGGGCCTTCTGCGTCTGCGTACGCACAGCGCGGGGACGTCCGGCGCCATGCCCGGCGCCATGTCCGACACTGCGGTCGGCATCGCGGTCGGCACCGCGGTCGGCACCCCCGCGCGGCCGCCCGGGCAAATGGTTCGCCAGTCATTCACCCGAGGTGCGATCCTGGGGGACGTATGTCCAGTCAGCCTGCCCCCGCCCCGCCCGACGGCGCCGCCCCCGCCCTGCCCGGCCTGCTCACGCGCCTGCCCGAGCTGATGCTGCGCGACCAGCAGCGGCTGGGACGCCGGCTCGACGGCGTACGCCGGATCCGGAAGCCCGAGGCGCGGGCGGCCGTGCTCGCCGAAATCGCCGCGGAGGTCGAGCAGGCGGAGCTGCGCGTGGCGGGCCGCCGCGCCGCCGTACCCGAGATCCGCTACCCCGAGGCGCTGCCGGTCAGCCAGAAGAAGGACGAGATCCTCGAGGCGATCCGCGACCACCAGGTCGTGATCGTCGCCGGTGAGACGGGTTCCGGTAAGACCACGCAGATCCCGAAGATCTGTCTGGAGCTGGGACGGGGCGTCCGGGGCCTGATCGGGCACACCCAGCCGCGCCGGATCGCCGCCCGTACGGTCGCGGAGCGGGTCGCCGAGGAGCTGCGCACCCCGCTCGGCGAGTCCGTCGGCTGGAAGGTCCGCTTCACCGACCAGGTGAGCCCGGACACCCATATCAAGCTGATGACGGACGGCATCCTGCTCTCCGAGATCCAGACGGACCGCGAGCTGCGCCAGTACGACACGATCATCATCGACGAGGCGCACGAGCGCAGCCTCAACATCGACTTCATCCTCGGCTATCTGGCGCAGCTGCTGCCGCGCCGCCCCGACCTCAAGGTCGTCATCACGTCGGCGACGATCGACCCGGAGCGGTTCGCCCGGCACTTCGGCGGCTTCGCCACCGTGGACCGTACGCAGGACGGCAGCGGCGACGGCGAGGGCGACGGCGCGTCGAGGGCGGCAAGCGCGCCGATCATCGAGGTCAGCGGGCGGACGTACCCCGTCGAGGTGCGCTATCGGCCGCTCCTGGAGGAGGGCGGCGAGGCCGCGACTCTTCTGGAGGGCGACCGGGACCAGATCACCGCCATCTGCGACGCGGTCGGTGAACTGCAGGCCGAGGGGCCGGGCGACATCCTGGTCTTCCTCTCCGGCGAGCGCGAGATCCGGGATACCGCCGACGCGCTCAACAAGCAGCAGCTCAGGGACACCGAGGTGCTGCCGCTGTACGCCCGGCTGTCGCACGCCGAGCAGCACCGGGTCTTCCAGCGGCACACCGGCCGGCGGATCGTCCTGGCGACCAACGTGGCCGAGACGTCGCTGACCGTCCCCGGCATCCGGTACGTGATCGACACCGGTATGGCGCGCATCTCGCGCTACAGCTACCGCACCAAGGTGCAGCGGCTGCCGATCGAGCCGATCAGCCAGGCCAGTGCCAATCAGCGCAAGGGCCGGTGCGGCCGCCTCAGCGACGGCATCTGCATCCGGCTGTATTCGGAGGACGACTTCCTCAGCCGTCCGGAGTTCACGGACGCGGAGATCCTCCGTACGAACCTCGCCTCCGTCATCCTCCAGATGACCGCGGCCGGGCTCGGCGACATCGAGAAGTTCCCCTTCATCGACCCGCCGGACCGGCGCAACATCAAGGACGGCGTACAGCTCCTGGAGGAGCTGGGGGCGCTCGATCCGAAGCAGAAAGATCCGAAGAAGCGGCTCACACAGGTCGGGCGGAAGCTGTCGCAGCTGCCGGTGGACCCGCGGCTGGCGCGGATGGTGCTGGAGGCGGACCGCAACGGCTGTGTCCGCGAGGTCATGGTCATCGCGGCGGCGCTGTCCATCCAGGACCCGCGCGAGCGGCCGGCCGACAAGCAGCAGCAGGCCGATCAGCAGCACGCCCGCTTCAAGGACGAGACCTCCGACTTCCTCGCGTTCCTGAATCTGTGGCGCTATATCCGCGAACGGCAGAAGGAGCTGTCCTCGTCGGCGTTCCGCCGGATGTGCCGGAGCGAGTTCCTCAACTATCTCCGGATACGTGAGTGGCAGGACATCTACTCCCAGCTGCGTACGGTCGCCAAGTCCATGGGGATCCACCTCTCCGAGGACGACGCGGCGCCGGACCATATTCACACCGCCCTGCTTTCGGGTTTGCTTTCGCACATTGGCCTGAAGGACACCGAGGCCAAGAACGAATACGTGGGCGCGCGCAGCGCCAAATTCGCGGTCTTCCCCGGCTCGGCGCTCTTCAAGAAGCCGCCGCGCTGGGTGATGTCGGCGGAGCTGGTCGAGACGTCCCGCCTGTGGGCGCGGGTGAACGCGCGGATCGAACCCGAGTGGATCGAGCCGCTCGCCGGTCACCTGGTCAAACGCAACTACAGCGAGCCGCACTGGGAACAGAAGATGGCCGCGGTGATGGCGTACGAGCGGGTCACGCTCTACGGCGTGCCGGTCGTCGCCCAGCGCAAGGTGAACTACGGCCGGATCGATCCGGAGACCTCGCGCGACCTGTTCATCCGGCACGCCCTGGTCGAGGGCGACTGGCGCACCCACCACCAGTTCTTCCATGACAACCGCAAACTGCTCGGCGAGGTCGAGGAGTTGGAGCACCGCGCCCGGCGCCGCGACATTCTCGTCGACGACGAGACGCTCTTCGACTTCTACGACCAGCGCATCCCGGCGGAGGTGGTCTCCGGGGCGCACTTCGACTCCTGGTGGAAGACGAAACGCCGGGACGAGCCGGAGCTGCTGAATTTCGAGCACTCCATGCTCATCAACGAATCCGCGGAGGCCGTCACCAAGGACGACTACCCGGATTCCTGGCGCCAGGGAAAGCTGAAGTTCAAGGTCACCTACCAGTTCGAGCCGGGCGCGGACGCGGACGGCGTGACCGTCCACATCCCCCTCCAGGTGCTCAACCAGGTCTCCTCGGAGGGCTTCGACTGGCAGATCCCGGGTCTGCGGGAGCAGCTGGTGACGGAGCTGATCCGGTCCCTGCCGAAGCCGATCCGGCGCAACTACGTCCCGGCGCCCAACTTCGCCGCCCGCTTCCTGGACTCCACCGTTCCGCTCCAGGGCTCCCTGACGGCGTCCCTGGCCGCGGGGCTGCAGCGGATGGTGGGCGTGCCCGTCGAGGCCGCCGACTTCGACGCCGGCAGGATCCCCGACCACCTCAAGATCACCTTCCGGGTGGTCGACGAGCGGCGCCGCAAGCTCGCCGAGGCCAAGGACCTGGAGGCGCTCCGGCTGAAGCTCAAGCCGAAGACCCGGGCCGCCATCTCCAAGGCCTTCGAGCAGGCCGCCGAGCGGCCCGCCAGGGACCGCAGGGGCGGCCAGGGGGCCACGGGCGGCGGACCGGCGCTGGCCGGCCTGGAGCAGCGGACCGGGCTGACGTCGTGGACGATCGGCGGCCTGCCGCGCACGTTCGAGACCCGGCGGGCGGGCCAGCCGCTCAAGGCGTATCCGGCGCTGGTCGACGAGGGCGACAGCGTCGCGGTCCGGCTCTTCGACACCGAGGCCGAGCAGCTGACCGCGATGTGGGCGGGCACCCGCCGCCTCATCCTGCTCAACATCCCCACCAACCCCGCCAAGTTCGCCCAGGGCAAGCTCAGCAACCAGCAGAAGCTCGCGCTGTCCCGTAATCCGCACGGCTCGATCGCGGCGCTCTTCGAGGACTGTGTGACCGCCGCGGCCGACCGCCTGATCGCGGCACGGGGCGGCCCGGCGTGGGACGAGGAGTCCTTCCGGAAGCTGTTCGACGCGGTCCGGGCCGACCTCGTGGACGTCACCCTGCGGACCATCCAGCAGGTCCAGGAGGTGCTGGCGGCCTGGCAGGCGTGCGAGCGCCGGCTGAAGGCGACCACGTTCCCCTCGCTGCTGCCGTCGCTCGCCGACGTCAAGGAGCAGCTGGCGGCACTGATCAAGCCGGGCTTCGTCACCGCGCACGGCGCCAAGCGGCTGCCGGACCTGATGCGCTACCTGGTCGCCGCCGACCGCCGGCTGCAGCAGCTGCCCACCCACGCCGAACGGGACCGCACCCGTATGGCGAAGGTGAAGGAGATGCAGGACGAATACGCCTGGCTGCTGGAGCAGTTCCCGCCCGGCCGCCCGGTGCCGGCCGCGGCCCTGGAGATCCGCTGGATGATCGAGGAACTCCGGGTGAGCTACTTCGCGCACGCGCTGGGGACCGCGTATCCGGTCTCCGACAAGCGGATCGTCAAGGCCGTGGACGCGGCCGCGCCCTGACCCGGGGGCCGCACCCGGCCCCGGGTCCCGGACCCCCGGTTGCCGCCTCCGGGCAGCTCCCCGGGATCGAGTTCGACCGCACCCCCTGACCTGCTGTACAGTCTTGCTTCGCAGCCCGCCGCAAGCGGACAGCACACACAAGGTCCTGTGGAGCAGTTTGGAGTGCTCGCCACCCTGTCAAGGTGGAGGCCGCGGGTTCAAATCCCGTCAGGACCGCAACGCCCCGCAACGGCCCGCATCCATTACGGATGCGGGCCAATTTTCTTTTTTGGTCCTCCTTCCTTTCCGGCTCTCCCGCCGTGGGGCTTCCTCGCCGTTCCGCTGCACTTGGCTGACCTCCCACGTTTTTGGCTTTCCCGCCGTGGCGCCTGGCGGCGGGCTGTTTTCCGCTGCGCGGGGCTGTACGTCACGGGTGCGCCCCTCCGGACTGCCGTCCTGCGGTGCGCCCCCTCCCGTGGGGGGGATCTTGTGGGTGGGGGTGACCGTAATCCTGTATGTGTCCGCAGTGGACCACTCGCGTCCACCCCCACCGGCCGTCTTCTCCCCCCCTCACGGGAGGGGCCGCTCCGCAGGACGCCAGTCCGGAGGAGCGGACCCGCGCCCGACCCACCCACGCCCGCCGCAGGCGCAACGGCGAGAGCACGCACGGCGGGAAAGCCAAAAACGTGGGGGGATTGACGGCGCGCAGCGCCACCGGTAATCACATGGGAAGGCGCCATGCCGTTAACGGGGAGGCTGTGCGATGACAACTGCGGTACGGCATGAGATCAAGGCGCTGCTGCGGGCGCATCTGTCGGCCGCCACGGGGTACCGCCACCTGACGCGGCACTGCCCGGTCTGCCATCAGTTGCTACGGCTCGCCATGGAGCCGTACACGGGGCCTGCCGGACCGCCGGCGCCCGCCCCCGTGCCTTCGTCCGCCGGCGGGGACAAAAGTCCTGCGGGTCGGTGACCAATGACGCCTGTGCGGCCCGCTGTGCGGTGACAGGCTGTGAGGTAAGGTCCGGGCCGCTGACAGGGAGTGTTCTTTACCCCAGGGGCCGTTCGGCCACAAGCGGCACACCATGTGATGGGTGTCACTGAACAAGTTGGGCGAGAAGGGGAACTTACCGCCCCCCTACAACCTGTCAATTTAATATGTGCAATTGCACCACCCTCTGGGCAGGCCCGGAAGTAGACCATGCAGTCTGTTCGCGGAGGGCCCCTCAGGGCGCCTGAAGGGGCCCTGAGGGCCGTCGGAGGCGGCAGTGGCGGCAGGTCGGCCCGAGCGCCGCGCGAGGCCGTGGAGCGGCCGCACGCAAAAAGATCGCGCTGGACCCGGCGGAGTCCAGCGCGATCGGTGACGTACCCAGATGGAGCGGGTGTGGGGCCTGTTGGGGCAGGCGCCGCGTCACGGGAAGCTCTGTAGAGCAGGTGGAGCTATGTGGTGCGAAGTGGGCTTTTTCAGGTTGGGGGGCCCGAAAACAGCCCGGCTATGCGGTTGTTCAGGCCTCGCTGCGCTGCTGCGGGATACCCGCGAGCAGTGCGCGGACCTCAGCCTCGCGGTAACGCCGGTGTCCTCCGAGCGTTCGGATGGACGTGAGCTTGCCTGCCTTGGCCCAGCGGGTGACCGTCTTGGGGTCCACGCGGAACATCGTGGCTACCTCGGCAGGGGTCAGCAGCGGCTCGGCGTCAGGGGTGCGAGCGGTCATGAGCGGCCTCCTCGGGAGAACCGAACCATCACGGTTCTTTCCTCTAAATTCTGCACCTTGGCCCGCGTTGCCCGAAATGGCGGACGCGGGCCGAGTCGGTTATAGGACGAACGGCTTGTCCTCGGCACTACAACTACACCATCTGTCCAGCCACGTCGGCCAAACCGATGGAATTGCCCTCTCAGGTGTTCAACCTCGGCGGATGCCGATGGACCATGCCATAGCGGACAGTCACTTCATCGTGACGATCAGTCACAACGTGATCAGCCGCCACGAGACCCCTCAAGGAGCGCAATACCGATCTATCCGCCCTTAGTTGGACGGAAGGAGCCCACCTCGGGCTCCTTGTCCTATTTTGACACGAGGGTGCACCTTGCTAGCAAGACCCGAAGTCAGTGCTTTAGGTCACGCTTGAGGCAATCGCCCGGTTAAGGACCAACGTCCTTTACCTCCCGACCACCGGAGAGCAAACGCCGCACCACCGTGCCAGAAACCTTCCGTATCCGCGGTCCTCAGCTCGCGAACTGACGTTCCCGCATCGCGCGCCACCGCCGGGAAAGCTTCTCGTACGCGACGCCGGCCCGCTCGCCGTCCCCTTCCCGCAGCGCCGCCAGCCCGTCCGCCACCTCGGCGGCGGAACGGTCCTCGGCGAGCCACTCCTCGGGCACCGCGTGCACCAGCCCCCCGTAGTCCAGCTCCACCAGCGACCGCGGATGGAATTCCTCGAGCCAGCGCCCCACGTCCACCAGGCCGTCGATCAACGGCCCCTCCTCCAGGGAGCCCCGCAGCGTACGCAGCCCCCGGGCGACCCGGCGCCGGGCCTGGACCATCGGCGTCCGGTAACGCAGCACGGGCGACCGGTCACCCGGCACGTACTCCCGTTCGTCGTCGTCGAACAGGACGAACCAGCGGACCGGGATGTGCCAGGCCGCCCCGCGGATCCACGGCCGGGCGTCCGGATTGCGCTCCCGCCACCGCTCGTAGTCGGTGGCCGCCTGCCGGCGCACCACCGGGGGCAGCGCCGCGTCCAGCACCGGCGGCGGCAGCAGTTCCTCCAGCGCTTCCAGGGCCTGCCAGCCGCGCAGCCGGGTGCGCCAGGGGCAGACGCAGATCACCTCGTCCACGACGGCGATGAACGCGTCCGCGCTCTCATGGACCGGCACCGGCACGGGCGGGGTGGGCAGCAGATCGGCCAGCGCCCGGCGCTGCTCGTCCTGGGCGGTGGGGGTGTCGTCCCGCTTGGCGTAGCGCGCCCAGTGGGAGCGCTCCGGCTCGGGGAACGCTGCCAGCGGTTCGTAGACCCGTAGGTACGCCATGTACGGGACCGTCACCGACGACGCCAACGCCACGCCCGCTCCTTCCGGGGAAGTCCACCGCAGGGAGATCCCGCCCTCGGATGTGCCTCGCCGGCCTCCGTGGAGGCCCGTCCGAGGGCCGGCCGGCCTGCGATACGACCAGATCGTCCCACGGCCGTCCCCCGGGAGAGGGTGATCCTCCGCACCTGGCTGATCAACCGGCCCCGCAGGTCTTACGCTCGTGTCAACCGGCCCTCCCCCACCCGCAGGAGGGCGCCCTTCGCGACTTATGGGAGTCACCACAGTGACTGACGTACGTCCACCCTCCTCCCCCGAGTTCCCGGCGCAGTTCGAGCAGGAGGGCACCGCCCGCGCCGACGGCGGTGTGCTGCACACCCTCTTCCGGTCCGAGCAGGGGGGCCACGAGCAGGTCGTGCTCTGCCAGGACCGGGCCAGCGGCCTGAAGGCAGTGATAGCGATCCACAGCACCGCCCTGGGCCCCGCCCTCGGCGGCACCCGCTTCCACGCGTACGCCTCCGAGGAGGAGGCCGTGCTGGACGCCCTCAATCTGTCGCGCGGCATGTCCTACAAGAACGCGCTCGCCGGGCTGGACCACGGCGGCGGGAAGGGCGTGATCATCGGCGACCCCGGTCTGCTCAAGACCGAGGAACTCCTGCTCGCCTACGGCCGGTTCGTGGCATCCCTGGGGGGCCGCTACGTCACCGCGTGCGACGTCGGCACCTACGTCGAGGACATGGACGTCATCGCCCGGACGAACAAGTGGACCACCGGCCGCTCCCCGGAGAACGGCGGTGCCGGCGACTCCTCCATCCTGACCGCCTACGGCGTCTTCCAGGGCATGCGCGCCTCGGCCCAGCACGCCTGGGGCGACCCCACGCTGCGTGGGCGCAAGGTCGGTATCGCCGGTGTCGGCAAGGTGGGGCACCTCCTCGTCGAGCACCTCCTGAAGGACGGCGCCGAGGTGCTGATCACGGACGTCCGCGCCGAGTCGGTGGCTCGGGTCGTCGCCGACCACCCGCAGGTCACCGTGGTCCGGGACACCGAGGCGCTGATCCGTACCGAGGGACTGGACGTGTACGCACCGTGCGCGCTGGGCGGCGCGCTCGACGACGACTCGGTGCCGGTGCTCACCGCGAAGGTGGTCTGCGGCGCGGCCAACAACCAGCTCGCGCACCCCGGCGTGGAGAAGGATCTCTCCGACCGCGGCATTCTGTACGCGCCCGATTACGTCGTGAACGCGGGCGGTGTCATCCAGGTGGCCGACGAGCTGCTCGGCTTCGACTTCGACCGCTGCAAGGCCAAGGCGGCGAAGATCTTCGACACCACGCTGGCGATATTCGCTCGTGCGAAGGCCGACGGCATTCCGCCCGCCGCGGCCGCCGACCGGCTGGCCGAGCACCGGATGACGGAGGCGCGGCGGGCCTGAATCACCTCACGTCCGAACCGCTCGAACCACTCCTGACCCGGCGCCCCTGATACCGCGCGGAGATCCGTCCGGCCCCGTATCCGGCCCGGCAGGGAGATCCAGCCGGTTCGTGCGGAAATCCGGCCGGGCCGGCTGGAAACCCGGTTCGGCTGGAAACACGGTCTTGCGCGGCCCGCCACGGGCGGTGGGGAGACATCCCTCACCACCCGTCGGCGGGTCGGCGTACAGGACAGGTTAAAATCGCAGTTGGCCAGCGGGGACGGGGCACCTCGTCGGCCTTGCCGAGCGGCGGGTGATGCGGGCGACGTACCGTATGGCCGCGGAAGCAGGTACCGTTAAAGCCCTACGGGCCGGTCTCTGTTTGGAGAGACCGCTCTGAACCATGAACGCGTGTCAAGACTCTGGGGCCGTCGGGCCCCGTCATTGAGGGGGTCGACCCATGGGGCGCGGCCGGGCCAAGGCCAAGCAGACAAAGGTCGCCCGCCAGCTGAAGTACAGCAGCGGTGGGACGGATCTCTCACGGCTGGCCGAAGAGCTGGGTGCATCGCAATCGCCGTCGGGCCAGCAGCCGCCGAACGGAGAGCCGTTCGAGGATGACGAGGACGACCCGTACGCACGGTACGCGGAGCTGTACAACAAGGACGACGACGAAGAGGACGAGGGCGACTCGTCCCAGCGGCGTCGTCGCGCCTGATGCGCTGCGGACACTCCGTCCCAGCAGCGCCATAGGCGCCCGACGCGCTGTGCGTCCGCGGCACCCATAACAGCATCACGGACCCGGTCCTGGGCATCGCCCGGACCGGGTTCTGTGCTGCCCAGGCGGCTGCCGGGGGCGTAGGTGCGGCCGCCGCACCGGCCCGTGCCGGTGCGGCTGCTGCCCGCCGGGACCTCAGCTCGCGTAGTCACCGGTCAGGGTCACTGCCTCGGCGTGCTCGCCGCGCTCGACGATCTCACCGCTGATCCAGGCGTCCACACCGCGGTCCGCCAGGGTGGTCAGCGCGACGTCCACCGACTCCCGCGGGACGACGGCGACCATGCCGACGCCCATGTTCAGGGTCTTCTCCAGCTCCAGACGCTCGACCGAGCCGGCCTCGCCGACCAGGCCGAAGACCGGCCCCGGCGTCCAGGTCGAGCGGTCGATCGTGGCGTGCAGGCCGTCCGGGACGACCCGGGCCAGGTTGTTCGCGAGTCCGCCGCCGGTGATGTGCGAGAAAGCGTGCACCTCGGTCGTACGGGTCAGCGCCAGGCAGTCCAGCGAGTAGATCTTGGTGGGCTCCAGCAGCTCCTCGCCGAGGGTGCGGCCGAACTCCGGAACCTCCTGGTCCAGGGCCATCCCCGCCCGGTCGAACAGCACGTGCCGGACCAGGGAGTACCCGTTCGAGTGAAGTCCGGAGGACGCCATCGCGATCACCGCGTCGCCCGTTCGGATACGATCCGCGCCCAGCACCCGGTCCGCCTCGACGACGCCCGTACCGGCGCCGGCGACGTCGAACTCGTCCGCGCCCAGCAGCCCGGGGTGCTCCGCGGTCTCCCCGCCGACCAGCGCACAGCCGGCCAGCACACAGCCCTCGGCGATGCCCTTGACGATGGCCGCGACCCGCTCGGGGTAGACCTTGCCGACGCAGATGTAGTCGGTCATGAACAGCGGCTCGGCGCCGCAGACGACCAGGTCGTCGACGACCATGCCGACGAGGTCGTGGCCGATGGTGTCGTAGACGCCCATCTTCCGGGCGATGTCGACCTTCGTGCCGACGCCGTCGGTGGCGGAGGCCAGCAGCGGCCGCTCGTAGCGCTTGAGGGCGGAGGCGTCGAAGAGGCCGGCGAAGCCGCCGAGCCCGCCGACCACCTCGGGGCGGGTGGCCTTCTTCACCCACTCCTTCATCAGGTCCACGGCGCGGTCGCCGGCCTCGATGTCGACGCCCGCGCTCGCGTAGCTGGCACCCGTGTCTGCAGAGGACATGGCAGAGAACCTTCGTGTCGTGTGTGGACGAGCTCTACGGGCGACGCAGCGCGTCGGCACCGCCGACCCCGGCCGTGAGCGTCTGGACCCCGTCCAGGTCCGGCTTGGCCCTCGCCGCGGTCTCCGACTCCAGGAGGTGCTTGCCGAGCAGCTCCGGGTCGGGCAGCTCCATCGGGTACTCCCCGTCGAAGCACGCGCGGCAGAGGTTCGGCTTGGCGATCGTGGTCGCCTCGATCATGCCGTCGATGGAGATGTACGCGAGCGAATCGGCGCCCAGCGACTTGCCGATCTCCTCGACGCTCAGACCGTTGGCGATCAGCTCCGCGCGGGTGGCGAAGTCGATGCCGAAGAAGCACGGCCACTTGATCGGCGGGGACGAGATCCGGATGTGCACCTCGGCGGCGCCGGCCTCGCGCAGCATCCGGACGAGCGCGCGCTGGGTGTTGCCGCGCACGATCGAGTCGTCGACGACCACCAGGCGCTTGCCGCGGATGACTTCCTTCAGCGGGTTCAGCTTCAGCCGGATGCCCAGCTGGCGGATGGTCTGCGAGGGCTGGATGAAGGTGCGGCCGACGTACGAGTTCTTGACCAGGCCGGACCCGTACGGGATGCCGCTGGCCTCGGCGTACCCGACGGCGGCCGGGGTGCCGGACTCCGGCGTCGCTATCACCAGGTCCGCGTCGGCGGGCGCCTCGGCGGCCAGCCGGCGGCCCATCTCCACCCGGGAGAGGTAGACATTGCGGCCCGCGATGTCGGTGTCCGGACGGGCGAGGTAGACGTACTCGAAGACGCAGCCCTTGGGGCGGGCCTCGGCGAAGCGACTGCTGCGCAGGCCGTCCTCGTCGATGGCGACCAGCTCGCCGGGCTCGATCTCCCGGATGAAGCTGGCGCCGACGATGTCCAGGGCGGCGGTCTCGGAGGCCACCACCCAGCCGCGCTCCAGGCGGCCGAGGACCAGCGGGCGGATGCCCTGCGGGTCACGGGCGGCGTAGAGCGTGTGCTCGTCCATGAAGCAGAGCGAGAAGGCGCCCTTGACCTTGGGGAGCACGAGGGGCGCGGACTCCTCGACGGTCAGCGGCTTGCCGTCCTCGTCGACCTGGCCGGCCAGCAGCGCGGTCACCAGGTCGGTGTCGTTGGTGGCCGCGACCTGGGTGGCCCGGCCGCCCTCACGGGGCAGTGCGGCGACCATCTGGGCCATCTCGGCGGTGTTGACCAGGTTGCCGTTGTGGCCGAGCGCGATCGAGCCGTGCGCGGTGGCACGGAACGTCGGCTGGGCGTTCTCCCACACCGAGGCACCGGTGGTGGAGTAGCGGGCGTGGCCCACGGCGATATGGCCCTGGAGGGAGCCGAGGGAAGTCTCGTCGAAGACCTGGGAGACCAGGCCCATGTCCTTGAAAACGAGGATCTGGGAGCCGTTGCTCACTGCGATGCCCGCGGACTCCTGTCCACGGTGCTGCAGCGCGTACAGCCCGAAATAGGTGAGTTTGGCGACCTCTTCACCCGGAGCCCAGACACCGAAGACGCCGCATGCGTCCTGGGGGCCCTTCTCGCCGGGGAGCAGGTCGTGGTTGAGTCGTCCGTCACCACGTGGCACGCCCCCGAGTCTAGGGCAGGTCGAGGATTCATCCGAACCGGGGATGCCATGGGATATGGACGAGCGTATGAACGGCGCTTCCCTGGCGGCGGCCATACGCGCTCTGAGCTGCACCTTTGCCTGACGTGGGCGGACTCAGGGCCGGTGTCGGAAATCCCGCACCGGGAGGTACGCATCGAGGTCGGCCCGCTCCCCGCTGGCGCTGAGGCGCGCCGCGTCCAGCGCCTCGCCCCAGGTCGTCCGGCCCGTGGCCAGCCGCACCCAGGTCAGCGGGTCGGTCTCGACGACGTTCGGCGGCGTGCCGCGGGTGTGCCGGGGCCCCGCCACGCACTGCACCACGGCGAACGGCGGCACCCGGACCTCGACGGATCCGCCGGGCGCCGCGGCCGCCAGCGCATCGGCCAGCAGCCGGGTGGCGGCGGCCAGCGCCTGGCGGTCGTAGGGGATCTCCACACCGGTCGCCGCCGCCAGGTCGTCGGTGTACCCGACGAGCTCGACGCACCGGGTGACCAGCTGGTCGACGGAGACGGACGGGCCGGAGGCGGACGGGCCGGAGACCGCCGGGAGCGCCTCGATCTGCCCGGCCAGCTCCCGCACGGTCCGGCCGCCGGCGCGGGTGGGCAGGGCAAGCTGCTCGGGCGTGAGGCCCTGGAGGGCCTCCCGTACGTTCCCGAGCTGGTTGAGCACGGCGGTCCGGGTCTTGTCGAGGTCGTACGTGCGCGCACGCTTCTTCGCCGGGGACATGGCAGCGAGCGTAATCGCTCATCGCCCGTCGCCGGGGGGCCGAACTCGTCCGCGGTGAGCGGGAGTCGCGAGGGGGCCGCTCCGCCGTGGTGGAGCGGCCCCGTTACGCGAGCACGTACGCCGTGCCCGTCGTTACGCGAACACGTGCGCCTTCACGTGCGCCACCTTGTCGTTACGAGAGCAGCGCGGGGATCGTGCCCTCGTGGGCCTCGCGGAGCTCGGCCAGGGACAGCGCGAACTGGCCCTGCACCTCGACTGTTTCGCCGTCCACGACACCGATCCGGGTGGCCGGCAGCCCCCGCGCACCGCACATGTCGGTGAAGCGGAGCTCCTCGCTGCGCGGGACGGCGACGAGGGCGCGGCCCGCCGACTCGGAGAAGAGGAACACGAACGGGTCCAGGCCGTCCGGAACCACCACACGGGCGCCCTTGCCCCCGCGCAGGCACGATTCGACCAGGGCCTGGATCAGGCCGCCGTCGGAGAGGTCGTGCGCCGCATCGATCATGCCGTCACGGGAGGCCGAGATGAGGATCTCCGCCAGCAGCCGCTCCCGCTCCAGGTCGACCTTCGGCGGCAGCCCGCCGAGGTGCTCGTGCACCGCCTGCGACCAGGCCGAACCGCCCAGCTCCTCGCGGGTGTCACCCAGGAGGTAGACGAGGTGGCCCTCGTCCGCGAACGCGATCGGGGTGCGGCGGGTGATGTCGTCGATCACGCCGAGCACCGCGACGACCGGCGTCGGGTGGATCGCCGTGTCTCCCGTCTGGTTGTAGAGGGAGACATTGCCGCCGGTGACCGGCGTGCCGAGGGTCTGGCAGGCGTCCGCGAGACCTCGGGTGGCCTCGGCGAACTGCCACATCACGGCCGGGTCCTCGGGCGAACCGAAGTTCAGGCAGTCGGACACGGCCAGCGGCTGGGCCCCGGAGGCGGCGACGTTGCGGTACGCCTCGGCCAGCGCCAGCTGCGCGCCCGTGTACGGGTCGAGCTTGGCGTACCGGCCGTTGCCGTCGGTGGCCACGGCGACGCCGAGGTTGGTCTCCTCGTCGATCCGGACCATCCCGGAGTCCTCCGGCTGGGCCAGGACCGTGTTGCCCTGTACGAAGCGGTCGTACTGGTCGGTGATCCAGGACTTGGCGGCCTGGTTGGGGTGGGCGACCAGGGTGAGGACCTGGTCACGCAGCTCCTCGGCCGTGCGGGGGCGGGGCAGCCGGCCCGCGTCGTCGGCCTGCAGGGCGTCCTGCCAGTCCGGACGGGCGTACGGGCGGTGGTACGTCGGGCCCTCGTGGGCGACGGTACCCGGGGGCACGTCCACGATCTGCTCGCCGTGCCAGAAGATCTCCAGGCGTTCGCCGTCGGTCACCTCACCGATGACGGTGGCGATGACGTCCCACTTCTCGCAGATCTCCATGAAGCGGTCGACGTGCCGCGGCTCGACGATCGCGCACATGCGTTCCTGCGACTCGCTCATGAGGATCTCCTCGGGCGAGAGGGTCGCGTCGCGCAGCGGCACGGTGTCGAGTTCGACGCGCATACCGCCGGAGCCGGCGCTCGCCAGCTCGCTGGTGGCGCAGGACAGACCGGCACCGCCGAGGTCCTGGATGCCGGTGACCAGCTTCTCCTTGAAGATCTCCAGGGTGCACTCGATGAGCAGCTTCTCCTGGAAGGGGTCGCCGACCTGGACGGCGGGCCGCTTGGTCGGGCCCTTGTCCGTAAAGGTCTCGGAGGCGAGTACGGAGACGCCGCCGATGCCGTCGCCGCCGGTGCGGGCGCCGTAGAGGATCACCTTGTTGCCGGCGCCGGACGCCTTGGCGAGATGGATGTCCTCGTGCTTCATCACGCCCACACACAGGGCGTTGACCAGCGGGTTGCCCTGGTAGCAGGGGTCGAAGACGGCCTCGCCGCCGATGTTCGGCAGGCCCAGGCAGTTGCCGTAGCCGCCGATGCCCGCGACCACGCCCGGCAGGACGCGCTTGGTGTCGGGGTGGTCGGCGGCGCCGAAGCGCAGCGGGTCCATCACGGCGACCGGCCGGGCACCCATCGCGAGGATGTCGCGCACGATGCCGCCGACGCCGGTGGCCGCGCCCTGGTAAGGCTCGATGTACGAGGGGTGGTTGTGCGATTCGACCTTGAAGGTGACCGCGTAGCCCTGGCCGACGTCGACCACACCGGCGTTCTCGCCGATGCCCACCAGCATGGCGTCGTTTTCGGGGGCCTTCTCGCCGAACTGCTTCAGGTGCACCTTGCTGCTCTTGTAGGAGCAGTGCTCGGACCACATGACGGAGTACATGGCGAGCTCGGCACCCGTGGGGCGACGGCCGAGGATCTCCCGGATGCGCTCGTACTCGTCCTGCTTGAGGCCGAGTTCGGCCCACGGCTGCTCGGCCTCGGGAGTCTGCTCAGCGTGCTTGACCGTGTCGAGCGTCATGCGTTGACCAACTTCTTCAGGATCGAGGTGAAGAATCCGAGGCCGTCGGTCCGGCCGGTACCGATCAGCGGCTCGGCGGCGTGCTCGGGGTGCGGCATGAGGCCGACGATGTTGCCCGCCTCATTGGTGATGCCGGCGATGTCGCGGAGCGAGCCGTTGGGGTTGCCGTCCAGGTAGCGGAACGCGACCCGGCCCTCGGCCTCCAGCATGTCGAGGGTGCGCTCGTCGGCGACGTACCGGCCGTCGATGTTCTTCAGCGGTACGGAGATCTCCTGGCCGGCCGTGTAGTCGGTGGTCCAGGCCGTGTCCGCGTTCTCCACCCGCAGCTTCTGGTCACGGCAGATGAAGTGCAGACCGTCGTTGCGCAGCATGGCGCCGGGCAGCAGGTGGGTCTCGGTGAGCACCTGGAAGCCGTTGCAGATGCCGAGGACCGGCATACCGGCCCTGGCCTGCTCGATCACGGTCTCCATCACCGGCGAGAACCGGGAGATGGCCCCGGCCCGCAGGTAGTCGCCGTAGGAGAAACCGCCGGGCAGCACCACGGCGTCGACCTGCTTGAGGTCCTTGTCCCGGTGCCACAGCGGTACCGCTTCGGCGCCGGCCAGCCGGACCACGCGCTGGGTGTCGCGGTCGTCGAGCGTGCCGGGGAAAGTGACGACTCCGATGCGCGAGGTCATGATCCGGCTCCGGCCGGCTCGTCGACGCGGACCGTGAAGTCTTCGATGACGGTATTGGCGAGGAAGGTCTCGGCCATCTCATGGATGCGAGCGAGGGCGGCCTCGTCGACCGGGCCCTCCACCTCGAGTTCGAAACGCTTGCCCTGACGGACGTCGGCGATTCCCTCGAAGCCCAGGCGTGGCAGTGCGCGCTGCACCGCCTGGCCCTGGGGGTCGAGGATCTCCGGCTTGAGCATGACGTCGACAACGACGCGTGCCACTGGCACTCCCGGTGGTGTGGTGTGGTGCGTAAGGCGGTTCCCTCACAGTACCGTGTTCGAAAATCTACGCGCATAGATATGCAGCGGCTCCCGATCACGGCCGGGTATCGGCCCGAGCACACCCAGGGAAAATCATCGAAAAGATCCCGGGTCCGGATTGCGGGAAGACACGCTGACGAAATTAACTGGGCTTCACAATGCAATGCCCATCGCTGTACAAATGAAAAAGCATTGATCCCAATCAGCCGGATCTGGAGCATCACCCCATGTCAACAAGGGGTAGCTCCACGAAAGGACCGATATCCGTGGCGCAGCGCGTAGTAGTAACGCTCTCCGATGACATCGACGGAGGAGAAGCCGCAGAGACGGTCATCTTCGGATTGGACGGGAAGTCGTACGAGATCGACCTCAATCCCGCCAATGCGAAGAAACTGCGCGGCGCTCTCGCTCCCTTCGTCGAGGCCGGCCGCAAGCGGGCCAAGTCCGGCAAGGCGTACCACCGGACCGCGGTGACCCCCGATCCGGCGGCCGTCCGGGCCTGGGCACGTTCGCACCAGATGGACGTGCCGCCGCGCGGCCGGATCCCCAAGAAGGTCTACGAGGCCTTCAACGCGGCCAACCACTAACCGACTTGCCGGGCACCCCTCGGGCCGGGCGGAGCGGACTTGCACAGCACCCCTACTGATCAGCTAGAGTCTGGAGCACGCCGAGGGGCGAGGCCGAAAGGCCGGACCTCACGGAGTCACGCGGGTGTAGCTCAGTAGTAGAGCGCCCCCTTTCCAAGGGGGAGGCGCAGTGTGCAATCCCTGTCACCCGCTCTGACAGTCTCGACCACTCCATTGGATCAGGTAGAGTAGCTGTCGCGCCGCTCGGTGAAAGCCGAGTGGATGCCTGCGGACGTAGCTCAGTTGGTAGAGCGCAACCTTGCCAAGGTTGAGGTCGCGAGTTCGAGCCTCGTCGTCCGCTCAGAAAGAGAAGGCCCCGATCATCATGATCGGGGCCTTCTGCATTCCCGCACTGCCGCCTTCTCCCTCACCCCTCCCCCGCTGATCACAACTGACATTTGTCATCAGCTGCGATGACAGGGCGCACGGCCCGGAATCGCGATCAGGCGGGACGCTGTAGTCATGAACATCGGGGAGAAAACCACGGGGGGTGCGCAGCACTCCCGCACGGGATCCGGCGACGCCGTGATCGACGTCACAGGGCTGCGCAGGTCGTACAGCGGCAAGGGGGCCGGGAAGCGGACGTGGTTCGAGGCCGTGCGGGGGGTCGATTTCTCGGTCGCGCGCGGGGAGCTGTTCGCGCTGCTGGGGACGAACGGCGCGGGCAAGACCTCCACCCTCGAGCTGCTGGAGGGGCTGGCCGCGCCCACGGGCGGACAGGTCCGGGTCCTGGGGCACGATCCGTTCCGTGAACGGGCCGCGGTCCGGCCTCGGATCGGCGTGATGCTGCAGGAGGGCGGATTTCCGTCCGAGCTGACTCCGGCGGAGACCGTCCGGATGTGGGCGGGGTGCACCAGCGGGGCGCGCCCGGTCGATGAGGCGCTGAGCTGGGTGGGGCTGACGCGGCGCAAGGACGTACGGGTCAAGCAGCTGTCCGGCGGTGAGCGGCGGCGGCTGGATCTGGCGCTGGCGCTGCTGGGGGAACCGGACGTGCTGTTCCTGGACGAGCCCACGACCGGGCTGGACACCGAAGCGCGCCATGAGACCTGGGAACTGGTCCGTGAGCTGCGCGACAGGGGCGCCACGATCGTGCTGACCACGCACTATCTGGAGGAGGCCGAGGAACTGGCGGACCGGCTGGCGATCATGCACGAGGGGCGGATAGCGGCGGCCGGACAGGTCACGGAGGTCGTCGCCGCACACCCCTCGCGTATCTCCTTCGAGCTGCCCGAGGGCTACCACCTCGGTGATCTCCCCCCGCTGTCGGAGCTGGGGGCCGTCAGCCATGAGACGGACGGGCGCACGGTCCAGCTGCGGACCGACGAACTCCAGCGGACGGCGACCGGCGTGCTGGTCTGGGCGCAGGAGAAGGAGATAGCGCTGGGTGGCCTGGACGTCCGGCAGGCATCCCTGGAAGAGGCATTTCTGCAGATAGCGAAGGGGCTGGAGAAAGAATGAGCGCAAGCGTGCAGGACGTGCGCGACACGGTACGCACCGGAGGCCCGGCACCGGTCGGCGCCATGACACGTCTTCTCTCCCTGGGGCGGGCGGAGTTGACACTGCTCGGCCGCAACAAGTCCGCGCTGTACACCTCGCTGGTCATCCCCTTCGTCATGGGTTTCGCCATGAAACAGGCGATCGCGGAAATGCCGCTGGGCAGCGTGGGGCTCACGGTCGGCACGATGCTGCTGCCCGCCACCCTCGGGTATGTCCTCCTCTTCGGCATCTACTCCACGCTGACCGGCGCCTACGTCGCCCGCCGCGAGGAGCTGGTCCTCAAGCGGCTGCGCACGGGCGAGCTGCGGGACCGGGAGATACTCGCCGGCACGGCCCTGCCCTCGGTGCTCCTGGGGCTGGTGCAGTGCGTCATCCTGGTGGCTCTGGGCGACGCGCTGCTGGATGCCGGCTTCCCCACCTCGCCGCACTTCCTGATCGCCGGGCTGGCACTGGGCCTGATGGTGGTCGTCGGGTTCGCGGCGGTGTCCTCGTGCCTCGCCAAGTCGACCGAGGCGGCTCAGATAGCCGTTCTGCCCTTCATGCTGGTGTCGCTGATGGGCTCCGGGATGGTCGTCCCGCTCGGCGTCGTCCCGGGAGTGCTGGGCGATGTGCTCGGGCTGCTGCCGATGTCCCCGGTGATGGAGCTGATACGGGCGGGCTGGACGGGCGGCGGAAGCGCCAAGGAGATGGTGGGGCACCTGCTCACCGGCTTGGCCTGGAGCGGCATCGCACTGTTTGCTGTGCAGCGGTGGTTCCGCTGGGAACCGCGCCGCTGACGGCCGAGGGCGTCCCGGCGGCACACGGCACGAGGTAACGCGAGCAGTACGACGGGGGCGGACAGCACATGTTCGGACGGGCACGGACGATATGGAAGCGGCGCAACGAGATGCGTGTGGTCGACGTCTACTTCCGGTGGACACTCCACTGCATCCCGTGGATGCCGGCGTTCCTGATGCTGTTCGGAGTGGTGCCGCTCGCCGGCCTGACGGGCCGCCCCTTGGCGATCGCCCTGGCGGGGGTGGCCGCGGGGCTGAGCCTGGCGCAGGGCGGACTGGCCGCCCCCCTGTTGAACCGCGCCCTGGACCGGTACCTCAACCGAGGGGCCACGCCGCGTGCGCTGCTGCTCGCCTCGGGCCTGATCACCCTCCTCAACGGGGCCGCGCTGTTCGCGCTGCTCTTCGTCGGCGGAATCGGCCAGGAGGACCAGGCCACGGTGCTCATGGCGACCGCCGCGGCCATCACACCGGTCTACAAGGCCCAGTGTCTGGTGGTGTCCAAGCGGCAGTTCCTGGGAGCACTGGCCGGCACGGCAGCAGGTACGGGGGTCCTGCTGTTCGTGCTCACGGGCTCCTGGCTGGGTGCGCTGGGAATGGCGGCCATGGTGGCCTTCGCGGGGCTGTGGAGCTTCGTGATCGCGCGGCCCACCGGCTGGCTGCTCTCCGTGTTCTGGAAGCTGGATGCGGCGCGCACCACCGCCTCCCGGCTCGCGGTCGCCGAGGAGCGGCTGCGGTTCGGCCGCGATCTGCACGATGTGATGGGACGGAACCTGGCGGTGATCGCGCTGAAGAGCGAGCTGGCCGTCCAGCTGGCGCGGCGGGAGCGACCGGAGGCGGTGGCGCAGATGACGGAGGTGCAGCGGATCGCCCAGGAGTCGCAGCGCGAGATACGAGAGGTGGTGCGCGGCTACCGGAAGGCCGATCTTCAGGCGGAGTTGGCCGGTGCCCGCTCGATACTGCGCGCGGCCGGGGTCGACTGCCGTTTCGAGGGCGAGGAGGGCGTACCGCTGTCGGCGGAGGTGGAGTCGGCGCTCGGCTGGGTCGTCCGCGAAGGCACCACCAACGTCCTCCGGCACGCCGCGGACGTCCGGACCTGTGCGCTGCGGACACGTATCGACCCGGAGCGCTCGGTGCTCGTCATGACCATGGAGAACGACGGAGTGGGCGGCACGGAAGCCGGGGAGGAAGGGACCGCGGCCGGCACCGCCGCCGGCAGCGGCCTGAAGGGCCTGCGGGAACGGCTCCAGCCGCTGGGCGGGACCCTGGCCTCGGGCCCGGTCCGCAAGGGCTCGTACCGGCTGACGGTCGAGCTGCCGATGACCACGGCGGGGGTGACGGGGTGAGCAACGCAGGAGGTGACGGAGTGATCCGGGTGCTGCTGGCGGACGACGAGCATCTGATCCGGGGAGCGCTGGCGGCGCTGCTCTCCCTGGAGGGCGATCTGCTGGTGGTCGCGGAGGCGGCGTCGGGGCCCGAGGCGCTGGCGATGGCCCGGGCTCACCGCCCGGATGTGGCGGTGCTGGATCTGCAGATGCCGGGCGCGGACGGTGTGGCGGTGGCCACATCCCTGCGGAAGGAGTTGCCCGAGTGCCGGGCCATGATCGTCACCAGTCATGGCCGGCCGGGGCATCTGAAAAGGGCGTTGGAGGCCGGGGTCCGGGGGTTTGTGCCGAAGACCGTGTCGGCGCAGCGGCTGGCGGAGATCATCCGTACCGTCCAGGCCGGAAACCGCTATGTGGACCAGGAGTTGGCGGCGGACGCGATCAGCGCCGGGGAGTCGCCGCTGACGGTCCGGGAGGCAGAGGTGCTGGAATTCGCCGAGGCCGGGGCACCGGTCACGGAGATCGCCGAGCGGGCCGCACTGTCGCCGGGGACAGTACGGAACTACCTCTCGTCGGCGACCGCGAAGCTGGGCGCGGAGAACCGTCATGCCGCGGCGCGTCTCGCACGCGAGCGAGGTTGGCTATAGTGGACCCCGCACCGCGCGGTGGCGCCTGATTCCAGGAGCCCGGAGCGGGGCAATGCGGACGTAGCTCAGTTGGTAGAGCGCAACCTTGCCAAGGTTGAGGTCGCGAGTTCGAGCCTCGTCGTCCGCTCAAGGTGAGAGGGACCCCGGTCGTCGACCGGGGTCCCTCTCGTTTCGCGGCCGGCTACGACCAGCTGATGCCGGTGAGGCGTTCATAGGCCTCGATGTACTTGGCACGGGTGCGCTCGACGATCTCCTGCGGGAGCGCGGGCGGCGGCAGCTCGCCCGTACGGTCCCAGGCGGCGGCCGGCGAGGTGAGCCAGTCGCGGACGAACTGCTTGTCGAAGGACGGCTGGGCGCGGCCCGGCTCCCACTGGTCGGCGGGCCAGAAGCGCGAGGAGTCCGGGGTGAGGACCTCGTCCGCCAGGGTCAGCACCTGGCCGTCGAAGCCGAACTCGAACTTGGTGTCCGCCAGGATGAGGCCGCGCTCCCGCGCGATGTCGCGGGCCCGCCCGTAGAGGGCGAGAGTGGTCTCCCGCAACTGTCCGGCGACATCGGCGCCGACCTGACGCGCGGCCTCCTCGTAGGAGACGTTCTCGTCATGGTCGCCGACGGCGGCCTTGGTGGCCGGGGTGAAGATCGGCGCGGGGAGTTCGGAACCGTCGGTGAGGCCCTCCGGGAGCGCCAGCCCGCAGACCGTACGGGACCGCCGGTACTCGACGAGGCCGGAGCCGGCGAGGTAGCCACGGGCCACGCACTCGACCGGCACCATCCGCAGCGACTTGCAGACCAGCGTGCGGCCCGCCCAGTCGGCGGGCGCCCCGGCCGGCACGTCGGTGGACAGGACGTGGTGGGGCGCGAGGTCGGCGAGCTGCTCGAACCACCACAGGGACAGCTGGGTGAGGACCCGCCCCTTGTCGGGGATCTCGGTGGGGAGCACCCAGTCGTACGCGGACATGCGGTCGCTGGCGACCATGATCAGGTCACCGGCGGCGTTCCGGTAGAGGTCGCGCACCTTGCCGGTGTGAAGGTGGGCGAGCCCCGGGACCTCCACAGGTTCAGGCTTTTCTACAAAACCAGACACGCTTCCTCCGCGTAGTTTGATCCAGGAGTTCCCCCGATTCTCCCCCATCCGGAATCCCCTTCACTTCGTGGGTCCTGCCGCAACGGCGATCAGCCACGACGACGAGGGTCCGGCAGCATCAACGACGGCAGGAGCGACGACTCCACCCACCACCCACGGGAGGGGCCGGACCGCAGGACGCCAGGCCAAACGGCGAGCAACCACCACGGCGGGAAAGCCAACAACGTGGGAGGCAAGCCAAGCGCAGCTAGGGCCTGTCCGATGGGTCCGCGTGGGCCCGCGGCGACCCATCGGACAGGCCCTAATCCCGCTTACAGATCCGGTCCAGCAGGTTCGCGGTAGCCCGCTGGATCCGCCCGTCGACATGTCCCGGCCGGTCCAGGGCCGGGGACCAGGCGAAGGTGCCGGAGGCGAAGACCAGGGCGCCGCTGGGGGCGCGGTAGAGAGAGGTCTCCTGATGGCGGAGGGAGCCCTCGCTGTCGCGGTACGGGGAGTGGGCGAGCAGGATGCGGCGGGTGTGCTCGGGAAGGCTGGTGCGCGGGAAGTAGCGGTCGGCCTCGCCGGCGACCAGGCCGGGGAGTTCATCGCCTTCGTGTGCGCCGGTGGCCTCCCACAGCCAGTGGCCGCCGTTGCGGACAACCATGGGGGCCGGCTCGGGGACGCGGCCGGCGTACTGGATGCCCATCAGGCGCTGCTCGGGATTGCCGAGCTCGCGCCAGAGCACGGGGCGGCCGGGGCCTTGGCGTTTACGGCAGTTGAGCAGGGAGTCCGGCCCCGAGGGCGAGGGGGAGAGCTCGACCTGCCAGTACATGGTGTTGGCGGAGAGGAAGACCAGGGAGGTGCCGGTGTCGCGGGCGAGCTCGACCGTCCGGCGCATGGGCACCGACCAGTACTCGTCGTGGCCGGGGAAGACCAGGCCCCGGTAGCGGGACGGATCGACCCGGCCGGCGTGCAGATCGCGGGCGTCGGCGTAGGCGAGGTCGTAGCCATAGCGTTCGGCCCAGCGGATGAAGTCGTAGGCGTGGCCGACGTGGAGGGGCAGGCCGGCTCCGGCGTAGGGGCGGTCGAAGGAGACCGTCGTGGCCGCGTCCTGTTCGCCGAGCAGGGCGCCCTTCTCGTCCCAGGCGTGGTAGAGGCTGGCGCCGGTGCGGCCGTCCTCCGGGTAGAGGTTGTAGGCCTGCCAGGTGATGTCGGGCAGCAGCAGGAGCAGGTCGGCGGGGTGGTCGTCGCGGACCGTGAAGGGGATGTGGGAGCGGTGGCCGTCGGCCGTGGTCAGGACCGCGACATAGGCGCCGAGTTGCCAGTACGTCGGGACCTGGAGGCGCCAGGACAGCCACCAGTGGTGGCAGGAGACCGTGCGGTCGACGGCCAGTGGCGGCGGCTGGACGATGCCGGACAGCCGCGGACTGGTGGTGATCTTGGCAGCTCCGGCGCCGGCGTAGTGGCCGATGCGGTAGATGTCGATGCTGAACGGCTGCGGCGGGTCGACCGATACCCGGAAGTCGATGGCGTCGCCGGGGGCCACCGCGCCGGTGCCGGCGAAGCCCTTGATCTGGCGGCGGACGTCATCGGCGGTGCGCGGGCCGTTGTGCTTGCGGGGGACGGGCGGCCGCGGATCTCCCTGCGCCGCCACGCCATCGACGTACCAGGGGACGACGCGGCCGGAGTCGAAGTAGCCCTCGCTGCCGCGCAGCCAGGGCAGCGGGCCCTGCCCGAACGGGTCCGTGACCGCGTGGGCGAGGGCGCCCGACTCCCAGCGCCTGATCCGTTCCGTCGCCACCTTCCGCTCCCCTCCCGCGTCCCCCATTGGTCGCGGCCGATCGGGCCGGTATCGCATCCGGCCGAGTGAACCCGGCCATCCCCCAGCACATCACATTACGCACTCAATCCGTCACCCTTCGTTGTGAATTTAGGCACCTCGACCCCCGAAAAGCGAACTGGAAGAGAACATTCAGCCGGGGAATCCAAGGGCGGCGGGTGGCCTGGCCGCACTTCTGTTCGCGCACCGGCGACGGCACCGGCGCTCCGCCGGGCGCGTGCCCCAGCGCGCGGCCCGGGCCATCACCCGGGTCATACCAGCCGGACCGGCTTCTCGGGGCGTACCCCGACCGTGGTCAGCCAGCCGCGGAGCGGTTCCGCGTCACCGTCGTCGACCAGGCTGAGCACAGGACTGCCCAGGTCGGCCCGGCGGGCGCCGTCGACCAGCAGTGCCGGGCCGTCCAGCCAGTCGAGACCGGGAACGGCGCCGGCGGTGTCGACGGCGGCGCAGCAGACCATGGCCGTGACATGGTCGGCGAGGAGTTCACGGCCCGTACGGGGCGGCTGCAGCGGGAACAGCGGGAGGCCGCCCTCGACCATGCCGTCACCCCAGGCCACGCCCAGCGCGGCGTCCTGCGCCGCGCGGCCGCCGCGGGCGGCCTGGCGCGCCGCCTCCTCCCGCTCGACCTCGGCGCCCAGCCGGGCGGCGACCAGGTCACCGGCGCTCTCGTCATGGGCGAGCCGGTCGATGACCCTGGCCAGGGTCGGACCCTGGGGCGACGCCAGGGGCTCGTCGGCGCGATGGTGGTCGGCGGGGGCGGCCGCGGGGCTCGCGGGGGCGGGGCTCGCGGGGGCGGCCGAAGGGCCGGTGGGGTGGCCGTCGCCGGGCGGACGGGCCACGGGCCGGCGGCCTGCGGGCGTCCCGGCCGCGCTGCCCGCGTACGAAAGGGGTGGGGCGGCCGGAGCGGGGTCCGGGGCCGCGGCGGGGGCGGCCTTGAGGGGCATCGCCGGAAGCTCGTCGAGAACGCGGTGGAGGCGGGCGGCCTCCAGGCGCCACTTGCGGTCCACGACCTCTTCCGGGTACTGGTGCCAGCCGACCGGCGACCATTCGGGACCCGGTTCGGCCGGGCCGCCGTGGAAGAGGCGGGCGGCCAGCAGGGAGGCCGCACGGTCGACGGCGCCCGGCTCCTCCAGGAGGTCGCAGGCGGGGCGCTCGCCCAGACGGGCGGTGAAGCCGTCGGCGAGGCGGTCGCGGCGGGAGAGCTCGGTGAGCGCGGAGACCACGCCGGCGTCCAGCCGGGACGGCCAGCGGCCCATCCGCCAGGCGGGCAGCGCGACCCGGGTCAGCAGCCGGTCCCAGCCCGCGTAGGCGAGGCCGACCTGCTCCTGGGCGACGATCCGCAGGCCGTAGTCGACGGTCTGAGCGCGCTCGGAGGCGGCGGCCGCAACACCCCGCTCCATGATCGTGGCGTGCTCGCGGCAGGCCCGCAGCAGCATCCGGGCGACCCGTCCGGCAAGGCGGAGCGCCGGGCCGCGCAGCAGGCCCCGGGCGCGGGCGGCGTCCGCAACGGCGGCGTCCAGGCCACGGATGAAGCGGCGGGCGGCGGCTATGTCGGGGTGGGCGGAGGGGCCGGTGCCGGCGACGACCGGGGCCAGCAGGGCGCGCAGTTCGGCGACCCGCATCCACCACAGGAACGGCGAGCCGATGACCAGGACCGGGGCCTCGCAGGCCGCCCGCCCGCCCCCGGCGGCCGGACCGCTCCGGCGGGCCTCGTCCGGGGTGCGCCGGTCGCGGTGGGGCGGGCGGTGGGCGCGGTGCGTACGGTCCTCCAGCCAGCTGTCGCAGTCCGGCGTGAGGGCTATCGCGGACGGCGCGGGCACCTCCAGCCGCTCGGCGAGATCACGTACCAGGCGGTAGAGGCCGGGGGCCGACTTCTCGGAGATCGGCACCGAGGGACTGAGCGCGGGCCGGGCGCGCGCGACGACGCCGGTGACCAGCGCCGCCAGCAGCAGGCTGACCACCGCGACCCCGCTGACGGCCCAACGGGCGAGGTCCCAGCCGCCGCCCGCGCCGAGATGGCCGGTCACCCGGCCGGCGTACAGCACCACCGCCGCGGCGGCGGGCAGCAGCGCCACCGCCAGCGCGGCACCGCGGATCCGCAGCACGGCGAGGGCGCGGGCGCGCGCCGCCAGGACGCCTGTTTCCGGACTTGCCACGAGCCTGTACACCCCCTGCTGTCCTGCTGGAGCCGGACGGAGAGAACACGGGACGGACGCCTTCGAACATTGCGCGGTGTGGCATCGCGCGTTGTTCTTCGCGCGTTGTGCGGTGCGAGCGAGCTCGCCCACCACCACTGTGGCACTGGCCACTGACATCGCAATGCCGGTGAGCCACTTGCCGGACGTCCCCGCGGCAGACGTGCCGCAGAACGGCACGGCGACCGCAGGACGCTTGCGCCGCACCCTAGTTGGGGGTGTTGGTCTCGTCAGCCGGAATCTGGTGTGGTCACTCGATGGAATGGCTTTGGGCAAAGCCGGGAACCCGTGTGCCCCGGAACCCGTTTGCCCGGGCCCCGGGAACCGTCTGCCCGGGCTTCCCGGCGGAGGGCCGGACAGCTGGGGGCGTGTGCCGGACCTCGCGACGGCCACGGAGATCCGCCGGAAGCGCCCCGGTACTACTCCAGCCGCATCAGGCGCCCGCCGCCACGTCCGCGACCTTGGCGGCGATGTCCGTACGGTGCTGGGACCCGTCCAGGGAGATCCGCTCCACCGCGCGGTAGGCGCGCCGGCGGGCGAGGGTGAGATCGGCACCGGTGGCGGTGACCGACAGCACCCGGCCGCCCGCACTGCGTACCGCCCCCGCCTCGTCCCGCTTGGTGCCGGCGTGCAGGACGTACGCCTCGGGCGCGTCCTGCGCGGCGACCTCGGCCAGGCCCTCGATGACATCGCCGGTACGCGGCGTCCCCGGGTAGTTGTGGGAGGCGATGACGACCGTCACGGCGGCGTCGTCGCTCCAGCGCAGCGGCGGCAGAGCGGCGAGGTCACCGGTGGCGGCGGCGCGCAGCAGACCGCCGAGCGGGGTCCTGAGCCGGGCGAGCACGACCTGGGTCTCCGGGTCGCCGAAGCGGGCGTTGAACTCGATCACCCGCACCCCGCGCGAGGTGATCGCCAGGCCCGCGTAGAGCAGCCCGGAGAACGGGGTGCCGCGGCGGCGCAGCTCGTCCACCGTAGGCTGCAGGACCTTGGCCATGACCTCCTCGACCAGGTGGGGGTCGGCCCAGGGCAGCGGGCTGTACGCGCCCATACCGCCGGTGTTCGGCCCCTCGTCGCCGTCGTAGGCGCGCTTGAAGTCCTGGGCCGGCTGCAGCGGGACGACGGTCTCCCCGTCGGTGACCGCGAAGAGCGAGACCTCCGGGCCGTCGAGGAACTCCTCGATCACCACGCGGTCGCAGGCCAGCGCATGGGCCCGGGCGGCCTCGAGGTCCTCGGTGACCACGACGCCCTTGCCGGCCGCCAGGCCGTCGTCCTTGACGACGTACGGCGCCCCGAAGGCGTCCAGGGCGCGGTCGATCTCCTCCGGGGTGGCACAGACGTAGCTACGCGCCGTGGGAACCGCCGCGGCGGCCATCACGTCCTTGGCGAAAGCCTTGGAGCCCTCCAGCTGGGCGGCCTGGGCCGAGGGGCCGAAGACCGGGATGCCACGTGCGCGTACCGCGTCCGCGACACCCGCCACCAGCGGAGCCTCGGGGCCGACGACGACCAGATCGGCCTCCAGGCCGGCGGCGAGGTCGGCGACGGCCTGGCCGTCGAGGGCGTCGACCCCATGCAATTCGGCCACCTCGCCGATGCCGGCGTTGCCGGGGGCGCAGTGCAGCGCGGTGACGTGGGGGTCGAGGGACAGAGAGCGGCACAGGGCGTGTTCGCGGGCGCCGCCGCCGATGACGAGGACCTTCACGGTGGCAGCCTAGACGAACGCACCAAGCGGCCGGACGTCGGCCGTACCCGGATCGCACAAAGGCGGCACGGAGGGGGCGTGGTGGCGGCACGAAGGCGGCATGGTGGCCGGAAATCCCCCGCCGGTGCCGCGCCGGGCCTTTCGGGCGCCCCTTCGGGGCAACTCTTTCGAGTGAGAGGGCGGGGTGCCCGCTACCGGATCCCGCACCGCCTATGGGCGCCTACGTCCACCTCACGCCCGCCCCTGCCGCGCACGCGCACGTACACGTACACGTACACGCATATCCATACCGCTTCATACCCCTGCACATCCGCGCATCCATGCGCATCTATATGTAACTGCGTGTATTCATACCCATGACCGGAAAGCCCAGAAAGCGCAGACGGCACAGAGAGGGAGTGCACGGGTGAATCAGCCGGAAATGCAGCCCGACGGGCCCCCTCGGGAGGGCTCCCGCCCCGCCCGGCGGTACGAGAGCCGACGCCGCGGCCGCCCGGATCTCGCGGGGCGGGCGTTCCCGCCCGGCGGCTGGGGGGAACCGGCCGACCGGCTGGACGCGCTGTACCTGTGGACCGAGCAGGGGGCCCTGCGCACCGCCGACTGGTACCTGCACGACCGGATCGGCAAACGACGCGGCGCACGGGCGCTGCGGCTGGGCGCCGCGGCCGGGGTCACGGTGGGCGGGGTGCTGCCGCTGCTGGATCTGGCCGGGGCCTGGGCGGGCGGGGCGCCCTGGGGCTGTCTGTCGCTGCTGCTGGCGGCGGTGTGCGTGGGCTGCGACCGGTACTTCGGGCTGACGACCGGCTGGATGCGGGATCTGGCGACCGCCCAGGCGATCCACCGGCGGCTCGAGGCGCTGCAGTTCGACTGGGCCGCGGAGAGCGTCCGCGAGGTGCTCGGGCCGGCCGAGGGCACGGCGAGCGAGGCGGCGGAGCGCTGCCTGGGGGCACTGCGGCTATTCAACGAGGATCTCGGGGAGCTGGTACGGGCCGAAACGGCCGACTGGATGGCGGAGTTCGGGGCCGCTCCGGCGCCGCCGGCCGCCCGGGCGGCGGCGCCCTCCGCGGCACCGCGGCCGGAGAACGCGGGCGCGCCGGGGCGGTTCGCGGTCCCGCACCGTCCCCGGCCGCACATGCCGCGGCAGCGGCCGCCGGAGCACGGACGATAGGCCGCTCCGGACCGGCCGCCGCGCCGAGCTCAGCTCACCAGCTCACCAGCTCTCCTGGAGCCGGGCTCAGCTGAAGACGATCATGGAGCCCTGCCCCAGACTCCTGGTGGCGGCCGCGTGCAGCCCGAGCCACACATGACGCTCCCGGGCGAACGGACCGCCGTCCAGCGGCACCGCGCCCACCCGCTCCTCCAGAGAGGTGGGGCCGGCCGGCGGCGCGGGGGCGGCCGGCGGATTGGCCGGATCGATGCCCAGGGACGGCGCGACCAGTTCGAGCTCGCGGAGCAGACCGTGCGAGGACCCCAGCGGGCCGCCGCCCTCCAGCAGTTCGTCGTTGCCGAGCGGATGCGGGAAGTCGACCGGGACGTAGGCGCCCGCGTGGTCGTAGTGCCACACCAGGTGGGACTGCCGCGCGGTGGCCTCGAACATCTCCAGCAACTGCTCGTAGTCGCCGCCCAGTTCGTCGACCGGGGTCACCTCCAGACCGCAGAGCCGCAGCAGGTAGGCGCGGCGCAGGAAGTGCAGCGCGTCGTAGTCGAAGCCGGCGACGGGGGCCACGTCGCCGGACAGCCCCGGCATATAGCTGAAGACCGGGACCGTGGGCAGTCCCGCCTCCGTCAGGGCCTTGTCGTAGGCGGCGATCTCTTCGGAGAACGGGTTGTCGGGGCTGTGGCACAGCACATCGACGAGGGGTACCAGCCACAGGTCACATGCCACGAGTGAAGACTCGCTTCCGGTCGGGGACGGGGGACACCGCGCACGTACGGTTACGGATACGGCCCGTTACGGCCGAGGCGGACAGCGTAGTGGCAGCCACGCCGCCCGACGAGAGCCAGTCGAACGCTGTCCGACACTGGCCGACACTGGCCGCCGCCCCCGTGCCGCTATTCCAAGATCGCGAGGGCGTGCTCGTTGTACTCGGCGATCAGCCGCTGGGCCGCATCGAGATCGTGCCGGAGCAGGGCGTCCGCCAGCGCGCTGTGGCCCTGCCACAGGTGGCCCCGCAGATCGGCTTCGCGGCGCAGCAGCGGGACCGCGAACATCCAGGTCTGGACGCGGATCCGGTCGAGGAAGTCGCTGATGTACGGGTTGTTCACGATGCTGCTCAGCTCGCGCCAGAACCGCAGGTCGTAGCCGATCAGTACGTCCAGGTCCCCGGCCCGCGCGGCCCGCTCGGCCTCCTCGGCGCGGCGCCGGATGGAGACCAGCACCGGTCCGGGGGCGGTACGCAGCGCCCCTTCGGCGTCACTGCGGAAGATCCCCTCGACGATCAGGGTGCGGGCCTGGACCATGGCCCGGAAGTCGTCCGCGGTGAAGGCGCGCACCTTGAAGCCACGGTGCTGTTCGACCTCGAGCAGTCCCTGGGCGCACAGGTCGAGCAGCGCCTCGCGCACCGGCGTCGCGGAGACGCCGTACTGGTCGGCGATCTCCTTGACGGTGAAGGGGTGACCGGACGGCAGCCGGGCGGCCAGCACCTCGTCGCGCAGCGCGTCGGCGATCTGCTCACGCAGGGTGCTGCGACGTATGACTGGGCGGTCTCCGCCGGCGGCCATTGTGTGCTGCGTCTCCTTCGACGTCCGACATCCTTGGCCGCGACGGTGGGCGCGGCACCCGCCCACGATAGGCGAGAGCCGCGAGGTGCTGCCGCCCCTGGGTGCCGCCGGGCCGGTGCTGCCGCCCCTGGTGCCGCCAGGCCGGTGGTGCCGCCCCCGTGGCACCGGGCGGTGGCACCGGGCGGTGGCACCGGGCGGGCTCAGCCGGTGTGCTCGTCCGCCGCCGTCAGTGCCTTGTCGAGCGCGGCCAGGCCCTCCTCCGCCTCGGCCGCGGTGACCGTGCAGGGCGGGACGGCGTGCGTCCGGTTCATGTTGACGAACGGCCACAGGCCGCCGCGCTTGCAGGCCGCGGCGAATTCCGCCATCGGAGCGTTGGCGGCGCCGGCGGCGTTGTAGGGCACCAGCGGCTCGCGGGTCTCCTGGCTCTTGACCAGCTCCAGCGCCCAGAAGACGCCCAGTCCGCGGACCTCTCCGACGGACGGATGCCGCTCGGCGATCGCCCGCAGCCCCGGCCCGAGGACCTTCTCGCCGATCTGCGCGGCGTTCTCCACGATCCGTTCCTCGGCCATCGCCCGGATCGTCGCGATGGCGGAGGCGCAGGCCAGCGGGTGCCCGGAGTACGTCAGACCGCCCGGGTACGGGCGCTGGTCGAAGGTCGCGGCGATCTCGGCACTGATCGCCACACCGCCGAGCGGGACATAGCCGGAGTTGACGCCCTTGGCGAAGGTCAGCAGGTCGGGCGTGACCCCGAAGTGGTCGGCGGCGAACCACGCGCCCGTCCGTCCGAAGCCCGCCATCACCTCGTCCAGGATGAAGACGATGCCGTACCGGTCGCAGATCTCGCGGACGCCGGCGAGGTAGCCCGGCGGCGGCACCATGATCCCGGCGGTGCCGGGGACGGTTTCGAGGATGAGAGCCGCGATGAACTGCGGTCCCTCGAAGGCGATGGTCTGCTCCAGGTGGGCCAGCGCACGCTCGCACTCCTCCTGCTCGCTCTCGGCGTGGAACGGCGAGCGGTACAGGAACGGGCCCCAGAAGTGGACGACACCCGCCGAGGCGGTGTCGGAGGGCCAGCGGCGGGGGTCGCCGGTCAGGTTGATCGCGGCGGCGGTGGCGCCGTGGTACGAGCGGTAGGCGGACAGCACCTTGGGACGGCCGGTGTGCAGCCGCGCCATCCGGACCGCGTTCTCCACGGCCTCCGCACCGCCGTTGGTGAAGAAGATCTTGTTCAGGTCGCCGGGTGTCCGCTCGGCGATCAGCCGCGCGGCCTCGGACCGTACGTCCACGGCGAAACCGGGCGCGACGGTGCAGAGCTTCGCCGCCTGCTCCTGGATCGCGGCGACGACCTTGGGGTGCTGGTGGCCGATGTTGGTGTTGACCAGCTGGGAGGAGAAGTCGAGGTAGCGGTTGCCGTCGTAGTCCCAGAAGTACGAGCCCTCGGCGCCGGCGACCGCCAGCGGATCGATCAGGCCCTGTGCGGACCAGGAGTGGAAGACATGCTCACGGTCGACGGCCTTCACGGCCGCGCCGGCCTGCGAATCAGCGTGCTGAGGGGTCATACAGCCAGCGTACGAAGCCACCGCCCGCCCGTGACACCGCCACTCTGTACGAGTTCCGCCACATCGCCCGGCAGTCTGTCGGGGCTCCGGCCCGGGGGTGAGCTGGTGCCGTCGTCGCGGCGCGGCCTTCATCGGCTCCGCCTCTCCCGGCGGCGGCGCTCGGCGGCCTCGATGATCTCCAGCGGATCCGGCGCCGACGGAACCAACGGCGCGCACCTCCAGCAGGCGTACACATTCCACCCCGGCCCGCTATTCGTATGCACCTCACCGACCAGTACAGGGTCATCAATGATCCGCTGACAACGCACACACATACGCAACGGCTTGGGCGTACGCGTTCCCTCGGAGCTCATCACGCCACCTCCACGCCGTGGATCACGTACGGGCCCGGGGCATCGACCCCGAACGTCGCCGGCAACAGCTCGTCGCGCCGCCGGCACTGCTCGTACGCAACGACGTACGGCCGTACGAGAGGAGACCGATCCCCGTCGATCATCTCCTCGCTCCACCGGCGACGCCCCATCGAGCAGCGCCTCGTTCGCGGATTGAGCAGAAACCTCACCCAAGCGAGGCAGCGAGCAATAGGCTCTGCCATGTCGGCGCTCCTTGTCAGCGTTGGCCACGCCCCCGGGCCGCCTGGATCGGCTGCGGGGGTCTTTGGCGTTCGGATACACAATTCCTTGCGCATTTCCAGCATTACGCTGCGAACAGGGGCGGCAACAGAGGAAGGTGTCCAACAACAACCACGAAAGAAGGGGGAGTTAATCCATGGCCAAAGGCGACAGCAATCGGAGCTACGGCCGACACAAGAATGGATGAGGTGGCCGTCCGGAAGCCACAGCTCGACATGGCCAAGCGACTGGACACGGAGCTCACAACAGACGGTCTGCTTGCTCGAATTTGCCAGGATCTGATCAATAACTCTCCGCTCCCCCACTACTTCACGGAGACGGTATCCCTCGAAGGTCTGGCCACCAGCTTGAGGGAATACGCACCGGTGTTCGTGCCCGGCTTGATCCAGACGCCCGCCTACGCCCGCGCCGTCATTCTGGCCGCCCAGCCCTTTGCCCCGGAGGAGGAGATCGAGGCACTGGCAACCGCCCGTCTGGACCGTGCTCGCATCCTTGCCCATCCAACAGAGCCCATGTTGTGGGTTGTTCTGGCCGAGAACATCCTGCGGTGCGTCGTCGGAAGCGCAGCAGTGATGCGGGAACAGCTCCAGCACATCGCCGACTTGACCAGGCGGCGGCGCATCGGTGTCCAGGTCCTCCCCTTCAGCGCCGGCGCTCCCGCGATGTGCGGCCTTCTGCGGCTCATGACGTTTGCCGACGCCCCACCTGTGGCGTATAGCGAAGGGCCCTACACGGATGGATTGTTGGACGATCCGGCCCTGGTCGCCCAGTGCGAGCGGGCCTACGATCTCGTCAGGGCCGCCGCATTGTCGCCGGAAGCGTCTCTGGCACTGATCGAGTCGGTGGCGGAGGAGTACACACATGAAGGCTGAGCCCGACCTGAGCGCCGCCGCCTGGCGCAAGAGCACGTACAGCGGTGGCGAGGGAGCCGAGTGCATCGAGGTCGCCGACGACCTCCCCGGCATCGTCCCCGTCCGGGACTCCAAGCCCCCCCACGGCCCCACCCTCACCTTCCGTCCAGGGTCCTGGGCCTCGTTCGTCGCAAACGTAAAGACCGACGGCTTCCCCACCGCCTGAGCAGCGGCGCCCACCCACACGTACAGCCCCGGAAGGAACGACCGCCCGGGGCTGCCGCATAGACCGCCACCAGCAGCGGAAACAGCGAGTGCGGCAAGGACGACTTTTCATCGAGAGCGGGAAGAGCACGCCGACGCTCGTTGACGTGGAGCTGATTCTTAGTTCCATCGATGCGCCGCCGTAGCTGGTATCCGAAGCGATGGCCTTGACCAAGCTGGCGAACAATGAGTGGCTGGATGTATGGTCATCGCGGCGTCGTGGACTGGAGAAGCGTCAAAATGAGCTAGCAGGGTTCGAGAAGTCGTCCACACAGTCCCGCTACTTTCTGCCCACGATGATTACGGGACTACTGGCTACGCCGGAATACGTGAGAGCCAGCATTGCCGACGTACCGGACGACCAGAGACGAAAGACTGCCGCGAATAAATTGGAGCGACAGGCCGTCCTGTACGACAGGGCCAAGCGGTTCACGTTCATTCTGACCGAGCAGGCGGTCCGCTGGCCGCTGATCTCGCCGGATGCCCTGTCCGTCCAGATCGAACACCTAGCGGCGTTGACGCGTCTACCCAACGTCCGGATCGGCATCATTCCCATCGGGCCACGTGTGATGCCAGGCTCTTTGAATGTCTTCACAGTCTACGACGCCCGTATCACGACCGTGGAAACGACAACCGAAATGATGGTATTCCGCGACCATCGGGATGTGTCGGCGTATCTGGATGAGTTCGCGAAGCACGAGGAACACGCACTTTTCGATGATGCGGCCAGAGACAAACTTGGCGAGTGGTCGACAGTCTGCCGATCGTGATCTTTACCCAACAACGGGAAGTGCGGGCGGAGTTCCCGGTCGTGGACCTGCCGCCGCTGGAAACGGCGTACTGGCTGATCAAGCCCAGGAATCTGGTGCGCGGGACCTGGGAAGAGCCGAAGGAAGCGGCGGAGTGGCTCGGGGAGCAACTGGTCGAGTATGCGCCCCGGTTCGCCTCCGGTTGTGATCGCGACAGTACTCATCTGACGTTACTCGTCACCTCCGCTGCCGGACGGCTCGGTTGGGGTGGGGACGTGTCGCACGGCTTCTATCTCGAACGGCCGTCATTCCTGTCCCTGGCCTTGGTGTGCTGTTCCCCGAATCGTGCCGTGCCGGAACTGGAGTGTCCGTTGCGGTAGACCCTCAGCAATGTCCGCGGTACTGCTCTCTCCGGACGCCGGGCTGCTGCGAAGGCCGGCCCCATAGGACCAATGCCCCCTGGTCGCCCTCGGAGCCGGACTCAACAGCACCAGGCACCCAGATGGCATACGCCAGCTGGTATCCACCGCACGCCGACGCATGATGTGGATATGGCTTCTCCCCAGCCGCACGCGGCTTGAGATGGTTCCGCCCCGTTCACAGGACGGACGAGAGCAACAGGCAGGCCCGCATGGCTCGGAGGGTTTTCGGTCCCGGCATGGAATGCCTGGGCTCTACGGAAGACCGAAGCCTAGCTCACCCCCGAAACAACCCAGAGGAAAGAGCACGCCATGATGCGTATCAAACTGGCCGTCGGAACAGTTGCCGCCGCAGCGCTGCTGACAATCTTCGGCGGAGGCATCGCCAGCGCCCAGGCAGCAGCACCCGCAGCACCCGCAGACAACTACGGCTCCAAGTTCGGGCACCAGCAGCCGGACAACGGGAACCTCTTCACAATGAACTACGGCACCCTCGCCTGATCTGCCCGGCAGACGCGTAGCCAAGCCGCTCGTGGTCGTCTTCACTTGCCGGTCTTGGCAGGTGAAGACGACCGTGCCGGGTGGGTACCACCCGGCGAGGACTTGAAGGACTACGTCCGCTGACGGCGCCCGTCAGGGGACGTAGTCCTTCAAGTCCTCGGTGTCGAGGGCGATCCCGACCACGTCGGGGAGGATGACTTCCTTGCCGAATGTGGCCTCGTGGATATCGAGATAGCGGCCCTGCTCTGGGGCGGGCTCCTTTCCGAGTGAAGGCCGGCGTTGCCCGGCGCAGGCCGACCCGTACGACGATCCGCAGCGGGCCACCCGTACGTGTGACCGACCACCCCTCGGTATCCTCGGCGCGGAGCATGGGGATAGCGGGAATAGCGGGGATAGCGGGAAAATCGGGGCAAAGGGCGACGGATCGTGGAACAGGCGGGGCAGGCAGGCCAGGCAGGTCGGGCGGGTCAGGTAGGGCAGGTAGGACACGTAGGAGGGGCGGCGGGGCTGAGGCCGTTGGGGCCCGGGGACCCGCAGCGGATCGGTGAGTACCGTCTGGTCGGGCGGCTGGGCGAGGGCGGGATGGGGCGGGTGTTCCTGGCTCGTTCCGACCGGGGGCGGACGGTCGCGGTCAAGCTCGTACGGGCGGAGCTGGCCGGCGAGGAGGAGTTCCGGGCGCGCTTCCGTCGGGAGGTGCGGGCCGCACAGCAGGTCGGCGGGGAGTGGACCGCGCCCGTCCTGGACGCGGACACCGAGGCCGAGACGCCCTGGCTCGCCACGGGCTATATCGCCGGGCCGTCCCTCCAGCAGGTCGTCGGCGGCAATGTCGGCAATGGCGACAGCAGTGGCAACAGCGGCGGTGGTGGTACGCCGTTGCCCGAGCGTTCGGTGCGGATACTGGCGGCCGGGCTGGCGCGTGCGCTGCGGTCGATCCACGCCGCGGGGATCATCCACCGCGATCTCAAGCCGTCCAATGTGCTGATCACCCTCGATGGGCCCCGGGTCATCGACTTCGGGATCGCGCGGGCCCTGGAGGGGATGACCGGCGCCGGGGTGACCCATACGGGCGCGGCGGTGGGCTCACCCGGCTTCATGGCGCCCGAGCAGGTACGCGGCGAACCCCTCACCCCGGCCTGCGACGTCTTCTCCCTCGGTTCGGTGCTGATGTACGCGGCGACCGGGCGGCAGCCGTTCGGGACGGCGGACAGTGCGGCGCATGCGCTGATGTACCGCGTGGCCCAGGAGGAGCCCGATCTCGCCGGGCTGCCCGAGGGGCTGCACGAGCTGATAGCCCGGTGCCTGGCCAAGGATCCCCGGCAGCGGCCCACCCCGGATGAACTGGTGGCGATGGCGGAGGGCGTGGACGGCCGGTGGGCCGGGGCCGGGTCCGGGGCCGGAGCCGGAGCCGGAGCGGCAGAAGCCGGGGCGGCGGGGCCGGATGACGAGCCGTGGCTGCCGGGAGCGCTGGTCGCCCGGCTGGGGCGGCACGCCGTCGAGCTGCTGGAGGCGGAGCAACCCGCCGCGCCCTCCGCCGAGGAGCCCGCTCCGTACGGTCCGGGTGCTGCATCCGGTCCCCCCGGTCCGCCCGCTCCACCCGGCGCGTACGGTCCGCCCGGTCCGTACGCACCGTCCACCGCCGCCGTCTCCGCCACCGGCCCCGCCCCGGTCCCCGCCCGCCGGCCGCCCGTCGCTCCGGCGGCCGGTCGCGTACCGCGCTCCCGCCGTCGGCGAGTCGGCACCAGGCTCCTGACCGTGGTCGCCCTCGCGCTCGCCGGGGCCGGTGCGGTCACCGCGTACACGCTGCTGGCCGACGGCAGCGGCGTGCGGACGGCGGGGGACGGCTCGGACGGCGGGGCGGGCGGCACGGGTGGCCAGGCGTCGGCCCAACCGGCCGCGGACGGCGGGATTCCGGCGGGCTACCTGGGGACCTGGGAGACGACCGTCGGCGACGACGGTACCGACGTACGGCGCCTCACCCTCACCCAGGGGAAGGCCGGGGACACCGTCCTCACGATGACGGCCACCGGCTCCACCTACCGCTGCGAATTCGCGGCCGCCCTGAAGAGCGCCGGTCCCCCGATCCGGCTCGGCCCGTCCACCGTCCTCTCCGGCCCGGCCGACACCTGCCGCCCCGGCGAGCCCAGCACCCTGGAGCTGATCGGCGGCACACTGCGCCGCACCACCGACGGCGGGAACGCACTGTCGTACCGCAAGGCGGAGTGAGGGAAGTAGTGAGGGGGAGTGGAGTGAGGAAGGCGGAGTGAAGAAGGCCCGCACACCGTGGGGTACCTACGGTGTGCGGGCCTCCGGGCCGTGGCCGACGTTCCCGGCCACGAACGGTCCTACGAGAGGAACGAGTTGATCTCGATCGTCTCGTCGCGGCCGGGGCCGACGCCGATCGCGGAGATCGGGGCGCCGGACATCTCCTCCAGTGCCTTGACGTACGCCTGGGCGTTCTTCGGCAGGTCGGAGAAGGACTTGGCCTGGGTGATGTCCTCGGACCAGCCGGGCAGCATCTCGTAGACCGGCTTCGCGTGGTGGAAGTCGGACTGCGAGTACGGCAGCTCCTCGACGCGCCGGCCGTCGATCTCGTAGGCGACGCAGACGGGGATCTGCTCCCAGCCGGTGAGGACGTCGAGCTTGGTGAGGAAGAAGTCGGTCAGGCCGTTCACGCGGGTGGCGTAACGGGCGATGACCGCGTCGAACCAGCCGCAGCGGCGGTCACGGCCGGTGGTGACACCGCGCTCGCCGCCGATGGTGCGCAGCGCCTCGCCGTCCGCGTCGAACAGCTCGGTCGGGAACGGGCCCGCGCCGACGCGCGTCGTGTAGGCCTTGAGGATGCCGATGACGCGGCTGATCTTCGTCGGACCGACGCCCGTGCCGGTGCAGGCGCCGCCGGCGGTCGGGTTCGAGGAGGTGACGAAGGGGTACGTGCCGTGGTCGATGTCGAGCAGGGTGCCCTGCCCGCCCTCGAAGAGCACGACCTTGTCGTCGTCGAGCGCGTTGTTGAGGATCAGGGTCGTGTCGGCGACGAACGGCTTGATCTTCTCGGCGTAGCCCAGCAGCTCCTCGATCACCTGGCCGGCCTCGATGGCACGGCGGTTGTAGAGCTTGGTGAGCAGCTGGTTCTTGACGTCGAGGGCCGCTTCGACCTTCTGGGCGAGGATCGACTCGTCGTAGAGGTCCTGGACGCGGATACCGACGCGGTTGATCTTGTCGGCGTAGGTCGGGCCGATGCCGCGTCCCGTGGTACCGATCTTCCGCTTGCCCAGGAAGCGTTCCGTCACCTTGTCGACGGTCGTGTGGTACGAGGTGATCAGGTGCGCGTTACCGCTGACCAGCAGCTTGGACGTGTCGACACCGCGTTCGTTGAGTCCGCTCAGCTCGGAGAGCAGGACCGCGGGGTCGACGACGACGCCGTTGCCGATGACCGGGGTGCACCCCGGCGAGAGGATTCCGGAAGGGAGGAGGTGGAGGGCGTACTTCTGATCGCCCACGACCACCGTGTGGCCGGCGTTGTTGCCGCCCTGGTAGCGCACCACGTAGTCCACGGATCCACCGAGCAGGTCGGTGGCCTTTCCCTTGCCCTCATCACCCCACTGAGCACCGAGCAGCACAAGTGCGGGCACAGGCGTACACCCCTTCCGGGCGGGGCATGTCCAACGTGCGTGGATGGCGTCGGCGTGCGTGTCCACGCGTCCGTCATCGTCAGATCCGTTGAACCGGTGCCCCGGAATAGACGAAGCCCCTGGCGCAATAGCGCAAGGGGCTCTTGCACCGAGATGCTACCTGAGGAAGGACCGAGGTGTCGGCGCAGCATTCTGGGCGCTCCCCCGTGGACTCCGCTGCGGGGTACCCCCTGCTTGTGGTCATCGATCCGCTGGCCCGCAGTACGGACGGCGAGTCCGTACGGATCGCGAAGGATGTCCTGTGTGCGGGCGCGGGGGCGAAAATCTGCCTCCCGGAGGGGCCCGAGGAATTCGCGCGGATCCTGGCACGGCGGGGGCAGCGGCGGCCGGTGGTGATCGGTGATGACCGGGCGCTGCTGCGGGTCGTGGGGCTGCTGCACAAGCAGCGGGAGCTGGCGGAGGTGCCGGTATCGGTGGTTCCGGTGGGCGCGCCGGCGTCGGTGGCGCTGAGCCGGGCGCTGGGGGTGCCGACGGACACCGTGGCCGCCGCGCGGGCCGTGCTGGACGGCGGGGCGCGGCCGATGGATCTGCTGGTGGACGACAGTGGCGGGATCGTGCTGGGCGGGCTGCGGATTCCGTGCGGGAGCGACGGGCGTGTCAGCGACGGCCGTGGCGGCGACGACCGTGGCAGCGGTCACGGAAGCGGCCGGAGCAACCGGGGCGGGGGGCGGCGGCCGCGGAACGGGGCGGTGGTGCCCGGGGCCGCGGGGCCGGCGGATGATCTGGACCCGGCGGGCCCGGTGGACCCAATGGACCCCGTGGGCCCGGCGGGCGGGGACGGCTCGGGATCCGCAGGGGGCGCGGGGAGCGCGGGGGATGTGTTCGCCGGGCGGGGTGGCCGCGAGGGAGCGGCGGCCGGTCTCGGCGGCGGGCATCAGCCGTGGTGGCGGCCGGCCGCACGGACCGCCCGTACGGCGCTGTCGCTGCTGGCCCCGGCGGCCGGGCGGTGGGGGTCTCCCCGCCAGAGCGGAGCCGAGGGCGGGGGCGGCCGGCGCGCGCGGGTGCGGGACCAGCGGCTGCGGATCGAGGCGGACGGAGTGGTGCTGGCGGATCTGGACCGGCCGGTGCGCGGGGTGTCGGTGGTCCCGGCCGGGGCCGACCGGGGCGGACGTGAGGGGCCGGAGGGACGCCATGGGCCGCAGGACGGACGTGATGGGCCGCCGGATGGGCAGGACGGACTGGACGGGCGGCTGGCCGAGGTCGTGGTGCACTGGCCGGGTGAGGGGCAGCCGGTACGGACCCGGGCGCGGGCGGTCACGGTCTCCGGCGCGGACTTCCACTACCGGGCGGACGCGGTGGTCGGCGGGCCGGTCAGGACCCGCACCTGGACCGTGCAGCCGGGGGCCTGGCACCTCCAGCTGCCTCGGGATCAGGGCTGAGACCGTGCGAGGCCGGGAGCCTCAGGTCGCCGCGGGGCCGTCGGCGTTCTCGTAACCGGCGCGCAGCCGGTCGCGGTGGTCGCGCCAGCGGTCGAGCAGCGCGGGCAGCTCCTCCTGGAGGAATTCGAGGAAGACCACGGTCTCGTTGAGCCTGCGCCCGGCCGGGGAGTCCTTGCCGAGGCTCTCCACACCCTCGCGCAGGGTGCTCTCCCAGCGGCTGATCACCATCTCGCGGCGGGTCAGGGCCTCGCACCACTGATCGCTGTGGACGCGGTAGCGGTCGCGGCGGGAGCCGGGCTCGCGCTCCCGGCTGACCATGTCGACCTGGGAGAGGTAGCGGATCGCGCCGGAGACCGCGGCGGGGCTGATCCGGAGGCGTTCCCCCAGCTCGGCCGAGGTCAGCACGCCGGAGTCGGAGGAGAGCAGACAGGCGAAGACCCGGGCCGGCATCCGGGCCATCCCGCCCTCGACCAGATGGGCGGCGAAGCGCTCGACGAAGGTCGAGACCGCCTCGGGATCGGGGTCGGTCGTGCCGTCCCGGCCGCGGGTGTTGTCGCCGCCGTGCTGTCGCTGCTCGTCCATAGCCGCCCAACTTCACAAATTTGTGAAACTAACGTACCGACAACAGCGTGACCGCGGCAAACACTCCGGAACTCCACTCCTGCCCCCCAAAAAACCCATCCACAGGCTGTGGACAACCATGCTCTCGGCAGCCCCGGAACCCCCGACCCCCTCACCCGCCGGGCGTCACCAGCCGCGCCTCGTAGGCGAACACCGCCGCCTGGGTCCGGTCCCGCAGGCCCAGCTTCACCAGGATGCGGCTGACATGCGTCTTCACCGTGGATTCGGCGACGACGAGATGCTCCGCGATCTCACCGTTCGACAGCCCCTGGGCCACCAGGACCAGGACCTCGGTCTCGCGTTCCGTGAGGTCGGCGATGCGTTCCTGGGCGGGCGCCCGAGGCGTGCCCAGCCGGGAGAACTCGACGATCAGCCGCTTGGTCACGGCCGGCGCGAGCAGCGCCTCCCCGGAGGCGACGACCCGGACGCCCTCGGCGAGCTGGCCCGCCGAGGCGTCCTTGAGCAGGAAGCCGCTGGCTCCGGCGCGCAGCGCCTGGTACACGTACTCGTCGAGATCGAAGGTGGTCAGCACCAGGACCTTGGCGTCCGCATCGGCCGCGACGATCTCCCGGGTCGCCTCCAGACCGTTCATCTCCGGCATCCGGATGTCCATCAGGACGACATCGGGCTTGAGCTCCGCGACCCTGCGTACCGCCTGGAGGCCGTCGACGGCCTCACCGACGACCTCGATGTCCGGCATGGCGTTGAGCAGGACGGAGAAGCCTTCACGGACCATGACCTGGTCGTCGACGATCAGTACCCGGATCACGGCCGGCTCCCCTTGGTAGTGGTCTCCCCGGCCGCGGACGACACGGGAATGAACGCGGCGACCTCGAAGCCGCCGTCCTCGGTGTGGTCGGCGGTGATCTCGCCGCCCAGCATCTGCACCCGCTCGCGCATCCCCAGCACACCGTGCCCCGCGCCCGGGGACGGCTTGGCCAGGCGGCTCGGCGCGCCGTTGACGATCCGCAGGCCGAGCCCGCCCAGCACATAGGAGACCTCCACGCGGGCGTCGGCGCCCGGCGCGTGCCGCAGCGTATTGCTCAGCGCCTCCTGGATGATCCGGTACGCGGAGAGCTCGACGCCCTGCGGCAGGGGCCGGGGCGAACCGGTGACCACGGCCTCGACGGTCAGTCCGGCCCCGCGGACGCTGCCCAGCAGCGAGTCGAGGCTGGCGAGCGTCGGCTGCGGCGCCTCCGGGTCGCCGTCGGCGAACGCGTCCGGGTCCTCGGAGCGGACCACGCCGAGGATGCGGCGCAGCTCGGTGAGCGCGGCGACGGCGTTCTCACGGATCGTCGCGAAGGACGTGGCGAGCTCGGGCGGGGTGTCCTTCACCCGGTACGGGGCGGCCTCGGCCTGGATGGCGATCACGGACATGTGGTGGGCGACCACATCGTGCAGTTCCCGGGCGATGGTGGCGCGCTCCTCCAGGAGCGTGCGCCGGGAACGCTCCTCGGCGGTGACGGTCTGCGTCTCGACGACGTGCTGACGCTCCTGGCGCCAGGCACGGACCGCGGCGGCGGAGATGAGCACGACGCCGGAGAAGAACGACACCGGCGCCAGATCGCCCGCGTCGCGCCCGGTGAGCCCGGTGAGCCCGGCCGCCACGGCGAAGGTGACCAGCCACATCTCCACCGCCAGCCGTGGCCGGGTGCGCAGCACCACCAGCGTCATCACGGCGAGAAGGGTGAGGAAGCCGGGTCCCCCGAAGATCGTGCCGTACCTGGAGAAGACCACGCTGACGGCGGCCGACGCCACGAACCCGGCCATCGACAGCCAGTAGGCGCCCACGGGGCGGAAGAGCGTGGCCATCGGCCCCGCGGCGACCAGCAGCGCGAAACCGGTGGTCAGGATGCCGAGCACCGGCCCCGGGCTGCTCATGGTGACCGTCGCCAGGAAAACGCACACCGAGAAGAAGCCGACGATGAAGTGCGGCAGCCACCGCGCCCAGTGCCGTAGCCGCTCCGGCAGCCAGGGCACCAACCGGGACACCTTGGCGTCCTCCAGCGGTGGCATCGGGCGGAAGGCGAAGGCGTCGACGAACAGGTCCTGGCGCAGCCGGTGCAGCGCGCCACGGGCCATCCGCGCCTCTTCTGTGCGCTGGGTGCTCCGCGTCTGGGTCGTCTGGTTCACGCCGTCAACGGTAAGCAGGGACCGGACCTCCGGCGTCCACACCAGTGAGGATCTGCCGGGGTCCGTCTCAAGTACTACTCGGCGGTATCGGGGGCACCCCTGCCGGACACAACAGGTCAAACAGGACATCACAGCTGGCCGTGCCAGGGGTGACCGGTGCGAAATGCCCCACTCCGGGCAGCTCCCGCAGCTCCGTCGTGGCGGGGCTCACAGCGGCGTAGCGGCGGGAGAGGTCGAGGGGGACGTCGGGGTCGGCGGTGCCATGCAGGATCGTGACGGGGACGCCGGCGGGCGGCGGGCGGCGGGCCGGGTCGGCCGCGGCGAGGCGTTCCGGCAGGCCGGGGGCGTCACCCAGGAGGTCGGCGACCGCGCCGTTGCCCAGGCCCAGTTCATGGGCCCGGGCCAGGTCGGCGACCGGCGAGACGGCGATCACCCGGGTCACGGGGGTGCCGGGACGGGCCGCGGCCAGCAGCGCGAGCTGACCGCCCGCCGAGTGGCCGACCAGGACCGGTCCCCCGGCGTCCGGCACCTCGCGCACCGCCGTGGCCGTCACGATCGCCGCCGCCACATCCTCGAAGGTCTGCGGTGCGCCCCCGCCCGCCCCGACCCTGCGGTACTCGGCGAGCGCCACCGGCAGCCCCCGCCCGGCCAGCAGGGCGGCCAGCGGCGACAGGTGCCGGCGGTCGTACGCGGCCCGCCAGAATCCGCCGTGCACCAGCACGACCAGCGGGGCAGGTGCCCCCGCCGACGGTCCGCATGGCCGGCACGGCCCGTGTGGCCCGTACAGATCGACGATCTGGTCCGGATGCGGCCCGTACGCCACCGTGCGGTCCGGTGCCACCGGGGGCAGCCCCAGCAGCGCCGTCTCCTCGTCCGCGGCGCTCATCCCCCGGCCCCCGATGCCCCCGGTGCTCCCAGCACCTCACCGAGCATCCATGCCGCGCGCTCGACGTCCGCGAAGGAGGTGTAGAGCGGGGTGAAGCCGAAGCGCAGCACGTCCGGGTGGCGGAAGTCGCCGACCACGCCGCGCCGGATCAGCTCGTCCATCACCTCCCCGGCGCCGGAGCACACCAGGGACACCTGGCTGCCCCGCCGCCGGTGATCCAGCGGCGTGACCGGCCGGACCCGCCCGGCGGGCACGTACGCGGCCACACACTCCAGGAAGAGGTCGGTCAGGGCCAGGCTCTTGGCCCGCACGTCCTCGACGGCGACCCCGTCCCAGGCCTCCAGCGCCGCCTCCAGCGCGAGGAGCGACAGGATGTCCGGGGTGCCGACGCGGCCGCGCAGTATGCCGTCCGCGGGGGCGTAGGCGGCGTCCATCGCGAACGGATCGGTGTGCGAGTTCCAGCCGGGCAGCGGCGATTCGAACCGCTCCTGGAGGCTCTCGCGGACGTACAGGTACGCGGGCGCCCCCGGGCCGCCGTTGAGGTACTTGTACGTGCAGCCGACGGCGAGGTCGACGTGGTGCGCGTCGAGGCCGACCGGCAGGGCGCCCGCGCTGTGGCACAGGTCCCAGACGGCGAGCGCCCCCGCGGAGTGCAGCGCCGTGGTGATACCGGGCAGGTCGTTGAGCTCGCCCGTGCGGTAGTCGACGTGGTTGACCAGCGCCAGCGCGGTGCGCTCGGTGACCTCCTCGGCGATCCCGGCCGGCTCCACCGGCCGCACCGCCAGGCCGGTCATCCGGGCCGCCGAGCGGGCGATATAGCCGTCGGTGGGGAAGGTCGCGGCGTCGACCAGGATCTCCGTGCAGCCCTTGCCGGCCATCCGTACGCCGCCGACCACGGCCTTGAAGATGTTGACGCTGGTCGAATCGCCGACCACCACCCGGCCGGGGGCCGCCCCGATCAGGGGGGCGATCTTGTCGCCGACCCGCTCGGGCGCGGTCCACCAGCCGGACTCGGTCCAGGAGCGGATCCGCAGCTCGCCCCACTCCCGGGCGATCACGTCGGCTATCCGGCCGGGGACCGCGCGGGGCAGCGCACCCAGCGAATTGCCGTCGAGGTAGACCGTGTCGTCGAGGACGAAGCGGTCCCGGAGCACGCCCAGCACATCCTCGGCGTCCAACTGCCGTGCACGCGCTGCCAGTTCGCGCCCCTCGCCACCCGGGGCGCCCTCGCGCGGGCCGGAGGGCCCCTGGTTCTCAGACATGGCTGCGCGCCGTCCACAGCTCCGGGAAAACGTTCTTGCGGGCCCGCTTCTCCAGCCAGGCCACACCGGCAGAACCGCCCGTTCCCATTTTCGCCCCCATGGCCCGCCGGGTCGCGACCAGATGGTCGTTCCGCCAGCGCCACACCAGCTCGGCGACGTCCGTCAGCGCCTCGCCCAGCCGGACCAGTTCGGACTCCCGCGGGCCGGCGTAGATCTCGGCCCAGGCCTCCTCCACGGCCGGATGCGGCTCGTAACGCAGTGACGGGTCCCGCCGGAGCACCTCCTCGGGGACGGCATGGCCGCGCCGCGCCAGCAGCCGCAGCACCTCGTCCCACAGGCTCGGCTCCTGAAGGGCCTTCTCCAGCTCGGCGTGCTCCCGGGGGGCGCCACGGTGCGGCACCAGCATCGACGCGGACTTCTCACCGAGCAGGAACTCCAGCCGCCGGTACATCGCGGACTGGAACCCGGAGCCCTCGCCGAGCGCACTTCGGTACGCGTTGAACTGCGCCGGCGTCAGCTTGGCCAGCGGCTTCCAGGCCGCGTTCAGCGCCTCCAGCTCGTACGTGGAGCGGTGCAGCGCCTCCATCGTCACCGTCAGGTCGTCGCGGCGCAGCGCCTCCGCGGCGGTACGCCACTCATGGACGATGACCGTGAACCACAGCTCCATCACCTGGGTGGTGACCAGGAAGACCATCTCGCCGGGGTCGTCGGAGAGCGGGTGCTGGAGGTGGGTGAGGACCTCGGCCTGGACATAGTCCTCGTACGGGGTCGTACCCGCGAAGTCGAGGTTCGGGGTCTCAGGGTCGTGCGCCCCGCCGGTTACCTCGTGGGACATCGCTGTCTCCTCGAAACGTACTCCGGGTAGCGGTCCGCCCCTGCCATGCCGGCACGGGGGCCCCGGTCCCCAACCGCATCTTCCGCAATGGTCCCCGAACAAGGCAAGGCCCGCCTGACCGGTGGGCCAGGCGGGCCAGAACCCGCATCCGGGCGCGAGCCGTCCGCTCACTCAGGAGAGGGTGTCCGCCGCGGTCGGCGAGGAGTCCCGCAGGAAGGTTGTGCAGCGCTCGTACTCGTCCTGCTCCCCGATCGCCTGGGCGGCGCGGGCGAGCGCGTGCAGCGCCCGCAGGAAACCGCGGTTGGGCTCGTGCTCCCACGGCACCGGGCCGTGTCCCTTCCAGCCGGCCCGGCGCAGCGAGTCCAGGCCCCGGTGATAGCCGGTACGGGCGTACGCGTAAGACTCGACGACCCGGCCCTGCGCGAACGCGTCGTCCGCGAGCTGCGCCCAGGCCAGGGAGGACGTCGGGTTCTTCGCGGCGACGTCGGACGGCGCGGTACCGGCGGCGAGCAGCTCACGCGGCTCCGGGTCGTCGGGGAGGTGGGTGGGGGGCGGTCCCCCCAGGAGGTTCTCGTGAATGGACATGCCGCAAGTATTCCTTCCGAAAAGCCGGTGGGGGTGTACGTAAGCGACCACCTACACGCAGTGGACCACTTACGCACACCCCCACCGAGGGGCTTCGCGCCGGGGATTACTTGATCTTGGTGCCCGTGGAACGGAGGTTGGCGCAGGCCTGCGTGACCCGCTCGGCCATACCGGCCTCGGCCAGCTTGCCCCAGCTGCGCGGGTCGTAGGTCTTCTTGTTGCCGACCTCGCCGTCGACCTTCAGGACACCGTCGTAGTTGCGGAACATGTGGTCCGCGACCGGCCGGGTGAAGGCGTACTGGGTGTCGGTGTCCAGGTTCATCTTGACCACGCCGTTCTCCAGCGCGGTGGCGATCTCCTGCTCGGTGGAGCCGGAGCCGCCGTGGAAGACGAAGTCGAACGGAGCGGCCTTGCCGTACTTGGCGCCGACGCCCTCCTGGAGGTCCTTCAGCAGCTCGGGGCGGAGCACGACGTTGCCCGGCTTGTAGACGCCGTGGACGTTGCCGAAGGAGGCGGCGAGCAGGTAGCGGCCCTTCTCGCCCAGGCCCAGCGCCTCGGCGGTACGGATCGCGTCGTCGACCGTGGTGTACAGCTCGTCGTTGATCTCGTGGGTGACACCGTCCTCCTCGCCGCCGGTCGGGGTGATCTCGACCTCGAGGATGATCTTGGCGGCGCGGGCCTTCTCGAGGAGTTCCTGGCCGATGGCGAGGTTGTCCGCGAGGGTCTCGGCGGAGCCGTCCCACATGTGGGACTGGAAGAGCGGGTTCTGGCCCTTGGCCACGCGCTCGGCGGAGATGTCGAGCAGCGGGCGGACGTAGCCGTCGAGCTTGTCCTTGGGGCAGTGGTCGGTGTGCAGCGCGACGGTGATGTCGTACTTCGCGGCGACGACGTGCGCGAACTCGGCGAGCGCGACCGCGCCGGTCACCATGTCCTTGTTGTACTGGCCGCCCAGGAACTCCGCACCACCGGTGGAGATCTGGATGATGCCGTCGCTCTCGGCCTCGGCGAAGCCCCGCAGCGCGGCGTGCAGCGTCTGCGTCGACGTGACGTTGATGGCCGGGTAGGCGAACTTGCCTGCCTTCGCCCGGTCCAGCATCTCGTTGTAGACGTCGGGGGTTGCGATGGGCATCTGTCCGCTCCTTGTGTATGCGGGTGTGCGTTCTTGGCCCTGACCAGGGGGCGAGGACTTCGCCGGGCCCATCTTCCCAGACTCGGCCTCCAGCTCCACATCGCCCGTGCGCCATACCGCGCCGAGGGGCGGCTGTTTCACGTGAAACCAGCCACCCCTCGACGAAGGAGCAGGTCAGGGCATTCCGTACGGACCGCCCCGGCCGCCGGGCAAGGCTCAGGCGAGGCCGAGGTCGCCGAGCTGGTAGCCCGTGATATAGGGCAGACCGGCCTCGGCGATCGCCGAGGCGGCGCCCCGGTCGACGATCGTCGCGACCGCGACGACCTCGGCACCCGCCTCACGCGCCGCCTCGACGGCGGTCAGCGGCGAGCCGCCGGTGGTGGAGGTGTCCTCGACGACCAGCACCCGGCGGCCCTTGATGTCCGCGCCCTCGATACGGCGCTGCATACCGTGGGCCTTCTGCGCCTTGCGGACGACGAAAGCGTCCAGCCGCCGACCGCGCGCGGCGGAGGCGTGCAGCATCGAGGTCGCGACCGGGTCGGCACCCAGCGTCAGGCCGCCCACCGCGTCGTAGTCCAGGTCGGCGGTGATGTCCAGCATCAGCTGCCCGACCAGCGGCGCGGCCACGCCGTCCAGGGTGATCCGGCGCAGGTCGATGTAGTAGTCGGCCTCCTTGCCGGAGGAAAGCGTCACCTTGCCGTGCACCACGGCCTTGTCCTTGATCTGCTGCAGCAGCTCGCCGCGCACGTCGTCACTCATGCCCCTGAGCTTAGGCGGTGGCTACGAGAGGCTCCGCCAGCTCCAGGTCGTGGAGATCTCCAGGGGGTCGATGGGGGTAACCAGACGCGGCAGGGTATTGAGGCCGTTCGGCGGGCCGGACTGCGGCTCGACACAGACCGCCGCCTCCTGCTCGTCGTAGACCACGACCCACTCGGCGCGGCTGGTGACCCTCAGCTCCAGGCGGCCCGGCCAGGTGAGGGTGACATCCACCCCGCGCGGCATACCGAAGCAGTCGTCCCAGGGGCCGGACTTCGGCGTGATCCGCCGGCCCGTCGGGAGGTGGTCGTCGCCCCGCTCCTCCTGCCACTCCGGTGCGAAGTCGATCTGTACGTCCGCACCGCCCTCGCCCAGGTTCCGCAGGAACCAGGGGTGCCAGCCGGCCTGCGCCGGGAACGAGTCGGTGAGGGTCTCCACGCCCATCGTGAGAGTGAGCGACCCGCCGTCCTCGGCCAGCTCGACGAGCTGGGTGACCCGTCCCGGATACGGCCACGGGGCCGCCGCCGGGTCGGTGAGGTCATAGGTGAACACCGCTTCCCTGGCGCCCGTACGCGCCGTGCGCCAGCGGAGGTCACGTCCGGTGCCGTGGATGGCGTGCGGTGGGGCGTTGACCGGCATCCGGTGCACTTCCCCGCCGTTGCGGAACTGCCCGTGTTCGATCCGGCCGCACCACGGGACCATCGGGAAACAGCCGTACCGGTCGCCCTGCCGGAGGACTTCCGTACCGCCGATCCGGAGGCTGCCGATCCGGCAGCCGTTGTCCGGCTCGACGGTCAATTCGGCGGGGCCTGCGGCGAGCCTTACGGCCTTGGTCGCCTGGGTGTCTCTGTGGGTGCTCACGGCCACGACGCTATCGCCCGTCCGCTGCGCTTGGCTGGCTTCCCACGTTGTCGGCCGTCCCGCCGTGCGGGTTCTCGCCGTTGCGCCCGTCGCGCCCCGTTTGTTTTGGCGTTTCTCGCCGTCCGCCTGCGGCGGGCTGTTGCCGCTGCGCGGGGCTCTACGTCACGGGGGCGGGTGGGAGGGAGGCTGGTGGGGGTGCGCGTAATCCCCTGACTACAGGTGATCCCCCAGCTAGCGGCGACGGCGGAGGACGCGTCCGACGACCACTGCGGACGCCAGGACCACCGCCGCTGCCGGGGCGGCCCAGCGGAGGGTGGCGGAGGTGGAGGCCGTCTGGGGAGCCGGGACCGGTGCGTAGCGGCCCCGGGGCGGGGCGTGGTCGACCTCCTCCGCGCTGCGGCCGATCATCGTCCGCCGGGCGTGGGCCGCCTCCGCGGGGGCGTCGCCGTCGGTGTCGTCCCCGTAGGCGGCGGACCCGTAGGCGTCCTCGTCGCTGAGCGGGTCCAGGGACGGCGGGGGGACGGAGGTGTCGTGGGCGGTGGACTCCCCGGGTGCCACGGTTTTCGCCGAGTCCTCGGACTCCCCGTGACGGTCCGGCTCCCCCGGGAGCACGGAGTCGTCGGCCGGTGGCTGCTCGCGGAGGTCGTCGGCCAGGTTCTCCGCGAAGCGGTCCAGCAGGCGGCGGCCCGCGGTCTCGGCGGACTGGTGTGGGGCCTCGGCGAGCCGGCCGTCGCTGAGGACCGTGCCGGCGCACGCCAGGGTCGTACCGGGGCCGGGCTCGGTGGCCGGGGAGAGGCGGACGGTGAGGGTCAGCGCGACCGATCCGTCGCCGCGCGACTCGGTGCCCTTCGCCTCGACGGTCACCGCGGCGTCCGCGGCGTCACTGACGGTCAGCGAGCCGCGGTAGGTGATGGTGGAGCTTCCGATGCGCAGCCGCAGCCGGCCCTCGGGGCAGTGCGGGGCCGCGTCGGCGTCGAGCTGGACTCCCGGGACACAGCGCGCCACCCGCTCCGGCTCGGCGAGCGCCTGCCGCACGGTCCCTACGGGGAACGGGACGTACACCTCATGCTCCATGGCATGGGAGCCTACCTAGCCGCCCCCGGGGCCGTGACGGTGCACGCACGACTTTCTGCGGGCGGGTCGGGAGCGTCAGTCCTGATAGCGCGGGTGCATGAGGGTGGACACCGGCAGTCCGGTCATCCGGGTGCGGGCCGCTCCGCGTCGGCCGGCCTGGAGTTCGTCGGCGGTGAGGGCGCTCAGCGGGGGTGTGTCGGGTGCCAGCCCGAAGCGCGGGCGGTGCCGGGCGGCCAGGACGAAACCCCCGTAGTGGCCCGGCAGCCGGTAGGGGACGGTGGTCAGGCCGACCGACCGCACCGTCGCGTCCACCGTCCAGTACGTCCGCGCCGCCGGTGGTTCGGCGTCCACCACCAGCCGCCCGCCGTCGGCCAGCAGCCGTGCCGCCAGGCCGTAGAACTCGTGCGAGTAGAGCTTGGTACTGGCGGTCAGGAACGGGCCGGGGAGGTCGCAGACGATGACGTCGTAGCGGGCCGGGGGCCGGTCCCGGCGGGCCTGCCGCCGCAGCCAGTCGAAGGCGTCGGCGGCGGTCACCCGCACCCGTGGATCGCCGAGCGAGTGACGGTTGAGGCGGGACAGGCCGGGGTCGGTGCGGGCCAACTGCACGATGCCGGGGTCGAGTTCGACGACCGTGACGGCGCGGACGGCGGGGTAGCGGAGGATCTCGCGTACGGCGAGGCCGTCGCCGCCGCCGAGGACCAGCACGCGTGCACGCGGGCGGTCGGCCATCGCCGGGTGCACGAGCGCCTCGTGGTAGCGGGATTCGGTGTCCGCGCTGACCCGCAGCCGGCCATCCAGGTAGAGCTCCAGCGGACGGCCGGAACCTTTCCTCCCGCGCTCCGCGCCACCGGTCATCACCACTTCCTGGACGCCGGTCTGCACCGCGACCCGCGCCGGCGAGCCGTACACCGCGCGCCGGGCGGCCCGTTCGAAGGGGGTGGCCAGCAGGACGCCCAGGGCCAGCAGGACGAGGACCAGGATGTTGACGGTGAGGAGGCAGCGGCGGGTGCGGACGGTCAGGTCGCGACGGAAGAGCCAGAGCACCAGGGCGCCGCCGGCGGTCGCGTTGACCGCGCCGGTGACCAGCGCGCCGGTCAGCTGGCCGAGGGCGGGGAGGAGAAGGAAGGGGAAGGCCAGGCCGCCGACGAGCGCGCCGACGTAGTCGGCGGCGAAGAGGTCGGCGACCGCGCCGCCCGCGTCCTGCCGGCGGACCCGCTGGATCAGTGTCATCAGGAGCGGCACCTCGGCGCCGATCAGCATGCCGATGGTCAGCGAGAAACCGACGAGCGCGGCGCGGGTCTGGCCGAACCAGGCGAAGCAGGCGTAGAGCGCCATCGCCGAGCAGCCGCCGACCAGCGCGAGTCCGGCCTCGACCACGCCGAAGCCGACCGCCGCCCGGCAGCGCAGCCGTTTGGCGAGCAGCGCGCCGACGCCCATCGCGAAGACCATCACGGACAGCACGACGGACGCCTGGGTGACCGAGTCGCCGACCAGGTACGTGGCCAGCGCGACCAGCTCGAGCTCGTACACCAGGCCGCAGGCGGCGCAGACGAAGACCACGGCGAGGACCAGCAGCCGGCCGAGCCCGGCCGGTACGGGCAGCCGCGCCGGCGTGCCGGCCTCCGGCGGCCCGAGGGCTCCGGTGAGAGCGGGCTCTGGCGGATCGATCATGCGAAGGAACGCTACGTGACGCTTCCGTTCCGCTTCGTCACCCACACGAGTGCACTCTGCTGGCTACACGCGTCAGTTGGAGCGATGTCGATGCGCATGGGGCGATGGTGACGGCCGCGCCGAGCGACCGGCGCGTAATCCGGTACGCGCGCGCCCCCACGTCCACCCGCCCCCCAGGCGCGCACTCTTCGCGCCCGCCACACCCCACGGCTCCCGCGCCCCTCCCTCCGGCCGGCACCACCGACCGGTCCGGCCTTTTCGGCCGGTTATCCCCTAGACGGCCGCGACCGCCGCGCGTACGCCCACTCGCGTACGGGTGGCCACCAGGCGGCCCTCCTGCGGATACGCATGCCAGGTCCGCCAGCGCACCTGCCCCTGCTGGCACTGGGCCAGCATCGCGGTGAACGCGTGCGGCGAGCCGGGGAAGGTTCCGGCCAGGCCGTACGGATGCTCGGCGACCAGGGCCAGCAACTCCTGCGCACGACCTGCGAACGAGCCGCGCGACAGGGTCTCGACATGCGCGGCGAACTCGTACTCCCAGTCGCCCAGCCGCTTCGCCACACCGAGCGGCAGCGGGGTGCTGCTGCCCGGCATGCAGGCGACCGTCTCGGAGCACGTGCCGTGCTCCTCCTCCAGAAGCACCTGATGGGAGGCGCCGAGCAGTCTCAACTGCACCTGTGCGCCGTGGAGTTGGAGATCGAGCACGGCCAGGGCCGGCAGGGGTTCCCTGCCCAGCGCCCAGGCCAGGTCGGATGCACGGGTATCGGTGTACGCCGTTTTCAGAGTGGTGAGCATGGGTCGGCTCCGCAAGCACGCAGTGGAATGGTGGGCCGGCCCGCCCGTAAAGGATCAGAAATGTTCGTCTGCCTGCCGGCTCGTGCCCACGTGGGATCGGAGAACGTGGGGGAATTCTCTGTTAAGAGGGAATCATGAAAGCCCGCTCACCAACAGCGTTTTTACCCAACTTCTCCGGGTTTCCTCCGCTAGAGGGCCGTGCAGCTCATCTGTTCAACCACCTTACGCCCGGCGGCTGTTGGCGATTCCGACCGGCCCGCCGGGCGCATATGCGGAGCGGCAAGAGCCAACCGCATGTGTGCAGTTGAGGAGGGTTACGGACGGACCTCGGGCCGGTTCCCGGCCCCGTTCGTCAGCTCCCGCCGCCGCAGCCCCCGCCGCCACCGCCACCACCACCGCAGCCCCCGCCACCGCCGCACGAGTGACCGCCGCCGCACGAGTGGCCCCCGTGGTGCCCGCCGTGGTGGCCGTCGCTCCCACCGGAGTCACCGCCACCACCGGCCCACCAACTGCCGCCACCGGAACCGGAACTGGAGCCGCGGTACTTGCTGCCGCCCCGTCCACGGCCCCCGCCGGAGCCGCCGCGCAAGGCCAGGGCCACCAGCCCGAGCACGCCCCCGCAGATCACCAGGAACACCACAATCCCCATCTGCCTCACACTCCTTCTCGTCCCCCGAAGCGTCCCCCCGAGAGGCACCGCCCCGTCCGGCGCCGCTGAAACCATGCGGCTCCGCCCTGTGTGCGGGGCTGATGCCCGAGCCCCCGAGTCTCAAAGCACAGTTGAGGAACTCCAGAGGTTCGGCGGAGGATGACAGGTATGGACCGACCGCTGCTCAATCGCCGCCTCGCCGAATTCGGCACCACGATCTTCGCCGAGATGTCGGCACTCGCCGTCCGCACCGGCGCCATCAACCTCGGCCAGGGCTTCCCCGACGCCGACGGTCCGGAGGAGGTCAGAGAGGCAGCGGTGCGCGCGCTGCGCGACGGCCGCGGCAACCAGTACCCGCCCGGCCCGGGCATCCCCGAACTGCGCACCGCCGTCGCCGCCCACCAGGAGCGTCACTACGGCCACCTCGGCCTCTCCTGCGACCCCGATACCGAGGTCCTGGTCACCGCGGGCGCCACCGAGGCCATCGCCGCCTCGATGCTGGCGCTGCTGGAGCCGGGCGACGAGGTCATCGCGCTGGAGCCGTACTACGACTCGTACGCCGCGACCATCGCGATGGCGGGCGGCCGCCGCGTCCCGGTGACCCTGCGCGCCCACCCGGAGTCCGGCAGCTACTGTCTCGACCTCGACGAACTGCGCGACGCCGTCACCGACGACACCCGGCTGATCCTCCTCAACACCCCGCACAACCCCACCGGCACCGTCCTCACCCGCGACGAACTGGCGGCCGTCGCCGAGCTGGCGGTGGAGCGCGACCTCCTCGTCATCACCGACGAGGTCTACGAACACCTGGTCTTCGAGGGCGAGCACCTGCCCCTCGCGTCCTTCCCGGGGATGCGCGAGCGCACCGTCACCATCAGCTCGGCGGGCAAGACGTTCTCCTTCACCGGCTGGAAGGTCGGCTGGGTCACCGGGCCGGCCGAGCTGGTCGGCGCCGTCCGCTCGGCCAAGCAGTTCCTGACCTATGTCTCCGCCGGCCCCTTCCAGTACGCCGTCGCCGAGGCGCTCGCCCTCCCCGACGCCTACTACGCCGGTCTCCGTGACGATCTGCGCACCAAGCGCGACGTCCTGGCCGCCGGGCTGACCGACGCCGGTCTGCGGGTCTTCCGCCCTTCCGGCACGTACTTCATCACCACCGACATCCGCCCCCTCGGGGAGAGCGACGGCTTCGCCTTCTGCCGCGCTCTGCCCGAGCGCGCCGGCGTCGTCGCCATCCCCAACGCGGTGTTCTACGACCACAAGGAGCAGGGCGCGCCCTTCGTCCGCTTCGCCTTCTGCAAGAGCGTGGCGGTGCTGGAGGAGGCGGCGGGACGGCTCAAGGCACTGACGGCGTGACGACAGGAGAACGCGGGCCCGCGGAGCCATCGCTCCAGGGGCCCGCGCAGCCGGGTGGGTGTGGGACGACCGGCCTCAGGCCTCGCCGTCACCCGGCTTCTCGTCGGAGTCGCCGTCGATCTCGGCCTCCAGACCGAGCTGCTCGACGATCCAGTTGTCGAATTCGATCGAGGCACGAACCCAGCTGACCGTGCTCGACACGAAGTGCTCGAGCGCGACACCGGTGCCGATCAGCATCGATGCCTCACCGATCAGACGGACCGTACCGTCGTCATGGGTGTGGGTGTAGGCCTTGGGCCACAGCGTCCGGCGGTTCCAGTCGTCGATCGCCTCCAGCAGCTTCGGCTTGTCGTCGATGCCGTGGGCGCGGTCGTAGAACGTGCGGACGGAGAAGATCTGCTGCTCCTCCTCGCCGCGGAACATGAAGTACGTGCGGAACTTCTCCCACGGGGCGGCGAGGTCACCCTCCTCGTCGACTACGTACTTCAGCTCCATCTGTTCGAGAAGCTGCTTGACCAGGTCCTGGTCGGGCAGGACGGGACCCTCAGGCCCCGACGGCTCGGGTTCGGGCTGGCCCCCGAAATTCGGAATCGAGGACGGGTCGATGCTCACCGTGGAATTCCCTTCGTATGGTCCCTGCCATCCTCCCCCACATCCGCCCCGTCCTGGCAAGCCCGGGGCGTCCCGCCCGCCGCCGCTCAGGCCGCCGCGCCCTCCCGGACCGCCTGTACGGACAGCCCTTCGCCGTCCCCGTCGACATCCACCCGTACGGTGTCCCCGTCCAGCACCGAGCCCGCCAGGATGGCGCGGGCGAGCTGGTCGCCGATGGCCGTCTGGACCAGGCGGCGCAGCGGGCGGGCACCGTAGGACAGGTCGGGCGCCGGGGCATCGGCGGCCGGCTCCTGACCGAGCCAGGCGAGCCAGGTCAGCGCGCGGTCGGTGACGTCCAGCGTCAGCCGGCGGTCGGCGAGGCGGCGCTGGAGGTGGTCCAGCTGGATACGGGCGATCCGCTGGAGCTGGTCGGTGCCGAGCGGGTGGAAGACCACCACGTCGTCGAGCCGGTTGAGGAACTCGGGCCGGAAGGACGCGCGGACCGTCTCCAGCACCTTCTCCCGCTTCTGGTCCTCCTTGAGGAGCGGGTCCATCAGGAAGGCCGAGCCGAGGTTGGAGGTCAGGATGAGGATGGTGTTGCGGAAGTCCACCGTCCGGCCCTGGCCGTCGGTGAGCCGGCCGTCGTCGAGGACCTGGAGAAGGATGTCGAAGACCTCGGTGTGCGCCTTCTCCACCTCGTCGAGCAGCACCACGCTGTACGGGCGGCGGCGGACCGCCTCCGTCAGCTGGCCGCCCTCCTCGTAGCCGACGTAGCCGGGCGGGGCGCCGACCAGCCGGGCGACGCTGTGCTTCTCGCCGTACTCCGACATGTCGATCCGGACCATGGCCCGCTCGTCGTCGAAGAGGAAGTCCGCCAGCGCCTTGGCCAGCTCGGTCTTGCCGACACCGGTCGGGCCGAGGAAGAGGAACGAGCCGGTGGGCCGGTCGGGGTCGGCGATCCCGGCGCGGGTACGCCGTACCGCGTCCGACACCGACCGCACGGCCTCGGTCTGGCCGATCAGCCGCTTGCCGAGCTCCTCCTCCATCCGCAGCAGCTTCTGGGTCTCCCCCTCCAGCAGCCGCCCGGCCGGGATCCCGGTCCAGGAGCCGACCACATCCGCGATGTCGTCCGGACCGACCTCCTCCTTGACCATCGACTCCTTCGACGCCTCCTGCTCGGCCTCGGCGGCGGCCGCCTCCTCGAGCTCCCGCTCGACGCCGGGGATCTCGCCGTAGAGCAGCTTGGAGGCGGCGTCGAAGTCGCCGTCGCGCTGGGCCCGCTCGGCCTGCCCGCGCAGCTCGTCGAGCCGCTCCTTCAGCTCGCCGACCCGGTTGAGGCCCTGCTTCTCCTTCTCCCACCGGGCGGTCAGGCCGCGCAGCTCCTCCTCCTTGTCGGCGAGGTCCTTGCGCAGCTTCTCCAGGCGCGCCACGGAGCCGGCGTCCGTCTCGTTCTTCAGCGCCAGCTCCTCCATCTTCAGACGGTCCACCGCCCGCTGGAGCTCGTCGATCTCGACGGGCGAGGAGTCGATCTCCATCCGCAGCCGGGACGCGGCCTCGTCGACCAGGTCGATGGCCTTGTCGGGCAGGAAGCGGGAGGTGATGTACCGGTCGGAGAGGGTGGCCGCGGCGACCAGCGCGGAGTCCGCGATCTGCACCTTGTGGTGGGCCTCGTAGCGGCCCTTGAGCCCGCGCAGGATCGCCACCGTGTCCTCCACGGTCGGCTCGGCGACCAGCACCTGCTGGAAGCGCCGCTCCAGCGCCGGGTCCTTCTCGATCCGCTCGCGGTACTCGTCCAGCGTCGTCGCGCCGACCATCCGCAGCTCACCGCGCGCCAGCATCGGCTTGAGCATGTTGCCCGCGTCCATGGCCGAGTCCCCGCCGGCGCCCGCGCCCACGACCGTGTGCAGCTCGTCGATGAACGTGATGATCTGGCCCTCGCTGGCCTTGATCTCCGCCAGGACGGTCTTCAGCCGCTCCTCGAACTCACCGCGGTACTTGGCGCCCGCGACCATCGCGCCCAGGTCGAGCGCGACCAGCCGCTTGTTCCGCAGCGACTCCGGGACGTCCCCCTTCACGATCCGCTGCGCGAGCCCTTCGACGACGGCCGTCTTGCCGACGCCCGGCTCGCCGATCAGCACCGGGTTGTTCTTCGTACGGCGGGACAGCACCTGCACCACCCGCCGGATCTCCTGGTCCCGCCCGATGACCGGGTCGAGCTTGCCCTCGCGGGCGGCCGCGGTGAAGTCCGTACCGAACTTCTCCAGCGCCTTGTACGTGCCTTCCGGGTCGGGGTTGGTCACCCGCTGCCCGCCGCGGCTCGCCTCGAAGGCGGCCAGCAGCTTCTTGGCGGAGGCGCCCTGCTCCGCCAGCAGCTCACCGGTGCGCCCGCCCTTGGCGGCGATCCCGATCAGCAGATGCTCGGTGGAGACGTAGGCGTCACCCAGCTCCTTGGCGCGCTGGGCGGCCTCCGCGATCGCGGCGAGCAGCTCGCGGTCCGGCTGGGGCGGGGCGACCGTGGAGCCCTGCACGCTGGGCAGCCCGGCGAGCTGGCGCTCGGCGCCGCTGCGCAGCGCGGCGGCGTCCGCCTCCACGGCGGCCAACAGGTCCATGATGTTCTCGTTGTCCTGCCCGGCCAGCAGGGCGAGCAGCAGATGCGCGGACGTCATGTCCGCGTGCCCGGCGGCGATCGCCCGCTCATTGGCGGCGCTGAGCGCCTCCCGGCTCTTGTTGGTCAGCTCGGCGTCCACGTCCTCGCGATCCTCCTCGTACCCGGCTCCTGTGCCTGGTGCTCGTGCCTGCGATCAGTCTGGCAAAACCTGCTCAAACCCTGCTCATGCCAACGTGCGATAAGTTGAGTCTATTCCACTCAAGCTGACTCGTTCGGGTGACCGACGCCGAACGGGGCTTCGCCCGCTTCGCCACCTGGTGACACTGGCCTTCGACCACAAGGAGGTGCAGCATGACGGCTATGGCACAAGAGCCCGTAGTGACGAACGAAGAGACCCTCCTGAACGGCTTCTTCGCGCTGGAGACCCCCGAGGGCTTCAAGGCGGAGCTGATCGAGGGGGAGATCGTCGTGACACCACCGCCGGACAACAACCATGAGCGGTTCTTCAGCAGGATCGTCAAGCAGGTTCTGACCAGGTCCTGTACCGACATGGACGTTTCCGGCAACAAGGGAATCGTGCTGTCACCTGGCGGCCTGTATCCCAAGAACTACGTAATCCCGGACGCCACCTTCGTGCCCAGCGACGCAGACCTCTTCGGTCTACCAGGCAACTGGATTCCCAGCGACGCTGTCGCCCTGGTCGTCGAGGTGACTTCAAGCAAGCCTTACCGGGACCGCGTCATCAAGCGCGACGCCTATGCCCGTGCGAACATCCCGCTCTACCTCCTCGTCGATCGTGAGAAGTCCACGGTCACGCTTTTCAGCGAGCCGGTGGACGGTGACTACCAAACAATCCGCACCGTCCCCATCGGCAAGCCGATCGCCCTCCCCGATCCCTTCTCCTTCGACCTCGACACCAGCGACTTCCTCTGACCAGCGGGGCCGGTCTCCGGCCCCGTCTACCCTTGCCCCCATGGCCCACGACCTCTCCGCCCTCGCCCCCGAGTACCTCGCCTTCTGGGGCGAGTACCTGATGCCGACGTTCACCACCCTGCGCGCGGACGGGACGCCGCACGTCGTGCCCGTGGGCGTCACGTACGACGCCGGGCAGCGGATCGCGCGGATCATCACCCGCAAGGACAGCGTCAAGGTCAAGAACATCCTCGCCGCCGGGGCGGACGGCGCCACCGTGGCCGTGTGCCAGGTCGACAAGGGGCGCTGGGCGACGCTGGAGGGCATCGCCCGGGTGCGTACGGACGCGGAGTCGGTGGCCGACGCGGTGCGGCGCTACGCCGAGCGCTACGGGCGGACGCCGTCGCCCAACCCCGACCGGGTCATGATCGAGATCGCGGTGACCAGGGCCCTGGGACGGGCCTGAAGCAGCTCTCCCCACAGCCGTCCCCACAGCCCTCCATTCAGCCCCTCCACCCGGGCCGTCCTCGGCGGTATCGTCGCCCCCACCGTCGCCACGCCCCGGAGGGCACGATGAACTCGGTCCGAGTGACGGCGATCGCCTGCCTGATGCCGCTGTCCGAGCTGGACGAGGATCCGTTCCTGGTAGATGACCGCAGCCAGCACGACATGTGCCAGCAGTGGGCGGCAGCCCGTGACTACCGCCTGACCTGCCGGCTCAGCCTGCACCGGCTGCCCGCCGGCCACGGCGCGCTGTGGGGTGATGTGGCGCGGGGCCTGGTGGATGTGTTCGTGGCGCCCAACCGCCGGGCGCTGGAGACCGCCATCGACGGCGCCGACGAGTTCACCGAGCGGTGCACGGCGGCCGGCGTCCGGCTGGCGACCGCCGACCTCGACGAACCGGTCTACACACTCGCGATGAAGTCCCAGGTGCACCGCCGGCTGTCGATGCCCACGGCCGGGTACAGCGGCCGCTGAGCGGGGTGCGCGCGGCCGCGGCCGCCGAGCCGGACGTACGGCGAAGGGCCGGGGTGCGTCACCCCGGCCCTTCGCCGTATGCCGTATGCCGTATGGCCACCGCGTACCGCTACTCCGGCCGCTTCGGCCGCCACACCACCAGCGCACTGCTCTGCTGGACGTCCTGATACGGCACCAGATCGCGCCGGTACGAGGCGTGCACCGCCGCCTCGCGCTGCCGCATCGTGCTGGCCGCGCCCTCCAGGGCGCCCTGGAGCTCGGCGATCCGCTGCTGTAGCGCCGCGACCTGGTTCTCCAGCTCGATGATGCGCTTGATGCCGGCGAGGTTGATGCCCTCTTCCTGCGACAACTGCTGCACCGTACGGAGCAGTTCGATGTCACGGGCCGAGTAGCGGCGGCCCCGGCCGGCCGTGCGGTCCGGGGAGACCAGGCCCAGGCGGTCGTACTGCCGCAGGGTCTGCGGATGCAGGCCGGAGAGCTGGGCCGCTACGGAGATGACGTACACCGGCGACTCATCGGTCAGTTCATATGGGTTACGACGCTGCCCGCCCCGGCTGTCCATCTCAAGCTCCCTTCGCGGCCTGGAACAGCTCCGCCCGCGGGTCCGGGCCCGCGGTCGCCTCGCGATAGGACTCCAGCGCCTGCTTCGCCTGGTCGCCGAGGTCCTTGGGAACGATCACCTCTATGGTGACCAGCAGGTCACCCCGGGTGCCGTCCTTACGGGCCGCGCCCTTGCCCCGGGCCCGCATCGTGCGTCCGTTGGGGGTACCGGCCGGCAGCTTCAGCGTCACCGGCGGACCGCCCAGCGTCGGCACCTTCACCTCGCCGCCCAGCGCGGCCTCCGGGAAGGTGACCGGCACCGTGATGGTGAGGTTGTCGCCCTTGCGGCCGAAGACCGGGTGGGCGTCGACGTGCACGACGACGTACAGATCACCGGCCGGGCCGCCCTGCTCGCCCGGAGCGCCCTTGCCGCGCAGCCGGATCCGCTGCCCGTCGGAGACGCCCGCGGGGATGCGGACCTGCATCGTGCGGGCGCTCGTCGCGCGGCCGCTGCCCTTGCAGACGTCGCACGGGTCCTGGGCGATCAGACCCCGGCCCTTGCAGTCCGCGCACGGGTCGGTCAGCGAGAAGCCGCCGCCCCCGCCCCGGCTGACCTGGCCGGTGCCGACGCAGGTCGGGCAGACCCGCGGCGTGCCGTTCTTGTCGCCGGTGCCCGAGCACGACTTGCACGGGGCCTGGCTGGACATCCGCAGCGGGACCGTGGCCCCGTCGACCGCCTCGGTGAAGCTGAGCGTCACCTCGGACTCGATGTCCTGGCCGCGGCGCGGGTGGGTACGCGTCCCGCCGCCGCGGTTGAACAGGCCGCCGAAGACGTCCCCGAGGCCGCCGCCGAAGCCGCCGCCACCCTGCCCGGCGCCCCCTCCGAAGAGGTCGCCGAGGTCGAAGTTGAAGCTCCCGCCCCCACCGGGGCCGGGCCGGAAGCCGCCGTTGCCGAACAGCGCCCGGGCCTCGTCGTACTCCTTGCGGCGCTTGGGGTCGCCCAGGACGTCATTGGCCTCGGAGATCTCCTTGAAGCGCTCCTCGGCCTTGGCGTCGCCCTTGTTGGCGTCGGGGTGGTTCTCCCGGGCCAGCTTGCGGTACGCCTTCTTGATCTCCGCTTCGGTGGCGTCCTTCGGGACGCCGAGGACCTTGTAGTAGTCCTTCTCGACGAAGTCCTTGGTGCTCATCCCCGACGTCCCTCCTTCCGTGCGGTCTTCCCGTTCGTGCTCACGTCAGCCCTCGTCCGGGCCACCGCTCTCCTCGTCGGACGCCTTGGCGCCCTTGGCACCCTTGGCGTCCTCGTCGGATGCGGACTTGGCTCCGGGCGCGCCCGGCTGCGGCTCGGCGACGGCGACCCGCGCGGGGCGGATCGTTCGCTCACCGATGCGATACCCGGGCTGCAGGATCGCGACGCACGTGGTCTCCGTGACGTCCGGCGCGTACGAGTGCATCAGCGCTTCGTGGATCGTCGGGTCGAAGGGCTCGCCCTCCTTGCCGAACTGCTGCAGACCGAGCTTGGCGACCACGGTCTCCAGCGACTCGGCCACCGACTTGAAGCCGCCGACCAGTTCGTCGTGCTCGCGCGCCCGGCCGATGTCGTCGAGGGTCGGCAGGAGCTCGGACAGGAGGTTCGCCGCGGCGATCTCCTTGACCTGGACCCGGTCCCGTTCCACCCGACGGCGGTAGTTCTGGTACTCCGCCTGGAGCCGCTGGAGGTCCGCGGTGCGCTCGTTGAGCGCCTTCTGCACCTGGTCCAGCTGCGCCTGGAGTCCTACGTCGGTCATGTCGTCCCCGGCCGGGGCCGGGCCCGCCTTGTCGGCGGGCCCGGCGCCCTGCGCCGCATCGTCTGCGGGCTTTGCGGCGTCAGAGGGGACGTCGGGCCTCTCCTCGAAGCCCGGGGTCTCCTCCGTCACGCGGCACCACCCTTGGCGTCCTTCGGCTTCTCGTCGTCGACGATCTCGGCGTCCACCACGTCGTCGGCGGCGTCGGCCTTGCCCTGCGCACCGGCGGCGGCACCCTCGGCACCACCCGCGGCGGCCTGCGCGCCCTGGGCGTCGGCGTACATGGCCTGGCCCAGCTTCTGGGAGATCGCGGCGACCTTCTCAGCGGCGGTGCGGATCTCGGCCGTGTCGTCGCCCTTGAGCTTCTCCTTCAGCTCGCCGACGGCGGTCTCGACCTCGGTCTTCACCTCGCCCGGGACCTTGTCCTCGTTGTCCTTGAGGAACTTCTCGGTCTGGTAGACGAGCTGCTCGCCCTGGTTACGGGCCTCGGCGGCCTCGCGGCGCTGGTGGTCCTCCTCCGCGTACTTCTCGGCCTCCTCGCGCATCCGGTTGACCTCGTCCTGCGGCAGCGAGGAGCCGCCGGTGACGGTCATCTTCTGCTCCTTGCCCGTGCCCAGGTCCTTGGCGGTCACGTGCATGATGCCGTTGGCGTCGATGTCGAAGGAGACCTCGATCTGCGGGACACCGCGCGGGGCCGGCGGCAGACCCGTCAGCTCGAACATCCCGAGCTTCTTGTTGTACGCCGCGATCTCGCGCTCGCCCTGGTAGACCTGGATCTGCACGGACGGCTGGTTGTCCTCGGCCGTGGTGAAGATCTCCGAGCGCTTGGTCGGGATGGTCGTGTTGCGCTCGATCAGCTTGGTCATGATGCCGCCCTTGGTCTCGATACCGAGGGACAGCGGGGTGACGTCCAGCAGGAGGACGTCCTTGACCTCGCCCTTGAGGACACCGGCCTGGAGGGTGGCGCCGATGGCGACGACCTCGTCCGGGTTGACGCCCTTGTTGGCGTCCTTGCCGCCGGTCAGCTCCTTGACGAGCTCGGCGACGGCCGGCATACGGGTCGAACCGCCGACCAGGACCACGTGGTCGATCTCGGACAGCTGGATGCCGGCGTCCTTGATGACGTTGTGGAACGGGGTCTTGCAGCGCTCCAGGAGGTCCGCGGTCAGCTGCTGGAACTGCGAGCGGGTGAGCTTCTCGTCCAGGTGCAGCGGGCCCTCGGCCGAGGCGGTGATGTACGGCAGGTTGATCGTGGTCTCGGTGGACGACGAGAGCTCGATCTTCGCCTTCTCCGCGGCCTCGCGCAGACGCTGCAGCGCCATCTTGTCCTTGGACAGGTCGACGCCGTGGCCGTTCTGGAACTGCTTGACCAGGTAGTCGACGACACGCTGGTCCCAGTCGTCACCACCGAGGTGGTTGTCACCGTTGGTGGCCTTCACCTCGACGACACCGTCGCCGATCTCCAGCAGCGAGACGTCGAAGGTGCCGCCACCGAGGTCGAAGACCAGGATGGTCTGGTCGTCCTTCTCCAGGCCGTAGGCCAGGGCGGCCGCGGTGGGCTCGTTGACGATGCGCAGGACGTTGAGGCCCGCGATCTCACCGGCCTCCTTGGTGGCCTGCCGCTCGGAGTCGTTGAAGTAGGCCGGGACGGTGATGACCGCGTCCGTGACCTTCTCGCCCAGGTACGCCTCGGCGTCCCGCTTCAGCTTCTGCAGGATGAACGCCGAGATCTGCTGCGGGTTGAAGTTCTTGTCGTCGATCCCCACCTTCCAGTCGGTGCCCATGTGGCGCTTGACCGACCGGATGGTCCTGTCGACGTTGGTGACCGCCTGACGCTTCGCGACCTCGCCGACGAGCACCTCACCGTTCTTGGCGAAGGCGACGACGGACGGCGTGGTCCTGGCGCCCTCGGCGTTGGTGATGACGGTGGGCTCGCCGCCCTCCAGAACGCTGACGACGGAGTTTGTCGTGCCCAGGTCGATGCCGACCGCACGTGCCATTTCGATTCCTCCAGCTGACTTGAGTGGAACAGGCTCAAGAGTGCAGTACCGAGGGAAACCTGTCAACAGACCTGAGTCATCCCCACTCAACTTTTATATCGCCCTTACCGTCACCCGGGCACAGCCGTAGACGTACAGGGGGCACTCAGGGTTGCCTTCGCGACACAGATCACCGGCCGCGCGGCTTCATGGCGCGGAGGAGAATGGGTAACCTCAGCGGCAGACCCAAAAGTTACTGCCTAGTAGTCTTGATAGTTCCGCTCTTCCCTCTCATTCCTTACCTCTCAGAATTCCCGCTCTCGCAGGTTCGAGGAGCCCCCAATGCAACTCGCCGCGATCATCGTGTCGCTGGTCCTCATGGCGGTCGGCATCGCGCTGTTCGGCCGTGCCATCCTGCAGATCTACCGCTTCATGCGGCTCGGCCAGTCCGTACCTGCCGGAACGCGGACCGACGAACCCGCGCAGCGCACCGTCACCGTGGTCAAGGAGTTCCTCGGCCACACGCGGATGAACCGCTGGGGCGTGGTCGGTGTGGCGCACTGGTTCGTGGCGGTGGGCTTCTTCTCCCTGCTGCTGACGATCGTCAACGCCATCGGGCAGCTCTTCAAGGCCGACTGGCTCCTGCCGGTCATCGGCGACTGGGCACCGTACAACGTCTTCGTCGAGTTCCTCGGCACGATGACGGCGCTCGGCATCCTGACCCTCATCGTCATCCGGCAGCTGAACCGCCCGGGCAAGCCGGGCCGCAAGTCCCGTTTCGCGGGCTCCAACATCGGCCAGGCGTACTTCGTCGAGGCCGTCATCCTCATCGTCGGCGTCTGCATCTTCATGCTGCACGCGCTGGAGGGCGCCCAGCACCACGTGGACGGCTACGAGGCCTCGTTCTTCATCTCGTACCCGGTCGTCTCCTGGCTGCAGGGGATGGACCTCGCCACGCTCCAGAACCTCACGTACTTCTTCGCCGGCCTGAAGATCGCGACCTCCTTCATCTGGATGATCACGGTTGCCCTGAAGACGGACATGGGCGTCGCCTGGCACCGCTTCCTGGCCTTCCCCAACATCTGGTTCAAGCGCGAGGCGGACGGCGACGTGGCGCTCGGCGCGCTGCAGCCGATGACCAGCGGCGGCAAGCCGATCGACTTCGAGGACCCGGGCGAGGACGACCAGTTCGGCGTCTCCAAGATCGAGGAGTTCTCCTGGAAGGGCCTGCTCGACTTCTCCACCTGCACCGAGTGCGGCCGCTGCCAGTCGCAGTGCCCCGCCTGGAACACCGGTAAGCCGCTCTCCCCGAAGCTGCTGATCATGTCGCTGCGCGACCACGCGCACGCCAAGGCCCCGTACCTGCTGGCCGGCGGCGGCAAGACCATGGAGGGCGAGGAGAAGGCGACCGCCGAGCAGCTCGCCGACGTCCCGGCATCAGCCCTCGCCGAGGCCGAGCGCCCGCTGATCGGCACTCTGGAAGCTGCATCCGACAGCGGCTTCGCCGCGGGTGGCGTCATCGACCCCGACGTCCTGTGGTCCTGCACCACCTGCGGCGCCTGCGTCGAGCAGTGCCCGGTGGACATCGAGCACATCGACCACATCGTCGACATGCGCCGCTACCAGGTCATGATCGAGTCCTCGTTCCCGTCCGAGGCGGGCACGATGCTCAAGAACCTGGAGAAGAAGGGCAACCCCTGGGGCCTGGCCAAGAAGCAGCGCCTCGCCTGGACCAAGGAGGTCGACTTCGAGGTCCCGGTCGTCGGCAAGGACGTCGAGGACCTCACCGAGGTCGACTACCTCTACTGGGTCGGCTGCGCCGGTGCCCTGGAGGACCGCGCCAAGAAGACCACCAAGGCCTTCGCGGAGCTGCTGCACATCGCCGGCGTCAAGTTCGCCATCATGGGCGGCGACGAGAAGTGCACCGGCGACTCCCCGCGCCGGCTGGGCAACGAGTTCCTGTTCCAGCAGCTCGGCGCCGAGAACGTGGCGACCCTCAACGCGGCCTTCGGCGAGGACGACGATGACGAGTCGACCAAGAAGCCGACGTCGTCGAAGAAGATCGTCGCGACCTGCCCGCACTGCTTCAACACGATCGCGAACGAGTACCCGCAGCTGGGCGGCCACTACGAGGTCATCCACCACACCCAGCTGCTCCAGCACCTCGTCGACGAGGGCAAGCTGATCCCGGTCACCCCGGTCGAGGGTCTGATCACCTACCACGACCCCTGCTACCTGGGCCGCCACAACAAGGTCTACACCCCGCCGCGCGAGATCATCGCCAAGGTGCCGGGCCTGCGGAACGAGGAGATGCACCGCCACAAGGAGCGCGGCTTCTGCTGCGGCGCCGGCGGCGCCCGGATGTGGATGGAAGAGCGCATCGGCAAGCGCATCAACAACGAGCGCGTCGACGAGGCCCTCTCCCTCAACCCGGACATCGTCTCGACGGCCTGCCCGTTCTGCCTCGTCATGCTGACGGACTCCGTCAACGGCAAGAAGAACGATGGCCAGGCGAAGGAGTCCATCCAGGTCGTCGACGTGGCCCAGCTGCTGCTGGACTCGGTCAAGACGCCGGCCGGCCCGTCGGGCGAGGAGGAGCCGGAGAGCGCTCCCGAGCCCGAGCCGGTGAAGTAGCCCTCTCCGAAGCGGCTCCTCCGAAGCAGCCCCCTCCACTCCGCGGTCCCGCAGCGCTCCCGCTGCGGGACCGCGGAGTGTCGCGGGCGCGCCGCGTGTCAGCCGAGTGTCGCGGGCAGGCCGAGGGTCAGCCGAGTGTCACAGGTAGGCAGCAAAGGCCCGCAGTCCCCCGCCTCCGGCCCCCCGTTCCCCACCGACCAGGTAGTTTCGAAGGCGTGGCTGGATTCAGGATGGGTCGCGGACGGGATGCCCGCCCCGCGCATAACGGACAGCAGGGGCACCAGGCGCAGCAGGCGCCGTACGGACAGCACGCACCGTACGGGCAGCACCAGCCCCCACCGCCGCACGGACAGTGGCAGCAGGCGCCACAGGGACATCCGCGGGCGTACGACGAGCCCGAGTACTTCAGCGACGGCGGCTACCAGCCCCCGCAGCAGTCCTACGCGCCGTACGCGCACGACAACAGCCCCGGCAGCACCCAGCAGTTCAGCGTCGGCGAGGCCCCGGACGCCCACGGCCCGCACCCCGGCCCGTACGGCGGCGGCCCCGACGGCAGCGACTACGCGCCCGGCGCCACCTACCGCGCCGGCGAGGCCTCCGCACCGCCGGCCGGCCCCCGGCTGCACTGGAAGCAGCTGCTCCCCGGCATCGCGCTGCGCCCGGACGCCACGTTCTGGCAGATGCGCGACCACGCCGTGTGGGGCCCGGCGCTGACCGTCACCTTCGTCTACGGCCTGCTCGCGGTCTTCGGCTTCGACAAGGCCCGCGAGGACGTGCTGAACGCCACGCTCTCCAACAGCATTCCGTGGGTACTGATCACGGCCGTGATGTTCATCATCGGCAGTCTGATCCTGGGCGCGGTCACCCACACCCTGGCCCGCCAGCTCGGCGGTGACGGCGCCTGGCAGCCGACCATCGGCCTGTCCATGCTGGTCATGAGCATCTCGGACGCGCCCCGACTGCTGTTCGCGATGTTCCTCGGCGGCGACTCCACCCTGGTCCAGGTCCTGGGCTGGCTGACCTGGCTCGCCTGCGGCTATCTGCTGACCTCCATGGTCGGCAAGTCGCACGACCTGCCGTGGCCCAAGGCCCTCGGCGCCTCCGCGATCCAGCTGGTCGCCCTGCTGGGCCTGCTCAAGCTCGGCACGCTGTAGGCCGCAGGCCGCCCGTACATCCGGCCGCACGTCCGGCCGTCCCGGCCACGCCGCGCGAAGGGGCCCGCTCCGGAGCACTTGCCTCCGGAGCGGGCCCCTTCGCCGTACGGCCTACGGGGGTTCCTGGGGCCGTGTTTCACGTGAAACACGGCCCCAGGAAAGGCCTCACCGGCCCCGGGAAGGCCTCGGCCTCTCGGACGAACCGCGACCCCCGCCCCTCACGCTCTCAGACGAACCGCTGCCCCGCCGACCCATCGCACCCCTGCAGCCTGAGCGGCTCCTTCGCCCCGCCCAGCGTCAGGCACAGCGACGGTGCGGCGGCCGGCCGGATCGCCCCGCCGTCGCCCCGTACGAACTGCTGGTTGGCCGCACCCGAGCAGTTCCACAGCACCAGCCCGGCACCGGCCCGGTACCGCCCGCCGGGCACGTCCAGGCACCGGTCCTGGGTCAGCCCGACGTGCAGCGACCGCTGGTCACCGTCGTACCACCAGTCCTGATGGCGCTGTCCGGTGCACTCCCAGCCGCCGACCGCCGTGCCGTTCCGGCTCGCGCCGCCGGTCGCGTCCACACAGCTGCCGGTACCGGCGTTCTTCAGCGGCCGATACACGTCGTCCCAGGCCCCCGGGTACAGCTTCGGCCGCCCGGTGCTCGCCGGATCGGCGCAGGACGCCTCCCGCAGACCCGTCGCCGCGTACAACTGCGTGAGACAGGACGCGAACGCGCCGTGGCCACGCCGGTTCGGGTGGAACGACTGCCGGACCGAATTCGCGTCCGGCGGGAAGGGGTTGGCGACGTTCACCCACAGCCCGCGGGCCCAGGTGTCCTCCATGCACACCTCATGCCCGTGGAACAGGCGCGACGCGTCGAGGTAGCTCGCCCCGGTGTCCCGCGCGGCCTTCCGTACGCCCCGCTCGAAGACCGGCACCGCGGCGTTGCGCCCCCACGCCGCATCGGAGGTGTAGCCCGTACAGCCACCCGGCAGCTTCCCGGGATAGCCGGGATTGTCCTCGATGTCCGGGCCGATCGGACTCGGATACGACATCACCACGAGCCGGTAGTCCCCGTCCGCGTACCCCGCGTCCCGCATCACGGTCCGCAGGTCGCGCACCGTCCGCTCGACCTTGGGCACCAGCCGGTCCACCCGCCCCTGCCACCCCGGCTCGTACCCGGGCCGGCACGCCCCCTGCAACAGGAACCAGCGCTTCACACAATCCGTCATCACCGGCCCGAACTGGAGATCGTCATTGGCGCCGACGACCAGCAGCACCATCTTCAGCCGTGTATTACGCGCCTTGATTGCCAGACTGTCGCTCTGCACCAGCTCATCGGCGTACTGTTTGCTGCCGCCGATCACGATGTTCTCGCTGTACGCCCCCGAGCAGGCGACGTTGTACGTCACCTCCGCCGCGATGCCGGTGCGGTGGATCGCCGAGTCCGGCGACCGGTGGCACCAGTTGCCGGGCCCGTCGGTCCCCGGCTCGTACGTCCCGACGCCCTCCCCCGAGATCTCACTGTCGCCCAGCGAGATCAGCGAGGTCTTCCGCTCCGCGAGCGGCCGCTCGGCCGGGTCCCCGTAGAGCGCGACAGCCTCCTCGGCCCGGACCTTCTCCAACTCGGACGACAGCGGCTTGCCTACCACCCCGGCCCCGGCGGCGCTCGGCATACCCACCCCGTCCGCCCCGCCCGTCCCGCCGGCCGCCGCCGTGAACACCACCGTCAGGCCGGCGGCCAGGGCCGCGATCCCCGCTCTCACCCGCCGCCCACGTCTCGTACCCGCCATGGCGCCTCCCGTCCGGCATGCCGTTACGTCTGTTAACGACGTCTGTTACCGCGGGTTTTACTCGCAAGTAAGCACAGGCGGAACACCAGCAACGCGATTGGCCGAAACACGCGTGAACCAGTCCACACAAAAGCGGTGAAACGCCCCCCAAAGCCGGAAGGGAGCCGGCCTCAAGAGGCCAACTCCCTTACCCCAAGCAGGCGTCGAGCCTCAGGCGTCGAGCACCTGGCCCTCACGGCGCACGACAGGCGGCTCAACCGACCACGGGAAGTTGATCCACTCGTCCGTGCGCTTCCAGACGTACTCGCACTTCACCAGCGAGTGCGACTTCTCATAGATCACCGCGCTGCGGACCTCGGCCACGGTCCCCACGCAGAAGTCGTGCACCAGCTTCAGCGTCTTGCCCGTGTCGGCGACGTCATCGGCGATCAGCACCTTCTTGTCGCTGAAATCGATCGCATTCGGCACCGGCGCCAGCATGACCGGCATCTCCAGCGTGGTCCCCACCCCGGTGTAGAACTCGACGTTCACCAGGTGGATGTTCTTGCAGTCCAGCGCGTACGCCAGCCCGCCCGCCACGAACACGCCGCCCCGCGCGATGCTCAGCACGATGTCGGGCTCATACCCGTCATCCGCGATCGTCTGCGCCAGCTCGCGGATCGCCCCGCCGAACCGCTCGTAGGTCAGGTTCTCCCGCACGTCACTCACGAATCTCTCAGACCTTCTCTGTCTTCACGCCCTGTACAGCCCCCTTGCCCGCACGCCCATCCGGACCGGAACGCGCGGCCTCTCACCCAGCCACGTCACGCCTACATAGGACTCACACCTGCGAACGGTGAAAATTCCGGAACGACCGGGACGGCGTCGGGCCCCGCTGCCCCTGGTAGCGAGACCCGTACCGCTCACTGCCGTACGGGTGCTCGGCCGGCGAGGTCAGCCGGAACATGCACAGCTGCCCGATCTTCATGCCCGGCCACAGCTTGATCGGCAGCGTGGCGACATTGCTCAGCTCCAGCGTCACATGCCCGCTGAACCCGGGGTCGATGAACCCGGCGGTCGAGTGCGTCAGCAGCCCCAGCCGCCCCAGCGAGCTCTTGCCCTCCAGCCGCGACGCGATGTCGTCCGGCAGGCTGATGACCTCGTACGTCGAGGCCAGCACGAACTCGCCCGGGTGCAGAATGAACGGCTCATCGCCCACCGGAACGACCTCACGGGTCAGATCGGGCTGCTCGACGGCGGGGTCGATGTGCGGGTAGCGGTGATTCTCGAACACCCGGAAGTACCGGTCGAGGCGCACGTCCACACTGGACGGCTGCACCATCGACTCGTCATAGGGGTCGATACGCACCCGACCAGCATTGATCTCGGCCCGGATGTCCTTGTCTGAGAGAAGCACGCACACGAGGATACGCGCCCGCGCCGCCCCCACCGCACGACAAGGCCCGGCCCACCAGGACCGGGCCACACCCGAAACCCCCCACTCCTCACTACTCCCGAACTACTTCCCAACCACTTCCAAGATCGCTACCGCTTCGCGCGCTCCACGGGCACCGCATGCCGAAGCCGAGCACAACGCGGGCAGCGCAGCAGCCGCCCCGGCCCGAGCCGGTCAGTGGTCTGCATAGGGAACGAAGCCGTGCTGAACACGTGGCCCTCGGCACAACGTACGACGGTGCGCTCCTTCAAGTCCCTCTCCCAACTACGTGACAACAAAAGCCACATTAGGGGATGAACTGGGCGCCACAACACGCGGCACTCCGACGCCCAACCGTACGCCCCAACTCCCGCCCCCCGCACCCACATCACCCCCGACCCCCACCCCCAAAGAGCCCCCCATCGGCACCCCGGCCCGGCCCCCCGGACGAGCACCCCAGGCACCCCCAGGCGCCCCCGGACATGCCAAATGCACCGCGGGGCGGCGATGGGGTAGAGTGTGCGACGATGTTCCGCTCTCGAACGAGGCGGGATTACGCGGGTGTAGTTTAATGGTAGAACATGAGCTTCCCAAGCTCAGAGCGCGGGTTCGATTCCCGTCACCCGCTCCACGCGAAAGCCCCAGGTCCGCGGCCTGGGGCTTATTTGTTGTCTAGACCACTTTGGGGCCGCGTGCCAATTCGCGTGCCATAACGTGCCGATTTCCGCACCGAGTCGGCACCCTTAAACCCTTCCGTGGCGACTCGGCGGCGGGCGTCTCGAATCGCGAGACGTGATATTCGTGGTCTGCGTCACACTCTGCTGAGTGACATGGGCGCTCCTTGCGGGCGCCGGGCGCGGGGCGGTGGACCGGGGCCGGGCGGGTCTTGGTGACCGAGACGCCCTTGGCCGAGGAGCCTTCGGACGTGCCGATGGTGAGTTCCACCGAGTCGTGCCTGGTGCGGCGAGGGTCAGGGCGGTCGGTGTCGCTGATGTCCGCCTGGATCTGGGCCGGTCCGGCGGCGACGGCATTGACGTGGACCTTGGCGGTGCGGGTGCCGGGGGTCCAGGCGAGTGTGCGGCTGGTGCGCTGACCGAAGCTGTCCGTCGTGGAGGCGGCGAGGCCGGAGTACGCGCCGGTTATCCGGAGTGCGGGCGGCAGTTGGAGGGACAGGCCGGCACGCTTGACGCCAGTCTGCGCCGTGATGTCCACGGTGAGGGTGGCCTGTTCGCCGACGGCGGGGAGGTGATCGAGGGAAGCGGTGACGCCGAGGCAGCTGAGCGGCGCCTCTACAGCCAGCCATCAGCCATTGGGCCATAGCAGCACCGTGGGTAACGGTGGCCGGAACCATATACCTCACGGCTTGCGCATGTCACCGCCTTCGGAGAAGCGCGCGAGCCACACCACGCACGCGCTTGACGAACGCCCGTCTGTCGGACTCCCTTTGACGACGGCACGACGTGCGGAGAACTCCCGTGCGTCGATCCAGCGTCGACGCGATCTGCCGTTGCGAGGTGGCCTGTTGGCATGCGGTAGCGACTGAGTCCTGTGACGCCTCAGGGGCATTTCTGCGATGTGGCTTTGACGCCCCACCTGTTCGTGACCTGCGGCGTTTCAGGGGCGATTGACGTGGCGGGTGCGGTGTCGGCTGAGCCGGGCCTCATGGTCCGTCGCGGTCAGTGGGCAGCTTCCCCGGCCGCCGGGCTTTCCTTTGGGCAGATCGTGGCCCACGCCTTCCCTTGGGCAGAGGAGTTGTGTTCCGTGAGGCATACCGCCGCGCCGCGGCTCTGCCTTTCGGCAGACCGCTGATCCAGTCCCTGAGAGTGACGGATCCAGCCACCTGCACAACCACGATTGAGGCGACTCCAGCAACCCCCTTCCAGGAGCACCCATGACGCAGGTTCCAGGAGCATCCATGTCGCAGGCAGTCCCCACCCCCTCAGCCCCCCAGGGCATCACCGCTTCCGCCATCACCCGTGTGCACAAGACGTCGCGCCGTAAGAGCAGTGTGATGGCCGGAGGGCTGGCCACCGCGTTCCTCACCGGCATATCCCTGATCGGCTACCAGACCCCCGCCTTCGCCGACGACGGCCAGCCCGCGAAGATCGCCGACGGCACCTACGAGTCCGACCAGGGCGTCATCGCCGCGATGGAGAAGACGGATCCGGTCAACTCCTCGGAATCCTCCATGGGGTATCCCGCCGGGGTGGACAAGGACAAGGACGGCAACGTCAAGCCATTCACCCTGGCGGACGTGCAGAGCACGTACGACCCCGAACAGGCCGTCAAGGACGCCCAGGCGGCAGCGACGCAGTACGCGGCCGACGAGAAGCACTCCGCGCCGCTGCGGGAGAGCGCCAAGCACCTGGTCGACGGATGGTCCGATACGACCAAGCCCAACGGCACTGAAATCCGCCAGAACACCAAGGACAACGTGCTGACCGGCGGGCAGAGCGCCGAGCAGTACTGCAACATGTCCAACAAGGACCCACAAAGCTCGGCTTACGGACAGGCGGCGCCCTGCATGTTCGTCGGGAAGCTCGACGAGAAGTACCCGCAGCGGGGCGCCAGCGACGGCCTCACGGGCGAGGGCAAGCTCACCTACAAGGTCTCGGCGTCCGTCGCCGACGAGAGCAGCACGACCGAAGGCTGGCAGGTGGGCGGCAAGATCACGCCCAAGATTGGTGACGGCGAGTCCGAGGTCGGCGGCGAGGCGAGCTTCACCTACAGCTACAGCTCCACCTCCACCACCAAGGTGCAGAACACCAAGGAAACGGACGTCGAGATCAACGTGCCGCAGGGCAAGAAGGGCTACCTCGAAGGCCGGGCCAACGGGGCTACCTACACCGGCTACATCGTCGTCCGCGACCTCGACACCAGCACCAACCAGGAACATGTCGTAGCCATTCCGGCCCGGGTCTTCATCCAGGCCCCTGGCAGCGGCAGCTCGGTCACCTGGGTCAAGCGCCTCAAGGCCGCGTAGCGGGTCCTCAGCCGGCGATCGGTCTGTGCGGCCGGCTGGTCCTCTGCCTTTGGGTAGAGGACCAGCTCCTCCGTGAGTCGCAGGGGACCGGCCCAGGTGAGACCCATAATCGGCGGTATGCCGTCCAGTGCCCCACCGACCGCCGCCCAGCGTCCGCCCACCCGGAGTCCCTTCACCGGGCCCGGGGAACAGGGGCGGCAGCTGTGGCGGGCGGCGGGTGAGACGGCCCTCGCCGGGCTGCTGGTACTGCTGACGTATCAGGCACTGGACTGGTACCAGGGACAGCCGTCGATGCTCGCTATGACGCTCGACGGCTCGGTCATGGTGGCGCTGGCGCTGGTCGGGATCGGGCTGGTGCTGGTGCGGCGCCGGTTCCCGGCGTGGAGTCTGCTCGGGCTGTCCGCGCTGATGGGGCTGTTCCCTGCCACGGGGCTGCTGACCGCGGTGGCCTCGTACACCGCGGCCCGGCAGACGGAGGCGCGGCGACGGCGCGGTGCGGTGCTGCTGGCGGGGCTTGCGTCGGCCATGCTGGCCGGTTTCGCGTCCGCGCCCGACACTGGGCTGGGCAGCAGGCCGTACGGGCTCGTACTCGGTGCTGTGCTGGCCGCGACCACCGTCCTGATTCCGGGCCTGGTCGGTACCGCGGGCGGGCAGCAGGACCGGCTGGTACGGGCGCTGCGGGAGCGTACGGCCGCCGCCGAGGAGGCACGGCGGCTGGCCGACAGCGAGGCACGGATGCACGAGCGCTCGCGCATCGCCGCGGAAATGCACGATCTGGTCGGGCACCGGCTCAGCCTGATCTCGCTGCACGCCGGCGGCCTGGAGATGGCGCTTCAGGAGCAGGCGCCGGAGCTGCGGGAGGAGGCCGCGCTGGTGCGCGGTGCCACCCGCGATGCGATGCGGGAACTGCGCGAGGCGCTGGGGGTGCTGGGCCCGCTGGGGCGGGACACCGGCACCGACGCGCTGACCGACGCGACCGGCACCCGTCCCGACATCGAGGCGCTGGTGGCGGAGTCACGCGGCGTGGGCGTGCCCGTCGAGTTCTCGTGGGACGGGGATGATCTGGATGCGCGGCCGGCGCGGGTGCGTAGGGCGGTGCACCGGGTGGTGCGCGAGGCGCTGACCAACGTCCACCGGTACGCGGCCGGGGCCCATGTGACCGTCGCCGTCACCCACACCGGGGAGCGGGTGAAAGTCCAGGCCCGCAACGGCGTTCCGCCCGTGCCACCCGCCGCCACCACGGGGCTGGGTTCCGGACGCGGGCTGACCGGCCTGCGGGAGCGGGTGGCGCTGCTCGGCGGCACCCTGGAGGCGGGCCCGACGCCGGGCGGCGGGTTCAGCGTGACGGCGGACATCCCCGCAGACCCCGCGTCCGGGGCGCAGGCGGAGGAAGCGGAGGACGGAGCGGCCGCGGCACCGCACGAGGAGCGGCCGCAGGGCAGCACGCCCGTCAGGGCGGACCGGCGCCTTCAGCGGGGCCTGACGAGTGCGGCCGTCGGGCTGCTCGGCCTGGCGGGCGTGGGGGCGATGATGCTGTTCGGGGTCATCCTGGTGAACGAGGCGCGGCCGAGCCGCCCTTACCACCCCTTCGAGCCCCGGGTGGGGATGACGCGGGAGCAGGTCCAGCGCGAGTGGATCACCGACAACGACATAGTGCGCGCGGCCGCCGCCGGCCGGGAACCGCACCGCCCGGCGTCCGCCACCGACTGCATGTACCCGTGGGTGGACACGAAAGCCAAGGGCGGGCGGCTGCCGATCGTCCGCTACTGTTTCCGCTCCGACATCCTGATCTCGATCGACCGTTTCACCGTGCCGGTGGTGACCGAACCTCAGCCGCCCCGTGGGAGCAGGACACATGACTGACCAAGCCGCCGACTCGACGGGTCCCGCGTCCGGCTCCGCGATCCGAGTGCTGCTCGCCGACGACGAGCAGATGATCCGGCACGGCGTACGGCTGATCCTCCGGCACGCCGACGGCATCGACGTGGTCGGCGAGGCAGCTAACGGCGCCGACGCCGTCCGCCTCGCCGCCGAGCGCCGGCCCGACGTCGTACTGCTCGACATCCGCATGCCGGTCCTCGACGGGCTCGCCGCCATCGAGCAGTTGCTCGCTCTCGATCCCGCCCCGCAGGTCGTCATGCTCACCACCTTCGGCGACGACGAGAACGTCCTGCGGGCCCTGGCGGCCGGCGCGACCGGCTTCCTTCTCAAGGACGAGGGCCCGCAGGAGCTGATCAGCGCGGTACGGGCGGCGGCCAACGGAGACGCGGTCCTCTCTCCCGGAGTCACCGGAACCGTCATCCAGCGGATGCTGCGCGGCGGCGCGGCCAGTGCCGTGACCACCGGACCGGACCAGCGGCTGGCCGGCCTGACGAACCGCGAACGCGAGGTCCTGGCCATGCTGGGCGAGGGCCTGTCCAACCTGGAGATCAGCGAACGGCTGGGCATCAGCGTGGGAACGGTCAAGTCACACGTCCGGTCGATCCTGGACAAGACCGACTCGGACAGCCGGGTACAGGCGGCACTGCTCGCGCATCAGGCAGGACTCATGCGCTAGGGCGACCCGAGGTACTTCCCGGACGAAGCCTCGGGGCGTACCACGCCTCTGCCTAAAGGAAGATCCGGCAGTGGGCGACGGCCGCAAGCTGCTGACCCTGAACTCGTGGTGGCCAGTTGTCCAGGCAGCCGTCGACAGGCGGCGATGGGAAGACCGTGCGAGGGGCGACCGCGGACGCGGATGACCGGGGGGGGACGCGGTTGTGCCCGGATCGCAGGGTCTTCCTTTAGGCAGAGGCGCCGTGGTCCACGCCTTCCTTTAGACAGAGGCGCTCTGTTCCACGAGGCATACCGACGTGCCGCGGCTCTGCCTTTGGGCAGGCCGCAGATTCAGGTCCTGAGGGCGACGGATCGAGGCCATCTGCGCGACCACGATGGAAGCGAGTCGAGCACCCCTTTTAGGAGCCCCGGGAGTCCCCCATGTCGCAGCCACCCCTGCCGTACGCAGGCACCGCCCCCGCAATCCCCCATCAGTCCACAACTTCCCACGGTCCGGCCCCCGTCGAGGCCGCCGCGTACGCCACCGGGCTGAGCAAGGTCTACGGCGAGGGCGAGGCCCGCGTCGTGGCGCTGGACTCGGTGGCCGTGGAGTTCGGGCGCGGCCGGTTCACCGCGATCATGGGTCCGTCCGGCTCCGGCAAGTCGACCCTGATGCACTGCATGGCGGGGCTCGACTCGATCTCCGGGGGCTCCGCCCGCATCGGTGACACCGAGCTCTCCCGCCTGAACGACCGGCAGCTCACCAGGCTCCGCCGGGACAAGATCGGCTTCATCTTCCAGGCGTTCAACCTGCTGCCGACGCTGACCGCCATCGAGAACATCACGCTGCCGATGGACATCGCCGGCCGCAAGCCCGACCAGCAGTGGCTGGACCTGGTCGTAGGGACCGTCGGCCTGGCCGGACGGCTCCAGCACCGTCCCTCGCAGCTCTCCGGAGGCCAACAGCAGCGGGTCGCCGTGGCCCGCGCGCTGGCCAGCCGCCCGGAGATCATCTTCGCGGACGAGCCGACCGGCAACCTCGACTCCCGCTCCGGCGCCGAAGTCCTGGGCTTCCTACGGGATTCCGTACGCGAGCTGGGGCAGACCGTCGTGATGGTCACCCACGACCCGGTGGCCGCCTCCTACGCCGACCGCGTCGTCTTCCTCGCCGACGGGCGCATCACCGACGAGCTACCCGCCCCCACCGCCGAGGCCGTCCTCGACCGGATGCGGCACTTCGAGGCCACAGGCCGGACGAGCTGACACCCGCGCCCGCGCATCCGCTCACGCATCCCACCACCGCATACCTCGGTCTCCCGCCGCGTACCTCCAGGACTGACACCACCCCCATGCTGCGTACCGCCCTGCGCAACGTCCTTGCGCACAAAGCCCGATTGCTCATGACCGCGCTCGCGGTCCTGCTCGGCGTCGCCTTCGTCTCCGGCACCCTCGTCTTCGGCGACACCACCGCGAACGCCTTCCGCAACGCCTCCGCCCAGAGCCTCAAGGACGTCGCCGTCTCCGTACAGGACGAGCAGGCGTCCGAGGCCGATCCCGCCGCCGTCAGCCCGGCCCAGGGAAGAGGCGACAGGACGACCACCGCGCTGGATGCCGCGCTGGCGAACAAGATCCGCGCGCTGCCCGGCGTCGCCTCGGTGCGCGCCACCGTCACCGGCCAAGCCACCCTGGCGGGCAAAGACGGCCGTCCCGTCAACGCAGACAGCAGCTGGCAGAACCTGGCCACCAACTACCTGCCCGGCAAGGACGGCAAGGACAGTCACTTCCCGCTGAAGGGAGGCCGCGGCCCGGCCAACGACGGCGAGCTGGTCCTGGACGCGAAGACCGCCCAGAAGGCCGGCTACCGGATCGGCGACACCGTCCGCTTCGCCACCGACGGCCCCGCCCTGACCAAGAAGCTGGTCGGCATCGTCACCACCGACGACCCGCGCATCACCGCCGGCGGCACACTCACGCTGTTCGACACCACCACTGCGCAGAAGCTGTTCCACACTCCCGGCCGCTTCCACGAGATCGCCGTCGCCGCGCAGCCCGGCACCGACGAGCACGCGCTGACCGCCCGGGTGCAGGCCCTGCTGCCCGAGAAAGGCGCCATGGCCACCAGCGGCGCCGACCTGGCCGCCCGGCAGTCGAAGCAGATCGCCGAGACCACCACGCGGTTGACCAAGTCGCTGCTGGCCTTCGCAGGCATCGCGCTGTTCGTCGGCGTATTCCTCATCGCCAACACCTTCACGATGCTGATCGCCCAACGCAGCCGCGAGATCGCGCTGCTGCGGGCAGTGGGCGCCTCCCGCCGTCAGGTCGTGCGCTCCGTCCTCATCGAGGCAGCCCTCGTCGGACTCGGCGCCTCCGCCGCCGGCTTCGCCCTCGGCCTGGGCATCGCCACCGCCCTGCACCCGCTGCTCAGCACCAACGGCGCCGAGCTGCCCGACGGCCCCCTGGTCATCTCGCCCACGGCCCCGCTGGCATCGCTGGCGGTCGGCGTCGTCGTCACCGTTCTGGCCGCCTGGCTGCCGTCCCGCAAGGCCGCCAAAATCGCGCCGGTCGCGGTGCTCAGCAGCGCCGGCCTGGTTCCCCCCGCCCGCTCCCTGAAGGTCCGCACCATCCTCGGCACGCTCCTGACCGGACTCGGTGTGGCGGTCATGCTGTACGTCTCCACGCTGAAGACCAGCAAAGAGACGAACCTTATGACCGCCATGCTCGGCGGCGCCCTCACCCTCTGCGGCATGATCGTGCTGGCTCCGCTGCTCTCCCGGCCGCTGATCACCCTGGCCGGCAAGGTCACCACCCGCTTCTTCGGCATCAGCGGCAAACTCGCCCAGCAGAACGCCCTGCGCAACCCGCGGCGCACCGCCGCCACCGCCTCGGCCCTCATGATCGGAATCGCCCTGATCACCGGCCTCACCGCCGGCGGGTACTCCACCCAGCAAGCCCTCGACAAGGAGGCGACCCAGGGCCTGGCCGCCGACTACAAGGTCTCCAACAGCGCCTACCGCGGCCTCGACGCCACCGCGGCCGACAAGATCTCCAAGCTGCCCGGCGTGGCGGCAGCCGCCCCCATCACCTCCACGAACCTCGACATCCAGGGCACCTTCGCCACGATCACGGGCACCGACCCGAGAGCGCTCGGCGCGGCAGCGGACCTGAACTTCCAGGCCGGCTCACTGCGCGACATCGGCCCGGGCAAGGTCGCCGTCTCCGACACGTTCGCGCAGCAGGCCGGGCTGCATGTCGGCGACAAGGTCGACGCCGACCTGAGCACCGGCCAGGGCGACAAGATCAGGAAGAAGCTGGCGGTCGTCGGCATCTACACCAAGACACGCGCCGTATACGACGCGTTGGGCGCAGTGGCCGATGTGCTCCCCTCCACCGCCACCCAGACACTCGACAACGTCCTGGTCAAGGCCGAACCCGGCAAGGCCGCAGGGCTGGAGCCCCAGATCCGCAAGGCCCTCGGCAACAGCCCCCTGCTGAAGGTCCAGAACCAGGAACAGCTCATCACAGCCGACAGCGGATCCCTCACCACCGTCCTCAACATGCTGTACGGACTGCTCGCCATGGCCGTCGTCATCGCCGTCCTCGGCGTCATCAACACACTCGCCATGTCCGTCTTCGAACGCACCCGGGAGATCGGAATGCTGCGCGCCATCGGCCTCGACCGCGCCGGCATCAGGCAAATGATCCGACTCGAATCGGTGGTCATCTCCGTCTTCGGCGCACTGCTCGGGATCGGCACGGGCATCTTCCTGGCCTGGGCGGCGGGCGGCATGACGACGTCGTCGATGCCCCTGTACGAAACGGCCCTGCCCTGGGCCAAGCTCGGACTCTTCGTCGCGCTGGCACTGCTGATCGGCGTCCTGGCAGCCATCTGGCCGGCCCACAGGGCCGCACGCCTGAACATGCTCCGGGCGATCGCGTCCCACTGAACACCGCATGGGCCGCATGGGCCGCATGGGCCGCATGGGCCGCAAACGAGCGTGAGGCGAGCCGGCGCGCCGGTCACGCGGAGCCGACCGCTCTACGGCCTCAACTCCCCCTGACGCGGCCGACCACGTCACCCCACCACTGACTGTCGGCCGCGTCATCACCAAGTGAGGAACATCGTGACGATCACCGAGCCTTCGTGGGGACACCCCCTCACCACACCACCACGGCCGACACTGGCCCTCGTTCATCTGCTGCGGCCTGCGGGGGACCCGGCATGAACGCGATCTATCTGCTGCCCATCGGTACAGCCGCGCTGATCTTCCCCGCACTGGCCTTCGTGACGTTCGTGCCGACGGCCATCGTTCTCTACCGGCGGCACGGCATCATGACCCGCTGGCGGGTGCTGTCGCTCTACGGCGGCGTGTACTACGCGCTCACCGCCTTCTGTATGACGATCGTGCCCCTCCCCAAACCCTCCGTGGACGTGTGCAAGGCATACCCGTCCTTCGCCCACCCCCAGCTCACCACCGGCGTCGCCCTCTCCGACATCTGGAAGGAGTCCCACCACCGCGCCACCCTCAGCGCCCTGATCGTGCACAACCCTGCCTTCTGGCAGACCGTGTTCAACCTGATCCTCTTGCTGCCGCTGGGGGCTTTCGTCCGCATCCATTTCCGCCGCGGCTTCCCCGCCGCCACAGCAGCCGGCTTCATCGCCTCGCTGTTCTTCGAACTCACCCAGTACACCGGACTCTGGGGCCTCTACGACTGCCCCTACCGTCTCTTCGCAGTCGACGACCTCATCGTCAACACTGCTGGCGCCGCCCTCGGCTGGGCCGTCGCCGGACCGCTAGCCCGGGTGCTGCCCGAGCTGGACGTCCTGGACGACCGCGCGCTCACCCCGCTCGCCGCCGGCAAGGTCCCCTTCGGCCGCCGACTCGTCGCACTCCTCCTGGACGCGACCGGCGTCACCGTACTGAGCTGGATCATCGCGGTCATTGCCTACTTCGGGCCCGGCACTGAGGCAATGCTGTTCGCGCCACCGTTCGCCTTCGCACTGTGGTTCGTCGTCTTCCCCTGGCTGACCGGCGCAACTCCGGGCAAACACGTACTGCTGCTGCGACTGGTCACACCGGATGGCAAGCGACCGAACCCCGCACGGCTAGCGCTACGCGCCCTGCTCCTGAGCCCGCCCCTGGTACTCACATGCCTCGCCACAGGTGTGCTCCTGGCTACCGTCGCCGACCCCTCCGTACCGATCCAGCTCGCCGACGAGGTCGTCTTCCGGAACCTCTCGGCAGCCCCGGCGTCCGGATTCGTCCTGCTGCTGCCCCCGGCCGCCTGCCTGACTCTGATCGGCGCATACGTGGCCGCCGTCCGCCGCCACCCCCAGGGCCTGGGCCCACACGAAGCCCGCTCCGGCGTCCGCAATCACGCCTGCCCCCACACACGAGCACGCAAGCCCGTCAACCCACCCAACCCAGTCGCCCCGCCCAGCCCGGTCGCCCCACCCGCGTCATGGCCGATGGCGGAGCCCGGCGGCCCCCAGACGACCTGGTGGCCATCTGCGCCCCTTCACCCCGCACCGCCCCCTGGCAACGGTGTGATGACGCAAGAACCGCCAGATCAGCCGTACTCCCGTGCGTGAGCGGGCGGCCCGACACGTGCCAGTGCCGTGCCAGACAGACCAGTAAACAGCGGTCACCGAGGGGCATAGATTCAGATGGGCGCCCCCACGCCCCTGCGGCGTCTTCGCTGATCAGACGGGCGTTCCCCCTCGAAAGCCCCCTGATTCCCAAGCTCAGAGCGCGGGTTCGATTCCCGTCACCCGCTCCAGAGTTGAGGCCCAGGTCGGAGACCTGGGCCTTGGTTGTGGTCTAGATCATTATTGGGTCGCGTGCCATTCGCGTGCCATAAGGGACCGACTAACGCGTGGAGTTGGCATCCACAAGACCCTCCTGAGCGATTCGATCGTCCGCCATATCGAGTCGTGAGACGCAACTCTCGTGGCCCCTCGGGGACGGCATCCGCAGGCTTGCCCGGCGACTCCTCTCCGCCCCTTTCGCCCAGTAGCCGGACGCCGTGGCGCAGCGGGCACCTATGGGTGGTAGAGGGCGCGGGCGCGCGTCAGGTCGGTATGCCCGGTCTGGCCGAGGTTGAAGAAGTAGTTCACCTGCCATGCCTGGGTGCTGCGGGCCTGCCGGTTGGTCGTGGTCACCCACGGTGGATAGACGCGGAATCCACGTTTCCCGCCGGAGCCGTTGCGGGAGACGATGTTGCGCTCGCACAACACCTCGCGCGGGAACACGAACTGTCCGAAGCCGTCGTCGTCGCGGCTGCTGATGACGAAGAGGTCCACCCCGTCGTCGGCGTCGAAAGGACGGATCGGCCCCTCCGCAGACCGCTGCCACACGGTGACGAACTGGCCCACCTTCGTCGGGGTGGTCTTGGCCACGCGGAACCGAACCGAGCGCCCATCGAGCGTGAACGCGCACGCCGCGTACTCGGCACTCTCCCGTTCGGGCACCGGTAGTGAGCAGGCGAAACCGCTCGGGTCGTACACCAACGCCTTCGCCGCCAGCAGGTCACCGTGAAACCCTGTCCACGGCTGATTCGTCACCATGCCGTCATCCTGTCATCGCGCCCGTGCGCACTGCTTTGGCCCCTCATGCCACCAGCCGCCGGGGCGCAGGTTCGGTTCCTGCGCTCCAGTCTCATTCTGACCAGCGTTGAAGACGCTCGCACCGCCACCCCCTGTATCCCTTGTCGTCGAAGGAGCGACGAAGCCTCGACGGCTTCCTCACCGCTCGCCGTGTTCGCGGCCCGTCCGAGGCTCTTCCGCCAGAACCGGGTGGGCGCGACGGGTACCGGTGTCGATGAGGATCTGCTCGGCCTGGGTGACGTTGCCGGCCTCCACGGACCTGGCCATCGCGGCGCGGGCGGCTTCAGGTGTCGCATGCGGCGGAACCACCAGCAGGGAGAAGTGGTCCTGGTCGCCTCGGGTGATCAGGACGGTGTCGTCACCGACCGGGAAGGAGTCGATGTGCACGACCCGGTCGCCGATGACCAGACGCGTCGGCAGTTCTTCCCAGGCATCGGCGTCCAGGCCGACGCGCAGGACGGGGCCGAGATGCTCGGTCAGCGCAGCGATCAGACCGGGGAGCTCGGCGTCGATGTTGCGCGAACGCGGCCACCACGCGCCGTCGAGAACCTGCTCGCGGGTGTGCGTGGTCACCAGCCGCAAGAGGGCCGTCCCGGGCCTGACGGCCTGGTGGACCGCGTCCGGCAGAAGCTGCGGGACGCGGGGAGTGTCGGAGTCGGCCATGTGTGTTCACCCGCCTTCCGGGGCAGTGCGTCCGCCCGCGGCGAGGTGCCCTCGTCACTTCACCGTACTCCGCGTGCCGGGGCAACGCGGGCGTGCCGCACGGCGGCGGAGCCAGACCCGCATTCGCCAGGAGAGTTCCTGGTCACACGCCCCCTTTACGGACGGTTGACCGGAGTAGAGTGAAGAGACCGGGAGTACTTCGCGCACCGGCCCCGACGCCGGTGTCGCTCTCGGTGAGCAACAACACCGGGACGTCGACGACGAGCCCCGGAGACAGGTCCGCGCCATGACCGCGACCACCGACCGTACGATCACCAGCGAGCGCGTACCTTCGTCACCGGCCCGCCTCTCCTTCACTCCGGCAGGATCGCCTCCGGGTCTCCTGGATGGCGCTTGGTGGCCACGCTCTCGCGATCTCTCCCGCGAAATTCCCGCTCTGACCGACGTGCTGGATGCGCGCTGGGGCCGGATCACCCATGTCACGGTGAACCCGACCCACTGGCCCGTGGTGCCGCGAAAGGTGCCGGCGACCGGGCACACGGTGCACGTGGGTTGGTTCGCCGAAGAGCAGGACCCGAACAAGCTGATCCTCCACTCCTACACCGCGGGCCGCTGGGACCTGCTGGTGATCCCTCCGGAGACCGGCGCTGCCGCCGCCGCCCGGCTGATGTCCGCCGCGGCCACCCCCGGCGGCCTCCACACCGCCAGCGCGCTGATGACGAGCGAGGACACCACCCGTCACGCGCAGGAGGAGCTGCAGGAGGAAGAAGAGTGGGAGACCGACGGCGGAGCCGCCTCGGCGGCAGAGAAACCGGCCGAGTTCCTGACCTCCGCCCGAGGGAGGTGAGGACGTGGAGACGATCATCACCGTAGCCGTGATCATCCTCATGATCGTCGCGGGCATGGCTCTGATCCATCTGCTCAACGCGCAGCATGACGAGCGGATCGCAGCGTTCCCCCACAGCGAAGCCCTGCGAGGATCCGGACGGCGGAGCTGCCCGAACCGACAGCCGACCGAGCCCACTGAACTGCCCGTAACCACCCACCACGAGCACCACACCGGGGGCCGCAGATGACACCGACCTTTTCCTGACCGGGGGCGGTGGGTGTGACGCGACGGCATCACACCCATCGACACGTCATCCTGCCGTCCCCGAAGGAACGAGGCCACCATGAAGCCACCAGAACTCCCCTCGGCCGGACGCGCCGACGTACGCATCGTCGCCGCGTCACCCGAAACCGCCCGTCAGGTCGCAGACGTTCTCCGTCGTCACTTCGCCGCCACCGAACAGCGCAGCTACCCCGTCGACGACTCAGGCGGAACCCGCCTCCACCTCACCGTCGACACCACCCACACACCAGAGCCGGCGCAGCCCTGGCTGGTGACCAGCCGATCCTCCGGGGACGCCCGCACACAGACGGACGAAATCTGAAGCCAGAGCCAGCAACGGACAGCGGGGCGGGCGTACTGCGTCGCCTGTCCCACAGGCTCCGAGTCGGCGCCGACACGAGTGGACAGCGATCATGGCAACACTGCAAGAGCGGAAACACTACCGCGATGCGATCATGAAAGCCCTGTACGAGACCACGGAAGGCAATCGCTTCCTCGGCGTCACCGGGGCAAAGCTGCGCGACGATCTTCAGATCCCCGAGCAGGATCTGGCCGCCGCCTGCGCATATCTGGTGGGCGAAGGGCTCGTCACCGTCGACTGGGCACAAGGGAACACACCTGTGATGGTCACGCTGACGCACCAGGGAATCCGGCTCATGGAAGCCGAAGAGGAGGAGCAGGGCTGACGCGAAGCGAAGGCTGTTCACCCATCCGGCCGTTAGCGCTCGGGCTCCGCGACGGGTACCGGTGAACCATGGCTGGCACCTTCACCACCCGCACGATCAACATCACCACCGGCTCCACGGAGACCCTGCACGACCTCACGAACGCATGCTCCGCGTTCCTCCGGGAGGCCGCTCACGGGCGAAACGGTCTGCTGAACATCTTCACCCCCCACGCGACGTCCGGCCTGGCCATCATCGAGACCGGCGCGGGCAGCGACGATGACCTGTTGGCGGCCCTCTACGACATTCTTCCGGCGGACGACCGCTGGCAAGACCGCCACGGCAGTCCAGGCCGCGGCAGCGCCCACATGCTCCCGGCTCTGGTCCCACCGCACGCCACATTGCCCGTAGTCGACGGTGAGCTGGAGCTGGGGGCGTCACAGTCCGTCGTACTGGTGAACACCGACCGCGACAACCCGGAACGCCAAGTCCGGCTGTCTTTCCTCAGCTGACCACACGACCCTGCACCTGGTCTCCCCGAAGACCGAGCCAGCCGTCCTCTGCCAGGACCGCACTCAGATCAGGCTGCCCTGTGAACTCATCGGAGACCGCCGGCTCGGCAGATGAAGCGAAATCAGGCTGGTGAGGCGAAAGGGCAAGGCTATGGCGGAGGGTGATCGGCAGCCGGGCAAGGACACGGTGGACCGGTCGGAGGGGTTCGGCGAGCGGCTGCTGGGGGTGCTGCTGGACCGGGCGCACGAGATGCCGCCGCAGCTGATCGCCCCGCTGGTCGCGGAAGAGGCGGCCAGGGTCGGTGGCCGGGATATCTCGATCCTCCTGCAGGACTATGCGCAGCTGCTGCTGGTGCCGCTGCCAGGTAGGCGGCTGGTCGTCGGCCGGCCCGAGCTGATCGGTGACTCGCACGCAGGCGCAGCCTTCCTGGCCGGGACCCCTGTCGAGGTACCGCAGGACGACGGCGTCCGGCTGTATCTGCCGCTACTGGACGGCAGCGACCAGGTGGGCGTGCTGGCTCTCACCCTGGACACCGTCGATGACGATGACCGGCGCTTGTTGCGCAGACTTGCCGGCCTCGTCGCCGACCTGCTGGTCACCAAGCACAGCTACACCGACCAGTTCTTCCTCGCCCGGCGCCGCGAACCGATGAGCTTGGCCGCGGAGATCCAGTGGTCCCTGCTACCGCCGCTGGCGATGTCCGTCCCGCAGGTCGCGGTGGCGGGAATCCTGGAGCCCGCCTACAACGTCGCCGGCGACAGCTTCGACTACGCCCTCAACGAGGACATCCTGCACGTGGCCATGATCGATGCGATGGGCCACGGCCCGGATGCCGCCACCATGGCGACCGTCGCCATCGGCGCCTACCGTCACGCCAGACGCGCCGCAGTCGGTCTGTCCGAGATCTACGCGTTCATGGACCGGGCCATCGCCGAGCAATTCGGGCCCGATCACTTCGTCACCGCGCAGATGATGCGCCTCAACATCACAACGGGCCACCTGCAGTGGGTCAACGCCGGCCACCCCGCACCACTGCTGATCCGCAACGGCCAGGTGGTCCGGCAGCTGGAGAGCCCGACCACCTTGCCCGTTGGCTTCGGTGGTGAAGAGCCCCAGATCAGCGAGCAGATGTTGCAACGCGGCGACCGGGTGCTGTGCTTCACCGACGGCCTGATCGAGGAGCACGAAGCCGGCGAAGAGCAGTTCGGCGAGGAACAACTCATCCACTGGGTCAACCGCATCGAGCACACAGAGAAGGGAGTGCGGGCGGTGGTGCGCTCGCTCTCCCACACCCTGAAACAGAAGCGGGGCGGGAGCACCAGCGACGACGCAACCCTCTTCCTGATCGAGTGGCGCGGGGGCGCCGCCGACCACCTCGCCGTCCTGGAGTGAGCCGACAGCCGCACCACCATGTGGCAGAGCCGGCTCTCCCGCTGCTTCTTCTCGCAGCGCTCGGGACTCGCGGAGCCCGCACGATCCCCTTCACGTCAGCAAACCACAGCCGTTCGGGCAGACTCGAACACCTGAAGAACCCTCACGCACGGCCCAGATCTGGCGACACCACAGCCTCGGCGAGCCACCGTGCCACTTCCGTGCCAGACGGAGCGGTAAACAGCGGTCGACAAGGGCCGGAGACGTGCCCGAGCGCACCTCCCCCACCAGCGGCGTCTCCCCTGGTCAGGAAGGCATTGGCCACCCGAAAACCCCCTGACTCCCAAGCTCAGAGCGCGGGTTCGATTCCCGACAGCCGCTCCATGCAGAAGCCCCAGGTCAGTGGCCTGGGGTTTGTTTGTTGTCTAGACCACTCTCAGATCGACCAGCCGTCCACCCGCCCCATCTGCTGACGGAGGGGCTGATTCCGCGAACTCCCGCACCGACTCAGGCGCCTTGGCGGTCCATCTCCTCGAATAGCGAGACACATCTCCTATGACTTGAGTACCTGCACCTGAGGGGGCGTGATATTACGGACGCAAAATGAGCCCTGGGGAAGGTAGTTCGTTTGGCACGGTCCGGTGCCGATGGGGCTGCGCCGCCGGGTGGGGGTGACCGGCAAGGTGAAGAGCGGCCTTCGGAGCGTGCGCCGAGGTTGTGAAGTCCTGCCTATCGTTTTCGATGGGCGGCGGTTCGGCCCGGCCGCCCATCGGATCCCGTACCCGTAGGTGTCCACAAGGTCTGGTTGTTGGGCATAGGCATGAGGTTTCAGCTCTCGTGGCTGTGTGAGGTGTACGGGGAGAGGAGGGGGCGGCGGCACTGGGCGGGTGCCGCCGCCTTGGGGAACTGGCTTACGCGGCCTGGCTCTTCGTGTGCTTGGGCAGGCAGAACATCAGGGCCCACATCAGGGTGAGGGCGCCGCCGACCCACCACAGCACCGTGATGAACGCGTCGCGGTTGAGTCCGGCGTCGGGCGAGCCGCCAGTGGTGGCGAAGAACACCAGGGCGGTCAGCGCGGTGCCGAGGGCGATGCCCAGGTGGATGGCGGTGTTGAACAGTCCGGAGGCGGCTCCGGCGTTCTCGTGCGGGACGCGGGCCAGCGACAGGTCGGCGAGCGGGCCGCTGACCATGCCGAGGCCGAACCCGATCAGTACCACCGGAGCGGTCATCGCCAGCAGGGTCAGGTCTGCCTGGCCTCCGGCGGCCTGGAGTCCGTAGGCGGCCATCGAAGCGGACGCGATGAGGGCTCCGGCCTGGGGAAGGCGGCGGGCGAAGCGCCCGCCGCTCTTCGCCGCGAGCGTCGCGCCGGCCAGCTCTCCGAGGGAGAGCAGTACGAAGGCCAGGGCCGCGTGGAAGGGGCTCATGCCCAGTCCGCGCTGGAGGTAGAGGGTCCAGGTCATGAAGAACAGCCCGCACAGCAGGCCGTGCATCAGCTGCGCGGCCATGCCGCCGGAGAACTGCCTGCCCCGGAAGAGGGACAGGGGCACGAGGGGCGCCTTGTCCTGCTTGCGCTGCTGGTGGCGCAGGAAGACGCCCAGCGCAAGGAGACCGGTGGCGAGCATGGCGAAGCACCACAGCGGCCAGTGATGGAGGTGCCCCTCGGAGAGCGGGAAGACGATCAGGACGATGGCCAGTGCGGACAGCAGCATCCCGGTGAGGTCGAGCCGGTTGGCCTTCTGGACGGTCGACTCGGGGATGAACCGGCGTCCCAGGAGGAGCACGGCGAGGCCGACGGGCACGTTGACCAGGAAGATCGGCCGCCAGGAGAGCCCGAACAGGTCGGCCTCGGTGAGCAGGCCGCCCAGCACCGGGCCCAGGACGTTGGCGAGAGAGAGGACCGCCCCGTAGAGACCGAACGTCTTGCTGCGGTTCTGTCCCTCGAAGGTGACGTGGAGGGTGGCCAGGATCTGCGGGATCATCAGGGCCACCGCGACGCCCTGGAGCAGGCGGGCACCGATCAGCACGACCGGCCCGGTGGCCAGACCGCACAGCAGCGAGGCCGCGGTGAACACGATGGTGCCGATGAGGAGGATCTTTCGCCGGCCGTAGAGGTCGCCGAGGCGCCCGCCGGTGATCAGCCCGACGGCTACGGGAAGCGAATAGCCGGTGGTCAGCCACTGCACCGCGGCCGGTCCGGCGCCGGTCGACTCCTGGATCGCGGGCAGGGCGGTCAGGACGACCGACTGGTCGATCATGTCCATCAGCTCGGCGCCCAGCAGCACCAAGAGGGCGATCCAGGCCCCCGAAGCCATCTTCGACGGTCCAGGTGTGGGGTGGGCTGGGGGCTGGGTGGTGTGCTGCGGCTCGTTGTCGAGCGCGGGGGAAGGCACTGTGGGGCTCCTGATTCAAGGAGTCGGGGAGCCCTGCCGTCAGCCGCGCCGGGGTGAGAGAATCACGAAACCCGGGGCAGCCGGCAGAGCTGCACCCGGAAAATGACAGGGAAATGCGGGGGTGGGTGACGCAACTCAGGCCAGCGCGACGTCCGCCCCCGGACACGTTCAACGCCTCAGAACGTGGGGAACTGCGGACGGCTACTTGGCCTGGGAGATAAGTCGTCACCTCGAAACACAGCGCCGGGCCCCGGAACGGGCACAGGCGGAACTCAAACAGGCTAAAAGCCCCTCCGGCGTCCGTGCAACGCGATAACTCACCCGCTACCCCGCCGCAGCCTGCCGGGCCCGCAAGGTCACTCTTCAGTCCGCAAGATCCCCCGCAGGCAAGATCACTCTCCGATCCTCATTCGGGACGAAGAGGTCGTGGGTTGAAATCCCGCCACCCCGACAGGTGAAATACCAGGTCAAGGGCCTGATCCGCTGAGTGGATGAGGCCCTTGATTCGTTTCCGCAGATCGTTTGGGAGAAATGCGGGAGAAGATCTTGGTCGGCTTCTCCCAGCGCGTGACCGCCGGGGACCCCGCCCGTGCCCGACCCGGCCAGGACCCGCGAGGTGTCGGGCGATTCCTACTGGGCCCCATCCTCGCCGCAGCCGAGCGCGCCACCGGCGGCGAGCCGTGCCGGATATGCGCCGAGCCCATATCCGCCAAGGCGCACTGGTCCTACCGGGACTCTTGGGGCACGTCTTCCGGGGTGTCTGCGAGCCGTCTGCCTTTGCCGTACGTCCGCCGAAACCGCGCAGGATGGGCAGCGCCGTTGGTGGGCTCCCTCACGGGTACGGGGGCAGGGTTCAGGTGTCCAGGCGGAGGGCGTTCTTGGCGTGTGTGAGGGATGCTTCGGCTGGGGGGCCGCCGGGGTTCTCGGTGGCCAGGGACTGGTTGAGGGTGACGAAGGGGCGCATCCGGTGCTCGTAGCGGGCGTACGCGGCGTGGTGGTCGCCGTGCGCCCGGGCGAGGCAGTCGGCCAGTACGTGGGCGCCGACGAGGGCCAGGCTGGTGCCCTGCCCGGAGAGCGGGGAAGGGCACCAGCCGGCGTCGCCGAGCAGGGCCACCCTGCCCAGCGACCAGCGGTCCATCCGGATCTGGGCCATGGCGTCGCAGTAGAAGTCGGGCGCGTTCCGGGCGGCCTCGGCCAGACGGGCCCCTTCCCACGTCAGGGCGGCGAGCCGGCCGGCGACGTGCTGCCGCAGGGCCCCGGTGTCGCGCAGGTGACCGGCGAGCGGCGGGGACTCGAAGCCGAAGGCGATCCTGAGCTCGGTGTTGTCGCGTACGGGCATGATGCAGAAACCCGCGTCGCCGTCCCGCAGCCACAGCTGCCAGTGGTCCAGTGAGAGGAAGTTGTCCGCGCTGAACACCGAGAGGTAGCTGCCCAGGTGGTGGGCGAAGTGATCCTCGGGGCCGAAGACCAGGCGCCGAACGGTCGAGCGCAGGCCGTCGGCCCCGATCACGAGGTCGAACGTGCGGGACGCCCCGTGGGCGAAGTCGACGTGCACGCCGTTCTCGTTCTCGTCCAGCGCGGTGATGCTGTTGCCGAAGAGGTACTCGACATCCGCGAGGGTGTGGTCGTACACCATCCGCACCAGGTCCTCACGCAGCAGCTCGATGTCGTCGGTGTCGAGCCGGCCGCTGCTCCAGGCCGTCTCGGTGGAGCGCTCGATCTCGTGGCCGTCGGGGGCGAGGACCGACATGCCGCGCATCCGGGTGCGTACGTGTTGCGCCGGTTCCAGCAGGCCCATCCGCTCGATGACGTCGAGTGCGACGCCGCGGATGTCCACGGCCTGACCGCCCGGCCGCGGGCCCGGGGCGCGTTCGACAACCGTGGGGGCGAAGCCGTGGCGGTGCAGCCAGTAGGCGAGCACGGGCCCGGCGATGCCGCCGCCGGAGATGAGGACGGCCTGCATGGGAAGCTCCTTCATTACGCTGTACGCAGATTGAACGTGATGGAACGTACGGCGTACGCGTGGGGCTCTCAACTGGGCATATTGGCGGGGTGTACTAGGGCAGTTGCCGAGATTTCGGGGTCTTTGCTGCTAGCCTCTGCACTAGTACAGGAGAGGAAGGCCGCACGACGTGACGAAACCCACGGGCGCATCCGGTCAGCCGCCCTATCTGCGCATCGTTGCCGGGATCCGCCAGCGCATCAGCGACGGCGAACTCGCCCCCGGGGACCGGGTTCCCTCAACTCGTCAGCTCGCCAGGCAATGGGGGGTCGCCCTCGCCACCGCCACCAAAGCCCTGACCACCCTGCGTCTTGAGGGACTTGTCGAGACCCGTCCTCGGGCCGGTACGGTCGTCGCCGGGACGGCCGATGCCGGGGCGGTTCCCGGCGCGCCATTGCGCAAGCGCTCGTCGCCCGCCGCGGCTGCTGAGCAGGAGTTGAGCCTCGAACGGATCGTCCGCGCCGCCATCGGCATCGCCGATGCCGAAGGGCTGTCCGCGCTGTCCATGCGCGGCGTCGCGGCCCGGCTCGGCGTCGCTGCCATGTCCCCCTACCGGTATGTCACAGGCAAGGACAACCTCGTCCTGCTCATGGCCGACGCCGCCTTCGGCGAGCCGTCCTACCCCACCGAAGCGCCCGAAGGGTGGCGCGCCCGCATCGAGTTGGGCTCCCGGACGCTGTGGGCCGTGTACCGCAGGCACCCGTGGCTGGCCCAGCTCGGCCCCCTCACCCGCCCGTTGCTCGTGCCCAATCTGATCGCCCACGGCGAATGGATGCTGCGTGCCCTCGACGGCCACGGCCTCGACCGCGCCACGCTGTTCGACGTCCACGTCCTGCTCTACAGCCATGTCCAGGGCCTGGCCGTGAACCTGGAGTGGGAGGCGCACGCCGAAGCCTCCACAGGCCAGTCGGAGGACCAGTGGATGGACAGCCGGGCCGCCACCCTCGAGGAACTGGTGGAATCCGGCCGATTCCCGACCTTCGCCAAGGTCCTCGGAGCCTTCGACGACGGCTATGACCTGCGGCTCGACGCGCTCTTCGAATCCGGCCTCAGGGCACTCCTCGACGGCCTGACCCCCCTCATCGAAGGCAGCGGAGCGACGGCGGTGAGGTGAGGGAACGCGGGGCGTGGAACCGCGGCTTGACCTTGACCTCGCCCCTCGGGGCAGGACCGACGCCAAGACCACCCGCCAAGTCGCCGCCGTCACCTGCGAAGTCGCCGCTCTCCCGGAGGCCCGTCAGAAGCGACCTACGACGCGTCGTGCGGGTACCAGCGGAGTTCGATGGTGTTGCCGTCCGGGTCGGTGACGTACAGGGACTGGCCCTCGCCGCGGGCGCCGAAGCGCGGTCCGGGGCCGTCGACCACCGTGAACTCGCCCGAGTCGATGACCTCCTGCCAGTCGAGGGGCTCGACGACCAGGCAGAGGTGGTCGACATTGGAGCCCTCGCGGGGTCCCTGGATGAGGTCGATGATGGTCGTCGGGCTCACGCGCACAGAGGGGAAGGGCACCTCGCCCGCGCGCCAGGCGTCCACGCGGACCGGCTCCAGACCGAGCGGTCCGCAGTAGAAGGCCAGCGATCGCTCGACGTCGGCGACGTTCAGAACCAGGTGGTCGAAGGCGGTGACACGCATGGAGCTCCTCCGGGGATGCCGGGCCCCGGCAGGGCCCGTCGAATTGGTTACGCGGGGAACGCGAATGGTTGTGCGGGGAACGTAGAGGAACGTATAAGCCGGGCCGGCGGGCGCGCGATCGGTCGTTGGTCCTGGTCCGCCGGTCCCCGGTACGGGTCCGCCGCCGGTAGTAGGCCGCCCGATGGAGGAGCGGGAGGGGCAGGAGGGGCAGGCGATGCGGGCGGCGGGCGGTCATGGTGCCGGCTCCGGCTCGTCCTCGATCGTGATGCCGCGCCCGAACGCCACATGGTCCTTGATCCGGCGGGCCAGGGGGCTCGGGTGCGGGTAGTACCAGGCCGCGTTCGGATGGGTGAGACCGTCCACGGTGACGTCGTAGTACCGGGCGAGCCCTTTCCAGAAGCACAGCGACCTCGACCGGCTCCGGGTGAAGTACTCCCGGTGCAGCGCCTCGGGCGGGAAGTAGTGATTGCCCTCCACGATCACGGTGTGCGGGGCTTGTGCGATCACCGTGCCGTTCCATACTGCCCGCAGCATGTTCCTGCTCCTCCGCATGTGCTGGATATGCCGGGATTCGGTTTCCCGGATATGACGACGCTAGGCGCGGGCGGAAGGCCGCTTCCGTAACGGCGCTCACCATTCACCGACGCGCTCACCGTTCGAGCGATCCCGTGCTCGCACAGCGCCGGACAAGGTCTCCGGACAAGGTCTACCGTCCAGACAGGCGGAGGACCGCGACCGGAAGCCAGAAAAACAGAAACCGGAAAGGGGCCCGCCATGAACCAGCCGGAGACGACGACACGGATCACGGTGCTGACAGTGCCGGGCTGCCCGAACGCCCCGCTCGTCCGCGTACGCATCGCCACCGCCCTCGCGGGCCGGACGGTGCCGGTGGACCGGGTCGAGGTGCCCGACGAGGAAGAGGCCGTCCGACGGGGGATGAACGGCTCACCCGCCGTCCTGGTGAACGGCACCGACCCGTTCGCCGAGCCGGGCGTCCGGCCCAGCCTGTCCTGCCGGCTCTACCGCCACGCCGACGGCACCACCGACGGGGCACCCACCGTCGCGGACCTGCGCCGGGCCCTGGCAGCGAGCGGTCCGGCCGGAACACCCGGGGAGGGGTGAGGGGCCAGGCGCGGCGGGCTGCCGGGCCCGCTCCTTGCCCCACGGATCCCCGTCAGAAGCACCCTGGTGGCTAGGGCCTGTGGCTAGTGGCTGCCGGTGAGTTCGCCGCTGAGCTTCCCGTGGAGGTGGGCGCTGGACTGGTTGAGGCCGGTGATCTCGACGGTCTTGCCGCGCTCCTTGTACTTCGTCTCGATGGCGTCGAGGGCGGCGACGGAGGAGGCGTCCCAGATATGGGCAGCGGTGAGGTCGATGACAACCTTGTCGGGGTCGGTGGCGTAGTGGAACCGGTTGACCAGGTCGTTGGAGGAGGCGAAGAAGAGTTCGCCGGTGACGGAGTAGACGACGCTGGTGCCGTCAGGGTCGGTGACCGAGGTGACACTGGCCAGGTGGGCGACGCGCTTGGCGAAGATGACCATGGCGGTGAGGGTGCCGACGACGACGCCGATGGCGAGGTTGTGCGTGGCCACCACGCAGGCGACGGTGATGACCATGACGGCGATCTCGCCGACGGGCAGGCGCGTGAGCGTCTTCGGTGCGAGGGAGTGCCAGTCGAAGGTCGCGAACGACACCATGATCATGACGGCGACGAGGGCGGCCATGGGGATGTCGGAGACGACCGGGCCGAAGACGATGCACAGCACCATCAGGAACGCGCCCGCCAGGAACGTGGAAAGGCGGGTACGGGCGCCGGAGACCCGTACGTTGATCATCGTCTGGCCGATCATGGCGCAGCCGCCCATGCCGCCGAAGAAGCCGGTGACGATGTTGGCGATGCCCTGGCCGATGGACTCCCGGGTCTTGGAGGAGCGGGTGTCGGTGATGTCGTCGACCAGCTTGGCCGTCATCAGCGACTCCATCAGGCCGACCAGCGCCATGGCGAGCGCGTAGGGGGCGATGGTGGTCAGGGTGTCCAGGGTGAACGGCACGTCCGGCAGACCCGGCACGGGCAGGGAGGAGGGCAGGTCTCCCTTGCCGCCGACGGTCGGTACCGCGATCCCGGCGGCGACCGTGATGGCGGTGAGGACGGCGATGGACACCAGCGGGGCCGGGATCACTCTGGTGACCTTCGGGAAGAAGATCATGAGCAGCAGGCCGCCCGCGATGAGCGGGTAGACGGGCCAGGGCACGTCCGTCATTTCCGGCACCTGGGCCATGAAGATCAGGATCGCGAGGGCGTTGACGAAGCCGACCATCACCGAGCGGGGCACGAACCGCATCAGCTTCGCGACACCGAGAGCGCCCAGGACGATCTGGAAGACGCCGGCGAGGATGACCGCGGCGACCAGGTAGCCGAGGCCGTGTTCGCGGTTGAGCGGGGCGATGACCAGGGCGACGGCGCCGGTGGCGGCGGAGATCATCGCCGGGCGCCCGCCGACGATCGCGATGGTCACGGCCATCGTGAAGGAGGCGAACAGGCCGATGGCCGGGTCGACTCCGGCGATGATCGAGAACGAGATCGCCTCGGGTATCAGCGCCAGGGCGACGACGAGGCCGGCCAGGACCTCGGTGCGCCAGACCTTGGGGTCGGACAGCCAGCTGGGACGCAGACCGCGCAGGCGCGCGGCGGGGGACGGTGCGGAAGTGGACAAGAGAGGACCTGTCGTGCTCGGGCACACCCGGCGTCACCTGGGGCGTGCGGGAAGAGCGGGGAGCCGGGGCGGCTCGCCGCGGCGTCCGCGAGCGGCGGACTGAAGTCACAGGGCGGAGCGGGCGGGAGCGGACGGGAACGGGCGGCAGCGGGCGGGAACGGGCGGGAGCCGGAACTCCGCCACGCCGCTCAGGGGCGAAGGGTCACGGCGGGCAGGCGGCGGCGCTGGGCATCATGGGCATGCGCACGCTCTCTCCTGCAGGCATCGGACTTCGCCGGGGGCGTCGTCGGCCCCGACACGGCAGAAAGGCGCGGGAGGCATCCCGCACCATGGAGCGGGGACGGCACCATGAGCCGACCCCGACATCAACGACTCTACCCTAACGTTACGGTAGAGATGGAAGGCGGTCGCCGCGACCGCCGCGCGAGGCGAGGAAGGCAGGCGCGTGGGCAGCGAGCACATGCAGATCGGCGAGGTTGCCGCACGGACCGAGCTGTCGCTGCGCACCATCCGGCACTACGAGGAGACCGGCCTGGTCATCCCCTCCGCCCGCTCACAGGGCGGCTTCCGCCTCTACGCCGAGGCCGACGTCGCCCGCCTGATGGTCATCCGCCGGATGAAACCACTCGGCTTCACCCTGGACGAGATGCGCGCCCTGCTCGCCGCCACCGACCGGCTCGACTCCGGCGAGGAGTTGTCCGCCACGGACCGCGAGGAGCTCCTGGAGCGGGTGCGCGGCTTCGAAGAGGCCGCGCAGCGACGCGTGGCGGATCTCCGTACGCAGCTGGCGCGGGCCGAGGAATTCGCGGCCACCCTGCACGCACGTCTCACCCAGGCCGCCACCGTCTGAACGCCGCCACCGTCTAGGGCCTTGTCCGTGCGCCTCCGGGCGCCTCCGTGCGCCCCATTCGTGGCCCCTCGGGGGCGTGCGCGTCGCGGCGGGCGGCGCGGCGGCCGCCGACCAGCAGCAGGATGCTCGCGAGCAGGGGGAGCGGCCAGGGCGTGGTGATGAGGATGACGGCGTCCACCACGCCCCAGATCCCCAGTGTCCAGGCGAGGAACGGCGGTGGCGTGATGCCGCGGCGGTCCAGCCACAGGACGATCAGGCCGACCACGACGAGCGGCGGGCCGAAGCTCTCCAGGGACAGCCAGAGCACGCTGTTGGCCGGGCTCATATCGGAGAAGCCCTCGCCCCACAGCGCCCCGCTGAACCACTCCCCGGCGTAGCGCGCCGCTCCCTCCAGCGTCAGGGCGAGCAGCGTATGCGCGGCTCCGAGGAACACGAGGAGCCAGCCGGCGCATTTGATCATCTGAGTTCTCCCGTTCGGAATTACGGAACCAACGGTTTCGATACTCTTGGTTTCATATGATGGCCCCATGTCTGCGCGAAGGCAAGCCGGAAGCCAGGGGGGCCGTCCCAGGGACAGCCGCGTCGACGAGGCCATCGCCTCCGCCGTTCGAGAGCTGCTGACCGAGGTGGGTTACCTGCGGCTCACGATGGCCGAGGTGGCCGCGCGAGCAGGCGTGGGCAAGGCGGCGATCTACCGGCGGCACGCCACCAAACAAGAAATGATCTTTGACGTCCTCCTGCCGGACCGGTTCCTGGCCGTGGCACCCGACCGCGGGTCCCTCCGCGCGGACCTGGCCGCCGTGCTCACCGAGATCGCGGACAGCATGGCCGCCCCGCCGCAGGGGACGGTCCCGGGCCTGCTGGCCGATATCCACGCCGACCCCGCACTACGCGAGCGGTTCGACGAGAGATACCTCGGCGCCCAGCGCCAGACCCTCACGGAGATCCTGGACCGGGCGGCCGCACGCGGCGAACTCACCGCCCGCCCCGACCCTGCCGCCCTCAACGCCCTGCTGGTCGGCCCCGTCTTCGCCTGGCTGTTCCTGCTGTCCGAATCCCCCGGCCGGCTCCCCGCCCTGACCTCCGCACTTCTCGACGCGGCACTCGCCCTCAGCGGCGGCAGCAGCGACAACGGTGGCAGCGGGCCAGAATCGGGGCATGTGCACGGAGCGACGGAGGAGAGTCCCCGCCGGGGTGGTCGCGGTGACGGGAAGTTCGGGCCGCGTCGGATCGGCCCTGGCGGCGGCGCTTGACGCGGCCGGCTGGACGGTCCGGGGTGTGGACCGGGCGTCCGGGCGGTGGACGGGTGTCGTCGGAGACCTGCGGGACCGGGCCGTGCGGCTGGCCGCGTTGCGGTCGGCCGATGTCCTGGTCCATGCCGCGGCGCTGCACGCGCCGCACGTCGGGCGGCTGACCGAGGACGAGTTCCGTGCCGTGAACGTGGGGGTGACCGCGGAGTTGCTCGCCGAGGCCGGCCGCGTCGGTGTGCGGCGGGTCCTCTACATCAGCAGTACGAGCGTCTACGGGCACGCCTTGGTGCCCGTGGACCGCGCGGTGTGGGTGGACGAGCAGCTCGCCCCGCTGCCGCGGGACATCTACGACGAGACCAAGCTGGCCGCCGAGGAGCTGACCGCCGCCTGCGCCGTCCCCTCGGTCACGCTGCGCGTAGCGCGCTGCTTCCCCGAGCCGTTGCCGGTGCTGGCCGCCCATCTCCTGCACCGGGCGGTCGACATGGCCGACGTGGCCGCGGCGGGAGTGCTCGCCGTGTCGCGCACCGACGTGACCGGGACGTTCAACATCTCCGGGCCGCACCCCTTCCGCCGGGCGGACTGCCCTTCCCTGCACCGCGATGCGGGCGCGGTACTCGCCGCCCGGGTCCCGGACATCTGCGCCGCGTTCCGCGACCGCGGATGGCCGGTGCCCGACCGCCTGGACCGGGTGTACGACTCGGCCGCCGCCACAAAAGCCTTCGGCTACCGTCCCGTTCGCGGGGTGCGGCACCTGCTGCGCACTGCCGCCGCCGGACCAACTCCGGGCCGACCTGACGGGACGTCGGCCGATCCCGAACGGTAGGCAGCGGTAGGCAGCAGACAGCCGCCCTGCCATGCGACCATCGACCGTCGCACATCGCACAACGAGCAACGAGCAACGACACCTTGCCCCAGGAACGAACTCCGCGTACCGAGGAGAGCGAACGTGACGAGGGAATTCGCCGACCGCATCCACTGGCTTTCGCAGGCAATGCCGGTCACCAAGCGTCTCGTCGGGGAGCTCGACGACCGCTCGTATCCCCGCCGGAGGTTCTGTTACCGCGGGCATCTGACGGCGAACTCGGCGCCCGTGCTCGACTGGCTGAGCGGCACCGGCGTCGACCTGACGGTATCCAGCTGCGACCCGAACACCGTCGACCCGCAGGTGGTGAACCGGCTGCGGGCGGCGGGCACGGCCGTACTGACCAGTGAGGAGGACCCGACCGGCGAGAAGGACCTCGACACGCTGGTGCGGTGGCGGCCCGAGCTGGTCTTCGACACGGGCGGCGACCTCACCACGGCCCTCGTCGAGCACGGCGATCCGCCGCTGGCGGCGGTGGAGTCGACGAGCACCGGCCTGTGGCGGCTGGGCCAGTTGGCCGGGCTTCCCCTGCCGGTGCTGGAGTGGGCCCGTATCCCGCTGAAGGAGAAGGTCGAGCACCGGTTCCACGTCGCCTCCGGGGTCTGGTCGGCCGTCAGCTGGCTGACCGGGCTGTCCGTCGAGGGCCGCCGGGTGCTGGTGGTGGGCTACGGGGAGGTGGGAAAGGGCGTCGCCGATCTGGCCCGTAGGCTCGGCTCCCGGGTCACCGTGGCCGAACCGGACCCGTCCCGGGCGCTGGACGCGCGGCTGCGGGGGCATGCGACCGTGTCCTCCGCGCTGGCCGCGGCGCATACCGCCGAGATCGTCGTCACCGCCACCGGACGGCCGGACGCCGTACCCGCCGCCTGCCTCGACCGGCTGCCCGACGGGGCCATCCTGGCGAACGCCGGGCACTCGCCGGAGGAGATCGACCTCGGCCATCTGGCCGCCCGGGGTCCCGGCCGGCCGGTGCGGCCCGGCGTCGTCGAGTACCGCGTCGCCGACCGCGCCGTCTACGTGCTGGGCGGTGCGAGCCCGGTCAATCTCGCGGCGGGTACCACCTTCGGCGACGACCTGTGGGACCTGTTCGCCGGTGTCACCGTGCTGAGTTGCGCCTGGCTGCTGAACGGCGACTGGTCCGGGGAGCCCGCCGGGATACACCCGATGCCACCCCGTATGGAGCGCCGCATCGCCGAGCTGTACCTGAGGCCGACGGGGCGGCCGGCGCACGTGGGCAGGATCGAGGAGGCGGACCCGGTGGCCGCCGGCGGCCATGTGCTCCAGGAGCTGGTCGGGCCGCAGTGCCACGGCTACCAGCAGCACCACAGCGTGGCCTGCTCGACACTGGCGCCCGGCGCCGTCATCCCCGTCCACCACCACGAGCGGAGCGAGGAGACGTACGTCGTGCTGTCCGGGGAGGCGACCGTATCGCTCGACGGCACCGATCACGTCGTACCGGCGGGCGGCACCGTCGCCATTCCGCCCCGTACCCGGCACGGTGTGGTCGCCGGGGCCCAGGGCGCCCTACTGCTCGCGGTGTCCACGCCGCCCTGGCAGCCGGACGACCATCACGAGGCCCCGCTCTGAGGGCACCGTGCCCCGGCACCCTCCACTTGGGGCGGCCGCGTCGCCCCTTGGGGCGGCCGCGCTGCCCGGCTCGTCCGGTCCGCCGGGAGCAGGCACGGCAGCAGCCGCTCGGCCAGTGTCCTGATGGCGGGCGAGGCGGCGGCCGCCGGAGCGCACACGAGCACCGCCTGCGACGAGATCAGCGGCGGGCCGACCGCCCGCAGTCCGTGCGCGGCCAGCGTGCGCCCGGACTCGACCACGTCCGCGACCGCGTCGGCGATGCCGAGGTGGACGGCGACCTCCACGGCGCCGGTCATCTCCACGATCTCGGCGGTCACTCCGTGCGCGGCCAGATCGCGGGCGGTCAGCCGCGGCAGCGCCGTGGCGATCCGCGCGCCCTGAAGCCCCGAGACGGTGCCGGAGCCATCGCGGGGAACGGCGTAGCGCACCTGCGCGTGGCCGAAGCCGAGCGTCAGCAGCTCGACCATCGGCAGGTCGGCGTCCGCGACGAAGTCCCGTCCGGTGATGCCCGCGTCCAAGTGCCCCTCGGCCACCAGCCGCGGCACGTCCCGGGCGCGCAGCTGGAGGAATTCGGTGTCGTTCTCGTGATCGAGCTGGTGCAGCCTTCCGTGTGCGGCACCGCACGCGTAGCCGGCGGCCGTGAGCAGCAGCCGGGCGCCCGCGGCCAGGGTGCCTTTGTTCGGTAGGGCGACGCGCTGTGGCCGCGCGGCGCCGGGCACGGCTAATCGGGGTTCCTGGGCCATGGGGAGTCGACTCCTTCAGCCGGGTGTGCCGCCGGCGCTCCGGCCTGATGCCGTGGTGCGACCGGGGGGATGAGAAGGCAGACAACGTGGCCGGTCACGGCACCGGGGTGCGTGAGGCGATGGGGACGATACGTGTCGCCTCGTCAACTGGCAACGGGCATTGATCATTTGACGCCCCATAGGAAGATCTTTTACGTTAACAGGGCTGGTCAGAGCGGCAGTTGGAGCAAGGTCAAATCTTTCGGTGCAGGGGACCGTTGCGCAGCCCATGAACGCGACTTACGCTGTAGGGGTTCAACATCAACGATCAAGAAAGGAGGGGCACTTGTGCGCTTCGCAGTAGTGGGAACCGGCTTCGGCGAACAGCACATCGGCTGGTTATTAGACGTGCCCGGCGTGACAGTCGAAGCACTGTGCTACCGAAGTGATCACTCCCGGGCGACGCGCATAGCGAATCGCTTCTCCGTTCCGGCCGTCGAGTCGGACCCCCTGTCCGTGATACGCAGCGGACGCGTCGACGCGGTGTCCGTGGTGACACCGCCGGAAACGCATGAGAAGTATCTGACGGCGGCCCTCGACGCCGGCCTGACCGCGGTCTCCGACAAGCCCCTCGCACGCAACAGCGACGAGGCGGACCGCCTCACCCGGTACTCCCAGGAGCGGGGCACACCGGGTTACGTCACCTTCCAGTGGCGCGCGAACCCGGCCCTGCGCGAAGTGGACCGGCTGCGCCGCAGCGGATTCCTCGGCCGTGTCCTCCAGGCCGAATTCGCCTTCCACCACGACTTCCTGGGCGAGCCCGAGACGCCGTGGCCCTGGCGCCACACCCGGCAGGCCGCGGGCGCCGGCACCCTCGCCGACCAGAGCGTCCACCTGCTCGATCTGCTCCGCTGGCTGACCGACGACGAGTGGACCGTGACGAGTGCCCGCTCCTCGGTGGCGTTCGCCCAGCGCTCGCACCAGGGCAGCACCCTCACCGCGGAGACCGAGGACCTGGCCGATGTCCAGCTCACCTCCGCATCCGGGACACCCGCCCGCGTCTTCACCTCCCGGGTCTCCGCCCACCGACAGCTACGAGCCGAGCTCCACGGCACCGAGGGCAGCGTCCTCGCCGTCCTCGACCCCGATGACGGCTCCGGCCTGCTGCACCTCAACCCGCGCCGCGCCGAGAGCCGCGTCAGGGAATTCCCCGCCGACGAGATGAACATCTACCGGCTACTCCTCGCCGCCGACGGCCCGCCCCCCGAAGCACCGACCTTCGCGGACGGCGCCCGGGCACAGAGCCTGCTGGACGAGGCCGTACGGCACACCCGCAAGACCGCATAACTCCAAGGGGAGAAACCGATCTCCGGTCTCTCTCCTGTCTCTCTCTTGCTGCAACTGAATGTCGTCATGTCGTCGGGCAGGGGCACCCTCGCGTGCCCCTGCTCCGGATAACAAACGATCGGTGGTGTAGTAATGGCTGAGCACATCCGTCTTGCCGTTGCCGGGGTCGGCAACAACATATCCGCGCTGTTCCAGGGTGCGGAGCTGTACCGCAAGTTGAGTGCCGAGGGCGTCAGCGAGAGCGACTTCCCGGGTGTCAAGCGCCCCCGCATCGGCGGGATTTCGGTGAGCGACCTCTCCTTCGTCGCCGCCTTCGACATCCATCCCAACAAGTCGGGCCGGCCGTTCAACGAGGCGGTGCTCGCCGAGCCCAACAACTACCCGAGGCTGGACGTCGAGCTGCCGCAGGTGCCGGTCACCGTGCAGCCCGGCTTGGCCCGCGAGGAGCACGCGGAGCCCACGTCGGAACAGTTCCGCACGGTGGTGGAGCAGCTCCGGGAGAGCCGTGCCGAGGTGCTGCTCTACTCGCTGCCGACCGGCTTACAGTGGGCCGCCGAGGCGTACGCCCGCGCGGCCCTGGAGGCCGGGGTGGCCTTCGTGAACTGCACGCCGGAGGTGGTCGCACGGTCTCCCCAGCTGCTGGCCGCCTACGAGGAGGCCAAGGTCCCGCTCGTCGGCGACGACCTGGCCAGCCACTTCGGCACCTCCGTGGTGCACCGCGCGCTGCTGGGCCTGCTCAGCGAGCGCGGCCTGACCCTCGACAGCTCCTACCAGCTGAACCTCGGGGGCAATGAGGACTTCCGCAACCTGCGCGAACAGGGCGGCAGCAAGCGGCAGTCGAAGCTCAACGCCCTGGCGCAGGAGGGGGTGGACACCTCGAACGTCGAGGTCATCCCGTCGGCCGGCTACGTCCCGCACCTGCGTGACCACAAGGTCGCCATGCTGAACATCGAAGGCCTCGGCTGGGCCGGCACCCCGGTCTCGCTCGACCTGAAGCTGAAGGTCCAGGACTCCAGCAACGCGGCCGGGGTGATCATCGATCTGATCCGGATCGCCGCCGCCAGCTCCCGGCTCAACCGCGGCGGCTTCCCGGTGGCCGCGGTGCGCGTCCTGAAGTCTCCCGCCGGCGGACACCCCAAGTACACCGCCGAGGACGTCGAGGAGGGCTTCCGCAAGCTGGACGGCCCCGGCGCCGCCCCGCAGGACGGGGTCCTGGAGGCTTCGTCGCGATGACCGGCACTCCTCCTGTCCCGTCGGCCGGCACGCTGATCGCGGTGCTGGCGTACCCCGGGGTGGACGAACTCGATCTCTTCGGCGGATACGCCCTGCTGGCCAAGGCCGGATCCGTCGCGGAGGAGACGGGCGCACCCCCCGTCACGGCGGTGATCACCGCCGAGGAACCCGAGGTCCGCGGCTCCGCCGGCGTGACGTTCCGGGCGCAGGAGGAGCTGTCGGTGGTCGAGCGCGCGCAGGCGGTCGTCGTCCCGGGCGGCCGGGGCGCCTCCGCGGCCGCGGAGACACCTCGGCTGCAACGCTTCCTGCGCCGGGCCGACGAGCGCGACGCCCGGCTGTACTCCGTCTGTTCCGGTGCCCTCGTGCTGGCCGGCGCCGGACTGGCGGAGGGCCGTGCGCTGGCCATCCACGCGGCGAAGCGGACGCAGCTGACGGAGCGGGGTGCGGTCCGGGCCGCCGACGGGCTCGTCCGGGACGGCCGGATCTGCTCGGTCGGCGGAGATGTACGGGACTCGGTGAAGTCGGTGGACCTGGCGTTCGCGCTGCTGGCGGACCTGCGGCCCGAACTCGTCGAACCGGTCACCCGGCGCACCGAGATCGGCCCGGGCCGAGAAGCCCGGCAGGCTCTGCGGGCGTCCGGTGCCTGAGCGCGGACGCTGGGTGCTGATCACCGGTGCCAGCCGGGGCATCGGCCGCGCCATCGCCCTGGCCCTGGCCGCCGACGGCTACCGACCGGTGCTGTGGGCCCGGTCCGGCGACGACCTGGCCGAGGTGGCGGCCGAGGTGCGCGCGCACGGCACCCCGGTCCGCAGCGCGGTGGTGGACATCGCGGATCCGGCGGCGGTGGCCTTCGCCGCCCGGACCTCGCTGGCCGGCCTGGACGGGCTCGCCGGCCTCGTACTCAACGCGGGGCAGGGGGTCTGGACCGCGCTGAGCGAGCTCGGCACCGACGAGTGGGACCGCACCGTGCGCACCAACCTGGACGGCGGCTTCCAGGTGCTCAGTGCGGCCCTGCCGCTGCTCACCGCGGTCCCCGGCGCGCTGGTGGTGGGCATGCTCTCCGACTCGGCCCGCTACCCGTTCCCGCAGCGGGCGGCGTACGCGGCCGCCAAGTCCGGGCTCGGGGCCCTGCTGGAGGTCACCCGCCGCGAGGTGCGCGAACAGCGGGTCCGGGTCTGCCAGGTGGTGCCGAGCCGGGTCGACACGTACTTCCGGGGCGCCCACGCGGACGCGGCCCCCGGCAGCCGCGAAGGAGCGCTCTCCGCCGAGGACGTGGCCGCCGTCGTCTCCGGGCTCTTCCGCCTGCCTCCGCACGTGGAGATCCGCGAGATCCAGATGTCCTCGCTGTCATCGACTTTCGGTCCCTTTCCGGAAAGGGCACAGCCATGACCGCACAGAAATCAGCCCTCGTCCCGCAGTCCCACTCCAAGCCGATCGGGCGCTACTCCCCCGGCGTCCGGGTGGCCCTCACGCCCGGCACCGAGTTCGTGTTCGTCACCGGTCAGGTGGCGACCGACGCGCAGGGCACCGTGCTCTCCCCCGGCCAGGCGGGCCCCCAGGCGCGGGTGGTCTTCGAGCGCATCGAGCAGGTACTGGCGGCGGCCGGGGGCTCCCTGGCCGACCTGGTGAACGTGACCATCTACCTCACCGACATCGAGCGGGACTTCGCCGCCGTCTCGGCGGTACGCGACGAGGTACTGGCCGTGCCGCCGCCCGCCAGCGTCCTGGTCGAGGTCTCCCGACTGGCCGAGAAGGGCTGTGTGGTGGAGATCAGCGGCATCGCGGCAGTGGAGGGTGGCAGATGACCGACGCCCTCGGGGCGCCGGAGGTGCCGGCCGACTGGCGATCGGCGCTGCGCGAGACGGCGGGCCGCAGCCGGGTCCTCGTCGTGGGGTCGCTCAACATGGACCTCATCGTGCACAGCGACCGCGAACCGGCGGACGACGGCGCGGTGATCGCCCGTTCCGTCACCACCGCACCGGGCGGCCATGCCGGGAACTGCGCGTCGGCGCTGGCCGCGCTCGGCGTACAGGTGGGCGTGGTGGGGGCGGTCGGCGCCGACCCCGAGGGCGAGAGTGTGCTGGCGGACCTGCGGGCGCGCGGCATCGACGTCTCGGCCGTGTACCGCCACCCCGACGCGCCCACCGGACAAGTGATCATCCCGGTCTTCCGGGACAAGCACTACATGCTCATGCACCGGGGCGCCAACGACCTGCTCCCCGCGGCGGCGGTGCGCGACGCGCTCACCGGACCGGTCGACGCGGTGGTCCTGTTCGACCCGAGCCGGGAGGCCCTGCGCGCGGCGGTCACGGCGGCCGCACGGCTGCCCCGACGGCCGCTGCTGTGCTGGTGTCCCGGGGGCCTCTACTGCGACGACGAGAGCACGGCCGAGCTCGCGCCCCGGTGTGACCTGCTCCTGCTGAACCGCGACGAGCACGCCCGGATCAGCCGTACGCCGAGCGGCGCCGCGCTCGGCCGGGCCGCCACCGAGGTGGTGACGACGCTGGGCGCCGAAGGAGCGCTGCTGCGCCGCGCCGACCAGGAGTGGCACGCCCCGGCGGAACCCGCGGTGGTGCGGGACCCGACCGGTGCCGGCGACGCGTTCGCCGCCGCCTACCTGCTGGCGGCACTGGCTGGGCTGCCGCCCCCGCAGCGGCTGCGGAGCGGCAACGTGGCCGGCGCGCTCGCCGTCGGCGCCGTCGGTGCCCGGGCCCAGCAGACCACGCTGCCCGACCTGATCTCCGCTCTGCCGTCGCCCGGGCACACCGCCCCGGCCGGAGCGGGACCGAATGAAAAAGGAATGGATTCTCCATGAGCATGGTTCGTGACCTTTCCCTCGCCGATGAGGGAAAGCTGAAGGTCGAGTTCGCCGGACGGCGTATGCCGGTGCTGTCCCAGCTGGTCGAGCGGTTCGCCGAGACGAAGCCCTTCCTCGGCCAGCGCATCGCGGCGTGCCTGCACGTCACCACGGAAACCGCGAACGCGTGCCGGGCGCTCGTCGCCGGCGGTGCCGAGCTGGCGCTGTGCGCCTCCAACCCGCTGTCCACCAAGGACGATGTCGCGGCGACCATCCAACGTGACATCGGCGCCGAGGTGTTCGCCATCTACGGCTGCGACCGCGACACGTACTACCAGCAGGTGCAGGGCGTGCTCGGGGTGCGGCCCACGATCGTGATCGACGACGGAGCCGATCTGACCACGACCATCCACAACGACTACCCGCACCTGCTCGACGACATCATCGGGGCCACCGAGGTCACCTCGACCGGGGTGCTGCGCCTGCGGAACATGGCCGAGGACGGGGCGCTGCGCTACCCGGTCCTGCCGACCAACGACGCTGCCACCAAGCACCTGTTCGACAACCGTTACGGCACCGGCCAGAACACCATCGACGGCATCCTGCGGGCCACGAACATGCTGCTCGCCGGTTCCGTGTTCGTGGTCGCCGGCTACGGCTGGTGCGGTCGCGGGGTGGCGATGCGGGCCCGCGGTATGGGCGCGAACGTCATCGTGACCGAGGTCGACCCGATCCGGGCGCTGGAGGCCAAGCTCGACGGCCTGGACGTCATGCCGATGGACCGCGCCGCGGAGATCGGCGACATCTTCGCCACCGTCACCGGCAACCGGGACGCCATCACGCTGGCCCACATGGAGCGCATGAAGGACGGCGCCGTGGTGTGCAACTCGGGCCACTTCGACGTGGAGATCCAGGTCACCGCCCTCCAGGAACGGGCCACCGAACGGCGCGAGCTGCGGCCCAACTGCGTGGAGTACACGCTGCCTTCGGGCCGCCACGTGATGCTGCTCGCCGAGGGCCGGCTCGTCGGCCAGTCCGCCGCCGAGGCGCACCCGGCCGAGGTGATGGACATGACCTTCTCCACCCAGGCCCTCGCCGTGCAGTACCTGATCGAGCAGCGGAGTGAACTGAAGCCGGGCATCGTCCCGATCACCCGCTCGATCGAGAACGACGTCGCGAGCGCCAAACTGCGCGCCTACGGCGTGGAGATCGACCAGCTGAGCGCGGACCAGCACGAGTACCTCACGGACTGGCGCGTAGGCACGTGACATGAAGGGCGGTGACCAGTGGTGGATCTGACCTCTGTCGCATCGAGCGCGGACGGCTGGCGCGGCGTCATCGACGAGAGTTTCACCCCGTCGTACGCAGCGCTGGTGACCCACTGTGTGATGCGGGCGCTCGCGGCGGACCGGGCGCCGGGGACGGTGCTGGTGACCCACGACGGCCGGCGGGGTGGCGAGCGGTGCGCGGCAGCGGCCGTGGCCGCCGCCGCCGACGCCGGCGCGGACCGGGTACGCCTGGTGCCGCACCTGCCCACCCCGGTCGTCTCGGCGGCGCTCCGGCGCGGCCGGGCGGACGTGGCGTTCCTGGTCACCGCGAGCCACAACCCGGGCAGCCACAACGGCCTCAAGGTCAAGGTGGCGCCCGGCCGTTCGCTTCCGGCGGCGGTCGAGCGCCGCGCCGAGCAGCTGATCGGGGAGGTGGGCGGCGTTCCGGTGGGGACGGCCGCCGAGCAGCCGGACCGCGACGCCGGCACCCGGTGGACCGACGAACACCTCGCCGACATCCTCGACCGCCTGCCGGCCGCCGTGGGCTCCGGGGCAACGGTCGTGGTGGACGGCGTGGGCGGGGTCGCGGGCGGGCCGATGGCCCGGCTGTGCGAGCGGCTCGGCTGGCGGGCCAGGCTGCTCGGCGGCACCCCCGACCCCGGCTTCGGGGGTCTGGTGCCCGATCCGACCCTCGCCGCCACCCGCCGGCGCGCGGAACGCGCGGTCCGGGAGGAGTCCGCCCGCCTGGGCATCGTGCTCGACGGCGACGGTGACCGGGTGTTCGTCATCGACGAGCGCGGCCGCACCGTCCAGCCGCACGAACTGCTCGCGCTGCTCCTCCAGGCCCGCTGGTCGCTGCGGCGCGGGGACCGTGACGGCGATATCGCCGTCACGGTCGCCACCGGCACGGCGGTGCGCACGGTCGCCCGCCGCCAGGGGCGCGGGGTGCGCGAGACCCGGATCGGCTTCAAGCACCTGTCCCCGCTGCTGGCCGACGGCCGCGCCGACCTGGCCGGCGGCAGCGTCGGCGACCTGGCCTTCGCCGACCACGGCATCGACCGCGACCCGTTCACGGCGGTGGCGTTGCTCGCCGAACTGCTCCACACCACCGGGCGCCCGCTCGGTGACCTGCTCGACGCGCTCGGCGACGAGGTCGGCCGCCACCGGTGGTTCGAGTCCCGGGTGCCCGGAACCGGCGGTGCGGACCTCCTCCGTACGGCCGGCTCGGCGGCCCTCGCCCGAGCCGGCCTGGCCGGTGCCGACCCCACGATCACCGAGACGGACGGCGTGAAGTTCTGGCTCGACGACGGCCAGTGGCTGCTGCTGCGGCGCTCCACCACCGAGGCCGGCGTCCGGGTCTACGGCGAGCTGCGGTCCGGCCCGGACAGTGCCCGCCGGGTCGATGAGCTCCTGCGGTCCGTCCGCGGCGTGCTCACCCCCTGAGTTCCCTTGATTTCCCTGTCAGCACCGCGCGCCGGTCTCCGACGGCCGGCGCCTCAGACTGGAGGAACCATGCCCATATCCGGAACAGAGGCCTCGGTCGCACTGATCGGAGGCACCGGCTTCTACCAGTTCCTCGACGGCGGCAAGGAGGTCGTCCTCGACACCCCCTACGGCAAGCCCAGCGCACCGATCACCATCGCCTCGGTCGAAGGCCGCGACGTCGCGTTCCTGCCCCGGCACGGCCGCAACCACGACCACCTCCCCTCCGATGTGCCCTACCAGGCCAACCTGTGGGCGCTGCGGGAGCTGGGCGTGCGTCAGGTGGTGGCCTTCAACACGGTGGGCAGTCTGCAACGCTCCTACCGCAAGGGGGACTTCGTACTGGTCGACCAGTTCGTCGACCGGACCCGGCGGCGCAAGGACACGTTCTTCTCCGGAGACCAGGCGGCGCACATCAGCTCGGCCACGCCGTACTGCGGCCGTATGCGGCAGCTGTCCGCCGAGGCGCTGTCGGACGCGGACGCGAACGTGCACCCCGGCGGCACCGTGGTCGTCATCGAGGGGCCGCGGTTCTCCACGGCGGCGGAGAGCCGGTGGTTCAGCAGCCAGGGCTGGCACCTGGTCAACATGACCCAGTACCCGGAGGTCGTGCTCGCCCGCGAGCTGGAACTCTGCTACATGAACCTGTCCTACATCACCGACTACGACGTGGCCGCCGCCGAGGTCGCCGGTGACGAGGACGCCGAGAAGGTGTCGCACGCCGGCGTCCTGGCCGCCTTCAGCGCGGACTCCGAGCGGGTCGCGGACATCGTGCGCCGCATCGTCGGTGAGCTGCCGACCGAGTTCGACTGCGCCTGCCAGCACGCCCTGTCGGGTGCGCGGACATGAGCTGGCGCGTCACCGGGCCCGATGCCGCCCTCGTCCGGCGCGGCCGGGCGGCGCTGGAGCTGGCCCGCAGTCAGATGCCGGTCCTGGAGGGCATCCGCCGGGAGGTGGCGGACGGCCGCCCGCTGGCCGGCCACCGCCTGGTGGGCTGCGTCCACCTGACCAAGGAGACCGGTGTCCTGGTGCAGCTGCTCGTGGCGGCGGGCGCCCAGGTCGCGTGGACCGGCGGGGACGAGGTGTCCACACAGGACGACGTGGCCGCCGCGCTGAGCGCCGAGGGCGTGCGGGTGTACGGCCGGCGCGGGATGACCACGGCGGAGGTGGACGAGGCGGCGGCCGAGGCGTTCGACGCCTTCCCCGACGGGCCCACCATGCTTCTGGACAACGGTGCCCGCCTGATCGAGCGGGCCGGCCGGTCGCTCGGCCGGCTGCCGCACCTGTGCGGCGCCACGGAGAAGACCTCGGAGGGCTCCCGCCGGATCCGCGAGCTGGGCGCCACCACGTCCTTCCCGTTCCCGGTGGTCTCGGTCAACGACGTGGTCACCAAGTGGGAGGTCGACAACACCTACGGCACCGGGCAGTCGACGCTGGACGGCATCCTGCGGGCGACCGGCACGTTCCTGGCGGGCAAGCGCTTCGTGGTGTGCGGGTACGGCCACGTCGGCCGGGGGGTCGCCCAGCGCGCCCGCGGGCTGGGCGCGCGCGTCGTGGTGGTGTGCCGCTCCGCGCGGACCGCCGTACGGGCGCGGGTGGCCGGCTTCGAGGTGCTGCCTCTGGAGCAGGCCGCCCGCCTCGCCGACATCGTCTGCACCGCGACCGGCCGTCCCGACGTGCTCACCGCCGGCCACCTGGACCTGCTGCCCTCGGGGGCGGTGCTCTGCAACACCGGGCACTCCACCACCGAGATCAACCTGGCGGACCTGGCGGCCCGGACCCGGTCGGTGACGCAGCCGCGGCCGCACGTACAGCGCCATCTGCTGCACGACGGCCGCTACCTGGACCTGCTGTCCGGCGGCGGGCTGGTCAACCTCGACGCGGCCGAGGGCAACCCGAGCGAGGTCATGGACGTCACCTTCGCCAACCAGGCGCTGGTCACCCTCGATTTCGCCCGTGCCCCCGGCCGGTACCCACCGGGCGTGCAGGACGTGGACCCCGCCCAGGACGAGGAGGTCGCCCGGCGCAAGCTGGCCACCATGGGTGTGCGATGCGACGAACCGGATGACGAAGCGCCGGCCGCGGCCGACGCCACTCGAGAGGAACAGTCTGCATGACACCGGATCCGACCGCGGCCCGGCTCACCCAGGCCACCGAGCAGATGTCCGTGCTGGCCCGCATCCGCGAGGACCACCAGGTGAGCAGGCCCCTGGCGGGCCAGCGGCTCGCGCTGTGCGGACACCTCACCGTCGAGACCGCCGTACAGGTGCAGACCCTCACCGCCCTGGGCGCCGAGGTGGCCTGCTGCGCGTCCAGCACGAGCACCACGGACGACCGGGTCGCGGCACTGATGCGGGACAAGGGCCTACGGGTGTCCGGCACGCGGGGCATGAGCGAGGCCGAACTGCGCGACGGCGTCGAAGCGGTGCTGCGCCACTGGCCGGACGGGCCCACCCTGGTGCTGGACGAGGGCGCCCTGCTGATCGACGCCCTGCACACCACGCTGGCGCGGGTGCCCCCACCGGTACTGGCCACCGAGAAGACGCCGGACGGGCTCCTGGAGCTGGACCGGCTCGCCCGCCGTACACCGCTGCGGTTCCCCGTGGTCAAGAGCGACGAGTCGTTCGGCAAGCACGTCATCGACAACCCGCACGGCACCGCCCAGTCCCTGCTGGAGGCCATTATGGCGGCCAGCGGCCGGATGCTGGCCGGCAAGGTGTTCGTGGTGGCCGGCTACGGGCGGGTCGGTTCCGGCGTCGCCGCCAAGGCGCGCGGCCTCGGTGCCCGGGTCGTGGTGACCGAGGTACGGCCCACCCGGGCGCTGATCGCGGCACTCGACGGGTTCGAGGTGCTGCCGATGGACGAGGCCGCCCGGATCGGCGACCTGATCTGCACCGTCACCGGCTCCTCCGACGTCCTGCGCGAGCGGCACTTCGGCCTGCTGAAGAACGGCGCGGTGCTGGCCAACGGCGGCCATCTGCCGCACGAGATCGACATCCCGGCGCTGGACCGGCTCGCCCTGGAGCGCGCCCCGGCCGCCCATCCGGGATCGGAGGTGCTCACCCTGCCGGGCGGCCGCCGGGTGTATCTGATCGGCGGGGGGAACATCGCCAATCTGACCGCCGGGCGGGGCAACGCCAGCGAGGTCATGGACGTCACCTTCGCCAGTCAGGTACTCGCACTGTGCCTGTCGCTGAAGGAGGCCGCCGGCTGGCCGCCCGGCCTGCACGACCTGCCCCCGGAGTGCGACGAGTACGTGGCGGCCGCACTGGCCCGCGCCATGGGCATCCCGCTCGGCGGCGGCCCGGATCCGGACGGCGGGGAGCGCCATGCCGGGTAGCCGTCCGGAGGCGGCCGGCCCGGGAGGGTGCCGCCTGGTGCTGATCCGCCACGGGCAGACCGAGTGCACGGTGGCCGGCCGCTTCTGCGGCGCCCACGAAGCCGAACTCACGCCCGCCGGCGAGGAGATGGCCCGGGCGGCCGGCACCCACCCCGCCCTGCACGGCGTCGAGGCGGTCGTCAGCAGCCCCGCGGCACGGGCCCGGCACACCGCCGAGGCCGTGGCGGGGCCGCACGGGGCCGGTGTCGTGGTCGACGACCGGCTGCGCGAACTGCGCTTCGGTGCCTGGGAGAACCTGCTGCCGGGCGAGGTGCCCGAGCCCGTGGAGCACCAGCGGTGGGAGCGGGACCCCGCGTACTTCTCGCCTCCCGGCGGGGAGACCGGCCTGGAGGTGATGGCGCGCTCCGTGGCGGCGGTGCGCGACGCGATGCACGGGCGGAAGGCGGTCGCCGTGGTGACGCACAAGGCCCCGATCCGCCTGGTGGTGGCCTTCTTCCTCGGCCTCCCGCCGTCCCGCTACCGCGACCTCGGCTGTGTGACGGTCGGGTCGGTCTCCTGGCTGACCGTCGCTCCCGGCGGAGCCACGCTGCACGGGCTGGGCGACTCCTCGCACCTGCCGGCCGCGTGGCGCCGCGACCCGGACCGTGCCCGGGCCGCCACGGACCTCCCCGCACACGCGCTACCGCGTTGACCCCGAGCGCAAGGAGAACCGGAACCTCATGACGACCTCCCGTACCACTCCCCTGGCCGACCCGACCGTCAAGACGCGGCCGCCCGACATCGAGGGGCGCAGCAAGCGGCTGTGGCTGCTCGACGACGGGACGTGCGTCGTCGAGCTGATCCCGAGCCTGCGCAGCTTCACCCACGAACGTGACGAGATCTTCCACGAGACCGGCCGGCAGCGCCTGGACTTCTACGAACTCGCCGCCGAGCGCCTGGCGCAGGCCGGGGTCCGGACCGCGTACCGGGGCCGGATCGACGAGCTCACCTACGTCGCGGACTATGTGCCGGCGCCGCCCTTCGAAGTGATCGTGAAGAACGTGGCGACCGGCTCGACGACACGCAAGTACCCGGGCCTGTTCCCCGAGGGGCACCGCTTCACCCCGCCGGTGGTCAAGTACGACTTCCGGGTCGACCCGGAGGACCAGCCCATCGCCGAGGACTACCTGCGCGCGGCGAACGTGCCGGTGGAGCGCTTCCACGAGACGGCGCTGCGGTGCAACGCCGTACTGACCGACTGGCTGTCGCCGCTCGACCTGTGGGACTTCTGCCTCGTCCTGGGCACCGGCCCGGACGGCGTGCCGGTGATCATCTCGGAGGTCTCCCCGGACTGCATGCGGCTGCGCGACGAGCACGGCAGCGCGCTGGACAAGGACCTGTTCCGGGCCGGCGCGAGCGAGGACGACATCGTCGCCCGGTGGGAGGTGCTGCTGCGCCATGTACGGCACCACGGATGACCCCACAGCGGGCCGGCTGCCGCCGGTGGCGATCGTCACGGGCGGCAACCGGGGCACCGGACACGCCATCACGGCCGAACTCGACCAGGCCGGCATGGAGGTGTGGCAGCTGAACCGCACCCCCTCCGGCCACCCCAGGGAGGTGGCCTGCGACCTGTCGAGCACCGCCGCGCTGGACGCCGCCGTCGACCAGGTGCTGGAGCGCACCGGCCGCCTGGACGCCCTGGTCACCAATGCGGTCGACCGGTACTTCGCGCCCGTCGCCGAACTCGACCCGGAGCGCTGGGCCGCGGCGCTGACCGTCAATCTGACGTCCGTCGTCACGCTGGTACGGCGCGCCCTGCCGATGCTGCGCCGCTCGCGCGGCACGATCGTGCTGATGGGAAGTCACGCCGGCAGCCGCTTCTTCGAGGGCGGCCTGGCGTACTGCGCGCCGAAGGCCGCGCTCAAGGCGCTGAGCGAGGTCCTGCTGCTGGAGGAGCGGCCGCACGGCGTGCGGACCTCCCTGGTCAGCCCGGGCGCGATCGCCAACGAGGACGGCGACACCTCGTCCCTGAAGATGACCACCCGCTCGGTCGCCCGGGTGGTGCGCGAACTCATCACGAACCCACCGGATGTGGCGGTGGGCGAGATCGAGCTGCGCCCGGCGGGGCTGGCTCCGCCGGTCGTCTCCGGCCTGGACCGGCTCCAGTCGGTGTAGCGCACGCATACCAGTCGCCACCTGGCGGAAGAAGGCGGCAGAAGGGGGTCTCGATGATCGGCCGAGCAGAGACCGGACGGGCACACAGTGCCGTGCTCGCGCGCTGGGATCCGGTCTCCGGCACCGCACACCTGCACTGGCGCGGACCGGAAACCGGAGCGCGGCACCGGACGGAGTTCGCCAGCCGGGTCCTGTTGTCGTTCGCCGGCGACCGGCTCACCGCGATCGACCTGTTCGACTGCCCCGACTCGCTGACCCGGGTGCGCGCCGACCACGCGGCGGCGCACGGGGTGCCGATCTTCGACGCCGGCTGGCTGTGGCTGCCGCTGGCCACCGGGCCGGTGACGAAACGGCTGGCCGGCCACGGCCGCATCGAGGTGGTGGTGGCCGGCGAGCGGCTGGCCGAGGTACGGGTGACCGCCCGCCTGCTCTGGAACCACCCGGGCCCCCAGCCGCCCCCCGTCGTCGCGCTGGACGGCACCGCGGCGCTGAGCGGCGTGCGGCTGGTCGCGATGGACCTGGACGGCACCCTGCTGGACTCCACCGGAACCGTGCCCTCACGGGTCCGGGCGGCGGTGCGGGCAGCGGCCCGCGGCGGTGTCCGGCCGGCCTTCGTGACCGGTCGCCCGCTGGCCGACACCGTGGCCCTGCTGCGCGCCGCGGACCTGCGCGGTCATGTGGCGTGCAGCAACGGTGCGGTCGTGCTGGACGAGACCGGGCGGGTGCTGCACCGGCGGGCGATCGACGGCGAGCGCGCGGCAGCGGTCCGGCGGATCCTGCGGGGCACGTTCCCCGAACTGACGCTGGGCGCGGTGGACGAGAGCCGGCTCTTCCTCGATCCGGGATTCCCGGCGGACCTCGCGCAGGACTGGCGGAGCCAGCTGTGCGCCGGGCCGGTGTCCGGGGCGCTCGACGACGGACGGGTCCTCAAGGTCCTGGCGGCCCACCCGGCTTCGACCGCGGAGGAGCTGGCCCCCGCGGTGTCCGGCGCACTCGGCGGCGCGTACCAGGTGACGTACTCGACGCAGCGGTTCCTGGAGATCTCCGACGCACGGGCCACGAAGGGCGCGGCGGTCGCCGCCGTCGCGGCCGCCACCGGAGTGCCGCTCACCGCCGTGGCGGCCGTCGGGGACATGCCGAACGACCTGCCGATGATGGAGCCTTCGGCCCTGGCGGTGGCGGTGGGCAACGCCCACCCCCGGGTGCTGGACGCCGCCGACCTGATCGTCCGGGGAAATGATCTCGACGGCGTGGCAGAGCTGCTGGACGCCGTGCTGGCCGCCCGGCGAGAATCCGGCCGGGCGGAAGCGGAAGAGGAAGACCAGAGAGGAACATCATGCAAGACCCGTTCGTGAGCCACATCGTCTGGGACTGGAACGGCACGATCTTCAACGACAGCCGGGCCCTGATCGACGCGACGCTCGACGCGTTCGACGCGTGCGCGATGCCGCCGATCACCATCGCCGACTACCAGCGCGAACACACCCAGCCGATACCCGAGTTCTACAACCGGCTGGCCGGGCGCACGCTCACCGACGACGAACAGGACCGGCTGAACCAGTCCTTCATGACCTCGTACCTACGCTACCGGGAGAAGGCCCGGCTCACCGATGACGCCGTCGCCGCCATGTCGCGGTGGCGGGCCGCGGACCGGCGGCAGTCGCTGCTGTCCATGCATCCGCACGAGCGGCTGATGCCCCTGGTCGAGCGGGCGGGCATCACGGAGTTCTTCACCCGCATCGACGGCACGGTGGGTGAACTCCCCTACAAGGCACCGCACCTGGCCGAGCACCTGGAGCGGCAGGGCATCGCCCCCGAACACGCCGTCGTGGTCGGCGACAGCGTCGACGACGCCCAGGCGGCACGGGAGTGCGGGGTGCGCTGCCTGCTCTACCACTCGGGCGAGGACGCGCTGCACGCGCGCGAGCACTTCGCGGAGTTGCGCGTTCCCGTGGTCGAGTCGCTGACCGGGGCGGTCTCCCAGCTGCTCGACCCGGATTCCGGCAGGCTCGGCCGGCCGCTGTCCCACGCCGCGGAAGCGGGCGTCGTCGGCGTGGTGCCCCCGTCCGAGGAGCGGGCATGACCGCTCCGACGGCCGTCCCACAGGGCACGCGGACGGAAGTGCCGAAGCTCGAACTCCACGTGCACCTGGAGGGCACGGTGGAGCCGGCGACGCTCCTCACGCTGGCCCGGCGCAACGGCCTGCGGCTCCCGGCCGAAACCGCCGACGGACTGGCCGAGCTGTACCGCTTCACGACCCTGCGCGAGTTCATCGACACCTGGATCCTCACCACCAACTGCCTGCGCACCGCCGACGACTTCCGCCGGATCACGGTCGACTACGCCGGCCGTGCCGCGGCGCTCGGGGCCGCCTACATCGAGGCGATCTTCTCGCCCGCCGAGCGGGCCCGGCGGGGGGTGGACTGGGACGAACTGTTCACCGGGTACTGCGAGGGCGCGGCGGAGGCCGAGGACCGCTTCGGCGTCACGGTACGGCTCACCCCCGACCTGTACCGGGGCGTCGACGTGGCGCTGGCCGAGGAGTGCGCACGGGTCGCGGTCCGCTACGCGGGGCGCGGCGTGGTCGGCCTCGGCCTGGGCGGAGCGCCGTCGGCCATGCCGCTGGCCGCCTACGACCGGGCGCTGAGGACCGCGGCGGACGGCGGCCTCGCGTTCCTGCCGCACGCCGGCGAGGCGGACGACGCGGAGTCGGTGCGCGAGGTGCTGCCGTACCGGCCCCGGCGCATCCGGCACGGGATCGGCGCCCGGCACCAGCCGGACCTGCTGGCCGAGATCGTCGAGCGGGGCATCGTGCTCGACGTGTGCCCGACCTCGAACGTGTGCACCGGCGCGGTGCCGGAGCTCGCCGCCCATCCGCTGCCCCAGCTGGTGGCAGCGGGGGTGCGGTGCACGATCGGCACCGACGACCCGGCCATGTTCGGCACCGACCTCCAGCGCGAGTACGACGCGGCCGCAGCCCTCGGGCTGAGCGCCACCGAGGCCTGGCGGGCCGGGCTGGCGGGGGCCGCGTGCGAGGAGCCCGTCCGCGCCCGGCTTGCCGCACTCCCCGGGCCCGGGCGCCCGGAGAGCCGTGCCCCCGCCCCCGCCACCCCGGTACGGGACTGATCCGATGGACAGCCCATGGCAGGGGAAACATGTTCTGGTCACCGGCGGACTGGGTTTTCTGGGCTCCCACTTCGTGACAGAGCTCCTGGCACACGGCGCGTATGTGTCGGCCGCGACCCGCCGGGCCGATCCGCGGCGGTGCACCTGGCTTCCGGTGAGCGGGAACCTGCGGGTCCTGGAGTTCGATCCGCTGGACGGCGTCCGCCTCCGGGCCGCCCTGTGCCGGGCGGTCCCGCGTCTCGATGCCGTCGTGCACTGCGCGGGGATGGACGGCAACGCGGAGTTCAAACGCCGGCACTCGACAGAGATCCTCAACGTCAACGTCAGCCTGGCGGCGAACGTCCTCAACGGGGCGCGGGACGCCGGGATCGCGACCGTGGTGCTGGCGAGTTCCGCGGAGACGGACGCCGGGCCCGCGCAGGTGCCGTTCGTACCGGGGCGGTCCCTGGACGGATACGCGCGGTCGAAGGCAGGCACCGAGTTCCTGGCGGAACTGCATCGCACGCAGTACGGCACCCGTACCTTCCTGCCCCGCTTCGCCAACCTCTACGGTCCCCGCGACCGCTTCGGCGACGCGGCCCGGGTGATTCCCGCCATGCTCACCCGGATCCTTTCGGGCGATGCGGTCGAGGTTTGGGGGGACGGACAGCAGCTCCGCAGCTTCATCCATGTGACCGACGCGGTCCGCGCCACGCTTCAGATCGCCGCCCAGGACCGCGAACACCTCGTCACGATCGGGACCGCGGAGGCGATTTCGATCGTGGACCTGGCCAGGCTCCTCTTCGGCCTGCTCGACGTCCCGGAGCGGATCAGCACGGTCGGCCCGGCCGGCCCGGAGCGGATCGGCACGGCCGGCGCCGGGGACCGGCGGCCGCAGGGCCGTGCCCTCGACGTCTCCGTCATGAACCGCCTGATCGACTTCACGCCCCGCACCCTGCGCGACGGCCTCGCCGGGACGATCCGGTGGTACCGCGCCGAACGCGGCGGCAGCCAGCCGCCGCCCTACGCCATCCGCGGCACGTAGTGCGCGCCGCCCTCCGCCCGGGCCTGCCGGGCCGCGTGCATACGGGCGTTGTTCCCGGGCCTGAGCAGCGTGCCGGTCTCCTCGGGCGGGACGAAGCGCCAGTCCTCGATCTCCTCCGGGGGCAGGGTGATGACCGCGTCCTCGCCGAGGATGCCGCAGTCGAAGACGTACAGCGCCATCGGGCGGGGCCGGATGCCGTCGGGCGGCGCCCAGTCGACGGCCAGCATGCGTCCCACGGGCAGCACGAGGCCGAGTTCCTCCCTGGCCTCCCGGGCGCAGGCGGCGTGCGGCTCCTCCCCCTCCTCCACCATCCCGCCCGGCAGGCTCCAGTCCGGCCGGTAGGACGGTTTCACGAGCAGCACGCGGCCGTGGGGATCCTCGACGAGCGCCTCGGCGGCCGCGTAATGCGTGGCAAGGCTGTCGAAATACCCCTCGGGCGGAAGATTCGACGAATCCGGCATGTACCCACCCTTCAAAATCCGAAATCCGAGATCGCTCGGCAGGCATTGCCCGGCAGCGTAACCCGCATACCACCCACGGGCAATCATCACCGGAACGTAATGATCTTGAATACGCTATTGAACCCAGGATGCCGCTTGCCTAGAATGATCTAGCCCGACACGGGCGGTAATTGCTCAGCCACAGCCGCCAAAGATGGCTCCATCGTTGGCCGTTAAAGGCGTCAGTCAGCAGAATTCGCGACCCCAAACTCCCACCATTCAGGAGTCACGCGTGATTGATCTGGGCATCATCGGAGGAACCGGTTTCTACAAGTTCTTCGAAAGCATCAAAGAAGAGAAAGTCGAAACTCCCTATGGCGACCCGAGCGCCCCGGTCACGTTAGCCGACTGGGAAGGAAAGCGGATCGGTTTCATTCCGCGCCACGGTCTGCATCACCAGTACTCCCCGCACCGTGTGCCCTATCCGGCCAACGTGGCGGCACTCAAGAAGCTGGGTGCGCGACAGATCCTCGGCTTCAACGTCGTGGGCAGTCTCTCGGCGGAGGTGTCCAAGGGCCACTTCCTGCTGATCGACCAGTTCATCGACCTGACCTGGGGCCGGCAGTGGACCACCCTCGACCGCCCCAACGGCGCGCACGCCGACCTCGCGGAGCCGTACTGCGGCCGACTGCGGTCGCTGGCGATCGACGCGCTGGCCGACTCGTCCGAGATCGTCCACCCCCGCGCCACCGCGCTGATCATCAACGGCCCGCGGTTCCAGACGAAGGCCGAGAGCCGCCTCTACAACTCCTGGGGCGCCGACGTCATCAACATGACCCAGTCGACCGAGGCGAGCGTCGCCCGCGAACTGGAGATGTGCTACGTCAACCTCTCCTTCTGCACCGACTACGGCGTCATCTCCGAGGACCTGGCGCCGGAGAGCGGTGACGCGCCGGTCCGGCACCAGGACGTGGTCAAGTACTTCGGCGAGAACGTCGACCGGGTGCAGCGCATGGTGCGCAAGACCGTCGCCGCCCTGGCCGACGACGCCGGCTGCGGCTGCCGCACCGCGCTGGAGCGGAGCTGGGGCAATCCGCACGCGGGAGATTCCAGGCCCGCCCTGGACTGAGCCGTGCGCGGCCGGCGGATCCGCCGTCACACCGTTCGGCGGTCCGCCGGCTCTCCCCCCTCCCCCGGCGCACCCACGTCCCGCCCAGCACCCCCCAGTACGCCCAGTACGCCCAGCACGCCCAGCACGCGTCACGGAGTTGAGAAGCTTGACCTTGTCTGAGGAGAAGCGGTCCCTGCGGGCGGCCCTGGTGCTCCCCGCAGGACTGGCGCTTCTGCACATGCCCAGCGGATTACCGGCCCCGCTCTATCCGCTGTACCAGTCGACGATGGGCATCGACTCCACCACCGTCAGCCTCCTGTTCGCGGCGTACGTGGCCGGCGTCATGATCGGCCTGATGCTGATGCCGCTGATCGCCGGTTACCGTTCGGTGCTGGTGTGGACGTGCGGCCTGTCCATCGTGGCCGACGTCCTCTTCCTGGTCGCCCATACGGAGTGGGAGCTCTACGGCGGACACCTCCTCCAGGGCATCGTGCTGGGCGTGTTCACCGGCGTCGTGCCGGTCGTGCTGGCCCAGTTCGAGCTGTCCGGCTCCAGCAAACTGGTGGGCCGCGCCACGACCTCGGCGAACGCCATCGGCCTTGCCGCGGGGCCGGCCTGGAGCGGTCTGCTGCTGGAGATCGCCCCGTGGCAGGGCCGGCTCGTCTGGGTCATCCAGATCATCGTCACGCTGGCCGTGATGCCGTTCATGCGCACGGGCGGGGGCGGTGGTGAGAAGGCCCGGCGCAAGGGCGAGGAGGCGCAGCCGGTCAGGCTGCGTGCCGTACTGGCGGGCATGTTCGGGGACTTGGCCTCGCGCGGTGCGATCCTCGCCGGCTTCGGCGCGTTCGTCGCCGGAGGTCTGATGTCCGCGCTCGGCACGCTCGTCATCCACCGTGTGGTCGGGGTGCAGAACAGCCTGGTCGAAGGCACGGTCGTGTCGATGTGCTTCGTCCTCTCGGCCGTCTTCGGCGCCCTGCGCATCAGGCGCAGCGACGTCTCCGTCACCGGTCAGGGGCTCGCCTGGCTGTTCCTGGGCTCGCTGGCCCTGGGCGTCACCTCGGTGTTCACCCATCTCAGCGTGATCGTGCTGGCCACCGTGCTCCTCGGTATCGGCCAGGGCCTGGGCCTCCAGGGTGCCACGCAGATCATCGCGGTCCACCAGCCCGAGGCGACCAGGGGTGCGGCCGTGTCGTTCTTCTTCATCCTCTGCTACTTCGGCACCACCGCCGCCAGCCTGGGCATCGGCGCCGTCATTCCGCACACCGGCCTGGGGCCGGCCTTCAGCTACTTCTCCGTCGCCAACGCCGCCCTCTGCCTCGCCGGCCTGATGCTCTGCGTCCTCGCGGGCCGCCGGATGCGCGCGGCCGCGGTGCGCGGCGAGCGGACCGAGGCCGCGCCGACGTCCTGAACGGCCCCGGCTCGCCCGGGAGCCGGCAGCAGGCCCCGCAGTGCCATGGAAGGTTGCCATGAAAGCCCTGGTGCTGGCGGGCGGGTCCGGAACCCGCTTACGCCCGATCACCCACACGTCCGCCAAGCAGCTGGTGCCGGTGGCCAACAAACCGGTGCTCTTCTACGGCCTCGAAGCCATCGCCGAGGCCGGTATCACCGACGTCGGCATCATCGTCGGCCGGACCGCGCCGGAGATCCGCGCCGCGGTGGGGGACGGCTCCGCCCTGGGGCTGACGGTGACCTACCTGCCGCAGGAGGCACCGCTCGGACTGGCCCATGCCGTACTGACGGCACAGGACTTCCTCGGGGACGACGACTTTGTGATGTACCTCGGCGACAACCTCGTCCTCGACGGCATCGCGCCGCTGGTCGAGAAGTTCCGCAGAGACCGCCCCGACGCCGACATCCTGCTCACCCGGGTGGCGAACCCGGAGGCGTTCGGGGTCGTCGAGCTGGACGAGGCCGGGCGGGTCGCCGGGCTGACCGAGAAACCCGAGTTCCCCAGGAGTGACCTGGCCCTGGTCGGCGTCTATGTGTTCACCTCCGCCGTCCATGCGGCCGTGCGCGCCATCACTCCTTCCACACGTGGCGAGTTGGAGATCACCGACGCCATCCGGTGGCTGATCGACCGCGGCTGCACGGTGCGCCCCACCGTGATCAGTGGCTACTGGAAGGACGCCGGCAACGTCACGGACCTGCTGGAGGCGAACCGCTGGGTCCTGGAACACACCAAACCGGCCGTGCACGGCACCGTGGACGCCGACAGCGAGCTCACCGGCCCGGTCAGGATCGAGCCCGGAGCCGAGGTCCGCGGCAGCCGCATCGTGGGGCCGGCCGTCATCGGTGCGGGCACCCGGATCCACCGTTCGCGGATCGGCCCGTTCACCTCCATCGCCGAGCACGTGACGGTGGAGGACAGCGACATCGAGTACTCCATCGTGCTGGCCGGCTCCTTCCTCACCGGAGTCCGCCCCGTCGAAGCCTCCCTCATCGGCCGCGACGTCAGGGTCACACCGGCCGCTCCCCGCCCCGCGGCGGCCCACCGGCTCGTCCTCGGCGACCACAGCGAGGTGCAGCTCCCCTCGGGACCACCCGCGTTCCCGGACCGCGTCCCGGACGTCCCCGCCGAACGGAGCTGAGCCCGTGCAACCCCTTCAGATCTCCGGCGCCTGGCTCTCCGTGCCCACCGTGCACACCGACCACCGCGGCAGCTTCCACGAGTGGTTCCAACTGCCCGCCTTCTCCTCGGCGGTCGGCCACCCCTTCCCCCTGGCCCAGGCCAACTGCTCGGTCTCGGCGCGGGGCGCGCTGCGCGGCATCCACTTCACCGATGTGCCGCCCGGCCAGGCCAAGTACGTGACGTGCGTACGCGGCGCGGTGCTCGATGTCGTGGTGGACGTCCGCATCGGCTCACCCACCCACGCCCGCTGGGAGGCGGTGCGTCTGGACGCCGCCTCCCCCCGCTCCCTCTATCTCGCGGAGGGCCTGGGCCACGCCTTCCTGGCACTGACGGACGATGCCACCGTCGTCTACCTCTGCTCCGAGGGCTACGACCCCCGGCACGAACGCGGCATCCACCCGCTCGATCCCGAACTGGCCATCGACTGGCCCGCGGGAGTGGACCTGCGGCTCTCCCCCAGGGACGCCCAGGCCCCGACCCTCGCCGAAGCACGGCGAGCGCGCCTGCTCCCCCACCACCGTGCCCCGGGAAGGGGCGTTCGCCCGGCCGGCGTCACGAACTCCGGAGGATGACGAGTTGCCGGGTCGCCCGGGTCATCGCGACATAGCGGTCGACCGCTCCCGCGATGCCCTCGCCGAACTCCTCCGGGTCGATGAGGACGACCAGGTCGAACTCCAGCCCCTTCGACAGCTCCGGGGTCAGCGACCGGACGCGGGGCGTCATCGGCCGGAACCCGCCCTCTTCCGTGTCACCGGCGCCGATGACGCAGGCGGTGCCGTCGGCATGGGCGGCGAGCCAGGTGTCCAGGATCGAGTGCAGGTCCGCGGTGGACCCGTGGACGACGGGGACGCCGCTGCTCCGGACGGAGGCCGGCACATTGGCGTCCGGGAGCTCGGCCCGGATGACCGGCTCGGCCTCCGCCATGACCTCTTCCGGCGTACGGTAGTTGATGTTCAGGGCGGCCACGCCGATCCGGTCGAGCCCGATCCGCCGGAGCCGTTCCTCCCAGGACTCGGTGAACCCGTGCCGGGCCTGGGCACGGTCCCCGACGATGGTGAAGCTCCGGGACGGGCAGCGCAGGAGCAGCATCTGCCACTCCGCGTCGGTCAGTTCCTGGGCCTCGTCCACCACGATGTGCGCGAACGGACCGGCGAGCACGTCGGGTTCAGCGGTGGGCAGTTCGCCCTCGTTGACCAGGCTGACCTGGGCGTCCGCCCCGCGCAGCATCGTCACCAGGCCTTCGCCGTCGTCACCATCGGCGCCGGAGTCGGCCGCGGCCGAGATCAAGTTGTCGACGACCTGCGCCATGTGCTCACGCTGCGCGGCGAGCGCAGCCGCGTGCCGCCGCTTGCGCCGTGCCGTCTCCGGGTCGCCGAGCCGCTGCCGTGCCGCGTCCAGGAGCGGCAGGTCGGACACCGTCCAGGCCTGGGGAGCGTGCTTGCGCTGCAGGGTGCGCACCTCGTCGGGGTCGAGCCAAGGAGCGCACATCCGCAGGTAGGCGCGGTTCGACCAGAGGTCGCCGACGAGGTCGGCCGCATCGATCATCGGCCACGCGCGGTTGAGGGTGGTGACCAGCTCCTCGTCGTGCCGTAGCTGCTGCTCGAAGAGTTCGGCGGGTACGTCGTCGTCGAGCTTCTCCCGCAGGATCGTGACGAGTTCCTCCCAGATCTGCTCACGCGCCTCGTTGTGCGGGGTGCCCGGTCCCGGGGCGTCGAAGGCGTCGGCCCAGTCGTCGGCGCTGAGCCGGATGTCGGCCCAGTCCGTCGAGACCGTCATGCCCTGGGCGGGCGGCTCCTCGTAGAACCGGACGGCCTTCTCGATCGCCTTCACCATGTCCGCGGACGATTTGAGCCGGGCCACCTCCGGGTCGGTCTCGGCTGGCGCATCGGCCCCTTCGGCGACGAGGTCGCGCACGGTGCAGGTCTGCACCCCCTCCTCACCGAGGCTGGGCAGGACGTCGGCGACGTAGTCCAGGTAGGGCCGGTGCGGGCCGACGAACAGCACGCCGCCCCGGCGCTGGTTGAGGCGCGGGTCGGAGTAGAGGAGGTAGGCGGAGCGGTGCAGGGCGACGACGGTCTTGCCGGTGCCCGGGCCGCCGTCCACGACGAGCGCGCCACGGGATCCCGCGCGGATGATGGCGTCCTGGTCGGCCTGGAGGGTGCCGAGCACGTCGCGCATCCGCGCCGACCGGCTGCCGCCCAGGCTGGCAATGAAGGCGGACTGGTCGTCGAGTGCGGCGTGCTGTTCCAGGCCGTCGGCGGTGAACACCTCGTCCCAGTAGTCGCTGATCAGGCCCCGGTTCCAGCGGTACCTGCGGCGGCTCGTCAGCCCCATGGGGTGGGCGTGGGTGGCTCCGAAGAACGGCTCGGCCGCGGGGGAGCGCCAGTCGACGAGGAGCCGACGGCCCGCGCTGTCGGTGAGGCCGAGCCGTCCGACGTACACGGGCTCGGAGTCGTCCGCACCGACCATGCGTCCGAGGCACAGGTCCAGGCCGAAGCGTCGCAGGGCGCGCAGGCGAGCGGTCAGCCGGTGGATCTCCGCGTCCCGGTCCATCGCCTGACGGCCCGTGCCGCCGGGCGCTCTGTGCTCGGCTTCGAGGCGGCCGGACAGTTCGGTGATCGCCTGGTCGAGGCTCGCCGCGATGGCCGCGAAGTGCCCCTCGTCACCGGATATCAGCGCCGGGTCGGCCTTGGGGGAAAGGTGGTCGGGAAGGTCGAACACGCTGGTGGTCAGCGGGTGCACGGCAGGGGCTCCGATCGAACGGCACGGCTGGGGCAGGAAAACGGCGGGGCGTTCGTGGATCACGCGGGCATCGGCGGCTGCTGCCCGGCGGCCGTGTCCAGCAGCAGCCGCGCGGCGACCGCCGCCCCGTCGGTGCGGATCGCGCCGGCCACGGCGGTCGCCCGTGCGCGGGTCTCCGGGGCCAGGGCCGTCCCGAGCGCGGCCGACAGGGACGCGACGGCCGGTGTGGGACCGTCGTGCGCCGCGCCGATGCCCAGCCGGGCTACCCGCCCGGCCCAGTACGGCTGGTCCACGATCTGGGGGACCACCACCTGTGGCGCGCCGGCCAGAGCGGCCGTCGTCGTGGTGCCCGCGCCACCGTGGTGCACGACGGCGGCGACCCGGCCGAACAGCGCCTGGTGGTTGACCTCGCCGACGGCGAAGCAGTCGTCCTGGCCGTCGACGAGGCCCAGGTCCGCCCAGCCGCGCCCGACGACCACACGGTGGCCCCGGGAACGGACCGCCTCGATCGCCACCCTGGCGACGTCCCCCGAGCCGCGCATCGGCATACTGCCGAAGCCCACGTACACCGGCGGTTCGCCGGCCTCCAGGAACGCCTCCAGCTCCGTCCGCAGCGGGCGTTCGTCCGGCAGCAGCCACGCGCCGGTCTGCACGACGTCCCGCCCGGTCAGCTCCCTTCCCGGCGCCAGGACCGGGTCCGCCGCCAGCCATGGCCGGCCGGTCAGGACGTGGTCGCGGACGTTGTCCACCGGTGGCAGCCCGATCGACGCCCGGTGGGTGTTGAGGGCCTCGCCGTACAGCGCGTTCACCTTCTCGGCGTCCAAGTCCCACAGCACCCGGTTGTCGGTCACGCCCGGCGGGAACGGCGGGCCGGGCCGCGGCCCCGGAGGGTAGTGCGGCGACGGCAGCGTCCACGGCTGGAAGACCGCGCACACATAGCGGGCGCCCAGCTTCTCGGCCACCGAGCGCATGCCTGCCGGCATCAAGCCGCTCGCCACCACCACGTCACACCCCTCGGCCGCCGCGGCCACCGTGCCGAAGTGCTCGGTCACCAGCTCGGCCGCGACCGCGGGCGCGCTCCTCGCGGGCGGCGCCGCCCCGGTCACCAGCGCACGCACCGACCGGCCGAACGGCACATGCGGCACGCCGACACCGGCCAGCAACTCCGCGAACTCCTCGTCCGGCGGGGCACACACCCGTACCTCCGCACCCAGCGCCCGCAACGCCACCGCGAGTCCCGCCATCGGTTCGACATCCCCGCGCGACCCATACCCCATCAACAGCACACGCACGTCGCGATTCCCCCCAATTCCGCAGCTTCCGGCTCTCGGCCGACGATTCTGCGGCATGACGGGGGCCTTGCCGCAAGGCCCCCTGTGCGCTATAAGTTAAGAGTGGCAAGGAGCGGACGACCTCCTTGCTTTTTTCTTTTTCCCGGCCTCCATCCCAGTTTCCGGCCGCCATCCCAGGTTTTCCGGCATCCGGGCGCCCGAGCCTTACCGCATTGTGTGCCCACCTCCGCACACCTGTTACGGACCCGACGACTCGCCGCAATACCCGACTTCTAGGTTTCTGGTGCCGCCGAAGCCTCAGCGGTGACCGCCGACCGATACCGGGCTCCGGGAGTTCTCGGCCATGGGCCTTACCAGCAAGACCGTGTTGTTCCTCGCCGTCTCCGTGATGGTCGCGCTGTTCGCGCTGGCCGTCTGGCTGTGGCCGCGTTTGTCACGGCAGGGCTGGCGCGCCACCGTCCAACGCGCGGGACTGGTGCTCGCGGGCCAGCTCGCCCTTCTCGCCGTGGGCGGCCTGACCGCCAACAACACCTTCCTCTTCTTCACCTCATGGACCGACCTGGCGAGCATCTTCCAAAGGAGTCAGGAGGACCAGCCCACCGGCCGGGCCGCCGCAGGGCTGAAGGTCCGGGGACACCAGAGCGTGAACGTCCCCGGAGGCTCGGTCCCCGAGAAAGGCGGGAGAATCGACCAAGTCGACGTGCACGGGGCCGGATCGAAGATATCCAGCTCCGCTTTCGTCTACCTTCCGCCGGAGTACTTCCAACCGGAATTCAAGAACACCACGTTCCCCACGTCCATCGTCCTGACCGGCTACCCGGGCACCGCCGAAGCCCTCATCAAGGGCCTGCGCTACCCGCAGACCGCCTGGAAGCTGGCGCGGCAGAAGAAGGCACAGCCCATGATCCTGATCATGCTGCGCCCCTCCGTCACCGGGCAGTGGGACACCGAGTGCATGAATGTCCCCGGCGGCCCGCAGGCCGCGTCCTTCTTCGCCCATGACCTGCCCAAAGAGATGCGCAGCCACTACCGCATCGGCCGACAGCGGGAAAACCTCGGCATCATCGGCAACTCGACCGGCGGCTTCTGTGCGCTCAAGCTCGCCATGGAGTACCCGCAGGTCTTCTCCGCCGCAGGATCGCTGTCCGGCTACTTCAAACCCGCCAAGGACCTCTCCACCGGGGATCTCTACAAGGGCGACAAAAGGCTGGAGCAGCGGAGCAACCTGCTATGGCGCCAGCAGCACGTGCCGGCACCGCCCACATCTTTCCTCGTCACCACCAGCAAACAGGGCGAGGGAAATTACCAGGACACCCTGAGATTCATCCAGCAGACCAAATCCCCCTCCCGCGTCTCCTCCATCATCCTCGACCGCGGCGGCCACAACTTCAACACCTGGCGCCGCGAGATACCCGGCACCCTCGCGTGGATCAGCAGCCGCCTGCAATCCCCGAAACCCTGACCCGTGCACCGGACCGCCCGCGCCCGAAGGGGGCCTCAGCGGTGGCGGATCAGCCACGTATCCGGGGGCATGTCCGCGGGAAAGGGCGGCGGGACCGGCCGTCGCTCCTCGCGCCATTCCGCCCCGCCGGTGGCAGCGGCGACATGCCGCCAGAACCGGGCGGCGCCCTTGTTGATTTCCTGGAAGCAGATGGCCCAGGGACCGGGCCACCGACGAAGAAGTTCCTGAGCGGCCCGGCTGCCGACCCCTCGTCGGCGCAGGGCCCGGACGACGAAGAACGAGTAGACCGATGCCGCGCCGTCGGCCAGCGTGTACGTCAGAGTGAAACCGGCGAGGTCCGTTCCGTAGCGGATCAGGTGGGCGCGGCGGCCCGGATCGCTGAAGAACAGCGGTAGTTGGTCGAACGCGAACAGGCCGTCAGGGCCGGGGACGTACCCGCGGAACTCCGACAGATCGTGTCGCTCGGCCTGAGCCAGCCGTTCCACGACGGGCCGGAGATCCTCGCCGGCCGCCTGCAGTGTCACTTTCGCGGCACCCACCGGTAAGTCCATCCGAGCATCGTGTCACCCCCGGGCCGCCGCCGACAGGGCACCCGATGCCCCGCGGGGACGCGTGTCCGGCGGTGTGTGGTTCCGTGAAGACCCTCACTCTGGTTTCTCCTGGCCGGTGTCGTCCGGGCACCCCCTCCCAGGCGTAAGCCTGGTGAAGCGAGAGATCCGGGAGTGGCTGTTGACCGTCGAGGAGTTCGAAGAGTTCTACGCCCAGACGGTCGCGCGGCTCACGGGGCAGTTGTACGTGATGGTCGGCGATCTGCACGAGGCGCAGGACGTGGTGCAGGAGGCGTTCGTCAGGGGCTGGAGCCGGCGGCGGCAGCTCGACCGGGACGGCCGGCCCGAGGCGTGGATCCGTACCGTCGCCTGGCGGCTGGCGGTGAGCCGGTGGCGTTTCCGGCGCCGGTCGGCCGACGCCTGGAAGCGCAGCGGCGCCCCGCCGCATGTCGAAGGGCCGGGGCCGGAGCAGGTGGCGCTGGTCGAGGCGCTGCGTGAGCTGCCGGCCCAGCAGCGTCGGATCATGAGCCTGCACTACCTCTGCGACCTCACGGTCGAGCAGATCGCCGGCGAGACGGGTCTTTCGGCGAGCACCGTCAAGACGCACCTGAGCCGCGGCCGGGCCGCCCTCGCTCTCCGCCTGCACGACCCGCGCATTGAGGAGGCCCCCGGTGCCTGAGCCCCAGGACCCGTTGCGGTCCCTGTTCCAGCAAGCGGCCGAGGCCGGGCGGAGCCGTACCGTCGCGGCGCCGGTCGCGTACATCACCCAGCGGGCCGAGCGAGGACGACGACGGCGTATCGCCGCCTTCGCCGCGGCGGTGTGCCTGGCCTTCGGCGGCGGGGTGGCCACCGCGGTCACGCTCCTGCCCGACCGGCCGGCCACCGACGCCCCGGCGACCAGCCCCTCGCCGCACAGCCCGTCGCCGAGCGCCCCCTCACCCACGGGCCCGTCGCCGAACAGTACGTCCCCGCCGAACAGTACGTCCGCGCCGGGCAGTACGTCCGTGCCGAGCAGTACGTCCGTGCCGAGCAGCAGCCGCTACCCGGAACGCACGGCGCCGCCCTCCGCGTCGGCCACCGCGCCCCCGTCCACCTCCGCGCCCCCGTCCACCACCACCGCACCCTGAGCGAAGCACCGCTGCCGCCATGACACGGTGGGTTGCCATCGGGTGATCACGCATGCCCACCCCCCACACCCCCGCACCCCGAGGAGTCCGATATGTCCGTAAAGCCGTCCTGTCTGCGAGAGCGCCCCTTCGACGCTCCCGGACGGCCATCCGGAACTCCCGGGCACCCACCCGACGTTCCCGGGTACCCACCCGATGCTCCGGCGCACCCTGCCGCGCCGCAGCCGCTCCCCCCGCCTCCGCCGCTGCGCGCGCGCCGGCGCCCGTCCACGGCGGTACGCCGTGTGCGCAGGACATGCCGCAGCCGGGCCGCCCCGCGTCTGGGCCCGGCCGACCGGGAGGTGCTCTGGCTGTACCTCCTGACCCGAATAAGCATCTGGGTCACCGCCTACAGCGCCCGGTGGCTGTTCCCTCCCGCCCCCGACACCCGTACCCCCGGACCGCTCCTCGCCCCCTTCGCGCACTGGGACTGGGACCACTTCCTCCACATAGCCCGCGACGGCTACTTCCCCGGAGGCTCGGGGCCCTGGCAGAGCGACTGGGACAACCGGGAGGCGTTCTTCCCCGGCTTTCCGCTCCTGCTCCGCGCCGTCCACGTCCTCGTACCGGACTGGACGACGGCCGGGCTGCTGATCTCCCTCGCCGCCGGCGCCGTCGCCGTGGTGGCCCTGGCGCGCATCACCCGGCTCCACCTGCCCGACACCGGCGCGGGACGGCGCGCCGTACTGTTCCTCCTGGTCTCGCCCTGCGCGATCTTCCTGGCCGTCGGCTACACGGAGGCCCTCTTCCTCGCCTTCGCGCTGCCCGCCTGGCTCGCGGCCCGGCACCACAACTGGCCGCTGGCCACCACGCTGGCCGCGCTGTCCACAGCGGTACGGGTGAGCGGACTGTTCCTCGCCGCCGCGCTCGCCCTGCAGTTCCTGCTCTCCGTCCGTACGCGCCGGGACCTGCGCCCACTGCCCTGGCTGGCCCTGCCCGCCCTGCCGGCCCTCCTCTACAGCGGGTACCTGTACGCCCACACCGGCGACTGGATGGCGTGGCAGCAGGCCCAGGAACGCGGCTGGTACCGCACCTTCCACACTCCCTGGGAAGCCTGGACCCACACCTGGCACAGCGCGTTCGACCACACCCTCAGCACGGGGTATGCCTTCATGTTCCAGGCCGAACTCGCCGCCATGCTCGTCGGTCTGCTCCTGCTCGGCCTCCTGCTACGCCAACGCCGCTGGCCCGAAGCGCTCTACATCGGTCTCAGCCTCTGCGCCCTGGGCACCTCGTACTGGTACATGTCCATCCCCCGCGCCACCCTTCTGTGGTGGCCGCTGTGGATCGCCCTGGCCGCCCGGAGCCTGCGCACCCCGCGCTTCCACTCCGCCTACCTCTGCCTCGCCATCCCGCTGACCGCCGTCTTCACCGTCACCTACCTGTCAGGACGCTGGGCCGGCTGACGATGGTCCGGCCGGGTGCCAGGGCGCTTCGGGGCGGGTCGGCCGCGCATCGGCGGCCAGCCGCAGTGCGTAGACCGCCCGGTTCGCTGCCCGGTTCGCCGCGTCGGGGACCGGACCGAGGTAGTGATGGCCGGTCATATGGCACCAGGCGGGCAGGTCCAGCGGGGCGGCCGGGTCGGTGGTGATGATGTGGACGACCGTGCCCGCCGGTGCGCCGTCGATCCGCTTGCGGAGACGGAGCAGGAGGGCGACGCAGAGCAGGCCGGTGCCGTCGACCGTGACGTCCGCGGCGGGTATCGGGGCGGACGTCACCGGGGCCGGGCCTGGGCGGTGGCAGTGGCGGCGGTGGCAGCAGTGGGCAGAGCCATGCGCAGCAGCATAGGTACGAAGAGCCGCTGCTGACAGTCTGAGCCCTGTGATCTGGCGACCGGCTCCTCTATCGTCTTCCGATATCGGAGTCCGACGGTTGTGGTCTCGCCTCCCCGGGAGGGTCCATGCGCGATCCGGCAGCCGCCGCCGGTCACTCCGGTGAGCTGCGGCGGCGCCTCGGCGTGACCGATGCGGTGGTGATCGGCCTGGGGGCGATGATCGGCGCGGGGATCTTCGCCGCGCTCGCCCCGGCCGCCCGCGCCGCCGGCTCCGGGCTGCTGATCAGGGGGTACCTGGCCGGCTGGGGCTTCGTGGTCGGCAAGGCCGCCTCCTGCGCGGCCATGGCGCTCGCCGTCGGCTCGTACGTGTGGCCCGGCCAGACGCATACGGTGGCGGTCGCGGCCGTGGTGGCGCTGACCGCGGTCGACTACGCCGGGGTACGGAAGTCCGCCTGGCTGACGAGGGTGATCGTGGCCGTGGTCCTGGCGGTGCTCGCCGCCGTGGTGGTCGCCGCGCTGACCTCCGACGCGTCGGACCCCGCCCGGCTGGACGTCGGGGGCGACGCGACCCTCCTCGGCGTACTGCAGGCGGCGGGCCTGCTGTTCTTCGCCTTCGCCGGGGCGAGGTTCGCGGTGCCCCACCGGGCCGAACTCGCGGTCGGTGCCGTGGTGGTGACGCTCACGGCGACCGTGGACCTGCGCGGCGCGATCGGGTTCTCGTCCTTCGGGGTACTGGCCTACTACGCCATCGCCAACGCCTCCGCGTGGACGCTCACCCCGGACGAGGGCCGCCCCGCGCGCATCATCCCCGTACTCGGCCTGGCCGGCTGCCTGGCGCTGGCCTTCACGCTGCCGCTCTCCTCGGTCGTCGCCGGAGCCGCGGTGCTCGCCACCGGGGCCGCCTGGTACGGGGTGCGGCGACGGCTCGCAGCATCCGCACGCCGCGAGCCATAGGCCACCCGCCCCGTCCTCACCGGGTTCCACCCGCCTGCGTATCCGCATTCACGGGCCGCATTCACAGGCCGCCCATCGCGCGCAGGCTGCGGTGGGCGGTGGCGCGGAGGTGGTCGAGGACGTCGGGGTCGGCGTCGAGGGTGTAGTCGGCGTCGAGGGCCGCGAGGGTGTGGACGATATGGCGGAGGGTGTCGTCGGAGGCGTCGACGCGGCAGGTGTGCGCGCCGAGCGGGCGGATGCGGGTGGCCAGGGCCGGGGCGTGCGCGCGGATGTGCTCGGCGGGGGCCTCGACGGTGGCGATGGCGCGGTAGCGAGTGGGGGCCGCCGAGAGCCGGGTGGCGACGAAGGCGGCGGGGTCGTCGCCGGGTACCGGGCGGGGCGGGACCCGACGGCCGGTGGGGGTGGCGTGGCCGATGCGGTCGAGGCGGAAGAGGCGCCAGTCGTCCTTGTCGGTGTCGTGGGCGAGGAGGTACCAGAGGTTGCCCGAGACGACCAGGTGACAGGGCTCCACGCGGCGCGCGGCGGAACTGCCGTGACGGGTGGTGTAGTCGAAGGTGAGGATCTCGTGGTCGCGGCAGGCGATCGCGAGGGCGGCGAGGAGGGCCGGATCGGTGCGGGGGCCGCTGTTGTCCCAGGCGATGCCGGCCAGCGACGTCTGGAGGGCGGTGACCTGCGTACGGAGGCGGCGGGGGAGGACCTGTTCGAGTTTGGCCAGGGCCCGCAGCGCGGTCTCCTCGATGCCGGCCAGACCGCCGGCGGCGGTGCGCAGGGCGACGGCGATGGCGACGGCCTCGTCGTCGTCGAGGAGGAGGGGCGGCAGGTCGCTGCCCGGGGCGAGGCGGTAGCCGCCGGCGTGGCCGCGGGCGCTGTCGACGGGGTAGCCCAGCTCCCGAAGCCGGTCGATGTCGCGGCGGACGGTGCGGACGTTCACCTCGAGCCGGTCGGCGAGGTCGGTGCCGGCCCACTCCCGCCGGGTCTGCAGCAGGGAGAGCAGTCGCAGCAGCCGCACGGTCATATCGCTCGTCATGAATTCCACCTCGCCATGAATTCCACTATGGCGCACTTAAAGGACACGATCTGTCCTGAGCCCCCCGTACCGTTGACCCGTCCGAAGGGATCAAAACGCAACGAATCGGGAGATTTCTCATGAAGATCGCAGTCCTCGGTACCGGTAACGGCGGCCGCGCGCACGCCGCCAAGCTGGCGGAACTCGGCCACGAGGTGTTCGTCGGCACCCGCGACCCCCAGGCCACCCTGGCCCGTACCGAACCGGACATGATGGGCAACCCGCCGTACAAGGAGTTCCTCGCCGAGCACCCCGGCATCACGCTGCTCTCCTTCGGCGACGCCGCGGCCGCCTCCGACGGGCTGGTCATCAGCGGCATCGACGGCCACAACGCCGTGCGGGCGCTGTCCGCCATCGCCGACCAGCTCGCGGGCAAGACCCTGATCGACTACGGCGTCCCGTTCATCTACCAGCACGAACCGGAGCACCCCTGGCCCACGCCGTGGGGGGTCATGCCGAAGCTGGACCCGGTGGACACCGACAGCCTCGGCGAGCAGATCCAGCGCGCCCTCCCGCGGACGAAGGTCGTCAAGTCCTTCGTCACCCAGGAGCAGAGCACGGTCGTCGACCCGGCGAGCGTCGCCGGCGGCGACCACACCATGTTCGTCGCCGGTGACCACGCGGACGCCAAGCAGCAGACCACCGACCTGCTGAAGTCCTACGGCTGGCGCGACATCCTCGACGTCGGCGGCCTGGTCTGCGCCCGCGGCCTGGAGATGCACACCCACCTGCACGAGGCCATCCGCTTCGGCCTCGGCGGCCAGGAGCACGGCGGCCACTTCGGCATCAAGGTCATGCGCTGAGCCGGGCGGCACGGACCGGGGGTGCTTCGGGAGCGCCCGGAGTGCTCAGGAACGCTTGAGGTACTCGGGGTACTCGGGGTGCTCGGGGCGCCCGGGGTGCTCGGGGTGCCCGAGGTGCTCAGGAGCGTGTGGCGAATTCCTGGGTCCACCAAGGGCCGTTGGAGCTGAGGTTGACGCCCACGCCGGTGGATTTGTAGGAGCAGTTGAGGATGTTGGCCCGGTGCCCGGGGCTGTCCATCCAGCCCTCCAGCGCCGTGGCCGGGTCCTTGGGGCTCTTGAAGATGTTCTCGGCCCAACTGCTCCACCGGAAACCGGCGTTGGTGATACGGGTTCCGGGATCGACGCCCTCCGGGGTGTTGTGGTCGTAGTAGTCGCGGGCGGCCATGTCGTCCGAGTGGGCCTGCGCCGCACGCTGTAGCCGGAGGTCGATGGTGAGCGGGCCGCAGCCGTGCTCGGCCCGTTGGGCGTTGACCAGTTCGACGACCTTCCGGGCGAACTCCGCGGCGGTCCCGGTCACGGCCCCCGGCCCGGCGGGGGTGGTGGTACGTCCCGCTCCGGATCCGCTGCCGGAGGTGCGGGGCGCCGTGTTCCCCGCCGAATCCGATCCGCTGCCGGGGCCGGCCTGCCGCTTCCGTTGCGACGCGTCCCGCTTGCCCTGCCGTTCGGCATCGGAGGGAGTGGCCGACGACTCCTGACCGGGAGACGAGGACGGGGACGGGGAAGAGCCCGAGGCCGAGGTCGAAGGCGCGGGTGCGGATGAACCACTGCGCGGTACCGGAGGGCCGGAGGGAGCCGCCGAGGGCGGTATCGGCAGGGACCGGTTCGCCGCGAGTTCCTGGTCGGGGCCGGAGCCCAGTCGTATCAGTACCAGGGAGCAGCAGCCCACGGCGATCACGCCCGCCGCCGGCACTATCGCCTTCCACCGGGGACGGGAGGCACCGGCGCGGTGGGTCCCGCCGTTCCGCCCCTTACGGGCGGAGCCGGCGGAACGGCGGTGCGAGGCGGGCCTGTCGTGGTGGTTCATGGTTCCGCTTCCTGTGGGGGACGGGGGGTGCGTACGGTCCGCCGTGCAGACCATCCGCGCATGGGAGACCCCGGCCCCGGCCCCGGATAACGAAAAAAGTGCTCCGAACACCCGCGTAGGTTTTCTGTTATCCCGGTGGGCCCGGCAGGTCACCTGAGTGCGGGGGCCATGGCTGCGCCCCCGGACAGATGGCGATCTGCACACGGATGAACAGGACGAAGAGGCGTGAAGCAGGACAGCGGTACGGCGACCGTCGAGGCTGCCCAGGCCGGGGACGAACGTGCCCGGGAGCAACTGGTCGCCGCATACCTGCCGCTGATCTACAACGTCGTGGGCCGGGCCCTGGACGGCCACCCGGACGTGGACGACGTGGTGCAGGAGACCATGCTGCGCGTCCTGGAGTCGCTGGCGGAGCTACGCGAACCGGCCTCCTTCCGCTCCTGGCTGGTGGCGATCGCCATGAACCAGGTGCGGCGCCGCTGGACCGTCAACCGCAGGACCCCTGTCGTCGGCCTGGACCAGACGCCCGAACGTGCCGACCGGTCCGCCGATTTCGTGGACCTGACCATCCTGAAACTCGGGCTGACCGGTCAGCGCCGTGAGGTCGCCGCGGCCACCCGCTGGCTGGACGAGGGGGACCGGGCCCTGCTGTCCCTGTGGTGGCTGGAGGCCGCCGGGGAGATCAGCAGAGCGGAACTCGCCGCCGCCATCGGCAGCGGTACCCGTCACACGGCGGTCCGCGTACAGCGGATGAAGCAGCAGCTCGCGGCCGGACGTGTCGTGGTCCGCGCCCTCGCGGGGCACCCGCCGTGCCCCGAACTCACCGAGCTGACCGCCACCTGGGACGCCGAACCCTGCGCCCTGTGGCGCAAACGCATAGCCCGGCACGCACGTCGGTGCCCGAACTGCTCGGAGCACTGGAACAACCTCCTGCCCGCCGAGGGCCTGCTGGCCGGCCTCGCCCTGCTGCCGCTGCCCGCGCGCCTCACCCCGCACGACCCCACCGCCGCCTTCACCACCTACCCGGCCGACACCGCCGCCACGACCTCCACCGCCGCCTCCTCCCCCTCAGCGCCGGCCGACACCGCCTCCACGGCCAACATCGCCGAGGCAACCAAGGCCACCAAGGCCGCCACCACCAAAGCCACCGCCGTCAAGGCCGCCGCAGCCGCCGGGGCCGCGGCACTCGCGGCGGCCGTCATCACCGCTCTCTGGTGGCTTCCCGGCACGCCCCGGGACGAGCAGCAGGCCGAGCCGAAGGCGGCACCCACCGTGGCCGCCTCCCCCTCGACATCACGCCGACCCCCCACCCCCACCCCCACGCCTTCCCCCACCGCAACCGCCACCGCTCCCACCCCCACCGCCACACCCCCCACCTCGTCCGCCCCGCCGCCCCCCACCCCGTCGGCCACCCCGCCCGACCTCGAGGAACAAGCCACCGCGCTGGTCAACCAGCGTCGCGCACAGGCTGGTTGCGGCCCGCTCCGCATCGACCGGCGGTTGCGCGACGCGGCACAGCGGCACTCCGCCGCCATGGCGGCACGCGGCTTCTACGGGCATGACGCACCGGACGGCACCGACCCCGGCGAGCGCATGTCCGCCGCCGGGTACTCGTGGAGCAGCTGGGGCGAGAACCTCCACCGCGGCCCGCGTACGGCTGCCGCGGCGGTACGCGACTGGATGAGCGACGCCGCACACCGCGACAACCTGCTCGACTGCCGGTTCACCGTCGTCGGCATCGGTGTCGTCCACGGCGCGGGCGGTCCCTGGTGGACCCAGGACCTCGCCGCCCCGCGCTGACCGCGGTACCGCGGTATCCCCCGACCGCAGCTCGCCAACAGGCGACGACGGCCCGCGGTCGGCAGGGTGGAGACACCCAATGGAGGTGACGACGCAGATGGCCACGGAGACCGGCGCGGAGACCGGAACGGAGAGCAGCACGGAGATCGTCACGAAGACCGGCACCGACACCAGCACAGACACCGGCACGGACACTGGCGCGGAGACCGGCCCGGACACCGGCACGCCGCTGAACCGACGCCTGGGCGCCGGCCTCCTGCACCACGCACGCACCTCTCCCGACCGCATCGCGCTGACCATCGGCCGGCGCGAGTACACCTACCAGGAGGCCGCGCACACCGCCCGGCGGTGGGCGGCCGCGCTCGTCGAAGCAGCCGGCCCGCGGCCACGGCGGGTCGGTGTCCTGGCCTCGCGCAGCGAGGCCGCGTACCTGGGAGTGGCCGCCGCGCTGTTCGCCGGAGCGGCCTTCGTCCCGCTGAACCGGGAGCTCCCCGTACGGCGGACCCGGAGCATGCTGGCGCACTCCGCGGTCGACGCGCTGATCGTCGACGAGGCGTCGCTGCCCCGGCTGCCTGAGCTGCTGCGAGGCCTGCCACGACGGCCGGCCGTGCTCCTGCCCGACACCCCGCGCCCCTACGCCCCGGACCTCGCCGACCTCCCGGACCTCACTGCCGGCCCGGTCCTGGACGCAACCGACCTCGCAGCCGCCGCGCCGCTACGACAGCTGCCCGAGGTCGGCCCCGACGACCCGGCGTACCTGCTCTTCACCTCCGGCAGCACCGGTGCCCCCAAAGGCGTCCCGGTCACCCACACCAACGTCCGGTCCTTTCTCGATACGAACCAGGACCGCTATCGCCTGACAACCGACGACCGGCTCACCCAGATCGGCGACCTGACCTTCGACCTGTCGGTCTTCGACCTCTTCATGGCCTGGGAGAACGGAGCGCGGGTCTGCGCGCCGGCTCCCCCGGAACCGCCGGCGCCGTTCTCCTACCTGGAATACCTGGAGCGCAACGAAATCACCGTCTGGTTCTCGGTGCCCTCCGTCGCCGCCGCGCTGCGCACCCAGGGCGCGCTCACGCCCGGATCCATGCCCACCCTCCGCTGGAGCCTGTTCTGCGGCGAGGCACTGCCCAGGGCCACCGCCGAGGCCTGGCAGGCCGCCGCCCCCGGATCGACCGTGGAGAACCTGTACGGCCCGACCGAGCTGACCATCGCCTGTACGGCCTACCGCTGGGACCCCCGGACGAGTCCGGCGCAGTGCGTGCACGACAACGCGCCGATCGGGCTGCCCTACCCCGGCCTGCACACGCTGATCGTGGACGAGGACCTGGCTCCCGTCGCGGCGGACGGGGCGACCGGCGAACTCTGCGTGGCCGGCCCCCAGACCACCCCCGGCTACTGGCAGGCACCCGAGCTGACCGCCGAGCGCTTCTTCGAACGCGAGGGCAAGCGGTACTACCGCACGGGCGATCTGGTGCGCAGGCACCACGGCCAGTTGGTCTGCATCGGCCGCAACGACCAGCAGGTCAAGGTCGACGGCTACCGGATCGAACTGGGTGAGATCGAAGCGGTGCTGCGCCGGTCCGGAGCGGTGGAGGCGGTCTGCCTGATGTGGCCGGATGCCGGGACGATCACCGCCGTGCTGTCCGGTGTGGCGGATCCGGCCGCCGTGGCCGACGCGTCCGCGGACAGCCTGCCGCCCTACATGGTGCCCACGTCGGTCTACGCCGTCGAGACCATGCCGGTGAACGCGAACGGCAAGGTGGACCGCCCCGCGCTGCGCCGCTGGCTGGACGACGGTGGTCACCACTGATGAGACGGTGATCACCACTGATTACCAGTGTCTTACGGTGCCCCCGCAAAGGGCCTCGGACGAGCACCTGCGCCGGCTTCCTGATGGAGGATGCCGACATGGCGGCCGGGCGATTCCGGCCGATGTGACCGATGTGCTCGTACGCCTGAGGGAGGCCCTTGTGTCCCGGTCCCGCAGTACCCGACTGTCCCGCCGTACCGTCGTGCCGGTCCTGCTCGTGCTGGTCGTCGCCGCCGGTATCGGCCTCTATCTCTTCCAGCCCTGGAAGGCGTTCACCAAGAACGAGGTGAACGAGGCGCTGCCGGCAGCCACCGCCGCCGCCTCCCCCTCGGCGCCGGCCGACCCGTCGAGGCAGCAGCCCAACCCGTCGAAGAAGGAACTCGCCAACGGCCGCTTCGTCACCCACGAGCACGCCACCAGCGGCACAGCCCGCACGGTCCGGCTGGCCGACGGCGGCCACGTACTGCGTCTGGAAGACCTCAAGACCTCGGACGGCCCGGATGTACGGGTCTACCTGTCCACCCGCGAAGCCGGCGCGGTGAAGGCCGGGCTCGGGGACGGCGCGGTGGAGCTGGGCAAGCTCAAGGGCAATCTGGGCAACCAGAACTACACCGTCCCGGCCGGCACGGATCTGTCGAAGTTCCGCAGCGCCGTCCTCTGGTGCGAGCGGTTCTCGGTCTCCTTCGGCGCCGCCGACCTCTCCACCGCCAAGGGTTGATCACACTCCTCCCGAAGGCAGCAGCAGCGCCGAGCCGCTGTGGACGGTGACGCGCACGGCGGTGAAGTGGGTGGCGTCCAGGGGCGGTTCGCCGGTGCCGGGGTTACGGGCGTAACGCGGGTGAGCGCCCGCGCTGACCTGCCAGCGGATGCGGTGACCGGCGCGGAAGCGGTGGGCGGTGGCACTCATCGGGACGGTGAGCCGCGCAGGCGCCTGCCCGGCGGCACGGAGCCGCGCCGGCCCCTCACAGACATTGACGGACCGGCCTTGTGGGTCCACGTCGCACAGGCGCGTGACGATGTCGGTGCATCCGGTGTCCGTGGACAGGGTCAGCCGGGCGGAGACCGGGCCGAGGAGGTCCAGGGGCTCGGCGAGTGGTGGGCCGGTGAAGGTGAGGACGTCGTTCCGGGCTTCCAGGGCGCTGTTGTCCCGAGGGCCGGCCGCCGGGGAGAGCAGCGGGCCGCCGACGGACGGGGTGGGGTCGGCCGGGTCGTAGCGGAAGGAGGCCAGCGGGGCGGAGCCGGTGGAGGACCGCGAGTCAAGGCCGTTGGTGGACTGCGGGCCGAAACCGGCGGGGAGCTGCGGGACGAGGTGCCCATCCGAGGTCGGGAACCATGCGGTGGCGGCGGCGGTGGCGGTCATGGCCGTGGCCGTGGCCGTGGCCGGGAACAGGGGCCAGTCGTCGAGATCCCGCCAGGCGTCTTCGCCGCCGACATGCACACGCACTCTGGTGGGCCGCAGCCCGGAGGGGTCGGCGCAGAGGTGCGCGCGCAGCCAGGCGAGGCTCTCGGCGAACACCTCGGGCCAGCCCTGCTGGAGCGCGGAGGTGTGTGTCCAGGGGCCGACGAGCAGAGCGGTCTCGCAGCCGGCCCGCCGCAGCCGGCCGTACTGCTCAAGGGTCTGGTCCGCCAGCGCGTCATGCCACCCGGTGATCAGGCTGGTCGGGACGCGCAGCCGTTCCGCCACTCCCCCCAGGTCAAGACCATTCCAGTACGGGTCATCGGGGTCCGAGTGCGTCAACACCTCATCCAGCCAGGCCATTTCCGCCCCGATGGCGGACACGTACGATCCGCGGAGCGGCTGCGCGCCGGCGATCTCGCCCAGCCGACGCTTCAGGCGGAACATCGCCTTCACGAAGGACGCCGTCCCCCGGCTCTGGTACGTCATGCCAGTGGCAGAGGCGAGGGCGTTCTCCAGATGCAGTACACCGCCCGCGTGGAAGAAGGCATGGGGATCGTGCAGACCGACCTGCACCACCATCGCCTTGAGCTCCGGTGGCGGGTCCAGCGCGAGCGCCCACTGCACATACCCCAGGTAGCTGGGCCCGATCGTGGCCAACGAGCCGTTGAACCACGACTGTTCGCGCAGCCACACCACCGCGGCCCGAGCATCAGCCGCCTCATTGCGCCACGGCTCGAACCGGCCGCCCGAGCCGCCCGAACCACCTGGACCACCTGGACCGCCCGAGCTTCCCAAGCCGCCGGTGCCGCGACAGCTCTGCAGGACCACGTGGAAGCCCTGCTCGGCGAAGAGCACCCCATACATAGGCGACCACGGCAGGCCCCTGCCATAAGGGGAACGCACAAGCAAGGTCGGAAAGTCCCCCTCCGCGCACGGGAAGTAGTGGTCCGTGATCAACGGACTGCCGTCGGCGGCCGGAACCACCAATCCCGGTTCCCATCCCACGTCGTACCGCTTGGCCGGCATGCGGCGCCAGGCCGCTCTCATCATCCGCGCGGCCAGCGCCGGCTTCCTGGAAGTCATCGCTCCCCTCCCCGCTTCCCGTCTCCCGCTCTCCATTTCCGTACGATGTACGAGAATAGAGGATGCTTGGATGACGTCCGCACGAGAGACGGAGTACGACGATCATGACCAGCGACACCGGGGCCGACAGCACCACGGGCGTCGACCCCCGGCAGCTCTGGCTGAGCCCCACCCGGCCCCGCCGGGGACGCCGCCCCGCCTTCAGCCGCGAGACGATCACCTCGGCCGCCGTCGCCCTGGCGGACGCGGAAGGTCTCGACGCGGTCACCATGCGGCGCATCGCCGCACAGGTCGGAGCCGGCGTCATGTCGCTCTACAGCTACGCGCCCGACAAGGACACGCTCCTGGAGCTGATGATCGACCACGTCAGCGCTGAACTGCCCACGACGGGCGCCCCCGCCACCGGCGACTGGCGCGCCGACCTGACAGCCCTCGCCCACGACCAGCGCGCCCTCATGCTGCGGCACCCCTGGCTGCCCGCCGCCCTGTCCACCCGCCGGGTACTCGGCCCCAACAGCCTGGCCTTCCTGGAACGCGCACTCGCCGCCCTGCGGCCCACCGGGCTGGACGGTGCGGCGAAGCTGGAGGGCTTCGCCCAGCTCACCGGGTTCGTCGCCGGCTACGTCGCCCACGAGATCGCGCAGGCCGCCGGCGCACGGTCCCCCGCCCGCGCCGCGGCCGAAGCCGACTACCTCGCGGCCGTCGCCGCGGACGGCCGCCACCCCGAGCTCGCCGAAGCCCTGGCCGCACCCGGCCGCTCACTCACCCCCGAAGCCCTCTTCACCCGCTTCCTCAACCGCCTCATCGACGGCCTCAGCAGCACCACCTGATCCCGCTTGCCCCCATACCGACTCACACGAGCCCATACGATGACCACTATGCGTAAACGCCTTATCGCCACGGCCCTCTTCGTCGGCGCCGCCGCCACGATCAGCGGCTGTAGCTCCGGGGAGGAGCCGAGTCCGGTCGACACGTCGGCATCGCCCGATCCGTCGCAGGACGCGACCACCACCGAGTGGGGCAAGGGCGATTACATGAAGGCGATGAAGCGCCTCGACCGAGCCGTCCACGACGGTGACGCGGACCTCGTCGACGAGGGCTACCCGTACCTCATGGAAGGCCTCAACCGGACGTTCCCCACACCCGGCAACCGCCCCTACCGCCTCGACATCAGCTGCGCCGCCCCCGGAACGTACGAACTCACCCTCCGCCTCAAGCGCGGCGCCGCATCCCAGGACTGGGCCGTGACCTGCAACGACCACGAGGCGGACCGGCTCAACCTCCCCGCCACCAACGAACCGTTCACCGCCACCATCGCCGCCCCCGACACCAAGACCACCGGCATCATCCACTGGCAGCTCAACACCATCCACAAGGACGCGGTCGAAGACTGCCCCGACGACATCATGGGCTGCGACACCTGACCCCGGCCGAGCCGCCACGACATCGCCCCCGCCGCGTGGCGACTACCGCTCGCTGGACTGCTGCCACTTGAACTGATCGACGGCGCGATGACCCCGGAGGGACCACTCCTCCCCCGTCAGAACCAGAGACTCCTTCCGCGGCATGACCGACAGCCCCCAGGCCACCTGAAGACACCACCGGCCGTACGCTTCGTACTCGTCCTGGACGTTGGTCGGCAGGTGGGCGGCCGCCACGTCCCACAGACTGGGCGCCGCCTCCTCCAGAGGCACCACTGCCGCAATGCCCTTGTCCCGGTGGCTCGTGTACGCCAGCAGGCAACGCTCATCGGGCCACTTGTAGATGAAGGGGGCAATGACGATCTTCGAGCTTCCGGCGATGTGCCCTGCCATGGTGGCCCCGTCTGCGCGCGATCAGTGGAGAAGCAAGACTAGCCCCCCCGACCGATCACTAACTCCAGCCCGACCAGGGGCCGTTGATCATTTGGTGTTAGTGACCGGGCGAGCCCTCCCGCCCTGCTTGAGCGCCCCGGACGGGGTGGCGTCGAAGTACTGGAATGCCGAAAGTTCGTAGCGGTGGTGGCCGGTGGCACCCGCGTGGTTCAGGCACCAGGCTTCGGGTGGGGGTGGCAGCGGATCTCGATGTTGCGGTCGGTCGCCGTCGACTTGTCTCCTACGGCGTAGGCATGCGCGCGCTGTTCGGCCAGGGCGGCGCACACATCGCACCCGGCCACGGGCACCGGATCCAGCGCGGGCCCGCATCGATGCCGTACGTCGCGAGGACCAGCGCCCGACGCCGCTCACGCTGCGCCCGTCGTTTCTGTCGCTCCCGTCGTTCCTCGGGCGTGAGGACGTACGGGCGGATCAGGGGCACGTCCTCACCGCGTAGCGGCATCAGATCCGGCCGCCGAGCGGACATGCGGGGAAGCGCCGGCGCCGGCGTCGGCGCGCCCTTGGGGGGAACGGCGACCCGAGGTCCGGACGCGCGGTGACAGCCCCGGCCGGGCAGTAACCAGCGCAACAGCAGTTCGAAGATCCACGCGTATGTTTGCGCATGCTGTCAACCTCCCGAGGGTTGGTGGCCACGCCCCGGGGCCGGTCGGACGGTCGCCGGGGTCCTTACTGGCAGTCAGCATGCCGACGGGAAAGGGCTGCAGTGTTCCGAGATCAGGAACACTGCAGCCCTTGACAGATGCCTACCGCATGCCTGGATTGCCTACATGCCAACCCAGGCGGCGAGCGAGGAGAGCCCCTGCGGGGCCCGTCTCTGCCTACGGACCAAGACAGCGATGGTCTCGCGCATCAGCGGGTGGTACCTGGCGTGCTGCGGAGCAATCTCTCGTGCGCGATGCAGGGATCCTTCTGCTGCTTCCGCCTTCCCCATCTGCGCGTAGGCGCGGGCCATTTCGATGTGATACCTCCCGATCCGCATCTTGGGATGATCGGCGGGGAAGTGAAGCGTACGGGCCGACTTCAGAGCATCGCCCAGATTCCCCAACTCCACGGCCGTGGCGACGTCGAAGTGAGCCACGTTCGTCGGGCCGAAGGAGGCCCAGTAGACACGAGGGACATCCCGGCCGATCTGCTTCGCTGCCTGACGCGCCAGGTCCAGGTGGCCATCGACCGCGTCTTTGTTCTTCGCCTGCGCGGCGGCAATGGCCCCAGCCAGATAGAGGGTTCCGGATACCGTCAATGACGGAACCGATTTCCTGGCGTCGTACTGCTCCACGAGCTGATGCCCCCGCTCCAGCACTTTGAGAGCCATCTGATAGTTGCCACGTCGGAGCAGCATGCTGCTCCGCTTACTCAGGCGGAGAGCGAGCAACAACGGATCCTGAGCTTGTTCCGCCATCCATCCCATACGCTCCAAGGCGATCATGGCGAGTTGGTGGTAGCCCAGTCGATAGGCAAACTCGTAAGCCACCCAGTACGCCCAACTCAGGGAGGCAGCGGCCTGCTGCCGTTCCGCGCCCTGCGGTAAGAGGCTCACCGCAGTTGTCAGCTCCCCCAGCAGTCCGGGCAGCTTGGACCCAATGCCCTTGTATTCCGCTGCGCAGGCACCGACACACAGCTTTTCCACGTCTGCTGAAATGTGGGATACGGGCCGGGGGTTGATGCCCAGTTCCGGCCCGAGGTCGTATAGGTAAGCGCTTCGGACAGCGGCGCGATCAATCGGTCCAGCTCGTCCTGCTGCATCTCTGATACGTATGGCTGGCCGTTGAGAACAGCCACATCAATCTCCAGGACGCGCGCAACCGCAGCCACAATGGCGGGAGTTGCGGGGCTGAGTCCGGCTTCTACTTTGGCGATCGTTCCCCGGGAGACAAAGGCACGCTGCGCCAAACCGTTCTGAGTGAGATGGCGCAGTTTCCGGTAGTCGGCAATCCTCGCGCCGATGTGGTCGTCGGTGTGGTGGGGCATACTGTGCTCCGTTCTGACCTAGACACTCAGAACGGTACCCCTGCCAAGAATTCATGGGCACGGGTGAGCGGCCCCCGTCGCCTGACGGGGGCCGCTGCCCGCGCCCAATCTCACCCGCTCCGGCCGTCCCCGTCTTGGGCAGGTTCTCCCCGGCTCGTCACCAGGCCACCGGGCTCAGCGGCGTAGCAGTCGCTTCTGCAGGGTTTCCAGCGGACCGTGTTCGAAGCGTCGCAGCCACAGGCTCGCCCCCGTCACCAGTACCAGGCAGATCGTCGCCCACAGGCCCATCACCCACCACGGGCCGCGGTCGGCCCAATGGGACGCAAGGCCGAGGCCGAGGCCGTAGCAGGCCAGCATGGCGAGCACGTTCTGCAGGACGTAACAGGACAGGGCGGTACGGCCGACCGAGGTCAAAGCGACAGTCACAGCGGAGGTCAGGGTGGAGGGCTGGGGGTCCGGGCGGCGGAGGCGGTCCATGGCCATGCCGATGAGGCCGAGGTAGCCGATCGCCAGCACCGGCGCGGCCAGATACCGCTCCAGGAGGAAGAAGCCCGAACCCCACAGCAGGGTAAAGGCGTTGAGGGGGAGGCCGATTCCCAGCCCCCATCCGGCCAGCCTGCGGCGGATGCGCCGTCCCGCCGCATCGTCCTGGAAGGCCCCGGCCCGGAAGAGCCGTACGCCGAGCAGGAACAGGAACACCAAGAGCGCGAAGGAGATCACCGGTTCCATGCGCAGCACCGCGGCATGCGACAGCCGGAAGAGGATCTGTTGCGCGTAGCTCCCCTCGGCGTACAGCGTCACGGCGCCGGCATCGGCATCGGCTCCGCCCTGGCCGCCACCGCTCCCGCCGCTCTCGTCGCCCGAGGTGAGCACGACAGCGACCGTCATCAGCGTCGTCGCCGTCAAGTGGAGTACGCCCATGGTGATCCACGTCGCGCGCTGGGCCCGCGCGGAGCGCGTGAGCAGCCACGCCACCAGCATGGCGACCACCGCGTACCCCATCAGCACATCCCAGGCGAAGACGAGGACGAAGTGGACGGTCCCCTCGGCGAAGAGGAACAGCGCCCGCCACTTGTACTGGCCCGGCCATGGCTGCCCGTGCTTGGCCGCTGACCGGAACTGGATGGCCAGCCCGACCCCGAAGAGAATCGTCAGCATCGCCAGGAACTTGCCGTTCGCGAGGCCCCGGAAGACCGTCTCCGCCACCCCGGCCGGGGAGGACCAGTCGGACCCCGCCGCGGGCCCGGCGCCCCCGGTCAGGACGCCCCACTCGGCGCCCGGCGCGGCGAAGATCCAGATGTTGCTCATCAACGTCCCGAGAATCGCCACCCCCCGCAGCACATCCAGCAACGGCAGGCGCGCCCCCGCCCCTTCCCCGGACCCGGCCCTCCCGGCGGCCCCCTCCGCCGCCGCGATCCCCCGTGCTCCCGCCACCTCGGTCACTCCAACTCCCCCCGGCGATCCTCACTTTCCCACCATGGTCGAAGCGCTCGGCACCGGATTCCTCCTCCGCAGCGACGAAAGCCCGGTACATCCTTCGATGTAGTTCAGGGCCAGAGGGGGGCGTTCCTCCGTTCCGGAAATGGCAACAAAGGTTGCCTGCTTTGCACACCGGGCGCACTCTGTCGGCGGAGGCGATCGCCATGGCGATATGAGCAGGACGCCGACGCGCAGCTGAAACCAGAGACGTGCAGCAGAAGCCAGAGAAGTAGAGAAGTAGTGAGAGGACGCGGGAATCATGGCAATGGCAATCGACAAGGCTCCGCACGACAGTGCTCCCTACGACGTCATCGTGATCGGCGGCGGGGCCGGCGGGCTGAACGCGGCCCTGGTCCTGGCTCGCGCCCGGCGCCGGGTGGCGGTGGTGGACTCCGGGTCGCCGCGCAACGCCCCGGCCGCGCATATGCAGGGCTTCCTGTCCCGCGACGGGATGGCGCCGCAGGCCCTGCTGGAGGTCGGCCGGGCCGAACTGGCCGGGTACGGCGTGGAGATCATCGACGCCCAGGTGGACGGCGTCGACCGCGTCGTCGGCGTCCCCGCCTTCGACGTCCGCCTGTCCGGCGGCCCCGTGCTGAGCACCCGGCGGGTAGTGGTCGCCACCGGTCTGCGGGACGAGCTCCCCGAGATCCCCGGCGTACGGGAGCGGTGGGGCAAGGACCTGCTGCACTGCCCGTACTGCCACGGCTACGAAGTCCGGGACCAGCCGATCGGCGTGCTGGGCACCTCCCCGGCGGCGGTCCAGCACGCGCTGCTGCTGCGGCAGTGGTCGAGCGACATCGTCCTGTTCCCGCACTCGCTGGAGCTGACCGGCGAGGACCGGGAGCGGCTGGCCGCCCGCGGCGTGCGGATCATGGAGGGCACGGTCAAGCAGCTGGTCGTGGCGGACGACCGGCTGCGCGGGGTCGAGCTGGCCGACGGCCACGCGGTGCCCCGCAGCACGGTCTTCGTCGTATCGCGGATGGTGCCCAACGACGCCCTGCTGACCGAGCTGGGCTGCGAGCGGGACGACCAGGGCTGGGTGGCCACCGACCGCACCGGGCGCACCAGCGTCCCCGGCGTCTGGGCGGTCGGCAACGTCGTCGACCCACGGGCCCTGGTGATCAGCGCCGCCGGAATGGGCTCCGCCGCCGCGTTCGCCATCAACCATGGGCTGGTCGACGAGGACGTCGAGCAGGCCGTCGAGGCGTACCGCGCGACGGACGAGCAGTCCCAGTCCCAGTCCCCCGAACCGGCCCACGCCGCTGCCGCCGGCCGGCAGTAGCCCACAGGTCCCACAGAGCCCACAGGTCCCACAGAGCCCGCAGAGCATTGCACGCCCATCTATGGACACTCGTTACATAACTGTGAGACGGCTGTCATGCGGGTCGTGGAGCATCATCGTGTCATCGTGCCCCTACCATGCCGATCGCGCTGTCTGGAAGTTCTGTGCCCCGTCGCCGCCCCCTGCCGCTCCGCCTCCCGGCACGGGCGGCCGGCTGCGTCGTGGCGGCGATGGTCGTCATCGCGGCGCTGATGGCGGGGTGCACCGGGAACGGAACCGGTGAGCCCAAGAGCGCCGGGCAGACACGGATCGCCTCGGCCCCGGCGCGGCTGTGGCCCGAACGGTCGCCCGCGCCACCGCCCTCGCCGGACAAGATCGCCCCGGACCGGCCCTCGCCGCTCTCCGGGCTGCCCCGGGTGCCGTCCGGCGACATCCGTAGGCTGAACGTGCTGGACGTCGTCAAGGCGCAGATCGCCGAGGACGCCCGCAACGAGATGCCGGCCTTCGAAGACGCCGAGATCCGTAAGATCACCCGCTGCGGCACCGATCCCCGGCACTGCCCCGTACGGTCCCCGCAGTACCAGGACCTGACGCACGACGGGAAGAACGAACTGATCGTCGGCATCGAGGGCAGCGAGCACACCCTGACCGTCTGGGCCTACACGCTCAAGGGCGGGGTCGTGAACCGGATCCTGGACACCGCCGGCACTCCGCTGTCGATGGAGGTGTCGGACGGTGATGTGATCATGCGGGAGCCCACCGACAAGCCCGGGTACGAGGCCCGCACGGTCCACTCGTGGAACGAGGAGGACCAGATCATGGACATCCGGGTCATGGAGTTCGACCGGGCGGTCTCTCCCCCCGCGCCGGGCGCCTCGAAACCGGGCACCTCCAAGCCGGGCGCCACCCCGCCCGGATCCCCCGGATCCCCTGGCTCCCCCGGCTCATCACCCGGATCCCCCGGTTCATCCGGATCCCCCTCACCGAGGCATACGCCATGAGCCGTACCGCCCGGCGGCGGGCCGCGCTGCGGCTGCCCTCCTGGACGGCGACGCTCTACTGGAAGTTCGCGGTCTTCATCACGGTCATGTGCTGCACCCTCGCCGCACTGCTCGGCATCCTGGTGCACGTCCTGGTCGGCCAGCAGACCGAGAGCCAGGCCCGCACCTTCGCTCTGGACAGGCTGGAACGGACGGTGGACACGTACATCGCCGGGGAGTCCCTCGGTCCGAATGCCGCGGTGGATCCGCCCGACCTCCCCCGTGACCTCCGCGAGATGGCCGTACGGAAGAAGGAGCGCGGCACCCAGCTCGCGGACCACGAGGGGAAGCCGGTGATGTGGGCGGTCGCCCCGGTCGACGGCGGCCGGGCACTGGCCGTACGCGTGGACTACAGCCGCCGGGCCGACGCCCTCCGCGGACTGGACCGGGCGATCATCGGCTCCTCGGCCGCCGCGATCGGCACCACCCTGCTCGTCGGGCTGGTCGCGGTCTCCCGCATCACCCGGCGGCTGCACCACACCGCCCAGGTCGCCCGCCGGATCAGCACCGGCGATCTCGACGCCCGGGTCCGCGACCGGCGTGCCCTGCGGCCCGATCTCGCCCAGGACGAGGCCGCGGCGGTGGCGGCCGCGCTCGACGCGATGGCCGCCAACCTCCAGACCAAGCTGCACAGCGAGCAGCGCTTCACCGCCGATGTGTCCCACGAGCTGCGCACCCCGCTCACCGGACTGCACGCGGCGGCCGAACTGCTGCCGCCCGGCCGTCCGACCGAGATGGTGCAGGAGCGCATCCAGACCATGCGCCGGCTCACCGAGGACCTGCTGGAGATCTCCCGGCTCGACGCCCAGGTCGAGCGCGCCGACCTCGGCGTCCACCGGCTGGGACCGCTGGCCGAGCGCGCGGTGCGGGCCACGGGGCTGGCGGCCGAGGTCCGGGTCGTACGGGACGCCCAGGTCGAGACCGACCAGCGCAGACTCGAACGCGTCCTGGGCAATCTGATCGGCAACGCGCACAAACACGGCCGCCCGCCCGTGGTGGTCACCGTCGACGGCCCGGTCATCACCGTACGGGACCACGGGGACGGCTACCCGGACGAGCTGCTCGCCCATGGCCCCCAGCGTTTCAAGACCAACACGGGCGACAGCCGACGGACGGGCCATGGGCTGGGCCTGACCATCGCGGCCGGGCAGGCCCGCGTCCTGGGCACGACGCTGACCTTTTCCAACGCCCCCGACGGCGGCGCGATGGCCACCCTCGTGCTGTGCTCGGCCTGACACACGTGCTGCGCGCGACCTGAGCCCACTGCGTGCGCCCGCTGCGTGATCCCACTGCCTGAGCCCGCTGCGTGCGCACCGGTTCACTCGGCGGTGACGCCGACCAGCGCCAGCGTGATGTTGTCCGGGCCGCCCGCCTCGATCGCGGACTTCCAGAGTTCGAAGGCGGCGCGGCCGCTGTCATGGACGCGGAGGAGTTCGCCCAGGGCCTCCTCCGGGACGGGGTCGGTCAGGCCGTCGGTGCAGATCAGGTAGCGGTCGCCGGGGGTGAGCGCGCGGGCGCTGACGTGCGCGGTGATGGCGCTGAACTGGGGCGCTCCGCCGAGCGCCTGGGTGACGAGCGAGGTCGTGCGGCGGCCCGGCGGCAGCGGCGGGCTGTCGTCGACGCTCACCTGCCGCAAACCGTCCCCGGTCACGTCGAGCACCCGGCTGTCGCCGACGTTGAAGACGAGGAGGGACTCGGCGAGGACGACCGCGCCGGCGACCGTGGTGCCCATGGTGAGCAGCTCCGGGTCCTTGTCAGCGGCGGCGTACAGCGTGTGATTGCACAGGTCCAGGGCGTCCCGTACGGCCTGCTCGCTGTCGAGCGTCGGACCGCAGGCCGCCAGCTGCCGGACGGTGAGTGCGCTGGCGACCTCGCCGCCCGGCTGGCCGCCGATGCCGTCGGCGACCGCGACGACGAGCGGTGTCCCGAGCGGGAAGATCAGCGTCTGTGGGTTCTCGGTGACCGTGCCGCACAGCGTCCAGGGGCCCGCCACCAGGCTGTCCTCGTTGTGATCACGAAACAGGCCGGGGTGGCTGAGGGCAGTCACCGTGATGTACGACGGCATGGCCGGTCCGCCTCTCTCCTCAGCCGCCGGCCGGACCGTCACGGATCGGCCCACCGTCAGCGCCGGTAGCGCCCCCTCCGCCCGTGCCGCCCGCTCCGCCCAGGCTCCGGCGCTGCATGAGCCGGGAGACGTCCCGACCGGTGACGATGCCGACGAGACGGCTGCCGTCGACGACCAGGATGCGGGGGCCGGTGCGCAGGGTGAGCCGGTTGAGCGCCTCGTCCAGCGGTTCGTCCGGGGCGGCGACCGCGCACTGGGACAGCGGGGTGGCCACCTCACGGACCCGCAGCGTCTCCCGCTCGGCCTGCGGTACCGCCGCGAGCCGGCCGAGCTGCACCAGGCCGCTGGGGCGGCCCTCGAAGTCGAGCAGCGGAATCGCCGAGTGGCGGGTGGTCGCCGCGATCTCGTCGATGAAGCGCTGGACGGTCAGCCAGTCGGCGCCGGTGTCCGCCGGGCTGGACATGGCGTCGGCGACGCGTGCGCCGCGCAGCGAGGTGGTCAGCGTCGCGCGGCGCCGTTCCGCCCCGGCGACGATCATGATGAAGAGGCCCACGAAGATGATCCACAGTCCGCCCGGTGCGCCGCGCAGGACGGAGATCCAGCCGGCGGCCGTCATCAGAAGGCCCATGATCTGGCCGCCACGGGAGGCCGCCAGATCGGCCCGTTCACGATCTCCGGTACGCCACCACAGCACCGCCTGCACCACCCGTCCCCCGTCGAGCGGCACGGCCGGCAGCAGATTGAAGACGGCGAGGAAGAGATTGGCCCAGCCGAGCCAGAGCAGGATCACGGCAGGGATCTCCGCCCAGCCCGGGAGGTACCGCAGCCCGATGCCCGCGCCGAGCGCGACGCCGCCGATGAGCATGCTGGTGAGCGGGCCGCTGAGGGCCACCGCGAGGGCCGCGGCCGCGGTCTGCGGGCGGCCCATCCGGGTCGTCCCGCCCAGTGCCCAGAGGGTGACGTCCTCGACCGAGATCTTCTTCCGGAGGGCGGTCGCCGCGTGGGCGGTCTCATGGAGCAGCAGGCTGCCGGTGAGCAGCGCGGCCCCGGCGACGCCGCCGACGGCGTAGACGAGGTCCGAGCGCCCGGGCGTCCACGCGGGCAGGGCCTGCCTGCCGAGTCCGAACGCGAACAGCCCCACCAGCAGGGGCACGCTCCAGTGCATCCGCAGCGGGACCCCGACCACACGCCCAATCTGGACAGAGCCGTTCATTTCCTCCTCACCCACCACAATTGTCGCGCATGGAATCTACGCTGGACGGTGACGGACACTGCCGTACGGCTACGTACCGCTGTCGTACGGCCGCCGCACCGCTGCCGGCCCCGGACGACCGGAGGAGCGTCATCATGGGCAACAGTCACCACTTCCACCTGGATCAGGGGGGCCACTCGATCACCGTGAACGTGGGCCCCGGCCGGGACGGCGAGATCGAGCTGCTGGTCAACGGCAAGGTGGTCGCGTACCAGAAGGATCACCAGCCGGGGATGAACATCCTCACCGGCGAACTCCCCGACGACCCCGCCCACCCCTTCCGCATCCTCCTCCGCCAGCCACGCCTCATCCCGTCACCACCCCGCTGCACCCTGCTCCTGGACGGCGTGGAGCACCCGATGCCGGAACGCCTGGTGATCTGAGCACGCCGCTCGGCGCGCTCGACGGCCAACCGTCCGTGATCCCGGCTCGCCCCCGCCTTGCCCTCACCTCGCCCCCGCCTCGCCCCGCCGAACACCCGTTGACCGAATACTTGTCCCCTTCCCGTGGGTAAACAGCTCGCGAATGGAAAGGGTGTTAGGGGCACTCAGGTGGGACTGCGGCCCGTTTGATGACTCGCATTCCGCGCAGGGAGGGACCGTCCGCGATGAAGGCTGCCCCTCCGCATCCCGAATCACTGCGTCTTGAGCCACAACTGGAGCCGCCGCTGGCGTCGTTGCTGAGGGCGCCGGCGTTTCTGCACTCGCTCGTCGACGCGCTGGGATCGCCGCTCAATGTCGTCCTCCCGGAGCGGCTGGCCGAGAACGTCGAGCGGTTCCGCGCCGTGCACCGCCGGCACAGCCTGTCCGGCCAGGTGTTCTTCGCGCACAAGGCGAACCGTTCGAGCGCCCTGGTGCGCCGGCTCGCGGCGACCGGCGCCGGTATCGATGTGGCGTCGCTGGGTGAGTTGCAGCACGCGCTGGGGGCCGGGTTCGCGCCGGACCGGATCGTGGCGACGGGGCCCAAGGATCCGGAGTTCCGCTGGCTGGCCGCGCTGAGCGGGGTCACCGTCGGCGTCGACGGCCAGGGGGAGTTGGCCGAACTCGCCGCCCTCGTCCGGGGCCGCGGGCTGGCCCGCTTACGGGTCCTGCTGCGGCTGTCCGGGTTCGAGGCGGCGTCCGGGATCACGGTGCGCTCCCGGCAGAGCCGCTTCGGCACGTCCGTGAAGGCGCTGGACGGGCTGCTGGACGAGCTGGAGCGGCACAAGGACGTCGTCGAACCGGTCGGGGTGGCCTACCACCTCGACACCACCAGCCTCGACGAGAAGGCGATCGCCCTCGAAGGCTGTCTGCGGGCGATGGACGCCCTGCGCCGCCGATGGGGAGACCGCCCGGGCCCGTCGGGGCATGCGGGCAAGGGGGGAGCCCGCGCGTGGGCGGTGGACATCGGCGGGGGCTTCGGCGCCAACTACCTTGCCGACGCGGACGACTGGGACCGGTACACCACTGCGCTCACCCATGCCGTGCTGGGCCGCCGACCGCCCCTGACCTGGCGCGGGCACGGCTACGGCCTGCGGGTCGAGAACGGCACCCTGCGCGGCGCGCTGAGCCTCTACCCCGCCCACCGCCCGCTCTCCGGCGCCGCCTACCTGGACGCGCTGCTGTCCCGGCCGGCCGCGGCGCTGGGCGGCCGCCCGCTGGGCACCCTGCTGCTGGAGAACCTCTACGACCTCTACAGCGAGCCGGGCCGGGCGCTGGTCGACCAGTGCGGGCTGTCCCTGGCCAGGGTGCTGGAGGTACGGCGTACGGAAGCGGGCGAGCGGATCGTACGGCTGGCCATGACGGCCGGCGACGTCGCGCTGGAGGAGCACGGGGTGCTGATGGACCCGGTACTGGTCCCCCGCGACGGCACACCACCGGACGCCGCCCACGCCGGTCCCGACGTGGAGCCGTCCGCCGTGGAGCCGTCCGCCGTGTACCTCACCGGCAGCCTGTGCCTGGAGGCCGACCTGATCACCCGCAGAACCGTCTTCCTGGCCCGTCTTCCGCGTCCGGGCGATCTGCTCGCGTTCGCCAACACCGCCGGATACTGCATGGACTTCAGCGCCACCAGCGCGCAGCGACAGCCCGTCGCACGCAAGGCCGCCGCCTGGGAGGAGGGCGGTTCCTGGCGCTGGTGCCTCGATGAGCAGTACTGGCCGATCTCACCGTCAGGGGGACTTCAGGCATGAGGTACGACAGCATCACCGACGCCATCGGCGACACCCCGTTGGTCCGTATCGACCCGGCGGTGCACGGCCTGCGCCATATCGACCTCTACGCGAAGCTGGAGATGCTCAACCCGTTCGGCTCGGTCAAGGACCGGGCGGCCTGGCACATGGCGCGGCCGGGGCTGCCCGACGCGGTCGAGCGCGGGGCGACCGTCATCGAGCTGTCCAGCGGGAACACCGCCAAGGCGCTGGCCGTGATCGCCGGCATGCACGGCCTGCCGTTCAAGAGCGTCACCAACCGGATGCGGGTCCCGGAGATCAAGGAGCTGCTTCTGCTGCTGGGCGCGGAGATCGAGGAGTTGCCCGGACAGACCGAGTGCCTCGACCCCACCGACACCGAGGACCCGCTCACCCTCTTCCACCAGGAGCTGTCCCGGCCCGGCAGCCCGAGCCTGCACACCGACCAGTACTTCAACGTGCTCAACACCGAGGCGCATGCGACCGGCACCGGTCCGGAGATCGTGGCCGACCTCGGCGGCCGGGCCCCGGACTGGTTCTTCGCCTGCGTGGGCACCGCCGGATCGTCCACGGGAGTGGCCAGGGTGCTGCGCGCCCACGACCCGGCGGTCCGGGTGGTCGGGCTGGTCGGCCAGAAGTCCGACTTCATACCGGGCATCCGCAATGTCGACGAGGTGCACGAAGTGGGCCTGTTCGACCCGGCCACGTACGACACGATCGAGGCGGTCGGCGCCGACGAGGCGATCGACGGGATGCTGACCCTGATCCGCCGCTGTGGCCTGCTCTCCGGCCCCACGGGCGGCGCCGCCTACCACGGCGCGGTACGCCATCTCCGGCCTCTGGACGCGGAGTTGGACGGGGTATCGGGCGCGGATTTGGACGGGGTGCCGGACGGGGAAACCGGTCGGCGGCGGACCGCCGTCTTCATCATCTGTGACCGCGTCGAGAGCTACCTCAGCTACGTCCGCGAACGCCGGCCCGAGCTGCTGGGCCGCCCGCCGGCGAAGAACTCCGTGGCCACCCTCACCGACGCCGAGGTGCGCGCGGCCACCGCCGTCGACACCGCCGACGCCCAGAAGTGGATCGCCGCCGAGCACCCGCTGGTGGTGGACCTGCGCGGCCCGTTCGCGTACGCCGCACTGCACATCGACGGCTCGGTCAACATCGTCGACGAGCTCTTCGACGAACTCCTCCGCGGCGGCCTGCCGTTCAGCAAGGGGCAGCCGGTCCTGCTGGCGTGCCCGGTCGGCGAGAAGTCCGCGCGGTACGCGGCGCTGCTGACCCGTATGGGCCATCCCGATGTCCGCAGCCTGGCGGGCGGCATCATCGCCTGGCGCGACGCCGGTGCCCCCCTGGTGCGTGACTGACATGGGCACAGGTCGCGCTACGGACGGCACCTCGGACGACCTGGCCGCACTGCGGTCGTGGCAGGCCCCGCTGCGTGCCCAGTTTCCGATCATCACGGCCCACCCGGAGCTGGCCTACCTCGACAACGCGGCCACCTCGCAGAAGCCGCAGGCCGTCCTGGACGCGGTGCACTCCTACCTCACCACCTCCAACGCCAACGCCGGCCGCGGCACCTACCCCTGGGCCAACGCCACCACGGCCCTGGTCGAGCGGACCCGCGACCGGGTCAAGCGCTTTCTGCACGACCCGGACCCCGGCCGCTCCGCCGTCCACTTCACCAGCGGCACCACCGAGGGCCTGCGCACCATCGCCCTCGACTGGCTGACCGCCTTCCTCACCGACGGCGACGAGATCATCGTTCCGTTCGCCGACCACCGGGCGAACCTCGATCCCTGGCTGGAGGCCCAGCGCCTGCTGGGCTGGCGCGGCATCCACGTCCAGGTCCGCCAACTCCCTTACCAGGCAGGCTCCGGCGACTACGACCCGGCGGCGCTCGCCACGCTGCTCACCCCCCGCACCCGCTTCCTCGCGGCCACCCACGTCCACCACGTCTACGGCGGCGACATGAACGTCCACCGCCTCCGCGAGACGGCCGGCCCGGACCTGCCGATCTGCCTCGACGCCGCCCAGAGCGTCGGCCATCTCCCGGTCTCCCTGGCCGAACTCGACGTGGACTTCGTGGTGTTCTCCGGGCACAAGACGCTGGCCCCGCCGGGCACCGGCGCCGTGTGGTCCCGGGGGGTGCGCGGCCCCGCCTTCCGTCCCGGCGGCTGGCAGGGCACCCCCAACACCGCCGGTATCGCCGGGCTGGCGGCGGCCCTGGACTGGCTGGACGCGGCGGGTCCGGACCGTATCGAACGCTGGACGGTGGCACTCGCCGCCCGGCTGACCGACGGCCTGAGCCGGCTGGCCCCCTACGAGATCCTCGGCTGCCGGGCGAGCCTGCCGGCCGCCTCCCAGGTGCAGCGCCGCCGCAGCATCGTCACCTTCCGGCACCGCGACATCGGCTCCAACGACCTGGGCTTCATCCTCTACAGCCATGGCTTCATGGTCCGTTCCGACCACCACTGCCAGGCCGGCACGGACGCCGGTGCGAAGGACGGCTCCGTACGGGTGAGCCTGCACGTGCACAACACCCCCGAGGAGGTGGACGCGCTACTCTCCACCCTCACCAGTCTGCAATGATTTTCACAACCAATCAGTGACGATCATCGTTGTGACCTTGGGTGTGATGCTGCGGTGTCGGGGACGGGGACGGGGACGGCGACGGGAACCGGGATGGGGACAGGGGGGACCGCGGAGGTACGCGTCGCTTCCGGCGTGAGCGTGGCGACCGCGGCCCGCTGGGTGCGCCGCTGGGAGAAGCAGCAACAGCGGTACGCGGTGGACCGCGACGAGCGGCTCACCGTGATCGCCGACGTGGTCGAGCACATCACCACCGGCCGCCCCGCCCCCCTCATCGTCGACCTCGGCTGCGGTCCGGGCGCCCTGGCGGCCCGCCTCGCCGACCGGCTGCCGCACGCCGAGGTCCTGGCCGTCGACGCCGACCCCCTCCTCCTCGAACTGGGCCGCTCCCACTACGGCTCCGCCACCCGCTATGTCGAAGCCGTCATCGGCCGCCCCGGCTGGCTCGACGCCCTCGCCCTGGACCGCCCGCTCGACGCGGCCGTCTCCACCACGGCGCTGCACTACCTCGACGAGCCGGCCCTCCGCCAGGTCTACCGGGACCTGGCGGACCGGCTCCGCCCCGGCGGCGTCCTCGTCAACGGCGACCATCTCTGCCAGGACGCCGAACGGATCACCGAGCTGGCCCGCACCATCGGACACCGCCGAGCCGAACGGCTGAGTGCCTTCACACACGAGGACTGGGACTCCTGGTGGGCGGCCGCCGGCACCGACCCCGAACTCGCCGCCCTACTCGCCGAACGCCGCAGCCGCCCCCTGCCCACCAGCGCAGGCGCGGACCTGACCCTCTCGGGCCACACCACCCTCCTGCGCGAGGCCGGCTTCGCGCACATCGGCGCGGTCTGGCAGTTCGGCAACAGTCACGTCCTGGTGGCGGTGCGCTGAGGCGGCGGCCCGGTCGGCAGCGACGGCGCTGACGTAGGCGCAGTTGGGCCAGGCGGACATACCGCGGGCACGGACGATGCGCTCACCGACGGCGATCTGTTCCTCGCGGGTGGCGAGGTCGGCGCGCGGGGCGTAGCGGTCGCCGCCGTAGGCGCGCCAGGTGGCGGAGTCGATCTGCAGGCCGCCGTGGTAGCCGTTGCCGGTGTTGATGTGCCAGCGGCCGCCGGACTCGCAGTCGGCGATGCGCTCCCAGTCGGGCCCCGGCGGGCCGTCGGCCCCGGCCGGACCGGCGACGGGCGGGGCAGCAGCGGTCGGAGCGGCAGCGGTCGGAGCGGCCAGGCCGAGGGCGGACAGCGGGACGAGCAGCAGGCACAGCAGCGTCCCGGCGGACCGCCTGATGAAGGGCGACGGGGACCATGGGGTGAGGTGCGACGTGGACGGTACGGCGCGCGGTGACGGGGACCGTTCAGGGGGGTGCGACAGGGACCGTTCAGGGGGGTGCGACGGCATCACGGGAATCCTCCGCAGTGCTCCGGCAACGCCGTGGCGGACCATCCGCCACGGCCGGTGGTCACGCCCCAACTAACCCGTCCATATGCTTTTCGGCTTTCCCGTACGGTGCGACATGCGCGTGTTTCACCCAGGTGGGCGCACGGGAAGCAGTGCGCGGATCCGTCAGCGCCGCCCTCGGGTCACGACGTGCCTTCGCGCTCCCGCACCACCTCGCCCGGTAGAGCCGAGCCCTTCTCGATGACGTCCGCCAGTGCACGGGCCACCGGGGCGGAGCACTCGCCGAGGTTCACCAGGGCATAGCCGTCGCCGTCGGTGCGCCGGACGGGGCGGATGTCCATCGCGGGAAGCTGAATGCCCGCGTGCCGCAGTGCCCTGCGGAGGGCGCGGTGCGCCTCCTCCGCTTCCCCGACCTTCTTCGCCCTCTGTGCCTTCTCCAGATCCTGTGTCTTCTCCGCCCTCGGCGCCTTCTCCGCCTTCCCCGCCGTCTCTGCCTTGTCCGTCGCTCGGGTCGTCGTCACCGCTTGCCGCTCCGTCGTCATGGATTCCGCTCCGTCCGGCCCATACCTTTCCGCAGCACGGGCCTTGGCCACTGTGCGTGTTCCGGGCAGTACCAGAATGGCCCCGGAACGCAGATCGGCGCCGCACACCGGCTGTTTTTCCCTCCACACGATGACGCGGGACAGCGGCGCACGACGGCACGTGACGGCGCGCGGCAGCGCACGTGCTGGGGGCTGGAGCTGGGACTGGAGCTGGGACTGGAGCTGGGACTGGGACGGAGTGAACTCCGGGAGCTTTATGGGTGGTTCATGCCATCGGATGCCATCGGGTGTTTCACGTGAAACACCGTGTGTACCGCTCAGATGGTGCGGGCGGTGTGTGCGTGGCGACGGGCCGCCGGGATGATCGCGGCACGCGCGTCCGCATACGTACCGCTGTGCCTCTTGGTTCCGCCACCCGCGGTGGACAGCGGCTCGATGCCGCGGATACGGCGGCTGCGCAGGCCCGGAGAGGCTCCATGCGCCTCGGCGCTGATGCGCTGCTTGATCGTCGGCGGCAGCTCCGGCCGAGCGAACGTCCAGCCCACAGGCCAGCTTTGGCCGTACAGCGGTACGGAGCGAGGCGCGGGAATGCGGGGCACGGCTCGTGCGGCCGACACCGCAGGAGTGCCTGCGTCCGGGTCACGGTCCGGTTCGGGTTCGACACGGCGCGCCGCCTCGGGGACCTCGTCTCCCGGGGTGCCGGTGCCCGTGTTCCCGTCGCCCAAGGTCCGCTCGTACAGCGCGGCCTCCCGGCGCGCGGCCGACGCCGGCGCGGAAACACCCAGGGCAGCCAGCAGCTTGCCGAGCAGGGCAAGGCACGTAGCCCAGAACTTCATGACCTTGGTCGCAGCCATGGCCCCTCGCTTTCGGTCAGGATCTCCCGAGAGATCCGTTGCGTCCTCTGCGCTGCTACGCCAGCGCTTGCTTCTCGCTGTGTGCGCGTACTTCCGTTGCGCTGCCTCAGTTGCGCCGCTCCGCTCGTATCGCTTACGGTGCGCCGCTTCTGTTGCGTTTTCTTATGATGAGTACGCAATGAGAGGATTCACGGACCCACGCCCCTGGATCGGCGTTCTTCCGATGAACACCACCCGTCCGCAGTAGCCGGCCGAAGCGCGCAGTGGATTCTCGGGTGATGTCGGGTTATGGCCGTGCCGGGCCGGGAGGCGGACGGTGGCGCCGGGCCGTCTGCCGGCTCACGCCGGCGACGGCTCCCCTGTGCGGGCCATCTCGGCCATGGTGCGGACGGCCTCGGGTTCGGGGGTGCCGGGCGGGATGATCGCGAGATCCCACCGGCCGTGACCCGTGGAGACCAGGCAGATGGTGTCCGGCCCCGGACGGCGGGTGGCGGTGCGGCGGAGGCGGATCACATGGCCCGAGACGAGGATGTGCGCGGGGAATGCGGGCCAGCCGGTCCCGTTGACGGTGACATGGGTGATCCGCGGCCAGTCGAACGGCAACGCGCTGAGCAGCTCGGGGAGTTCGGCCAGGAGATCGGTCGAGTGCGGCCACCAGACACCGTCGATGCGCCGCACCGCGTCGGCGTGCGGGGCGATGGCCAGGCGGGCGACGGGCGGCGGAGCGTGGTGCGGCGGCCAGGCCGGACGGGCATGGTCCGCGGGGTCGGTGGTCATGCGGGGCTCCTGATACGGCGGGCCGCTACCCGGTCGTGGTCACAGGCCGTCCGTGGTTACAGGCCGTCCTGGTCACAGGCCGTCGCTCTCGTCGGAAGGGGGCGGCGGTCCGGTCGTACGGGATCCGGGGCGGGCATCGTGGTGCGGCCGCTTGTGCGCCCGCTCCCGCATCGACCGCTTCCAGTCCGCGTACCGGTGGTGGGTGGCCATCCGACCGGCCGTCTGGGCGTTGACCCGGTGGATGAGTAGCACCCCCAGCGCAACCATCGCCAGCAGCACGACCACGGTCAACAGAGTCTGCACGGTGCTCACCTCACCGAATCCCTCGGTATGCCTCGGTGCGCCTCGGTGTCCCCGGGCTTCCTTCGGCTCTCTTCGGACTTCTTCGGTGTTCCGGTGGTTCCACGGTACCCCGCACGGCACGATGCACCCCGCGCCGCTCGACGCACCCCGCACCGCTCCTCGGCGGGGGGCATCGGAGGTCAACATCTACAACGCTGTAGATTTTACTTCCGCATGACCATTGCTTCATCGACGGAGGAGATTCCCATGGCCCTGTGGGACCGGATCAAGGATTCCGCGCAGACGATGCAGTCCCAGCTCGTCGCCACGAAGAACGAGCTCAAGAGCGGCGCCTTCCGGGACGCGAGCATGGCGATGTGCGCGCTGGTGGCCGCCGCCGACGGCACCATCGACCCGTCGGAGCGCCGACGGGTGGCGCAGCTCATCGCGTCCAACGAGGTACTGCAGAACTTCGCGGCGGACGATCTGCAGCGCCGCTTCGACGGCTACCTCGACAAGCTCGTCGCCGACTTCGACTTCGGCAAGGTGAGCGTGCTGCAGGAGATCGGCAAGGTGAAGAAGAAGCCGGCCGAGGCGCGCGCCGTGGTCCAGATCGGCATCGTGATCGGTGGCGCGGACGGCGACTTCGACAAGACGGAGCAGGCAGTGGTGCGCGAGGTGTGCTTCGCGCTGGGCATCACGCCGGCGGAGTTCGATCTCTGAAACCGGAACACCCAAGGGGGCCGGTACGTCAGCAGCCGACGTACCGGCCCCCTTGGGCAACGGCCAGACCTCAGACGTCGACGCCTCAGACGTTGACGCCGAAGTCCGCGGCGATACCCGCCAGGCCGGACGCGTAGCCCTGGCCCACCGCGCGGAACTTCCACTCCGCCCCGTGCCGGTAGAGCTCACCGAAGACCATCGCGGTCTCGGTCGAGGCGTCCTCGCTCAAGTCGTAGCGGGCCAGCTCGGCCCCGTCCGCCTGGTTCACGACGCGGATGAACGCGTTGCGGACCTGGCCGAAACTCTGCCCGCGGCTCGCCGCGTCGTGAATGGAGACCGGGAAGACGATCTTCGCGATCTCGGCGGGCACATCGGCCAGCCTGACGTTGATGGACTCGTCGTCCCCCTCGCCCTCACCGGTCAGGTTGTCACCGGTGTGCTGGACCGAACCGTCCGGGCTGGCGAGGTTGTTGTAGAAGACGAAGTGCGCGTCGGAGGCGACCTTGCCCGCCTCGGTGCACAGCAGGGCGCTGGCGTCCAGATCGTAGTCGGCACCCGTCGTCGTCCGTACGTCCCAGCCGAGGCCGACCGTGACCGCGGTCAGTCCGGGCGCTTCCTTCGACAGCGAGACGTTGCCGCCCTTGGCCAGCGAGACTCCCATGGCTTCCCTCCAGGTATTGCCTGTATTCCGGGTCGGGCTCAAAATCTACAGGAGTGTAGAAGAATGGGCGCGGAGCCTGCCGCGTCCGGCGACAGGGGCCGGATGCGACCGCCTGGATCCGGCCACTCAGTAAAATGCGCCGGTGTCCCGGCCCCGGGACACCGGCGCGTTGGGAGGCGACAGCATGGGCGGCAGTACGCCCTTCGGCAGGACGCTGGGCGTCGGCGGCACACCAGGCCGGGCGAGGCTGGGTGACCTCGGCGGAGCCGGGCGGGAACGTGCCCGCCGACGCGGCCAGGGCCAGCTGGAGGCTCAGGTGCTGGCCGCGCTGCACCATGCGCCGGGCCCGGTCACCGCCGCCTGGGTGCAGGAACGACTCGGCAGGGATCTCGCGTACACGACCGTGATGACGATCCTCTCCCGGCTGCATGCCAAGCAGGCCGTCACCCGCGAGCGGTCCGGCCGTGCCTACGTGTGGACGCCGGCCGCCGACGAGGCGGGACTCGCCGCGCTGCGGATGCGCCGCGTCCTGGACGGCGAACCGGACCGGGACGCCGTACTGACCAGCTTCGTCTCCGCGCTCTCGGAGCACGACGAGCAGCTGCTGCGCGCCCTCCTCGACCGCGCCGATGACGCCGAGGCCGGCGAGGCTGCGGCGGGCGAAGCGGCGGCGGGCACGGCTGCGGCGGGCGAGGCCGACGCAGGCGTCGAAGCCGGGCCCGGCACGGGCGAAGCGCACGGAGACGGAGCCTGACCGGTGGGCGTCTTCGTGTTCCTGCCCCTCGTCCTGCCGCTCACCGCGCTGCCGATCGCCCGGCTCGCGGAGCAGCACCTCCACCCGCGCGCCACCACCCGCCTGCTGACCCTGCTCGGCGCCGTCCTCGGCCTGTGCAGCACGCTCTGCCTGGCGCTGCTGATGGTCGTGGGCACCGCTCAACTCCCCGGCAATCCGCTGCCGGACGGCTGGTCGGACCCGGAGGTGCGGGCCGCGGTCCCGTACGCCGAGATCGCCGGCTCCGCCGCGATCCCCCTGCTGGCCGCCGCCCTCCTCACGTGTGGCGCCGCGCTGCGCCGGCACCGCCGGGTCCGGGCCCGTACGCACTACGCCCTCGACGCGCTGCCGGCCGGCACCGATCCCGCCGTACTGCCGGACGACGAGCCGTACGCCTACGCCGTGCCCGGCACCCCGGCCCGCCCCGGACGGCCCGCCCGGCCCGGCCGGATCGCGGTCTCCCGCGGGATGCTGCGCAGCCTGGACGGCAACGAGCGGCGCGCGCTGTTCGCCCACGAGCGCGCGCATCTGCACTGCCGTCATCACCGCTATCTGCTCGCCGTACGCCTGGCCGGCTGCGTCAACCCGCTGCTGCTGCCGCTGCGTTCCGCCGTTGCCTTCGCCACTGAGCGCTGGGCGGACGAGGAGGCCGCGCGGGTGGTCGGCGACCGGCGGCTGACCGCCCGTGCCGTGGGCAAGGCGGCGCTGATCGCCCGGCCCGCGCCCGCTCCGGAGCTGGCGCACTTCGCGGCGCCGGAACCGGGACCGGTACCGCGCCGGGTGGCGGCGCTGCTCGGCCCCGTACCGCCGGCCCGGCAGTGGCCGCCGGCGCTGACCCGGGCGGGTCTGGCCGCGCTGATGGCGGCCGCCGGTACCGCCGCGTCCGCGGTCTCCGCGCTCAACGCGGCGGTGGCACTGTTCCTGGTCCTCAAGGCGGCGACACCACTCTGACGGCCCGCTCCGGCAGTCCGCCCTGGCAGCCCGCTCCGGCAGTCCGCTCCGGCAGCTGCTGACCCCCCGGGCTCACGCCGACGCCCGGTTTCACGTTCCCGGGGCAGGCGGGGCCGCCAAGGAGGCACACTGATCGCCAGGACGTGCGTCACCCCCGTCACAAGCGCAGACACGGGCACAGCCCCAGGCACAGGCACAGGCACAGCGTCACGGGAGCCAACTTCTACACACTTGTAGAACTTCCCGGTAGAGTTGGCGCAGATGCGCAACGGGCGCGGCCGAAGGGGGAGATGGCGACGAGGTGCGGACTCCTGAGCTGGGACTGCCCACCTCCAGAGACGGAGGTGCGGTGGGTCTATCAGCCTGTCGAGGTCCAATACCCGGACGGCAGCTGGGACTTGGGACGGATCAGCGCCTGGTGGACGGACGATACCGGCGATGTGTGGTGCCGGCTGCGGACGCTGCCCGGCGGCGACGGTCCCCGGTGGCACCGTTACGACCCCGAGTCCATCCGGCTCCTGCCCAGCAACGGCATCTGACCTGCCACCCGTGCCGGTCTCCGCTGTCGCCGCCCATGAGCGCTGTTTCACGTGAAACCATGCCCTCTCCCCGTACTTCAGCGGGCGGTTCACGCACCGCACCCCCACGAGACGCGCCAGACGCACCAACTGCACACTCCGCACCAAGCACCAAGCACCAAGCACCAGAAGGGCCTCCAGCGTGCACGACCGGCAGCCGCACCAGCAGACGGCCCGACAAGGCAGCGGCACACCCCGTCCGTCCCGCACCGGCGACGCCTCGCGTCCGGCTGGTGTCGGCACTCGCCGTAAGCCCTCCGGACCGTCCCGCCGGGACTCGCGATCACCCGACGGCACCCGCAGGGCAGGGGGGCCGGGCAAGTCAGGCGCTTCCCGAAGGTCATCCGGTTCCGGCGGCTCGGGCGGTTCCCGTGGTTCGGGCGGCTCCCGCGGTTCGGGGGGCTCCCGCGGTTCGGGGGGCTCGGGTGGTGTGCGGATGACCCGGCGCGGGCGCATCGTCGCCTGGACCGGCGGCGTCCTCGGCGTCCTGCTGCTCGGCACGGCCGGCGTCGGCGCGTGGGTCTACCAGCATCTCGACGGCAACATCAACGGCGCGAACATCGGTCTGGACGGCGACCGGCCGGTCAACCTCAGCCCCGGCTCCAAGAACATCCTGGTCGTCGGATCGGACAGCCGTGCCGGCGCCAACGCCAAGTACGGCAGGAACCTGACCACCATGCAGTCGGACACGCTGATGGTGCTGCACATCTCCGCCGATCATCAGTGGGCCACCGCGGTGTCCTTCCCCCGCGACTCATGGGTGCAGATTCCCGCCTGCGCCCAGGGCAACGGTTCGACCTCGGCCCCGCACCACTTCAAGATCAACGAGGCGTTCTCGATCGGCGGTGACACCGGCGACATCTCCAAGGCCGCGGCCTGCACGATCAAGACCGTCGAGAAGAACACCGGTCTGCGCATCGACCACTTCACCTCGGTCGACTTCCAGGGCTTCAAGGGCATGGTCAACGCGCTGGGCGGCATAGAGGTCTGCCCCAAGCACGCCATCCACGACAAGAAGGCCCACCTGGACATGCCGGCGGGCTGCCAGAACGTCCAGGACGAGCAGGCGCTCGGCTACGTACGCACCCGTTACAGCGTCGGCGACGGCTCCGACCTCGGCCGCATCGGCCGCCAGCAGGAGTTCATGAAGGCCCTGGCCGCCAAAGCACAGTCCAAACTCACCAGCCCCGGCGATCTCTACGGATTCCTGGACTCGGCGACCAAGTCGCTCACCACCGACAAGGAACTGGCCGGGCTCAAGCCGCTCTACGACCTCGCCTCGACGGTCAAGGACATCCCCTCCGACCGCCTCACCTTCCTCACCGTCCCCAACTACCCGCGTGAGGCCGACGTCCCCACCGACAAGGCCAATGTGGTCTGGCAATACCCGCAGGCCGCCGAGCTGTTCAGCGGCCTCGCCCACGACCGCGAGACCGGCGCCGAGGGGAAGAAGAAGTTCGAGGAGGCCGCGAAGAACCCGGTGACCGCACGCTCCGTCCGGGTACGCGTCCTCAACGGCACCGGTACCCCCGGCCAGGCCGCCTCCGCCGCCGAGCGGCTGCGCAAGCTCGGCTTCACGGTCGTCGGCACCGGCAACGCCCCTGCGACGGACAAGACCGCCATCACCTACCCCGCCGGGCTCAAACCGCAGGGCGAAGTCCTCGCCGCGCGCCTGTCCGGCACCAAGGCAGCGGAGTCGGCCACCTCGACGCCGGGCACGGTGACGCTGACGATCGGGCCGGATTTCCCGGCGGAGGCAGGGGAATAACCCCTGCGGTCTCCGTCAGGCGTGTAGTCGCTCCACCGGCTGGGCCGTGTGCACCTCGATGTCGTGCGCGGCCCGCTGCAGCAGCTGGTGGCTGAGGTGCGACATCGCCCGGGCGACCGCCAGCTCGTCGCCGATGGCCGGGACGTTCTCATCGGTGGGGTTGCAGCGAGCCGTCCCCTGGCCGACCATCTGACCGCCTTCCTTGCCGCGCAGCCGGGCCTCGGCGCTGACCTCGCTGCCCTTCTCGGTAATCGTGATCTCGGCGTTCCATGTCTTCGTGGTCACCGGAAGCCTCCTCGTACCTCCCACACGCAGCACAGGACCTGCCCCCATACAAATCGTCGCACCGCAGCTCACGGGCCGCACCTGCGGGTTTCGGCACCAGGAAATGGGGGGTTTCCCCCATACCCCGGCCCGCGGTGCCCGCCCTAATCTGATCTCCGTGGCCGCCGGAGAGGGGACACCCGGCCACCTCGGAAACACCCGGCCACCTCGGAAACTTCTGGACACATCGGGGGGATTTCATGAACAAGCGCGCCTGCATGCTCGGGACAGTGGCGCTGGCCTGCGTGGGAGCCTGGGGGCTCAGCGGCTGCGGCCTACTGCCCGGCAAGACCTTCACCGACGACGCCACGGTGTCGAAGAAGATCACGGCGATCCGGATCGACGGTGACTCGGGCAGCGTCACGGTACGCGGCACCAAGAGCGGCAGTCCGGACGGCACCAAGAGCGGCGGTTCGGGCGGCGGCACGGCGTCGGTCCACCGCGCGGTCACGTACCACGGCGACCGCCCGGAGGGCGCGACGCACCGGGTCGAGGGCGGTGTGCTGGTGCTCGGCGACTGCGGCGAGGAGTGCTCGGTGAGCTACACGGTCGAAGTACCGGCCGGGCTCCCGGTGAGCGGTGAGACCTCCAACGGATCGGTGAATCTGACCAGGGTGGGTGCGGTGGACGTCACGACCAGCTCCGGGGCCATAGAGCTGGACGACGTGTCCGGCGCGGTCGACGTCCGCACCAGCAACGGCCGGATCGCCGGACGCGGCCTGTCGGGCACGCACCTCACGGCCGAGACCTCGAACGGGGACATCGACCTCACCCCTGCCACCCCGCAGAACGTCCGGGCGAAGACGTCCAACGGCGGCATCACCGTGAAGATGCCGAAGGGCCACTACCGAATAGCCGCCCGAAGCAGCAACGGCAGCCGGGACATCACCGTCCCCGACGACCCGGCGGCGCGCTACCGTCTCGACCTGACCACCAGCAACGGCAGCATCACCGCCAAGTCCGCCTGACGGGCGGCGGGCCAGCTGACGAGCGGCGGGGCTGGCTGACGAGCGGCGGGCCGCCGTCAGTCCTCCCCTTCCAGTTCGCCCTCCGTCTCCAGGAAAGCCTCCCGCAGCGCGGCCAGCGTTTCGGCGTCCGGCTTCTCCCACATACCGCGGGACTCGGCCTCCAGGAGGCGTTCGGCGATGCCGTGCAGGGCCCAGGGGTTGGCCTCCTCGAGGAAGGCGCGGTTCTCCGGGTCGAGGACGTAGGTCTGCGCGAGCTTGTCGTACATCCAGTCGGCGACCACACCCGTGGTGGCGTCGTAGCCGAACAGGTAGTCCACGGTGGCGGCGAGTTCGAAGGCGCCCTTGTAGCCGTGGCGGCGCATGGCCTCGATCCAGCGGGGGTTGACGACCCGGGCGCGGAAGACCCGGGAGGTCTCCTCGACCAGCGTCCTGGTGCGGACCGTCTCGGGGCGGGTGGAGTCGCCGATGTACGCCTCGGGGGCCTTGCCCTTGAGCGCCTTGACGGTGGCGACCATGCCGCCGTGGTACTGGAAGTAGTCGTCGGAGTCGGCGATGTCGTGCTCGCGGGTGTCCGTGTTCTTGGCCGCCACCGCGATGCGCTTGTAGGCCGTCTCCATCTCCTCGCGGGCCGCCCGCCCGTCCAGGCCGCGGCCGTAGGCGTAGCCGCCCCAGACGGTGTAGACCTCGGCCAGGTCGGCGTCGGTGCGCCAGTCGCGGGAGTCGATCAGCTGGAGGAGACCCGCGCCGTACGTCCCGGGGCGGGAGCCGAAGATCCGGGTGGTGGCGCGGCGTTCGTCACCGTGGGCGGACAGGTCCGCCCGGGTGTGGGCGCGGACGAAGTTCTGCCCGTCCGGCTCGTCGAGTCCGGCGGCCAGCCGTACGGCGTCGTCGAGGAGGCCGATGACGTGCGGGAAGGCGTCCCGGAAGAAGCCCGAGATGCGCAGGGTGACATCGATGCGGGGGCGGCCCAGCTCGGCGAGCGGGATGGGCTCCAGGCCGTTGACGCGGCGCGAGGCGTCGTCCCATACGGGCCGGACGCCCAGCAGGGCGAGGGCCTCGGCGACGTCGTCACCGCTGGTGCGCATCGCGCTGGTCCCCCACAGGGACAGGCCGACCGACTGCGGCCACTCGCCGTTGTCGGCGCGGTAGCGCTCCAGCAGCGAATCGGCCAGGGCCTGGCCGGTCTCCCAGGCGAGGCGGGAGGGGACGGCCTTGGGGTCGACGGAGTAGAAGTTGCGGCCGGTCGGCAGGACGTTGACCAGGCCACGGAGCGGGGAGCCGGAGGGTCCCGCCGGGACGAAACCGCCGGCCAGCGCGTGGACGGCGTGGTCGATCTCGTCGGTGGTGGCGGCGAGGCGCGGGACGACCTGGCGGGCGGCGAAGTCGAGGATGTCGGCGACCGCGGCCGGGTGGCCGTCGGCGACCCGGGCGACCGCGGACGGGTCCCAGTCGGCGTCCTCCATGGCCTGGACGAGGGCGCGAGCGGTGTCCTCCGCCTCGTCGGCGGTGGTGCGGGTGGCCGCGGACTCGTCCAGCCCGAGCGCCTCGCGCAGGCCGGGCAGGGCGGTGGTGCCGCCCCAGATCTGCCGGGCGCGGAGCATGGCGAGGACGAGGTTGACGCGGGCCTCACCGGCCGGGGCGGCCCCCAGGACGTGCAGCCCGTCGCGGATCTGGGCGTCCTTGACCTCGCACAGCCAGCCGTCGACGTGCAGGAGGAAGTCGTCGAAGCCCTCGTCGTCGGGGCGTTCGTCCAGGCCCAGGTCGTGGTCGAGCTTGGCGGCCTGGATCAGGGTCCAGATCTGGGCACGGATGGCGGGCAGCTTGGCCGGGTCCATCGCGGAGATCGCGGCGTACTCGTCCAGGAGCTGCTCCAGGCGCGCGATGTCGCCGTAGGACTCGGCACGCGCCATCGGCGGGACGAGGTGGTCGACGAGGGTGGCGTGCACCCGGCGCTTGGCCTGGGTGCCCTCGCCCGGGTCGTTCACGAGGAACGGGTAGATCAGGGGGAGGTCGCCGAGGGCGGCGTCCGGGGCACAGGCGGCGGAGAGCCCGGCGTTCTTGCCCGGCAGCCACTCCAGGTTGCCATGCTTGCCCAGGTGGACCATGGCGTCCGCGCCGAAGCCGCCGTCCTCCTGGGAGGCGGCGATCCAGCGGTAGGCCGCCAAGTAGTGGTGCGACGGCGGGAGATCGGGATCGTGGTAGATCGCGATCGGGTTCTCGCCGAAGCCGCGCGGCGGCTGGATGAGGATGAGCAGGTTGCCGCGCCGCAGGGCGGCGAGCACGATGTCGCCGTCGGGGTCGCGGCCGGGCTCGCCCGCGTGGCTGCGGTCGAGGAACATCTCACCGGGCGGCGGCCCCCAGTGCTCCTCGACGGCGTCGCGGAGTTCCTGCGGGAGGGCGGCGTACCAGCGCCGGTAGTCGGCGGCCGGGATGCGGACGGGGTTGCGGGCCAGCTGCTCCTCGGTGAGCCACTCCTGGTCGTGGCCGCCGGCCTCGATGAGGGCGTAGATCAGCTCGTCGCCGTCGCCGGAAGCGAGGCCCGGGACGTCCTCGGTGCCGAAGTCGTAGCCCTCGGCGCGGAGGCGGCGGAGGAGTGCGACGGCGCTGGCGGGGGTGTCCAGGCCGACCGCGTTGCCGATCCGGGAGTGCTTGGTGGGGTAGGCGGACAGCACCAGCGCGAGGCGCTTCTCCGCGGCCGGGATGTGGCGCAGCCGGGCGTGGCGTACGGCGGTACCGGCGACCCGGGCGGCGCGTTCGGGGTCGGCGACGTACACCGGGAGGCCGTCCTCGTCGACCTCCTTGAAGGAGAACGGCACGGTGATCAGGCGCCCGTCGAACTCCGGCACCGCGACCTGCGAGGCGGCGTCCAGCGGCGACAGCCCCTCGTCGTTCTCCTCCCAGGCGCTGCGCGGTCCGGTCAGGCACAGCGCCTGCAGGACCGGTACGTCCAGGCTGGCCAGCGCGCCCGCGTCCCAGGACTCGTCGTCGCCGCCGGCGGAGGCCTCGGCGGGCTTGGTGCCGCCGGCCGCGAGGACGGTGGTGACGATGGCGTCGGCCGCGCGCAGGGCGTCGATCAGCTCGGGTTCCGGGGCGCGGAGGGAGGCGACGAAGAGCGGCAGGGCGCGCCCACCGGCCGCCTCGACCTGCTCGCACAGGGCCCGTACGAAGGCGGTGTTGCCGCTCATGTGGTGCGCCCGGTAGTAGAGCACGGCGACGGCGGGACCGTGCTCATTGCGGGTCTCCCACTCCAGGGGACCCCAGCTGGGCGCGGGTGCGGGCGGTTCAAAGCCGTGGCCGGTCAGCAGCACGGTGTCGGAGAGGAAGCGGGCGAGCTGGTCGAGGTTGGCCGGACCGCCATGGGCCAGGTAGGCGTGTGCCTCGGCGGCGATCCCGACCGGGACCGTGGACTGCTCCATGAGCTGGGCGTCGGGGGCCTGTTCGCCGGTGAGCACGACGACCGGCCGGTGCTGGTCCTCGGCGAGCAGGACGTCCAGGCCCTCCTGCCAGGCGCGGATGCCGCCGAGGAGGCGCACGACGACGAGGTCGGTGCCGTCCAGCAGCGCGGGCAGTTCGCCGACGTCGAGGCGGGCGGGGTTGGCGAGCCGGTACGGCACCGGTCCGGTGGCCGCGCGGGCACTGAGCAGGTCGGTGTCGGAGGTCGACAGCAGCAGGACGCGGGTCTGCGGGGAGGGCTCCCCGGACGAATGCAGCATGCGAGCGCAGGCCTTCCTCGGGGTGTCCGCGCCCCGGGTGGTCGTAAGGACGGCGGGAGTTCCTGGCTCACCCGGCCTGGGCCGGGTTCACAGTGGCGGGACCGCGCCGGAGTCTCACCGGGCTTCCTCCCTCGGGCCTGGATCAGGGTCCGGGGCCCGGCGCCGTCGCTGGCGTCCGGCGGGCCAGCCGACCCACCGACCTGCATAGTAAGGGGCTGCGGGTGGGCTACGTAAGCGGGCCTCGCCCGGGCCCGGGGCAGCTGCCTCCGGGGAGGCGCCCCGTCCCCGTCCGTGCCCTCCCCCGTGGACGCGTCCCGTCCTCCTCCATGGCCGGGGCGGTGGCCGGATCGCCTCGGATCGGCCGTCCACCGTCGTGGGTATGCTCGCCGCCATGCCGCCCTCCCCCTCGATACGGCCCCATGGGGCCGAGCCGCCCGTACGGGAGCGCCCCGTACGGGATCGCGGTGACGCCTGCCCGGGGGCGCTGCGGCTGCACTCCGCCGCCGACGGAGGTCTCGCCCGAGTGCGGGTCGCCGCCGGGGATTTGACGGTATGTCAGGCAACCGCGCTGGCCGACGCCGCCGACCGTCTCGGGGACGGGCACCTCTCCCTGACCTCCCGGGGGAACGTCGAACTCCGCGGCCTCCCGGACGACTGCGGCACCCGGCTCGCCGCCCTGCTCCGCGAGGCCGGACTGCTGCCCTCGGAACGCCATGAGCGGATCCGCAACATCCTCGCCTCCCCGCTGGCCGGGCTCGACCGCAACACCCCTGCTGACGTGCGGATCTGGGCCCGCGAGCTGGACGCACTGCTGTGCGCGAGCCCGTCCGCGACCGCGCTCTCGGGCCGCTTCCTCTTCGTCCTGGACGACGGGCGGGGGGATGTGGCGACGCTCGGCGGGGATGTGACCTTGGTCGCAGAACGGGGCGGGGCGGGGTCTGGGACGGGGCCGGGCTCTGGGACGGGGTCTGGGACGGGTTCGGGTTCGGGGTCCGGAGGCGGGGCGCTGCTGCGGGTCGGTGACGATCCGGCGGCACTGCGGATCGCGGGCCGGGACGCGGCACGCGCCGCGCTCATCGCCGCGGAGGCCTTCCTGGCCACCGCCGAAGCGAGCGGCAGCGGCGCCTGGCGAGTCCGCGAACTCCCGGACGGACAGGGGCTGACGGCCCTGGGCGTAGCGGCGCGGCTGCAAGCGGCAGGGATCACGGCGGAGCACACACAGCACACACAGCACATACAGCACACGCAGCACACAGAGTACGCAGAGCACCCGGAGTACGCGCAGCACACGGAGCACCCGGAACACCCGGAGTACACGGAGCGCACGGCAATGGCCGACTCCTCCGCCCCCGGAATCATCGAAGGCGCCGACGGCCGCCACACCGCCCTCTCCGTCCTGGCGCCGCTGGGCCGGCTCAGCACCGCCCAGTGGCGCCTGCTCACCGACACCGCCGCCCACCACGGATCCGGCGAACTGCGCCTCACCCCTTGGCGCGGCATCGTCCTCCCCGGCCTGCCTGCCGCCACAGCCGCCGCCCGCCTGACCGCCCTGTCCGCCGCCGGACTGGTCACCGACCCGTCCTCCCCCTGGTACCGGCTCGGCGCCTGCACCGGCCGCCCCGGCTGCGCCAAGTCCCGTACGGACGTACGCGCCGACGCCACCGCAGCCATCGGGGCAGGCGCCCCCGTACCCCATACGCCCGTCGCCTCCCTGCGCGATCTGCCCGTCCATCTGCCCGTCCACTGGTCCGGCTGCGAACGCCGCTGCGGCCACCCCCACGGCACCTGGATCGACGTCCTGGCGACCCCCGAGGGCTACCGGGCGTCGGTCGTACAGCCGCCACACGCGCCACCAGCTCCACACGCACCACCAGCTCCACCAGCTCCACCAGCTCCGCAAGAAACGAGGCCACAGTGACCGCCTTCGAGTACAAGAAGGTCGATTACGAGAAGGACGGTGCGGCGATCTACCGCCAGTCCTTCGCCACCATCCGCGCCGAGGCGGACCTCGCCGCTCTGCCCGCCGACGTCAGCCGGATCGCGGTCCGCATGATCCACGCCTGCGGCATGGTCGACCTCGTACGCGACCTGGCCTTCACGCCCGATGTGGTGGCCAACGCCCGGAAGGCCCTGCGCGCGGGCGCGCCGATCCTCTGCGACGCCACCATGGTCGCCAGCGGCGTCACCCGTAAGCGGCTGCCGGCCGGCAACGAAGTGCTGTGCACGCTCGCCGACCCGTCGGTGCCGGACCTGGCCGCCCGGATGGGGACCACCCGCAGCGCGGCCGCGCTCGAACTGTGGCGGGACCGTCTGGACGGCGCGGTGGTGGCGGTCGGCAACGCGCCCACCGCCCTCTTCCGGCTCCTCGAAATGATCGAGGAGGGGGCACCGCGCCCCGCCGCCGTCCTCGGCATCCCCGTCGGCTTCATCGGCGCGGCGGAGTCCAAGGACGCGCTGATCGCCCATCCGTCGAAGCTCGACCACATCGTGGTGCGCGGGCGCCGCGGCGGCAGCGCCATGGCCGCGGCCGCCATCAACGCCATCGCGAGCGAGGAAGAATGAGCGTGACCGGAACCGTGACCATGAGCGTCAGCGAGCAGGAACACGAGCTGGAACAGCAGAAGGGCCAAGAGCAGCAGGAGCAGGAAGCGACGTTTTCCCCCGGCCGCCTCTACGGTGTGGGCCTCGGCCCCGGCGACCCGTCCCTGATGACGATCCGGGCCGCCGAGGTCATCGCCGAAGCCGAGGTCGTCGCGTACCACAGCGCCCGGCACGGACGCTCGATCGCCCGCGCGATAGCCGCCCAGCACCTCCGCCCCGACCACATCGAGGAAGCGCTGGTCTACCCGGTCACCACCGAGTCGACCGACCACCCCGGTGGCTACCGCGGCGCGCTGGACGAGTTCTACGAGACCGCCGCGGCCCGCCTCGCCGCCCACCTCGACGCCGGTCGCACGGTCGCCGTCATCTCCGAGGGCGATCCGCTCTTCTACGGCTCCTACCAGCACATGCACAAGCGGCTGGCGCACCGCTACCCGACCGAGGTGATCCCCGGCGTCACCTCGGTCAGCGCCGCCGCGGCCCGCCTGGGCAGGCCCCTCGCCGAGGCCGACGAGATCCTCACCATCCTCCCCGGCACGCTCCCCGAGGAGGAGCTGACGGCACGTCTCGCCGCCACCGACGCCGCCGTCGTCATGAAGCTGGGCCGTACGTTCCCCACCGTCCGCCGGGCGATGGAGCGCTCGGGACGGATGGCGGAGGCGCGTTACGTCGAGCGGGCCACCATGCCCGGGGAGCGCACGGACGCGCTGTCGGCCGTCGACTCCGACACCGTCCCGTACTTCTCGGTCGCGGTCGTGCCGAGCCGCATCGCGAATCCGCCGGAGCCGGAGCCAGCGCCGGAGCCGGAGCCAGCGCCGGAGCCGGCACCGCGGGCGGAGGCGGAGGCAGAGGCAGAGGCAGAGGCGGGTACGGCCGCTACGGGCGAGGTCGTGGTCGTCGGCACCGGCCCGGCCGGCCCCCTCTGGCTGACCCCCGAATCGCGAGGCGCCCTCGCCGCCGCCGAGGACCTGGTCGGTTACACCACCTACCTCGCCCGGGTCCCTTCCCGCCCCGGCCAGCGCCGCCACGCCTCCGACAACAAGGTCGAGTCCGAACGCGCCGAATTCGCCCTCGACTTGGCCCTGCGCGGCCGTCGGGTCGCCGTGGTCTCCGGCGGCGACCCGGGCATCTTCGCCATGGCGACGGCCGTCCTCGAAGTGGCCTCCCAATCCCCGTACCGCTCCGTCCCCGTACGCGTCCTCCCAGGCGTCACCGCCGCCAACGCGGCCGCCGCCCGCGCCGGCGCCCCGCTCGGCCACGACTACGCGGTCATCTCCCTCTCCGACCGCCTCAAGCCGTGGGAAGTCATCGCCGACCGCCTCCGCGCCGCCGCCACCGCCGACCTGGCCCTGGCCCTCTACAACCCCGGCTCCCGCACGCGTACGTGGCAGGTCGCCAAGGCCCGCGAACTCCTCCTCGAACACCGCGCCCCGGACACCCCGGTCATCGTCGCCCGCGACATCGGCGGCCCCGAGGAGTCCCTCCACACGCTCCCCTTGACCGACCTCGACCCCACCCAGGTCGACATGCGCACCCTCCTCATCATCGGCTCGTCCCAGACGCGGGCGGAAAGACGCGAGGACGGCAGCGACAAGGCCGTGGTCTGGACGCCACGGACATATCCCGAGCGGTAGCACGCTGACCGATCGGCAGTTCCGCATCGGCGGTGGCCCCTGCGGCAGGCAGGGGCCACCTGACGCTATGTGAGGGCGCGGTTCAGTTGGCTGTGGTGGCCTCGTTGAAGAGGTGGCGGAGCCACGTGGCGGCTTCCTCCGGGGTTGCCGCTTCCGGGACGCCCGTTGGGGTCGGGGGGCGCCGTACGAGTACGACCGGTACGCCGGCCTCTCTCGCGGCGGTGAGTTTCGGGGCGGTTGCCGCCGCACCGCTGTCCTTGGTGACGAGGACGTCGATGCGGTGGGTGCGGAGGAGCTCGCGTTCGCCGTCCAGGGTGAAGGGGCCCCGGTCCAGGAGCGTGGTCATGTGGGGTGGGTGCGGGGGCTCGGGCGCGTCGACGGAGCGGACGAGGAACCAGTGGTCGGCGAGGTGGGCGAAGTGGGCCAGGCCCATGCGGCCCGTGGTGAGGAATACGCGGCGGGCGCCGGGGAGGGTGAGGGTGGGGAGGACCGCGGCGGCCTCGTCGAGGGAGGCAACCGGGTGCCAGTCGTCCCCCGGTCCCGGTACCCAGCCCGGCCGGCGGAGGGCGAGCAGGGGAACATGGGCGGTGGCGGCCGCCTGGGCCGCGTGGAAACTGATCGTGCCGGCGAAAGGATGGGTGGCGTCGATGAGCACGTCCACCGCGTGCTCGCGCAGCCAGCGCGCGAGGCCCTCGGGGCCGCCGAATCCACCGATGCGGACCTCCCCGGCGGGCAGGCGCGGGGCGGCGACCCGGCCGGCGAGTGAGCTCGTCACGCGCAGGGACGGATCCGCGGCCAGGGTGGTGGCCAGGCGGCGGGCCTCGGCCGTACCGCCGAGGATGAGGACATGGCGGTGGCGGACCGGGCGGCGGGCGGCGTCGGGCATGGGGCGTGGGTTCCTCCGTGGCTGCGGGTTTCTCCGTGGCAGCGGGTTTCTCCGTGGCAGTGGATTTCTCCGTGGCTGCTGAGCAAGCGAAGGGTACGGGACAGCCGCCGGAGGGCACGGGGGCGGCTGCCGGTGGGCGGAGCGCGCAGCTCGCGCACACCGGGCTGCGGCACGGGTGGACGACCGGCGCGTGTGCCACGGCGGCGAGTACGGCCGCGTACACGGCGCTGCTCAGCGGGGAGTTCCCGGATCCGGTGACGATCACGCTGCCGAAGGGGCAGACGCCGTCGTTCGCGCTGGCGGTGGAGGAGTGGGACGCGGAGCACGGCATCGCCATGGCGGGCGTCGTGAAGGACGCCGGAGATGATCCGGATGTGACGCATGGGGCGTTGATCCGGGCACGGGTGCGGAGGCTGGCGCCCGGGTCGGGCGTCGTGTTCAAGGCCGGGCCGGGGGTCGGGACCGTGACGCGGCCGGGGCTGCCGTTGGAGGTGGGCGAGCCGGCGATCAACCCCGTGCCACGGCAGCTGATCAGGGAACATCTGGCCCGTGTCGCGGAGCGGTACGAACGGTACGGGCGGCATGAGCAGTACGAGCGGCACAGGCGGCATGAGCCGCGTGAACGGTACGAGCGGCATGAGCGGTACGGCCGTGAGGGCGCGGCGGGGGCGCCGGACGTCGAGGTGGAGATCTCCGTCGATCACGGGGAGGAGATCGCGCGCAGTACGTGGAACCCGCGGCTGGGCATCCTGGGCGGGCTGTCGATTCTGGGGACGACCGGGATCGTGGTGCCGTACTCGTGCTCGGCGTGGATCGATTCCATCCGGCGCGGGGTGGACGTGGCGCGTGCCGCGGGTCGTACGCACGTGGCCGGATGTACGGGCTCGACGTCCGAGAAAGTCGCCGTCGCACTGCACCATCTGCCCGAGGACGCGCTGCTGGACATGGGGGACTTCGCGGGGGCAGTGCTGAAGTACCTGCGGCGTCACCCGGTGGACCGGCTCACCATCTGCGGCGGGTTCGCCAAGCTGTCCAAACTGGCGGCCGGCCATCTGGACCTGCATTCGGCACGGTCCCAGGTGGACAAGGGCTTTCTCGCCGAACTCGCGCGGGAGGGCGGGGCCGATGAGGCGCTGGCGGGGGAGGTGGCGGTGGCCAATACCGGGCTGGCGGCACTGCAGTTGTGCGCGGCGGCCGGGGTACCGCTGGGGGATCTGGTGGCGGCGACGGCGCGGGACGAGGCGCTGGCCGTGCTGCGGGGGGCGCCCGTCGCGGTCGATGTCATCTGTATCGACCGGGCGGGGATGGTGGTGGGGCGGGCGGAGCCGCGGGGGCCGGGGCCGGGCGCGGGACCGAGGCCGGGACCGGGCGCGGGCGCCGTCACGGATCGGGGCGGAGGCCCGCGGCCCGGGCCCGGGGCCATGAGCCGGTGAGGGGCCCCGTCAGTTCCTCACCGGCCGTCTTTTGGGGGGAGCAGCGGTCGTCGGACCCGCGGCCATAGGAACCCGCGGTCGTTGGACCTTGGCCGTAAGCCCCGCGGTCGTCGTGACGTTCCGGATTACCGCTTGCCGCGCAGGGAGCCGGAGCCCTGGTCGGCGTCGTCCCGGGAGCCCCGGTCGTCACCGTTGCGGGAGCCCCCGTTGTCACGCGCCGCCCCCTCGTCATCGCGCGGCCGGCTTTCGTCACGCGAAGCCCCGCCGTTGTCCCGGCTGTTACGGCCCTCGTCGCGGGAGGCGCCGGCGTCCTCGTCGCGGGATGCGCTGCCCTCGTCGTCACGGGAGGAACGGGCATCGTCGTCCCGGATGTCCCGGAAGCCGGGGACATCGTCGTCGTCCCGGTATCGGTCGTTGTCCCGCACGGCCCGGTTCCCGCTCTTGTGCCGGCCGTGATCCCGCTGAGAGGTGGAGCTGTGCTCGCCCCGGTAGCTGTAGCCCAGCCGGTCCGCCACGCAGTCGGCCCCCTCGGTCAGCGCGCCGATCGCCGTACCGAGTGAACAGGCGAGAAGCCGTACGGGACTGTCGTTCATCCACTCCGGGCGCTCCGAGTGCCCGCGGGAGGGCGAGGGATCGGAAGGCCGTGGATGGTGCTTCGGGGCGTCGGCACCGGCGATGCCGCCGCCGAAGAGTGTCAGCAGAGCTGCGGTGGCAACCGTTCCGGCGGCCAGTCTGGTGCGCATCGTGGCATGCTCCTTCTTATGCGGATTACTCGGTTTCTTATGCGGTTTAGTCGGTCGTTTCGCTCGTGAGACGGGCTTCGGTCTCCCGTGAGGTTCGGACCTTCCATACCGGGACCGAACGACCTAATAACCGATATTCACCCCGATGGGGCCGCATGATCAGTCAGAAGATGCAGGAGGCGTGGTAATACGCCATCAAGCGCCACAGGACCCGTGCAACTGCCGCTCCCGCTCCGCCGAGTACAGATGGCTGTCGCGGAACTGCTCGGCCCCCAGCGTGCGGCCGACCATGATGACGGCCGTCCGGACCACGCCCGCGGCCTTCACCTGCCCGGCGATGTCGGCGAGGGTGCCGCGCAGGACGAGTTCGTCCGGGCGGGAGGCCATCGCGACGACGGCGGCCGGGCAGTCGGCCCCGTAGTGCGGCAGGAGTTCGGCCACGACCCGGTCGACGTACATCGCCGCCAGGTGCAGGACGAGCAGCGCGCCGCTGCGGCCGAGGGTGGCGAGGTCCTCGCCTTCGGGCATGGGCGTGGCACGCTGGGCGACGCGGGTGAGGATGACGGTCTGGCCGACGGTGGGCACGGTCAGCTCGCGCTTGAGCGCGGCCGCCGCCGCGGCGAACGCGGGAACCCCCGGCACCACGTCGTACGGCACCCCGGCCGCGTCCAGGCGACGCATCTGCTCGGCGACCGCGCTGAAGACGGAGGGGTCGCCGGAGTGCAGGCGGGCGACGTCGTGGCCCTCCTCGTGGGCTCGGACCATCTCGGCTGTGATGGTGTCGAGGTCCAGCTGCGCGGTGTCGATGAGCCGGGCGCCGGGCGGGCACTCGGCGAGCAGCTCACGCGGCACCAGGCTGCCGGCGTAGAGGCAGACTCCGCAGGAGGCGAGCGTACGGGCGCCGCGGACGGTGATCAGGTCGGCGGCGCCGGGGCCCGCGCCGATGAAGTGGACGGTCATGGTGTGGAGCCTCCCGGGGGAGTGACGGTCATGGTGTAGGGCCTCCTGGGAGCGTGGGGAGTGCGGAAGACGACGGGAACGGGTCAGGGCTGGCTCGCTCCTACGGAGCCCGAAGCGGGGCCGGCTCCAAGGGTTTCACCGCCGCCCACTGCGTGACCGGCATCGCCTGCCGCCAGCCCGTGAAGCCGCCGACCGGTACCGCGTGCGCCACCGCGAGCCGCACCAGTTCGCCGCCGTGCCGCCGGTACCAGTCGGTGAGCAGCGCCTCGGACTCCAGCGTCACGGTGTTGGCGACGATCCGGCCCCCCGGCGCCAGCGCCTCCCAACACGCGGCGAGCAGGCCGGGCGCGGTCAGCCCGCCGCCGACGAACACCGCGTCCGGCGTCGGCAGGCCCGCCAGCGCGGCGGGCGCGGAGCCGGGTACGACGCGCAGCTCCGGTACGCCGAGCCGCCCCGCGTTACGGCCGATGCGCTCGGCCCGTACGGGGTCGCGCTCGATACTGACGGCCCGACAGCCACGGTGCGCACGCAGCCATTCGATGGCGATGGAGCCGGAACCGCCGCCGATGTCCCACAGGAGCTCGCCTGGCGCCGGGGCCAGCGCGGCGAGCGTGGCGGCGCGGACGTGGCGCTTGGTGAGCTGGCCGTCGTGCTCGTACGCGGTGTCGGGGAGGCCGGGGACGGCGGACAGGGGCAGGGTGCCGGGCTCGCGGACGCACTCCAGGGCGATGACGTTGAGGGGGTCGGCGGGCGGTGCGGACCAGTCGGCGGCCACCCCCTCGACCGTGCGCTCGCGGTCACCGCCGAGCTGTTCCAGTACGCGCATACGGGTCGGGCCGAAGCCGTGGTCACGCAGCAGGGCGGCGACCTCGGCGGGGGTGCCGGCACCGGCGGAGAGCACCAGCAGACGGTGGCCGTCGTACAGCGCACGGGCGAGGTTCTCGGCGGGCCGGCCGACGAGCGTGACCACCTCGGTCTCCTCCACCGCCCAGCCGAGACGGGCGCAGGCGTACGAGACGGAGGAGGGGTGCGGGAGGATCCGGAGGGGCCGTCCGGCCACCTCGCCCAGCGTCCGCCCGATCCCGTAGAACATCGGGTCGCCGCTGGCCAGTACGCACACCCGGCGCCCGGCGTACCTGGCGAGCAGCCCGGGCACGGCGGGGCGCAGCGGCGAGGGCCACCGGACGCGTTCGCCGGGGCACTCGGGGCCCTTCGCGGGCAGCAGCGCGAGCTGGCGGGCCCCGCCGATCAGCACCTCGGCGTCCCGCAGCACCCCCTGGGAGGCGGCGGACAGCCCACCCCACCCATCGGCTCCGATGCCGACGACGGCGAGCGGCTCCGGCGCCTCCGGAACGTCCGGAACATCCGAGTCGGGCGGTGGTGGTGGTACGGGGCTCACTGCCGATGACCTCTATACGTCTGTACGTCGACATCTATGTGTCGGGACGGGCCTGGTGACGGGAGCCGCACTCTACTGACCGGGCGCCGCGGACCCGCCACCGGGACGGACGCACAGGTGGGTACCGACGCATACTCGTACCCGGCGGCGGCTGCCCGCCCGAAGGCAGGGCAGTCCGCCCTCCTCCACAACCTACGCCACACCGCCCTGACCAGGCACGATGCGCCGTTCGACGGTAATGACAACGGTCACCGATGCAGCCTTTGGATCTTTCGTCGAAGTGCGGTTTGCTTCGCTTCGAGGCGTCGGCACCTCCGAGGCGCCGGGACCGAGGAGCCGGGAAGGAGCGCGCTCATGACCGAGCACGCGCACAGCCACACGGACAGCCAGGGCCACGGGCACAGCCATAGCAACGGGCACAGCCACAGCCACGCCCACGGTGTCGCACCGAACGCCGACCGGCGCTGGCTGCGCGCCGCGCTGATCCTCCTCACCGCGTACATGGCGGTCGAGGTCGCCATCGGTGTGATCGCCCAGTCCCTGGCGCTGATCTCGGACGCCGCCCATATGCTCACCGACGCGGTCTCGATCGTGCTGGCCCTGATCGCGATGCGGCTGGCGGCCCGCCCGGCGCGCGGCGGCTACACGTACGGGCTCAAGCGCGCCGAGATCCTCTCCGCGCAGGCCAACGGAATCACCTTGCTGCTGCTGTCGGTCTGGCTGGCGTATGAGGCGGTGGACCGGCTGATCGAGCCGCCCGAGGTGGCCGGCGGGCTGGTGCTGGTCACCGCGCTCTCCGGCATCGTCGTCAACCTGATCTGTGTCTGGCTGATCTCCAAGGCCAACCGCTCCAGCCTCAACGTCGAGGGTGCCTACCAGCACATCCTCACGGACCTGTTCGGCTTCATCGCCACCGCCGTCTCCGGTCTGGTCGTCATGACGACGGGATTCGCCCAGGCCGACTCGATCGCCTCGCTGGTGGTCGTCGCCCTGATGCTGAAGGCCGGTACGGGGCTGGTGCGCGAGTCAGGACGGATCTTCATGGAGGCCGCGCCGGCCGGTATCGACCCGGACGCGATAGGCGATCACCTCGTCGCCCAGGACCAGGTCGTGGAGATCCACGACCTGCACATCTGGCAGATCACCTCCGGTCAGCCGGCGCTCTCCGCACACATCCTGGTGGCCCCCGGCGGCGACTGCCACAAGGTCCGCCGCGGCCTGCAGGCGCTGCTGAGCCGGCGGTACGGGATCACCCACGCCACCCTCCAGGTCGATCACGTCGGCGAGGACGGCGACGCCGACGACGTCCTCATACTCGGCCCCCGCCCCGACCCCGGCACGACGGACCCCGCACCCCACGCGACGGACCCCGCCTCCAGCCACTGCGAGGACGCCCACGGCCCGGTCCACCGTCCGGGCCCACACGAGCACTGAGCACCGGGCGGCGGACCGGGAGGACCTAGTGTCTTCTCAACGTCTTGTCAGTGTCTTAGGCCGGGGCGGGCTGGACGACGGCATGGGCCTTCGCGGGCTTGTACTTCTTGCTCCCGTTGTAGATGGCGTCGTAGCCGTTCGCGACGGCCTTTCCCCAGAACAGGGGCTCACCAAGGTGTGAGCCGGAGTCGATTTCCGCCTCGCCATTGGCGTTGGTGGTGGCGGTGCCGACCTCCTGGCCGTCGACCTGGAACACGATCGTCTCGCCCTGGATCGGGCTGCCGTCCTTGTCGAGGAGCCTCGCCTTGCCCTTGCCGCTCGCCTGGCCCAGCACACTGCCCTTCGTCGCCGAAGCAGTGAGTTGGACGGCTTCCTTCTCACTCGACTGCCCCTGCCCCTGCCCCTGCCCCTGTCCTTGCCCCTGCCCCTGCCCTTGCCCCTGCTGCTGCATCAGCTGGTTGAGCTTCGCCTCAAGCGACTCAACCCTTTCGTTCAGCTTGGCGATCTCCAGCTGCTGTTGTGCTTCCTGGACGCTGGGCATGCAACTTCCTCCTGTCGTTACCTACTTGGGCTCTTGCACTGCGTTTCCGGACTGCGTGTCGTGGAATCACGCCGACCGCCTCCAGGATTCGCACACGCTCCGGGTATATGCCCTCGGCATTACTCCAATCGCCTTACTTATGGGGCATCCGAGTGAGATCGACTCGGGTGAACCCGTAGCCCGGGTGACCCCGCAGTACGAAACCCCACGCCCACCGCCCCCGGTCACCCAATGGCACCGGCCCCACTCGCGAGCCACACCCCCACCGACTTACCTGGAAGGTGGCCGCACGGCAGGGCGAGGGCTCACGGGAGGACGACGCGATGCCAGCGACCCCACCCGTACACCCGGACAGCCGGGGCACGGGGCGGCGCGTACGGTCGGCGGCAGGCGCGGCACTGCTCCTGCTGGGAACCCTCCTGCTCCCCCTGGGGCTGACCGCCACCTGGGCACACGCCCAACTCACCGAGACCGACCGCTATGTGGCAACGGTGGCGCCACTCGCCGAGAACACCGCCGTACAGCAAGCCGTGGTCGACGACGTGACGGACGGGGTCATGACCCATGCTCCACTCGACGGCCTGCTGAACGGCCTCCTCAAGGCCGTACCCCGCGCCGAACGCCCAGCCGTCCGCCGCCACTTCGCCCACGGCATCCGGGAGTCCGTCGCCAAACAGGTCCGCCAGGTCGTCACCGGCCGCGGCTTCCCCACCATGTGGAACGGCGTCCACCGGACCGCCCACCGGACCCTGGACGGCACCCTCGCCGCCCCCGGCCCCGTCCATTCGGAAGTCACCCTCGACCTCACACCGGTCCTGGAACGGGTCAGGCACCAGCTCTCCCACAACAGCATGGGCCTGGACATGGTCCGCCGCGTACCGCACTCCGACGTGGAAGTCGTCCTGCTCAAAGCCCCGTACGTGCCCCGCCTCCGCACCCTCTACGACGCCGTACGCCACGGAGCCCACCTCCTGCCCCCGGCCGCGGCCCTCTCCCTCGGCACCGGTCTCCTCCTGACACACCGCCGCCGACGGGCACTGACCTGGACCGGGGCAGGCTGCGCGGCAACGGCCGCCCTGCTCGCCGCGACACTCGCGCACCTACGTGTCCGCGCCCTGGACGCCCTGCCCCCGGTGATCTCCCGCCCGGCCGCGCACGCGTACGTGGACGCCCTGACCGGACCGCTCCGCACCGGCTTCTGGCTCGTCATGGCCGCCGGGACCCTGACCGCCGTACTCGCGGCGGCCGGACCACCGATAACCCGAACCTGGCGGGCCCGGCACGCCCGCCAGGTCAGGTGATCTTCCAGAGAATCTCCTCGGCGCCCCGTCCCGTCCGTCCCATCCGCCCGAACCGAGGGCCCTCCCAGCACGGGGCAGAAGCTCAGGCAGGCCTTCCACAGCTGCCCGGTCCGGGGGTCAACGACCAGCACCTAAAGAGGCTGACGCATGCGCAGCCGTACCGCGCAACCGCTCATCCGTCTGCTAGGTGGCGCACCTTGCCCGATGTCTTACCGAATCGCTGCGCGACGTGGTCCGGGTCGTGCAGAGCCGAGGTGAACGGCTCACATAGTCAGGCTCACATGGTCCGGCTCACATGGTCAGGACGGTCTTGCCCCGGGCTCGGCCCGTGCGGCTGGCGGCGATCGCCTCCGGGGCCGAGGTCAGGGGGACCTCGCTGCCCACCAGGACCGTCAGGCGGCCCGCGTCGAGGTGGCCGGCCAGGATTTCCAGGAGCTGCGGGGAGGGACGGTTGATGAAGTTGAAGCCGCGGAGGTTGCGTTCGGTCAGGTCGTCGGCGTCGGCGGAGCCGATGAGGGAGACGGCGGTGCCGCCATCGCGGACGGTACGGGTCATCCCGGCGAATTCGGCGGGGCCGCTGATCATGTCGATCAGGACGTCCACACCGTCCGGATGGGCCGCCAGGACCTGGTCGGCCACCGGGCCCGCGGTGTGGTCGACGGTCTCCGACGCGCCCAGATTGCGCATCAGCTCCGCCATCTCCGGACGCGCGGTGGCGATCACCTCGGCTCCGCGGCCGGCCGCCAGCTGAGTGGCGAAGGTACCGACGCCACCGGTCGCGCCGACGATCAGCACCCACTTGCCCTCGCCGGTCCGGGTCTCCTCGATCAGGTTGTACGCGGTCATCCCGGCCGTCGGCACCGCGGCCGAGGTCGCGTAGGTGACGCTGCGGGCGGCGTGCGCGATGCGGTCCTCATCGGCGAGGGCGAGTTCGCAGTACGAACCTCCGCCCTGCTCGGCACGCTGGAACTGGCCGAACACCGCGTCCCCGACCGTGAACCGCCGTACGCCCGTACCGACAGCGAGCACCTCACCCGCGCCGTCCGTCCCCAGGACGAGGGGGAAGGAGGCCTTCACGGCGTCCCCGAAAGCACCGTCCGCGAGCTTCCAGTCGACGGGGTTGACCCCGGCGGCGGCCAGCCGCACCAGGACCTCGCCGGGCCCTGGCTCGGGCTGCGGCAGTTCCATGAGCTGCGGCTGTTCGCCGAATGCGTTGACTGCTACGGCTCTCATCGTGGCGTTCCCTTCCACCCTGGGGACCGGTGGCCGAGGTGGATCGTAAGCACGCCGGACGGGCCGGATGCGGCAGGAGAGGAGGCGGTGCGGCGGAAGCAACTCGTACGGCCCCCGGGGCCGGGCCGCGGAAGCAACTCGTACGGCCCCAGCCGGGGTGTGTCCGGCTGGGGCCGGTGCACCTCTGGGTACATATGTCGTCATGCGCGTTCTGGTGGCGGCGGGCGAGGAGTGCCTCGCGGACTTGGCGGACACGGTCATCGCGGGGCTGCGCCGCGAGGCGATCACGACGGATATCGCCCACGACGGCCGGGAGGCGATGGCCAAGCTGCGGCTCGGCGGGTACGACGTGCTCGTCCTGGACCAGGATCTGACCGCGTCGCACGGGAAGCGTGGGCCGTACGGGCTGCAAGGGCTGCATGGGCCGTACAGGCGGACCCGGGTGCTGATGCTCACCGCCTCGGGCCCGGGGCTGGGGCTGGGTGCCGACGACTGTCTGGCCAAGCCGTTCGCGTACGAGGAGCTGCTCGCCCGGGTGCGGGCGCTGGGACGGCGGCCCCGGACCGTCCTGCCGCCTGTCATCGAGTGGTTCGGCGTCACCCTCGACACCACGCGCCGGCTGGCGCACCGCGACGGACGGCCGCTGGCGCTCTCGCGGGCGGAGTTCGGAGCGCTGGAGGTGCTGCTTCGCGCCCAGGGCGGGGTGGTCAGCGGCGACGACCTGATCGAGGAGATCTGGGAGGAGCACACCAGCCACCGCACCAACGCGGTACGGGTCACGCTCGGCACGCTGCGCGCCAAGCTCGGGGACCCGCCGCTGATCGAGACCGTACCGGGCGCCGGATACCGCGTGACGGGGGATCGGTTGGCGGGAGAGCGGTTGGCGGGAGACCGGTCGACGGGGGATCGGTCGACGGGAGAGCGGTCGGCGGGCCCACCCGATTGCCCGTATGGCGGGACCGGTAGCGGGCCGCGGGATTCAATGGCTCAATGATCGGCTCCACGGTCGGCTCCGCGAGCGACCCCAAGACCGGCGCCACGATCGACTCCATGATCCGGTTCGAGTCCGTCACCAAGCGCTACCCCGACGGGACCCTCGCCGTCGACGACCTCTCCTTCGAGGTCCGGGCGGGCGAGCTGGTGACGCTCGTCGGACCGTCCGGCTGCGGCAAGACGACGACCATGATGATGGTCAACCGGCTCATCGACCCCACGCACGGCCGGATCTTCGTCGACGGCGCCGATATCGCCGGCGTCGATCCGGTCCGGTTGCGCCGCCATATCGGCTACGTCATCCAGCAGACCGGCCTCTTCCCGCACCGCACCGTCCTCGACAACACCGCCACCGTCCCCGTGCTGACCGGCTGGAAGAAGGCGAAGGCCCGCGAGCGGGCCGCCGAACTCCTGGACCTGGTCGGCCTGGACCCGGCCGTCTACGGCTCCCGCTACCCCGACCAGCTCTCCGGCGGCCAGCGGCAGCGGGTCGGGGTCGCCCGGGCGCTCGCCGCCGACCCACCCGTCCTGCTGATGGACGAACCGTTCGGGGCCGTCGACCCGGTCGTCCGCGACCGGCTGCAGAAGGAGTTCCTGCGGCTGCAGGCCACCATGCACAAGACGGTGCTGCTGGTCACCCATGACATCGAGGAGGCCATCCGGCTCGGCGACCGGATCGCCGTGTACGGCGCGGGGCGGATCGAACAGTACGACACCCCGGCGAGCGTCCTCGGCTCCCCCGCGACGCCTTATGTCGCCGAATTCGTGGGCACCGACCGGGCGTTGAAGCAGCTGTCAGTCACCGGTATCGACCGTGGAGACCTCGAACGCCCGCCGTTCGCCCGCCTCGGCGAACCGGCCGCGGAGGCGGTGACGCGGCTACGGGCCGAGGGCGCCCGCTGGGCGGTGGTGCTCGACGAGGACGGCGAACTGCACGGCTGGGTGGGCGCCGAGGAACTCGCCGGGGCCGGCGGCACGGTCGCCGGACACGCCCGCCGGATGGAGGCCTGGGTGCCGGTCACCGCCAACCTCAAGGACGCCTTCAGCGAGATGCTCCAGCACGACGCGGGCTGGATCGCGGTCCTGGACGGCCACCGGTTCCTGGGCGTCCTCACCCCGACCACGCTCCACGAGGCGCTGCGCCGCACGATCGGCGCGGACGAACGGGGCGCGCCCCGGGAGCGGGCGGACGTGGATTCGGTTCCCACGGAGTGAGATGCCGACGGTGACAACGGCGTGAGGCGCCGACGATGACGACGGCGTGAGGTGCCCGGCTAGGGAGTGCCGCTCCGGCTTCGTACGCGACGGGTACGGCGGATACGGCAGAGGCGGCGGATACGACGGGAAGCCGCCAGGGCGAGCGTGACGGCCGCAGCGGCCGCGGCGAGCAGGACGGCGCCGGTGCGGCCGTCGACACTGATCGCGGATGGTTCGGGTGGGCTGGCGAGATCGTCGGGACCGGCGGTTTCCAGGGGTATGTCGTGCTCGACGGGGAAACCGGAAACGGGCGGCACCCAGCGGTCGATCGGGGCCGGACCGTCCTCGACCTCAAGCTTGATCGGTGCGGCGTTGTTGCTGGGGTCGGTGTCTCCGTCAGCGGGTTCGGCCACCGAGATCCTGCCCTCGGCCCCTTCGACCCGCCGGTCGATCCGTACACGCAGGGTGACAAACCAGTTGACATTGCTGCAGTAGATGTTCCCGTCTTCCTCGTCACGCGTGCAGTAGTCGATCTCGGAGGGCAGGCCCTCCCGCTCCCACCGTGTGAGCGGGGCGAAGGTCGTCCCTTCCGGCACCTCGATCCGCACTTCCTGGGCCGCCCCGGTGGGAGCCGGGATGCTCGCCTCGGCGTACTCGCCGACCCTGCCACGGAGCTTGATGCCCTCGATGCCCCAGTCCGCTTTGTCGGCATAGCCGTGCGAGACGAAGCGCAGTTCACCACCGCGCTGCCGTTCCCCACTGTCCTGCCGGTCCCCACCGTCCTGCCGGTCCTGCCCGTCCTGCCCGTCCTGCTGTTCACCATCACGACCGTTGAGCGTGCCGATGGCGACCGGCTTGAGGCCGAGTGCGGGCAGGGTGCCCTGTTCGTACTCCGCCTTGTAGTCCTCGGTATGCGCGGGCGGATCTCCCAGCGGCCAGACGGCGTACGTATACGACCCCATGACGGCGTAGTGGCGGCCATAGACCTCCGGGAGGGGCTCGGCGGTCTCGTAGGCGGCTCCAACGGACACGGGGTTCGGGAACTCGCAGAAGAGGGTGCGCTTGTACTGCCCGCGGTAGCAGTTGCGGGGAAAGCCGACGCCGGTGTCAAAGCGGGCATCGGTGACCGTGACGCGCATGACCACTCCATGAGGCGCCGCGACCGGCCCGGTGTTCCCGAAAGCAGGTGTGAGGGACGGGATGCGGCCACGGTCGTCAGAGGTGAGGGTGTACGGCTCGTGGGTACGGAGCGTGAAGGACGGCCGCTCACCGTCCGGGCGCACCCCGCCAGGTCCGGCGGCACCGGGTGCACCGGCACCGGCGCCGGGCCCGAGCAGCAACACGGCGCCTGCGGTGAACAGGACCGCCGGAATCGCCCTGCGCCCTCTCCCCTTACGCTCCTTGCCCGCCCTGCGCACCATCACCGTCGTCTGCCCCCTCGTACCAGACCGTCCCGGTCCCCCGGGGGTGACACTCTCGCATGCATCCCCTACATACGGCTCATAGAGGTCACCCACGTCACACGGCTCACGGCTCACGGCTCACGCAGGCCGGCCCGAACCGTTTCACGTGAAACAGTGCCGGCCGTTTCACGTGAAACTCTCAGTCTCTCGGCAGCAGCCTCTTCGACACGAGGTAGTTGCGGGCCACATCGGCCGGCAGCCGCCGCCAGCTGTCCACCTGCTCGTTGAGATGCGCGAGATCGGCGGTGGTCAGGACCTTGTTGAGGCGGTTGAGGGCGGCAGCCACCCGTACGCTGCCCGCGCGGCCGCGGTTGACGACCGGGATGACGTAGTCGGCGTTCTGCAACTTCTTGTCGTCGGCGAGCAGGACCAGCCCGAACTGGTCGAGAGTGGCATCGGTGCTGGTGGTCACCATCATCTGGTCCTGTCCGCGCTGCACGGCTTGTTTGGCGGGGATCGTGCCGATGCCTTTGGGGTCGATAGCGGTGATGTTGATCCCGTACGTCTTCCTCAACCCCGGTGCACAGAAAGGCCGTTGGACGCATTCATCGCCTGCCGCGAGGCGGACCGGCAGTTTCGCCCGTCCCACGTCGCTGAGGGTCTTGAGCTGGTGCTTACGGGCGTACGCGGCGCTCACCGCGAAGGCGTTCTGGTCGACGGCCCGGCCGGCCGGAAGCACGGTCAGCCCCCGGGCCGCGGCGAGCCTCCGCAGCACGGCCATGGTCGCGCCGAGGTCGGATGAGGCGACCGGGGCAGTTGTGGAGCCCTTGTCCTTGGCGTTGAGCCAGTCCGCGAAGGTGGCGGCGTACTCGGGGACGACATCGATCTGTCCGGCCTCCAGCGCGGGTTCGTACAGCTCACGGTTGCCGACGGTGAGGACCCGGGTCCGGTAGCCGGCGTGCGCGAGCAGCGCCGCGTACATCTGGGCGAGCAGCTCGCTCTCGGTGAATCCGGCCGAGCCGATGGCCAGGTCGCGGTGGTCCCCGGGCGAGGCGGTGATCGCGGGGCGGGTCTCCAGAGAAGGACCGCGGGCGCAGCCCGTGAGCCCGACGACGGTGAGGACGGTGACGGAAGTAACGGCGGCCATGGTGGTGACGGAGGTGACAGAGGTGACGGCGGTGAGGACGCTGCGGGCGTGGACGGCCGTGCGGGCGGCGGCACGGGCTACGGCAGTGGTGCGGGCCGAGAAGGCCGGCGGCGCGGACCTCACCGGATCCGCCCCCGTGCCCACCGCGGCGCATACCGCTCCACGAGCTCGAACCCGGCCTCCATCAGCAACGCGAACGCCGCGACCAGCACCGCACCGGCCACCACCTGCGGAGTGCTGGCCAGGTTGAACCCTGCGGTGATGATCCGGCCGAGCCCGCCGCCGCCCACCAGCGCGGCGAGCGTGGCAGTGGCCACGAGCTGCACGGCGGCGATCCGCACGCCGGTCAGCACGAGCGGGAAGGCGAGTGGCACCTCGACCCGCCACACCAGCTGCGCCCCGGTCATCCCCATACCGCGCGCGGCCCGCACCACGTCACGGTCCACCTCCCGCATCCCGATGTACGCGTTCGTCAGCAGCGGCGGGACGGCGAACAACACCAGTGCGATGACCGTCGGCCACTGCGCATGCCGCCCGATGGGGGTGAGCAGCAGAAGGACCAGGACGGCGAAGGTCGGCACCGCCCGCCCGACATTGGCGAGGTTGACCGCCAGCGCACCGCCGCGCCCGAGGTGCCCGAGGGTCAGCGCGACCGGCAGCGCGATCAGGGCGCTGATGATCAGGCAGGCGAAGGTGAGCGCGAGGTGCTGCTCCAGACGGTGCCAGACGCCGTTCTCGCCGGACCAGTTGGCAGCGGTGGTCAGCCAGGCCCAGACCGCGGAAAGGGTGCTCGTGCCCGGTGCGGCGATGGTGCTCATGTCCGCCGTCCGGGTACCGTCACCAGCCGTTTCAGCCCGGCCGTCGCCCGGGCCCGCACCGCCCTCTTCCGGCCCGCCCCCTTCCGGCCCGCGCGCCGCCAGGGCGTGAGCAGTCGCTCCGCGCCGAGCAGCAGCAGATCGAAGACCGTCGCGATGATCACGCACAGCACCGACGCGGTGAGCACCTGCGCCTTGAAGAACGAGTTCATCCCGGAGTAGATGAGGTTGCCCAGTCCGCCGTACCCGACGATCGCCCCTACGGTGGCGAGCGCGACCGTCGAGACCGTGGCGATCCGCAGTCCCGCCATGGCCGCGGGCACCGCCAGCGGCAGCTCGACGGTCAGCAGTTGGCGCATCGGCCCGTAGCCCATCCCGCGAGCGGCCTCCCTGGCCTGTACGGGCACGCCGTTCAGCCCCGCCAGGATGTTCCGTACCAACAGGGTGAGTGAGTACAGGGCGAGCCCGACCACGACCAGGGTGGCGGACAGTCCGTAGACCGGGAGCAGCAGCGAGAACATCGCCAGCGACGGGATCGTGTAGACGACCGTGGTGATGCCGAGCACCGGCCCGGCCGTCCAGCGCCGGCGCCGGGCCAGCAGCGCCAGCGGGACCGCGATCACCAGCCCGAGCGCCACCGAGACCACCGTCAGCTGGACGTGCTGCGCGACCGCGTCGAGCAGGATCTGCCGGCGCGTGGTCAGGTAGTCGCCGCAGATCCACTCGTTATGGGCCAGGCAGTCGTCCGGCGGCGGTGCGGTCACGGTACGAGTCCATCCCGGCGGAGGCGGGAGTGTCGCGCCCACGGCGTCCAATCGGGTCCTGCCGCAGACCCGCCTACCCGGACTTCCCGGACCCGCCTACCCGGACTTCCCGGCCTTGGCGGCCTCCTTGTGCGGCTCGCTCCGCGGCAGCACACCAGGCTCCGTGTCCTGCGGGAACGTCAGCTGCCGACCCTGCCACTCCAGAGCCGGTACGAGCTCACGGCGCCAGGTCGCGAACTGGTGGCTTCCCCGCGGCAGGATGATCGAGTCCACCCGCATCGGCGCCTTGGCCGCCTGCATGAACCGCATCGTGTCGCGGTAATTCCCCTCGCCCTCGCGGCTGCTGGTCACCAGCGCGGAGATCTGCGGCGCGGGCAGATGCTTCAGCCGCCACAGCAGATCGTGCTCCCGCTGCCGCTGGGCGGCCGCCGGCCCGCTGCCGAAGAGGCTGCCGGTGGTCAGGTCGTCCTTGACCGCGTAGTCCCCGGAGAGCGAGACCGCGGAGGTGTACGCCTTCGGGTTGCGCAACACCAGCTGCAGCGAGCACGTACCACCGGACGAGTACCCGAACGCGCCCCAGGCGCTGGGGTCATGGCCCACCCGGTAGGCGGACTTCATGGCCTCCGGCAGGTCCTGGGTGAAGAACGTCTCGGCCTGCGGACCACCCGGCACGTCCACGCACTCGGTGTCCCGTGGCGGGGCGATCGTCGGCCGCACCATCACGATCACGGTCGGCTGCATCCTGCCCTGCTCGATCAGCCGGCCCGCGTTCTGCGGCACCTGGAGATGCTGCGCGAGATTCATGATCCCGCCCGGGTAGCCGCTGATGACGACCATGACGGGGAACCGCTGGCGGCGGAACTGCTGCTGGAAGTACTGCGGCGGCAGATAGACGAAGCCGGGGTTGATGGCCCGGCTCCGCCGCCCGGTGATCCGTACGGACTCGACCTTGCCCACCTTGTCGGCGGGCCCCTGGGGCAGTCCGGTCACCCGATCGAGCCCCTGCGGACCGGCCGGTTGGACCAGCCCGTTCTTGGCATCGCCGACCGAGGCGTACTGCCCGCCGCCCTGGTTCACGGACACGGGCGCCTCGTCGTTGTTGCCCAGAAGCTCGTCCCAGCTGCCGTAGAACTCGAAGTTCGCGTTCACCGCCAGGGCGAACGCGCACACGATCGACAGCTGGGTGACGAGGATGGCGCCCAGTCTGCCCAGCACGGCCCCGGCCCCGCGCTTCGCCAGCCGGGGCCAGAACCACACCGTGGCGGCCACACAGGCCAGCGCCAGCACGACCACCGTGCATTCGAGCGACTGACTGGTCAGCCCCATGCGCTCACATCTCCCGTCACCCTCGGAAAGGGTTCTCGCCTTCTTACGGGTTCTCGCCTTCTTACCGGCTTACCGGCCGCCTAAGGCACAACGGCGGCTCGGGACATTGGTCACCGGCAAGTGCGGGCACACCTGCCCATCGGATACCTGAGCGACCGATTCCCGCCCTTCCCTCAGGCCTTTGCCCCTCCCTCTTACTCGCCTCGTGCCGGTTCGTGCTCGCCTCTTGCCAGTTCGTTTCCGTGCCGTGATGCGGGACAGCGGCCCTGGGCCGCGTCAGCGCAATGCCGCCCCCCCCGGGCCCACGCCCAGTGCCCAACAGACCCCCGTAGCCAAAGACACCCCATGGCCGAAGCCGCCTCGGGTCCGCAAAACCACATACCTCACCAGACCCCCCGGATAGCCCATTCCACAAGGCGCGGGGTCCCACGATGGGGCCGGTCCCGGCCGCTACGCTTACGTATCCGTCCTGGTCAGGGACATGTCTGTGCTTCACGGACAAACGCCGCACCCACCACACGCAAGAGAGGTTCGCCGATGGGCATTCGGAGTCTGCTGCGCAACGCTTTCGGTCGCTCCAAGGCGACCCGTGAAGGAACCGGCGCAGCCCCGAGCGGCGCCGACAAGCCGGAGTCCGCGACCATCCCGGAGGCCCGCGAGGAGCCCACCCCGGCCCCTTCCTCGACCTCCGCCGCGTCCTCGGCTTCCGCCTCCTCGTCCTCGGCCGCTGTCCCCGCCTCCGCCCCCGCAGCCGAGGTCCCGGCCGCGCGCACGGCCCCCTCGGACGGGCCGGACGCGGACCCGTACTCGACGACCGCCTCGACGCCCGCCCCTACGACCGCCCCGACGACCGCCCCGGCCACCGCCACCCTGCCGGCCCAGGGCAGCCCGGTGGACCGCGGTGAGCCGCCGGTCCGGGAGCCGGACGCGGAACGGCCCACCGGCACGGTTACGGCCGAGGTCAAGACCGAGGTCAAGGCCGATTCCCACCCCACGTCCGATGACACTGTCGCCGACCTCGTCAGCCAGGCCTTCGACAGCCCAAGTCCGGCGCCCGACGAAACCGTCGAGCCCGCCGCGGCACCGGCGAAGGCACAGCCCGACACCGACCTCAATCCCGAGACCGAGTCGCAGGCCGAGCCCCGGACCGAGACGGAGCCCCGGGTCGAGCCCCGGACCGAGACGGAACCCCAGGCCGAGCCCCGGACCGAGACCGAGCTGGCAGCCACCGCCCCCGCCCTCGTCAGCCTCTACAAGTCCGCCCGCGTCACCCTGGACAAGCATGGCCTCGCCACCCAGCGCGCCGCCGTCTACCTCATCCTCGACCGCTCCGGCTCGATGCGCAACTACTACAAGGACGGTACGGTCCAGCACCTCGCCGAGCAGGCCCTCGGCCTCGCCGTCAACTTCGACGACGACGCCATCGTCCCCGTCATCTTCTTCTCCACCGACGTCGACGGCTCCGCCGACCTCGACCTCACCAACTACCAGGGCCGCATCGACGAGTTGCACTCCGGCCTCGGCCACATGGGCCGTACCAACTACCACTGGGCCATCAACGCCGTCGTCGAGCACTACAAGAACTCCGGCAGCACGGCCCCCGCCTTCGTCATCTTCCAGACCGACGGCGCCCCGACCTCCAAGCCGGCCGCCGAGAGGGCGCTGTGCGAAGCGGCCGAACTCCCCATCTTCTGGCAGTTCATCGGCTTCGGTGACCCGGAGGGCAAGGGCTTCGACTTCCTCCGCAAGCTCGACGACCTGGCCGTCCCGGAGAAGCGCGTGGTGGACAACGCCGGCTTCTTCCACGCCGGCCGGGACCCCCGCGCCCTCTCCCACGACGAGCTCTACCAGCAGCTGATGGTCGAGTTCCCCGAGTGGCTCACCGAGGCCCGCACCGCCGGCGTCCTCAAGGACAACTGACCCACCGCCCAACCTCAGTTCCGCCCCACCGGCCGCGGCCGGGCCCTCGGCCCGCCCGCGGCCGGTTCCATTTACATCCGTTACATCCGTTGAAATAAAAAACAACCACCGTCCGGTTTTGCACCGCAGCACGCCCGCCCCACCCCTCATTGTCAGTGCCGTATGCCAGAGTTAGGCGCAGCAGTTCGACAGTCAGACGGTTGAGCAATCCATCATCGGCGCATCGGGGGAGGGGCCGATCCGTCATGTCATTGGTTGATGAGGTAGCGGCAGTTCACGCGGGACAACCAAATCCAGCCGCGTTGATTGGCGAATTCCGCCGTACCCATGTCCTCCTCCCCACCGTCAACGACACTCTCATGTCCGCCGAAATGAACGGCATTCGCTGGCTGTACGCCTTCACCGACGAAGAGGCCCTCTCCCGCTTTGCTGGATCCCGCGACAGTGATCCCGGCACGGCAGCGGCAACGGCAGCGGAATGGCAGTACGTAACGGCGTCCGGCGCCCGCATCCTCGACGTCCTGATACCCGCCATCGAAGGGCCGACGGGAGTGGCGCTGGATGCGGGCAGCGAACAGGGCGCACTCTTCCCGCCAATGGCCGGAATCGTCCCCGACAACGCGGCGCTCGACGTACCGACCGACGGCGTACCTCCACGTGACATATCCGATATCACGCCTCTCAGGAGGGACGCGCGGAAATGGGCCTGATAGGCGGCGACGGGTATCAGCTCGAACCGGAGGCCTTCGAGGCAATTTCCAAGGGCATCAAAGCAGCCACCGCCGAACTCAAAGAACTGGGCTTCGACATCGAGGCCCAGCTCGGCCGCGGCTTCGACAAACTTGCCCTGGACAGCGTCGAATGCGGCGACGACGGCTTGGCGACCGTCCTCGACTCCTTCTGCGAGCGCTGGGGCTGGGGCGTCCGCACCCTGATGCAAGAGGCCAACGGCTTCTCCCAGAGGCTGGGTCTCACAGCAGGCCTCTATTACGAGCAGGAGCAGTACCTCTCGGACACGCTCAAGCAGACCGTGAACGCCGCGATGGGCGACCCGGCCAAGTCCGCCGAGAAGCTGCACAACACGTCCTGGGGTGACGTCCTCGCCGACAACCCCATCTCCCAGGTCAAGAACGCGGACTTCGACCCGACGTCCGCAGCGTCGCTGGAAGCGCAGCAGAAGGCGAGGAACGCGGGCAACCAGTTCCTCCAGGACGTCCGCTCCATCCCCGACCGGATCACCCACCCCTTTGACGGCCCGGCCGAGGCCACCACGGAGTTTCACGAGCCGACGAAGCCCGAAGGGCACGGAGGCACCGGCAACGGAGGTAACGGGCAAGGGCGTAACGGTCACGGGGGTAACGACAAGTGAACTGGCTGGGAGACGCCGTCAACAAGGTCGGCGACGCGGCCGACAAGCTCACGGACGCCGTGGAACGCGGCGCCGGGGAGGCCGTGGAGTTCGGTGCCGACAAGCTGGGCGACGGCCTGGAGGCGATCGGGGCGGATGGCGCCGCCGACACCGTCCGCTCAGGTGGCGACAAGCTCGCGGGTGCGCTGGGCGCCCACGTCGACGAACGCCAGCTCGGCGAATCCGACGATCCCAAACAGCTCATCCACGGCGACGTCGAAAAGATCAACGAGAGCGCCTCCCACCTCAAGGACTTCTCCGCCGCCTTCGACCGGGTGGCCGACGGGATGCGCAAGATCGGCTCGCACAGCGGCTGGACCGGTCAGGCCGCCGACGCCTTCCGCGAGTCGTTCGACATGCACCCCAAGCAGTGGATGCGCGCCGCCGACGCCTGCAACGACGCCTCGAAAGCCCTCAAGACCTACGCGCACACCGTCTCCTGGGCACAGGGCAAGGCCGCCGACGCGATCGACAAGTACCGCAACGCCTGCGAAGCGACGAAGAAGGCCGTCGACACCTACAAGACCTCCGTCGACTCCTACAACGCGAAGGTCAAGTCCTACAACGCCACCGTGGACAGCGGCTCCGACCCGGGCCCGAAACCGACCGAGCCCGGCGCGTTCAGCGACCCCGGCGACGAGGGCCGCCAGGCCGCCCAGGACATCCTCAAGGACGCCCGCAGCCAGCGCAACGAAGCCGCTGAGCGAGCCCGTAACGCCCTCCAGAAAGCCCTGGCCCACGCCCCCGACAAGCCCGCCTTCACCGAACTGGCAGGCGCGGCCCTCAAGGACGGCAGCAAGGCGTTCGTCCTGGAACACATGCACCTGGCCGGCGGCGTCGTGAAGGCCGGCGCCGAAACCCTCAAGCTGGCCCGCATGATCAACCCCCTTGACCCCTACAACATCACCCACCCTTTCCAATACCTCTCCAACACCAGCACCACGCTCCTCGGCCTGGCCTCCGCCCCCCTCCACCCCATAGAGACCGCCAAGGGCATGCTCGGCTCCGGCTGGGGCAGCGACCCGGCCGACTCTCTCGGCACCATGCTCGGCAACCTCGTCGGCGGCAAGGGGGCCGGCGGACTGGCCAAGGGAGCGGCCAAGGCAGGCGCCAAGAACGCGGCCAAGGGCGCCGCACGGACCGCCGCCAGGGAAGGCGGCAAACGCACCATCCGGGACCGTCTGCGCACCGCCTGGTGCAAGACCTTCGGCAGCGACCCCATCGACATGGCCACCGGCCGTATGCACCTGCCGCAAACCGACATCGCCCTCCCGGCCGGCTTCCCCCTCGCCTTCACCCGCACTTTCGAGTCGTCCTACCGCACCGGCCGCTGGTTCGGCCCGGCCTGGATGTCCACCGTCGACCAGCGCCTGGAGATCGACTCCGAAGGCGTCATCCTCATCGGCGAAGAGGGCGACTTCCTCCTCTATCCCCACCCCGCCGTCGGCGTCCCCACCCTCCCCGTCGAGGGCGACGGCGCAGCCCTGGAGCTCACCCCGGACGGCGACTACCTCCTCACCGACCCCCTCACCGGCCTCCGCCGCTACTTCACCACCTACACCGAGACCCTCGCCGTCCTCGACGAGATATCCGACCGCCACGGCAACCACCACATCACCTTCGACTACACCGAAGACGGCACCCCCACCGCCCTCACCCACAGCGCCGGCTACCGCCTCCTCCTCACCACCGACCAGGGCCGCATCACCGCCCTTCACCTCGCCGGCGCCGCCCCCGACGGCACCGACCAACTCCTGCTCACCTACGGCTACGACGACTTCGGCAACCTCACCACCGTCGCCAAGTCCTCCGGCCTCCCCCTCCGCTTCACCTACGACGACGCCGGCCGCATCACGTCCTGGACCGACACCAACAACAGCGGCTACCACTACGCCTACGACGACCAGGACCGCTGCACCCACCAGGGCGGTACCGAGGGCCACCTACGCGCCCACTTCACCTGGGGCGACCCCGACCCGGTCACCGGCCTGCGCACCAACGTCCACCACAACTCCCTCGGCCAGGCCACCACCTACCAGGTCAACGACCACCACCAGATCGTCGCCACGACCGATCCCACCGGCGCCACCACCCGCACCGTCCGCGACGCGTCCCACCGCATCCTCTCCACCACCGACGCCCTCGGCCGCACCACCCACCTCACCTACGACGACCACGGCCGCCCGCTCACCGTCACCCTCCCCGACGGCACCACCTCCACCACCGAGTACACCGACGACGGCCACCCCCTGCGGGTCACCGGTCCGGACGGCACCACCTGGACCCACACCTACGACGCCAAGGGCAACCGCACCTCCACCACCGACCCCACCGGCGCCACCACCACCTACACCCACGACCCCCGTGGCCACCTCGCCTCCGTCACCGACGCCCTCGGCAACACCACCCGCATCTACTGCAACGACGCCGGCCTCCCGCTCACCGTCACCGACCCCCTCGGCGCCAAGACCCACTACCGCCGCGACGCCTTCGGCCGCACCACATCCGTCACGGACCCCCTCGGCGAAACCACCCACTACATCTGGTCCACCGAAGGCAACCTCACCGCCCGGATAGACCCCACCGGCGCCACCGAGGAATGGACCTACGACGGCGAAGGCAACCGCACCTCTCACACCGACGCCATCGGCCAGACCACCCACTACGAATACGGTCACTTCGACCTCCTGACCGCCCGTACCACGCCCGACGGCGTCCGCTACTCCTTCACTCACGACACCGAACTCCGCCTCACCCAGGTCACCAACCCCCAGGGCCTGACCTGGAGCTACGCCTACGACGACGCCGGCCGCCTCACCTCCGAGTCAGACTTCGACAACCGCACCCTCACCTACACCCACGACCCGGCCGGCCGGCTCACCACCCGCACCAACGCCCTCGGCGAAACCACGACCTACACCCGCGACATAGCCGGCCGCATCACCCACAAAAACGCCGCAGGCCTGGTCACCACCTACACCCACTCCCCCTCGGGCCAACTCCTCCAGGCAGCCAACCCCGACGCCACCGTCACCTACACCCGGGACGTCCTGGGCCGCGTCACCACCGAAACGGTCAACGGCCGTACCCTCACCTTCACTTACGACGCCCTGGGCCGCCGCACCTCCCGCACCACCCCCACCGGCCACGCCACCACCTACGCCTACGACCCGGCCGGCAACCGCACGGCGATGGACATCGCCGGCCACCCCCTCACCTTCGACCACGACGCCGCCGGCCAGGAACTCACCCGCACCATCGCCAACACCCTCCAACTGGCCCACACCTGGGACCCCACCGGCCGCCTGGCGTCCCAGTCCCTCACCACCACAGCCACCGGCACCGTCCAGTCACCACAACCTGCCGCCGAAACAGTGGGGCTTCTCCACCGCACCTACACCTACCGCCCCGACGGCCACCTCACCGCGCTCACCGACTCCCACACCGGCCGCCGCACCTTCGACCTCGACCGCGCCGGCCGCGTCACCGCCGTCCACGCCGCCGACTGGACCGAGACCTACGCCTACGACGAAGCCGGCAACCAAACCCACGCCACCTGGCCCGACCACCACCCCTCCCCCTCCGCCCGAGGCGAAAGGTCATACGTCGGCACCCGCATCACCCACGCCGGCCGCATCCGCTACGAACACGACCCTCTCGGCCGAGTAACCCTCCGCCAGAAGACCCGCCTCTCCCACAAACCCGACACCTGGCACTACACCTGGAACACAGAGGACCGCCTCACCATCGTCACCACCCCTGACGGCACCACCTGGCGCTACCTCTACGACCCCACCGGCCGCCGAATAGCCAAACAACGCCTGTCGGAAGACGGCCAAACCGTCGCCGAACAAACCGACTTCACTTGGGACGGCCCCACTCTCACCGAACAATCCACCCACACCCCAGGCCGTCCAGACGCCCTCTCCCTCACCTGGGACCACCAGGGCCTCACCCCCCTCACCCAAACCGAACGCAAAACCACCACCCTCACCACCACCCTCACCAACGCCCCCCAACACGTAATAGACCAGCGCTTCTTCGCGATCGCCACCGACCTCGTCGGCTCCCCCACCGAACTCGTCGACACTTCAGGCTCGATTGCTTGGCGCACCCGCACCACCCTCTGGGGCACCACCACCTGGAACCGCGAAGCCACCGCCTACACCCCCCTCCGCTTCCCCGGCCAATACTTCGACCCCGAAACCCAGCTCCACTACAACTTCCACCGCTACTACGACCCAGATTCAGGCCGCTATACAACCCTCGATCCGCTCGGCCTCATACCGGCACCCAACCCCGCCTCCTACGTAGATAACCCGCATGCCGCGGTTGACCCTCTTGGCCTCTCTGGTTGTCCGCCACTCGGCGAACACTCAAATCCCTTCAGTTCCCGGGCAGACGCAGAGAGAGCCGCCTTCGACCTCGCAGGTGTCCCTCATGGGCGAATACCCGATGCCGAATGGCAAGCGGTAGGAGATAAAGCCTACAGACACATCCCCGGTTATACATACTCACCCAAGCCGGAACATTGGGGTAATTTCCGTCAATTCGAACTGGATCACGGATCCCGAGTAGTGGTCGAGCATACTCACGACCCCGCCGGACCCCACTTCCATGCCGGCAAACCAAAGGTGGACGACACTCGCCACTTCGTAAATTTCGGCTGGGACAACACAAAAGCGGGATACGAGACCATGGAGAGGTATGCGAAAATTAACAAGCCTGGCGGAGATCACCATTTCTTCTATAAGGAGTGATTCAAATCATGCCTCACCTTGATCGAACACATCGATTGCAACTGATCTCATCCAGCGGATTGGTGGTGGTAGATGCACAGCCGCCGCCAAGCATTCCGACCGTGATGCAGGCATGGCAGAAGGTTGTAAACGTACAGACTGAACCCACAGTCGCAGTCAGTCAGGACCTCCCGGACGCACTGAAAGAGGTGGACCGGCAGTGGCTTTCCCAGGGAGTCAAGAATTCACTATTCAACAAGGAAGGCGAATTCCTCATCAGCGTGGCCGGTCCCGGATCAGTCGACTTCGGATGGACTCGCGTTAGATGGTCCAAGAATGCCAGCCCCTCTTCGATGCCAAGCCAGGATGAAAATTCGCCAGAATTTCTTGGGATGTCACTAGATGGTCGCAACATTTGCGCCGTAACAACAGAAGAGTATGACTATTGGATTGTGGTTTCCAAAATCCAATAACCAACCACTTACGTCGCCTTCACGAACCAACCCTTCAGGACATCCGCAGCCATACCCCTCTACGGCCCGTGACGGGGACCTCGTAACCTGCTGTACCGAATGTCTTGAACTGGTGCGCTCACGTAGCGGCACAGCACAACAGGGGGAACTGCATGTCCGCGTACTCACCGCCGCCGCACGGTCAGCCCGGCCCTGCCCCGTACGGCCCGCTGGCCGGACCGCCTATGGGCCAACCGCCTACGGGTCAGAGCGGCGGTGTTCCCTACAGTCCGCCCGCGGGCACTCCGGTGCCGTACGGCCGGCAGCCGGCGTACGGTCCGCCCGGCCATCAGCCGTGGGCACAGATGCATACACAGCAAGCCGGGACTCCGATGTTCACGCCGACGGGAGTACCTGCGCGGCGGCCGTGGCTGCGTCCGCTCATTGCCTTCGGTGCCGTGGCGGTTGCCTTTACGGGCTTCTGGGTCCTGACCGTCCTCACCGACGACGGCAAACCCCCGGCGAAGGATGCCCGCGAGGCGAATGCCGGGGAGTGCCTGGAGAACCGCGGCACCCAAGCCAAGCCGGTGCTCTTCACCATCGGCTGCAACGACGCCAAGGCCGAGTACATGATCGCGACGAAGCCGGGCTACCAGGGCACATGCGCTCCCGAATTTGACGTGTATGAGGAGAAGCGCAACCGCCTCAAGTACACCGTGTGCCTCCGCCCGCTGCGTCACTGAAGCTCAGCCGCGCGTGGATCACGAAGCTGATTCCCAGCGATCCTCGGCTTCGAGCTCGGCCATGAACGCATCATGAGTCATCGTCGGGCCGGTGGGGGAAGCCTCGCGCGCCTGCGCTTCGGCGGCGTCCGCCGCGTCCCTGAGTTCCTGAAGTTCCCTTGCAGCGACCTCGTGGACGTTCAAGATCGGCTCCGTTCAGTGGAGCGCGCGGTGGCGCGGAGCGTTGCGGCTCGGGCGTGAACCTCGGCGGGGGTGAGGGGGACCGCAAGTGGGGGTGGTGCCTCATTTCGGCAGGAACGGCAGAGGCCGCCGGGGAGAGCTTCGGGGCGGCCCGGTACGCCGCAGTGGGCGCACTCCACCAGCCAGCCGTGAGGCGGAGCGGTGGCGGCCCGCTTCGGTTCACGGCTGCGCTCTGGAGGGATCTTGGTGGTCAGGCGGGTGCGGATGAAGGCACCTGGGCTGTGGATCTCTCCCGGGAGATCGGCGGTGAGGGAGCGGACCAGGTGGTCCTCGCTGGCGCCTCGATCCAGCCACTGGTTAGCCAGGCTTTCGAGGGCCACGCATTCGGCTGCTGAGAGTGTGACGCGGTCATCCGCGTGGCCGAGGCGGGCGAGGGTGGCGTAGGCCCGGGTGCGAGGGGCCTTTCCCGGAGCGGGAGCGGGCGTGTCCGTCGGGTGGGTGGCTGTGGCTGTGCGCGGCCTGGCGGGATGGGGAGTTGGCTGGTGCTGGTTGTTGAGGTACGTCGCCCACCAGGTGTCGGGGCGGGGCGTACGGGAGAAGAAGGTGTGGGTGACGAGCCTGTTGCCGACGGCCGGGGCACGGCGTACGCGACGTAGATGACCTGCGGCGGAGAGGGTGCGCAGGGCGGTGGCGACGGCCTGCTGGCCGTAGTACGGCTGCGCGTCCGCGAGGATCTTGATGCTCATCGCGGCGCCTTCGGGCAACTGGTCGATGAGGGTGGCGAGGTACGCCTCGCGGGCCGGGAGGTGGGCGAAGAGGCCGTCGGCGGAGGGGGTTTGGCCCGTTTCGCCGTCGTCAGCCACCGTCCGTTTTCCGTAGCCCGGTCGGGCCATGGGGTGGGCGGGCGGTGTGGGGATGGGCAGGGCGAGGGTAGGGTTGATTGAAGCCACGAGATCTCCTGTAGCGATCTTGATGGTCAGACCCTGGCTTTGGTGTTGGCGCACCGGCCGGGGTCGTTTTAGTTGTGTGCGTTGAGAGCTGCGGCGAACGCTAGACGAGCAGGACAGGCCGTGGCAAGCCGGTCACGAAAAGTCATCTCCGGTGGTAAAAGGCCCAGTTGGGGTTGGGGGATAACCAATCCAGAACCCAACCAAACCAACAAAGCTTGGGACTCGGGACTTGAGACCCGGGACTCGGGTCAGCGGTCTGCGACCAGGGCGACGAAGCCCGTCCAGGCGGGGACGGAGAAGGTGAGCTGAGGCCCGGTTGCGTGCTTCGAGTCCCGGACGTGGATGGTGTCGGGGCAGGTGGCCACCTCGACGCACGCGCTGCCCTCACTGTCGCTGTAGCTGGACTTGAACCAGGACAGTTCGGCGCTCATAGCTTTTCCACCATCTGTTCGAGGAAGCTCGTTGATTCCTCCACGCTAAGGGCCTGAGTGCGGATCGCGCCATGGCGCGCAGTGAACAGACTGAGGTCGGCCGGATCTGACGTGAGATGGCTCAGGGACTGCCCCTCGGCAAGAGCGAAACGTTCGTGGTCTCGGGTTTCGAGCAGCACCATAGGCCCCATAAGGGCTGCGGGGACGACCCGGTCGTACGGGAGCACTTGCAGGGAGAGGTTCCGCAGTTGCACAGCCTCCAGCAGGTGGAGCAGTTGCCGCTTGTGCCCACCCGGACCACCTACTGGACAGCGCAGGACGGCCTCATAGAGCACGAAGCTGAGATCCACTGGCGGGTTCCGGGACAGCAGCCCTTGTCGATCCAGGCGCGCCTGGATCCGTTCTTCGACCGTAGCCTCGTCCAGTGGTGGGCAGTGGTTTCCGATCAACGCCCTCGCGTACTCCTCCGTCTGCAACAGCCCCGGCACGAGTGCGACCTCGTACCACCAGACACTGACCGCATCCGCCTCGAACTCGAAGAAGTCCCGCGACCGTTCCGGAAACTTCTCCCTCTTCAGGTACGGCAACCCGGCCTTCAGCTTCCCGCCCGCCCCGAAGAGTTCATCCGCCACCTCCGCCAGCTTCGGCGGTACCGGGCGCTTCCCGAGTTCCACGGACTCCACCGTGGACGCGGAGTAGCGGGCGGCCTCGCCCACCTCCGCGCGGGAGACGCCCGCACCCCTGCGCCACAGCTGGAACTGGCTGCCGAAGTAGCGGTACGGAACCGGAAGTTGAAGTTGCGGTTCGTTCACCATGATCGTGCCCCGCCTCCCACGCACCACGTACACACGCTGCGTACGCGTCTCATTACTCGCAGAGTAGGCGCGCCTCGGCGACCGTGATGCCATGAACAGCGAGATTCCCCCGGACCGGCCCCCACTGGCGCCGGCACTGCCCCTGGGCTCGTACGCCGTCGACACCCGTACCGACCGCATCGGGCGGATCATGGACCGCCACGGCGGGCTCGTACAGCTCCGGCCGCCGGGCGGGGGACGAGAGTGGGACTGCCCTCCGGATCTTGTGCGGCGGGCGACGCGGGCCGAGTCGCTGCGGGCGGACGTGGCACGAATGAACGCGGAGAGCGGATGGAGGGTGTGAACGGCGAGCCCCCGGGGCGAAACCCCAGGGAAAGTCCGCGCCGTCGCGCCCACCCCGTCCAGTACGATATTGACGTTCCGTAAAGCAAATCCTCACTGACCGTAGCGACTTGGGAGCAGCCGGCAATGGCTCGACACCTCATCACCAGCGCCCTTCCGTATATCAACGGGATCAAGCACCTGGGCAACATGGTGGGGTCCATGCTTCCCGCTGATGTGTACGCCCGGTATCTGCGGCAGCGGGGGCATGACGTCCTCTACATCTGCGCCACGGACGAGCACGGGACGCCGGCCGAGCTGGCCGCGAAGGAGGCCGGGCAGTCGGTCGCCGAGTTCTGCGGTGAGCAGCACGGCAAGCAGAAGGCGATCTACGACGGCTTCGGGCTGGAATTCGATCACTTCGGGCGGAGCTCGTCGCCGGAGAACGTGGAGCTCACCCAGCACTTCGCGCGCAAGCTGCACGAGAACGGCTTCATCGAGGAGCGGGCCATTCGGCAGGTCTACTCCAACGCCGATGAGCGCTTCCTCCCCGACCGCTACATCGTCGGTACGTGCCCGCACTGCGGCTACGACAAGGCGCGCGGCGACCAGTGCGAGAACTGCACCCGGGTGCTGGACCCGACCGATCTGATCGACGCGCGGTCGGCGATCAGCGGCAGCAGTGATCTCGAGGTGCGGGAGACCAAGCACCTGTTCCTGCTCCAGTCGAAGCTCCAGCACGAGGTCGAGGGCTGGCTGGAGGGGAACGGCAGCAAGGAGTGGCCGGTCCTGGCGTCCTCCATCGCGCACAAGTGGCTGACCGAGGGGCTCCAGGACCGGGCGATCACCCGTGACCTGGACTGGGGTGTCCCGGTGCCGGCCGATGTGTGGCCGGAGCTGGCGGCCGAGGGCAAGGTCTTCTACGTGTGGTTCGACGCGCCGATCGAGTACATCGGGGCGACGAAGGAGTGGGCGGACGTCGCCCCGGAGAACCGCGACTGGAAGTCGTGGTGGTACGAGGCCGATGACGTCCGCTACACGGAGTTCATGGCCAAGGACAATGTGCCGTTCCACTCCGTGATGTTCCCGGCGACGCAGCTGGGGACCCGCGAGCCGTGGAAGAAGGTCGACTTCCTCAAGGCCTTCAACTGGCTGAACTACTACGGCGGGAAGTTCTCCACGTCGCAGAAGCGCGGGATCTTCACGGACGCGGCGCTGGAGCTGCTGCCGGCCGACTACTGGCGCTACTTCCTGATGGCGTACGCCCCGGAGTCGGACGACACCTCCTTCACCTGGGAGCTGTTCTCGGCCTCGGTCAACAAGGACCTGGCGGACACGCTGGGCAACTTCGTCAACCGGGTGCTGTCGTTCTCGCGGAAGCGGTTCGGGGACGAGGTGCCGGCGGGTGCCGAGGCGGGGGCCGCGGAGCAGAAGCTGGGCGTGGAGATCGCCGGACTGCTGGCCGAGTACGAGGGGCACATGGAGGCCCTGCAGTTCCGTAAGGCGGCGGCCTCGCTGCGTGCGCTGTGGAGCGCGGGCAACTCCTACCTGGAGGAGAAGGCCCCGTGGCTGGAGATCAAGACCGACAAGGACGCGGCGGCGCTGACGCTGCGCACCGCGATGAACCTGATCCACCTGTACGCGGTGGTCTCCGAGCCGTTCATCCCGGCGTCGGCGAAGGCGATGCGGAGCGCGTTCACGCTGGCCGACGACACCGCGGTGTGGGTCTCGGCGGACGAGGCGAAGACGCTGGCCGCAGTGCCGGCCGGGACGCCGTTCACGGTGCCGCCGGTGCTCTTCGCGAAGATCACGGAGGAGGACCTGGAGTCCTACCGGGAGCGGTTCGGCGGCTCGGAGGGGTAAGGCCCGTCCGGAGCGTCGGGCTCGGCAGGAGTGTCGGGTTCGGCAGGGAAGTCGGGCTCTGCAGGAGAGCCGGGCTCGGCTGGGGTGTCGGGCTCGGCGGGAAAGGCGGGCTCGGCGGGGAATTCGGGCTCGCCGGAGGCGTAGGGCCCAGGGGGGTAAGGCTCCTTTCGCCCTCCCACCACGTGTACATGCGCCCGCTCGGTCTTCGCGGACCGGGCGGGCGTTTGTGCGCGGCCGGGTGAGCGCTCGTGCGCGGCCGGGCGGACGGCCGGTGACACATATGCGCTCAGGGGCGTCAGGCCCGGCGTCGGCGGGAGGGGGAGTGGGTGCCAGTCGCGGGCGTAGTGGGGCGGTTTGTCGTGGGCGGGGAGGACGACGGCGGTGGGGTCGTGCGCGCCGAGGCTGGTCAGGGCGGCGGGGGTGATGCTGGCGTCATGGCCGTCCGGCTGCCGGGAGGCGCAGCCGATCCGGTAGGCCAGCCGTACCGCTTCCTCTCCGCTGACCACGCACGGCGGCCGTAGGCCGGCGGTCTGGAGGGTGGTGGCGATCCGCTCGATGTCGTTCTGCCCGCGTACGGTTCCCCGCTGCATCTTCTGCAGGATGGCCAGCTGCAGCGCCTCGTGGCCCAGCAGCGCGATCACCAGAGCAGCCACCGCCCAGGCGTGGCGGCGGCGCGGCAGGCGGGTGAGCCAGTGCAGGAACCAGGCGGCAGGCATCAGCAGCAGGGCGTAGGCGGGCAGCAGGAAGCGCGGGGCGGCGTAGTCCACCATCAGCAGGTACGGGGCGGCGAGGCAGAGGCCGGCCAGGGCGGGGAGGGTGACGGCGGCGGCCGGGCCGTAGCGGTGGCGGGGGCCGACGGGGTCGCCGATGCGCGGTGTGGGCCACGGGGGGCCGTAGCCGTGCAGCGGGCCGGCGCCGTGCGGAGGGCCGTAGCGATGCGGCGAACCGTAGCCGTCGGGCGCGTCGGCGGGCCTGAGTCCGTGCGGCGCCGCCCCGGGGGAGCCAAGGCCGAGCGGCCGGGCCGCTCCCCCGCCGAGTGGCCGAAGCGCATCCATGCCGTACGGCTGGACCGTGTCCATGCCGTACGGCTGGGCCGGATCCACGCCGAGCGGCCGGGCCGGGGCCACGCCGAGCGCCCCCAGCCGTACGGGCTCCAGGCCCAGGCCGCGCCGTCGGCCGCCGGGCCTGCTGGTGCGCGCCGCTGCCCAGACCGCGCCGACCACCGCCACGGGCAGCGCGAACCACCATGCCGCCGTCACCGGGTACTTCCACTCCAGATCGCAGGGGCGGCAGAGCGTCTTGCCCTGGAGTACCCGGACGTGGTCGCCGAAGGACGGATGCCAGCCCAGGCCGCCCTGGATCTCCGCCGCCTGCCGCAGCCGGGCGGGCAGCCCGCCGTAGGACAGATACGCCTCCACGACCCACTCACCGCAGCCCAGGAGCACGCCGACCGGGAGCGCCAGCAGCACGGTGGAGCGCCGCCACGCCGGTACACACAGCGCCACGGCGAAGAGCGGTACGGCCAGCCAGACGGCGTCGACCGGGCGCATCAGAGCGGCCACGGCCACCGCGAGGGCGAGGCCGACCGCCGCGCCCCGGCCGGCGCGGGGCGCCAGCTGGGCCGACGGCTGTTGTACGGCCAGCAGGAAGCAGCCGACGGCGATGAGTGCGGCGTAGCCGACCCATAGGTTGGGCATCACCTGCGGTCCGTAGAAGAGCGTGACCCACAGACCGGCGAAGAGCGCACCGCCGAGGGCCGGCACGGGGGCGGGCAGCAGGCGCCGCCAGACACACAGGGTCAGGAGGAATCCGGCGCCGGAGAGCACCGCGAGGTAGCAGTGCAGGACGACGGCCGAGGTCGTCAGGGCGGCGAGCGGGGCGAGGAGGAGGGAGACGCCGCGGGCGCGCGGGGCGCTGAAGAACGCGGCCGGCGCGTCGGGATCGACCTGGCTGACGTACACCGTCTCGTCCCAGCCCAGGCCGGGGGTGGCGAGGGCGAGGTAGACCTGGGCGGCGGTGAAGACGGCCGCGAGGGCGACAAGCCATCGCAGGTCACGGACGGGGGCGGAGGGCGTCGTCAGGGCCCGTGCGTCCGGGCCGGACCTGGCGGGGAGGAGGCTGGCTTGGTGCATGGGCACCACAGTGCGCGGGGTGGACCGTCACGGCCACACGTGTGGTGCGGTTGGAGCAGTGGGCCGACATGCCGCAGGGGCGGTGTTTCACGTGAAACTGTTTCACGTGAAACACCGCCCCTGGGCGTGTCCGGGACGGGCCGCTGGCCCGCCCGCGTCACTTGGTCGGCTTGTACGGCGTCGGCTTCGCCGGGCCCTTGTAGATGTTCAGGTGCAGTTCCTTGAGCCGGGCCGCTTCCAGCTCGCTCGGCGCGCCCATCATCAGGTCCTGCGCGTTGCCGTTCAGCGGGAACGCGATGGTCTCGCGGATGTTCGGCTCGTCGGCGAGCAGCATGACGATCCGGTCGACGCCGGGGGCGATGCCGCCGTGCGGCGGGGCGCCGAAGCGGAAGGCGCGCAGCATGCCCGCGAACTGCTCCTCGACGGTGTCACGGTCGTAGCCCGCGATCTCGAAGGCCTTGATCATGATGTCGGGCTCGTGGTTCCGGATCGCGCCGGAGGACAGCTCGACACCGTTGCAGACGATGTCGTACTGCCAGCCCAGGATGTCCAGCGGGTCCTTCTCCTCCAGGTCCTTCATACCGCCCTGCGGCATGGAGAAGGGGTTGTGGGAGAAGTCGATCTTGCCGGTCTCCTCGTCCCGCTCGTACATCGGGAAGTCGACGATCCAGCAGAAGCGGAAGACGCCCTCTTCGAAGTGGCCGGCCCGCTTCGCAGCCTCGACGCGCACCGCGCCCATGATCTTCGAGACCTCGTCGAAGTCGCCCGCGCCGAAGAACACGGCGTGGCCGGCCTCCAGGCCGAGGCGCTCGCCGAGGACCTTGACGTTCTCCTCGGTCAGGAACTTGGCGATCGGGCCGGTCAGTGCGCCATCGGCGCCGACGCGCACCCAGGCCAGGCCCTTGGCGCCCTGCTCGACGGCGAACTCACCGAGCTGGTCGAAGAACTTGCGCGGCTGGTCCTGCACGGCCGGCACCGGCAGCGCGCGGACGTGCTTGCCCGCGAAGGCCTTGAACTCCGAGCCCTCGAAGACATCGGTGATGTCGACCAGTTCCAGCTGGGCGCGCAGGTCCGGCTTGTCGGAGCCGTACTTCAGCATCGCCTCGCGGAACGGGATGCGCGGGAACGGCGAGGTGACGTGGCGGCCACCACCGAACTCCTCGAAGAGCTCGGTCATCAGCTTCTCGACGGGCTGGAAGACGTCCTCCTGCTCGACGAAGGACATCTCGATGTCGAGCTGGTAGAACTCGCCCGGCGAACGGTCCGCACGGGCGTCCTCGTCACGGAAGCAGGGGGCGATCTGGAAGTAGCGGTCGAAGCCCGAGATCATCAGCAGCTGCTTGAACTGCTGCGGGGCCTGCGGCAGCGCGTAGAACTTGCCCGGGTGGAGGCGGGACGGCACGACGAAGTCGCGGGCGCCCTCCGGCGAGGTGGCGCTGAGGATCGGCGTCGCCATCTCGTTGAAGCCGAGCGTGGTCATCTTGTGGCGGATGGCCGCGATGACCGCCGAGCGCAGCATGATGTTGCGGTGCATGCGCTCGCGGCGCAGGTCGAGGAAGCGGTACTCCAGGCGCTTCTCCTCGTTGACGCCGTCGTCCGCGTTGATGGTGAAGGGGATCTGCTGGGCCGCGCCCAGGACCTCGACCTCGGACGCCTCGATCTCGATCTCGCCGGTGGGCAGCTCCGGATTGACGTTCTCGGCGCCGCGCGAGACGACCTTGCCGTCGACGCGGACGACGGTCTCCTTCGTCAGCTTGTCCAGCACCTCGGCGGCCGCGGTGCCGGGGCGGGCGACGAGCTGGGTGATGCCGTAGTGGTCGCGCAGATCGATGAAGAGGATGCCGCCCAGGTCACGTCGATTGTGCAGCCAGCCGCTGAGGCGGACGTCCGTGCCGACGTCCGCGGCTCGGAGCTCGCCGCAGTTATGGGACCGGTACCGGTGCATCGCTCATCCAAGTCGTCGCGAGTGTCGAGGTGAGGAGTTGTCGGGCGGGGAGGGAAGGGATCGGAGCCCGGACTCGGACGCCCGGTCGGTCCCCTCGTGGATCACCCGGAAGGCCACCCCAGGATTGACATAACCGCTCCAGGTTACCGTCCCGGCGCCCGCCGCTTCATTGACGTATACGCAACAGCGTTTTCCCCACGCGACGGCCCCGTGATTCACCCCCGCGGAGACCCTGCGGTTCACCCCCGCGAAGACCCCATGGTTCTCCCACCCGACGGCCTCGTGGGAGAGCGAGGCTCCGACCGGGACGCCCGACTGGGATGATGGTCACGTTCCGCTCACTGGTCGCTGCACGTCAAACACCCATAAAGTGATGCAATGCGCACCGAGGACCTCCTGGCCGCCCTCGCAACCGGCCTGTGGCGCTGGGACAACGCATCGGGACGGGTCACCCTCGACGCCGAGGCGGCCCGGCTGCTCGGGCTCCCCGCCGAGCCGACGGAGCTGAGCGAGGCGGCCGTACGCTCCCGTTTTCATCCCGTCGACTTCGCCGAGATCAACGGGGTGGTCCAGCTCGCGGTCGCCGAGGAGACGGTCGCCGAGGCCCGGCTGCGCATCGTGGACGAGCGCGGGCGAGTGCAGCGCATCGTCCGCTCCCGCTCCCGGCCCCGCGTCGTCAACGGCGGCTTCGAGATGGTCGGCACCCTCCAGGAGGTACCCGAGCCGCAGCCGGGCACGTCCGCCGCGCACACCCCGATAACCGGTGACTGGCGCCGCTCCCGCGAGGCGTTCCTGCTGGACGCGGGGCGGGCGCTGGCCGAGGCGCACTCCACGGCCGAGGTACTGCGGGTGGCCGCGGGACTGGCCATGCCGGGGTTCATGCCGGACGGGCTGGCGGTCTTCGGGATCGCGGGCGACCGGGTCACGGTGATCGGCCACCACGGCCACCGCCCCGGCGACGAGAAGCCCTTCCTCAACATGCCACTGGACACCGACTACCCGGCCGCCGAGGTCATCCGCACCGGCCGGGCGATCTACCTGCCCACACCCGACGACTACCGCCGCCGCTACCCCGGCACCTGGCCGCTGGCCGCCCGCTTCGGCCGGACGTCCTGGGCGTTCCTGCCGCTGGTCAACGCGGGCCGGACGATCGGCGCCTGGATGGCGGCGTTCGCCCAGCCGGTCGGCTTCACCCCCGATGAGCGCTCGGTGCTGACCACCGTCGCCCGGATGCTGGCCCAGGCGCTGGCCAGGGCCGGTATGCGGGAGGAGCAGCAGGAGCTGGCGCTGGGGTTGCAGCGCAGCATGATGCCGACGGTGCAGCCGGACATCCCGGGGATGTCGGTCGCGGCGCGTTACGTGCCGACCGGCGGCGGGCTGGAGGTCGGCGGCGACTGGTACGACATGATTCCGCTGCCGTCCGGCCGGATCGCCCTGGTCATCGGGGACGTCCAGGGGCATGACGTACGGGCCGCGGGCCTGATGGGCCAGCTGCGGATCGCGCTGCGCGCCTACGCCTCCGAGGGGCACCACCCCGATGCGGTGCTCTCCCGCGCCTCCCGCTTTCTGGCCGGGATCAACGAGACCGAGCTCCGGGGCCACGGCGAGGACCAGCGCTTCGCGACCTGTCTGTACATCGAGGTGGATCCGGCGACCGGGCTGCTGGACATCGCACGGGCCGGCCATCCGGACCCGGCGATCCGGCTGGCCGACGGCACCATGCTGGTGCGGCACACCGCGGGCGGACTGCCGCTGGGCATCGTGCCGGACGCCGACTACCCCACGACCCGGATCGTCCTGGAACCCGGCGAGACGATGCTGGTGTGCACCGATGGGCTGATCGAGACCGGCGGCCACGACCTGGAGACGGGCTGGGCCCGGCTGCGCGACATCATCGAGGCCCACGAGACCAATGAGGACGACCAGGGGCTGGAGCGGCTCGCCGACGCCCTGGTCCAGGCCGTGCACGGGCCGCCCTCGCACCACACCACCGGCCCGCTGGTGGACCGCCGCGAGGACGACATAGCGGTGCTGTTGCTGAGCCGCGACGCCGCCTGCTGCGGGGTGGGCACCGGCCTGCTGGCGCAGCAGCCCGTACGGCGCACCGTGCTCGCCGTCGCGCAGGCCGAACCTCAGCGGATCGCCGAGGCGCGCCGGCAGATCCGCGATGTGCTGCACGACTGGGCCGACCCGGACCAGGTCGACTCGGCGGTGCTGATGGTCTCCGAGATGGTCACCAACGTGCTGATGCACACCGACGGGGACGCGCTGCTGGTCGCCGAGATCTCCGGTGCGCGAGGCGCCCGGCGGATCCGCGTCGACGTCTCCGACAGCAGCGATGAGCTGCCGCACCGCCGCACCCCCGGTGAACTGGCCTCCTCGGGGCGCGGGCTGATGCTGCTGGAGCTGCTGGCCGGGGCATGGGGCGTGGATCCACGCGGGGACGGCAAGTCGACGTGGTTCGAACTTTACGAGGACGCGGGAGACGCGGCCGGACCGCTGTCGCCGGAATCCGGCCCGGAGCCGGATCCCGGGCTCGAGGCGGAGTCCGAGCCCGCCGCGTAGTGCCGGCGCAGCTCGTGCAGCACACCCGTGGCGGCCGCGGTCAGCGGTACGGACAGCAGCATGCCGAGGATTCCGCCGACGCTGGCACCCGCGGTGATCGCCAGCATCACGGTCGCCGGGTGCATCTGGACCGTACGGCTCTGGATCATCGGCTGCAGCACATGGCCCTCCAGCACCTGCACCGCCATGACGACGCCGACCGCCCAGAGCGCGATCACGAAGCCCCGGTCCGCGAAGGCCACCAGGATCGCCACCGCGCCCGAGATGAACGCGCCGAGGTAGGGGATGTACGCGCCGACGAAGACCAGCGCGCCCAGCCCGACGGCGCCCGGTACCTGGAGGATCAGGAGTCCGACGGTGATGAAGGTGGCGTCGATCAGCGCGATGAGGGTGGTGCCGCGCATAAAGCCCTCGATGGACTGGAAGCCCCGGCGGGCCATCTTCTCCAGGCGGGGCCCGGAGTCGCCGGGCGCCCAGTCGTGCAGGGCTTGTACGGCCTTGCCGGAGTCACGCAGGAAGAAGAAGGTCAGCAGCAGGGCGAGTACCGAGGCAGCGATGAACTGGCCGACGACGCTGACCCCGGCCAGCAGCCCGGAGGCCGCGGTGCCGCCGAACTTGGTGACCAGCCCCTTGGCGTTGGTGGCGAGATCGTCCAGCGAGGCCCCGGCCATGCCGAAGTACTTGGAGAGGCCCTCGGCCGCGTCCTTGAGCGAGTTGATGATCTGGTCACCCGTGTCGACCAGCGCGCTGACGACGATGTATCCGGCGCCGCCGACCACCACCACGAGAACCGCGCAGGTCAGTCCGGCCGCCAGCGAACGGTTGAGCTTCATCGCCACCAGCTGCCGGTAGAGCGGCCCGAGCAGCGCACTGCCGAGCAGCGCCAGCAGTACGGGCGTGACCGCCGCGCTCAGGTAGACGCACAGCCACACCACCACGGCCAGCACAGCCGCGACCAGCAGCACCACCCCGCACCAGGCCGCGGCCCGGCGGGCCTCGACCGGCAGCAACGGCTTGTCGGGACGCGGCCGTTCACCGCCGGCGCCACGGCGGTCTTGATCTGAGTCGTTTCGCACCCCGACAGTCCACCATGGCGAGCCGCTCCCATGCGGAGCCTGGAACGGGCCCGAACGGTGTTTCACGTGAAACAGGGGTGGAGTTTCGCGTGACGGGCGGACGCGGCGTCAGCGCTCCGCGGCCGGGACCGTTCCGAACCGTCCGGCCTGGAAGTCCTCGAAGGCCTGGGCCAGTTCGGCATGGGTGTTCATCACAAACGGCCCGTAGTGCATCATCGGCTCGCGGATCGGCCGGCCGCCCAGCAGCACCACCTCGAAGTTCGGGCTGCGCGACTCCTGGGTCTCGTCGGCCCGGATGGTGATCGCGTCACCGGAACCGAACACCACCGCCTGTCCTGTGCGGAACGGGCGCTCCTCGGTACCTGCCGAGCCGCGTCCGGCCAGGGCGTAGGCGAGGGCGTTGAACTCCTGGCGCCAGGGCAGGGTCAGCTCGGCGCCCGGGTTCACCGTCACATGCATCATCGTGATCGGCGTGTGTGTGATGCCCGGCCCACGGTGACCGTCGAGATCACCGGCGATCAGTCGCAGCAGCGCACCGCCGTCGCCGGAGGTCAGGAGCTTGACCTGGCCACCGCCGATGTCCTGGTAGCGGGGAGCCATCATCTTGTCGCTCTTGGGCAGGTTCACCCAGAGCTGGATGCCGTGGAAGAGGCCGCCGGACATCACCAGCGACTCGGGCGGCTCCTCGATATGGAGCAGGCCGGAGCCGGCCGTCATCCACTGGGTGTCGCCGTCGTTGATGACACCGCCGCCTCCGTGCGAGTCACGGTGCACGAACGTGCCGTCGAGCAGGTAGGTGACGGTCTCGAAGCCGCGGTGCGGGTGCCAGGGCGTGCCCTTCGGCTCTCCGGGCGCGTACTCCACCTCGCCCATCTGGTCCATCATGATGAACGGGTCGAGGTGCCGGTAGTCGATACCGGCGAACGCCCTGCGCACCGGGAAGCCCTCGCCCTCGAATCCGCCCGGGGCAGTGGCGACGGCCAGCACGGGGCGGGTGTGTGCTGCGGCAGGGGCCGCCACACGCGGCAGGGTCAGCGGGTTCTCAACGGTCACTGCGGGCATGACGGCCTCCTCGGTCGTTCGCTCAACTTAGTTGAAGCATGAACAACCGGCAAGGCGCACGGCATTCCCGCGCACATTTCCCCAGATCAAAGGCTACGTGAGCGGATTAATATGATTAAAGAGGGATGAAACGGGCCACCGGGGCTAACGAGGTCAACGAGGACGAATCCCCCGATCCCGCCCCGCGCCCCCTACCCGTACATCCGGCGCATCGCGAAGTCCACCATCTGCTCCACGGCCTTCGCGTCGAAGACCATCCGGTGGTCGCCCTCCATGTCGAGGACGAAGCCGTAGCCGGTCGGCAGCAGGTCGAGCACCTCGGCGCCGGTGATCACGAAGTACTTGGACTCCTTGCCCGCGTACCGCCGGAGCTCCTTGAGCGAGGTGAACATCGGGATCACCGGCTGCTGGGTGTTGTGCAGCGCCAGGAAGCCGGGGTTGTCGCCGCGCGGGCAGTAGACCTTGGACGTGGAGAAGATGCCCTGGAAGTCCTCGGCCGACATCGAGCCGGTGGTGAAGGCGCGCACCGCGTCGGCGAGCGAGGGCGGGGACGGCTCGGGATACAGCGGCTGCTCGCCGTAGCCCCCGGGGGCCGGTTGCTGCGGCGGGGGCGGCGGTGCGCCGTACTGCTGCCCGACACCCGCGTTCTGGTCGTAGCCGTACATGGGCCACAGCGTACTGAGTCAGAGGTTCCGCGGGGGACGCTCGTCACAGATGGCGAGAAGGGGTTGATTCTTATTACCCGCGGGTAGCATCATTTGCCTACTAGCCGGTATTGCGTCTGAGGTCCCTGCCTTGGGTCCTCTCCCGAACACTTACGGAGCCGTACCCATGGGCCACTACAAGTCGAATCTCCGCGACATCGAGTTCAACCTCTTCGAGGTGCTGGGCCGTGACCGCGTGTACGGCACCGGACCGTTCGCCGAGATGGACGTCGACACCGCCAAGAGCGTGCTGTCCGAGATCACCCGGCTGTCCGAGAACGAGCTGGCGGAGTCCTTCGCCGACACGGACCGCAACCCCCCGGTCTTCGACCCGGAGACCAACACCGCGCCGGTTCCGGACACCTTCAAGAAGAGCTACCAGGCCTACATGGACGCCGAGTGGTGGCGCCTGGGCATCCCGGAGGAGATCGGCGGCACCACCGCGCCACGCTCCCTGCTGTGGGCCTTCGCCGAGACCATCCTGGGCTCCAACCCGGCGATCTGGATGTACGCCTCCGGCCCCGCCTTCGCCGGTGTCCTCCACGACGAGGGCACCGAGGAGCAGCACCGCATAGCTCAGCTGATGGTGGACAAGCAGTGGGGCTCCACGATGGTGCTGACCGAGCCGGACGCCGGTTCGGACGTCGGCGCGGGCCGCACGAAGGCCACCCAGCAGGAGGACGGCTCCTGGCACATCGAGGGTGTGAAGCGCTTCATCACCTCCGGTGAGCACGACATGGCCGAGAACATCGTGCACTTCGTCCTCGCCCGCCCCGAGGGCGCCGGTCCGGGCACCAAGGGCCTGTCGCTGTTCATCGTGCCGAAGTACGACTTCGACTGGGAGACCGGCGAGCTGGGCGAGCGCAACGGCGCCTACGCCACGAACGTCGAGCACAAGATGGGCCTGAAGGCCTCCAACACCTGCGAGATGACCTTCGGCGCCAACCACCCGGCCAAGGGCTGGCTGCTGGGCGAGAAGCACGACGGCATCCGCCAGATGTTCAAGATCATCGAGTTCGCCCGGATGATGGTCGGCACGAAGGCCATCGCCACCCTCTCCACCGGCTACCTCAACGCGCTGGAGTACGCCAAGGAGCGTGTGCAGGGCCCGGACCTGGCGGCGTTCACCGACAAGACCGCCCCGCGCGTCACCATCACGCACCACCCGGACGTCCGCCGCTCGCTGATGACGCAGAAGGCGTACGCCGAGGGTATGCGCGCCCTGGTGCTCTACACCGCCACGGTCCAGGACGAGATCATCGTCAAGGAGGCCGCGGGCGAGGACGCCGGCGCCGCGATCCGCCTGAACGACCTGCTGCTGCCGATCGTCAAGGGCTACGGCTCGGAGAAGTCCTACGAGCAGCTGGCGCAGTCACTGCAGACCTTCGGCGGCTCCGGCTACCTGCAGGAGTACCCGATCGAGCAGTACATCCGGGACGCCAAGATCGACACCCTCTACGAGGGCACCACCGCGATCCAGGGCCAGGACTTCTTCTTCCGGAAGATCGTCCGCGACCAGGGCCAGGCGCTCACCGCGCTGTCCGAGGAGATCAAGAAGTTCCTCGCCGACAGCACCGGCGGTGACGACCTGGCGCAGGCCCGTGGTGAGCTGGCCAAGGCCGCCGCCGACCTGGAGGCGATCGTCGGCGCCATGCTGACCGACCTCGCGGCCACCGAGCAGGACGTCAAGTCGATCTACAAGGTCGGCCTGAACACCACCCGCCTGCTGCTGGCCTCCGGCGATGTCGTGATCGGCTACCTGCTCCTCAAGGGCGCGGCGGTGGCCGCCGAGAAGCTGGCCGACGCCTCGGCGAAGGCTGTTTCCTCCAAGGATGTGGCCTTCTACACCGGCAAGATCGCCGCGGCGAAGTTCTTCGCGCACAACGTCCTGCCGGACGTCTCCGTCCAGCGCGGGCTGGCCGAGTCCGTCGACCAGTCGCTGATGGAGCTGGACGAGGCAGCGTTCTGAGCAAGCCTCAGTCCCGGCTACCGGGAACGGCGCGTTCCGGGCAGGGTCCGCTGCCCGGAACGCGCGTTCTCCTGAGCGGCGTTCTTAGACGTCTCTCATCTTCGCCGCCCACACTGATCGTTGCCCGCCTCTCTTCCCCCGGGGAGGCGGGCTTCGTCGTCCGCCCGGCGCACCCTGCCCCGGCCCCGCGCTGTGCACACACGACCGGAATAGTTCAGTCCATTTCAGGTTTTCTTCGGGAATGCGGAATTCGTGGCCGGAAGGGAGCGTGGTCATCGCGCACGCGCACGGGGTATGCGGGGTCCGGCTCTTTATGCTGAATCCATGACCAACTCCGCTCGCTTTGATCGCGGCCATACCGACGACCTGATGTCCTTCCTCGCCGCCAGTCCGTCGCCCTACCACGCGGTCGCCAACGCGGCGGAGCGGCTGGAGAAGGCCGGCTTCCGGCAGGTCGCGGAGGCCGACGCGTGGGACAACGCGAGCGGTGGCAAGTATGTGCTGCGCGGCGGCGCCATCATCGCGTGGTACGTGCCCGAGGGGGCGAGCGCCGCGACGCCGTTCCGCATCGTCGGGGCTCACACCGACTCCCCCAATCTGCGGGTCAAGCCGATTCCCGACACCGGCGCCCGCGGCTGGCGGCAGATCGCCGTGGAAATCTACGGCGGCACCCTGCTCAACACCTGGCTCGACCGCGACCTGGGGCTGAGCGGCCGGGTGACGCTGGGGGACCCGGCATCCGGAGACTCACAGGAGCGCCGAGGCGGAGCGGAGCGGAGCGGGCCGCACCGGCTGGTCCATATCGACCGGCCGCTGCTGCGGGTGCCGCAGCTGGCCGTACACCTGGACCGCTCGGTGAACTCCGAAGGACTCAAGCTCGACAAACAGCGCCATATGACGCCCATCTGGGGTCTGGGCGAGGTCGCCGAGGGAGATCTGATCTCCTTCATCGCCGAGGAGGCCGGCGTCCCGGCAGAGGACATCAAGGGCTGGGACCTGATGGTGCACAGCGTCGAGCCGCCCTCCTACCTCGGCCGCGACCGCGAGCTGGTCGCCGGTCCGCGGATGGACAACCTGCTGTCCGTGCACGCCGGTACGGCAGCCCTCGCCGCCGCGGCCACGGCCGGCAGCTCGCTGTCCCACATCCCGGTGCTGGCCGCCTTCGACCACGAGGAGAACGGCAGCCAGTCCGACACCGGCGCGGACGGCCCCCTGCTCGGCACGGTGCTGGAACGTTCGGTCTTCGCGCGCGGCGGCTCGTACGAGGACCGCGCCCGGGCCTTCGCCGGCACCATCTGCCTGTCGTCCGACACCGGGCACGCCGTACACCCCAACTACAGCGAACGGCACGACCCGGGGCACCACCCGATGCCCAACGGCGGGCCGATCCTCAAGGTGAATGTCAATCAGCGCTACGCCACGGACGGCAGCGGCCGGGCGGTCTTCGCGGCGGCCTGCGAGCGCGCCGGGGTGCCGTGGCAGAGCTTCGTCTCCAACAACTCGATGCCGTGCGGCACCACGATCGGCCCGATCACCGCGGCCCGGCACGGCATCGCGACGGTCGACATCGGTGTGGCGATCCTGTCCATGCACTCGGCGCGCGAGCTGTGCGGTGCCGAGGACCCGTATCTGCTGGCGAACGCCCTGACGGCCTTCTTGGAGAGCTGAGTTGGAGTTCTCGCTGCTCGGCCCGATCGCCGTGACGACCGGCTCCGGAGAGCTGTCGCTCGGGCCCGCCAAACGGCGCAGTGTGCTGGCGCTGCTCTTGTTGCAGCCCAACACCACCGTTCCACTGGAGCAGTTGATCGACTCCCTGTGGGAGGACGCACCACCCGAGCATGCCCGTACGGTCGTCCAGGGGCATGTCTCGCGGCTGCGCGCCACTCTCGCCGAGGGCGGGGCCCAGGCGCACGGCATCGAGCTCACCACACACGGTTCGGCCTATCTGCTGCGGCTGCCGGAGGAGCTGATCGACGCCCACCGGTTCGGTGAACTGGTGTCGCTGGCACGCCCCGAGGCGGCGCCCGCCGACGCGGTTCCGCTGCTCCGGGAGGCGCTGGGGCTGTGGCACGGACCCGCACTTACCGGCACGGTCACCAGCCCGCCGTTCGCCGCCGCGGCCCATGCGCTGGAGGAGCGCCGGCTGACGGCCGTGGAGGCACTGGGACGAGCGCACGGCACACTCGGCGAGCATGAGCAGGCCGCCGCCGTGCTCTACTCCGCGGCCGTCAACCACCCCTTGCGCGAAGGGCTGATCGCCGGTCTGATGCGGGCGCTGTTCCGTACCGGGCGGCAGTCCGACGCACTGGAGTGGTTCCACCGCACCCGGCGACTGCTCAACGAGGAGCTGGGCGTCGATCCGGGCGAGCGGCTGCGCGGTGCGTACGAGGAGATCCTCCGGGCGGAGGCGGCACACGGCAGGCACCCTGCGGCCGGGCCCACGCGAGGATCACGCGATGCGGAGGACCGGCCCGCGGGGACACCGGTGTTTCACGTGAAACAGGGCGGCGAGGGGCAGGCCCCACCCGTCCATGGCGGCACCGGCCCGGCAGCAGGTTCCGGGCACGGTCCCGGCACCGGGACCAGTACCGGCCGGGCCGGTGCGGCGCCGCGGCTGCTGCCCCGACCGCCCGCCCGCTTCCTCGGCCGTGAGGCCCAACTCGGCGCACTGACCGGCGCATTGACGGGGCGCACCCCCGGGGAGAGCCCGGTCACGGTGGTCGTGGGACCGGCCGGCGTGGGCAAGACCGCCTGTGCCGTCCAGTGGGCGCATCTGTACGCCGGCGCCTTCCCCGACGGTCAGCTCTTCGCCGATCTGCGCGGCTTCGGCGAGGGCGATGAGGCACCGGCGGCCGAGATCCTGCGGGACTTCCTGCTGGCACTGGGCACACCGCAGGACCGGGTGCCCTCTTCGGCACAGGCCGCATCGGCGCTCTTCCGCTCGCTGGTCGCCGAGCGCCGACTGCTGGTGGTCCTCGACAACGCGCGCAGTTCGGCGCAGGTACGGCCACTGCTGCCGGGCGGTCAGCACTGCGCCACGGTCGTCACCAGCCGCAGCCGGCTGGACGGCCTGGTCGCCACCGACTGCGCCCGGCCGGTCGGCCTCCAGGCGCTCGGCCACGAGGAGGGCGCGGCGCTGCTCGGCGCCATGCTCGGCACGGACCGGGTCGCCGAGGACCCGGCCGCCGCCCGCGAGTTGGTCGACCTCTGCGACGGCCTGCCACTGGCGCTGCGGGCCGCGGCCGCCCAGCTGACCGCCCGGCCGCGCTGGCGGCTGGCGCGGCTGGCCGCGGCGCTGCGCGACGAACGGCGGCGGCTGGCGCTGCTCTCGGCGGAGGACACCGGTGTCGCGGCGGCGCTGCGGATGTCCGTCGCCCGGCTGTCGGCGGACGACGCGCGGCTCCTCAGCGCCCTGGCGAGGAGCGCGGACGGACATCTCAACGCCTCGGTGGCGGCCGCGCTGGCCGGATACGACCAGGAACGCACCCAGGACGGGCTGGACCGGCTGGCGGAGATGCACCTGGTGGACGAGGAGGCCACCGACGTCTACACGATCAGCACGCTCACGCAGCTCTTCGCGCGGGACGAGCGTGGGCAGGTCCGAGGACGCGGCGGCACCGGCACCAGCGCCACGGAGGGCCGGAGCGGGAGCGGCGCCGGTGAGGAGCCGGACGGGCGCGGCTGAGCTGCGGCGGAGCAGCGCACAGGGGCGTTAGGCACACGTTAGTGAGACGGCAGCGGCGGGCGACAGTCTGAGGGACAGACGGGAAGACCACCAACCACCGGGGGAGACCGGAGATGCCGCGCAGCCAGGCCCGTACCAGCAACCTTCGTACGCCTCGGAGCGTCCGCCGCACGGTCAGGATCGCCACGGCCGGACTGACCGCCGTCGCCGCGCTCACCCTCACCGCGTGCGGCGAGGACAACCCGCTGAAGACCAGCGCGGCCAAGCCGTACCACCCGGCGCCGCGGCACGCCACGGAGTCGGCCGCCGACACCGGCGACAGCACTCCGGGCACGGGCGACGCGGCAGAGCCGGCCGGTACCCGGCCCAACGGCGGCGGTACGGCGCAGGTGCCCGCCCAGGGCGGCGGCACCGATTCCGGTACGAACACCGCGGCGGGGAGCGGAAAGCACGGTGCGACGGGGACCGGCAAGCACGGTGCGGGCCGGCGCGGTAGCGATACCGCCGTCCGGCACCGCGCATGCGATGCCGACCGGATCCGTATCGTCGCCGAGCCGGTGAAGGAGCCGGTCAACCATCTCCTGCTGGTGGCCACCAACACCTCGGGGGCCGCCTGTGACCTCTACGAAGCGCCGAATCTGCGATTCGGTACGGCGCAGTCACCGCTCACCGCGCTGCCGGACAGCAAGCCGCAAGCAGTGGTCACTCTCGCACCGGGGCAGTCCGGTTACGCTGGTGTGCTGACGTCGTCCGCCGATGGCTCCGGCCGCAACGGCCGGACGATGACCTCACTGTCCGTCAGCCTCGCGGGACGCGACGGCAAGGGCAGCGTCGGCGGCTCGGCGCAGGTCCCGCTCCCGGGCGGCTCGGTGTACATCGACGACAGCGCATGGGTGACGTACTGGCAGTCGGATATGCGCGATGCGACGGCTTGGTGAGCTGTCCGGCCGAGCCGGAATCCCCTGAGCAGGGCGCCCGCCTCCCCAGCGGGCGCCCTTTCCGCCGCCTACTGTCCCGCCATGTCTCACACAGCGGCCCGCCACGTCTCATACCGCTGTTGTCTTCGCAGGTCACAGCCGTGCGTACGACCGGGACATCCCATGGGACGAGCATCCTCCGAGCGGCCCCCGCGCCCCGCTCCATGATGGTCCCCGTCGCCGCGACCGGACCACCCGGCGGCCGTCCATCAGCCCAGGGCCAACCGGCCAACCGGCCGCCTACGGAGGGAACCGGCATGCACGAGCGCAGCGGCAGCCGCCTGGCGGACACCGCGTCTTCCGCGCACGATCCAGCCCCCACGAACGCCGGCGCGCTCCCCGCGCGCTTCCCATTCGGCAGGGTGGTGCTGCGCAGAGTGCTGCCCACGGTGGCCGCAGCCGGGATCGGCGCCGCTGCGATCGCCGGAGCCTCCGATGGCACCGCTCGCGCCGTTTCCCTGCGCCAGGACGCAGCCGCCGTCGACTTCCCCACCTGGGGCACGCGTTGGGTGGTCCATGCCTCCGCCGACATCAATTCGCCCTCCGTCGGCGTGATCAATACCTCGGCACCTGGGCAGGACCGGATCACCGTCGACTACCAGGTCGAGACCGGCCACACGGCGTGCGAGGGCACCGCCTGCTCGACGTTCATGGCACATATCACCGGCCCGGTCACGGGTTTCCTCACCGTGGTCGCGGTGGACATCCCGCAGGACCGGCTGCCGGGCATACCGGTCCACAGCGACGGGTGGCCACAGCCCGGTGGCTCCCGGCAGGACATGCTCCACCGCGCCGCCACCTGGCTGACCGCCAACAACGGCGCCCAGGTCCCGTACAGCCAGACCACGGTCTGGAAGGACGGCTACCGGCAGGACTGCTCGGGCTATGTGTCCATGGCGCTGGGGCTGCCGGCCCCCGGCACCAACACCGTGGGGCTGGCCGCCAACCGCACCCTCACCCGGCCCATCTCGCTGGGTGAACTCAAGCCCGGGGATCTGCTGATCGACGCGGCCGGCGACCACGACAACCGGCATGTCGTGATCTTCGAGAAGTGGAACAACCCGGCGCACTCCTCGTACACGGCCTACGAGCAGCGCGGGGGCCACGGCACCGACCACCGGACATTGACCTACGGCCTGCCGGGCGGAGACACCGAGTTCACGCCTTACCGTCCCGTGAAGTTCGGGGACTGACGGGTCCCGGGACGGATCCGTCGGTGCCGGCGGCGGCCGTGGCGCTGGTGTGCAACAGCCCGCCGGACGGCATGGCGTCGTTTCACGTGAAACCCTCTCGGGCCTTTGCGGTTTCACGTGAAACGTCACCGACCGATCCGGGTCCGGTCCGGATCGTGCAACGAGGGGCACTTCCGTCACAGGGGAGCGGAAGTGCCCCTCGCGCGCGGATGTCTGCTGTGCTGGAATGCCAGACGTGCCTGGCAACCAGAACCACGCCGCCCGACCACGTCGCAAACCCTTGGCCCCGCTCCCCGATGAACTCTCCGGCCCGGTACGGGACTTCGCCGCCGGCCTGCGCCGTATGCATGGCGAACTGGGCTACAGCCTCAAGGAGTTGGAGAGCAGACTGCCCGCCAGCCGCTCCTCCCTCTCGCGGTACCTGCGCGGCCAGAGCCTGCCCGACGAACGGCTGCTGGTGCAGTGGTGCAAGCTCTCCTTCACCGGTGAGGACCGGCTGCCCACGCTGGTCGATCTGCTGCACCGGGCCCAGGAGGTGGCGGATGCCGGCGAGCAGAGGGGTGTCCCGTCCCCGTCTCCGTCCCCGCCCCCGTCGCCGGAAGAGGGCGGCGCGTCCGGCGCGGGAACGCCGGACTGTACCGACAGCGCAACCGCCGGGCCCGCACTGCCGGCCGGGCGGCGTCGGCTGCGGCTGGTGTTCGCGGCGCTCGGGACGGCCGCCGTACTCGCCGGTGCCGCACTGGTGGTACCGGCGCTGACCAAGGGGAACGGCGCGACGGGCGGCGGTGGAGCACGTGCCGATGCCGGGGTCCAGGGTTCACCGGCCACACCCCCGGGCGCCGGATCCGCCCGCATCACCGTGCACAACGTCGAACGGGCCTGTCAGCGCCCGCACACCGAGTACTGTGCGCTCGGGCTGGCCCGCGACCCGTACCGGCCCTATCGGCGCTCCAACATCGTGGGCCACGCCTGGCACGGCGATGAGCTGCGCGCGGTGTGCCGGATCGCCGACGGGGTCACGGTCACCGACGAGGTGGGCGAGCACAGCAGCATCTGGTTCCGGCTCGACCACGATGGTGAGCCGATGTGGGTACCGGGTATCCGCATCCGCCCGGAACAGCTCGAAAACACCGCATTACCCAGTTGTCCCGATTGACCGCCGCCCTCGCCTCCCGCCCCTACCTACCTGACCAGCAACGACTCCCTATCCCTGGCAGACCCCGCGCACCCGCCCTGACGCGTCGGACCGTAATCGCTATCGTGGCCGTGCCATGACTGACACGCCTCGCTGAACGCAGCGACCCACTGGGGGAACCCATGACCGCACGTCGCTCCCGCCGCTCCGCGGCCTACGCCGCGATGGCCCTCGGCCTGGCCGGCTCGCTCGCGCTGACCGGCTGCAACAGCAGCTCCTCGAAGTCGAAGTCGAAGTCGAAGAAGTCCTCCTCGTCGCCCACGAGCAAGAAGCGGAAGATCATCGGTGGTGGCGCCGCGGCGGGAGCGGGAGCAGGGGCGGCGGCGTCGCGCCGGGCGACCCGCTGCTACCCGACCACGGCCAGGCTCCGCTTCTCCCAGCAGTCCGGGCCGAAGGGCCACGTGACCATCGAGTACAAGAACAGCAGTGACCGGCCCTGCTACCTCAACTACGCACCGCGGCTGCGCTTCAACAACGCCAAGGACCCGCTGCCGATGATCCGGCGCGGGGGCGAGGCGCTCACCAACCACACCGTTACCCTCCGCGCCCGCGCTTCCGCCTACGCCGTCATTCCGACCAACACCCCGGCAACCAAGGGCACCGAGCAGAAGTCGGTGGCCGTCGAACTCATGAACTCGTCGGAGGACGCCCGGCCCTATGGTCCGGTGACGTTCGACTTCGTTCAGAAGCGCGACCACATCTCCGTGGGAAAGAGCCAGGTCACCTACTGGAACAGCAGCCTCGCCGGAGCGAAACTGGCCGCCGGTGTGGGCGACTGACCCACGGCACGGACTGCTTCCTCAGCCGAGCCGGCGGCCCCGCCCCGTCCGAGGCCAAGGCCGCCCCCTCAGGGCTACGCGGTGTCCAGACCCGCCAGGACGAGTCCCAGCCGGGCCACCCCGCCGTCGGCGACCTCGACCGGAACGCCCCAGTCCTGCTGGTGGACATGGCAGGCGGGGAAGTGCTCCGCGTCGGGACCGCTCTCCGCGTCGCAGGACGCGGCCATCGCCGAGACGTGCAGGACGCCCTCGGTCACGCCGTCCGCGAGGACCAGATCGCGGGTGAGATCCGTGCCCGCGCCCGCGCCCTCGGCGAGCAGCTCCGGCGGCGTGGCGCTGACCAGCAGCCGCGTCGACGGGCCGTAGCTGGTGTCCAGCTTCTGGCCCGCCGGGGGCTGGAAGATCACTTCCAGCCGCAGCGTGCCCGGGGCGACCTCGGTGGCCGCGCGCTGGGTGCGGTGCGCCACCGACTCCACGCGTACCGCGTCCTCGGGCAGCCGCAGCCGGGTCAGCCGGTGCCTCGCCGACTCCACCACCACGATGTCGTCGTCGGCGAGCACCGCGCCGGACGGTTCGCGCAGATCAGTCGCCAGCGTCGTGACCTCGCCGGTCGCGGGGTCGAAGCGGCGCAGTGCGTGGTTGTAGGTGTCCGCGACGGCGACCGATCCGTCGGGCAGTGCGGTGACCCCCAGCGGGTGCTGGAGCAGCGCCTGTCCGGCCGCACCATCGCGGTGTCCGAAATCGAAGAGGCCGGTGCCGACGGCCGTACGGACGACATAGCCCACCCCGTCCGCGGCGGGCTCCACCCAGCGGACCGCGCTGGTCTCCGAGTCGGCGATCCACAGCCGGTCGTCGGCCGCCGCGAGCCCGGACGGCTGGGCGAACCAGGCCTCGGCGGCCGGTCCGTCGACCAGGCCCTCGTTGGTCGTGCCGGCCACGACCTCGACCCTGCCGGTGGCCGGGTCGTACGTCCACAGCTGGTGCACGCCGGCCATCGCGATCCACAGCCGGTCCCGCCACCAGGCGAGGTCCCACGGCGAGGAGAGCGCCACCTCGCGCGCCGGTCCGGAAGTCGGTGAACCCTGGAACCACTGCGCGCCGGTACCGGCCACTGTCTCCAGCCCGCCGGTCTCCGGGTCGAAGACGCGGAGGGCGTGGTTGACGGTGTCCGCGACGGCCACCGTGCCGTCGGGCAGCAGCGCCAGGCCCTGCGGCTCGTTGAAGGAGTCCGGCGTCAGGCCGCGCTCGCCGCTGCCGATGCGGCGCAGCACCTGCTCGCCGTCCCCGGCCAGCTCCACCAGCTGATGCCGGGTGGTGTCCGAGACGAGGAAGCTGCCGCCGGGCAGCCGGACCGCCTTGCCGGGGAAGCGCAGATCCGTGGCGGCCGGTTCCGGCGGCACATACGGGCCGTCGCCACGCCGCAGCGTGCCCTTCGCCGTGTGCTCGGCCTCCAGCTCCTCGACGAGCGTGGCAAGAGCGTGCGCATGCCCCTCGCCGGCGTGCTGGGCCACGACATACCCCTCCGGGTCGATCACCACCAGCGTCGGCCAGGCGCGGACCGCGTACTGCTTCCAGGTGATCAGCTCCGGGTCGTCGAGGACCGGATGCTCGACGCCGTACCGCTCGACGGCGTCCACGACCGCCTGGTGGTCGGCCTCGTGCACAAACTTCGGGGAGTGCACGCCGATGATCACCAGCGTGTCGCGGTGCCGCTCCTCCAGCTCCCGCAGTTCGTCCAGGACGTGCAGACAGTTCACACAGCAGAACGTCCAGAAATCCAGGATGACAATGCGTCCTCGCAGGTCGGACAGGGTGAGTTCGTTGTCGCCGGTGTTCAGCCAGCCGCCCTTGCCGGTCAGCTCGGGGGCCCGGACGCGCGCACGTGAAGCCATGTGGACATTCAACGTCACTCCGGTGCGCGCACATTCCGCAGGGGCACCGGGGAACACGTCTGCCATGTGGCATTCCCCCGGGGTACGGCCCCGGCACTCCCGTAAATACCTCGTCCGCGACCGGATCTTCGGCATCGGTGACGACTACTGGATCGAGGACGAGCACGGACAGCACGCCTTCCTGGTCGACGGGAAGGCGCTGCGGCTCCGGGAGACCTTCGAGCTGAAGGACTCCGAGCGGCGGGTGCTGATCACCATCCGCAAGAAGATGCTGGCCCTGCGCGACACGATGACGCTCGAGCGGGACGGCGGGCCACTGGCCACCATCAAGCGCAAGCGGCTCTCACTGCTGCGCAACCACTACCGGGTGGAGCTGGTGGACGGCACCGAACTGGACGTCAGCGGAAAGATCATGGACCGCGAATTCGCCATCGAGTACGAGGGTGAGCTGCTCGCCGAGATCTCCCGTCGCTGGCTGACCGTGCGCGACACCTATGCGGTCAATGTCGTGCGGGACGACGCGGACCCGGCGCTGCTGATCGCCGTCGCGGTGGGGGTGATCCGGCTGGCGGAACGGGAGCGCGGGGAGGAGTGAGCGATGGGCACCGCACCGTACGTCGCCGCCCTCAACGGCCTTGCCACATCGGCCTGCGCTGGTCCCCCAAAGCACTGCCGGGATACCCGTGCGCAGCGGTAACTTAACTGCACAGACAGCAGCCCGCGTACGAACCGTCCGAGGGGTCCCGTGACCGTCCATCCCAGCCTTCAGCCCTCCATCGATGCCTGGACACACTCCATAGAAGCGATAGCCGAGCTGGTGACATCGCTCGCCGAAGGCGAATGGAACAAGGCGACGTGCCTGCCAGGGTGGTCCGTTCGCGATGTGGTCTCCCATGTCATCGGCCTGGAATGCGAGATGCTGGGCGACCCACGGCCGATCCACACACTGCCGCGCGATCTTTACCACGTACGCACCGAATCGGCGCGCCGTATGGAAGTCCAGGTCGACGTCCGGCGGCACCACACCGCCCCGGAGATGCTCAGCGAACTCGAGTACACCGTCATCCGGCGTTCCCGGCAGCTGCGCAACGAGTCCCGTCAGCCGGATGCCGTGGTACGCAGCCCGCTCGGCGAGGACCGTTCACTGGAATTCGTACTGCAACAGCGGGCGTTCGACGTCTGGGTGCATGAGCAGGATCTGCGGCGGGCGCTGGGCAAGCCCGGCAATCTCGACTCCCCCGGTGCGCAGGTGACGCGCGATCTGCTGGTGAAGGTGCTGCCCACCGTTGTCGCCAAAAGGACCCAGGCGCCCGCTGGTTCGGCGGTGGTGTTCGATGTCAGCGGAGCACTGGAGTTCCTGCGCACGGTCCGTATCGACGCGCAGGGCAATGCCACGATCGACGGCAGCGTCTCCCTCGGTCCGACCGTGACGTTCGCGCTGGACTGGGACGTCTTCCACCAGCTGGCCTGCGGCCGGGTGCGCCCGACGGCCGTCGCCCAGCAGATCAAGATCGACGGTGACCACGGACTGGCTGCGGGGATCCTCAACAACTTCGCGGTCACCCCGTGATCTTCACCGCCGTAGACGTCGCGGTCAGGCCGTAACGGAGCGGAACGGGGATGGGGGCAGGGCCGTCCCGGAGGTGTGTTTCACGTGAAACAGCCCGCCGCCGTTTCACGTGAAACACACCCGGCTCCTCCTCAGGCCGGGACGTGCACCGCCTCGACCCGGCTGACGACCAGCCGCTCGCGCTCCCGCTGTGCAGCACTACGGCGCAGCCGGAGGATCTGGGAGACCCCGACCGCCTCCAGAACGAAGATCGAGGCCAGGGCGATCCGGTAGTTGTCGCCCGTCGCATCGAGCAGGACACCCACGGCGAGCAGGGTCGTCATCGACGCGGTGAAGCCGCCCATATTGACGATGCCGGAAGCGGTGCCCTGACGTTCCGGCGGGTTGGCCGGCCGGGCGAAGTCGAAGCCGATCATCGAGGCGGGGCCGCAGGCGCCCAGCACCGCACTCAGCACGATGAGCAGCCCCATGGGTGCATGATCGGTCGGCCAGGACAACACGATCGCCCACATCAGGGCGGTCGCGCCGACGGTTCCCAGAACCAGCGGCATACGCGCCGCGTGGTGGCGCGCGATGATCTGCCCGTAGACCAGGCCCACCGCCATGTTGGCGAGCACCACGAGAGTGAGCAGCTCACCGGCGGTGCCGCGGGACAGGCCCTGCGCCTCGACGAGGAACGGCAGGCCCCACAGCAGCAGGAACACCATCGCGGGGAACTGGGTGGTGAAGTGCACCCACATGCCCAGCCGGGTGCCGGGCTCGCGCCAGGCGTCCACGATCTGCCGGCGGAATCCGGTGCCGGTGTGCGCCGAGGGCGCGGGCGGCGGCGCAAAACCCTCGGGGTGGTTCTTGAGGAAGAGCAGCAGCACGATCAGCACGACGATGCCGCCGGCCGCGCTGGAGGCGAAGGTCGGGGTCCAGCCGAATGTGTGCAGAAGGCGAGCCAGGACGAGGGTGGAGATCAGGTTGCCCGCCATCCCGACCAGGGCGGCGACCTGCGCGATCATCGGCCCACGGCGGGCCGGGAACCAGTGGGAGCCCAGCCGCAGCACACTGATGAACGTCATCGCGTCGCCACAGCCGAGCAGAGCGCGCGAGCCCAGTGCCGTCGGGTACGACGCGGAGAGCGCAAACCCGAACTGGCCGAGGGTGTAGAGCACCACGCCGAGGGTGAGCACCTTCTTGGCACCCAGCCGGTCGACCATCAGGCCGACGGGTATCTGCATCCCCGCATAGACCAACAGCTGGAGGATGGAGAACGTCGACAGCGCCGAGGCGTTGATGTGGAAACGCTCGGCGGCGTCCAGGCCGGCCACGCCGAGACTCGTGCGGTAGGTGATCGCGACGAAGTAGACCGCGACGCCGATACCCCAGACCGCCATGGCCCGGCGGCCACCGGGTGGATCGGTGGATGGCGGGTGGGCGGTGCCGCCGCCTATGCCGGAGCCACCGGACGGCTCCGAGCCGCCGGCACCGCTCGGTCCACCGGGGCCGGCGCTCATCGCACCTCTCCCTGTGCGAGGTTGCGGACCCAGCTGACGTGCCGGTGCACGGCGGCGGTCGCGGCATCCGCGTCACCGGCCCGCAGCGCGTCGAGGATCTCCGCATGCTCGGTGATGTTCTTGGCGATCCGGTCCGGATGGGCGTGCATCACCGCGACGCCCATCCTCAGCTGGCGGTCGCGCAGCTGCTCATAGAGCCGATTCAGGATCTGGTTGCCGGCGCTGCGCACGATGGCGGCGTGGAAGGCCCGGTCAGTGACCGAGACGGCGGCCAGGTCACCGGAGGCGGCCTGCTCCCGCATCGTCTCCAGCAGCCCGGTCAGCTCGTCGAGCAGCGCATCGCTCGCGGGCACCGCCTTGGCCGCCGCGTGCTGCTCGACCAGCAGCCTGGTCTCGACGACATCGGCGATCTCCTGTGCGGAGACCGGCAGCACCATGGCGCCCTTCTTCGGGTAGAGCTTGATCAGCCCCTCGACCTCCAGCCGCAGCAGCGCCTCGCGCACCGGCGTCCGGGACACCCCTACGGCGTCGGCCAGCTCGCCCTCGGTGAGCAGCATCCCGCCCTCGTAGCGGCGGTCCAGTACGGCGTCCTTGATGTGCGCATAGACCCGCTCAGCGGCAGGTGGCTGCTTGGCGACGGGCTCTCTGGAAGGGGCGGCGGGAGTGGACGCGACAGACATGCGCACAGGATAGATACAACAGGTATGCGTGTGGCACCCGGTTCCGCGATGCGGACAGCCAGGTTCCGGGTGCCGGCCAGGTCCCGCCCGGGTCCCGGCGGCCGCCGTCAGCCGCGCATACGCCCCTGCGCGATCAGCCGGTCCACAACCTGCGCATGGGCCGGAGCGCAGCGCTCGCGCGCCTCCCGGCGGTCGAACCAGGCGTACTCGGCGATCTCCCGGCCGGGGACCGGCACGATGTCCTGGGGACCGCCGGCGAAGCAGGTCATATGGAGCCGACGGCCGTTCTTGCCGTGTGCGACGTCATGGATGACGAACGCCTCCGAGAGGTCCTCGGCCGGGACCACCAGGCCCAGCTCCTCGGAGAGCTCCCGCGACAGCGCCTCACGCGCGGTCTCTCCGGGCTCGTACTTGCCGCCGGGGAGGTAGAACGTGTCGTTCCCCCGCGTCCGTACGCTCAGCAGCCGCCCCTCGCGCAGATGTAGCCAGCCCACCGACTTCAGTGGCGCGGTCCGCTCCAGCCCGATCAGCGGATGGCCGGTGCCCTCGTCGGTCCGGCGCCCCCGTTCAGTGAAGCCGAGGTACGCGTAGAAGCGCCGGGCACGGTCGTTCGCCTCGAAGACCTCCAAGGTCAGCGCACCGTGCAGGGCCGCCGCATGCTCCAGCAACTGCCCTCCGACGCCGCCCCCTTGGGCCTCCGGCGCCACGAAGAGGCCGCCGACCTCGGCACCCGGCTCATCGGCCGGAACACCCAGCTCGCCGGTCCCGGCACCCGGTCCGCCGACCGGAGCGTCTCCGCCGCTCTCCCCGCCATGCGTCCCGCCGCGCTCCTCGCGCCCACCCGGCAGGAGTCCGAGCAGTCCGATGACGGTGCCGTCACGCTCGGCGACCCAGTTGTCCGCCTGGACGAGGTACCTCTCGCGGAGGATACGGGCCCGCTCGCCCGCACCCTCCCCCTCGATGAACGGATGCGCCCGGCGCGCGGCCCGGGACCACAGATCCATGACCACGTGCTGGTCGGAGGGCTGATAACGCCGGATGGTCAGATCGCTGCTCATTGCGCCGACCGTAAACAGCACGGCCGACGGCGGCAAACCCTTTACGGTCCGGGGTCCGGCTCCGTCGTAAGGGGGGACCTACGGCCTACGTAAGGTCCACCTCAAGTCTGACGGGAGTCCGTACCTGGCGCGTATGGATCAGCGCGAATCCCATGGGTGAATGGAGGCATGGAGCCGGGAGGCTCCGACACCAAAGGGGAGTTGACCATGCAGCCCAGGACGAATGCCGGCCGCCGCGCACGGAACACCGTCGTACTGGCATTGATCGTCGCCGGCCTGTGGGCGGGCATCTCACTGACCCGCGGGGCCGCACACGCCGACGAGTCCGGCTCGACTGGACCGGTGGGGCATTTCAGCCGCGCCGTGGAGCTGATCCGGGGCTGACCGGACAGCGCGGCGGCGCCGGGAGATCCGCTGGACCGGCCACGGGGCTGTTTCACGTGAAACAGCCCCGATCCGAAGCCCCGTTTCACGTGAAACAACGCCCGGGCCCGGCCGGTCCCGCTTCCTGGATCATCCCCAGGTGATCAGCCGCTTCGGCCGCTCCAGCACCGCCGCCACATCCGCGAGCAGCTTCGAGCCAAGTTCGCCGTCGATCAGGCGGTGGTCGAAGGACAGCGCGAGGGTGGTGACCTGACGCGCCTTCACCTTGCCCTTGTGGACCCACGGCTGGAGCTTGACCGCGCCGAAGGCGAGGATCGCCGACTCCCCCGGGTTGAGGATCGGCGTACCGGTATCGACGCCGAAGACGCCTACGTTGGTAATGGTGACCGTGCCGCCGGACATCGCCGCCGGAGACGTCTTGCCTTCCCTAGCGGTGGCGACCAGCTCGCCCAGTTCCTCGGCGAGCTGGGGGAGCGTCTTGGCGCCGGCGTCCTTGATGTTCGGGACGATCAGGCCGCGCGGAGTGGCCGCCGCGATTCCGAGGTTGATGTAGTCCTTGTAGACGATCTCCTGATTCGCCTCGTCCCAGGACGCATTGACCTCCGGGTGCCGCTTGATGGCGACCAGGAAGGCCTTGGCGACGAGCAGCAGCGGGTTGACCCGCAGCCCCGCCAGGTCCGGGTCCTGCTTGAGCTCCTGGACGAGCTTCATCGTGCGGGTCACATCGACGGTGATGAACTCCGTGACATGCGGCGCGGTGAAGGCGCTGGCCACCATCGCCTGCGCGGTGGCCTTCCGTACACCCTTGACCGGCACCCGCCGCTCGCGGGCGGCGGTGTCGACGACGCCGGGCACGGCCGGGGCGCCCGCCACCGGCGTGGCAGCCTCGCTCGGTGCGGCCGGGGCCGCTGCCCGGCCGACTGCCGCGTGGACATCGTCGCGGGTGATGGTGCCGTCCGGCCCGGTCGGGACGACCGTCGCCAGATCGATGCCGAGGTCCTTGGCGAGCTTGCGCACCGGCGGCTTGGCCAGCGGCCGGCCGGCACCGGCAGCACTCACGGCCGGTGCCACGGACGCCGGAGCGGTGGGGGCGTCCTCGGCCACCGGGGCCGCCATCGGCGCCGGCGCGGGCCGCCCGTTGAGCTCCGCCTGGAGCCCGGCGCTCGCGGGCTCCGGCTGCGCCGGAACACCGGCCTGCGCCTTGCGGGCCCGGCGCTTGGTCGAGGACGGCGCGGCGCCGTAGCCGACCAGCACCGCCTGGCGGCCCTGCGGCTCGGCGTCCTCCTCCGAGTCGGCTGCGGCGGCCTCCTGGGCACCGGACGCCGCCGGCGCCTCGGCGGGGCCGGCTCCGGGATCGGTGTCCACGCTGATGATGACGGTGCCGACATCGACGGTGACGCCCTCACCGAATCTCAGCTCATGGACCACCCCGTCGTAGGGGATGGGCAGTTCGACGGCGGCCTTGGCGGTCTCGACCTCACAGACCGCCTGACCGTCGGTGACGGTGTCGCCCGGCTGGACGTACCACTTGAGGATCTCGGCCTCGGTGAGCCCCTCGCCCACGTCGGGCATCTTGAACTCACGGAAGCGCTGCGCGTTGGCGGTCCCTGCAGTCATGGTCACGAACTCTCCTCAAACCCTCAGTACGCCAACGCACGGTCAACGGCGTCGAGCACCCGGTCCAGTCCCGGAAGGTACTCGTCCTCCAGCCGGGAGGGCGGGTACGGGGAGTGGAAGCCGCCGACCCGCAGGACCGGGGCCTCCAGGTGGTAGAAGCACCGCTCGGTGATCCTGGCGGCGATCTCCGCGCCCGTGCCGAAGAAGACCGGCGCTTCGTGGACGACGACCAGCCGGCCGGTCTTCTGCACCGACGTCTGCACGGTGTCGAAGTCGATCGGGGAGAGCGAGCGCAGGTCGACGACCTCGACCGACTTGCCCTCCTCGGCCGCGACCTTGGCCGCGTCCAGGCAGACCTTCACCATCGGGCCGTAGGCGGCCAGCGTCAGGTCGGAGCCGCTCTGGGTGACCCGGGCCTTGTGCAGCGGGTCCGGGATCGACTCGGTGTCCAGCCGCGACTTGTCGTGGTAGCGGCGCTTGGGCTCGAAGTAGATGACCGGGTCGTCGCCGGCGATCGCCTGCTGGAGCATCCAGTAGGCGTCGGAGGAGTTCGCGGGAGAGACGATCTTCAGGCCCGCGACGTGCGCGAACAGCGCCTCGGGGGATTCGGAGTGGTGCTCGACCGCGCCGATGCCGCCGCCGTACGGAATGCGGATGACGACCGGCACCTTGACCTTGCCCAGCGCACGGGCGTGCATCTTGGCGAGCTGGGTGACGATCTGGTCGTAGGCGGGGAAGACGAAGCCGTCGAACTGGATCTCGACGACCGGGCGGTAGCCGCGCAGCGCCAGGCCGATGGCGGTGCCGACGATGCCGGACTCGGCCAGCGGGGTGTCGATCACCCGGTCCTCGCCGAAGTCCTTCTGCAGCCCGTCGGTGACCCGGAAGACGCCGCCGAGCTTGCCCACGTCCTCGCCCATGACGAGGACCTTGGGGTCGGCCTCCATGGAGGCCCGTAGCGATGCGTTGATCGCCTTGGCGATGGTGATCTTCTCGAAGACAGCCATGGTCAGTTCCCCTCCGCGACGAGCTCGGCATCGGCGAACGACGCCTGGTACGCGGCGAACTGCACGCGCTCCTCATCGACGAGCGCGTGCCCGTCGGCATAGACATTCTCGAAGATCGCCATGTGGTCCGGGTCCGGCATGGCCCGGACGGCATCGCGGACCCGCTTGCCCAGGGCCTCGCTCTCCTCGTCGACCGACGCCAGGTACGCCTCGTCGACCAGGCCCTCGGCCTCCAGATACGTCCGCAGCCGCCGGATCGGGTCCTTGGCCTCCCAGGACGCCCGCTCCTCGTCCGCCCGGTACCGCGTGGGGTCGTCGGAGGTGGTGTGCGCGCCCATCCGGTAGGTGAAGGCCTCGATGAGCATCGGGCCCTGGCCGGTGCGGGCCCGCTCCAGCGCCGCCTTGGTCACGGCCAGGCACGCCAGGACGTCATTGCCGTCGACCCGTACGCCGGGGAATCCGAATCCGCGGGCGCGCTGGTAGAGGGGCACCCGGGTCTGCTTCTCGGTGGGCTCGGAAATCGCCCACTGGTTGTTCTGGCAGAAGAACACGACCGGGGAGTTGTAGACCGCGGAGAAGGTGAAAGCCTCCGCGACATCTCCCTGGCTGGAAGCGCCGTCACCGAAATAGGCGATGACCGCGGAATCCGCGCCGTCCTTCTGCACGCCCATCGCATAGCCGGTCGCATGCAGCGTCTGCGAACCGATGACGATCGTGTAGAGGTGGAAGTTGTTGCTGTTGGGATCCCATCCGCCGTTGTTGACACCGCGGAACATGCCCAGCAGGTTCGTCGGGTCGACGCCGCGGCACCAGGCCACGCCGTGCTCCCGGTAAGTGGGGAAGACGTAGTCGTCGTCGCGCAGCGCGCGGCCGGAGCCGATCTGGGCCGCCTCCTGGCCCAGCAGCGAGGCCCACAGTCCCAGCTCGCCCTGGCGCTGGAGGGTGGTCGCCTCGGCGTCGAACTTCCTCGTCAGCACCATGTCGCGGTAGAGGCCGCGGAGTTCTTCCGGGGACAGGTCGATCGCGTAATCCGGGTGCTCGACCCGCTTCCCTTCGGGGGTCAGCAGTTGTACGAGCTGGTCCTGCTCCGCCTGATCGGACCGGCCGGTGGTGCGAGTCCCGGCCGGCGACGACTTCTTCGACGAGGTCGTCTTTTTGGCGGTGGTGCGCTTGCTGCTGCCGCGGGCGTTCTTCCGCTGCGCAGTGCCTTCCACGGTCACGTGCTGCTCCTCCGTCTGTCCGGCCGCCGGGGTCCGCCGGTGGCCGTATTGCGGCTCACCCGATTTCCGATACGGCGCACGGGGTGTGTGCGAACGCGGGCGGAACCGGGTGGAACAAAGCTCCCGGAACGTGGCCTGCTCAATGCACGTTACCCATTGCCAAAGCCGAAGTGAAAACGGCCCTGACCTGCGATTTTGCTTGGATTTCCAAGTAAATCGCGAAGGCTTGGAACAACTCCTGGTCACAGCGTCGCAGGCCACCGGGACAACGGCACGTTATATCGGTGACCTGGACCACGGGAAGAGTCGATGTGTGAGACTGGGGTCGTGCGCGAAGACGGAAAAATCACGGTATTCCTGCTCGACGATCATGAGGTCGTCCGGCGCGGCGTCCACGAAATGCTCACCGTCGAGGGAGACATCGAGGTGGTCGGCGAGGCCGGTACCGCCGCGGATGCCCTGGTCAGGATCCCGGCGACGCGTCCCGACGTCGCGGTGCTGGACGTCCGGCTACCGGACGGCAGCGGCGTCGAGGTCTGCCGTGAGATCCGCTCGCAGAACGAGGACATCAAGTGTCTGATGCTGACCTCGTTCGCGGACGACGAGGCCCTGTTCGATGCGATCATGGCCGGTGCGGCCGGTTATGTCCTCAAGGCCATCCGGGGCAGCGAGCTGCTCTCCGCGGTCCGCGATGTCGCGGCCGGCAAGTCGCTGCTCGATCCGGTGGCCACCGCCCGCGTCCTGGAGCGGCTGCGCCATGGCAGCGCCGCCAAGGGCGACGACCGGCTGGCGAACCTGACCGAGCAGGAGCGCAAGATCCTCGACCTGATCGGCGAGGGGCTGACCAACCGCGCAATCGGTGAGCGGCTCCACCTCGCCGAGAAGACGATCAAGAACTATGTCTCCAGCCTGCTGTCCAAGCTGGGCATGGAGCGCCGCTCCCAGGCCGCCGCATACGTCGCGCGGATGCAGGCCGAGCGGAACTGACACCGCGGGGCCCGGGCCGTCCGAGCGGCGCGGCACGGGCCCTGTCCGGGTGAGGCGGATTCGGGACCATCGTCCTGTTTCCTCAGGCTGCTGGGCCCTACTGGCCACCAGAGGCCGTGGGCAAGGTGGTGACATGCCCACCGACTATTACCGTGCCATCGAGCTGCTCAGCCGCACCCCCTACGGGCGGGTCTCGGCCAGTCGGCGGGCGCTGCCCTTCACCACCGTCACCCGCCACGTCGTGATGGACGACGGGCGGCTGATGCTGCGGCTGCACCGCGGCTACAACTACCACCAGGCCCTGGACGGCAGCGTGGTCGCGTACGAGGCCGACAACGCCAACTGCGACAGCGACACCTGGTCCGTGCAGTTCACCGGCACCGCCCGGGTCGTCACCCCCACCCCCGCCGAGCGGGAGCTCTTCGGGCCCACCCCGCGGCTGGCCGACGACGCCCCCTTCGACCCGGTGTTCCTGCGGATCGAGCCGGAGCTCGTGGCGCTGCACCAGCTCACGGATGTGCCCGTCTACCGTTACGCGCACTCTGCGTAAGGCTTTCCCGATCACCCACTCCGACGGGTGCAGGTGATCTAACATCTGGCGCGTGCTGCGCTCATCTGTAGTCCGGACGGCGGCGACGCCCGACAGAGACACCCTCGGATCCCTGCTCCGCCACTACACCGGCACCGGCACGCCGCTGTCCTGCGAGCCCGTCGCCGAAGGCCTGCTCAACCACGGCTACTTCCTCGCCACCACCCGCGGCCGCTACTTCCTCAAGCACCACCTCGACGGCGACCGCGCCGCGATCACCCGCCAGCACCGCGCCACCCGCCGGCTCGCCGCGCTCGGCCTGCCGGTCGCCCCGCCCGTCGCCGACGCCGACGGCCACACCGTCACGGTCCTCGACGGCCGCTGCTACGCCCTGCACCCCTGGATCGAGGGCCGGCACCTCGGCGGCGCCGCGCTGACCCGCGGCCAGTCCCGCCGACTGGGCGCCCTGCTCGGACTGGTACACACCGCTCTGGAACAGGTCATGGCCGACGAACCGCCGCCGCCCCGGCCGCCCTGCGCGGACGCGGGAGCCGACCCCGCGCGGACCTTCGAGATGATCGACGAACTGCTGGCCCTGGCCCGCGGCGCCCGCCCGCGCACCAGCTTCGACGAACTCGCCGAACACCGCCTGCTGGAGCGCCGGACCCTGCTCGAACGGCAGGCGCACCGCCGCCCGGCCCCCGGCGCCGAGCCCGCCGCCGGGTGGGTGCACGGCGACTTCCACCCGCTGAACGTCCTGTACCTCGGTGCGGAACCCACCGCGATCGTCGACTGGGACCGGCTGGACATCCAGCCCCGCGCCGAGGAGGCGGTCCGCGCCGCCGCGATCTTCTTCGTACGCCCCTGCGGCACGCTGGACCTGGCCAAGGTGGCGGCGTACGCGGGCGCCTACCGCAGCGCCTGCGGAGCCGACGCCGACGAGCTGGCCGCAGCCGTCCACCGGGTGTGGTGGGAGCGGCTGAACGACTTCTGGATGCTCACCTGGCGCTACCGGCTCGGCGACCGCCGCACCGACCCGCAGTTCCCGGCGGCGGCCGCGCTGGCCGTGTGGTGGACCCGCGAATACCGCGCCGTACGGGAGGCGTTCACCCGCTGAGGCGGGCGGCGGCCGGTCCGTCAGCTGCCGGTCGTGCCGAGCGTCGTGGTGCCGTTGTCCGCGGTGTTGCCGGTGGTGTTCCCGCCGTCGGTGGTACCGGTGGTGTTCCCGCCGTCGCCCGTGCCGCCGTCCGTCGTGGTCCCGCCGTCGCTGCTGGTCCCGCCATCCGTGGTCCCGCCATCGCTCGTCCCGCCGTCCGTGCTGGTGGGCGGCGTGGTCGACGGCTCCGAGGACGTCGGCGGCTGCGAGGTGGGCGGCTCAGACGTGTGCGGTGTGCTCGGCCGGTACGTCGGCGGGCGGCTGTACGTCCCGCTGTCGCCACCGATGCCGCCGGGCTCGGTGTCCGGCGTGCTCGGCTCGTCCGACGGCGGCTCACTGGTCCTGTCGTCGTCCTTCGACGGCGTCGGCGACTGTGTGACCGGGGGCTGCTGCTTCTTGGGCGGCTCGTTGCCGGTGTTCTGCAGCGCGAAGGCCACCCCCACCGCGATGGCGATCACCGCGAGCGCCGCGATCAGCCAGATCTTGCCGCGGCCGCGCCGGGCCGGGCGGGGCCCGCCGTCGTAACCCCCGTCGTCGTCCCGCATACCGGGCGGCAGGATCGGCTGCGCGGTGGTCTGGCCGGCGTCGGGGTGCGGCAGCGCGGTGGTCGCGGCGGTGCCCATGGACGGGGTGTGCGCGCTCTCGTGCATGGCGACCGGCCCGGTGTTCCAGGTACCGGTGTGTCCGCCCTGCTCGTGCAGCATCTGCAGCGAGTACTGGACCAGACCGCGCATCTCCTCGGCGGTCTGGAACCGGTCGTCGGGGTCCTTCGCCAGCGACCGCATGACCAGGCCGTCCAGCTCCGGCGGCACCCCTCCGGCAACCTGGGAGGGCGGCACGGGCATGTCCTGAACATGCTGGTAGACGACCGAAAGCGGGGTCTCGCCGGTGAACGGAGGCCGCAGCGCGAGCAGCTCGTACAGCAGGCAGCCGGTGGCGTAGAGGTCGGAACGGGTGTCGACGGTCTTGCCGAGCGCCTGCTCCGGGGAGAGGTACTGCGGCGTTCCCATGACCATGCCGGTCTGGGTCATGGTCGACTGGGCGCCGTGCAGAGCGCGGGCGATACCGAAGTCCATGACCTTGACGGCGCCGCTGTTGGTGATGATCACGTTCGCGGGCTTGATGTCGCGGTGCACGATGCCGTGCTGGTGGCTGTAGGCCAGCGCCTCCAGCACCCCGGAAACGATGATCAGCGCCTGGTCCGGCGGCGGGGCGTCGGCGTTGAGCAGCAGGTCACGGATAGTGCGGCCCTCGACCAGCTCCATCACGATGTACGGCACGGTGTTGCCGCCGACCAGATCCTCGCCCGAGTCGTAGACCGCCACCACCGCGTGGTGGTTCAGCCCGGCCACGGACTGTGCCTCGCGCGTGAACCGGGCCTTGGACACCGGATCCTCGGCGAGGTCGGCGCGCAGCAGCTTCACGGCGACGGTACGGCCCAGACGGACGTCCTCGGCCGCGAACACCTCCGCCATACCGCCACGGCCCAGCCGCCGCGTGAGCCGGTAACGGCCATCGCCGACCAGCCCGCCATTGCCCCACATCTCCGGTGCATCGGGGATATGGGAGCCGGTGGCATCAGGATCGGACGGGCCCTGGGGGCTCTGCGTCGGTGCCATCGGTCCTCGCCGTCGAATCAATCCGCATGAGAGCGGTAAGGTCATCGGTCTTCGATAGAGCACGCTACAGGTTCCGTGGCACTCACCGGTCCGTCGCGGACCGGTCATCAAACCTGCCGGATGCCCTGTATCGCAAGTTCAGTGGGGGTGCGCAAGGCCGCCGGACGTCTCACCGCCGTGACCTGATCTTGCACATCTGGTCACGGAACGGGCACACGGCTTGACGTGTCCCAGCCCTGGGGCAGACTTGGCTGCGGAATTCCAGATGTGATCGCTATACGTACGGGTCGTGCGCCGTGCGCTAGGGGGAAGCGGAACGATGAGCCAGGACGGCGCTCAGGGCCAATTCGAGGGCCGTTCGGTCGGCGGTGGACGTTACCAGCTTCGTGATCTTCTCGGGGCGGGCGGCATGGCGTCCGTGCACCTCGCGCACGACACCGTGCTCGACCGTGACGTCGCGGTCAAGACCCTGCACACCGAGCTCGGCCGCGAGCAGGCCTTCCGCGAGCGCTTCCGCCGCGAGGCCCAGTCCGTGGCGAAACTCACGCACACCAATATCGTCTCGGTCTTCGACTCCGGCGAGGACGAGCTCGACGGCGGCATGGTCCCGTACATCGTCATGGAGTACGTCGCGGGCCAGCCGCTCCGCTCCGACCTGGACGCCGACATCGCCCAGCACGGCGCGATGCCGACCGAGAAGGCCCTGAAGATCACCGCCGACGTACTGGCCGCGCTCGAGGTCAGCCACGAGATGGGCCTGGTCCACCGCGACATCAAGCCGGGCAACGTCATGCTGAACAAGCGCGGCGTCGTCAAGGTCATGGACTTCGGCATCGCCCGCGCCATGCAGTCCGGCGTGACGTCCATGACGCAGACCGGCATGGTCGTCGGCACCCCGCAGTACCTGTCGCCGGAGCAGGCGCTGGGGCGCGGGGTGGATGCCCGCTCCGACCTCTACTCGGTCGGCATCATGCTCTTCGAGCTGCTGACCGGACAGCTGCCGTTCGATGCGGACTCCCCGCTCGCCATCGCCTACGCCCATGTCCAGGAAGAGCCGCCGGTCCCGTCGAGCATCAACCAGTCGCTGCCGCCGGCCGTGGACGCGCTGGTGGCCCGGGCGCTGAAGAAGAACCCCAATGAGCGCTTCCCCACCGCCGAGGCGATGCGGGACGAGTGCCTGCGGATCGCCGGGTCCGGACAGTCCGGCGCCACGCCGCTGATCATCGGCGAGGGCCCGCGGGCGCGCACCAGCGGCGCCTCGGTGTCCTCCGCGGTGTTCCCCACCGCGTCCGGCACCCCGCAGACCCCGGCCCCGCCGAACGTGCAGCAGCCGTACCAGCCGACGCCGACGGCCGGGTTCGGGCCCCAGACGCCCCCGCCGCCGAACAACGCCTACCCGACACCGGCCCCGGCCCCCGGCCCTGTTCCTGGCCCGGTTCCCGGCCCGGCTCCGTTCAACAGCGGCGGCTTCCAGGCCCCGGCGGCGTATACCCCGCCGCCACCCGTGACCGCCCCGATGCCGTCGCCCGGCGGCCCCGGCCCGCGGAAGAACAACACCCCGGTGATCGTGGTCTCGGCGATCGTCGGGGTGATCGTGGTCATCACGATCGCGGTCGGCATCGGTCTGAGCGCCGGCTCCAGCGACGACAACAGCCACCGTGCCAGCCCGACGCCGACGTATTCGCGCTACTCGCCCAACGTCCGGCCCGAGGACAAGACGGCGACGATCGCGACGTCCAAGTGCACCGACCCGACCAAGAGCTCCGTCAACAAGGGCAAGATCATGGTCCCGTCGTTCCGCTACAAGCACCTCGACTCGGTGAAGAAGTGCATCGAGGCGGCCGGCTGGAAGTACCGGGTCGTCGGCGAGGAGAACAGCTCGCTCTGGGGCAAGAACACCGTCGTCAAGCAGACCCCGGACCCCTACGGCTGGTGGTACCCGAGCCAGAACGACACCATCGAGCTGACCATCGCGAGCGGTCGCAGCAACTGACGGCGCAGCGTTCACGGACCAGACCAGACCGGACCGGGCCGACGCGGCTCACGGAACCGGCACGGCTCATGAGGAAGGGGCCGGCACGCGGAGTGCGTGCCGGCCCCTTCCGGCTGCTCAGCCGTCCGGCGCTCCGGGCGCCGCGCTTCTTCTCGCTGTCCGGTGCGGATCCTCAGAGGTACGGGCCCGAGCGGGCACCGCGCTGCTCGGTCAGGCCGTCCTCGTTCTCCATCCCGGCGACACCGGGCGGCAGCGCCCGGCGCATCTGCTCCAGCTGGGCACGGGCCGCCATCTGCTGAGCGAACAGTGCGGTCTGGATGCCGTGGAAGAGCCCCTCCAGCCAGCCCACCAGCTGCGCCTGGGCGATCCGCAGCTCCGACTCCGTCGGCACCGACTCATCGGTGAAGGGCAGCGACAGCCGCTCCAGCTCCTCGACCAGCTCGGGTGCCAGCCCGTCCTCCAGCTCCTTCACCGAGCTGGCGTGGATCTCCTTGAGCCGGACCCGGCTTGCCTCGTCCAGAGGAGCGGCCTTCACCTCCTCCAGCAGCTGCTTGATCATGCTGCCGATGCGCATGACCTTCGCAGGCTGTTCGACCATGTCCGTCACCGGCACCTCGCGAGGCTCCTCGCCGTCCTCCCCGCCGCCGGAACCGGCGTTGCCGAGCGCCATGCCGTCCGGGCCGACAACCAGGACGTGGGGGTTCTCCTGCGACCGTTCGTTCATCGGCATATCCATGCCGCCCATTCTCTCGTACGAGGGGTTATGAACGGTGGTGCCCCCGCGAGAACATGATCCACCTTCCCGCAAGGGCCCGTCGGGCACGGTTTCACGTGAAACAGTCGGGCTCGCAGCGCTGTTTCACGTGAAACAGCGGCTGTTTCACGTGAAACAGCCGCTCAGATCAGCGCCGCCGCAGCCGCAGGCCGAAGAAGGCCAGCCCCAGTCCGGTCAGGGTGAGACCGGCGCCCATCGGCAGAACCCGCTCGACCGGGGCCGTCGGGGCCTCCAGGGCGTACGGGCCGGGCGTCGCACCCGCCACATCATCCGTGCTCCCCGGAGCAGGGGGCTCCTTCGGTGCGGCACTCGGCCCCGGAAGCGGCGGCAGCGTCTTGTCACGACGCGGGGTGCGCCGCTTCTCTCCGTCGCCGTGGTGCGAAGGCGTCGGCCACGCTGTGGCCGCGGGCGCGTGGGGCTCGGGCTCCGCAGGGCTACGGCGCTTCGACGATGCGCCATGGTGGCCGGGCCGGGGGTGCGCGCGTTTGCTGTGAGGCGAGCCATGCCGATGTCCGGGGTGGTCCCGGAGGCCCATGTCATCGTCCAGGTACCAGATGTCGTACGGCGGGAAGTCAGGGCCGAACGAGTGATGCGGACCGTCGTGCCGGCCCCGGTGCCCGGGGTGGTGAAGCAGCCCGTGCGGGAGCGCGGCCAGGACGTTCGACAGGCCGGGAAACCCGTCCGGAAGTCCATGGAAGCGCGCCGGGGGCCCGGAGTGCCCGGCACGGCCCCGGTTCGCTCCGGGCCGCCCACCGGCCGGCAAGAGGGCTCGCAGACCGTCCTCCACCCCGAAGTCGTCGGGTCCGAAGCCAAGGGCCCGGAGGGTTCCGGGCATCGGGAGATCGGTTGGATCGTCATGGCGGGCGAAGTCGGGAGGCCGGTCGACCGGCGTGTCCCGCCGGTCCGAGGCTGCCGCGGGGGTACCCCCCACGGGAACGGGCAGGACGACGGCGGCGACCAACAGACCGGTGGCGATGCGCGAACGGAATCCTGGAGCGACCACAGTGCCCCTCCCGTGCCGAGCCGTCGGGTGACCTGTTCAGCGTCACATGTGACCAGATTCACGGCATCTCGAGGCTGTCGACCGGGCTATCCGCCGACGCAGCGGGAGGGGCGGGCGCGGGTGGGCCGCGCGGGGCCGGCTCAGACGGTCAGCACGACCTTGCCGACATGCAGGCCGGCGTCCACCACCCGATGCGCCTCGGCGACCTCGGCCATCGGGAGTGTGCGGTCCACGACCGGCCGGACCTGACCGTTGACGATCAGCGGCCAGACATGCTCCCGTACGGCGGCGACAATGGCCGCCTTCTCGTTCAGCGGGCGGGCCCGCAACCCGGCGCCGGTGATCGCGCCGCGCTTGGCCATCAGAGCGGCGAGATTCAGCTCCGCCTTCACCCCGCCCTGCAGCCCGATGACCGCCAGCCGTCCGCTCACCGCCAGCGCCTTGACGTTTCGCTGCAGGTACTTCGCGCCGATGATGTCGAGGATGACGTCCGCGCCCTGGCCGTCGGTGGCCTTGCGGATCTCCTGGACGAAGTCCTGTTCGCGGTAGTCGATGAGGATGTCCGCGCCCAACTCCGCGCAGCGGGCCAGCTTTTCGGGACTCCCCGCGGTCACCGCGACCCGTGCGCCGACCGCCTTGGCAAGCTGGATCGCCATCGTGCCGACGCCGCTGGCGCCGCCGTGGACCAGCAGTGTCTCCCCGGGCCGAAGGTGCGCGATCATGAAGACGTTCGACCAGACCGTGCAGGTCACCTCGGGCAGCGCGGCAGCCGTGACCAGGTCCAGGCCGGCCGGTACCGGCAGCACCTGCCCGGCCGGCACCGCGACCTTCTCGGCGTAGCCGCCGCCCGCCAGCAGCGCGCACACCTCGTCTCCCACGGCCCAGCCGTGCACGCCGGGGCCGACCGCACTGATCCGTCCCGAGCACTCCAGGCCGGGGTACGGGGAGGCGCCGGGCGGCGGGTCGTAGAACCCCTGACGCTGTAGCAGATCGGCGCGGTTCACGGCACTGGCCGCGACATCGATCAGGACCTCGCCCTCGGCGGGCTGCGGATCGGGGACTTCCGCCCAGACAAGTGCTTCGGGGCCACCGGGTTCCGGGATAGTGATCGCTCGCATGGCCGCGAGGCTACTCGCCGTCCGCGCCGGGAGCGACGGTGCGGGAGCCGGTGACGACAGCCGGGTCGGTCACCCGCCCCGCACGCGGTCGGACTGTTCACCCGCTCGGCGCATCGGGGAGACGCCGGTGCCGGGCAGCCGGCAACCACACGGCACCGAGACGACCAGGTCGCCGGTCTCCCGTACGGACGTGCCGGCCTCCGCGCTCCGGCGGGCGGCCGGTGCAGCGCGACACCCTCTCAACCGGACGTAAAGCCGGCCCGATCCCGGAGGATGGCCGCATGCCTTACCGCACGAACTTCCACAGCACGGGCCACACAAGAGGTGTCGGCTAGATGAGGGAAGAGCAGCAGCATCCGGTCCGCAGCACCGGAAGGGGCTCCATCCTCCGAGCCCTCTGGTCTCGTCCACGAACGCGGAGCGAGGAGGATGCCGAGGCCGGACGATCCATCGTCCTGCCCGTCCAGGGTACGAAGCCGCCCCTCCAACAAGTCCTCCGCCGGCTTCTCATGGCGCTGCTGGTTCTGCTGGCGACGGTCCTCATCGTCTGGATCGACCGCGACGAGTACCACGACAACGCCGATGGGAAGGTCGATCTCCTCGACTGCTTCTACTACGCGACGGTCACGCTCTCCACCACGGGCTACGGCGACATCGTCCCGTACGGCGACGGCGCCCGGCTGCTGAACATCCTGCTCGTCACACCGCTCAGGGTGATGTTCCTGATCATCCTGGTCGGCACCACACTCGAAGTACTCGCCGAACGCACTCGGCATCAGGTACGCATTCACCGCTGGAGAACCCGCATGCGAGATCACGTTGTTGTCATCGGGTACGGCACCAAGGGCCGCCACACCGCCGAGACATTGATCAGCCAGGGCGTCCCCAGGGACCAGATCGTCGTGGTCGACCCGCAGCAGAAGGCGGTAGACGCAGCCAGCGCCGATGGACTTGTGGGCGTCCTGGGGGATGCGACCCGCTCCGAGACCCTACTCAAGGCGGAACTGCAGCGCGCTTTGAAGATCGTCATCGCGCCTCAGCGAGACGACACCGCAGCCCTGGTGACGCTCACCGCGCGACAGCTCAACAAGCGCGCTTCCATCGTGGTCGCGGTTCGGGAGGACGAGAACGTCCCTTTGCTGAAGCAGAGCGGAGCCGACACGGTTGTCACGAGTTCCAGCTCAGCGGGTCGTCTGCTCGGCATGTCGATGGCCAGCCCGCACGCGAGCACAGTCCTGGAAGATCTCATGACGTACGGCAGCGGACTGGACCTCAAGGAGCGCCCGGTGACCAAGCCCGAGGCCGGCCGTTCCCCCCGCGAGTGCGATGACCTGGTCGTGGCCGTCGTACGAGGGCACCGGGTGCTGGACTACACCCATCCCGAGGCCGCCACGCTCCAGCTCACCGACCGGCTCATCACCATCCAGCGAGCGATGGCCAACGGCCATGACGTCTGACGCCTCATGGGCCATCAGCAGCCGTCGGCCGACGGCCCCGCTGACCAGGGCAGTTCGAGTATCTCGAGCTCGGCACCGGCCTCCGCGCCGCCGGGCGGAATGACGGCGAGCGCATCGGCGGCGGCGATCCCGCGCAGCATGGCGGGGCCGTGGAACCGCAGCGGCGCCGCGACCAGACCGTGCCGTTCGTCTTCGCGGTAGGCCACCGGAACGAGCCGGGTGTCCTGCGGATGCCCGCGGACGGCGGAAGCCAGCGGCGTACGGCAGGGCGCCGCCGGGCTGCGGGCCGCGAGCGTACGGAGCAGCGGCTCGGCGAGCGTGCACAGCCCGGAGACGGCGGCGAGGGGGTTGCCGGGCAGGCCGACGAGGTGCCGGCGCGGGGCGAGCCGGGCGAGCAGCATGGGGTGCCCGGGGCGTACCGCCACACCGTCCACCAGCACCTCCGCGCCCAGGCGACGCAGGGTGGGGTGCACATGGTCGACCGGACCCGACGCGGTACCTCCGGTGGTGATCACCACATCGGCGGTGGAGTCCACGAGGGCCGCGTACAGCGTGTCGGCGTCGTCGGCGAGGCGGCGCGGGGCGGACGCCTCGACGCCCAGCGCACGCAACCAGGGGCCGAGCATCGGACCGAGCGCATCCCGGATCCGGCCCTCCTGGGGCAGCCCGTGGTCCAGCAACTCATCGCCCAGTACGAATACTTCGGTCCGCGGCCGGGGGTGGACGGACAGCTCGTCGTAACCGGAGGCGGCGGCCAGACCGAGCACGGCGGGGGTCACCAGGACGCCGGCCGGCAGGAGGTGGTCACCGCGCCGGCACTCCTGGCCGCGTGGGCGGATGTCCTGGCCGGGCGGCGCGGGCCGCGGGGCGTACAGCCGCCGCCCGCCGTCGCTCAGCGCCCGGACCTCGCCGCGCTCGCTGCGCAGTACGGCGGTGGCACCGGCCGGGATGCGGGCACCGGTGGCGATCGGGATCGCATGACCGTCGGGGAGCGCCTCGGTGGGGGCATGACCGGCGAGGATGCCGGGAGGTTCAGCGGCGGCGGGCGCGTCGGCGGGCTGGTCGAGGCGCCAGGGCCCGGGGCCGGCGACCGCCCAGCCGTCCATCGCCGAGGTGTCGAACGACGGCAGATCGGTGAGCGCGGTGAGCGGCGCGGCGAGCGTCCGGCCGAGCGCCTCGCCCAGCGCCGCAGTCACGGGCGGGGGCGGGCCGGGTACGGCCTGCCCGGCGATGTGGCGCGCGGTCCGCCAGGGGACGGCGGCGGAAGGGGGGCCGGAGGCCGTGGGCCCTTGAGGGGCGGCGAAGTGGCGGGGAAGACCGGGCCCCGGGGAGGCATGGCCGTCCGGGGCACCGCCAGACGCGGCGCGACCGTCCGGGGTGCGGCCAGACGCGGCGCGACCGTCCGGGCGAGCTGATCCAGCCATGCGGCCGGCGGGCGGCTGACCGCCACCGTCGCCGGTGGCCCTTCCGTCGGCCGGCACGGCATCGCGGGCGTGATTGACGTAATGCATGTGATTGACGTGATGGACGTGATTGACCAGCGCCAGCGCATCGGCGAAGGGATCGTCCGGCAGACCGGCCTCGTCCGGTGCTCCACTCTCCGGTTCACCGCTCTCCGGTGCCCCGCTCATCGGCTCCGCGGACGGTGCGTCGAGATTCCCGAACGGCCCGTCCGGCTCTCCGGATGGCTTGTTGAGCTCTCCGGACGGGCCGTTGATCTGTCCGTCGGTCATTCGGCGGGCTTCGCTTCGCCGCCCGTGCCGCCGCCGGATCCGGTGGCACCCGCGGACTCCTCCGCCTCCGCGGCCCAGCGGTTGGCCAGCGCCGCGGCCCGGTCGGCCAGCTCCTTGACGTCCCGGTCCTGCCGTCCCGCCGCGTAGCCGATCAGGAAGGTCGTCAGCGGCGCGGCGGGACGTGTCACGCCGTGCGCCGCGTCCCGCGCGACATCGAGAAGCGCCGCCGTGTCGACATCGAGCTCGATGCCCAGTTCGGCCTTGACTGCGGTGATCCATTCGTCCAACACATGTCCATGCTCCCTGATACGGGCGCGAGCCGCGCTGATGTCCTCCCAGGTGTCGCAGTCGAAGGAGGCCGCGGAGGCGGCGTCCGGGAGCCGTTCGAGCCGCAACCCGGCCAGCACGGCGCGCAGCGGCAGACCGGTCAGGGTGCCGTGGGCGGCCCGTACGCGGGCCAGTTCGCGGCGCAGCGCGGCGGCCCCGTACGCGGCCACCAGCGGCTGGTCCCGCCCGGAGGCGTCCTGGAGCATCGCACCGTCACAGGCCGCGGTGCGCGTCGCCGCCGCCAGGAGGTTCCGTACGGTCGCGACGGTCAGGAACGGCAGATCGGCGGAGAGGACGAGCACGGTCGGGGCGGTGGTGTGCCGGAGGCCGGCGTCGAGCGCGGCCAGCGGGCCACCGCCGGGCGGGTCCTCAAGGGCATGCACGACGGCACGCGCGGCCGGGCGCCCGGGGCCGACGACGACGGTGGTCGCCGCGTCGGGGCAGGCGGCGAGCACCCGGTCCAGCAGGGGGCGGCCGCCGACGGACAGGGCGGGTTTGTCCGCCCCGCCGAGCCGCCGGGCCGCGCCCCCGGCCAGAACGATGGCGTCATGAACGAGGGCGTCGCGGTCGGTGGCGTCGCGGTGGGTGGCGCCGTGGTCGATGACATCGCGGTCGGTGGCGTCGTGGTCGGTGTGCTCGCTCACCCCTTGAGTATCGCCAGCCGCCGGACCTGGTGTCACAGTCCTCGCAGCAGGAGCGCGGGCTGCTCCACACAGTCGGCCACGTACCGCAGGAAGCCGCCGGCGGTGCCGCCGTCACACACCCGGTGATCGAAGGTGAGCGAGAGCTGGACGACCCGGCGGACGGCCAACTCGCCTGCGTGCACCCAGGGTTTGGCGGCTATCCGGCCGATGCCGAGCATGGCCGCCTCAGGGTGGTTGATGATCGGCGTGGAACCGTCGACTCCGAAAACGCCGTAGTTGTTGAGGGTGAACGTGCCGTGCGTCAGCTCGGCCAGGGACAGTCCGCCTGACCTGGCGGCGTCCGTGAGCCGGGTGATTTCGGCGGACAGTCCCTCGACCGTACGGGCCTGCGCATCCCGTACGACCGGCACCACCAAGCCACGGTCGGTCTGCGCCGCGAAGCCCAGATGGACGGCGGGCAGCCGGACGATCTCCTGGGTCGTGGTGTCGACGGTCGCGTTGAGCTGGGGGTACCGCGCCAGCGCCGCCGTGGCGATCCGGGCCAGCAGCGCGAGCAGCGACACCTCGGGAGCGCCCGGGACGTTCATCGCCGTACGGGCGGCGAGGAGTTCGGTGGCGTCGGCGTCCACCCAGCAGGTCGCCTCCGGGATCTCCCGGCGGCTCCGGCTGAACTTCTCGGCGGCCGCACCGAGCATCCCCTTGAGCGGAATCCGCTCCTCCGCCACGCCGGCACCGACGGGCCCACGCTCCTGGCGCGCCCGGATCGCGGACTCGACGTCCCTGCGCAGGATCAGCCCGTCCCGCCCCGATCCCGTCAACTCCCGTAGATCCACACCGTTCTCACGTGCCATCCGGCGCACCAGCGGGGAGATGACGGCGGCCGTCCGACCGGCGGCGACCCCGCCGGCAGCCTCGGCACGCTCCGCGGCCCGCTCCAGAGCCTGCTCCGGGGCTCCTGTCGTGGGGCCCACGCCGCCGGGCCGGATCCGGCGCCGTCGCGCCGCCGCCGTGCCCGTGCCGTACCCGACGAGCACGTTCCCGGATCCGGAATCGCCCGTATCCGGTCCGCTCGAATCCCCCTCATCCGGCCCGCTCGCCGGGTCTGCCGAGGCCTCCGCGGGCGCGCCCACCGCGACCGTCACCAAGGGGGAGCCCACGGGGACCTCGTCCCCCTCCTCACCGAAGCGGGCGGTCACCACACCGCCGTACGGGCAGGGCACCTCCACCATCGCCTTGGCGGTCTCGACCTCCGCCACCGGCTGGTCGATGGCCACCACCTGCCCGACCTCGACCAGCCACTGCACGATCGTCGCCTCGGTGAGCCCCTCCCCCAGGTCGGGCAGGGTGAATTCGCGGACCACGGCCATCACTCACCACGTCCCTCGGTCCACTCCGACTCCCACTGGAGGCGGGCGACGGTGTCCAGAATCCGGTCCACGCCGGGCAGATGGTGCCGCTCCAGCATCGGCGGCGGATACGGGATGTCGAAGCCGGTGACGCGCAGCACCGGTGCCTCCAGGTGGTGGAAGCAGCGCTCGGTGATCCGTGCGGCGATCTCCCCTCCAGGACCGCCGAAGCCAGTGGCCTCATGGACGATCACGGCCCGGCCGGTGCGCCGCACCGACGCGCAGACCGTCTCGTCGTCGAACGGCACCAGGGAGCGCAGATCGACCACCTCCAGATCCCAGCCCTCGGCACGCGCGGCCTCGGCGGCCTCCAGACAGGCCGGGAGCGACGGACCGTAGGTGATCAGCGTGGCGCTGCTGCCGCGGCGCCGGACCACCGCCCGCCCGAGGGGCGCGACCGGCGCGGGCGCGTCGGGCGACCAGTCGGCCTTGGACCAGTAGAGCCGCTTGGGCTCCAGGAAGACGACCGGGTCGTCGGTGGCGATGGCGGCCCTCAGCAGCCCGTACGCGTCCTCGACGGTCGCCGGGGTGACGACCTGGAGTCCCGGGGTGGCGAGGTAGTACGCCTCGGAGGAGTCGCTGTGATGCTCGACGCCGCCGATCCCGCCGCCGTAGGGGATACGGATGGTCAGGGGCATCGGGAGGGCGCCCCGGGTGCGGTTGCGCATCCGGGAGACGTGACTGACCAGCTGCTCGAACGCCGGGTAGGCGAACGCGTCGAACTGCATCTCGACGACCGGCCGCAGCCCGTACATCGCCATGCCGACGGCGGTGCCCAGGATGCCGGCCTCGGCCAGTGCGGTGTCCGTACAGCGGTCCTCGCCGAACTCCCTGACCAGGCCGTCGGTGACCCGGAACACGCCGCCCAGGGCGCCGACGTCCTCGCCCATGACATGGACGGACGGGTCCTCGGCCATGGCGTCGCGCAGCGCGCGGTTCAGCGCCTGCGCCATCGTGGCGGACCTGCGCGCGGTCTCCGGGGCGGTGGTCGTCATGGCCTGGCCTCCTCGGCGGGCCCGGCGGTGCCCGCGGCGTCCTCGGTGTGCCCGGCGGTGTCCTCGGTGTGCCCGGCGGTGTCCTCGGTGTGCCCGGCGGCCTCGGCGTCCAGCTCGGCGCGCAACTGCGCCGCCTGGTCGCGCAGTTGGCTGGTCTGCTCGGCGAATACGTGGTCGAACAGGTCCATCGGATCCAGCTCCGGCTCGGCGTTCAGCCCGTCCCGCAGGTCGGCCGCCAGCTGCTCGGCGCTCTCCCGGGTGGCGGCGACGAATGCGTCGGTCAGCAGGTGGCGTGCCGTCATCTCCTGCTCCAGCAGGGCTATCGGGTCGTGCGCCCGCCAGGCCTCGACCTCGGCGTCGCTGCGGTAGCGGGTGGCGTCATCGGCGTTGGTGTGCGCCTCGATGCGGTACGTGACGGCCTCGATCAGGGTGGGGCCGCCGCCGTCGCGGGCGTGCCGCACGGCTTCGGTCAAGACCTCGTGCATCGCGGGTGCGTCATTGCCGTCCACCAGACGGCCCGGCATGCCGTATCCGACCGCCTTGTGGGCGAGGGATGGCGCAGCGGTCTGCTTGGCCAGCGGCACGGAGATCGCGAAGCCGTTGTTCTGGACGAGGAAGACGACCGGGGCCTGCCAGAGCGCCGCGAAGTTCAGCGCCTCGTGGAAGTCACCCTCGCTCGTGCCGCCGTCGCCCACCATGGCCAGTGCGACCACGTCGTCGCCCTTGAGGCGGGCGGCGTGCGCCAGGCCCACGGCGTGCGGGAGCTGGGTGGCGAGCGGGGTGCACAGCGGGGCGACGCGGTGCTCGTGCGGGTCGTAGCCGTTGTGCCAGTCGCCGCGCAGCAGGGTCAGCGCCGCCACCGGGCCGAGGCCGCGGACGACGGCGGCGAGGGTGTCGCGGTAGCTGGGGAAGAGCCAGTCGCGGTCCTCGAGGGCCAGCGCGGCGGCGACCTGGCAGGCCTCCTGTCCGGTGGAGGAGGGGTAGACCGCCAGCCGTCCCTGCCGGGTCAGGGCCGTGGCCTGCGCGTTGTAGCGGCGGCCACGCACCAGCTGGGCGTACAGCCGGGTCAGCAGTCCGGAGTCGAGCCGGGCCGCGGCGTCCGTCCCCAGGATGCGGTACGGCACCGGGTCGGGCAGGAGGGGCGCGGGATCGACGCGCGGCCGCCACGCGGGCGGCGGGCCGGCCAGGCTGCTCTTGTTCCTGCTGCTGCCGGGCTGCTCAAGGACCGTCATGTCGAGCACCTCCTCGGATCGAAGGGGTGGCGCGATGGCGCCTCATGTGGGTGGCGGGCGGACGGTGGATGGGCAGGATGGAATCGGTCGGGGCGGGTGCGCCCTTCCCTACCGATTGTTCGGTCGCTGATGCATTTTGGCTACAGGCGGGTCAAGCCTGTGGACAAACGGTTCTCCACAGCTTGAGATGAAGACAGTGCGTCCACCAAGGGGAGGCGGGACCATATGCCGGACGAACAGATGGCCAACTCCGTCGGACAGTCGTCTGCCGCACCGCCACCCGCACCGGCCGCACGCCCGCTGGACACCATCGACCGCGCGATCCTGCGCATGCTGCAGACCGACGGCCGGGCCTCGATACGCTCCGTCGCCGAACGGGTCCATGTGTCGCGCGCCAACGCCTACGCCCGGATCAACCGCCTGCTGGACGACGGGGTGATCCGCGGCTTCAGCGCCCTCATCGACCAGGAGCGCGCAGGTCAGGGCGCCTCCGCGTACATCACCCTGAAGATCGTCCAGAACTCCTGGCGCACCGTCCGCAAACAGCTCACGGCGCTGCCCGGGGCCGCCCACATCGCCCTGGTCAGCGGCGATTTCGACGTTCTGCTCCTGGTCCACGCCAAGGACAACCGGGAGCTGCGGGAGCTGGTCCTCACCCGTATCCAGTCCATCCCGGAGGTCCTCAGCACCCGCACCCTCCTGGTCTTCGAGGAGACCGACCTGGGCCCCGAGGGGGAGTAGCCCGGGGCCCGAAGGGGAGCAGCCCGGGGCCCGAGGGGGCGTAGCCCGGGCAAGGGCTGCCGCGTCGGGCGCCCGGTCAGGCCTTCCGCAGCCCCGCGAACGCCGTGCGGACCACGGCCTCGGCGACCTCGTCGCGGCTCGCGGCGCCGCCCCGGCCCGGCCGGTACCACTCCACGATCGAATTGATCATGCCGAACAGCAGCCGGGTGGCGAGCCGGACGTCCACATCGTCCCGTAGGTCACCGTCGGCGGCGGCCTGCTTCAGCAGATCGGCGACCCGGTGGTCGAACTCCCGCCGGCGCTCCATCGCCCACCGCTCGGTGTCCGTATTGCCACGCACCCGCAACAGCAGCGTCACATAGGGGAGTTCGTCCATCAGGACCTCGGCCACGCGCCGGGTGACATGCTCCAGCCGCTCGATCGCCCTCCCCTGGACGGCGCCCGGCTCCGCCAGCACTCCGAACAGTCCGTCCAGGGCTCGGCTTATGGCCCGGCGCAGCAGCTCTTCCTTGCTGCGCACATGGTGGTAGATCGACGATTTCGAGATACCGGCCGCCTTGGAGAGGTGCTCCATGGACGTGCCGTCGTAGCCGCGCTCGTTGAACACCTCGACGGAGACCGCGAGCAGCGAATCGGGCGTATAGGTGTCGCGCTTGGCCATGGTCATGATTAGAGCATCAACCCCTCGAGGTCCGCACGGCGCCGTAGTGCCGAGGACGGTGCGTAGCGCCCGCCCGCGATGTGGTGGTGCATCGCATCCAGCAGATCCCGCACCCACTGGGCACCGAGCCGCTCGGCCCACTCCAGGGGGCCGCCGGGGTAGTTCACGCCCAGCCGCATGGCCGTGTCGATGTCATCGGGCGTCGCCACCCCACGGGCCGCGGCATCCACGGCGAAGTCGACGATCATCGCGATCGTCCGAGCGACGATCATGCCCGGCGCATCCTCGATCACGCTGACCTGTTTGCCCAGCGCCTGGAACAGTCCAACGGCCTCCGCGAGGTCCGCATCGGAGCAGGCAGGCGAAGCGGCGAGAGCGACGCGGGTGGCGGCCCGGTAGTCGAGCGAGAGGTCGAAGCGGATGGAGCGGCCGTGGTCGGTGCTCGTCGCCGGATATCCGCCGGTCAGCGCCAGGCACGCCCCGCCGGGGAGCCTGATGAAGCCCTCCGGCTCCCCTGCCGCGCGGTCGCGGGTGACCTTGATGCCCGCCTCTTCGATCAGCTCCCGGAGCACCGCCGCGGGGCCGGGCAGCCCGGCATGCACGGCGACCGCCTCCGGGGCGGGCCGGGGCCCCTCCGTACGGGGCCCGGGCAGGCCGGCGCCCTCGGAGTAGTCGAACCATCCGCGCCCGGTCTTGCGGCCGTGCAGCCCCGATTCCACCAGCCGGCGCTGCGCCAGAGAGGGCGTGAACTTCGGGTCCTGGAAGAAGGCCTGCCAGACGGAGTGCGTGACCGCCTCGTTCACGTCCTGCCCGATGAGGTCGGTCAGTTCGAACGGCCCCATCTTGAAGCCGGTGCCCTCGCGCAGTACCGCGTCGATGGTGGCCGGATCGGCGACCCGCTCCTCGTAGGCGCGCAGCGCTTCCGCGTAGAACGGGCGGGCGATGCGGTTGACGAGGAAGCCGGGAGTGTCGGCGCAGCGTACCGGCTTCTTGCCCCAGGCCGCCGCGGTGTCGTACGCGGCGGTGGCGGCCGCCTCCTCGGTGGCGAAGCCGCTGACCACCTCGACCAGCGGGAGCAGCGGCGCGGGATTGAAGAAGTGCATGCCCACGCAGCGGCCGGGACGGCGCAGCCGGCCGGCGACGGCGGTCACGGCAAGCGAGGAGGTGTTGGTGGCCAGCAGGCAGCCGTCCGCCACGATGTCCTCCAGGGCGGCGAACAGCTCCTGTTTGGCGGGCAGTTGCTCCAGGATCGCCTCGATGACGAGCGCTGCGTCGGCCAGTTCCGTGAGGGCGGTGACGGGGGAGAGGCGCTCACGAGCGCCCTCACGGTCACCCGCCGGGATCCGGCCTTTTTCCACGAGCCGGTCGAGTCGCCGCATGATCGCCCCGGCGGCCTCTTCCGCCCGCCCCGGGGCGCTGTCGTAGAGCCGTACGCGGTGGCCGGCGACCAGCGCCACCTGCGCGATGCCCTGTCCCATGGTGCCGGTGCCCACCACTGCCACGGTGCCGCTGGTCCCGATTGCCGTCATGCGAGCTGATCCCCTCTGACCGACTTTTCCACAGGGCGGCCGGATCCCCCTTGCCCCGACCGATCGTTCGGTTACTCTAGCCCCGTCGACGTTTCCACACCCAGCCATATCCGCCCGCCTTACTCACTCCCCATCCGCTCCCCATCCGCTCCCCATCCACTCTCCACCCACTCTCCGCGCAGCTCGACGAGGAGTTGGTCATCGATGGCCGCCGAAATGACCGCAGCGCAGTTGATCGAGAAGCACCGCCCGACCCTCGATCAGGCACTGGAGGCGATCCGCACCCGCGCGTACTGGTCCCCGCACCCCGAGCACCCGAAGGCGTACGGCGAGAGCGCCGCGTCCGACGGCCTGGCCGCGTTCGAGGCGCTGCACGGCAAGCGCTTCGAGCTCGACCAGCCCGGCACGGACGACTGGACGGGTCAGGAAGTCTCGCCCTACGGACCGGAGTTTGGCATCAGCTACCCGCATCCGGATGTCGATGTGCTGCTGCCGGCGATGCGCGCCACGCTCCCCGTCTGGCGGGACGCGGGCCCGGAGGTGCGCGCGGCGGTGTGTCTGGAGATCATCGCCCGGATCAGCGCCCGCACCCATGAGTTCGCGCAGGCCGTGATGCACACCAGCGGGCAGGCCTTCATGATGGCGTTCCAGGCGGGCGGACCGCACGCCCAGGACCGCGGTCTGGAGGCGGTGGCGTACGCGTATGCCGAACAGGTCCGCGTCCCCCAGCAGGCCGCCTGGTCCAAGCCGCAGGGCAAGCGTGAGCCGCTGGAACTGGCCAAGAGCTTCACGGCCGTGCCGCGCGGCGTCGCCCTGGTGATCGGCTGCAACACCTTCCCGACGTGGAACGGCTACCCGGGCCTGTTCGCCTCCCTGGCCACCGGCAACCCGGTGCTGGTCAAGCCGCATCCGCGGGCCGTCCTGCCGCTGGCGCTCACCGTCAAGGTGGCCCGCGAGGTGCTGGACGACGCCGGCTTCCCCGCCGACCTGGTGTGCCTGGCCGTGGACAAGCCCGACGAGGGCCTGGCCAAGACCCTGGCCGTGCGCCCCGAGATCCGGCTCATCGACTACACCGGCTCGACCGCCTTCGGCGACTGGCTGGAGACGCACGCCCGGCAGGCGCAGGTCCACACCGAGAAGGCCGGTGTCAACACCGTCGTCATCGAATCCACCGATGACTACAAGGGCATGCTGAGCAACCTCGCCTTCTCGCTGTCGCTGTACAGCGGCCAGATGTGCACCACCCCGCAGAATCTGCTGATCCCCCGCGAGGGCATCGGCACGGACGCCGGACCGAAGTCGTACGACGAGGTGGTCAGCGATCTCGCCGGCGCGGTGAACGGCCTGCTGGGCGATGACGCGCGAGCCAACGCCCTGCTGGGCGCGATCGTCAATCCGCAGGTCAAGGAACGGATCGCGACCGCCGGCAAGCTGGGCGAGGTGGCACTGGCCTCCCGTGAGGTGGCCAACCCCGACTTCCCGGGGGCAACGGTCCGTACACCGGTGATCGTCAAGCTGGACGGCGCCGAGCCGGACTCAGAGGCGGCGTATCTGTCGGAGTGCTTCGGCCCGGTGTCGTTCGCGGTGGCCGTCGACTCCGCGGCCGGCGCCGTGGAGCTGCTGCGGCGTACGGTCCGCGAGAAGGGCGCCATGACGGTCGGCGCGTACACCACCTCGCCCGAGGTCGAGCAGCTGGTGGAGCAGGCCTGCCTGGAGGAGTGCGCCCAGCTGTCGCTGAACCTGACCGGCGGGGTCTATGTGAACCAGACCGCCGCCTTCTCGGACTTCCATGGCTCGGGCGGCAACCCGGCGGCCAACGCTGTGCTGTGCGACAGCGCGTTCGTGGCGAACCGCTTCCGGACGGTGGAGGTGCGGCGACCGGCGTAGGCAGGAGTAACGGAACGGACGGAACGGAACGCCGGGCCCGGGGTACGCGCTCCCCGGGCCGCGGCCGCAGCACGGACGGTCCAGGGTCCGTCAGACGGCGCCCGGGCCGTCGATCCGGGCGTGGCGGCCGACCCAGGCGTGCATCGCGATGGCGGCCGCGGCGCCCGCGTTGATGGAGCGGGTCGAGCCGAACTGCGCGATCGAGCAGACCATCGAGGCGTGCCGACGCGCCTCCTCGGTCAGCCCCGGCCCTTCCTGGCCGAAGAGCAGCACGCAGCGGCGCGGCAGCTCGGTCGTCTCCAGCGGCACGGAGCCGGGAAGGTTGTCGATCCCGATGATCGGCAGTCCCTCGGCCACGGCCCAGGCCGTGAGATCGGCGGTGTCCGGGTGGTGGCGCAGGTGCTGGTAGCGGTCGGTGACCATCGCACCGCGACGGTTCCAGCGGCGCTGCCCGACGATATGGACTTCCTTGGCCAGGAACGCGTTCGCGGTCCGGACGACCGAGCCGATGTTGAAGTCATGGCTCCAGTTCTCGACGGCCACATGGAAATCGTGACGGCGGGTGTCGAGGTCGGCGACGATCGCCTCGCGCGTCCAGTAGCGGTAGTGGTCGACGACATTGCGGCGGTCGCCGTGCGCGAGCAGCTCGGGGTCGTAGCGGTCGTCCTGGGGCCAGGGCTCCGGGTGCGGACCGACGCCGATCAGGGGTGCGTAGCCCTCGTCGTACTGGAGGGGCTCGGCGGGGACGGTTTTCTCACTGCTCACCCCACGAGCGTATGGCCCCCGCCGCCGTGCTCGGTACGGGCCTCCGGCTCACCGCCCGCCGCCCGGTCCGCCGGCCCCGTGGCGCCGCGGCGCGGAAACAGCCGTCCGCGCAGGCCGGAGAGGCGTGCGGAGAGCCAGGTGAGGAAGTTCGTCGGCAGGAAGACCGCGTCCGCGGTGATCATCGCGAGGGAGAAGAACGGCAGCCCCAGCAGGAACGCGATCGAGAGGTGCTCGCAGATCATCACGACCAGCAGCGCGTTCTTCAGCCGGCGGTTGAAGAGCGTGAAGGGGAAGGCGACCTGGACGATCACCGTGCCGTAGGTGATCAGCATGATCGCCAGACCGCTGCCGGCGAGCAGGTGGGACAGCGCGGGCCACGGCGAGAAGTAGTCCAGGTGCATCGGGTAGTAGACGGCGGTGCCATCCTGCCAGCGGCTGCCCTGGATCTTGTACCAGCCGGCGGTGGCGTAGATCAGGCAGACCTCGACCACGATCACCAGCAGTGCGCCGTTGTGGGCGAGTTTGGCGAGGGTGTCCAGGACGGTGCGCGGCTCCCCGGGGGCGTACCGCCGCACCACCCACCACAGGCCGTGCGTCAGCCACAGGCCCCACAGGGCGAGGCTCCAGCCGATGTGCGGGAACGGGCCGTTCTCGAACCAGCGGAGGCCGTAGGCGCCGCTCAGCTGCGCGGCCGCCAGCCCGAGGCCGAGCACGGCCCACAGCACGATGCCGACCGGGTCCCTGAGGACAGCGGCCCCCTCGGCGGACTCCCGGCGCCTGGCACGGCGGGCGTCGAGCGACCAGACCTGCCCGCACCGGGTCAGTACGAGGTACATCGACATCAGGTGGATGACGTTGTCGCCGCCGTCCCCTATGAAGACGCTGCGGTTCTGCAGCGAGATCACGCCGAGCATGAAGAGCACCGACATGGTGCGGGTGCGCCAGCCCACCATCAGCGCCGCGGCGGCCGCGATCGCCATGACGTAGACGCACTCGAACCAGCCGCGCCCGTCGGACCACACCAGCACGGAGAAGGCGTGGTTGCCGTCCAGCAGCCCGCGCGCCATGTCCAGGCTCCAGGGGCCGTCGGGGCCGTAGAGGGTCCGGCGGTTGGGCCACTCGCGCAGCAGGAAGAACAGCCAGGTGGCCGCGAAGCCGATCCGGATCACGGCGGTCTGGTACGGGGCCAGCGCCCGGCCGGTGACGCGCGCGAACCCGCGGCCCACGGCGCGCTCGATCCGGGTCTCCTGATAGTCGTCCCGGGGCTCCTGGTGGCCGTCGGCGGGTGTCTGCTGCGGCTGCCGCGGCGTCGGTGACGTCACTGGTTCTTCGCCCCCTCGGGCAGGTCGGCTGCGGTGACCTGCCACCACGGCAGCACGCGGTACCCGGGCTTGTCACTGATCTTCTCGGAGCTCCAGGACGGCGGGCTGACCGCCGTGGTCTGCGAACGGGCCTGGATCCGCTCGACCCGGCCACCGCCCCTGGTCCACTCCGCGCCCATCCGGAGCATCACGATCCGCCGGAGGTACCGCTCGGACAGCTCGCCGCGCGTGCCGATCGGCCGGTTCTGCGCGTCGTGGCTGTTGCGGACGAGCTCCCAGCCGCGGCGCAGCTGGTTCTGCTGGGTGTGGCTGGGCAGCGGGTTGTGGCGTATCGCCCTGCCGTCGAGAGCGGTCAGATCGGTCCACCCGGTGGTCCGTGTGGCGCCGTCCGCGGTACGCAGCTGGGCGCGCACCTGGACGGCGATGTTCTGCTGGAGCGGATTGGGTGCGAACAGCTTCCAGTTCTGTTCGTACTCGGGGTAGACGTAGTCGCTGATCAGGGCGCCCTGCTGTTTGCTGAGCGTGTTCGACGGCGCCACGTGCAGGAACATCATCGCCAGATGTATCGCGGCGACGACGGCGACGGCGCAGGCCGCCACGCCTATGACGATCCGCGAGGGCAGCGAGAGCGCGGCCAGTGGCCGTGTTCCGTCCCCGTATGACTCCATTCCCGCCCCGTTCCCAGATTCCATGCGGTCGGCTCCGCTCCGGAACCGTACCTATGCCACCGCACCGGGCACACCCTGCCCCGAGTTATCCACAGGCTTGACACCCGCGGGCCACCCGCTCACCATTGAACCGAACGATCGGTCGGTCGGGAGCGAGGGGGTACCAATGACGACGATCGCGCCGGAGGAGACGGCTCACGAGGCGGCGTTCGACGCCACTGTGGCGGCGGACGAACGCATCGAACCGCGGGACTGGATGCCGGACGCCTACCGCTCGACGCTCGTACGGCAGATAGCGCAGCACGCCCACTCCGAGATCATCGGCATGCAGCCGGAGGCCAACTGGATCACCCGCGCGCCGTCGCTGCGCCGCAAGGCGATCCTGATCGCGAAGGTCCAGGACGAGGCCGGACACGGCCTGTATCTCTACAGCGCCGCCGAGACCCTGGGCACCAGCCGCGACGAACTGCTCGACAAGCTGCACTCCGGCCGCCAGAAGTACTCCTCGATCTTCAACTACCCCACGCTGACCTGGGCCGACGTCGGAGCCATCGGCTGGCTGGTCGACGGCGCAGCGATCACGAACCAGGTCCCGCTGTGCCGCTGTTCGTACGGCCCCTACGCCCGCGCGATGGTCCGCATCTGCAAGGAGGAGTCCTTCCACCAGCGCCAGGGCTACGAGCTCCTGCTGCACCTCAGCCGCGGTACACCGGCGCAGCACGACATGGCGCAGGACGCGGTCGACCGCTGGTGGTGGCCGTCACTGATGATGTTCGGCCCGCCGGACGACGAATCCTCGCACTCCGCGCAGTCCATGGCCTGGAAGATCAAGCGGCACTCCAACGACGAGCTGCGCCAGCGCTTCGTGGACATCTGCGTCCCCCAGGCCGAGGCCCTCGGTCTCACCCTCCCCGACCCCGATCTGGTGTGGAACGAGCAGCGCGGCCACTGGGACTTCGGCCCGATCGACTGGTCCGAGTTCCGGGAGGTCCTCAAGGGCAACGGCCCCTGCAACGAACAACGGATCAGCCGCCGCCGGAGCGCGCACGAGGAAGGCGCCTGGGTACGCGAGGCAGCCGCCGCACACGCGGCCAAGCACGGAAAGGCCGCCCGATGACCACAGCACGCCCTGCCGACACCTCGGCCACCGCGACACCGGGCGCCGGGACCACCGACTGGCCCCTGTGGGAGGTCTTCGTACGCAGCCGCCGCGGCCTCTCCCACAGTCACGCCGGCAGCCTCCATGCACCGGACGCCGCGATGGCCCTGCGCAACGCCCGCGACCTGTACACCCGCCGCTCGGAAGGCGTCTCCATCTGGGTGGTGCCGTCCGCCCAGGTCACCGCGTCCTCGCCGGACGAGAAGGACGCCTTCTTCGAACCGGCCGGCGACAAGCCCTACCGCCACCCGACCTTCTACGAGATCCCGGAGGGGGTGCATCACCTGTGACGACCTCACCTTCACCGGACGTCACGGCCACCCCCGCCCCAGGTGCGGGGCAGGCGGCACTTCCGGCACAAGCCCTGGCCCTCGGGGACGACGCCCTGATCCTCTCCCACCGCCTCGGCGAGTGGGCCGGCCAGGCCCCGGTCCTGGAAGAGGAGGTCGCCCTGGCCAATATCGCGCTGGATCTGCTCGGCCAGGCCCGGGTGCTGCTCTCGCTCGTCGGCGACGAGGACGAGCTGGCGTTTCTGCGCGAGGAGCGGGAGTTCCGCAACCTCCAGCTGGTCGAGCAGCCCAACGGCGACTTCGCCCACACCATCGCCCGCCAGCTGTACTTCTCCACCTACCAGGAGCTGCTGTACGAACATCTCGCCGCAGGCGGCGGTGAGTTGGCGCCACTGGCCGGGAAGGCCGTCAAGGAGGTCGCCTACCACCGCGACCACGCCGAGCAGTGGACCCTGCGGCTGGGCGACGGCACCGACGAGAGCCACACCCGGATGCAGCGCGCCCTGGATGCCCTGTGGCGCTTCACCGGCGAACTGTTCGAGCCGGTGGAGGGGCTGGAAGCGGTGCCGTGGCCGGCGCTCCGCGACGCCTGGACCACACGCCTCACCGACACCCTCGGCCGGGCCACCCTCACCGTCCCCGAAGGCCCCCAGCGGGGCGCCTGGACGGCCGGCGCGGGCCGCCAGGGTCTGCACACCGAACCGTTCGGACGGCTGCTCGCCGAGATGCAGCACCTCCACCGCAGCCACCCGGGAGCGACATGGTGACCACCACCGCCCTCGAACAGGAACTGCTGGCACTCGCCGGCTCCGTTCCCGACCCCGAGCTGCCCGTCCTCACGCTCGCCGAGCTCGGCATACTGCGCGATGTCCGGCTGACGGCCCCGGACCGCGTCGAGGTCCGGCTCACCCCCACGTACACCGGCTGCCCCGCCATAGAGGCGATGTCCGCCGACATCGAGCGGGTCCTGCGTGACCACGGCATGGCCGAGGTCGACGTCCGTACGGTCCTCAGCCCGCCGTGGACCACCGACGCCATCACCGCCGAAGGACGCCGGAAGCTGGCCGAGTTCGGGATCGCACCGCCACGCCCGACGGGACCGGCCGGCGGACCGGTCACCGTCGACCTCACCATCCGCTGCCCGCACTGCGGATCGACCGACACCACACTGCTCAGCCGGTTCTCCGCCACGGCGTGCAAGGCGCTGCGGCGCTGCGAGTCCTGCCGCGAACCCTTCGACCACTTCAAGGAGTTGTGATGTTCCACCCGCTCCGGGTCAGGGAGATCGAGCGGCTCGCGGACGACGCGGTGGCCGTCACCTTCGCGGTCCCGCCCGAGCTGCGTACGACGTTCCGGCACACCCCCGGGCAGCACATCGCCCTGCGCAGAACGGTCGACGGGCAGGAGATCCGCCGCACGTACTCCATCTGCACCCCCGCCACCGACGAGCCCGTACTGCGCGTGGGCATCCGCCTGGTCGAGTCCGGCGCCTTCTCGACGTACGCGCTCAAGGAGCTGGCGGTGGGCGACACCGTGGAAGTCATGGCCCCCGCCGGCCGGTTCACCCTCGCCCCGCGCCCCGGCCACTTCGTCGGCATCGTCGGCGGCAGCGGCATCACCCCCGTACTCTCCATCGCCGGCACCCTGCTGGCACAGCAGCCGGACGCCCGGTTCTGTCTCCTCCGCAGCGACCGCACGGCCGCGTCGACGATGTTCCTGGAGGAGGTGGCCGACCTCAAGGACCGCTACCCCGAGCGCTTCCAGATCGTCCAGTCCCTGTCGCGCGAGGAACAGCAAGCCGGCCTGCCCTCCGGCCGGCTGGACGAGGCCCGGCTCCGCTCGCTGCTGCCCGCCCTCCTGAAGATCGACGCCATCGACGGCTGGTACCTCTGCGGGCCCCACGGCCTGGTCCAGGGCGCCGAGCGTGCGCTGCGCGCCCTCGGCGTACCCCGCACCCATATCCACGAAGAGATCTTCCATATAGACAACGGCGCCCCGACCGCCCCCGCAGCCGCCGCCCCCGCGCACAGCACTGTCACCGCCACCCTCGACGGCCGCTCCGGCACCTGGCCGGTCCACGACGGCGAATCCCTGCTCGACGCGGTACTCCGCAACCGCGCGGACGCCCCGTACGCCTGCAAGGGCGGCGTCTGCGGCACCTGCCGGGCCTTCCTGGTCTCGGGCGAGATCCGTATGGACCGCAACTTCGCCCTGGAATCCGATGAGGTCGACGCCGGCTATGTGCTGGCCTGCCAGTCCCACCCGGTCACAGAACAGGTGGAGCTGGACTTCGACCGCTGAACCGGCCCGCACTCACTGGACCGGGTCCACACCCGCTGGACCGGGCCCGCACTCGCTGGACCGGCCCCGCAGGCCGCTTTCCCTGCGCCGCCATTCCCAATTCCTGGAACCTGTTCTACCTTGACGCTCCATCAGGTCGTTGCGCGGCGCGGGAGGACGGACCAGTGGACTTCACCTTCACCGAGGAGCAACAGGCCGCCGCCGAAGCGGCGAAGGCCGTCTTCGCCAAGGTCGCTCCGGACGGCGTGCCCAGTCCGGCACTCACCCCGGGCGCGGTCGCCGACGACTTCGACCGCGCCCTGTGGCGCAAGCTCGCCGACGCCGACCTGCTCGGCCTGCCCATCGCACCCGAGCACGGCGGCGCGGGCCTGGACCCCCTCGCGCTCTGCCTCGTGCTGCGCGAGTCGGCCAAGGTGCTGGCGCGGGTACCGCTGCTGGAATCCGCCGCCGCCGCGCACACCCTCCAGAACCACGCGGCAGACGAGCTTCGTACGGACGTCCTGCCCAGGATCGCCACCGGGGACCTCGTCGTAACCGTCGCAGCCGCCGGCCGCACCGGGCACGAACCGGCAGAGAGCGCCGTGGCCGCCCACCAGGACGGCGGCCCCGACTGGATCCTCGACGGCACCCAGACCGCCGTCCCCTGGGCCCATACCGCGGACCGGATCCTGCTGCCCGCGCACACTTCCGACGGGCACTCCGTACTCGCCCTCGTGCCCCGCACCCACCCCGGCGTCACGCTGGCAGACCAGATCTCCACCAGCGGAGAGCGTCACGCCGAGGTCCGGCTGGACTCCGTACGGATCAGTGCCCGGGAGGCGGTCACCGACCCCGCCGCCTGGGAGTCGCTGCGCAACCTCCTGACCACCGGCACCTGCGCCCTCGCCCTGGGCATCGGATCCCGCGTGCTCGAAATGACCAGCGACTACACGAGCAAACGCGAACAGTTCGGGTTCCCGGTGGCTACCTTCCAGGCCGTCGCCGTCCAGACCGCTGACCGCTTCATCGACCTCCGCGCCATGGAGGCCACACTCTGGCAGGCGGTCTGGCGCATCACCACCGGCGCACCCGGCCCCCTGCCGCCCGCGGGAGATGTCGCGGTCGCCAAGATCTGGGCCTCGGAGGGCCTGCGCCGCATCGTCCAGACCGCCCAGCATCTGCACGGCGGCTTCGGCGCCGACACCGACTACTGCCTGCACCGCTACCACGCCTGGGCCAAACAGCTCGAACTCTCCCTCGGCCCCGCGGCCGCCCACGAGGAAGCGCTCGGCGACCTCCTGGCGGCGCACGCCCTGGGGTGAGCCGGGACGAGCCGCGATGGTTCCTAGATGATCGTGCCCGTGCCGCCCTTGCCGTCCGACACCGGACGGCCGGCCGCCTCCCAGGCCTGCATACCGCCCGCGACATTCACCGCGTCGACGCCCTGCTGGAGCAGGTACTGCACGACCTGGGCCGAGCGCCCACCGACCCGGCACAGCACGTACACCTTGCCGCCGTCGGGCGCCTTCTCGGTCAGCTCTCCGTAGCGGCCGACGAACTCGCTCATCGGGATGTGCAGCGCGCCCTCGGCGTGCCCCGCCTCCCACTCGTCGTCCTCACGCACGTCCAGGAGGAAGTCCCCGGACGCGAGCGCGTCCACACCGACCGCGGGTACAGAACCAAAATGCATGGCTACGACGCTACCCGACCAGCTGCGCGAGGTACGCCTCACGCTCTGCGACCTCGGCGAGCAGCTTCTCGGCGATCTCGTTGAGCAGCGCATCCGGGTCGTCCGGCGCCATCTTGATCATCGCGCCGATCGCACTCTCCTCCAGCTCGGCGGCCGTGACGGCCAGCAGTTCCTTACGCGCGGCCAGCCACTCCAGCCGGGCGTACAGCTCCTCGCTCTCGCTGGGCCGCACCTCGGCCGGCGCGGGACCGGACTCCCACTCGCGGGCCAGCTCCCACAACGCCGCTTCGTCACCCCGGGCATACGCCGTGTTGACCCTGGCGATGAAGGCATCCCGCCGTGCCCGCTCCGCGTCGTCCCGTGCCAGGTCCGGGTGGGCCTTGCGCACCAGATCACGGTAGACCTTGCGGGCCTCCTCGCTCGGCCGCACCTTCTGCGGAGGCTGCACCGGCTGCTCGGTGAGCATCGCCTGCGCCTCGTCGAACAGCCCGTCCGAGCCCATCCAGCCGTGGAACAGCTCCTCGACCCCCGGCATCGGCAGCACCGAAGCCCGCGCTTCCCGCGCCTTACGGATGTCCTCGGGATCGCCGGTACGCGCCGCCACGGCCTCGGCGATCTGCGCGTCCAGCTCGTCCAGCCGCGCGTACATGGGACCGAGCCGCTGGTGATGCAGCCGGGAGAAGTTCTCCACCTCGACCCGGAAGGTCTCGACTGCGATCTCGAACTCGATCAGCGCCTGCTCCGCGGCCAGCACCGCCTTCGCCAACCGCCGCGTCGCCTCCTCGTGAGCCCCGCTCTCGTCCGGCGCACCACCCGGCTCACCCTGGGCACCCGACTTGCCCTGTTGTGCACCTGTCTCGTGCCGGCCGTCCTGCGCGTTCTCCGCGTGCGAGTTCGTCACCTGGCCAGCGTACGGCCCTGAGGAACCATCGCCTTCCGCCACCTTCCCTTGCCCCTGTGCCTTCCCCCAGCCGCCCGGCCACGCCGGCCACGCCGGCCCGCTCACACCCCGCTTTCCGCTGCTATGCGTCCGCTCTTGACGGCCGCCGTCAGGGCCGCGTGGTCGGCCTCCGTGCGGTTGGCGTAGGAGACCGCAAACGCGGCTATCGCCTCGTCCAGTTCCTCGTTCTTGCCGCAGTAGCCCGCCACCAGGCGCGGGTCGACGCCGTGTGCGTGGGCCCGGGCCAGGAGAGCCCCGGTCATTCGGGCGTAGTCGTCCATCTGGTCGCCGGTCAGCTGCGCCGGGTCCACACTGCCCTTGCGGTTCCTGAACTGCCGTACCTGGAAGGGAAGTCCGCCATCGGTTCCGGCGGGCGCGCCGCCGGAACCCCGCGGTGCTGTGTCCTGCACCGTCGTCCAACCCAGCAGGATGTCGCTGACGACCTGCATACGGCGCTGCCCGAGCACCACCCGGCGCCCCTCGTGCGCCACCGACGGCACCGGGAAGCCGGCCGACTCCGCATACGGAGCCAGCACCGAGCCGCGCGCCTCCTTCACCTGCAGTACCAGCGGCTCGCCTCGATGGTCCAGCAACAGCACCACATACGACCGCAGGCCCACACTGCCGGTGCCGACCACCCTGAAGGCCACGTCGTGCACCGCATAGCGAGCCAGCAGAGGCAGCCGGTCCTCGGGAAGGGTCTCCAGATACATGCCGAGGGAAGCGACCACGGCCGCCGCTTCCGCGTCCGGCACCCGTCGCAGCACCGGCGGCGCATCCACGAACCGGCGGCCGCCGTCCGCCGTCGGCTCCGTAGCCTTCGCGGCGAACCGCGCGCTGGTGTTCTTGCGTGCCTTGCCCGACACCCGCTCCAGCGTCCCCAGCAGATCACGGGCGTCCGTGTGCGAGACCAGTTCCTCGTCCGCGATGGCGTTCCACGCCTCGGTCACCGGCAACTTCGCCAGGAGCCGCATCGTCCGCCGGTACGCGCCCGCCACGTCCTGCGCCGCTCTACGGCAGTCGTCCTCACCGACCCCCGCCTCGCGTCCCGCCAGCACCATCGACGTCGCCAGCCGCTTCACGTCCCACTCCCACGGCCCGTGGAGGGTCTCGTCGAAGTCGTTGAGGTCGATGACGAGGCCGCCCCGGGCATCTCCGTAAAGACCGAAGTTGGCGGCGTGCGCGTCCCCACAGATCTGCGTGCCGATGCCGGTGACGGGACCGCCCACCAGGTCGTACGCCATCAGACCCGCCGATCCGCGGAGGAAGGCGAAGGGGCTCGCGGCCATCCGGCCGACGCGTATCGGCGTCAGCTCGGGCAGTCGGCCGGCGTTGGACTCCTCCACCGCCTCGACCGCGTCCGGCCGCCCGGCTGCGATCGACAGCGCGGCTTGCCCGGCACGGGAAAAGCGCTCCCGCAGCGCCCGGCCCACGGCCTTGGGCGACGGCCCCGAAGGCCCCTGCGCATCGGCCTTCGCAAACCCCGGTACGTACGGCACACGCGACATGGCGGGCCACCTCCCCCTTCACGACCTGCGTCTGTTGCGCACACCCCTGGTGCGCCCGTTCGTGGTGCCGCCGCGCATCGTTCCGTTCATGGCGTGCCGGTCGGCTCTCGGCCTGCCGAGCGGTCCCGGCCTGCCGACGAGCAACGACGTTACCGACACCTCGTCACGCCCGGCACGGCCTGTGGACAACTCCATGAACGACCGATGGCCGAGCTGCCGATTGCCGGAAGTTGCCGCAAGTCGCCTGAAGCGCGGGGGCTCCTGTCGCCACACCCACACCCCCGCTGCCTCGCACCCCCCGCTGCCTCACCTCTCTACTGCCTCACACCCCTACTGCCTCCTCCAGTTCCTCCTCCGTCTCCTCGTCCGCATCCACAGGTGCCATGCACTTGTACGACCGGGACGGAACCGGCCCCGGTGCGCTGGCTGCCGTCTCTGTCTCTTTCTCCGTCTTCGCAGTGCGCCGCCGCTTCTCGGCCGCCCCCGCCACTCCGGCCATCACCAGGCCGGCGACCAGCCACAGCGCCAGCGTCCAGACGTGTCGGGACAGGCTGTAGCCGTCGAAGTAGACATGGCTACGGGCACCCTCCAAGAAGCCCGCACCGTTCCAGAAGGAGTGCAGAGCCGCGAAGAATCCGTTCTGCAGCTCGGGCCGGAAAACCCCGCCGGAGGACGTGAAGTTGAGCATCACGAAGAGCGCCATCACGCCGAGCGTCGTCCAGCGCTTGAGGAAGGTGTGCAGCCCGGTGCCGATCAGCAGGATGCCGGCGGAGTAGAGCCAGGCCATCCCCCACACACCCGGCAGACCGTGGTCGACGAGGTGGAAGACCGGGCCGGCGAACGCCGTGCCGATCAGGCTGACCACGAACGACGTACCGCTCGCCAGTGCCACCCGCAGCCGCAGCGGAAGCACGGCCCCGGCACCGCCGATCACCGCTACCGAGGCGTACGAGCCGATGCTGATCGCCACCAGGAGGAAGAAGAGGCCCTGACCGGTCGGGTCCCCCTCAGTGGTGGGCACCACGTCGGTGACCTTCAGCGGGGCGCCCTGCTGCGCGGCGATGGGGGTGAAGACCTTCTGCACGGCGGAGGCGCTGGTGTCGGAACCCGCGGTCGCCACCAGCAGTTCGGGCGCAGGCCGCACGGCGGAACCGGCCGCCTCCACGCCCGCACCGGCCGTACCGACAGGCGCATCCTTCGCACCCCCCGTCGCGGCGTCCATCACATACGCACCGAAGATGTCCTGCCGCTTGAGCTGCTCGACCGCTGCCGACCGGTCACCGACGGTCCGTACCTCGAGATCACCATGCGTCCTGTCGTTGATCGACTGGGCGAGCAGCTGTGCGCTCCGGGGCGGTCCGACGACGGCGACGGGCAGGTGGTGCGGCGCGGGGTGCGCGAACGCGCCCAGGTAAGCGAATCCCATTCCGACGCACATCAGAAGCGGGGTGAGGAGGTGCGCAAGGACATGGCGCAGCCCTGCGGAGTGCGCGGAACGCATGGCATGCGCGGAGTGGCCGGAGTGGGCAGCATGGCCGGAGTGGCCGGAGTAGGCGGCGTGCGCCGAGCGTGCACCGTGTGCAGAGCGTGTGGAGCGGTCGGTGCTCGGTGCGCCCTGGGCGCCTCGGTGGTCGTCGGGGTGACGGACCGTACTCATGGGGCAGGCCTTCTCAGCTCGTCGATTCGTCGCTCAGTTCGTCGGCTCAGCTGTCACCAACCACGGGCACGACCGCCGACGGTTGGTAAATACAACTCAATACGACTCAATACAACTCATGGCGCGGGATCCAGTGCCGCGTCATTCAGCGGAGGCACCTCGGCACAACCGAAGAGTTGCGCAATGCAACCTCCCATTAACGTTGTACTATACAACCATCCCGACGAAAGGCAAGCCATGGCTCATCGCGAGGACTCCGTCGAGACCATCCAGCAGGAGATGACGGCATTCGCCCGGCGAGCCCGCGCGACCGCCGCCCGGATGCACCCCGAGCTGTCACTGGTCTCCTACACCCTGCTCGCACACCTCGACGACCAGCGCGGATGCCGCGCCATGGACCTCGCGGCGCACTACCTCCTGGACAAGTCCACGGTCAGCCGGCAGATCGCCGCACTGGAGAAACTCGGCTTCGTCGAGCGCCGCGTCGACCCGGACGACAACCGGATCCAGGTCCTCCACCCCACCGAGAGGGGTTCCCAGGCGCTCGCCAGCGCCACCGCCAGCCGCCGCCAGGCCTTCCACGAACGGCTCGCCGACTGGGACGAGGACGACCTCCAGCGCTTCGCGACGTACCTACGGCGCTACAACGCCGCACAGCAGCACCACACCTAGCCCGCCGACCGCGCGCGCTACTTCCGGAAGCGCTCCGGACACTGCCCGCCGTCGGCGAGGTACCTCTCGGCCCAGCGCCCCAGCTCCCTGAGCGCCGGCTCCATCGCCAGACCCGCCTCCGTCAGCCGGTACGACACCCGTAGCGGGGGCCCCGCGTCCACCTCGCGCAGCAGCAGCCCGACCGAGGCCAGTTCCATGAGGCGGTCGGAGAGCATCCGCTCGCTGATCCCGGGGATGGCCCGCCGGAGATCGGCGAAGTGCACCGGGCCCGGCATCAGGGTGGCGACGATCAGCCCCGTCCAGCGCTTCCCGAACAGCTCGAAGACGCGCGCCATGCCCGTGTCGACCTGCCTGCACGTCGCCTCGCCGTGGTCCGCCATACACCCAGAGTACCGCTCCCCCGTTGGTTACTGCAGAAAAGTAAGTACCTGTGTTATCAATAGGAACGTACGGAATTCAACCAACGGTCGTGGCGCCGCCCGGCCGCGTATCGAAGGACCGCACCATGGCCACGCTTCTGCTCATCGACTCGTCCGTGTTCCCCGAGGGCGGCTCCGCCTCCCGTTCGGTCACCGCCGCCTTCCGCAAGGCCTGGGAGGAGCAGCACCCCGACGGCACGGTCATCCACCGCGACCTGGCCGCCGAGCCGCTGCCCCACCTCGACGGAGTCGCCGCCTCCGCCGGCTTCGCCGACCCGGCCACCCACACCCCCGAGCAGCAGGCCGCCTTCGCGCTGCGCGTCCGGCTCGCCGAGGAACTGGAGCAGGCCGACGCGGTCGTCATAGCGGCTCCGATGTACAACTTCACCATCCCCTCGACCCTCAAGGCATGGCTCGACCAGGTGATCATCATGGGCCGTACGGCGGGCGCGGAGCCGACCGCCAAGGGCACACCGGCCCTCGTCGTCGCCAGCCGCGGCGGTTCGTACGCGCCCGGCACGCCCCGTGAGTCCTTCGAGTACGTGCAGAACTACCTGGAGGCCGTCCTCAACGGCGGCATGGGCCTCGAGGTCGACTTCATCGTCCCCGAGCTGACCATGGCGCCCCAGAACCCGGCGATGGCCGAGCTCGTCCCGATGTACGAGGCGTCCCGCGAGAAGGCCCACGCGGACGCGGCGGCCAAGGCCACGGCCCTGGTCGAGCGCCTCGCCGGCGCCTGAGCCGGACCCCGCAGCCTCCTCCGGGGCACCACCCCGGAGGAGGCCCCGGCCCGGCCCGCGCCCGCTCGTGACGAACACAACACTGCGGGCGCCTGCCCGCGCACTCGTCCGTCGGCGAGGACGGCCGGCAACGAATGAACGCAACCGAACGAACACATACACAACGCACGCATACAGCGCGCATACAAAAGGCCCCGGCTTTCCGAATTTCTCGGAAGCCGGGGCCTCATCTGTGCGCGAGGGGGGAGTTGAACTCTCCTCTCGCGCACTGTCATTTGATCCTATGATCAGCCAAAACGCCTTAGGGGCCTCTCTCTTCGCTTCGGTCCGTCGTTGACTATGACCTGGCCTTTTCGGGGTGTTTCTGGATGCTGTTGGTCATGCGTTGGTCACGTGAATCCCGCGCCCGACCAGCTCGTTTCCCGGAGCGTTGGACGCGCTGTCGGTGCGGCTCGTTGCGAGCGGACGCCGCCGACGGACACTTCGCCGTGGCTTGCGGCAGTTCTGTTCGTGGGCGTAGATGACGGCGGCCACGGCAAGGCCGCGACTTTCCCAGTTGTGCCGTACGAGTCGCTGGACCTTCATGCCGTGGTGGCGTGCTTCCCATCCCCGGACACTGCGACCAGTGATGCTGGCCACCCGTTCCACGCTGCCGATAGTTTCGCCGTGCAGCCTCACCAGCCATTGCCCCTCGAAGGTGCATGCGAGCTGGACGAGGGTGTACCCGTCTCCGAACTCGTGAGACATGTCCACGGTCCGGACGACTCGCTCGGCCTCTGCCGGTTCGGTGCTCGACGTCTCGTCGTCCGGGCGCAAGGTGGTCGCCGTCTGCTGGTCGCCCGGCGCCGCCGGGACGGCGGCTGTGCGGATGGCGTCCACCAGGTCGGCGGCGATGCGCTCGATATCTTCGGGGCGGCCGTCGAGGCCGTTTGTGCCGTCGGGGAGCGGTCGGCCGTGGCGTACGGCGCCGGCGGCGAGCTCGACGCGGTGGGCGAGGGCGGCGGTCAGTTCGAGGATGCGGTCCGCCTCGCTGCTGTCGCCCGTGGGCTTCGGCAGCCGGATCACTCGCGGCGCCGTGGTGGACGGGTCGTGGCGACGCTCGGCGACGCGGGCGCGATACGCCTTGGCTTGGCAGGCGCGCGAGCAGTAGACGGCGGGGCGCCCGGTGCGAGCGCGAGGCCGCTTGGGGCCGGCGCACACGGGGCAGGTCTCGGAGTGGGTTGCGGCAGGCATGGGGTCCCCCAGCATGTTTCGTCACGCGTGTTGAATCGGGCGTCGGCGAAATCGCCGCGGCAATGCGGTGGTACTCAACGGCGGAGCCCCGTCCGGTACTTCGGACGGGGCCGGGCGTCGGTGCCGAGTCAGCCGCGCCGCAGCGGTGCGCTCTCCGCGGGAAGGGGGCCAGGCGTGAGGTGGGGCGCGCAGTCGGGGCAGGCGTAGAGCGTCACTCCGGGGCCGCTCGCCCTCTCGATGTATCGCACACCCACGGGGGCGGCCGTCTCACGCCCGCAGCGGCAGCAGGCGGTCATGCTCCCACCGCCACGTGCAACGTGCGGCCACCCGGGCGGACGTGTACGCCGTGGATGGTCGTCGGGCCGACGTCGATGCCACGTAGGGCCATGTCGAGTGCCCAGCGTCGTTCGGCCTGTGCCCGACGCTTCGGGTCGTCCGGGTGCGTTTTGGGGGTGCGGAGCACGTAGGGGCGTATCGGGCTGAGGGTGTCCCGGAACGTTCGGTTCTCGGCCGCGTCGCGGGCGTATGGGCTCTTGTGCTCTGGCAGTGGCTGTCGGGGCTGTGGGGAGGGAGTGGGCGCTGGTTCCGGTGCGGGGGTGGGGGTGGCGCGGTGCTTCCCGCGGGCGGGGAAGAGCAGCGAGCACAGGCGCACGAAGGCGCGCGCGATAGGCTCGGGCATGTTCGTCAGCTCCTTCATAGCTGATGGGCACACCGCCCCGGTGACGACCTTGCCCGTCGTCACCGGGGCTTTCTTGTAGACGAAGCTATACCAGTAGTCTCTAGTCGTACAGCCTCGGGACTGTACGTATAGAGCGGAGCAATGTGGAACCTAGCGCCCTACCCTTCTGACCCATGAGCGACTATGGGCCGGACGACGAGATCGTTCACGGCGGGCCAGTACCGGTATATGTGCAGATCGCTGGGGTGTTGCGCGCCCGTATCCAGCGCGGCGACTGGCAGCCCATGCGTCCCCTCCCGGGCGAGCAACGTCTCGCCGACGAGTTCGGCGTTGCCCGGATGACGGCCCGTAAAGCTGTCCGAGTGCTTGCTGACGAGGGCACAGTGTTCGTAGTTCCGCAGCGTGGGGCCTTTGTCTCTGCGCCGGGAAACCCAGCCCCGGACGCATGACCTAGGCCGATCACATCCACACGTTGTGATCGCCGCCCCGCCACTCGATCAAGTCGCGATCTTCGAGAGACACCGTGTCGAGACCGGCTCGCCGTAGAAATTCAAGAAGGTCGACGCTGCTGTACGCGAGACCGAGGATTTCACCCCGGCTGGTGACTCGCCTGCCACCGGTGGGGGACGGCGGGTGTACGACGACGGGCGGCCGATCAGCCACACCTCCAGCGTCCCCTAGCTCACCCACCCGTGCATCCCGTGGACGACTCCGTCCGCCGCGCGGCGTGCGTGGCGGGCGGAGTCTGCGGTGGGCCCTGCGCCGGGCTTGCGGTAAGGCCCGGCCAGTCTTCCAGCAGGGCGAGGAGCTCAGACGAGGTCTGCGGGGTCGGTGTTGGCTCCGCAGAGCACCACAGCGACCGACTCGCCGGGGGCGGGGGTGTAGGCGCCCGAGGTCAGGCCAGCCACGGCAGTTGCCGCGGCGTGCTCGACGGCCAAACGTCGGTGATCCCAAAGCGACTGGCGGGCGGCAATGATCTGCTCGTCGGTCACCAGGACGGAGCACACGTCACCAGACACGGCTGCGTGCAGCGCCATGCGGGAGGTGCGGCGCGCCCCTAGTGAGTCTGCGGCCACAGAGTTCACGTCGACATCCACCACGTCCCCGGCCTTGACAGCCGCGTTCAGGGCACGGCAGGTCTCCGGCTCCACGGCGATGACCCGGATGTCGTGCTGGGCAGCCGCTGTGGCCACGCCGGCGAACAGGCCACCACCGCCGACGGCAACGACGATCGTGTCGACCGGCGGGGTGTCCGTGCGGGTGGCGATCTCTTCCAACAAGGTCCCAGCGCCAGCCGCGATGTACGGGTTGTCGTACGCGTGGGAGGGCAGGGCGCCCGTCTGCTCGGCGTAGGCGGAGGCGGCTTCGGCCGCATGGTGGTATGCGTTCCCGGTGAGATTCACGGTCGCCCCGTAGGCCTGGAGGCGGTTGACCTTCACCGAAGGTGCGGTCTCGGGCAGGAACACCGTCGCAGGGATTCCGTGCTGGGAGGCAGCCCAGGCGCAGGCCAGTCCCGCGTTTCCGCCGGAGGCGATGACAACCCCGGATTTGGGCATAGTGCCGTTTTCGAGGTGGGCGGCGGTGAAGTTGTACGCCCCGCGCGCCTTGAACGAGCCCGTGTGCTGCATGTGCTCCAGCACCAGCCAGACGTCCGCCTCGCCAAAGGCCCCTGGGTCGGCGGGGGCGAGGGTGACGGGTCGCACCTTGCCGCGGATGCGTTCCGCGGCCTGGACGACGTCTTTGTAGTCGATGTGGTCGGTGATGTCGGACACGGATCAACTCCAGTAGATGAGATGGCCAGTGGAGGTCAGGCCGAGGAAGAACGCAAACGCGATGCGGCGGCCGCCGGGGTTCACCGGTTCGACGGCGTGGAAGTGAGTGGGATTGAACAGCAGTCCCTCCCCCAGCTGCGGAGCCAAGTGGAGCTCCTGATAGCCGTCGACCACTTCCGGGCGGTAGCCGTATGCCTGCCGGTGAGCTTCGTCCGTCGGGTGCCAGCGCCGCCGCCACACCCGGGTTTCGCCACCCGAAGAGGGGACGGCCACCCACACGTTGAAAGCGAGCTGCGCAATGACCCTCTGGTCGAAGAGGCCGGCAGGGTACTCACGTACGACCTCGTCATAGTGGATGAGCGCGCCGTTGTTGATCTCTCTCAACGTCCCGCCGAACGCGGCGCGGCCGCCGATCGTGGCCGGGCTGATCGCCGCTCCCCACGCCTGACCGAGGCGTTGCAGAGCTATCGACACGGGGTCACAGCGCAGACCTGCGCGCGCCCATGCTGCGCGTGCCTCATCGGTGACCTGCCAGTACCGGTCAGCGTCCAACTCGCCCCCGTCGGCACGGTAGTCGTTCAATGCCGGTCCGAACCGGGCGATCGTCGCAGCCATCCGTGCCGGGTCGTAGGTGCCGACCGGCAGTGCCTCAACGGCTTTGACAGCTTCCGCACACTCCTGCGGGCTCAGCAGGCTCGGGACCCGCACCGCGCCGGCTGTGCCTGCGGCAAGCGCGGCCAGATGCCTGTCGGTGAACGCTCCGGCATCGATCAGGGTGAATAGTGGGTCAGAGATGGTGGCGTTCATTTTCCCTTCCTCTCGGTTGTTTCCGTGGACGATTGGCGAGACCCACCGCCCGATGGCTCCCACGCTGCTGCGTTATCCGGCTCCGCTGTCGGGGCCTATGCGTGCGTACGGAACCAGACCTCTGGGGGGGGGAGGGCCGGGGTCCCGCCCGGTGGAGGAGCTCACCAGGCGGGACCTGTTTCCCTCACCGCGCTGCCGTCATGGCGCGGCATCCGTGAAGGGAGTGCCTAGGACACTCCCCGCTGGACGGACCGGGGCGAGAGCTGAGCCCGTCGGCTCACGCGGGACACGTCTGTCCCTGCTCAGGGCTAGTCCGGTCGGGGGAAGTCGTGCGGGCGGGGCGGCCGGAAGGTACGCCACGGCGGCCCCACCCTGGTCTACGTCGGCGGAGTGTCGTCCGCCGTCGGGCCGGTCATGGAGCCGCCCTTCGACGGGTCCGGAACGTCGCTGCCCGCCGTCTGGATGGCGTCGACGCACGGGTTGAGGCCACGCAGCATCTCCGCCAGTTCCTCTTCGGTCAGCTCTGCCATCCACGCAGTACGGGCCTTGACCTCCGCCCTTCTCCGGTCAAGATGCCGGTACAACTCCCGGTACCTCACATGCCGATTCCACGCTTGCTCGCCCCGGTCCCACAGCCGCGACCAGACGCCCGCCCTCACAACTCCGCCGCCTTGAGAGTGCGGGCCAGCTTCGCGGCCGTGCCGACGCTGACGCGGCCGAGGTTGATCCGGAGTTTGCCGTCGGCGGTGTCGCTGAGCGTCATTTCCGGGAACGCCATACCTACGTCAGCGAGGGCGAGTTGCAGATCGCGGTAGGCGTACGCTGCCGCCTGGCTGGATGTGGGTACCTCGGTCGTCATCACCGACCCTCCAAGGCCACCGGGAGGCCAGCGGCGAGGGCGCACTCGGAACAGACGGTGATGTCGACGCGGCCGGGGACGGGGATCGCGGGACGGGCCAGGGTGTAGCCGTGGTGGCAGACCGGACAAGCGTGCCCGGCGATCGCGGGTACAGGCCACTTCTCCCGTGGCGGGATCACAATTTCCGGGCCGCTCACTGGACACCTCCGAGATTGGCGTAGGCGTCGAACATGGACGAGTCCCAATGCGCCGGATCACCACTGCGGTCGGCGATCGCGCGGGCCTCCGCGCTTATCGGCTCGGTAAGCGCGCGGGTGGGCGCGTCCATCGTGGTCCTGGTGTTCGCGCTGAAGTGCTGCTCCTGGTACGCGTTCATCGTCATCGCGGCCTTAACTGCTCGCGGAATTTGGTGGATTGGCGTGTCGTCCACAGCGAGGGACGCGAGGAGACACACCAACTGCAGCTACATGACCGTCAGTTCATGCTTCTTGGCCGACGATCCGTCACCGCACTGGCAGGATGCACCCATGGAAGCGATGTCCGCAACGTTGGAATTGAAATCCGCAAAACTAGAACTCCAGTGCTGTGGACCTCCGGCCCTGCATGCGGGCACACTTCACCCGTGAACACACCCGATGACCCCGCAAAGGGGGTCAGTCACCCCGCGCCGTACCCGAATTGACCCACACGAAGGGCAGGTCACAGATGGCGACCGTTCGTCTCGTCCCCACCGTCCGTCGACGGCGGCTCGGCGGCACCCTGCGCAGGCTGCGCAACGAGGCCGGCGTGTCGATCGACGCCGCCTCGGAAGGCATGGAGTGGGATCCGAGCAAGCTGAGCCGGATCGAAAACGCCAAGGCGCACTTGCCCGTGAAGGACGTGGCTCGGCTCCTCTCGCGCTACAAGGTGACCGACCCGGCTGTGATCACAGCCCTCGAAGGGCTCGCCCAGGACGCCAACAAGACCGGTTGGTGGACGACGTACGGGAACGTCGTGGCCGACGGATACAAGGACTACATCGGTCTCGAAGAGGACGCCGCGTCGACGCACATCTATGCGCAGGGCCTTATCCCTGGGCTCCTACAGACCGGCGCGTACGCCCGCGAGATCATCGCCGGAACGGCCCCGCACCTCGCACCGGACGATGTGGCCGCACTCGCGGAGGTACGCAAGAAACGTCAGGCGATCCTCACCGACAGCAGCCGCCCGAACGGACCCCTCAAGCTGTGGGCCGTCATCCACGAGGCCGTTCTCAGCTATAGGTCAGCGGCTCAGCCGTCACTGATGCGGGAACAGCTTCGCCACTTGCTCGACATGACCGATCTGCCGAACATGACCATCCAAGTCATGCCGAAGGACGCCCCCGCGCACCCCGGAATGGTGGGTCCCTTCCACGTCGTACGGTTCCCCTCGCCGTGGCCCACAGTGATCAATCTGGAGAACATTCGGGGCGGCTACTTTGTCGAGGGCACCGACGACGTGCAGGCGTTCGAGTCAGGGTTTGAACTGATCGTTGCCGCCGCTCTTCCCGTGGATGACTCCCGGGAGACCATTAAGAAGATCATGGAAGGAACACCCTCATGAGCACAGAAGACCGTTTCGCACTCGACCTGATGGGTGCCGCCTGGGTGAAGTCGTCTTACTCCGACGGCGGACAACAGTGTGTGGAGGTCGCCGTGAACCTGCCTGGCCTCGCGCCGGTCCGGGACAGCAAGGACCCCGAGGGTCCGGCCCTCATCTTCCCCCGGGCTGCTTTCGCCGATTTCGTCAACGCCGCCGGGGGCGGCAAGTTCGGCGCCCTCTGAGCCCCTCCCGCACCAACACGCGAGGCCCGTCCCCAGGTGAGTTGGGGACGGGCCTCGCTCGTACGTGCGCATCAGGACCCTACCCAGCGGTGTCGAGAACGCAAGAACGCGCCCCCGCTCACGGCCACTTGCGGCCGTGAGCGGGGGCGCCTTGATCAGTGGGTCATTTCCCATGCGGACAGGACGAGGGCTGCAACTGCGACAAGAGCGGTGATGGTCGGCCATGGCCACCTGTTTGCTTCGAGGTGGCGGATGCGTTCCTCATGGTCTTCGAGCTCACCAGTAATGGCAGCGATGCCGTCCAACTTGCCTTCAATACGGTGAACGCTTTCGCGGAGGCCTCGAAGTTCGCCGTACATCTCGGCCGCGGTGATGGTGACGACCGGGGCGGCCTCATCAGTCACGGGTTCCTACCTGTAGTGGGGGTTTCGGTGATGCCGGGGCCGTCGCTGCCCGTGCCCGCAGCCGCGATGGAGGTGAGGAGGGAGAGGAGTGCGGCGGTGCCGGCGAGGGCGAGTCCGTGCTCCCAGGGGACGTGGAGGATGTCGGTCGTGTCGAGGCCGAGTGCGGCGATGAGGGTCTGGGCGAAGGTGCGAACGGCGCGCTCGACGGCGGCGACCCAGAAACGGGAGGTCGTGAGGTTGGCTGTCGCCATGCAAGGGGCTCCTGTTCAGTCGGTGACGTCGAAGTCGTAGCGGCGGCCGAGGGCGGTGAGGGACTTGCGGCCGGGGATGCCGTCGGCGTCGCGGCCGGTGTAGCCGAGGCGCCGTTGCCATGCGGCGTAGGCGGTGATGGTCTTGGTGCCGAAAGAACCGTCTCCCCACGTGGCGTCGAGCAGCCCTTCAGCGATGAGGGCGTGTTCGACGTACTCAACTTCGGTTTCGTAGGTGGTGTGGCCCTGCGCGGCCCGGGGATCCCTGCGCGCCGCTTCGCGGAGGTGAGCCACGCTGACGGCCGAGACGGCACCGTCCGCGTTCGTGGTGGGCTTCGTGTCCGCCGTGCCCTCTGGCTTGGCGCCAAGGCGGTGCGTGATGCGGGCGCGCATGTCCGGCATGCCGAAGCTGGGGTCGATCTTGGTGTTCGTCCACTCTTTGTGGCCGATCACGGATTTCGCGGTCCAGCCGTGGGCGCGGCAGATGGCGGCCGCGATGCGCTCGATGGCGTCGAGCTGTTCGGCGGGCCAGGGGTCGTTGCCGTCGCCGAGGTTGATGCATTCGAAGCCGTAGAAACGGGCGTTGCCGTCGGTGTCGTTCTCGGTCGGTTGTGGCGGGGTCTGGTTGTAGTCCTCGGCGATGACCGCGTTCAGGACGTCGCTGTCTCCGCGGCCGGCGTGGTTGGCGCGGCCGTTGCCGACGAGGTGGACGGTGCCGGTCTTGTCGACGACGCCGTGGCAGAGGGGGCCGGGCAGGTCGTCGTATCCGTCCCAGCACATGGCGACGGAGGAGTCGGTGCCGCGGGTGACGGTGTGGTGGATGACCACCCCGTTGACCGGCCCCCAGGGGCCGTGGCCGGCACGGTTGTGGGTGCGCCAGCCGGGGTGCTCTACGACGGTGACACCTTCGTTGCGCAGGGCCGTGACGAGAGCGTCGGCGGACAGGGGTGTGGCCATTGCGGCTCCTATCTGGTCGGGGTCTCGGGCTCGTCGCCTGTGCTGCCGTCCTGCTCGGCTGGCTCGGTCTCGTCGGCAGGCGGGGCGGGGAGCCGGCCGCGAAGCTCGCGTACCTCCTCTTCGAGCCGGCGGATGCGGTCGAGGAGGTCGGGCGGGATCACTGCCATAGGTCAGCTCCCGTCGTTGCCGATGGCGCTGTGGGTAGCGGCGTCGAGGGTGAGGGTGGCGGTCTCGGGCTGGCCGCGTTCGGGGGCTCGGACGGTGAAGCCGACGACCCGGTAGCGGCCAACGCCGGCTGTCGTCCAGACGTCGGCGATGCGCAGGCGGATGGTGGCGCCGAGGATGGCGGGGGTGAGGTGGGCGGCTTCGAGGTTCACCGTGATCTCGGGCACGGTCGCTCGTGTCCAGGCTTCGGTGAGGTCCGCGGCGGCGTGCTCGTCGAGCGCCCTTTTGGTGGTGATGGTGGTGTAGTCGCTGGTGCCGTCCAGGCGGGGCCATCCTGCGTCGATGGCGCCGGTGATGTGCAGCGGCGTGGACATGAGCGGACGGTTGGTCGTGCTGTTGGTGGCGCCGCGGGACTGCCAGTGAGTGGCGCGGGTGGTGGCATCGTACGGGAAGCGGTACGACATGACCGGGCCTGGAAAATCGAGCACGGTCTCGGCCCGTCCGCGGCTGGTGGCGATGCGGGGGTGCCCGAGCTGGAGCTCTTTGACACGTTCGCCGGCGTCGGTGCGGTAGCAGCGAATGCGCCACTCGAAACCGTTCTCCACACCGGCAAGCTTGTCGAGGAGCTCACGGAGTTTAGACAGGTCGTATCGGCTGTACTTCCGCGTCCGCGTCACTCCGGACCGGGCGGTGCCGAGGCGGATCCCGATGTCGCCGCCCTCACTGGACCGCGCGAAGCCCACCAGGCGGCGGACGAGGTCGAACTGGTCCTCATCCTTGGCCGTGAGGTCCGCGGCGAGCAGCCGGTGGTCCAGGTAGCTGTCAAAAGTGCCGGCTTGGATCTCGGCTTTCGCCGGCGCCCCGCGGGTGGTGGAGCCAAGGGCAGTGGTCCAGATGATGCCGCCCCACCAGATCACGCGGTCGCGTTCGATCCACACGGCGGTACGGCCAGGGACCACGGCGGCTTTGATGCGTTCGGCGGTGGCGTGGTCCGGGGCGGTCAGTGTGCCGGTCATGGTGCCGGTCTTGCCGATGTAGTCCTCAATGCTGACGCCGGCGACGGGCAGGGCGTCGAGGACTCGGTCGGTGCGGAGGTCGCAGAACAGGGCGCGGTAGGTGGCGGTCATGCGCCGATCCAGATCAGGGACAGGTTGGAGTAGGAGCCGGGGATGTCGGTGATGCGGGCGGCTGTGTGCAGCTGCATTTCGATGTAGTCGCCGGCGCTCAGGTATGCGCCGATCGAGCCGCCATGTCCCTGGTTGCCGTTGGAGTCGGCGACGTAGGAGAGTTGCCACTGTGAGGCGCCGCCGTTGCGGATGATGCGTGCGTGGGCGTCCCGTGCTCCTTGGGGCCAGGTCTGCTGGGCGGTGATCAGATATAGGCCGCGGGCCGGGGCGGTGAGCCGGGAGCGGTGCGATGCCGTCCACATGCCGGCGTCGGATTCCACCCGGGCGGCATCCCACTGGACCGACACGTAGCTGCCGGCGGCCAGGTCGTAGGCGGCGTTTTTGAGTACCTGCGCATAGTGGCGTTCGACCACGGGGCGCCAGGCTCTGCCGTCGAAGCGTTGCGGCTCACTGCCGTCGTCGCGGTACTGGCCGCGGTAGGCGCCGGTGGCGTTGGCCTGCGGGATGATGCCGCCGACGGCGGCGGTGTAGGGGCGCACGTCGGTGGTGGCGGCGGGGAAGTCGATGCCACCGCCACCGGCGGATACCCGGGCGGCGACGTCCACTCGGTACAAGGCCAGTGCCCCTGCCGGGAGCGGCGGCGGGGCGGGGGCGGCAGCAGGGGTGCCAGGGATGATTTCGACGGTAGCGCGGACCTGTCCGGAGGCGTCGTGCGCGGCGTCGTAGACACGGAGCACCACCAGGTCGGTGCGGGGGTTGTCGGGGTCGCCGTCGGCGAACGTCAGGATTTCGTCTGCGGTAACGGCGACCGGGTAGGCGCCCTGGACCGGGTTTCCCTGCACGATGGCGCGGCCGACGCCGAGGGTGGCGGTCATGGGGCCGGTGGCGGTGAGGGCGAAGGGGGTGCCGCCGGGGATCACGCCGGGCTGGGTGGTGAGTTCGGCGGCGGGGGCCATGGTGCCCAGCGGCGTCATGCGGGTGTCGTTGCGGGTCTGACCGCCCGCGGCGTCCCCGCGGGTGGTCAGCCATGCCGCCCGTACGGTCATGATGGTCTCTCCCTTGCTGGTTGGGGGTCACCACCAGGCGGAGCGCCATAGGACGGTGAGGGCGCCGGAGGGGTTGAATTCCTCGGCGCGGAAGGTCAGTTGTGAGGGGCCGGGTGGGAGGGTGAATGCCTGCTCGGGGCTGCTGCGTGTGGTGGCGGTGTACAGGCGCGGGGCGGTGTCGTTGAGGGTGACGGTGCCGTCGCGGGTGTCGATGACGAGCCGGTCGGTGGCGGTGAGGGTGAGGTCGTATTCGAGGACGGCGCCGGTGGCCTGGTGGGTGATCACCGGCCGGATCACCGGGCCGGTGATGACCAGCGTCGGGTAGGTGTCGGCGTCCCCGCCGTTGTCGACGACGACCGCGCCGGGGGTAGCGGTGCCGCCCCAGTCGAGATCCCACTCGACACCGGGCGGCGGGTCGGCCGCGTGCCAGTCGAGGCCGGGCTCGGGAGTCGGCAGTCCTGTGCGGGCTACCTGCTCGGCGACTTCGTACCGGCGGGGGTCGGCACAGGTCCATTCGATCGCGCCGGCCGGGTTGCCCCAGGTGTACGTACGGTCGGCGGTCAGGGTGCGGCGGGTGACGCGCGCCCACATCAGCCGTCGGGAGCCAGCGAGTTGGACGATGAGAGGGGTCTCCTCCTGCCGGAGGGCGGTGGCGCGTCGCAGCCCGTCGAGCACGTCGGGGAGGCCGACGATGCCTCGGTCGTCGACGAGGAAGTCGAAGGTGAGGACCCGTGGCCCGGCCAGTAGCCAGCCGGGCCACGATCCGTGGGATGCTGGCATGGGGACGGAGGCGTCGTCCAGGGCGGGAAGGTCGTCCCAGCCGGTGAGCTGTCTGCCGTGGATGGGGGTGTCCTCGCCCATGAGGAAGGCGCCGAATTGGATCTGCCCATCCGTGGTGACGTGGACTTCAGCGGGTGCTGCACGCACGCCGGATCACCCCCTTCCCTTGGCCAGCCAGGCGAGCTCTCGGGCGATGCCGGCTGGGGGCTGGCTTTCGTGAGCGACGAAGGTGTCGATGGAGACGACTGGCCTGCTCGCGGCGCCGCTGTTCATCGTCACGGCCGCGGCAGCGGTCTCGAACTGCGGGGCGAGGTTCGGCCGGTAGGCGGCGACCTCGTCTGTGACGCCGCGCAGTTGGGCGCGCAGGTCGGGGACGGAGTCGGTGATGCCGTCCAGGAATCCGGCCATGACCAGGTGTCCGGCCGGCCGCAGAATGCGGGCGTCTCGGGTCGGTGGGCCTTTCCAGGAGGTCAGGCTGTCGGTGATGTCGCCGAGGACGGACCGAATGGATCCGATCATGGATTGGATGCCGCCGACGAACCCCTGGATGAGGCTTGCGCCGGCGTCCCACAGGAGCGAGCCGATGTTGCCCAGGGCGTTTACGGCCATGGACGGGACGTTGCCGATCCAGTCCACCGCCTGGCCAAGGCCGCCGCGTACGGCCGCGAGGAACTGCGAGCCGGCCTGCTCCGCCTTGCCGGCGAGGAAGCCGGGCAGGGAGGCGATTGCCGCGAGGGCCTTGCCGGGCAGGGAGGCAATCCAGGACACGATGCCCCGCACCATGTCCGGAATCACGGAGTGGCCAACCAAGTGATCGTAAAGCCATTCGAAAACAGAGCTAATCCCGTTCGCTACCCATCTCACGGCGGCGATGGCCGGAGACAGGAAACGCTGAAGTCCACTAATGAAGCTGATCAACTTCTGAAGCGCCGGAATCGCGTACTGTGTAATGGCGCTGATTCCCATGCTGATCAGTGCCGCCGAAAGCCTGGCGATCGGCGGGATGATGGGAAGGATCGCAGGCAGCAGTTGTCCGGCAAGCTGCGTACCCAGCTGCGTGAGCTGCGGAATCAGGGGCGCAACAGCCACAAGGAGTTGCCCGAGTGCGGCTCCGACCTGCCCCATCGCGCTGGCCAGAACCGGCATGATCGGAGCCAGGGAATTGAACACAACGACGAGCTGGCCAGCGTATCCACTGATCAGTTTCGCGATAATCGACGCGATCCCTGAAAGGACAGGCCCCAAGTAACTCCCGATTCCGCTCGCGAGCTGCGAAATTACCGGCGTGAGCGACTTGAAGACACGTCCAAGGGCGCCGAATACGGGCTCGATTGCAGGTAGAAGGGCCGCGATGATGTTGCCCACAGCGGTAAGCAGGGGCGAAAAGGCGACCACGAGTTGCCCCGCAGCGCTGGCGGCGGAGGCGAGGGCGGGGCCGAGGGCCTTGATCACCGGCTGAAGGGCAGAGCCCAACGCCTTGATCAGGGTCTGGGCTGGCGGGCCGAGCTGCGACAGCACCTGGCCGACGACGCGGAGCGCCTGCCCGGCCAGCGGCGCTGCGGTCTGGGCCAGTTGCCCCATCGTGGCGAAGAGGGCTTTGAGGCCGCCCTGTACGTCGGGGCTGGCAAATGCCGTCTTCATGGCGCCGGTGATCGTCTGCAAGGTGCTGACGAACCCGCCGCCGGAAAGCTGCGCGGCGCTGAAAACGCTGCCGATGACACTGGCGACGTTGCCAGCCACCGTCATCAACTGGCCTATCAGGCTGATGGCTTGGTTGATGAACGCAGTGAGCTGGCCGGAGGCTAGTCCTGTGCTGATCTGTGCTGCGATACGGGTAGCCGCACCACCGGCGGCCCTCGTCACCTGATCGAATGCCGGCGCCGCGGCGACGGCTATCTGGCCCAGGGCTGTGACGAACTGGCCAGGGATCTTGGAGAGGTTGCCCAGGCCCTTGTTGGCGCCGGCCAGTGCCTGTCCCAGCTGTCCGCTGGCGGACAGCTGCCGCACGGCCGCCACCACGCCTTGGCTCATCTGGTTCAGCGCGCCGGCCGCACCTACCAGGCCACGCCGGAGCACCGGCAACGCGACCGCCCCCGCGTGGGTGATCTGCGAGGCCAGCCCGTCGAACAGCCGCTCCTGGACTGCCGTGCGTACTGCGATCAGCTGCGGCTGCATGCCCTTGAGCGAGAAGACGAACGCCCTGGCGTTCGGCGTGAGGCGCGCGAGCGCCTCGTTGAACTGCTCCGCCTTCGTGGGATCGAACGCAGCTGCCAGGGCGTCGCCGATGCCTTGTGTGCCGAGCTTCAGGGCGGCGGCTGCCGTTCCCATGGCGACGATGCCCGTAGCGGCGAGCGCCGCGGCCGGAGCGATGCCCTGAAGAGCAGCTGTCAGACCAGCCGCAACGGGAACGGCCGCCCCGATCGCGGCCGCGATCTTCCCGAACGTTCCCGCCATACCGCCGAGGCCGGCGGCGACCTTCCGCAGCCGGTCCAGTACCGAGGAGGCATTGCTGATGGAGCGGCGGTCTCCCTCGGCCCGGACCGGTACGAGGATGGGCGGTGCGAGATGGGCAAGTTCAGCGCGAAGCCGTGCGATCGCCGCGGCGTTCGTCGTGGGCTGCACCGGTACCGGCAGTGCACCCATCGTTCGCAGCTCGGTCCGCAGCCGGCCTGCGAAGCCCCTCAGCGACGGCACCACCGGCACCGTCGCCCTGGCATAGATAGGCGTGCGCAGCTCAGTCCGCAACCGGTCCTTGAATTGCGACAGGTCCGGGAAAACGGGCACCTTCACACGCGCCCGGTGCTCGGTTCTTTCCAGCGCGTCCCGCAGATCAGCGGCGAAGCGGGAGGTATCAGGGACGACGCGGACACTGACGCGGTCCGCTTCGCGCCCTCCGGGGCCAGCCATCGGGAGGGGTCACCTCCTTATGACGGCCCCCTGTTCGGGAGCGCCGAAACGTCGCGCCAGATCGGCGACGGTGGCCGGGCGCCGCTGGTCGGCGGCCGGACGGGGGAAGCGCCGCGGACGGCGGATGCGCTTGCGGGAATTGGCCTGCGCGGTGATCCACGCGGCGTCGTTCACGGCGTCGATGACCGAGGCGAGCAGGTGCGCCGAAACGGTCCAGCCGCGGTGGTGGGGCCCGCCGCGGACGGCTGCGGCGAGCGCGGAGTCTTCGGGGAGTTCCTCTACGAGCCCCAGCAGCAGCGACGGCGCCACCGGCTGGCTTCCGAAGAGTGCTTCGGCCAGGTCGAGGCCGTAGAAGCGGCGAAAGTCGGCGAGCAGCGCCGTGCCGTACTCGTCGGTCAGCTCGCAGAGGGCGAGGGTTCCCCCACGCTCACCGCCGTCGCCCACTGCTCGAAGAGCACAGCGGCGGCGGCGAGGTCTCCGCCGAGGGCATCGAGGAGCCGGGCGGCCTGTTCGGGAGTCTTGGCAGCGATCTTGAGGGCTTCGGTTATGGCGCCGGTGTCGCCGGCGCCGACGAGGGATTCGATGTCTCCGAGGAGGGAGCGTTCCTCGGCGCTCATGCGCAGCGGGGAGCGAAGCGTGGCCGTGGTGCCGTCCGGTAGGGCGATGTCGAAGTCGCCGTACTGCCGCTCGGCAGCGCGGCGGATCTCGTCGAGCGTGACGCGGGCCATGGGTACGGACCTCCAGGGTTCGTGCGGACGCTTGCGGGGTGGGCATGGCAAGGCCGGGCGGCGCGGCGGTCCGCGATGACCGCGCCGCCCGGCTGACAGGGGTGGGCGCTCAGGAGCCCGGCAGTGTGGAGAGCGGGGCGAGGGTGCCGACCTGGTAGGTCCAGTCCTGGCCGGACATGCCCAGGACGGTGGCGCGCACGGGCAGGCCGGCCAGTTTCTCGGCGTCGAACTCGATGTCGTCGGCGCGGGCGATGGACACCCGCGGAAAGTGGAAGAACATGCCCATCGCGCCGTCGCGGACGAGGACGAACAGCGCGCCTTCGAGCTCTTCGGGGACGCTCGGGGTCTGCACGACCGTGCGGCCGGCGGCCTGGATCGTGGTGGCGTTGGTGCCCCAGAACGCGCGGTAGGCCTGCTCGTCCCACTGCTGAAGAGCGAAGGTGACGGTTTCCACGCGTGCGCTGGTGGTGTTGCGGATGTTCTTGTTCTGCCAGGTACCGAGCGTTTCGGTCTCTCCGCCTTCGCTGTTGACGCCGAACGGGTCGTCGAGGCTGGTGTGTCCGAGGTCGACCCACGGCGCGGCGGGGCTGGTGATGTCGTCGGGGATGGGCTGTCCGGTCGTGGGGGCGAAGTAGTAGTGGCCCACGGCCGGGTTGAGGACGGCGTTGTCGTCGAGCGGCACGGCGGTGCCCTCCAAGGTCTCTCGGGAACGACGAAGCGCCCCGACAAGGGGTCGGAGCGCTCGGGTGACGGGTTGGGGGCCGCCGTCTACGGGGCGGGGCGGACGGCGAGTTCGTAAGTGGCCTGGTAGCGGTACACGCCATCGGGCGTGCGCTCCTCCGGCAACAGCACGGGGGCCGTGCGCTCAGTGAGGAAGCCGATGGAGCCCACGGCCGGCACCACGGTTTGCGCCCGCCATGCCATGACCAGGGCCGTACGGGAGGCAGCGGCGAGGTCTTCGGCCGCGCGGTCCGACTCGGCCCAGGTCTGCACATCGACCACGGCGCGGGCGAGGAACCGCATGTCCACCGCGGCCCCGCCGACCGGACGAGCAAGGACGAACGGCAACGGCATCGGCTCAGGCAGCAGAGTTCCCACGGTCGCGCCCGCGAGGGCGGGGCGCAGGATGCCGACGAGGAGATCAGCCGCGGACGGCAGCATCCGGGCAGGCAACGGCCTCAGCCCCCTCGCGCCGCACGGGTCATGATGTAAAGCCCCTGCATGGGACCCACCCGCCGGCCGCGGCTGTTGGTGGAAGCGACGCGGCCGTACTCAATGGACAGGGCAGCGACATCGACAAGGGACACCACCACATCGGTACGGCCATGGGTCACCTCGATGCGGGCATCGCCTTCGGCACGGTGCGCTGCGAGGTCGGCCCGTGCATGCTCGGCGATGCGGTTGCCCCGCTGCCGAACGGCGGCTTTCACGCTGCGCATCCGGGCCAGGCGGCGGCTCATGCTGGCGATGGCGACACCTCCTTGTCATGTCGTGGTGGTGCGGGCGCGGATGAGGGCGTCGATGTGCCGGGTGGCGGATGACCCGTTGTAGCGGCGGGGTTCGCCGACCACATCCCACGTGCGGCCGTCCCATTCGACGCGTGCCCATGGGCCGAGTGGCGCGTCCCGCGCGATCACGCGGTAGGTGGTGGTCGTGGCCTGTCCGGCTACGGTCGGCTCGTCGGGGTCTTCCGGCTGGATGCGGCACCGGACGACCACGGGGATCGCGGAGGGGCGCCATACGACGTTGCCGCGGTCGTCGGTGGTCTGTTCCTGCGGGTAGATGGTGACGGTCTCGTTTCCCCTGTCCAGCAAGCTCACAGAAGCACCGTTCGTCTCTGCTGTTGAAGCCCTAGGATTACGTTCCTGAGTCGAGGTTGATGGGTGGAGGGTCGAGGTGACCGATATTCCAAACGCGACGATTGCGGACACTCAAATCATCTCGTACGCAATGAAAGGGGTCTTGAAAGAATCCATTGCAGGCTTCACCATTCCGAGCACCGTGGCGCACGAATTCTTGACGGTGCGCGATCGGAATACCGGCAAGTCTAGATACTTCACCCCGTCCCCGCAGATCCTCTCCGTGCCGCCCCGAGTCACCCCAGAAACAGGGCCGGCGGTCGTCATGGACCGCCCCGGCAACATGCCACGTTTTCGCAACAGGACCGATCGACTCGTGATGGATTTCAACAACGAGTTCCCATCGATCGTGGAACACGGGCACATGGGCATGGCGGCTTTGATCAACTCGGCAGGTGACAGGATCTTCAGGGAGGCCATATTCCACCTCCCGAAGAAGGAGAAAAAGGCCCTTACAGCTAAATTCCACTTCCTCATAGAGGAAAAGATCAGATGTATCCCCATAAACGGGCAACACGCACAGCTAGCCTTCGACTTACTTCGGTCCCTCATTGCATCCGGCGTCAACCTGAAGGCGAACTTCAGAAACAGTCTGAACGATATGATCATTCTAGCGACCGCACTGAAGTCGAAGTCTAGCCTTTGGACGGAAGATGATCTCTTGGCGAATTTCGCCAAGAGGCACCTCGAACCTGATGTCAGCTTTCGCGACGGCGTGTATCGAATCGAATTCCCGGAACGCAGTTCAGAACGCCAAAAGTCTCGTGAGAGCAAGGGGTACGTCAATACGGGATGGCGGTTCGCACTGCACCGAATTCCCCCACCGGCTACGGCCACCACTCACGGTTGAGCGGGAGGTAGGGGCCGGTCCCGCGCGGGTAGCGGACGAGGTAGCGCGGGTCGTGGCGCAGCGGGTCGAGGTAGGGCACGGCGGTGAACGCGCCGCGTGAGACGCCGAGGAGTGCCCATTCGTCGTCGAGGATGGTGAGGAAGCCGGCCGCGGCGCGGGTGTCGAGGGTGTAGGCGTAGTTGCCGTCCGTCTCGGAGCGGTAGCCGCCGGGGTTGCGCAGGACGCGGACGACGGAGGCGGCTTCGACGGAGACGACGAGGGCGCGGTAGTGCTCGTCCGCGCTGACGCGTTCGTCGAGGTCGGGGATGCGGGCGCGTATGCGTTGCTCGGCGTCGTCGAGGAGCACGGCCGCAAGCCGTTGCTCGTCCTCGTCGAGGGGGCGGCCGAGGCGGGCGGCGACATCATCGACGGTTGCGTACGCCACGAGCTTGCCCCTCCCCTTCGAGTCGTTCGACGGCGGTCACCCAACGGGCGAGTTCGGGGCGGGGGTCGAGTTCGGCGACTCGCTCGCAGGCGGCAGCCGAGGCGGCGGTCCACCGATCCGGAAGGATGAGTGAGCGAATGGCGGAGACCCACGCGTCGAGGTTGCCGCGGTCCGCGAACGTTCCGGCCCACGAAACGGACTCGACGAGGCCGGGGGTGGGGTTGGCGATGACGGGGATGCCCGAGCACATCGCCTCGATGGCGGCCATGCCGTACGACTCGTACACGCTGGGCATGAGCAGCACCCGGGTGCGCGCCCACACGTTCCCGCGCATGTCCGGCGTGTGCGGGATGATCTCGACGTTGGGCACGTCCCGGCGGATGACCTGTTCGCCGTGGCCGCCGATCACACCGGCGAACTTGACGTCCGGCATCCGCTTGGCGAGTTCGTACAAGATCTCTCCGCCCTTGTGGGCGTTGAGGTTGACCAGCGTCACCAGCTCGCCGGGGCTGGTGGCGTGTTCGGCGGCGTGCACGGGCGGGTGGACGACGATGCGGGGCACGTTGTAGCGGGCCAACTCGCGCTCTATCCACAGGGTGTTGAAAACTGCAAGCGCGGGCCGCTTGTGCAGCCACACGCGCGTGTGCTGCATGTCGTTGTGGATCAGCTGAATCACCGGAACCCCGCGTGTGCGTCCGTACTGGCTAGCGTGCGGGGTCTCCTGGTGGTGGGTGACCAGCGCGGCCGGGGCGAGGGTGTCGAGGAGTTCGGGGACCGTGCCGAGGGCTCCGGCACGGTGGACGGTCACGCCCTGGTGGACGTACTCCGCTTCTCCTTCCTCTTGGCTCGTGGTCACCACATGGGCTTCGTGGCCGGCATCGACGAGCGCCCTGAGTAGCGTGTGGAGCATCGTTTCCGATCCGGCGTTGTGGAACGGCACGTACCAGTGGACGAGGGCGACGACGCGCACGCGGTCCCCCTTTCGTCAGGATCGGGCGGGGGCGTCCTCGTAGGCGGCGAACGCCTCAAGATCACCTATGGCCCATCCGAAAATGATCTCGGCTCGCAGTGCTACGAGGTTGTTTTCCCACAGCGACACGAGCTGTCCGCCGAGCGTGATCGAGGCACTGTCAGTGAAGTCGAGACGGAGGTCCTTGACGATGCCGACGCGCAGTTGGTTGAAGTCGCCGCCGATGGCGCGGACGCGGGTGTCGTGATTGGCTCCGATCTTGCCGGAGACGGCGCGGCCGTAGCGGACAGGCAGGCCCATCACGGTCATGGTGGCGTCGGACAGGTCCGGTCCGGCTGCCTGGAAGAGGGGGCGGCCGAAGGAGTCGTAGGCGTTGACGGCGCGGGCGCGGAAGCGCGGGTCGGCGGCGAAGCTGGTGAAGTCGTGGCCGGCGTCCACGACGAGCTCGTACCCGTCGCCGATGTCCTTGGCCAGGCCGCCTTCGTCGGGGAGCGCGGTACCGAGGGTGACGCGGTTGTCGGTGGCGTTGAGGAATTGGCCTTCCACGCCGGCGAGCGCGTCACCGGTGGTGGCTGCGCGGCCGTGGAGGACGGCCAGGTCCACGGCGCGGGCGATGGCGAACGACAGGTCCCCTTGGATCTGCGAGTACAGGCCGGCGATGTCGGCATCCATGAACTCTTGGGAGACGGTCACGATGGTCGCGAACTTGCGCGGGGTGACCACGCGCATTTCGTACCGGTACTCGCTGCCCGGCTTGCGCTCGCTCTCGCCGACCGGTCCGGCTTCGGGACGCTGGGTGATGACGGGGATGTTCGTCTGTCCGTACGAGAGGGGCATGGTGTTGGCCATGCTCAGGATCAAGGACTGTTCCTGTGCCTTCTCGAAGATCGGGGCGACGACTTCGACGGGAAGCTGACCGATGTCAGCGAGGATGCCAGGGGATGGCATGGATGTGATCTCCTCTATCTGTGCAGGCGCTCACGCGCGAACTGGGCGAAGATGTCCGCGGGCGACGCCGGGGCGGATGCCCCGCCGCCCTGGGTGGGGTCGGGCAGGGGCCGGCGGGGGCCGGTGATCTTGGCGGCGATGCGCTCCGCTCGCTGCATGACCTCGTCCTCGGAGGAGCCGGTCAGGAACTCCAAGAGGTCGTCGGGGATGCCGTGGGCGCGGGCGGCGCGCTCGCGCCACAGGTCGGCCTCGGCCCGTGTGCGGGCGCCAAGGGCCTCCTCGTACTGCTCTTCGAGGGACCGGGCGCGGGCTTCGAGGTCGGGGTAGCGGGTGGCGAGGTCGCTGTTGCGCTTGGCACGGCGTTCCCAGTCACGGGCACGGCGCTTCCACCGCGTGAGCTCGTCCGTCCCGCCTTCGTCCTGGTCGTCGTCAGCGGGGTCGTGCTGCTCGGCAGGTAGGGCATCGGCGGAGGTGTCGGGGCCTGTGCCGCCCGGGGCCGCGGTGGGAGGGGACGAAGTGACGCCAACGGCTTCAGCTCCGTTGGCGAGGGTGCTTGCGGCGGCCGTGGTGGCGGTGGTGTCGGACACGGGGTTCGCTCCCTTTCCGGGCGCATCGCCGGCTCCGTTGCGGTGCGCGGCGTAGTGGGCATGGCGAGTGCGCCCGTCCCCGTTGCGGGGATCAGCGCGCGGGTGGTGCGGTCGAGCGTTACGAGGCAGCGGGTGCCGTGCTGTCGTCGTCGGCCGCCTGCTGGCGCTGCTCGGCGAGGTGGCGGCGCCAGTCGGCGAGGGTGCCGCCGCTCGCGCGCCACTGGCGTTCGAGTTCTTCGGCTTCCTCGCGTCCGGGCCATGCGTCGGCGTTGAAGATGGGGACGGCGACGCAGGAACAGCCGTCGTGGTACGGCTCGTTCTCGCCGTCGCGGTTCAGCGCGGCGGACGCGTTCTTGTAGACCGCGCCACGGCTGACGAGCATCAGGCAGAACGCACACGGGTTCGCCGACAGGGCGCGGCGGGCGTAGCCGAGGGCGGCGGGGTCGTGGCGGGCGGCGTCCACGATGGCTTCGCGGCCGGCGTCGCGGGCGTGCCGCTCGGCGATGCGTACCGCGCGCTCGGTCGTGGTCTCTGGGGGCCGCTCGCCCTCGTCGAGGGTATTGAGCTGGGCGCGCAAGAGGCGGTAGGCGGCGGCCACGGTGCGCGGCGGGTAGTTGCGTCGTGGCACCTCCGGGCTTTCGTCACGGCCGCCGTCGACCGCCGCGAGCCTGTTGCGCGGGGCTGTTTCCTCACGCTGTGACGGATCCCGTGCGGAATCCGGCTCGGCCGTATCGTCCTGGCGTGACGCATCCGTCTCCGTGGTGTCCGGGGTTGTTGCGTCACGGCGTGAGGTTTCCCCGCTGCGGGTCGGGGTGAGCTGGGCGCGGCGCTGGGCGGCGTAGAAGTCGGCGGCGAGCTGCCAGGACTCGACGCGCGCCCGGTAGATCGCGGGGTAGGAGGCTTCGAGGAAAGCGGCCCACTGCGCATCGCTCGGCCGTCCGCGCAGCGAGCGGACGAGCGGGGCCAGCACGGCGCGCAGCGCGGCCGTGATCGTGTTCTGTCGGCTCCGGTATTCCTCGGGCCTCACGCGGCCGCCGCCCCGCCCTCGTCGGATGTACCACCGCCTGTGGCGGCGAGGTATCTGACGGCGGGGTCGGCGTCGGTCATGGCGCGGAGCCGGGCGCGGTACTGCGGGGAGTAGCCGAGCTGTTCCCACGCCGCTTCGACGGGGAGGATCCCCGTGGCCACGAGTTTCGTCACGGCGTCCGCGCGTGCTGCAACCGTCGGGGTCGCGGCGTCGCGCCAGACGGTTTCCATCCCCGCCGCGCCCGTGGTGTCGAGTCCTTCGACGAGCAGGGCGAGCCGCATCACGCGTTCCCACCCGCCGCCGAAAGCGCGCTGTTTGCGCTCCGCGCGCTTGATCAGCCGTGCCTCGGACGAGCGGATCGCATCCGCCGAGGCGGGGTTGTCCGTGGACATCCCCAGGTAGTAAGGCGGGAGGCCGGTGACGGAGGCGACGAGCTTGGCGTAGAGGTTCATGACCTCCACGAAGTTCCGCAGGTCGGCGGACGGGAACTGGCCGGCCTTGGCGTCGTCGTTCGCCAGCATGAGGAAACGGCCCACATACGCTTCCCATGCAGGGAGGGGGTTGCCGTGGGCATCCTGGAAGTCCTGCTGGCTCGCGCCGAGTACGTACCGCTGCGGGACCGCCAGCATCTCTTGGGCGCCCTGCAGATTGGTCAGCGAACGGCACGCGGCGTCCGTCAGCGCCATCACGTCGCGCATCTCGCTCGCGCCGGACCGCTCACCCGCGCGCCCACGGTTGGTCAGCATCTCCACCAGGGGGCGGCCGAGGTTGTGCACGTCCTCACCGCTCACGTTCCACCGGCCTCCGTTCTTTACGCGTTCGAGCGAGACCGTACGGTCGGGCAGATAGAGGCGGGCGGCGTACGGCGGCTTGGTGGGGTGGCTGTCGCGGTCGTGGGGCTCGTCCTCGGGCTCCTCGGCAAGCACGCGAAGCGCGGCGGTGATCTGGCGGGTGTAGGGGTCGAAGTCGGCTGCCATGTGGCGGGCGGACTCCACCCGGATCACGGGTGTGGCCGCCGCGTCGAGCGGAGTGCCGACGGTGACGTAGGCACGCCCGTAGATCAGGGCGTCGAGGTGGGCCAGCTGGCTTTCCTCGTCGAGGTCATTGGCCTGCCACCACTGCCACAGCCGGTCGTCGGCGTCCGCCGATCCTTCGAGCCGGAACCCTTCCACGTCCAGCCGCTCTTCGAGCGCATCGACATACAGGGCCGGCCAGTTGACTACCGTCGACAGCTGCCGCATCTCGGGCGGAAGGGCGAGCCCGATGGACGCGAGCCGGACCCGACCCTCGTAATAGCGGTCGAGGCGGGATCGGGTGTGGGCGCCGCTGGTCAGCTTGCGTTCGAGCCGGGCCACTGTGGCGGCGTAGTCGTCGGCCATCGCTCCCCCTCTTCAGTTGGTGATCAGCGGAGGACGATCACGCGCCGGTCTTTGCGGGTCGTGCCCTTGCCGTTCATGGTCAGGTCGTAGCGGGCCATCTCGGCGAGCAGGCAGGCGGCCCATCCGTCGACCTTGCGGCGGCTGCCGCGCCTGTCCTTGCCGAAGCTGATGCCGTACCGGTTGGGGCGGCGCCGGGCATTGAGGACGTGGCGGCGTAGCGTCACGTCCCCGGCGTGACGGATCTTGCCGTCGCGTACGGCGCGCATGAGGCGTTCGTTGGCCAGGGTCGATTGGTACAGGCGCCCGCGCATGTCCCAGGCCACCGGGTTGCTCGTCGAGGCGCGGACTCGGACGGTCTCGCGGAAGTCGCGGCCCCAGGCGTCCACATAGCTTTCCCAGTGCTCGACGTCGGCGAAGAGACCAGCCACGTCGTACCGGTCGAACGCGTCCCGGACGGCGGTGTCCACGGCTTCGCGGTCGATCTCCCAGCCCTTGCCGTCGGGACCGTCGGGGCGTTCCCAGATGCCGAGCGGGACGAACAGCCGGTCCTCGATGCGGCAGGCGACGAGCGCCGTGGCGTCGTCGCGGATGGAGCCGTCGAAGCCGAGGACGATGGTGTCCCCGTCGATCAGCTCCGCGTCGGTACGGCAGACATCCCACTCGTGTGGGGCGAAGAGTGCGTCATCCGCCGTGGCGACCTCGTTGAGGTAGAAGCGCCGTGCGTCGGCGGGGTCGGTGCTGGTGTCGTAGATCTCTTCCAACACGCGATCGATGCGCACCCATGGCGCGTCCCGGTACAGCCGCTTCAACGCGGCACGGACTTCGGCCTCGTCGGACAGATCCTTAACGGAGGCCTGCGGGTGGTAGCGCATGAGCCCTCCGAACTCCCTGCGGGACAGGGCCTGTTCGGCGTCCTCGGCGGTCTTCTCGGCAACGGAGTCCTCGCCGGGAACCCACGTGTTCGTGGTCTCGATGGACCGGCCATTCATCTTGCCGAGATTGCGGCGGATGGTGGCGGCGAGCTTGCGGCCCCCGTTGGACGGCAGCCACAAATGGGGCTCGTCGAGGACGGCCGCGGTGAGGCGCTGGCCCTCTCGGGAGGCCGCCGACGCGGTGACCGGCTCCAGCCTTCCCGCGCGAGTGCGGACACGGGTCAGGCCGATGTCGAGCCCGGGTATCGCGTGGGCGGCGTCGCCCTCGCGCAGCATCGCCAGGACGAGCGACATGGTGTTGTCTGTCTGGTCCTGGCTGACGGCGGCGAGCTGCACATGGGGCGAAGGGTGCGGCCGACCGACGGCCTCGCCTGCGGCGTCGAAGCCGTCGAACACCACTTCCGCCGCAAGTTCGCAGCAGGACAGGGCGCTAGCGAGCGGGGACTTGCCGGCACCCTTGGGCATGACGACCTGGCCGCGGCGGAACAGCCACGAGCCGTGGGAGTCGACGGCATACCACCAGGCGACCACGCGGGCTTGAGTGTCCGTCCACCGCCACGAATCGCCCGCCGCGCTGCCGTCCGGCTGTGCGAGGAACGTCTCGCCCCACGCGAGTACTCCCCACCCCAGGGTGGAGAGGCCGTAGTCGGTGGGCATGCCGATTGGTAGACCATCGGGGGCGAGCGGTATGCGTTGACCAGCGAGCGTGACGCGCAACGGTCACACCCCCTTGACGTTCCCCCACCGGGCGCGGGCGGCGGCGCGTGCCTGCTCGGACACGAGGTTCTGCTTACGCTGCGCGTCCGCCGGGGCATCGGGCAGCTTCAACGACTTCAGGAGCGCTGCCAGCACCGAGCGGTGTTGGCGCACTTCGGAGACGAGCGGGGAGGCGACGAGCTGCCCCATGGACCCCTTGACCATCAACGGGGCGTCGGCCAGCTCGGCTTCGAGGCGTTCCACGATGTCGGCCTCACGGCATGCGTCGCCGAGGATGCGCGCCTCATCGGGGCGCAGCTCGTACCGTTCGACGACCTCACGCCACAGACGGCGGCCGGCTGCACCGAGCTTCGCGGGCGGGCGCGGCTTGGCCCGCTCGGTGTCAAAACCGGCCACGGCGACCACCCCCAACCGGAGAACTGACTGGACTCCCCATCCCGTGATGCGGGTCACACCCTTTGTGCACTGGCAGAGCAGACCCCGGCCGCTGGCGCAGCCATCATCGGTTCCGGACACCACCGCCGACGGGAGACTCGGATGCCTGTTCTGCGCCAGATCACTACATGCCCGATGCCGGCTGCCCACGCCGTCGAAGGCCGAAGCCGAAAGGCGGGGCGCGCGCTGGAGTATCAGGTGAAAGTGTGCACCCGGCACCGGTCACTCACGCAGGACTGGCCCGGACGACAGATCAGCCACGCACCAGACGGCCGGTGCGGAACCGTTCTCGATCACCGAGCCTACGAACAAGTGGTGCAGTCTCATGGCGACCAATGGATCGGCCCTCTGACCACACAGCGCCTACGGGACTACGGCGGCGACGTTGCCGCCATGCTGCGTGCCGCCCACGACTGGCTGGCCGCTGTGTTTAAGGATCCCGAGATGCAGCGGTACGAGATTCACGGGGCTGTGGTGACGGCGCTCGATCACGCGGCGCGGCTGGCCGAGGCAGTCGCGTCGGGCCGTCTGGACCCCGAAACTGGTAAGGCCCAGGTGTTGGCGGCGCTCGGCGTCGCCGAGACGATCGATGTCGTGTCACGAGGGGCGTAGCCTCACACGCCGCCTGACTCCGCAAACCCAAGGATGAGGACGAAGGCCGGGAAAACGCGACGGAACCGCACGCATGACGGGGACTGCTATGACGATGCGGTCTTCCCAAGATCACCGGGGTGGGGGGTCTCCCCCACGTTCCCGCTGGTCAGACGCGACTTGACCCCGATCCGTTAGGCGTATGCAGTGCATACGCCTTGGTCACGTGGTCACTCGTCGCCGTCCGTGTGCTCGTCGTCCGGTCGCGGTGCGCGTCGGCGCTGTGCTGCGGGGTGCGGCTCGGTGGGTCGCTGCCGGGGCAGCTGCGCGCGGGACTTCGCAGCGGCCTTGCCGCCCTCGCTGCTCGACTTCGCGCGGTGGCACGGGTCCGAGTGGATGGCGGCGAGGTTGTCGGGTGAGTGGTCGTCGCCGGGGGTGATGTGGTCGACCTGGTCTGCGCCGTGCTTGCCGCAGACGTGGCAGATGCCGTTGTCGCGACGGAGGATCGTGGCGCGCAGGATGGGCCAGTTCGGTGGCAGGCGCTTCGCGCGGTTGCTGGTGTCCCATGCCATGCGGGTCACCTCCTCACGGGTTGCGATTGTCGCCGGGCCACATGCCGGTTTGATCGTGGTGCCACTGGCTACAGATGCGGCGGGCGCGGTCGTCTCCGACGTGCTTTGTCAGGTGGCGGTGACAGCGGGTCCAGTCGCCGGGGGTACCCCAACGGATCTTCGCGGAGCCTTCGCCGGCCTTCCAGTAGCTCTCAAGGCTGTTGGTCACGGTCGCGCTCCTTCACTGGCCGTGCGGGCCGCGCGGGATCTGGCGCATGAGGCGTTCGTACTCGCGGCGGCTGAGGTGGTAGCGCGGGTCCAGCTTGGGCTCGGTGCGTTGGGTGGTGGTCGTGGCAGTCACGTGGTGGCCTTCCTCGGCGGTGCCGGTTGGCCGGGTGCGGGGAGTTCGCGGAGGTCGTAGCGGACGTTCCCGCGGCCGGTGCCGTGCTGGGTGATGCGGCCCTCGTGTGCCCACCGGTAGACGGTGGCGGCGGGGCGGCGGCAGTAGGAGGCGGCTTCGTCGGGCCGTACGAGGATGGGGGCGCTCAACGCGCGGAACCTCCTTTGGGAAAGGCGAATGGACCGCCTCTCGGGGGTAGAGGCGGCCCATTCTGGTCTGCGCGCGATGGGACGGTGTGCCGCTGTGCGGTGACACGTCTTGCGCTCGTATCCGAAGCTATTTTCACAGGGGCTGGATTGTCAACCCATTACGCCGCCTCGGCGCCGATAGCCGGTTTCCTCATGGCGTCGGCGAGTTCGGCGAGTTGCGGTCCGCGCCATTGGGTGAAGCATGCACTGCAACGCGCGGTGAGGGTTGCTGGATTAGCCGTGATGCGTCCGCCGCACTCGCACGCGCCGAGCGGGACGCGAGGCGTGTCACCGTCGATGACGCGTTGGGCGCGGCTGTGAAGCCATGCGATCTCGTGGGCGAAGTCCCCGGCCGCCGGGTGGCGTTCGGCCGCCCATGGGAGGTTCACACGGAGCCGCTGAGCTGCGGTTGTAACGCGGTCGTGGGCGGTGCCCCACTGAGGCTGGTACCAGCCGAGGAGGTCGTACCAGTCGGTGACCCATGAGACGAGGATGTCGGGGATTCCGCCCGTGGCGGTGAGGTTGAGCGCGTCAATATTGCACGGCGCGGGAGCTTCTACGGCGGCGCTCTTTCCGGTGCTAGTCGGCTTTACGCCGATGATGCCCTCTAGCGTTCTGTAGAGCACGGGAATTTCGTCCAGTTGCTTACCCAAACGCTCTTCGCAGATATGGCACAGGCAGCGTTCACCGCGCACGCTCCTTGGACAGTTCTGGCAATCACTCATCACTCGTCACCCTTCGGCCATCCGTATTCGGTGATATCTGCGTAGTCCCCTTCAGTGAAGGGCTCGCCGACGTCGGGAAGCGCGGAGACGGAGCCCGAGCCGAAGTCACGCCGCGCTCCTCAACTGGCGCCGGAGGTCTGGGCCGTCGAGACGGACGATGCTGGCAGTCTGCGCGAGGCGGGATGCGAGACGGTCACCGAGACGGCTGACCAGGTCGGGCCCGCTCGGCCGGCCGGTCTCGTCGGGCGCGGCCCGGACGGGGAAGTTCGTGGTGACAACGAGCGGGAGGCACTGGTTGTAGCGCTCGTTGATGAGCCGGTAGGTGGCTTCCTCGGTCCACTCGGAGAGCTTCTCGGTGCCGAGGTCGTCGAGGAGCAGGAGCGGGACGCGGCAGAGCCGTTTCAGTTCGTGCTCGGTGCCGTGTGCGCTGCCGCCGGGACGAAGCCGCCCGTACATGTCGGGGGCGGTGGTCGCGATCATCTCGAAGCGACGGGGTCCAGCCTCGGCGATGCGGCGCAGGGCGCCGTAGGCCTGGTGGGTCTTGCCGGTGCCGATGCTGCCGGTGAGGACGAGGAATCCGGCGTCACGGATGTCGGTGGCGGCGCGATCAGCCCAGGCGAGCACATCGGGGTGGGTGGCGGTGGCCTCGCGGTAGCGGTGCGGGACGGCGGTACGCCAGCGGTTGAAAGCGAACGTGGCGCGCTGCCGGCGGTGGTACTCGGGGTGGCCGGGCTCGTCCGGAGTGGGCTCGTCCGAGAGCGGCGCGGCGGTGACGTCGGGGCAGTGCTCGGCGATGCCGGCCATGAGACGGGCGAGCAGGGAGGGCCGGTTCTGGGCGAGAGTCTGGGGTTCGGTCATGGGACGGGCTCCTCAGAATCCGAGGTCGTTTGCGTAGGCGGAGGGAGGCGGGCACGTAAAGGGCTGGTAGCCGCCGGAGATGGCGTTCGGCGGCTTGCTGGTGCCGGGCGTCGTCAGGGGCGGGAGTTCGCTCCAGCCGCGCAGGAAGTACCGGGCTGAGGCGACATCAGCGCGGGCGGCGGCTTTGGCGGCGTGGTCGACCATGGCCGGGATGCCAGCCTTCTCGATGAGGGCGAGGACCGGGAACCACTGGTCGCCTTGGAAGGGCCAGCGGACGATGACGCCCGCGGCGGTGAGCTGGTCGACGAGGGGGCGTGCTGCTTGGGGGATGCCGTACGCGTGACGGTCGGCAGCAGGGGTCTCTTGCTTGCTGGCTGAGGGGGTAGTTGGTGAGGGGTTAGGAGGGGTAGGGGTCCCGGTTTCCGGGACACTGGCGTCCCGGTTTTCGGGACACTGAGATGGTGCAGTGTTCTGGGTTCCGGGACGCTGAGCGGGGGTGTCAGTGTCCGCGTTTCCGGGATGCTGAGAGCAGTCAGTGTCCCGGGAACCGGCACTCTGAGACCGAGCGTCAGCGTCCCGGTCTTCGGGACGCTGAGGCGCGGCAGAGAACGTGGGAATCCGGTACTTTGCGGCGCCGTTCTTCTGGCCGGCGGCAACCCGTTCCAACGCGCCCTTGGCCGTGAGCGACTTCAGGACTACGTACATCTGCGACCGGGATACACAGGTGCGGTGCAGCATCTCGGGGCACTCGACGCTGTTCCAGGTGGTCCGGGTCTCGTCGTTGGCATCCTCGGCAAGCGCGACCAGGACGCGCGCCTCGCGGTGCGTGAGATCCCGCGGTGCGCGGTCCAGGACATCGACGATCAGACGGATTCCCACGTGCCTGCTTCTCTCCCTGTTCTGCTTACGACGCTGCGGTGGTCGCGCTGCGGTCGAGGAGCAACCGCAGCGCGGCGGCGGCCTGCTGCGGCACGACGCTATTGCCGAGCGCCTTGAGCTGCGCGGCCCGCGATAGGTCGGGGACAGCGGTCACGTGGCCGTCGGGGAGTCCCATGAGCCATTCGACGAGGGCGGGGTTCAGTCGTCCGCGGTCGTCCACGGGCTGTGGAGCAGACCGGGTGAACTCTTCCCATCTCTTGACGGCAGCGGCGTACGGTCCCCAGTCGATGCCGCAGCTCTGTGGCTCCATCGCGGCCGGCGGGGAGGTCAGCGACGTCATGACGTTCGACAGATACGCCTGATGTCCGGCGGCCTTCCGCTCCTCTGCCGTTGCGTAGTGCGAACCGTGTTCGCTGGCCGTCGGAGTCGGGAGCAGCCGCGCCGTCGCGCTGGAGAGGGTGAGATCTCCCTTACTGCCGCGCTGGTTGGGTCCACCCTTCTCGCCGTCCGAGGCGCGTGGCGTCGGCAGCAGACCGGCCACCGTGGTCAATGACGGGCCGCCCTTCCGGCCTGGCGCGTCGTGGCCTCGGTCGTCCGATGCCGTCGGCGTCGGGAGCAGCGACACCGCCGTACGAAGGTCTGGGCCGCCGTGGCCGTGTGTCCCGGCACCGTTGGTGTCCGAGTTGCGTGGTGTGGGCAGCAGGCGCACGGCGAGGCCGAGCGGTAGACCCATGTCACCCATACCGGGGTTTCTGGCCTTCGCGCGTTCACGACGCGCCTGCCAGACCTCGGGGGCGATGGTGTCCTGTATGAACGTGGCCGTTGGGGTGGGCATCAGGTGTTCCACCTCGTCAGCGAGCGTCGGCACCTGACCACCCGCGCGCCGCTTGTCCGGATGCTGTGAGCCCCCGTTCGAGCCGAGGTTCGAGGAGAGGGTTCTCAGCAGCAGGCCGCGCGATGATGAACACGCGCTCGCGGCGGTGGGCAGTGCCGATCTCCGACGCACGTACGCACGCCCATTCCGCGTCATACCCGAGGCCGGCCAGGTCGCCGAGTACGGCGCCGAGTGCTCGCAAAGGAGGTTCAGCGCTTCCGTCTCCCACACACCACGGGCACGGTTCCACGTCGCTATGGGCCGTCGCCGAGAGGAGGCCGCGGACATTTTCGATCACCGCCAAAGAGGGTCGTAGGGATTCGATGGCTCGGGCGACATGCAGCCACAGGCCCGAGCGGGTGCCGTCGGCGATGCCCGCGCGCTTGCCGGCGAGGCTGACGTCCTGGCAGGGGAATCCGGCAGTGAGCACGTCGACTGGCTCGACGTCGCGGAAATCCACGGCGGTCAGGTCGCCGAGGTTGGGTACGTCGGGCCAGTGGTGGGCGAGGATCTTGGACGCGTTCAGGTCCATCTCGCAGTGCCAGGCGACCGTACCGCCGAGAACGGCGATGATGCCCATGTCGAGGCCGCCGTAGCCGGAGCACAGGGAGCCGATACGGGGTCCGGTCACGCGTCCCCCGTTCCGTCCTCGTGATTGACGGTCCACAGCAGTACGTCAGCCTCCGTGGCCGCTTCGGCCTCATCTCCGATGAGAGCGTCGGCAACCTCCGGCTCCGGGTTAGAGGGTTCTTCCACAGCCGACTTGTTGCGTCGCCGTACAGTGCGCGTCGCGCTGGCCGTGCCATCGGTGAGTTCCTCGGCGGAGTACGGCACGCCGTGCAGGACATCGGAGGCGGTGAGCCGGCAGGCTTCGGAGGTGGCGCGAGCCAGCAGCATCGCCGTGGGCTGGCGCTTCCAGTTGTCTTTGCCGGTCAACTGGGCCTCGCGGGCACGCTCGATGGTCCATTCCGAGCGGTGGACCTCCGCCTCGCCCGCACGGCGGCCGCACACGACGGCACGCGTAGCGGTGGTCTCCTCTTCCCAGATGGCGTGGCCGTGGGACTGGATGAGGGCGCGCATGGCGTTCGCACGCATCGCTGGCGTTCCCTTGATGAGGTCGAAGGCCCGCACAGCGGCCATCGGGGACAGTCCCATTTCGTTGCCGGTGAGGATGGCGGCGGTGATCTCGTGCGCCTTGCCCCGGAAGGCCTCGGGCACGAACGACGTACGGGCGAGGGACTCGGCGATGGTGAAGGCGGCGCGGGCGGAGTCGGCCCACGCGACGAGCTCGGCGACGGTCCCGCGCTGCTCCGCGGGCGGGGCGGCGGCTGGGGCGTCGACGGTGGCCGGCAGGGTCTCGCTCATCGGCTGGTCTCCATAGTCTTGAGGAGGTGGGCGGGCGTTACCGGGGCGTGGACAAGGGTGCGGCGGGCTTTGTCGGCGCGGGCGACGGCGGCCACATCGAGGAAGAGCTGGAACGTTTCCTCGCTGGTGTCGAGCGGGACGACGGCATAGCCGTCCTCGCGCAGGTGCACGGCGTACGTGGCGGTGATGTTGAGCCGTGCCATGGGGGACTCGGTGCCGTCGTCGTTCAGGTGGAAGTCGGCATACCGGTAGGCGGCGAGCTGCAACGCGGTATCGGGCCAGACGCCCGACCGGCTCGTCTTGTAGTCGAACAGCGCCACCTGTCCGCCGGGCAGTTCGGCCACCAGATCGAGGGTCCCGGCGTACCCGTGGGCGCGCGAGCCCACCGGGGCTTCCCTCAGCAGTGGGCGGACGCCCCAGTCGTCGAGGAAGCCGGCGCACGCCGCTACGTACCCGTACAGCTCTTCGGGGACCTCGGTGTCCTCGTCGCGTGAGAGGGCGTCGGCGTAGCGGTGGACCTCGGTACCGCGGGCCGCAGCGGCGTTCCGTTCGCGGAACGGTGCGCGGCGGATCTCGTCGTACGCCGCGTCCGCCTCGCCCGAGGCGACGAGTGGGGCGAGAGCGCGCCAGTGGTCGACCGCGTACCGGGCGGCGGACTTCGCAGCCCACCCGACGAGTGCGGGCTTGGGCAGTCCGCCGCTGATGAGGGTGGTGACGCCGGGTGCCGGTTCGCCGTCGAGGGTGTAGGCGTGGCCTTTCTGGGTCTCGGTGCGGACGAGCGTCATCGTGCGGCCCTTTCCCGGATGCGCGCGGTCGTGCTCTGGGCGGCGTGGTGGTAGAGGTCGGCGGCGAGTAGGCGCGCGTCCCGCTCGGACATGGCGAAGTCGATGGACGGCAGGGAGTCCATAAACGTTTCGAGGGCGGCATCGAGTGCGGCGGCGGCCCCGTCGATGATGCGTTCGGGGATGTCCCGGGCCTCTTCGAGGTTCGCGAGTCCGTCGTAGGTGCGGCGCCGCGTCGCGATCTTTTCGAGCATGTCGGCGACGCCCTGCGGGTCGGCGGCGTACACGGTCGCGATGATCTGGGCGACGACTTCCGCGATGTCGTGGCCTTCGAGAAGCACATGCCGCCTGTCTTCATGCAGCCGGACCGTGATCATGCCGCCCCCTCGTGGCCGTCGGCGACGTTCACGGCGAGGTGGCCGGCCGCGAGGAGCCGTTTGCGGATGAGGTCGACGCCGCGCGGGGTGACCCGCAGTGTGTAGTGGGCGCACGGCCCCGTGATGTTGTGGCTGACGAGGGTTTCCGTTGCCCGGAAGTGCGGGCGGAAGTTGGCGTACATGTCCCAGAGCGGTGACCACACGGCGCGTACCGGGCGAAGATCAGGCCCTCGTCGACGAGGAATCCGCGCAGCCACGTTTCCCGGATGCCAAAGAGCTTGGCGACTTCGCGGATGAGGCGGTCCGAATCGTGCGCGGAGAGGTACGCGTCATGGGCGGCGGCCTTCGGTTCGAGCTCCCTCACGCGCGCATCCGCATCGACCAGGGCGCGGGCGGTGCTCAAGAATTGTTCGGCGAGCGCGAGCACGCCCGCGGGCTCCGTAAGGTCGGGCAGGGCCGGGACGGCACCGGGTGCGGCGTAGGCGCCGGTCCGGCGGATCTGCGGCAGCACCTCGTGAGTGACCCACCGTTTGAAGGCCCGTGCCTGCGGCTTGCGGGACCGCAGGATCAGCGAGTAGAGCCCCGGCTCGGTAACGATGTAGGCGTGGGGCTGTCGACGCCCGGTCGAATCGATGACTTCAGCAGTGCTGAACTCGTCTTCGTCCAGGCCACGCAGGGCTTCGGTGGGATTGACCAGGCCGAGGATGTCGAGGACGTCACGGGCGACCCACCACGGGGCGCCGTCGATCATGATGGTCCGTACGGTCTGGCCGGTGTCGGGGAAGGTGAACACGGCCGGGGTGGTCTCGCTGGTGTCGTGCGTCATCGCTTCTGCTCCCCTTCCGCGGTGACGGCCGCGCACTGCTCGCGCAGGGTTGCGGCGTGGGACAGGGCCGCCTCGGCCGCTCGCTCGATTTCGGCGGCGTACGTCGCTGCACGGTGCGGCGCGTGCTCGGCGAGTGCTTCGACCCATCGCGCCGCCTGCTGTGCCCGGCTGAGTACGTGGACCGCTTCTCGGGCCGTCAGGACCGAGTCGGCGGCGACGAGTCGTGTGGTGTGGACTTCGGTGTCTTGGCCGTCGCGGTGCGCTTCGACGTACGAACTCGCCAGGCGCCCCCGCAGCGCGACGAGTTCGGGTGTGTTCATGGATGCGTACGGCGTGGTCATCGCTCACCGCCCACGTAGCGGGCGTAGACGCGGTGTTCGCCGACCACGGTGCGTGCCGTCGCTTCGAAGGCTCCGGTTGGCCGGTAGGCGCGGAGCCGTCCGTCACGGATTGCTTGTGCCGCTGCGCCCGCCTGGTCGGAGGTCTCTGTCCTGCGTACCACGGCCCATTCGCCCGGTCGCTCCCTGAGTTGCCGGGCAGCTTCCACGTGGTCGGCGGATCTTCCCGGCACCGGCGGTGGCGGGCCTATGAACTCCGCGGCCGTGCTCACACTCCTCACTCCGCTTGCCCCCTGTCGTTTACTTGACCAATCGGTATGTTTTTCTATGTGAACACAGGGAGTTTTACATGCCACGAACTGCATGTCTACGAAAAAGAACAAGAGGGGGTGGAGGTAGCCGTCTCTCGTCTATAGTCGTGAACGATCTGTCTAGGGGAAGAACACCCATCTTTCCCGGGCGGCGTGCACGGGTCGGCACACCTTCATCAAAGGAGAGAACGTGTGCTTAGCAAGGTGGCGGGAGGCGCAGCATGGCTGACGAGCAGCGGGCGACACTTTCCGGCCTCGTACGGCGGCGGCGTGCCGAACTCGGCCTGAGTCTGCGTTCCTTGGCGAGTTGCTGCACCGATCCGGAGACGGGCGAGCAGCTGAAGTTCGGATGGCTGCACAAGCTGGAGAAGGAAGAGTCCGTCATCCCTCCGCAGCTTCCCGGACTGCGCGCGCTCGCAAGTGGCTTGAAATTGCCGTTGAAGCTCGTTCAGGAGGCAGCCGGGGCCCAGTTCATGGGCATCGTGTCGGAGGTCTGGAGCGAGGCCGGCGACGCGCGCGTCCTCGTGGCCTACTACGAGGAACTGTCCGAACCAGAGCAACGCCAACTGAAGGCCCTCGTTGAAGCGTTCTCCCGGAACCGCGGACGCGGAGACAGCCAGTCATAGCACCGAAGTTGACGGCCTTCGGCATTTTGCCGTAGTGGATTGTCATACCCCCCAGCTAGTGTGAATCGAGCCATCGCCCTTAGGGCTTCGATCGGTGCGCTTGCGCGCCAGACCCGCGCTGGGGGGCCATTTTGTCCACTCCTGTCGTTCGCATCGAGTTCAAAGACGACATGCCGTCCGGAAAGTACGCCATTCCCGCGGAAACCGACGGCGAACTGGTCTGGCACGTCCGCCGCGACGCCATACGCAAAGAGGCAGTCGATGAAGTCGCCGCGATCCTGTGCCACCTCGCCACACACGGATGGGGCCAGCACTGGGACGGTCGGCCCACGACCGCACCGCACCAGGCGGACAAAGCCGCTCAGGCCCCCGCACGCCCTTTCACCCTGCGCATGGAGACGCGCAACGACCTGCCCCGCAGCCGGAATGCAGTACTTCTGGAAGCCGACGGCGAACTGGTCTGGTGCGTCCGCCCCGGCGTGATGCTCAGAGAGTTCATCGAGGATGCCGCCCTGGCGCTGGGCTACCTCGTACAACACGGTGCGTGGGTCCAGCATTGGACCCCAGGCGACCACTGACAGGCATCAGTCGGCCAGCCGCACAGGCACGGGGCGCGGAGACAACCACTTCCCCCCGGAGCCGCCAACCCTCTCGGCCGCTCAGCATTCTCTGGCATGGGGTTCATCGGGACCGCAGAACACCCCCGGAATCATCAAAAGGTATTGCACAGCATCCCTTTCCGATGCAAAGATGTGCCGTATGAGCGCCCCACCTGGCGGCACGGGCCGCAGACTCACCAAGAACCCGCTCGGGCCTTCCGGGGATCAAGTACGCCGCAACATCACCCGTCTTCGCGAGGCCAAGGGGTGGGACAAGAAAGAGCTCGCGTGGCGCGTGACCGACTTGGGGCGCCCCATGCCCGAACTGGCCATCGGCCGTATCGAGGCCGGCAGCCGACGCGTGGACGTGGACGATCTCGTCGCCCTCGCCGTCGTGCTCGGGGTGAACGTCTCGGCGCTGCTGCTTCCACCGACTGACCACGACCGCGAGCAGTGCGGCGTGACCGGTGCGGGCGAGGTGGGCCAAGACGTGGCGTGGGACTGGGCGGACGGGCAACGCCCGCTGGCATACGGGAGCGACCCCGGTGCCACGCATCTCCAGTTCCTCATGCACGCGCGTCCCACCGGGCGCCGCATGACGGAGATGCCGCCCATGCCGAACGACGAGAAGGGGAAGGCGTGACCACGAAGGCAGATTCCCGCGGCTCAACGCGGCAGGAGCTCATGTCCATCGACGAAGTGGCCGCCTTCCTCCGGAAGCCGAAGAGCTGGGTATACGGGAACTGGCGCAGCGAAGGCATCCCCTTCAAGAAAGTCGGCAACCAACTCCGCTGCCGTCCAGCGGAATTGGACGACTGGCTCGACCGGCAGATCCCCTGATCACGCGCCGTCAGTCGAGCCCCTGAGATCCCACAGGCCGGGCATCCGCCCGGCCTGTCGGCACAGAAAGGACCGCGATGGCCAAGACGAGAACCAGCACCGCGCCGAAGCGCGGCAACGGCCTGGGCAGTACCCCGGTCGAGATCCCGAGGAAGGGAAGGCCGAACACCTGGGGCATTCGCACACCCCTCCACTTCGACAAGGCACAGGGCAAGAAGGTCCGCTACTGGATCGGACGGGAGTACGAGAACAAGACCAAGGCGGAACGTGCCCTCCGCAAGTGGATCAACGACTACGAAGCCGGCAACGTCGCCCCGAGGTCTGACATCAAGCTCGGGCAGTGGCTGGACCGCTGGTTCTCGAACGTCCAGGTGGAGGAGACCACCAAGGCCGGGTACGGGCCCAAGATCCGCCTCCACATCAAGCCGCACCTCGGCACCAAGAAAGTGCAGGAAGTCACAGACGACGACCTCGATGCCCTGTACAGGATGCTGGAGAGGACGCCGTGCCCCACGAAGCGCGACGGCAAGCCGCTCGGCGCATCCTCGGTGCGGAAGATCCACGACATCCTGTTCCAGGCTCTGGAAGCAGCGGTCGAAAAGGACCTGCTCACAAAGAACCCCGCGAGGACAGCCAACCCACCGACCGAGCGGAAGATCAAGGCGCAGGTCCCTGACTTCCCCACCCTCACCGACGAGGAGACCGCGGACTTCCTCTCCGGCATCTGGAAGCCCTGCGGGGACCGTGGATGTGGCGATTTTCACCACTGCACCCGAGACTCCGCGCTGTGGACCACATACGCCGCGAACGGCCCCCGCCGAAGTGAAGCGCTCGGAATGATGAAGGACCTCATTCACTGGGATGACTGCGCGATCGAGCTGGACTGGGTCGTCGTCGAAGTGGGCAACACCTACGTCCTGCGGAGACTGACCAAGGACGGCGACGACAAGCCCGTCATTTATGCAGATCAGGCCCTCATGAACGTTCTAAAGCGCCAGGTAGAGCGCGTGGAGATCGAGCGAGATCGGGCCGGGGACCTCTGGGTCGAACACGGGCTGATCTTCCCGCGGGACACCTACCGCCTCCGCAAGGATGGTCCACCGCCGGGCGGCCCGCAGGATCCGGAGAAGGTCTCCGCTCGCTGGCGACGGACCCGAGAGCGGCTGAAGCTCCCCGAGGACTTCCGGCTTCACGACTGGCGAGGAAGCCGGATCACGAACGACCTGGAAGCGGGCGAGAACCCCGTTGAGGTCTCGGCCAACGCACGGCATCACTCACCCGGCTACACGATGGAGCGGTATGGCCGACGCCGCCCTGACAACGCGCGCCGGCTGGCTGCCAGCGGCGCGAGCCGCATCGGGCTCACTCGGATCGCATGATCCCGGGCCGCTGGTCACGCGCCGAAGCAGCTGATGCGTTGGTCACACGGTTGGTCACGCAAGACCCTGAGAAATAGAAAAACCCCTGGTAACCAGGGGTCTCTCTGAGTGCGCGAGGGGGGAGTTGAACCCCCACGCCCTTTCGGGCACTGGAACCTGAATCCAGCGCGTCTGCCTATTCCGCCACCCGCGCATGGGTGCTGCCGGTTGATTCTCTCACAGGATCCGGGCTGTTCTGTCCGGGTCCGGTGCGAGCGCCTGCCGACATCCAGAACATTAGCACGCTGGCAGGGGTGGGTTCACACGCCCTTTCCCCGGCCCCCGGTCCCGGGCACCCGGGGCCGGTCGGCGGACCCGTACGTGCGATGCCGGCTCCGGCTGTGCGTCACCGCGTCCGGCCGCACGACGCCAGCTCCGGCCGTACCGTGTCCGACTCCGGCCCCCGCGCGGTCCGCGTGGTCGCCGGTTGCGGGACACTGTCACCGGGGCACATCTACGATCGCAGTGCGACGAGCAGTGCAGCGAGCAGTGCAACGAGCGATGGCGTGCGCAGCGCACGAGCAGTGGGTGCGCGCAGAACGCACCGGCGACGCGGTGCGCAAGCAGCAGTGACAGCAGTGACGCAGTAACAGCAGTGACAAGGAGCAAGCAGGCACCGGGCAACCTTGTGAGGGGCGACACTCGTCCTCAAGGCGGGAAAGGGGAACCAGCCGATTTCCCGACGCGTGGATACGATCAGTAAGCAGTATCAGGACGGGTACCAGGACGGCCCGAGCAGGACGACCCGGACGAGGACTGGGGAAGGAGGTGCCCCGTGGGAGTACTGAAGCGCTTCGAGCAGCGTCTCGAAGGTCTCGTCAACGGCACCTTCGCCAAGGTGTTCAAGTCAGAGGTACAGCCCGTTGAGATCGCCGGCGCACTGCAGCGCGAGTGCGACAACAACGCCACCATCTGGAACCGTGACCGCACGGTCGTCCCCAACGACTTCATCGTCGAGCTGAGCACTCCGGACTACGAGCGCCTGAGCCCGTACAGCGGGCAGCTCGGCGACGAGCTCTCGGGCATGGTCCGCGACTACGCCAAGCAGCAGCGGTACACCTTCATGGGGCCGATCAAGGTCCATCTGGAGAAGGCCGAGGACCTCGACACCGGCCTGTACCGGGTGCGCAGCCGTACGCTCGCCTCGAGCACCTCGCAGGAGCAGCCCGGCCAGGCGGCGGCGCACCGCGCGTCCGCCATGCCGCACGGCGGCCGGGCGGGCGGCGGTCATGTGAGCGCGCCCCCGATGCCGTCCTCCCCGCCCCCCGGCGGCGCACAGCCCGCATCCCGTACGGCACCGCCCGGTGCAGGACCGCAGCCCTACGCGCAGACCAGGCGCTGGATCGAGATCAACGGCACCCGCCACCAGATCTCGCGCCCCACGCTCGTGCTGGGCCGCAGCACCGACGCGGATGTACGGATCGACGACCCGGGAGTCTCCCGGCGGCACTGCGAGATCCGGGTCGGAACGCCCTCCACGATCCAGGATCTGGGGTCCACCAACGGCATCGTGGTGGACGGGCAGCACACCACCCACGCTAGTCTCCGCGACGGCTCGCGGATCCTCGTGGGCAGCACCACCATCATTTACCGGCAAGCCGAAGGGTGAAGCGGGGGCAATGTCAGAGCTGACCCTCACGGTCATGCGGTTGGGTTTCCTCGCCGTACTGTGGCTGTTCGTCATCGTGGCCGTCCAGGTCATCCGCAGCGATCTGTTCGGCACCCGCGTCACTCAGCGCGGCGCCGCCCGGCGCGGCGGGCAGGAAGCACGTACCCAGCGCCAGGCCGCCGCGCCCCCGCAACAGCAGCAGCGTCGCCAGGAACGCCGCCAGGACAGCGGCCGGGGCGGGCGTCAGCGCCGTGGTGCCCCCACGAAGCTGGTGGTCACCGAAGGCTCGCTGACCGGCACCACGGTCGCTCTCCAGGGCCAGACGATCTCGCTGGGCCGTGCCCACGACTCCACGATCGTGCTGGACGACGACTACGCGTCCAGCAGGCATGCCAGGATCTACCCGGACCGTGACGGCCAGTGGATCGTCGAGGACCTCGGTTCCACCAACGGCACGTACCTGGACCGGACCCGACTGACGACCCCGACACCGATCCCGCTGGGAGCCCCGATCCGCATCGGCAAGACCGTTATCGAGCTGCGGAAGTAGTACGACAATGAGCGAGCGGAGCGAGCGAGCCGCGACGGTCCACTCGGCGGACCGGGGCATGCTCCCGACCGGAGGGTGGGCAGTGTGGCTCGACGAGACCGGCTGTACCCCGAGCCGACGGGTGAGGTGCGCATGAGTCTGTCCCTGCGCTTCGCCGCCGGATCGCACAAAGGCATGATCCGTGAGGGCAACGAGGACTCCGGCTACGCCGGGCCCCGGCTGCTCGCCATCGCCGACGGTATGGGGGGCCAGGCCGCCGGCGAGGTCGCCTCCTCCGAGGTGATCTCCACGCTCGTTCAGCTCGATGACGACGTTCCGGGCTCGGACCTGCTGACCTCGCTCGGCAGCGCGGTACAGCGCGCCAACGACCAGCTGCGGGTGATGGTCGAGGAGGACCCCCAGCTGGAGGGCATGGGCACGACCCTGACCGCCCTGCTGTGGACCGGGCAGCGGCTCGGGCTGGTCCATGTCGGTGACTCGCGGGCCTATCTCCTGCGCGACGGTGTGCTGACCCAGATCACCCAGGACCACACCTGGGTGCAGCGGCTGGTCGACGAGGGCCGGATCACCGAGGAGGAGGCCACCACGCATCCGCAGCGGTCGCTGCTGATGCGGGCGCTCGGGAGTGGTGATCATGTCGAGCCGGACCTGTCGATTCGCGAGGTGCGGGCCGGCGACCGTTATCTGATCTGCTCGGACGGGCTCTCCGGGGTCGTCAGCCACCAGACGCTGGAAGAGACCCTCGCCAGCTACCACGGGCCGCACGAGACGGTGCAGGAGCTGATCCAGCTCGCACTGCGCGGCGGCGGACCCGACAACATCACCTGCATCGTCGCCGACGTCCTGGACGTGGACGGCAACGACACGATGGCCGGTCAGCTCAACGACACCCCGGTGATCGTCGGAGCGGTCGCGGAGAACCAGCACCAGCTCAACGACCCCAGCACGATGCAGACACCCGCCGCCCGGGCCGCCGAGCTCGGCCGGCCCGGCGGGCCGCAGCAGGCCGCTCCCGGCGGCGCGTTCGGCCCGCCCGGCAGCGGTGACCCGGAGGTCGGCGGTCCGCCGCAGGGCTCCTTCGGGGCGTTCGTGGACGAGGACTTCGTCAAGCCCCGGCGGCGCGGCACGTGGATCAAGCGGTCGCTGCTCATCGTGCTGGCGCTCGGCCTGATCGGCGGCGGCGCCTACGGCGGCTACCGCTGGACGCAGAACCAGTACTTCGTCGGCGCCAAGGACGACCACGTCGCGCTCTACCGGGGCATCAGCCAGGACCTCGCCTGGTTCAAGCTGAACTCCGTGGACCAGGACCACCCCGAGATCGAACTCAAGTACCTGCCCTCGTACCAGCAGAAGCAGATCAAGGCGACCATCCCCGCCGACAGCCGTACGGAGGCCGTGGAGCGGGTCACCGCGCTGAACCTGCAGGCCAGCGCCTGCCGCAGCAAGGAGCAGCGGGAGGCCGCCGAGCGCGAGGCGGCGCGCAACAAGGGCAAGGGGCAGGCGGGCACGCCGGCCAAGCCCGGTACATCCGGCGCGAAGCCCGGTGGCACCGACGCGGCGGACACCGCCGGCACCGGTACGGCCGGAGCCCTCGCGGCGACCGTGACCCCGACTCCCACACCCACTCCCAGCCAGGCCCCCTCCGAGGACCAGCTGAAGCTGGAAAAGAATTGCAGCACCCAGCAGTGAGGGCGTAGGGGGCCGGACATCTCATGAGCAGTACCACCAACACCACCACGATCGGCACCATCGGAGCCCCGAGCCGCCGCAACACCGAACTCGCGCTGCTCTTCTTCGCGGTGGTCATCCCGGTGTTCGCGTACATCAACGTCGGGCTCGCCAAGGAGGAGTCCGTCCCCGCCGGTGTGCTCGGCTACGCGGGCGGGCTGAGCCTGCTGGCGGGCGTGGCGCACCTCATCGTGCGCAAGTGGGCGCCGTACGCGGACCCGCTGATGCTGCCGATCGCCACCCTGCTCAACGGCCTGGGGCTGGTGTTCATCTGGCGTCTGGACCAGGAGCCTCAGATCACCACCAAGATCCTGGGCGGGCCGCTGGCGCCGGGGCAGCTGATGTGGTCGACGCTCGGTGTCGCGCTCTTCCTCGGCGTACTGATCTTCCTCAAGGACCACCGTGTCCTCCAGCGCTACACCTACATCTCGATGGTCGTGGCGCTGGTCCTGCTGATCGCGCCGGTCTTCTTCCCGGCGAAGTTCGGCGCGCGCATCTGGATCACCATTCCCGGTGTCGGCTCGCTGCAGCCCGGTGAGTTCGCGAAGATCATCATCGCGATCTTCTTCGCCGGGTACCTGATGGTGAAGCGGGACGCGCTCGCGCTGGCCAGCCGCCGCTTCATGGGCCTGTACCTGCCCCGCGGCCGGGACCTCGGCCCGATCCTGGTCATCTGGGCGCTCAGCCTGATGATCCTGGTCTTCGAGACCGACCTGGGCACCTCGCTGCTCTTCTTCGGCCTCTTCGTGATCATGCTGTACGTGGCCACCGAGCGCACCAGCTGGATCGCCTTCGGCCTGCTGCTCAGCGCCGCCGGCGCGGTGGGCGTGGCCACCTTCGAGTCACACGTCCAGACCCGTGTCCACAACTGGCTCAACCCGCTGGAGCTGGCGTCCAACGGCGGTGTCACCGAGACCGCCCAGGCCATGTACTCCTTCGGCTCCGGCGGCATCCTCGGCTCCGGCCTGGGGCAGGGCTACTCCCGGCTCATCGGCGGTATCGCCCCCAAGAGCGACTACATCCTCGCCACCGTCGGCGAGGAGATCGGGCTGGCCGGCCTGATGGCCATCCTGCTGCTGTACGGCCTGCTCATCGAGCGCGGCATCCGTACGGCGCTGGCCGCCCGTGACCCGTTCGGCAAGCTGCTGGCCGTCGGCCTCTCCGGCGCCTTCGCCCTCCAGGTCTTCGTCGTCGCCGGCGGTGTGACCGGTCTGATCCCGCTGACGGGTATGACGATGCCGTTCCTCGCCCAGGGCGGCTCCTCCGTCATCGCCAACTGGGCGCTGGTCGCGCTCCTGCTCCGGATCAGCGACACCGCGCGCCGCCCGGCGCCGAGCCCCGCCCCGTCCACCGACGCCGAGATGACCCAGGTGGTCCGCCCGTGAACAAGCCGCTGCGCCGGGTCGCGATCTTCTGCGGCCTGCTCGTCCTCGCCCTGCTGGTCCGCGTCAACTGGGTGCAGTTCGTCGACGGTGACCAGCTCAAGAACGATCCGAACAACCGCCGGGTGGCCATCGCGCGCTACAGCATCCCGCGCGGCAACATCATCGTCGACGGCAAAGCGGTCACCGGCTCCGCCACCACCGACAGCGGCGACTTCAAGTACAAGCGCACGTACAAGAACGGCACGATGTGGGCACCGGTCACCGGCTTCGCCTCACAGGCCTTCGACGCCAACCAGCTGGAGAAGCTCAACGACGGCATCCTCACCGGCACCGACGACCGGCTCTTCTTCAGCCGCACGGTCGACATGTTCACCGGCACCAAGCAGAAGGGCGGCAATGTCGTCACCACGCTGAACGCCAAGGCCCAGAAGGCCGCGTTCAAGGGGCTGGGCGGCAACAAGGGCGCGGTCGCCGCGATCAACCCGGAGACCGGTGCGATCCTGGCGCTGGCCAGCACCCCGTCGTACGACCCGTCCAGCTTCGCCGGGATGAGCGACAAGGACGCCGAGGCCTACAACGCGCTCCAGAAGAAGAACAACCCCGACGATCCGATGCTCAACCGGGCGCTGCGCCAGACCTACCCGCCCGGCTCCACGTTCAAGGTCGTCACGGCCGCGGCGGCGCTGGAGAACGGCCTCTACACGGACGTCGACGCCAAGACGGAGTCCCCGCTGCCCTGGACGCTTCCGGACACCAGGGGCTTCCAGCTGCAGAACGAGGGCAACATCCCCTGCGAGAACGCCAGCCTGCGGGAGGCGCTGCGCTGGTCCTGCAACACCGTGTTCGGCAAGATCAGCGCGGACCTCGGCAACAAGAAGATGAAGGCCGAGGCGGAGAAGTTCGGCTTCAACGATCCGAAGATCGACACCCCGGTCCGGGCCTCGTCGAGCATCTACCCCAAGGACAACCGCCCGCAGAACGCGATGGCGGGCATCGGCCAGGCCTCCAACCGCGCCACCCCGCTGCAGATGGCCATGGTCGCCTCGGCGGTCGCCAACAACGGCAAGCTGATGAAGCCGTACATGGTCGAGCAACTGGTCGCGCCGAACCTCAACGTGGTGCAGCAGCACACTCCGCAGGAGATGAGCCGCCCGCTCTCGCCGGAGAACGCGCAGAAGGTCCAGAGCATCATGGAGACCGTGGTCGAGAAGGGCACCGGAACCAACGCCCAGATCCCGGACGTCACGGTCGGCGGCAAGACGGGTACGGCCCAGCACGGCGAGAACAACAAGGACAACCCGTACGCCTGGTTCATCTCCTACGCGAAGACGGACAAGGGCTCCCCGGTCGCGGTCGCCGTGGTCATCGAGGGCTCCGACACCCTGCGCGACGACATCGCCGGCGGCAGGCTCGCGGCCCCGATCGCGAAGGACGTCATGGCGGCGGTACTCGAAAGCGGAAAGTGACCCGGGTCATGCCCATACCGGTCATGTATCAGGTTGCGGCTCCGGCCCGGTCCACCACGGCGTCCCGGGTACGGTAGCCCGGACAGCACACCGCCGGACCACACACGGGTGCGGTCGGGACTGACGGAGAGGGCTGGAGAAGCTTATGGAAGAGCCGCGTCGCCTCGGCGGCCGGTACGAGCTGGGCTCGGTGCTCGGCCGTGGTGGCATGGCCGAGGTGTACCTCGCACATGACACCCGCCTGGGCCGCACCGTCGCCGTGAAGACGCTGCGGGCGGACCTCGCCCGCGACCCGTCCTTCCAGGCCCGGTTCCGCCGTGAGGCCCAGTCGGCCGCCTCGCTGAACCATCCGTCGATCGTCGCGGTCTACGACACCGGCGAGGACTACGTCGACGGGGTCTCGATCCCGTACATCGTCATGGAGTACGTGGACGGTTCCACGCTGCGGGAGTTGCTGCACTCCGGGCGGAAGCTGCTGCCCGAGCGCTCGCTGGAGATGACCATCGGCGTGCTCCAGGCGCTGGAGTACTCCCACCGGGCCGGCATCGTCCACCGCGACATCAAGCCGGCGAACGTCATGCTGACGCGCACCGGCCAGGTCAAGGTCATGGACTTCGGTATCGCCCGGGCGATGGGCGACGCCGGCATGACGATGACGCAGACCGCGGCGGTGATCGGTACCGCCCAGTACCTCTCCCCGGAGCAGGCCAAGGGCGAGCGGGTCGACGCCCGCTCCGACCTGTACTCCACCGGCTGTCTGCTCTACGAGCTGCTCACCGTCCGGCCGCCGTTCGTCGGAGACTCACCCGTGGCGGTGGCCTACCAGCACGTCCGCGAGGAGCCGCAGCAGCCCAGCGCCTTCGACCCCGAGATCACGCCGGAGATGGACGCGATCGTCCTGAAGGCGCTGGTCAAGGACCCGGACTACCGCTACCAGTCGGCCGACGAGATGCGGGCCGACATCGAGGCGGCCCTGGACGGCCAGCCGATCGCGGCGGCCTCCGCCCTGGGCGCGGCCGGCTACGACCAGGACCAGCCCACCACGATGCTGCGGGCGCAGGATCCGGCGGGCCAGACCTCCCTGCTCCCCCCGGTGAACCCGGACGACGGCGGCTACGGCTACGACGAGCGCGCCGACCGGCGGGGCGGCGGCCCCCGGAAGAAGAGCCACACCTCGACGATTCTGCTGGTCGCCGCGGCGGCGCTGGTCCTGGTCGGTGCGATCTTCATCGGCAAGGCGATGTTCAGCGGCGGCAAGACGGGCGGCAAGTCCGCGGTCCCCAACCTCGTCGGGAAGACGGTGGCGGAGGCCAAGGAGTCCGGGGTGAACGGCGGCTTCACGGTCAACGTGAGCGACCGCAAGGCCTGCGAGAACGTCAAGAAGGACCAGATCAGCGCGCAGGCCCCGGAGGCCGGCACCCAGATCGGCAAGAACGAGCCGGTCAGCGTCACGGTCTGTACGGGAGCGGTCCAGATCACCATCCCCGACGTCACCGGCATCCCGTTCGAGGACGCGCGCAAGGAGCTCGAGAGCAAGGGCTTCAGCAACGTCGAGCGGAAACTCGAGGAGTCCGACCGCAAGGCGGGCATCGTCATCAGCCAGAGCCCCAATGGCAAGGCCGCCAAGGACACGGAAATCACGCTGACCGTGGCCCAGGCGGCGCCGAAGGTCACCGTCCCGTCCGTCGTGGGACAGGACTTCAACGCGGCGCAGAAGCAGCTGACCGACCTGGGCTTCAAGGTCGCCAAGGCCGAGCAGGAGACCTCCGACCCCAACCAGGTCGGCAAGGTGACGCAGCAGAACCCCGGGGCCAACTCCGAGGCGGAGACCGGCTCCACGGTGAACCTCACGGTCGGCAAGGCGGCGGCGCAGACGCCGGTGCCGGGTGTGATCGGCCGGACGGTCAAGGAGGCGAAGCAGGCGCTCCAGCAGGCCGGCTTCACCAACGTCCAGTTCGCGGCGGGCAGTTCGCAGGACGACAACGCCCGGGTGGTCACCCAGGACCCGGCACCGAACACCCCGGCCGACCCCAAGTCCGCCACCGTGACGCTGACCACCATCGGCGGTAACGGCGGCGATGACCATGGCGGGTTCATCGGCGGACCGTTCGGACGCTGACGACACGGCTGACGACACGACAGAGCCCCGGCCGCCCTGAGAGGGGGCCGGGGCTCTGTCGTGTGCGGCTTCTGCCGGAGGCGTACGGGGCGCCGGGCGGCGTCCAGCGCGGCTCCTTGGCCCTAGCGCAGCTCCTTCGGCGGGGTGCGGTCCGCGTCGACCTTCTCGGTGCGGACCAGTTCGCCCCAGACGATGTAGCGGTAGGTCGAGGTGTAGACCGGGGTGCAGGTCGTCAGGGTGATGTAGCGGCCGGCCCGGTCCTTGCCGGAGCCCTCGGGGATCTCGTCGAGTACGCCCACGTTGTACTTCGAGGTCTCCGGCAGCGTCGCGAAGACCTTGTAGACGTACCAGGTGTCCTTGGTCTCGAAGACGACCGGGTCGCCGTCCTTGAGTTTGTCGATGTTGTGGAACTTGGCGCCGTGGCCGTCGCGGTGCGCGGCCAGCGAGAAGTTGCCCTTCTTGTCGTTCGGCAGGGCCGACTTGACCGGCTTGGTGTAGTAGCCGGCCACCCCCGCGTTGAGGACCCCGGCGCTGGTGCCCTTCTTGACCAGCACCTCACCACTGGTCATCGCCGGTACGTGCAGGAAGCCGATGCCGTCCTTGCTGTCGAACTCCTCCGGCTTCTTGTCGGGCTTGCTGCTCGCCCAGTGCTTGCGGATCTCGTCACTCTGCCGGTGCGCCGCACGGTCGGCGAGGACGTTGGTCCACCACAGCGAGTAGGCGACGAAGAGGCCCATGATCAGGCCCGCCGTGATCAACAGCTCGCCGATGACGCTGATGACGGCGGCAATGGCCCTGCGTACCCGGCGCGGCGTGGGTGGCGGCGCGGACCGGTCGCATTCCCCTTCGGTTCCGGTTGCTGTCACCGCGTAGCACCCCTCTTGTCCTGTACTCAGCCGCCGAGCGCTTCCGGTTTGCCCTTGCTCCGCGGCCGCTCGTCGACCATCTTGCCCCAGACGATCATCCGAAAGGTACTGGTGAACTCCGGCGTACAGGTGGTCAGGGTGAGGTAGCGGCCCGGGCCGGTGAATCCCGAGCCGCGCGGTACGGGGTCGAGCACGCTGACATTGCCGGGAGACGTCTGCGGGAGGATGCTCTCCATTTCGTACGTGTAGTACGTGCTCTGCGTCTCAACGATGATCTTGTCGCCCTTGGTGAGCCGGTTGATGTAGCGGAACGGCTCGCCGTGGGTGTTGCGATGGCCCGCGACCGCGAAGTTTCCCTTCTTGTCCCAGGGCATCGCCGTCTTGAGGCCGCTGACCTTGTCGTAGTGCCCGATCATGCCGTGGTCCAGCACCGATTTCTTGGCGATGCCCTCGGCGATGGGTGCCTTCACGTCCAGCTTCGGGATGTACATGATCCCGAAGCGCTCACCGGCCGCGAGATTCTTCTTCTCCCCGCCGCCCTTGTCCCACTCGTGCTGCAGGGTGTTGGCGGCGCCACCCGCCTCCTGCTCGGCGCGTACGTTCGTCCACCACAGCTGGTACGTGACGAACAACAGCATCAGCACGCCGAGGGTGATGAACACCTCGCCCAGCGCCCGGCTGACGATCAGGCTCGGGCTGTCCTTGGCGGCACGTGCGGCCCTCCGGGCCTCCACGCGGGACATGGGGGCCGACGCCGACGGGGAAGCCGCGGCAGCGGACGCGGAGGTACCGGCCGCACCGTTGTGACGTGCGCGCCGCCCGTTGCGCTTGGCGGCCTCCTGAGCGGCCTTACGGCGCGCCGCACGGCCCCCGGTCGCCAGCGCCGGCACCGAAGTCGCTGTTTCACGTGAAACGGTCGCGTCAGCCGCGCTGGTTCCACGTGAAACGGCCACGTCGGCTGCACGCGTTTCACGTGAAACATCGCCCGCGCGCCGCTTCTCGGCCTGCCGCAGCGCCATGGTCTCGTCATCGTCCGGCCAGGGCGAAGGCACAGAGGGTGCAGAGGGCGCGGAGAGTGCGGGTTTCGACTCGACCGGCGCCGAGGACGAGACGGAGGGGGGAGGGACGGGCGAGACGGCCGGGGGCGATACCGGCCGGGGCCCCGAGGGCACCTGACGAGGCGGGGCGGGCCGCTCCGGCTCCTGGCGGGGGCGGAACCACGGCGAGCCATGGGACAGGCCCTCGTCGGCCGGCTTTCCCCGTCGGCGCCCGCGGCCCGGTTCGTCGAGCGGGCTGGTCATCGGCCGGGCGGACGGGCCGGCCACCGGACGGTCGAGCGGACGAGGCGAGGGCCGGTCGGGGCGACGGTGCGCGGGCTGCCGGGCGGGCCGGTCGGCCGTCGGCGTCGCCTGGCCCGGCAGCGGATCGTTCAGCGGGTCGTCGAGCTGCTCCACCGCGGCCTCGAACGCATCGGGCCGGCCGTGCGGGTCCGGTCGGCCGTACGGATCCTGGGACCCGTACTGCCGCCCCGGCTCGTACGGGTCGTAGGGTCTCCCGCCACGCTCAGGGCGCAGGGCAGTCATGCGCCGGCCTTGCCGACCACCGGGGCGAGCCCCGTCGAACGCTCCACAGCTCCCTTGTCGCCGCACTCGACGAGCCAGTTGGCCAGCATCCGGTGCCCCCACTCCGTCAGCACCGACTCGGGGTGGAACTGCACGCCTTCGACGGGGAGTTCGCGGTGCCGCAGGCCCATGACGATCCGCCCGCCGGGAGCGTCCTCGGCCTCCGTCCAGGCGGTGACGGCCAGTTCGTCGGGGACGGTGTCCGGCTCGACGGCCAGGGAGTGGTACCGGGTGGCGGTGAAGGGGGAGGGCAGGCCGGCGAAGACCCCGGCGCCCTCATGGGCGACGAGCGAGGTCTTGCCGTGCAGCAGCTCGGGCGCCCGGTCCACCACACCGCCGTACGCCACGGCCATCGACTGCATGCCCAGACACACGCCGAAGACCGGGATACCGGTGTCCGCGCAGTGCCGGACCATCTCGACGCAGACACCGGCCTGCTCGGGCGTCCCGGGGCCGGGCGACAGGAGCACCCCGTCGAAGCTGTCCTGAGCGTGCCGCGGCGCGACCTCGTCGTTGCGCAGCACCTCACACTCGGCGCCCAGCTGGTACAGGTACTGGACGAGGTTGAAGACGAAGCTGTCGTAGTTGTCGACGACGAGAATGCGTGCGGTCATCGGAGAGCTGCCATCCCTTGGTCGACCGTGACGTCATTGAAGGGGAGCAGCGGCTCCGCCCACGGAAAGACGTACTGGAAGAGTACGAAGACCACCGCCAGCACGAGCACGACTGAAATCAGCGTCTTCACCCATGTGTTGCCCGGCAGATGCCGCCAGATCCAGCCGTACATGCTGTCGCTGTCCCCTTGCCGATGCCGATGACGATGTCGATTGCGACACCAGAGTACGGGGCGAGGGCGGGCCCGGTGGGTCAGCCGGTCAAAGCGGGCGGCCTTCCCTGTGACACGGGTTGGGTGGCATCGAGGTGTGCCCAGACGACCAGCCGGTGACTGTGACCCCACTCCGGCTCGCATGTGGTCAGGGTGAGATAGCGTCCCGGGCCGGTGAAGCCGGATTTCCTCGGTATCGGGTCGATCACCCCGATATCACCCGGAAGCGTGGTATAGGGACGCTTGTCGATGCGGTAGGTGAACCAGGTCGCCCCGTCGGTCAGCACCACGGCGTCGCCCGGGCGGAGGCGCGGGAAGTCCTTGAACGGGTCGCCGTAGGTGCGGCGGTGGCCGGCGACGGCGAAGTTGCCGGTCCCGCCGAGCCGCCCGGTGCGGTCGTAGTGCCCGAGGCCGCGCTTGAGGTCATCGGTCGCGGTTCCTTCCAGGACGGGCTTGGCCCAGTCCGCCCCGAACCTGGGGATGTACATGACGGCGAAGGACGCGCCGGGTTCGTAGCGGCGGGACGGAGCGGACGGCCCGGGAGGAGACCCGGGGGATGGGGGAGACCCGGGAGATCCGGGCGACGCGGTGCTGCCGCCGGGGATGGGCCTGCTGTCCGGGCCCGGCTCGGCATCGGGGGCGGTGGTCGGCCCGGCCGACCACCGCTGCCGGAGCCTGTCGATCTCACCGTCCATCGCGCTGTCGGCCTGCAGGCCGGTCCAGAAGACGAGGTAGCCGACGAAGAGGAGAAGCAGCGCGCCGGTGGTGACGCAGACCTCGCTGAGCGTCCGTACGGTCCACCGCACCACCGTCCGGCCCCGCGGCGCCATCCGCCCCCGTGACGGCCTCCGGCTCAGCAGCGACATCCGCGCCCCTCCCGCCGCCCCGCGGCCCACGGGCTCGGACAGGCCCTACGGCCGCCGGACAGGCTGTGCGTCGTGGAGGTCCACTGTGCCGGAGTAGCCGGGAAGAGTCACCGCCTCGTGCTGGTCGACTTTCCAGCCCAATCCGTAGGCGTTCACGTACTGCAGATAGTTCTGGATCGCGGGGGAGGCGGTGAGCGCGTGGTTCAGGGCTTCGCGGTCGCCGACCGCGGTGACCTGGTACGGCGGGGAGTAGACCCGGCCCTGGAGGATCAGGGTGTTGCCGACGCAGCGCACCGCGCTGGTGGAGATCAGCCGCTGGTCCATGACCTTGATGCCCTTGGCGCCGCCCTGCCACAGGGCGTTCACCACGGCCTGGAGATCCTGCTGGTGGATGACCAGGTCGTTGGGCTGCGGCTCGGGCACCCCGGGAATCTTGGCGGTGGCGTTCGGCGGGGCATCGGTGAGCGTGACCGTCACGCCCTGGCCGGACAGCGGCTCGGTACCGGCACTCTTCTCCAGGGCCTCGAGCTTGGCCTCCTCGGCCTTGGAGCCGCGGTTGTCGCGCTGTGCGAGGGCGTCGACCTCCTCGCGCAGCGTGGCGTTGCGGTCGTTCTGGACGCCGTTCTTCTGGCTGCGCTCCTGGATGAGGTCGGAGAGCCGGAGCATGGAGTCGTCGGAGCGCAGATTGGTGCCGCGTGCGGTGTCGAAGCTGACCCAGAACAGCATCCCGGCGAGGGCGAAGACGGCCAGGGTGAGGAGCCGTGCGGGCCGCAGACGGGCACGGACCGGGCGGCCGGGGGAGTCGGCGGAATTGCTCAACGTACCCTTACTCCTTACGACGCCGCGGAAGGACTACGCTAACGGACGCCCGGGTAAGGAGTCCGCTCCCCACCGCGTCCGCAGCCGGGGCGCACCTCGTACCTCCCCCCGAGCGGCCGGACCCCCCGGCCGCGCGCGCCGTCGAGGGTGGGAGCAGCACATCGACAGGAGAGTTCCTCGTGCCGAAGTCACGGATCCGCAAGAAGGACGACTTCACGCCGCCGCCAGCGAAGACCACCAACCTGAAGATGAGCTCAGGTCGTGGCTGGGTGGCGCCGCTGATGCTGGCGATGTTCCTGATCGGGCTCGTGTGGATCGTGATGTTCTACGTGTCGGAGGGTGACCTGCCGATCGCGGCCCTGGGCAACTGGAACATCGTCTGCGGCTTCGGCTTCATCGCGGTGGGCTTCGGCGTCTCCACTCAGTGGAAATAGGGCATCCGGCGGGCGCGGGGCAAGCCTTGCCCAAGACCATCCACACAGTTATCCACAGTCGGGGAAAACTTCAGAAGATCTGTGGATAACCTTCCGGAGGTTGACGCCGGTGTGATCGGCTGCACCCACTCGCAGCACTCCTCCCTCCCCTGCTCTTCCAGCGGAAACACCGGTCGGAGCCGTCCGGGGAGGGGAGTTCCGCACAGCATGCACAAGATCGGCCACGCATTGTGGACAACGAGACGGAACGGTCCCTCAAAGGGGCCCTCGATCCGCACAGGGGACGATGCTGTCCGAGCGGACGGGCCCTCAGCCCAGCAGCTGAAGGGTCCGTACCCACACCACCGCGCCGATGGCGAGCAGCGCCACCGCGCAGGTGCCGGTCTGCACCAGCGTCCGGCGGTCCCGCGGCGCATGCACCATCCCGAACGCCACCGCGGCGCCCACGACGAGCCCGCCGACATGGGCCTGCCAGGCGATGTGCGGCCACAGGAAGGTGAAGACCAGGTTGAGGCCGAGCAGGATCAGTACCGGCTTCATGTCGTAGTTCATCCGCCGCAGCAGCACCGCGGTGGCGCCCAGCAGCCCGAAGATCGCGCCGGAGGCGCCCAGCGAGGGCTGGTTCTGCGCGGCGAGGAGGTAGGACAGGGCGCTGCCCCCCAGACCGGCGATCAGGTACAGCGCGATGAACCGCGCCCGGCCGAGCGCCGCCTCCAGGGGCGGCCCCAGCCACCACAGCGAGAGCATGTTGAACGCGATATGCGGGATCTCCTGGTGCAGGAACACCGCGGTGAGCAGGCGGTACCACTCACCCTCGGCGACCCCGACCAGCTGAAGGCTGCCGGGGTCGAAGGCGCGCCCCAGCATGTCGAGGTGGCTGATCAGCGGGCTGGTGCTCGCACCGGTCGCCAGGACGGCGATGAACACGGCGGCGTTGATGCCCAGCAGGATCTTGGTGACCAGCCGGGGGTCGGCCGCGATGGTGCCGCCGGCGATCGTGCGCGGCACCGTCGCTTGCGGCGCATGGCCGGTGCCGCTGCCCCCGCGTACGCAGTCCGGGCACTGGAAGCCGACCGAGGCGCTCACCATGCACTCGGGGCAGATCGGCCGTTCGCAGCGCGTACAGCTGATGCCGGTCCGCCGGCCGGGGTGGCGGTAACAGCCCGGCAGGCCGTCCTCGCCCCGCACGTTCCGCGGCTCCTGCGGGCTGCCTGGCACCTGGTCGTCCATCGATCCCCTCGTCCTCATCAGCGTCCGGACGCCGGACGTCCACTGCCGCCCGCGACACGTTTCGCGTGCCCTTGAGCAAGCACCGCGCCCCGCCCGCCCGTCTCCCGGCGACCGCCCCTCGACGAGCTTCGCGCCCCGCCTCCTGCTATACGACCGGGCGGGGCGCAATGGTTCCCCGGAGTGCTCCGGGGAACAGGACGGCTCAGCCCTCGCGGGTCTCGACGACCACCGACTCGATGACGACGTCGTTCACCGGACGGTCGGTGCGCGGGTTGGTCTGGGTGGCGGCGATGGCATCCACGACCTTCTTGCCCGCGTCGGTGGTGACCTCACCGAAGATGGTGTGCTTGCCGGTCAGCCACGCGGTCGGCGCGACGGTGATGAAGAACTGCGAGCCGTTGGTGCCCGGGCCGGCGTTGGCCATGGCCAGCAGGTACGGCTTGTTGAAGCTCAGGTCCGGGTGGAACTCGTCCTTGAACTCGTAGCCCGGACCGCCGGTACCGTTGCCCAGCGGGTCACCGCCCTGGATCATGAAACCGCTGATCACACGGTGGAAAACCGTGCCGTCGTACAGCTTGTCCGTGGACTTCTTACCGGTCGCCGGGTGGGTCCACTCGCGCTCGCCCTTGGCGAGCTCGACGAAGTTCTTCACCGTCGTCGGTGCGTGGTTCGGCAGAAGCCGAATCTCGATGTCGCCCTGGTTCGTCTTCAGGGTGGCGTAGAGCTGCTCAGCCACGATCAACCTTCCATAAGTCTTCGCTGACGGACCCCGATCCTCGCATGGACTCCTCCGGCCGTCGCCCGGCCACCACCGGCACCGGAACCTTCGCACTGATTTCTGGCCGGAACGACGAACCGCGGCACCGGCCGCCACGCCGCTGTCCACCGCACTGCCCCGGAGCAGCCCACACCGCTGCCCGCACCACCGTCACGCAGCCGTTCCTACGGCCGTCCAGGACACGGTCAAGTACCAGAAATATCGCGGAATATCCCTGATGACCCATATGCCCGCCCACGCATGCCGTACGCGCTGCGACCGGGCATGATCTCCAAACGGGTGGACAGGCGGCACAGCAGACCTGTGGCACCAATCCCCCAGGCCCCGGACACGCCACCGAGGAGGAGGATCCCGTGACCCGCAAGGACAGCGTGCGCGCCGCGACCGGTACGGCCAAGGACAGCGTGCGGCACGCCGCGGAGGTGGTGGCTCCGTATGCCGGTACGGCCAGGGACGCCGCCGTGCACTACGCCCATGAGGCCCGTAGCCGCATGGCGCCGAAGGTGGCGGAAGCCGCCCACCAGGCCCGTGCGCAGTACGACGCGCGGCTGCATCCACGTATCGAGCACGCCCGTGGCGCACTGCCGCCCAAGGTCGACGCCGCGGCGACCCGGGCGGCCTGCCGTACCCGCCATGCGGCCCGGCACGCGGCCGAGTACACCGCGCCCAGGCTGGAGCACGCGGTGAGCAGCGCCCGGGCCGTGGCCGAGCCGGTGCGCGAGGAAGCGCTCGCCCGTGGCAGCGCCGCGCTCGCCGCCCTCCGTGGTCAGGTGACGACCGCCGAGATCGCCAGGCTCCACAAGAAGCACTGCCGCCGGGCCAAGTGCGGCAGGCTCGCCAAGCGCCTCGCCGTCCTGGGTGTCCTGGCCGGCGGGGCGGTCGCCGCCTGGAAGTGGTGGGACAAGCAGGCCAACCCCGACTGGTTGGTCGAGCCACCGGCCCCCACCGAGGTCGGCGAACGCCGGCTCAGCGCCGTCGACGGCAGCCAGGGCGCCGCCCCCGACACCCAAAACGGATCCCAGCAGTCCGAGCCGGACTCCGGCGAACGCGGCGGCGGGACCACGGCCTGACGCGACCACGAGGCCGGCCGACGCCATGGGCCCCGGCCCCTGCCCGCTCCCCCGAAATCATTCCTGAATGATTCTTGTAGGGTCCACGTGACGGCTGCGGCGACTGTGTGACGACCGGGGACATCCCTGGCTCCGGGGGGAGGTTTCGGTGAGTCCGGTGAGCCCTGGCAGGAGCGCGCTGCTGCGCCTGGCCGACGTCAGCCGCAGCTACGGAGACAGCGATGTGCTGCGCTCGGTGACACTGGAGGTCGCACCGGGAGAGATCGTGGCCCTCAGGGGCGACAACGGATCCGGCAAATCGACTCTGCTGCGCCTGGCCTGCGGCAGGGAACGGCCGACGGCCGGTTCCGTACTGTTCGGCGACGAGCCGCTCGACGAGGACACACCGGCCGCCCGGACGCGCATCGCGACAGTGATGGACACCGGGGCGCACTACCCCGACCTGACGGTGCACGAGCACCTCATGCTGATGGCGTTGTCCCACGGGCTCGGCGCCGCTGCCGAGGCAGCGGTGGCCGACGTACTGGAGGAGCACCACCTGGCCGGCCACGCCGACGTCCTGCCCTCCGCGCTGTCGTCGGGGCAGCTCCAGGCGCTGGCGCTGTCGGCGGCGTTCGTACGCCCGCACGACCTGCTCATCCTGGACGAGCCCGAGCAGCGGCTCGACGTCCACGCCCGGCAGGAACTGGCGGACCGGCTCGCCGCGCACCGTGACGGCGGGGCCGCCGTCCTGCTCGCCACGCACCACGATGTGCTCAGCGCGGTGGCCGACCGGGTGTACGTGATGGACGGTGGGCTGCTGTCCCCGGCGGAGGCGGCGATCTCCCCGACGGGCAGCGGCTGTTGACCTTGTTCCCCGCACCCCGCCGGCCGGGTCGATGCACCGACGACACCGGTCGGCAGACCGCCGAAACGCTGGCATATCTGCACGGGATCCGGAGCGCGTTCCGTGCACGCAAGCGCAAGAGCGCGGCGCTGATGCTCTACGGCATCGCGCTGGTGAGCGCCGGCTGGGGCATCCCGCTGCTGGTCACCGCCGCCCGGGCGGGAGGCGCCTACTCCGGAAGCGCCCACTCCGGAGGCGCCCAGGCGGGGTGCGTCCAAGGGCCGCTCGCCGCGTCGACGGCATGTCTGCCGGCCGCCCTGCCGGTGGCCGTCCCGACCCTGACTCTGCTGGTGGCCCTGGTCATGGCACGCGGAGCGGTATGGCGCGGCCCCGTGCTGCTGGACCTGCCCACCCTCTCCTGGCTGTTGTCCACACCGTTGCTGCGGGCGCCGCTCCTGCTGCCCCGGCTGACCTCGGCCGCGCTGCTCGCGGGGCTGGCCGGCGCGGGGGCGGGCGGCGTGGCCGGATTCCTGCTCTCCGCATCGGGTACCGAGGCCTGGCCGGTCGCCGTGGCGGCGGGTGCCTGGGCGGGGGTGACCACCGCGCTCACCGGCACCGCCGCGGGCGCGCTCGTCGAACGCCACGACCGCTTCCTGGCCCGGCACGGGGCGCGGCTGTTCCGCGCCGCCTGGGGAATAGCCGCCGCGCTCCTCGCCGTCACAGCGGTGTCGGCGGTACGGGGGCTGCCCTCCTGGCTCGGCCAGGCATACCTGTGGTCGGGGCCGTGGGGCTGGTCGGCACAGCCGCTGGTCGCCGCGGTGGGGCCGCAGAACACACCAGCGGCGCCTTGGTGGTGGGCAGGTGCCGTGCTCTCGGCCGGCTGCACGGCGGCCGCGCTGCTGCTCGCCCGGCGGGCGACGCCGGACATCTCCCAGGACGCGCTGCGCCTCCGGGCGACGACGGCCGCGCGGCTGGGCGCGTCGCTGCTCGCGCTGGACCTACGGCAGGCCAGGGCGGGTATCCCCACGCTGCGGGAGCGCGGCGCACGTCCCGCGCTGCGGCTGCCCATGCCGCGCCGCCCGTGGCTGCTCATTCCATGGCGGGACGCCACGGGGCTGCTGCGCGCGCCCGGACGGCTGGTCTGGGCCGCCGTGTGGACCGCGCTCGCGGTGGTCCTCACCGCGCTCGCCCCGGACGTCCACGGCAACGCCCGGTCCTTCGCCGCGCTCGGCGGGCTCGCCGCCGCCTACCTCGCAGCGGCCCAACTCGCCGAGCCCGCACGGCTGGAGAGCGACGACCCGCGGCGCTCGGCCGGCCTGCGCTGCACGCCGGGGGCGCTGGCGCTGCGGCACGCGCTGGTACCGGCCGCCCTGCTGCTGGCGGGGCTGGGGGCGGGTGCCGGGGTGTGCCTGCTGGGCGGCTGGGCGCGGCCCGGGACGCTGGTACTGATCGCGGCCGTGCCCGCACTCGTGGCCGCGGCGCTGGTCAGCGCGTACCGGGGCAGCGTGCCGCTGTCCATGCTCGTCGGTGTCACCACCCCGATGGGCAACACCGCACCGCTCCAGACCACCGTGTGGTACCTGCGCGGCCCACTGGCCGCTCTCGCGCTGACGGCGCCCGTCGCCGTGGGCGTGGCGGGCGGCGGAGCGTACGGAGTCCCGCAGCTGGCCTGGCAGTTGGCGCTCGGGGCCGGTGGCCTGTGGTGGGGACGACGGACCGCGCACCGGCTGCACCGGGGATGAGCCCCGGGTGGGCCGGGAAGGCGGGCAGGGAACCGCTGTTCCCCGCCGCCCCTCACGTTCGTCACGTTCCCGTTGTTCTTGTGCGCGACCCCGTTGCTCTTGTGCGCGACGTCAGCTCAGAAACCACTTGAGGGCATCGCCGAACAGTGTCACCGCGAGGTTGACCCACTTGTCCACGTCCTCACACCTCCTCCCCTTCTTCCCTTCTTCCCTTCTTCCCTTCTCCCTGAGAAGTGCCTTATGAATGCGGGTACTTGACCGCCGATGACGGGAACCACGCCCGGGAGCACCTTCCTGCCGCCCGGGTGGCAGGAAGGTCATGCTCGCGTGCCGGGCCGTTACCCGTCGCGTTCGGGATTTAGCTGATGCCCCACTTGACGAGGTCGGACAGGAGCGTGGAGGCGAGCTGAAGGAGGCTGGAAAGCATCTCCGGATACCTTTCTTTCCGCGTGAGCACCGGTGCGTTTCAGTGACGAACTGATCGTCTCCGGCACGGTTGGCGCGGTGCATCCGCACAAGTCCGCAACGTTCTTGCGGGTTATCCGCAGACAGTTGAATGTTGATTCTTCTCGGAGAGAAATGACCGCCCCATTACCCGTTATGACTGCCGTTGGTTGACAAACCGGGCCGGACCGTCGGATCGTGATCACCCCCGTGAGGGGGTTGCGGGCGGTGGCGTTTTCCCGCGACTTCTGGAGAGGCACTGAACGATGGACGAACCACTACGACCCGTACGTGTGGTCCTGGTCGACGACCATCCGACCGTGCGCGCCGGGACCCGGACACTCCTGGAGCCGGAGGGCTTCGCCGTAGTGGGAGAGGCCGCCTGCACACGCACCGCGCTCGCCGTCGTGGTTCATCAGCACCCCGATCTGCTGATGCTGGACATGCGGCTGGAGTCCGGATCGGCACTCGACGCGATTCCCGGCCTTCTGGCGGCCGCGCCCGGGGTACGGATTCTGGTGCAGAGCATGTACGCGGAACCCGCACTCGTCCGCGCGGCATTGTCCGCCGGCGCATCGGGCTATCTGCTGAAGAGCACGCCGGTTTCCGAACTCGTCGCGGCGGCGAGGACAGTGGCGGCCGGCGGGAAGTATGTGCAGCCGTCACTGGGAGTCGGGCTGGCGCACGCCGTGCTACGGGAGCAAGAACTCCCCTTGCGGGAGCGGCAGGTTCTCGGCCTTCTGGCCGACGGCCACACCAACCGCGAGGTGGCGAAACGGCTGGCGGTCAGCGTCCGTACGGTCGAGAGCGTCAGAGCCGCCCTGCGTACCCGGCTGGGCCTCGCCACCAGAGCGGATCTCGTCGCCTACGCCCGGCGGCACCACTCCGCCCAGGTATGAATTCCCCCGGCGACGAAAATGGTTTTCGAAGTTACCGATTACCGGATGCCGCCTATCGAATTCCGTACCGCACCCACCACCCGCGACCGCTTTCCGCCCGAGCGCACCGAATATCTCCGCGCGCTTCACCTGAACGTCCGCCAGAAGTTATCCACCGGCAATTTGGGCGTTTTGGGGGATAAATTCCGTGTAGTTGACAAAGACTGCCGTGCGTCGGATGGTAAGGGCAGGCATATGAGGGAGTGCACGCATTTGCATGTGATTCACGCGTGAATTCCTGAAAGGGGAGGCAGCCGATGGGCGGAAGCACCGCACGGACCGTGCTGGGCCGGCTGCAGACCCTGGGCCTCGCCCGCGCGCTGTGCCTGGGACTGATCGCGCTCGGTACGGCCACCTACGCCACGGAGTTCTTCGAACTCGAACCGCTGCCGTACCGCACCGTGGCGGCGATGGCCGTGGTCTCCGCCATCGGGGGGCTGGTCCTCCCCCTCGGGACCGCGCCCCAGGTCCGCTGGCTGCTGGTCCTGGTGTCCGGCAGCTTCACGGTCGTCGCGCTGAGCCCCCGGCTGTCCGCCCGGGTCGGGCATCTGATCCTCGCGTTCCTGCTGGCGGGAGCCTTGTGCTCAGTGGTGGTCTGGTCCAGGCCGAAAACCCGGCTCGAACGGGAGAAGCTCCAGGCGCTCATCGTCGGCCAGGAGCACTACGCCACGCTGATGGCAGGGGAGTTGCACGACGAGGTGCTGCAACTCCTCGCGCTGACCCGGCGACAGCTCGACGCGGCCCGGGCCAAGGAGGATCCCCATGCCTGGTACGAGGCCGTCGATCTGGCGGTACGCAGGCTCGACGAGCAGGAAGCCGTGCTGCGCGGCGTCATCGCCAGCCTGCACCCGGTGGCCCTGCGCGGAACGGGCCTGACCGCGACAGTCCGTTCACTCGCCGACCGCGTGGCCGCCGACAGCGGACTGACGGTACGCGTGCACGTACAGGGGGACACTCTCGACGAACCGAAGCCCGACGACGGGGTGGCCCAGACCGCCTACCGCATCGTCCAGGAGTCCCTCAGCAACGTGGTGAAACACGCGGACGCCGGGCACACCAGAGTGACCCTGGCCTACCGGCGCGGCTACGTGGGTGTCACCGTCGCCGACGACGGACGCGGCATTCCGCGGAACTCGCGGCTGATCGAGTCGGGCTACGGGATTCCGGGCATGCACTGGCGTTGCGAGGCGTACGGCGGCACGCTCTCGGTCCTGTCCCCGGGCACCGGCCTGGGAACCGTCGTCCGAGCCGTCCTCCCCCGGGAACCGCGCCGCCCCGAAGCCCCCGGCCAACCTCCCCAAGCACGAAAAAAGCTCCTCTGACCTGCACTTTCCCAGGTCAGAGGAGCTTTTGAAGGGTGGAGCCTAGGGGAGTCGAACCCCTGACATCTGCCATGCAAAGACAGCGCTCTACCAACTGAGCTAAGGCCCCTTCGCGGACCAGGGTACCTGGTGTCCGCGTGCTTTCCCGACCGGGTATCGCCGCACACCCCGGCTCTCCGTAGGATGCTTCGCGAGATTCGCGGCAGCGAAGCGATGGGGAGAGTGGGGAGACGGCATGGACGCAGCACAGCAGGAAGCCACCGCGCGGGCCCGGGAGCTGCAGCGCAGTTGGTACGGGGAGCCGCTGGGCGCGCTGTTCCGCCGTCTCATCGACGACCTCGGGCTCAACCAGGCCCGGCTGGCCGCCGTGCTCGGGCTGTCCGCGCCGATGCTCTCGCAGCTGATGAGCGGACAGCGCGCAAAGATAGGCAACCCGGCCGTGGTGCAGCGGGTCCAGGCGCTGCAGGAGCTGGCCGGTCAGGTCTCGGACGGCAGTGTCAGCGCCGCCGAGGCCACCGAGCGCATGGAAGAGATCAAGAAGACGGCGGGCGGCTCGGTGCTCAACAACACCGCACAGCAGACGTCGTCGACGGGGGCGACCACGGTGCGGCGCGTGGTCCGTGAGATCCAGTCGCTGCTGCGGTCGGTCTCGGACGCCGGGGACATCATCGACGCTTCCCACACCCTCGCCGCCACGCACCCCGAACTGGCAGAGTTCCTCAGGGTCTACGGTGCCGGCCGTACCGCGGACGCGGTCGCTCACTACGAGGCGCATCAGAGCTAGTGCCCCGGCAGGCGCGAGGGACGGTCCGAGGGGTCGGGGCCCGTCGGCCTCGGCGCCACGGCGGGCCGGGCCGCAGGGGACGTTTCGAGTTCAGGGGGCGGACGGGGCGCGATGGGTGAGATCTTCGCCGGCCGGTATGAGCTGATCGACCCGATCGGGCGGGGCGGGGTGGGAGCCGTATGGCGCGCCTGGGACCACCGGCGACGCCGCTATGTGGCGGCCAAGGTGCTTCAGCAGAGCGATGCGCACACGCTGTTGCGCTTCGTCCGCGAACAGGCACTGCGGATCGACCATCCCCATGTGCTGGCCCCGATGAGCTGGGCCGCCGACGACGACAAGGTGCTGTTCACCATGGATCTGGTGAACGGCGGCTCGCTGGCCCATCTCAGCGGCGACTACGGGCCGCTGCCGCCGCGGTTCGTGTGCACGCTGCTGGACCAGCTGCTGGCGGGGCTGACCGCGGTGCACGCGGAGGGGGTGGTGCACCGCGACATCAAGCCGGCGAACCTGCTCCTCAAGGCCACCGGCACCGGCCGACCGCATCTGCGGCTCTCGGACTTCGGCATCGCGATGCGCAAGGGCGAGCCGCGGCTCACCGAGGCCAACTATGTGGTGGGAACGCCCGGTTACTTCGCCCCGGAGCAGATGTTCGGCGCCGAACCGGACTTCCCCGCGGACCTCTTCGCGGTCGGTCTGGTGGCGATCTACCTGCTCACCGGGGTCAAGCCGGACCCCGATGCGTTGATCGGGCACTTCGAACACGGCGTCCCCGACGCGCCCGAGGGCATACCGGAGCCGCTGTGGCAGGTGCTGGCGTCCCTGGTGCACCCGAACCCGGACTGCCGGTTCAAGACAGCCACGGGGGCGCGTAAGGCGGTGCTGTCGGCGGCCGAGCTGCTGCCGGAGGCGACGATCGAGGAGGAGGTCGTCGAGGTCTTCGACCACATCGGTCCGCTGCCGGCCGGGTACGGGCCGGACGGGCCGCTGAGGGGCGCGGAGCCGGACCCACCGCCCAGGCCCCCGGCCCACGGGGCGGCCGCCGCTGCCGCCGGGCACGGCTCCGTGTGGGGCTCCGGCAGCTTCCCTCCCGCGCCTCCGGAGCCGGGCACTCCGCCGACGCCCACCCCCACCCCGGCGCCTGCTCCCATGCCGATGCCGATGCCCGTACCGGCCCCGCCTCCGCCCCCGGTGCCCGCATACGAGCCGACGACCGGCGTCCGGCCGCAGAGCCCCGCGACCCGTCCCTACACAGCGGGCCCGCACCCGGTCCCCGGGCAGCGGCCGGCGGCCGAGGGGGCCCTCGCCTTCCCGGTCGCCGCACCGCCCACACCGCCCGCTCCGCTCAGAAGACCGGGACCGCCCCCGAAGGTCGCGGTCCCGGTGCTGATCGTGGCGCTGTTGTGCATCGCGATCGGGGTCTGGGCGCTGCTCTCGGCCTGACGCCCGCTGCCGGCCGGGCGCCGCCGGTACGCCCGCTACCAGCCCTGGGGCGGCCCGAACCGCTGGTGCTGTTCGCCCTGTTGCCCCGGCTCACCTCGGTCGCGCTGCCCGCCCCGCCGGCCCGGTGGGCCCGGCGACGCGGACCGCCGCGCCAGCAGAGTCCACGCTCCCAGGCCCACCAGCAGCGCCGCACCGGTGCCGATCCCGGCGTAGCCCACCGTCGTCAGAGTGCCGCTCCGTTCCGCTTCCTGAGCGGTCCGGCCGTCGCGTGCCGTCTCCCGGTCCTCGGGCGTGACGGAGAAGATGCCGGCCGGTTCGGCGTAGCCGGGTCCGGGCTTGGCGGTGCCACGGACGTCCACCCCCAGCGTGAGATCGGTGCCGTCGGGGAAGTACCGCGCGGTGTCGGGGTGCAGGCTGACCTCGAGGTAGTACCAGCCGGCGAACCGCATCGCACTGACCGAGTGGCTCGGGTGGAAGCGGTTGCCGTAGTCGACGGGCGCCGTGAACTTCCTGGCGGTGGCCTGCTTCCCCCTGTAGGCGACGAAGCGGTCGGTGCTGACCGCGCCTCGTGCCGGGTTGTAGACACTCAGCCCGAGTGCGTCGGTGATGAAGGCGGACGAGGCGGCAGAACGGGGCGAGGAGGGCGACGTAGGCGAGGAGGGGCGGGAGGATGCGGAGGGTCGGGAGGATGAGGTGGACGGGGCGTGGGACACGTCGGCGCTCAGGTTGAGGCGCTGGCCCCAGTCCACGGGTACGCGGTAGAAGCGGGTCTCGCCCGGCCTGATGTGGTCCTTCCAGACTCCGGGGCCGACCGAGCCGGCGTCGTTGAAGCCCGTGCCGCCTGCGACGGTGCGCCGGGTGGTACCGGTACGTGGGGCGGGCGGCGCCACGGTGCTCCAGGTGCCCTTGCCCGGCCGGGCGGGGGCGCTGCCTTTGAGCAGCGGTTCGTTGACGTAGTCCAGCTCGATCGGCCAGGTGCCGGGCCCGGACGTCACCGCTCCCTTCCGGGTGACCACGACGTGGTACGGGCCGGCCTGCTGGCAACTCGTACGGTCGGCGCCGATGCGACGGGTGGCGTAGTCGGCGATGGGGTACGCCATACCGCCACCGTTGAAGGTCGGCGACGCGTCCGCGCTACAGGTCCGGCCCTCGTGGTTCTGGACGCTGATGGTGAGCTCGTCCTTGTAGTCCTCGACCTTCGTGCCGGGGAGGGGAGCGGCGACCACCGAGAAGTACGCGCTGTGCCGGTCGTCCAGGGTGACCGCGTAATGCTTCTGCTCACCTCGCCGGATGGCGTCGGTGTGCAGACCGGGATGGAGCTGCGGGGCGTCGTCGGCTCCGGGCGTGCCCTTGACCGCTGTGGCGCCGTCCGCCATCCGGTAGGCGGGAATGGTGTCGGCCGAGGCCGTGCCCACCGTCCCGGGCAGCAGCGCCACCGCACCGAGCACCGCCAGTACGGTGACCGCCCCGCGGCCATGTTTCACGTGAAACATGGCCCGAGCCATCAGACGCCCCGTCACCATGACCCACCCCTCCTCGGATCCGCATTGCCTTCGGCAGCAGCAGGTGTACAGCGGACCTGAGGGCCGGCGATAGCCCCGCCGGGCGACCCATCGGCCGCCTGCGTCGCCGGCGTGCCGCGCCGTGCCCCCTCACGGACAGCGACTTTGCTGCTGCAATTCGAAGATGTGCTAAGGCAAACTCATCAGGAGCCTGGTCACGAGCGTGGCCCCGCATCGCCCGCATCGTGCCCCGCCCGCCCCCGGATATACGAAACCCCGATCACCAGGGGCGATCGGGGTCCGTACGAACCTGCTGCGTTTATGGGTCTCAGACACCCGAACCTGCGGGCACGGAGTCGGTCGCCTCCGTCCACAGATCCTGCTCGGCGCGATCCGCCTGGATCTGGCGGTACACGAGGAGCCCGCCGATGGCGGCCAGTGCGACCAGGAGAAGCTTCTTCACCGCGCGACCTCGTCTTTCGTTGACGTAGGGGACCTATGTCGGCCGATGATACACACCGGCCGATATCGATCGGTTACCTAGCCCGCGGTCGGCAACGCCGTAGGCGCGGCACCCGCCGCGAGCCAACTTCCGTTCCCTACAACGCATCGGCCCGGCCGGGAAGTTCCCCGGCCGGGCCGATTGTGCAGTGCGGCTACCAGGACTTGAACCTGGGGCCTCTTCCTTATCAGGGAAGCGCTCTAACCGTCTGAGCTATAGCCGCGCGTTCGCTGCACCGAAAGATTAGCGCACTTCAGAGGTGTTCCCAAAATCGGATCCCGCGGGCCCGCCGGAACCCTCACTCGTCCTCAGCGAGGGTGAGCTCCACACCCCCGGCGAGACCCGCCGACAGGTTGTAGATGAAGGAACCGAGCGTGGCCAGCGCGGTGGCCAGCACCACATCGATCACCGCGATGATCGACGTGAACAGCAGCACCCGCGGCAGCGACAGGAAGGACTGCAGGTCGAAGCCGCCGCCCTCGCCGGAGCCGGTGGCCTCGCTGACCGCCCCGCCCACCGCGGCGAAGACACCCATCGCGTTCATGACCATCCACAGCACCGCCACGGCCACGACCGTGCAGATGCCCAGCGCGATGGAGAGCAGAAAGCTGACCTTCATCACCGACCACGGATCGGCCCGCGCCACCCGCAGCCGGGCCTTACGCGTCCGCGGGGCCGTCCTGGCGCCCGTACGCGGCCTGCGGACCGCCTGCCCGCCGCCGCCCTGCCCACCGGCGGTGGCGTACGCCTGGGGCGGCTGGTACGGCTGCTGCCGGCCGCCATGGGCCGACCGGTCCTCTCCGGACCGGGCAGGGGACTGATGGCGCTGATGAGGCTGTGGCTGCGGTTGACGGCTGTCGGTCACGGGTCCCCCCTGGTGTGCGCCCTCGTCTCGGGGGCCGTTGTCGGAAATGGCGGAGCCACGGGCGCTGTCCGTCACGGTCGCGGACCCGAGCAGGAGTACTCGGCTCCCGCTCGACCCGCTGTAGCGCCCGTGGCTCCACTCACGACCTGCTCCTCGTGCTACTCCGCCGCGGGCTCGGTTCCCTCGGCCGCCGCGGGCTCCGCGGTCTCCCCGGGCGCCTCGTCCCCGTCGACCTCTTCGGCCTCGCGACCGGCCTCGGCGTTCCGGGCGATGCCGACGACGGCATCACGCTTGCCCAAGTTGATCAGCTGGACGCCCATGGTGTCACGGCCGGTCTCCCGGACCTCGTTGACCCGCGTACGGATCACGCCACCGCTGAGCGTGATCGCGAGGATCTCATCGGTCTCCTCGACGACCAGCGCGCCGACCAGCGACCCCCGGTCCTCGACGATCTTGGCGGCCTTGATGCCCAGACCACCGCGGCCCTGGACGCGGTACTCGTCGACCGCGGTGCGCTTGGCGTAGCCCCCGTCCGTGGCGGTGAAGACGTAGGTGCCGGCCCGGACCACGTTCATCGACAGCAGCTCATCGCCCTCGCGGAAGCTCATGCCCTTCACACCGGAGGTGGCCCGGCCCATCGGGCGCAGCGCCTCGTCCGACGCCGTGAAGCGGATCGACTGCGCCTTCTTGCTGATCAGCAGCAGATCGTCGGCCTCCGACACCAGCTCGGCGCCGATCAGCTCGTCGTCCGTGCCGTCCTCCTGCTCGCGCAGGTTGATCGCGATCACACCGCCGGAGCGGGGCGAGTCGTAGTCCTTGAGCGGGGTCTTCTTCACCAGGCCGGCCTTGGTGGCGAGCACCAGGTACGGCGCGGCCTCGTAGTCGCGGACCGCCAGGATCTGGGCGATCTGCTCGTCCGGCTGGAAGGCGAGGAGGTTGGCCACGTGCTGACCGCGGGCGTCCCGCCCCGCGTCGGGCAGCTCGTACGCCTTGACGCGGTAGACCCGGCCCTTGTTCGTGAAGAACAGCAGCCAGTGGTGGGTGGTGGAGACGAAGAAGTGGTCGACGATGTCGTCTTCCTTGAGCTTAGTGCCCCGGACGCCCTTGCCGCCGCGCTTCTGCGAGCGGTAGTCGTCGGTCTTGGTGCGCTTCACATAGCCGCCGCGGGTGATCGTGACGACGATGTCCTCCTCGGCGATCAGGTCCTCGATGGACATGTCGCCTTCGAAGGGCACCAGCTTGGAGCGCCGGTCGTCGCCGAACTTCTCGACGATCGCGGCGAGTTCCTCACTGATGATCTGGCGCTGCCGCTCCGGCGAGGCCAGGATCGCGTTGTACTCGTCGATCTTGCGCTGCAGCTCATCGTGCTCGGCGGTGATCTTCTGGCGCTCCAGGGCGGCCAGTCGCCGCAGCTGCATCTCCAGGATCGCGTTGGCCTGGATCTCGTCGATCTGCAGCAGGCCCATCAGGCCCTCGCGGGCGATCTCGACCGTCTGGCTGCGCCGGATCAGCGCGATGACCTCGTCGATCGCGTCCAGCGCCTTGAGCAGACCGCGCAGGATGTGCGCCCGCTCCTCGGCCTTGCGCAGCCGGAACTTCGTCCGGCGGACGATGACCTCGACCTGGTGCGTCACCCAGTTGCGGATGAACGCGTCCAGGGAGAGCGTGCGCGGCACGCCGTCCACCAGGGCGAGCATGTTCGCCCCGAAGTTGGTCTGGAGATCGGTGTGCTTGTAGAGGTTGTTGAGGACGACCTTGGCGACCGCGTCCCGCTTGAGGACGATGACCAGGCGCTGGCCGGTACGCGAGGAGGTCTCGTCGCGGACGTCCGCGATACCGCCGATCCTGCCGTCCTTGACCAGGTCGGCGATCTTCTGCGCGAGGTTGTCCGGGTTGACCTGGTAGGGCAGCTCGGTGACCACCAGGCACTGGCGGTTCTGGATCTCCTCGACTTCGACCACCGCGCGCATGGTGATCGAACCACGGCCGGTGCGGTAGGCCTCCTCGATGCCCTTGCGGCCCACCACCAGCGCGCCGGTGGGGAAGTCCGGGCCCTTGATCCGCTCGATCAGCGCGTCCAGCAGCTCCTCGTGGGAGGCCTCCGGGTGCTCCAGCGCCCACTGGGCACCGGCGGCGACCTCGCGGAGGTTGTGCGGCGGGATGTTCGTGGCCATACCGACGGCGATACCGGCCGAGCCGTTGATCAGCAGGTTGGGGAAGCGGGACGGCAGGACCGTCGGCTCCTGGTTGCGGCCGTCGTAGTTGTCCTGGAAGTCGACGGTCTCCTCGTCGATGTCCCGGAGCATCTCCATCGACAGCGGCGCCATCTTGCACTCGGTGTACCGCATGGCCGCGGCCGGGTCGTTGCCCGGGGAGCCGAAGTTGCCGTTGGAGTCGACCAGCGGCATCCGCATCGACCACGGCTGCGCCAGGCGCACCAGCGCGTCGTAGATCGAGGAGTCGCCGTGCGGGTGGTACGTACCCATGACGTCACCGACGACACGGGCGCACTTGTAGAAGCCCTTCTCGGGGCGGTATCCGCCGTCGTACATCGCGTACAGGACGCGGCGGTGGACCGGCTTGAGGCCGTCCCGTACGTCCGGCAGCGCACGCGAGACGATGACGGACATCGCGTAGTCGAGGTAGGAGCGCTGCATCTCCGTCTCGAGCCCGACGGGCTCGACGCGCATCCCGACGCCTTCGATGGCGGCGGGCGCGCCCTCGGCGGTCACGCCGTCCGGGGTCACAGGGGGGTTCTCGTCGGCCATGGTGGTTCAAAGTCCTTTCGAGCTGCGGCTGTTGGAAGGGCCGACAGGGCTCAGATGTCGAGGAAGCGGACGTCCTTGGCGTTGCGCTGGATGAACGAGCGGCGTGCGTCGACGTCCTCGCCCATCAGCACCGAGAACAGGTCGTCGGCGCGGGCGGCGTCGTCCAGCGAGACCTGGCCGAGCACGCGGTGGTCGGCGTCCATGGTCGTCACCCGCAGCTCCTCGGCGTTCATCTCACCGAGACCCTTGAACCGCTGGACCGAGTCCTCGCGGATCCGCTTGCCGTTCTGCTTGCCGAGCTCGATCAGCTGGTCCCGCTCGGGGTCGGAGTAGGCGTACTCGAAGTCGTCCCGGCCCCACTTGATCTTGTAGAGCGGGGGGCGGGAGAGGTAGACGTGGCCGGCCTCGACCAGCGGACGCATGAAGCGGAAGAGGAACGTCAGCAGAAGGGTGTTGATGTGCTGGCCGTCGACGTCGGCGTCCGCCATCAGGATGATCTTGTGGTAGCGGAGCTTCTCGATGTCGAAGTCCTCGTGCACACCCGTGCCGAACGCCGAGATCAGCGCCTGGACCTCATTGTTCTGGAGGATCTTGTCGACCCGGGCCTTCTCGACGTTGAGGATCTTGCCTCGGATCGGCAGGATCGCCTGGTACTCCGGGTTACGGCCGGACTTGGCCGAGCCGCCGGCGGAGTCACCCTCGACGATGAAGATCTCGCACTTGGTCGGGTCGTTGGACTGGCAGTCGCTCAGCTTGCCCGGCAGCGACGCGGTCTCCAGCAGGCCCTTGCGGCGGGTCAGATCGCGCGCCTTACGGGCGGCCACCCGGGCGGTCGCCGCCTGGATGCCCTTGCGGATGATGTCCGCGGCCTCGTTGGGGTTGCGGTCCAGCCAGTCCGTGAGGTGCTCGTGGACGACCTTCTGGACGAAGGTCTTGGCCTCGGTGTTGCCCAGCTTGGTCTTGGTCTGGCCCTCGAACTGCGGCTCACCGAGCTTGACCGAGATGATCGACGTCAGGCCCTCGCGGATGTCCTCACCCGTGAGGTTGTCGTCCTTCTCGCGCAGCAGCTTCTTGTCACGGGCGTAACGATTGATCAAACCCGTCAGCGCCGCACGGAAGCCCTCCTCGTGCGTACCGCCCTCATGGGTGTGGATGGTGTTCGCGAAGCTGTAGACACCCTCGCTGTACTGGGTGTTCCACTGCATCGCGATCTCGACCGAGATCATCCGCTCCTTGTCCTCGGCCTCCACCGAGATCACCGAGGGATGCACCAGCTCGCCCTTGCGCGAGTTCAGGTACTTCACGAAGTCGACGATGCCGCCCTCGTAGTGGTAGCGGACCGCGAGCGGGTTGCCCTCCTCGTCCACGTGGTCCGGGCGCTCGTCGCGCAGCGCGATCGACAGGCCCTTGTTGAGGAACGCCATCTCCTGGAAGCGCCGGGAGAGCGTCTCGAAGCTGTAGACCGTGGTCTCGAAGATGTCGCCGTCGGCCCAGAACGTCACGGACGTACCGGACTCCTCGGTGGCCTCGTGCTGGGCCAGCGGCGCGGTCGGCACACCCTGCTTGTACTCCTGCGTCCAGCGGTAGCCGTCGGTCTTGACCTCGACCGCGACCCGCGTCGACAGCGCGTTGACGACGGAGACACCCACGCCGTGCAGACCACCGGAGACCGCGTAGCCGCCACCGCCGAACTTGCCGCCCGCGTGCAGCACGGTGAGCACGACCTCGACGGCCGGCTTCCCCTCGGAGGGGATGATGCCCACGGGGATACCGCGGCCGTTGTCGACCACCCGTACCCCGCCGTCGGGCAGGATCGTCACATCGATGGTGTCGGCGTGACCGGCCATCGCCTCGTCGACGGAGTTGTCGACGACCTCCTGCACGAGGTGGTGCAGACCACGCTCGCCGGTCGAGCCGATGTACATGCCGGGGCGCTTACGGACCGCGTCCAGGCCTTCGAGGACGGTGATCGCGCTGGCGTCGTACGACTTCTCCACCAAGGCGTCGCCCATGGAGCCGGCCGGAACCCCCTCTTCAGTCGAAGCCGTGTTGTTCTCGTTGAGGTCGCCGGAGTCGGCCACGAAGCGCCCTTTCTGGCAGCGCACAAGCCCTTCCGCGCCAGTGCGGGGTCACCCCAGGAGGACAGGCGGGAGCGGCTGCGTCGTTCTGTGTTAGTCGACGTATCCCGCGAGCAAGCGGGATTGCTCACCAGTGTACCGGTGGCGCCGACACTCATGGGGGTTTGCAGGCACCTGAGTCGTCATGTGCCGCCCTGAACTGCCGTCCGCCGAATCCCCATATCCGAGAAGGGGCCTCAGGACGCTCACACGGGCACTCAGCGCTTCCGGCTGTCAACCGGCGGCTACCGTGACCGGAGTCTCATCCGCACCAGGGGTTGACCGGCGTCCTCGGTGTCATCCGTAGGTGTCCCCGGGCCCCCGGCTGCCGGGCGCGCGCAGCGCTCCGTACCGGCGGGCCGGGCCTCCGGGGCCCAGCACCTTGAGCAGCTTCACGGTGCCGTGGCCCAGGTCCTCGTTGAGCCGGGCCACCAGCGTCGGGGCCAGCAGCCGCAGCTGCGTCGCCCACGCCGTCGAATCGCACTGCACCGTCAGCACCCGGGCGTCCTCGTCGTACCGCTGCGGCTCGCAGTGCTGCGCCACCTCGGGCCCCACCAGCTGCGGCCAGCGCCCCATCACCCCGCCGACCGCCGCCGGGGTCTCCCAGCCGCGCTCCGTGATCAGCCGGTTGATCGCCGCACCGAGCGGCAGCGGGTCGCGCCCGTCCGCCCGCGCGCCGGAGCGCAATCCACCGCGCCGGGCCTGCTTCTTCTGCTGCGCTGCCGCGCCCCGGGCACGCGCCTGCTCCTTGGCCGCCACCAGCGCCTGCCGAGCCAGATCCACACCGGACAGCTCCGGAGCCTTGGACTGGTCGGGCCGCTCCTCGGTCACGACGTCACCTTGCTCACGGAATCACCTTGATCATGGAGCACCTTGATCACGGGGCCGCCTTCTCCACCTTGCCGCCGGACACCGCGTAGCGCGCGCCGGCCAGCATCTTGGGCACATCGTCGGCCACCGCCGCGGTCACCAGCACCTGCTCGCCCGGTGCCACCAGCTCCGCCAGCCGCTCCCGGCGCCGCGCGTCCAGCTCGGCGAAGACGTCGTCGAGGACGAGCACCGGCTCGCCCGCCCGTCGCCCGCCACCATCCCCAGTGGAAGGCCCTTCGGGCCCTATGGGACTCTCACTCCGCAGCAGATCGTACGAGGCCAGCCGCAGCGCCAGCGCGTACGACCAGGACTCGCCATGGCTGGCGTAGCCCTTGGCCGGCAGCTGCCCCAGCTTCAGCACCAGATCGTCGCGGTGCGGGCCGACCAGCGTCACCCCGCGCTCGATCTCCTGCTTACGGGCCTCGCCGAGCGCGGCCAGCAGCGCGCCGTACAGCTCCTCGCGGGTCGCCGCGGCGGCCATCGCCTCGCCCGCCGAGCCGCGGTACTCCAGCGCCAACGGGCCACCGCCCGGTGCCAGTTGCTCATAGGCCTTGTCGGCGAGCGGCTGCAGCGCGGCGATCAGGTCGAGGCGCTGCGCCAGCAGCTCGGCGCCCGCGCGGGCCAGGTGCTGGTCCCACACGTCCAGCGTCGACAGGTCCAGCCGGCGGCCGCCGTGCCGCCGGGCCAGCGCCGCGGTCTTCAGCAGGGTGTTGCGCTGCTTGAGGACGCGGTCGTAGTCCGCACGCACCCCGGCCATCCGCGGGGAGCGCGCGGTGATCAGCTCGTCCAGGAACCGCCGGCGCTCGCCCGGATCGCCCTTGACCAGCGCCAGATCCTCCGGCGCGAACAGCACGGTCCGCACGATGCCGAGCACATCACGCGGCCTGACCTGCGAGGACCTGTTGATGCGGGCGCGGTTGGCCTTGCCCGGGTTCAGCTCCAGTTCGATCAGCTGCTGCCGGTCGCCCTGGACGACGGCGGCCCGGATGATCGCCCGCTGGGCGCCCATCCGCACCAGCGGCGCATCCGAGGAGACCCGGTGGCTGCCGAGCGTGGCGAGGTAGCCGACCGCCTCGACCAGGTTGGTCTTGCCCTGCCCGTTGGGGCCCACGAACGCCGTGACGCCCGGGTCCAGCGGGACCTCGACCCGGGCGTACGAGCGGAAGTCGGCGAGCGACAGATGCGATACGTGCATGGCGGTGCGCCGACCTCCCCCGGCTGCTTTCTGTTCCTGCTGCGTGCTTCTCGTTACTTCTTGCTGCTTCTTGCTCTTGACTCGTTACTTCTTGTTCTCGACCGCGTGGCCGCCGAACTGGTTGCGCAGCGCGGCGATCATCTTCATCTGCGGCGAGTCCTCCTGGCGGGAGGCGAAGCGGGCGAAGAGCGAGGCCGTGATCGCGGGCAGCGGTACCGCATTGTCGATGGCGGCTTCCACAGTCCACCGGCCCTCGCCGCTGTCCTGTGCATAACCGCGCAGCTTGTCCAGGTGCTCGTCGTCGTCCAGCGCGTTGACCGCCAGGTCGAGCAGCCAGGAGCGGATGACCGTGCCCTCCTGCCAGGAGCGGAAGATCTCACGCACGTCCGTGACGGAGTCGACCTTCTCCAGCAGCTCCCAGCCCTCGGCGAAGGCCTGCATCATCGCGTACTCGATGCCGTTGTGGACCATCTTCGCGAAGTGGCCGGCACCCACCTTGCCCGCGTGCACCGAGCCGAACTCGCCCTCGGGCTTGAGCGCGTCGAAGATCGGCTGCACCTTGGCGACGTCGGCCGCCTCGCCGCCGTACATCAGCGCATAGCCGTTCTCCAGGCCCCAGACGCCGCCGGAGACGCCGCAGTCGACGAAGCCGATGCCCTTGGCCCTGAGCTCCTCGGCGTGCTTCTCGTCATCGGTCCAGCGGGAGTTGCCGCCGTCCACGACGACGTCGCCCGGCGAGAGCAGCTCGGCCAGCTCGTCGACCGTGGACTGGGTGGCGGCGCCGGCCGGAACCATGACCCAGACGACGCGGGGGCCCTGCAGCCCGTCCACCATCTCCTTCAGGCTGTGGACATCCGCGAGATCCGGATTGCGGTCGTAACCGATGACCGTGTGGCCTGCGCGGCGGATGCGCTCGCGCATATTGCCGCCCATCTTGCCGAGACCGACGAGACCGAGCTCCATCAGAGACCCTCTTTGCACATAGTCGTTGCCCTTGAATCCTGACCTACGACGAGCCTACGCCCGGGCACGCACGCACACCTGTGGGCTCAGCCGCTCATTCGCCGCAGGTCAGAGGCGCGGCTGAGGGCGGCCGGTCGGCTGCGGCCGCCCCCTTGGCCTGCCAGCCGTCAGCCCGACAGCCGCACGGGCATGATCAGGTACTTGTAGGCGTCGTCCGCCTCGGCTTCCTTGGCCGGGCGGCCGCTGAGCAGCGCGGGCTTGGTGGACGTCGTGAAGGAGAGCTGGGCCACCGGGGAGTCGATGGCCGACAGGCCCTCCAGGAGGAAGCCCGGGTTGAAGGCGATCGAGATGTCATCGCCCTCCAGGTCGGCGTCGACCCTCTCCACAGCCTGTGCATCGTCGCTGGAGCCGGCCTCCAGGATCAGCACACCCTGCTCGAAGCTCAGCCGGACCGGGGTGTTCCGCTCGGCCACCAGCGCCACACGCTTGACGGCCTCCACGAACGGGGCGGTCTCGATCACGGCGACCGAATTGAACTCGGTCGGGAAGAGCGTGCGGTACTTCGGCAGGTCGCCTTCGAGCAGACGCGTGGTCGTCCGCCGCCCGGCGCCCTCGAAACCGATCAGGCCCTCGCCCTGGCCCGAGCCGGACAGCGCCAGCGTGACGGTGTCACCGCTGCTCAGCGACTTGGCGGTGTCCAGCAGCGTCTTGGCGGGGACCAGCGCGACCGCGGAGGCGTCCGGGCTCTCCGGCTTCCACAGGAACTCGCGCACCGCGAAGCGGTAGCGGTCGGTGGAGGCCAGGGTGACCGTGTCGCCCTCGATCTCGATCCGTACGCCGGTGAGCACCGGGAGGGTGTCGTCACGGCCGGCGGCGATGGCCACCTGGGAGACGGCCGACGCGAAGACCTCACCCGGGACGGTGCCGGTGGCGGTGGGCATCGTCGGCAGAGCCGGGTACTCCTCCACAGGGAGGGTGTGGAGGGTGAAGCGCGAGGAGCCGCAGACGACGGTCACCCGTACACCGTCGGTGGAAATCTCCACCGGGCGGTTCGGAAGCGCCCGGCAGATGTCGGCGAGCAGCCGGCCGGAGACCAGGACCGTGCCCTCGTCCTCCACCTCGGCCTCGACCGAGACCCGTGCGGAGACCTCGTAGTCGAAGCCGGAGAGGCTCAGCGCGCCCTCCTCCGCCTTCAGGAGCAGGCCCGCGAGGACGGGCACCGGCGGACGGGCCGGGAGGCTCTTGGCCGCCCAGGCCACTGCCTCCGCGAGTACATCGCGCTCCACCCGGATCTTCACCGGAAACCGCCTCCTGCTGTTGCTGGCTCTCGCCCTGCTGGTCTTCTTCGTCGGCTGAGGTGCCGGAGACCAGTCTGACGTACGCCACCGACAGTCGGTGCGGCTCGGGGTCAAGTCGGCTCGGCCCGCTCCGGAGGCCTCGGAGCCGACTTGTGCACAGGCCCCGTTTCCGAGCGAGTTCCCCGGTAGATATCCGTGGTCGTAGTAGTAGGCCTTGTGGAAACCGTGGACAACTGCTTCGGCGCAGGTCAGCACGGATTTTTTATCCACTGCCCCTGTGGGTGGCAGCCGTGGAAAACCCGGTGTCGCTGTGGACCGACGAAAGTTCTGCACACCCCATGCACAGGGGACGGCCACTTCTCCCCAGTGCCATCCCCAGCTTTACCCCGGTTCCCCACAGCCCAACCCAGCAACTTGATGTGACGGCTTTCACTCGGCGTGGTGAGGGCGGGTGTTGTGTTGCCGAACAGTGGACAGCGGTGTGGAGAAGCGGCAGATCGCTGGGGACAACCGCGGCTCAGCTGTGGGCGACCGGTGGACAAGCCGTCCACGGCCCTGTGGACGAAATCGTTGTCCACACCCTGTGGAAACCGTTTGGCCACAAATCCCCAACCCGCTGACCTCGTCCGATGCCCCGTCAGCCGACCGGCCTGTGGATCCCACAGGGATAACTTTCCTCTCCCCAGGGTGTGGACGGAAGATTCTTGCCCAATCTGTGGAGAGAGGCCGTGACCAGGCACGGAATCGAACAGAGTCGGCGCGCTCCACAGGTTCGGGACAGGGCGCGGAAGGCGCCGGCCGCCGGCTCCGTACGACGAAGGGCGCCCCGGGAGCGGGTCCCGGAGCGCCCTGGATGCGCCTACGGCGGCGGCCTCAGCCGTTCTTGATGCGGTTGGTCAGCTCGGTGACCTGGTTGTAGATCGAGCGGCGCTCGGCCATCAGCGCGCGGATCTTGCGGTCCGCGTGCATCACGGTCGTATGGTCCCGGCCGCCGAACTGCGCGCCGATCTTCGGCAGCGAGAGATCGGTCAGCTCACGGCAGAGGTACATGGCGATCTGCCGGGCGGTGACCAGCACCCTGCTGCGCGAGGAGCCGCACAGATCGTCGATGGTCAGCCCGAAGTAGTCGGCGGTGGACGCCATGATCGCGGTCGCGGTGATCTCCGGTGCGGCGTCCTCGCCCCCGGGGATCAGGTCCTTCAGGACGATCTCGGTGAGCCCCAGATCCACCGGCTGCCGGTTGAGCGAGGCGAACGCGGTCACCCGGATCAGCGCACCCTCCAGCTCGCGGATGTTGCGCGAGATCCGGGACGCGATGAACTCCAGCACCTCCGGCGGCGCGTTCAGCTGCTCCTGCACCGCCTTCTTGCGGAGGATCGCGATCCGCGTCTCCAGCTCGGGCGGCTGGACGTCGGTGATCAGACCCCACTCGAAGCGGTTGCGCAGCCGGTCCTCCAGGGTGACCAGCTGCTTGGGCGGCCGGTCGGAGGACAGCACGATCTGCTTGTTCGCGTTGTGCAGCGTATTGAAGGTGTGGAAGAACTCCTCCTGGGTCGACTCCTTGCTCGCCAGGAACTGGATGTCGTCGACCAACAGGATGTCCATGTCGCGGTAGCGCTTGCGGAACGCGTCCGCCTTGCCGTCGCGGATGGAGTTGATGAACTCGTTGGTGAACTCCTCCGAGCTCACGTACCGCACCCGGGTGCCCGGATACAGGCTCCGTGCGTAGTGCCCGATCGCATGCAGGAGATGGGTCTTGCCGAGGCCCGACTCCCCATAGATGAACAGGGGGTTGTACGCCTTGGCCGGCGCCTCGGCGACGGCGACCGCGGCGGCGTGCGCGAAGCGGTTCGAGGCCCCGATGACGAAGGTGTCGAAGAGGTACTTGGGGTTCAGCCGCGCGGTCGGCTCACCGGGGCCGGTCGCCGGCGCGGGCTGTGCGGCGAGCGGGCCGGGCGCGCCGCTGGGCGCGGAGGGGACGGCGCCGGGGCCGGAGCGGCCGTTGTGGTTGCCATGGCCGTTGTGGCCACTGGGCTGGTGCTCGGGGAGCTCGCGGCGCTGCGGCTCGTACGAGGGGTGCGGGGCGTCGGTGTGCGGCGGCGGCCCGCTGTGCTCAGGTGCCTGCGGGCGGTAGTCGCTCGGTGCCTGCTGGTGCTGCGGCTGTCCGGAGGCGGACGGCGCACCGTAGGGCTCGCGCCACTGCTCCGGGGCCGATTCGCGCTCGGGGAAGCCGCCGAGGTGCTGCTGCTGCCAGCCGTAGTCCTCGCGGGGGCCGGGGCCGCCGGCCATCGTGCCGGAGTGCTGCGGCCAGGCGCCGGGCTCGTGCCGGGGCTGCTGGTACTCGGGGTAGGCGGGCCGGACGTTGGGCAGGTCGTCGCCTTGGCGGCCGTACCCCTGCCGGGTCTCGTGCCGGGGCTCGTAGTCGTAGGCGTCGTGCTGCTGCGGTGCCGGCCGCTGCTGGTGGTGCGGGGGCTGCTGCGGCGACTGGGGCGGCTGGGGCTGCTGCGGCGCGGCCGGGGACGGTGCCGAGGGGGCCTCGGACGAGTCGTCCACGGTGATCGCGATCCGGATCGGGCGGCCGCACTCATGGCTGAGGGCCTCCCCGATCAGCGGCGCCAGCCGGCCTTCGAGCACGCCCTTGGCGAATTCGTTGGGGACGGCGAGCAGCGCGGTGTCGGCCACCAGCGCAAGCGGCTGGGTGCGCTTGAGCCAGTCCTGGTCCTTGGGCTTGAGGCCGTCGGCCTCCGCGCGAAGGAGATGATCGAGGACGCGGGGCCACACTGCGGCAAGATCAGCAGGTACATCAGCCACAGGGCACGCTCTCTCACAGTCCCACGAATGTGTGATTCTCAGGACGGGCGGGAAGGAAATGGAGTTCAGCCACGGTAGTCAGGGCGGGCCTGGGGATTCAAGTTGTTGTCCACAGGCTGTGCATACTGTGTCCTGACAAGGGCCCGCTCGGCCTCCCGGGGAGCGGGTTTGACCGGATGGCGTAGCCGCGCGTACCGTGACCAGGTCGAGTTGTCGATGGCTGCTGCCGCCTGCCTCCGATGGGCAAAGATCGCGCACTGGGCGATCGTGAAGCGGTGCACTCGGGCGTTGCGAGCTACTCGTGGGCGCACGGTGACAGCCAACGACGCCCCACATCTGTCTCATCCCTGAGACAACAAGCATTCCTGGAGCCCCCGAGTGAGCAAGCGCACCTTCCAGCCGAACAACCGCCGTCGCGCGAAGACCCACGGTTTCCGTCTGCGCATGCGGACCCGTGCCGGCCGCGCCATCCTCGCGTCGCGCCGCAGCAAGGGTCGCGCCCGCCTGTCGGCCTGAGCAGCCTGACCCTAGGTCCATGACGTGCTGCCTACCGAAAATCGGCTGAGGCGGCGCGAGGACTTCGCGACCGCGGTACGCCGGGGACGCAGGGCCGGGCGCCCGCTCCTTGTCGTGCATTGTCGTAGCGGTGCAACGGACCCGCACGCGCCGGGGGAACAGATCCCCCCACCGCGTGCGGGTTTCGTCGTGAGCAAGGCCATTGGCACCGCGGTCGTGCGCAACAAGGTCAAGCGGAGGCTGCGCCACCTCGTGCGTGACCGGCTGGACCGGCTTCCCGCCGGTAGCCTGGTTGTCGTACGGGCCCTGCCCGGCGCGGGTGACGCGGATCACGACCAGCTGGCCCGTGACCTGGACGCCGCCCTCGGGCGGCTGCTGGGAGGGGCGCCGAAAGGCTGCAATCCCCCGGGGGCCGCGACCGGCAGCGGCCGCGCCGCGGGAACCCGGAACCCCGGACGGGGCCCGGGAGGGAGCGCACAGTGAAGTACCCGCTGCTGCTTTTGATCAAGATCTACCAGTGGACCATCAGCCCCCTGTTGGGCCCGGTCTGCAAGTACTACCCGTCGTGCTCGCACTATGGCTACACGGCCATCGACCGGCACGGCGCGGTGAAAGGGACTGCGCTGACCGTCTGGCGCATCCTGCGCTGCAACCCGTGGTCGCTCGGTGGCGTCGACCACGTCCCTCCCCGGAAGCGTCCGGTCTGGCATCAGCGGCTGAGGAGCCGCCTGGGTGGGACCGCTGTCCATGAGCCCGCCGCCCAGCCCGAGACTCAGCCCAACGCCCAAGGAGCCTGATTCGTGGACACGATCCTGAATCCTCTCTATTACGCCGTTTCCTGGATCATCGTCCAGTTCCACTCGTTCTTCAGCCTGATCTTCGACAGGAACAGTGGCGCGGCGTGGGGTCTGTCCATCGTCTCGCTGGTGGTGCTGATCCGGATCTGCCTGATCCCGCTCTTCGTGAAGCAGATCAAGGCGACGCGGAACATGCAGGCGCTCCAGCCGAAGATGAAGGCGATCCAGGAGCGCTACAAGAGCGACAAGCAGCGCCAGTCCGAAGAGATGATGAAGCTCTACAAGGAGACGGGCACCAACCCGCTCTCGAGCTGTCTCCCGATTCTGGCGCAGTCCCCCTTCTTCATCGCTCTGTACCAGGTCCTGAACCACATCGCGAACAACGAGAAGGTCGGCGTCATCGACAAGGCGCTGCTGGAGAGCGCGCAGAAGGCGCACATCTTCGGCGCTCCGATGGCGGCGAAGTTCAACGACACCGCGGCCAAGCTCGACGCGCTCGGCGCCTCGCTGACCGACGTCCGGGTCGTCACGGTCATCATGGTCGTACTGATGTCGCTGTCGCAGTTCTACACGCAGCGCCAGCTGATGACGAAGAACGTCGACCTCACGGTGAAGACGCCGTTCATGCAGCAGCAGAAGATGCTGATGTACGTCTTCCCGGTCATGTTCGCCCTCTTCGGTCTCTTCGTCCCGGGCTTCCCGGTCGGTGTGCTCGTCTACTGGCTGACCACCAACGTGTGGACCATGGGTCAGCAGATGTTCGTCATCCGTCGTAACCCGACTCCGGGCAGCAAGGCCTTCACGGAGCGCCAGGAGCGGCTGCGGGCCAAGGGCAAGATCGTGGAGAGCCCGGCCGAGATCGAGGCGAAGCAGGCCGCCGAGGAGGCGCGCCAGAACCGTCAGCAGCCCAAGCGCCAGACGAAGGCCAAGCGGCAGGCCGGCGGCGCTGCCCCGGCCGGCGGGCAGCGGACGCGGGCGCGCTCCGGTCAGGGCGCTGCGGAGAAGCAGTCGCTGGAGAAGAAGGACGCGCAGGAGGGCAAGGAGAAGGGCGGCGCCTCCGGGTCTCGTACCGCCAAGTCCGGTCAGCGCAAGGGCCAGCAGCGCCCCAAGCACCCGTCCAAGAAGTAAGAAGGAGTCCTTTCGTGACGGACACGACCCCTGCCGCCGAGGGCACCGACACCCTGACCCGCTTGGAGCAGGAAGGCGAGATCGCGGCCGACTACCTCGAGGGCCTGCTGGACATCGCCGACCTCGATGGCGATATCGACATGGACGTCGAGGCCGACCGCGCCGCAGTGTCGATCATCGGTGATTCGGCCAGCCGTGACCTGCAGAAGCTTGTGGGGCGCGACGGCGAGGTGCTGGAGGCGCTGCAGGAGCTGACCCGGCTGGCCGTGCACCGGGAAACCGGGGACCGCAGTCGTCTGATGCTGGACATCGCGGGCTACCGTGCGCGCAAGCGCGAGCAGCTCACGAAGATCGGCGCGAAGGCGGCGGAGGAGGCCCAGGGCACCGGTCAGCCGGTGAAGCTGGACCCGATGACGCCGTTCGAGCGCAAGGTCGTCCATGACGCGGTGGCGGCGGCCGGCCTTCGGAGCGAGTCCGAGGGCGAGGAGCCGCAGCGCCGAGTGGTTGTCCTCCCGGCCTGACCGCTCAGCGCGTCCGTTTTCTTGGCCCCGTCTGCTCGCAGGCGGGGCCAAAAGTTGTCAGCGTTCTGTGTTATTCCGGGTGCGTAGGCCGGCGTAGGCCCGGTTCCCGACAGGAAAAGCAGTCCAGAAGGAAGGGCGGTTCCCGTGGCGGAGGCAGCAGCAGAGCTCCCTCCTGCGCCGAAGGCGGCGCAGGAGGTATTCGGCGAGCGCTTTCCGGAGGCTGTGCGGTACGGCGAACTGCTCGCCGACGCCGGTGTGACGCGAGGGCTGATCGGCCCGCGTGAGGTGCCACGGCTGTGGGAGCGGCATCTGCTGAACTGCGCAGTGCTCTCCGAGGTGGTGCCCGAGGGCGTCTCGGTCTGTGACGTGGGTTCGGGGGCCGGGCTGCCCGGTATCCCGCTGGCTCTGGTGCGTCCGGATCTGAAGATCATGCTCCTGGAGCCGCTGCTGCGGCGGACGACTTTCCTGCAGGAGGTCGTCGAGCTGCTCGGCCTCGACCATGTCACGGTCATGCGGGGCCGGGCCGAAGAGGTCATGGGGAAGATCCCGCAGGTGCATGTGGTGACCGCGCGTGCGGTCGCCCCGCTCGACCGGCTGGCCGGCTGGGGCGTCCCGCTGCTGCGGCCGTACGGGGAGATGCTGGCGCTCAAGGGCGATGCCGCGGAGGAGGAGCTGAAGGGTGCCCGGGCGGCGCTGAGCAAGCTGGGCGTGGTGGCGACCTCGGTGGTGCATGTCGGCGAGGGGATTGTGGATCCGCCGTCGACCGTGGTGCGGGTCGAGGTGGGCGAGAGCCCTGGTGGTGTGCGCTTCGCGGCCAAGCGGGCGAAGGCCGCACGGGCCAGCCGTGCGTCCAGGGGGCGCCGGCGCTGAAGCCCTCGGGCCGGAGAAATCCGGCCCGGCATGGTGGTGAGATGCGCTCCGTTCCGCGAAACAGGGGAATGAGCGAATTTCATAAACCCCATCAAACGACACAAGACGGAGTGTCGCGGCTTATTCAGACGCGACGCTGGCATCGTGTTTCACGTGAAACGTCGTTCTCTGCTGCATGGGATCATCGGCCGCGGTCGCGCGGCCGCCGCGCCGCGCGACCGTAAACCCACACGGGTCACGGGACTGTCCACAGACGTGGAGTTGTCCACAGGAGAACGGACCTCACTGGTTCACGGCACCGAAAGCATGGCAGGCTCTGAGCATTGCGAGCCAGATGTCGAGGAGAGTGAATCCGTGCGGTCCGACGCCAACATCGCGGGACCGATGACCGATCCGGTCCCCGGTCCCCGTAGCGAGCCGTTCGGGGATGACGTTTCACGTGAAACGGTGCCCCCGACGGATGACACCCCGATCGGTCGTGCAGCTCAGCTGGCGGTGGAGACATTTGGCCGCGCAGGTGAGGGGTTGCCCAGACCTGAACAGACGCGGGTCATGGTGGTCGCCAACCAGAAGGGCGGGGTCGGTAAGACCACGACGACGGTGAACCTGGCGGCCTCGCTGGCCCTGCACGGGGCCCGGGTGCTGGTGATCGACCTCGACCCCCAGGGCAACGCATCGACTGCGTTGGGGATCGACCATCACGCCGAAGTGCCGTCGATTTACGACGTATTGGTGGAGAGCAAGCCGCTCGCCGATGTGGTGCAGCCGGTCGTGGATGTGGAGGGACTGTTCTGTGCGCCTGCCACGATCGACCTGGCCGGTGCCGAGATCGAGCTGGTCTCGCTGGTAGCACGCGAAAGCCGGCTGGACCGGGCGATCAAGGCGTACGAGCAGCCGCTGGACTACATCTTCATCGACTGCCCGCCCTCACTCGGCCTGCTGACCGTCAACGCCCTGGTCGCCGGAGCCGAGGTGCTGATTCCGATTCAGTGCGAGTACTACGCGCTGGAAGGGCTCGGCCAACTGCTGCGGAACGTCGATCTGGTGCGGGGGCATCTCAACCCCGGGCTCCATGTCTCGACGATTCTGCTCACCATGTACGACGGGCGCACCCGGCTGGCCTCGCAGGTGGCCGAAGAGGTACGCAATCACTTCGGCCATGAGGTGCTCCGGACGAGCATTCCGCGCTCGGTCCGCATCTCCGAGGCACCCAGCTATGGGCAGACCGTGCTCACCTACGACCCGGGGTCCAGTGGTTCGCTCTCCTATCTGGAAGCGGCCCGAGAGATCGCGTTGCGTGGGGTCCCGCAGACCGGGGGCCAGGGCCTCAGCGTCAACTATGAAGGACAGCACAGCATCCCGGAGGGGACCCAGTGAGCGAACGACGTAGAGGCCTGGGCCGGGGGCTCGGTGCGCTGATCCCCGCGGCCTCACAGCGCACGGACCCTGCCGGACCCGCGGTGGGACCGGGGGCGACATCGCCGTCGGCCGTACCCGTCCTGGCGCAGGAGCGAGGAGTGGCAGCCGCCAAGGTGGCATCGCTGCCGGTGCGCGATGTTTCACGTGAAACAGAAGCGCCGGCCGGAGCCGACACGACAGCGGATCTGCCGACGGTGGCGGGCGCGCACTTCGCCGAAGTGCCGTTGGACGCGATCACACCGAATCCGCGTCAGCCGCGTACAGAGTTCGACGAGGACGCGCTGGCGGAGTTGGTCGTCTCCATCCAGGAGGTCGGCCTGCTCCAGCCGGTGGTGGTCCGTCAGGCCGGCCCGGAGAAGTATGAACTCATCATGGGCGAGCGTCGCTGGCGGGCGTCGCGTGAGGCCGGACTGAAGAAGATCCCCGCCATCGTCAGGGAAACCGACGATGAGAAACTCCTCCTTGACGCGCTCCTGGAGAACCTGCACCGGGCGCAGCTCAATCCGCTGGAAGAGGCCGCTGCCTACGACCAGTTGCTGAAGGACTTCCAGTGCACGCATGACGAACTGGCCGACCGGATCGGGCGCTCGCGTCCGCTGGTCTCCAACACCCTGCGTCTGCTGAACCTCTCGCCGTCGGTGCAGAAGCGGCTTGCCGCGGGAGTGCTCTCCGCAGGACATGCCCGAGCCCTGCTGCCGGTGGAGGACTCGGAGGAGCAGGATCACCTGGCACGCCGCATCGTGGCGGAGGGGCTGTCGGTGCGCACGGTCGAGGAGATCGTGAAGCTGATGGGCTCGACGCCGAAGAGCGCGAGCAAGGCGAAGGGTCCCCGAGCGGGCACCCGGGTGTCCCCGGCACTCACCGATCTCGCCACTCGGTTGTCCGATCGCTTCGAGACCAGGGTGAAGGTCGACCTGGGGCAGAAGAAGGGAAAGATCGTTGTCGAGTTCGCCTCGATAGACGATCTGGAGCGCATTCTCGGCACCCTCGCTCCCGGTGAGGGGCGTGTCCTGGGCAAGTCGCTGGCCGAGGAACAGAAGGACGACGAGTGAGCTGACGCCTCTGGCCCCGGGGGCGGGGTGTGTTCCGGCAGCTCTGCCGGAACACACCCCGCCCTTTGCTTTCTCCCGGTACCCGTGCCCGTAAAGGGTGGATACGATGCGTTCGGGTATGGCACGCGTCCATGTGGAGACACCTCATAGCGAGGAGACGGCCATGCGATCGGTGAGCCGCACCGGACTGCTGGCAGCGGGTTTCGGTCTTGCAGTCGTGGGAGGGTTCGTTGGTGGTCTGCTCAGGGAGCAGGCGGCGCTGACGGCGCTGCGTGGTGCGGCAGGCGAGAGAAGTGAGGACCTGGTTTCATGGGCCGTCGGCTCGTACCGCTCACGCTGGACAACCTTCCGGATCTCCCCAAGCGCTGTCGCTCCTGCGTCTTCTGGGAGCTCGACCCCGTCAGTGGCGAGGCCGCGGTAAAGGCGGGGCGTCCGGAGCTGGAGAAGGAAGCCTGGATCTCGGCGGTACTACTGGAGTGGGGATCCTGCGGGCGGGTCGTTTATGTCGACGAGGTACCCGTGGGGTTTGTGATGTACGCCCCGCCGGCCTATGTGCCGCGCTCCATGGCCTTCCCCACCAGTCCGGTGTCGCCGGATGCGGTGCAGTTGCTGACGGCGTGGCTGATCCCCGGCTACCAGGGACAGGGGCTGGGACGGGTGATGGTCCAGACAGTCGCCAAGGACCTCATCCAGCGGGGCTTCAAGGCCATCGAGGCGTTTGGCGACGCCCGCTGGACCGAGCCGGCCTGTGTGCTGCCCGCCGATCATCTCCTCGCGGTCGGGTTCAAGACCGTACGTCCCCACCCCCGCTTTCCCCGGTTGCGTCTGGAGCTGCGGGCCACGATCTCGTGGAAGGAAGATGTGGAGCTGGCGCTCGACCGTCTGCTGGGAGCCGTTCAGAAGGAGCCGGCCCTGCGGCCGCTGTAGGGCCGGGCGATCGCGCGGCAGGATGTTTCACGTGAAACACGGCGCTCTGTTTCACGTGAAACAGCGAACGGGCCCGCCCCTCGATGTGGGCGGGCCCGTTTCACGTGAAACAGCGACGGCGTGCCTCAGGCGAGGAAGTCCTCCAGGTCGCGCTCGATCGCGGCCTTCGCCTTGGCGCCGACGATGGTCTTCACGACCTCGCCGTCCTTGTAGACGTTCATGGTCGGGATCGACATCACACCGTACTTGGCGGTGGTCGCCGGGTTCTCATCGGTGTTCAGCTTCGCGATGACGATCTCGTCGTGCTCGGCGGCAATAGCCTCCAGGGAGGGGGCGATCTGGCGGCACGGGCCGCACCAGGTGGCCCAGAAGTCCACGAGGACGGGCTTGTCGCTCTTGAGGACGACCTCTTCGAAGTTGGCGTCCGTGACGGTCACCGTGGCGCCTGCCATGGCAATCTCCTTACTGCGTGGGTGATGGGAAAGCTGGGTGCGCGAGTCAGACGGAAGCGGTCTTGTCCGGCTCGGCCACTGCCTCGCCGTCCGACATCGCAGCGAGGAACCGCTCGGCGTCGAGGGCGGCGGAGCAGCCCGTGCCGGCCGCGGTGATGGCCTGGCGGTAGGTGTGGTCGACCACATCGCCGGCGGCGAAGACGCCCGACAGGTTGGTGCGGGTGCTGGGCGCGTCGACCTTGAGGTATCCCTCGTCGTCGAGGTTCAGCTGGCCTTTGAAAAGCTCGGTCCGCGGGTCGTGCCCGATCGCGATGAAGAGACCGGTGACGGGGAGCTCGGAGTTCTCGCCGGTCTTGACGTTGCGCAGCGTCAGACTCTCCAGCTTGCTCTCACCATGGATCTCGGCGACCTCGCTGTCCCAGATGAACTTGATCTTCGGGTCGGCGAAGGCACGCTCCTGCATCGCCTTGCTGGCCCGCAGGGCGTTGCGGCGGTGGACGACCGTGACCGACTTGGCGAAGCGGGAGAGGAAGGTGGCCTCCTCCATCGCGGTGTCACCACCACCGATGACGGCGATGTCCTGGTCCTTGAAGAAGAACCCGTCGCAGGTGGCGCACCAGGAGACGCCACGGCCGGACAGCTCGTCCTCACGGGGCAGGCCGAGCTTGCGGTGCTGAGAGCCGGTGGCGACGATGACGGCCTTCGCGCGGTGCACCGTGCCCGCGGTGTCGGTGACCGTCTTGATCTCGTCGCTGAGATCGACCGCGACGATGTCGTCCGGCACGAGCTCGGCCCCGAAGCGCTCGGCCTGAGCGCGCATGTTGTCCATCAGGTCCGGTCCCATGATGCCGTCGCGGAAACCGGGGAAGTTCTCCACGTCGGTGGTGGTCATCAACGCTCCTCCGGCGGTGACGGCACCTTCGAAGACGAGAGGCTTCAGGGACGCACGGGCGGTGTAGAGCGCTGCGGTGTAGCCCGCGGGCCCGGAGCCGATGATGATCACGTTGCGGACGTCGCTCACGGGTGTCTTCCTTGTCTCTGCCGACTGCTTGCTGGGGCCTGGGGAACTCTCACCCCACCCAACGGATCCTACGGGGCGAGCATTCCCGGAGTGGCACAGCGCACTTCTCGCCGCTCAGTCTCGCGGGTACGAGCGCGACAGCAGCACCTTCCCAGAAGCCGGCGGTGTGGCGGAGGCACAGGAGGAAGCCACGACATACGCCGAGACACGCTGGGGGTCGGCCGGATCCGGAAGGATGACGAGGAATGCGTCCTCGCCCTGGTACCGGGTGCGGCTGGACACCAGTGGTGCCTCCGGGCGCCCTATGCCCTGGCGGACGCACGCGGGAATCGCGTCGGTGGTGCCCCGAAAAGGGGTGTCGGGGGAGCTGCGCGCGCCGATGCCCGGGGACATGTGCGGCCTCTTGGACGCGAGCAGATCGCGGACATGCGCTCCAAGGCTGGCGGCGGTGAGACCGGCCGCTCCGTCCGAGCTCTTCGGTGTGGCGATGGCCTCATCCTGGCGTGCCCGGGTGCCGTCCATGGCGGCGTGCTGGACGAGCAGGCCACCCAGGCTGAGGACCACCGCGGCCGCTGCGGTGGCCAGCAGAATGCGGTGCCGGCGCCGTGAACGGGGGGATCGGCGGTCCGGCGTGTCCCTGCCCGGTCCGGTGGCCCCCCGTGGGCGCCCCGCGGGACGGCTGGACGGTGTTCCGCGGTCGTGAGAGGCGGCGTCGGGGGCACGGTCGGTTTCGGTGCCGGTTTCACGTGAAACGGAGACGGGGACGGAAGCAGGGGCAGTACCGGTTTCACGTGAAACAGCGAGGGGGACGTCGTCCGCTTCACGTGGAGCGGAGACCGAGGTGACAACTGTTTCATGTGAAACATGGCCGCCCGAGCCAGGGGCGGTGGCATCCAGCAGCGCCTCGGCGGCAAGGGCGGCGTCGATGCGCTCGGCGATATCGGTCGGCATCCGTGACGGGCTGGGAAGCGTGCCGAGCAGTCCCCGGATCTCTTCCAGCGACGCATAGACGTCCTCGCACAGCTCACAGGCCGCGAGATGGTCGCGCAGATCCGCGGTGCGGGAGAGGGAGAGCAGTCCGTCGGAGAGTTTGCAGATCTCGGAGACCTCCGGGTGCTCACCCGTGCCGGTCGTCGACGTCACGCTCGCCCACCTCCGTCCTTCACGGCACCGGTGCCCGTTGGTCCTGCCGTGGGTGGGACGGATGTCCCCGGCGCCCGGTTCCTTCCCCTGCTTGCCGGTTCGCTACCCCCGTCGCCGGCGCGCAGATGGGTGACCAAGGGGAGGAGCCGAGCACGGCCTCGTGCGCAGCGGCTTTTCACTGTTCCGGTCGGGACATCGAGGATCGCGGCGGCTTCTGCGACCGGATAGCCCTGCATATCGACGAGGACGAGCGCGGCTCGCTGTTCCTCGGGGAGGGTGTGCAGCGCGCGGAGCAGTTCACGATGCAGATCCTCGCGTTCGGCGGGGGCCGCGGCGGACTCCTCCGGCTCGAGGAGCTGCTCCAGCCGTTCGGTCTCGGCGACGGGGGAGGTACGCCGGGAGGCGGCCTTGCGGGCCCGGTCGAGGCAGGCATTGACGGTGATGCGGTGCAGCCAGGTCGTCACGGCGGACTGGCCACGGAAGGTGTGCGCCGAGCGATAGGCGGATACCAGGGCATCCTGCACGGCGTCAGCGGCTTCCTCGCGGTCGCCGAGGGTCCGCAGTGCCACGGCCCAGAGCCGATCGCGGTGCCGCCGGACGATCTCCCCGAACGCGTCGGGGGCGCCTTTCACATGCAGGGCGAGGAGATCGGCGTCGGTTGGTGTCGAACCTGCGTCGCTGTCGGTGGACACGGGCCCCCCGGCCGTAGCTGCCTGATCTCGGGTCCCATTGAAGCCCGCCGGGTGCAGAAAGTAAATGAGCCGAACGACCGCCGAACCCGGCTGACCAGCGGGGCACGGCCAGATGTCCGGCCGTGCCCCCTGGCCACTGCTGGGTGTGTGTCGTAGGAGTCAGCTGGTGAACGAGACCTCTGTGATGCCCTGCTTATAGCCCGGATCGCTGAACTCATCCGTCGGCGCATAGGGCATCGCCGTGATCCACACGACCACGTAGCGTGCCGTGGCAGGTTTCTCCAGTTTGATCTTCGCGGTCGAGCCCGACGTCTGGCTTGAGCCCAGCTTGCGCAGGGAGCTCACCGGCGCGGATGGTGAGAACGAATCGGAGGCATAGAGCGTCATGGTGGTGTGACCGCCGAGGTAGTGCAGTCCTACCGATGCGCTGCTCAGCTGCTGTTCCGAGCCGAGGTCGTAGATCAGACCGACGCCCTGCTTGAAGGCCGGATTCAGATCGGGGCCCTCTCGGTAGCTCTTGCTGCGCCAGTAGGAGCTGGGGTCGCCGTCGTAGGTCTTCCGTGCCTGCTCGGGGTTCTGGGGCCTACCGTCCGGGTAGTACTCCTTGGCGTTCTCGATCTTGACCGGTTTGCCGCCCGGCTTCTTGGCGGGGCCTTCGGCCGGCTGTGAGTTCCGCGGGTCGTCCTGGTCGTTCTCCCGCTTCAGCAGGGTGTCCGCAAGCTGCCAGCTGCCCAGTCCCAGTGCCGCGATGAGCAGTGCGGAGACGGACCACTTCAGTGCCCGGCCGGTACGGCTCTGCAGCGGAGGCGGGGGCGTCGGTACCGGCTGAGTGCGGCCGGCCGAGCCGGTGTGAGCGGACGTCTGGCGGTAGCTGCCCTGCTGGTACCCCGTGCGCTGGTACGGCGGCGGTGTGGTGAACGCCGTCTCCGGAGGCCGGATGCGCGGCATGGCGGCGACGGCCTTGGCCAGCTCCTCCGGCGTGGTGCAGGGCGGCTCCTGGCGGGACGCCGTGGCGCCGTCGTTGATCAGAGCGCGCATGGCGAGCTCGGACAGCCCGCGGTGCACACCGGCGCGTACCTGGTCGGGCGCGATCAGTCCGACGCCCTTCGGCAGGCCGGTCAGGCCGTGGGCATCGTTCTCGTACGGCCAGCGCTGGGTGAGTGCGGCGTACAGCAGCGCGCCGATCGCTTCGGTGTCCGTGCGCTGCGGGTGCTCGCTGGTGATGCCGCGCAACGCCGCCATGACGGCCAGCCCGCGGATGCGGTACTGCCCGGTTTCCGTGCGCAGTACCGAACCGGGAGTGATCCGCAGATGGGAGAGGCCTTCGCGGTGCGCGGCGGCCATGGCCTGGGAGACCTGGCTGACGAGCTGGTAGGCGTCGTGCGGCTCAAGGGGGCCGCCGGCGAGCACGGTGGTGAGTTCGGTCGCGTCCGGCAGCCATTCATGGACGACGTAGACGAGGTCGTTCTCCTCGACGGCGTCGAGGACCTGGACGAACCGGGGGTCGCCGAGCAGCGCCGAGGAACGGGCGGCGGAGAGCACCGGGCGGGCTCGCGGATGGTCGGCGGGCAGGATGTGGACGCCCACCGCCCGGCGCAGTTTCTCGTCGACCGCACGCCAGCTGCTGAATCCGTCCAGACGGGTGACGCACTCCTCGAGGCGGTAGCGTCTGGCGAGCTTGTGGCCGCTGTGTAGTTCCGGTGGCTGGGCTTCGGTCGCGTCGGCACGCTTCTCGTCGGTGCGTGCGGCGTCCATCTCCCCGCCGGATACCTTCTCGGCCCTAGCACCGTCGTCCGTGGCCTTGCCCGCCTTGGCGGGCAGCGGTTCCGCACCGCTCGTGTCGGCCACGTCGACGGCAGCCGTGCTCCGTTCCGCCACCGTCGTTCCTGCCTCCCCATCCGTTGCAGGCTCAATGAGCCAAGACAATTGTGCCCACAGTCCGCCACTATGCACGACACACGGTGGCAGTCGATGGTTGTGCCCGGTCAACGCCCAAGCTTCGACCGGACCATGCCGACCAGAGCGTTCATTTCCTCGATGCGCATTTTGCGTGCGGCGACGTAGAACACGGCCAGAAGCGCGGCGGCACCGACGATCAGAGCGGTCAGCGAACCCAGGAATCCACTCCCGAGCAGCTGCATCAGGGCGTAGACCACGGCCCCGGAGACGAGCGTGGCCGGGATGCTGGCCCCGGCCAGCCGCGCATAGGTCCGCACGACACGAGTCGTGTCCAGGTCGTCGTCCATCCGCTTGCCCAGTCGGCGCCAGGCCACACCTACACCGATGACGTACGCCAGACCGTACGAGGCCGCCATGCCGACCACCGCCCAGCGTGCGGGCAGGATCAGGAAGCACAGTCCGGAGGCCGCCGCGTTGACGGCGGCGACGATCACCGTGTTGTAGAAGGGCGTGCGGGTGTCCTCGTACGCGTAGAAGGCGCGCAGGACGACGTACTGCACCGAGAACGGGATCAGGCCCACGCCGAAGGCCATCAGCATGTAGCCCATCGGGATACCGGCACCGGACGAGCCGTAGACCAGCATGCACAGCGGGATGCCGAGCGAGAGGAAGCCGAACGAGATCGGGACGATGGCGACGGCGGAGGTGCGCAGGCCCTGCGAGATGTCGTCCCGCACGGCCCCGGTGTCACCGTCGTGTGCGGACCGTGCCAGCCGCGGCAGCAGCGCCGCCATCACGGAGACGGTGATGATCGCCTGCGGCATGTTCCAGATCAGCTGGGCGCTGGCGTACGAGATGAAGCCGGTGCCCGGGTGGCCCTGCCGGTCGGCGGTGTTGCCGGCCCAGGTGGAGAGCTGGGTCACGACCAGTACGCCCGCCTGGTTGGCGAGCACGAACAGCACCGTCCATTTGGCCAGCTTGGCGGCCTTGCCCAGGCCATGGCCGCGCCAGTCGAAGCGCAGACGGAGCGCGAAGTCGGCGTCGCGCAGGTACGGGATCATCGCCAGCGCCTGGACGACGAGCCCGAGGAGGGTGCCGATACCCAGCAGCCGGATGCCCTCATCGGGGATGGTGGTGACGCCGATGTGCGAGGTCGTCGCCGTGCCGTAGACCCAGATGAACAGGCCGAACGTGGCGATCATGACGATGTTGTTGAGGACCGGGGTCCACATCATCGCGCCGAAGCGGCCGCGGGCGTTGAGGATCTGCCCCAGCACCACATGCAGACCCATGAAGAAGATCGTGGGTACGCAGTAGCGGGTGAAGGCGACGGCGACCTCGTTGGCCGCCGGGTCACGTGAGATGTCGAAGGAGACCAGCTTCACCAGGATCGGCGCCGCGACCACCGCGAGCACCGTCAGGGCGCCGAGGACCACGACGACCAGCGTCAGCAGCCGGTTGGCGTAGGCCTCGCCGCCGTCGTCGTCCTCCTTCATGGCACGCACCAGCTGCGGGACGAAGACGGAGTTCAGCCCGCCGCCGATGGTCAGGATGAAGATCATCGTCGGCAGCTGGTAGGCGACCTGCCACGAGTCACCGAGCACCGCACCACCGAGCGCCGCGACGATCAGCGCCGAGCGGATGAAGCCTGTCAGGCGGGACACCATCGTGCCGGCAGCCATGACCGCGCTGGACTTGAGCAGGCCGGACGCGCGGCCGCCGGACCGCTTGCCGGTCGCCGCCACGGGCGCGGGCTCCGGCGGTGCGCTCTGCTGCGGAACGGGGTCCGGGGTCTGCACCGCACCGGCCGCGGGCGGGCCGACGGGTGCACCGGCAGGCGGCCCGGCGGCCGGGCGCTGGGGCTCATAGGGCTGCTGGTCCCGGTAGAGATGCGCAAAGGCATTGGGCTCCGGGCGCTCGTCGGCGGCCTGGCGGAACGGCTCGTCGACGCCCGCGAACTGGGTGGTCGCGGCGGCGTCGCCGTATGAGAAGTGGTGGGCCGGCGCCTGCGGCTCGGGCGGCGGGGGGGAGGGCCACTGCTGTGGGTCCGGAATGTGCCCGCCCGGCGCGGGCTGATGGTAGAGCGGCTGCGTGGGCTGCCCTGGGGGCGATGGCGGCGACGCGGGGCGGTCGTGGCGCGCCTCGGTCACCGGTCCTTGGACCGTGGGGTCCTGGGGCCGGTATGGATCAGTGCGGTGGGTGTCCTGGGCAAAGGGAGCCCGGTCCGTGGGGAACGGGGGCGTCGGAGGGACCGGCCCCGTGGGGTCGCCATCGGCGCCCCGGCCCCGGTCACCGTCGTACGGCGCATTCATCGCTGCTGCCCCACCTCATCCGTCGCCGGCCATCCGGCCCCGCCATATATCAACGGTCCACTTTCTCACCTGAGCCGGACGGGCCGGAGTTTTCCGAACCGGTGTCCGGCGTGGGGTCACTCGGCTGCTCAGGGGTTTCTCCGTCCGTGCCGCCGTTGTCCCCGTCCATGCCTGCCGTGCCGTCGGTACCGTCGCCGTCCGCCCCTTCCTCGGCGCGCCGGGCCGCTGCCCGCTTGCGCTGGAAGTAGATCCGTACGCCGGCGAGGACGAGCAGCAGCACGCCGCCCGCGATGACGAGCATCACGGTCGCGGTGATCTCCGTGACGTTCACCTGGAACGTCATGGGGGCACCGTAGGGCTTTCCGTCGGCCGAGTAGAGCTGTGCGGTCACCCACACCCGGCCGTTGGCGTTGGCCGTGGTGTCGAACTTGAACGACTGGCTGTGCCCGCCGTCCACCGTGATCTGCTGCGGCTTTCCCACGTCCAGACGGTTGGGCTGGGAGGAGGTCAGTTTCAGCGTCATGTTCTTGACGCCCTGGAGCAGGTTGTTCTGCACCGTCACCGGAATCGTGGCGCTGCGCCCGGAGAGCGTGGCCCCCGACTTCTGGATCAGGTGGACCTTCTTCGTCAGTCCGTCGAGATAGCTGCGTACGGAGCGCCGGTAGGCGGCGGCACCGGAGGCCTCTCCCCGCCACCCCGTCGACATCTCCCGCATTATGGCGTTGCCGAACGGGGTCACCACGCGCTCCGGCTGGGCCAGGTTTACCCGGAAGTCGTCCAGCGCGGTCTGGGTGCCCTGGATCTGCCGGAAGGCATCGGTGGGGAGCTCCTGCTTGCGCAGCCAGTACGGGTAGGCGCTGCCGCTCGGCACCTGCCGGTCGGCCGCGGGGTCGGGCTTGGCCTTGGTCGCGCCGCTGAGGTTCAGCGCCTGGGTCCAGCGTCCGGCGTCCTCCAGCTGCCGCAGCGCGGTGGCCATGGCGTGGGCCTGGCTGACCGACGGCATGCGCTGGGGGGCGACGACGATGCTGCGCTGACGGTCCGGGTCCTGGAGGTTGATCATCTGGGTCTGGGCGAGGAACTCCTGCACCGCATGGATGGCGTCCGTGGCCTTCGACATATCGCCCTCGAAGGCCCGGGAGAGCTGTGCGTCCGCGACGATCGCGGTGTTGCCGCCGCCGATGGGGCGGGCCGCCGTCGGCGTGTACGACAGCTCACGTGTCTCCTGCAGGCTGTCGCTGCGGGTGATCACGTTGTGGGCTCCGGCCGAGGTGGCGACGTCGACGATGGAGCGGTCGATCGCGCCGTTCACAGGCCAGGCGAAGTCCGTACGGGGCTTGACGCCGAGGACTGTGTCAACGGTCTTGTCGGCCAGCTTGGTGGCGGGGCCGAGGTGGCGGAGCGCGCTGGGTACGCCCTTGCCGTGGTGGGCCAGCGAGGCCAGGTCGGGGTCGGCGAAGGGCAGCGCGACGACCTCGTGCGTCTTGACCGCCTCTTCGAGCTCGTGCAGCCACTGTTTGGCGACGGCCTGGTTCCTGCCCATCGGGCCGTCCGGACCGTTCACCCGGTACGGCCTGGTCATCGCATCGACGGTGGCGAGCAGGTCGGGGTCGATGACGAAGGTCACCGGGAGGTTCTTGCCCAGCGTGACCATCTGCTGGAGCCGGCCTCCCGGCGCGAGCTCAGCGGCGAGGTCGTCGTCGCGGAAGACCGGCGTCTGCTGGGGATCGGCCCCGGTCTCGGCGGTGAGGTGAGTGGTGGAGATCAGCGGCCACAGGTATGTGAGCTGCGTCTTCTTGTCGGCGTTGGCGGACTGCCAGGGGAGGAACGTCCGGTCGATGCCGAGAATCTGCTCGGATGGCGAGGCCTGCGAGCGCCCGGACAGCGAGACGCCGATCTGATACACGCCGTCATCATTGAGTTCAAGATCCTTGACGGGCAGGCTGAGAGTGAAGGGGCGGCTGACGCCCGGTTCCAGCTTGTCGACTTTCTCCTGGTGCCCCTTGATCTCCTGGCCGTCCACTCCGGGCAGATAGCCGGTGCGATGCGTCGCGGCTTCGATGGCGCTGCGGCTGCTCAGTGCTCCGCCGACGCGCAGACCCACATGCGCGTCGGTGATCGTGCTGCGGCCGTCGTTCTTCAGGGTGCCGGAGACGGTGACCGTGTCGCCCTTGCCGGGAGCGGACGGGGACATCGAGTCGATGGAGACGTCGACCGTCCGGGAGCCGGTCGGGGCCGCCTGGGCGGAGGCGGGGTGCGGGAGCTGGAGCAGCCCCGCGAGCAGGGGCACGCCGGTGAGTACGGTCACAGTCCTTCGCAGCCATCGACCACGCGGCCGTTCACTCCCCTGGAACCCTGCCGCCTCGGCCACGCGCTCGCCCGTCCCTCGTCGTCGTCAGTGGTCGTCGGAATGTGCGTCCACGAATGGTAACGAGGCCCGGCGCGCTGGAGTGCCGGGGACTGCGCCACATGATCGCGAGGCCTGACTGCCGGGTGACCGGCCTGTCCCCTTTATTACGTGACGCCTCGCGCGGCGCGGCCACGTACCCTGTTCTGTTGTGCCGAACGCCAACGATGACCTCTCCACCCCGCACGCCGAGCGGACGCCGCAGTCGACGAACGCGCTGAACCATGTGCAGCGGCGCGCCGTGAGCGAACTGCTGCGGGTGTCCCCCGTCGCGGATGACCTGGCCCGTCGATTCCAGGAGGCCGGGTTCACGCTTGCCCTGGTCGGCGGCTCGGTCCGGGATGCATTGCTGGGCCGGCTCGGCAACGATCTGGACTTCACCACGGACGCCCGTCCGGAAGACGTCCTGAAGATCGTCCGGCCGTGGGCGGACGCGGTCTGGGAGGTCGGCATCGCCTTCGGCACCGTCGGCTGCAAAAAGGACTCGTTCGACATCGAGGTCACGACCTACCGCTCCGAGGCGTACGACCGGACCTCCCGCAAGCCCGAGGTGTCCTACGGCGACTCCATCGAGGAAGATCTCATCCGCCGGGACTTCACGGTGAACGCCATGGCGGTCCTACTGCCGCAGAAGGAGTTCGTCGATCCGCACGACGGGCTGGAAGACCTGGCTGCCCGGGTGCTGCGGACGCCGGGAACTCCGGAGGAGTCCTTCTCCGACGATCCGCTGCGGATGATGCGGGCGGCCCGTTTCGCTGCCCAGCTGGACTTCGAGGTCGCGCCCGAGGTCGTGGCCGCGATGAAGGCGATGTCGGACCGTATCGAGATCGTCTCCGCAGAGCGTGTACGGGACGAGCTGAACAAGCTGATCCTGGCGCCGAACCCGCGCAAGGGGCTGAGGCTGCTGGTCGACTCGGGTCTGGCCGGCCACATCCTGCCCGAGCTGCCGGCCCTGCGGCTGGAGAGTGATGAGCACCACCGCCACAAGGACGTCTATGAACACACGCTGACGGTCCTGGAGCAGGCGATCGGCCTCGAAGAGGACGGGCCCGATCTGGTGCTGCGGCTGGCGGCCCTGCTGCACGACATCGGCAAGCCCAAGACGCGGCGCTTCGAGCTGGACGGCCGGGTCTCCTTCCACCACCACGAGGTGGTGGGCGCGAAGATGACCAAGAAGCGGATGACCGCTCTGAAGTACTCGAATGACATGGTCAAGGACGTCTCGCGGCTGGTGGAGCTTCATCTGCGCTTCCACGGCTATGGAACGGGCGAGTGGACGGACTCCGCGGTCCGTCGCTATGTCCGGGACGCCGGCGCGCAGCTGGAGCGGCTGCACAAGCTCACCCGCTCGGACTGCACCACCCGCAACAAGCGCAAGGCCGCTGCGCTGTCCCGCGCCTATGACGGGCTCGAGGAGCGCATTGCGCGACTGAAGGAGCAGGAAGAGCTGGATGCGATCCGTCCGGACCTGGACGGCAACGACATCATGCAGATCCTGGGCATCCGTCCGGGGCCGGAGGTCGGCAGGGCGTACAAGCAGATGCTGGAGATTCGGCTGGAAAACGGTCCGATGGAGCGCGAGACGGCGATCGCCGCGCTGAAGGAGTGGTGGGCGACTCAGGCCGATGAGGGCTCTCAGGGCTCTTAGTGCTGCTGTTTCACGTGAAACGAACGGTCGGGCGGCTCCGGTGTTTCACGCGAAACAGGTCGGATGGGCCCGGCGTTTCACGTGAAACACCGGGTGAGCGAACCGGGGTGGTGTTTCACGTGAAACACCACCCCGGTTCGCTCACCCCTGTGTGCGGTCCGGCTACTTCTTCACCGTGGTCAGGCAGAGCACCATGGCGGTGTCGGCACGCCTGCGCCGGTGTGTTGTCTTGACGTAGGACGGCTCCCCCGCAGGGCACACGGAGGTGTCCGAGGTGCCGTTGTGCACCGCGGTCACCTTGTACTGGGCCTTTGTGTCGCTGCAGTCCACCACCTCAAGGCCGTCGTCGAGCGAGCTGCTGGATTTGTGCACACAGTCGCCGGCCTCGGCGGAGCTCGCGTTGTCCTGACTGCTGAACCAGGCGACCGCGACGACGATCACTGCGACGACGGCGCCGATCCCCCGCAGAATGCCTTTGACGGACCGGCGCTTGGCGGGCTGCGGCGGAGGTACCGGAGCTCCGCCCTGCATGTGGGGCTGCTGCGGTGGCACGGGGTAGCCCGGCTGCGGCTGCGGTGGGCCGTACGGAGCCTGCGGCTGCTGGGGGTACGGGTATCCGCCCTGGGGTGGCTGGCCATAGGGAGGCTGAGGCGCCGGCGCCGGCGGGTACGGACTCTGTCCGTACGGCTGCTGTCCGTACGGCTGTTGTGGGTACGGCGCCTGACCGTATGGGTTCTGGCCCTGCGGCGGCGTGGTCATGGAACTCCCCCGATATTGATATGTACAGGCTGGTGTAGGACGCCCGTAAGGTATCCGGTCTGGCTGATGCGCTGCACCAGTGGGATCCCTGAAGAGGAGGCCTCGGTGCCTAACTCCGCCTGAAACGGACCATTGCCGTGGCGACGATCGCGTAGAGCACGGTTACCACGAGGATCAGGGTGCTCGATCTGCCGTCCGGCGGCAGCATGAGTGCGGCGGCCGCGGCGGCGCCGACGAACGCGACGTTGAACAGGACGTCATAGAGGGCGAAGACCCGCCCGCGGAAGGCATCGTCGACGGACGACTGGACGATGGTGTCCGTGGAGATCTTGGTTCCTTGAGTGCTGAGGCCGAGGACGAATGCGGCGGCCAGCATCGGTCCCGGCAGAAAGAACAGGCCGAGCGACGGCACCAATACCGCGCCCAGAGCGGCACAGCAGGCGATCCAGCCGAACGGCGAGAGCCGGGCGACTGCCCAGGGGGTGATGACAGCGGCCATGAAGAAGCCGGCCCCTGACACCCCGACAGTGACGCCGAGCAGGGCCAGGCCCTCGGGCTCGGTGCTCGACCATGAGTACCGACTCAACATCAGCACCATGACGGTCAGCGCTCCGTAGCAGAAGCGGACCAGTGTCATCGCGGCCAGTGCACGGGCCGCGGTACGCCGCTCGGCGAGGTGCCGTAGCCCATCCACGAGACCTCGCGCGGTGCTCAACAGAGCTTCCCGCAGGTCGGTTTGGAGCATGGTCGGATCAGGGCCGAGCAGCTGCGGCGCCATCCGCAGGGCGGTCAGTGCCGCGCAGAAGTACAGGGCGGCGGCGAGCAGCACGACGAACGCATCCACAGTCGAGCCGGCCAGGCGTACGGCGAAGGCGAGTGCGCCGCCGGCCGTCGCGGCGAGCGTCCCGGCCGTAGGGGCGAGGGAGTTTGCCATGACCAGCTTCTCCTCACCGTCGACCACCCGTGGAAGCGCGGCGGAGAGCCCGGCCAGGACGAACCGGTTCACGGCGGTCACCGAGAGGGCCGAGGCGTAGAAGAGCCAGTCGGGGACCTTTGCCACGATCAGCGCGGCGGTCGCCATGGCCAGCAGCGTCCGCAGCAGGTTTCCGTACAGCAGGACCTGACGTCGCCGCCAGCGGTCGAGCAGGACACCGGTGAACGGGCCGAGAAGCGAGTACGGCAGCAGTAGGACCGCCATGGCGGAGGCGATGGCTGCTGGTGAGGTCTGCTTCTCGGGCGAGAAGACGACGTAGGTGGCGAGCGCGACCTGGAACGCTCCGTCGGCGGCCTGGGACAGCAGCCGTACGGCAAGCAGTGAGCGGAAGCCGCGTAGCCGGAGGAGCACGCGCAGACTGCGCAGAGCATGCATGAGGCACAGCCTCACACAGCTCATGGGCCCCCGGGGGGAATACCCGGGGGCCCATGGAGAAAGGGTGCGGCGGGCGCGTCAGCGCTCGACTTCGCCGTTGATGAACTTCTCGACGTTTTCCCGCGCCTCGTCGTCGAAGTACTGCACCGGCGGCGACTTCATGAAGTACGAGGAGGCGGAGAGCACCGGGCCGCCGATGCCTCGGTCCTTGGCGATCTTCGCGGCGCGCAGCGCGTCGATGATGACCCCCGCGGAGTTCGGGGAGTCCCAGACCTCGAGCTTGTACTCCAGGTTCAGTGGGACGTCACCGAAGGCGCGGCCCTCGAGGCGGACATAGGCCCACTTGCGGTCGTCCAGCCAGGCCACGAAGTCCGAGGGACCGATGTGGACGTTGTCCTCGCCCAGCTCACGGTCCCGGATCTGGGAGGTGACGGCCTGGGTCTTGGAGATCTTCTTGGACTCCAGGCGCTCCCGCTCCAGCATGTTCTTGAAGTCCATGTTGCCGCCGACGTTCAGCTGCATCGTGCGGTCCAGGATGACGCCCCGGTCCTCGAACAGCTTGGCCATCACGCGGTGCGTGATCGTAGCGCCCACCTGCGACTTGATGTCGTCACCGACGATCGGGACGCCGGCCTCGGTGAACTTGTCCGCCCACTCCTTCGTGCCGGCGATGAAGACCGGGAGGGCGTTGACGAACGCGACCTTGGCGTCGATGGCGCACTGGGCGTAGTACTTCGCGGCGTCCTCGGAGCCGACGGGGAGGTAGCAGACCAGGACGTCGACCTGCCTGTCCTTGAGGACCTGGACGATGTCGGCCGGCTCCTCGGCGGACTCCTCGATGGTCTGGCGGTAGTACTTGCCCAGGCCGTCGAGGGTGTGGCCGCGCTGGACCTGCACACCGGTGTTCGGCACGTCGCAGATCTTGATGGTGTTGTTCTCGCTGGCGCCGATGGCGTCCGCGATATCGAGGCCGACCTTCTTGGCGTCAACGTCGAAGGCAGCCACGAACTCGATGTCACGCACGTGATAGTCGCCGAACTGCACATGCATGAGCCCGGGCACACGGCTCTTCGGGTCGGCGTCCTTGTAGTACTCGACGCCTTGTACCAGTGAGGCGGCGCAGTTGCCCACGCCGACGATGGCTACGCGAACCGAACCCATTCCGGTTGCTCCCTGTGTTCTCGATGAGGGCCTGCGCGGCAGAGCCTCATGTGGTGGTGTCGTCGGACGGGTCCGGCCGGGATCCACCCCGGTGCCGGGGCAGGCCGCCCGTATCTCCTGACTGGTTCTTCCGCTCCTGCGCTGCGGGACGCGGTGGGCGCTGGCCGCGCCCGGCACGCTCACTCTCGATGAGCCCGTTCAGCCAACGGACCTCGCGCTCCACGGACTCCATACCGTGACGCTGCAGTTCGAGGGTGTAGTCGTCCAGCCGCTCGCGGGACCTGGCCAAGGACGTGCGCATCTTCTCGAGGCGCTCCTCCAGCCGGCTGCGGCGGCCCTCCAGCACGCGCATCCGTACGTCCCGCGATGTCTGGCCGAAGAATGCGAAGCGGACGCCGAAGTGCTCGTCCTCCCAGGCATCCGGGCCGGAGTGGGCGAGCAGCTCCTCGAAGCGCTCTTTGCCCGCCGCGGTCAATCGGTAGACGATCTTGGCTCGGCGCCCTGTCAGTGCCGCGGTCGGAACGGCCTCCTGCGCGCCGTCCGCCTCCTCGACGAGCCAGCCGTTCGCGACCAGCGCCTTGAGGCAGGGGTAGAGGGTGCCGTAGCTGAACGCACGGAACACCCCAAGCGAGGTGTTGAGTCGTTTCCGCAGCTCATAGCCGTGCATCGGGGATTCGCGGAGCAGTCCGAGGACGGCGAATTCGAGGATTCCGGAGCGTCTGCTCATCCTCCACCTCCTCGGGCCGGTGCGTTCTTTATGCCGTGCTGATGTATCGACTCGATACATCCAGACGATAGGACGGCCCTCAGGGGTGAACAAGTGGGAGGAGGGTGAACGGCATCACATCACCGATTCGTGCGATGCGACCTGACTGATTTGGAGTGAATTTCGACACTGGGCAGGTTTTGGCCGTGCGTAGTCTGTGCGGCATGCAGACTGCCGGGAACCGCGGGCCGATTTCTGGTGTCCCCGTCCTCGGCGTAGTGCGGCCCGCGCAGCATGAGCGGCCCGCGCATCGGGGGGACCTGAAGGCACCTGCCGCCTTCAGGCGACGAGAGAGCACGCCTGCCCGAGGAGTAACCGTTCCATGAGCGAGCACCGTCGCAAACCGCCACAGCCGCAGGGTGGCGGACGTGCCGCGGCCCGACGCGCCGCACAGCAGTCACCGGGGCGTCGCGCCGCCCCTTCGCGTGGCTCTGGCGGCGGTCCTGTCCCCTACGGCGAGGGGTCGGGGCGAGGGTCGCGGGCGGGCGGCCGTGCCGAGGCGCGCAGAGCGGCCCAGCGCGGTGGCCGGCGGGGTGCGTCCGACAACACCATGGAGCTGGGCTCCGTCGGCGCCGGTGGCCGCGGTGGCGGGCGCCGCGGCGGTGGTGGCGGTGGCGGCGGCCCCGAGGGAGGGCGTGGGCGCGGTCGCGGTGGCGGAAAACCCGCCAAGCGGCGCCTCATCGACTATCCGCGCGCTGGTCGCGTCGGCTGGCGGCGCTTCGTGCCGTCCTGGAAGCAGGTCGCCGGCATCTGTGTCGGGTTCGCTGCTCTGATCGTGGGAGGTGCCGGGGTCGCGCTGGCCATGGTGACCGTTCCCAAGGAGAGTGACGCCGCCAAGTCGCAGAACAATGTCTACCTCTGGTCCAACGGCAAGGTCATGGCGCGCGATGGTCACACGAACCGCCAGAACATCGACATATATGACGTCCCGCCGTCCATGAAGAATGCGGCGGTCGCCGCGGAGAACGCCTCCTTCTGGAACGACTCGGGTGTGGACCCGATGGGTATCGCGCGTGCTCTGCTCAACATGGCCAAGGGCGGCGAAACGCAGGGTGGTTCGACCATCACCCAGCAGTACGTCAAGAACGCGATGCTGACCCAGGAGCAGACCCTCGACCGCAAGTTCAAAGAGCTCTTCATCGCGATCAAGGTCGGCTGGAAGATGACCAAGCCGCAGATCCTCCAGGGCTACCTGAACACCAGCTACTACGGCCGAGGTGCGTATGGCATCCAGGCGGCCGCCCAGGCGTACTACGGCAAGAACGCCAAGGACCTGAAGCCGGACGAGGGCGCTTTCCTGGCGACCGTGCTCAAGGGCGCCGACCTGTACGACCCGGCGGGCGGCACCGGCCCGGGGGCGACGCGGGAGGCGAACACAAAGCGCGCCCAGGCGCGGTGGAGCTGGATCCTCGACCGGGAGGTCGAGAACAAGATGATGTCGCAGGCGGAGCGGGCCAAGTACACCAAGTTCCCCATGCCCATCCCTCCGAAGCCGGTGGCCAGCAAGAGCGGTCAGATCGGCTATCTGATGGATACCGCCAAGAAGTACGTGCTGAAGCACGCGAACATCAGTGAGGCCCGGTTCGACAAGGGCGGCTACACGATCCAGACGACCTTCGACGAGAAGAAGACCCGCCAGCTCGAGGCGGCGGTGAAGACGGTCGACAAGCGGTACATCGACCCGGAGAAGCGCGAACGGGACAAATACGTACAGTTCGGTGGCGCCTCCGTGGTCCCCGGAGATGGTGCGATCGTCGCCCTGTACGGCGGTGCGGGGTACAACAAGGGGCACTTCAGTAACAACGCGGACACCTTCGGAGTGCCGGTCGGTTCGACCTGGAAGCCGTTCGTGCTCGCAGCGGCGATGCAGTACGGCGTGCCCCGGACCCAGCCCCAGGGGTTGTCACCGGACAGCCGGTACAACGGCAATGACCGCCTCAAGGTGAAGAAGGCGGACGGCAGCTATGTGATGAAGCGGGACAACACCCCCTTCTATCAGGTGAACGAGTCCGACTACCCCTGGGGGTACATCAGCCTGAACAAGGCGATGGAGCAGTCCGTCAACACCCCGTTCGTGCAGCTCGGCATGGATGTGGGGATGGACAAGGTCCGTGACGTGGCGCAGGCCGCGGGCATCTTGCGGGCCAGCTTCGACAAGAACCTCAACCCGTCCTTCGCGTTGGGCACCTCGACGCCGAGTGCGATTCGCATGGCGGACGCTTATGCAACGTTCGCCGAGTCGGGGACGAAGGTCGAGCCGTACTCGGTGACCAAGGTGATCTCCAAGGGCGAGGAGCTGACGGGGTTCGAGAAGCCCAAGCAGGAGACGGCGATGGACGCGAACATCGCCAACAACGTGACCAAGGTGCTGGAGAACGTCATCAAGAGAGGCACGGCCAAGAAAGCCAATCGGCTCGGCATGCCGGCAGCGGGCAAGACCGGTACCACCGACGAGAACAAGTCGGCCTGGTTCGTCGGCTACACCAAGCAGCTCTCGACGGCCATCACGATGTTCCGTGAGGACCCGAAGAACCCGCGTCAGCTGTCCATGAACGGAGTCGGCGGATTCGACTCGATCCATGGTGGCGCGCTCCCCACCGAGGTGTGGACCGAGTTCATGGTGCACGCGATGGAGGGCGTCACCCCGGAACGGTTCCCGGCCGCCCTGCCCATCGGGGAGCGGGCGGACCAGGCAGGTATGCCGTCGCCGACGCCGTCTCCCAAGCCCTCGGACACGCCGTCCCCGACCCCATCGCAGCCCCCCAGCCAGTCGGCCACTCCGTCGGGCACGCCGAGCGTGACCCCGAGCGACACCTGCGCGCCGTGGGACGTCGACTGCAAGAACAGCGGTGGTACGGACACCGGCGGTATGGACGGCGGTATGGACGGCGGCACCACCGATGGCGGTGCGACGGCCACCCCGGACCCGGGCACACCCGGAGGCGGTAACGGGGGAAACAACGGGGGAGGTAACGGCGGCGGCCTCTTCGGCGGGATGGGCAGCTGACGCCCGCCCACTGTTTCACGTGAAACACACCGACGGTTTCACGTGAAACAGGGAGACACGAAGCCCCTGACCGGCCTCTCCGGACGGGGGCTTCGCCATGTTCTGCCCAGGGCCGTACGGCAGGATGGGGCCATGACGAGCGTGCGACAGGACGGGCCGGTACCGCCGACGAGGCGGGATGAGGTGGCGGCGGCCGGCAGCGAGCTGATCGGTGGACCGATCGGCCGGCGCGCACTGCTCGGAACGAGCTGGCTGACGCCGGTGCGGGTCATCGTGCTCGTCGCGCTCGGCATGTTCGCGCTCGGCATGGTGCAGAAGCTGCCCTGTTACAACGGTGGCTGGTTCTTCGGCGCCACCAGCCAGTACACGCACGCGTGCTACTCCGACATCCCCCACCTCTACGCCGGGCGAGGCTTCGCCGACGGGCTGATCCCGTACTTCGACCGGTTGCCGGGAGACATGGAGTACCTCGAGTACCCCGTGCTGACCGGGGTCTTCATGGAGGTCGCCGCCTGGATGACACCGCACAGCGGGTCGATCCAGGACCGTGAGCAGATCTACTGGCTGGTCAACGCCGGGATGCTGATGATCTGCGCCGCAGTGATCGCGGTATGCGTGACCCGCACCCACCGGCGCCGCCCCTGGGACGGCCTTCTGGTCGCCCTCGCACCCGCCTTCGCGCTGACCGCCACCATCAACTGGGACCTGCTGGCGATCGCGCTGACCGCCGCCGGGATGCTGATGTGGTCCCGCAGCCGCCCGCTTGCAGCCGGCGTGCTGCTCGGGCTGGCGACGGCGGCGAAGCTGTACCCGGTGCTGCTGCTGGGCCCGCTGCTGGTGCTGTGCTGGCGCGCGGGCGCCTGGCGCGCGTACGGGAAGGCCGTGGCGGGTGCCGTGGCGTCCTGGCTGGTGGTGAACCTGCCGGTGATGATCACGCACGATGCGGCCGGATTCCACATCAGGGAAGGCTGGGCGAAGTTCTACACCTTCAGCCAGGAGCGGCCCATCGATTTCGGATCGGTCTGGCTGCTGATCTCGCAGCGCACCGGGTACTCCCTGGAGAACGCCAACACCTACGCCACTCTGCTGATGATCCTCGGCTGTGGCGCCATCGGGCTGCTGGCCCTCTACGCCCCCCGCCGGCCGCGCTTCGCGCAGCTCGCCTTCCTCGTCGTCGCGCTGTTCATCCTCACCAACAAGGTCTACTCACCGCAGTATGTGCTGTGGCTGACTCCCCTGGCCGTGCTGGCCCGGCCGCGCTGGCGGGACTTCCTGGTCTGGCAGGCCTGCGAGGTCATGTACTTCCTCGGGATCTGGATGTACCTCGCCTACACCGGCAACGGAGACAAGCATCAGGGCCTGCCGACGGAGGGCTACCAGCTCGCCATCGCCCTGCACCTCCTGGGCACGCTCTACCTGTGCGCCGTGGTCGTACGGGATGTGCTGATGCCGGAACGCGATGTGGTCCGCAGGGACGGAGACGACGATCCGTCGGGCGGTGTCCTGGACCGCAGGCCCGATGTGTTCGTGCTCGGACGGGCCGCACACCGTCCGCCTCGGCCCGCGGTGCAGTTCGAAGGAGCGCCGCAGGTGCGCTGGGGTGTCGTACGGGACTGAGCCCGCAGTAGTGGACAGGCACAGGGCCCGGCGCCGCAGCGGTCTGCGGAGCCGGGCCCTTGGTATGTCCGGACGCCGGGCGGATACCGCCCGGCTCAGTGGTCCACGAGGCGGTCGTACTGCGTGGTGGTGTGCCGCAGATGGGCCACCAGCTCCTCGCCGACCTGCGGCTCGGGCGCGTCCGCCGGCACGAACAGGATCGACACCTGCATGTGCGGCGGCTCCGCGAACCAGCGCTGCTTCCCGGCCCAGACGAACGGCGCGAGATTGCGGTTGACGGTCGCCAGTCCGGCCCGGGCCACGCCCTTGGCACGCGGCATGACCCCGTGCAGCGCCTTGGGCGATTCCAGACCGACACCGTGTGAGGTACCACCGGCCACCACGACCAGGTACCCGTCGGAGGCCGCCTTCTGCTGGCGGTAGCCGAAGCGTTCACCCTTGGCCACCCGGGTCACATCGAGCACCGAACCGCGGTAAGCGGTGGCGTCGTGGTCGCCCAGCCACAGCCGCGTACCGATCCGTGCGCGGAACCGGGTCTGGGGGAACTGCTGCTGGAGACGGGCGAGTTCGTCGGCCTTGAGGTGGCTGACGAACATGGTGTGCAGCGGCAGGCGGGCGGAGCGCAGCCGGTCCATCCAGCCGATGACCTCCTCGACCGCGTCGGACCCGTCGGTGCGGTCCAGCGGCAGGTGGATCGCGAAGCCCTCCAGCCGTACGTCCTCGACGGCCGCGGCCAGCTTCGGCAGGTCCTCCGGCTTGACGCCATGGCGCTTCATGCTGCTCATGACCTCGATGACGACCCGGGCGCCGACCAGGCCGCCCACGCCCTCGACCGAGGAGACCGAGCGGATCGCCCGGTCGGGCAGCGGCACCGGCTCCTCGCCGTGCCGGAACGGGGTCAGGACGAGCAGGTCACCGCTGAAGAAGTCCTTGATGCGGGCCGCTTCGTAGGTCGTCCCGACCGCGAGGAGGTCGGCGCCGAGGAGGGTTGCCTCTTCCGAGAGACGCTCATGGCCGAAGCCGTAACCGTTGCCTTTGCAGACCGGGACCAGCCCGGGGAACTGCTGGAGAACACTCTGCTGATGCGCCCGCCAGCGCACGGTGTCGACGTAGAGGGTGAGCGCCATGGCCGGGCCCGGAACCTTTCTCGTGGTGGGTCTCTCAGGGGGATGAACGGTGTGGTGGAGCGGTCAGCGGCGCGACATGTAGATGTCGAGCGCCTTGTGGAGCAGCTTGTTGAGCGGGAAGTCCCACTCGCCGACGTACTCGACGGCTTCGCCGCCCGTGCCCACCTTGAACTGGATCAGGCCGAAGAGGTGGTCGGTCTCGTCCAGGGAGTCGCTGATGCCGCGGAGGTCGTAGACGCTGGCGCCGAGCGCGTGGGCGTCCTGCAGCATCCGCCACTGCATCGCGTTCGACGGCCGGACCTCGCGGCCGATGTTGTCGGAGGCGCCGTAGGAGTACCAGACGTGCCCGCCGACCACGAGCATCGTGGCGGCAGAAAGGTTCACGCCGTTGTGGCGGGCGAAGTACAGGCGCATGCGGTTGGGGTCCTCGGAGTTGAGGGCCCGCCACTGCTGCTGGAAGTAGCTGAGCGGACGCGGCCGGAACTTGTCGCGCTCCGCCGTGATCTCGTACAGCCGCTGCCACTCGGCAAGGTCTTCATAGCCGCCCTGGACGACCTCGACGCCGGCCTTCTCGGCCTTCTTGATGTTGCGGCGCCACAGCTGGTTGAAACTCTTGTGGATCGCTTCCAGCGAGCGGTCGGCCAGCGGTACCTGGAAGACGTAGCGCGGCTGGACGTCACCGAATCCGGCGCCGCCGTCCTCGCCCTGCTGCCAGCCCATGCGGCGCAGCTTGTCGGAGACCTCGAAGGCGCGCGGTTCGATGTGCGTGGCCTCGACGTCGCGAAGGCGCTTGACGTCCGGGTTCTGGATGCCCGCCTTGATCGCCGGGGCATCCCAGCGGCGGATCACGACGGGCGGGCCCATCTTCACGGAGAACGCGCCCTGCTTTTTCAGGTGGGCGAGCATCGGCTGCAGCCACTCGTCCAGATTCGGGGCGTACCAGTTGATGGCCGGACCCTCGGGGAGGTACGCGAGGTAGCGCTTGAGCTTGGGCAGCTGACGGTAGAGCACCAGGCCCGCGCCGACCAGCTGGCCGGTTTTGTCGAACCAGCCAAGGTTCTCCGAGCGCCACTCGCTCTTCACATCAGCCCACGCCGGGACCTGGCAATGACTCGCCGACGGCAGGCTCTGGATGTACGCCAGATGCTGCTCTCGACTGATGGTCCTCAGGGTCAGGCTCATGCGGGGCGCTCCTCGGCAGGTGTGTCCCCGTGGTCGGGGCTCCGGCTCTCGCGCCGAAGCCTACTGTGACCGTGGAGCGCCCCGTCTGGGCCGTACGGGCTGGGGGCCATCCCGGACCGGCGCCGTGCCGTACCGGGCGACCGCCGGGCGTGCCTCAGCCGATGACACCGCCGAACAGGCCGCCGTGTGCCATGCCGAGGTAGAAGCCGAGGGATGCCGCTCCGAGGCCGATGATCAACAGGAAGCGTTCGCCTGTCGTCGACGAGATGAGCTGGCCCCACAGGCCGGTCCCGATGCCGACCAGGCCGACCCAGGAGCTGACCAGGTGCAGACTGGGAGAGAGCGTGGTGAGGACGGCGATCGCGCCGAGCACCAGTGTCACCACGGCAAAGGTGTTCTCGACGGGATGTTCCTTGCCGTCGCTGTTGAGAAGTGAAAGCAGAGAGCGCTGGGTCCTAGCTGCCTGTGCCACACGGCACCTCCGATGACAGGGCGGCGCACTGTAACGCCGCTCACACCCGTTGTGTTCCAGATTGGGGGGTACCTCGGGCGGATTTCAACCGGAAGGCTTCCGCCAGGTACTGTGTACGGTCTGCGCCTACTGTCTGTCCGATGACCGGCCGGACCGGGCGCGGAACGCATATGACCCTCCTGCCACGGAACGACCGTGGCCGCTGAGTCCAAAGGAGGTGGGTTCCACATGCGTCACTACGAGGTGATGGTCATCCTCGACCCCGATCTCGAGGAGCGCGCTGTCTCCCCGCTGATCGAGAACTTCCTCTCCGTCGTCCGTGAGGGCAACGGAAAGGTCGAGAAGGTCGACACCTGGGGCCGTCGTCGTCTCTCGTACGAGATCAAGAAGAAGCCCGAGGGCATCTACTCGGTCATCGACCTGCAGGCCGAGCCTGCGGTCGTCAAGGAGCTCGACCGTCAGATGAACCTGAACGAGTCGGTCCTCCGGACCAAGGTCCTCCGTCCCGAGACCCACTGAGCGCGTCAGCGTCCAGCGGTAACCGGGTCCGAGTAGCAGCAACACCAGCAGCCAGCAGCACACCCGCCGAGAGGTTCCCCTAATGGCAGGCGAGACCGTCATCACGGTTGTCGGCAATCTTGTCGACGACCCCGAGCTGCGTTTCACCCCGTCCGGTGCGGCGGTCGCGAAGTTCCGCGTCGCATCCACTCCCCGCACCTTCGACCGTCAGACCAATGAGTGGAAGGACGGCGAGAGCCTGTTCCTGACCTGCTCGGTGTGGCGTCAGGCGGCGGAGAACGTCGCCGAGTCCCTGACGCGGGGTACCCGCGTGGTCGTCCAGGGCCGCCTCAAGCAGCGGTCGTACGAGGACCGCGAGGGCGTGAAGCGCACGGTCTACGAGCTCGACGTCGAGGAAGTCGGCGCGAGCCTCAAGAACGCCACGGCCAAGATCACCAAGACCAGCGGTCGCGGTGGCCAGGGCGGCGGCTTCGGCGGTGGTCCGCAGGGCGGTGGCCAGGGTGGCGGTGGCTGGGGCGGCGGCCCCGGCGGCGGCCAGCAGGGCGGCGCTCCTGCCGACGACCCGTGGGCGACCGGCGGCCCGGCCGGCGGCGGCCAGCAGGGCGGCGGCGGTGGCTGGGGCGGTGGCTCCGGCGGCGGTGGCTACTCGGACGAGCCGCCCTTCTAGGCCCGGCAGCCGGCTCGGTCGGCGTTGTTTCACGTGAAACAACGCCGTGGAACGGCCGGCAGCGGCCTTGAGGGCGTCAGCACACACTTCTTGAACTCATTGGAGAGAGACAATGGCGAAGCCGCCTGCTCGCAAGCCTAAGAAGAAGGTTTGCGTGTTCTGCAAGGAGAAGATCTCCTACGTTGACTACAAGGACACGAACCTGCTGCGGAAGTTCATCTCCGACCGCGGCAAGATCCGTGCCCGCCGAGTCACCGGCAACTGCACCCAGCACCAGCGTGACGTCGCCACGGCCGTGAAGAACAGCCGTGAGATGGCGCTGCTGCCCTACACGTCCACCGCGCGATAAGGGAAGGGTGACCGACACATGAAGATCATCCTCACCCACGAGGTCTCCGGCCTCGGCACCGCCGGCGACGTCGTCGACGTCAAGGACGGTTACGCCCGTAACTACCTGGTCCCGCGCGGTTTCGCGATCCGCTGGACCAAGGGTGGCGAGAAGGACGTCGAGCAGATCCGCCGCGGTCGCAAGATCCGCGAGATCGCCACGATCGAGCAGGCCAACGAGGTCAAGGGCCAGCTCGAGGGCGTCAGCGTGAAGCTGGCCGTGCGGGCCGGCGACGCGGGCCGTCTCTTCGGTTCCGTCACCCCGGCCGATGTCGCCTCGGCGATCAAGGCCGCCGGTGGTCCGGACGTCGACAAGCGTCGTGTCGAGCTGGGCTCGCCGATCAAGACCCTGGGCGCGCACCAGGTCTCCGTGCGTCTGCACGCCGAGGTCGTTGCGAAGCTGGGCGTCGAGGTCGTCGCCGCCTGATCGCAGGACAACGCCGAAGGGCCGCACTCCCGTCACCGGGGTGCGGCCCTTCGCCGTATCCGAGGGCCGTCGCGACGGCCCGGTCTCACTGCTCGTCCTGGGCGCGTTTGTAGAGCTTGGCGATGTCGTCGTCGAAGTATGAGGCGTAGGAGACGTCGTCCTCGTCACCGCCGCTTTCGTAGCCGCCCAGGACGCCGATGACCGTGCCGGTATGGCTCTTGGGGTCGTAGTCGGCCAGCCAGGGGCTGCCGCTCGTCCCGCCCTCGAAGTCGGTGCACTGGACGCGCATCTGGGTGCCGCTGTACTTCTCGGTGCGGTTCTGGCAGGAGATCGGGGTGTTACGGCTGGTGGGGTAGCCGGTGATCTTGACGTAGTTGTCGAAGCCCCGGTGGATCCCGAGGGTGTTGCCGCCCAGGACGTCCTGGATTTCCTTGCCGTCGTTCTTGTCGAGGATGAGGAAGGCGAAGTCGAGGTCCTCGTCCTGCGACGCCGCCCAGCGGTCGTCGACGATCACCTTTCTGACCTTCCACAGACCGGTGGGTTCGTCGCCGTCGCGGAAGTCCGGTGCGAAGACGAGATCCTTCATCGTGGATCCGGCTTCGGCGTCGTAGGCGCAGTGCGCCGCCGTGATCAGCATGTTGCGGCCCGGGCTCTGCACCACGCTCGCGGTGCAGAAGTGGTCGCCGGAGTCGTCCTTCTCGAAGATCGCGCCGACCCGGGCGTTCTGCTCGGTCCGGCGTGGGGTGTACGCGCTGCCGTGATCGGCCGGGGACGTGGCGGCCGGTTCCTGGTCCTCGGGGTCCTGGTCGGCCTCGTCGGACTCGCCCGGCCTGGCGTAGCGGCTGTGGCTGCTGAGGGATATCTCGGAGTGCTCCGCGGCGTAGCCGACCACGGCAGCAGCCATCAGGACGATGATGGTCAGGGGCAGTACGGACTTCCTGGCAAGCGGGCGCACAGGGTCATTATCGGCATGCGTTCTGTGTTGCGGGAGGGTCTTCAGCGAGAGGCCCCGGTCACAATCCACCGGCCGGAACGGGTGCGCAGCCAGAGCGTCAGCATCCGCGCGGTCATCATGAGCGCCATGGCCCACCACAAGGCGACCAGTCCGCCGCCGAAGGCCGGTACGGCCAGCGCGGCCGGCACGAAAAGGACCAGTGTCGCCACCATGGCCCAGGCGAGATACGGGCCGTCGCCCGCGCCCATCAGGACACCGTCGAGGATGAAGACGATGCCGGAGACCGGTTGGGTCGCGGCCACGACCAGGAGCGTGGTCAGCAGCGGGCCCTGTACCGCGGGGTCGGAGGTGAAGAGCGGGATGAACAGCGGCCGGGCGAGCACGACCAGCACCCCGAGGACCAGGCCCGAGGCGATGCCCCACTGGACCATGCGCCGGCAGGCGGCCCTGGCGCCTTCCTCGTCGCCCGCGCCGAGGAAGCGCCCTATGATGGCCTGCCCGGCGATGGCTATCGCGTCCAGTGCGAAGGCCAGCAGGGACCACAGCGTCAGCACGATCTGGTGGGCGGCGACCTCGGCGTCGCCGAGCCGGGCGGCGATGGCGGTCGCGATCATCAGAACAGCGCGCAGCGAGAGCGTACGGACCAGCAGCGGGACGCCTGCCTGGGCACAGGCGCGGATCCCCGCTGTATCAGGGCGCAGCGAGGCACCGTGCCGGCGTGCGCCGCGGATCACCACGGCGAGGTAGACGGCGGCCATCCCGCACTGGGCGAGGACCGTGCCCCAGGCGGAGCCCGCGATGCCCAGGCCGGCGCCGTAGACCAGGCCGACGTTGAGTGCGGCGTTCGCGGAGAAGCCGCCGATGGCGACGTAGAGCGGGGTGCGGGTGTCCTGGAGGCCGCGGAGCACGCCGGTGGCGGCCAGCACGACGAGCATCGCAGGGATACCGAGCGCGCTGATGCGCAGGTAGGCCGTCGCGTGCGGGGCCGCGGTCGGGGAGGCGCCGAAGGCTTCGACGAGCCATGGGGCGCCGGGCAGCACGGTGGCGAGGACCACGGCGCCGAGCAGCAGGGCGAGCCAGATGCCGTCCATGCCCTGGCGGATGGCGGCGGGGAGGTCACCGGCGCCGACCCTGCGGGCGACCGCCGCGGTGGTGGCGTAGGCGAGGAAGACGAAGACGGAGACGGCGGTGGTCAGCAGGCCGGCGGCGACGCCGAGACCGGCGAGCTGGGAGGTGCCGAGGTGGCCGATGACGGCGCTGTCGACCATGACGAAGAGCGGTTCCGCGACCAAGGAGCCGAAGGCCGGCAGGGCGAGGGAGATGATCTCGCGGTCGTGGCGGCGGACGATGCGCCGCGGGGTCGCGGGAGCCTGGGTCATGGCGTTCAATGTAACCTTCCACAGGTAAGAGACGCAATCCCGCTGCACTCCTTACTTTCCGCTGTGTGGAGTCGTCTCCTCCGTGCCGTTTGTCGTGATCTTGCGCGGCCGGCCGAAGTTTTTCTCCCCCACAGGCTATGGATGAGAAAGTCGCAGGTCAGAGGCTTAAGGGTGGGGCGATTGTGTGCTTGTCCACAGAAGTTTCCCCCGGGCCGTGCACAGGATCCGGGGACTTCTCCACAGCTGAGGGCCGGTCATCCACATGGCCTGTGGATAACCAGATTGGCGGACGGTGCCCACCGGCCTACCGTGGACCGGCGCCCGCCATCTGTTCCGGCCTGGGCAACCGTCCGAACTCGACGCGCCGTAACCGGAGTCGGGCGTCTCGATTGTCAGAGCTGTGCCGTAAGAAAGAACAGCACAGCAAGGTCCGCGCCGCGGACGGGAGGAGGTGCCGGGGTGAGCATTCCCGAGCCCATGGAAGACCCCTGGACGGACTCCGGTCCCAGCGACCTGCTGCCCGCCGCCCGCTCCCGACGGGACGACGGAAAGGGCCGTGCCCGCGGCGACAGGACGGGGCGCGACGGCGAGGACGGCGGCTCCTGGGCCGGCGGGTTCGAGCGCATTCCTCCGCAGGACCTGGACGCCGAGCAGTCGGTGCTCGGCGGCATGCTGCTGTCCAAGGACGCCATCGCGGACGTCGTCGAGGTCCTCAAGGGCGAGGACTTCTACCGTCCCGCCCATGAGCTGGTCTTCCAGGCGGTCCTCGATCTCTACGCCAAGGGCGAGCCGGCCGACCCCATCACGGTGGCCGCCGAGCTGACCAAGCGCGGTGAGATCGGCCGGGTGGGCGGCGCCTCGTATCTGCACACCCTCGTCCAGTCCGTACCGACGGCGGCGAACGCCGAGTACTACGCCGAGATCGTCCACGAGCGCGCTGTGCTCCGCCGGCTGGTCGAGGCCGGCACCCGCATCACGCAGATGGGATACGCCGCGGACGGCGACGTCGACGAGATCGTCAACAAGGCCCAGGCGGAGGTCTACGCCGTCACCGAGCAGCGCACCAGTGAGGACTACCTCCCGCTCGGCGACATCATGGAGGGCGCCCTCGACGAGATCGAGGCGATCGGCTCACGCCAGGGCCAGATGACGGGTGTGCCGACGGGCTTCACCGACCTCGATTCCCTGACGAACGGCCTGCACCCCGGCCAGATGATCGTGATCGCGGCCCGCCCCGCCATGGGTAAGGCCCTGGCCCTGGACACCCCCCTGCCGACGCCCACCGGGTGGACCACCATGGGCGAGGTACAGCCCGGTGACTACCTGCTCGACGCCGAGGGAAAGCCGACGCGCGTGGTGGCGGCCACCGAGGTGATGACGGGGCGGCCCTGCTACGAGCTCGCCTTCGACGACGGCGCCACGGTCATCGCGGACGCCGAGCACCAGTGGCGCACCTGGGACCAGAAGACCCGCGCGGCGTACGCCGCCGCCGTACCGGATACGTCTCCGTACCCGGACAACTGGCCGTCCTGGTCGCCCGAGCCGTCGTCGGCCCAGCCGTACGCGCCCGGTGAGCGCGACCGGACGCCCCCCGCGCCGCGCACGACCGCCGAGATCGCCCGCAGCCTCCGTGTGCACGGCGAAGCGAACCATGCGATTCCGGCGGCCAAGGCGCTTCTGTGCCCCGAAGCCACAGTGGCGATAGACCCCTACGTGCTGGGGCATCTGCTGGGTGACACGGACGCGGCCGGGACCGGCCGTGTGGTCTGCGAGCCGGGCGACCGCGAGTGGCTGATCAAGGAGTTCGACGCCGCCGGGTACGACATCGGCCCGGACGGCGGCGACGGATCCTTCTCCGTGCCCGGGCTGGGCGAAGCGTGGCGTGCGCTCGACCTGCCCCCGGGCACCCGCATCCCCGTCGACTACCTGCGCGCCTCCGCCACCCAGCGCCTCGCCCTGGCACAGGGCCTGATCGACGCGTACGGGGACGCCGACGGCCAGGGTTCCTACCGGTTCGTCAGCACCGACCGTGCGCTCGTCGACGGCTTCTGTGAGCTCGTCCGCACGCTTGGGTGTGTCCCCCGGGTCAGCCGCCGTGCCGAGTGCACTCGGACAGCGGAGGTCCACCCGGCCTTGGCCACCGGGGGCGCGGCCACCACCGACTCCGTCCACTCACACGCGGCGGAGGTCTCTCCCGTAGGGGGGGCTGCCTCGCACGCAGCGGAGGCCGCCGGATGGGAAGTCGTCGTGGCGACCGACCTCCCCCTGGCCCGGATGCCGCGCAAGGCGTGCTCGGCACAAGGGCAGTTGAGGCGGGCACAGCTCACCCGGTACATCACCGCTGTCACTCCGGTGGAGAGCGTCCCGGTCCGCTGTGTCCAGGTGGACAACCCGGAGCACCTGTACCTGGCCACGCGGTCGATGGTCCCCACCCACAACTCGACCCTTGCGCTGGACTTCGCCCGCGCTGCCTCGATCAAGAACAATCTGCCCAGCGTGATCTTCTCGCTGGAAATGGGGCGCAACGAGATCGCCATGCGCCTGCTGTCCGCCGAGGCGCGGGTGGCGCTGCACCACATGCGCTCCGGCAGTATGACGGACGAGGACTGGACGCGGCTGGCCCGGCGGATGTCGGACGTCTCCGCCGCGCCGCTCTACATCGACGACTCGCCCAACCTGTCGATGATGGAGATCCGCGCGAAGTGCCGCCGGCTCAAGCAGCGCAATGAGCTCAAGCTGGTGGTCATCGACTACCTCCAGCTGATGCAGTCCGGTGGCTCCAAGCGCGCCGAGAGCCGTCAGCAGGAGGTCTCGGACATGTCCCGAAACCTCAAGCTGCTGGCCAAGGAGCTGGAACTCCCGGTCATCGCGCTCTCGCAGCTGAACCGTGGCCCCGAGCAGCGTACGGACAAGAAGCCGATGGTCTCTGACCTGCGAGAATCCGGTTCGATCGAGCAGGACGCCGATATGGTCATCCTGCTGCACCGCGAGGACGCCTACGAGAAGGAGTCCCCCCGCGCGGGCGAGGCGGACCTGATCGTGGCCAAGCACCGTAACGGCCCGACGGCGACGATCACGGTGGCGTTCCAGGGCCACTATTCGCGGTTCGTGGACATGGCGCAGACGTGAGCGTCGGTGCAGGTCCTCAGCCTCTGTGTCACGTTCTCCGCTGTCATGTCCTTCATGTCCTGTCATGGCGACGGCAGGCCTGACGCTTCAGCTCACTCCGTTACGGGCATGCACTCGGCGAGCAGGTTGACGACGTCGCGCCAGGCCCGCTGCGCGTGCTGAGGGTGGTAGCCGATGCCGGGGAGCACGGTCTGGTCGACCGGCGGGTGGTGAAAGCCGTGCAGGGTGCCGCCGTAGACCACGAGGCGCCAGTCGGCGCCCGCGGCCTGCATCTCGGCGGCGAAGGCAGCCCGTTGCTCAGCGGACATGATCGGGTCCTCCGACCCGACCCCGGCCCACACGGGGCAACGGATGCGCGCCGCCTCACCGGGGCGGCCCGTGGTCAGTGCGTTGATAGTCCCGATCGCCCGCAGGTTGACGCCGTCGCGCCCGAGTTCCAGCACGATTGCGCCCCCGGTGCCGTAGCCGATAGCGGCGATCCGGTCGGCGGCGGTCCGCGGTTCGGCGCGCAGCACATCGAGTGCCGCATGGCCGATGCCCCGCAGCCGGTCGGGGTCGGCGAGCAGCGGGGTCAGGCGCGCCAGCATCTCCTGTGGGTCGGTGAACCAGCGCCCGCCGTGGATGTCGAAGGCCAGTGCCACGTAGCCCAGTTCGGCGAGGGCGTCGGCCCGGCGGCGCTGGAAGTCGTTCAGGCCCGGCCCCTCCGGCCCGATCAGGACTGCGGGTCGGCGGTCGACACCGGCGGGGAGCGCGAGGTGCCCGATCATCGTCAGGCCGTCGGCGGGGTATTCGACCGTGCGCGTGGTGACCGTCGTCATGAGACGGGAAGGTAGTGATTGTCGCGCCCGGTCGGGCGGGGATTCACCGTCGGCGGAACAGCGCGGGTGCGGGCCCGTGGAGGGGTACTGTGGGCGGCTCTCCTTCTGGGGCACGTCCGGCCCCAGGGAGCCGTGAGACCCTCCGGCACGCGCGCTCCCTCGCATACCGCACATACGGCACGAGCCGTCGTATGCCGAAGAGTCTCCGGGACGAGGCGCTCAGGCCAGACGTGACGTCAGCGGCCGGAGCAGTTCCTGCACGGGGCGGATCAGGGAGAGCGACTTCGGCCGGGCGTCCTGGTCGCGGCTCTCCTTCATATCTCTGTGTGGTGGCGCCGAGTTGGAGCAGTTCATGACGGGTCCGACCCTCCTGGTCTGAGGAGGCTGGTTGCTCAGCACGCTGATGGAGGGCCACGCCACGATGTTCCGGGAGGTCGATGAGCAGCCCCGGGTGTGCTTGACGATGCGCTTGCCGTCCTTGGTGGTGTGGATGGTCTCGAGCCGGTAGATGCAGGTGCGGTTGCCCTGGGCGTCGTGGCTGCAGTGGCCGGTGATTCCTGCGGCGTACGCCTGGGGGGCACCGGCGCAGGTCAGGGCGAGGCCGCCCAGGAGCAGCGAGACGACTGTGATCTTCTTGCGACTGAACATGTAAGGCGTTCCTTGTCCCTTTGTGGCCGATGACGATCGATGCTCGGGCGCAATGGACGAAGAACCGGTCCGGGCCCGGGCTTTGAAGAGGGGCGGAAGCGGGGTCCCGGTGCCGGGCCGACGGCTCGGACACCGGGACCCTTCCCGTTACTTGCCCTTGCCGTGGCCGTCCTCGTTGCAGCCCATGCTGGAACCGATCGGGCTGGACTGTGCGCCCGGGGAGCCTTCGCCGTTCAGCGCGTTGCCCAGGAGGCCGTTGAGGATGCCGATCTGGCCGAGGATGTCGATGTTGAAGTCGTGTTGCTTGCAGAAGCCGCCTTCTCCGCCGGCGTAGGCGTTGCCGGTACCGAGGAAGCTGGCACTGCCGAGAATGGCAGCCACGGCGGCTGCCCTGTAGAGCTTGCGCATTTCTCCTCCATCGATGGAACCGTTGCGATCTGTGACAGATCAACTTCGAGCAGTGATGTGGAGATTAATATGAAAATATGCCTCGATGCTCATCGGCGCTGGCATCCGGTGTACGCGGCACTCCGGGCGGTTGATCCGACCGGTTTCGTGAGCGGCTTCCGCACCTGTCGGCGATGCCCCCAATTGGCCACCTGTGCAACGGGGTCGAGCAACTCGTCGCCCTGGCGACACGCCGACGACACGCCGACCGAGGGCGCACGTGACGTGTGGTCAGGGAGACGGTGTTACGACAGGAATCCGCTGGTCAGGGCGGCACCAGGGGCTAGCTGTGAAGGGACCTGACGCTGTGTGGGCGAGATTCCACGCGTCCTGAGGGTGTATAAGGTCCGTGAGTTACCGGCCCCCCTCACGAATGTGACGGCCCATCACCGTCGACGGACCCCGGCGCGGACGGTTGTCGTGTTGCGGTGTCCGCCACCGCCCTTCTCTCGCTCGGCGATCTGCGCGAGCGTGTCCGGCGCCACCACCTGGAGGCGGCGTACGTCGGTGACGTTCTCGGACGACAGCGAAGACCTGTTGAGCATCGGCGCCTTGCCTGACGTGCGTGCCTGGGGACGAGTGCGCTGCGGTTCTATGACGACTGCGGGGTGGGCTGTACGGCATCGGGTCATCGTCGACCGGGTGGAGCTGCGGGATGCGGTGGCCGGGCGCGTGGGAGCGGGGGCGTGGTTTCACGTGAAACACCGCCCAGGCCTGAGGTCGAGTAGGTGCTGGAGGTATCCGGTGGAGGGCGGACACCCGTCCGCCTCCGGCGCTGGAGGCCGGAGTGAGGTCTGATGTGCTGCTGGTGATTGCTTCGGTGGACCGGCCGGTCGACACCAGAACTCGCCTGAGAATACGCTGCGTTGGAACCAGGAGTGTGTGCAGGGGCTGCTGTCGCGATGGTGCGCACGGGCCGAGCTCAAGGCGCTGGGGCTGACGCTGCCGGCCTACCTCGGCTACCTCGGAACGGACATCGGCGGGCTGGATCAGCGGGGCCGGAGAGGCGAAGCTGTGTGCCGTCAATGCGTCGGCCGGTTCAGATCTGTCGTTGAGGAGCGCCATGACCATCACCGACTCCACGGAGTCCCAAGGGGCCGGAGCGAGCGAGTCCGGGCCATACGGCCGTGTCCCGCTGCCGCTGGATACCGCCGAGACGTTCACGGATCTGCTGCCCCGGACGCGGCGCGCGTTGCTGCGGCGGTTGGCCGTTGGGCAGGCCGAGGGACGGGCGCCCTCGATGATGGGCGCGGTGGTCCGCGGCGGGCGGGCAGTGTGGACCGGGGCCCGGGGTTCGGCCGGGGGGAGGGAGATGTTGCACGCCGATGTGCAGTACCGGATCGGTTCGATCACCAAGACCTTTGTGGCCGTACTGGTGATGAGGCTCCGTGACGAGGGATTGCTGTGCCTGGAGGACCCGGTCGGCAGATATCTGGAGGGCGCTCCGGTGCCGGACGCGACAATCGCCCAACTGCTGGCGCACAGTTCTGGATTGGCGGCCGAGGCCCGGGGACCATGGTGGGAGCGGACCCCCGGTGAGCTGCGGCCGGAGTCGGCCGACCTGTTCGGTGACCGTCCGCGGCTGCTTCCTCCCGGGCGAAGGCACCACTACTCCAACCCCGGCTACGCACTCCTCGGTGCGCTGGTCGAATCCCTGCGAGGCGGTACGCCCTGGTACGTGGTGCTGCGGCGCGAGGTGCTGGAACCGCTCGGCATGGGCCGTACGACGCGGCATCCGGAGATGCCGCACACGGAGGGCTGGGCGGTGCACCCATGGGCCGATGTGATGCTGCCGGAACCGGCGCAGGACACCGGGCTGATGGGGCCGGCCGGGCAACTGTGGTCGACGCTGGAGGATCTCTGCCGGTGGGCGGCGTTCCTCCTGCGTGGTGATGAGCGGGTACTGAGTGCGACGAGCCTGGCCGAGATGCGGACTCCGGCGGTGCCGCCGGAGACGGGCGGGTGGGACGCCGGATTCGGGCTGGGGCTTCAGCTCGTACGTCGTGAAGGGCGGACGCTGGTCGGGCACACCGGATCGATGCCCGGGTTCCTGGCGGCGCTGTGGACCGACGCCGAGCAGGACACGGCCGGGATCGTGCTCGCCAACTGCACGTCGGGACCGGCTGTCCCGGCCATCGCGGCCGATCTCCCCGGGATCGTGGCCGAGCACGAGCCCCGGATCCCGGAGCCGTGGCGCCCGCTGCCCGGACCGCTGGAGCCGGAGCTGCTGGCGCTGACCGGGCCCTGGTACTGGGGTGCGAACCCGCATGTGCTGCGGCTGCGGGCCGAGCGTGGGCTGGAGCTCGCTCCCCTCTCAGGGACAGGGCGATCCTCGCGGTTCCGGGCGGAGAAGGACGGCACCTGGACAGGGCTGGACGGCTACTACCAGGGCGAGACGCTGAAGGTGGTACAGGGCCGGGATGGTTCGGTCAGCCATCTGGACCTCGGCACCTTCGTGTTCACACGCGGCCCCTACGAGCCGTCGGAGCCAGTGCCCGGCGGGGTGGATCCGGAGGGCTGGCGGGCCTGATGCCGCCCGCGTGGACGGGCGTCAGCGCGTACGGTGCGGCGCGACCGGCGGACGTACAGTCGGAGCCAGACGTCAGGAGCCGCCCGGAGCGGCTCGCTACCGCTGGAAGGCCCTGTGACTGCCGTGTCTGACCCGACCGCGAACTCCACCACCCCGCATCTGCTCGATCTGCCGCCGCTCACCGCGGCCCGGTTCGCGCGGATCGAGGACAAGGTCGCCGCGCTGATCCGCACCCGGTGCGATGTCGTGACGATGCAGGGCGAGGCGCTGCTGCCGCTGGAGGCCTGCATCCGCTCCGCCGTACGGCCCGGCAGCACCGCGCTCAACATCATCACCGGCCCGTACGGCGAGACCTTTGGCGGCTGGCTGCGCTCCTGCGGTGCCGAGGTGGTCACGATCAGCGCGCCGTTCACCGGTGCCGTGGACCCACAGAAGGTGGCGGATGTCCTGAGGCAGCACCCCGCGATCGACTTCGTCAGCCTTGTGCACGCCGAGGCCGCCACCGGTAACACCAACCCCGTCGCCGAGATCGGCTCGGTGGTGCGGGAGCACGGCGCGCTGCTGATGCTGGATGCGGTGGCTTCGGTGGGTGCCGAGCCGCTGCTGACCGATGAGTGGGGTGTGGACCTGTGTGTCATCGGCGGGCAGAAGGCGATTGCCGGGCCCGCCGGGGTGTCCCTGGCATCGATCAGTGCTCGTGCGTGGGAGCGGATCGGCGCCAACGAACAGGCTCCGCGGCGCTCGTACCTGTCGCTCCTGGACTGGAAGGAGCGCTGGATCGAGGGTGGCCGCACCGCGCTGCCGCATGCCCCGGCGCAGCTGGAGATGCTCGCCCTGGAGCAGGCGGTGGACCGTATCGACGCCGAGGGCCTGGATTCGGTGATCACCCGGCACCGGGCGGCGACCGCGGCCGCCCGGGCCGGGGTGCGGGCGCTGGGCGGGCTCACTCCGTACGTCGTGCGTGATGAGGACGCCGCGCCGGCCGCGACGACGCTCAGGGCGCCCGAGGGAGGAGACGCCCGGGAGATCGTGGCTGCCGCACTCGCCATGGACGCAACTGTGCCGTTGCAGGCCGCGACGGGCACGCTCACCAAGGAGATGATCCGGGTGAACCACTATGGTCGCGCCGCCGATCGGTCCGTGGTCACGGCCTCACTGTTGGCGCTGGCCGGCGGGCTGCGCGCACTGGGCGTGTCCGTGGACGTGGAGGCTGCGGCTGTGGCGGCGGGCGAAGCGTGGGATGCCGTGATCGCCTGCTGAGGTGTGGCTGGTGCTGCTGGGGCCGTGTTTCACGTGAAACACGGCCCCAGCTCTTTTGGGTGAAGCGGCGTTGTTTCACGTGAAACACGGCAATGGGCGGCACCCCTCGATGCCCCACGTGTGCCACAAATCCCCTGCTTCATAACGGAGTTGCGCGCTATGAAGGGATCCTTCCTGGCAAGGAGTAAGCGCAGTGGCGGGTCGGAGGCTCCAGGCTCAGGCTGGGTACTGAAGGCGCTGCACTTGCCGTCGATCGCGGACTTCGGCGTGCGGGGCGCCGCTAACGATCATGTCTAAACTCTCCTCTAGAATCGGAACGGGAAACCCGCTTGATATTCCGGAGTTCTCGGTCCGGATGCCGATGTTCTTCAGGAGGTCCGGCGATGACGGAAGGTGGTGTCACTCCGTCACGTGCGGATGCGCGGCGCAACAGGGGGCTGGTGCTCCAGGCCGCCCGATCTGCCTTCGAGGAAGAGGGGTTGGCGGTCCCGCTAGGCGAGATCGCACGCCGCGCAGGGGTCGGGGCAGGAACCGTCTACCGTCATTTCCCTTCCAAGGACGTCCTGTTCAGAGCGGCGATCGTGGAGCGAATCGAGCTGTTCACTGATACTGCAAGGGACTTGGCCGAAGCTGAGGACCCCGCCGGGGTGTTCTTCCGCTTCCTTTCCTCGGTGGTGCGGCTCGCGTCACGGAACAAGGCGTTGTGTGACGCACTGGAAGCGTCGGCGGCAGGGCGTTTCGAGCCGTCGCCGCATGTGGCGCAGGACTTCGATGATGCTCTGGAAACCCTGCTCAGCAGGGCCCAACAGGCCGGTGCCGTGCGGAAGGACGTGGGGATAAAGGACCTCAGGGCCCTTCTGGTGGGCTGTCTTGCGATGGAGCGGGCCAGGCAGGAGGCGGAGCCTGAAGGCGGGACGGACGGGCGGATGGCGGCGCTGATGTGTGATGCGCTGCGGGCGGTGCCGACCATAACGAAACTGCCGCACGGATCCGGGAACCGTAACGAAACCCGCTGTGCGATGTGTGGCGGGGCGATGACGCTTGCGCGTACGGGCCGGCCCGCGCGGTACTGCGGCGGTGCCTGTCGGCAGAAGGCTCACCGAGCCCGCGGCCGCGCACGGCAGGCGTGAGCCGGACGCGTCAGAGCGCCAGCTTGAAGCCCAGGTGGGAGGCCGCGAGGCCCAGGCGCTCGTAGAAGCGGTGCGCCCTCGCGGCCCTGTGTCTCCCCCGCCCGTCAGCGGTCCGCGGTCGGTGCCAGCGTCTCGACGGCGGTGACCAGCGGAGCCAGCTCGGGCCGTTGCGCGGCGTCCTGGAGAGCCTCGCACAGCGCGCCGTCATGTGTGGGACGTGCCTCCACCAGGAGCGCGACCCCCTGGGGTGTGACATCTGTGTAGATGCCGCGCCGGTCATCGGGACACAGGTAGCGGGAGAGCAGTCCGCGCTCCTCGAGCCGGGTGACCAGGCGGGTGGTCGCGCTCTGGCTGAGGACGACGGCGTCCGCTACCTGGTGCATCCGCAGGTGGCCGCCCGGTCCGTCGTGCTGCTCGCTGAGCACGCTGAGGACCGAGAACTCGCGGACGCTGAGGTGGTGCTGTGCCTGCAGCACGCGCTCGATGTGCGATTCGATACGGCCGTGCAGGGCGGAGAGCGCGCACCAGCCCTGCGCGAGCCCGGGCGTGGGCGCGGGCGGGCAATTGGGCTCAGCCGCGGTAGCCGGCTGTGAGGCCGCCGTCCGCTTCTGCTGGTGCCGCTTCTGGCGCGTCTGCTGCGTCATCGAAGACCTCCTCAAAGGGCGCACCACCAGGATAGGACACCTTTGAAATAGCCAGCGCTTGCAATTAGTGTGCGTATGCAATTATTGTGGGCGCTCGTAAGAGATGGACGCAATGATTGAAGGGATCCGTCATGCCTCTCGCACTCCTGGCTCTCGCCATCGGTGCATTTGGGATCGGAACGACCGAGTTCGCGGTTATGGGCCTGCTGCCCGACATGGCGGTCGGCTTCGGCGTCTCCATCCCGCTTGCCGGGTATGCGACGACCGTCTACGCCCTCGGCGTGGTCATCGGCGCGCCCCTGATGACCGCTCTCGGCACACGCTTCACGCGCAAGCAGATGCTGTTGCTGCTGATGGGCCTGTTCATCGTGGGCAACCTGCTCACGGGGGTCGCACCCAACTTCTGGATCATGCTGGCCGGCCGGATCGTCGCCGCGTTCGCGCACGGTGCGTTCTTCGGCATCGGTGCCCTCGTGGCCGCCGACCTGGTCGCACCGGAGAAGCGTGCCGCTGCCATCTCGCTCATGTTCAGCGGCCTGACCGTCGCCAATGTCGTGGGCGTACCGGCCGGCACGATGCTCAGCCAGCAGTTCGGCTGGCGCACCACCTTCTACGCCATCGGCGTCCTCGGCGTGATCGGCCTGCTCGGCATCGTCAAGCTGGTCCCAGCGGAGCGGGCGAGGGCGGCCGCTCCGATAGGCAGCGAAATCGCGGTCTTCCGTAATCCGCAGGTCGGTCTCGCGATGCTGATGACGATCCTCGGATTCGGCGGGGTCTTCGCGGCCATCACCTACCTCGCCTCGATGATGACCGAGGTCACCGGCTTCGCACCGTCCTCCGTCATCTGGCTGACGGCCGTCTTCGGCCTCGGCATGGTCGCCGGCAACCTGATCTCAGGACGCTTCACCGACCGCGCGATGATGCCGATGCTCTACGTGTCGCTGGCCGGCCTTGCGCTCTCGCTGGCCGCTTTCACCTTCACGGCGCACGACAAACTCGCCGCGACCGTCACCATCGCGCTGATCGGCACCTTCGGCTTCGCGACCGTTCCGCCGCTGCAGAAGCGGGTGATGGACCAGGCGGCGTCGGCGCCCACCCTCGCCTCGGCCGGGAACATCGCGGCCTTCAACTTCGGTAACGCACTGGCTGCTTGGCTCGGCGGGATCGTCATCGCCGCGGGCCTCGGCTACACCGCGCCCAACTGGGTGGGCGCGCTGATGGCGGTCGCGGCGCTCGCCGTGGCGGTATTCGCTGCCGCTCTGGAGCGCCGTCAGAAGTCCCTCGGTCACACGGTGGCCGCGGGCGGCCCTGGCGCCATCGCCGACGAGCCCATACCGGCAGCACACCGCTGACGGCCCCGGCCGCCGTACGGTCACCGACAGCCCGCACCACCCCGCATCACGGCGCCACATCATCACCCCGTCGCGGCACCGCCACCACGCACTCCCACCCACCCGTACAGCCAGTTCCCCCACGCCAAGAGCGGGGCTGACACCACACCCCCGGAAGGAAACCTCATGTCCACCACCCCCACTCCCACCTCTACCTCCACCCCCAACCCCGCTGCTATCCCCACTCCGGCGGTCCGCCCCCTGACCACCCGCGAAGCCGAGCGACTCATCCAAGCCTCGGTACGGGCTGCCGACGGCCTCGGAGTTCGCGGCAGCATCACCGTCCTGGACGCGGGAGGGCAACTACTCGGCTTCCGACGGGATGACGGCGCCGTGCTGATCTCCGGGGAGACCAGCACCCGTAAGGCCTACACCGCACTACAGATGGACGCTCCGACCGCCGACCTGGTCGACCTCGTACGGCCCGACGGGCCCTTCCACACGCTGCCGACGGCGCTGGACCGGCCGCTGCTCTTCATTGCAGGCGGTGTGCCGCTCCACCGCGACGGCCGGCTGATCGGCGCGATCGGCTTCGGCGGCGGAGCCCCCGAACAGGACCACGAGATCGTTACTGCAGCAACAGCGGAGGGCGGTCTCTCCTGACGACGGCCCGGCGGTCACGAGGGCGTCCAGGTTCGTGTCGAGATCTCCCGGCAGCTCGGGTTGGATCTGTGGGCCGCCGGGCTGACCGAGGACCATGTGGCGGCGGACTTCGATGGTGCACCCCGGTTGTCCGGAGTGCGGTTCGCGCCGGCCCTCGGCGCCTGTCCGGCAGTCCGTGGAACCGGCCGGGATTCTCGCGTCGGTCCCGTGTTCCGTGGCAGTGAATGCCGATCACCGCCTCAGTGACCTGGCCCTGTACGCATACGCGGGGCGTGATCTGTGTGAGGCATACGAACCTGTCCGTACCGATCGGTAATCCCTCGCTTTTCTGCGAGGGGATCGCCCTGAGTATCGGCCGGAAAACGCGCTCTGTGGGGAGGGTTGAGGTTAGCGGAAGGGGTTCGCGGAGTTTTCGAAGATCAGGGCTTGTGGTTTCCACTGCTGCCGGTATGGTCGGGTCCGGGGTGGCGGGGTGAGGCCCCCGTGGGTCGCCAACGGCGGGCAAGGTCCGTCAGCCTAGCGGTGAAGTGGCCCGTGACACTCGGACTTCCAACTATTTGTCCGTTGCGGTGGTCCGCGGTGGCATGCTGCTGACGGGGCACCTGTTCCGCCTCTTGCAGGGGGTGGTGGTTGTCCGCTTTGGAGAGTCTTGCCGGAATCACTCGAGTCGATGAAGAATTCCGGAGCAGGACGGGGGAATTCCGGGCAGTTCCGAACCACAGAAGTGCGAAGACAACCGTAAGGCGTTCGAGGCGAGGCAGACCATGGACGTTCCGACCACCACATCGGCCGATGGCGGTTCTTCTGGCGGCAATGGCGGCAATGGGGGCGATGGGGGTTGGTTCACTCCGTCAGCGAAGAAGTCCCCCGCGGAACAGGAAGAAGATCAGGGGCGTCACAACGTCCAGGGGAGCCGACAGGACGGGAATCGCGGGTCCGAGCTAGGCGACCGGGGTGGGCCGTGCGATCGGGGTCGGTTGAGCGGCCCGGGTCGGTCGAATGAGCGGAGCGGACCGGACGATCGTGCGGAACACGGCGGCGCTGGCCAGCGGTACGAGCGGTACGGGGCGCACGAGGGGAACCGGCGGAACGAGGAAAGTGATCGGGCTGATCGGGTTGGTCGGGCGGAATGGTGTGGGCGGGAACGGATACCCAGCCGGCCGGTCAATCCGATCCGGCCAGTAGGCACCGCTGCCGAGCGTGGGCGAGAGGCGGAGGCGCCGCAGCCGTACCAGCCGCAGTGCGACGCGAGGGATCGTCAGCCGGGCGCCCCGGTGCCGGCCCCCGAAGCGGAGCCGGACAGAGCCGCCGAGCCCACCGGGGACGCCGGACAAGCCCGCGACCGTCGGCCGGTGAGTCCGCCTTTCTGGGAGCACCGGCCCGCCTGGAACCACGAGCCCGAGCCCATACACGAAACGGCACGGACCCCGGTCGTTCCCGCAGATGCCGCCGCGGAGGCCATCGCCGCGGACGCCGCCCTCCCGGGCTCCATGCCTGCAGGTCCTCTCCCTCCAGGCTCCCCGCCCCCCGAGTCCACCTCCCGGACCGCCGCCTCCCACGCCCCTGACGCTGTCCCCGCTCCTGCCCCCGCCCCCGCCCCCGCGCCGACCGTCTTCACCCACGCCGCCCCCCAACAGCGCCCCACCCCTCCCGCCCCCGCGCCCTCCCTCCAGGCCGTGGAGGCCTCGGCCGCCACCTCCGCAACGCCCGCCTCACCCGACGCGATTCTCATCCGTCGCACCATGGCCGAGATCAGGCCGGTGGCCGACAAGGTCACCTCGTACTTCTACGCGCTGCTGTTCGTCCAGCACCCCGACCTCCGGGCGCTGTTCCCCGCTGCGATGGACGTCCAGCGTGACCGGCTGTTCAAGGCGCTGCTCACCGCCGCCCAGCATGTCGACGACGCCGATGTGCTCACCGCGTACCTGGCGAACCTCGGCCGCGGGCACCGCAAATACGGCACCCTGCCCGACCACTACCCGGCCGTCGGAGAATGCCTCCTCAGCGCGCTCGCGCGCTATGCGCCGTCCAGCTGGAACCCGGAGACCGAGGCCGCATGGGTGCGCGCCTACACCGCGATCTCCCAGATCATGATCGACGCGGCCGCGGAGAACGAGGCAGTGGCGCCCGCGTGGTGGCAGGCGGAGGTCGTCTCGCACGAACTGCGCACATTCGATATCGCGGTGGTCACGGTCCGCCCCGACCAGCCCTATCCGTTCCTCGCCGGCCAGTACACCAGCGTCGAGACGCCCTGGTGGCCGCGGGTCTGGCGGCACTACTCCTTCGCCTCCGCGCCGCGCTCCGACGGCCTGCTCTCGTTCCACGTGAAGGCCGTCCCGGCCGGTTGGGTCTCCAACGCCATGGTTCACCGTGCCCGTCCCGGCGACGTCATCCGGCTCGGTGCGCCGGCCGGTTCGATGACCGTCGACCACTCCACCCGCAGCGGTCTGCTGTGTGTCGGGGGCGGTACCGGCATCGCGCCCATCAAGGCCCTGGTCGAGGACGTCGCGGAACACGGTGTCCGGCGCCCGGTGGAGGTCTTCTACGGCGCCCGCAGCGGCCATGACCTCTATGACCTCGACACCATGCTCCGTTTGGAGCGGACCCACCCCTGGCTCGCGGTGCGCCCGGTCGTCGCCACCGGGCGCACCGCCCGTGGCGGGATCAGCGCCGAAACCGGCCAACTCCCCGACGCGGTACGGCTATACGGGCCGTTCAGCGAGTACGACGCCTACCTTTCCGGCCCGCCGGGGCTGATCCGCAGCGGCGTGGATGCTCTGGTGGGGGTCGGCATCCCGACCGACCGCATAAGGCACGACTCAGTGGAAGAGCTGGTCTCGGCTGGAGACTAGAGGTCTCGACAGCGCAGGGTGGCAACCGGCCGAGAGGGGAAGGGGAGGGGCGTCGGCGGTCGCTGACCCGGTCTGTGCGACGGTGCCAGAGCCCGACCCGGCCGGCTGTTCAGCCCAGATCGGGTGCGTGCATCGCCCGTACGCCCTCGATGTTGCCGTCCAGGTAGTGCCGCAGTGACAGCGGTACGACCTCGACGGAGGCGATGCCGACGCGGGTGAAGGGCACCCGGACGATCTCGTAGTCCCCGCAGGGCTCCTCGACCTCGGGGCCGTGGCGGCGCGAGAGGTCCATCGAGTCGAGCCGGCAGACGAAGAAGTGCTGTACCTTCACGCCGTCCACCCCGACGTCGCTGAAGTGCTCGACGGTGTCCACGAAGACCGGCACGACGTCCGTGATCTTCGCACCCAGCTCTTCGTCCAGCTCGCGGTGGAGGGCGTCGATGACGGTGGCGTCCGCGGGCTCGACCCCACCACCGGGAGTGATCCAGTACGGGGCCCGGCCGGGCTTGGTGCGCTTGATCAGAACGAGATCATCACCGTCGAGCAGAATTGCGCGGGCGGTGCGTTTGACGACTGGCCGTACGGTCATAGTCGACAGATGCCGCAACCACGCCCTGGTGAAACCCCTGCCCCTCGGTCACCAGTCGACGGCGGACCGCAGCAGCCACTCGTGCGCCCGGGCGATATGCGGCAGACCGAGCGTCCCGGTCCGTACGGCGAGAAAGTACGTGCGCAGCGGGGGCACCGGCGGGTCGAGCAGGGCGACCACCGCGCCGCGGCCCAGCGCGTCGGCACACAGATAGCGGGGCAGTACGGCGAGCCCCGCGCCGGCCGTGACGCAGGTCAGCACCGCGCGGAGGTCCGCCGCGATAACGGCGGCGGAGACCGCGGGCTCGGCGTCGAAGACGGTGGACCAGTAGCGGGCGATCAGCGGCAGGCTCTCGTGGACATCGACCAGCGGGACCGGGTCCAGTGCGTGGAGGCCCCCGGCCTGCACCGTGGCCGGGTCGCCCAGCCGCGCCGCCCAGCGTGGCGCGGCGATCAGTACGTGTTCCTCGTCGCAGAGCGGGGTGGCGGTGAGCAGCCCACCGCGCGGCCGGGTGGTGGTGACGGTCAGATCGTGGTGGCCGGCGGCCAGGCCGGTCAGCAGTTCGTCGGCGGAGCCGAAGGCGGTCCGTATGGACAGGCCCTGGGCGACGAGCGGGGTCAGGGCAGGGAGCGCGCGTTCGGCGAGGAACTCGGGAGGTCCGGCGAGGTGGAGGGTACGGGCGACCGAATCGCGGTCCAGGCCGGTCTCGGTGATCGCGGTGAGGGCGTCCAGATGTGGCGCCACTTTGTGGGCGAGCTCGTCGCCGATGGTGGTGGGGGTGACGCCACGGGCGTAGCGGAGGAAGAGCGGGCGGCCCAACTGCCGCTCCAGGGCCCGGATCTGGCTGGTCACGGCGGGCTGGGAGAGGCCGAGTAACGCCGCGGCGCGGGTGAAGGAGCCGGCTCGGTGCACCGTGACGAAGGTGCGCAGCAGAGCCAGATCCATCGCGTACCTCCTGCGCCGCTGGGAAGCCTGGTCGCGGGCCAACTATAAATTTGTCGATAGGGCAGTGTCGCTAGCGTGATTGGACACTGACGCTCAGTCAACTAGCCTTGTTCAGGCGGTTCGTTTCACGTGAAACATCCGGTCATACGGTTTCACGTGAAACACGTGGACGAGTGCCACGCGGAGCCGCGGCCGGCGGGGCGACGAGGGGGGATGTCCCGCCGGCCAACTGGTCAGTGCTGTGCGGCCACATCCAGCGCGCGGGTCACATCCGCGATCAGATCCTCCGGCTCCTCGACGCCGACCGAGAAGCGGATGAAGCCCTCGGGTACGGCGTCGCCGCCCCAGCGGGCGCGCCGTTCGGCGCTGGACCGTACGCCGCCGAAGCTGGTGGCGTCGTCGACGAGGCTCAGCGCGGCGAGGAAGCGCTCCGCATGTGCCCTGTCCGGCAGCGTGAAGGACACCACGGAGCCGAAGCGGCCGGGACGCATCTGCCGGGCGGCGAGCTGATGGGACGGGTCGGACGGCAGTCCGGGGTGGCGCAGACCGGTGATCTCGGGGCGGTCCGCCAGCGCCGTGGCGAGCGCCAGCGCACCGGCCGACTGCTGGCGGACGCGCAGGGCGAGGGTGGCGAGTGAGCGGTGCGCCAGCCAGCTCTCCATGGGCCCGGGGATCGCGCCCACGGTCTTGCGCCACAGCCGTACGGAATCGGCGAGCGCGGCATCGCGGGTGGTGGCGTACCCCAGCAGGACATCGCCGTGGCCGGTCAGGGCCTTGGTGCCGCTCGCCACGGAGAAGTCCGCGCCGAGGTCGAGCGGGCGCTGGCCGAGCGGGGTGGCGAGAGTGTTGTCGACGGCGACCAGTACGCCCTGGCGGTGTGCCGTGTCGGCCAGTCGCCGGATGTCGCAGACGTCGAGTCCGGGGTTGGAGGGCGTTTCGATCCAGAGCAGCCGGGCGCCGTCCAGCGCGTCGAGCTGTGCGTCGTCGGCGGTCGGCGCGGTGCGGACCTCGATGCCGTAGCTCTCCAGGCGGGTGCGGACGGCCGGCAGCAGCTGGTACCCGTCGCTGGGCAGTACCACTGCGTCACCGGAGCGCAGTTGGGAGAAGAGAACAGCGCTGATCGCCGCCATCCCTGAGGCGAAGGCGACGGTGTGGGCCTCCTCGTCCGGCGATTCCAGCTCGCCGATGGCCTGTTCCAGACGGGTCCAGGTGGGGTTGCCGTCCCGGCCGTAGGTGTAGGGGCCGAAGGCGTCGCCGGGGAGGTGGAAGTGCGCCGCGAAGACCGGCCCGGGAAGGGCCGGCTCATAGGCATCGGACTCCGGAAGCCCGGCTCGTACGACGCGGGTGCCGTCGCCGGTCATGCGCTCTCCCGCTCCTGTGGGCTGTGCGGGGGCCGCGTGGTGTGCCGGCCGTCGTGCGCGGAGGTGCGGGCCGGGATCAGGCACCGGGCCGTGACCGCGGTGCGGACCGCGGTCAGCAGGCCGTCGCAGGCTTCTTCAATCATGTCCAGGCACTCCTCGAAACCCTCGAAGCCGCCGTAGTACGGATCGGGCACATCGAGGTCGTCCGCCGTTGTGTCTGCCGCGTCCGTCCCGCTCGCCGCATATGAGCGCAGCATCCGGACCTTGGCGGCGGCTTGTGGGTTGGGTGCCAGCCTGTGCAGCGCGCGCAGATGGCCGGAGTCCAGCGCGATGACCAGGTCGAGGCGGTCGAACCAGGAGGGGTGGAACTGCCGGGCGGTGTGGGCGGAGCGGTAGCCGGCCGAGCGCAGCACGGCGACCGTGCGGGGGTCGGCGTCGTCGCCCTCGTGCCAGCCGCCGGTTCCCGCGCTGTCCACCTCGATCAGACCGTCGAGTCCGTCCTCCGCCAGGCGGGCGCGGAAGACGGACTCCGCCATCGGCGACCGGCAGATGTTGCCGGTGCAGACGAAGCAGACGCGGAACGGGTCGGTCACGGTTCAGTCCTCATCGGGGAGGACCACATTCATCGCCCACGAGACGATGGAGATGATCACGCCGCCGAGCACTGCCGTCCAGAAGCCGTCCACATGGAAGGCGAGATCGGCCTGGCCGGCGAGCCAGGACGTCAGCAGCAGCATCAGCGCGTTCACGACCAGTGTGATCAGGCCGAGCGTGAGGATGAACAGGGGGAACGAGAGCAGTTTTACCACGGGCTTGACGACGAAGTTCACCAACCCGAAGATCAGCGCGACGAGGATCAGCGTGAGTACTTTCCGGCCTGTGTTCTCGCCGGTCAGCGTGATGTCCTTGAGCAGCCAGATGGCCACGGCAAGCGCCGCGGCATTGGCGATCGTCTTGACCAGAAAATGCTTCATGGTGAGATCGTCGCAGACGAGACCGAAACATCGAGGGGTGCGAACGGCATGAAGGCTTTCCGGCTGGATGAACTGGAAGCGGAACGGGCGGCGAACGACGGCGCGTATCTGCAGTTCATCAGGGAGCGCAACATGTCGGTCGGGCTGTACGCGCTGGACGCCGGCAGTGTCGATCCGCAGCAGCCGCACCGCCAGGACGAGGTGTACTTCGTGGTCAGCGGGCGGGCGGCGATCACCGTCGGGGCCGAGACGGAGCCGGTCGCGCGCGGCAGCGTGGTGTATGTGCCGGCCGGGGTCCCGCACAAGTTCCATCACATCAGCGAGGATCTGCGGGTGATGGTGGTCTTCTCTCCTCCTGAGAGCTAAGGGGCGGGGTCCGGAACCCGTAGGGGAAGAGTCAGGGTAGGGCCAGGGTTGCGAAGCCCCCATGGCCTTCTTCCGCGGCCTAGCATCGTGGGTGATGGGAGAGCCGGAGTCGGCGAGGCGTCAGCGGCGCCGCGTGGAACGGCCGCCATCGGCGCGACAGAGAGCGCCAGGGACAGATAGCGCGGTACGGACACCGGCACAGACAGCGACACACAGAAAGCAGGGCAGAGCAGTGGCTGGTAAGGGGATAATCGCAGGGCTTCCGTGGTGGGTCACCTGGGTCGTGGTGCCTGTCATCCTGCTCGTGGTCTTCGGTGGAGTGCTTGCCACCGTGTTCGGCATCCTGATCGGTCTGCTGTTCAAGATCCTGATCGCCGCGGCCCTGATCGCCGGAGTCGTCTACCTCGTCCGCAGGGTCACCGGCTCGTCCTCCTCGTCGAAGAGCGACTGGTAGCCCGACCGGAGCGACGGGTAGGCCACTGGCCCCGCCCGCACGGCACCGTCCGCGCTCGGCGGCGCCCGGCGAACCGGTGGTGTTGGCAATGGTGAATGGTGAAGCCGTCGCTTGCCTCACCGTGAGCGGTCGGGGCGGCGGCACTCCGGCTGCTGGAGGCGGCGGCCGCGGGCCGGCGGTCAGCGATGAGTCGGAGCGGCCGCCGGTGGAGGGGTAAGCCGACTTTCGTACCGCGGCGCACGCTCATGCGATCGGGCAGTGTCCGCTCGCGCGGATTGACGAGGCCTCAAGAAAGAGGTCCGTCTCGCGCGGCACTCCGCCCAGCCGACAGCGCCAATCTCCATGCGTAGCACGGGCGATCCGTTGCGCCGCCTGGATACGGTCCGTCGCGGCCAGGCGGCCGTCGCGCCTCAGAAATATGCCCTGGGCATGGTGTGTTCGGCGATTCCCGTCCAGGGCAGGTCGGCGACCGCGACGCCGACGGCATCCCCTCTCGTCCCCTGAACTGCATCGATTGCGATCCGTCATGGAATGACTACGCAAAATGATGGAGGTGATACTAACGACGGTCGGCTTCTCTATCAGTATCTGAAAACTCACTCCTTGTGATCTTCCTGTCCGTGCCAGACGATGGCGTCCACAGGGCTATGGGGGACGTTTCCCGGCCATCTCCGATCGAGTGCGGGGCAGTAGTAGATGACCGACACAGTTCAGGCAGAAGTGATCATGAGCTTCGTCGTCTCGGAAGAGCTCGCGTTCCGGATTCCGGTGCAGCTGGACTTCGACAGCGCCGATCCGTACGCCGTCCGGCTCACCTTCGATCTGCCCGGCGATGCGCCTGTGACCTGGGCGTTCGGACGTGAGTTGCTGCTGGACGGGCTGAGCCGGCCGTCCGGTGAAGGCGATGTGCGCGTCGAACCGGCCTCCCCCGAGCACCTCAGTGACGTCTTGATCAGCCTTCAAGTGGGCATCGAGCGCGCCCTGTTCCGGGTCAGCGCGGCGCCGCTGGTGGCGTTCCTGGACCGTACGGACCGGCTGGTGCCACTCGGCAAGGAGGAGGTCTGCGACACGCTCGAGGCGGTCCTGGACCGGATCCTCACGGAGGCGCCCGCCGGCTGACCTCGCCACCCGCTGCATCGCTCCCTCCAGCGCCGCCCCGGGGGCATCGGCCCGGGAACGCCGGCCCGTGCCGGGCGCCCCAGGGCCGACCCGTGCCGGTCTCTCCGGGTGTGCGAGTCATGCCGCGTACCCGGGGCTCCCGTCGTCCGCCGTGGGCCTGTACGCTCCCCCGCTTGTCGTGGTCCCGTACGTTTCACCGCTTGCCGTGGGCCTGTACGTCTCACCGCTTGCGCCGGCGGCCGCGTCCGCCCCGCCGTCGGGATCGGCCGCCCGCGGCCTTCGCCCCGCTCCCCGGTCCCGGCCCCGTGTCCGTACCCCCCGACGCGTCCGGCGTGCCGAGCCGCTTGCGGTCCGCCGAGACGACCAGGGTCGCCAGCAGCGTCGTCAGGGGGACGGAGGCGACCAGGCCGATGCTGCCCACGAGTGTGCGGACAATCTCCTCCGCGATCACCTCGCTCGACGCGACCGTACCGACGCTGCTCTGTGCGATCGAGAACAGCAAAAGCAACGGAAGTGCGGCGCCCGCATAGGCCAGGACGAGGGTATTGACCACGGACGCGATATGGTCCCGGCCGATCCGCATCGCCGCTCCGTACAGCGCCCGGCGGCCGGCCGACGGATCCGCCTCCTTCAGCTCCCACACCGCGGCGGTCTGGGTGACCGTCACATCGTCGAGTACGCCCAGTGACCCGATGATGATCCCTGCCAACAGCAGACCGCGGATTTCGAGGCCCGGATACAGGCCGTGCACCAGGCTGGTCGTGTCGTCCGTTTCCCCGGTCAGCAGCGCCCAGTTGATGAACAGCGAGCCGAGCAGCCCGATCAGCAGCAGCGAGGCCAGGGTGCCGAGCACCGCCACCGACGTCCGGGCCGTCAGCCCATGGCACATGTACAGCGCGATCAGCATGATCGCGCTGCCCCCGACCACCGCCACCAGCAGCGGATTGGAGCCCTGCAGGATCGCCGGGAGGATGAACAGCGTCAGCACGATGAAGCTGGCCGCCAGCGCCACCAGCGCGAGCACTCCGCGCAGCCGGCCGACGACCACCACCGCGAAGGCGAAGACTGCCGCCAGCACCCACATCGGAAGGGTCCGGTCGACATCGGTGACCGAGTACTGGAGCTCCTTCGGCGCCTTCGGCGAGTACGCCACCACCACCTCCTGCCCGGCCGTATAGCGCCGCAGGGCGTCCGGCGTCACCACCGTCCGGAAGGTGCGTCCGGCGTTCTCTCCCGTGGTGACCTTGATCGTCGCCTGCTGGCAGGGCTTGTCCTCGGCCGTTCGCCCGGCAGGTGGCTGCTGCCCGGTCGGCGATGGCGTCCGGGGCGGCTGCTGTGCGTGGACATCCGCGCAGTTCACCTCCACCACCTTGACGACCCTGGCCTGCTCCGTCGGTTGGTCGAAGCCGACACCGGACGGTTTGTGGGGCGGGGCACCGCCCGGCCAGAGCACGACCAGTCCGACCGCCACCGCGGCCGCGAACGGAATCAGTACCGCCGCGATGACCTTGCGCAGATGACGGGAAACGGGAGCGGCAGGGCCGTGCCCGTGGGTGTGGGCATGCGGGACGGAGTGGTGGTGCGACTCGTGAGGGCTCACGGCGAGATCATCGCAAGACTTCATGGGGGCCCCTGTTCACCCCGCCGTAACGGCCGCTACCGTGGTGGCACCTTTGCAATCGCGGGAGCTCGGAGCACCGGGCTGAGAGGGCGCTGACCGCCATCCCAGCGATGTTTCACGTGAAACGTCGACGGATGGGAGCCGCTGCGTCGACCGCCGAACCTGTTACCGGGTAATGCCGGCGTAGGGAGTTGGGTCTTTATGACTCTGCAGGATGCACGCACGCCCACACACGACAACGGTGCCGACGACAGCAACGAGCCGCGGATCGGCTGGCACAAGGGCTATATCTCCGGATCACGGCCGGATCTCCGGGTCCCGGTCCGGCGGGTGCACCTCACCAACGGCAAGGACGTGACGCTCTACGACACGTCAGGGCCGTACACCGACCCCACTATCGAAACCGACGTCCGCCGGGGCCTCGCGCCGCTGCGGGAGAACTGGATCATCGCCCGCGGTGACACCGAGGAGTACTCGGGACGCCCCCTGCGGCCGGAGGACGACGGCCTCAAGCACACCTCACCGCGTGGTGGCCTCAAGAACCTCGACGCGGTCTTTCCCGGCCGTCCCCGCCAGCCGCGCCGTGGCCGTGACGGCGCGGTGGTCACTCAGCTCGCGTACGCACGACGCGGCGAGGTCACCGCGGAGATGGAGTACGTCGCACTCCGCGAGAACGTCACACCCGAGTTCGTCCGCGACGAGATCGCGGCCGGGCGCGCGGTGCTGCCGGCCAACGTCAACCACCCGGAGATCGAGCCGATGATCATCGGTAAGAACTTCCTGGTGAAAGTGAACGCCAACATCGGGAATTCGGCGGTCACTTCCTCCATCGAGGAGGAGGTGGAGAAGATGACCTGGGCGACCCGCTGGGGCGCCGACACGGTGATGGACCTCTCCACCGGCCGCAACATTCACACCACCCGCGAGTGGGTGCTGCGCAACTCCCCCGTCCCGATCGGCACCGTCCCCCTCTACCAGGCGCTGGAGAAGGTCGACGGCAAGGCCGAGGAGCTGACCTGGGAGATCTACAAGGACACCGTCATCGAGCAGGCCGAACAGGGCGTCGACTACATGACGGTGCACGCCGGAGTGCTCCTGCGGTACGTACCGCTGACCGCCCGCCGGAAGACCGGCATCGTCTCCCGCGGCGGCTCGATCATGGCTGCCTGGTGCCTGGCGCACCACAAGGAGTCGTTCCTCTACACCCACTTCGAGGAGCTTTGCGAGATCCTCGCTGCGTACGACGTCACCTACTCGCTCGGTGACGGCCTGCGCCCCGGCTCCATCGCGGACGCCAACGACGAGGCGCAGTTCGCTGAGTTGAGGACGCTCGGCGAGCTGAACACCCTCGCCAAGCGGCACGGCGTACAGACCATGATCGAGGGGCCGGGCCATGTCCCGATGCACAAGATCAAGGAGAACGTCGACCTCCAGCAGGAGATCTGCGAAGAGGCCCCGTTCTACACGCTCGGCCCGCTGACCACCGACATCGCGCCCGCCTACGACCACATCACCTCCGGTATCGGCGCGGCGATGATCGCCTGGTGGGGCACCGCGATGCTCTGCTACGTCACGCCCAAGGAGCATCTGGGCCTCCCGGACCGCGACGACGTCAAGACCGGTGTCATCACCTACAAGATCGCGGCCCATGCGGCGGACCTGGCCAAGGGCCACCGTGGCGCCCAGGAATGGGACGACGCGCTCTCCGACGCCCGCTTCGAGTTCCGCTGGGAGGACCAGTTCAACCTGGCCCTGGACCCGGACACGGCCCGCGCCTTTCACGACGAGACGCTCCCCGCGGAGCCGGCGAAGACGGCCCACTTCTGCTCGATGTGCGGTCCGAAGTTCTGCTCGATGAAGATCAGCAGAAGCATCACCGAGCAGTTCGGCGGTGAGGAGACCGGCGCCACGGACGAGGAGATCGCCGACGGCATGCTCCAGAAGTCCAAGGAGTTCGCGGCCTCGGGCAACCGGGTCTACCTGCCGCTGGCGAACTGAGCCCGGCGAACGTACCGGCCCGCGACCTCATGGGGGAGGCACGGGCCGGTACGTCGTGAGCGGATTGCCGAAGGGCGACGCCGCTTCCGGTCGTCCGCCGCAAGCCCCAGGGTTCGGGCGAGGTGCCTGGTCATAGCCCGAAAGGGCGGAATCCGGGACCGGCGCGGTCTCTGCGAGGGGCGCGGTGGAAGACCTACCGGCGGCGGTACAGAGCCGTCGGCGGTGCGGAGCCGCCTTGTCCGTGCTGTCCCGACCGGGAAAGGCAGAGATGATGCTGACGAAGAAGAACGCGGCGGCGGCGCTCACGGCCGTGGTGGTGGCCGGCGGCGTGACTACCGGAAGTGCCTGGGCTGCGGACACACCCCGCCCGAAACCCCAGCACAGTTCGCCCCGTCATGCGGGCGATGCCTCCGAGTGCCGGGGCGCGGGTCCCCAGCAGCAGAGCGAGAGTGCTCCCATTCTCGGTGGACTGGTGACCGGCGGGCTGCTCGGTGAGGCGTTCGGCAGGTCTCATCTCTGCAGGATCGAGGTCTCCGTCGTCGACCGTGAACCGGGGCGCAGCGACGTCCTCTCCTGACGGCGGCCCGCTCGACCGCCGCTGCGGCACGGCTGCCCCGGCTCGGCTACTCCGGGGTGTGGTCCGTGCCGCCGTAGTCCGGGCTGGTGAAGTCGGGGCTGGAGTACCGCGGGCGGGAGGCCGATGAGCCGCGGTCGGGGCTGGTGAATTCGGGACGGGTGTAGCCGAGCGTGGGGATGCGGCTCTCGGGAGCCGGGGTGCCGCGCGGGGGATAGCCGACAGGGGCGTCGTCCGGACCGGAGAGCTGGTCGGAGGTCGGGCCGGCGGCCCGGTTGTCGGTCGGGCCGGCCAGGGCCTCCCGGAGGAACGGCAGAAGACCCCGCTCCAGAAGGGCGTGCCGCCAGGCCTCGCGGGCGGCGTCCAGCGCCTCGCCCACCTCCTCGGCTCTGGCGCTCTGCGCGGACGGGCCGTTGCGCAGTGCCGTGACGAGCAGGCCGCCCATCGCGACGAGGGCACCGGCGGCGGCGAACGCCGCGAAGATCCAGCCCACGCTGATCAGAGACTGTGCCAGGGAAGTGTCGGGGCTGATCACGCGCAGGACGTAGCCGATGAGCAGGAAGAGCACGGCGGCGATACCGGCGAGGACCGGGGCGAGGACGCAGATCATCGCGGCCAGTCCGGCGCCGGTGCTGTCGGCCTCGGCCACGGGGGTGCCGGTGGCCGGACCCTGTCCTTCACCGGCCCCCTCGTCCGGCGCCGGGCCGTACGCGCCGGTGCCGGACGGCCCGGACGCCGGCGCGCGCGATGCGGCGCGCAGGTGTACGAACCGCTGGTATTCGGCCGTGGCGCAGGCGGCGATGGCGGTGGTCGCGTTGAGTGCCATGGTGCGCAACTGCTCGGTGGTGAGGTGCTTTCCGGCGGCGGCGCCGGGGTCGTCCGGGCGGTTTTCGGCGGTACGCAGCGCCTCATCGAGGAGCCGCGCGAATTCCGCGCGGTCCTCGTTCAGCAGGTGCGGAGCGCTGTTCATGTGCATCCCCCGATGCTCCGTAGGGCCGTACGGCCGGCGTGGGCCGGGCGGTGGGCGGAAACGGAGGAGAGCCTGCTACGGATAGACCGATGGTAGAGCGCCTCCGGCGTGGGGTGACAGAGAGTTTGCGGAAATTGAGTACTGCCACGACCGGATTCCGCCCGTGCCGCCTCCCGTTTCCGCCCCGACCGGCCGCCCGCCGGTCCGCCCCGCACCTGCCCCGGACTGCTCAGACGGCCACGGGGAGTTGAACGACCAGCAGCTTTCCGGCCATGGTGATGCCGCCGTCCATGGCGATGGCCAGACCGTCGGCGTAGACATGCGGACCGTCGACCGTGATGCCGTCGCTCTCACCGTCCTCCGTGCCGACCTCGCCCAGCAGATACGGGATCGGGCTGTGGCCGTGGACGACGCGGTCGCCGCCGTACGTGTCCAGGAGTTCGCGTACGGCCTGGGCGCCGGACGCCTCGTCGCGGAAGGCGAAGCGCTTGGTGAACTTCCGGAAGAGATCCCAGACTTCGTCGGCGTCACTGCGGGTGAGGATCTCGTGGACGGTGTCGTTGACGGCCTCGATGGAGTCGCCGTAGTCGAGGTAGGCGGTCGTGTCGGAGTGCACGAGCAGATGCCCGTCCTCCTCCATCACGGCGTCCAGGCGGGCCATCCACTGGAGATGGTGGTCCTCCAGGCGGTCCATGTCGTTCTTCTGGCCGCCGTTGAGGAGCCAGGCCGCCTGGAAGGAGGCGGTGCCGGCGCCGGACTGGACCGGGGTGTCGCCGAACCGCTTGGCGCCCAGCAGCAGCAGCTCGTGGTTGCCCATCAGGGCCTTGCAGTAGCCGCCGGCCGCCGCGGCCTGTGCGGACAGCTGCATGACCAGGTCGATCACGCCGATCCCGTCCGGGCCGCGGTCGGTGAAGTCGCCGAGGAACCAGAGCCTGGTGTTGCCCGCCGCCCAGTTGCCGTCGGCGTCGATCAGGCCCTCGGCGGCCAGGGCCTCCCGCAGCTCGTCGTGGTAGCCGTGCACATCGCCGACGACGTACAGCGGGCCCGGGCCGTCGGGCGCGGGCGAGTCGGGTGCCGCTTCGGGGGCCGGGACGACGGCCGGGCGGTCGATGAGGGTGTCCGTACGGCCCGGGGTGACGACGGGGAGGTCGCGGGCGGTCGGGGTGTAGTCCTCGGCGGGTGGTGCCGCCGGCGGCACCACGGGGGGCACCGGCGGGGGGCCGGCGGGCGGGACGGGGAAACCGTCGGATGTGCCGGAGGGCGTTCCGGGCAGCGGAGCGGACTCCGGAGTCTGTCCCGCCATGGTCCACACCATGGGTCCCTGACTGGCCCCCTGAGTCATCGACCCCTCCACCGTCGCGCCGCCGTGCACCTCTCGGACCCGTGCCTGGTCGACGGCGGTCCGCGGTGTCGTCCGCCCATCATAGGAATGCCGGTCGCGGGTTGTGACGCACCCGGGGGTGATCAATACGGCGGGGCCCGGCATTCGCAGCTGTTTTCTCCCGGGATCACCCTGTTTTTTCCGGCAGGCGGGGGGCGCCCGGAGCCGGCCGGTACGCCCGTCCGTATGCGGCGGCCTGCTCAGTCGCGGGCGGGTCCCCGTGGCGGGCTGACGGTCGTCCTGGGGGAGCGTCGCTGCGACGAGGTCCGCACGATCAGATCGGTCGGTATCACCTGTTCGATGGGCCGCCCGTTGTCGAGCCCCTCGATGGCGTCGATGAGGATCTGGACGACGGCGGTGCCGATGCGGCGCGGCTTGAGCGACAGGGTGGTGATGGGCGGCTCGGTGTTCGCGTAGACCGTGGACTCGCTGCAGCAGACCAGCAGCAGGTCCTCCGGTACCCGCAGGCCGTAGCGCCGGGCGGCGGCGAGCAGATCGGTGCCGTTGGGGTCGAAGAGCCCGTAGACGGCGTCCGGCCGGTCCGGGCGGGCCAGCAGCCGGTCCGCGGCGACGGCGCCCGCGCACGGGTCGTGCGCCGGATAGGACTCGTACACCGGGTCCTGGCCGACCCGCTCGCACCAGCGCAGATAGGCGGTGGTCGACAGGCGGGTGTAGGTGTCGGTGGTGGTGCCCGTGAGCAGGCCGATACGGCGGGCGCCGGCGTCGGCGAGGTGGTCGAGCAGGCCGAGGACGGCGGCCTCGTGGTCGTTGTCGACCCAGCCGGTGACCGGCAGGGTGCCGCCGGGGCGGCCGTCGGAGACGACGGGGATGCCGTGCCGGACGAGTTCGGTGACGACGGGGTCGCCGTCCGCGGGGTCGATCACGACGGTGCCGTCCAGCGCGACGTTGGACCACACGTCGTGGCGGGACGTCGCCGGGAGGATGACCAGGGCGTATCCGCGGGCCAGCGCGGCGGAGGTGGCGGCTCTGGCCATCTCGGCGAAGTACGCGAACTCGGTGAAGGTGAAAGGTTCATCCCCGTACGTGGTGACGGTCAGGCCGAGGAGCCCCGACTTGCCGGTACGGAGCGTGCGGGCGGCCGCGGACGGGCGGTAGCCCAGCCGGTCGGCCACCTCGCGGACATGGCTACGGGTGGCATCCGGAAGCCGGCCCTTGCCGTTGAGCGCGTCGGAGACGGTCGTGATCGACACACCGGCTGCGGCGGCCACGTCCCGGATGCCCGCCCGTCCCAGTCGGCGACCGGTCGACCGGCTCACCTGGTGCTTCCCTGCTGCTGTCATGGCGAGCCGATAGTAGGGCTCAATACGGCCATTCGCGGGGCGCGGCCGACGGCCACGGAAAGGCACGTTTCTGCAAGGTGATCACCCATCAATGTCCTGCTAAATCAAGGAAGTTGGCGATCATATTGATCGTTCAGGGGGAGATGTGCCGCCTCTGCCTGCCGATCGCTTCAGGTCTCGAAGAGGTCTCAAGTCACCTTGACGAGGGATGCGCGCCACGGCGCGAGCCACCGGCGCGCACTCACACGGGGAGCGCGACTGAGGTGCTGCGCGCGGTGCGGTCCTGGCAGCGGGCGCCCGGGCGCGCGTGGGGTGCGGTGCCCGTACCGCTGACGGCTGGGGCTGCCGTCGGACGGGGCAATCCTCATAAGGTGTGCAGTATTGGAGATGAGCAGGACGGTTCGAGGAGGACCTGCGGTGAGCGAGAAGACCCCGAAGCTGCGTGCTGCGCTGGACGGCATTCCCACCTACAAGCCCGGCCGGCCGGCGCCCGCCGGTGAGGCCGTCACCTACAAGCTGTCCTCCAACGAGAACCCGTATCCGCCGTTGCCCGGGGTTCTGGAGAGCGCGGTGACCGCCGCCGGTGCGTTCAACCGCTACCCGGACCTGGCCTGTACGGGTCTGATGGCGGAGCTGTCGGAACACTTCTCGGTGCCGCTGGAGCATCTGGCGACCGGCACCGGGTCGGTGGGTGTGGCCCAGCAGCTGGTCCAGTCGACGGCCGGGCCGGGGGACGAAGTGATCTACGCCTGGCGGTCGTTCGAGGCGTACCCGATCATCACCCAGGTCTCCGGCGCCGCGTCCGTGCAGGTCCCGCTGACCTCCGGTGAGGTGCACGACCTGGACGCGATGCTGGCCGCGGTCACGGACCGTACCCGGCTGATCTTCGTCTGCAACCCCAACAATCCGACCGGCACCGTCGTGCGCCGTGCGGAACTGGAGTCCTTCCTGGACCGGGTGCCGGGCGACGTCCTGGTGGTGCTGGACGAGGCGTACCGCGAGTTCATACGCGACCCGGAGGTGCCGAACGGTATCGATCTGTACCGGGACCGCCCCAATGTCTGTGTGCTCCGCACCTTCTCCAAGGCGTACGGTCTGGCCGGGCTGCGGATCGGCTTCGCGGTGGCGCACGAGCCGGTGGCCGCCGCGCTGCGCAAGACGGCGGTGCCGTTCGGGGTGAGCCAGCTCGCGCAGGAGGCGGCGGTGGCGTCGCTGCGCAGCGAGACGGCGCTGATGGAGCGGGTCGACGCGCTGGTGGCCGAGCGCACACGGGTGGTCGAGGCTCTGCTCGGGCAGGGCTGGACGGTCCCCGAAACGCAGGCCAACTTCGTCTGGCTGCGGCTGGGGGAGCGTACGACCGACTTCGCGGCGGCCTGTGAGCGGGCCGGAGTGGTCGTGCGGCCGTTCCCCGGCGAGGGGGTACGGGTGACGATCGGCGAGACCGCGGCGATGGACCTGTTTCTGCAGGCCGCGGAGGAATTTCGCAAGGCGTTGTAAGCCGTTGCCGGCCATGTGGCGCTAGCAGGGCGCCGTAAGGCGTTGCGAAGCGAGACAAGGCTTTGCGCATCGAGGCCGTGGGTCTGCCGCCCGCGGCCTCCGGCGTGTGTACGCATGGTGTAAAGGTGCGTGACTGCAGTCACGCACCCCCGGGAGCGAAGGTTGCGAAGCCATGGGAGATAATTGCTTGTGAATGTGAACGCGTTCACAAGCTCGGTCGTTCCATCCCTGTATGTGCCGATTTTTGTGACGCGCACGGGACATTGCCCTGGGCAATGGCGACGTAAGGAGAGAAAGGGTGGAGCTGGCGTTGGCGCCAGAGACACTGGCGCGATGGCAATTCGGCATCACGACCGTCTACCACTTCCTGTTCGTCCCCCTGACGATCTCCCTTGCCGCTCTGGTGGCCGGACTCGAGACCGCATGGGTGCGAACGGGCAAGGAGAAGTACCTCCAGGCCACCAAGTTCTGGGGCAAGCTCTTTCTGATCAATATCGCGATGGGTGTCGTCACCGGCATCGTCCAGGAGTTCCAGTTCGGGATGAACTGGTCCGACTACTCGCGGTTCGTCGGTGACGTCTTCGGCGCCCCGCTGGCCTTCGAGGCGCTCATCGCCTTCTTCTTCGAGTCCACCTTCATCGGTCTGTGGATCTTCGGCTGGGACAAGCTGCCCAAGAAGATCCACTGCTTCTGCATGTGGATGGTCTCGATCGGCACGATCCTCTCGGCGTACTTCATCCTGGCCGCGAACTCCTGGATGCAGCACCCGGTCGGCTACAAGTACAACGTCGCCAGCGGACGGGCCGAGCTCACCGACTTCTGGAAGGTGCTGACCCAGGACACCACCCTGGTCGTCGTCTTCCACACGCTGACCGCCGCCTTTCTCACCGGTGCCGCGTTCATGGTCGGCATCGCCGCGTACCACCTGATGCGCAAGAAGCACATCAAGGTCATGCGGACCTCGCTGCGCCTCGGTCTGATCACGCTCGTCATAGCCGGCGCCCTCACCGCGATCAGCGGTGACGAGCTCGGCAAGGTCATGTTCCGGCAGCAGCCCATGAAGATGGCCGCGGCCGAGGCGCTGTGGGACACCGAACAGCCCGCGCCGTTCTCGGTCTTCGCCTACGGCGATGTCGACAAGGGCCACAACAAGGTCGCCATCGAGGTTCCCGGCCTGCTCTCCTTCCTCGCGCACAACGACTTCTCATCGCCGGTCCCCGGCATCAACGATGTGAACAAGGCCGAGCAGGAGAAGTTCGGGGCCGGCGACTACCGGCCCAACATCCCGGTCGCCTACTGGGGCTTCCGCTGGATGATCGGCTTCGGGATGACGTCATTCGCCATCGGGATCGCCGGTCTCTGGCTCACCCGTAAGAAGTTCTGGCTGTCGCCGGGGCTGCGCACGGGGGACGAGGAACCACCACACCTGGTGCTCACCAAGAACAAGGTGCTCGGTGCCCGGCTGAGCAAGTGGTACTGGTCGCTGGCCTTCGTCACCCTCGGCTTCCCGCTCCTCGCGAACTCCTGGGGCTGGATCTTCACCGAGATGGGCCGCCAGCCCTGGGTCGTCTACGGCGTGCTGCGCACCTCGGACGCGGTCTCCCCGGGTGTCTCGCAGGGCGAGGTGCTCACCTCGATGATCGTCTTCACCACGCTCTACGCGATCCTCGCGGTGATCGAGGTCAAGCTGCTGGTGAAGTACGTCAAGGCCGGCCCCCCGGAGCTCACCGACTCCGACCGCAACCCGCCCACCAGGATCGGCGGCGACAGCACGGACGCCGACCGGCCGATGGCCTTCTCGTACTAGGAGGCGACTGTGCAACTCCACGACGTCTGGTTCGTCCTCATCGCCTTCCTGTGGATCGGGTACTTCTTCCTCGAAGGATTCGACTTCGGGATCGGCGTCCTCACCAAGCTGCTCGCCCGCGACCGGCGCGAGAAGCGGGTACTGATCAACACCATTGGCCCGGTCTGGGACGGCAACGAGGTCTGGCTGCTCAGCGCGGGCGGCGCGACCTTCGCGGCCTTCCCCGAGTGGTACGCCACCCTGTTCTCCGGTTTCTACCTGCCGCTGCTGCTCATCCTCGTCTGCCTGATCGTGCGCGGTGTGGCCTTCGAGTACCGCGCCAAGCGGACCGAGGAGCGCTGGCAGCGCAACTGGGAACAGGCGATCTTCTGGACCTCGCTGCTGCCCGCGGTGCTGTGGGGTGTGGCGTTCGGCAACATCGTGCGCGGGGTGCGGATCGATGCGCACAAGGAGTACGTCGGCGGTCTGCTCGACCTGCTCAACCCGTACGCGCTGCTCGGCGGACTGGTCACGCTGACGCTGTTCACCTTCCACGGCGCGGTGTTCGCCTCGCTCAAGACGGTGGGTGACATCCGGGAGCGGGCGCGCAAGCTGGCCTCCGTCCTCGGCCTGGTCACCGCCGTGCTCGCGGTCGGCTTCCTGAGCTGGACCCAGGCCGAAAAGGGCGACGGCATCAGCCTGATCGCCATGGTCGTCGCGGTGCTGGCGCTGGTCGCGGCGCTCGGAGCCAACCGCCTCGGGCGAGAGGGCTGGGCGTTCGCCTTCTCCGGCATCACCATCGTGGCGGCGGTCGCGATGCTGTTCCTGACGCTCTTCCCGAACGTCATGCCGTCCACGCTGAACGAGAGCTGGAGCCTCACCGTCAGCAACGCCTCGTCCAGCCCGTACACCCTGAAGATCATGACCTGGTGCGCGGGGATCGCCGCTCCCCTCGTCATGCTCTACCAGGGGTGGACGTACTGGGTGTTCCGCAAGCGCATCGGTACTCAGCACATCGCCGAATCCCACTAGCCCGGGCTGAGGCCGCTTCCGCCCGGGGCGGCCTCAGCCGCGACCTCAGCAGTGGATGTTTCACAGGATGGAATGTTTCACGTGAAACCCGTCGACCCACGTCTGCTCCGCTATGCCCATGCCACTCGCGGCTTCCTCGTCGCGGTGGTGCTGCTCGGCCTGGCCGGGGCGGGTCTGGTCGTCGGCCAGGCGATGCTGATCGCCGAGATCGTGGTCGGTGCCTTCCAGCACGGCCTCGGTCCCGGCGGTCTGACCACCCCGCTGGTACTGCTCGCCGCGGTCTCCGTCGGGCGCGGTCTGGTCTCCTGGCTCACCGAGCTGGCCGCGCACCGGGCCGGCGCGGCGGTGAAGTCCGAACTGCGGATGCGGCTGGTCGAACGGGTGGTGCGGCTGGGACCCGGTGTACGGGTGGCGCGGCCGGGAGCGGGCGACGAGCCGGCACGGCCGGGGGCGGCCACCGGCACCGCGGCCGATGACCGAGGCGCGGAGATGCGTACCGGCGAACTGACCACCCTCGCCACCCGCGGTATCGACGCCCTGGACGACTACTTCTCCCGCTATCTGCCGCAGTTGGGGCTGGCGGTCGTCGTCCCCGTCGCGGTGCTCGCCCGGATCGTCACCGGTGACTGGATCTCGGCGCTGACGATCGTCCTCACCCTCCCGCTGATCCCGCTCTTCATGGTCCTGATCGGCTGGGCCACCCAGTCGCGGATGGACCGCCAGTGGCGGCTGCTCTCCCGGCTGTCCGACCACTTCCTCGATGTCGTCGAGGGGCTGCCCACCCTCAAGGTCTTCGGCCGGGCCAAGGCCCAGGCCCGCGCCATTGGCAGCATCACCAGCGACTACCGCCGCGCCACCCTGCGCACCCTGCGGATCGCCTTCCTCTCCTCGTTCGCGCTGGAGCTGCTCGCCACCATCTCCGTCGCCCTGGTCGCGGTCGGCATCGGGATGCGGCTGGTCCACGGCGAACTGGATCTCTACACCGGCCTGATGGTGCTGGTCCTGGCGCCCGAGGCGTATCTGCCGTTGCGGCAGGTGGGCGCGCAGTATCACGCCGCGGCCGAGGGGCTGGCGGCCGCCGAGGAGATCTTCGCAGTACTGGAGACGCCGCTCCCCACGCCCGGCACCGCGCCCGCGCCCCCGGGGACCGGGCTGGCCGTCGAGAACCTGGTCGTCCGCCACCCAGGCCGGACCGCCGACTCGCTCCCCGCGACCTCGTTCGAGGTCCGGCCCGGCGAGACCGTCGCGCTGATCGGGCCCTCCGGAGCCGGTAAGTCCACGCTGCTGAGCGTGCTGCTCGGCTTCACCGAGCCGTCCGAGGGCCGGGCTCTCGTCGACGGCCGGGACATCGCCTCGCTCGCCCCCGACAGCTGGCGGCAGCGGATCGCCTGGGTGCCGCAGCGGCCGCAGCTGTTCGCCGGCTCCATAGCCGAGAACGTACGGCTGGTACGGCCGGACGCGGACGACGCCGCCGTACGCACCGCTCTGGCCGACGCCGGCGCGCTGGACTTCATCGACGCGCTCCCCGACGGTATGGCGACTCGGCTCGGCGAATCCGGCGCCGGGCTGTCGGCCGGCCAGCGCCAGCGCCTGGCACTGGCCCGCGCCTTCCTCGCCGACCGGCCGATCCTGCTGCTGGACGAGCCCACCGCGAACCTGGACGGTGAGACGGAGGAGGCGATCGTCGCCGCGGTCCGCCGGCTCGCGGTCGACCGTACGGTCCTGCTCGTCGTCCACCGGCCGGCGCTGCTGGCGGTGGCGGACCGGATGGTACGGCTGCCGGATCCGGCGGCGGTGCCGGGACCGGCGGCGGTTTCACGTGAAACAGCGGGCAGCGCATCCCCAACGTCCGCACCGCTCCCGGCAGTCGAGGCGTCCGACGGCGAGACCGCCCCGGCTTCCGGCCCCGCCGGTGGTCCGGTGCTCACCCGGCTGCGGCGGATGGCCCGGGCCCGTCGGGCGCGGTTCGCGCTGGCGCTGCTGCTCGGAAGTCTCGCCCTGGGCAGCGCGGTGGGGCTGATGGCGACCTCCGGCTGGCTGATCTCGCGGGCCGCACAGCAGCCGCCGGTGCTGTATCTGATGGTGGCGGTCACCGCGACCAGGGCGTTCGGCATCGGCCGCGCGGTCTTCCGGTACGCCGAGCGACTGGTCGCCCATGACGCGGTCTTCCGGATGCTCGCCGACGTACGGGTCGCGGTCTTCCGCCGCCTGGAGCGGCTGGCGCCGGCCGGGCTCAGAGAGCGTCGCCGCGGCGATCTGCTGTCGCGGCTGGTCGCCGATGTCGATGCGGTGCAGGACTACTTTCTGCGCTGGCTGCTGCCCGTCGGCGCGGCAGTGCTGGTCGGGGCGGGCGCGGTCGGTTTCACCGGCTGGCTGCTGCCGGAGGCCGGGGTGGTCCTTGCCGTCGGACTGCTGCTCACGGGCGTGGGCGTGCCGGCCCTCTCGGGCGCGCTGGCCCGGCGGACGGAGCGCCAACTGGCGCCTGCCCGCGGTCGGCTCGCCACGCGGGTGGTCGATGTGCTCACCGGCACCGCCGAGTTGACGGTGGCCGGCGCCCTTCCGGCCCGTACGGAATCGGTGCGCCGTGCGGACCGCGAGCTGACCCGGGTCGCCGCCCGCTCCGCCGCCGTGGCCGGGACCGGCGCAGGGCTCTCGGCGCTGCTGTGCGGGCTGACCGTCGCCGCGGCGGCGGTGGCCGGTGTCCAGGCGGTGCACGCGGGCCGCCTGGACGGAGTGGCACTGGCGGTTGTCGTGCTGACTCCACTCGCCGCGTTCGAGGCGGTGACCGGGCTGCCACTGGCCGTGCAGTACCGGCAGCGCACCCGGCGCGCCGCCGAGCGGGTCTTCGAGGTGCTGGACGCGCCCGAACCGGTGCATGAGCCGGTCGCGCCCGCGGAGCCGCCCACGACACCGTTCCCCCTGGTCGTACGGGATCTGGGGGCGCGCCACCCCGGTCAGGACCGGCCGGCGCTGGAGGGGATCGGCTTCACCTTGACGGCCGGTCACCGGCTCGCCGTCGTCGGCTCGTCCGGCGCCGGCAAGTCCACGCTGGCGCAGGTGTTGCTGCGCTTCCTGGACCGGGAATCGGGGGCGTACACGCTGGGCGGAGCGGACGCCCAGGCGGTGGACGGTGATGCGGTCCGGCGGCTGGTGGGGCTGTGCGCGCAGGACGCCCACCTCTTCGACAGCTCACTGCGGGAGAACCTCCGGCTCGCCCGCCGCGACCGGAGCACCGGCGCGGAGGGCGACGACCATGACCTCTGGGAGGCGCTCGACCGGGCCCGGCTCGCCGACTGGGTGCGGGGACTGCCGGACGGGCTGGACACCATGGTCGGGGAGCACGGCGCCCGGCTGTCCGGTGGCCAGCGGCAGCGGCTGGCCCTGGCCCGTGCACTGCTGGCGGACTTCCCGGTGCTCGTCCTGGACGAGCCCGCCGAGCACCTCGACCTGGCCACCGCCGATGCGCTGACCGCCGATCTGCTGGCCGCGACCGAGGGCCGTACCACGGTCCTGATCACCCACCGGCTCACCGGCCTGGAGGCGGTCGACGAAGTGCTGGTACTGGAGCACGGCCGGGCCGTGCAGCGCGGCGGATACCCGGAGCTGGCCGCGGCGGACGGTCCGTTCCGGCGGATGCTGGAGCGCGAGCGGGCGGTGGACGCGGTGTACGGCGAGGCGGCGGGCGTACGGGCCGGCGCATAGCGCGGTACGGGCGGCAGGCGGAGGCGGTAGGAGCGGTAGGGGGCGGCAGGTACCAGGGCACCCAGGAGCCGAGCGCTCCCCGTTGCCCCATAACCGCACTTTCCTTGCAAATGCCCACTTATTACTCTCATGGGCATGGACACCGCCCCGGACCCCATGGACGCCGCCACCGCGGCCACCCGCAGCCTGCAGGGCCTGTCCTCCGAGCTGACCGCCCGGGTGCCGCAGCTGCTGGAGGCGATGCGTACCGTCGGCGCGGGCCTCGATCTGCACATCACCCTCGACCGGATCGTGGAGACCGCCGCCGAGCTCGCCGACGCCCGCTACGCCGCCATCGGGATCATCGACGACGCCCGTGAAGGGCTGTCGGACTTCGTCACGTACGGAGTGACCGGGCAGCAGCACGAACGGATCGGCGCCCTGCCCGACGGCCACAAGGGTCTGCTCGGCGCGCTGATCGAAAACCCCCGGCCGGTGCGCCTCGCCGACCTCACGCAGGACCCGCGCTCGGCCGGCTTCCCGCCCGGGCACCCGCCGATGCGGACGTTCCTGGGGGTGCCGATCCGTGTCCAGGGCGAGATCTTCGGCAATCTCTATCTGACGGAGAAGCGCGGTGGCGGGGAATTCAGCGAAGAAGATCTGCATATGGTGCGGGTGCTCGCGACCGAGGCCGGTATCGCCATCGGCAACGCCCGGCTGCATGCGGCGACCCGCCAGCGGGAGCGGTGGATCGACGGTTCGGTGGCGGTGACCACCGAACTCCTCGCCGGCAGCGACGTCGACGACGCGCTCGCGGTGGTCGCCGAGCAGGCGCGCAAGCTGGCGGACTCGGCGGCCGGCATCGTCCTGCTGCCCGACGACGAGGGCGGTCTGGAGATCGTCGCGGTATCGGCGGACGACCCCACCGGGATCTTGGGGACGCAGATTCCACCGGACAGCCCGGTGGCCGAGCAACTCCTCGCCGGGGAGCCGGTGTTCGTGGACGACTCGGCCACCGATCCGCGTATGGTGACGGCCATCGCACCCCGCTTCGGGCCGAGCATGATGCTGCCGCTCAAGAGCGGTGGGCGGGTGCTCGGCACCCTGGCCACACCGCGGTCCCGGGGCGCCCGCCCCTTCACCGCCGCCGAGCGGACGCTCGCCACCCAGTTCGCCGCGCAGGCCGCGCTGGCGCTGGTGCTGGCCGAGGCCCAGCGCGACCGGGAGCGCCTCGCGGTCTACGAAGACCGCGACCGGATCGCCCGCGACCTGCACGATCTCGTGATCCAGCGGCTGTTCGCGACCGGCATGATGCTGGAGAGCGCACAGCGCAGGTCGGACGTTCCGGATGTGACGGATGGCGTCGGCAAGGCCGTCGACGAGCTGGACGTCACCATCCAGGAGATCCGGACGGCGATCTTCGCCCTCCAGCAGGGCCCGGCCGAGGCGCCGTCCGGGCTGCGCACCCGGGTTCTGCGCGAGATCGGCACCGCCGCCGTACCGCTCGGCTTCCAGCCGTCGGCCAGCTTCATCGGCCCGGTCGACTCCCGGGTCGGCGAGCTGACCGGCAAGAACCTGATCGCCGCACTGCGCGAGGCGCTGTCCAACGCCTTCCGGCACGCCCAGGCCTCCCGGATCGACGTGGTCGTCGACGCGACGATCCGCCTGCCGGACGGCACCGACGGCGTCCGCCTGACCGTCGCCGACGACGGCATCGGCATCCCGGACGGCGGCCGCCGCAGCGGCCTGAAGAACCTCGCCAAGCGGGCCGAGTCCCTGGGTGGCGCCAGCGCCCACGGCCCGGGTCTGGGCGAGAACGGCAGGGGGACGACGGTGACGTGGGAAGCGCCGCTGTAGGCGATGCCGCGACGCGTTGACGTGATGCGCTACGTCGATACGACTCCCTCGGGGCGCCGCACTCCGGCACCGTCATGGCCCGCCCCGCGGCGGCCCGTCGCGTCGTGGCCTGTCGGCCGGCCGCAGAGCCGGTCGGCGTCCGTGGTGCGCTGGTAGTACACGCGGTTTCCGTCCCGTACGCGGGTGACCAGCCCCGCGCGGAGGAGGCGGCTGAGGTGGTAGGAGACGGTCGACGGGCTCAGGTGGTGGCGGGCGGCGAGCTGTGTGGTGGTGCGGGGCACGTCGAGGCCGGTCAGCACGAGGGAACGGGAGTGGCCGATGACGTTGCCGAGGGAGGGGGCGGTTCCCTCGGCGGTCCGGTCCTTCCCCTGTGGGCGGTGGGCCGGGCGGTGCGGGCGGACCGGGTAGACGAGGTGGATGCCGCGTTCATGCCAAGGATCCACGCTGATGAGCCAGCTGTGCGCAAGCGTCGAAGGGAAGAGTGTGACGTCCGTGGTCCCGGAGACCTCCAGCTGCTGTTCGTTCTCCAGGCGGAGTGCGCCGCGGTCGTAAGCGATGTCCCGGTGCAGGGAGTTGAGCGCGGTGTGCAGACCGCCGCGCGCGATGATGCGTGCCCGGTGGTCGATATCCGCCTCCGCCCGGGCGGAGAGGGCGGGCCACATGGGCGCGAGGCGCCGTTGCCAGAACGATGCCAGCTCGTCGGCGGCCTGCTGTGCGAACGCCTGCTCGCCGAGTTCCAGGAAATCCCGGACACCCGGGAGTTCGGATGCGGAGGTCCGCTTGGGCAGCGCTGCGGACTGGAGCACTCTGTTCATCTGGCGGGCGACGATGGGCGACGGCGTGGTGGCGACCTGATGCAACTCCACATCGACATCGGGTGCGAGGTCGCTGCCCGGCCCGGGGGTCAGGAAGTCCGGCGCGTAACCGTGGATCTCCCGGCGCAGTGCGGAGAGCAGGTGCAGGCCGCGCTCCCGTAGCGCGGCGTCTACCTGCTGTCCGTTCAAGTGCGTCCTGCTCGCCGCTCGCGGCCGGCGCGGGTGCAGCACCGCACCGGCCTGCATCAGCGGTGATACCGCGAAACGTATGGCCGCCAGGGTATCCGTGCTCACCGCGATGTCGATCAAGGTTGCCCCCGTTATGCCCCGACATGCCGCCGGACATGTCCCCCGAGTCGTAGCAATGACGCGCACATGCTAAAAGCCGCCGCTCCATGCACACACGGCTTTCGGGATTGACCGACGTGGCCGCGCGTACGAGTAGCCACATCTGCGCAGGGGGCCTACGCACAGCCACGTATGCGTGGGAGGTGCCGCTGTCGGAGCTGTTGTACGAGGGTTGAACGACGGTTGTACGAGGGGCGCCGTGGGGCGGCCGGAGCCGTCAGCGCGGCCCGGCTTTCGGCGCTCCACGCACCGGCGTCGCCGCTGCCCGTTCGCCGCAGCGCTGAAGGATCTCCTCGATGACGACCGCGACGCCGTCGTCATTGTTGGACGCGGTACGGCGCGTGGTGGCCGCCAGCACCTCCGGATGGGCGTTGGCCATGGCATACGAGGTGCCGGCCCAGGTCAGCATCTCGATGTCGTTCGGCATGTCCCCGAAGGCGACGACCTCGTCCGGTGAGATACCGCGCTCCGCACAGCAGTGGGCGAGGGTGCCGGCCTTGCTGACACCGGGGCCGCTGATTTCCAGCAGCGCGGTGGGGCTGGACCGGGTGAAGGACGCGATCCCGCCCGCGGCCGTACGGGCCAGCGCGAGGAACGCGTCGGGCTCCAGGTCCGGGTGGTGTGCGAGCAGCTTGATGACGGGCTGGTCGGGGAAGGCGGGATCGACGCTCCCGGCGGGGTCCGGCGGTGCCACGAAGTCCTCGGCCAGCAGCTTCTCCGCCGGCGCGACGACCGCGGCCGGGTCCAGGAGGAGCGGCGGGTACTCCGGCTCGTAATGAATGCCGCCGGTGCGCTCGATGGCGAACGACGTGCCGGGCGCGGCACTGCGCAGTGCCGCCACGACGTCCAGCGCGGCCGTGCGTTCCAAGGGGCTGACCTCGACGACCCGGCCGCCGTGATGCAGGTCGACGACAGCCGCGCCGTTCGCGCAGATCGCCAGTCCGTGACCGTGCACATGGTCGCTGACCACGCCCATCCAACGAGCCGGGCGCCCGGTCACGAAGAACACCTCGATGCCGGCCCGCTCGGCGGCGGCGAGTGCGGCGATCGTCCGGTCGGAGACCGTTTTGTCGTCGTGCAGCAGCGTGCCGTCGAGATCGGTCGCGATCAGCCGGGGTGCGACGACCGCTTCGGGCGCCCGGGCCGGCGTGGGGGAGGCATCAGTCACGGGGTCATCTTCCCGTACCGCAGCGCACAGGCGTGCAGCAGGTTGCGTGTATGAGCCGGTCCGGGCGGGCGCGCGTCGAGCGGTCGGCCCTCCGTACGGCTGCCCGGCCGCACGGCCGTACGCTCGGGGTCATGCGACTGAGCACCGTGATTCTCCCCGTCCGACGCTGGTCCGAAGGCGGGTGCCGGCCCTGGCAGCGCGCAGAGGAGCTGGGGTTCCACGCCGCGTACACCTACGACCACCTCTCGTGGCGGAGCTTCCGTGAGCAGACCTGGTTCGGTGCCCTGCCGACGCTGACCGCGGCCGCGGCCGCGACCTCACGGATCCGCCTGGGCACCCTCGTCACCTCGCCGAACTTCCGGCACCCGGTCACCCTCGCCAAGGAGCTGATCTCGCTCGACGACGTCAGCGGCGGCCGTTTCACCCTGGGAATCGGCGCCGGCGGGAACGGCTTCGACGCCACCGTGCTCGGCCAGGAGCCCTGGTCGCCGCGGGAACGGGCGGACCGTTTCGCCGAGTTCATGGCGCTGCTGGACCGGCTGCTGACCGAGGACGCGGTCTCCTTCGAGGGCACGCACTACTCCGCCGAGGAGGCGCGCAACATCCCCGGTTGTGTGCAGCGGCCGCGGCTGCCGTTCGCGGTGGCGGCCACCGGCCCGCGCGGTATGGCGCTGGCCGCCCGGTACGGCCAGGCCTGGGTGACCACCGGTGACCCCAAGGTCTCGAACGGAGGCGGTACGCCGGCCGAGTCGCTGGAGGCGGTTCGCGGGCAGGTCGAACGGCTCGCCAAGGCCTGCGCCGACCAGGGCCGGGACTTCGGCGAGCTCCAGAAGATCATGCTGACCGGCTTCACTCCGGATCGTCCGCTGGACTCCCTGGACGCCTTTGTCGACTTCGCCGGACGCCATGGCGAGCTGGGCATCGATGAGCTGGTCGTCCACTGGCCGATCGCGGATTCGGTCTTCGAGGCAGATGTCGCGGTCTTCGAGCGCATCGCCAAGGAGGGGCTCGCGCAGCTGGGAGCCCGGTAGGGACGGCGCGGGCGCGGTCCCCGGCTCCGTCCCCGTGGTGCCTGGCTGCGTCCCTGACTCATCCCTGACTCGGCTCCGACGCGCCCGGCCACGCCCCGGCCTCCGCTTTACCCCACATATAGCTGCGAAGGGGGAGAATTGGGGCAGCGACGCAGTGCGGGGGACGCGGCGCGCGATGGACGGCCATCGCGCGAGCGGACTGGTGCCTGCGCCGGAGTGCGGCGTTTGGGAATGCGGCGTTTGTGGAGGAGCCATGGCACAGACCCGATTCGCCCCGGACCGCGGGCTGACCTCGCGCATGGTGACGACGATGTTCTTCATCGGGTTGCTGTACGTCGTGGTCGTCAGCGCGCTGGTGGTGCTGCTCAAGGGCGCCTGGGTGGTGGTGCTGCTGATCGCGGGGGCGATGTTCGTCGCGCAGTTCTGGTACAGCGACCGGATCGCGGCGTTCAGCATGGGCGCGCGTGAGGTCTCTCCGGACCAGGCGCCGGAGCTACACGGCGCGGTCGACCGGCTCTGTGCGCTGGCCGATATGCCCAAGCCACGGGTCGCGATCGCCCAGTCGGATGTGCCGAACGCGTTCGCCACCGGCCGTAATCAGAAGAACTCGATGGTGTGCGCCACGACCGGGCTGCTGCGCCGACTGGAGCCGGCGGAGCTGGAGGGCGTACTGGCCCACGAGCTGTCGCATGTCGCGCACCGCGATGTCGCGGTGATGACCATCGCCTCGTTCCTGGGCGTCCTGGCCGGGATCATCACCCGGGCCGCGCTGTGGAGCGGTGTCGGGCGCAACAACCGGGACCAGAACGCGGCCATCGCCGTGCTCATCGTCACCGCCGTCAGCGTGGTCGTCTACGCGATCAGCTTCCTGCTGACCCGGCTGCTGTCCCGTTACCGCGAGCTGTCCGCCGACCGGGCCGCCGCGCTGCTGACCGGCCGCCCTTCGGCGCTGGCCGCCGCACTGACGAAGATCACCGGCCAGATGGCGCGGATCCCGACCGAGGATCTGCGCAAGGCCCAGCCGTTCAACGCCTTCTACTTCGTCCCCGCGTTCAACAAGGAGAGCTTCAACCGGCTGCTGTCCTCGCACCCATCGCTGGAGCAGCGGTTGGACCAGCTGGGACGGATAGCGGCGGAGCTGGGGCGGCCGTGACGCGGTGAGCGGCGGAGCGCAATCGGAGACGGGGCGGGGCGCCGTCGGGCAGTGCGGAGCGCAACCGGAGACGGGGCGGGACGCAGTCGGGCAGTGATGAGCAAGGAGTACGTCGCGTATGGGATTTCTGGACGCCATCCTCGGCCGCAGCAAGCCGGTCCGGCCCGACCTCGACCAGCTCTTCGCGCTGCCGTCCGCTGCGGTGACTCTCCAGGTCGCGGCCGGGTTCACCGCCACCGGCGTCGGTTCGGTGTGCTTTGCGAGCGTCGAGGGCGGGGCGTTCTCGCGCATCCAGGAGGAGGCGCGGTCCCTGCTGGACGGTTCGGTGGAGTTCACCCAGGACGCGTACGGGTATACCTGGCTGCTCGTACGGCACTCACCGGACGATGTGGCGGGCCTGGTCAACGACCTGCACGCGGTCAACACCTCGCTGGAGGAGGCGGGTTTCGGTCCGCAGCTGCTGTGCTCCCTGCTCGGCTTCCGCGATGCGCGGGAGCGGTCACTGGCGCTGGTCTATCTCTACAAGCGCGGCACGTTCTACCCGTTCGCGCCGCAGCCCGGTGCCGGCGAGAAGCGTGACAACTCGCTTGAACTGCAGGTACGGGCGATGCTCGGGGACGATCTGACGGTCGAGAAGGATCTGGCGCGGTGGTTCCCGGTGTGGGGTGCGCCAGGGCTGTGAGCCGACGGGGCCGGCGCCGCGTGCGCCCTCTCCCTCTCCGCTCCCTCTCCTGTCTCTCTCCTCTCCCATCCCTTCCCCTTATCCCTCCCTCTCGGCGTCCTCCTCGCGCGGCTTCTCTTCGTGCCTGCCCCGTGCGAGCTCGCTCGCCTTCCTCGCCTTGGCGCTGGTCACCTCGTCGGCCGCCCAGCGGGCCCACTCCTCCAGGGTTGCCGTCATGCGCAGGCCGTACTCCAGCGCGATCCGGCCGTAGACCGAAATCATCTCCTCGTCCCAGTCGGCGGTCTCGTCGATGCGCTCGCACTCGGCGTGTGTGCGGGCGGCGAGCTCGGCCTGTTGCAGCAGGTAGGCCTGGGCTTCGAGCGGTGTGACGATGCCGAGGAAGAAGACGCGCAGCAGGCTGTCGTTGCGCGTGCTGCCGCCGGGCGTGATGTCGGTGAGCCAGTGCCGTAGCTCTGCCAGGCCGTCGTCGGTGATCGCGTACTCCTTGCGGCCGCGAGGGCCGTGGGCGGCGATCTCGACCAGGCCGGCGGTCGTGAGCTTGTTGAGCTCGCCGTACACCTGGCTCTGGGTGGCCGGCCAGACATTCGCGAGCGTGGCGTTGAACAGCTTCATCAGGTCGTAGCCGCTCGCCGGGGATTCGGACAGCAGGCCCAGTACCGCATGTCTCAAGCTCATGACTCACACTTTACCTTCCACTCTTGACATGTCAAAGGTGGAGCTTCTAGCTTCGACATGTCGAAGTTGGAAGGTCTGGTTGTGGGTGCGACGGCCGGTCGGTCGCCGGCGCACGGCCACGACCGAAGCGCGACGTGACGGAGCGCGACGGAAAAGAGGGGGAACCATGAAGTACCTGAGGGGCTTCATTCCATGGCTGGTCTTCGCGGTGGTCGGGTCGTTCGGCTGGCAGTGGGGCGCGCTGGCCGGCCTGGTGACGGCGGTCGTCCTGCTCGTCGCCGACCGCGCCGCAGGTCTGAAACTGGACTACCGCCTGCTGGAGTACGGCACGATCGTGTACTTCGTGGGCCTCGCTCTGCTGGCTTTCGCCCGGCCCGACAGTGGCCTCAAGCTGTACGCCAGCTCGCTCTCGATGGGCTGGCTGGCGGTCATCGCCTGGGTGTCGATAGCGGTGCGGCGCCCCTTCACGATGGGGATCGCACGCCGGATGGCCCCACCGGAGGTCTGGCACACCCCGCTGTTCCGCCACATCAACGTCGTACTCACGGCCGCGTGGGCACTGACCTTCACCCTTACGGCGATCGCCCAGGCCATTGTCTCGGCCTACGAGTTGAACGTCGTCTTCACGATCGTCATCCAGATCGCCGGATTCGTCCTTCCCGTCAGCTTCACCTCCGCCTATCCGGAACGAGCCAGGGCCCGCTTCCTGGCGCGGTCCGGCGTGCGGACCGACATCCAGGGAGGCCTGGCCTCATGACCACCACACCCTCCTCCTCAACGTCCCCCACCACTCCGCCCACCACCACGACTTCCACTGCTGCATCCCCGACCGTCGCGTCGACCGGCGTGTCCGAGTCCACGGCTCCCGCACCGCACTTGGCCGGTAACTTCGCGCCGGTCATGGACGAGCTCACCGCCTACGACCTCCCGGTCACGGGTACGATCCCGCCCGAGCTCACCGGCTGGTTCCTGCGCAACGGCCCCAATCCGCGGGACGCCGCCACCGCACACTGGTTCTTCGGCGACGGAATGGTCCATGGCCTGCGCCTGGAGGGCGGGAGAGCGGTCTCGTACCGCAACCGCTGGGTCCGCACCTCCAGCTTCACCGGTGAGGAGTCCACCCGGGATGCGGAGGGCCACCGCAATCTGGCGGCGGGAGTGGCCAACACCCATGTCGTCCGGCATGCCGGCCGCACCCTCGCACTGGTCGAGTCGTCGTTCCCCTATGAGATCGACTGCCGTCCCGGTCATGAGTTGGAGACCATCGGCGTCCATGACTTCGGCGGCCGGCTCACCACGGCCATGACCGCCCATCCCAAGACCTGTCCCACGACCGGCGAACTGCACTTCTTCGGCTACGGCGGTGCCACTCCGCCCTACCTCACGTATCACCGCGCCGACCCGGCCGGGGAGTTGGTGATCAGTCGTCCCATCGAAGTGCCGGCGCACACGATGATGCATGACTTCCACCTGACCGCAGGCCATGTCGTCTTCATGGACCTCCCCCTCGTCTTCGACCGTGAGCATCCCGGTATGCCGTACCGCTGGGATCCGGAGTACGGCGCCCGGCTGGGCGTACTGCGCCGAGACGACCCCTACGGCGAGGTCCGCTGGCTGCCCATCGACCCCTGCTATGTCTTCCACGCGCTGAACGCCTACGATGACGGCGACCAGCGGATCGTCCTTTACGTCTCCCGCTATGCCGACTTCGGGAACATGACGGCGTTCACCGGAGGGACCATCCCCTGCCTCTGGCGCTGGACGATCGATCTCGCCTCCGGCACGGTCATCGAGGAACAGCTGGATGACCAGCTGTGCGAGTTCCCGCGGGTCGACGACCGCCTCGCCGGGCTGCCGGCCCGCTACGGCCATGGCGTTGCCGCCGAGCCTCCCGGAGGCGGATCGATGCCCGGCGCCCTGCTCCGCTACGACCTGCGGACCGGCGAGGCCGTCCGGCACGACTTCGGTCCTGGGCGCACTCCGGGCGAGGCGGTCTTCGCCCCGGCGGACGACCGCCCGGGCGGGCCGGGCTGGCTGATCACCTATGTCTATGACGCGACCACCGACACCAGCGATCTGGTCGTGCTCGACGCCGAGGACATATCCGCCGACCCGGTGGCCACGGTCCATCTCCCGCAGCGTGTGCCGTACGGGTTCCACGGCAACTGGCTTCCGGATCCTGCAAGTTGAGTCCCTCCCGCTGGGGCGCGCGTCACCTGAGCGGCGTCACCTGAGAGGCGCTGGCTGAGGGGCGTCGGCTGAGGGGGCGGTCGAGGAACCGCGAACCGTGCGGGCGTGTCACGCTTCGGGGGCGTCGGTGCCTCTGGTGCCTGGGTCGCGCGATGCCAGCGCGTCCATCGTGCGGGCCTGCACCTCCCGCTGGGCGGCGGCGGTGATGAACGCGGCGGTGTTCTCCGTGCCCACCAGGGCCCGTACGGCCTGCACGGCCTCAGCGGGGAGCGCCACTGCCTCCCAGGGGGCAACGTCCGCCGAGAGGTCGCTGTTCGAAGCACCGGGCTTCGAGGCACCGGGCTTCGAGGCACCGGGCTTCGAGGCGCCGGGCTTCGAGGCGCCGGGCTTCGAGGCGCCGGGCTTCGAGGTGCGGGACTCGGAGGCTCCGGTCGTCGAGTCGGCTGCGGTACGGGGGTCCGCGACCGGCTCGGCGGCCGGTGGACGGGCGGGCGGGGCCGAAGGGGGCGGGAAGGCCTCGCGGAGGTGGTGGCGGAGGTGCCGGGTGGCCAAGGTGCGCATGGCGCGGGCGAGTTCGGCGTCGATCGTCTGCTGGGCGAGCGGGCGGAGCCGCCGTACGAGGGCGGCGGCCTCCGCGGCCTCGTCCTCCGTGGGCGGATGATCAAGGAACGGCCGGAAGACATGTTCGGAGGTGAAGTCCAGAAAGCGGGCGGCGATGTGCTCCACCTGGCCGCGCAGCTCGCGCAGATGACCGGAGATCGCCGGCAGCGGAACACCGGACGAGTGCAGTTCGGCGGCGACGGCGAGTTCCTGGGGGCTGGGCACGAGGAACTCGTCCTCCCTGCCGGGGATACGTTCCAGGACACCCAGCTCCACGGCCTCGGCGACCGCTGTCTCGTCGGAGACGCCACCGAAGGCGGTGTCCAGCTCCGCGCGGCTGATCCGGGACGCCTGCTCGTCGCTCCAGGGCCCGTCGATCTCGGCGACCAGGCCCAGGACCCCGCCGAGGTCGCGGCCGGCGTCCCAGGCCTCCAGGAGTTCCTTGATGCTGGCGAGGGTGTAGCCACGGTCGAGCAGCTCGGAGATCTGGCGCAGCCGGGTCAGATGGGTGTCGCCGTAGACGTTCGCCCGGCCGCGGCGTTCCGGACGGGGGAGCAGTCCGCGGTCCTGGTAGGCACGGATCGTACGGACCGTGGCGCCGCTGAGATGGGCCAGGCCCTCGATGCGGTATTCGGACGGGGGATGTCCGGCCGCGGGGTGTCCGAACGGAGGTTGTCCGGCTGGGTGGTGTCCGGTCGGGTGGGGGTCGGCCATCCGGTGTCGGCTGGCCGGCGGCGGCTGCTCGGTCACTCGTTGCTCCTCTGAGATGGCCGCGCGCTATGAGAGGGCCGCGCGGCCTACCGAGCCCGCCGCGGCCCGTGCGGCCGGGGAGGAGGCCAGATAGGCGACGGCCTTGCGCAGCGACCCTTCCTGCGAGGGATGGTACGACCGCCGCAGGTAGCGCGGGATCGCCGCTCCCAGCTCCCGCCAGGTGGGCAGCAGGCCTTTGCGGACGGCGCGGTTGTGTTGGTGTAGCGAGTAGCGGGAGGGGGTGGCGAGTTGGGGGTCGTGACGTAGGAGGTAGGCGGTGCCCCAGCCCCAGAGGTAGAGCAGGACGGGGGCGGTCACGGCCATTCCCAGGATCCGGCGGGCGTAGCGGGCCGGGTCGGGTCCGCCGGTGTGCTGGTACATGTCGAAGGCGACCGCGCGGTGCTCGACCTCCTCGGCGCCGTGCCAGCGCAGCAGGTCGAGCATCACCGGGTCCGGGCGGGCGCGGTCCAGGCCGTCGGCGGCCAGTACCCAGTTGCCGAGCACCGCAGTGAACTGCTCGATGGCGGCGATCAGGGAGAGCCGGAAACGCAACCACTCCCGCTGGGCTACGGGAATGCCCAGTGGTGGCTGCTCACCCAGGAGGTGATCGAAGAGGAAGTCGACGTGCCGGGTGTAGGGGCTGGTGTCCAGACCCTGACGGGCCAAGTGGTCGAGCACGTAGGAGTGCTGGAGACTGTGGGTGGCCTCCTGGCCCATGAAGCCCTTGACGTCCTTGCGGAGCTGCCCGTCCCGGACCAGCGGGAGGGCCTCCTTGAAGACCTTCACGAACCAGCGCTCGCCGGCCGGCAGCAGCAGATGCAGGACGTTGATGACGTGGGTGGCGGTGGGTTCGTCGGGTATCCAGAGCAGTGGAGTCTCACGCCAGTCGAAGGTGACCCGGCGGGGCGTGATCGCGTAGGGCTGCGGTGCTCGGTGCGGCTGCTCCTGAGGGGGTGGAGTACTCATGCGCGGCTCCTGACATGCGCAGGTGTCTGTCGCAAGCGTCTGTCGCAAAACGTCTGTCGTAGGTTTCTGTCGCAGGTCGGTTGGCCGGGCAGGGCCGGCCCGCCCGGGCCTCGTGGACGGCTTTCCGTGGCCGTCCCGGTGGTCTACAGCCTCGGCTCGATGCGGGCGAGGGCGCGGAGAGCGCGTGGGGCGAAGCGGGACAGCAGATGGACTCCGCGGGCCTCGGGCGTGACCGGGACCACGGCCTGGTTGTGGACCACCGCGCTGAGGACGGCGTCGGCGACCTTCTCCGGGGGGTAGTTGCGCAGCCCGTACATCCGCGCGGCCTTGGCCTGGCGGCGCTTCTCCTCTTCGGCGGAGACGCCGGCGAAGCGGGCGGTGGTGGTGATGCCGGTGTTGACCAGTCCGGGGCAGATGGCCGAGACACCGATGCCCTGGCCGGCCAGCTCGGCGCGCAGGCACTCGCTGAGCATCAGGACTGCCGCCTTGGAGGTGCTGTAGGCGGGCAGCACCTTCGACGGCTGGAAGGCGGCGGCCGAGGCGGTGTTGACGATATGGCCGCCCTGTCCGCGTTCCGCCATCCGCTTGCCGAAGATCCGGCAGCCATGGATGACGCCCCACAGGTTGACGTCCAGGACCTTTTTCCAGTCCTCGGTGCTGGTCTGCAGGAAGGAGCCGGACAGCCCGACGCCGGCGTTGTTCACCAGCACGTCGACGGTGCCGTACTCGGCGTCGGCCTTGTCGGCGAGTTTCTCCATCGCGGCCTCGTCCGCGACGTCGACGGTCTCCGCCCAGGCCTGCGGTGCACCGATCAGCCGGGCCAGGTCGGCGGTTCGGGCCGCGCCCTCGGCGTCCCGGTCGACGGCGATGATGCGCGCACCGGCCTCCGCGAAGGCGAATGCGGTCGCCCGCCCGATGCCACTGGCCGCGCCGGTCACCAGCACCAGCTGTCCGCCGAACCGGTCGGCGTGCGGGCCGGCCGCGGCGACCTGCTTGGCCGGGTCCCCCTCCTCCTTGGCGGTGACGAACTCGCCGATCCAGGAGATGAGTTGGTCGGGGCGGGTGCGGGGCACCCAGTGCCGGGCCGGGAGGGTGCGGCGTACCAGCCGGGGTGCCCACCGCTCCAGGTCGTCGTAGAGCCGCGGAGAGAGGAAGGCGTCGCCGGTGGGGGTGATGAGCTGCACGGGGCAGTGCGCATAGGCGTCGGCGCGCGGGCGGCGGAGCCGGGGGAGGACGTTGTCGCGGTAGAGCCAGGCGCCGTGGGCCGCGTCGGCGGGCAGTGAGGCGGTCGGGTAGTCGCCGCCCGGTACCTTCTCCACCCGTCGCAGGATCTTCGGCCAGCGCTTGCCGAGCGGTCCCTGCCAGGCCAGTTCGGGCAGCGCGGGGGTATGCAGCAGGTAGACGTACCAGGACTTGGCGCTCTGGTTGAGGAGCTGGGCGGCGCGGCGCGGGGTGGGGCGCGCCATCCGCTGCTTGATCCAGTGGCCGAAGTGGTCCAGGGACGGTCCCGACAGGGAGGTGAAGGAGGCGATCCGGCCCTCCGTCCGTGGCACCGTGGCGAACTCCCAGGACTGTACGGATCCCCAGTCGTGGCCCACGAGGTGCACCGGGCGGTCGGGGCTGACGGCGTCGGCGACGGCCAGGAAGTCGTCCGTCAGCTTCTCCAGCGTGAAGCCGCCGCGCAGCGGCTGCGGGGCGGTGGAGCGGCCGCAGCCACGGACGTCGTAGAGCACGACATGGAAGCGGTCGGCCAGGCCGCGGGCGACCTCGGACCAGACCTCCTTGCTGTCCGGGTAGCCGTGCACCAGCAGCACCGTGGGCCGGGCCGGATCACCCAGCTCCGCGACGCACAGCTCGACGTCACCGGTGCGCACCCAGCGCTCCGTCGCCCCCGCAAGGCCCGGAACCCGGCCCTCTCCCATACCGTGCCCCGTCCTCTCGTCCCCTGTGTTCCGTCCCGTCCTCACGCGGCCTGCTCCTCCTGCCAGCGCCGCACGTGCGGCAGATCGTCGTCCAGCCAGAAGGCGCTCTCCTGCGGGTCCTTGGAGTCCGTGACGACCAGGATCTCCTCGAACTTCGCGCCGGTGCCCCGGAAGCCGAGGTGGGGTTCGACCGCCCACAGCCCGGGCGCCGGCGGATGGTCGGAGAAGGAGTACGGGCTCCACAGCGGGGACCAGCCCTCGCGATGGCCGTGCAGTGCGTCGGAGGCGAGGCCCCTGAGGGACTGGGTGCCGAACCCGAACAAGGTGGGGGACCAGCGGCGCTGCCTGACCCGGTCGACCTTGTGGGCGATGACGCCGAAGGGGTAGGCGCGGTGGCGGTTGGCGTAGCCCTGCCGCACCATGAGGCGGTCGACGTCCTCGTAGATCTCCCGGAGCGGGCGCCGCTCGCGCACCTCACGCAGGATCAGCTCCCGGTGCGCTTCGAGGTCGGCGAGCAGCCGGTCGTGCACCGGGTTGAGCCCCAGGCAGCCGGAGTAGCCGATGTCGGCGGTGAAGCCGTTGTGGACCGGTGCCATGTCGAGGATGAAGGCCATCCCCGGCTCCAGCCGCCGGTTGGTGGGGAAGAACTGCAGCGGAATCCGGAAGCCGACGAAGGCGGTGCGGTCGCCGAACCAGGCGAACGGCAGATGGAACCAGTCCCGTACCCCGCGCTCGTGCAGCCATTCGCGCTGCATCCGTGCCGCCGCGCGCTCGGTGATCCCGGGCCTGAGCTGAGCGGCCACCGCTTCCGCGCAGGCGTAGGCGAGCTGCTGGACCTCTCTGAAGCCCGCCAGCTCGGCGGTGGTGCGTGCGCCGGCTCCTGCTGAGGTCGCTGAGGTGACTGAGGCCATCGCCAACCGTCCGTCCGTGAGCAGTTCATCGCGGTACGTGCCCGTAACTTGACATTGATGAATGTGACAATGCCCGGCGACTGCGTCAAGAGGTGTGCACGCCCGGCTTCCGGCACCGGCCTGACGCCGACCCCCGAACCCTGACACCGAACTCTGACGCCGAACCCTGACGCCGGACCGCTGGAAGCAGGAGAACCCCTAGGGGCCGTAATACCGCAGGGGGAGGCGGATCCCACCGCCTGGGCTGACGACCGGCGCGCCGGGCGGGCCTACCGTCGATGACGTGACTGTGATCGTGACCGAAAGCCTGAGCAAGCGGTTCCCGCGGGTGACCGCCTTGGACCGGCTCTCCGTTGACATCGCCCCCGGCGTAACAGGCCTGGTGGGCGCCAACGGCGCCGGCAAGTCCACCCTGATCAAGATCCTTCTCGGCCTGGCCCCGGCCACCGAAGGGACCGCGCGCGTGCTCGGCCTGGACGTGGCGAAGGACGGCAGCGCCATCCGCGAGCGGGTCGGCTATATGCCCGAGCACGACTGCCTGCCGCCGGATGTCTCGGCCACGGAATTCGTTGTGCACATGGCCCGGATGTCCGGCCTGCCGCCGACTGCAGCCCGTGAGCGCACCGCCGACACCCTGCGTCACGTCGGCCTCTACGAGGAGCGCTACCGCCCCATCGGCGGCTACTCCACAGGTATGAAGCAGCGGGTGAAGCTCGCCCAGGCGCTGGTCCACGACCCACAGCTGGTGTTCCTCGACGAGCCCACCAACGGCCTCGACCCGGCCGGCCGGGACGAGATGCTCGGCCTGATCAGGCGCGTTCACACCGACTTCGGCATCTCCGTCCTGGTCACCTCCCACCTCCTCGGTGAGCTGGAGCGCACCTGCGACCACGTCGTCGTCATCGACGGCGGCAAACTGCTGCGCTCCTCCTCCACCGATGAGTTCACGCAGGTCACGACCTCGCTGGCGGTCGAGGTCACGGATACCGACGCCCATCCGGACGGCACCGGGGCGCTCCGCCGGGCCCTGGCCGGCGCCGGGGTCGCGGTGACCACCGGCGGCGCCGGCTCCGACGGCCTCGCCACGCCCGGCCATCTGCTGTTCATCGACGCGGCCGGGGAGGAGACCTACGACCTGGTACGGGACACCGTCGCCGGACTCGGGCTCGGCCTGGTCCGGATGGAACAGCGCCGCCACCGCATCGCCGAGGTCTTCCGTGACGCCGACGAGGCGGCCACCGCCCCGGCGGCCCCGGCCACCTCGGCCGCCGGCCCTGCCCCCCTCGCTCCCACGGGCGCCCCCGGCGCCCCGTACGTCACCCAGGACGGAGGCGCCCACGATGCCGTCTGACCCCACGACCTCCGTACCGGCCTCCGCACCGGCCACGCCGACCGGTGCGTACATCCACAACATCGGGTACCGCCACTACGACGGCCCCCGTCTGGGCCGCGGCTACGCCCGCCGGTCGCTGTTCTCGCAGAGCCTGCGCGGTGCCTACGGCCTGGGCCGCTCGGCCAAGAGCAAGGTGCTGCCGATGCTGCTCTTCGCGGTGATGTGCCTGCCCGCCGCGATCATGGTCGCGGTGACGGTGTTCACCAAGGCCGGCAGCCTCCCGGTCGGCTACACCCGCTACGCGATCTTCCTCCAGGCCGTCATCGGCCTCTATCTGGCCGCCCAGGCACCGCAGTTGGTCTCCCGCGATCTGCGGTTCAAGTCCATACCGTTGTACTTCTCCCGCCCCATCGAGCGCGGCGACTACGTGGCGGCGAAGTTCGCGGCCATGGCGAGCGCCCTGTTCCTGCTCACGGCGGCCCCGCTGGTGATCCTCTACGTCGGGGCACTGCTGGCGAAGCTGGACTTCCTCGACCAGACCAAGGGCCTGGCCCAGGGGCTGGTGTCCGTGGCGCTGCTGTCGCTGCTGTTCGCCGGGGTGGGCCTGGTCATCTCCGCCCTCACCCCGCGCCGCGGGTTCGGCGTCGCCGCCGTGATCGCCACACTCACCATTCCCTACGGCGCGGTGAGCGCGGTGCAGGGCATCGCCTTCGTCCAGGGCAGTGAATCCGCCGCCGGCTGGCTGGGGCTGTTCTCCCCCATCACGCTCATCGACGGGGTGCAGTCGGTCTTCCTCGGCGGTACCAGCTCCTTCCCCAACGGCCTGACGCCGTCGACCGGCGCCGGATTCGTCTACCTCCTCGTCACGCTGACCGTCATCGCCGGCAGCTATGCCCTGCTGATGCGCCGCTATCGGAAGGCCGGACTGTGACCACGCTCCACATCGACCACGTCTCCCGCTGGTTCGGCAATGTCGTCGCCGTCAACGACATCACCATGACCATCGGCCCCGGTGTCACCGGCCTGCTCGGCCCCAACGGCGCCGGCAAGTCCACCCTGATCAACATGATGGGCGGCTTCCTCGCCCCCTCCAACGGCTCCGTCACCCTCGACGGGACGACGATCTGGCGGAACGCCGCCATCTACCGCCACATCGGCATCGTGCCCGAGCGTGAGGCGATGTACGACTTCCTCACCGGGCGCGAATTCGTCCTGGCCAACGCGGAGTTGCACGGCCTCGGCCGGCGGGAGGCGGCCCGGGCGCTGGCCACCGTCGAGATGGAGTACGCCCAGGACCGCAAGGTCTCGACGTACAGCAAGGGCATGCGGCAGCGGGTGAAGATGGCCTCCGCGCTGGTCCACGACCCGTCGGTGCTGCTGCTCGACGAGCCGTTCAACGGCATGGACCCGCGCCAGCGGATGCAGCTGATGGAGCTGCTGCGGCAGATGGGTGACCAGGGCCGTACGGTGCTGTTCTCCTCGCACATCCTCGAAGAGGTCGAGCAACTCGCCTCGCACATCGAGGTGGTGGTGGCCGGCCGGCACGCCGCGTCCGGTGACTTCCGCAAGATCCGCCGGCTGATGACCGACCGCCCGCACCGCTACCTCGTCCGGTCCGACAACGACCGCGCGCTGGCCGGGGCGCTGATCGCCGACCCGTCCACCTCCGGCATCGAAGTGGACCTCGTCGAGGGCGCGCTGCGCATCCAGGCGGTCGACTTCGGCCGCTTCACCGAACTCCTGCCACGGGTCGCCCGCGACCACGGCATCCGCCTGCTGACGGTCTCGCCCTCCGATGAATCGCTGGAATCCGTCTTCTCCTACCTCGTCGCGGCCTGAGGCCTGAAAGGAGCCCTGACGCATGTCCACGACCACCCCGACGGCCTCGCCGGCGTCCACCGCCGCGCCCAAGGCCTCGCTGTTCCACCCGACCGTCGCCCGGCTGACCTACCGAGCCCTGCTCGGCCGGCGCCGAGCCCTGATCCTCTTCGTCCTGCCGGCCCTTCTGGTGGCCCTCGCGGCCGCCGTCCGGGCGCTGGCCGGCGCCGACGACGCCACCGCCGGCGGCATCCTGGGCGGCTTCGCGCTGGGCACGATGGTGCCGCTGATCGGCGTCATCGCCGGTACGGGCGCGATCGGACCGGAGATCGACGACGGCTCGGTGGTCTATCTGCTGGCCAAGCCGGTGTCCCGGCCGACGATCATCCTCACCAAACTCCTCGTCGCGACGGGCGTCACGGTCGTCTTCTCCGCCGTCCCCGTGCTGCTCGCCGGCTATCTCCTGAACGGCAACAGCCAGCAGATAGCGGTGGGTTACGCGGTGGCGGCGGCGATCGCCTCGGTCGCCTACAGCGCGCTCTTCCTCCTCTTCGGCACGATCAGCCGGCACGCCGTGGTCTTCGGCCTGGTCTACGCGCTGGTCTGGGAGGCGTTCGTCGGAAACCTCGTCCCCGGTGCGCGGACCCTCAGCATCCAGCAGTGGGCACTCGCCATCGGCCAGCGGGTCGCCGGAGACGGCGCGATCAGCGCCGACGTCCAACTCCCGCTCGCGATATGCCTGCTGGTGGCTCTCACGGCAGGCGCGACCTGGTACGCCGGCCGTCGGCTCAAGGCGCTCACCCTGGCGGGCGAGGAGTAACGGAGGAGCCGGAGCACACGGCATGGGGGCGAACGCGCTATGCGCCCCCGCCGCTGCTCTTCTGCCGGTCGTTGAACTCCTGCACGTTCCGCAGATGTTCCTGGTAGTCGGCGGTGAAGCGGGTGTCGCCCGGCTTGACGGTGACGAAGTACAGCCAGTCCCCGGCGGGCGGTGCCCCCGCCGCCTTGAGCGCGTCCGCCCCCGGGCTGTCGATCGGGGTGGGCGGCAGCCCCCGGCGCCGGTAGGTGTTGTACGGGCTCTTGTGCTCGGTGTCGGCGTGGCTGGTGTTGAGAGTGCTGCGGCCCAGTGCGTAGTTGATCGTCGAATCCATCTGCAGCGGCATCCGCCGGGCCAGCCGGTTCTCGATGACCCGCGCGACCCGGCCCATGTCGGCCGACCGGTCCGCCTCCGCCTGCACGATGCTGGCGATCACGACGGTCCGGTAGGACGTGATGTGATCGTCGGCGAGCCGCTGGTTGGCGGTCCTGACCATGTACGAGAGCAGGGAGGCCGGGCCGGCGTCCGGGTCGATCGGATATGTCGCCGGAAAGAGGTAACCCTCCGGATTGCCTCTGGCCTCGGTCGGAAGCGGAAGGCGCGCGGTTCCGGCGGCCTTCGCGGTGGAGCCGCCGGGCAGGTGCAGGGCCCGGTCCACGGCGGCGTAGATCTGTGTCGCCCGCTGCCCCTCCGGGACGGTCAGCTTCGCCCGCTCCGGCCCCCGCAGCAGCCGCGGCAGGAGCAGCACCGCGAGGATCACCAGAACGGCCAGGACGGCAACGATGACGAGTCGGCCGATGCGCTGAACATGGCTCATAGGTCCGCACCGTATCGCTGCGCCCTTCCGCTGCGCTTGGCCTGCTTCCCACGTTTTTGGCTTTCCCGCCGTGGCGCCTGGCGGCGGGCTGTTTTCCGCTGCGCGGGGCTGTACGTCACGGGTGCGCCCCTCCGGACTGGCGTCCTGCGGTGCGCCCCCTCCCGTGGGTAGGGGGGACCTCGTCGGTGGGGGTGACCGTAGCCCTGTACGTGTCCGCAGTGGACCACTCGCGTCCACCCCCACCGGCCGTCTTCTCTCCCCCTCACGGGAGGGGCCGCTCCGCAGGACGGCAGTCCGGAGGAGCGGACCCGCACCCGACCAAACCACGCCCGCCGCAGGCGCAACGGCGAGAAACGCCCGCGGCGGGACGGCCGACAACGTGGGAAGTCAGCCAAGCGCAGCGGAAAGTAAGTCGCCAGGCCGGATGTCCCCCGGAAGCGGGACATCGGCGGCCAGTACGTCACCGCCGTCGCAGTGCCGTCCGACGACGGTGACGGGCTCCGGTGCGGCGGGTGAGGCGCGGCCGACCAGCCGGGGCGCGGAGCGCACCCCGTACAGCGCCGGCCGTGGGGTGTCGCTCATGCCGGCGTCCACCGCCACGAACGTGTGCCCACCGGACCGTTGGACGGCCAGCACCCGGTAGAGGACGACCCCGGCCGGACCCGCGATGGCACGGCCCGGTTCGACGGCGAGCCGGGGTACCGGGAGACCGGCCGTCGCACAGCCGCCCGCCAGCTCCGCGCGGATCTTGACGCCGAGGGTGGCGATATCCAGCGCGGGCTCACCGGGGCGGTGGGCGATGCCATGGCCGCCGCCGAGATTCAGTTCGGTAAGGACGACACCGTGCTGGTCATGGATCCGCGCCAGCAGCCCGATCAGCCGCCGTACCGCCGAGAGGTAGGGCTTGGCAGTGGTGATCTGCGAGCCCAAGTGGCAGTGCAGGCCGACCAGTTCGAGGCGTGGCTGGCCGAGTACCCGGGTGATGGCGTGCTGCGCGGAACCGTCGGCGAGCGACAGCCCGGACTTCTGGTGGTCGGTCCCGGCGCGGAGCCTGGCCTGGCCGCCGGCGGCGATCCCCGGCACGACCCTGATCAGCACCTTCTGCCGGCTGCCTGCCGGGACCGCGGCGGCCAGCCGCGCTATCTGCGTGGTGGAGCCGATGACGATCCGCCCGACCCCGAGGCGGAGACCGGCCCGCAGACCGTCCGGGCTCCTGGCGTTGCCGTGCAGCACCATCCGCTCGGGCGGGAATCCGGTGGTGACGGCCGGCTCCAGCTCGCCGGCGGAGCAGACGGCCAGGCCCAGGCCCTCCTCCCGCACCCAGTGGACCATCGCGTGGCACAGGAACGCCCTGGCCGTGTAGTAGACGTCGGCGCCGGCGAAGGCCCGCAGGTAGGCGCGGCAGCGGCGGCGTACCTCGGCCTCGTCCAGGATGTAGGCGGGGGTGCCGAAGCGGTCGGCCAGCTCGGTGAGCGGCACACCGCCCACGGCCGTCTCGCCGTGCGGGAGCGGCGCCGCGGCGGCCGGCCGGACCGGCTCGGTGGCGGTACGCGGCGCGGGCGTCACGGCGGTGGCCCGGGGGGTGGCTTGAGCGATCACCGGGGCAGCGGCCGGAGCGGCTGCCTGGGCGGTCCGGGGCAGAGTGCGGTGACCCATGAGCGTCGCCCCTTCCTCAGACGGCCTGGAGGTGCGGGCGCACGCGGGGTGTACGTGACAGATGCGCGGCCTCTAGGACGAGCCGGGGGTCGACGATCAGTATCGCGCCGACCGGTTCGGCCAGCGCCCGCAGCGCGGGTTCGGAGAGCCTGATCCAGCGCTGGCCGCCGCCGAGGGACGCGGCGAGCCGCTGGGCCGAGGTGAAGCCGACGACGGTACGGCCGCCGAGCGGAGTGCGGAACAGGCGGGCCGTACAGCCCGCGGGGCCCGACCGGACGGGGACGAAGAGAGGCCCGGCCGGGACACGTTCGGAAGGCTCGGGGTCTTCCGCGTAGCGAGGGTGGAACACGGCGTTGCTCCTCGAAGGCACCTGGGCCGCCCCGAACCGGTGGATGACGCAGACGCCGGGGCTCGGCTCTGCCGACGCGATTGTCGGCCTCGCCGACGCTATGCCCGGCGGGAGGGGGCCCTCGGGGGGCGTTTACGCGTTATTGACGGGTTGTGGCCCCTACTTGACGCATTCGCTGCGGCCGGCCGAGTTCCATGCCTCCCAGGCCGTGAAGGAGCAACGGTGGGTAGCGGGCGGAAACGGTAGGTAGTTGCCGATAAGCGTGGCAGGTCAGCCAAAGAGGCGTTCCAGGACGACGGCGATGCCGTCCTCCTCGTTGGACACGGTGAGTTCGTCGGCGACTGCCTTCAGTTCGTCGTGGGCATTGGCCATCGCCACGCCGTGTGCGGCCCAGGCGAACATCGGTATGTCATTGGGCATATCGCCGAAGGCCACCGTCTCCTTGGCGGTGAGGCCGAGTCGGCGGGCGGCCAGCGACAGCCCGGTCGCCTTCGTCAGGCCCAGCGGCAGCAGTTCGACGATCCCCTCGCCGGCCATCGTCACGCCCACCAGATCACCGGCGACCTGGCGCGCGACGGCCGCCAGCGCGTCGTCGTCCAGGGTCGGGTGCTGGAGGTAGACCTTGTTGAGCGGGGCCGTCCACAGCTCGCCGAGATCGTCGATCATGACGTTCGGCAGCGGGCCCTCCTGGACGCGGTAGCCGGGGCCGACCAGTACCTCGCCGTCCAGGCCGTCCCGGCTCGCCGCCAGGAACAGCGGTCCGGCCTCCGCCTCGATCTTGGACACGGCGAGGCCGGCCAGCTGGCGGTCGAGGGTGACCGAGGTCAGCAGGCGGTGCTCACCGGCGTGGTAGACCTGGGCGCCCTGGCCGCACACCGCGAGGCCCTGGTAGTCGAGGGCGTCGAGGATGTGCCGGGTCCAGGGCACCGCCCGGCCGGTGACGACGATGTGCGCCGCGCCCGCCTCGGTGGCCGTGGTGAGTGCCCGGCGCGTGCGCTCGGAGACGGTGTCGTCCGGGCGCAGCAGCGTGCCGTCGAGGTCCGTCGCGATGAGCTTGTACGGCAGCGGCGGGACGGCGGGCCGGCCGTCCGCTGCCGGGGCTGCCCCGCTCACTTGGCGACGGGTTCGAGGGTTTCGCGGCCGCCCAGGTAGGGGCGGAGCGCCTCGGGGACGTGTACGGAGCCGTCCGCCCGCTGGTGGTTCTCGAAGAGCGCCACGATCGTGCGCGGGATGGCGCAGAGCGTGCCGTTGAGCGTCGCCAGCGGCTGGACCTTCGGCTTGCCGTCGACGGTCTCGCGCATCCGGACCGAGAGCCGGCGCGCCTGGAACTCGTTGCAGTTCGAGGCCGAGGTCAGCTCGCGGTACTTGCCCTGGGTGGGGATCCAGGCCTCGCAGTCGAACTTGCGGGAGGCCGAGGCGCCGAGGTCGCCGGTGGCGACATCGATGACCTGGAAGGGCAGCTCAAGGGAGGTCAGCCACTGCTTCTCCCAGTCCAGGAGGCGCTGGTGCTCGTTCTCGGCGTCTTCCGGAGCGACGTAGGAGAACATCTCCACCTTGTCGAACTGGTGGACGCGGAAGATGCCCCGGGTGTCCTTGCCGTACGTACCGGCCTCACGGCGGAAGCAAGGGGAGAAACCGGCGTAGCGCAGCGGCAGCTTGGCCGCGTCGACGATCTCGTCCATGTGGTACGCGGCGAGCGGGACCTCGGAGGTGCCGACCAGGTAGTAGTCGTCCTTCTCCAGGTGGTAGACGTTCTCGGCGGCCTGGCCGAGGAAGCCGGTGCCCTCCATGGCGCGCGGGCGGACCAGCGCGGGGGTCAGCATCGGGGTGAAGCCGGCCTCGGTGGCCTGGGCGATGGCGGCGTTGACGAGCGCGAGCTCCAGCAGCGCGCCGACGCCGGTCAGGTAGTAGAAGCGCGAGCCGGAGACCTTGGCGCCGCGCTCGACGTCGATCGCGCCGAGCAGCTCGCCGATCTCCAGGTGGTCCTTGGGCTCGAAGCCCTCGGCGGTGAAGTCGCGGATCGTGCCGTGCGTCTCCAGGACGCGGAAGTCCTCTTCGCCGCCGACCGGTACATCGGGGTGGACGAGGTTGCCGAGCTTGCGCAGCAGCTGCTGGGTCTCTTCCTTGGCCTCGTCCTGGGCGGCGTCGGCGGCCTTGACAGCGGCCGCCAGCTCACCGGCCTTCTTCAGCAGCTCGGCCTTCTCGTCGCCGGCGGCCTTGGGGATGAGCTTGCCGAGTGCCTTCTGTTCGGCACGCAGCTCGTCGAAGCGGACGCTGGACGACCTGCGCCGCTCGTCGGCGGAGAGGAGTGCGTCGACGAGGTCGACGTCCTCTCCACGGGCGCGCTGGGACGCGCGCACACGGTCGGGGTCCTCACGGAGCAGGCGAAGGTCAATCACATCCACCAGGCTACCGGGGCCGTGCCCCGCCACTCGACGTGATATTCACCGGGGTGGCCTTTTGTCTGGTTTGCGCAGTTTATTCCCTTGGGGGTGGGGAGTGCGGGGGAAGTGCCGGGGGGAATTCGCGAGGTCCGCGAGGGGGGTCGTGAGGGGGGTGTATGGGGGGTTTCGTGGTGTCCGGGGCGGGGGCTTTGCACGGCTGGGCGGGGGGAGTTGCGGCCCTGGTTTTCCCCGGACAACTCCCGGTTGTCCACAGGCTCTGAGGGTTCTCGGAATCTTATCCACAGGCTGTGTGTGGGATCTGTGGAAGTCGGAGGCGATCATTCCGCTCTTGAAATGCTCGGCTAAGGATTCTCCGTCTAAACCCCGTTCCCGCACTCTTTCGTGTGGGATTGCCTCGCTCTAAAGGATTGATTGCGTAAATTGTGCTGACGAGGGCCGGGGCGGGGTGCTGTGGAGTGGCGCGGAACGGCGCGGCGCCAGTGCGGTGTCAGTAGGGCGATTTGTCGACTCTGTCCGGCCTTCGTGTCGACTTACCCACAGGTCGAGAACCGAACCTGTGGAAAACTTTGTGGACAACCCACAGCCTCCCCAAAGCCGCAGGTTGTGCCGCCGCGGTGGCCGGCTCAGGCCCGTCCGTCCAGGCAGCGCGCCAGCCAGTCCGACGCCTCGGTGAACGCCGAGTCGGTCACCTGCCGGCGCACGGTCGGTGTCGTCTCGTCCGCCCGCGGATACGAGCCGAGGAACCGCACATCGCGGCAGACCCGCTTGAGGCCCATCAGGACCTCGCTGACCCGGCGGTCGGTGATGTGCCCCTCGCAGTCGACCGAGAAGCAGTAGCGCCCGATGCCCTCACCGGTCGGCCGCGACTCGATCCGCATCATGCTGACGCCGCGCACCGCGTACTCCTGCAGCAGCTCCAGCAGCGCACCGGGGTGGTCCTCGGACAGCCACAGCACGACCGAGGTCTTGTCCGCACCGGTCCGCGCCGCGGGCCGGGCCGGGCGGCCCACCAGGACGAAGCGGGTGGTCGCGTTCTCCGCGTCATGGATGTCGGTGACCAGCGGCGTCAGCCCGTACGTCGCCGCCGCGAACTCCCCCGCGAACGCGCCGTCGTAGCGCCCCTCCTGCACCAGCCGCGCGCCATCGGCGTTCGAGGCCGCCGACTCCCATACGGCCTCGGGGAGTTGGGACGCCAGCCACTTGCGCACCTGCGGCTGGGCGACCGGGTGCCCGGTCACCGTCTTGACGTCGTCGAGTGACGTACCGGGGCGCACCAGCAGCGCGAAGGTGATCGGCAGCAGTACCTCGCGGTAGATCATCAGCGGTTCGCCGGCGGCGAGTTCGTCGAGGGTGGTGGTCACCCCGCCCTCGACGGAGTTCTCGATCGGCACCAGGGCGGCCGCCGCGTCACCGGCCCGCACCGCGTCCAGCGCGGTCGGCACCGACACCATCGGCACCAGTTCACGGGTCGCCGCCTCCGGCAGGCTGCGCAGCGCGGCCTCCGTGAACGTGCCCGCCGGGCCGAGATACGTATAGCGGCTGGCCGACATCGTGAGCACTCCCTCGCGTCCTGCGGGGGCACCCCGCCGATCTTCTTCCTGACTGCCACGATACCCAGCCGCCCGGACACCCGGGCGGGACTTCCCGCAGCTGGAACGGGCGGAGGGGCAGGCCGGACGGCTGTCCCCCCGGCTGGACGGGCAGGCCGGACGGCTGTCCTCCGGCCGGACGGCTACCCCTCCAGGAGAGGCTGTCCCACGTAGCCGCCCGCTTCCGCGGCCGGCGGGACCGCGAAGAGTCCGCTCGCCTCGTGCCGCAGGAACGGCGACAGCGCGTCCCCGCGGTCCAGCTTCCGCTGGATCTGGGTGAAGGCGCGCAGCGGGTCGGACTGCCAGCAGACGAACAGCAGCCCGGCGTCCGGGGCGCCGTCCTCGCGGAACCCGTCGTGGTAGGAGAACGGGCGGCGCAGCAGGGCCGCGCCCTGGTTGGCCTCCGGTGCCGCGATCCGGGCGTGGGCGTTGGCCGGGATGACCGGCAGTCCGTCCGGGCCGCTCGCGTCCAGCTGCATCGGGGTGGTCTCGGAGCCGCCGGTCAGCGGGGCGCCGTTGTCCTTGCGGCGCCCGATGACCCGCTCCTGCTCGTGCCGGGAACGCTTCTCCCAGTCGTCCAGCAGCATCCGGATCCGCCGGACGACGGCGTACGACCCGCCGCGCATCCACTCCTGCTCGGCGTCCCGGCTCACGAAGATCCGCTGGTCGAAGTCCTTGTCGGACGGTTTGGGGTTGTTGGTCCCGTCGACCTGTCCCATCAGATTGCGGGCCGTCATCGGGTGCGCGGTGGCGCCCGGCGTGCGGTTGAAGCCGTTCATCTGCCAGCGCGGCCGGGCGGTGCCCGCGGCCTGCTTCTGGAGCGTCCGCAGCGCGTGGAAGGCGACCAGCGCGTCGTCGGCGCCGATCTGGATCCACAGATCTCCGTTGCTGCGCCGGGGGTCCAGCGCGTCGGCGGAGAAGTCGGGCAGCGGGTCGAGCGCCACGGGGCGCCGCTTCACCAGGTCCGTACGGTCGAAGAAACTGTGGCCGAGGCCGAAGGTGACGGTCAGCGAGGACGGGCCGGCGTCGAGCGCGACGCCCGTGTCGGCGTCGGCGTCCGGGGCGCGCCCGGCCATCAGCTCCTCGGCCGTACGGGACCAGCGGCGCAGCAGTGCCGCGGCGGCCTTGCGGTCCGCGCCCGGCGCCAGGTCGAAGGCGACGAGGTGCCCGTTCGCCTGGAGGGGGGTGGTGATCCCCGCCTGGTGCTTGGCGCGTGCCGGGCGGAAGGCCACCTCGGTCGAGCCGATCGTGCTCAGGGCCGTGGGGGAGCTGTCGTCGCCGGCGGAGCCCGCGATGGCGGCGCCCGCCCCGCCGACGACCAGCCCGGCCGCGCCGGCCGCGCCGACGGTGCCGAGCAGCCGACGGCGGGACAGCTCGAGGGAGGTCTGGGAAACCTGGGGGGAGGAGGCCTGCTCGGTCTGCTTGCCCGTGGGCTTGGTTCGCTTGCTCATCAGCCGATCTTCACGTTCTTGATCTCGGTCACCTGGTCGATGTCGGACGTCCGTACCAGCAGCGAGAGCTGCCATTCTCCGGGCACCGGGAGCTGGACGTCGCTCGCGCGCCAGTGGCCCCGGCTCATATGCCGGGGGACGACCGGCAGCGGCCCGAGCTTCTTGTCCTTCTGGGTGAAGGACACCTTGACCTCGGGTACGTCCATGGCCTTGCCCGACGGGTCGGAGATCCGCAGCCGCAGCTCATTGGCGTTGCCGCTGCGACCGGGGTCCAGGTCGAGGCGGGCGCTGCCCTTGCCGCCCGGGCCGCCGGTGTCGAACGGGATGGTCAGCACCTGCGGCTGATTGGCCGCCACGGACGTCCCGCCCGAGGCGGCTCTGACCGCCTCTTCCGTACGGGCCGGCTCGGTGGAGGTCAGCACCGTGGTCACCATCAGCAGGACGACGGCGACCGATGCCTCGGCGAGGACCGACCGGCGCAGCCCCAGCCGCTCCGGGTCCGCGTCGCGCAGCCGCTTGACGCGGGCGGTGCGCAACGCGGCCTGCTGGCGGGCCAGTTGGGCGGCCCGCGCGGGGTCCGCCGCTCCGGAACCGGTGTCTGCCACATCCGCCCTGGCGTCGTCCACCCCGCCGTCTGCGGTATCCGCCACGGCATCTGCCCCGGCCCCCGTCTCGGCCCCGACCCCGGCCCCGGCCCCGGCTCCGGCCCCGGCATCTGCCTGCTCCGTGGTTGCCCGTGCCGCCACCGTCGCCGCCACCGGTGTTGCTCCCGCGGTCGCCCGTACCTCTCCCAGCCGCGCCGTCCAGCGCCGCGACAGCCAGGCGAACCCCACCATGACCACCACCAGCGCCACCTTGACCAGCAGCAGCCGCCCGTACGCGGTGTCGGTCAGCGCGCGCCAGCTGCCGACCTGCCGCCAGGACTGATAGCTGCCGGTGGCCACCAGCACCACCACGGACCCGAAGGCGAGCCGGGAGAAGCGGCGTACGGCGGTCCGCTCCACCGGCGGCCCCCAGTACAGCGACACCACCAGCGCCGCCAGCCCGCCCAGCCAGCCGGCCACCGCGAGCAGATGCAGCACATCGACCGGCATGGCGATGGCGGCCTGCGGCCCGGTCGAGGCGTGTTCGGCCATCGCCCAGGTCGCGGCGAGGCCGGTCGCGACGATCACCCCGCCGACGCCGAGTCCCAGGGTGAGGTCCCGGCGCCGCTTGCCCTGCCCCGCGTGGTCGGCGGACTCGTCCCCCGTGCGCGCGTACGCCCCGAAGAGCACCGCCACGAACAGCGCCGCGGCGGCGAGCAGCAGCAGCCGGGAGACCAGTGCGGCACCCGGCCCGGTGGCCAGGACCTCCCGTAGCCCGCCGAGGTCGAAGACGTCGGCGAGATCGCCGGACCCGGTGTACGGGCCGCGCAACAGCAGCATCAGGACGGTGGTGGCGGTCAGCGCCGTCCAGCCGTGGACGACCAGCCGCTGTACGGACCGTACGCGCGCCGCGGCCGGCCGGCAGGCCAGCACGAAGGCGGAGCCGCCGGTCAGCAGCACGAATCCGGCGTAGGCCAGACAGCGGGCGACGCCGTACAGCACACCCACCAGGCCGCCGCCGGCCTCCTGCTGGGGTACCGCGGCGGCGGTCTCGGAGGGCGCGCCGACCGAGAAGGTGAAGGCGCCCGAGACCGGGTGGCTGTCGGCGGAGACCGCCTGCCAGGCGACGGTGTACGTACCGTCGCGCAGCCCCGGCATCAGCCCCGTGCCGAACTTGACGGTGCTGCCGCTGCACAGATCGCGCAGCTTGCCGCGGTCCACCCGCTTGCCGGCCGGATCGAGGACCCGGATGGAGTCGTCGCCCATCGCGACGCCTTCGGAGAAGGTGAGCGACACCTGCTCGGGCGCCCGGTCCACCACCGAGCCCTGCGCCGGCGTACTGCCGGTCAGCGCGGCGTGTGCCGAGGCCGGGGCGGCGGCGCCGAACAGCGCGCCGGCCAGGGCCACCGCGACGACCAGAAGGCGCAGCACGGCGGACCGTCGAGGCCGAAGCCCGATGGTGACCAAGGTGATCGCTCCTCTCATTCCTGTTGACGCCGGCCGCCTCGTTGCCGCCGGTCGCGCACCCCCGCTGCTGGTTCCTGGTTCCGCTACTTCTTCTCGTCCCCCGGCTTGTAATTGACGGCCTTGACCGGGACCTCGACCGTGATCGGCTTTGCGGTGGCGAAGTGCAGCTCGATGGTGACCTTGTCGCCCTCGACGGGCTTGTTCGTCAGGCCCATGAACATCACGTGGTCGCCGCCGCGGGCGAGCTTGAGCTCACCGTTCGCCGGTATCTCCAGCGACTCGACGTGCTGCATCTTGTTGCCGGACGTCGTGTGGAGGGAGATGTCCTTGGACAGGTCGCTGGTGACCGAGGTGAGCTTGTCGGCACCGCCGCTGTTCTTGATCGTGAAGAACGCGCCGGCCATCTTCTGGGTGACCGGCTGCGGCATGTACGCGTCGGAGACCTTGAACTGCGCGGTGTCCCCGTTGCCGCAGCCCGCGAGGGCGAGTCCGGCGGTGACGGCGAGAGCGGTGGCGGCGGCGAGGGACGTACGACGGTTCATGGTGCGGTGGTTCCTGGTGGTGAGAGGGCGGTGGTTCGGGGTGCGGTGGCGGTTCACGGGTTCTGCCCCTTGACGATCTTCGGGAGCGCGGTGGTGTAGTTGTCGGCGGTGGCGTCCTGCATGCCCATCCAGTGGATCTTGTCGTCCTTGGGGGAGCTCAGCAGAACCTGCGCGCCATGGGTGGAGACCACGTCGCCGTTCTTCTTCTTGACCGGCTTCTCGATCCCGATGTTCACGCTGCGCGCGCCGGTCTGGATGGTCTCGAACTTTCCGGACAGCCCGACGAAGTCCTTGTTGATGCCGGCCAGCCACTTCTTCAGGGCGTCCGGGGTGTCACGCTCCGGGTCGGAGGTGATGAAGACGACCCGGAGGTCCTTCTGCTGGGCCGCGGGCAGCTGCTTCACCGCGACCGCGATGTTGCCCATCGTCATCGGACAGACGTCCGGGCAGTTGGTGTAGCCGAAGTAGATCAGCGTCGGGTGGCCCTTGGTCTTCTCCAGCAGGTCGTACTTCTCGCCGTTGGTGTCCGTGAGCTCGAGGTCCGGCTTCTCCAACGGCTTGTCGAGCGTGACGATCGGCTTGGCCGTCGTTCCTCCGGAGACCACGGCGGCGGGCTTGTTCTCGTCGCCGCCACAGGCGGTCAGGCTGAGTGCCGCGGCCGCCGTGAGGGCGGTCGCGATCAGGGTCCTTCTACGCATTGCAGATATATCCCATACGTTCGAAAATCCCGGCTCTTGGGGCCTAGGGTCCTCTGCGGTCCCCAAGCCACGGACGTGGACACGGCCACAGCCATAGGCGCGGCCACGGCCACAGGCACGGAGCGTGGACACGGAGCGCGGACGAGACGAAAGGTTTCCCCTCGCCGTCCGTCCCCCGCCGGTACCGGGAAGGTCCCGGCCCGGCCCCTACCGGGAAGCTGGTGCCGGACCGGCGCGGTCGGGCGCCGGCCCGTGCGATGGTCAGGCGTTACGGCGGCGGCCGGCGAAGACGCCGAAGCCGACTCCAAGGACGCCGACGACGATACCGACGACGCCCAGGACACGAGCCGTGGTGTCACTGGCGGATGCCGCGGTGGCCGTCGCGTTCTCGGTGCCGCCCTTGTCGTCGGCGCTGCCCGCGCCGGACGTGCCGTGGCCGTCGTCCTTGGCGGCGATCAGATTGAGCACCGGCGCCGGGTTCTCCGGCTCCGGGGCACCCTCCTTCACCGGCTCGATCCAGCGCACGACCTCCTTGTTGTCGTACGTCTGGAGGGCCTTGAAGACGAGCTGGTCGGCGTCCGCGGGCAGCTTGCCGACGGAGACCGGGAACTGCTGGAACTGACCGGGCCGGACACCGCCCTTGTCCTCGTCCTCGGCCGTCCAAGTGATCTTCGAGGGGGCCTCGTTGATCTTCTCGCCGTGCATCTCGATCGGCTTGGCGAGCTTGGACTTGGTGACCTCGACCTTCCAGCCGGGCACCGGCTGCGGCATGACCGAGGCCAGCGGGTGGTCGGCCGGCAGGGTGACCTCGAGCTTCACCGTCGAGGCGTTGTCCCGCTCGTTGGGCACCTTGAAGTTGACGACCGCGAAGCCGCCCTTCGCGGCCTCACCGGGCTGCACGCTGACGTGCGCGAAGGCCGGGCCCGCGAACAGCAGCACACCGCCGGCCGCGATACCGGCCACGAGCGGCAGTCGCGAGACCGTCGCCCGCACAGACCTCTTCAACACGGGCTGCTTCGCCGCAACCTTCTTCGCCGCAACCCTCTTCGACATCTCGACCATTTCTGACATATCCGACGTCTCCGAAATCCGAGAGCGCTCCACAGGAACACTCCACAGGGAGGAAGGAGGCACTCAGCAGCCGCTGCAGCCGTTGCTGAGCACCACGAACGGTGGTGGATGGCACGCATGCGGCGGCACCGCGCGAGCCCGTACCCGGTCCAGTCCTGTTCTGTCCTGTGGGAGCGTGCTTCGCGTGACGTCAGGCCGCCAGGGCCAGGGCGGGCGGCCCTCGCCTGATGACACTGTGGTGGAGCTCGACGGTCTTGGGCCCCGGTTTGTCATCCCCGTACGAAACGGGGGCGCGCAGCGCATCGTCCTGCGCTGGGCGGAGGCCCGCGAGCAGGGCGCGAACCAGCGTGAGCGACCCGCGCACGGCACCGATCACCGATGCCACCGCGATCTCGTACGCCGCCGGGCCCGACAGCCGGACCAGCCGCCACAGCGCTGCCTCACCGCGGCGCAGCAGCCAGCCCACGGCGAGCGCGGCCAGCAGATGCATCAGCAGCATGGGCAGCGACGGCACCATGCAATGCGCCGCCCCCAGCTCAACGCCGCCCGTACCGGCTCCGGCCGGGGCGCTCAGTCCCGCCGTGGACGCCGCGTCGAGACCGCTCAGCCCGAGAACGCGCCGCGCTTCGGTGCCGTCCATCTGCCCTGCGCCGAGCCCGCACGTCAGATGCCGGGCGAGCGAGACCACTGCCCCCTCGGACAGCGCACCTGCCTGCCCACCACTCCCCGCCCCACCGGAAACCGGCATCGGCATCCGCATCGGCGGTGTCGGCTGCTGTCCCCAGGCGAACAGTGAGTGCAGAGCGAGCTGGCCCACGGCGAGTGCGGCGGCGATGCCCGGCAGCGAGCGTTCCCGCCCGGCCAGCGGAGCCGCGACCGCGAAGACCACGACGGCGGCCACACCCAGCGTCCACAGCGGTACGGCCGCACACGACGCGATCATGTGCCCGGCCGCGGACAGCACAACGCAGACCGCGGCGAAGACCGCGGCTCTCAGCAGCCGCAGGTCGGCAGCGGCGCGTGCGGTGGAGGCGGGCGGGGTAGGCATGGCCGCGCCATCATCCCACTGCCACTGTCGCCTGCCTACGGCAGGGCAGCCGTCCAGGGGGCGCGTAGAGGGGTGTCAAGGGCGGCCGACAGGGCGCGCGGCGGCGCACGTGGCAGCGCTTCATCCAGAGCGTGCGCTCAGTCTTCTACACCGTGCGCTCAGTCTTCGCATCCGCCGAACGAGCGGTATCACCGTCCGGACATGCTTACGGACCTTGGGGCACGGCAATAGGTAACGATATGTCGAGCCGCGGCCAGGAGGCTGGAGCGATGAGCATCTGGTGGTCACTCCATTTGCGGCGTGAGGCTGCGAGCGTGCCGCTCGCCCGCCGCCTGCTGCTGGGCACGATGGAGACAGCGGGCGTCGACCCGGACATCTGTTACGACCTGTCGGTCGCCCTCTCCGAAGCCTGCGCGAACGCCGTCGAGCACGGCGGCGACGCGGCCAGCGAGGATTACCGCGTCACGGTCTTCATCGACGGCGACACCTGCCGTATCGAGGTCACGGACTCGGGTCCCGGCTTCCGCGCCTGCCCGCCCCCGGCCCCACCCCATACGGCCGCGGGCCGCGCCCTCCCGCCGGCCCCTGTACCCACCCCCGCGCAGGCTCCCGCTTTTGCGGAAGAAGGCCGGGGGCTCTTTCTGATCGAGGCCCTCACCGACCACGTCCGCTACCGCAACCGCACAGGCCGCCCCGGCGCCGTCGTCAGCTTCGACAAGATCCTCAAGTGGCGCGAGGGCGCCGCCCTCCCCATGGCGTCGTGAGCGGTAGGCCAGGGCGGCCCCGCCCGTCGTTGGCCCAGCCACTGCAATGACGGGTGCGGGGGGCCACTTGGGGAGGGAAAACGCAACTTCGACATGGTCGGCAGAGGTGGCTACCTTCGCCTGGTCTTCGGCGATCGCCCACGGTCGCACAGGAGTTCCTTCAGGCTGAGCCACCCGCGGGGCCACACCAGGCACCCCCGACCACGGAGAGATGCATGCCTCGTCTTGCGCTGTACACATTCGGTGTTCTGAAGTCGCCGCTCGCCGATCCCGCACCTCTCACGCGCGAGTTCTACGACATTGGTGAGGTCGTCTACCAGCAGATCAGCCAGCAGCCCGGATACCTCGCTCATGCGGATGCGGCAGGCGGCAGCCGGGGCTCACACTTCGACTTGGACTGGGGTGCGTGGGGAGAGTTCGCCGTACCGGCCTGGTACGGCAAGGGCCGTACGGTGGAAACCACCGCCCTGGCCGCGACCCTCTCGCTCTGGACCGACCTGCGCCCCGCCTTCGACGCCATCTACACCGGTCTGCACCGTGAGGCGCTGAACAGGCGTTACGACTGGTTCGAGAGGACAGAACAGCCGGGTTACGTGTTCTGGTGGGTCTCCGACGGCGTGATACCCACCTGGCAGGACGGGGTTTCCAGGCTGGAGCACCTCCACGACCACGGCTCCGCGCCGCACGCCTTCACCTTCCACCGCTCGTTCGCCCCGGACGGAACTCCGACCAGGATCAAAGGCATCGGGCCGAAGAGCGACCAGGTTCGCTGAGGCGTTTTTTCGTGGTGGTTCCGGGTAGAAGTGTGGAGACGTGTTTGGGGCGTTGAGGTAATTCGATGGGTCGGGGGGCCGCGTATGAGTAGTGCGTCATCGTCGTATCCGGAAGGCACAGCGGGCGCAGCGCCTGATTCCAGCGGAGTGCCTGATTCCGAGCGGCGGCCTCCCAAGGTGAAGCGGATCGCTCTCAAGCCACCTGCCCCCGGACCGCTGCCCGAGCGAGAAGGCTTCAGCGATGAGCAGCCCGACCCGCTCGACTCGTTACTGAAGAAGGTCCGCCGAGGGGAGAAGATCGCCGCGCCCGGCGGGAAGCAGGAGAGCGGCGAGCGGGATCTCCATGACGAAGAGTGGCGCGCTCACGACAGCAGCGGTCCGTACGGCCAACGGCGTCGCCGTCGGAACTGATCGGACTGATCGGACCGATCGGACCGATCGGAACTGATTGGCGTGAGCGAGTCCTTCACGTTCCTTGCGTCATGTACCTGTATCTGTACCTCTACCTGCACCTGCACCTGCACCTGTGGCTGTGCTTGTGCTGTGGTCAGGAGCAGACGGTGCCGTTCGCCGGGACCTTGCCGTCCAGCAGGTGTCCGTTCACGGCCTTGGTGGCGCACTGATCGGTGCCGTACGTGCCATGGCCCTCACCCTTGACGGTGAGCAGTACGCCCACCCCCTTCCCGAGCTTGTCGGCCATCTTCCGGGCGCCCTCGACGGGCGTCGCCGGGTCGCCCGCGTTCCCGATGACGACGATGGGGGCGGCGCCCGGCGCCGAGACCTCCGGGGTGTCGCTCGTGCCGGTGACCGGCCAGCCGGTGCAGCCCAGCAGGCCCTTCGCGGTCATCTCGCCGAAGACCGGTGACGCCTTGCGGAACTCCGGCAGCCTGGCCTGCACTTCCTCGGGAGTGCTGCGTTGCTTGGTGTCGGCGCAGTTGATCGCGGCGTTGGCGACCTGCATGTTGCTGTAGCGCCCCTTGTCGTCCCGGCCGCTGAGGATGTCGGCCAGCAGCATCAGGCCGTCGCCGCTGCCCTGCTCCGCGGCGGAGAGCGAGGACGTCAGGATCGGCCAGGCCTCCTTGGAGTAGAGCGCCGAGGCGATGCCGACGACCGCCTGCTCCTGGGTGAGCTTGCGCCCGCTCTCGGTCGGCAGCGGCTGCCGGCCGGTCTTCTCCAGCAGATCGACGATCCGCCGGCGCCCCTCCTCGGCGCTCTGGTACGGGCAGTCGCCGCCCGTCTTGGCGCAGTCGGCGAGGTAGTTGTCCAGCGCCTGCTGGAAGCCTTTCGCCTGTCCCAGGGATTCCTGTACCGAGTCCTGGGTCGGGTCGACCACGGCGTCCAGGACCGTACGTCCCACCTTCTTCGGGAACAAGTGGGCGTAGACGCCGCCCAGTTCGGTCCCGTAGGAGATCCCGAAGTAGTTGAGCTTGGCATCGCCCAGAACCTGGCGCATCAGGTCCATGTCGCGGGCCGCGCTCTCGGTGCCGACGTGTGCGAGCACCTTCCCGGAGTTCTTCTCGCAGGCCGCCGCGTTCTTCCTGTTCTGCTCGGCCGTCCTGGTGAGGTCGAGGTTCTGGGCGCGCTGCTCGTCCATCTCCCTGTCGCTCAGGCACTTCACGCCCGTGCTGTCGCCGACGCCTCGCGGGTCGAAACTGACCAGGTCGTAGCGTGCGCGCAAGGGCTGGGCCGCGTCGTAACCAGGCAGCGTGGCCACGCCTGACGCGCCCGGGCCGCCGAAGTTGAAGACCAGCGAGCCGATCCGCCTGCCGTCCTTGCCCTGGGTCTTGGCCTTGGCGCGGATCATCGCGAGGTCGATGGTGTCGCCGGTGGGCTTGGCGTAATCGAGGGGGGCCTTCAGCGTCGCGCACTCCCATGCCGTGCCGTCCGGGAGCTTGCCGGGCGCCTTGCCCTCGCCACCCTGGGCGGCGGACGGCACCGGGCAGGGCTGCCAGTCGAGCTTCTGGGAGGTGAGCGAGGCGGGCAGCGCGGCGGCCGCTGGGGTGCCCGGCGTTGCGCGGCCTCCGCTGTCCTTGCTCTCGTCCTCGCCCTTGGTGCCGGTGCAGGCGGTGGCACCGAGGGCGAGGAGGAGGGAGGCGGAGAGGAGGGTGGTGGTTCTCGGGGTGAGAAAACTGGGCATTTGGGTCCCTCTGGGGTGGAGTGGCGTGGGGTGGGGTGGGGCGGGGCCGGATGGTGTGCGGGTGGTGTGGTGGCGGTGCGGTTCGGTGCGCGGTGTTGTGGCGGTGCGGTCGGGTGTGCGGGGCTGCTGTTGTCAGGCGCCCAGGCCGGCGTCCCGGGCCAGGAGGGCGGCCTGGACGCGGTTCTCGCAGCCCAGCTTGGCAAGGATGCGGCTCACGTACGTCTTGACCGTGGCCTCGCTCATATGGATGCGCTGCCCGGCGTCCGCGTTGGAGAGGCCCTCGCCCAGCAGTGCCAGGACCTCCTGTTCGCGCTCCGTCAGTGTCTCCAGGCGGCGGCGGGCCTGCTCGGCGCGGCGTACGGTCTGGCCGGAGGCCAGGGAGTCCACGACGTGGCGGGTGGCGCCCGGCGAGAGGTACGCGTCGCCGGCCGCGGCCGCCCGCACCGCGCGCAGCAGCTCCGCGGGGGCCGAGTCCTTGAGGAGGAAACCCGAGCTGCCGTCCGCCAGGGCGCGGAGTACGTTCTGCTGTTCGCCGAAGGTCGTCAGGATCAGTACCCGGGTGTCGGGGACGGCCCGGCGCAGTTCGGCCAGCGCGGTCAGCCCGTCCATGACCGGCATCTGGATGTCGAGCAGTACGACGTCCACACGCTGGGCCCGGGCCAGGTCGACCGCCTCCCGGCCGTTCGCGGCCTCCGCGACGACGTCGATGTCGTCGGCCGAGCCCAGAATCATCCTGATGCCCGCCCTGATGAGCGGCTCGTCGTCCGTGACGAGAACTCTGATCACGACTCTCCCGTGCTCTGCCGGTCTGCTGGGCCGTTCCGAGCGGTCAGGCCGTTCCGAGCGGGTCTGGCCGCCTGGTCACGGTGACATCATCCCTGAGCCGGTCGCCCCATGCGGATGCCGATGCCGATGCCGATGCGTATGCGGATGCGGAGCGAGGCGCCTGCCGCCAGCCGCCAGGCGCCATCCGGGAGGCGGTACGCCACGGTGCAGCTGCCATGCTCACGGTTTGACCTCGAAGGACTTCTTCTCGATCAGCTTGCCGTCCTTGAAGCAGAACCGGAAGACAGGACTGTTGTCCCAGCTGCTGCCCATCTCCGTGGACTCCAGGCTGAGGCATGTCGCCCCCTCGGGCACGGGCGGTGCGCCCTTGCCCAGGTCGGTGGCCAGGTCGCTGGGCAGAGCCGAGTCCCCGTCCGGCAGTTGCTTGCGCACCTCTGCCTCGGACTGGCCCACCTTCACCTCGTCGTACTGCTTCGGCTCGATCATGGTCTTGTTCGCCTCGCCCGCGAGGAAGATCCCCATGCCGACCAAGGCGGCCACCAGCAGCAGGGCGAGGGCTGCCGCCACTCCGCAGCCGATGGCTATGCCACTGCTCCTGTTGTTCTTGCTCATCGCTCTGGCCAGCTCCTTCGGCAGACCGTCCCGGTAGATGACCGGATCACTCTGGCCCGGGGAGCCCGCCGGAATCTGCCGCCGAACGTCGTCCGTCGGAGCGACGAACGGTCCCTCTGCGGGGGCGGCCCACGGATCCTCCGGCGAGGGGCTCGGGGCACCGCCCTCCGGGGAGGAGTACGGCAGTACGCCCGCCAGCCGGAAGCCGCCGTCCGCCGTGGGGCCGGCGTGCACCATGCCGCCGATGAGCCGGGTCCGTTCGCCCAGCCCGGTCAGTCCCTGGCCGCCGCTCACCGCCTTCCGGGCGTCGTCCGCCGCCGTCGCCGGTACGGGTCCGTTCGCGACCTCCACGACCAGCGAGTCCGGCTCGTACCGCAGCGCAATGGTGATCGAGGCGCCAGGGGAGTGCTTGTGGGCGTTGGTCAGGCCCTCCTGGGCGATGCGGTACGCCGCGTGATCGGCGGTCGGGGGGAGCGGGCGCGGCTCGCCGGAGCGCCGCAGCTGCACGTCCGTCCCCGCGTTCCGCGACGCCGTCACCAGGCTCTCGATACCGGCCACCCCGCGCGACGGCGCCGTGGCCTCCTCCGCCCCCATGGCCGCGAGAGCTTGGGAGCCCGAGCCGGGACGCGGGGCGGCACTCCCGTGAACTCCGTGAACTCCGTGGGCCCCGTGAACCCCATGGTTCCCATGATCCCCGTGGCCCCCGTGGCCCCCGTGGCCCCCGTGGCCCCCGTGGCCCCCGTGAACCCCGTAGACCTCGTGATCGGGGGCCTGGGTGCCGTCCCGCAGCAGCCCCACCACCTCGCGCAGCTCGTGCATCGCGGCCACCGAGGCCTCGCGCAGCACCCCCACGGCCTCGCGCTGCCGCCCGGTCAGCTCGCGGTCCACCTCCAGCGCACCGGTGTGCACCGAGATCAGCGCGAGCTGATGGCCCAGGCTGTCGTGCATGTCCTGTGCGATGCGCTGGCGCTCCCGCAACCGGGCCTGTCCGGCGATCATCGCGCGCTCGCGCAGCAGATGGGCGTTGTACTGCCGGAGGGTGTCCAGCAGCGTCCGGCGCTGTGACCAGTAGCGGCCGGCGAGGCCGGGCACGATGTCCACAACCAGCAGCGTCAGGGTGGTGAGGACCAGCGACAGCGGCGAGGAGAGAGGCATCCGCAGGAAGCTGAGGCCGAAGTCGAGGACGTACGCGAGGGTGAAGGTGCCGAGCGCCTTGCCGACGTGGGAGATCCGCCGTCCGGCCGACCAGGCGGCGAGGAGGATCAGCGGGAAGAGTCCGAACAACACGGTCGAACCGGCGGCGGACACCAGCAGTACAGTCGCCGGCAGCACCCGGCGCAGCAGCGACAGCACTACGGCAGCGAGCGCGACGGCGACGACCCGTACGATGCCTTCGCCGCCCAGGCCCTCGATACCCGCCGCCAGCAGGCCCAGCACCACACCCAGCAGCGATTCGCCCGCGATGCGCCCGGGCGGCCACATCCCGGGATCGCGGAGAGCCCTGAGGGGGTCGGCCAGCCGCCGGGGTGCCGAACGCAGCCACTCCGCCACTGCCTGGCGGGCCGGTATCGAAGGGCGATCCGGCGAAGGGCGACCCGGTATCGCAGGGTCCGTACGTTCCACAGGTGTCACCCGGCAACGGTAAGCAAACCGCCGCGCGCGGGACAGCGCCTTTCGTCGCGAGGCAGGAGCGACCAAAGTCCCGCTACCCGCAGTGCCGACATCCGCGACCCGCAGTAGCGCTGTCCGCTACCCACCGTGTCCGCACCCGCCGCCCGCCTCGCTGCCCCGTTCCGCCAGGGGAACGGCCGTCGTGATCAAGCCATCGAACGGGCTATCGTGCCCCCCAGCCGGTTCTGGTGTCCGAGCAGGGGAGAAGGTCTCACGGTGTCTGAGGTGGGGCGACTCGTAGCGGGCCGTTACCGGTTGGTAGAGCACGTGGGCCGCGGCGGTATGGGCACCGTGTGGCGGGCCGAGGACGAGGTGCTCGGCCGCCAGGTCGCCGTGAAGAAGCTGCACGTCCAGCCACACCTGCAAGACGACGACATCCAGCGGCTCTACGAACGCACCCGCCGCGAGGCCCGCAGCGCCGCCCGGATCACCCACCCCAACGTGATCGTGGTGCACGACGTCGTCGATGACGAGGGCCTGCCGTGCATCGTCATGGAGTACATACCCTCGGTCACCCTGAGCGACGTCCTGAAGCGGCAGGGCACGCTGCCGCCCCGCGAAGCGGCGCGGATCGGCGCCAGCATGGCCGCCGCCCTGCGCGCCGCGCACGACGCGGGAGTACTGCACCGGGACATCAAGCCCGCCAACGTGCTGCTCGGCCAGGACGGCCGCATCGTCCTCACCGACTTCGGGATCGCCGTACAGCCCGGTACGCCGTCCCTGACCAAGACCGGCGAGCTGGTCGGCTCCATCCACTACCTCGCGCCGGAGCGCCTGCGCAGCAACGTCGCCGAGCCCGGTCCCGCCAGCGACCTGTGGTCCCTCGGTGCGGCGCTGTACGAGGCGGTCGAGGGGCGCCACCCCTTCCAGCGGGACACCGCGATCGAGACGGCGTACGCCATCGCCACCGAGGCCCACGACCCGCCGCGCAACGCCGGGGACCTGATCCCGGTGATCCAGGGGCTGCTCGCGAAGGACCCCGGGCAGCGGATGGACGTACGCGAGACCGAACGCCTCCTGAGCCGCGCGGCCGCCTCCATCGGTCCGGCGGGGACTGCCCCCGTCGACCCGATGAGGACCATCGATGCGACGGGGACCATCGACCCGACAGGGGTCATCGCCCCGGCGGGGAAGAACACGAAGAACTCGAAGAACGCGAAGAACGCGAAGAGCGCGAAGAACACCCCCGCCGATGCGACCACCCGGCTGGAACAGATGCGAGCCACCAAGGCCTCCGCATCTCCCGCGTCCCCTATATCCCCTGCGCCTGCGTCCCCCACATCCGCGTCCCCCGCGCGGCGGGGCGGGCGCGGCCGGCGTACGGCACTGTGGGTGGTCTCGGCGGTAGTGGTCGCCGCCACCGCGACCGGCGGAGTGCTGCTGTGGCCATGGGACGGTGGCGATGCGGTGCGCACCCACCCGGCCCCGTCCGGCGCCTCCAGCGACCGTCCCAGCTCCAGCCCCGCCCCTCCGACCCCCAGCTTCTCGCCGTCGCCGGTCCCCGCCGGCTACCAGCTCAAGAAGGCCGGCCAGGGTTTCTCCGTCCCCGTCCGGGACGGCTGGACCGCCAAGAAGCTGCGCGGCGGCGAACTCGGCTACATCGACCCGACCGGACTGGTGAGCCTGCGCGTCGATGTCGTCGAGTTCGGAGGGACCGATCCCGTCCGGCACTGGCGTGAGACCGAAGAGGACCAGACGCGTCGGGACTGCCCGGGTTACGAGCGGGTGCGGATGCACAACATGACCTTCCGGGGAAGGCCCGCCGGGTATTGGGAGTTCACGTTCAAGGGCCGCGTACGGGATTACCGGGCGGTGGAGGTGGCGTTCAGTGGAGAGAACGGAGCCCAGTACGTGGTCTACCTGTCCGCGCCGGACGCACAATGGCACAAATACCGTCCGGACTTCGACGCCGCCGTCAACGGAATCCGCCTCGGCGAATAAGGCGAATAAGGCGAACACGGCGAATAGCGCGAACAAGCGAACAAGGCGAAGAGGCGAATAAGAGGTCAGTGCGGTTGGTCGGCTGGCTCTCCGTGGCCTTGCCAGGGCCGGGCGAGCGCGATCAGCGCTACTGCCGAGAGAAGAACAAATCCCAGTACCACGACGGCCGTTGACATCTCGGCGACGAGAGCGGTGGTGCTCTCCAGAAGGCCGGGGAGCGGTGCGGCAGCAGCGCCGAGTACGAATTGGGCGCCGCCGAGCATGCCGGAGGCGGCTCCGGGGGCATCACCACCGACCGCGAGGATGATGGTGGTCGCCGCGGGCAGCACTATGCCGAACCCGAATGTCACGCCGAACAGACAGGCCCAGGTGGCCGGCAATGTGCTGATACCGCCGGCGAGCAGAGCCACCAGTGTGAGCGCGCCGGCCACGGTGATGGCCACGCCGGTCACGAGCAGCGAGTTGAGGCGTATCCACCCGGCCAGCCGTCCGAATACCGCACCGGCCATGACGGTGCCGACGGCGTTCGTGGCGAAGACGAGGCCGTATTCGGTGGGCGACAAGCCATAGCTGCTTTGGAAGACGAAGGGCGAGCCGGTGATGTAGGCGAACAGGGCCGCCAACGCACAACCCATGACGAGGAGATAGCCGACCAGTTCGCGACGCCGCAGCAATCCGCCCATCGTGGCGGGTACGGCCCGCAGACCGCCTCGTCGGCGCCGCTCGACAGGGAGCGATTCAGGAACCCACGCCCAGACTGCGGTCAGCAACAGCAGTCCGGTCGCGGCCAGCGCCACGAACACCAGACGCCACGAGCCGACGCCGAGAAGGAGACCTCCGGCGACCGGCGCAAGAACCGGAGCGGTCATCCCGATCACGCTCAGCGTGGAGAGCCGGCGGGCTGCCTGGGCGCCGGTGAACCAGTCGCTGACGACCGCCCGACCGATGACGAGCCCCGCGCTGCCGGCGATCCCTTGCAGCAGTCGGGCGACGTCGAACACGGCGAGGGACGGCGCGAGCGCGCACACCAGGGAGAACAGGCTGAACATGCCGGAGCCGGCCAGGAGCAGGCGTCGTCGTCCGGTCGCATCGCTGACCGGGCCGAGCACGATCTGACCGGCGGCGAGCCCGACGAGGCAGGCCGTCAGGGAGAGTTGGACGGCCGTGCCCGAGGTTCCGAACGAGGTGACGATCTGGGGGAAGCCGGGCGCGTACATGTCGGTGGCGAAGGGCGATACCGCCGAGAGTGCACCAAGGACGATGATGAGTCGCCCCGTTCCGGTCCGAGGGGGCGCGGAATCGATAGTGACGGTCATCGGTCTCCAGACGACGGCGTGGACGACGTGGCGGCCGGTGCGACCGCTCCGTTCGACATCGTCGGCGCCGGGGCCGCGCCACGGTGTGGAGCACGGGGCCCGAGGGTGTGGAGCACGGAGCCCGAGGGTGTGGAGCACCGTGCACCCCGGACGGTCGGGCGCCAGAAGCGCGCCCGCGTCAGGAATGCGCCTGCCGGAACCGGGCGGGGGTGGTGCCCCGGTCGCGCCGGAAGGCGTAGCCGAAATTGCTGGGCGAGGCGTAGCCGACCTCGTGCCCGATCCGGGCCACCGGCCAGTCGGTCTCGACGAGCAGGGCCGCGGCCCGGTCGAGGCAGCGACGCCGGTGGTACTCCCCCACCGAGGCCCCGTACAGCGCGCGGAATCCGGTGGTGAGACGCCGGACCGACATCGACGACGCGCGGGCCAGACCGGCCAGCGTCGGCGGCGTGTGGCGTTGCTGCCAGAGCAGTTCGGGGACCCGGCGCAGCGCGGCCACCTCGTGCTCGTCCAGGGCCGGGGCCGGGGCACGGTGCCGGGCGTCTGCGGTCGGTGGGGGAACCGTGAGGCCGTCGATCAGTGCGGCGAGCGCCGCCACGAGCCGCGATTGCATGAAGAGCAGGCGCCCCGGGGACGAGCGCCGGTGCAGGAAGATCTCTTCCAGCGGCCCGGCCACCGGGAGCAACGCGGGGGATCGGCCCAGATACCGCTCGCGCGCGATGTTTTCCGGCCCGATGGCGGGGAGCGCGTCCGCACCGAGCCCCCTGAGGTAGGACTCCAGTCCGGTCCAGGTCCCGGTGATCGACACGGCTCGGTACCGCTCGCCGTCGGCGTGCGCGACGACACCGGCGGTGGCGCACCGGGGGCTCAGCGCCACCGAGCCGGCGTACAGGCCACCGGTGTGCAGGTCGCCGGTGACGGTCGCGGCCTCGGCCTCGGACGGGCTGATGTACATGCGTCCGTCGACGCAGTGCTCCAGCTCGAAGTGGTCGTCCGGGAAGGCGTACCCGACCTGGTGCCCTCCGGTGAACGCGACGTCGTAGCGGACGATGTGGAACCCGCTCCGCAGCGGCGTCACCTCGATCGTGCCGTCACCGACCTCCGGACGAAGCCGGTGCCGGACGGTGCCGTCGCCGCCCTCGTCGGTCTGAGCGATCGAGGCGTAGTACGCGGCGTACGTCGCGTCCGACGCTGTGGAACCGGCCGCGCCGATGAGCTGATGAACCCGGGACACAGTGACGCAGGTTAGCTTTCCGTAGGGCCCGTGCAGGACCCAGTGCGCGCGGAGGGCCGGAACTTTTTGTCGCGGTGCGGGAATGACGAGCGGTGACCGCTGGTTGATCTCTTCGTACGCAGCGAGAGGCTGCGCTGAACGAGGGGGAGCAGCCATGTCAACGAACAACGCCAACACCGCCGCCAACGCCACCACGGTCCACGGCAGCGTCGCGCAGGGATATGAGGGCGTGCGCGAGGAGTTCGCTGCCTTTGTCGCGGGGGAGGAGAACGATCCGGGCGCCCAGCTCGCCGCGTACAAGGACGGGAGACTGGTCGTCGACCTATGGGCGGGGGATGTCAGCGGGGATTCGCTGACCGGTGTCTTCTCCACCACCAAGGGCGCCGCCCACCTGGTGGTCGCGCTGCTTGTGCAGGACGGGACGCTGGAGCTCGACCGCAAGGTTGCCGACTACTGGCCGGAGTTCGCCGCCGAGGGCAAGGGCGCGCTGACGCTGCGCGAGCTGCTCGCGCACCGCTCCGGCGTCATCGGCGCGGACGACGGCTTCACGCCGGAGGAGCTCGCCGACGACCGCGTGATCGCCGAACGGCTCGCCGGGCAGCGGCCGTTCTGGCAGCCGGGCGTGGGGCATGGCTATCACGCCCTGGTGATCGGCGCGCTCACCGGTGAGGTGGTCCGGCGGGTCACCGGCCGGTCCATCCAGGAGATCTACGAGGAGCGCGTCCGCGCGCCGTACGACCTCGACTTCTTCCTGGGGCTGCCCGAGTCCGAACGGGCCCGCTACCGCGACGTGCTCCCGATGCTGCCGACGCCCGAGCAGCGCGCCGAGCTGACCGCCAACGCGAGCGGTCGCTACAGCCGGCGCTCGATCGCCTTCAACACCAGCGCCGACCCGTCCTTCGACCTGACGGCGTTCGTCAACTCCGATGTCTCGCTGGCGAAGAGCCCGGCATCGGTCGGCGGCGCGGGCAACGCCCGTGGCATCGCCGGGATGTACGCCGCGACCATCGGTGGGTTCAACGGCCGGGGCCCGCTGCTCAAGCCGGACACGGTCGCCGAGTTCTCCCGCATCCACTCGACCGGCACCGACCTGGTCGTCAACGCCCCGGGTACGTTTGCCCTCGGCTTCGAGGCGGTCAGCGTGGCCTTCCCGGCGCTCGACGCGAACGCCTTCGGACACAGTGGCGCAGCCGGCTCGCTCGCCTTCGGCGACGTGCGCTCGGGGCTCGCCTACGGCTACACGCGCCGCCGGTACGCCTACCCGGGCGGCGCAGCCCCGGAGAACGCCCGCCTGTCCAAGGCGGTCTACGAGGCCGCGATCGCATAGCCGGGAGGCCGTGACTGCCTAGCTCTGCGGGACGCGCGCTGGGGTGGCACCCGTGCGCGCGTCCGGCTATGCGCTCCGCTCCGGCTATTCGAGGGTGACCGCCCAGTCGCCCCAGGCGATGTGGCATACGCCGTCCGGTGCGATGCGGACCGGGAAGCCGTAAACGCCGAGGCTGCCTTGCGTGTTGAAGAGGTGGCGGATGCGTTCCAACGTGTTCCACAGGCGACGGGGTCCGCCCTGGTGCACGGTCGGGGGATCGTCCCGGCGTGCCTCGGCGCGCGCCCATGAGCCGTCCGCGTGCAGCAGCCAGGCCGTCCGCCGCTCGCCCTGTTCCGCTTCCTCGTAGTGCGTCTCCACACCGGGCACGGCCAGGAACAGCTGGGTCTTCACGTCCCAGGCCCGGTCGACGTCGAGTACCGGATACCGGCCGACGGTGACCTCTTCCCCGTCCTCGTCCCGGGCGTGGGGGAAGCGGGCCAGGAGGCGGGGCGGGTAGTCGGCCCCGTGGCGGACGCCCATGAAACCGGCCTGGTGCGGCTCGACGCGCCCCGCGGCGCCACCGTCGGCGGTCTTGTCCGCGCCGATCACCATGCCCGTGCCGGTGATCGTGCACACCAGCCGTCCCCCGGGCCGCAGCGCGGTGAGCCACGCTGCGGGGACGCGCGGGACCGACACCATGGCCACGATCCGGTCGTAGGTGCTGCCGGGCAGGTTCCCCGTGGCGTCCAGGGTGGCCACCTCGGGCCGGTGCCCGACCTCGGCGAGCCGCTCCCGCGCTGCCTCGGTCAGGTACGGGTCCACGTCCACGCTCGTCACGCGGTGAGCGCCGAAGCGATGGCACAGCAACGCCGAGGAGTACCCCGACCCGGTGCCCACGTCGAGCACGTCCATGCCCTCGTCGGGACGCACATGCCGGAACATCTGCACCACCAGCGAGGGCAGCGTCGCCGAGGACGATGGCGCACCCTCGGGCCGGTCACCGGGCTCGGCACGGTCCGCGTGCAGCGTTCCGAGCCGGGTCACGAGCGAGGTGTCGCGATAGGCGGCACGCATCCACCCCGCCGGGTCGCTCGGCCCGTCCACCAGCCTCGGCCCGCTCTCCTCGCGCTCCCACCAGCGGGGCACGAAGAGGTGACGAGGGGTCGCGCGCACGGCCTCGCGCCACCGGGACTGCGCGTGTGTCACCTCGTCCGCCAGCGCCGAGGCACATTCCTGCCAGGTCGCGCTCACCGTGCACCACCGGGGAGGACGAGCGGCAGGGCGCTGGAGGAGACGAGCGGAAGCGTGCTGGGGAACTTGGGCAGGCACGCGGGCTGTCCGGGCTGGCAGGCGGAGTCACCGGGGGTGCATCCGCCCGCACGCGGGGGCGGTACTTGCTCGACGGCCCGCCACCACCGTTCGGACCCGACGAGCTCGGCGAGCCGCTGCTCGCGGACGTTGCCGCACGGCATGAACCGTGACAGGACGCACAGAGCGAGGTCACCGTTGGGCAGGATCGCCGCCCGGCCTCGGCCGCACCGTCCGCACAGCGCGTCCACACCGGGCGCAGCGGAGGTACCGGCCGCGCGGCCGACCGCCCGTACCCGGTCCATGGTCACGTCCGTGATCCCCAGGGCCTCGATCTCCGCACGCGCCTCGTGGACGCGCTGTCCGTCGAAGACTTCCACGATGCCGACCCGTACGGGGATGCCCCGGCGGTGCGCCTCGGTGAGGTTCGCGAGGGTACGCAGGTAGCTGCCGGTGCGAGTGGTGATGCGGTCGTGTTCGTCGGGGTCGTCGCTGTAGTAGCTCGTCGCGAGCGTCACGCCGTCCCGGGCGAACACGTCCCACCACGCGGGCCGGACGTGGAACAGGTTGGTGTAGATCTCGACGCTGCGCCCCAGACCCAGGGCGAGGTCGACCAGCTCGACCCAGTGCGGGTACAGCGTCGGCTCGCCGCCGATGAGCTGAAGGTGCGGGATCCGGAGGGCGGCCGCGTCGGCGATGACCCGCTTCCAGTCCGCGGGCGTCATAGTGCCGTGTGTGCCCTGGGGGCTGGACTCGGACAAGCAGTGCGTGCAGGTGAGCTGACACCCGCCGGTGATCTCCAGCTCAAGCGAACTGAGCATCGCGGCCCGGGCGTTGGTGGGGCCGGCCGTGATTGCCGTCATGCTCGCGAACTCCTCTGTGCCGTGTGCGTGTGTGCTGTGTGGCGGCGAATCTCCACGTTGCAGTCGGTGGCCTTAGACATATCGCCGGCGTCGTAGGCCGCGTCGCGCTGCCGGGCCAGGGCCCCGCACACGTCGCACCCGGCGACCGGCGCAGGATCCGATACCGGTTCCAGTAGATGAACCGGTCGACACCTACGGGGCATCAGCTCACCACCTCCATCTGACTCCCGGTTGCGTACCGGGTGTAGTCAATTGGTCACCACGGCGGCCCAACTTCCAATAGGCTGGGCTGACTTGAGTGGGCAAAATCAGATCCGCTGTCCACTGCGATGCTGCGTCAGTTCACCAAAGCGGGAGGTCACAGCGTTGGACGAGACGAGCAGCCCAGAGATTTTGAATCCCCTCCAGCGCTTCGGCTCGGACGTGAAGCGCGTCCGCCTCGGGCGCAAGCTCACGCAGAAGCACCTGGGCAAGGCCGCTGGCTACACCGATTCGTACGTCAGCCTGGTGGAAGCCGGGAAGCAGATGCCCAGTACGAAGTTCGCCATGGGATGCGACTTGGCGTTCGGGACGAACGGCCTGTTCGCAGGCTTGTTGACGCGGATAGAAGAGGGAGATCATCCGAGCTGGTTCGTCCACTACCTGGAACGGGAGAAGGCGGCGGCCCGCATCCACGACTACTCGGTCCACAGCATCATGGGCATCTTGCAGACTGAGGCGTATGCCCATGCGATCTTCCGTGCCGGACACCCGCAGGCACGCGCCGACGTGATCCAGGGCAAGGTCGATGCCCGTTTGAGGCGTCGCGCAGTGATGACGCAGGAGAATCCACCCGCGCTGTGGGTGGTCCTCCACGAGGCGTGCCTACGGACGGTCGTAGGCGGTCCAGCTGTCATGGCAGGTCAGCTACAGCACTTGGTCGACTCGGTGGAAGACCCCAACGTCGACATCCAGGTGATCACTTATGCGGCCGGGGCCGCAGCCGCGCATGTGATGCCATTCACGCTGCTCTCCTTCGATTCCGCCGCTACGGTCCTTTACGCGGACGGGCCGCAAGGGGGCAAGCTGTACGACAAGGAAGCGATCGTCGCAGAGGCCGTGCGTCACTTTGAACGGTTGAGGGCGCACGCTCTCCCCCCGGATGATTCGCTTGCCCTGCTCAAGGATTTGCACAAGGAGTTCACCTCATGAGAGCAGACATCGACCTCACCACCGCCGAGTGGATCAAGTCCTCGTACAGCAGCTCCAATGGTGGGCAGTGCGTCGAGTTCTCCCGGAGCTTCGCCCCGGCGGGTGTGGTTCCTGTCCGGGACAGTAAGGATCCGCACGGCGCGGCGCTGGTGGTCCCAACGGACCGGTGGTCGTCGTTCGTCGAGGCCATCAAGGGCGGGGCGTTCCCTGTCTGAACATCGATCAGGGAGGAATCATGCGCATAGGGGTGTACCTCGCGCACCCACGTCCAGGCAGCTTCAACCACGCGGTGTTCACTGCCGTAGTGGAAGAACTGCGGGGCCGGGGGTGCCACGTCATCGCGCACGATCTCTACGCCGAGGGATTCCCCCCTCTGCTGACCGCCGACGAGACGGAGACGGTCCAGTCGGCCGTTCCCGCCCGTGACGCGCAGGTGGAGCTGCACCGTTCCGAGGTGGCCACCCTTGATGCCATGGTGTTGGTCCATCCGAACTGGTGGGGTATGCCGCCCGCGGTCCTCACGGGCTGGGTGCAGCGTGTGCTCGCGCCCGGTGTCGCGTACAAGCTGGGCACTGCGGACGGGGAGCCCGCAGGGCTGCTGAAGGCCGGACGGGCGCTCGTGCTGAACACCTCCGACACCCCTGCCGACCGCGAAGAGAGTGAGTTCGGCGACCCGCTGCAGAGGATCTGGGCGGCATGCGTCCTGCCGTACGTCGGCGTCGCCGACGTGCGCCGCATCGTCTTCCGTACGGTGACCGACGCGACCGACGCCATGCGCGCATCATGGCTGCGCCAGGCACGTCAGCAAGTCGCCGCGCTGATGTCTCCGGAGAGCAGTTGACCTTGCCCGTGAGGTCAAGGTTTACGTTCGTGGAGATGAGCGGCATGAGAATCGGCGAGTTGGCCGGACGGGCCGGCGTGACGATCAAAGCGGTGCGCTACTACGAATCGCTGGGGTTGATCACGCCGCGCCGTCTGGCCAACGGATACCGGGACTACGACGAGGACGACGTGCGTCTGGTGCGCGAGATCCGGACTCTCGGCAGCCTCGGTATCCCGGTCGAGCGCACCCGGCCGTTTCTGGAGTGCCTGGCGGCCGGGCAGCGGCACGCCGACGACTGCCCGGCGTCGTTGGCCGGATATCGCGAGGCCATAGACGGACTGACCGAACGGATCGAGGCTCTGACCGCCCGCCGGGCGGTCCTGAGGCGACACCTGAGACAGGCCGCTTATCGCAACAGCAGTGTCCCCTCGCCTGACGACGGAGAAGACCTCATGAGCGACCTGTACCGGCTGCCGGCGAACCTGCCCGTTCCGGAGGACGACGGCGCGGCCGACCACCTTCCCGGGCGGAAGGTGCCCCGTCTTGAACTGGCCAGTACTGCCGGGGAGACGGTGAGGGCCGATGTCCTCGGCTCCGGGCGCACGGTTGTCTACGTCTACCCGCTCACGGGTCGCCCGGACGCCGACCTTCCGCACGGCTGGGACTCCATACCCGGAGCACGGGGCTGCACCACCGAGGCATGCGACTTCCGGGACCACCACCAAGAGCTGCTGGCCGCGGGCGTGCGCGGGGTCTTCGGTCTGTCCAGTCAGGACACCGCTTACCAACGTGAGGTCGTCGAGCGGCTCCGCCTGCCGTTCGCCATGCTCTCCGATCCTCGGCTGAGGCTGGCTGCGGACCTCGGCCTGCCCACATTCGAGGTCGACGGGCTGACGCTGTTCAAGCGCCTGACCCTCGTCATCCGCGACGAGGTGATCGAGCACGTCTTCTACCCGGTCTTTCCGCCCAGCGAGCATGCCCAGCAGGTCCTGGCGTGGCTGCGCGACAACCCGGCAGCCGCGTCGAAAACCTGACGGCAGGTGTCAAGTTTTGGTGGGACGGTCCCTCCCGAACGGCAGCGCGTGAATGTGTCGCGTGTCTTGCCTTGTCCTGTGTGTCTTTGTGTCTCTGGATGAACGGGAGCCTGCCCTGATGGACACCACCATTGACCCCCGGCCGCTGCTGGAGCGTGCGACCGGACAGTTCGCCGCCCTGGTCGCAGCCGTCGAGCCGGGACGACTTGACGCCCGCACGCCGTGCCCTGAGTTCGACATTCGCGCTCTGATGGGCCATGTGCTGGGCAATACGCTCGCCTACGCATACATCGCCGAAGGCGGCACGATCGCGGATGAGCCGGGGGACGTCAAGGAAGTCCCGGGCGATGACTGGGCGGTGGCGTATGCGGCGGCCGGGGAACGGCTGGTCGCCGCCTCCCGGGCGCTGACCGACGGAGCCCTCGACCACCTGGTGGACCTTGGCTTCGCGAAGATGCCGATGCGTGCCGCGCTGGGGGCGATCGTCATGGAGCTCGCTGCGCACGCGTGGGATCTGCGTGAGGCGTTGGGCGACTCGCCAGAACTCGACTCCGCAGTGGCCGACTACGCGCTGGCGTATGCCAGGGAGATGCTGCCGCCGGAGCGGCGCGGCGCCCCCGTGCCCTTCGCGCCGGTGCGGCCCGCCCCCGAGGGCGCGGATGCGTACGGGCGGCTGGCGGCCTGGCTGGGGCGGGAGGCGCGTGGGGCCTAGAGGCGGCTGGGGGCTTCCGGGCGTGCGGTTGTCTGTATGAGGGAGGCGGTGAAGGAGTGCCGGGGCTCGGTCAGGATCTGGTGGGCCGGGCCCTGCTCGACGAGTTCGCCCGCGTCCAGGACGGCGATGCGGTGGGCGAGGCGTGCGGTGTCCAGGTCGTGGGTGATGAGGATGAGGGACAGGTCGTCGTGACCGCTCTCGTCACAGTGGAGCAGGCTCGCGAGGAGGTCCAGGAGGCCGCGGCGGGTGACGGTGTCGAGGCCGGAGGTGATCTCGTCGCAGATCAGGACGCGGGGGTGGGCGAGCAGGGCACGGGCGAGGGCGGCGCGCTGGAGTTCGCCGCCGGAGAGCCGGGTGGGACGGCGGTGTGCCAGGTCGTCCGGTAGGCCGAGGCGGCGGAGGGTGGCGAGGGCCTCGTCCGTCGCCGCGTGCCGGTCGGTGCCGCGCAGTCGCACTGCCGTGCTGGCGACCTGGTCCAGGACGGGGCGGTGCTCGTCGAAGGCGGCGCGGGCGTCCTGGAAGACGTACTGGACGGCGGAGAGCTGGGCGCGGGTGCGGTGGCGCAGGCTGCGGGGGAGAGCTGTGCCGTCGAGGAGGATCTCGCCGTCGTGGTCGCGGTGGAGTCCGGCCAGGCAGCGGGCGAGGGTGGTCTTGCCGCTGCCGGAGCGGCCTACGACGGCCAGGCATTCGCCGGAGCGCAGGGTGAGGCGCGGGGTGTGCAGGACTGGGGGCGTGCGGCCGTGCCGGGCGCTCAAGTCAGTCAGCGCGAGTGCTGGTTGAGCTGATTTTTCGGGCGTTGTGGAGGACTGGGCCGGCGCTCGGTGTTCGTCGAGCAACTGGCGGGTCCACTCGTGCCGGGGGGCGAGCCAGAGTCTGTCCGGCGGTCCTGATTCCACGACCCGGCCCGCGCGCATCACGAGGACGTGGTCGGCGAGGGCGCGGACGACGTCGAGATCGTGGCTGAGGAGGACGACGGCGATGCCGCGCGCCGCGACCCCCACCAGTTGGTCGACGATGCGGCTCTTGGTGAGCGCGTCCTGGCCGGTGGTGGGTTCGTCGGCGACGATGACGCGCGCGCCGAGGAGGAGGGCCTGGGCGAGGACGACGCGTTGTTGCTGGCCACCGGAGAGCTGGTGCGGGTAGCGGGCCAAGAGGGCGTCGAGATCGGTGAGTTGGGCGTGCGTCAGGGCCTGGACGATCAGTTGGCCGGCGGCCGTGCGGCGTTCGGCGCGGGGGAGGTGGCGGACCTGAGGGCGGGCGATGTCGTGGAGGAGTGCGGTGATGCGGCGGGCCGGGTTGAGGACGGCGGCGGGGTGCTGGGGTACGTAGCCCACCAGGCGGTCGGCCGGCAGGCGTACGTCACCGGTGATGCGGGCGCCGTCCGGGTACTCCCCCAGGAGTGCCAGGCCGGTGGTGGTTTTGCCGCTGCCGGAGGCGCCGACGAGGGCGGTCACTTTTCCGGGCAGCGCCCGCAGGTTCACGCCGTCGACGATCGCCCGGCCGTCGATCTCGACGCGCAGCTCGCGTAGCTCCGCGACGGCCGGTTCCGTTGCCTGGCTCACCGTCGTGGTCCTTTCTTCTCCAGTGCGGCGTCCGAGAGCAGGTTGGTGCCCGTCGTCAGCGCCACGATCAGCAGTGCGGGCACCACCACGGCCCAGGGCTGCACGAACAGTCCGGTGCGGTTGCGGTCGACCATGACGGCCCAGTCGGCCGCGTCCGGTGCGACGCCGACGCCGAGGAAGGCGGCGGTGGAGACGAGGTACAGCACGCCGGTCAGCCGGATGCCGGCGTCGGCGGCGAGGGTGGGGAGTGCGGAGCGGCCGACGTAGCCGAGGGCGATCCGCCACCAGGTCTCGCCCTGCATGCGCAGCGCCTCGACGGCCGGGCGGGCGGCCGCCTCGCCCGCTGCCGCCCGTACGATCCGGGCCGCGTCCGGCACGTTTACCAGGGCGACGAGCAGGGCCAGTCCGGCGGCGCCCGGCGAGAGGACCGAGGCCACCAGGAGGATCAGGAGGAGTGAGGGGATGGCGAGGAGCACGTCGAGCGGGCGCATCAGCAGCTCCTCCAGCCAACGGAGGTGGGTGAGTGCGCTGATGAGGGCTATCGGGACGGCGATCAGGTAGGCGAGGACGGTTGCGGCGAGGGCGGTGAGGACGACGGTACGGCCGCCGTGCAGGACCTGCTGCCAGACGTCGCGGCCGACGAAGTCGGTGCCGAGCCAGTGGTCGCCGCCGACGCCCAGAAGTGGATCGCCGCCGAGGGTGCCGGGGGTGAAGGACGCGGCACGGGGGCCGGGGGCGCCGGCGAACAGCGGGCCCAGGAGGGCGAGGAGGAGGGGGACGGCGATGATGGTGAGGCCAAGGAGGAGGCGATTCCGTGTCCGCCGCTTCATGATCGCCGTCACGCCGCCACCCCCGCACGAGGGGTCAGACGGTGGGCCACCAGGTCGGCACCGAGATTGAGGACGACGGTGAGTACCCCGAACACGACCGCCAGCCCCTGCACCACCGGGACGTCGCGTTCGGCGACGGCGTTGAGGAGGACGGTCCCGAGGCCGGGGATGACGAAGAGGGACTCCACGACGATGACGCCGCAGAGCAGCCAGTCCACCGTCCGGGCCAGCTGCTGGACGGCCGGGGCGAGGGCGTTGGGGAGGGCGTGGGCGTACCGGAGGCGGGCGCCGGGGATGCCGTAGCGGCGGGCGTGGGCCACGTACGGGGAGCCGAGGGCGTCGACCATCCCGGCGCGTACCAGGCGGGACAGGGAGCAGACCGGCCGGGACAGCAGGACCAGGACCGGGAGTACCAGGGCGGCCGGGTGGGCGAGCAGGTCGGTGCCGTAGCCGACGGCGGTCGGTGGCAGCCAGCCGAGCCGCAGCGCGAAGAGCGTCACCAGCAGCACGCCGAGGGCGAACTCGGGGATCGCGTACACGGCGAGCGTCACGGAGCTGGTCAGCCGGTCGGTGAGCCGCCCCGCATGGCGGGCGGCGAGCACGCCCAGGCCGAAGCCGATCGGGACGAGCAGGGCGAGGGTGAGCGCGGCCAGGAGGAGGGTCGGGCCGAAGCCGTCGGCGAGGTACTGGACGACCGGGCGGCCGGAGGTCAGGGAGGTGCCGAGGTCGCCGTGGAGCAGGCCCGCCGCCCAGTCGGCCAGCCGCTCGTGGGCGGGACGGTCCAGGTGCATGGCTTCGCGGATGGCGGCGATGCGTGCGGGGTCGGGCTGGTCGCCGGCCAGGGCGACGGCGGCGTCGCCCGGCAGCGCCTCGGTGAGGGCGAAGACCAGCAGCACCACGGCCACGGTCTGTGCGACGCCGAGCAGCAGCCGCCGGGCGACGAAGGAGCGCAGCCCGCCCGTACTGCGTCTGCTCGCGCCGCTCGGGTGACCGCTCATGCCAGCCAGACCTTGTCGAAGCGGGCCCAGTCGAGGGTGTTGGCCGGGGCCCGGTGGGCAACGCCCTTCAGGTTCTTGGCCGTTCCGAGGATCCAGTCGGCGAAGCCCCAGACGAGGAAGCCGCCCTCGGCGTACAGCCGGCGCTGCATCCGTGCGTAGACGGCGGCACGGTCCCGCTTGTCCGGGGTGGACTGGGCCTGCTGGTAGAGGGCGTCGAAGTCCTTGTGCTGCCACTTGGTGGCGTTGGTGGTGGAGCCGGTGAGCAGGCGCTGGGAGATGTGCGCCTCGATGGGCATGGCGCCGGAGCGGTAGCAGCACAGGGTGCCGGAGTCGAGGATGTCGTTCCAGTACGAGTCCTTGCTCCCCGTCTTCACCTCGACGGTGACGCCGGCCTTCGCGGCCTGGTCGCGGAAGATGCTGGCGGCCTCGGTGAATCCGGCGGCGACGGCCGAGGTGTCGAGGGTGACCTTCAGCTTCTCGGCGCCGGCCTGCTTCAGCAGGGCGCGGGCCCGGTCGAGGTCCGGTGCGCGCTGGGGGAGGCCGTCGGTGTAGTACTCGTAGCCCTTGCCGAACAGGTCGTTGCCGACCTCGCCCGCGCCGGACAGGGCACCGTCGACGAGCTCCTTGCGGTCGGCGATCAGGAAGAACGCCTGGCGCACCCGCTCGTCGTCGAAGGGGGGCCGGTCGGTCTTCATGGCGAACGCCTGCATGGCGCTGTTGCGGAGCCGGACGATCTCGATCTGTCCCCTGCCCTCGTGGGCGCGGGCCGTGGTGGGGTTGAGCTCATGGGCGTACTCGGCCTGGCCGCCGAGGAGCGCGTTGACGCGTGCGGACTCCTCGTTGGCGACGAGGAATTCGAGCTCGTCGAGGTACGGGGCACCGTCCCAGTGGTCGGCGTAGCGGCGGAAGACGGCCGAGCGGCCGGGGGCGAAGGAGGCGAAGCGGAAGGGGCCGGAGCCGATCGGCTGCCGGCCGATGTCCGAGTCCGTGGCGTGCTCGGGAATGATGTAGGCGCCGAACGCGGCCAGGACGTTGGGAAATTCGGCGGTCGGGCGCTTGAGGACGAACTCGATGCTCCGCTTGCCGGTGGCGCGGCTGGCACCGAGGTCGATGGGCTCCAGGGAGGCCTTGGCGCGGAACGCCTTCTTCGGGTCGGCGATACGGCGGTAGCTGTGGAGGACGTCCTGTGCGGTGACGGGCTTGCCGTCGTGGAAGGTGGCCTCGCGCAGGGTGACCTGCCAGCGGTCCAGGGTCTGGTTGGGCTCCCACTTCTCGGCGAGGCGGGGCCGGGCGGACAGGTCGGCGCCGTAGTCGGCGAGTTTGTCATGGACCGCCTTGGCCCGGGCCGCGTCGACGAACAGGCTGGCCAGGTGCGGATCGAGAGTCTCGCTCGCGCCGCCGCCGGCGAACGCCGCGCGCAGACGCCCGCCGCGCTTCGGTGTGCCGCTGCCGGGGCCGGCCGGGCTGTCCGCGGGGTTTCCGCATCCGGTGAGGGCGAGCGCGCCGAGCGAGGCGGCGCCGGTGGCGGCGAGGAAGCCACGGCGGTGCAGGCCGGGGAAGCGTTCGTCGGACATGTGGCTCCTTGAGGCGTCTTCAGACGTGAGGTGTCGGGGTCAGTGGCCGGTCAGCCGGGCGATGACGTGCAGGCGGTCCGCGTCGGCGGTCTCGCCGGGCAGGTCGCCGTCCTGCCACCGCGGTGTGGTGCGCGGGCCTGGCCCGTCGTGGAGGGCGAGGACCTCGAAGCCGTGCGCGGCCAGTGCGTAGCGGAGCTCCTGCGGGAACAGCAGCCGCCAGGCGGAGCGCTGGGCGACGGGCGGGGAGCCGTCGTCGGACGTCCAGACGCGGACGCGGCGCAGGAGTTGGGCCGTGCGGTCCACGGTCAGGGTGGTGGTGGACCGGTAGGTGGTGCCCTGCCAGGTGAAGCCGCTGCGGGCGGGGGTGTGCAGCAGGTCGGTGCGGCCGAGGAAGTACGCGCCGTTGCGCATCTCGGCGACGAGCAGCCCGCCCGGGGCCAGGGCCCGGCGGCAGGAGGCGAGGAAGCCGTCGAGCTGCTCGTTGGTGTGGCAGTAGAGGAGGGAGCTGTCCAGGCAGACGACGGCGTCGAAGGCGGCCCGGCCGAGGTCGAAGCCGGTCAGGTCGGCAGGGACGTACGTCGGCCCCGGGTGGTGGACACGGGCGTACGACAGCATCGCCTCGGAGAGGTCGGCCGCTACGACGGTCCGGCCCGCGCCGTGGAGGTACGCGGCGTCCCGCCCGGTGCCGCAGCCGATGTCGAGGACCCGTGGCCCGGCGCCGTACCGCAGCAGGCAGTCCGCCGCCCAGCGGCCGGCCCGCCGTTCGGGATCGGGGAAGCGGGCCTCGTACAGCTCGGGTTTGTCGGTGAGCAGGTTTTCGCTGGTGGTGCTTTCGATGGTCATGAGGTGCTCCCTTCGCGGGCGGCGGGCGCGGGCGCCGGTTCGGGGTTCCCGGGCAGCGCCCTGAGCCGGTGCAGCCAGGCCACCCCGCCCGCCGAGACCAGGCCGAGGAGCGCACAGCACACCCACGGCAGCCACCCGATGCCGTCCCGTTCGCCGGTGTCCATGGCCCAGCCCACGACGGTGTTGCCGACCGCGGCGGCGATCCCCGAGACGACGTAGAAGATCCCGAAGTACGTCCCGGTCAGCTCGGACCGGCCGAAGCGGGGGATCAGCTCCATCACGAACGGCTGGGCGATCATGACGCCGAGGTAGAGCAGCAGCGCGCCGGTCAGTACGGGCACGGCGGCGAGCACTCCTGCGGACTCCGGCCCCGCACCCGCCACGGCCGCCACGGCCGCCGGCGGCAGGAACGCCAGCCCCATCACCGCCAGTCCGATCGCCATCCAACGGGCCCTGCTGCCCCGGGACTTGAGCGCTCTGGTGATCCGCAGCTGGAGGGCGAGATTGGTCACGGTGCCGACGAGGAATACCAGGCCCGCCGCGCCGTCCCAGCCGGTGGCCCGCCGCGCCCCGTCGGGCAGCAGCAGGTACAGCTGGTTCTCCAGGGTGAACATGCCGATCATGGCGAGCGCGAACGCCAGGAAGGCGCGGTTGCCGACCACCTCGCGCCAGTCCGCCAGTACCCCGCCCCCGCTCGGCTCCACCGTCCGCGCGGGCAGGACCAGGGCCTGCGCCACGGTGAGCACCGCGAAGATCCCGGCGGCGGTGAGCGCGGAGGTACGGAAGTCGACCAGCAGCAGCGCGCTGCCCAGCAGCGGGCCGATCAGCGCACCGGTGGTGGCGAAGACGTTGAACAGCGCGAACGCCTCCGCCTTGCGCTCCCCCGCCTCCTGCGCGAGGTACGCCCGTACGGCCGGGTTGAACAGCGCCCCGGCGAGTCCGCTGAGCACGGACGCGGCGAGCAGCACGGCCAGCCCGTCACCGAGCGCGAACAGCGCGAACCCGACGGTGCGCAGGGCACACCCGGCGATGATGACGCCCCGGGCCCCGAGCCGGTCGGAGGCCGAACCGCCGATCAGGAACAGCCCCTGCTGGCTGAGGTTGCGTACGCCGAGGACGATGCCGACGACGGCCGCCGACATGCCCAGGTTCTCGCCGAGGTGGGTGGCGAGGTAGGGGATCAGGAGGTAGAAGCCGGTGTTGACGCCGAGCTGGTTGACCAGCAGCAGCTGGACGGCGAGCGGGAAGCGGCGTATCTCGTGCCAGGTCTTCATAGCGGCCTCGCGTCCTCCTCGACGCCCAGCCCGGGCCGGTCGGTTGCCCGTACGAAGCCGTCGGCGCCGCCGATGCCCGTCCATGGGTCGCGGCTGAGCAGCAGATGCCCGTCGAGGTCGGTCCAGCGGGCGCGGTCGGCCAGGTGGACGGCGGGTGCCAGGCCGAGGCTGCTGGCGGTCAGGCAGCCGAGCATCAGCGCGGTGCCGCTGCCCTCGATCGCCTCGGCGATGCGGAGCGCCGCGTGGACGCCGCCGCACTTGGCGAGCTTGACGTTGACCCCGTGGACCCGTCCGGCCAGGCGCCGGGCGTCGTCGAGGCCGACGGCGTCCTCGTCGGCGATGACGGGCAGGGGCGAGCGTGCGGCGAGGGCGCCCAGGGCCTCCGGGTCGCCGGGGGCGAGCGGCTGCTCGACGGCCTCCACACCGAGGTCCGCGTACCGGGGCAGCAGGGCCCTGGCCTGTGCCGGGCTCCAGGCCCCGTTGGGGTCGAGGAGCAACCGCACCCGGGGCGCCACATCGCGGATGACCCGTACGCGCTCCACATCGTCCTCGGGATCGCCCGCTCCCGCCTTCACCTTGAGGAGCTGGAAGCCGCTCGCGGTGAGGCGGCGGGCCTCGGCGGCGGCGTGGGCGGGCGAGGTGATGCCGATGGTGCGGGCGGTGGCGGCCACGGGGGGCGCGGATGCGGGCTCCAGGAGCCGGTGGACGGGGACGCCCGCGCGCTTGCCGACAAGGTCGAGCAGCGCAGACTCGACGGCCGCGGTCACCGCCGGTGGGGTTTCGGCGGCGACCAGCTCTCCCGCCCCGAGTGCCTCCAGGGCGCTCTCGGGGCAGGCGAAGCCGGTCAGTTCGACGGCGCCGAGGAGCCGTACCAGCGTGTCGGCGTCGAGACCGTAGTACACGCTGGTGACGGCCTCGCCATGGCCGGTCACCCCCGCGTGCTCGATGCTCAGCCACACGGCGTCGCGCGCGGACATGGTGGAACGGGAGATGCGCAACGGCTCGGCGAGTTCGAGGCGTACGGTGCGCAGGCCGGCCTTCACAGGGTGCCTTTCGCGGGGGTCGGGGAGGTGGGGGTGGGAGAGGCAGAGGTCGGGGAAGCGTGGGGCGGAGGGGCAGGGACCGGAGCAGCGGAGGTTGGAGCGGCGGGAGTTGGAGCGGCGGGAGTTGGAGCGGCGGGGGTCGGAGAGGCAGAGGCCGGAGCAGCCGGGAGCGGGTCGGTGACCCTCGTACATCGCACCCAGCCGGTGGCCTCGGCCGCGTACGGGTGCGGTATCTCGACGGGCCGGGTGGCCGCGGCGGAGAGGTCGAGGCCGTGCGCGGCGGTGAAGTCGTCGTCGTACACCGTGCCGAGGTAGCGGTGCGGGCCGTCGGGGAAGACGGTGGCGACGACCGCCCCGGGATGGACGCGGGCCGCCCAGGCGGCGACCCGGGCGACCGCTCCCGTGCTCCAGCCGCCGCTGACGAAGGAGCCCCGGGCCAGCCGCCGGCAGCCGTCCACCGCCTCGGCCGGGCCGACCCAGTGCACCTCGTCGAAGGCGTGGTAGGCGACGTTGCGCGGATGGATGCTGCTGCCGAGGCCGCGCATCAGCCGGGGCCGGGCGGGCTGGCCGAAGATCGTCGAGCCGGTGGCGTCGACGCCGATGAGGCGGAGGGCGGGCCAGTGCCGGCGCAGCGGGCCGATGATGCCCGCGCTGTGGCCGCCTGTGCCGACGCTGCACACGAGGATGTCGAGGTGGTCGAGCTGGGTGGTGAGTTCGGCGGCGAGCGAGGCGTAACCGGCCCGGTTGTCGGGGTTGTTGTACTGGTCGGGCCAGTACGCGCCGGGCAGTTCGGCGAGCAGCTCCCGCAGCCGGGCGAGGCGGGCGGCCTGCCAGCCGCCCTGCGGCGCCGGACGGTCGACGATCTCCAGGCGGACGCCGTGCGCGCACAGCAGTTGCCGCATCGCAGGCTCCAGCTCGCGGTCGCCGACCAGGACGACCGGATGGCCCAGCGCCTGGCCCGCGAAGGCCAGGCCGATGCCGAGGGTGCCCGAGGTCGACTCCACCACCGGGTCCCCGGGCCGCAGCTCGCCGCGCTCACGCGCCCCCAGCAGCATCGACACCGCGGCCCGCGCCTTCATACCGCCCGCCGCCAGCCCTTCGAGCTTGGCCCAGAAGCCGGGGTGGGCGTGTGGCAGGTCGGTGGTGACACGGACGACAGGGGTACGGCCGAGCAGGGCGAACAACTCCGGCCGGGCGTCGGGCCGTACGGCGGTGGCGGCGGTCATCGCTCTCCCCCGGGGCGTCCGGCGGACCGGTACCGGTGGATGACGCCCGGCCCGCCGTCGAGCCAGAAGAAGGGGTACGGCTCCGCACACACCGCGCTCACCCCGTGCCCGAGGAACCGGGGCAGGACCGCGCTCCCGGTCTGGGCGAACATCACCAGTTGCTTGCCGTGCCGGAGCGCGTGCTCCCGCAGCGGCTCGAAGGTGCCGTTGCCCAAGGTCATCCCGGACACGAGCAGCGCGTCACACCGCGCGGACCCGGCGAGCGCGTCGGTGACCACCGGCTCGCCCCACTCCGTCGTACCGCCCTTGAGATCGCACGGCACGTAGCCGAGGCCGCGCGAACGCAGCGCTTCCAGAAGCGAGTTGACGACCCCGACCACGAGCACCGTGGTGCCGGCCGGCAGGTCCAGCAGCCCGGCCACGGCACCGGCCCGGGCCCGGGACTTCTCCAGCGACGATCCGGCGGGCAGCGGGACGGGGTGCGCCCCGTTGGCCGGGGTGTGGGGCGTGAGGTGCGTCAGGTAGGCGTCGAGAGCGGCCACCCGCACCGGCGGCAGCGGATGGTCCAGCAGCCGTGCGACATCGGCGCCCACACAGTCGTCGAGCGCACCGTCGGGCAGCGCCCCGGGCTCGACCGCGCACGAGCCGACGGCCTCGGCCAGCCGCAGGCTGAGGACTTCGTTGCGGTACCCGGTGCCGCGCCCGTCATGCCGTACGGCCTGCCGCGTGGTGAAGGCGACGGCGATCCGCAGCGTACGGGGGTCGGTGCCGAGGGCGCCCGCGCGGACCCGGTCGACCAGGCCGTCGTACGTCTCGTACGTCTCGTGCGGCACCGCGTCGACGGGGGTCATGGCGGGCACGGGGGTCATGGCGGCCACGGGGGTCGCGGTGGTCGCGGGGGGTACGGCGGTCATCGGATCACCAGCCCCGCCCGCAGCGCGGACAGCAGGCCCTCGACGCGGTCGCGGGCGCCGGGGCCCTTGGCGTCGCCCGCCATCACATGCCCCAGGTACTCGTTGTTGCTGCCCGCCGCCTGCACCGTCTTGCCGGGCTCGGCCACCTGCACTTCCAGCACGCCCGCCGCGCCGGCCAGGTGACTGCCGTCGAGCCCCTCGACCTCTTCGAGCGTGCCCGCACGGTCCGGCAGCAGGAAGCCGATCGCGGCGCTGCGCAGCCCGGTGTCCGTGCGCCGCAGGTCGGGTTCCCGGCCGAGCGCGACGTCCACGAAGGCGGCGGCCAGGTCGATCCCGGTCACATGGCGGATCAGCTCGGTGATGCGGTTGCCGGCGGGCCGGGGGTTGACCTCCACGACGCGCGGCCCGGCGGCGGTCAGCTTGACCTCGGTGTGCGCGACCACGCCGTCGACCAGACCGAGCGCCGTCAGCGCGCGCACCGCGGCCCGCTCCGCGGCCTCGGTGTCCGCGGCGGCCAGCGCGGCGGGGAACATATGCCCGGTCTCGATGAAGGCCGGTGCTCCGCCGAGGCTCTTGTCGGTCACGCCGACCACCTGCACCGCGCCCCCGTACGACACGGTCTCGACGCTCACCTCGGGCCCGTCCAGCAGCTCCTCCAGCAGGACGACGGGTGCCCGCCGCTGCCCGCGCGCATTGACCGGGAACGCGGCCAAGGACGCTACGGCCTCCGCCAGTTGGTCCTCGTCGTCCACTCGGCGCACGAACATCCCGGCGCACAGGTCGACGGGCTTGACGACCAGCGGATAGCCGATGACCTCCCGTGCGGCCCGGGCGATATCGGCCCACTCCTCGTGCACGGCGAAGCGCGGGCCGGGCAGCCCGGCCCCGGCGAGGACGCGACGGGTGGCGTCCTTGCGGCAGGCGTTCCCGACGGCTTCCGGCCCGGGGCCGGGCAGGCCGAGGTGTGCGGCGATCCGCGCCACCGCCGGGAGGTAGTAGTCGCAGGACGTGATCACCCCGTCGAAGCCCAACACCGCGTGCAGCCGCTCGACTTGGGGCAGCAGGGCCTCGGTGTCGTTGGTGTCGGCGGTGATCACATTGCGGGCCCCGAGCAGCGGGTGCGTGGTGCCTTCCGGCGCCGAGCGCAGGTAGTGGTGCAGGTCGCGGGTGAGGAAGGTGAACTCGTGCCCGCCCTCCCGTATCGAGCGTGGCAGCAGTCGGCTCATCGAGCCCACCCAGCTCTCGATCACCAACAGATGAGCCACAGCTCCCCTTTCCGTGCCGGGGGTCACCGGCGTACGGGCAGCCCGGCGCTCCCTCGGCGAGGAGGGGACCGGGTTTGGTCGCGAACACCTTATCGATAATGATTGTCATTGTCATACTGGGTGTCCGCCCCTGCTGGGTGCGGCCCATGCCATCGCGTGCGTCCTGCGTCATCGCGTGTGTCGCGTGCCATCGCGTGCGTCCCGCCCCGCCCGACTCCGTCCGGAGGGCCCGTTGTCCTTGTCCTTGTCCTTGTCGTCGTCCTTGCCCTTGTCCCGCCCCCGTCGTTCCGTCCGTCCCACCCCTCCCGCCCGCCGCGCCGTGCTGCTGAGCGCCCTGGCGGCCGCTGCCACACTGAGCCCCGTCCCGCCCGCCCAGGCCTCCGCCCCGGCGGCGCCGGCTCCCCGCCTCCACTTCGGCGCCTGCCCGGACTCCGTACCGAAGCCGGCGGCGCCGGACCACGTCGAATGCGGCCGGCTCAGCGTTCCGCTCGACTGGTCTGCGGAGTCTCAGGGGGCGCGCATCGACGTGGCCGTCTCCCGGGTCCGTGCCTCCGGTACCCCCGCCGAACGGCGCGGCATTCTGCTGGTGAATCCGGGCGGCCCGGGCGGCTCCGGGCTCTCCTACGCGGTCACCAAGCGCGCCAAACTCCCGGAGAGCGTGCGGCGTTCGTTCGACATCATCGGCTTCGACCCGCGCGGAGTCGGCCGGAGCACCCCCGCGGACTGCGGCCCGATGGGCGGTCTCTTCGACGCCCCCGGCGTGGACCCCGTACCGGCGAACCGCGCCGCCGAACGGGCCTACCTCACGTCACTCCACGCCATGGCCGACGACTGCGCCACGCACGCGGCCGGCCTGCTGCCCTACCTGTCCACCGAGCAGACCGCCCACGACATGGACGCGATCCGCGCCGCGCTCGGCGAACCGAGGACGAGCTTCCTCGGCGTTTCCTACGGCAGCTACCTCGGTGCGGCGTACGCCGCCCGGTTCCCGGACCGGGTGGGCCGTATGGTGCTGGACAGCGTGGTCGGCCCCTGGGGCTGGTACGACTTCGACGTGATCCAGAGCCGGGCGCTGCTGCGTCAGCGGGACACCTTCTTCGCCTGGACCGCCGCGCATGCGCAGCGCTTCGGTGTGGGGGCGAGTGCGACCGCCGTACGGCGGTCCTATCTGCGGGTGCGCCAGGGGCTCGGCGCGCGGCCCGTGGACGGCTTCGGCCCGGCGGAGTTCGACCGCGCCGTGTACCGCGCGCTGGGCCGCACCGAACGCTGGGCAGGCCTCGCCGACGGCATACGCACGTACCTCACCAGTGGCGGCGTCGACGGAATGCGCCCGGCGTCCGCCTTCGACGGCCCCGACTCCCGTAACTACGAAGCGGCCAACCGCATCGTCAAGTGCGCCGACGGCCCCGGGCCCAGCCCGCGCGCGATAGCCGCGGACATCCGCCGCACCCGCCGCCTCGACCCCCAGCCGGTCCTCACCGGTATGGAGGCCTCCGTCTGTGCCTCCTGGCGCCATCGGCCCGGCCACCGCACCCCGCTCGGCAGCCCGGACGCCCCGCCCGTACTGCTGGTCGCGTCCGCGCATGATCCCGTCACGCCCCTGGAGGGCGCCCGCCGACTGCGCAAGCTGCTGCCCGGCTCCCGCCTGATCACCCTCGACAACGACTACTCCCACGGGGTGTTCGCCAGCCGGGGCAACGCCTGTGTGGACAGTACGGCGGCCGCGTACCTCGTGGCGGGGGCGGTGCCGGCGGCGGACGTCCGCTGCGCGGGCCCCGGGCTTCCGAAGGCGCCCTAGGGCCTGTCCCTAGCACAACGTGGGGCCCTCGGAGCGTCAGCGGATGGCCGGAATGGCTGGAAATCGACCTTAGGAGGCTGAGGAGGGGGTTGGAGAGGGGGCGAGAGGGGTGTGGGTAGCGCGGTCTCGCGGAGGGAGGACCTCCCCCGCGGCGTCCCCTTTCCCAGCGAGACCAGCGCACACCAGGACTAACGCGAAGAGCTTCGCGTTAATCTTCTCGGACAATACTTGGCGAGAACCCGCACTGCAATACGGAGCCGCCGTGACCACAGCGCACCCTGTCCCAGGCGAGACCCGGCCCGGCGGGCGTACGGCCCGCACCCGTCAGGCCGTACTGGCCGCTGTCTTCGAGGAGTTGGGCGAGGGCGGCTTCGCCGAGCTCACCATGGAGAAGGTCGCACAGCGGTCGGGAATCCACGTGGCCACGCTCTACCGGCGCTGGCGCTGTATCGAGGGCCTGGTCTGCGCGCTGCTGACCGACCTGAGCGATGGCGTACCGCTGCCGGACACCGGCACGCTGTACGGCGATCTGCGGGCGATGGCCCGCTCGCTGGCCGCCTTCTACGAGGAGCCGCGGATGCGGCGGCTGATCGAGGCGGTGGTCTCCGCCGCGGCGCGCCACCCGCAGGCCGCCACGGCGCTGCGGTCGTTCTTCGAGGAGCGGCTGCCGCTGTCGGGCGGGATGGTGGAGCGGGCCAGGGAACGCGGTGAAGTGCCCCCGGGTACCGACCCGGTGGAGGTGATGTCGGCCCTCGGCGCGCCCTTCTACTACCGGATGCTGATCGTCCGCCGCCCCGTCGACACCCACCTCGCCGAGTCCGCCGCCACCGCCGTATGGGCGGCGGCCCGCGCGGGCGCGTACGTGAAAACGGACAGCGGGCCGGTGGACGAAACCACCGACCCGCCGACACCCCATGCCGGGGCTACTTCTTGACCGGGGCTACTTCTTGAGCAGTCCTGCCATCCACGCCTCGACCTCGTCCGACCGCCGCGGCAGCGCGGCCGACAGGTTCCGGTTGCCGTCGTCGGTGACGAGGATGTCGTCCTCGATCCGTACGCCGATGCCGCGGTACTCCTCGGGCACCGTCAGGTCGTCCGCCTGGAAGTACAGCCCGGGCTCGACGGTCAGCACCATCCCCGGCTCCAGCGTGCCGTTGACGTACGCCTCGGTGCGGGCCGCGGCGCAGTCGTGGACGTCCAGGCCGAGCATGTGGCCGGTGCCGTGCAGGGTCCAGCGGCGCTGCAGGCCCAGTTCCAGGACCCGGTCGGCCGGGCCCTCGACCAGGCCCCACTCGACCAGCTTCGTGGCGAGGACCCGCTGCGCGGCGTCGTGGAAGTCGCGGAAGGCGGCGCCCGGCTTGACCGCCGCGATGCCCGCCTCCTGGGCTTCGTGGACCGCGTCGTAGATCTTGCGCTGGAGGTCGGTGTAGCGGCCGTTGATCGGGAGGGTGCGGGTGACGTCGGCGGTGTAGAGGGTGGTGGTCTCCACACCGGCGTCCAGGAGCAGCAGGTCGCCGGAGCGGACCTGGCCGTCGTTGCGGACCCAGTGCAGGGTGCAGGCGTGCGGGCCGGCGGCGCAGATCGAGCCGTAGCCGACGTCGTTGCCCTCCACGCGGGCGCGCAGGAAGAAGGTTCCCTCGATGTAGCGCTCGGACGTGGCTTCCGCCTTGTCCAGGACCTTCACGACGTCCTCGAAGCCGCGCACCGTCGAATCGACGGCCTTCTGGAGCTCGCCGATCTCGAAGTCGTCCTTGACCGCCCGGGCCTCGGAGAGGTAGACGCGCAGCTCTTCGTCGCGCTCGGCGGTGACCTTGTCGGTCAGCGCGGCCTCGATACCGGCGTCGTGGCCGCGTACGACGCGGACCGGGCCGGTGGCCTCCTTGAGAGCGTCGGCCAGCTCGCGCACGTCCTTGCAGGGGACGCCGAGCAGCGCTTCGGACTCGGCCAGGCTGTGGCGGCGGCCGACCCACAGCTCGCCCATGCCGTTCAGCCAGAACTCGCCGTTCTCGCGGTTGGAGCGGGGCAGCCGGTAGAGCGTCGCCGTGTGGCCGTTCCCGTTCCCGCTCCCGGCCTCGTCCTTGGCGGGCTCCAGGACGAGGACGCTGTCGTCGGTCTGGTCGCCGGTGAGGTAGACGTACTCCGTCGAGGCACGGAAGGAGTACTCGGTGTCATTGGAGCGGGTCTTCAAGTTGCCCGCGGGGATCACCAGGCGCTCACCGGGGAAGCGCGCGGAGAGCGCGGCCCGGCGGCGGGCGGCGTGGGGGGCCTGCTCGATCGGCCGCAGGTCCCGCAGCTCGGTGTCGGCCCAGCCGCCCTTCATGTTCTCCGCGAGCTCATCGGAGACGCCCGGGTAAAGGCCGTTCTTGCGCTGCTTGATCGGCTGCTCGTCCGCGTCCGGGATCTCCGGCGTCAGCTCGTCGGTCACCATGCCTCCTCATAAGAGTGAACGCATTCCATCGTATGTGCGGATGGAACGCGGTCCAGAGGGCGGAACGTGTGACCTCTCAGGCATTACGGCCATAGGACGCATGGCGGGAGCAGACGGTGGGGGAAAGGCGCTGCCTTCCGCTGCCTCCCGCTACTTTCTGCCGCCTCCCGCTGCTCTCCGCTGTTCTCGGCTGCTCCCCGCCACTCCCGGCCGCTCCCCGCTACTCCTCTCATTACTCCTCGAAGTAGGTCGCCAGCAGGACCACGTCCTCTTCCGACGAGGGATCGTCCAGCCCCTGCGGCAGCATCGCGCGCACGATGTGATCCACCACCGCTTCCGGATCACGGCGGCTCGACCTGGGGATGCTCGCGGCGGCTGTGTGCAACCGGGCGAAGGCGCGGTCCATGGGCTCGCCCGTCCGGTGGAGCAGCCCGTCGCTGTAGAGCAGCAGGGTCTCGCCGCCGGCCGGTTCGATCTCCACACTCGGTGCTTCCCAGCAGGCCAGCATGCCCAGCGGCGCGGACAGCGAGGTCTCGACGAACTCGGTCCGTAGATCGCCGAGGATCAGCGGCGGGCAGTGGCCGGCCCCGGCCAGCACCAGCTTGCGGGACGTGAGGGCACCTCCCGGCACGCCGCCCAGCGCGCCCTCCGGCACACCACTCAGCGCACCTTCCGATACGCCACCCAGCGCACCCTCCGGCGTACCGTCCGACGCGCCGGGCGGCGGCTCGGTGAAGGCGAACAGCGCGGTGGCACTACGGGCCGGCTCGGTCAGCCGGAGCAGCAGCTCCAGGTCCGAGAGGACCGCGACCGGATCCTCGCCCTCCATGACCGCGTACGCGCGCAGCGAAGCCCGTAGCCGCCCCATGGCGGCCACCGCGCTCGGCCCGGATCCGGTGACCGACCCGACGGCCAGGCCCAGCGCCCCGTCGGGCAGCGGCAGCGCGTCGTACCAGTCGCCGCCGCCGCGCGGGCCGGTGCTGTGCCGGACCGCGAGACGGACGCCGGGGACGCGCGGCAGCCGGTGGGGGAGCAGCTCCTCGCGCAGGGTGGCGGCGGCCTGTCGGCTGCGGTGGAGTTCGAGAAGGCGGGCGAGGTGCTCGGCGGCGTGTGCGCGGTAGAGGCCGATGAGGTGACGCTGGCGCTTGGTGGGTGCGGCTGGTTCGTCGTAGAGCCAGACCGCGGCGCCGGTGCGGCCGATGGGGTCGGCGGTGAGCGGGACGGCGTAGCTGGCGGCGTATCCGAGGCGGGCGGCGACCTCGCGGAGGCGCGGGTCGAGGTCCTTCTCACCCGGGATGTCGGGCTCGCTGATCTCGCGGACGTCGCAGGCGTCGCAAGTGGCGCCGGTGTCGCACGTGGCGGGGGTGCCGTCGCCGGTGGTGCCGGGCTCGGGGAGGCCGTCCAGTATCCGCGCGTACGACAGGGCGCGGCGCGGGACGGTCTCGATGTGTCCGATCTCCGCGTGGCCGAGGCCGAGACCGACGGTGGTCTCCGGCCCGAGTCCGTCCGCGGGCGCCAGGACGACCAGGCCGCGGCGCGCGCCGACCAGGGCGGCGCCGGCCCGCAGCAACTCGTGGAGGGCCTCCTCCAACGTGCGGGTACGGGCGAGTTGTTCGGTCAGGTCGTGCAGGGTGCTGAGGTCGGAGATCCAGCCGGCCAGCCGGTCCTGGACCGCGGCGAGTTGGTCGAGGGCGGAGACGTCGGGAGAGAGGCCCGACACGGGGCCGGGGGCGCCGCCGCGACCGCCGTTGGGGGCGTCCGAGGAGCCGCCGCCCGGGCCGTCGACCGAGCCGTCCGGCGAGCCGTCGGAGGTGCCGGAGCAGCCGGATGACGAGTCGGAAGCGGAGCCGGATGAGGGGCCGGACGAGGAGTCGGCAGTGTGCTCTGCGTGCTCTGCGTGGTCCGCAGGGGCGTTCTCCGGGTGCGGGTCTTCCGGATGCGGGCCGACAGTATGCGTGGGAGCGGGGAGAGCTGGTTCGATTCCAGCCACTTTTGGTACGTGTGGGGCGGTCATGGCTGACGACCATCGTCACGCAGGGCGTTACACCAGGTCAGGCCGCTATTTGGTAGGGAGCGCGGCATTTTGTTGAGTGATGTTGTGCGGAATTTTTGGCCGCGCGATTTCCTCAATAGCATCGCAAACCCCCATGTCATGCTGCTCCGCTATCAATGCCTCCACATGTACACGCACCAACGAGGCGATGTCCAGCATTGTCCCCACGGGGTTTGTGGTGTCAGCGAGGTCTGTAGATTGGCCTGAAAACAGCCCACTGGGCGTCAATTTGAGGTCGACTGGCGCCGATCAACAGCGCGTCATCACCACAGTGGCGGGTACGTACTCGGAAAGGTGCGGGTCAGTTGGGGCCGCACCGGAACTCTCCGGCGGGCACCGGCGTCTCACACGACGACGGCCGTGACGCACCCGAGTGGCGGGGACTGCACAAACGGCAGCACAAGCGCCCAGCGCGCGCCACCCCCCGCCATGTTCCACGCTCGGCGTATGGCGTGATGCGCTGCCTCGTACGCGTGGTGACCACAGATCCACGCGGCGTGATCGATGTGCGATTGGCCTGACCCGGATCGCATGGCCGAGCCGCGAGAGACGCCACACGACGGCATCGAGCGGCACGGGCGAAGCGCGAGCGAACCGGCGAGCGGTGCCATGCAGTGCTGCGGTGCCCGGTAGCGCTACGCGGCGCCGGGCAGCTCGAAAGTGCTACGCCGTGCCACGCAGTGCCCGGTGGCGCGACAGAGCCGGCAAAGCCCAGCAGATCAGTAGTGCAGCAGTCCGGTAGTCCCCGGTAGTGCAGTGCCCAATAGTGCGTAGCAGTGCCCAGTAGTGCGATGGACGAAGCCCTCGGCGTTAACGGAAAGGAACGAGCGCTCATGCGCGAGATCCTCGGAAGGCGACGCAAGCCCCTGTTCCGGCGCGGCGGACGGTCGGCGCTGCTCGGCGCGGCGCTCCACTGCGCCACCGAGTGGCAGTGGCCGGTGCTTCCCGGGGTGGGACTCAGGTCGGCCGGCCGGGCGCCGGCCAGTGCCCGGCTCGGCCTCGGAGGGCGGCCCACCCGTGAGTGCAACTGCCCCGACCCCGAGTGCGTGGTACCCGGGGCGCACCCCTTCGACCCGGGGCTGCTGGCCGCCACCACCGATGCCCGGATGGTGCGTTGGTGGTGGACCAACCGGCCGGACGCCCCGATCGTCCTGGCCACCGGCGGCCGGGCGCCCTGCGCGGTGAGCCTGCCCGCCGTTGCCGGCGCCCGTGCCCTGGCGGCGCTGGACCACTTCGGCGTCCGTGTCGGCCCCGTCGTGGCCACCCCGACCCGCTGGTCGCTGCTCGTATCGCCGTACGGCCTCCCGGAGTTGGGCGAGCTGCTGTACTCCCAGAACTGGGTGCCCAGCTCGCTGCGGTTCCACGGGGAGGGCGGCCATGTGGTGCTCCCGCCGTCCCAGACCGGCGCCGGGCGGGTGCGCTGGGAGCGTCCGCCGACGTCCCCCAAGCCCTCACCTGCTCCCCGGCGCTCGGCTTCGTTCGAGCGGGGGGACCGCCATGCGCAGGGGGGATCCCCGCCCGCGGCCGCGCCCTGGCTGCCGGAGGTGGCCACGATCGTCGATGCCCTGGTCCTGGCGAGCACCAGCGCCCCCGACGGCGGCAGCCGCCTCGCCTACTGACCGGCTCGGACCGGCGAGGCGCGGGCGGTTCACCCGTCCGGGTGTGACCGGCCCGGATCACTACGGGAAATGGGTGTCCGTGCAGCCGGGTTCCCCCTCGTTGGCCGATAGGTTCGGTGTAACCGGCCGTCAGGTTCGGCGCACTGTCAAGCCGTCGTCGGCGGCATCTCGATCGCAGGTGGGGTCCATGCAACGCGCGCAGAAATTCCGCATGATCGGGCTCGCCGGCGTGGCGGCGCTCGCCATCGCCGTACCGCTTGGCGCCGCGATGGCCGGCCCGGCGGACACTGCCACGCCGAGCGCCCCCGTGCCGAGGGCCCGTATGCCGCACACCTCTACGCCGGGTACGTCCGGAGCGACGTCCACGGCTGAAAATAATCGTTCGGCGAAAAGGGGCGCCAAGGGTGAAATGGGTGGCAAGGCGGACAATAAGTCCGCCGGTGCCGCCCGGGCGGAAGGGGGGCTCACCGGCCCGCTCGACGAGCTCGGCCTCCCGCTGCTCTCCGGCCGTACGTCTCGCTGCGGCCCGGAACTCAACTCCACCCGGGGCATCAAGGTCCAGACCTGCGTGCTCGCCGAGCGTGGCCGCACCTGGGCACGTACGTACTACCGGAACATCACGGGCAGTCCGCTGCACGCCGTACTGACGCTGCTGCGGCCGGACGGCAGGACCGTCCAGGTGAACTGCAAGATCCCGCGGACCGGCCGGCCGGGCATGTGCGAGACCCCGATCGCGCGGACGGTGCGGAAGGCCCGGGTGGCGTACGACGCGGTGGCGGAGATCTCCGATGTGGCAGGGGAGCAGTTGCTGCTGCGCTCCGGCAGCAACTCGAAGAAGAGCGCCAGAGGTTCACTCCTCTGATGCCCCGCGGCGGCGTTCGGACTTCGGGCGCCAGCTTCGGACGTCGGCGTTCGGATGTCGGCGTTCAGGCTTCGGCGTTCGGACTTCAGAGTTCGGCGTTCCGGCGGCCGCCCCATGACAACTTTCCGGCGGTATGGCAACTCTCCGGCAACGCCGTAACGCCCTTTTGGTGACGCGAAAGGCCGTCAGTCCGGGGGCGCGGTGTCGGCACGCGCGTGACACGTCCCGGGCGGAGCGTGCAGGTGGGCGGCCCGGACAGAAGGTCCGATCGGAATACTTGCTTCCAGACATGGAAGCGCCCGGTCGCTGGCGACGGGGGATGCACCAGCGACCGGGCTTTTAGAACCGTAACAAGAGATCGGCGGTTAGCAAATTCGATCGTGGATTTCCGGACGCCTATTTACCGGCAGGTACGGGGAGTTGTGACCGGCGTCACGCGGCTGCCTGCGAGGCGTACGGACCACCGCGTCACGCAGCCGCCTATGAGGCGTACGGACCATCGGTTGCACCGGCCGGTACCACCACCCGGCACGCTCACCCCGTAGGGAACGAACGCCCGGCACGGCCACCCGTAAGGAACACCCTGCACAGCCACCCGGTACGGAACGCCCCTGCAGGGCCACCCGGTGCGGAGCTCCCGGCCGAGGGCGGGCTCAGCCGCCCTCGGCCGTTACTGTTCAGCTCAAGGTGATCTGACGGTTGGTGAGCCCGCCGCGCGCCCGGCGCTCGTCGGCGGTCAGCGGGATATCCGTCGTCAGCGCCTCGGCCAGGCGCTCGGCGAACGCCGTGGCCGGCTTGGCGACATCGTCGGCGCCCATCGACGAGGGCAGGTCCCAGACCGGAACGACCAGCCCGTGCGCGCGGAACGAGCCCACCAGGCGGGTGCCTTCACCGAGGGAGGACGCGCCGGCGGCGTGCAGCCGGGCCAGCGCGTCCAGCAGCTGCTCCTCCGGGTGCGCGGTGACCCAGCGCAGATGGTTCTTCTCCGGCGCCTCGCACCAGTACGCGCCCTCCAGGCCGGGAATCCGGGCGGTCGGAATGGCCGCCGCGTTCGCCCGCTCCAACGACGCGGCGACCTCGCCCGTCGCGTTCTCGGCGTTCTCCACCCAGAACTCGAAACCGGTGTGGACGGTCGGCTCAAAAGGCGCGGTCAGATCGAGCAGATCCTGGAGCCGCGGGCCGTCGGCACTGGGCCGCCCGGCCGCGACCGGACTCCCCGGGTCCGCGACCAGTGCGCGCTGGAGGGTGTCCGCGAGATCGCGGCTGATGTCGCCGGAGGCGGTGTCGTTCTGCAGGCCGAGCAGGACCGCGCCGTTGTCGCGGCGCAGCGCGGGCCAGGCCATCGGCAGGACGGTCGCGAGCGTGACGGAGGGCACGCCCTCGGGCAGCCCTCCCTTCAGCGTCAATTCGGCGGTGGCGGCGGGCACCAGTTCCCGCAGCGCCACCCAGTCACACTCTCCGGGCAGGCCTTCGAAGGGGCGCTGCACCAGCTCGGTGACGGCGTGGGCCGCCTGCCGCCCGTGACATGCCTTGTACCGGCGGCCGGAACCGCACGGGCAGGGCTCACGAGCGCCGACGACCGGCACTTCGCCATCCTTGATCTGGGGCGCTGCGGCGCGGGGCTGGGGGCGGCGCTTCTTTGCCATGGCGGCGGTGTCTCCCGGTCGATCCTGAGCTACGGACGCATTGCCTGATGCTCTTCATGCTCTTCTTGTCATGCGCTTCGGCGCGAGCCTAGAGGATCGCGCACCAGGCCGCGTCCGCCTGTGGATAACCCCGTGTCCCACCCCGATCCCGCCCCATCGGATCCCTGCACACCTCGCCTCATATGCTCCGCACCGTCGCCGCCGTGACGGCGTGTCGGCCCTTAGGGGATGGTCGAACAGATCCCCTAAGGGATGCCGGCGCCCCTTGCGGGCCACAACGCAGTTGGGGGGCGAGGTATTCCCGATTGCCGGGCGGGCGGCGGCAGCGGCGGCATGCAGCCGGTTACCGGGGCGCCACGCAGCCGGTTGCCAGGGTGCCGCGCAGCCGGTTGCCGCGCGGCGCCGCGCAGTGGAACGTGCGCCGTCGAGCTGAAGGATGCCTGAAGGTCCGAGGGATGCATGGAGGGCTGAGGGATGCCTGGAGGGCTGAGGGGTTCCCCGGCGGGTGGGAGTCCCTGAGGGGTTCCGGACAGGGCAGGGTCCCCCAGGCGGCTCGTTGAAGTGCGCTAGGGAAGCTCGTCGAAGTCCACGAGGGCCGGGCCCGGGCCCAGTGGCCGGCCGCCACTGCCCGTTCCTGGGCGCCGCGTGAGCGACGGCGGCAGCTCGGGGGGCGTCAGGTCCACGCGCGTAGCAAAGGCGCCTTGAAGGGAGAGGACAGCCCAGACTGTCACCTCGCCGGCGGCGGTGTCGCGTACGCCCCAGTCCTTGGCGAGCGACCGGATGATCGCCAGGCCACGACCGCCGTGTGCCGTGACCGAGGGAGTGGCCGGAATGGGCCGGGTCGGGCCACCGCCATCGGTGACCGCGACGGTCAGCCGGCCTTGGGCGTCGATACGCCAGGACGCCCGGACGGACGCCGACGGAACGCCGCGTGAGGCGGCCGTGGTGCGGCTGTCCTGCGGCACGTCCGGGGAAGCGCCCCGGCCGCCCCTGGCCCCGGCTCTCTCGGAACCCGGGGAGCGCAGGGGGCCCGTGGTTCCTGCCGCGCCTGCGGACGCCGTAGATGTGGCGGACGTGGCGGACGTGGCAGAAGCTGCGGACGTCGCGGAAGCCGCGGAACTCAGAGGTCCCGCGGAGTGCGCGGGCCCCAGAGGTGCGCGAGATCCCAGAGGTCCTGGGCGTCCCGGAGAACGGGCCGGAGAACGGGAGGGCAAGGACCCCTGTAGCCCTTGCGGTCCTTGCAGCTCTTGCGGTCCCTGCAGTGTCTGTAGTTCCTGTGATTCCGGGGGGCTGCCGTCGCATATCGGTCGCGCATGGCGACACGAATTGCTCAACAGCTCCGAAAGGATAAGGACCGCGTCATCGACAACGCTGTCCTGAACGCCACTTGCCAGCAGCTCTTCCCGCATGCGCCGCCTGGCCATGCCCACGCCCGCTGGACCATGGGGTACGGCCATGATCGACGACGCCGGCACCTCTTGTGCCACCACCAACGCCACCCCCGAGACCTCCTTTGCCCCACGCCAGGGGATGGATGCCCCAATGGACTGGACCGGAAACCGGCCAGACGGCACGCAGTGACGCACTAGACACGATCGAACACGAGCCGAATGCGCCGGTGCACACCCTGTGATGAGCTCTAGCCAAGGCCGAGCTGCATTCGTACCTGCTTGGGGCGGTTTGTAATCACCGCGTCCACGCCCAACTCCTGGCACAGCTCGACATCGGCCGGTTCGTTGACCGTCCATACATGGACCTGGTGGCCCGCCTGATGGGCCTTGGCGACGTACTCGGGGTGCGAGCGGAGGATCCGGATGCCGGGGCCCGCGATGCCGACGCCGACCGGCAGCCGCCCGTCCCGGTACCGGGGGCGGAGGAACTGCATCAGGTAGACGCCGGGGATGCCCGGCGCGGCGGCCCGCACACGGTGCAGCGAGCGCGCCGAGAAGCTCATGACCCGGACCGGGGGCGTCCAGTCGGGGCTCATGGCTGGTTTTGTATACCCGAACCGGCCGAGCAGCTCGACCAGCCGCTCCTCCACCTGACCGGCCCAGCGCGTCGGGTGTTTCGTCTCGATGGCCAGCTCGACCCGGCGGTCCGCATCGGCGACCAGCTCCAACAGCCGCTCCAGCGTCAGTACGGACGTCCGCTCCGGGTCCTCGTATCGCAGGTCCGGGGCCTCGTTCGCGTACCGGAGGCCCGCGGTCCCGTTCGCGTACGGGGGCAGGTCCAGGCCCGGAGTCCCGTTCGCGTATCCGGGCTCCTTCCACGACCCGAAGTCGAGCGTGGCGAGGTCGGCGAGCTCCAGGGCGGAGACCGCGCCCCGGCCGTTGGAGGTGCGGTTCACCCGGCGGTCGTGGACGCACACCAGGTGGCCGTCCGCGGTCAGCCGCACATCGCACTCCAGGGCGTCCGCACCGTCCTCGATCGCCTTGCGGTAGGCGGCCAGGGTGTGCTCCGGGGCGTCCTCGGAGGCGCCTCGATGGGCTACGACGGACATCGTGTGACGACCCGGACGGCTGTCCTGGGCAGGGTGTGCAGTGCTCACCGCGTTATCGTGCCATCCGCTGTCGCCGGGCCGTCCGGTGCCCGCCCCGAGGACGGAACTCGGGATGCGCGGCATTTGTCCGACATAAAGGATGGGAGGGGCAGTCACAGTCTCGGCTTACGGCGCTCTGACGCGCGGTGGGAAAAGCTGGGAGGAAGACTCGCCCATATCGTGTGGATCCTGAATCCTGGTCTCCCCGGATTGCCGGGATCCTGGAGTGCCGAACCCCGGAGTACCAAGAAAAAAAGATCACCGAACCGCCGGCCCTACGAGGCTACGGGGCTCAGCAAGACCCGCAGGCCAGGCAGGATGCGCGGGCCCGGCAGGACCCGCAGCCCCCCGCCGGATCCGCAGCCCCCGCAGAACCCGCCGGACCCTGCAAGGTCCGCAGATCCCGTGAGCCCCCACAAGATCCCGTAAGCCTTGACGAGCCCTGAAAAGTACTGACCAGCCCCGACCGACCCTGACCAACCCCGGCCAAACAAACCCGGCCAACCCTGACAAGACCTGATGAGTCCCGTCCCCATAGATCCGGCAAAGCCCCGGGTCTCCGGGTCCGACGGTTCCGGGCCTGGACCGTGCAAAACCTGGGCAGAGTCCCCACCGGTCCGACGTGGCACGCCGACAACCGTGGACGCGAACATGAAGCAAGCTGAGGAGAGAGCCGTGAGCACCGAGAACGAGGGAGCCGCCGTCCCGTCGGAGGCCAAGCCGCCGACCGGGCCGCAGCCGGACAGCGTCCCCGCGTCCGCCCCTGCGCCGGCGCCCGCCTCCACCTCCGGCGCCCAGTCCTCCGAGGCCCAGCCTCCCGGCGCGCAGCCGCCCGCCTCCCAGCCGCCCGCCTCCCAGCCACCCGCCTCCCAGCCACCCGCCGCCCAGACTTCCGACGCCCGGACTTCCGACGCCCGGACTTCCGACGCCCGGACTTCCGACGCCCGGACTTCCGACGCCCGGACTTCTGACGCGCGGACTCC
>NZ_BBUY01000003.1:547060-624437 GCF_001590865.1 Streptomyces sp. NBRC 110611
CCGACGCCCGGACTTCCGACGCCCGGACTTCCGACGCCCGGACTTCCGACGCCCGGACTTCCGACGCCCGGACTTCTGACGCGCGGACTCCCGACATCCCGCCCGCGCCCGCCACGCCCCCCACGGCGCCCCCGCCCCCGGGCTTCCCGCCGACCGAGCACACCGCCCAGATCCCGGCGTACGCCATGACCGGTCACGGCTCATCCGGCGGCGGCTGGGGCCAGCCCCCGTACGGCAGCGGCGGCAGCAGTGGCGGTGGCGGCAACCCGTGGGCCGTCCCCGGTACCCCGTCCGCCCCCAAGAAGCGCAACGGCGGCCTGATCGCCGCCATCCTGGCCGCCGCGCTGGTCGCCGGCGGGGTCGGCGGCGGCATCGGCTACTGGGCCGCGGGCCGCGACGGCAGCTCCTCGACGACGGTCTCCGCCTCCGGTGACGCCGGCGCGCTCAACCGCAAGCCCACCTCGGTCGCAGGAATAGCGCAGAAGGCGCTGCCCAGCGTCGTGACCATCGAGGCACAGGGGGTCACCGGTGAGGGCGGTACGGGCACCGGCTTCGTCTACGACAAACAGGGCCACATCCTCACCAACAACCACGTCGTCGCCTCCGCGGCCGGCGGCGGGCGGCTCACCGCCACGTTCTCCAACGGCAAGAAGTACGACGTCGAGGTCATCGGCCGCGCCCAGGGCTACGACGTCGCCGTGATCAAGCTCAAGAACGCCTCCGACGCCACCCTCAACCCCCTCCCGCTCGGCAAGTCCTCCGCCGTCCAGGTCGGTGACGCCACGATCGCGATCGGCGCGCCCTTCGGCCTGTCCGGCACGGTCACCACCGGCATCGTCAGCGCCAAGGACCGCCCGGTGGCTTCCAGCGACGGCGGCGGCACCAGCGCCTCGTACATGAGCGCCCTGCAGACGGACGCGTCGATAAACCCCGGCAACTCGGGCGGCCCGCTGCTGGACGCCGCCGGTAACGTCATCGGCATCAACTCCGCCATCCAGTCGGCCGGCAACGGCGGAATGGGCCCCGAGTCCAGCCAGTCCGGCAGCATCGGCCTCGGCTTCGCCATCCCCATCGACCAGGCCAAGCGAGTCGCCCAGGATCTGATCAAGACGGGCAAGCCGGTCTACCCCCAGATCGGCGTCCAGGTCGCCATGAGGGACACCGGCGGCGGCGCGACCATCGCCCAGACCGGCAACAACGGCTCCGACGCGGTCGCCCCGAACGGCCCGGCCGACAAGGCGGGCCTCAAGCCCGGCGACACCATCACCAAGCTCGACAGCACCGTCATCGACAGCGGCCCCACCTTGATCAGCGAGATCTGGCGGCACAAGCCCGGCGACACCGTCACCCTCACCTTCGAGCGCGCCGGCAAGGAGCACACCACCCAGGTAACCCTGGGCCAGCGCACGGGCGACAAGTGACGCGCTAGTCTGATCCCCGCGGCACCCGCGCCACGGCGCGCCGGCGTCGCGGGGAGGCTTGCCCGAGCGGCCTAAGGGAACAGTCTTGAAAACTGTCGTGGCGGCGACGCCACCGTGGGTTCAAATCCCACAGCCTCCGCAGGCGGACGGCCCCTGACCAGGGATTTCCCGGTCGGGGGCCGTTTTTGTTCCCGCTCGCCGTGTATCCGTGGCCGACTGCTCTTGGCGGCGTCCGACCGTTCCTTGGCGGCATCCGACCGCCCTTGGCCGCGTCCGGCCGCCCTTTCCGGCACGGATCCGGCACGCGCAGAAGCCGTGACCCAGCGCTGCTCGGATATTGCAGTGCGCCCTGCTTGCCGGGCCGTTTTGGCTCCGCGAGGTAATTACACGACCTCTTGCTGGCCCTGGTGGGGCTGGTCGAGTTGTTGCTCGCGTTTGCGTTGTTCGATGGCGTCGGCGGTCTGCTGGAGGTTGAAGCCGCGCTCCTTGAATTTGAAGTAGCCCATCACCGAGGTGATGACGGAGACGGCGGCTGAGCAGAGGATGAGCGTCCACTGGAGCCAGTTGTGTCGGCGGCGGTAGGTTGCGCTCTCGGTGCGCAGCCGGTCGATTTCCCGGGGGATGGCGTCCCGGTAGGAGTACTGGCGTTCGCGGGGCTCCGATCCACGCGGTGAGGCACCGGCACCTTCGTCGTCGTTGCTCAGAGGTCCTCACAAAGGCTTGTGGAGGCCTGTGGGGGACTGTGGGGCCGCGTGAGGTCGTCAACTCCCGCTCATCAAGCGGTACATGCCGATCGAGTCATGTCCGGCGGTGTCGGCGAAGCCGAACTTCTCGTAGAGGAAGCGCGCAGGGCCGTCCGCGATCAGTGAGACGTAGGCGGTCGCCGGCGCCCGGCGCTCCAGTTCCTCGGTGAGCGCGGCCATGATGCGCTTGCCGAGGCCGCGGCCTTGGTGCGCGGGGTGCACGCAGATGTCGACGATCTGGAACGCGGTACCGCCGTCACCGATGATCCGTCCCATGCCGATGGGCTCGCCCTCGTGGTGGAGGACCACGCCGTGCCACGTGTTGGGCAGGGCGAGCGCGACTGCCTCGGGGGTCTTGTCGGAGAGACCGGCGTCCGTGCGCAGGCGGCGGAAAGTCTCGACGGAGGGCACGCCCACGCGCACCTCGTAAGGGTCATTTATCGAGTCCATGGATTACATGGTAAGGGGCTGGTCGAGGGCCGGCCCAGTGAAGTAGCTGGTCAGGAGGTCAGGAGGTCAGGAGGTCAGGAGCCAGGAGGTCAGGAGTCAGGAGGTCGGAAGGGGGTCGAATCGCCAGGCGAGGAGGGAGACGTTGGTGGGAAAAATCGCTGGCGGGGTGGAGGGGCTGCGGCGACCGTGGGGGTATGAGGCGATCGTTTGAGGAACTGGTGGCCGAGGCGGAGGCCGTGTCCGTCGCGGGGTGGGACTTCTCATGGCTGGAGGGGCGGGCCACGGAGGAGCGGCCCTCGTGGGGGTATCAGCGGGCGATGGCGGAGCGGCTGGCGCGGGCCTCGGCCGCACTGGACATCCAGACGGGAGGCGGGGAGGTGCTCGCCGGGGCGGCGAAGCTGCCGCCGGTGATGGTCGCCACCGAGTCCTGGCCGCCGAACGTCGCCAAGGCCACCGCGCTATTGCATCCGCTCGGCGCGGTGGTGGTGGCCGACGAGGATGAGCCGCCGCTGCCGTTCGGCGATGCGGCCTTCGATCTGGTGACGAGTCGCCATCCGGTGACGGTGTGGTGGGAGGAGATCGCTCGTGTGCTGCGGCCGGGCGGTACGTACTTCTCCCAGCAGGTCGGCCCGGCGAGCGTGTTCGAGCTGGTGGAGTTCTTCTTGGGGCCACAGCCGGAGGACGTACGGCGAGCCCGGCATCCCGACGATGCATGCCGGGCGGCGGAGGCGGCCGGGCTGGAGGTCGTCGATCTGCGTGCTGAGTCGCTGCGGACGGAGTTCTTCGATATCGGGGCGGTCATCTACTTTCTGCGGAAGGTGGTGTGGATGGTTCCGGGGTTCACCGTGGAGGAATACCGGGAGCAGTTGCGGGAGTTGGATGCCTTGATCCGGAGGGACGGGCTGTTCGTCGCGCATACGACACGGTTTTTGATCGAGGCGCGAAAGCCGGACGGTGTGTGACGTCCGGTGGTGTGTGACGTCCGGCGGTGTGTGAGGCGCGGCCTAGCGGTGGGCGGCTGAGGCGATGGTTGATCGTGCTTCGGCTTCGGGCAGGCCGGTGTGGTGGGCGGCGTCCAGGAGTCTGGCGGCCAGTTCCTGGCCCAGGCCGGATTCGTACGCCCGGCAGGCCGCCCAGAACAGGCGGGCATTGCGCTGGCCGTATGGGGAGGTGCGTACGAAGTGGACGAGTGCCGCGGCGGGATGTGGGGATAGGGGTGGGGGTGGCTGTGAGGCCAGGGGCGGCCGTGGCGGTGGGGGCGTCAGCAAGGTGAGTAGGGCGGTTGGTGCGGGTGCGGGTGCGGGTGCGGGTGCGGGTGCCGGGGCGCCCGGGGCGTCTGGTGCGAGGACGTAGCGTCCACGGGTGGTGAGCGAGCCGGGGCCGACGAGATAGCCGCCCAGGCCGCGGACGTCGATGCCCGGGGCGAGTCGACCGGCCGAGTTGGGGACGGGCGGGCAGGGCGGGCCGGTGAACCAGAGGTGGTGGCCGCCGCTCGGAGTGCGGACCACGATGGTCGGCGGGATCTCGAAGCCGTGCTGTTCGGCGAGGAGCCGGAGCGCGGTGAGGCCGTCGGCGCCGTTCTTGGTGTCGAGGTCGATGCCGATGAGGTGGTGCGGGGGCAGGCCGCACGCGATGCCGTAGCCGGTTGCCCAGGGCGCGGCGGCGAACAGCCGGCGGATCAGGAGCGGGTCGGTGCTCGCGTCGTGGACGCCGTGCCCGATACGGCCGCAGCCGCCGCGGCAGGGCGGGACCTCGGGGTGGCCGCGGTGCGGGGACCTTACGGCGGGGAGTTTGCTGCGGGTCAGCGGGATGACCGGGTAGCCGCGCGCGGCGGCGCACAGAGCGTGGGCGAGTGCGGCGAAGTGCATGTCGGCGGGATGCGTGTCGGCGGGGTGTGCGCAGGCTGGGTGTGCGGCGTCGGGGTGCGCTTCGGCATGGCGTCGGTGCGTGGCCATGACGCTATTTTCGTACGAATGTTCGATGGAGGGAAGGGGGAGCAGGAAGGGGAGCGGGGGCGTGGGGGGTGGTGTGCACGCCGGGGGGCGTGGGTGAGGGGGCACCTGCGAGGGGCGTGATGCGGCAGAGGTTTACCGCGGAGTCCTCATGCTTGCGGGGGAAACGCCCCTGCGCGGCGGATTCGCCGGGGATTCGGTGGGCAATCCTGGGGTCGCGACGTCGTGGCAAGCATCGCGGCAGTCGGCAGTCGAGCAGTCGGCATTCGGCAGGCCAACTGCGTGATGGTCAAGTGGAGTTCATGCAATCCGGAGTGAGATCGGATGGGTTGGATGGGTCGGGTGATGTGGATGGGCCGGACGGATCGGGCGCGTGGATCCGGCAGGCCGGATCCGGGTGATCGATCCAGGAGGCCCATGCGGGAGATCCGGAATTTGTGTTCCGTGGGAGGAATAGACATGGCAAATACCCGTACCGCCCGCGCCATCGCCGCGGCCGCCGCGCTGCCCTTCGCGGTCACGGTGCTTTCCGGTGTGGCGCAGGCCGATAACGGCGGCTTTGCGGATCATGGGTCGAACTCGCTGGTCACGAGCCAGGGCGGGACCGAAATCGGTGGCACCAACAACGGCAACTCGACCACCGGCCAGCTGGTCGCCAACGGTGCCGGTGCTGCCACTCCGAACAGCACCGCGAGCGTGAGTGGTGACGGATTCACCCACGTCTACCAGACCAATGCCACCCTCAACTTCGGGGGCGACAAGGGCTGACCGGGCGCCGCCAAGGGGAGCGGCCGACTGAAGGGTGATTGTCGGGGCGGCGCGGAGAGCGATGGGGTCGCTCTGGGGTTCATGGCGTCGGCCTTGACAGTGAGCGGGTTTCTGACGGACAGTCAGGAACCCGCTCACTCGTTTGTCGGTGCGTCGGGGCGGTGCGCTGGTGTGCGTCGGCAAGGCGGCGCGTGGTGGCGAGCGCGTCGGCGGTGCGGCTGGGGATGGAGGGGGCGACGGTGTGACGAAGTCGGACGGTCTCCGTGCTCCGGGTGAGCGTCATGAGCGGGATGATCTTTACGGGCGGTTGAAGGCGTTCGAGGGGGTGTCGGCCGCCACCACAGGCGTCGGCAAGGACCCGGTGAACGCCCCGATGATCCGGCACTGGTGCGAGGCGATGGGCGATGCCAACCCGGCGTACGACGGACCGGATGCCATCGCCCCGCCGACGATGCTCCAGGCCTGGACGATGGGCGGCCTCTCCGGGCACGCCGACCGCTCGCCCGCGTACGACGGACTGTTCGGGCTGCTCGACGGCGCGGGCTACACCTCCGTGGTCGCCACGGACTGCGAGCAGGAGTATCTGCGGCCGCTGCGGCCGGGTGACCGGATCACCTTCGACGCGGTGATCGAGTCGGTGTCGGAACGCAAGGCGACGAAGCTGGGGGCGGGGTACTTCGTCACCACGCGGATGGATATCCGGGCGAATGGGGAGCCGGCGGGGAAGCACCGCTTCCGTATCCTCAAGTACGCACCCGTGCAAAGGGGGTCGGAAGTCCAGGAGGCGGGCCACCCCGGAGCCGAGCGATCCCAGCCGCCGCTGCCGTCTCTGCCGCCCCCGCCGCCCCTGCCGCCCCTGCCGCCCCTGCCGTCCTCGTCACCCCCGCCGCCCCAGCAATTCCAGCAACCTCCGCGTCCCCGGCGGCCCCGCCCCGTGATCAACCGGGACAACGCCGGCTTCTGGGAGGGCGTGTCCCGGCACCGGCTGCTGATCCAGCGGTGCGGCGGCTGTGGCACCCTGCGCTTTCCCTGGCTGCCCGGCTGCCACGCCTGCGGGTCGCAGCGCTGGGACACGGTCGAGTCGTGCGGGGACGGCACGGTCTACTCGTACGTCGTCATGCACCACCCACCCTTCCCGGCCTTCGCCCCGCCCTACGCGGTGGGGCTGATCGAGCTCGCCGAGGGCGTGCGGATGGTCAGCGACGTGGTGGGGGTGCCGTACGGCGAGGTGCGGATCGGTATGCCGGTACGGCTGGAATTCCGGCAAGTGGATGAGGAGTTGGAGCTTCCGGTCTTCCGGGGCGTCGGTGGGGAGGGCGAGAGGTGCGGGGAAGGCGAGGGGCGTGGGGAGGGCGAGAGGTGTGGGGAGGAAGCGTGAACGTCGGAGACGTTCTGCCGCCGCTGGAGATCCCGGTCACCCGCACTCTGATCGTCTCGGGCGCCATCGCCTCCCGGGACTACCAGGACGTGCACCACGACGCCGAGCTCGCGCGCGCGAAGGGGGCACCGGACATCTTTATGAACATCCTGACGACCAACGGGCTCGTCGGGCGGTACGTCACCGACTGCCTCGGGCCGGCCACCGTCCTGCGCAAGGTCGCGATCCGTCTCGGCGCGCCCAACTATCCCGGGGACACCATGACTCTGCGCGGCACCGTCGTCGCCCGTGACGGGGACGTCATCGACATCCGCGTCGTCGGCACGAACGGCATCGGCCACCACGTCACCGGCACGGTCAGGGCAAAGACGGCACCGTCAGAGGGGACGGCGGGACGGATGCTGGAGCGGACGCCGGAGGGGACGACGGAGGCGACGGCGTGAGCCTGCGCAGTGCCGATGCCCTCTCCGGCCGAGCCGCCATCGCCGGTGTCGGCGCGACCGAGTTCTCCAAGGACTCCGGCCGCAGCGAGCTGAAGCTCGCCGTGGAGGCCGTACACGCCGCCCTCGACGACGCCGGTCTCGCCCCGCCCGACGTCGACGGCCTCGTCACCTTCACCATGGACACCACCCCCGAGATCACCCTCGCGCAAGCAGCCGGCATCGGCGAGCTGTCCTTCTTCTCCCGCGTCCACTACGGCGGCGGCGCGGCCTGCGCCACCGTCCAGCAGGCGGCGCTGGCCGTGGCCACCGGAATCGCCGAAGTCGTCGTCTGCTACCGCGCGTTCAATGAACGTTCGGGCCGCCGATTCGGTTCCGGCGTCCAGCACCGCGAGCCGACGGCCGAAGGCGCGGCGCTCGGCTGGTACCTCCCCTTCGGCCTGCTCACCCCCGCCTCCTGGGTCGCGATGGCGGCCCGGCGCTACCTCCACACCTACCGCCTGACGGCCGAGGCGTTCGGCCGGGTCGCCGTCACCGGCCGCCGCCACGCCGCCCGCAACCCGGCCGCGTACTTCCACGGCAAGCCCATCACCCTCGCCGACCACGCCGCCTCGCGCTGGATCGTCGAGCCGCTGCGCCTGCTGGACTGCTGCCAGGAGACGGACGGCGGCCAGGCGCTCGTCGTGACGACCCCCGAGCGGGCCCGGGGTCTCCGCCGTCCGCCGGTCCTGATCACCGCCGCGGCCCAGGGCGCCGGCCGCGCTCAGGAGCAGATGACCAGCTTCTACCGCGACGACCTGACCGGCCTGCCGGAGATGAACGTGGTCGCCCGCCAGCTCTGGCGCACCTCGCGCCTCACCCCGGCCGACATCGATGTCGCCATCCTCTACGACCACTTCACCCCGTTTGTTCTGATGCAGCTGGAAGAATTCGGCTTCTGCGCCCCCGGCGAGGCCGCCGACCTCGTCGCCGCGGACGGCCTCCCCCTCAACACCCACGGTGGCCAGCTCGGCGAGGCGTACCTGCACGGCATGAACGGCATCGCCGAGGCCGTACGCCAACTCCGCGGGACGTCCGTGAACCAGGTCCCGGACGCCGCCCATGCCCTGGTCACGGCGGGGACGGGAGTCCCGACGTCGGGGCTGATCCTCACCGCGAGCCGCTGACCCACGGCGTCCCCCACCCTGAGATGTCCCGCCCCCGCCCATCCCCCCAAAGGAGGTGGGGGCACCCCTACCCGTACGCCTTGAGACGGAGGCGGCTTCGGCACCTGGGGCCGATCCGTTGGGACCCCCCTCGCTTCTAGCGTGGAATCCATGACCACGCCTGTGTGCACCAGCGCTTCGACCGCCGCTGTGTTCCCGTCGTTCTCGTCCTATGTACGGGCCCGGGGGCCGGTTCTGCTGCGTGCCGCGCGGTCGCTGTCCGCCAACCCGAACGACGCCGAGGACCTCCTCCAGACGGCGCTGGCCAAGACCTTTGTGGCCTGGGAGCGCATCGAGGACCACCGCGCCCTGGACGGCTATGTCCGCCGCGCGCTGATCAACACCCGCACATCCCAGTGGCGCAAGCGGAAGGTCGATGAGTACGCCGTCGACGAGCTCCCCGAGCCGGATCCGCTGCCCGTGCCGGACCCGGCCGAGCTGCAGGGGCTGCGCGATGCGATGTGGCGAGCGGTGATGCGACTGCCCGCCCGTCAGCGGGCCATGGTCGTCCTCAGGTATTACGAGGATCTCAGCGAGGCCCAGACCGCCGAGATCATGGAAGTCTCGATCGGGACAGTCAAGAGCGCCGTCTCCCGCGCCCTGGCCAAGCTCCGGGAGGACCCGGAGCTGGCCATGATCGCCTAGGGTGCCGACAGGGCGGGCGGATCGTCTTGGGCTTCAACAGGGACGTGGTACCTAACGGGTGTGTACGGCCGGGGGGTTGAGGCGGGCGAATCCCTCCTGCCGCTCATAGGGGAAGTGGGGGTACGGGGCGTCCTTGGCGCTCGCGGCGTCGAGCCTCGCCACCTGTTCGTCGGTCAGGCTCCATCCGACCGCACCGAGGTTCTGCCGCAGCTGGGCCTCGTTGCGGGCGCCGATGAGGACGGACGAGACGGTCGGGCGCCGCAGTAGCCAGTTGATGGCGATCTGGGGCACGGTCTTTCCGGTCTCCTGCGCGATCTCATCCAGCACGTCCACCACCCGGTACAGCAGCTCGTCCGCCACCGGAGGGCCGTAGTCCGCGGTCTGGTGCAGTCGGCTGTCGGCCGGCAGCGGCTGCCCGCGGCGGATCTTGCCGGTCAGGCGTCCCCACCCCAGCGGGCTCCATACGACGGCCCCGACGCCCTGGTCCTGGGCGAGCGGCAGCAGATCCCACTCGTAGTCGCGGCCCACGAGGGAGTAATAGACCTGGTGGGCCACGTAGCGCTGATAGCCGTGCCGATCCGCCGCGGCGAGGGACTTCATCAGCTGCCAGCCTGAGAAGTTCGAGAGCCCGGTGTAGCGGAGCTTCCCGCTCCGGACGAGGTCGTCGAGTGTGGAGAGCACCTCCTCGACCGGCGTTCCGGCGTCGAAGGCGTGCAGCTGGAAGAGGTCTATGTAGTCCGTGCCGAGGCGGCGCAGCGCATCGTCGACCGCCCTGATGAGGCGCGAACGGGATGTCCCCGCGTCGCCCGGCCCGTCCCCCAGCGGCAGGCCGGCCTTCGTGGAGATGATGACCTGCTCACGGCGGCCCTTGATGGCGGCGCCGAGCACTTCTTCGGAGGCGCCGTTGGAGTAGACGTCCGCGGTGTCGAACATGGTGACCCCGGCCTCCAGGCAGATGTCCACCAGGCGGCGCGCCTCCGCCGCTTCGGTGGTGCCCCAGGCGCTGAAGAGCTCGCCCTGCCCGCCGAACGTGCCCGCACCGAAGCTCAGCGCGGGAACCATCAGACCCGACGCGCCCAGCCTTCTGTACTCCATGTGCTCCACAGCCGATCCCTTCCGCACGCCTTGCCTTGCCTTGCGTTGTCTTGCCTTGCGTTGCCTTGTCGGCATTGCCGTGCCTCGGCAGGCGGGCGCGACTCCCTTAACGGGATTGGGTTCCCGTTAATATGTGGTCTCAAGGTAGCAGAGGTGGACCTCTTAATGGAATAGGAGTCCCGTTATGGAGTCAGGAAGCATGCCGGAGCCGGAGGCGGTACGTCCGGGACGAGATCCGGGGGGCGTACGTCCGGGTGCTGTGCGCCCAGGAGGGCGGACGGCGCGTGTGCGCACCGCCGTGCTGCGAGCCGCTGGAGACATGCTCGCGGAGGGCGGTCTCGCCCAGCTCGACCTCGGGGAGGTGGCGCGCCGCGCCGAGGTCGGGAGAACGACGGTCTACCGCCGCTGGGGAACGCCGGCCAACCTGATCGCAGACCTGCTGGTGGATATGGCCGAGCAATCGCTGCCGCGCACCGAGACGGGGGCACTCCTCGGCGACCTGCGCGCGAACGCCCGCCTCGTACAGCGAACGCTCGCGGACCCGCGCCAGGGCGCACTCTTCAAGGCCGTGATCGCCGCCGCAACCTGCGACGACCAGACGGCCGCCGCCCTCCACCGCTTCTACGGGACCCGCGTCGAGGAGTGGGAACCCTGCGCTCGGCAGGCCGTTGAGCGCGGCGAACTGCCCGTGGGGACGGACACGCGCGAGGTGATCCGCGCCGTCTCCGCCCCCCTCTACTACCGCCTGCTGACCACTGGTGAACCGCTCGACGAAGCGAGCGCGGACCGTGCCGCCGAAGCCGCGGCCGCGGCGGCACGGGCGGGAGCCTTCGTCAGCCCGACGGCGACGGCTTGACGAGCTTCATTGGCTTCGTTCGGCTGTGTCGTCGGTCTCCGCCGCTCCAGTTGTCGCGTCGCCCGCCTCGGTCGCGCTCACTCCGTCGTCCGCTTCGGCCGTACCCGCCGCGTCGTCGGCGGTGCCTTCCGCGGCTGCCGCGGCTTCCGCCGCCAGCTTCTCCCGGCGCTTGCGCTCCGCCAGCTCGGCCGCGAACTGCTCGGACCGGAGTCGCATTTCCGCTTCCGCCTTGAGGTCGAAATTCTCCACGGTTGATCCCCTACTCCCCAGAGCCGCCTGGACTTCTGCCGACCTGCCGAATCTGCCGAATGTGTCGAATGTGTCGATCTGCTGATCCGCCGGTACCGCTCCTGTCAGGGTTCCCGCCACGTCCGCCCTGACCCGGCTCTTGCCGCGACGGAGGCCAGTAGCCGTTGCGCATGCGAGCCGCTACGCGCCGTTGCGCACGCTCCGGCGTGAAGGGCGCTCGGTGCATCCAGTATGTCCCACTTTGTCGCCAATTCGGCGCCCGTCTGGACCGTGCCGATCAGCTCCCCCGCAGTGCGTCGGCTCACCCGCACGGCGCAGTCGAGGCTGCCCTTCCGTCTGCGGGGTGCGTTCCTGGAAGCGCGAGTTTCTTCGACTGATGGAGGCAGTATGGCTGGCACGTTCGAGATGTATCAGGACAAAGCAGGCAAGCACCGCTTCCGGCTGAAGGCGAGCAATGGGGAGATCATCGCCGTCGGTGAGGCGTACAACTCCAAGGCCGCTTGCCAGAACGGCATCGACTCCGTGAAACGGAATGCGCCGACCGCACCGGTCAAGGAGGTGCGCAGCTCGGAGATGGCTTGAGTGCCGGCCGATTCCCCGGCGGGCCGGACTCTTCGACGTCGGCCCGTCGGGGGGCGCAAACAGGCCCCGTCGGGGGCGGTCGCATGCGGGGGTAGGGCGTTTCTCGCTCCTTGTCGGACTCGTTGGGCCGGATGCATGTCATCCGATAATCCGCATCCGACCACCTCGGGAGACCGACACGCCATGCGTCCGCAGATCATGTTCCATGTACTCGCGTCGGCGGCCGTCGCCGTAGGGGCCGCGCTCGTCCTGGCGCCGGCTGCCTCGGCTGCCTCCGTCCCTTCAGCCTCCTCGGTCGCTTTAGCTCCCTCCGCAGCCCCAGCCGCCCCAGCGGCGTCCGGGCGGGATGGGCATTACGGGCCCACGCCCGCGGAGTTCGTGGCGAGGGGAGGCGTTATCAAGGTCTGTACCCGGGGGACGCTCTTCGACGGGATGGCCAACCTGGGGTGCCGGGCGCCCCATGTGCTCGATGCCCGGACCACATGGCAGGACCTGCGGCAGGAGGAGGACGCGGTGGCGCCGATGCTCTGCAAGCCGTCCGTGGTGAACCGGGCCTTCGAGGCCACGGAGGTTGCCTGGCTGGGGGCCGGTGCCGCGTTCCAGTGCACTCCTGTGCCGGCCGCCTGGGGGCCGTGACGTAGCCGATGCGCCGATTCGGCGGCGGCGCCGGTTCCGTGTTGCGTAGTTCGTCCAGCAGGCGACCCGCTGGGCGCTACGCAACACGCGACCGGACAGCGGGAAGAAACCAGCCTCGTGCTTGTCGACTAGTGACGTACCACCGGATACGCCAGCAGAATCACCTGGCAGTTACGCCCGCTACCTCCGCGTAACAGCCGGGATCCATTCTGGCTCTATCTCTGGGAATCTCTGGGAGGCCCTGGTGTACAGCACGATGCAGGACGTACCGCTGCTGATCTCGCGGATTCTGGACCACGGTTCGACGGTCCACGGTCAGTCCCAGGTGACGACCTGGACGGGCGGCGACGGTGAGCCACATCGTCGCAGCTTCGCCGAGGTCGGCACCCGCGCCGCACAGCTCGCGCACGCTCTGCGCCACCTCGGAGTGGCGGAGGGGCAGGCCGTGGCGACGCTGATGTGGAACAACGCCGAGCACATGGAGGCCTACCTCGGCATCCCCTCCATGGGCGCGGTGTTGCACACCCTCAACCTGCGGCTGCCCGCCGAGCAGCTGGTGTGGATCGTCAATCACGCCGAGGACCGGATCGTACTGGTCAACGGGAGCCTGCTGCCGCTGCTGGCCCCCCTGCTGCCGCAGTTGCCGAAGATCGAGCACATCGTGGTCGTCGGTCCGGGGGACAGGTCCGTGCTGGAGGGCGCGCGGGCCCGGGTGCACGACTACGAGGAGCTGATCGCCGGGCGGCCGGAGAGCTATGCCTGGCCGGAGATCGACGAGCGGGAGGCCGCGGCGCTCTGTTACACCTCCGGGACCACCGGAGACCCCAAGGGCGTGCTCTACAGCCACCGTTCGCTCTATCTGCACTCGCTCCAGGTCAACAGCGCCGAGGCGTTCGCGCTCACCGCACGCGACATCACCCTCCCCGTAGTGCCCATGTTCCATGTGAATGCGTGGGGTCTGCCGCACGCCGCGTTCATGGCCGGGGCTTCGCTGCTGATGCCGGACCGTTTCCTGCAGCCCGCCCCGCTCGCCGAGATGATCGAGACCGTACGCCCCACCGTCGGCGCCGCCGTCCCCACCATCTGGCAGGGCCTGCTCGCCGAACTGGACGCCAAGCCACGCGATGTCGCCTGTCTCCGTACGGTCGTCATCGGCGGCTCGGCCTGCCCGCCGGCCCTGATGCGCGGCTTCGAGGAGCGGCACGGCATCCGCGTCGTACACGCCTGGGGCATGACCGAGACCTCCCCGCTGGGCACGATTTCGCACCCGCCGGCGGGCGTCGGCGAGGACGAGGAGTGGGGCTACCGGGCCACCCAGGGACGCTTCCCCGCCTCTGTCGAGGCGCGGTTGACCGGGCCGGGCGGGGAAGAACTCCCCAAGGACGGTGCGTCGGCCGGTGAGCTGGAGGTACGAGGTCCGTGGATCGCGGGCGCGTACTACGGAGGCGCGAACGGCGAACCGCTCCGTCCCGAGGACAAGTTCAGCCCGGACGGCTGGCTGCGCACCGGCGATGTCGGCACCATCACCCCCAACGGCTATCTGACCCTCACCGACCGCGCCAAGGACGTCATCAAGTCGGGCGGTGAGTGGATCTCGTCGGTCGAGCTCGAGAACCATCTGATGGCGCATCCGCACGTCGTGGAGGCCGCGGTGGTCGCCGTACCGGATGACAAGTGGGGCGAGCGGCCGCTGGCGACCGTGGTGCTGAACCAGGGAGCCACCATCGCGTGCGAGGAGCTGAGGGCGTTCCTCGGTGAGCGGATCGCGCGGTGGCAGCTGCCGGAGCGGTGGGCGGTGATTCCGGCGGTGCCGAAGACGAGCGTGGGGAAGTTCGACAAGAAGGTGCTGCGCAGGCAGTACGCGGAGGGGGAGCTGGATGTGACGCTGCTGGCGTGAGGGTTTCGGGGTGGGGGTTTCGGGGTGGGGTCGGGGTGTTGGGGTCCAGCTGGGGGGCGGTGGGGCCTCGGCCGTCGGCCTGGGCCCCACCGCCCCTACTTCGCGACCGCCGTCAGTTCGTGCCGATCTTGGCGAGGAGGTCGACGATGCGGGACTGCACCTCGGTGCTCGTCGAGCGTTCCGCGAGGAAGAGCACCGTCTCGCCGGCCGCCAGCCGCGGCAGCTGGGCCGGGTCCATGTCGGCGGACGTGTAGACGACCAGCGGAGTGTGGTCCAGCCGCCCGTTGGCACGCAGCCAGTCGACGATGCCGGCCCGTCGACGGCGTACCTGCATCAGGTCCATGACGACGAGATTCGGCCGCATCTGCGCCGCGAGGGTGACCGCTTCGGTGTCCGCGCCGGCTCGTGCGACCTGCATGCCGCGCCGTTCCAGCGATGTGGTCAGCGCGCCCGCGATGGCGTCGTTCTGCTCGATCAGCAGCACGCGCGGCGGGTGCGCCTCGCTGTCGGGCGGGGCCAGCGCCTTGAGCAGGACGGCCGGGTCCGCGCCGTACGCGGCCTCCCGGGTGGCCTGCCCCAGGCCGGCGGTCACGAGTACGGGCACCTCGGCCGCGCCCGCTGCCTGGCGCAGCGACTGCAGCGCGGTACGGGTGATCGGCCCGGTCAGCGGGTCGACGAAGAGCGCCGCTGGGTAGGCGGCGATCTGCGCGTCCACCTCCTCCCGGGAGTTGACGATCACCGGGCGGTAGCCACGGTCGCTCAGCGCCTGCTGGGTGGCGACATCGGGCGCCGGCCAGACCAGCAGCCGGCGCGGGTTGTCCAGTGGCTCCGGCGGCAGCTCGTCGTCCATCGGCGGCGGCTGACGGTCCAGCACCTCTACGGCGCCGTTCGGGCCGTCCAGCGGCTCGGGGCCTTCGCTGCCCTCGTCGGGCGCGGAGATCGCGAAGGCCCGGCCTTCGGTGGCGTCCATCAGGTGCGACTGGTGCGTCTGGTGCGGCTGATGTGATTGGTGCGGCTGAGGTAGCTGATGCGGGTGACGCTGCTGGGGCGGTGACGGCTTCCGGTCCGGCTGCTGGTCTTGCGAACCGGCCGGGTGCGGGCGCGCCTCGGCCTGCGCGGCGTCGGCGGCGGTCCTCCGCTCCCCGTCCTGCGGCGGCGTGGCGAGCTTCCGGCGGCGGCCCGAACCGGCGGACGTCCCTCCGGGCGGGGTACTGCCGGGGGGCGTCCCGCCGGTCTGGGGGGTGCTGCCGGGCGGCGGCACCGGCGGGCGCTGCGGGTCGGCGAGCGGGCGTCGCGGATCCGTCAGCGGGCGCTGCTGGTCGGTGGTGCGCTGCGGGTCGGTGAGCGGGTGGGCGAACGGCACGCCCTGGCCAAGGGTGCGCACGCTGAACGCCCGCCCGCCGGGGAGGTGCCCGTCGTCCTCAGCGGTGGGCGGCAGCGGCTGCTGGTGCGGTGCCGGTCGGCCGGGTGCGGGCGTGCCGGTCTGGCCCGTGGCCTCTTCGGCGGGGCTGGGACGACCGCGGCGGCGGCCGGTGGGGGCGGGCGCCTGAGTGGGGGACTGCGTGGTGACGTCGGGCGCCTGGGGCGTGCCTCCGGTCGGGGAAGCAGCTCCGGGACGAGCGGCGCCTCCGGGCTGAGCGGGGTCTTCAGTGGGGGGCGTGCCTCCGAGCTGAGCAGCGCGTCCAGTGGCGGGGGCGGGCGTGCCTCCGGCGAGGGGCAGGTCTCCCGTGGAGGGCGTGTCTTCAACGGGTGGCGCGACGACGCCGGGTGGCGCGACGACGTCGGGTGCCGTGCCGCTGGCCGTATCGGTTCCCTCAGCCGGGACGTTGGGGCCGACGGACCCGGTCGGTGCGGTGGGACCGTCCGGCTGTGCCTCCAGCCCGTCCGGGCCGGCGACGAAGGTGCCGGACGACTCCGAGTCGGCCATCGCGGCTGCCGCCCGCTCTTCGGCCGCGGCGCGCCTGGCCCGTCGACGGCCGGTCGGCTCGGCGCCCCAATCCCCTTGCGGAGCAGGAGCGGTGTGATGGGCGTGGGAGGGGCCGGCGGCAGGGCTGGAGCTCGGGCCGGGGCCGGTAGGGGGATGGGGGGTGGCGTCCGGACCGGTGGCCACCGGCCGGCGCGCACGGCGGCGCCCCGTCCCGGCGCCGACCTGCGGATTGGGCGCCTGTGCCGGTACCTGCTCGGCCGCTGCGGGCAGCGCCGGCCGCCCCGACCGCGCCGACTCCGGCGTCTGGTCCGCGGCGGCGGGCGGCAGCGCGAAAGCGGTACGCGCACCGGCCGACGGCTGGGCCGTGCCGGTTGCCCGTACGGAATGCTCGCTCTGCTCCGAATGCCCGCTCGGTACCGAATGCTCGCCCTGTGCGGAAGGCTCGGCCTGGGAGGAGCGATGCTCGCCCTGGGCGGAGCGCTGGGGTGCCTCGGCCAGCGCCCGGCGCGCTCGACGGCCGGTCGGCTGTACGGGCCCCAGCCCCTCCGGCCTGGCCGGAACCTGCGTCTGTCCGGGGATGTGCGTCTGCCCGGGGACGGGTGCCTGGCTGTGGGCCTGCGCCTGGTGATGGGCCTGCGCCTGGCCGTGGTCATGTGCCGCCTGGCCCGGAATCTGTGCCTGTCCCGGGGCAGGCTGCTGCTGCGCTGCCCCTGAGGCGTGGCCCGCAGTCGGGGCCTGACCCGCCGCCGGGGCCTGGGCCGGGATATGCGGGCGTGCCGGAACGGCGGCCGAAGTCGCCCCGGATCCCGGCCGCCCGGGCGCCTGGTCGGGTACCTGGGCTGCCCGATGCGCCTGGTTCGCCCGACCTGCCTGGTCTGGCTGGTGCGCCTGCTGGTCTGGCTGGTGTGCCTGGGCCGCGCCGGTCGGCAGCTCAGGCAATCCGCCGCCCTCCGTCGCACTCTGCCGGGCCCGCCGCCGCCCGGTCGGCGGTACGGCCTCGGCCCCCGCGACGCCCGACGGCAGCCCCGTACCGTCCGCACCCTGCCGCCTGCCCTGGCCACCGCCCTGGTCGGCGTCCGCCGCCCGCGAGCCGTCCGCCGCTGCCCGGTCGCCCTCGGCTCCGGCACCCTGCGGGCCCTCGGCACCCTGGTCCGCGGCCGGGCGCCGGGCCCGCCGTCCCGTCGGCCGCGCCGTGCCCTCCGTGCCGCCCGCGCCGTCCGCGTTGCCCGAGGCGCCGCCCGTACGGCCCTGGGCACCCTGAGCATCCTCGTTACCCCGGTCGCCCTGGGCGCCGCCCCGCGACTCGGCGGCCGACCTCCTGGCCCCTGTCGCCCCTGTCGTCTCCGACGACTCCGCCTTCTCGGCTTCTCCGGACCCTCCGGATCCCCCGGACCCTCCGGCCTTGCCCGTCCCTCCGGCCTTGCCCGTCCCTCCGGCCTCTCCGGCCTGCGCGCCGACCAGCCTGGCGCCAACACCTACCTGCCCCACCGAGCCCGTAACCGCTGAGCCCATGCCCGCCGAGCCCATGCCCGCCGAGGTCGTGCCCGCCGAGGTCGTGCCCGCCGAGCCCGCCTCCACGGCATCCGGAGCATCCAGCGTCGCCGCGCCGTCCGCCGCTACCGGCAGCTCCAGCACGTACGCGCTGCCGCCCGCGCCCGGACCGCCCGGGCTGCCGCCCGGCACCTCGTGCGTCTGCATCAGCCCGCCGTGCCGCCGTACGATCCCGCGCACGATCGGCTCATGGACCGGGTCGCCGCCGCCGAACGGCCCGCGCACCTCGATCCGTACGACATCGCCGCGCTGGGCCGCCGCCACCACGATCGTCGAGTCACCGGGGACCACAACCGGCCCCGTCCCGGTCCCCGCTCCCGTCGTCGTCCCCGTTCCCGGCCCCGTCCCCGTACGCCCGCTCGCGCCGAGAGCGGCCGCACTGCCCGGCCCGCCGAGCGGCATCCGCCCCGTCGAGTCCACGCCCGCGACGTCCGCGATCAGATGCGACAGCGCCTGCGCGAGCCGCTCCGCGTCCACCGTCGCTGCTATCGGCGGCGCGTGTACCGCGAACTGCGCCCGGCCGGGGCCGATCAGCTCGATCGCGCCCTCCACGCCCGCTGCGACCACGGCATCCAGCGAAACCTTCGTGCGGTGGAGCTTCTCCTTGCCGGAGTCCAGACGCTGGTAGCTCAGGACGTTGTCCACCAGCGTCGTCATCCGGGCGTGGCCGGCCGCGAGGTGGTGCAGGATCTGGTTCGCCTCCGGCCACAGCTGGCCTGCCGGGTCGGACGCGAGCGTGCCCAGCTCGCCCTTCAGCTCCTCCAGCGGCCCGCGCAGCGCCTGTTCCAGCACGGCCAGCAGCTGCGCGTGGCGCGCCGCCAGCGCGTCGTACGGGCGCCGGTCGGTGAACGTCATCACCGCGCCGACGAGCTGATCGCCGTCCCGTACCGGCGCCGTCGTCAGGTCGACGGCCACCGCACGCCCGTCCTTCGCCCACAGCACCTGTCCGCGCACCCGGTGCTTGCGCCCGGATTTGAGCGTGTCGGACAGCGGGGTGTCCTCCCACGGCAGCGCCGTGCCGTCCGCCCGCGAGTGGTGAATGAGCGGGTGCAGCACCTTGCCGCCCAGCTCGCTCGCCCGGTAGCCGAGGATCTGCGCCGCGGACGGGTTGACGAGGACGACCTTGCCCTCGGCGTCGACGCCGACCACACCCTCGGCCGCGGCCCGCAGGATCATCTCGGTCTGCCGCTGCTGGCGGGCCAGCTCGGTCTCGGTGTCCAGAGTGCCGGTCAGATCGCGTACGACGAGCATCAGCAGCTCGTCGCCCGTATAGCCGTTGCGGTGATCGGCGTATGCGGCCTCGAAGGCGGACTCGTACGGGGTGCGCCCGTCCTCCAGGTTGGCGCTGGTCACCTCGACCAGCAGCTCGGTCCCGTCCGTACGCCGCGCCACCATCCGCGTCGGCTTCGTCCGGCCGCCTTCGCTCTCCTCGTCGTGGCGCCGCATCGAGCCCGGAATGCGCTTGGAGTCGAACGACGGCAGCAGATCCAGCAGACCGCGCCCCACCAGGGCCGTGCCCGGCGCCTCGAAGGTCTCCAGCGCGATGGCGTTGGCGTTGACGACCGTTCCGTTGCAGTTGACGAGCAACAGGGCGTCGGGAAGGGCGTCGAGTATGGCTGCGAGGCGAGCAGCGCCTCGGGATGGCCTGCTGCTCACGAGACGCTTTCCTCCCTCTTACCGCACCGTGCCGGTCCGCCGTGGCGGACCGCTGGGATGGAGTCTACGGGCACTTCGCTGCGACGCGGAGGCGGATGACGGGGCGGATGGCGGGGCGGTGACGCGGTGGAGATGTGGTGGGGATGCGGTGGCGACGCGACGGCCGGGTGCGACTCACCGCACGCCCGACATGTGCCGCTCATATGCCCCTCGTCCTGACCTTTCGCACCACTCCCGCAGGAAAGAGGTACACCGGGCTGGTCACGACAAGGGGTTCGAACCGGTCGTCGTGGGGAGCAGCGGCTCGAAGTCGTTCCAGCGGCTGACCTCGCACCCATTGGTGCGCTTGAAGTGGGCGTTGACGCGCCGACCCGCCCAGGTCCCGGTGACTCGCGCGGTGGCCGGGCCGCCATAGATCATCGTGCATTGCGCGCTCTGCGGTGTGGGGGCGAACGGATCCTTGCCCCACTTCGTCATGCGGTCCAGCTTGGCGCAGGCGCCTTTGGGGTCGCGGTGGGTGCTGCCGTTGCTCGGGTGGCAGTACAGCTCGAAGGTCCCGTTCGCGCTCGACGAACCGGAGTGGTGGACGGTGACGGTGAGGTGGTCGACGGGGGCGTGCGGCACCAGCACGTCGTGGTGGAAGGGCAGACGGTCGTCGCCGGCCACTCCGGTCCAGGCGGGTACGTCGGGTGGGACGGGCGAGCCTTGAGCCCCGCGCGAGCCCCGGCCGCCGGGGCTGCTGTGCCCCCCGTGCCCCTGGTGCCGCCTGTGCCTGATGTTCTCGGGGTTCTCGGGGTGATCATCCAAGCCGTAGAGGAAGCCGAGCACCCCGCGGTTCGGACGCTCCGCACCCACCTGACCTGCGTCTGCCCGATCGCCGCGAGTCCCATGATCACTGCGGTCACCGAGTCGGTAGCGGTCGATGGGCGCCGGGTGGCCGGCAGGGAGGGCCATGGCTCTGTGGTGGCCCGCGCCCGTGACCCCGTTCTCGGACACATGGCGAGGCAGCGGGACCGGGGCGGCCGACACGGTGGCCGATGCGGTGGCCGATGCGGTGGGTGCCGCCAGGCCCAGCATGGCGGTGGCGGCAGCCGTGGCGACGATGGGCAAGATCCGCCGGTACGTCTGTCGGTACGTCCGGCAATGCGTTCGGTGGTGCGTCCACTGGTACGGCATCACAGTCTCCAGAGAGGCGAGTGCGGGGCGGTACGCGGTCCATACGCGCCGGGGGCGCACGACACAAAGGTCGACACGGCCCCACACACCTAACGCGTTGCCGCCCCCGACGTTTCGCCGCAGGAACGTCTTTGCCGGGTGGCCCGCGCGCCTAGTACCGTAGGGGGCGATTGGTGACAGCCCTTGGGACTGTGCCATCATCTGGACACGCCACAGTGCGCATGCGCGCGTGGGGTGTGTGGAGGCGTCGCCTAGTCCGGTCTATGGCGCCGCACTGCTAATGCGGTTTGGGGCTTACCCCCCATCGAGGGTTCAAATCCCTCCGCCTCCGCTCTCTTTAGTTCAGGCCCTGGTCATCCCGACCAGGGCCTGACTGCTTTCCGCCCGCAGGACGCTCACCCGCGCACAGCGCCTCTCCTGGCCCACCGAGTGCCCCTCCTAGCCCAGCGAGTGCCTCTTCCTGGTCCACTCAGCCGAGGGGCGTGGTGCCCGTCACAATCGGCACTGATTCCGTCGAGGCCGCCCTCGGGCAGAGTGCGCCCCGATCCCCGCCCTAAGTGCATATCCGCAGGTCAGCGGGGGTGAGGCGAACGGATTTCGCCTCACGGCGCAGGTCATGTAATGTTGTTCCCGCAACGCCGACCGGCAAGAAAAACCGCCGGAAAGCCAAGCGCTCGTAGCTTAACGGATAGAGCATCTGACTACGGATCAGAAGGTTGCAGGTTCGAATCCTGCCGAGCGCACAGTAGGTCAAAGCCCCTCCGGGATCTTCCGGAGGGGCTTTGTCGTGCCGTACGGCGGTCCGCCCGGGGGGCGCGGCGAGCCCCGGGCGGCTATTGCACCTGGCTTACGGGTGGTCGCTCATGGTGATGGGGCGTGGGGCCGTGGGGCTGGGAGGGCGGAGCATGGACCAGGTGCGGGGGCCGTTGCCGGGGAGGTGGAGGGTGGCGGTGATCTGGAAGCCCAGGCGTTCGTAGAAGCGGACATTGCCTTCGTCGGAGGTTTCCAGATAGGCCGGTACGCCTGCCCGCTCCGCCGCTGCGATGCCCGGACGGATGACCGCACGGCCCAGACCGCTCCCCTGGCGGTCGGGGGTGACGCCTATGGTGCCGAGGAACCAGGCCGGTTCGGTCGGCCGGTGCGGCAGCAGGGCCGCCTCTGCCTCCTCGTACGCCGTGAGGCGGTCGCCCGCCAAGGCGGCGAATTCCGGTGCCAGTTCGGCGAAGACGGCCTCGGCGTTCACCGTTTCCGGGGTCGTCCAGACGGCTACCGCATCGCCGTCGTCGGCGACCCAGACGCGGCCGTGGGCCAGGCCGACACGGGTCAGGAAGATCTCCTGGAAGCGTTCCATGCGGTGTGCGTGGTCGGCGGCGTCCACGGTGTGCCGGGTCCATGGGTAGTTGGCGAAGGCCTGGGTCAGCGTCCGGACGGCGCGGGGGACGTCTTCGGCGGTGGCCGGCCGGACGACGGCCCTGGCTTCGGGGCCGGCTTCGGGGGCGGTTGCGGTGCCGGCTGTGGGGTCGGCTTTCGGGGTGGTTGTGGTGCCGGGTGCTGGGCTGCCGTTGTGGTTCCCGGTCATGGGTGGCCTCCGCTCTGTGACGTGCGGGCTGTCTGCGTCCTCGTCGGGGTCGCGATGCTGGGCTGGTCTGGGGGCTGGGCTGTTCTGGGACAGTAAGGCCACTTCTGGGGCATGCGGCTGCGGGGCGGAGACAATGCGCCACCGCCGGTCGGGGTCGGGACGCGGCCATGACCGTCGCACCGGGAGAAACGATTAGGCGTGGGCGTGACAGTCGCGTAAGGTTGGGGCTACCGACGCGGGGTGGAGCAGCTCGGTAGCTCGCTGGGCTCATAACCCAGAGGTCGCAGGTTCAAATCCTGTCCCCGCTACTGATGCCGTAGGCCCAGTGGACTGATGTCCGCTGGGCCTACGGCTTTTTGTGCTCTCGGTGTTCTCGGTGCCCTCGCTGCGCTCGCAGTGCTCAGTGCCCCGCTGTTCTCGGTGTTCTCGGTGTCGGGGTCAGGGGTGTGCGGGGGGTGGTGGGGAGGTGTAGTGGGCGCCGGGGCCGGTGGGGGCCGCGGGGAGGTGGGGGTGGAGGAGGAGCTCGTCGTCGTAGTCGCCGGTGTTCTGGTGGCGGAAGGGGAGAGGGGGAGTGGTGGGGAGGGTGAGAAGGCGGTCGCGTAGGCGGGTGGCGGCGGTTTCGTAGGTGGTGGCGGTGGTGCGGTCCGCGCTGGGGATCGGGAGGGGAGGGACGACGGACATCCCGGTGTACCAGAGGGTGCCGTGCTGGAGGGGGAAGAGGAGGTCGTTGAGGTCGCCGTTCACGCCGCGCGGGCCGAGGGTTGCGGCGCGGGCGCCGGCGGTGGTGATGACCATGGCCCGTTTGCCGGTCAGCCGGCCGTCGCCGTAGCGGCGGTGGTGGCCGGTGGCAGGGTCGGTGAGGCCGAAGCCGAAGCCCTTGACGAGGACGCGGTCGAACCAGCCCTTGAGGATGGCCGGCATTCCGTACCACCAGAGGGGGAACTGGACGATCAGGGTGTCCGCCCAGGTGACCTTCTCCTGCTCGATGACGATGTCCGGGCTCAACGTGCCTTGCCTATAGGCACGTTCGGAGGCGTCGCCCACGAAGAAGCGGTCGGCCGGGTTGTGGTCGTAGTCGGTGGCGTCGACCACGGGATTCCACTTCATCGCGTAGAGGTCGGAGACGCGGTGCTGGTGGCCGTGGGCTTCGAGGGTGCGCAGCCCCTCGGTCTTGAGGGTGCCGCTCAGGGAGCGCTGGTCGGGGTGGGCGAACAGCCAGAGGACCTTCATGGGGTCCGAGGTGGGGATCGTGCACCGGATCTTCGGGGAGGCGCGGTCCGCGCACGGGGAGCGGCTGTACGAGGTGGTGACCTGTGCGCCGGCGCCCGGTGAGGTGCGTACGGACACCGACTTCACGGTCAATGTGGCGTACGGGCCGGAGGCGCTGGCGGAGGCCGACACCGTGGTCGTACCGGCGTCCGACAACGACTACGACCTGGGGAGGGTGCGGTGTGACGGGCGGCTGAGCGAGGGCATGGCCGACGCCCTGGGGCGGATCCGGCCGGGTGCCCGGATCGCGTCGATCTGCACGGGGTCGTTCGCGCTGGCCGCGGCCGGTCTGCTGGACGGGCGGCGGGCCACGACGCACTGGCGGTCGGTGGATGACTTCCGGCAGCTGTTCCCCGCGGTCGAGCTGGACGCGGGCGTGCTGTACACGGACGAGGGGGAAGTCCTGACGGCCGCCGGGGTCGCGTCGGGGATCGACCTGTGTCTGCACATGGTCCGGTGTGATCACGGGGCGGCCGTCGCCAACGAAGTGGCCCGCGTCGATGAGCGTACGGACGTTCACCCGGCGGTTCCGGGAGGAGGTCGGGGTCTCTCCGCTGCAGTGGCTGACCGGGCAACGCGTCGAACGGGCGCGGCAGTTGCTGGAGGAGACGGACCTGCCGGTGGATCGGGTGGCGGCGGAGGCGGGGTTTGGGACGGCGGCCTCGTTGCGGGCACATCTGCAGTCGGCGCTGGGGGTGTCGCCGCGGGCCTATCGGAGCACGTTTCGGGGGTGAGGGGAGGGCCGGGAGAGTGGGTGGGGATGGGGGAGCGGGCAGGGGAGAGGCGGGGGGGTATGTCCGAGGCCGTTGTCAGTGGGGGGTCGTACGCTGGCGATGTGTGGCGATGTACGGGGCCGCGCTGGTCAGGTGGCGGGTCGGCGGGCAGGCCGGATGGCAGGTCCGGGGCGGGAGCGGAGGCTGCGCCGGGGGCGGCGCGGGGGCAGGTGCCGGGGGCGGGGCTGGAGTGGGGGTTCGCACAGCGGCTCGGCTGGTACTGCGCCGAGCGCGGGGAGGCGCGGGTCAGCATGCTGCCCGCGGGCAAGCGGCTGGCGTTCGCCGCGCTGGGGGAGCGGCGGTGCCTGGGGGTGTGGCGGGCCGGTCGTTGGATCGTGTGCCCGTATGCGGCGGTGCTCGACGGGGCGAGTGCCAGGGACCAGTGTGCGCGCTGTGCCCAGCTGGATCGTTCGCGGTCGGTGGCTGCCGACACGATGGCCGACGATCCGCGTCCGTACGGCGTCTATCTCGCGTACTTCGGTCCCGGTCTGCTCAAGGTGGGGATCACGGCGATCGGGCGGGGGCCGGCGCGCCTGGTGGAGCAGGGGGCGGTGGCGTACGCGTGGCTGGGGCGCGGGCCCCTGATGGCGGCGCGGCGAGCAGAGGCGCTGCTGGGAAGCGCGCTGGCGGTGCCCGACCGGTTCGGGAAGGCGGCGAAGAGGGCGGCGCGCGGGGCGCTGCCGCCGGCGCCGGAGCGGGTTGCCGAACTCGCCCGACTTCACGATGCGGCCTGCGGGTTGGCGGGCTGGCCCGAGACGCTGACGCCGGTGGAGTTCGCCTGCACGGATCATACGGAGCTGTTCGGGCTCGACCGGATTCCGGGCGAGGTGGCGGAGCTGGGCGGACTGACGTCGGGCGCGGAGATCGTGGGGGAGGTGCTGACCGGGGTGGGGGCGGACGTGTATCTGCGGCTGGCTGGGGCCGAGGAGGCCGGCGGGGTGGTTGCGGTGCTGGATGCGCGGATGCTGTCGGGGTGGGTGCTGGGGGCGGCAACGGGGCGGACGACGACCGTCCCGTTGCGGTCCGCGGTGCGTGGGGCGGGGGAGCGGCAGGCCCCTCGGCGGGACCAGCAGGAGCATCGGCAGGCGGGTCGGCAGGAGGGGCTGTTCTGATGGGAGTGGGGGAGCAGGGGAGTAAGGGAGTAGAGGGAGCAGGGGAGTGGAGGAGGGGCTCGGGTGGCGGATGGTGATGAGCGGGTCGGGGCGTTCTGGCGGGGGTTGGGGCTGCCGGGGCTGATCGATGTGCATACGCACTTCATGCCGGAGCGGGTGATGGCGAAGGTCTGGGCGTACTTCGATACGGCCGGGCCGCTGGTGGGCCGGGAATGGCCGATCGCGTACCGCTTCGAGGAGGCCGGGCGGCTGGCGGTGCTGCGCGGCTTCGGCGTACGGGCGTTCACCTCGATGATCTATCCGCACAAGCCGGGGATGGCCCGGTGGCTGAACGGCTGGGCGGCCGAATTCGCGGCCCGTACGCCGGACTGTCTGCGGACCGCGACCTTCTATCCGGAGGCCGGTGCCGAGGCGTATGTACGGCACGAACTGGCCGAGGGGGTACGGGTTTTCAAGGCGCATGTGCAGGTGGGGGCGTACGACCCGGCCGATGTGCGGCTCGATCCGGTGTGGGGGGCCGTCGCGGAGGCCGGTGTGCCGGTGGTCGTGCACTGCGGGTCGGGGCCCGCGCCCGGGGAGCACACCGGCCCTGAGCCGATCGCACGGGTGCTGGCCCGTCACCCTCGGCTGCGGCTGGTCATCGCCCACATGGGCACGCCGGAGTACGCCGAATTCCTGGACCTCGCGCAGCGCTATCCGGGTGTGCACCTTGATACGACGATGGCCTTCACGGACTTCGCCGAACGGGCCGCACCGTTTCCGAAGGAGGAGCGCGGCCGGCTCGCGGACCTCGGCGGCCGGGTGCTGTTCGGCAGCGACTTTCCGAATATCCCCTATGGGTACGCCCATGCGCTGGAGGCGCTGGAGCGGTTGGGCATGGGGGAGGAGTGGCTGCGCGGCGTCTGCTACGGGAATGCGGCGCGGCTGTTCGGGGTTGGCCGGTCCCGGGCGTGATTGTGCAGGTCAGGGCGATTGTCAGTGGTGGGTGCCATGCTTGGGGAGTGGTGATCGACCTGGACCGCGCGGGGGGCGGCCCAGGTTGTTCGGTAGGGAGGAGTTCTCAGGAGATTCACAGGAAGGGGCAAGGGAGTTCTCACGGGGGTGGGCCAGAGTCGGCGGTATGACCGTGACCTCTTCGTCCTCAGTGTCCATAGCGTCCAGCGGTGCGCCGGGCTCGGCCACGTCGTCGTCCAGGGGTGCGTCCGCGCAGCAGTCGGAGCGGTTGCGGCGGGCCGGAGTGGTGGCCGCGCGGAGCGAAGCGCGGCTGACGGTGGGCGATCTGGTGCTCGACGAGGACAGTCGGGAGGTGTGGCGGGGCGGTCAGGAGATTCATGTGACAGCCACCGAGTTCGCGCTGCTGCGTTATCTGATGCGCAATCCGCGGCGGGTGCTGAGCAAGACGCAGATCCTCGACCGGGTCTGGAGCTATGACTTCGGGGGCCAGGCGAACATCGTGGAGCTGTACATCTCGTATCTGCGGCGGAAGATCGACGCGGGGCGGGCACCGATGATTCACACCCGTCGGGGAGCGGGCTATCTGATCAAGCCGGCGGAGTAGGCGGGCGGGCCGGGGGAGTGCGGGCCCAGCCCCTGTGCAGGGCTGGGCCCGCGTGGCTCAGCTGCGGGGCTTGGGCAGTTCCAGGTTCATCCGATGGACGTCCTCCCGGTACAGGGTGCCGACCGAGGCGGGCGACAGGTCGACGGTCGAGGCGCGAACAGAGCTGATCCGCCCGGGGAAGTAGTCACCAGCGGTCCCGGCCCACTTTCCGCGGCCGATGACGAAGGCGCCCTTCGCCTCCCAGGGCTTCTGGGCCAGCTTGACCGGGGCGCCTTGGGGGCGGCCGTTGACGTACAGGCTGATGGTGTTCGTGGCGGCGCTGTAGACACCGGCCAGATGGGTCCACTCGGTGCCGGCGGGTGCCGTCGAGAGGACACCTGCGTTTCCTTGCGGGGAGGCGGAGTCCTCGCTCATCCGCTTGAACGCCCACTTCTTCGCCGTGGCGTCGTACTGGAGGTGGAAGCCGCTGGTCTGTTTGCCGTCCTGGCTGACGAGGGTCCGGTTCCAGGGCTGGTCGACGGAGTCCAGCTTCACCCACGCCGACACGGTGAAGTTATCGGAGGTGTTCACCACCGGCTTGTCCGCGGAGCAGGATCCGCTGGTGCCGTCAAAGCGGGCGGAGACGCCCCTGACGGTGTCATCCGTCCAGTCGGCACCGTTGGTGCACGTCAGAGTCAGATCGTGGGTCGTGCTGTTGGCGTTCCGCGCGGTCATCGGCTCGGTGGAGGGCTTGTCGAGGTCGGCCGGGTCCATGAGCCGGTCATGCAGCGGCCATTCGGCGGACACCGGAAGCGTCCAGACCTCCGCGGGCGTGTCGATGCACTGGTAGATCTCCAGGCGGGCCGACTCCGCTGTGGAGGCGTGGGAGATGTGCAGGCATTTACCGGAGTTGGGGTTGCGCAGTTTGCCGTCCTTCTGGGCGACCCACTGCTGCGCGCCGGAACCGTTGCACTCATAGAGTTGTACCGGTGTGCCGTCGGTGGTGCCCGAAGTCCGGACGTCCAGGCACTTGTCCGCCCCGAGCGCACTGCGCACCGTGCCGTCCGTCTTCACACTCCAGCGCTGCGCCGGATTGTTCTTGCAGTTGAGAGTCTGCAACGGGGTGCTGTTGGCGGTGGAGGCGCCGACGACGTCGATGCACTTGTCCCCCGCGTACGGGCTGCGGATGGTGCCGGTGGCTTCCACCAGAGGCCGCTTGGGCTGGTAGAGCCGCACATAGTCCACGTACATCTTCTGCGGGAAAGATGTCTCGGGGGGCGGGTCCTTGGGCCACCCGCCGCCGACGGCGAGGTTCAGAACCACATAGAACGGTCGGTCGAATACCCAACTGCCCTGTGGCACATCGGCTTTGCGCTGTTCGTGGATCAGCATGCCGTCCACGGAGAAGGTGACGCGATCCGGGAACCAGTCCATCGCGTAGACGTGGAATTCTTCGGAAAGCTGCTTGTTGGTCAGTTTCTGGAATTTGTTCTTGCTGCCGTTGCCCCAGTGGTGGCTGAAGCGAGCATCGCCGGACTGCGAGTCGACAAGCCTGTTGGGCCCGATCAGGCCGCTGCACACCAGGCATTCGGGCTTGGCGACGGACTCCAGGATGTCCATCTCGCCGCCGTTGGGCCACCCCTGGCTGGTGCCGAGTGCCCAGAAGGCCGGCAGCAGGCCTTTTCCGCCGGGCAGTTTGATACGCGATTCGATACGGCCGTACCGGGACTGGGCGAAGGGGGCGTTCTGCGTGGTGATGCGGGCGGAGGTGTAGTCGCAGTCGGCTTCTTTGCGCTGTGCCGGATCCGGATTGTCGGCCTGTGCCCGGCCAGGGTTGTCCTCGCGTACGTATGCGCACTTGAGGCCTTTGGACCCGCGCCGGGCGGTGATGACGAGGTTGTCACCGTCCGTCTGAGCGTTGTCCGCGTCCTTGGTGTAGTACTGCAGTTCCTTGTTGCCGGAGTTGTAATTTCCTGCGTTGCCGACCTCATAGGTCCACGCGTCGCCGGGCTGGTGCGGGGCACCGTTGAATTCGTCGGCCCAGGCGAGCTCCCACTGCTGGGAATCCGCCTGTCCGGGGAGCGCGGCAGCGGGGGACGCGGGAAGAGCGAGGAGGCCTGCGCAGAGCGATGCCGTAAGGGCGGCTCCTGATATGCCACGCAGGATTCTTCGACGGGTGCTTCTCATTCCGGCATTTTCCCTTATTCACACTTTGTGCCCGTATGGGGGGTGTCGACCTCAGTTCTCGGTGGCTGCCGCGATGGTTGGGGGCGACCCTCGCTCCTCCGGCCCCTCGCTCCTCCGGCCCCTCACTCCTCCGGCCCTCACCCCTCCGGAGAAAAGAGATGTACGGCGTATAACTCACGCTGTACGGTGTATGGCATCCGCTCGCACCGTACAGGGAGCCCGTATGACCGCCGTGGCCTCCGACGCCACTCCCACCCCCTCGTCCACCTCCACCCCCACATCCACCCCCACTCTCCAGCCGCCGGGCCGGCACGCCGCCCGTTGGCTGATCCTGGCCGTCATCTGCGTCGCGCAGCTGACCGTCGTCCTCGACAACACCGTCCTCAACGTCGCCATCCCCTCCCTCACCACTGAGCTGGGCGCGACCACCGCCGACGTCCAGTGGATGATCAACGCCTATTCGCTGGTCCAGTCCGGTCTGCTGCTCACCGCGGGCAACTCCGCCGACCGTTACGGCCGCAAGAAGATGCTCGCCGTCGGTCTGGTGCTCTTCGGGCTCGCCTCGCTCGGCGCCGCCCTCGCCCAGTCCCCCGGTCAGCTGATCGCCGCCCGCGCCGGTATGGGCGTCGGCGGTGCGCTGCTGGTCACCACCACCCTCGCCGTCGTCATGCAGATCTTCGACGACGCGGAGCGCCCCCGGGCCATCGCGATCTGGAGCTCGGTCAACTCGCTCGGCTTCGCCGCCGGACCGCTGATCGGCGGCGCGCTGCTGGACCACTTCTGGTGGGGTTCGCTGTTCCTGGTCAACATCCCCGTCGCCGTCATAGCGCTGGCGTCCGTCGTCACCCTCGTCCCGGAGTCCAAGAGCCGAGAGGGTGAGCGCCCGGACCTGCTGGGCGCCCTGCTCTCCATGATCGGTATGGGTGCGGTGGTCTTCGCGATCATCTCCGGACCGCACGCCGGCTGGTGGTCCGGACGGGTGGTGATCTCCGCCGCCGTCGGGATCGCGGCGCTCGCCCTCTTCGCGGGGTGGGAGCTGCATGTCCCGCACCCCATGCTGGACATGCACTTCTTCCGGAACCGCCGCTTCATCGGCGCGGTCTCCGGCGGCATCCTCGTCGCCTTCGGGATGGGCGGCTCGATGTTCCTGCTCACCCAGCACCTCCAGCTGGTGCTCGGTTACGGCCCGCTGGACGCCGGTCTGCGGATGGCGCCGCTCGCGGTGACGGTCATCCTGATCAATTTCACCGGCCTGAGCGCCCGCCTGATGCCCAAGCTGGGCACCCCGGGAATGATCGTCACGGGGATGTCGCTGCTCGCGGCCGGTCTCGCGGCCATAGCGCTGCTCGGCGGCCACAGCTACGGCGGCATGCTGTCCGGCCTGATCGTGATGGGCGTCGGCGTCGCGCTCGCCATGCCGACCATGGCCAACGCCATCATGTCCGCGATCCCGCCGGCCAAGGCGGGCGTGGGCGCCGGCGTCAACGGCACGCTGATGGAGTTCGGCCAGGGCCTCGGGGTCGCCGTCCTCGGTGCGGTCCTCAACTCCCGCTTCGTGGCCCTGCTTCCGCTGGTCGCCGCGGGCGCCGGGTCACTGCCCGCGGCGCTCGGCAGGACCCGTACGGACGCCGAACGGACGGCCGTACAGGATGCCTTCGCCTCCGGCATCGGCACCAGCCAGCTGGTCGGCGCGGCCGCGGTGTTCCTCGGCGGGCTGCTCGCCGCCGTACTGCTGCGCCGGGCCGAGCGCGCGGGCCAGGAACCAGCGGCCGCCGGAGCGCAATAGCATCGACGCTGTACGTGATCGCGACCGCCATCGAGAACATCCCGTACGGACCGGACAACCCGGAGCGGTCCGTACGGGCAGGAAGGGGCCCCATGGCAGCGACGGACGGGCGCGTCGGAAAGCGGCCGCACAGCGTCTGGCTGACCGAGCGGCCCCCACTGAAGCGGAAGGCGGACCAGCCGGCCGGACTCGACCTCGACAAGATTGTCGCGGCGACGGTCCGGCTGCTGGACGCCGAGGGCCTGGCGAAGTTCTCGATGCGCCGGCTCGCCGCGGAGCTGGGTGTCACCGCGATGTCCGTCTACTGGTACGTCGACACCAAGGACGACCTGCTGGAGCTCGCCCTGGACAGTGTCATGGCCGAGATCCGACTGCCGGACGAGCCCGGCACGGGCACTGGCACTAGCACTGGCACCGGCACTAGCCCCGGCCCCGGCACCGGCACCGGCACTGGCACCGGAACCGGCGGGGGCGCGAGCGGGGACTGGCGCGACCATCTGCGGGCCCTGGCCCACGAGTACCGGGCGCTGCTGACCGGCCACCCCTGGGTGGCGCGGCTGATGGGCACGTACATCAACATCGGCCCGCACTCCCTCGCCTTCTCCAACGCCAGTGTGCGGGTGATGAGGGAGAGCGGGCTGTCGCTGGAGCAGATCACCGGCGGGCTGTCCGCCGTCTTCCAGTTCGTCTACGGCTTCGCCACCGTCGAGGGCCTGTTCAACGCCCGCTGCGCGGAGGCCGGGATGCCGGTCGACGAGTACCACCAGCAGGTGATGTCCGCCGTCCGGGGCCGCCCGGAGTTCGCCGAAACGGTGGAGAACACCACGCAGGTCATGGAGGCCCGCGGCGGCCGGACCATCGCGGAGATGCGCGACCGGGACTTCACCTTCGCCCTCGACCTCCAGATCGCGGGCATCGAGGCGATGCAGTCCCACGCGGCGGGGCGCTAGCGGTGTGCTGGCGGCGCGCTAGTCGACAGGCCCGGGCCTGTCGTCCTCGGGGCGGTCGGCCCAGGCCACGCCTTGCCAGTCCACATGGTCCCCGTCCCGGTGCTCGGTACGCACGCAGGGGCGGGGATTGTTGCACTCTTCGGGACGGGTGGCCCCGCACAGCTGAGGCGGCGCCGGCATATCAGGCCGCCGCCGATCGCATGGTGAGCAGTACGTAGGGACGTACTCCGGTGACGGTGTCCGTGAAGGGTTCGTCGGCCGCCGCGTCCCGGGCGTACGGGCTCTTGTGCGTCGGCAGACCTGTACGACGGCGAGGCCGCGGTAGCGGACCGGAGGTCGTCGCGGGGGACGTGGCGCAGTGCCGCCCGGTCGCCGGGAACAGCCGCTCGGCCCAGCGGACCAGAACGCTCCGGACCCGGCCAGGTTGCGGAGGTCTCACGTGTCCTTACCTTCCGATGGCTGTGCCGTCTGGAATGTCGCGACAGGGACGTCGTCATGGCGGGGGTGACGCCGGAGCAGCACCCGGTGGTCGACGGCTCTTGAGTGGTCGCCGATGTGGAGGGCACGTTCCAACTCCACTTTGAGCCAGGCGCACTCGGCGCACTCGGGGGCGCCCTCTTCCTGCTCAGCCATCCGAACTCCTCACTGAATGTGGCCGATTGGTCACAAGGATGCAGTAAGGGTCGGTAGCGTGGCGGATATTCGGCGCCCGATCAGAGGGTTGAGTAGCTGGGCATATGCCTCGCTGGCTGACCTGCGGGAAAGCCGACTCGCTGTACATGATCAGCCATGTGGTCAGGGGGAGTGATGGGCGAACAAGGAGAGGTCACTGGCGGCGAGGTTTCGGACCCTCGACGACGCTTCGCCGAGGAGTGCCAGAGCGCGCGAGAGCTCTACCCGGAACGAAAGCTGAATCAGGACCAGCTGGCCCGCAAGCTCCGGACGTCGCGGTCCACGATCAGCCGTGTGGAGACGTGCCGTGGCCCGATTCCGCCGGACCTGCCGCCGCTCTTGGACCAGGTGTTCTCGACGGACGGGCTGTTCAAGCGGCTGTACGAGGAGATCGTGGCGCAGTCTTTCCCGGCGCAGTACCGACGCGGGGTGGCGTTGGAGCGCGAGGCAATAGTCGTACGACAGTGGTCCCCGACGGTCGTGCCCGGCCTCCTCCAAACCGCGGACTACGCCCGAACCCTGCTTCGGGGTGGGGCACCGCGAGCCAGTGAGGAGGAGATCAAAGCCTCGGTCGCCGCCCGGATGGCTCGGCAGGACATTTTGAAGGGGGAAGCCCCTCCCGATGTGCACCTCGTGCTCTGTGAGTCCGTAATCCGGCGACAGATCGGCAGCCGCGACATCATGCGTGGGCAACTCGCCGCGCTGTTGACCCAGGGCGCCAAAGCCACTGTCCGGATTCAGGTTCTGCCGTTGGATGCAGAGGCGCATCTGTTCGTTGATGACGGGGCCAGGTTCCTCACAGGGCCACATCATCTGACGGTTGTCTGCGTCGAGGGGTACCGCACGGTGGCGATTATTGACGACCCGGAGCATGTGCGGGAAGCACTGCGTGCCTACGATGGACTGACAGGGGAGGCGCTTTCACCCCGGGAGAGCGCGCGCCTGATCAGGGGACAGATGGAGGCACTGACGTGACCACAGGCTCTGCCGTCCGCGAGTGGGTGAAGTCCAGCTACAGCGGCGCCCAACATGGTAGCGACTGCCTCGAATGGGCTCCCAGCAGCGCCCCCGTCGGCGTCGTCCCCGTACGGGACTCCAAGAACCCCGGGCCGGAGATCCACTTCTCGACGGAGGCCTGGACGACCTTCGTCCGTCTGGTCCGGCGGTGATACGGCATTGGTCCGAGCAAGGGAGCCGGCTCGCGGGAGCGGCACCCCGGTGCGCTGGACACGGCCACCGAAGCATCCGGCGTCCCTGGGCTGGTGAAGAGGGCACTTCAGGTGCTGAGCCGCCACTCGACCTGGCGGGACTGGGCCTGGGCCCAGGTCTCCCTCGTGGCGAGCTGGTTCCTCGCGGTTGTCCCCCTCCTGCTGTTCGCGATGGGCCTCTTCGGCATCCTGATGCCGGTCCTGTGGGACCCGTGGGTCTCCACCTGGGACAACAGCTGGTACGGCTTCATACGGCTGGAGACCGCCCGCTCGGCGAACTGGGCGGCCGGACTCGGCGCAGTGTGGCTCCTGCTGGGCCTGTGGATCGGACCGTACGCACTGCGCGGCCAGGCCAAGCTGGCGCGAGCGGTACTGGGCCGCTGATGCCCGAGGGACCCCGCGGCGCTTTCCAGGGGTCCCCTCGTAATCGGGCCCGCTGTCGCTCAGCCCATCGGCAAGGCGTCGCCCTGCACCGCCTGTACGTCCAGTTCGACCTTCAGGGTGGTGCCGATGGCGGCGATGCCGGCGGCTACGACCTGGTTGTAGTTCATTTTGAAGTCCTCGCGGTGCAGTTCGGTCGTGGCGCGGAAGGCGGCGCGGGTGCCGCCCCACGGGTCCGGGCCGGTGCCGAGGTAGCTCAGGTCGAGGTCCACCGGGCGGCTGACGCCGCGCAGGGACAGTTCGCCGTGCACCGTCCAGCGGTCCGGGCCGGCCGGTGACAGGCCCGTGCTGCGGTAGGTGATGTGCGGGTACGCCTCGATGTCGAGGAAGTCCTCGTTGCGGAGGTGCCCGTCCCGCATGCCGTTGCCGGTGTCGATCGAGGCGGCGGCGATGACCGCCTCGACCCGGGACTGGGCCAGGTCCTCGGCGATGTCGATCCGGCCGCTGAACTCGGCGAATCGGCCGCGCACGCTGGAGATCCCCAGGTGCTGGGCGACGGCGGCCACGGTCGAGTGCATGGGGTCGATGGTCCATGGACCCGGCGGTGGCAGTTCGGCTCCGCCCTGGCGGGCCAGTACGACGGTGCCCACGTCCATCCGGCCGCTCGCCGTCACGATCGCGCTGGACGCGGCCGGCGCATAGCCCACGGCCGTCACGATGACCGTGTACGGGCCGGCGGGCAGCGGCTGCGTGGTGCGGAGGGCGCCGTCCTCGTCCGCCGTCGCGCGCAGCACCTGCGTGCCCGTCATGTCGGTGACGGTCAGTACGGCGTGCTGGACGGCCCAGCCGTCCCGCGTGCGGACCTGCGCCCTGACGCCCGCAGTTCCCGCTCCCGCGCCCGTCGAATCCACTGCTGCTCCTGTGTGTCGCTTGCCTCGTGTGTGTCGGGCTCCGGGCGGCGGCGGGCAGGCCGTCCCCTGCCTGTGCGCCGCGCCGCCGCCGGAGCCCTGGTGCCGGGCCGGGGCGCGTCTCCGCTCGACGCGCGCCCCGGCCCGGGGCTGTGGTGCTCCCGGAGAGGGAGCCGTCCGGGTCAGTCCCCGGGGTGGGCGAGGTCGATGTCGTGGGCGTCGACCCCGCTTGCGTCGACCGCCAGGCCGGTGGCGACCGGCGGGTAGCCGCTCGCGATGACCGTGTAGTCGCCCGCGTCCAGGTCGGTGAAGGCGTACGCACCGTCCTCGCCGGTCGTGGACGTCGCCACGACATTGCCCGCCGCGTCCACCAGCGTCACCCGCGCATCGGCCAGCGGCTGCGGGCTCCCGTCGCGGCCGCCCGCCCGTACCGTGCCCTGCACCCGCGCGCCGGACAGCAGCTCGACCTCGATATGGGTCGTGCCCTGGCCGCCGACCTCGATCGGCAGCGCCGCCGGGCGGTGGTGGGCGGCGTTCACCGCGAGGGTGAAGGTGCCGGGCGCCAGCTCGTCGAAGGCGAAGTAGCCCTCGGCGCTGGTCTTCCCGGTGGCCAGCACCTCCCCGCGTACGTCGGTGACCACGACCATCGCCCCGTCGACCGGCTCGCCGGCCGCCGCGCTGCGGACCTGGCCGGCGAGGCCGCTGGTGCCGCTGAGCAGGATGTCGTAGCTGTGCGGCTGGTCGCCGACGACGACCGTGGCGGCCTGCGGCTGGTGCCCGTCGGCCGCGGCGATCAGGACGTACGAGCCGGCGCCGGGGGCGGTGAGCGCGTACGAGCCGTTGGCCTGGGCGACCACGCGGGCCAGCTGACGTCCGCTGAGCGAGATCAGCGTCACCGCGGAGCGCGGGACGGGGTTGCCGTCCGCGTTACGGACGAAGCCGTGGACGGACGGGCCGGAGGGGTCGGGCGGGGTGCCGTTTCCGGTGTCGGCCGAGGCGTACGCCTGGAGCGACTGCGACGGCAGTCGTGCCGGCTGCGCCCAGGACGGCGGGGTCTTCGTGCCCTTCGTGCCCTCGTCGCCGTACGGCTCCGGATCCGAGTGGTCCGAGACGGCCGTAGCTCCCACCAGGGCGGGCTCCCGCTCGCCATAGGCCTCATGAGCGGCGGGAGCGCCGGGACCCGCGTTCTCCGCATTGCCCTGCACACTGCCCTGGGCAGCACCCTGTTCGCTGCTCTGGGCCAGGCCGCCGCGCGTCTTCAGCGCCACCTCCTTGATGAACAGGGTGAGGAGGAAGGCGAGCAGCGCGCAGGGCGCCGCGTACAGGAACACATCGCCGACGCCGTGCCCGTAGGCGCTCTCCATGACGGTGCGCAGCGGCGCCGGGAGGGCGTCCAGGTCCGGGATGCCGCCGCCGCTGGTGCCCCCGCCGTGCGCGGCGGCCTGAGCGGCCCGGGGGCCGAGTTCGGCCAGCCCGTCCTTGACGTAGTGGGTGACGCGGTTGGCGAGCACCGCACCGAGCGCCGAGACGCCCACCGCACCACCGAGGGAGCGGAAGAAGGTGACGACGGAGGAGGCCGAACCGAGGTCTTCCGGGGCCACCTGGTTCTGGGTGGCCAGGACCAGGTTCTGCATCATCATGCCGATGCCGAGGCCCATCAGCGCCATGAAGATCGCGATGTGCCAGTACTCGGTGTCGTAACGGATGGTGCCCAGCAGGCCCAGGCCGGCGGTCAGCAGCGCGCCGCCGGAGACCAGCCACGCCTTCCAGCGTCCGGTCTTGGTGATGATCTGGCCCGAGACGGTGGAGGAGACGAACAGCCCGCCGATCATCGGGATGGTCATGATCCCGGACATCGTCGGCGACTTGTCGCGCGCCAGCTGGAAGTACTGGCTGAAGAACACGGTGCCGGTGAACATCGCGATACCGACGAACAGCGAGGCGGCCGAGGCGAGGGTGATCGTCGGGTTGCGGAACAGCCGCAGCGGGATGATCGGCTCCTTGGCCTTGGCCTCGACGAGGACGAAGACCGCGCCGAGCAGCACCGCGCCGCCGACCATCGCGAGGGTCTGCCAGGACAGCCAGTCGTACTTGTCGCCGGCCAGCGTCACCCACACCAGCAGCAGCGAGACCGCCGCGGTGATGAAGAACGCGCCCGCCCAGTCGACCCTGACGCCCTCGCGCCTGACGACGGGCAGCTTCAGGGTCTTCTGCAGCACGATCAGCGCGATGACCGCGAAGGGCACGCCGACGTAGAAGCACCAGCGCCAGCCGAGCCAGCTGGTGTCGGTGATCACGCCGCCGAGCAGCGGGCCGCCGACCGTGGCGACGGCGAACACCGCGCCGAGGTAGCCGCTGTACCGGCCGCGCTCGCGCGGCGAGATCATCGCGGCCATGACGATCTGGGCCAGGGCGGACAGCCCGCCCACGCCTATGCCCTGCACCACGCGGCAGGCGATCAGCATGCCGGTGTTCTGCGACAGCCCGGCGACCACCGAGCCGGCGACGTAAATGATCAGTGCGACCTGCACCAGCAGCTTCTTGCTGAACAGGTCGGAGAGCTTGCCCCACAGCGGTGTGGAAGCCGTCATCGCCAGCAGCGACGCCGTGACCACCCACGTGTACGCGCTCTGCCCGCCCTCCAGGTCATGGATGATCTCCGGCAGCGCGTTCGACACGATCGTCGACGAGAGAATGGCGACGAACATGCCGAGCAGCAGCCCGGACAGCGCCTCCATGATATGACGGTGCGTCATGGGCGCCCCGTTGGAGGGGCCGTGGCCGCCTCCATGCTTGGCGTGGCCGCCCCGCACACCGGCTGGTGTGGTCGTAGCCATGTCGTTCCTTTTCGTTCCTCGGGTGTACGGGTCTGTGCGGCCTTACGGGTCAGTCCGTCTTCACGGGGTCAGTCCGTCGGAGCAAGGGTGGTTCGGCTGTCGTGCGTCGCCCGGGGGTCGGGGACGTGGTGGTGTGCTCCCCGGGGCCGGCAGTCGCCAAAGCTCGTACGGAGCCGTGCCAGCAGCGCGTTGAGGCACCCGATGTCGTCATCGGTCCAGTCGCTCAAGTACCGTGCCAGCGCGGCCGTATAGCGCTCGGCGAGCTCGCCGAGGAGCTCCCGGCCGCTCGGGGTCAGCCGCAGCAGCCGCGACCGCCGGTCCTCGGGATCGGCCTTCCGCTCGACCCACCCGCGCTCACACACATGCGCGACGTGCCGGCTGGTCACGGACGTGTCGATCGCCAGCAGCTCGGCCAGCTGACTCATCCGCATCTCGCCGTGCCGGTCGAGGAGCGTCAGCACACCGGCCGAGGCGGGCGGGCAGTCCTGCGGCAGGATCCGCCCCATCTCGCGCTTGACGGCTCCGATGGCGCTGAGTTGCCGTGCCAGCTCCTCGTACTGACTGTGGGCGGCCACGGGCTCCTCCAGGCATCCCTGCACGCGTACATCCCTGCGCGCAGGCATGCACACTCTTGCTCTCTTCGTTGCTTGAAGCAACCATAAGCAAGGTTGGTTGCTGAAGGCAAACGATTCGGTGTCCTGTGCAGGTAAAAATCCGACAAAGTGCCCAGGGCTTCCGCTGGGCCGCACGGCCCGTTCTCCCAAGGGCCCCAGGGGTGCCCCCGGCCCCCTGGTTCGCTAGGGTCCTCCCCCATGGCGACCAACCCGCAGAACCAGGCCGAGGGCAACTACGACCCGGCGGGCAGCACGCAGATGTTCCGCGCCTTCGTCGACGAGGGCAGCACCCCCCAGGCCGCCGGCGGCCGCCGCGCCCCGGCCCCTCAGCAGTCGGCCGGCCCGCGCGTGGGCATCATCCTGGGCGTCATCGTGGCCATCCTGGCCGTTGCGGGCGCGGTGTGGCTGGCGCTTTCCTGATCAGCCTGGAACAGGGCGTAGGCCGTGGGATGTAGGTGCGGCTGGTCCTCTCCGCCGATGCCACGGGCCGATCAACCTTCCTAGGCTCGGAACAGCCGGGGCGACCAACCCGAGGCCCGACCCCGAGCCCGAGCCCAGGAGGAGATCCAGTGATCGCAGTGACCGGTGCCACCGGCAATGTCGGCCGCGCCCTTGTCGGGCGTCTCGCCGCCGCGGGCCGGCCCGTGCGGGCGGTGAGCCGTAACCCGGAGGGCGCCGCGCTGCCCCCGGGGGTGGAGGTGGCGCGTCCCGAATCGGCCGGGCTCTTCGACGGGGCGTCGAAGCTCTTCCTCCACGTGCAGGCGGCCGAGGGCCGTATCGGCGCCGTCCTCGACGCGGCCCGCGCCGCCGGCGTACGGCACGTCGTCCTGCTCTCCTCGGGAATCATCCAGGAAGGCGCCGACGAGACCCACCCCATCCATGTGACGCATGCGCGGGCCGAGCAGCTGGTCCGGGACAGCGGTCTGGAGTGGACCTTCCTGCGCCCCAACGCGTTCTCCGTCAACGCCCTCCAGTGGGCCGGGCAGATCCGCGCGGGCGACACCGTGCGCGGCCCCTTCGCGGACGCCGTCAGCGCGCCGATCCACGAGGATGACATCGCCGCCGTGGCCGAGCGCGCCCTCCTCGACGACGGACACATCGGTGCGGCGCACCGGCTCACCGGGCCCGAGGCGGTGACCCACGCGGGGCAGATCGCGGCCATCGGGCGGGCGCTCGGCCGGGATCTGACCTACGTGGAGGTGCAGGGGGAAGAGGCGGAGGCCGCTTTCCTCCCGCATGTGCCGAAGGAGGCCGTGCGGGCCTTGCTGAAGTCCTTCGCGGCGATGGTCGGTACCGAACCCGAGATCACGTCCACGGTCGAGGAGATCACGGGGCGCCCGGCGCGTACGTTCGCCGCGTGGGCCGAGGACCACCGGGCGGATTTCGCGGCCTGAGCCGAGCCGGCCGGCCGCTGAGCCGCGAGCCGACCGGCCGCTGAGCCGCGAGCCGCTGGGCGGCCGGCCGTTCAGCGGGCAGTGGGTGCGGAGAGGGGGACGGGGGCGGTGACGGGGGCGTCCTGGGCCTGGGCGCGGCGGTAGAAGTCGAACTGGGTCACCCCGTTGTAGCCGTAGCTCTCGGGGTGCAGTTCGTGGAGTGCGACGCCGGAACGGGGGAGGGGGCCGAGGACGTTCGACAGCAGTTCACCGGCGGCGGCGATGAAGTCGGCCTTCTCCGTGGCGCTGTTGGTCCCCGCGGTGATGCCGGCCTCCACGTGCGCGTCGCGTGCGCCGGTCAGGGGCTCACCGCCGATGAAGTAGCGGCCCGGCGGGACGAGGTCGAGGTGGACGATGGTGCGCGCGCTGGACTTGCGGAGGACCGAGACCGCCAGCCGGGTCAGGCCATCGGCGAGGGCGCGCTGGGCGTCGGCCGGCAGGTCGGGGTCGGTGATGGTGACGCGGAAGTACGGCATGTCTCTCCTCTGTCCTCTGTTCCTGTGCCGGAGCCGGCGGTACGGAGGACCGGGCCGGCGGGCGGGTAGGAAGCAAGCGTCGCCGGGCTGCCACTATAGATCCAACGCATAGCTGTCATACGTATATGAGGCGGCCTCATGACCGTGAACCTTCCCCAGCTGAGGGCCTTTCTCGCCGTGGTTGACGCGGGCGGCTTCAGCGCGGCCGCCGTGGAGCTGGGTATGAGCCAGTCCGCGGTGTCGCACGCCGTCGCCTCCCTGGAACGGGAGTTGGCCGCCCCGCTGCTGGTCCGTGCCAACCCGGCCCGGGCCACGGCACTCGGGCAGCAGGTCCTGCCGCACGCCCGCACCGCGCTCGCGGGGGCCCGGGCCGTGGAGCAGATCGCGGCCGAAGCCACCGAGACCCTGACCGGCACTGTGCGGTTGGCCGCCACGCCAACGGTCTGCCAGGGCCTGATCCCGGTTCTGCTCCGGCACTGGCGCGAGGACCAGCCGCGCATCACGTTGCGGGTCTTCGAGGGCGACAGCGCGGAGGTGTCGTCCTGGCTGGACGACGGGACCGCCGACGCCGCGGTTCTCATCGACCCTCCGCCCGGCCCCGGCATCCAGCTCGCCCTGGACCACTACCGGGCCTTGCTGCCGCGGGACCACCCGCTGGCGGATGAGCCGTCCGTCGACATCCGTGACCTGGAGGACGACCAGTTCCTGATCTCGCCCAACGGCTGTGAAGCCCGCATCCGCGCGATCCACGATCTGGCCGGGCTGCGCTTCACACCGACTCACCGGGTACGGGATCTGGCGACCCTGATCAGCATGGTGCAGGCCGGTCTCGGTGTGACCATCCTGTCCGAGGTCTCGTGCTCCCTGATCCCCGACGATCTGGTGCTGGTGCCGCTGGAGCCCCGGACCTCGCGTCGCCTCGTCCTCACCGGGCCGCCGGCCCGCCCCTGGCATCCCGCGATCCGCACCTTGGCCGAGTCGGCCGTCGGCCGGCTGGCCCGGATGCCGTAAGCGCCGACGAAGGGTGCGAAGGGTGCGTCGAAGGGGGCCCGGTGCCTATGGCGCGGCGTCAGCGTCGTCGTCGGCGGCGGCCTGTAGTGCTGCGAGGTCGATCTTCTTCATCCCGAACATGGCCTTCATGGCGCGGGCGGCACGCTCCTGGTCCGGATCGTTCAGCAGGTCCGCCATATCGCCCGGTGCGACCTGCCAGGACAGGCCGTATTTGTCCTTGAGCCAGCCGCAGGGGCCCTCCTCGCCGCCTTCGGAGAGCTTGGTCCAGTAGTAGTCGATCTCGTCCTGGTCGGCGCAGTTGATCAGCAGCGAGACCGCTTCGTTGAAGGCGAACTCGGGGCCGCCGTTGAGCGCGGTGTACGGCTGGCCGTCGAGCTCGAACTCCACGGTCAGTACGGTGCCGGCCGGGCGTGGGCCCGCCGCGTTGTAGTAGGTGACGTTCGTGATCTTCGAGTTCGGGAACACCGAGCAGTAGAACGCGGCGGCTTCCTTGCCCTGGGTGTCGAACCAGAGGTTGGGGGTGATCTTCGGCATTTCTTCTCCCTGTGCCGGAGGCTGGCCGGGTCCTGTGCCGGCAACGGTGGCGTGTGCTGCCTCTCCGTAGACCGTGGCACCGGCCGGGCGCTACTGCCAGGTGAAGGTTGCGTCCTGGGTGTCGATGCGCATGCCCGGGGGGACTCGCCAGGCGGCTACACACACCCGCCAGGTGCCGGATTTCCGCTCGCCGGGGTTGAGCGGTAGCGGGAGCTTGTGGCGGGAGGTGGCGGTGGCCCAGTCGATGCCGAGCGGGCCGATGAGGTGCGTCCCGAAGGTGACCGTGCCGGCCGTGACGGGTGCGCTGCCGGTGTTGAGGAAGTCGAGGGTGACTCGCTCGCACCAGCGGACGTCGGTGTCGGCGAGGCGGGGCTTGCCGATGAGGAGGCCGTCGGGGGCGTTCGGGCCGGCGGGGGTGGTGGGGAAGGGCGGCTTGGGGGAGCCGGAGGGGCTCGTGGGGTCTGAGGGGGGCGAGGGGCTTGAGGGGGCCGGGGGAGCGGGGGAAGGGGGTGAGGGGGGTGTCGGGGGCCGGGGGTGGCCGTCGGTGTCGGGCCCGGTGGGGGGTGTGGAGGGGCCGGGGCGGCCATTGGCGCTCGCTATGCCTCCGCCAGGCCTGCCAGGCCCACCAGTCCTGCCAAGCCCGCCAGGCCCACCAGTCCCGTCAGGGGTACTTCGTTGGCCCTGGCCGGCACGGCCGCCCGGGTCGCCCTGGTTTTCCAGGGGGGTCAGCTGCACGCCGTCCTGTGGCGGTATGGGGCGCGTCGGCGCGTCCTCGTCGCCGGGGCCCGCGGCGCCCAGCGCGGCATAGCCCTTTTCGGGCGTGCTGCCGCAGCCGGTGAGCAGGGCACCCAGACACAGCAAGGCCGCCGAGGCGGCGCCGAGGGTCGATGTCGTCCGTCGTCGTCGCATCGGCACAGTGTTACTGACGAAGCGTCAGGTTAATAGCCCATAGCCCATAGCCCATGGGGCGCGGGGCTCCGCGGCAGCGCTGGCGCTCCGCGGCTGTCCGCCGAGTGGCGCGGAGGCGGCACCCGTTGGCGGCGCCCGCCCCTCGGCGGACCGTTCCTCAGTCGGAGATCAGGCCCTCGCGCAGCTGTGCCAGGGTGCGGGTGAGCAGGCGGGAGACGTGCATCTGGGAGATGCCGACCTCCTCGCCGATCTGGGACTGGGTCATGTTGGCGAAGAAGCGCAGCATGATGATCTGGCGCTCACGGGCCGGGAGTTTGGCCAGCAGCGGTTTGAGGGACTCGCGGTACTCGACGCCTTCCAGGGCGCTGTCCTCGTAGCCGAGGCGGTCCGCGAGGGAGCCCTCGCCGCCGTCGTCCTCCGGGGAGGGGGAGTCGAGTGAGGAGGCCGTGTACGCGTTGCCGACGGCCAGGCCGTCGACGACGTCCTCCTCCGACACCCCGAGGCAGAGCGCCAGTTCGGGGACGGTGGGGGAGCGGTCCAGCTTCTGGGAGAGCTCGTCACTGGCCTTGGTGAGGGCGAGCCGGAGCTCCTGGAGCCGGCGCGGGACCCGTACCGACCATGAGGTGTCACGGAAGAAGCGCTTGATCTCACCGACGACGGTCGGCATCGCGAACGTCGGGAATTCCACCCCGCGTTCGCAATCGAAACGGTCGATCGCCTTGATCAGACCGATCGTTCCGACCTGGACGATGTCCTCCATCGGTTCGTTGCGGCTGCGGAAGCGGGCTGCCGCGTAGCGCACGAGCGGGAGGTTGAGTTCGATGAGTGTGTCACGGACATATGTCCGCTCCGCGCAGTCCTTGTCGAGCGAGGCCAGCCGCAGGAACAGGGAGCGGGAGAGCGTGCGGGTGTTGATGGCGTCGTCGTCGTGCATGTTGTCATGCACGTGCGGTGCGGGCGCGGGAATCGCGGAAAGCACCTTCGAGCTGCCCAGTTCTACGGACATGCCACCCCCTTGAGGTCGCGGACGGGTCGCTGCGGCATCCCGGCCCGAGGCGGACCGGGAACGTATACCTCCACCTGAATACCGGAGGCAGCGCTACGGCAAACGCGGTTCCTGCAGAATGTCACATGTCGGCAACACGCTGTAGCGCCTTGTCGACATATCTGCGCAGGTGCGCCGGGTGCCGGTAGCCCGTCCCGGTTAGGCGTCGATCCTGTTTGCGGATCGCAGACGGGCGAAGCTCCGCGACAGTAGCCGCGACACATGCATCTGCGACACCCCCAGTTCGGCACTGATCTGGGACTGCGTCAGATTGCTGTAGTAACGCAGCAGAAGGATCCGTTGCTCGCGCTCGGGCAGCTGGACGAGGAGGTGCCGTACGAGGTCACGGTGCTCGACGCCGGCCAGTTCGGGGTCCTCGTAGCCGAGGCGGTCGAGCAGGCCGGGCAGGCCGTCGCCCTCCTGGGCGGCCTCCAGAGATGTGGCGTGATATGAGCGGCCGGCCTCCAGACAGGCCAGCACCTCGTCCTCGCCGATCTTCAGGCGTTCGGCGATCTCGGCGGTGGTGGGGGTGCGTCCGTGCAGCACCGTCAGGTCCTCGGTCGCGCCGTTGACCTGGACCCACAGCTCGTGGAGGCGGCGCGGTACATGGACCGTACGGACATTGTCCCGAAAGTAGCGTTTGATCTCACCGACGACCGTGGGCATGGCGAAGGTGGGGAACTGGACTCCCCGGTCGGGGTCGAACCGGTCGATGGCGTTGATCAGGCCGATGGTGCCGACCTGGATGACGTCCTCCATCGGTTCGTTGCGGCTGCGGAAGCGTGCCGCGGCGTAGCGGACCAGCGGCAGATTGGCCTCGATCAGTGCGGCACGGACACGGGTGTGCTCGGGGGTGCCGGGCTCCAGATCCGCCAGCTCCGCGAAGAGCACCTGGGTCAGCGCCCGTGTGTCCGCGCTCCGGCTCTCGCGGGACGGAGCCTTCGGCGCAGTACGGGCCGTCACGGTCACGCCACCCTTCACAGTGCTCGCAGTGCATGGACTCGCAGTGCAGATATCCGGCAGGTGGACCTGCACCGGCGACGGGGCCGGTAGGGCAGCCGGCACCGGCGGAGGAGCCGGCGCCAGCAAAGGAGTCGGAACCGGTAAATGGTCTGGCAAAAGCGGTCATAGCATCACAATTAATGTGCACTGTGCGCAAGCACCCATAACGCCGTGTTGGTAGAGAGAGTTGGGTTGCGGGAGGGGAGTTGTGGCGGAGGCGCGCGGGGCGGCCGGAGGGTCGTACCGGCCCGGTGTATGGCTCAGCCCCCCGCCTGTGAGGCGAGGGGCTGGTGAGGAGCCGAGGGGGCGGGCGTCCCGCCGCTCAGAACTCGTAGTCGGCGATCACCCAGGTGGCGAATTCGCGCCATTGGGCGGCGGCCGCTTGGTGGGCCGGGTGCTCCAGGTAGCGCTGGAGGGCGTCCTTGTCGGCGACGGCCGAGTTGATCGCGAAGTCGTACGCGATCGGGCGGTCGGTGATGTTCCAGGCGCACTCCCAGAACGTCAGCTCGGCGATGTCGTCCTTGAGCGTTTCGAAGGCGCGGACGGCGGTCCGGACGCGCTCCTCGTCACGGGAGACGCCGTCGTTGAGCTTGAACAGGACCAGGTGGCGGATCACTGGGGCCTCCCGTACGGCGGACGATCACCGGGGCGGCCGGCGGCCGGTGCCTGCCGGCGGCCCGGACGTCCCTAGCGGATCAGCTGGGTCATGAACTCGCCGACGCCCTGAGCGGCGGACGAGATGCCCTCGAAGCCTACTTGGACCATCTGGGCGGCGCGCTGCGGGGAGGTGATGATCGTGTACAGCACGAAGACGATAAGTAGGTACAACACGATCTTCTTCGCCTGCGCCATCGTCCTGTCTCTCCCCTGTGGCAGTCCTCGCGGCAGTCGCCCGTGCGGCGGTCTCTGCGGCGCCGCCCTGTCCGCATGCGGGCGGCTGGATGCAGTCGGGCGAGTGTAACCACACGTGTTCGATCACGGGAGCCGGATGTCGGAGCATTGATCCGGACTTTATGGACCAAAGGCCCGCCAAGGGAGGCCCTTCGGCGGCCTGCTGGGGCGCGCCCCGGAGGCACCATGAGGAGGAGGCCCGGGGGATCTGGCAGGAATCCACGGGCCCCGGGACCAGGGCCCCTCTGCGGGGTCCATGCCGCGTGCTTCCCCCTGACTGCGGCGTGGACTTTGGGGTTCGGTCCTCATCGGGGGGAGCGGTGACGCCCCCCTGTACGCCGCTTCCCCCGACCGACTTCCAGCCCCGCCTCCGAGCCGACCCGACCCGGCCCAGAGGCGGGGCTTTGCCGTTCCGGGAACCCGCGGCCTCGGCGCCTCGCGGCCTTGGCACCCCGCGGCCTCGGCGCCCCGGGGATGTCACCGAGGCCGGCGCTCCACCGCCGTCCCGGACGTCAAGATCTCGGCCGGGGTGAGCGCCCCGGCCCATAATGGAGGGGATGTCTGAACCAGAGGGGGGACCCACGACATGCCCATGAACTCCACCCGGCCCCAGTCCGATTCGTCCGGTGTCACACCCGCCCGGCGGGCCCTGAAACCGCGTCGGCCGGCCGTCGTCCTGGCGCTGCTGGCCGGTCTGCTGGCGGCGGCCGTCGCCCCGGCGCAGGCCGCCGCCGTCACGTTCGAGAAGCCGGACACGACGTACACGGCTGGCGCGACGCACACGTCCGGTACGACGCACACGGCCGGCGCGGCCAACGTGGCGAACGCGGCCAACGTGGCGAACGCGGCCAACGTGGCGAACGCGGCCAACGTGGCGAACGCGGGCCAGGTGACCGACACGGCCCGTCAGGTCCACAAGGTCAAGAAGGCCAAGTGGAAGTCGAAGGACGACTCGTCCAAGAAGAAAAAGAAGGGCGGCTTCTTCAAGAAGCTCGGCATCTTCCTGATCGTGCTGCTGGTCGTCTTCCTGGTCGTCGTGATCCTGGTGATCTGGCTGATCGTCCACTTCATCCGCCGCGCACTGCGGGGCCGGCGCAACAGCTGATCCTCGCCGGCCCGAACCACGCGCTGTCCTCGGGTACTTCCCGGGGTACGGGTACTTCCCGGGGTAGGGGAAACCCCCGTGCCGGGCCACGGTTTTCCGCACTGTGCGACGGAGGCCCGCCGGATGGATCCCAGGCGCGCGGGGCGAAAGCCTGGGGTCATGAAACGGCACGGCACACGCCACTGGAAACCGCACGGCAAGCGGCGCTGCACCGCAGCTGTCCTGGGTCTGCTGCTGGGACTCGGCACGGCGACGGCAGGGGCGCCGGCAGGGGCGCCGGAGGCCGCGGCCGCCGGTTCGGCGTCCGCTGCCCCGGACGCCTCCGTCGGCCCGGTCGTCGCGGCACTTGAGAGGGCGGCCCGGCCCCTGCGGACCGTTGAGCCGCAGGGGGACGGCAGCCGCGATCTGCGTCCCGTCGGCAGCATGATCGGCGAGGCCCGGGTCGTCGGCGTCGGTGAGGCCACGCACAGCTCGCACGACTTCTTCGCCCTGAAGCACCGCCTCTTCCGGCACCTCGTCGAGGAGAAGGGGTTCCGCACCTTCGCCCTGGAGGCCAGCTGGAGCACCGGACTGCGCCTCAACGCCTATGTGCTGCACGGCACGGGCGATGTGCGGCGCATCATGAAGGACGAGTTCCAGGGCGGCTACCTGTGGTGGAACAACACCGAGTACCTGCGGCTCATCGAGTGGATGCGCGCGTACAACGTCCGCCATCCGCACGACCCGGTCCGCTTCATGGGCGACGACATGGCCTGGAGCGGGCCCGAGCTGTACGACGCGGTCACGGGCTATGTGGCCCGCGCGTACCCGGAGTTGAGCGCCCGCCTCGATGAGCTCTACCGCGGGCTGCGGCCCACCGTGGCGACGGGCACGTACCTGGATCAGTACCTGAAGAAGCCGTACGGCGAGCGCAAGGAGATGGCGGAGCGGACGGGGCGGGCCCTCCAGCTGCTGGAGTCGGTGGAGCCACGGGAGCCGGTGGAGTCACCGGAGCCGGTGGAGCGGCAGGCTGCGGGCCACGCGGGCCGCGGGGCCCGCGGGGCGTACGAGCGGGCCGTGCAGAACGCGCGGGTCATCGATCAGACCGCCCGGCAGTACGCCTATGACTTCGAGGACCCCGCGCAGGTCGCCGCGAGTATGCGCTACCGCGACGCGGCGATGGCGGCCAATGTGGTCTGGTGGCAGCGGCACACGGGCACGAAGGTGCTGCTGTCGGCGCACGGTGCCCATGTCGCCTACGAGACGCGGGACCCCGCGAACTACCCGAAGGTGCAGGGCGCGTTCCTGCGGGACAGCCTCGGCTCCGGGTACGTGAGCGTGGGCCTCACCTTCGAGCAGGGCTCGTTCAACGCCACCGGCCCGGACGGTGCCGTCCACCGGTGGGCGCTCGGCCCGGCGGGCCCCGGCAGCAACGAGCGGACCCTGGACCGGGTCCGGTACCGGGACTACGCGGTCGACCTGCGGGCCGTCGGCGCTCCGGCCCGCGGGTGGCTGGCCGCGGCCCGGCCGACGCGCAGCATCGGCACGGACTATCCGGACGGCCCGTACACGGTCGCGCTCGGCCGCAGCCACGACGTCCTCATCCACCTGCACCGCGTCGAGGCGGCGTCGTTGCGGGACCGGCCCGTCAGCAGCGCCCTGGGCCCGGTGCCGGGTCAGTAGGACGTCGAGTCGTCGCGGAGGTGGGCGAGGACGGCCAGGACGCGGCGGTTGCCGTCGGTGGGGTCGAGGTCGAGTTTGGCGAAGATGTTGCTGGCGTGTTTGACGACGGCGGCCTCGGTGACGGACAGCCGGTGGGCGATGGTCTGGTTGTTGAGGCCCTCGGCCATGAGGGCGAGGACCTCGCGTTCGCGCGGGGTGAGGCGCCGCAGGGGGTGGTCGGCGGTCTGGCGGGTGAGGAGGACCCGGACGACCTCGGGGTCGATGACGGTTTCGCCGGCCGCGATGCGGCGCAGATCGGTGAGGAATTCGGAGACCTCGCCGACGCGGTCCTTGAGGAGGTAGCCGAGCCCTCCGGTGCCCGTGCCGCCGCTGAGGAGCTGGGTGGCGTAGGCGGTGGCCACGTACTGGGACAGCACCAGGACGGCGAGTCCGGGGTGGCGGGTGCGCAGGTCGAGGGCGGCCTTCAGGCCCTGGTCGTCGTAGTCCGGGGGCATCCGGACGTCGGTGACGACGAGGTCCGGGCAGTCCTCGTCCACGGCGCGGGCCAGCGCCTCGGCGTCGCCGACCGCGGCGATGACCTCGTGGCCGCCGCGCGTGAGCAGTTCGACGAGGCCGGCCCGGAGCAGGACCGAGTCCTCGGCCAGGACTACACGGAGCACGGGACCTCCACACGCAGCTGGGTGGGACCGCCGACGGGGCTGGACAGCACGAGCCTGCCTTTCAGAATCGCTACTCGGTCGGCCAATCCTTGCAGGCCGGTGCCCGCCGCGGGATCGGCGCCTCCTGCCCCGTCGTCGGTGATGAGCAGGGTGAGGCGGCCGTCCTTGAGGGAGCCGACGACGCCGATGTGGGTGGCACCGCCGTGTTTGGTGGCGTTGGTGAGCGCCTCGGTGACGGCGAAGTAGGCCATCGTCTCCACCGGGGCGGGCAGGCGGTGCGGGAGGCCGATGTCGACGGTGACGGGGACGGGGCTGCGGGACGCGATCTCCTCGACGGCGGCGGCGAGGCCGTGGTCGGTGAGGACCTGGGGGTGGATGCCGCGGACGAGGTCGCGCAGCTGGCCGAGGGCCTGACGGGCCTCGGCGCGGGCGCGGCGGACCAGTTCGCCCGCGCCGGAGTCGCTGCCCTGGAGCTCCATCTCGGCCAGCCCCAGGGTCATGGTCAGCGCGACGAGCTGCTGTTGGGCGCCGTCGTGCAGATCGCGTTCGATACGGCGCCGCTCGGCCTCGAAGGCGTCCACCAGGCGGGCCCGGGAGCGGGTCAGCTCCACCACCCGGCTGCTGAGGTCCTCGTCGCGGGCGGCCAGCAGGAACCACGCGGTACGCGCCTGCAGCCCGGCCAGCAGCCCGCCCGCGTACGCGCACACGACCAGGCCCAGCAGGCCGACGGCCGCGGCCGGCAGGGCGGCGACGGGGCCGGAGACCGGCTCACCGGGGATCAGCATGACGGTGTCGGGAGCCACCGCCGCCACGATCACCGGTGCCGCCAGCAGCAGGCAGGAGAAGGCCAGCAGCGCCGCGAAGCCGATGCCGGTGGCGGTGAAGACCAGGCAGAACACGGCGGTGTAGCCCAGTTCGCGCCAGGTGGCGCGCTCGCGCAGCCGGCTGCGCAGCCAGTACCAGGGGCCGGTACCGGGGAGGGTGCCGTGCGGGTCGGGTACCGGTGCCGGTTCGACCAGCCGCAGCCGGCGGCGTTCCACGGCGGCGACGGGGATGCCGAGGACCGCGGCCACCGCCAGGATCAGCAGGCCGACGCCGACGACGGAGAGCACCACCCCGACGGCGATCAGGGCGTAGAGGACGAGCAGGGTGAGCGCGCCCAGCACCGTCCCGCTGAGCAGATACGCCCAGCAGCGCCAGGGCCAGGACGAGACGAGGAAGCGCAGGGGGCGGCTCCGGACCGCGTCCCATACGGCTATGCGTGGTTCCACGGCGAGGACCCTAACGTGTGGCGGGGCGGGTGGTCCGGGGTGGCGAAGTCAGGGAGAAGGTAGGGAAAACCCGACCGTGAACTCTCGACATAGGTGTCGTGACCTGCGGTGTTGCCCTGGGATGCAATGACGGGGTGAGCACCTACCGAGTCCTGGACCGATCCGCTGCGCTGCCGGTGGCCGACCGCCGCCGGTGGGACCGGCGCGGTGCCTGGGCCCTGGGCTGGCTGGCCGCCGCCGGGTGGGCGGGTGCCTTCCCGGTCGTCTCGGCACTCACCACCCACCGGACGTGGGGGCTGTGTGCCGCCGTCGGCTATGTCCTCGCCGCTGCCGCCGTGTGGTGGCTTCCGGGCCGCCGGGCGCGCGCGGCGTCGGTGGTGCTCGCACTGGCGGGTGCGGTGGTGGTACCGCTGCTGCTCCTGGTCCTCAGCGGGGCCCAGCAGTCCGAAGTGGGCGTCATCGAGCGCTCGATGACGCAGCTGCTGGCGACGGGCAGCCCCTACCTGCCCGACCCGCGGGGCCTGGCGGACTACAACCCGTACCTGCCGGGGATGGCGCTGCTCGGCCTGCCACGGGCGGTGTTCGGCGAGGGCACCTGGGTCACCGCGCTGCTCGGGGACGCCCGGGTGTGGTGCGCGGTGGTGTTCCTGGGGTGCCTGGCCGCCGGGCGTGCGGTGCTGCGGACCGCCGGCCGCAGCCCGTACGGCCTGGGGATGGCCGCGCTGATCGCCTCGCCGGTGGTGGCGCTGCCGCTGTGCGTCAGCGGGGTGGACCTGCCGCTCACCGGGGTCTGCTGTCTGGCACTGGCCTGCGCGGCGCGCGGGCGGGTGCTGGGGGCCGGGGCGGCGCTCGCGCTGGCCTGTTCCTTCAAGTGGACGGCCTGGCCCGCGCTGCCGGTCGCGCTGGCGGTGCTGGCCTGCCTGTACGGGTGGCGGGCGGCGGCCAGGTGCCTGGCGGTGGCGGGTGCGGGCGCGGCCGTACTGATCGTGCCCGGTGCGCTGCTGACCCCGGCCGCGATGGTGGAGCACGTCCTGGCCTTCCCCACCGGGCGGGGCGCGGTGCCCACCCCTGCGGGCAGCCCGCTGCCCGGGCACCTGCTGGCCGGGCTGGGCCCCGGCGGCTGGCTGGCGGCGGTGGTGCTGCTGGGCGCGGCGGCGCTGGCGGTGGCCGGCTCGCTGGTGGTGCGGCCGCCGGCCGGTGTGGTGGCCGGCGCGGACCGGCTGGCACTGGGCCTCACGGCGGCGTTCCTGCTGGCGCCGGCGGGCCGGTTCGGGTATCTGGCGCTGCCCGTCGTGCTGGTCGTCTGGTCGCGGCTGGCCGCCGGGTCGTGGGGCCGGGCACGGCCGGGGCGGGGCGTGGTACCCCCCGGTGCACAGGGTGGGGAGGGGTATAGCAGCATAGGGGGCAAAGCGGCCAGCGCTACCCATGTAGGTGGCGCAGGGGCGTGTGCCGCGGCTCTGGCCGGCGCGCGGCGCACCCCTGAGGCAGTGTCCGCCCCTGCCCGTCAGGCACCAGTTCGCCGGCCCGCCGTTCTCGGCTCCCTCCCACGGTCGTCGTGCTTGTCGCGGGTGCGTCCTGCCGCCGTCGTCGGTTCCGTACCGCAGGCCCCCGTTCACGCGGCTCAGCCGCCCCGACCGAAAGGCAACTGAGACCAGTCATGGGCTCCACCCTCGTCATCACCAACGACTTCCCGCCCCGTCAGGGAGGGATCGAGACCTTTGTCCACGCGATGGCCACGCGGATGCCGAAGGACGAGGTCGTCGTCTACACCTCGCACGAGCCCGGTGCCGCCGCGTACGACGCGACGCTGCCGTTCCCGGTCGTCCGGGACACCACCCGCATGCTGCTGCCCACCCGCCGGGCGACCCGGCGGGCCGTGGAGATCGCCCGGGCGCACGGCTGTGACCGGGTCTGGTTCGGGGCCGCGGCGCCGCTGGGGCTGATGGCGCCCGCACTGCGGCGCGCCGGGGTCCGGCGGATGGTCGCCACCACCCACGGCCACGAGATCTGGTGGGCCAAGACGCCCGGGGCGCGGCAGTTGATGCGGCGGATCGGCACGGGCGTCGACGTGGTCACGTACCTCGGGGAGTACACCCGGACGCGCATCGAGCCCGCGCTGGGGCCGCGGGGGCGGATGAGCCGGCTGGTGCCGGGGGTGGACGCCGGCGCGTTCGCCGCGGACGCGGTGGACGATGCCGCCGCCGAGGCGCTGCGCACGAAGTTCGCTCTGCACGGCAAGCGCGTGATCGTGTGTGTCTCGCGGCTGGTGGAGCGCAAGGGGCAGGACGCGCTCATCAGGGCACTGCCGCAGATCCGGAGCCGGATACCCGAGGCGGTGCTGCTGATCGTCGGTCAGGGGCCGTACGAGAAGCGGCTGCGGGAGCTGGCCCGGGAGCACGGGGTCGAGGGGGCGGTGCGCTTCGCGGGCGGGGTGCCGCACGCCGACACCCCCGCCTGCTACGCGGTGGCGGACGTCTTCGCGATGCCCTGCCGTACCCGCAAGAAGGGGCTGGAGGCCGAGGGGCTGGGGATCGTGTTCCTGGAGGCCGCGGCGAGCGGGCTGCCGGTCGTGGTCGGCGACTCGGGAGGGGCGCCGGACACCGTGCTGGACGGGCGTACGGGGCACGTCGTGGACGGGAACGAGCCGTCGGCGGTGGCCCGGGCGCTGACCGGCGTCCTCGACGACCCGGCGCGGGCCGCGGAGATGGGGGCGGAGGGCCGCCGCTGGGTGGCGCGGGAGTGGTCCTGGGACGGCTCGGCGCGCCATCTGATGCGGCTGCTCACCCCCGAGGGCGAGGGCGAACACCCCGCGCAGCGGACCGATGCGGTGTCCGCGCGCCACTGAGCAGGCCCCGGGTGCGGATTCCCCCGCCGCGCCCGGGGCCGTACGTCCTCCGGCCGCCGCTCCCGTTGTCCGGCGCCGCACCGCCCCGGCGGCCCACGCTTCGACAAGGACCTGATTCCCGTGACCATCCCGACCGACATCCGCCTGCCCGCGACCCAGCTGGCGGGCGTGTCCAAGAGCTATGAGAGCGCGTCAGGCCCGGTGCCGGTGCTGCGCGAGGTCTCGCTCGGCTTCCCGCAGGGGGCCATGACCGCCGTCATGGGCCCCTCGGGGTCGGGCAAGACCACGCTGCTGCACTGCGCCGCCGGGCTCGACCGGCCCACCGGCGGGCAGGTGCTGCTGGGCGAGACCGACCTGGGCGCGTGCGACGAGCGGGAGCTGACGCGCATCCGGCGGGACCGGATCGGGTTTGTGTTCCAGCAGTTCAATCTGCTGCCGATGCTCACCGCGTACGAGAACGTCGCACTGCCGCTGCGGCTGGGCCGCCGCGCCCCCAAGCGGGCCGTCGTCATGGAGGCGCTGCGCCAGGTGGGGCTGGAGGGCAAGGAGAAGCGGCGGCCCGCCGAGCTCTCCGGCGGGCAGCAGCAGCGGGTGGCGATCGCCCGCACGCTGGTGGCCGAGCCGGAGATCGTCTACGCGGACGAGCCGACGGGCGCGCTGGACACCGCGGCCGGCCGCCGGGTCATGGGGCTGCTGCGCCAGGCCGTGGACCGGGCGGGCCGCACGGTGGTGATGGTCACGCACGACCCGCACGCCGCGGCCTGGGCGGACCGGGTGGTCTTCCTCGTGGACGGGCGGATCGTCGGCAAGCTCGACCACCCCACCGCGGAGCAGGTCGCCGCCTACATCAGCGGCTGGGACCGGTGAGCGGGATGTGGCAGCTGTCCGTGCGTTCCGCGCGCCACTACTGGGCGCTGTTCGCGGGTGCCTTCGTCGTCCTCGCCCTGGGGGTGGCGCTGATCGGGACGACGGCCGCCGCGCTGGCCGCCACCTGGAACGCGCAGCGGCCGGCCGGCGGGCCCGCGGTCACGCTCAGGGACGGTACGGGGGCGAGCCATACCCTCTCCGCAGGTGAGGTGGACCTCGGCGGGGTGCAGAGCGTGCTGGCGATGGCCGGGGTGGTCTCGGCGTTCGTGACGGTGTTCGTGATCGCCGGGACGTTCGCGTTCGGTGTGGCGCTGCGCGGCCGGGACATGGGGCTGCTCCGGCTGGTCGGCGCGGGCGGGCCGCAGGTGCGGCGGATGGTACTGGGCGAGGCGCTGGCGGTGGCGGTGCCGGCCGCGGCCGCGGGCTGCGCGCTGGGGGCGGTGGCCGCGCCGTGGGCGGTACGGGCCCTGAACGGAACCGGGCTGACGCCCGTGGAGCTGCGGGCCGGGCCGTTGGGCGGGCCGCTGCTGTTCGCCGCGGGCAGCGGGCTGGTGATCGCCGTCCTGGGGGCGCTGGCCGCCGCCCGCCGGGCCGCCCGGGTGGGGCCCACCGCGTCGCTGCGCGAGGCCGATCTGGACGCGAAGGCGATGACCGCCGGGCGGTGGATCTCCGGGCTGGTCCTGCTGGCCGCGGGCGGGATCATGGTGGCGCTGGCGCCGAACGCGGGGCCGGAGGCGGCCACGCCGCTGGCGCTCTTCGGGCCGCTGGCGCTGACGCTGGCCGCCACGGCGTGGGGACCGCTGTATCTGCCGTTCCTGGTACGGGCGTTGACCGCGCCGCTCACCTGGTCGGGGTCGGTGTCCGGGCGGCTGGCCGGGGCGGCGGCGGGGACGGCCAAGCGGCGAACCGCCGCGCTGGTGGGGCCCGTTCTGGCGATCGTGGCCATCGTGGGCACCTTCACCTCGGTGATGGCGACCACGGGCGCCGCCGCGGCCGCCGACGAGCGGGCCCGCACCCTGGGACAGCTCGTGGTCGAACCCGCCGACGGGAGCGGGGAGCTGAGCGGGCGGGCGCTGGCCGCACTGCGCGGTGACCCCCGGGTGCGGGCCGTCTCGGCGCCCGCGCCGGTCGAACTCGCCGTGGCCGGACCGGACACGGTGTGGCGGGAGCAGGCCGCGGTGGCCGACCTGCAGGCGCTGGCCCGTACCCACCGCCTCACCGCCGTGCAGGGCGCCGTCCGGGAGCTGGCGCCCGGAACGGTCGCGGTGTCCCGGGAGTTCGCCGACTGGTACGGGTACCGCGTGGGCGGCCGGATCACGTACGGGTTCTTCGGCGGGCAGCCGGTGAGCGCGCGGGTGGTGGCGGTGCTGGACGGCGGCGCGGCGGTGCCGCATCTGCTGCTGCCGGAGGCGGAGCGCGCCCGCGCGGCGGCCCCGGAGCGGGCCACGGTGCTGCTCGCGGACCCGTCCGGCGGTGCCGGGGCGGCGGCCGGGGGACTGGCGGACGCCCTTCGTGCACAGGGCGGGCAGCCGGTCGCCGTGACCCCCACCGCCGAGTGGTACGCGGGCCGGGCCACCGAACAGGACCGGCTCAACGACCTGGTGCTGGTGGTGCTGACCGGGCCCGCCGCCGTGTATGCCCTGATCGCCGTCGCCAACACCCTGGTGATGTCGTACAGCCGGCGGGGGCGGGAGATCGCGGGGATGCGCATGCTCGGGGCCGGTGCCGGGCAGGTGCGGCGGATGGCGCTGTGGGAGGCGCTGGGCACCACCACGGTCGGGGTGGGGCTGGCGGCCGGGGTGATCGCCCTGGGTCTGGCGGCCTACCGCGCCGGGCTGCGCGTATCCTATGGAGCGATTCCGCTCAGCGTGCCGTGGGGGGCCCTGCTCGGTCTCGTCGGCGGGTGCCTGCTCGTGGCCGTATGCGTAAGTCTGACGGCTGTGCGACGCCTGCTGCGGCGCGGCACCGTCGCCGCTGTCACCGCTCGAGAGTAGCCACATGGTGGTCGGACGTACCTTCATGTCGTAATGCCGCCTATGCTGAGCAACCCTGAGAACACCACTGTGCTTTGAGGCAGGCACTTCACGAACAGGCAGGGATCACCGTGCGCGTCGCCATCGCTGAGGATTCTGCGCTCTTGCGGATGGGGATGGTGCGGCTGCTGGCCGATGAAGGCATCGAAGTGGTGGCGTCGCTCAGTGACGCGGAGACCATGTGCGAGGTGGTCGAAGAGTTCTCGCCACACGTCGTGATCATGGATGTGCGGATGCCGCCCAGCCATACCGACGAAGGAATACGCGCGGCCTGCGCAATTCAGGAGACCAGCCCCGGCACCGCGGTTCTGGTGCTGTCGCAGTACGTGGAGCAGACGTACGCGGAGGAGCTGGTGCGGAACGCCCGTGGCGGGGTCGGCTACCTGCTCAAGCAGCGGGTGGCGGACTTCGACGAGTTCCTCTCCGCCCTGCAGCGGGTGTCCCGGGGCGGCACGGTACTGGACTCCGACATCTTCAAGCAGTTCGTCGGACACCCCCGCGAACAGCGGGCCACGGATCTGCTCACCGCGCGCGAGCGACAGGTTCTCGAACTCGTCGCCACCGGCCTGACCAACTCCGGTATCGCCACCCGGCTCGATATTTCCCAACGGGCCGTGGAAAAGCATGTGACCTCGATTCTGGGGAAGTTGAAGATTCCCAGTTCCGGGGCGGACCACCGGCGCGTGCTGGCGGTTCTGAATTATCTACGGGGGCGTTAGACACGCCCTGGCGGATTTGCCCGGGTGAGTGTGACCGCATTGCAGTGATGAGCGAGAGCGTCGTGGAATTCTGTGCAGAACGAGCAGCCGGTCCGGTGCGGCGCGGTGCCGACCGTCCGCCGACCGCCTTCCGGGTCGCCGCCGGGCTCATCTATCTGTCCGTCGGCAGTCTGGTCGGTCTGCTGCTCGTCCCGCTCGTCGTCAGCTCCGTGGTGCTGCGCGCGGTCACGCTCCTGCTCTCCGCCGTGCCGCAGCTGGCGACGCTGGGGGTGCGCTCCGCCACCGCGGCGGTGCGGCGGGCGCTGGGCGCCGAACGGCCGCCGCCGCAGCGCGCCGAGCGGTTCACGGCGCGCGCGGTGTGGCGGAAGGCCGGCGACCTCCGCGCGTGGTTCGTGCCGAGCCTGCCGCTGCTGCGCGCGGTCGCCGATCTCGAACGCCTGCTGGCCGCCCGGGTGGTGGATCCGGACGCGCCACCGCGCCGGCCGCGCACCAAGGACACCGGCGACGAGGCCGCCGGCAGGGGGGCCGACGGCAGGAGGGCCGGACCGGCCGGGGCGGACACCGGCTGGGCCGACGTCGGCTACCTGGGCCTGCTGCTGCTCGGCACGGTCTGGCTGGTGCCGATCCTCGCGCTGGTGGTGCCGATCGCCGCGTTCGTCGTCAGCCTGCCCATCGGCCCGCCCGAGCAGCTGGCCTTCGGCCCGGGGCTGACCGTCCTGGTCGAGGGCTTCTGGAAGCGCCTGGCGGTGGGCGTGGGGTCGATGGCGGGCTTCGGGCTGCTGGTGACGCTGCTGTTCTGGCTGGGCAAGGTACGTGCCCGGCTGGTGCGCCGGGTGCTCAGCCGGCTGGACGAGGCCGACGAGCGCCGCAAGAAGGAGCAGGCGGAGCTGCGGCGCACCGCCGCGCTGCGGGTCAACGACGCCGACTACCGGCGGCTGGAACGCGATCTGCACGACGGGGCACAGGCCCGGCTGGCCGTGCTGCTCATGCGCCTTTCGCACGCCAAGCGGCGGGTGGGAAAGGACCCGGATGCCTTCTCCCACCTGCTGGACGAGACATATCAGGAAGTCAGCAAGGCGCTGGACGAACTCCGCGATCTGGTCCGGGGAATTCAGCCGCCCATTCTCAGTGACCGTGGTCTGGATGCCGCCGTCGCGGTACTGACCGAGAAATTCCATGTGCCGGTCGTCGTGCGCAGCACTTTGTCCGTCCGGCCGGCCGCCAGTGTGGAATCGGCGGCGTATTACATCATCGCCGAATCGCTGACGAACGCCGTCAAGCACGCCTCGGCGACCGAGCTGCGGGTGGACCTGGACCGGGCGGACGGCTGTCTGCGGGTCGCGGTCACCGACAACGGCTCGGGCGGCGCCAGCCAGGAGGCGGGAACCGGCCTGCGCGGGCTGGCGGACCGGGCCACCGCGCTCAACGGAGAGCTCACCGTGACCAGCCCGCCAGGGGGTCCCACCACCGTGCGGGCCGTCCTCCCCTGGGCCTGACGCATCCCTGTGCCAACCCTGGACACCCTCGCTGATACCCCATCTGACCTGTGGTTTTTCGCCCAGGCCAAACCGCTTGCCCGTCCTTGTATGCGTGATCAACAATGACGGGGTACGGATAACCGCACCCCCCACGGTGCGGATATCCGTACCGGGGAGGTTTCGGTCGGACCCAGAAGTCGTCGAGCCCACTGGCCGAAACTTCCCACTCCCATGGCCGGCCCCGCCCGGCCTTGTGGCCGAACCATCAGCTCAGCGGACGGCCGTCCCGCCCTGGCCAGAGGGCGGGCAGGCGCCGCGGCGGCCCCGCCGCACGACGGGGCCCGATTCACCACTCTCCTGGGAAGGCATGGAAGTGCAGTATGTGGGGGACCGGCTGCGGGAACTCGCCGCGGAAACCGGTGTTCCAGGAGCCCAGCTCGCCGTGTACACCGAAGGGGAAACCCTTTCGCTGGCCACGGGAGTCCGGCGGATCGGAGCCGACGATGCGGTGGACACCGGCACCGCCTTTCCCTATGGATCGGTGAGCAAGGCATTCACCGCGACCGTGGTGATGCAGCTGGTTTCCGACGGCGATGTGGAACTCGACGACACGGTGGCGGAATTCCTGCCGGAATTCGCCCGCCCCGCGGACCCGGAAATGGCCGCGGTCACCGTACGGCAGCTGCTGAGCCACACCGGCGGGATGCTGGCCGACCATGAACTCGACGACGCCGACGAGCGCTCGCTGCGGCGCTACGCGGCCGCCGTGGCGGCCACCGGGCTGCTGCACCGGCCCGGCGAGGTCTTCTCGTACTCCAACACCGGCTACAACCTCCTCGGCCGGGTCATCGAGGCGGTCACGGACCTGAGCTGGCAGGCGGCGGTGGAGAGCTTCCTGCTGCGTCCGCTCGGCATCGACCCGTACTTCCTGCACGGCCCCGCCGCGTCGCGCGCCGTGGCCACCGGGCACGCCGTCCGGCTCGAACGCGGCGGCGCGCACCCGGTCGAGGTCTTCCTGCCGCCCACCTGGGCCCCGGCCAGCGGTCTCGGCGGCAGCGCCGAGGACCTGGTCGCCCTCGCTCGACTGCACTTCGGCGACTCGCCGTCGGCCGCCGACCTGCTGGATGAGGACGCACGTGCCGAGATGCACACACCGGTGCCGGCCGCCGACGCCTTCGGCATGGCGGACGGCTGGGCGCTGGGCCTGGCCCGCTACGGCGGTGCGGACAGCGGGTGGCTGGGCCATGACGGCACGGTCGACGGCGGCACCGCCCAGCTGCGCTTCCACCCCGGCCGGCGGGTGGCCGTCGCGCTGACCACCAACGCCACCACGGGCACGCTCCTGTGGCCGCGGATCGTCGCGGAGCTGCGGAAGGCCGGTATCGACGTCGCCGACCACCAGCAGCCCGTCCCGGACGCGCCGCCGGGCCAACAGCCAGACCCGGCACGGCTGTTGGGTGACTACCTCAACGGTGACACGCGCTTCACCATCGCCCGCCACGAGGGCGGGCTGCGGCTGAGCGACCGTACCGGACTCCTCGCCGACATGACCCTGCACGGCCCCGACGGGCTGCTGTTCACCGCTCGCCGCACCGACGCCGACGAGGCCCCCTACACCGGGCGGTTCGTCCTGGACGGCGCCACCGGTGAGGCCGCGCTGATGCAGCTCGCCGGGCGCTCGGCCCGCCGCGAGCGGCCCGCGGCCCGCTAGGCCCGGCGCGCGGTCCCCACACCACTTCCCTACGCATCCCGTCTTTTCCCACGCACCCGACTTTTCACGTTTTCACGGTCACTTCCCGGCCCCGGAGAGCTGACGCCTGGCCGCAGGCGGTGTTCGGGCTGCGCGGAAGTCACCCGATCCTGGAGGTACAACGTGGCTCGCGCCAACGCGTCGACCGACCGAGCGGCCCACCCGCCGGTGGAGTACTGGCGAGACCGGCTGGCGGGGATCACCCCGCTGGAGCTGCCCATCGACCGTCCGCGCCCCGTGGTGCGCTCCACCGACTGCGCGTCGTACGCGTACACCGTGCCGGCCGCCACCGTCGCGGGCCTGCGGGAGCTGGCCGGGCGCCACGACGCCACGCTGCTGGAGGTCCTGGTGGCCGCCGCGCAGGCGCTGTTCGCCCGCTACTCCGGCCAGGAGGACATCGCGCTGGGCACCGTCTCCGAGGAAGCCGGCACCACCGTCGTCCTGCGGACCCAGGTCGAGGCGCGGGCGTCCTTCGCGGCGCTGCTGGGCGACGTCAAGGAGACCGTGCGCGGCGCGTTCGCGCACGACGGCGTGGAGCCGGCCGAGCTGGTCGAGGCGCTGCGGCCGGAGCGCGACACCAGCACCACCCCCTTCGTCCAGGCCATGGTGGTCCTGCACCGCGACGCCGGCGCCGAGATCGACCCGCTCGATCTGTCGCTGGAGTTCGCCGAGAGCGGCGAGGAGCTCGCGGCCCGGATCGGCTACAGCACCGCCCTGTTCGACGAGGCCACCGTCGTCCGGCTGGCCGGGCATGTGAACACCCTCCTCGCGGGCGCCGCGGCCGACCCCGGGCGGCCGGTCTCGGCGCTGCCGATGCTCACCGACGGCGAGTTCGAGCAGGTCGTACGGGAGTGGAACGCCACCGACCGCGAGGTGCCGGCCGGGACCTTCCCCGAGCTGTTCGCGGCCCGGGTCGCCGCACTGCCCGACGCGGTCGCCGTCGTGGACGAGCAGGGCCGGGTCACCTACCGGGAGTTGGATGAGCGGGCCAACCAGCTGGCCCACCACCTGCGGGAGCGGGGCGTCGGGACGGACGACCTGGTCGGCCTGTGCGTGGAGCGCGGCGCCGAGATGGTCGTCGGGCTGCTGGGCATCATGAAGGCGGGCGCCGCCTACCTGCCGCTGGACCCCTCGTACCCCGCCGACCGCCTGGCGTACATGCTGGAGGACTCCGGCGCGCGGCTGATCGTCACCCAGGAGCGGCTGGCGGACCATCTGCCCGGCACCGACGCCGAGTTCGTGATGCCGGACCGGGACCGCGAGGACATCGCCCGGCACCCCACCACGGCCCCGGACGTCGCGTTCGCGCCGGAGGACCTGGCCTACGTCATCTACACGTCCGGCTCCACCGGCCGTCCCAAGGGCGTCCTGGTCTCCCACGCGGGTATCGGCAACCTCGCCGCCGTCCAGATCGAGCACTTCGATGTCACGCCGGGCAGCCGGGTGCTGCAGTTCGCCTCCGCCAGCTTCGACGCGGCGTTCTGGGAGATCTGCATGGGCATCCTCACCGGCGCCGCGCTGGTGATGGGCGGCAAGGACACCATGCTGCCCGGCGAGCCGCTGGCCGCCTACGCCGCCGAGCACGGCGTCACCCACGCCACCCTGACCCCCGCCACCGTCGCCGTACTGCCCGACGGCCGCGGCCTGCCCGAGCGGGCCACGCTCGTCGTGGCCGGCGAGGCGAGCACCGGTGACCTGGTGGCGCGCTGGTCGGCGGGCCGCCGCATGATCAACGCGTACGGCCCGACCGAGAGCACGGTGTGCGCCACCATGAGCGCCCCGCTCTCCGGCGCCGCCGTACCGCCCATCGGCACCCCGATCGCCAACACCCGGATCTACGTCCTCGATGACGCGCTGCAGCCGGTCCCCGCCGGTGTGCGCGGCGAGCTCTACATCGCCGGTGCCGGTCTGGCGCGCGGCTACCACGGCCGGACCGGGCTGACCGCCGAGCGGTTCGTCGCCAACCCCTTCGGCGAGCCGGGCAGCCGGATGTACCGCTCGGGCGACATCGCCCGCTGGCGCGCGGACGGCATGCTGGAGTACCTGGGCCGCGCCGACGACCAGGTCAAGGTCCGCGGCTTCCGGATCGAACTGGGCGAGATCGAGGAGGAGCTGGCCCGCCACCCGGACGTCGCCCAGGCCGTGGTGATCACCCACAACACCAACCTGCTGGCGTACGTCGCGGCGGCCGACGCCGGGCGCCGCCCGAGCGCCGAGGGCCTCAAGGCGCACCTGGCCGAGCGGCTGCCCGAATACATGGTCCCGGCCGCCGTCGTCGTGCTGGACGCGCTGCCGCTGACCCCCAACGGCAAGGTGGACCGCCGGGCGCTGCCCGAGCCGGGCGCCGCCGCCGAACCGGCCGACGAGGCCTTCGCGGCCCCCCGCAACGCCGTCGAGCAGACCCTCTCCGGGGTGTGGGCCGAGGTGCTGGGCGTGGAGCGGGTCGGCATCCACGACAACTTCTTCGACACCCTCGGCGGCAACTCCATCCTGTCCGTCCGTGCCGTCTCCCGGATGCGCCAGGCGCTGGGCGTCCAGCTCTCGCCGCGGGCGCTCTTCGACGCGCCCACCGTCGCCGAACTGGCCGCGCAGGTCGCGCCGGAGGAGTCCGTGGAGGACGCCCCGATCCCGGCCGTGCCGCGCACCGGACCGCTGCCGATGTCCTTCGGCCAGCAGCGGCTGTGGTTCCTGGAGGACTTCGACCCGGGCAGCGCCGAGTACCACACCGCGTTCGGGCTGCGGCTGACCGGTGAGCTGGACGCGGACGCGCTGCGCGCCGCCGCCGGCGACCTGACGTCCCGGCACGAATCGCTGCGTACCACCTTCGGTGCCGTCGAGGGCAAGGGCGTCCAGGTCGTCCACGAGGAGCTGGCGCCCGAGTGGCACACCGCGGACATCTCCGCGGTCGCCGCCGACCTGCGTGAGGAGCGGCTGCGGGAGCTGGTGCGCGCCGAGACCGCCCGCGCCTACGACCTCCAGGCGGGCCCGCTGGTGCGGGTACTGCTGGTGAAGGCCGGTGCCGCCGAGCACGTCTGCGTCCTGGGGATGCACCACATCGTCACCGACGGCTGGTCGATGGGCGTGATCGCGGCCGAGCTGGGCGAGCTGTACGCGGCCCGGGTCGAGGGACGCGCCGCCGCACTGCCCGAACTGTCCGTCCAGTACGCCGACTTCGCGGCCTGGCAGCGCGGCCGGCTGGAGGGCGGCGGGCTGCTGGACGAGCAGCTCGACTGGTGGCGGGAGCGCCTCGCCGGCGTCACCCCGCTGGAGCTGCCCACCGACCGGCCGCGCCCCGCCGTGCGCTCCACGGCCGGCGCCGTGTACGGCTTCGACGTGCCGGCGGCCACCGTCGCCGGCGTCAAGGAGCTGGCCAAGGGCCGCGGCGCGACCCTGTTCATGGCGTTGACCGCGGCCGTCAAGGCGGTCTTCGCGCGCTACTCCGGCCAGGAGGACATCGCGGTGGGCACCGCGTCCGCCGGCCGCGGCCACAAGGACCTGGAGCAGCTGGTCGGCTTCCTGGTCAACACCGTCGTGCTGCGCTCGCACATCGACCCGCAGGCGTCTTTCGGGCGGCTGCTGGGACAGGTCAAGGAGACCGTCCTGGAGGCCTTCGCGCACGAGGAGGTGCCCTTCGAGCGCGTGGTGGAGGCGATGCAGCTGGAGCGCGACACCAGCCGCACCCCGCTGATCCAGGCCATGGTCGTGCTGCAGAACGCCCCCAACGAGGGCGTCACCTTCCCCGGCGTCGAGGCCGCCGACCACCCGGTGCTGCGGGACGCGGCGCCCTTCGACCTGACGGTGGAGTTCTTCGAGGCCGGTGACGCGCTTCAGGCCCGGATCGGCTACAGCACCGCCCTGTTCGACGAGGCCACCGTCGCCCGGCTGGCCGGGCATGTGAACACCCTCCTCGCGGGCGCCGCGGCCGACCCCGAGCGGCCGGTCTCGGCGCTGCCGATGCTCACCGACGGCGAGTACGAGCAGGTCGTACGGGAGTGGAACGCGGCCGCGCAGGACCCGCTGGCCGGCACCTTCCCCGAGCTGTTCGCCGCGCGGGCCGCACAGCGGCCGGACGCGGTCGCCGTCGAGGACGCACAGGGCGCGCTGACCTACCGCGAGCTGGACGAGCGGGCCAACCGGCTCGCCCACCACCTGCGTGCCCAGGGCGTCGGGACGGACGACCTGGTCGGCCTGTGCGTGGAGCGCGGCACCGAAATGGTCGTCGGGCTGCTGGGCATCATGAAGGCGGGCGCCGCCTACCTGCCGCTGGACCCGGCCTACCCGGCCGACCGGCTGACCTTCATGCTGGAGGACTCCGGGGCACGGCTGATCGTCACTCAGGAGCACCTGCGCGGCGAACTCCCCGCCGTGGACGTTCCGCTGGTGGACCTGGTGCGCGACCGGGAGGCGATCGCCGCCCGCCCGGCCACCGCCCCCGTGGCCGGCCTGACCACCGGGCACCTCGCCTACGTCATCTACACCTCCGGCTCCACCGGCACCCCCAAGGGCGTGCTGGTCCCGCACTCCGGCATCGGCAACCTGGCCGCCGCCGAGATCGACCGGCTGGCGGTCACCGAGGACAGCCGGGTGCTGCAGTTCGCCTCCGCCAGCTTCGACGGCGCCGTCATGGAGGTGCTGATGGCGCTGCCCGCCGGCGCCACCCTCGTCCTGCCGCCGCACGGCCCGATCGTCGGCGAGGCGCTGCAGAGCTTCCTGCGCGACCGGCGCATCACCCACGCCCTGCTGGCGCCCTCCGCGGTGGCCACCCTCGACCCCGCGGGCCTGGAGGGGCTGCGCACGCTGGTCGTGGGCGGCGAGGCGAGCACCGGTGACCTGGTGGCGCGCTGGTCGGCGGACCGCCGCATGATCAACGCGTACGGTCCGACCGAGGCCACCATCTGCACCACCATGAGCGCCCCGCTCGGCGGCACCGCCGTACCGCCCATCGGCACCCCGGTCGCCAACACCCAGGTCTACCTCCTGGACGCCGCGCTCCGGCCGGTCCCGGTCGGTGTCCCCGGCGAGCTCCACATCGCCGGTCCCCACCTGGCCCGCGGCTACCTGGGCCGGGCCGCGCTGACCGCCGAGCGGTTCGTCGCCAACCCGTTCGGGGAGCCGGGCAGCCGGATGTACCGGTCCGGCGACGTGGCACGGTGGCGGGCCGACGGCACGCTGGAGTACCTGGGCCGTGCCGATGACCAGGTCAAGATCCGCGGCTTCCGGATCGAGCTGGGCGAGATCGAGACCGCGCTGTCCACCCACCCGGACGTCACCGACGTCGCGGTGGTCGCCCACCAGGGCGCCGACGGGCGCCGCCGCCTGGTCGCGTACCTCGTCGCGAGCCAGGCGCCGGCCACCGGCGAACTCCGGGCCCACCTCGGCGGAACGCTGCCGGACTACATGGTCCCGGCCGTCTTCGTCCCCCTCGACAAGCTGCCGCTGACGCCCAGCGGCAAGGTGGACCGCCGCAACCTGCCCGAGCCGGAGCTCCAGGCCGAGCAGCTGGGCGGCGAGTACGTCGCCCCGCGCACCGCCACCGAGGAGGCCCTGGCCGCCGTCTGGGCCGAGGTACTGGGCGTCGAACGGGTCGGCGTCCACGACAACTTCTTCGACCTGGGCGGCGACTCGATCCTGTCCATCCAGGTCGTCTCGCGGGCCCGCCAGGCCGGGCTCCGGCTCACCTCGAAGCTGCTGTTCGTGCACCAGAGCGTCGCGGCGCTGGCCCCCGCGGTCACCTCCGTCGCCGACGGGCCGGGTGCCCGGTCCGCCGCCGAGGTGTCCGGCGAGGCCGAACTCACCCCGATCCAGCGGTGGTTCTTCGCCGAGCACACCGTCAACCCCGACCACTACGGCATGTCGGTGCAGGTCGAGCTGGTACCCGACACCGACACCACCGTTCTGGAGCGCGCCCTCGCCGCCGTGGTCGCCCACCACGACGCGCTGCGCATGCGCTACCGCCGCGACGGCGGGCGGTGGGTGCAGGAGTACGGCACGGCGCCCGAGAGCCTGCTGACCGTACGCGACCTGTCGACCCTGGACGCCCAGGACGACCGGGCCCGCGAAACCGCCCTGCACGAGGCCGCCTCGGCCGCGCAGCGCTCGCTGGACCTGACCTCGGGCACCCTGGTCAAGGGCGTCTTCTTCCGGCTGGGCGCGGGCCGCGCGCCGCGGCTGTTCCTCACCGTCCACCACCTGGTGATGGACGGGGTGTCCTGGCGGGTCGTCCTGGAGGACCTGGCCACCGCGTACGCGCAGCTGGCCGAGGGCCGTACCGTCGACCTGGGCGCCAAGACGTCCAGCTACCAGCAGTGGGCGCAGCGCCTTGCCGACCACGTCCGCTCGGGCGCCCTGGACGGCGAACTCGCCTACTGGCAGGGCGTCGACGGCTCCCGGGAGATCCCGGTGGACGGCGCCGAGCCGAACACCTTCGGCAGCACCGCCGTGGCGACCGCGTGCCTGGGCCGCGAGGAGACCGAGGCCCTGCTCCAGAAGGTCCCGGCCGTCTACCGCACCCAGATCAACGACGTCCTGCTGGCGGCCCTGGGCCGGGTGCTGGGCGACTGGGCCGGCCACCCGACGACCATCGCCCTGGAGGGCCATGGCCGCGAGGAGCTGTTCGACGACGTCGACCTGTCGCGGACCGTCGGCTGGTTCACCACCATCTACCCCGTCACGCTCGACGTCCCCCGGGGCGGCTGGGGCGAGGCGCTGAAGTCCGTCAAGGAGGGCCTGCGGGCCATCCCCGGCCGTGGTCTGGGCTACGGCGCGCTGCGCCACCTCTCCGCGCCGGACGGTGCCGGCCGGGCGCTCGCCGCCCAGGAACAGCCGCGGATCAGCTTCAACTACCTGGGCCAGTGGGACAACACCATCAGCCAGGACGGCCTCGTCCGGGGCCGGCTGGACGCGCTCGGCCGCGACCAGGCCCCGGAGCAGCCGCGCCCGCACCTGATCGACGTGGTGGCGATGGTGAGCGACGGCGTGCTGCGGATCGACTGGATCCACTCGCCCGGCAGCCACCACACGGCCACCGTCGAACGCCTGGCGGACCGGCTCCTGGACGCGCTGCGGGAGATCGTGGCGCACTGCCTGTCCGGGGATGCCGGCGGTGCGACGCCGTCGGACTTCCCGCTGGCCGGGCTGGACCAGGCCGCGGTGGACCGGATCGTCGGCGACGGCCGGGGCGTGGCGGACGTCTACCCGCTGACGCCGATGCAGTCCGGCATGCTCTTCCACTCCCTCGCCGAACCCGGCTCGCCCGCCTACTTCGAGCAGATGACCTTCGTCCTCGACGGGGTACCGGACCCGGAGCTGCTGGCCGAGGCCTGGCAGCGGGTCGTGGACCACCTCGACATCCTGCGCGGCTCGGTGGTGTGGGAGGGCGTGGACCGCCCGCTGCTGGTGGTCCACCGGAACGTCGAGCTGCCCGTCACGCACCTGGACTGGCGCGCGCACACCGAGGACGAGCGCAAGGCCGCGCTGGCGGAGTTCCTCGCCGGGGACCGGGCGCGGGGCCTGGACCTGTCGGCCGCGCCCCTGATGCGCCTCGCCCTCATCCGCGTCTCCGACACGGCCGTACGCCTGGTCTGCTCCTTCCACCACCTGCTGCTGGACGGCTGGAGCACCTTCGACGTGCTGTCCCAGACCTTCACCGCCCATGCGACGCTGGCCGGCGGCCGGGAGCCCGCGCTGCCGGTGCGGCGCCCGTTCGGGGCGTACGTGGAGTGGCTGGAGGGCCAGGACCTGGGCGCCGCGGAGACGTACTGGCGGGAGCTGCTGGCGGGCTTCGACGCCCCCAACGCCCTGCCCTACGACCGCCGTCCGGCCTCCTCCTACCAGGCCCGTTCCACCAGCCGGCTGGTCACCCGGCTGACGCCGGAGGCGAGCCACCGCCTGGCGGAGTTCGCCCGCGGCCACCGGCTCACCCTCAATGCCGTGGTCCAGGGCGCCTGGTCACTGCTGCTGGCGCGCTACTCGGGCCAGTCCGACGTGGTCTTCGGCGCCACCGTCTCCGGCCGTCCGGCCGATCTGCCGGGCGTGGACGCGATGGTCGGCATGCTCATCAACACCCTCCCGGTGCGGGTCGAGGTGGATCCGGCGGCGGACGTCGCGGACTGGCTGGGCCGGCTTCAGGCGGCCCAGGTGGAGGCGCGGCAGTACGAGTACGTGCCGCTGCCGCAGATCCAGACCTGGAGCGGCCTCGACCACGGCGCGGGCCTCTTCGACAGCCTGGTCGTCTTCGAGAACTACCCGGTCGACGGCCGGGCCGCGGCCGAGGGCGGACTGACCCTCAGCGAGGTCGAGGGCGCGGACGTCACCAACTACCCGCTGAACCTCATCGCGTACGCGGGCGACGAGCTGGCCTACGCCCTCGCCTACGACGCCGCGGTCTTCGACCCGGCCACCATCGAGCGGATCGCCACCCACTTCGGCGCCCTGCTCGACGGCATCGCCGACGGCCCGCGGCGCCCCCTCGCGGAGCTGCCGATGCTGGGCGCGGGCGAGGCGGAGACCGTCGTACGCGACTGGAACGACACCGCCCGCGCCCTGCCGGACGCCTCCCTGGCGGAGCTGTTCGCCCGGCGTGCGGCCGAGCACCCGGACGCGGCGGCCCTGTCGTACGAAGGCGAGACCCTGACCTACCGGGAGCTGGACGAGCGGGCCAACCGGCTCGCCCACCACCTGGCCGGGCTCGGTGCGGGCCCGGAGGTCATGGTGGGGCTGTGCGCCGAGCGCGGCGCCCAGGCCGTCATCGCCCTGCTGGGCATCGTCAAGGCCGGCGCGGCCTACGTCCCGCTGGACCCGGACTACCCGGCCGACCGGCTGGCGTTCATGCTCCGCGACACCGGCACCGGGCTGCTGGTCACCCAGAAGCACCTGCGCGACCGCCTCCCCGGGACCGCGGCGGCCGTGGTGGACCTGGACCGGGACGCCGAGGCGATCGCGGCGCGTCCGGCGACCGCCCCCGAGGTGGCGCACTCGCCGCACCAGCTCGCGTACGTGATGTACACCTCCGGCTCCACCGGCACCCCGAAGGGCGTGCTCACCCCGCACCGCGCGGTGGTCCGCCTGGTGCACGAGTCCGGGTACGCGGACATCGCGCCGGGCGACGCGGTGGCGCAGTTCGCCTCGCTGTCCTTCGACGCCGCCACCTTCGAGGTGTGGGCGGCCCTGCTGGGCGGCGCCCGGCTGGCCGTGCACCCGCCGACGCTGCCCACCGCGGCCGAGCTCGGCAGGTTCCTCACGGCGGAGCGGGTCACCCACCTGTGGCTGACCGCGGGCCTGTTCCACCAGATGGTGGACGAGGGGGCCGACGCGATCGAGGCGCTCGGCGGGCTCAGGCACCTGATCGCGGGCGGCGACAAGCTCTCCCCCGAGCACTGTGCCCGTGTTCTGGCCGCCCACCCGGGCCTGCGGCTGACCAACGGCTACGGCCCGACCGAGGCCACCACGTTCGCCGCCACCCACGAGCTGGACGCGCAGGCGGACGGCACCGCGCCGGTGCCGCTGGGCCGCCCGATCGGCAACACCCAGGCGTACGTGCTCACCGAGACGCTGCGGCCCGCACCGGTCGGCGTACCCGGCGAGCTGTACCTCGCCGGTGAGGGCCTGGCCCGCGGCTACCTGGGCGGGGCCGCGCCGACCGCCGAGCGGTTCGTCGCCAACCCGTTCGGGGAGCCGGGCAGCCGGATGTACCGCTCCGGCGACCTCGCCAGGTGGCGGGCCGACGGGACGCTGGAGTTCCTCGGCCGCGGCGACGGCCAGGTCAAGATCCGCGGCTTCCGGATCGAGACCGGCGAGATCGAGGCCGCGCTGACCGCGCACCCCGACGTCACCGACGCCGTGGTGGCGGCACACGAGGAGGACGGCCGGAAGTTCCTGGTCGGCTACCTGGTGGCGCCCGCCGGGAGCGAGCCGGACGCCGCCGCGCTCCGCGACCACCTGGCGGCCACGCTGCCCGCGTACATGCTGCCGTCGGCCTTCGTCGCCCTCGACCGGCTGCCGCTGACCGCCAACGGCAAGGTGGACCGGCGGGCCCTGCCCACACCGCGGCAGCGGATGGCGGCCGGCACGGCCTACGAGGCGCCGCGCACCGTCACCGAGGAGTTCCTGGTGAGCGTCTGGGAGGAGCTGCTGGGCGCCGAGCGGGTGGGCATCCACGACAACTTCTTCGAGCGGGGCGGCGACTCGCTGCTGGCGCTGCGGATGGTGTCGCGGATCAACTCCTCGTTCGGCACCGCCCTCTCGCCCCGGCTGCTGTTCGACCGGCCGACGGTCGCCGAGACCGCGTACGAGATCGAGGAGCAGATCCTCGCCGAGCTGGAGCAGACCGCCGGCGCCGAGTGACGGGGCCGGGGGGCGGGGCGCCGGTCACGGCCGCGCTCCGCCCCCCCGCCCCACGCCCCGGACCCGGCCCCGGACCCGGACCCGGACACCCACCACGCACCACCCACCACTTCGAAAGGTATGGCCATGTCCAACCCCTTTGAGCAGTCCGACCGTTCCTACCTCGTCCTGGTCAACGCCGAGGGCCAGCACTCCCTGTGGCCCGCCACCAACGACGTGCCGGCCGGCTGGACCGTCGCCCTGGACGCCGCGCCGCGCGACGAGTGCCTGGCCTACGTGGAGGCGCACTGGACCGACCTGCGGCCCAAGAGCCTGACCACCCGCTGATCCGTACCGACCGCCCCGCACCCAGCCACCCGTAGCCCGTAGCCCGTAGCCCGTAGCCCGTAGGGGGAGCCTCCATGAACACGCCGTCATCCCGCGCGGACCGGATCACCGCACTGCCCGAGCATCTGCGGCAGGCGCTCGCCCGGCGTCTGGCCGGTCAGGCCGCCGCCACGCCCTCGATCCCGTCCGTGCCGCGGGACGGTGCGCTGCCGATGTCCTTCGGCCAGCAGCGGCTGTGGTTCCTGGAGGACTTCGAGCCGGAGAGCGCCGACTACCACTCGGCGCTCCCGCTGCGGCTCACCGGAGAGCTGGATGCCGAGGCGCTGCACGGTGCGCTGCGGGACCTGGTCTCCCGGCACGAGGCGCTGCGCACCACCTTCGACGCGGTGGACGGCAAGGGCGTCCAGGTGGTCCACGCCGAGCTGCACCCCGAGTGGCGGCAGGCCGACGTGTCCGCCGCGGCGCCCGGCGAGCGCGAGCAGCGGGCCCGGGAGCTGGTACGCGAGGAGATGGCGCGCCCCTATGACCTGAAGGGCGGGCCGCTGGTACGCGTCCTGCTCGTCAAGGTCGCGGACGGCGAGCACCTCTTCATCCTGGGGATGCACCACATCGTCACCGACGGCTGGTCGATGGGCATCGTCGCCCGCGAACTGGGCGCCCTGTACGCGGCCCGGACCGAGGGCCTGGACGCCGCGCTGCCCCGCGTCACCGCGCAGTACCCGGACTTCGCGGCCTGGCAGCGCGACCGGCTGGAGAACGGCGGCCTGCTGGAGACGCAGCTCGACTGGTGGCGCGAGCGCCTCGCCGGCCTCGCCCCGCTCGACCTGCCCACCGACCGGCCGCGCCCCGCCGTGCGCTCCAGCGCCGGTGCCACCTACGCCTTCGAGGTCCCGGCCGCCACCGTCGCGGCCGTCAAGGACCTGGCCCGCGGCCAGGGCGCCACCCTCTTCATGGCGCTGACCGCCGCCGCCAAGACCGTCCTGGCCCGCTACTCCGGCCAGGAGGACATCGCCGTCGGCACCTCCGCCTCCGGTCGCGGCGGCCACAACGACCTGGAACAGCTCGTCGGCTTCCTCGTCAACACCGTCGTGCTGCGCTCGCACATCGACCCCACGGCGTCCTTCCTGGCGCTGCTGGGCCAGGTCAAGGACACCGTCCTCGACGCCTTCGCACACGAGGACGTGCCCTTCGACAAGCTGGTGGAGGCGCTCTCCCCCGAGCGCGACACCAGCCGCACCCCGCTGGTGCAGGCCATGGTCGTGCTGCACAACACCCAGACCGGGCCCGCGAAGTTCCCCGGCCTGGAGAGCGAGACCTACGAACTGGAGCGGGACGCCGCCCTCTTCGACCTCACCCTCGAATTCGAGGAGCGCGACGGCGCGCTGCTGGGCCTGGCCGAGTACAGCACCGAGCTGTTCGACGAGGCGACCATCGCGCGCCTGACCGGCCACCTCAACGTCCTGCTGGCCGCCGCCGCGCAGGCCCCCGGGACCCCGGTCGGCACGCTGCCGATGCTCACCGACGGCGAGACGGAGCAGCTCGTCCACGGCTTCAACGCCACCGGCACGGCCGGCGCCGGGACCGGGCTGATCCACGAGCGGCTGGCCGAGCAGGCCGCCCGCACCCCCGACGCGGTCGCCGTGGTCGCCGAGGACACCACCCTCACCTACCGCGAGCTCGACGAGCGCGCCAACCAGCTCGCCCACCACCTGCGCGAACTGGGCGCCGGAGCCGACACGCTGATCGGCCTGAGCGTCGAGCGCGGCGCCGGCATGGTCGTCGGCCTGCTCGGCATCATCAAGGCCGGCGCCGCCTACGTCCCGCTGGACCCGGCCTTCCCCGCCGACCGCCTGGCGTACATGCTCCAGGACTCCGGAGCCCGCCTGCTCGTCACCCAGAGCCGGGTCCGTGACCGCCTGCCGCACACCGACGCCACCGTCGTGGACCTGGACGCCGACCAGGCGGCCCTCGCCGCCCGCCCGGTCACCGCCCCGGACGCCGGTATCGCCCCCGGGCACCTGGCGTACGTCATCTACACCTCCGGCTCGACCGGCAACCCCAAGGGCGTCGCCATCGAGCACCGCAACCTGCGGCACATCTGCGCCGCCTGGGACGAGCGCTACGGCCTGGCGGACCTGGAGCTGCGCTTCCTGTCCGTCTCCAGCCTCTCGGTGGACCTGTTCTTCGCGGACCTCATCCGCTCCCTGCCCTTCGGCGGCGCCCTGATCGTCGCCTCCAAGGACGTCACCACCGACCCCGCGGCCCTGCTCGACCTGATCGACCGGACCGGCGCCACCGGCATCGAGATCGTGCCGTCCCTGATGAACGCCGTACTCCAGGAGGTCGAGCGGCGCGGCCAGGGATTCCCGCCGCTCAAGCTGATCTCCGTCGGCTCCGAGGGCTGGCGGGTCGAGGACTGCCGCGCCCTGCTGCGCCAGGTGCAGGACGGCACGGTCGTCGTCAACGCCTACGGCGGCACCGAGGCCACCGTCGACTCCACCGTCTTCGTCCCCACCGAAACCGCCCTGGACGGCAGCGTCTACGTGCCCATCGGCAGCCCGCTGCCCGGCACCCGGGTCCATGTGCTCGACGCCGCGATGCAGGTCGTGCCGCTGGGCGTGCCCGGCGAGATCTACCTCGGCGGCGACGGGATCGGCCGCGGCTACCACGGCCGCGACGACCTGACCGCCGAGCGCTTCCTCACCAGCCCCTTCGACCCCGCGGACCGCCTGTACCGCACCGGCGACCGGGCCCGCCGGCTGCCCGGCGGCGACCTGGAGTTCCTGGGCCGCGCCGACGACCAGGTCAAGATCCGCGGCTTCCGGATCGAGCTGGGCGAGGTGGAGAGCGCGGTCCTGACGCACCCGGACGTCGAGAACGCCGCGGTCATCGCCCATCAGGGCGACGACGGGCGCCACCGCCTGGTCGCCTACCTCGTCGCGGCCCGCGAACTGCCCACCGGCGAACTGCGCGGCCACCTCTCCGGGATGCTCCCGGACTACATGGTCCCGGCGGTCTTCGTCCCCCTCGACAAGCTGCCGCTGACCCCCAGCGGCAAGGTCGACCGCCGCAACCTCCCCGAGCCCGAGATCCAGGCCGACCAGCTCGGCACCGAGTACGAGGCCCCGCGCACCGCCACCGAGGAGGCCCTCGCCGCCGTCTGGGCCGAGGTGCTGGGCGTCGAACGGGTCGGCGTCCACGACAACTTCTTCGACCTGGGCGGCGACTCGATCCTGTCCATCCAGGTCGTCTCCCGGGCCCGCCAGGCCGGGCTGCGGCTCACCTCGAAGCTGCTGTTCACCCACCAGACCGTCGCGAGCCTCGCGGGCGCGGTGGGAGAGATCGCCGCCACGGCCGCCGCCGCGGTGCCGCAGGCCGTCTCGGGCGAGGTCGAACTCACCCCGATCCAGGCCTGGTTCCTCGCCGAGCACACCGTCAACCCGCACCACTACGCGATGTCCGTGCAGGTCGAGCTGGCACCGGGCACCGACGCCGAACTGCTGGGCCGCGCCCTGGCCGCGGTGGTCGCGCACCACGACGCGCTGCGCATGCGCTACCGCCGCGCGGGCGAGGAGTGGATCCAGGAGTACGGCGACCGGACCGCCGGCCTGCTCTCCATACGGGAGGCGGGCGAGGCCGAGGAGGCCGCGCTCGCCGCGCAGCGCGCCCTGAACCTCACCACCGGCGAACTGGTCAAGGGCGTCTTCCTGCGCCCGGAGCGCGCGGACGGCGCACCGCGCCTGTTCCTGGCCGTGCACCACATCGTCATGGACGGCGTCTCCTGGCGCGTGGTCCTCGAAGACCTGGAGACCGCCTACGGGCAGCTCGCCGGCGGCCGCCCGGCCGACCTGGGCGCCAAGACCTCCAGCTACCAGCTGTGGGCGGGACGCCTGGCCGAGCACACCCGCTCCGGCGGACTGGACGGCGAGCTCGCGCACTGGAAGGCCGTCGACCCCGGCCACGCCCCCCAGCTCCCCACCGACAGGGACGGGGCGAACATCACCGCGCACGAGCGCACCGTCTCCGTACGGCTGGGCCGCGAGGAGACCGAGGCGCTGCTGCACAAGGTCCCGGCCGTCTACCGCACCCAGGTCAACGACGTCCTGCTGAGCGCCCTGGGCCGCACCCTGTCCCAGTGGGCCGGCCAGGACCGCATCGTGCTGGGGCTAGAGGGCCACGGCCGCGAGGAGCTCTTCGAGGACGTCGACCTGTCCCGTACGGTCGGCTGGTTCACCACCCACTTCCCGATCGCGCTCGACCTGCCCCGGGGCGACCGGGGTGACTGGGGCGGCGTGCTGAAGTCCGTCAAGGAGCAGCTGCGGGCGATCCCCGGCCGGGGCCTGGGCTATGACGCGCTGCGCTTCCTGTCCCGGCCCGGCACCCCGGGGCATGAGCTGCGCGCCGACCGGCTGCCGCAGATCAGCTTCAACTACCTGGGCCAGTGGGACAACACCACCAGCCAGGACGGCCTGATCCGCGACCGGCTCCCGGCGCTCGGCCTGGACCACGCGCTGGACGAGCCGCGCCCCTACCTCCTCGATGTCGTCGGCATGGTCGAGGGCGGCGCCCTGGGCTTCACCTGGATCTACTCCGGCGAGGTGTTCGACGACGCGACCATCGAGCGGCTGGCGGCCCAACTCCTGGACGGGCTGCGGGAGATCGTGGCGCACTGCCTGTCCGGGGACGCCGGCGGTGCGACGCCGTCGGACTTCCCGCTGGCCGGGCTGGACCAGGCCGGGGTGGACCGGATCGTCGGCGACGGCCGGGGCGTGGCGGACGTCTACCCGCTGACGCCGATGCAGTCCGGCATGCTCTTCCACACCCTCGCCGAGCCCGACTCCGCCGCGTACTTCGAGCAGATGTCGTTCCTCGTCGACGGGGTACGGGACCCGGAGCTGCTGGCCCGGGCCTGGCAGCGGGTCGTGGACCACCTCGACATCCTGCGCGGCTCGGTGGTGTGGGAGGGCGTGGACCGCCCGCTGCTGGTGGTCCACCGCGAGGTCGAGGTGCCGGTGACGCACCTGGACTGGCGCGCGCTCTCGCCGGACGAGCAGGCGACCGCGCTGGAGTCGTTCCTCGCCGAGGACCGGGCGCTGGGCCTGGACCTGTCGGTGGCGCCGATGATGCGGATGGCCGTCATCCGCGTCACCGACAGCAGGGTGCGGGTCGTACGGACCTCGCACCATGTGCTGCTGGACGGCTGGAGTACCTCCCAGATGCTCGACGAACTCACCACCGCCTACGACGCGTTGGCGGCCGGGCGGGAACCCGCGCTCCCGGTGCGGCGCCCGTTCGGCGCGTACGTGGAGTGGCTGGAGGGCCAGGACCTGGCCGCCGCCGAGGCGTACTGGCGGGAGCTGCTGGCGGGCTTCGACACCCCCAACTCCCTGCCGTACGACCAGCGTCCGGCCACCAGCCACAAGGCCCAGTCGGCCGAGCGGCTGATCTCGTACCTGCCCGCCGATCTCTCGGAGCGGATCTACGCCTTCGCCCGGCAGCACCGGCTGACCGTGAACGCCGTGATGCAGGGCGTCTGGTCGCTGCTGCTGGCACGCTACTCGGGCCAGTCGGACGTGGTCTTCGGTGCGACCGTCTCCGGCCGTCCGGCCGATCTGCCGGGTGTCGACGCGATGGTCGGCATGCTCATCAACACCCTGCCGGTACGCGTCCGGGTCACCCCCGAGGCCCCGGTCGCCGAGTGGCTGGGACAGGTGCAGGCGGCCCAGGTCGAGGCGCGCCAGTACGAGTACGTACCGCTGCCGCAGATCCAGACCTGGAGCGGGATCGAGCGCGGTACGAACCTCTTCGACAGCCTGGTCGTCTTCGAGAACTTCCCGATGGACGAGCAGGTTCCGGAGGGCGCCGAGGCCGGCGAGGCGGGCGCCCGGCTGCACGGTCTGGAAGGCGCCGATGTCACCAACTACCCGCTGAACTTCATCGCCTACGCGGGCGAGGAGCTGGCCTACGCCCTCTCCTACGACGCCGAGCTGTTCGACGAGACCACCATCGCGCGCATGGCGGGCCACATCCGGGTCGCCCTGGAGGGCATGCTCGCCCGCCCGGAGGCCCCGCTGGCCGAGCTGCCGATGCTGACCGACGCGGAGGTGGAGCAGGTTGTCCGTGAGTTCAATGCGACGGGTGGTGTGGCGCCTGAGGCGGGCTGCATCCACGAGCGGGTGGCTGAGCGGGCGGCGCTGACGCCGGACGCGCTCGCCGTCACGTACGGCGACCAGTCCTTGACCTACCGGGAGCTGGACGAGCGGGCCAACCAGCTCGCCCACCACCTGGTCGCCCAGGGAGCCGGCCCGGACGACCTGATCGGCCTGTCGGTCCAGCGCAGCACCGAGATGGTCGTCGCGCTGCTGGGCATCATGAAGGCGGGTGCGGCGTACGTGCCGCTGGACCCGGCGTACCCGGCGGACCGGCTGGCGTACATGCTCCAGGACTCGGGCGCCAAGCTCCTCGTCACCCACCGCGGCCTCCAGGACACCCTCCCCGCCGACGGCATCACCCTGGTCGACCTCGACCGGGACCGCCAGGCGATCGGCCGGCTGCCCCTCAGCTGCCCAGGCACCCCCG
>NZ_BBUY01000004.1:0-17311 GCF_001590865.1 Streptomyces sp. NBRC 110611
GATCCACTCCTTGCAGTCCGTGGTCCGCCCGGTGAAGCCCCCTCAAGGGAGCTGACGCCCCCGAGAAGGGAGCCGACGTCTCTGAAGAAGGGATACGGGCGGGCCAGCCGACTAAGAAATGAACTCTCCCCGTGCTGGTGGGTCGGTTGTGCGGACAACTGATGGGTCAGTTGCCCGACCCACCGTCCGACCAACAGTAAGCCAACCGGGTGGGTTCCGCATGCCGTCGCGGTTCCGGTGCCGATTCCGTTCCGGCACCGGGTGAGGTCACCAGGAGACCGGCAACTCCAGCGGGTAGCGCCAGATCGCGTTGGTGTTCCAGGGAACTTCCTCGGCCGGTTTCGCCAGTTTCAGGTCCGGGAAACGCTCCAGAAGCGTACTCAACGCGGTTTCGAGCTCGACGAGGGCGAGCGGAGCACCCAGGCAGTGGTGGCCGCCCCAGCCGAAGGTCATGTGATTGACGGGGCCTTCGCGTTCCAGGTCCAGTTCATCCGGACGGTCGAATTTCGCCGGGTCCCGGTTTGCCGTCAGATAGGAGACATGGACAATGTCCCCGGCCCGGATCTTCACCCCGCTCAATTCCACATCCTCGAGGGCGACCCGGGGAATGCCGACGCCCTTGCGGAAGGGAATGAAGCGCAGCATTTCCTCGAGCGCCTGCGGCAGCTTCTCGGGGTGCGCGCGCAGCATCGCCAGCTCCGCGGGCCGGGTGAGGAGAGTGTAGGAGAGGTTCCCGATCTCGTACGTCGTGGTGTCCTGGCCGGTGATGAGCAGGACCATCGCCATGACGGTCAGTTCTTTGTCGTCGAGGACCTCGTCACCGTCACGGGCCGTGGCCAGGGCGCTGATCATGTCGTCGCCCGGGTTCCGGCGCCGTTCGGCCGTCAGCTCCGCGAAGTACGCGCGCATATCGGCCTTGGCGCGGACGGCGTTGTCGCGGTTCTCGGGGGTGAGGTTCATCATCGTCCGGGCGTACGCGCGCAGTTGGACGCTTTCGCCGTCGGGGATGTCGAGCACCTCGCAGATCGTCGTCAGGGGCAGTGGAGAGGCCAGGCTCTCCATCAGATCGGCCGGCGGTCCGTGTTCGGCCATCCGGTCCAGCAGTTCGTTCACGACGTGCTGGGTGCGGGCCCGCATCCGTTCCACCTGACGCGGTGCGAAGGCCTTGGAGACCAGGCTCCGCAGTCTGCTGTTGGCGGGCGGGTCCATCACATTGATCGCCTCGTCCTGAACGATCGGCTCGGGCGTCATGCGCGGGAAGTCCTTGCCGACGATGGCGTGACGGCTGAAGCGCCGGTCGGTCGTCACCGTCCGTACATCCTCGTACCGGGTGACCAGCCAGGCCTCGCCCTCCCCGTAGGGCAGTTTGATGCGGGCGACGGGCTCCTCGGTCAGCAGACGCTTGAGCGTCGGATCGAACTCAAGGGCCTCGGCGTAGTCGAACGGACAATTCCAGACGTTGGAGCCGGGTTCCATGACGATCTCCCGAAGTCGGAGGGACAAGATCACGCCGTTCTCATTATCAGGTAAAGGGGGAGTTGGGCGTATCTTGACGTCCGAGTAGTGTGCCAATTGGGTGGCGCACCGCGTCGGTACTCAGAGCCAGTCGCGGCGTTTGAAGACGATATAGAGGCTGACGCAGACGATTGCCATGAGGACGATGGCGAACGGGTAGCCGAACCCCCAGCTCAGCTCCGGCATGTTCTGGAAGTTCATGCCGTAGATCGTGCCGACCAGGGTCGGCGCGAAGAGAATCGCCGCCCAGCTGGAGATCTTTTTGATTTCCTCGTTCTGTTCGAAGCCGGCCTCCGCCAGGGCGCGCATCTCGGCGTTCTGCTGCTGGTTCACCAGCGTCGCGTTGACCGTGAGGATGTCCTGCAGGGCCTGGCGGAAGCCGTCCACCTGGTCCGTGGTGTGCAGTGCGTGGTCGGCCACATCGCGCAGGTAGCGGCGGAGCTCCTCGTCGATGGCGTACTTCTCGAAGCCCGCGGTGAGGCCCTCCAGAATGCGGTTCAGGGGGCGGGTCGCGCGCTGGAACTCAACCACCTCGCGGGAGAGTTCGTAGATGCGGCGGGAGACGCGCGGGTCGCCGCCGAAGACCTCGGTCTCGATCTCGTCGATATCGTTCTGGACGCCGGCGACGACCGGTGCGTAGCCGTCGACGACGGCGTCGAGAATTGCGTAGAGGACGGCTTCGGGCCCGCGTTTGAGCAGCTCGGGGGCGTCCTCCATGCGGTGCCGTACGGCCGAGAGGTCGGGGGCGCCGCCGTGCCGGACCGTGATGACGAAGTCCCTGCCGACGAAGACGTGCAGTTCACCGAAGTCGACCTCCTCCCGGTCGTCCAGATAGCGCGCGGCGCGCAGGACGACGAAGAGAGTGCCGCCGTAGCGCTCCAGCTTGGGGCGCTGATGGGCTTCGAGGGCGTCCTCCACGGCGAGCGGATGGAGGTCGAACTCCGAGGCCAGGGCGACCAGTTCGGAGGGAGTGGGGCGGTGCAGGCCGATCCAGGCCAGCGTGTTCTCCGTGGCGCGCTGTTGCCGGAAGGCGTCGGCGAGGGTGTCATGGGCGCTGATGCGGCGTCCGTCGCGGTACAGGGCGGAGCTGATGACGCTGCTGGTGTTCTCGGCCGGCGGCGGCGCGGCGCCGGATTCGCCGGCGGGCTCGACGGGCGGAGGTGCGGCGGGCCGCTTCTTCGCGGGTGTGCGCAGACCGCGGAGTCCGCGCAGGACACGCGGGCGACGTGGCCATCGGCCGGGAGGCTCAGCGCTCACGACAGAACCGACCTCCGTCACAAGAGGGGATGAACAGGCACACAGAATCTCGACGCAGGATATCTGCTGAGGATGTCAGCACAGGTCAGCAGCCATGGTGCAGGATGGAACGGGGCGTGGTGCGGTCTGTGTCGCGTCCACCGAGGTTTGTACGTTTATCCCTAGAATTGTGCGATGCAGATGCCGCAGATAGTCAGCGTTCCTCCGGGTGAGGTGATTCGGTGAACGGCCCCGATGCCACCGACGAACAGTGGGAAGGGCTCGCCGAAGTCGTCCCGCTCCGTGGCAACAGTGAATGGCCTTCCTGGTCCGACCACCGTGCGCTCCCCGAGGAGGAGCCGGCAGAGGAGCAGCGGCGGTTCATCGTCATCCGCGTCCAGACCTTCGCCGACGCCCGCGAGGTCGCCGAGTACCTGATGGCGCAGCTCCCGGTCCTGCTCGACCTCAGCGGCGCCGACACCGATGTCGCCAAGCGCATCCTGGACTTCTCCAGCGGTGTCGTCTTCGGGCTCGGCAGCGGGATGCACCGCGTGGACACCAATGTCTTCCTGCTGGCACCGGTGGGGACCGAGGTCGCCGAAGCGGCGGCGGGGGCGGCGTATCGCCCGTAGGGCAGCGGGGCGGGGGCCGTTCCCCCGTTCGTAGGAAGAGCCGTCGGGCGTAACGGTTCTCCGGCCGGGGTCCTGCATAGCGTCCCCGCATGCGTACCGACAGCGTCCGACCGGCGGTCACCGAATTACGGCTGTCCGCCTTCAAGTGCCATCGCCGCGTCACTCTGCCGCTCGGTCCGGTGACGATGCTGAGCGGCGGCAGTGGCAGCGGGAAATCCAGTGCGCTGCAGGCGTACGAGATCCTCGCCCGGCTGGGCAGCGGGGAGCCGCTCGCCCGGGCGGTACGGGAGGTGGCGGGCGGCCCGTCGGCGTGTGTGCCCGCGGGGGCGCGGCCCGACGAGCAGGGGCGGCGCGGCTTCCGCCTCGGCTGTACGGTCGACGGTCCGGCCGGCCCGGTCGACCTCGACCTCGCCGTACAGGCCGAGCCCGAACTCCGCATCGTCGGCGAACGGCTGACCGGCGGCGGGGAGACGCTGCTCAGCACCGCGCTCACCGATCCCGCCCGCCGCGCCGTGCAGGCGGCCTGGCACACCGCGGGGGCGACCCCGGTGACCCGTGCGCCGCTGCCCGACGACCGGCTGGGCACCTCGCTGCTGCCGCTGCGGGTCGCGGGCAAGACGGAGGGGCAGCGGCTGGTCCTGGCGGCCGCGGAGCAGGTGGTGGTCGCGCTGCGGTCGGCGTTCGTCTGCGATCCGCGCCCGGAGGTGATGCGGTGGCCCGAGCGGGGATACGGGGTGGGAGAGGACGAGGGGAGCCGACGGAACGGAGGGGGCGGTGCCGGTCGCGGCGCCGGCGAGGACCGGGGGACCGGAGCGCGCAAGGGGGGCGGTGCGGGCGGTCACGGTGGTGGCCGGGACCGGGGCCGGGACCGGGACGGCGACCCGGAGCCCGACGAGGGACGGCTGCGGTCGTCCTGCGAGAACCTGCCCGGGGTATTGGAGCGGACGAGCCGGGAGTGCACCCGGAGACATGCGGTGCTGGTCGCGGCCGTACGGGAGGCCTGTGCGGGTCCGGTGGACGGGTTGCGCGCGGTGCCTCGGCAGGCGGGCGCCGGAGAAGGGGCGGCAGCGGCGTCCATGACGGGCGGGAGCGGAGGGCCGGCCGGTGTCCGGGCCGCGCAGGGCGACCGGGAGGCGGGCCTGCGGGCCGTCGTCGACCGGGGTGAGCTGGGGGAGATGCCGGTCGATCAGCTGGGCGACGGGGAGCTCCGGTTCCTGGCACTGGCGCTGGTGCTGCTGACCGGGCCGGGCGTACTGGCCATGGATCCGGCCGGGGAGATCCCGTCGGCGCGGCAGCAGATGACGGTCATGGCCGACGGGCTGGACCGCTGCATGGACCGCAGACAGGCGCGTGAGCTGATGTCGCTGGCCGCACGGATGGCCGAGCGTGGCCATGTCAGGGTACTGGGGACGGTGCGGGATGCGGCGGCCGCCGAGGGACTGCCGGGGGTCCAGGTGCTACACCTGAGGGCATGAGCAAGGATCTTCATGCGCTGCAGCGACGGCTGGCCGAGTTCGCGGCCGCGCGGGACTGGCAGCAGTACCACACCCCCAAGAACCTGGCTGCGGCGCTCAGCGTCGAGGCCGCTGAACTCGTCGAGATCTTCCAGTGGTTGACGCCGGAGGAGTCGGCGCGGGTGATGTCCGACCCGCGGGCGGGCGGCCGGGTGGAGGACGAGGTCGCCGATGTACTGGCGTATCTGCTGCAATTCTGTGAGGTGCTGGGGATCGACCCGCTGACGGCGCTCGCCGCGAAGATCGAGCGCAACGAATCGCGTTTTCCGGCGGTCCGCCAGGCGCCGCCGGACCGGCCGCGGGAGGGCGACGGGACGTCCGGCTGACGGGGCCTGGAGGTCTTGACGGGGCCTGGGGCGGCCTCCCCGGGCCCCGGGCTCGTTCGGTCGTGCCCGGCGGTCCGATTCACGACTTTCCGGTCTTTTCCGTGACCTGTGCCGGTCGTGTGAATGGTGGGGCTGCTGTGACGTGAGAGGAACAGGACGAGCTCTAACCCGCCATTCGTCACTCTTTGGAGTCATGGATCTTTCCACAGCGCCTTGGTTGTCCACAGATTTGCGAATTCCCCTGGCTTTTTTGGCTGTTCGACCTCACTCTGGGTAGTGGAAGGGATGTGGGTGCATGCGCATGACGAGGGAAAGGAGGGGCACGGATGGACGCGGTGCGGATCATCACGGCGAGTCGACGCGGTCTGGCGGGCGCAGCCACCGTTGAGGATGTGATCGTCGAGGCGTGGCAGGCGCAAGCCTTGGCGGAAGCGATAGGCAGCCACCTCGCGATATTCGGGCCGTACGAAGTGCGGTCCCGGGCCCGGGGGCTGGGTGACGCGGGCGGGCGGTTCAGCGGGGGACTGCTGTGTCCGGCAGCCGTCACCGGCGGGCTGCGGGCGGCCCAGCTGACCGAAGTGCGGGACGTCCGGGCGGCGTTGACGGACCTGCGGCGACTCCTGCGGGAAGTGTGCGAGGCGCTGGTGGGCGTGGTGCTGCTGGTGGACGAGGAGGGGATGTACTGGACCTGTGTTGAGGCGATGGACACGGTCGACGAATCGCGCGACCGGGTGAGCGGGATATTGGAGAAACTGGAGGTGCGTGACCGGAATCCCGCCTAGACGGGCAGCGCGGATCAGCGTGTCGGCGCCGGGCCGGCACGGCACCGTCCCGCCCCAGGCCGATCGCCTCCCGCCCCGATGCGGTGGAGACGTCCCACGATCGCCGCCCTCGTGGAACGACGACGCCCGGACAGACGACGCCCGAACACTGACGACGCCGCCCAGACAGTGACGACGCCCGGACGGTCAGGTATCCGGACCAGGGCCGGGTGTGCCGGCGGCGAGGAAAAAACCGGTATGGATCATGACGTATTGCGGTGATACTGGGACATGTGTTTCTGACGATAACCACTACCGGCAACGCTGACCGTCCCGCGACCGACCTCGGGTTTCTGCTGCACAAGCACCCTGACCGGGCGCAGCGGTTCTCGACGGCACACGGCACCGCGCATGTCCTCTACCCGGAGGCGAACGCGGAACGCTGCACGGCGGCGCTGCTGTTGGAGGTCGATCCCATCGCCCTGGTCCGCAGGAGCCGCGGGAGAGGCCGCGGTGGCGCTCCGGACTCGGCGCTCGGGCAGTATGTGAACGACCGTCCGTATGCGGCGTCCTCGCTGCTCGCGGTGGCGCTGCGGAGCGTCTTCGCGACGGCGATGCGGGGGCAGTGCGAGGCGCGGCCCGAGCTGGCGGCGCAGGCGCTGCCGTTGCGTGTCGAGGTGCCGGTGCTGCCCGCCAGGGGCGGTGCGGAACTGGTGCGCAAGCTGTTCCAGCCGCTGGGCTGGACCGTGCTGGCCGAGCCGGTGCCGCTGGACGAGACCTTCCCGGAGTGGGGCGACTCCCGCTACGTACGGCTGGTCCTGGAGGGGGAGCGCACTCTCGCCCAGGCGCTGCGGCATCTGTATGTGCTGCTGCCGGTGCTGGACGACGCCAAGCACTACTGGGTGGCGCCGGACGAGGTCGACAAGCTGCTGCGGGCCGGCGAGGGCTGGCTGGAGGACCACCCGGAGCAGCGGCTGATCGTCGGCCGCTACCTCTCGCGGCGCTGGGCGCTGACCCGCCGGGCCATGGAACGGCTGGAACTGGAGCGGCTGGCCGAGTCGGACGATGTGGCAGCCGAGGAGATCGACAACGCGGTGGACGAGGAGGCGGATACCGAGGAGCGGCCGGTGCCGCTCGCCGTACAGCGCCGGGAGGCGATCCTCACGCTGCTGCGCGCGGAGAAGGCGGCGCGGGTGCTCGACCTGGGATGCGGGCAGGGGCAGCTGGTCGGTGCGCTGCTCAAGGAGGTGCAGTTCACCGAGGTCGTGGGCGTGGACGTCTCGATGCGGGCGCTGCACGAAGCCCGGCGCCGGCTGCGGCTGGACCGGATGTCCGAGCGGCAGTCGGAGCGCGTGCGGCTCGTACAGGGGTCGCTGGCGTACACCGACAGCAGGCTGAAGGGGTATGACGCGGCGGTGCTGAGCGAGGTCGTCGAGCATGTCGACCCGGCGCGGCTGCCGGCGCTGGAGTACGCGGTGTTCGGGGCCGCCCGGCCGCGGACCGTCGTGGTGACGACGCCCAACGTCGAATACAACGTGCGCTGGGAATCGCTGCCGGCCGGCCATGTGCGGCACGCCGACCACCGCTTCGAGTGGACCCGGGAGGAGTTCCGGCAGTGGGCGCGGGAGGTGGCCGCGCGGCACGGCTACGAGGTGAGTTTCGCCCCGGTCGGCCCGGACGATCCCGAGGTCGGTCCGCCCACCCAGCTCGCCCGCTTCCGCAGGGCGGGCGAGGGCGGCGAGGGTGGTGCCCGGCACAGCGCCGGCGAGCGGAACGGCAGCGCTGAGCACAACGGCAGCGCCGAGCGCGACGGCAAGAGCAAGAGTGAACGGAACAGCGGCAGTTCGGACCGGAGCGGTTCGGTACGCGGGAAGGAGGTCGCGGCATGACGGGCGGTGACCGTACGGAGTACGAGGACGACGTCCGGCGGGAGCCCGCCGGTGGGCGGGAGGCGGCGCGGCGTACGCTCGCGGTGCCCGACCTGTCGCTCGTGGTGCTGATCGGGGCCACCGGCTCTGGCAAGTCCACGTTCGCGGCCCGGCACTTCAAGCCGACGCAGGTCATCTCCTCCGACTTCTGCCGGGGGCTGGTCAGTGACGACGAGAACGACCAGAGCGCCAGCGGCGACGCGTTCGACGTGCTCCACTTCATCGCGGGCAAGCGGCTGGCGGCCGGCCGGCTGACGGTCGTCGACGCCACCAACGTGCAGTCCGAAGCGCGCGCCCAGCTGGTGCGGCTGGCCCGGGAACACGACGTCCTGCCGGTCGCGATCGTGCTGGACGTGCCCGAGCAGCTGTGCGCCGAGCGCAACGCGGCGCGGGCCGACCGGGCCGGGCTGCCGAGGCGGGTCATCCAGCGCCACCAGCGCGAACTCCGCCGCTCTCTGCGGCACTTGGAACGCGAGGGCTTCCGTAAGGTGCACATCCTGCGCGGCCAGGACGAGGTGGCGGCCGCCGAGGTCGTCACCGAGCGGCGGTTCAACGATCTGCGCCACCTCACCGGTCCGTTCGACATCATCGGCGACATCCACGGCTGCCGGTCCGAGCTGGAGACCCTGCTCGGCCGGCTGGGCTACGCGCTGACGCGCGACGGGCTCGGCAGGCCGGTGGACGCGGTGCATCCGCAGGGCCGTACCGCGGTCTTCGTCGGAGACCTCGTCGACCGCGGGCCGGACAGCCCCGGAGTGCTGCGCCTGGTGATGGGCATGGTGAAGGCCGGGCACGCGCTGTGCGTACCGGGCAACCACGAGAACAAGCTCGGCCGCCACCTCCAGGGCCGCAAGGTCCAGCACACCCATGGGCTCGCCGAGACCATCGAGCAGCTGGACAGGGAGGACGACGCCTTCCGGGCGGAGGCCGGGGAGTTCATCCAGGGACTGGTCAGCCACTACGTCCTGGACGGCGGCGCGCTGGTGGTGTGCCACGCCGGGCTGCCGGAGAAGTACCACGGCCGGACGTCGGGCCGGGTGCGGTCGTTCGCGCTGTACGGCGACACCACCGGCGAGACCGACGAGTTCGGCCTGCCGGTGCGCTACCCGTGGGCCGAGGACTACCGGGGCCGCGCCGCCGTCGTCTACGGCCACACCCCCACCCCGCGTGCCAGCTGGCTGAACAACACCCTCTGCCTGGACACCGGCTGTGTCTTCGGCGGCAGGATGACCGCGCTGCGCTGGCCGGAGCGCGAGCTGGTGGACGTACCGGCGGAGCGCGTCTGGTACGAGCCCGCGAAGCCGCTCGGCACGGAGGCACCGGGCGGTGCGGACGGCCGTCCGCTCGACCTGAACGACGTGGCGGGACGGCGGGTCGTGGAGACCCGCGCCATGGGCCGGCTGGCGGTCCGGGAGGAGAACGCCGCGGCCGCGCTGGAGGTGATGAGCCGCTTCGCGACCGACCCGCGGCTGCTGCCGTACCTCCCGCCGACGATGGCGCCGTGTGCGACCTCCGCGGAGGAGGGCTACTTGGAGCACCCGGCGGAGGCGTTCGCCGGCTACCGCGCCGAAGGGGTGCGGGAGGTCGTGTGCGAGGAGAAGCACATGGGGTCCCGGGCCGTGGTGCTGGTGTGCCGTGACGAGTCGGTGGCCGTCGAGCGATTCGGGGTGCCGAAGGGGGTGTCCGGTGCCCTGTACACCCGCACCGGACGGCCGTTCTTCGACGATCCGGAGCCGGCCGAGCGGATCCTGCGGCGGGTCCGGGAGTGCGTCGCGGAGGCCGGGCTCTGGGAGGAGCTGGAGACGGACTGGCTGCTGCTGGACGCGGAGCTGATGCCGTGGTCGCTGAAGGCGACGGGGCTGCTGCGCAAGCAGTACGCGGCCGTCGGCGCGGCGTCGGGGGCGGCGTTCCCCGGCGTGCTCGGCGCGCTGGAGGCGGCGGCCGCCCGGGGCGTCGAGGTGGGACCGCTGCTCGACCGGCAGCGCGACCGGGCGGCGGACGCCGCGGCGTTCACGGAGGCGTACCGGCGCTACTGCTGGCGCGTCGGGGCGGACGGCGCCGAGGAGGGGCCCGCCGGCCTCGGGGAGCTGGACGGCGTCCGGCTCGCGCCGTTCCAGATCCTCGCGGTACAGGGGCGCAGCCTCGCCGCGCTCCCGCACACCGAACAGCTGGCGCTGATCGACCGCATGGTCGCGGCCGAGGCCGCGGTGATATCCCGGTCCCGTACGCCGGACGGGGGTCCCGGGCTGCTCGCCACGACCCGCCGGATCATCGTCGACACCGAGGACGAGCAGTCGGTCGCGGCCGGCATCCGGTGGTGGCTGGAACTGACCGCGGCCGGCGGTGAGGGCATGGTCGTCAAGCCGGTGCGGGCGCTGGTCCGCCAGGCCGACGGGCGGCTGGTGCAGCCGGGCGTCAAGTGCCGCGGCCGGGAGTACCTGCGGATCATCTACGGGCCGGAGTACACCCGCCCGGAGAACCTCCGGCGGCTGCGCGTCCGTCACCTCGGACACAAGCGCTCACTGGCCCTGCGCGAGTACGCGCTCGGCCTGGAGGCGCTCGACCGGCTGGCGGACGGCGAACCGCTGTGGCGCGTGCACGAGGCGGTCTTCGCGGTCCTCGCGCTGGAGTCGGAGCCGGTCGACCCACGCCTGTAGCCGGCCCCGGGGGAGGCCATCCCCTCCCCCGGCAGATGGTCCACGGGCAGGTCGGTGCATTCGGGCAACTCGCAGGCATGGGCGAGGCGTTGGGGTGGGAGCCACTGCACGGGCGTCATGCCCGTCATGGTGTGGAAGCGGCACACAAGGGGGCGGGGGGCTGGTGTTGCGATGCGTGACTACCCGCGCGTCGCACCTTCAGGCCACAGCACGCGTACGGGCGTCCCCATGCGCTGGCCGTAGGCGACCACGTCGGCGGTACCGCCGTAGCCCCGTGCCGGTTTCCCATCCCACACTGCGATCAACACGTCGACCAGGCCGACGAGGGTTTCACTGCCCGCCATGTGCGCGGCGGAGTCGGAGGTGATCAGGCCGGTTTCGTGAACGTCGGTCGCGCGGCCGATCAACTCGTCATAGACGGGGTGGTGCCAGCCGGGGAGGCCGTCGCGGTACTCCATGGCGGGGACGACGACTTCCAGGCGCCCACCGTGCCGCAGCACCGCTTCCGCGAACCAGGCGTCGGCGCCGTCCGCGATGCACGAGACGCCAATCAGGTCGGTCGGCTCGTAGTCCTGCACCGCCTGGTCCAAGAGTCGCCGTACCTGGCGCTCAACGTCCGTGCTGAGTCTGCGGTGGCCGGTGATCCCTACGCGCATCGGATGTCTCTCCTCATAGGTAGACGCCATGAAGGCGCTCGTCGAAATCCCGCACCACTTTGGGCGGTGCGCTGCTGGTGAATGACCGGCGCACGGCTCGTGCGCGTTCCAGAATCCGGCCGGAACGGTACTGGAGTCCCGTGTCTAGCGCGCGCCCGGCCAGCGCGAAAGCTGCATCGATACGCCCGCCGGCGAGATGACCGGCCGCGATATCGAGGACCAGGAGAGCCCGTTGTTTCGCGTGGCCGGTGGCCAGGGCTTCGACGTCTTCAGACAGGACCCATTCGGGGAGCCCGAGCCGGGCACCGCAGGTGACCCGGCACGCCGCGACCTTCACGGAGTTGAAGGTGAAGACCCAAGGCCACGGGGGCGGCTCCGTCGGCAGCGTGTGAGCTGCTGTTCGGCTCGCGGCCAATGCCCGGTCGGCAGCCCGCCGGTCACCACCCGCTGCGTGCGCCAGGCCCTCGACCGAGAACAGCCAGGCGTCGGCCACGGCCGGGCACTGCGTGCCGAGGGAGCGCCGGGCCTTGCGGGTCAGGTTGAGGGCCTGGACGGCATTGCCGGTGTGGGCCTCGAACTGGGCCAGGCTGCCTGTCTGATAGGCGGCCAACAGGGGATCGCGCGCCACACGGGCCGCCTTGATCGCGGACCCGTACCAGGTCCGGGCCGAACCGTGGTCGCCCATGTCCCAGGCCAGCCACCCAGCGAGGCTCGCTGCCTCGCTTCCGACAGCCGCGAGGCGGCGGCGTTCGGCGTCCCCCGCGGCCGTATGGGTCACGGTCTGGATGAGCCGCAGATGGGAGTGCACCGCTTCGCCCAGGTCACGGGACGGTGTGGAGCCGTCCGGTCTCCGGTACGCGATGGCGCTCAGGCGCAGGGCTGTGGCCTGGCCGGTCGCCCCGTCCGCTGCCTCCGGCAATGCGGCCAGCACCGGGGTGGCCGCCACGGCGGCTGCTCCTCCCAGGAAGTCGCGCCGGTCCACGTCGGATCCGTTCACCTCCACCTGTGGGCGACTATCGGCGAGACCCATTAGGGCCAGCGGGATGCCTAGGTGCGCGGACGCCCTTGCCAGGATGTCTGTGCTGTACGAGTCCGTGCCGCGCTTCTCCAGGCGGGATACGGCGGACTGCGACAGGCCCAGAGCTTCACCTAACTGGCGCTGGGTCATGCGCCCCTGCCGGGCTAGTTCGATGACCTTGCCGTAGTCCCCGGCCCGGGACGCATCGCGGATCGCCGCAGCCTGGAAATTCACGGGCACGCCCCCACGCTATGAGTCGTTACGGCACTGGACCCGCATGCGTACCCGCTTCGCGCATATCCCCATGCGGGTGCCGCATCAGCGATGGTCCCAGCTCGGTCCGTGATCGTTGACTGACAGCCAGCACCCTAACTCGGTCTGGATTCGGCGGGGTTCGGGTGCGCGACCTGACTGCCCGCCGGCCCCACGCCCTTAAGGGTCAGGCGGCCGCCGAGACGGACGAAGAGGCTCCGACATGACCAGCACTGCACAGGAGAGCCGCCTCCTCACCGACGGCACACCGGCCGTTCTCTACATCTGCGCCGCCCGTAGCCAGCAGGCCCCGGCCTGGCGCAGGAACGCGCGGAGCAGGAGGGCCGCGACTTCGCCGGTCGGCACTGCATGCGGATCACGGCAGTGATCAACGACCCGTACGGCGAATCCTCACCGCGGAAGCGTTCCGGCTGGCTCCGCGTCCGCGAGATGGCCGAGCGAGGCGAGAGGGGCGTGGCGATCATGCGATGGCCCAACGCCTTGTCCCCGGTCCACGAACTCCGCTACCCGGAGATCGACTACCTCAGGCGGCACGGCTGCCAGCTGCGGTTCTCCTGGGCGCCGCTGGCCGCGATGGCGGGCGGCGGGGCGACGCGGTGAGGGGCTGAGGGTGGAAAGCTGAGAGGGGGAAGGGGGCCGTGAGGAAGGGGTCCCCATCGCGCCGACATCCCCGCACATCGCCCACGCGCCGTTCATCGGGCCCCGGAAGCGGCCAAGATAGGCAGATGGGATTCCATGTCGACTCAGAGGCCGGGCGGCTGCGCCGGGTCATCCTGCACCGCCCGGATCTGGAGCTGAAGCGGCTCACGCCGTCGAACAAGGACGCCTTGCTCTTCGACGACGTGCTGTGGGTGCGCCGGGCGCGGGCCGAGCACGACGGTTTCGCGGACGTGCTGCGGGACCGGGGTGTGGAGGTGCACCTCTTCGGGGATCTGCTGGCCGAGAGCCTGCGGATCCCCGAGGCGCGGACGCTGATCCTGGACCGGGTCTTCGACGAGAAGGAGTACGGGCCGCTGGCCACCGACCATCTGCGGGCCGCCTTCGACGAGCTGCCGGTGCCGGAACTCGTCGAGGCGCTGGTGGGCGGTATGACCAAGCGTGAGTTCCTGGAACGCCACCCGGAGCCGACCTCGGTCCGCTTCCATGTGATGGACCTGGACGACTTCCTGCTGGGCCCGCTGCCCAACCATCTCTTCACCCGCGACACCTCCGCGTGGATCTACGACGGGGTGTCGATCAACTCGATGCGCTGGCCGGCCCGGCAGCGCGAGACCGTGCACTACGAGGCGATCTACCACTTCCACCCGCTCTTCCGCGGTACGGATTTCCACGTCTGGTCGGACGGGCAGGCGGACTTCCCGTCGACGATCGAGGGCGGGGACGTCCTGGTGCTGGGCAGCGGCGCGGTGCTGATCGGGATGAGCGAGCGGACCACGCCGCAGGCCGTCGAGCTGCTGGCGCGCGGGCTGTTCGCGGCCGGTTCGGCGCGTACGATCGTGGCGCTCGACATGCCCAAGCGGCGGGCGTTCATGCACCTGGACACCGTCATGACCATGATCGACGGGGATACCTTCACCCAGTACGAGGGGCTCGGCATGCTCCGCTCGTACACCATCGAGCCGGGCGCGGGTGATCATGACCTCAAGGTCACCGACCACCCGCCGGAGCATATGCACCGCGCCATAGCGGCCTCGCTGGGGCTGTCCGACATCCGGGTGCTGACCGCGACCCAGGACGTGCACTCCGCCGAACGGGAGCAGTGGGACGACGGGTGCAATGTGCTGGCCGTGGAGCCGGGTGTGGTGGTGGCGTACGAGCGGAACGTCACCACGAACACCTTCCTGCGCAAGCGCGGTATCGAGGTGATCACGATCCCGGGGAGCGAGCTGGGACGTGGCCGCGGCGGGCCGCGCTGTATGAGCTGCCCGGTGGCGCGGGACGCGGTGCCCGGAGCGGCCTGAGGCATGCTGCGGGAGGGCGTGCGCCCCAGGGTTCGTATAGGGATACGATGCTCCGTATAGGATTCCGGTGATCCAGTGATCCAGTGAGTCCCTGGGCGGGTGCGAGCCGGCTCGCACCTCACGCGCCTCGTACCCCGTACCCCTACGTCCGACCGATCGACCGTACGACCCGACCGTCGCGAATCAGGAGCCACCCATGGCGATAGACCTCACCGGCCGCCACTTCCTCAAGGAGCTGGACTTCAGTGCCGAGGAGTTCCGCCGACTGATCGAGCTGGCGGCCGAGCTGAAAGCGGCCAAGCGCGCCGGCACCGAGATCCCCCGCCTGCGGGGCCGGAACATCGCCCTGATCTTCGAGAAGACCTCGACCAGGACCCGCTGCGCCTTCGAGATCGCGGCCGCCGACCAGGGTGCGGCCACGACCTACCTCGACCCGGCGGGCTCGCAGATCGGGCACAAGGAGTCGGTCAAGGACACCGCGCGCGTCCTCGGCCGGATGTTCGACGCGGTCGAGTACCGGGGCCACGGCCAGGGTGTCGTGGAGGAGCTGGCCGCGCACGCCGGCGTCCCGGTCTACAACGGCCTCACCGACGAGTGGCACCCCACCCAGATGCTCGCCGACGTGCTCACCATGGCCGAGCACAGCGACGGGCCGCTGGACCGGATCGCCTACGCCTACCTGGGCGACGCCCGTTACAACATGGGCAATTCCTACCTGGTCACCGGCGCCCTGCTCGGTATGGACGTGCGGATCGTGGCCCCCCGGCTGCTGTGGCCGGACGAGACGATCGTCGCCGTGGCGCGCGAGCTGGCCAAGTCCTCCGGCGCCCGCGTCACCCTCACCGAGGACGTCCCGGAGGGCGTGCGCGGGGCGGATTTCGTCGCCACCGACGTCTGGGTGTCGATGGGCGAGCCCAAGGAGGTGTGGGACGAGCGGATCGCGCTGCTCGGCCCGTACGCGGTGACGATGGACGTGCTGCGCGCCACCGGCAAGCCGGACGTGAAGTTCCTGCACTGCCTGCCGGCCTTCCATGACCTGGGCACGGACATCGGCCGGGAGATCCATGAGCGGCACGGACTGACCGAGCTGGAGGTCACCGACGAGGTCTTCGAGTCCGCGCACTCGGTGGTCTTCGACGAGGCGGAGAACCGGATGCACACGATCAAGGCGGTACTGGTCGCCACGCTCGCCGGAAAGCGCCCCGGCGAAGCGTCCCTGTAGGGAACATCACGCTGCATAGTCATACGCTCAAGCGGGCGATCATGCAGTGGTAGCGGTTACCATCGAGGTACTCGCGGGGTTCGGACCCACCGGTCCGGGCCCCGCCCTCGCGTCCGGCCCACCCCCGCCGCGCGCACCGCACCACCAGAGAGAGAACCACCCCCATGCCGTCCGGACTGCGCATCAAGTCCCCCGACCTGCTCATTGCCGAATCGGGCGCGGACCTCGAAGGCCATGGCCTCAAACGCAGCATGGGGCTCTTCCAGCTCGTGTGCTTCGGCGTCGGCGCCATCGTCGGCACCGGCATCTTCGTCGGTCTGTCCGACACCGTCGCCGCGGCCGGCCCCGCCGTGGTCGTCTCGTTCGTCCTGGCGGCCGTCACCTGCGTCTTCACCGCCTTCTCCTTCGCCGAACTGGGCGGCGCGATTCCGGTCTCCGGCAGCTCGTACTCCTACGCGTACGCCACGCTCGGCGAGCGCGCCGCCTTCCTCGTCGGCTGGTGCCTGCTGCTCGAATACGGTGTCTCGGTGTCGGCGGTCGCCGTCGGCTGGGGCCAGTACCTCAACGAGCTGCTGGGCAACCTCATCGGCTGGCAGCTGCCCGCCGCGCTCGCCAACCCGCCCGGCGAGGGCGGCATCATCAACATCCCGGCCGTGGTCGTGATCCTCCTCGCCACGCTGCTGCTGGTCCGCGGCGTCCGGGAGAGCGCCCGGGCGACCGCCGCGATGGCCGTGGTCAAGCTCGCGGTCCTGGTGCTGTTCTGCGTCATCGGCTTCAGCGCCTTCCGGGCCGGAAACCTCTCGCCGTTCGCGCCCGAGGGCGTCGCCGGGATCACCTCCGGTGCCTCGGTCGCCTTCTTCTCGTACATCGGCTTCGACGCGATCACCACGGCCGGTGAAGAGGTGAAGAACCCCCGGCGCGACATCCCGGTGGCGATCATGGTGTGCATCGGCGTGGTCACGGTCCTGTACTGCCTGGTCGCGCTGGCCGCCATCGGCGCGCTCTCCGCCGACGAGGTCGCCGGCCGGCCCGCCGCGCTGTCGCTGATCGTCAACCGCGTCACCGACTCGACGGTCGGCGGCGGCGTGATCGCCTTCGGCGCGGTCATCGCCATCGCCTCGGTCGTCCTCGCGGTCATGTACGGCCAGACCCGGATCCTGATGTCGATGTCGCGGGACGGGCTGGTGCCGCGGGTCTTCGAGCGGGTCTCGCCCCGCACGTCCACCCCGGTTGCCAACACCTGGATCGTCGCGGCCGTCTTCGCGGTCCCGGCGGCGGTCGTCCCGTTGGACGTGGTGATGAACCTGACCACCATCGGAACACTGGCGGTCATGGCCGTGGTCAACGTCAGCGTCCTGGTGCTCCGCCGCACCCGCCCCGACCTGCCCCGCCGCTTCCGCGTCCCGCTGTTCCCGGTCACCCCACTCCTCGGCATAGCCTTCTGCGGCTACCTGATCTACGGCACCGGCCCCGGGACCTGGCTGCAGTTCGCGGGCTTCCTGGCGGCGGGTGCGGTGGTGTATGCGCTCTATGGCCGTCGTCGCTCAGCGCTTTCCGCTGCGCTTGGCTGACCTCCCACGTCTTTGTCTTTCCCGCCGTACCTTCCGATTCG
>NZ_BBUY01000004.1:17867-68186 GCF_001590865.1 Streptomyces sp. NBRC 110611
AAGCGCAGCGGAACGGCGGGAAAGCCAAAAACGTGGGAAGCAAGCCAAGCGCGTAGCGTCCTCGTGACGGCGGTCACCAAACGGTGATAACTTCGAACCGCATCCGGAGAACATCCACCGGCCGACCCGCCAAAGGGGGCAGGCAGTCCGATGAGCCCGTTCGCAGGATCCGCCCGAGCCACCGATTCCTGGCAGCACCTCCGTGTGACCAGGAAGGACGGCGTCGCCACGGTCACGCTGGCACGCCCCGAGAAGCTCAACGCACTCACCTTCGAGGCCTATGCCGACCTTCGCGATCTGCTCGCGGAGCTCTCCCGGGAGCGGTCCGTGCGAGCGCTCGTCCTCGCCGGAGAGGGGCGCGGGTTCTGTTCCGGCGGTGATGTCGAGGAGATCATCGGCGCCACTCTGGGCCTGGATACCGCACAGCTGCTGGACTTCAACCGGATGACCGGGCAGGTCGTCCGGGCGGTGCGGGAGTGCCCGTTCCCGGTGATCGCGGCCGTGCACGGCGTCGCGGCCGGTGCCGGGGCGGTGCTCGCGCTGGCCGCGGACTTCCGGGTCGCCGATCCGTCGGCCCGGTTCGCCTTCCTGTTCACCCGGGTCGGGCTCTCCGGCGGTGACATGGGCGCGGCCTATCTGCTGCCCCGCGTCATCGGGCTCGGCCATGCCACCCGGCTGCTGATGCTCGGCGACACCGTACGGGCGCCGGAGGCCGAACGGCTCGGCCTGATCAGCGTGCTGGCCGAGGAGGGGCACGCGGACGAGGCTGCCGCCGCGCTCGCCAAGCGGCTCGCCGAGGGCCCCGCGCTGGCGCACGCCCAGACCAAGGCGCTGCTCACGGCGGAGCTCGATATGCCGCTGGCCGCCGCCGTCGAGATGGATGCCGCCACCCAGGCGCTGCTGATGAACAGTGCCGACTATGCCGAGTTCCACGCCGCTTTCACGGAGAAGCGGACCCCCGAGTGGCAGGGGAAGTAGCCATGCGGGTCGCCGTGATCGGCGGCGGACCGGGCGGGCTGTACGCCGCCGCGCTCCTCAAACGCCTCGACCCCGCCCGCGAGATCACCGTATGGGAGCGCAACGCCCCCGACGACACCTTCGGCTTCGGGGTCGTCCTCTCCGACGAGACGCTCGGCGGCATCGAGCATGCCGACCCGGAGGTCTACCGCGCGCTCGAGCGGGAGTTCGTCCGCTGGGACGACATCGACATCGTGCACCGGGGCCGTACCCTCACCTCCGGCGGGCACGGCTTCGCGGCGCTCAGCCGGCGCCGGCTGCTGGCCGTGCTCCACCGGCGCTGCCGCGACCTCGGCATCGGGCTGCGGTTCCGCACCGAGGCGCCGCCCGCCGCCGAGCTGGCCCGTAGCCACGATCTGGTGATCGCCGCCGACGGAGTGCACAGCACGACCCGCACCGCGCACGCCGGCGCCTTCGGCCCGCGGCTGACCACCCATCGCTGCCGCTACATCTGGCTCGCCGCCGACTTCGCCTTCGACGCCTTCCGCTTCGAGATCGCCGAGACCGGGCACGGCGTCGTCCAGCTGCACGCCTACCCCTTCTCGCCGGCCGCCAGCACCGTCATCGTCGAGATGCGCGAGGAGGTCTGGCGGGCGGCCGGGCTGGAGCGGGCGGACGAGCGGGAGTCGGCCGAGTGGTGTGCCAAGGTCTTCGCGGAAGCGCTGGGCGGGCGGCCGCTGCGGGGTAACAAGTCCAGCTGGATCCGATTCCGTACGGTCGTCAACGAGCGCTGGTCGTACGGGAATACGGTGCTGCTGGGGGACGCCGCGCACACCGCGCACTTCTCCATCGGCTCCGGCACCAAGCTCGCCGTCGAGGACGCCCTGGCGCTGGCCGCCTGTCTCCGGGAGCAGCCCGACACCGCCGGTGCGCTCGCCGCGTACGAGGCGGAGCGCCGTCCGGTCATCGCCTCCACCCAGCGCGCCGCCCGCGCCAGCCTCGCCTGGTTCGAGGACCTGGCCACCTATGCCGACCAGCCGCCCCGCCAGTTCGCCTTCAATCTGCTCACCCGCAGCCGCCGGGTCACCCATGACAACCTGCGGCTGCGCGACCCCGGGTTCGTCGCGGGCGTCGAGGACGAGGCGGGCCATCCGGACGGCACTCCGCCGATGTTCACCCCGTTCCGGCTCGGCGAACTGACCCTGCGCAACCGGGTCGTGGTCTCCCCGATGGACATGTACTCCGCCGCGGACGGCGACGGCACCCCCGGCGACTTCCACCTCGTCCACCTCGGCGCCCGTGCGCTGGGCGGCGCCGGGCTGGTGATGACGGAGATGGTGTGCGTCAGCCGCGACGGGCGGATCACCCCGGGCTGTACGGGGCTGTACACGCCGGGCCATGAGCGGGCCTGGCGCCGGATCACCGATTTCGTCCACACCTCGGCGCCCGGGACCGCCATCGGTGTGCAGCTCGGCCACTCGGGGCGGAAGGGCTCCACCCGGCTGATGTGGGAGGGCATCGACGCGCCGCTCCCGGACGGCAACTGGCCGGTCGTGGCGCCGTCCGCGCTGCCCTACCGGCCCGGTGTCAATCAGGTTCCGCACGCCCTGACCGTGCCGGAACTCGCCGCGGTCCGGGAGCAGTTCGTCCGCTCCACCGAGTCCGCCGCCCGGGCCGGCTTCGATCTGCTCGAACTCCACTGCGCGCACGGCTATCTGCTCTCCGGCTTCCTTTCCCCGCTCACCAACCACCGCACCGACGCCTACGGCGGCGACCTCACCGCCCGGCTGCGCTTCCCGCTGGAGGTCTTCGACGCGGTCCGGGCGGCCTGGCCCGCCGGCCGCCCGCTGACCGTCCGGATCTCCGCGACCGACTGGGCGGACGGCGGCACCACCGCCGAGGACGCGGTGGCCGTCGCGGCGGCCTTCGCCGAGCACGGCGCGGACGCCATCGACGTCTCCACCGGGCAGGTCGTCCCCGACGAGCGCCCCGAGTTCGGGCGCTCGTACCAGACGCCGTTCGCCGACCGCATCCGCAACACCCTGGGGGTGCCGGTCATCGCGGTCGGCGCGATCTCCTCCTGGGACGACGTCAACTCCCTGGTGCTGGCCGGGCGCGCGGACCTGTGCGCGCTGGGCCGGCCACATCTGTACGACCCGCACTGGACGCTGCACGCCGCCGCCGAGCAGGGGTACTCGGGGGACGGTGCTCCCTGGCCGCTGCCCTACCAGGCGGGCAGCCGCACGCCGCCGACGGGGCGGACGGACGCGCCGAAGCCCCGCCTCGCGCTGCGGTGACGGGGGAGGCACGGGCAGCGGGGCGGGGCCGTTTCCGGTCCGGGCCGGGGCGTTCCCGGCGCCCGGCCGGGACGGGTGGGCCGGGCGGGGCGGTCAGGACGGCTGCTGTGCGAGCGGCACGCTGGTGATCCGTGCCGTTGTCACCGGCTTGCCGTGCTGTTCCACGCCGACGGCGACCTGCTGGCGCCCGCCGTCGGCGGGCCCGGCCGCCGGATCCGCGGTGGTCCGTGCCCGGACCCAGCACGGCGCGTCCAGCTCGGCGTACCCCTCGAAGGCGCAGTCCATGGCCGTCGGTACCGTGACCCCCGGGGTCACCGCCTGCGCGGCCTGCCGGGCGGCCTCGATCATCAGCATGCCGGGCGCGTGATCGACCGGGTGGCCGAAGAGCACGGGGTGGGAGGCGTCCACCCGCAGCCGCCAGCGGTCCGGCCGGCCGGTGGGGGAGAGCACCACGTCCCGCTCGCGGTTCCGGGCGACCAGCCGCGGGCTGACCGCCTCGGGCAGCGGCAGCCGACGGGCGTCGGCACGCGTCGGATCGCTGTACCTGCCGCGCAGCCGGCGGTAGACGGCCGGGCTGTGACAGGAGTAGTCGACCACCGCCGAGGCCAGGTCGGCACCGTCGCACCGGACCTGGAACTCCTGGCGGGCGCTGGCCAGTTGGCCTCCGCGGTGGATCAGGTCATGGTCGGTGACGCGGAGCTCCACCTCGGCCGGTTCGTCGGTGCGCGGCGCCCGGGGCGCGAGGTCGTAGCGGACCCGCCGCCAGATGACCGGGTGGTCGAGCGGGACGCGGTGCGCCACATGGCTCAGTAATATCCCGGCCTGCCGGATGGTTTCGATCAGCAGCAGCGGGTCGTGCAGCCTGCGGACCGGCGCGTAGAAGTGGTGCGCCCGCGGCCACCGCGCGCTCACCACCCAGCTGCCGGCCGTGCCGCGCCGCCAGTTGGTCAGGAACGCCTCGGGCGTGGCGGCAGGGCGCGGGTACGCACGTGGCACCGTCGCGGTCGCAACGGACTGCCGTTCTCCGAACCGGACTCCGCCGTCCTTGCGCTGGTCGCGCCAGGGCGGCACGAGGGTGGCGCTGGCCATAGGTATCCCTTCTCCGGTCGCGGGTCTGCGGTCTGACGGGCCGCACCTCGCCGGGGTCCCGGGGCACCAAGATACGGACCATGTGGTTTGTTTACTAGTGCCAAGGGTCGTTCTTCAACGGGGCCGGGACCGGACGGAGACCCGTGCGCCGCGGCCACACGGGTCGAGGTGGCTCAGCGCGCCGGGCGCGGCCAGGCCGGGGAGCAGGTGTCTCCACAGCGCCGTGACGCGCTCGGGGAGATCGGCCCGGTCGGTCGCCGCGCGCGAGAACAACTGCACGCCCATATAGGCGGCGACGAAGAACTCGGCGGCCCGGTCCGGCGCGACACCGGGCAGCAGCTCCCCCCTCTCCCGGGCCTCGCTGAACAGTTCCGTGACGATGTCGGTCCAGGCCCGGTACGGCGCCAGCGGCTCCTCGCTGAACGTCGTCTCCACCGCGATACGGGTGGCCGCCTGGAGCAGCGGGTCGCTGCGGAGCGCCAGCGCCACCTCGTGGGTGAAGTCGATGGTGTCCTGCAGCCGCGATTCGCTGGCCCGCGGCAGGAAGGGATCGGTCTGCTCGGTGATGACCGCACGGGCCAGGGCGTCCTTGGACGTGAAGTGGAAGTACACGGCTCCTTTGGTGACCCCGGCGCGCTGGATGATCTCGGCCATCGTGGCGGCCTGGTACCCGCGGTGGCCGATGACATGGGCCGCGGCTTCGAGGACGGCGCGTCGCGTGCGCACCGCACGTGCCTGCTTGACCACCGATCACCCTCCGTATGCTCTCCTGGAGTTTGCAGGAGTATGTAGCCGAATGCGTCCCGTTGCGGTAACCGCGCGGTTGCTCTCCGCATCATAAGGAAGCCGGCCGGGGCGGTACTCACGTCGCCGCCGTACGTACGAGGAGCCAGGAGAAGTTCCATGTCCCCCACCGCCGTTCCCGACCTGCCCGCCATGCAGCGGGAGGTCCGGCTCGCCGCCCGTGCCACCGGCGAGCTGACCGCCCGGCACTTCACCATCGCGGAGGTCCCGGTGCCGCGGCCGGGACCGGGACAGGTGCTGGTGCGTACCCGTGTGATGGCGGTGACCGCCGCGATGCGGACGCAGATGACCGGAGTCCCGCTGCCGATGCCCTCGTTCGTACCGGGCGAGGCGCTGTGGGGCTCGGCGATCGGTGAGGTGGTGGAGGCGCCCGGCGGCGGCTTCACGCCCGGCGAGCTCGTTCACCACCCTTACGGGTGGCGGGAGTTCGCGGTGGCCGAGGAGTCGCGGGTGCGCCGGATCGACCCGGACGTGCTGCCGACCCCCGCCGCGCATCTGTCGCAGGGCGCGACCGCCTGGGGGGCGCTCCGCCGGGCTGCGGGCGTCCGGCCGGGGGACACCGTGTTCGTCACCGGCGCGGCCGGCGGGGTGGGCAGCCTGGCCGGGCAGCTGGCACGGCGGCTGGGCGCCGGCCGGGTCATCGGCAGCACCGGCTCCGAGGACAAGGCCGCCCGGCTCCGCGCCGAGCTGGGGTACGACGACACGGTCGTCCGCGGCGGCGGTGCGATCGAGCGGCAGCTGCGCCGGGCGGCCCCGGACGGAATCGACGTCCTGCTGGACACCGTGGGCGGCGAGCAGCTGGCCGCGGCGCTCGCGGTGGCCCGCCCGGACGCACGGTTCGCGCTGGTCGGGGCGCTCTCCAGCCAGTTGGGCGAGGGCGGTGGGGTCACCGCTCCGGTGGAGCTGGACGCGGGGCTGATCATCACGCGGCGGGTGACGCTGCGTGGCTTCGGGCTGTACGCGCACCCGGATCTGGCGCAGGAGTGGACGAAGGAGTTCGGTCGGGGCCTGCGGGACGGGTCCCTGGTCTTCCCGCATGCCCTGCTGAAGGGCATCGAGCAGGCGCCCCGGGCGCTGTGCGAGCTGACACAGGGGCGTCACATCGGGGCCGTACTGGTGGAGCTGTGAGGTAGGGCACGCCGCACCGGCGGAGGGTGCCTCGGGAGGCGTCCGGCCGTAACGGCCCGGTGGGGTCAGCCGGCCGCCGGGAGCTCCGCGGGCGCGGGGAGGCCGGCGGCCGGAACCGGTCCCTGTGCGGCCGGCAGCAGGGACCACAGGTCGGTCACGGCCTCGCTGTCCCACCACATCCCGTCCTCGCCGCCCAGATGCAGCAGACCCACCACGATCGAGGTCAACAGCTGGGCGGTACGCCGTGGTTCGGCATCCGGGCCGACGGCGGCCGGCCCGCCGGGCCGCCCCGTCCCGCAAGTCACCGCCTTGTCGAGGAAGAGCGCGTACCAGCGCTGCTCCAAGGCGTAGATCCCCAGGCCCGGCGCGGTCTCCGGACGCAGCCGCAGTCCGGCGCGGAGCACGGCGTCCGCCTCCACCCGGCCGAACAGCTCGACGGCGAAGTCCCGTACGGCGGCTGCCAGTGGCGCCGGGGAGTGGGTGAAGGCGTCCTCGATCTCCTGCAGGGTGGCGAGCGCGGAGTCCCGCACCGCCAGGGTGAGGTCGTCCTTCGACGTGAAGTGGAAGTAGAGGGCTCCCTTGCTCAGGCGGGCCCGCCGGCTGATCTCGACCATGCCCGAGGCGGGAACCCCCTTCTCCAGAAAGGTCTCTGCGGCCGATCGGATGAGTGCCTGGCGGCTCTGGATGGCGCGATGCTGGATGGGCACGGTGTCCGTCCCGTCTCTAGTACGGCTGCGAAGCTCTTTGCAGTCTACATAGAAAACCAACCATGCGGTTCGATAAGATCCGGGGGGATGGCTGGAACTGGCCCGCGCTGACGTGAAGACGTCGTACCGCTCCCCCTCCGGTCCCGGAGTGGCGCATGGGGGCCTTGCGATTCCCAGCCTGGTCCGGAGCGGGGTGCGTTGTCGAACCGTCAGGATGTGACAAGGGCACATTGACAAACAGCGCAGGCGGTTTTTAAATCTCCGGCAGGCGGTAAAACGGGACGATCCCTTCCGTTGCCACCGCCGCGACGGTCGCGTACCGCGTTGGACCGCGGTACGCCATGGCGAGACCGCCTCTGCCTCCACCAGTCGCCGACCGCAGGCCGCCCGACCAGCCGAGCCAGCAACGTCCCCCGAACCCCCCGCACCCCCATCGGAATCCGGAAAGGTCTCCAGCCATGCGCGTAGCAATGGAAGTCCGCGATCGTCCCGTGAGAGGCGCACGGGCCGCCACCGCAAGCGAGACGATCAGGGCTGCCGTCTTCGATCTGGACGGCACTCTGGCCAACACCCTGCCGGCGATCAGCAAACTTCTGGTCAAGGTGGCCGCCGAGCAGGGAAGCTCGGTGACCGCGCGGCAGGCGGCCGCCGCCATCGGCAAGCCGCCGGGCCCCGCCTTCGGCCGGCTGCTGGGCAGGCCCGAGGACGACTCCCGGGTGCAGACCGCCATCTCCCGCTACCGCGAACTGTTCGCCTACGAAGTCCTCTGCCAGGGACCGCAGCTGCTCTTCCCCGGCGTGACCGCGGGGCTGTCCGCGCTGCGCGCGCACGGCGTCGAGCTGGCCGTCGCCACGTCCAAGACGACCCGCAGCGCCGAGGCGCTGCTCGACGTCATGGGGATCCGTGACCTGGTCGGCCCGGTCATCGGGCAGGACATGGTCCGGCGCGGCAAACCGCACCCGGAGATGGTGCTGCGGGCGGCCGAACGGCTGGGCGTCCCGGCCTGGCAGAGCGCGTACGTGGGGGACACCGTCGGGGACATGCGGATGGCGGTCACCGCACGCATGGAGCCGGTCGCGGTGACCTACGGGGTCGGCACGTTCGGCGAGCTGGCCGGGGTCGCCGGCACCCGGATGTGCAGTTCCTTCAAGGACGTGGTGTCCGTGATCGCCGCCTCCAGGCCGCGCCCGGCCGCCGCCATGGTGGGCGCCCAGCCGCGCCGCCGCTGAGCCGGCGGACGGGGGACCGGCCGCCCAAGGGCCGGAGGCCACAGGCCGGGGACCACAGGGCGGAGACCACAGGGCGGGAACATGCGAGCCGGTGACCGCGAGCCGGTGACTACGGAGCGGTGACTACGGAGCAGGGGCCACGGGGCGGTGACTACGGACCGGCCGACGCCTCGCGCACATAACGGGCACCCGCGTCCCGCAGCGCGCCGTGCAGCCGGCCGAACACCTCCGCCGCGCGACCACCCGGCCAGCCCTCCGGCAGGAGGGGAGAGGGCAGTCCGGGATCGGCGTACGGCAGCCGGCGCCAGGCGTCCAGCGCCAGCAGGTAGTCGTGGTAAGCCTCCTCCGGAGGCCCCGTGCGCCGCCGTGACCAGCGGAGCAGGACCGGCTCCTGCTCCTCGAGGAAGGCGTGGTACTGCGCGGCGACGGCGGCCAGGTCCCACCAGCGTGCCACCGCGTCCGACGTGGCGGCGAAGCCGGTATGCGTACCGGTGAACAGCTCGACGTACCTCGTCAGTTGCAGTAGCTCCAGGGTGTGCCGGGTCTCCTCGTACAGCTGCGCCGGGGCGATCCACACCCCGGGGGCAGCGGTGCCGAAGCCGAGCCGGGCCAGCCGGGACCGCAGCAGATGCCGCTTGTGCCGCTCCTCCTCGGGAACGGAGAAGACGGCCAGCACCCAGCCGTCGGACAACCGCGCGGCCGGCCGGCCGAAGATCCGCCGGTCCCCGTCCGCCAGCAGCTGGCGGGCGACGTCGGACAGCCCGTAGCCGGCCGCCCCGTCGGCGGTCCGCGCGGACACCAGCAGCCCGCGCCGCTTGAGCCGGGAGACCGCCGAGCGTACCGACGGCGGATCCACCCCGAGCACCCCCAGCAGCCGGATCAGCGCGGCGACCGGCACCGGCTCGGCCGCCCCGTCCCCGGCGTCGGGCCGGTCGCGCCCGTAGGCGCCGTAGAACGTGACGATCAGGGACCGGGGGGTGCGCTGTGTTTGCTGGTCGGCCACCGGATCACTGTAGATCGGCCACCGGACCGGCGGAGCCCGGCCCCGAACGCAGCCGGAAGCGCTGGAGCTTGCCGGTCGGGGTGCGGGGCAGCGCGGTGTGGAAGACGATCTCGCGCGGGCACTTGAAGGGCGCGATACGGGTCTTGGTGAAGGCGCGCAGCGCGGCGACGGTCTGCTCGTCGGCAGGCACACCGTTCCGCAGCACCACATGGGCGACGACCACCTCCCCCCGTTCCTCGTCGGCCCGTCCGACCACCGCCGCCTCGCTGACATCGGGGTGCCGCAGCAGCGCGTCCTCCACCTCGGGACCGGCGATGTTGTAGCCGGCCGAGACGATCATGTCGTCCGCCCTGGCGACGTAGCGGAAGTAGCCGTCGGGCTCGCGGACATAGGTGTCGCCGGTGATGTTCCAGCCGTCCCGTACGTACTCCGTCTGCCGGGCATCCGCCAGATAGCGGCAGCCGGTCGGCCCGCGTACGGCCAGCAGGCCCGGCTCGCCGTCCGGCAGCGGGGCGCCGTCCGTGCCCACCACCCGCGCCTGGAACCCCGGTACCGGCAGTCCCGTCGTGCCCGGCCGGATCGCCTCGTCGGCCGCCGCGATGAAGATGTGCAGCAGCTCCGTCGCGCCGATGCCGTTGATGAGCCGCAGGCCGGTCGCCTCGTACCAGGACTGCCAGGTCGCGGCAGGCAGGTTCTCACCGGCCGACACGCACCGGCGCAGCGAGGAGACGTCGTGACCGGTGAGGCGCGGCAGCATCGCCCGGTAGGCGGTCGGGGCGGTGAACAGCACCGAGACCCGGTGCGCCGCGATATCGGTGAGCAGCTGTTCCGGCCCGCCCCAGTCGGTGAGCAGGGCCGAGGCGCCGGCCCGCAGCGGGAAGACCACCAGCCCGCCGAGGCCGAAGGTGAATCCCAGCGGCGGGCTGCCGGCGAACACATCGTCAGGGGTCGGCCGGAGCACCCGCGCCGAGAAGGTGTCCGCGATGGCGAGCACATCGCGGTGGAAGTGCAGACACCCCTTGGGGCGGCCGGTGGTGCCCGAGGTGAACGCGATCAGCGCGACATCGTCGGCCGAGGTCGCCACCGCCGGGTACGGTGCGCCGCCGGGCCGGGCGAGCTGCCGCAGATCGGCCGGGCCGTCCCCGCCGTACGTGGTGACCCGCAGCCCCGGGACCCCGGCCCTGGTGAGGTCCTCGACCGAGCGGATGTCGCACAGCGCATACCGCACCCGGGCGATCTCGCAGATCGTGGTGAGCTCCTTGGGGCGCTGCGCGGCCAGTACGGTCACCGCGACCGCCCCCGCCTTCATGACGGCGAGCCAGCAGGCGGCCAGCCATGGCGTGGTGGGACCGCGCAGCAGGACGCGGTTGCCCGGCCGCACACCCAGCTGTCCGGTGAGCGCGTGGGCGATCGCGTCGACCCGGTCGCGCAGCTGCCCGTACGTCCACACCGGCCCGCTCGCGTCGCGGAACGCCGGGCGGTCCGCGCCGAACCGCTCGATGGTGCCGTCCAGTAACTCGGCGCCGCAGTTCAGGCGGTCGGGGTAGCCCAGATCGGTGAGGTGCGGCCACTGCTCCCGGGGCGGCAGCCGGTCGCGCGCGAAGGTGTCGGTATGGGCCGAGGACCGTAGCTCCATGCGGTGACGCCCCCTAGGACGGCCGAGTGGCCGGACCGGTCGACGAGGTGCTGGTGAGGTTCTGGGCGAGGTGCCGGCGAGGCTCTGGTGAGGTGCTGGGCGACGTGCGAGGACTGCCGTTCGGATCGTCCGTCAGCGTAACGTGTCTGTGACGGCAGTCAATATGCCGCGATAGAGACCGCAGGACCCCGTGTGACCGCGTGACAGCAAGACCCCGCGTCGGAGGACCGTCGAGGACCGCCACCGTTACCAGGGAGCCGCCCCATGACCGTATTCGCACTGGGACCGGAGGAGCAGGAGTGGTGCGCCGCCGTGCGCGCCATGACGGCCGAACGGCTGCGCCCGCTGGCGGAGAGGGGCGAGCCGGGCCGGGTCAACCGCCCTCTGGTCGCCGCCCTGGGCGAACTGGGCCTGCTGCGCCGCCTGTTCCCGGCCGACGGCGCACCGCGCGCCCTGGACCTGTGCCTGCTGCGCGAGTCCCTCGCCCGGGAGTGCACGGAGGCGGAGACCGCACTGGCCCTCCAGGGCCTCGGCGCCCACCCGCTGGTCCGGTCCGGAACCGAGGCCCAGCGCGCCCGTTGGCTGCCCGAGGTGGCCGCCGGCCGCGCGATCGCGTCCTTCGCGCTGAGCGAGCCGGACGCGGGGTCGGATGCCGCCGCGCTCTCGCTGACGGCGGAGCCGGACGGCCCGGACGGCTGGCGGCTGACCGGCGAGAAGTGCTGGATCTCCAACGCCCCCGAGGCCGACTTCGCCACCGTTTTCGCCCGTACCGGGGGCGCGGGGGCGCGAGGGGTCACCGCCTTCCTCGTCCCCGCCGGCCGGCCGGGCCTGACCGGAGCACGCCTGGACATGCTCAGCCCGCACCCCATCGGCACGATGGTCTTCGACGGCACGCCGGTGACCAGGGCGGATGTGCTGGGCGAGGTGGGCGGCGGATTCGCCGTGGCGATGGCCACGCTGAACCTCTTCCGGCCGAGCGTGGGGGCCTTCGCGGTCGGCATGGCACAGGCCGCGCTGGATGCGGCCCTGGCGCATGCCGGGGCGCGCACCGCGTTCGGCGGGCCGCTCAAGGACCTCCAGTCCGTAGGCCACCAGCTCGCCGAGATGGCCACCCGGGTCGAGTCCGCCCGCCTGCTGGTGTACGCGGCCGCCTCCGCGTACGACATGGGGGCGCCCGGCATCGTCCGCCGCTCGGCGATGGCCAAACTGCTGGCGACCGAGACCGCCCAGTACGTCGTCGATGCCGCGGTCCAGATCCACGGCGCCCGCGCGCTGCGCCGTGGCCACCTCCTGGAACACCTCTACCGGGAGGTGCGCGCGCCGCGTATCTACGAGGGTGCGACGGAGGTGCAACGCTCCATCATCGCCAGGGAGCTCTACCGGAACTGAACGGGTACCGCACCCAGGGCCTGTCCCGCCGGACCGGCCCTGGCCTGCGTCACCGGCCCTGGCCTGCCGGGCCGGCGGGCGATTGTCAGTGGTGGATGTCAGGCTGAAATCGGCGGACATCACGCAGCATCCGCGAGGCAGCACCGCGAAGGGAAGCGCGATGATCACCACTGACTTCGTCCCCGGCTCGCCCTGCTGGCTCGATCTCGGTGCCCCCGATGTCGAGGTCGCCGCGGCTTTCTACCGGGCGGTGTTCGGCTGGCGGGCCGAGCCGTACGGTGACCAGGGCGCGGGCGGGTACTCGCTCTTCCGGCTCGACGGCAAGGTGGTCGCGGCGGCCGGTCCGCTCACCGAGGACGGCGCGCGCTCCGCCTGGACGATCTACTTCCATACCCCTGACGCGGATGTCACGGTCGAGGCCGTGGCGCGGGCGGGCGGCGCGGTCCGTTCGGTGCCGACCCGGGTCGGCACCGAGGGCGGCCGGTTCGCGCAGCTCACCGACCCCCAGGGCGCGGAGTTCGCCATCTGGGAGCCGGCGGGACATCCGGGCATCGAAGCGGTGGACGGCCCCGGCACACTGGGATGGACGGAGCTCTACACCACCGACCCGGCCGCCGCACGGGCCTTCTACCGGGCCGTCTTCGACTGGCGCACCCAGGATGTGCCGCTCCCCGGCGGTGGCGGAACATACACCCTGCTCCGCCCCGCCGACTGCGGTGAGGACCGGGTGCACGGCGGCCTCCTGGGTGTCCCCGCCGATCTCCTCGGACCGGCCGGAAGGCCGTACTGGCACCCGGTGTTCGGCTCCGCGGACTGCGACGCCTCCGTCGGCCTGGCAACGGGCAACGGCGGCAGGCTCGTCATGGGCCCGGAGACCGTCGAGGGCGTCGGTCGGCTCGCCGTCTGCACCGACCCGGCAGGCGCGGAATTCGTCGTCCTCATGCCACAGGAGCTGCTCTGACACACAGCCACACAACGACGGCCGGCCACTCACCGATCCGGTCCACGCACCTTCCCCGGCTACGCGCTTTCGCCGGCTACGCGCCTGCCAAGGACATGCGCGGTCCATCGGCATCGCCGGCAGGCTCAGTGGCAACGCGCCTTTCCCGTAAGGGGATTGGGAATCGCGCGATACCGGCGGGATGCGCGACCGCGGAGGGCTTCCGGGGTCAACCGCTCAGGCCCGGGTCGCCAGGCCGAACAGCGTCGCCAGCTCCTCCGCGTACGCCGGGAGGTTCAGGTCCGGCCTGGTGCGGAGCAGGAAGGGCAGCCCGCTGAGCGCGTTCTGGATCGCCGCGGCCATGACGAAGGTGTCGCACGACCGGAACTCTCCGCGTGCCTGGCCGCGCCGCAGGATGCCCTGGAGGTGTCCGAGCACATCGCGGAAGGTGTCGGTGTCGTAGGCCGCCGCGTGCTCTTCGTCGTCGTGGAGTGCGGCGAAGATCGACGCCAATGCGCGCATCCGGGTCCGGTGGCTGTCGACGAAGGCGACCGTACCGGTGATGTACGCGCGCAGCTCGGCGGCGGCGGAGCCGGTGTGCGGTCTCGGCGGCGGCGCGTCGGCGGGCTGCCGGATCGGCCGGTTCGCCGGGTCCGCCGCCGCCCGGTCGAGCAGGAACCGGTCGATCGAGTCGAAGACGTCGGCCACCACCGCTTTCACCAGCTCGTCCTTGTTGGCGAAGTGGTAGGAGATGAGCCGCGTGCTGCTCAGTCCGCCGCGTTCGGCGATCCGCGCGAAGGTCGTACGGCGGTAGCCGAGGGCGGCGATGGTGTCGGTCGTCGCGGCGATGATCTGGGCACGTCGCGCGAGCGCGGCGGCGGACCGTTCGCCGGGCGCGGGCGCCGTGGGCGTGGGTTCTTCACTGGGCATGGCCGTTCACCGGACGTGGGTGCGATGGGGCGTTCGTTGATTGCGGGGCGCCGGGCTCAGCTCGACTGTTCGCTCGGCGCTGCGAGCATAGCTGGCTCCCCTTGCGAGCGCGTTACCCACCCAAGTAACGTCTTACTCAAGTGAGTAATTCTGAGCGGTGTGCCTCGGACCGCGCCGCGCGAAGCGCCGCACTGACTGTTGAAGAGCCGCACTGGCAGCTGCAGTTGAGGAAGCCGTAGCGGCGAAGGAGTCGACTCCGGTTGTGGGGCGACGGGAAGGACAGGGGGAGGACATGGGGATACGCCGCACTGCACCGCCATCGCTCCACACATCCGCACGCCCACCGGCGGACGGGCGCCGCAAGGCGGCCTGGAGTCTGATCGTGCTGGCTCCGGTCAGCGCCGAGGTGACATTCAGCGGCGTCACCATGCCGGCCGTGTGGCTGCTGCTGCCGGCCCTGGTGGCGATGTACGGCGCCGGCGTGCTGCTCCTGCGAGAACTGGTCGTCCGCTCCGGGCGCGGCCGGCCCAGCCTGCTGCTGATGGGCCTGGTCTACGAACTGGCCGAGGACGGCCTCGGCCTACAGGCACTGACCAGCCCCGACCTCTACCATGCCGCCGCCTGGGGCCCGCGGGTGCTCGGGCTCAACACCACGTACTGGGAGACCCAGGTCGGCTACCACACGGTCTTCAGCGTGCTGGTCCCGGTGCTGCTCACGGACCTGCTCTTCCCCCACCATCGGGGCCGGCCGTATCTGCGGCGCGGCGGCCTGGCCGGCACCGCGGTCGCGGCCGTCACCGGCGTCGTGCTCCTGCGGGTGGGCGTGGCGGCCATCGAGGATCCCGGATACCACATCTCCCTGCCGGCCACCCTCGCCCTGCTGGCCGCGATCACCGCCCTGACCGCCGTCGCGCTCCGCGCGCTCCCCGCCCGTACCGGCGCGCACGAGGGCTCCGTACCGCCGCCGGCCCGCCCCGCCCCGAGTCCGGCCCGCGTCGCCCTGACGGCGGGAGTCACCTGCGTCTGCTTCCTCGGGCTGCTGTTCCCGCCCGGTCTGCCGCCCGACGGCCCGGCGATCGGCAGCGGCGCCTGGGTCTTCGTCCCGATGGCCCTGGCCGCCGCGCTCGCGGCCGGCGCCGCCTGGTACGTCCGCCGCTGGACCGCCACCCCCGGCTGGTCCGACAGCCACTACGTCTGGCTCGCCGGCGGCGCCCTGATCGGCCACACGCTCTACGCCGTACTCACCGCGCCCGCCGGGCACGACTACGCCCGGGGCCCGACCGCCCTCGCGCTTGCCCTCGGAGCGGCGATGATCGCCGCCACGGCGTACCTGCTGGTCCGGCTCGACCACCGCGTCCGGCGTGCCCGACAGCCGGGCCTGACGCCGAGCCCGATAGCAAGGTTTGACGCCGAGTCCGGGGCGCAGGAGAAGTGAAGACGCCGCGGCGTGCCCAACCCGGCCTCGCCGTGCAGGAGACGTCAAGGGGCGGAACGGGTGCTGGGCCTTACGGCCCCAGGTGTTGTCTGCGCGCCTACGATGAGTGGCATGTCGCCTGATGCCTCTTCCCCGTCCTCCGTGTGGCCGGTACTGCACTACGACGACACGGGTACGGCGCTGCGTTTTCTGGTCGATGTGCTGGGTTTCGTGGAGGTGGTTGCCGCGCCGGATGAACACGGCGGTATCGGCCACGCCGAGCTGCGCTGGCCTGGCGGTGGAGCGCTGGTGTTCGGTTCGACCCGGCACACGGACAGCGTGCACGGGCGGATGCGGGCCGGGACCAGCGCGGTCTATGTGGTCGCCGACGATGTGGACGCGGTGCATCAGCGGGTGCGGGAGGCTGGTGGCGAGATTCTCGAACCGCCGCACGACACCGAGTTCGGGTCAGGGGCTCGGGCGTACGCGTTCACCGTGCGAGATCCGGAGGGCAACCTGTGGACCTTCGGCACCTACCGCGGCGTTTCCTAGGACTGGCGCGCGGTACTGAGCGTCATGGCTGTCCTCCGCTCGTTGCCAGGACGCGGCGCAGTGGGAGTGGGAGGTGCCGGAGCGGTACGTCAGGTCAACAGCAGCTGGTCAGGTCAGCAGCAGGCAGGCGCCGTCCCCGGACCGCTGCTGCCTGGCATGGCGCCGGCGGGGCACACGGGAACAGCCCGAAGTGCCGCGTCTTGTCGCCGGTGACGGTGAAGTGGGGGGCGTAGCGGGTGGCGGTGAGCATGTCGGCGGTGTTGCCGCACACGAGGAGGGGTTTGCCGGTGGGGAAGTGGTGGTGGTCGTCGAGGTCGAACGTGTGCGGGTGTCCGGGGAGGGTGCCGCGGTAGACGGCGGTCTGGCCGTAGTCCTCGCAGCGGTCCTCCAGGGGGAGGTGGAAGGCCCGGACGGTGCGGGAGGTGAAGGCGGCGAAGCCGATCTTCCGTTCGATCTCGGGGCTGGTCAGGGCGATCGGTGCGGAGGCCGTGGTGCGGGCGTCGGCGCAGCCGCAGTGCTCCATCAGGCGGCGGAAGTCCTCGGTGTACAGGGCTCCGGCGAGGCATTCGCCGACCAGTTCCGCGTCGTCCAGGAGCGTGGCGGGGAGGCGGCGGTCGGCGAAGACGTCGGAGAAGTACAGCTCGCCCCCGGGCTTGAGGACGCGGAAGATCTCCCGGAACACGCGTGGCTTGTCCGGGGACAGGTTCACCACGCAGTTGGAGACGACCAGGTCGATGGAGCCGTCCGCGATGCCGACGGCGGCCAGGTCCTCGATGCAGCCCTGGTGGAACTCGGTGTTGGCGTAGCCGAACCGGTCGGTGTGCCAGCTCTGGTGGCGGCGGGCCACGGCCAGCTGCTCGTCGGTCATGTCGACGCCGATGACCCGGCCGTTCGGGCCGACCAGCTGGGCGAGGACGTACGCGTCGCGTCCGCTGCCGCAGCCCAGGTCGAGCACCGTGATGCCGTCCAGCGCGGCGGGGATCGGTGAGCCGCCCGAGTCCGCCACCGAACCGGTGGATGCGATGCGTCACTGAACAGGTCGGTCGCCATGTTTCTCCTCTGCTGCTCCGGGGTCGAGAGCCAACCGGAAGAGTCGTACCCGGAGGGAAGGCGGAGGCCACCTGAGCGGGTCCCCCTGCCGCGACGAGGTGAGAGAGGGCTGAGGCAGTCGGATGAACCCGTACGACCTGGTGGTGATCGGCGGTGGCAGCGCCGGACTGACCGCGGCACGCACGGGCGGCCGCCTGGGCGCCCGCACCCTGCTGATCGAGCGGGACCGGCTGGGCGGCGACTGCTTGTGGACCGGGTGCGTGCCCAGCAAGGCGCTGCTGCATGTGGCCGCCGAGGTGCGGGCCGGGCGGGCGGTGGGGCGGTACGGGCTGACGGCGGCGACCGGGCCCGCGGATCTGGCGGCGGCGATGGGGCAGGTCAGGCGGGCGATCGCGGCGATCGAGCCGCACAACTCGGCCGAGGCGCTGGCCCCGCTCGGGGTGGAGGTGGCGTCCGGCGCGGCCTGTTTCACCGGGCCGCGCACGCTGCGCGCCGGTGGCCGGGAAGTGTCCTTCCGTTACGCGGTGATCGCGACCGGCTCCGCGCCGGCCGTGGCGCCCATCCCCGGGCTGGCCGAGGCGGAGCCGCTGACCAGCGACACCGTGTGGGACCTGGACGAGCTGCCAGGGCGTCTGGTGGTGCTGGGCGGTGGGCCGACCGGCTGTGAGCTGGCGCAGGCGTTCGCCCGTCTCGGCGCGCAGGTCACCCTCGTCGAGGCGGTGGAACGGCTGCTGCCGCGCGAGAGGAGCCACGCGCCTCGCAGCTCGTACAGCAAGCTCTGGAAGCCGACGGGGTCACCGTCCGGACCGGCTACCGGGCTGAGAAGGTCGCCGACGGCGCGATGCACGAGAAGGCCGCCGACGGCGCGATGCACGGCCCCGGTGGCCCCCTCCCGTACGACCGGCTGCTGACCACCACCGGGCGCATCGCCAACACCGGCGGGCTCGGTCTGGACGCGGCCGAGGTGGAAGTGGACGAGCAGGGGCGGGTGCGGATCGACGAGCGCCTTCGTACCGCCAATCCGCGCGTCTACGCGGCCGGGGACGTCACCGGCCGTTCGGCGTTCACCCACCTTGGTGGTGTGCAGGGCGCGTCGGCGGCGACCGACGCCCTGCTCGGTGTGCGCCGCCGGATCCGGTACGACGCCGTGCCCTGGGTGACGTACACCGATCCCGAGGTCGCCCGCGTAGGAGTGACCTCCGCCGAAGGGGCCCGCACCCTCACCCTGGATCACGACCGCGTCGACCGTGCCGTCGCCGACGGCCGCACCGACGGGTTCACCTGCCTGGTACTGGACGCCCGCGGCCGTATCGCCGGCGCCACGGTCGTCGCTCCCCGCGCCGGGGAGACCATCGCGCACCTGGCCACCGCCGTCCGCCTGGGCTGGACACCGTCGCGGTACGCCAGGACCGTGCACCCGTACCCGACGTACGCCGACGGCCCCTGGCACGCCGCCCTCACCGACGTCTACGCCCGCCTGGCCGGAGCCCGCCGCCTGACGGGCACCTTGCTGGGGCTGCGCAGGAAGGTACGGCCGTGATCCTCCGTCGGAAAGCCGGTACCCCGCACGCACGGGACGGACCGGCCGCGACCGCATCATCCGGGAATCGCCGAGCGGCCGCACCGGTGAGCCCTGATCCCCGCCCGGAAACGAGAACCGGCCCAGCCCGGCAATGAGACCTGATCCCAGCCCGGACATGAGACCTGACCCAGCACGGAAAGCGGAGAACGACCCGATGGGACTGCTGTCGACGTGGCGTGCGCTGGAGCGTGCCACGCGCCCCTACGACCCGGAGTTCGCCGAGGCGATGCAGCGCCGCTGGGCGGAACTGCCCGCGGCCGCCAGGACTCCGGGACAGATCATCGGCCGGCACGGAGTGGGCTGCGAGGGCACCCATGGTGTCTTCCCGAAGTGCAACCTGAAGTGCACCCCCTGCTACCACTCCCGCGACGCCAACCAGGTGCGCGTCGACGGGCTGCACACCCGTGAGCAAGTCGCCGCCCAAATGGGCCTGTTGCGCAAGCTGCGCGGTCCGCGGGCGCATACCCAGCTGATCGGCGGCGAGGTGAGCCTGCTGCCGCCGGACGACCACGCCGCCGCCCTGGCGGTGATGCGCGCGCACGGCCGGCCTTCCAGCCCGCCGCCTTCCTGGGCGACGAACGGCGCTGGAAGGAGCGTTACCGCGCCGCCACTCCGGACGCGGTCTGGGCGGAGATCGAGCGCGGCGCCGGCACCCGGCTCGACTTCCACGTGTTCCACAACGGCGATGTGCGCTGCAACCGCACCGCCTACGGCTTCTGCGTGGGCCGCCGCTGGTATCCGTTCCTGGACGGCTCCGATCCGCGCGATCTCGCCGTGCGCGATGCCTTCTTCCGCCATCTCGGGAAGGTCAGCTTCACCGGCACTCCGCCGGCGCTGCTCGCGGCCAAGCTCCTCCGTGATGGCGGCCGGCAAGGAGACCTTCGCCGCCCTGGCCGCCCACGCGCTGCCCGGCCTGGGCGCGGTGCCCCCGGCCGGCTTCGTCCACCGGTTCGGCTCATGAGCCGGGCGCGCAAGCCCGCCGTCCTGGTGATGGCCAAGGCGCCGCTGCCGGGCAAGGTCAAGACGCGGCTGCACCCCTTGCTCGGGCCCGAGCGCTGTGCGCGGCTCCAGTCGCGGCTCATCCAGTACACGACGGCCGTCACCAGGGCGGCACGCCTGCGGACGTATGTCGCGTACGACCCCACCGACGCGTACGGCGTGATAAAGGAACTGGTGCCGCCTCGCGCGCCCGGTTGCTGCCTCAGTCCGGTGGCGATCTGGGCCGGCGGCTGACGCACGCCGTCGAGACCGTCTTCTCGTGGCGGGCAGGACCGCTCGTGGTGCTGGGCACCGACGCCCCGACCCTGACCGGCGACCACCTCACCGCAGCGTTCGCCGCGCTGGAAGGCGGCAGCGACGTGGTCCTCGGCCCGGCGTTCGACGGCGGCTACTACCTGATCGGGATGCGTGCCCCGCACACCGGACTCTTCGGCATCGACCCGGCCTTGTGGAGCACGGAGAAGGTGTTGACCGCCACCCTCGCACTCGCCGAACGGAAGCGACTGTCCACACAACTCCTGTCTCCATTGCGGGACCTGGACACTCCGGACGACGCGGCAGCCCTGCTGGACGACCCGCGGCTGCCCGCCGACATCGCCGCCCTCCTGCGGAAAGAGAGACCGGTGAAGGTATCGATCATCATGCCCGTCCTCAACGAGGAAGCCACCGTGCGGACTTCGCTGAGCCGGCTGTGCCGTGACTTCCCCGATTGCGAACTCGTCGTCGACGGCGGTTCCACCGACGCCACCGTCGAGTCGGCCTCGCCGCACGCCACCGTGCTGCACAGCGCGCGGGGCAGGGCCCGGCAGATGAACACCGGCGCCCGGCACTGCACCGGCGAGGTGCTGTGGTTCGTCCACGCCGATACCGAGATCGCCCCGGCCGCGCTCGCCCAGATCCGCGCTGTGCTCGCCGCCCCGGACGTGGTGGGGGGGGCGGTCTGACCCTGCGTTTCGACCGCCGCAGCCCGGGCCTGGACTACCTCGCCCGGACATCCAACGCGCGCGCCCGCCGGCTGCACCACATCTTCGGCGACCAGGCGATGTTCATCCGCCGCACGGTCTTCGACGCACTGGGCGGCTTCCCGGACCTGGCCATCATGGAGGACCTGGAGATGTCGCGCCGGCTCCACCGGCGCGGCCGCCTCGCCGTCCTGCCCGCCACCTCCACGGCGTCCGCCCGCCGCCTGGACCGGCACGGCGTCTGGCGAATGATCGCGTTCATGCAGTACCTGAAACTGCTCCACTTCGCCGGTGCCGACCCCGAGCGCATCCGCCGCCGCTATGCGGCCGGTCCGCCCCGGTTCCCGCGGCGCGGACGGAAGGCGACCAGCTCCCAGTACCACCTTGGAGATCTCTGACATGCGCATCGCGGTATGCGGCGGCCCCTACGGCAACCTGCACGCCCTGCGGGCCTTCGTCGACGACGCCCATGCCCGCGGCGCCGAGCGGCTGTTCTGCCTGGGCGACCTCGGCGGCTTCGGCGCCGACGTCGACGCCCTGTGGCCGGTCCTGACCGGCAATGACATCACCTGCGTGGCCGGCAACTACGACGTGGCCATCGCCCGCGGCGACACGGACTGCGGCTGCGGCTACCGCGACCCGGAGGACAACGCGTACGCCCAGCTGATCTACGACCACACGCGCGCCACGACCAGCCGGGACTTCGCCGCCTGGATGGGCGAACTGCCCACCGGGCGACGGGAGATGCTCGACGGGGTGGACGTGCACATGGTGCACGGTTCCCCGCTCGCGCTGAACGACTTCTGGTGGGAGTCGCTGCCCGCCGAGCAGCATGAGCAGCGGGTGGCCGCCTCCGGCGCGCAGGTGATCCTGTGCACGCACAGTGGCCTGCCCTGGCAGCGGTGGACCCACGGCACCCTGGTCGTCAACGTCGGCGTCCTGGGCAAACCCGCCAACGACGGCCGCCGCGACGTCTGGTACGCACTCCTCGACCTGCACGAGGGCCGGGCGGGCGCCGAGCTCGTCCCCCTCGCCTACGACTGGCGGGCCCAGGCCGCTTCCATGCGCGCGGCCGGCCTCCCCGAGATCTTCGTGGAGACCATCGAAACCGGCTGGTGGACCACCTGCCTGGAGATCCTGCCCCCGCGCGAACGCGCCCACGGCCGCTACCACCTCTACCGCTCCACCCTGCCCACCGCCTTCCGTCCCGCCGACGCGGGGCAGCACCCCCTGCCCGAAGGGCCCGCGGAGCCGGGGGAGGAGGGCCGGGGAGCCGCCTTGGGACCGGGCCTCGACGGCGACCGCCCGGTCGTACCGCTGTTCGGCAGCCCGTACTTCCCCTCCCGGCTGTGTATCTACACCAACTTCCACTGCAACCTGGCCTGCGACTACTGCGCCGTCGCCTCCGCCCCTCAGGCCACCCCGCGCACCCTGCCCACCGCCGAGTTCCGCGACCTGGCCGACTAAGCCATCGCATCCGGCTTCACCGAGCTCTACCTCACCGGCGGCGAACCCTTCCTCCACCCCGATATCGTCCCCCTGCTCGCCTACGCCTCCGCACAGCTGCCCACCGTCGTCATGACCAACGCCATGCTGCTGCGCGGCCGCCGTGCCGACGGCCTGGCCGACCTCGCCGACCGCAAACTCACCGTCCAGACCTCCCTCGACGGCGCCACCGCCGCCACCCACGACCGGCACCGCGGACCTGGCTCCTTCGACCTCACGGGCGCTCGCCACCCACGGCCACGTCACCGTCCACACCGGCGCCCGCGTCCACTCCCTCCGAGCGGAGGGCCACCGCATCCGCGCCCGCCTGGCCACCACCACCGGCCCCCGCGACGTACTGGCCGACCACGTCATCGCCCTCACCGGCTACACCGGCGACCACACTCTCTACCGGCAGCTCCAGGTCCACGAGTGCTACGCCACCGGCGCGCCGATGAACCTCTCCGCCGCGCTCCTCGCCGCCTCCGGCGCGAGCACCGACTGCCTCGCCCAGCCCGCCCCCGGCATCGGCCGACTCCGCAACCCCGAACCGCACTTCTTCCTCCTCGGCGCCAAGTCCTACGGACGCCTCAGCACCTTCCTGCGCACCGGCTACCAGCAGGTCGACGAGATCGCCGCCGCGTATGCCGCCGCGAGTGCCTCCGCTCGCCATGTGAGCGGAGAAGTATGAGCGCGCTCACATTCCGGGGCGGCGCCGGCTCGTAGCGTCGGAAGCAGCCGCATACCGCGGCCACCTGCTCCGTCCGGAAGGGCACGGCCATGGCTACTACCACCGTGCACGTCTCCCCGAGCGTCGCCGTCATTCCCCTCCACGCGGCCTTCGGCGCCGCAGCCGGGGTGGTCGGCGGCATCGGGATGGGTATCTGGATGTCCGTCTCCCGGCCGGTGATGGACACGGCGATGATCACGATGGTCGCCGGTCTGCCCGGCACGGACAACGCCGTCGCGGGCCGGCTGATCCACCTGGCCATCGCACTCTCCGCCGGAGCCGCCTTCGGCGCACTGCTGGGCCGGTGGGCCACGCGTATCGCGCCCGCGACGCTCCTCGGCCTGGCCTACGGGGCCGTCTGGTGGTTCCTCGGCGGACTGTGGATCATGCCCGCGAACATGGGCATGCCAGTCTTCGAATGGAACGCCGTCACCAGCTCCAGCCTCGGGGCCCATCTCGTCTTCGGTCTCCTCCTCGGCCTCGCGTACGCCTGCCTCCACAAGGCCGTGCGCCACGATTCCACCGCGTCATGACCCGTGCCATGACCGGTGCCGGCCGGACCCGCCCGGCCTCCGCGGGCGGAGGCTCCGCCAATGGCGCCGCTCAGGACGCCGCGCCGCCGGAGACCGTCTCCGGCGGCGGCTCCGCCCGCTACTGTCTGGCGGAAGGGGCCCGTGCCCTGGCCCACCCGCTCTGGGGTGTGGCCCCGCCACCCTGGGTCCCCGGACGGCGCGAGGAGACGGCATACGTGGTCGAAACCGGTGGGCATGACGAGCGGACCTGGTGCCTGTCCGAAGTGGACATCTTCCGCGATCTGAACGAGCGGGAGATGGCCGTCATCGCCGGGGCCGCCCCGATGAAGACCTACGCCGCCGGGGAGATGCTCTATATCCCGCAGCAGCCGTGCGAGATGCTGTTCATCCTCAAACGCGGCCGGGTCCGCATCTTCCGCGTCTCCGCCGACGGCCGCGCCCTGACCACCGCGATCCTCGCCCCGGGCACGATCTTCGGCGAGATGCTGCTGCTCGGCCAGCGGATGTACGGCAACTTCGCCGAGGCCCTGGACGAGGTCACCGTCTGCGTGATGAACCGCGCCGACGTCGACCGGTTCCTCCTCTCGGACGTACGGATCGCCACCCGCATCACCGAAATCCTCGGCCGCCGCCTGGCCGACCTCGAACAACGGCTCTCCGACAGCGTCTTCAAGTCCGTACCCCAGCGGATCGCCACCACCCTGATCACCCTCACCCCCGAGCCGGCGACCGGCCTGCCACTGCGGCCCGGTGCCCGGCACCCGCAGATCGCCCTCACCCACGAGCAGCTCGCCGCCCTGGCCGGCACCTCCCGCGAGACCGCCACCAAGGTGCTCCACGACTACGCGGACCGCGGCCTGCTCCGCCTGTCGCGCGGCCGCATCACCGTCCTGGAACCGGACCGGCTGCGCGACGCGGCGGGATAGCCGGCCCGGCGGCATTCGCGTATTAAATGTCCCGGAAGATCTCGATCTGGGCGCCGATCGAGTTGAGGCGTTCTGCCAGGTCCTCGTAACCCCGGTTGATGACATAGACGTTGCGGAGTACGGAGGTGCCCTCGGCGGCCATCATGGCGAGCAGGACGACGACGGCGGGGCGGAGGGCCGGCGGGCACATCATCTCCGCGGAGCGCCAGCGGGTGGGGCCGTCGACCAGGACCCGGTGCGGGTCGAGCAGTTTGACCTGGGCACCGAGGCGGTTGAGGTCCGTCAGGTAGATCGCGCGGTTGTCGTAGACCCAGTCGTGGATGAGGGTCTGGCCCTGGGCGCTGGCCGCGATGGCGGCGAAGAAGGGGACGTTGTCGATGTTGAGGCCCGGGAAGGGCATCGGGTGGATCTTGTCCAGCGGGGCCTGGAGCTTGGAGGGGCGGACGGTGAGGTCGATGAGCCGGGTGCGGCCGTTGTCGGCCGCGTACTCCGGGCTGCGCTCGTGGTCCAGGCCCATCTCCTCCAGGACCGCCAGTTCGATCTCCAGGAACTCGACCGGGACGCGGCGGATGGTCAGTTCGGACTCGGTGACCACCGCGGCTGCCAGCAGGCTCATGGCCTCCACGGGGTCCTCGGACGGTGCGAAGTCCACATCCCGCTCGATGTGCGGGGTGCCGTGCACGGTGAGGGTGGTGGTGCCGATGCCGTCGACCCGGACCCCCAGCTCCTCCAGGAAGAAGCAGAGGTCCTGGACCATGTAGTTGGAGGAGGCGTTGCGGATGACCGTGACGCCGTCGTGCCGGGCGGCGGCCAGCAGCGCGTTCTCGGTGACGGTGTCGCCGCGTTCGGTCAGGACGATCGCGCGCTTGGGGGCGGCGTCCCGGTCGACCTCGCCGATGTACGTGCCGTCGGTCGCGGTGATCTCCAGCCCGAAGTGCCGGAGCGCCGTCATATGCGGGGTCACGGTCCGGGTGCCGAGGTCGCAGCCGCCCGCGTACGGCAGCTTGAAGTGGTCCATCCGGTGCAGCAGCGGACCGAGGAACATGATGACGCTGCGAGTGCGGCGGGCCGCCTCCAGGTCCATGGAGTCGAGGTCGAGTTCGGCGGGCGGGACGATCTCCAGGTCGTTGCCGTCGTTGATCCACCGGGTGCGGACGCCGATGCTGCCCAGTACTTCGAGGATGCGGTAGACCTCCTCGATGCGGGCGACCCGGCGCAGCGTGGTGCGGCCCGCGTTCAGCAGCGTGGCGCACAGCAGGGCGACGCAGGCGTTCTTGCTCGTCTTGACGTCGATGCTGCCGGACAGGCGGCGGCCGCCGACCACCCGCAGGTGCATCGGGCCGGCGTAGCCGAGCGACACGATTTCGCTGTCGAGGGCCTCGCCGATGCGGGCAATCATCTCAAGGCTGATGTTCTGGTTTCCGCGCTCGATGCGGTTGACCGCGCTCTGGCTGGTACCGAGTGCCTCCGCGAGCTGCGTCTGTGTCCAGCCACGGTGCTGTCGTGCGTCGCGAATGAGCCTGCCGATGCGTACGAGGTAGTCGTCTGCCATGCGTCGACCGTATCTCAGATATGAGATGGGTACGCAATTGCTGTCAACTGGCTTATTCTATTGCTATGCAAACAACTGAGGGGTGGTCATCGAGGTCATGAAGAGTGCTTCGCGTCCTTCCTCGTCCTCAACGGGGCCTTTGAAGCAGCTGGTTGCCGTTCTGCCCTTCGGCGCCGCGATCGCGGCCGTCGTCGCCGTCCACGCCGCGGTCTCCACCCGGTTGCCGGAGCCGCTGGCCACCCATTTCGGTGCCGACTTCCGGGCCGACGGCTACTCCTCCGGCCAGGGCTTTCTGACGGGGTGTGTCGCCGCGCTGCTCGCTCTCGGCGCCGGCTCGGCTCTGCTGACCCTGCCCCGGGCGCCGGCCGCCGCCGTGCCCTGGCTGGGTGCCACGAGATACGCCATCGCCGCCGCCATCGGCTCCGGCGTGTGTCTCATCCTGCTGGCCAACGCCGGCATGACGGACGCCTCGGCCGTGCGCATGCCGCCGTGGGACCTCGTCCTGATCCCCGCGGCGGCCCTGCTCGCCGGCGCGCTGGGCTACCTGCTCGCCGGCCGCGCACCCCGCCCGCCCCGGCAGGGGCCGGGCGACGACGCGCCCCGCCTCGACCTCCCGTCCGGTACGACGGCCGGCTGGTCACGCACCATCAGCTCGATGCCGCTGGTCGCGCTCGGCGCGCTGCTGCTCGGCGCGGGAGCGTTCGTCGGCCTGCGGTTCGATGTGCTCGCCAGTACGTCCCTCCTCGGCGGCGGGGCCGTGGTCCTCGCGTTGGCGTCCGTGCGGGTGACCGTCGACCGGCGTGGTCTGACCCTCGCGCCGCTGCTGCTGCCGCTGTCCCGGATCCGCTTCCGGCGGATCCCCCTCGACCGCGTACGGGAAGCCACCAGCCGCCGGATCGACTGCCTGGGCGACCTCGGCGGCTGGGGCTACCGCGTCCGGCCCGGCGCCAGCGGCCTGGCCCTGCGCTCGGGCGACGGCATCGTGGTACGGCTGACCAACGGGCGGGAGTTCATGGTGACGGTGGACGACGCGGCGACCGCCGCCGCGCTGCTCAACACGTACGCGGACCGCGCGCGGGCGCGGGTGGGAGGCTGAGGTGCTCTTCCGCGTCGACCCCGGCTCGTCCGTCCCGCTCGGCGACCAGATCGCCGCCTCGGTCCGCGGCGCCATCGCCGACGGCACGGTGGTCACCGGTGAGCGGCTGCCCGCCGCCCGCGCACTCGCCGCGTCCCTCGGGGTGAACGTCCATACCGTGCTGCGCGGCTATCAGCGCCTCAAGGAGGAGGGCCTGATCGAACTCCGCCGCGGCCGCGGTGCGGTGGTCACCGGCACGGCCGCCCCGGCCCGGGCCCGTCTGAGCGAGACCACGGCGCGCCTCATCGCGGAGGCCCGCCATCTGGGGCTCTCCGACGAGGAGATCGTGCGCGTGGTACGGGTCGGGCTGACGGGCGGGTGAGCGGTGGTGGCTCCCGCCCGGCGGGCGGGAGCCGGGTTGAGCCGGTCAGGCCGCCCTGAGCTGGATGATCTCGCGCGGGCGGGATTCGCGTGCGTCGTAGGCGAGGTCCAGTCCGGCCGTCGCCTGTACGGCGTCGAGCGACGCGGCGGAGGCTTCCGCGGACTCCCACTGCACGATCGACACCACCGCGTCGTCGGACACCCAGCAGTCGGCGGAGAGGCATCCGGGAGTCCGCCGGAACGCCTCGGCGACCTGGTGGACGCGGGTTATGAACTCCGCACGGTGGGCCGGGTGCGGGTAGTGGTGTGCGACCATGGCGACCGTCATGATGTGCTCCTTCGGATTCTCGACGGGGTGTGTGCGAGCGGGGCCACGCCGGGGCGTGGTGGACGGAAATCGGTTACTTCACCAGAGCGGGCTCGGGTGACGGCGCCCGCCGGCTCTCCCACTCGGCCATCAGGTGGAACAGCGCGAACTGGTCGAGCACCGGCTGGTCGGGATGGATCTCGCGGTAGCGCTGGTAGATGTTGACCACGACCCGTTCGGCGTCCAGCCAGTCGGCGTACTCGGCCAGATCGACCCCGAACGCGGCCTCCTGGAAGTCGAGGCCCTTGGCGTAGGCGGCGTCGGCCTGCTCGACGACATGACGGAGGTAGCCGCGGACGGCGCGGATCCCGTCGGCGTCCGTCACCGGGCCGTGGCCCGGCACCACGGTCGGTGCGCCGAGGCCGATCATGGTGTCGCAGGCGGCGACCCAGTTGGCGATCGGGCCGCGCCACACGATCGGTGTGCACCCGGCGAACAGCAGGTCACCCGTGAAGAGCACCCCCGCGTCGGGAATGTGCACCACCGTGTCGGCCTCGGTGTGGGCGGGCCCGAGATTGAGCAGCCGCACCTCGCGCCCGCCCACGTCGAGGGTGAGCCGCCGGTCGTAGGTCTGGTCGGGGGTGCGCAGGCGGATGCCGCCGAAGTCGAACCGGCCGAAGCGGTCGCGCAGATACGGCGTGAGCGTCGGCCCCAGGTCCATGACCTGGAGGCCCGCGGTCAGCTCCGGCGGCATCTCGGTGCGCATCTCGTGCGCCGTCCCCTCGGCGGCGATCACGCGCACCGCGCCGGGAAGCAGCTGGCCGCCATGGGTGTGGTCGCCGTTGGCGTGGGTGAGCACGGCGTGGCTCAGCGGGTGCCGGTCGGTGACCTGCCGCATGCCGGTCAGCATCTCGGCGGTGAGCGGCAGGTCGTAGAGCGTGTCGACGAGGAGGGCGGCACCGTCTCCCGCGACCAGGCCCGCGTTGCTCAGGCCGTACCCGCCGTCGGGCAGCAGCCACGCCCAGACGCCGTCGCCGACCTGGTGCAGCCCCTTGGTGTAGGGCAGGGCGGAGGGGGCGGGGTTGACCCGCGGCCGGCGGGGTTTCGCGGTGGGGTCGGGCCGGGCGGCGAGTGGGTGGGGAGCGGCGCCGGCCCGTACGGTCTGCCGCAGTTCGCCCAGCCCTTCGGCGTGCAGCGACACCACGTCACCGTCCTTGAGCCAGCCGCGGAACGCCCCGAGGTCGCCGAGGTCGAGGTGCTCCAGCAGACAGCAGCCGGGGACGGTGCCCGAGCCGAAGACGTCTCCCGGCTGGAGCTCGACCCCGCGCGAGGCGTACGAGATAACCTCGCCGAAGGTCCAGTCCATGGCGTCGGTACGGCCTTCGCCGACCGGCTCGCCGTTGACCTCGGCCCGCACCTGGAGGGCGAGCCTGCCGTCCGGGCCGAAGGGCAGCTCGTCGGGTGTGACCAGCCAGGGGCCGAGCGTGGAGGCACCGTCCTTGCCCTTCGCCTGGCCGATCTTCAGCTGGCCCTCCAGGCTCTGCAGGTCGCGGGCGCTCCAGTCGCAGAAGAGGGTGTATCCGGCGATCCGGCCCGCGGCCTGTTCGGGTGTCAGGTCGCGGCCCGGGGCGCCGATCACCGCGCCGATCTCCAGCTCGAAGTCGAACCAGGCGCTGCCCGGGGAGATCGGCACCTCGTCGTCGGGGCCGATGACGGTGGCGGGGTTGCCGAAGTAGAAGGCGGGGATCTGGTACCAGGCCGGCTCCAGCGTTCCCGTGCCGCCGGCGGCACGGAGGCAGCCGCGCATGTGATCGAGGAAGCACAGGCAGTCCCGGAGGGACGGCGGCCTGGGGACGGGGGCGCGCAGGGTGACGTCGGCGAGCGCGACCACCTCGTCGGGCTCGGCGAGCGCCCGTTCGCCCGCCTGCCGCAAGGAGCCGCCGAGCAGCTCGATCAGGGTCGTGCCCGGGGGGAAACCGTGGATCAGGTCACCGTTGACGACACCGGCCCGGTCGCCCTCGGCCGAGGCGTACGTGACGAAGCGCAAAACGACCTCCTCCTGGTGGGGCCCGGACGCCGGATCACGCCATGCGTCCTGGGGCCGCACTGGGTTCTGTGTGGTTCTACGTGGTTCTCTGTGGGTTCTACGTGTCTGTGTTGGCCAGCATAGAATATTGTCGCCAGCATAGAGGAGGTTTCGTGGCGACGCGACGAGAACAGACCAGTCATGAGAGCAGCGAGCGGATCCTGATAGCGGCGGCGGAGCTGTTCGCGGACCGGGGCTACCGGCAGACCACGTTCGCCGACGTGGCCGAACGGTCCGGGATCAGCAGGGGGTCGATTCCCTGGCACTTCGGGAGCAAGGAGGGCCTGCTGCTGGCCGTGCTCGAACGCTCGCTGAGCACGATCCGCGCCGGCCTCGCCGGACCCCCGGACGAGCCGACGGGCCCCGAGGGAGTGGCGGCCGGGTTCGACCGCCTCCTGGAGGGTGCCCAGGCCTTGTCCGCGCAGCCCACCACGAAGCTCTTCGTCACGCTTCTGGTGGAGGCGCTGGAGCCGGGTTCGCCCATCCACGGCCGCTACGTCGAGATCCACCACACCCTGCGCGACCACTGCCAACGGTGGCTGGAACGGCTGCCGTTGCCGCCCGGACTGTCCGCCGAGGCGCTGGCCGTCACGATCGTCGGCGCCGCGATCGGCATCCACCAGCAGTGGCTGCTGGCGCCCGACCGGGTCGACCCCGGGCAGGCGCTGGCCGCGCTGCGCGCTCTGGTGGCGGCCGCGGTGCTGCCCGTACGCCCCGAGTAACCCCGTCGCACACAAGGAAGTTGCACAGGGCTGCTGCCACCGGAACCGGCTCAGCGGAAGGGGCCGTCGGCCGCGAAGGCGTGGGCGGCGAAGCGCTCGCCCATCCGGCGGTATGCGGTGGCGGTGGGGTGCAGCCCGTCGGGCAGGTCGTCCGTCTCGTCCGGGCCGAGCAGTTCGCGGCCGTCGAGGTAGTGGAGGTGGGGATCGTGTGCCTGCCTCGCCGCCGCGATCCGGGCGAGCTCGGCGCGGACCACCGTCAGCGTCAGGGCTCCGCCGGCCACCTCGCCCGGGGCGCCCAGGGCGGTGACCTTGCCGTCCGGGCCCATCGTGGCCGGGCCGGGAGCCTCCTCGACCGCCGGACAGCTCACCGGGGAGATCAGCAGCAGCGGGGTGTCCGGATGCCCGTCCCGGATCGTGTCCAGGAAGCCGTGCACCGCCGGGCCGAACGTCCGCAGCCGGAAGGCGGCCAGGCCCACGATGTTGATGCCGGTCTTGAGGCTGATCAGATCGGCGGGCAGATCGCGGATCGTCCGGGCGACATAGGGGTCCAGCAGGCCGTTGCCCGGCAGGCTGAGGTTGATCACCTCCACGCCGCCGAGCGCGGCCGCCACCACCGGCCAGGTGCCGGTCGGGCCGTCGGCCTCGATGCAGTGGCTGATGGAACTGCCGTGGTGCACCCAGCGGCGCCGCCCGTCCGGCAGCGGCGCCCGCACCTCGCCGTCGGCGCGCAGGGCCACCAGTTCCGTGGGGGTCTGCGGCGGCAGCCACAGCTCGACGTTCTTCATGCCGCCCGGCAGCCCGGCGAACCGTACGGTCCCCGGCTCGCCCGGGATCAGCCGCGGCTCGGCCCCGGGCTCCGACATCCGCAGCACGTGGCCCATCGGCGCTTGCCGACGCCCGGTCAGGGCGCCGTCCACCAGCAGTTCCAGCATCCCGGTCGGACGGGGTTCGGGGTCGGCGTCGAGCTGCCCCGTGGAGGTGAGTACGTCGAGCTCCACTACGGTCGCATCCGTGCGGAACACCAGCCGCACGCCCGAAGGCATCACGGTCACCCCGTAGACCGACGGGTCCTGGTACTGCTCCTTGGTCCAGGCGGGCAGCCGGCGCGGCATCACCCCCGCCCGCGTGGTCTCCAGGTCCAGCGCACCCCGTAACTCCACCGGCCCGCCCACCAGCGGAACCGTCCGCATCGCCATCGTCGCTCCTCCTGCTCCGGCCGGGCGCATCGGGCCGGCAGGGCCGGCCCCGCTTCCTCGGCGTCAGTCCGCGGCGTACAGGGACTCGGCCGCCGCGGCGGCGATCGCCTTCGCCACGACTGCGAGCGCCGGCACATCCAGCTTCCACTGCTGCCAGTACAGCGGCACGTCCACCTGCCGCCCCGGCGCCAGTTCCGTGAGAGCGCCCGAACGCAGCAGCGGTGCCGCCTGCGGCTCCGTGACCAGCCCCCAGCCGAGGCCGGCGGCCACCGCATCGCAGAACCCCTCCGACGTGGGCATGTGGTGGCGGATCCGGCCGGCGCCCGGCCGGTCGGGCGCGAGGGAGCGGACGAACCGGTCCTGCAGTTCGTCACGCCGGTCGAAAACGATCACAGGCGCGTCGGGCAGACAGCGCTCCAGCGGCCCGGCCGACAGGTGGCGCTCCACGAACGGGCGGCTCGCGACCGGCAGATACCGGGCCAGGCCCAGCGGGCGCACCGTGCAGCCCGCCACCGGCTCCGCCGACGACGTCACCGCCGCCATCACCTGTCCCTCACGCAGCAGCGCCGCGGTGTGCGCCTCGTCCTCGCGGTACAGCTCGAAGCAGACGGCCGGGCTCTGCGGAACCCGCGTCAGGGCCGGCAGGAACCAGGTGGCCAGGGAATCCGAGTTCACCGCGATGGGCAGCCGGGCCGGGCCTGTGCCGGCCGCGATCCCCAGCTCCTGCCGCGTGTCCCGCTCCAGGGCGGCCAGTTGGCGCGCGAACCGCAGCACCACCTGTCCGGACTCCGTCGGCCGGACCGGTTTCGTCCGCATGAGCAGCACCCGCCCGGTGCGCTGCTCCAGCATCTTGACCCGCTGGCTGACCGCGGAAGGCGTCACGTGCAGAGCCGCGGCGGCGGCGTCGAAAGTGCCCTCGTCGACGACGGCGAGCAGCGTGCGGACCTGGTCGTACGGCAGATCGGACATCACGAGAGCTAATGCTAGCTAAGAAACTTTAGCTGTACTAATGCTTCGGGGGTTCCTAGCGTCGGGTGGCATGAACAGCGGCATCCTCCCGGCGGTCCTCGCCGGATTCGGTACAGGCCTGTCCCTCATCGTCGCCATCGGCGCGCAGAACGCGTTCGTCCTGCGCCAGGGGGTGCGCGGGCAGGCCGTCCTCGCGGTGGTCGGCATCTGCGCGGCGTCCGACGCGCTCCTCATCGCTCTGGGCGTGGGCGGGCTCGGCGCCGTGGTCACCGCGTGGCCCGCCGCGCTGACCGCGGTCGGCCTGGCCGGCGGCGGGTTCCTGATCTGCTACGGCGTTCTGGCGGCCCGGCGGGTGCTGCGGCCCGCCACCGGACAGGGGCTGACGACGAAGGGCGCGGCGGCGGGGTCCGTCCGCACCGCGGTGCTCACCTGCCTGGCCATGACCTGGCTCAACCCGCATGTCTACCTGGACACCGTGCTCCTGCTCGGCTCGGTGGCCGCCGACCGCGGCTTGCTCCGGTGGGTCTTCGGCCTCGGCGCGATGCTGGCCAGCCTGGTGTGGTTCGCCGGCCTCGGCTACGGCGCCCGGCTGCTCGGCGGTGTCCTGTCCCGCCCCGCCGCCTGGCGGGTGCTGGACGGGCTGGTCGCGGTCGTCATGCTCGTGATGGGCGCCATGCTGCTGGTCCGCACCCTCTGACCCTGTCGCGCCGTCGGCTTGTCGATGAGAACGGACGCCCCGGCGGGACCGGTGCGCGGGCAGTGCGCCGAAGGCGCCGCGCAGAACTATGCGTTGCGCGCGTAGCAAGCGTCTGCAATTATTGATGGCGCCAGCGAAGAGCGTGTGCAATTAACTGGGGAGGGTCCACGCGCCATGACGTACACGACCGTTCATGTCCCGATCTCCGGCGGCGACAGCGCCGTGAAGTGCCTGGTCACCGGCGCAGGCCCGGCGCTGGTCCTGGTGCATGGCACCGGAGCGACCCCGGAGGGCAACTGGGGGCCGGTGATCCACGCGCTCAAGGACCGGTACACCATCGTGGCGCCCACCCTCTCGGGCTCCGGCGCCACCACCGATACGGGTGCCCCGCTGAGCGTCGCGGACTTGGTGAACCAGGTGCTGGGCACCGCCGACGCGGCAGGGCTGGGCACCTTCCACCTGGCCGGGCACTCCCTGGGTGCGACGGTCGCCGCCGCCGTCGCCGGTGCGCAGCCGCAGCGGGTCGACTCCCTCTTCCTGCACGCGGGCTGGGCGGTGAGCGACGCCTGGCAGGTGTTCCAGTTCGACCTGTGGCAGCGGCTGCTACGGACCGACAAGGACCTGCTCTCCCGGATGCTCCAGCTCACCGCGATGGGCCCGAAGGTCCTGGAGGGGCGCACGGCGGCCGACTTCGAGCGGGGCGTGGCCGGATTCAACGAGCTCTTCGACGCCGAGGGCATGGCCCGCCAGTCCGACCTGAACACTCGCGTGGACATCGCCGAAGAGCTTGCCCGCATCACGGCGCCCACACTGGTGGTGGCCGGCTCGCACGACCTGATAGCACCGCCGCACCACCAGCGCAGGCTCGCAGCCGCCATAGCGGCCGCCGAGTACGTGGAGCTGGACGGCGGCCACGCGCTCCCCTTCGAGCAGCCCGAGGTGTTCGCCGGAGCCCTGACGGAGTTCCTCGCCCGGCACTCTGCGGGCGCCGGGCATGACCGCAGGGCGGCGATGTACTAGTGTTATCTCGACATCGAGATATCTGCCGAGAGGTGTACCGCTGCCGCGCCAGTAAGGCATGCCTAACTAAGGCTCACCTTATCGGATGGGGCGGAGTCTGCAACGGCAGGATGCGGTGGTACGCGCGAATTCATGCATGAAGGAGACTGTCGTGTCGGCGAACAGCTTCGACGCCCGCAGCACGCTGCAGGTGGGCGACGAGTCGTACGAGATCTTCCGGCTGGACAAGGTCGAGGGCTCCGCCCGCCTGCCCTACAGCCTGAAGGTGCTGCTGGAGAACCTGCTCCGCACCGAGGACGGCGCGAACATCACCGCCGACCACATCCGGGCGCTGGGCAACTGGGACTCGCAGGCCCAGCCCAGCCAGGAGATCCAGTTCACGCCGGCCCGCGTGATCATGCAGGACTTCACCGGTGTGCCGTGCGTCGTGGACCTCGCCACCATGCGTGAGGCCGTCAAGGAGCTCGGCGGCGACCCGGCGAAGATCAACCCGCTGGCCCCGGCCGAGCTGGTCATCGACCACTCCGTCATCGCCGACAAGTTCGGCACGAACGAGGCCTTCAAGCAGAACGTCGAGCTGGAGTACGGCCGCAACAAGGAGCGCTACCAGTTCCTGCGCTGGGGCCAGACCGCGTTCGACGAGTTCAAGGTCGTCCCGCCGGGCACCGGCATCGTCCACCAGGTCAACATCGAGCACCTGGCCCGTACCGTCATGGTCCGGGGTGGCCAGGCGTACCCGGACACCCTCGTCGGCACCGACTCGCACACCACCATGGTCAACGGCCTCGGCGTCCTGGGCTGGGGCGTCGGCGGCATCGAGGCCGAGGCCGCGATGCTCGGTCAGCCGGTCTCCATGCTCATCCCGCGAGTGGTCGGCTTCAAGCTGACCGGCGAGCTCAAGCCCGGCACGACGGCCACGGACCTCGTCCTCACGATCACCGAGATGCTGCGCAAGCACGGCGTCGTCGGCAAGTTCGTGGAGTTCTACGGTGAGGGCGTCGCCGCCACGTCGCTCGCCAACCGCGCCACCATCGGCAACATGTCGCCGGAGTTCGGCTCCACCGCCGCGATCTTCCCGATCGACGACGAGACCCTCAACTACCTGAAGCTGACCGGCCGCAGCGAGCAGCAGGTCGCCCTCGTCGAGGCGTACGCCAAGGAGCAGGGCCTCTGGCTGGACCCGGCCGCCGAGCCGGACTTCTCCGAGAAGCTGGAGCTCGACCTGTCGACGGTCGTGCCGTCGATCGCCGGTCCGAAGCGCCCGCAGGACCGCATCGTCCTGGCCGAGGCCGCCCGGCAGTTCGCGCAGGACGTCCGCAACTACGTCGGCGACGCGGACGAGGAGGCGGGCAAGGAGTCCTTCCCGGCCTCCGACGCCCCGGCCGTGGACCACAACGGCGCGCCGACCAAGCCCACCCAGGTGGTCGCCGCCGACGGCACCGTCTACGAGATCGACCACGGCGCCGTCACCGTCGCCGCGATCACCTCCTGCACCAACACCTCGAACCCGTACGTCATGGTCGCCGCCGCGCTGGTGGCCAAGAAGGCGGTCGAGAAGGGCCTGACCCGCAAGCCGTGGGTCAAGACCACGCTCGCTCCGGGCTCCAAGGTCGTCACCGACTACTTCGACAAGGCCGGGCTGACCCCGTACCTCGACAAGCTGGGCTTCAACCTGGTCGGCTACGGCTGCACCACCTGCATCGGCAACTCCGGTCCGCTGGACGAAGAGGTCTCCAAGGCCGTCAACGAGGCCGACCTGGCCGTCACCTCGGTGCTCTCCGGCAACCGCAACTTCGAGGGCCGGATCAACCCCGACGTCAAGATGAACTACCTGGCGTCCCCGCCGCTGGTCGTCGCGTACGCCATCGCCGGCTCCATGAAGGTGAACATCACCGAGGACGCCATCGGCAACGACGCCGAGGGCAACCCGGTCCACCTCAAGGACATCTGGCCGACCGAGGCCGAGGTCAACGACGTCGTGGCCAACGCCATCGGCGAGGACATGTTCAACAAGTCCTACCAGGACGTCTTCGCGGGCGACGCCCAGTGGCAGGCGCTGCCGATCCCGACCGGCAACACCTTCGAGTGGGACGCGGAGTCCACCTACGTCCGTAAGCCCCCGTACTTCGAGGGCATGACGATGGAGACCACGCCGGTCAAGGACATCGCGGGCGCCCGGGTGCTCGCCAAGCTGGGCGACTCGGTCACCACCGACCACATCTCCCCGGCCGGTGCGATCAAGGCCGACACCCCGGCCGGCAAGTACCTCACCGAGCACGGCGTCGAGCGTCGCGACTTCAACTCCTACGGCTCCCGCCGCGGCAACCACGAGGTCATGATCCGCGGCACCTTCGCCAACATCCGCCTGCGCAACCAGATCGCGCCGGGCACCGAGGGCGGCTTCACGCGTGACTTCACGCAGGAGGGCGGCCCGGTCTCCTTCATCTACGACGCCTCGCAGAACTACCAGGCCGCCGGCACCCCGCTGGTCATCCTGGCCGGCAAGGAGTACGGCTCCGGCTCGTCCCGCGACTGGGCGGCCAAGGGCACCGCGCTGCTCGGCGTCAAGGCCGTCATCGCGGAGTCGTACGAGCGCATCCACCGCTCGAACCTGATCGGCATGGGTGTGCTGCCGCTGCAGTTCCCGGAGGGCGCCTCGGCTCTCTCCCTTGGCCTGACCGGCGAGGAGACCTTCTCCATCACCGGCGTCACCGAGCTCAACGACGGCACCACGCCGCGCACGGTGAAGGTCACCGCCGACACGGCCCCCGGCGAAGCCGACAATGTACGCCGTGAGTTCGACGCGGTCGTCCGCATCGACACCCCCGGTGAGGCCGACTACTACCGCAACGGCGGCATCATGCAGTACGTCCTGCGCAGCCTGATCCGCAAGTAGTCCCGGGCGGGCGCCCCTTGACCGGGCGCCCGCGGTGACTCTCGCGAGTCCGACTCGCGGTGGCTCTCCTGAGCCGAGGAGAAGGGCCGCACCCCCCCCGCGCGGGGAGTGCGGCCCTTCTTGCTGTCCATGAGCGGCGCGTTGCCGTCTAGGACCGGCGCGCCCTGGCCAGCAGCTCGACTTCGGAGAGGGCGGCGGGAGCGGGGGTGCGGAGGCGGTAGTGGTGGTAGGTGGCGGGGGCGGGGAGGGTGAAGGGGCGGGTCTGGCGGGGCCAGGGGAAGGACTCGGCGGTGCGGTGGTCCAGGACGTGCCAGGTTCTGCCGTCGTTCGAGCCCTCCAGGGTCCAGGTCCGCGGGGCCTTGGCGTCGGCTGCCGAGGTGAGGGTGTAGGACGTGACGCGGGTGTGGGGGCGGGTGGGGAGAGGGACCGTGGTGAGGGTCTGGGCGGTGGCCGAGGTGTTGTCGGTGAGGGGGGTGCTGCCGGGCACGGTGGCGTCGCGGGGCGGGGTGGGGACGGCGTCGCCCCGGGTGAGGGACGTCGGGGCGGCGTTCTCGCCCGTGCCCCAGGCGGAGGGCCGCGGACCCATGGTGAACTCCAGGGTGCCGCCGCGGGCGATCAGCCGGTGCGGGAGCCGTGTGGAGTGCCACGCCTTGCCGTTGACCCGGAGGCTCTGGACGTACACGTTCCGCGCGCTGTTCCGCGGGGCCTTCACCACCAGGTCGCGGCCGTTCTCCAGGTGCACGGTCATCCTGGTGAACTGGGGCGAGCCGATGGCGTACTCGCCGCTGCCCATCACCAGCGGATAGAAGCCGAGCGAGGAGAAGAGGTACCAGGCGGACTGCTCGCCGTTGTCCTCGTCGCCGTGGTAGCCCTGGCCGATCTCGCTGCCGGTGTAGAGGCGGGAGAGCACCTCGCGGACTTTCTCCTGCGTCTTCCAGGGCCGGCCGGCCGCGTCGTACATGTACGGGATGTGGTGGGCGACCTGGTTGGAGTGCCCGTACATGCCCATCCGTACGTCGCGGGCCTCCGTCATCTCGTGGATGACCTCGCCGTACGAGCCGGCGAACTCCGGCGAGGCCGTCTCCGGGGTGGCGAAGAACGCGTCCAGTTTGGCGGCGAGCCCGGCCCGGCCGCCGTAGAGGTTCGCCAGGCCCCGCGAGTCCTGCGGGGCGGTGAAGGCGTACCCCCAGCCGTTGGTCTCGGTGTAGTCGTGGCCCCACACCCGAGGGTCGAAGCGTTCCGACGGGACGCGCCAGTTGCCCTGCCCGTCCTTGCCCTGGAAGAAGCCCGCCTTGTGGTCGAAGAGGTGCACATAGCCGAGGGCACGGTCGCGGAAGTACTCCGACTCCTCCTTGTAGCGGGCGATGCCCGTTCTTTCGTACAGGGCCCGGCCCATCCTCGCGATGCCGTAGTCGTTGAGGTACCCCTCCAGCGCCCAGGACAGGCCCTCGCCGGTGGCGGTGCTGGTGTAGCCGAGGAACGGCGAGTCGGCCATGCCCTTGCGGCCGACGCCCGGACTCGCTGGTACCACGGTGGCGTTCTTCAGCGCCGCCTCGTACGCCGCCTTCGCGTCGAAGTCCACGCCCTTGACGTAGGCGTCGGCGAAGGCCACGTCGGACGAGGTGCCGGTCATCAGGTCGGCGTAGCCGGGCGAGGACCAGCGGGAGATCCAGCCGCCGTCCTTGTACTGCTGGACGAAGCCGTCGACCATCCGCCCGGCCTGCTTCGGGGTGAGCAGCGCATAGGCGGGCCAGGTGGTGCGGTAGGTGTCCCAGAAGCCGTTGTTGACGTAGACCTCACCGTCAACGATCTTGGAGCCGGTGCGGGTCGGGGTGTCGGGGCCGGTCCGCGGCGAGAAGGGGGAGGCGTAGCGGCTGCGCGAACCCACCTGCTCGAAGCCGGAGTTGGGGTAGAGGTAGAGCCGGTAGAGGCTGGAGTAGAGGGTGGTGAGCTGGTCGCGGCCGGCGCCTTCGACCTCGACCCGGCCCAGCAGGCCGTCCCACTGCGCCCGCGCCCGGTGCATGACGTCGGTGAAGGACGCGCCGGCCGGGATCTCCCGGGAGAGGTTCGCCTTCGCCTGGGCCACGCTGATCAGGGAGGTGGCGATCCGCATGGTCACGGTGCGGTCGGCGCCGGGCCGGAAGCGGAGGTAGCCGGTGACGTCGTCCCTGCCTCCCCCGCCGGCCGGCTTGCCCCCGCCGGTGACCGGTGCGTCGAATTCCGCGTAGACGAAGAGCCGGGTGGCGCCGACGGACAGCCCGCTGCGGACGTCCGAGAAGCCGGTGACGACACCGCGGCCGGTGTCCAGGCTGAGGCCGCCCTTGTTGTTGACGTTGTCGAAGATCAGGCTCGCGCGGTCGGCGGGGAAGGTGAAGCGCATCAGCGCGGCGTGGTCGGTCGGGGTGATCTCCGCCTTGAGGCCGTTGTCGAAGGTCACGCCGTAGTAGTGCGGCCGGGCGGTCTCGTTGGCGTGGTGGAAGGGGAGGGCACGGCCGGTGCGGGAGGCATCCGGGGTGCCGGCCGCGACGGACGGCATGACCTGGAAGGTCTGCCGGTCGCCCATCCAGGGGCTGGGTTCATGGCCGGCGCCGAAGGCCTGGAGGGTGGGGAGGTTGTCGGCGTTGTTCTTCCGCGCGTAGTCGTAGAGCCAGTCGGTGGAGCCGGCGTCGGTCACCGGCGTCCAGAAGTTGAAACCGTGCGGGACGGCGGTGGCGGGGAAGGTGTTGCCGCGCGAGAAGCCGCCGCTGGAGAGGGTGCCGCGGGTGGTGACGGCGTAGTCGGAGAGGTGCGCGAGCGGTTTCTCCGGCGGCCTGGGGGCGAGGGTGACGTCGTCGATCCAGCCGCGGAAGGCCGGGGCGGTGCGCGGGCCCGCGGGGGCGTCGTAGGCGACCAGGATCCGGTCGACGGTCTTGCCGGCGGCGACCGCGCCGATCCGCGACTCCCGGCTGTTCCACTGGTTGACGTAGAGCGTCCTGGCGGCGGCCTGGCCCTGCGGGGTCAGCGGCGCGCCGTGCTGGTCGACGGCCGGCAGTTCGCTGAGGTACGTGCCGTCGGTGAAGGCGAGGTCGACGGCGGCATGGGTCGCGGGGTAGGCGAGATCGGTGGTGGCCATCTCGGGGAAGAGCTTGTACGAGAGCGTGGTCGACGGGGTGACGGGGGTGTGGACGTCGAAGATCTTGTTGTACGCGTAGCCGCGGCCGGCGGCGGTGTGGGTACCGGCGTAGCGCAGGGCGTGCCGGCCGGTGAAGCCGGCGTGCGGCTTGGCGGTGGGGGAGTGGGCGGGGCCGGTGCCGGTCCTGGTGCTCATGCCGGGGGCCGCGGGGGCGGTCTCCGGGGTGACGCCGGAGGCCCGGGGCGTTCCGTCGGGGGCGGTGTCGACGGTGTCGGTCCAGTCCGGAAGCGGGTCGCCGGGTTCGAAGGACGAGCTGAACTCCGCGGACTCCGGGGGTGTTTGAGGTGGCGTGGCCCGGGCCGTTCCGTGGGCGGTGATGACGAGCAGGGCGGCCGCCACGAGGGCGGTGGGGCGGGTGGCGCCCCGCAGCGGACTGTGCCGGTGTCTGAGCCGCACGCGGTCCCTCTCAACCAGGTTGACATCGTTGTCGGTTGATGACGTGACGATAAACAGGGATAAGTAAGGTGCGTGGGCCTGGTGGTGTCAAGGGTGTCGCCGCGAACGATGGGCCGGCCGGGTACCGGGGTGATCCGGCGGGGTGACGGCGGTGGGATCACGCATACCGGAGAGGTCTCAACTAGGGAAAGACTCCCGCCCAACCCTGCATTCGATCTTGCCCCTTCGGCTGGAAGTGGACTATACCTGTCGGCGTCCGACCCGGCCGTACGACCAGGCCGTGGGGAACGGGGGGAAGACGGGGAACGGATCGTTTCCCGGTAATTCTCCAGCGCGCCCCGTGCACATCCCGTACGAACTCAGCTTCATCTGACCCGCGGTGCCGGGGGGCTCCGGTACACCGCCTGAGTCCTGAAGAAGGCGAGGACTTGAGCATGGGATCCACCTCGGAATTCAACCGTCGCGATCTGGTCAAGCGAGCCGCCGCCCTGGGGATCACCGCCGTACCGGCGATGGGGGCCCTCTCGGCGTGCGCCACGGGAGGTGGCGGAAACGAGGACAACGGCACCAAGAACAAGGGCGCGACCTCGGCGAAGAACCCGCTCGGCGTGAAGAACGGCGTACCGCTGGAGGCCTTCATCTTCAAGGGCGGGCTGGGCGACCAGTACGCCAGGGACGCCGAGGCGGACTACAACAAGACCTACGGCATCACGGTCAAGCACACCGGAACCCAGCAGGTCGGCCCCAAACTCCAGCCGCGATTCGCCGGCGGCAATCCCCCGGACCTCATCGACAACTCCGGCGCCGATCACCTCGACATGAACAAGCTCTCCGCACAGGGCCAGTTGCAGGACCTCACCGCACTGCTCGACGCCCCCTCACCGGACGACCCGAAGAAGAAGGTAAGGGACACGCTCTACCCCAGCACCCTGGAAAAGGGCAGGCACAAAGACGCGTTCGACGTTCTCTATTACGCGTTCGTCGTCTATGGCACGTGGTACTCCCGCAAGCTGCTGAAGGACAAGGGCTGGGATTACCCGGCCTCCTTCGACGACATGATCAGGCTCTGCGGCGAGATCAAGAAGGCGGGCCTGGCGCCCTGGACGTACCCGGGCAAGCACCCGTACTACGTCCACTTCAACATCTTCGCGCAGATCGCCAAGATCGGCGGACTCGACAAGTGGATCGCCATCGACAATTTGGAGCCCAGGGCCTGGACCTCGAACGACGCCGTCAGACAGGTCGTCGAGCACTACGAGGAACTCGCCGCCAAGGGCTACTTCCTCGAGGGCAGCCAGGGCCTGACGCACATCCAGGCCCAGACCGCCTGGACCCGCGGCAAGGCCGTCTTCATTCCCAATGGCTCCTGGGTGGAGAACGAGGCCGCGCCGACCACGCCCCGGGACTTCGGCATGGCCGTCGGGCCGCTCTTCAACGGCGGCGCCGACGACAAGATGCCGCACGGGACCGTACGCGCCGAGCCCGGCGAGCCGTTCATCGTGGCCAAGGGCGGGGAGAATCCGACCGGCGGAATGGAGCTGCTGCGCATTCTGCTGTCGAAGAAGCACGCACAGAATTTCGCGACCAAGGTCAGGTCGCTCACCTCGGTCCAGGGCGCCACCGAGGGTATGCGGCTCTCGCCCGGCCTCGCTTCGGCCGCCCAGGCCGTCAAGGACGGTGGCCGGAACCTGCTGATGATCCAGCTGCAGGAGTGGTACCCGAAGCTCACGGACGAGAAAATGGGCGGGCTCACCAGCCGGCTGCTGACCGGTGACCTGAAGGCCGCGGAGTGGATCGCGAAGACCCAGCAGTACGCGGACGAATTCGCCAAGGACGATTCCGTCACCAAGTTCCGTCGCGAGGGCTGACCGGTACCACTGCTGACGAGGGAGGGCCGGGAGCGTCATGCGACACGGCAAGTACCGATTCATCGTGGGGTTCCTGGCCCTGCCGCTGCTGATCTACGCGATCTTCGTGATCTCGCCGTTCGTCCAGGCATTCCAGATTTCGACCACGCAGTGGAGCGGCCTGCGCGGCGGCGCCCGGAGCATCGGTCTGGACAACTACGGCAAGCTGCTGCACAGCGGCGAGTTCTGGAACGCGCTCCAGCACAACGTCACCATGCTGGTGCTGGTGCCGATCGCCACGCTGACGCTGGGACTGTTCTTCGCCTTCATGCTCAATGTCGGCGGCCGGTCCCGTCGTGGCGCCGTGATCACCGGCGTCCGGGGAACGTCGTTCTACAAATTCGTCTACTTCTTTCCGCAGGTCATCTCGATCACCATCATCTCGGTGATCTGGTTCAACATCTACAATCCGGATCCGCACGACGGCATGCTCAACTCACTGCTCGGCGCGGTCGGTCTGGATGCGCTGCAGAGCTCCTGGCTCGGTGAACGCGGTATCGCGCTCGCCTGCATCATGGTGGTCATGGTCTGGGCGAATGTCGGCTTCTATGTCGTGCTCTTCTCCGCCGCCATGGCCTCCATTCCACGGGAGATCTACGAGGCCTCCCTGCTGGACGGGGCCAACCGTTTCCACACCTTCTTCCGGATCACCCTTCCCCTGCTCTGGGACACCGTCCAGACGGGCTGGGTGTACATGGGCATCATCGCGATGGACGCCTTCGCGCTGGTGCAGATCATGTCGGTCAACATGGGCGGCCCGGACGGCGCGACGGATGTCGTACCGCTCCGGCTGTACCAAACCGCTTTCCGTGACAGCCAGTTCGGCTACGCCGCGGCGATGGGTGTCGCCATGCTCGTCGTCACGCTGTTGTTCGCCGTCCTCACCATGCGCTTCGCGCGGCGTGAGCGGATCGAGTTCTAGGGGCAGGGCGCATGACGACGGAGACCAATGCGGTGCGGAAGCAGTCGGCGGACGGCCGGCGGCGGCCCGGGGACCGAAAGCCCGCCGGGACGTCGAGCGGGGGCACCGAGGGCGGCGTACTCAACGTCTTCTCCCACGGCATTCTCATCGCGTGGGCGCTGATGGTGGGCATGCCGCTGCTGTGGGTGCTGTGGAGCTCGTTCAAGAACAGCGGTGACATTCTCACCACACCCTGGTCGCTGCCCGACACACTGCACTTCGAGAACTGGGGCAACGCCTGGGAAAAGGCCAACATCGGCAAGATGTTCCTCAACACCCTGATCGTGGTGGGTGGTTCGGTCACCGGGACGATGGTGCTCGGCTCCATGGCCGGCTACGTTCTGGCACGCTTCACGTTCCCCGGGAACCGCCTCATCTACTACCTGTTCGTCGCCGGCATGTCCTTCCCGGTGTTCATGCTGGTCATCCCGCTGTTCTTCGTGATGCGGGACTTCCCCGGGATTCCGCTGCTGGCGACGTACCAGGGCCTGATCGCCGTCTATATCGCCTATTCGCTGCCGTTCACCGTCTTCTTCATGACGGCGTTCTTCCGCACCCTGCCCACCTCCGTGGCGGAGGCGGCGATGATCGACGGCGCCTCGCACGTCAGGACGTTCTTCCAGGTGATGCTGCCGATGGCCAAGCCCGGCCTGATCAGCATCGGGATCTTCAACTTCCTCGGGCAGTGGAACCAGTACCTGCTGCCGATGGTCCTCAACCAGGACGAGGACAAGTACGTGCTCACCCAGGGCCTGGCCACTATCGCGCTGCAGCAGGGCTACGAGGGCGACTGGGGCGGGCTGATGGCCGGCATGATGATCGCGATGCTGCCGGTGCTGACCGTGTACGTCGTCTTCCAGCGGCAGGTGCAGGCAGGTCTGACGGCGGGAGCGGTCAAGTAGGGGCACACCGGCGCAGCTCCCGGGGCGGCTCCCCCGTGGTGGAGCCGTCCGCGCGCGCTGCCCGTCCCGGCGGGCTCGACCATGAGGGGCTCAACGCCTTGACGAGACTTCCCGGCCGGAGTTCTGCTTAGAGTTCACATGTTGAATCGAGGGCCGCCCCCCGACGGTGTGGGTGCGGCCGGCGGGCGGTCGCCGTACCTCCTCCAGCTGTCTCCCCCGGCCCACGCTCGGGGGGACTCCCCGGAGGTACTCACGCCCAGACAGGAGTGGATGAGTCGATGGAGACTCCGGGGTCGCAGTCCTCGCTGCACCGGGCCAATCTCGAGCGGGTCGTACGCGCGGTGCGTATGGCGGGCTCACTCACACAGGCGGAGATCGCCAGGAGCACAGGGCTGTCCGCAGCCACCGTCTCCAACATCGTCCGGGAGCTGAAGGACGGCGGGACCGTCGAGGTGACCCCCACATCCGCGGGCGGCCGGCGGGCGCGCAGCGTCTCGCTCTCCGGTGACGCCGGCATCGTCGTGGGGGTCGACTTCGGGCACTCCCACCTGCGGGTGGCGGTCGGCAACCTCGCCCACCAGGTGCTGGCCGAGGAGACCGAGCCGATCGATGTGGACGCCTCCGCCGCCGAGGGCTTCGACCGGGCGGAAGAGCTGGTCAACCGGCTGATCAAGGCGACCGGCATCGGCCTGGGCAAGGTCATCGGGGTCGGCCTGGGCGTACCGGGCCCGATCGATGTGGAGTCCGGGACGCTGGGCTCGACCGCGATCCTGCCGGGCTGGGCGGGGACGAACCCCGGAAAGGAGCTGTCCGAGCGCCTCGGTGTGCCCGTCCACGTCGACAACGACGCCAACCTCGGCGCGCTGGGCGAGCTGGTGTGGGGCGGCGGCCGGGGGGCGGCCGACCTGGCGTACATCAAGGTCGCCAGCGGTGTCGGCGCCGGCCTGGTGATCAGCGGGCAGATCTACCGCGGGCCGGGGGGCACCGCGGGTGAGATCGGGCACATCACGCTGGACGAGTCCGGCCCGGTGTGCCGCTGCGGCAACCGCGGCTGCCTGGAGACCTTCACCGCGGCCCGCTACGTCCTGCCGCTGCTGCGGCCGAGCCACGGCGAGGACCTGACCATGGCGGGGGTGGTGAAGCTGGCCCGCGACGGAGACCCCGGATGTCGGCGGGTCATCGCGGACGTGGGCCGTCATATCGGGAGCGGTGTGGCGAACCTGTGTAATCTCCTCAATCCCAGTCGAGTGGTGCTCGGCGGGGACCTCGCCGAGGCCGGTGAGCTGGTACTCGCGCCGATCCGGGAATCGGTGTCCCGGTACGCGATCCCCAGTGCGGCACGGCAGTTGGGCATCGTCACCGGCACGCTCGGCGGCCGGGCCGAGGTCCTGGGCGCACTGGCGCTGGTACTGAGCGAGATGGGCGACGCGACGCTGCTCGGCGGCGTCCAGGGGGCGGACGTACCCGCCCTTGCATAACGGCGCTGAGTTCACACGCCAAACGCATGGCACCGTTGTCATCTCGTTAAGAATTTACTCCTTGACGGTCGGCAGGCGGCCGAGTTGACTTCCAGCCACCTCGGCCGCAACGACGCGGCCTCGTCAGGGAGGTAACCCCCATGAACGTTTGGACGCGCCGCGTCGTCATAGGCACCGCCGCCGTCTCGATGGCGCTCTCCGTGGCGGCCTGCGGCAAGGCCGGTGACGGCGCCAAGGGCGATGGTGGCGACGGCAGGACGATCGGCCTGCTCCTGCCGGAGAACAAGACCACGCGTTACGAGACCTTCGACCGTCCGCTGATCGAGGCGAAGATCAAGGCGCTGTGCGACGACTGCACGGTCAAGTACAACAACGCGGCGCAGGAGACCCAGACTCAGAAGAAGCAGTTCGACGCGCTGATCACCCAGGGTGTGAAGGTGATCATCCTGGACCCGGTCGACTACAAGGCCACCAAGTCCTGGGTGAACCAGGCCGCCAGGAAGGGCGTCAAGGTCGTGGCGTACGACCGACTGGCCGAGGGCGACATTTCGGCCTATGTCTCCTACAACAACGAGAAGATCGGCCGACTCCAGGGCGAGGCGCTGGTCAAGGCGCTCGGCGACCGGGCCAAGGACAGTAGTGTCGTCATGATCAACGGGTCTCCGACCGACCCCAACGCGCCGTTCTTCAAGAAGGGCGCCCACAGCGTCCTCGACAAGCAGGTCAAGAAGATCGCCTACGAGCAGGACATCCCCGACTGGTCGCCCGACGAGGCCAACAAGAAGATGGCCGCGGCCATCGACTCCCTCGGCAACGACGGCTTCCAGGGCGTCTACTCCGCCAACGACGGTATGGCCGGCGGCATTGTCACCGCCCTCAAGCAGCAGGGGGTGCAGGTCCCGGTCGGCGGCCAGGACTCCGAGCTCGCCGGCCTGCAGCGGATCGTCAAGGGCGAGCAGGCGTTCACGATCTACAAGCAGATCAAGCCGGAGGCGGAGACCACCGCCGAGATCGCGGTCAGGCTGCTCAAGGGCGAGAAGACCGACTCCCTGACGCCCACCAAGGTCGACAGCCTCAGCGGCGAGGTCAAGGGCATCCCGGCGAAGCTGTACGACGCGCAGATCGTGACCAAGGACAACATCGCGTCCACGATCATCAAGGACAAGGTCTACCCGGCGAGCAAGATCTGCACCGGCGACGCCAAGAAGGCCTGCGAGACCGCCGGAATCAAGTGACGGCCGGCAGCAAGTAGGGCCGTCCATCGGGCAGGCCCGCCACCGCGGACGGGCCCCATCGCTCCCAGAGCCCCCGCTCGCCCCCCCAGAGCCCCAGCTCTCGCACCACCATCCCCGCCGTGAGTGACGGCGGCGAAGGAGATGATTCACGTGTCTGCTACGCCTGTGCTGGCGTTGCGCGGAATCTCCAAGCGGTTCGGCGCCGTCCAAGCACTCACGGACGTCACCCTGGAGATCCACCCCGGTGAGGTGGTCGCCCTCGTCGGCGACAACGGTGCCGGCAAGTCCACCCTGGTCAAGACCGTCTCGGGCGTCCACCCGGTCGACGAGGGCACCATCGAGTGGGAGGGCGAGCCGGTACGCATCGGCAAGCCGCACGACGCGCAGGAACTCGGCGTCGCCACCGTCTACCAGGACCTGGCGCTCTGCGACAACCTCGACGTCGTCGCCAACCTCTTCCTCGGCAGTGAGACCCGCACCGCCGGCGTCCTCGACGAGATCGCGATGGAGAAGCGCGCCAAGGAGCTGCTGGACACCCTGTCCATCCGCATCCCCAGCGTCCGTATCCCCGTCGCCGCGCTCTCCGGCGGTCAGCGGCAGGTCGTCGCGATCGCCCGCGCGCTGATCGGCGACCCGAAGGTCGTCATCCTCGACGAGCCCACCGCCGCCCTCGGCGTCGAGCAGACCGCGCAGGTCCTCGACCTCGTCGAGCGGCTGCGGGAACGCGGTCTGGGCACCCTTCTCATCAGCCACAACATGGCCGATGTGCAGGCCGTCGCGGACCGGGTCGCGGTGCTGCGGCTGGGCCGTAACAACGGTGTCTTCGCCGTCGAGGACACCTCCCACGAAGAGATCGTCGCCGCCATCACCGGCGCCTCGGACAACGCCGTGACCCGCCGCCGGGCGCGTACCGGCCAGGTGAAGAAGGAGGCCGGCGCATGAAAGACGTGACGAAGGAGCCGGCGGCGAAGAACCATGCCACGAAGGAGCCGGCGGAGAAGACCAAGGAGAAAAGGGAGGAGAAGACGGAGGCGGCCGACGTGCCCCAGCCGGCGGCCGTGGACCCTCGTCTCCTCGTCCGTGAACAGGGCCTCGCCGGCTACCTCACCGACTTCAGGCGCCGGGTGCGCGGCGGTGAGCTGGGCTCGCTGCCGGTCGTCATCGGCCTGATCGTCATCGCGACCGTCTTCCAGATCAAGAACAGCAGCTTCCTGTCCGCGGACAGCCTCGCGAACATCGGTGTCTACACCTCCGGCCTCGGCATCATGGCCGTCGGCATCGTCTTCGTGTTGCTGCTCGGGGAGATCGACCTCTCGGTCGGCTCCGTCGCGGGTGTCGGCGCGGCCGTCTGGGCCGTGCTCAGCGTCACTCACGGGGTCGGTGACTGGCTCGCCGTTCTGATCGCCATCGGGGCCGGTGCGGTCATCGGCGCCCTGCATGGGTTCTTTTTCGCCAAGATCGGAGTGCCGGCCTTCGTCGTCACTCTGGCCGGTTTCCTCGGCTGGAGCGGGCTGCAGATCTGGATCATGGGCAAGGAGGGCTCCATCAACACGCCGAGCGGCAGTGTCGTGGAGCACCTCACCGGCTACTACTTCGAGGACAAGGCCGCCGCGTACGGGCTCGCGCTGATCGCGGTCCTCGCGTACGCCGGGTCGCTGCTGCTGGAGGGCAGGCGCCGCAAGGCCGCCGCGCTGCCGTCCCGGCCGCTCGGCGAGGTCCTGCTGCGCTCCGGTGTCGTCGCGGTGCTCGCCTTCGCCGTCGCCTACGTCCTCAACGAGCCGGCCGGCGCCCGCGGCCTGCCGCTGGCCCTGGTCCTCTTCCTCGCCGTGCTGGTCATCGCCGACTTCGTGGTGCGCCGTACCACCTACGGCCGGCAGATCTTCGCGGTCGGCGGCAATGCCGAGGCGGCCCGCCGGGCCGGTATCAACGTCAACACGATCCGGGTCAGCGTCTTCGCGGTCTCCGGGATGCTCGCCGCCTTCGGCGGACTGTTCATCGCCAGCCTCTCCGGCGGTGCCACCAAGAACCTGGGCGCGGGCAACACCCTGATGAACGTGATCGCGGCGGCCGTCATCGGCGGCACCAGCCTCTTCGGCGGCCGCGGCAAGATCTGGTCCGCGCTGCTCGGCATGCTGGTCATCCAGTCGATCCAGCAGGGCCTGAACCTGCTCGGGATGGCGAGTGAGATCCAGTACATGATCACGGGAGCGGTGCTGCTCGCCGCGGTCGTGATCGACTCCGTCTCACGGCGGACCCAGCGGACAGCCGGGCGCACCTGACGCGCGGATCGTCGTCCATTCGGCGGACACCGGCCCCCACCGGGCATGATCCGGTGGGGGCCGGTCCGTGGGCAGGGAGGGACCGTCACCCGAGTGACATACATCGCGAGGCCCCGGCGTCGACGCGGCGACCGCAACATTAGACTCATCTGATCGGCAAGCTCGACCACAGCAAGCTCGAACCACAGCAAGGAGGCAGGAGTGCAGAAGGTGCCGCGCGAAGCGCGTCGAGCCGGGGCGGTGGCGGGCGACGGGTGGGCGTTGCTCTCCCGTATCAGGGGACCACGCGATCTGGACCGACTGGGCCCGGAGCAGCTCGAGCAGCTGGCGGGGGAGATCCGTGGCTTCCTCGTCGACGCGGTCGCCAAGACCGGCGGCCACCTCGGCCCGAACCTCGGTGTGGTCGAGCTGACCATCGCCCTGCACCGCGTCTTCCACTCCCCGAAGGACAAGGTCCTGTGGGACACCGGACACCAGTCCTACGTCCACAAGCTGCTCACCGGCCGCCAGGACTTCTCGAAGCTGAAGATGAAGGGTGGTCTGTCCGGCTACCCCTCGCAGACCGAGTCCGAGCACGACGTCATCGAGAACTCCCACGCCTCCACCGTCCTCGGCTGGGCCGACGGCCTCGCCAAGGCCAACGAGCTGCGCAAGCGGAACGACCACGTCGTCGCCGTCATCGGCGACGGAGCCCTCACCGGCGGCATGGCCTGGGAAGCCCTGAACAACATCGCGGCCGCCAAGGA
>NZ_BBUY01000004.1:68556-81855 GCF_001590865.1 Streptomyces sp. NBRC 110611
CCGCCCGCTGGTCATCGTGGTCAACGACAACGAGCGCTCGTACGCCCCCACGATCGGCGGCCTCGCCAACCACCTCGCCACGCTCCGTACCACCGACGGCTACGAGCGCTTCCTCGCGCGCGGCAAGGACCTCCTGGAGCGCACGCCCGTCGTCGGCAAGCCGCTGTACGAGACGCTGCACGGCGCCAAGAAGGGCCTCAAGGACTTCATTGCGCCGCAGGGCATGTTCGAGGACCTCGGCCTGAAGTACGTCGGCCCCATCGACGGCCACGACATCGACGCCCTGGAGTCCGCCCTCCAGCGCGCCAAGCGCTTCGGCGGCCCGGTGATCGTGCACTGCCTCACCGAGAAGGGCCGCGGCTACCAGCCCGCCCTGCAGGACGAGGCCGACCGCTTCCACGCCGTCGGCAAGATCCACCCCGACACGGGCCTGCCGATCGCCTCCTCCGGCGCCGACTGGACCTCCGTCTTCGGCGAGGAGATGGTCAAGCTCGGTCACGAGCGCGCGGACATCGTCGCGATCACGGCCGCGATGCTGCAGCCGGTCGGCCTGGACAAGTTCGCCAAGGCCTTCCCGGACCGGGTCTACGACGTCGGCATCGCCGAGCAGCACGGCGCCGTCTCCGCCGCGGGCCTGGCCACCGGCGGTCTGCACCCGGTCTTCGCCGTCTACGCCACCTTCCTCAACCGCGCCTTCGACCAGGTCCTGATGGACGTCGCGCTGCACAAGTGCGGCGTCACCTTCGTCCTGGACCGGGCCGGTGTCACCGGCACCGACGGCGCCTCGCACAACGGCATGTGGGACATGTCGATCCTCCAGGTCGTCCCCGGTCTGCGGATCGCCGCCCCGCGCGACGCCGACCAGGTCCGTGCCCAATTGCGCGAGGCCGTGGAGGTCGACGACGCCCCGACCGTCGTGCGCTACTCGAAGGGCGCGGTCGGTCCGGCCGTCCAGGCCGTCGGCCGGATCGGCGGTATGGACGTGCTGCGCCGTCCCGCCGAGAGCGTCAGCCGCCCGGACGTGCTGCTGGTCTCCGTCGGTGCGCTCGCCCCGATGTGTCTGGAGATCGCCGATCTCCTCGACAAGCAGGGCATTGCGACGACCGTGGTGGACCCGCGCTGGGTCAAGCCGGTCGACGAGGCGCTGCCGGGTCTGGCCGCAGAGCACCGCGTGGTCGTCACCGTCGAGGACAACTCCCGTACCGGCGGGGTCGGTTCGGCGATCGCTCAGTCCCTGCGGGACGCCGGGGTGGACCTGCCGTTGCGTGACTTCGGCATCCCCGAGCGGTTCCTCGACCATGCCTCCCGTAAGGAGGTCATGGCGGAGATCGGCCTCACCGCGCCGGACATCGCCCGTCAGGTGACCGGCCTGGTGGCCAGGATCGACGGTCCGGCCGAGCCCGCCGGGGTCGCCCGCGACTGACGCCGCCCGCCGCGGACCGCGACACGCCGTGGACCTTCGGCCGTGGTAGGAAGCCCGATGGGCCGGACAGGCCATCCGTTCCTTCGTACGGATGTTCCGCCCGGCCCATTGGCATACCCGGCGAATCACCCTATCGGGTGAATCCCTGCCGTCCGGAGGCTCGCCGAAGCTGACTGTTTCCAGACATTGCGGAGACTCGGTCAGTTCAGGAGAGTTGCCAGGGACGTCCAGGCGGAGGTTCGCCCATGAGCACACAGCACGGCACACCACACGATTCACGTCGCAGAAGCGGTCTGTTCCGGACGAAGACTGTCGAGCAGTCGATCCTGGACACCGAGGAGCCGGAGCACACGCTCAAGAAATCCCTGTCCGCGCTCGACCTGACTGTTTTCGGGGTCGGTGTCATCATCGGCACCGGCATCTTCGTCCTCACCGGAAAAATCGCCAAAGAGCAGGCCGGGCCCGCGGTCGCGCTGTCCTTCGTCGCCGCGGGCGTGGTATGCGGGCTCGCGGCGCTGTGCTATGCCGAGTTCGCTTCCACCGTGCCGGTCGCCGGATCGGCCTACACCTTCTCGTACGCCTCACTGGGCGAACTGCCCGCCTGGATCATCGGCTGGGACCTGATCCTGGAGCTGGCCCTGGGCTGTGCGGTGGTCGCCGTCGGCTGGTCCGGCTATGTCCGCTCATTGATGGACAGCGTCGGATGGCATCTGCCGGCCGGCCTGACCGGCAGCCATGACGGGCAGTTCGGCTTCGATATCCTGGCCTGCGTCCTGGTGCTGCTGCTGACCGTCATCCTGGTACTCGGGATGAAGCTGTCCTCGCGGGTGACAACCCTGGTCGTCGCCGTCAAGGTCACCGTCGTCCTGCTCGTCATCATCGCCGGCGCCTTCCTGATCAGCGGTGCCAACTACGACCCGTTCGTACCGCCCAGCGAGCCGAGCGAGGCCGGGGGCGGACTGGGCGCTCCGCTCTCGCAGCTGATGTTCGGCTTCACGCCGTCCCACTTCGGCACCATGGGAATCTTCGCCGCGGCCGCGGTGGTCTTCTTCGCGTTCATCGGCTTCGACGTCGTGGCCACCGCCGCCGAGGAGACCCGCAACCCGCAGCGCGACGTGCCGCGCGGCATCCTCGGCTCGCTGGCCATCTGCACGGTCCTCTACGTCGCCGTGTCCGTCGTCGTCACCGGTATGCAGAAGTACAGCGAGCTCTCCACCGACGCGCCGCTCGCCGATGCGTTCAAACACCTCGGGAAGCCGTTCTTCGCCGGCGTCATCAGCTTCGGTGCGGCGGTCGGCCTGACCTCGGTCTGTATGATCCTGCTGCTCGGCCAGAGCCGGGTGTTCTTCGCGATGAGCCGGGACGGGCTGCTGCCCCGGGTCTTCTCGCGGGCCCACCCCAAGTACGGAACCCCGTACCGGTCGACCATCGCGCTGGGCGTCGTCGTCGCCGTCGTGGCCGGTTTCACCTCGATCGATGTGCTCGCCGAACTGGTCAACATCGGCACGCTGTTCGCCTTCGTCGTGGTGGCCATCGGCGTGATCCTGCTCCGCCGCTCCCGTCCCGACCTGCCCCGCACCTTCCGCACGCCGTGGGTGCCGGTCGTGCCCCTGCTGTCCGTACTCGCCTCGCTGTGGCTGATGCTCAATCTGCCGGCGGAGACCTGGGTCCGGTTCGCCATCTGGATGGTCGCCGGCTTCGGCATCTACTTCGTCTACGGACGCACACACAGCCGACTGAACCCCCGGAACCGGCAGGCCCCCAGCAGAAAGTGACCCCGGACCCGCCGGACCCGCCGGACCCGCTCGGCCTTTCGGTCCCCTAGGGGGTGCTCGAACAGATCCCCTAGGGGATGCGAGCGCCCCCTGCGGGGCCACAACGTGGCGGGGCCGGACGGTATTCCCGGGGCTCCGCCCCGTCCCCCGCGCAGGGGCTTCTGCTCGGCCCATCCCGCGCAGGGCCTACTCCTCGTCGCGCGTATCACCGGCCCCGGCCCCGTACCTGTCTCCCTCCCCGGTGCCGGCACCGGGGACGCGGGGCCAGACCGTGCGTGGGCCCGTTACGCGGGCGCCGAGGGCCTGGACGCGTTCGCGTAGGCCGCGGTCGGCGGTGACGACCAGGCAGTCCCGGTCGGCGGCCTCGTCGGCCACCAGCTGCACGATCCGGTCGTCGCCGCTGCCGGATGCCGACACCACGCGTACGCCTTCGACGGATGTCACTCCGCGGGCCGCGCCCTCCACCACCAGCACGATCTCCAGGGGTGGTGCGACCAGCCCCGGCAGCCCGCCTTCCGCATAGGCCGGCAGAGCGTCGCGCAGCCGCTCCGCGGCGCCGCGGCGGTCCCGCCACCAGCCGTTGGGCACCGAGCCGACGACATTCGCGGCGTCGACAATGACCAAGGAATCCATGCCCCCAGCCTCCCACGGCCGCCCCCGACGCCGTGCGGGCCGGCTTCCCCGGAGGGAGCCGGCCCGCACCTGCGCGTCAGCCGGTTACGCGGGCACGCTCGCCACGCCCGGGGCCAGGAACTTCTTGCCGGTCACCCGCTCGGACACACCCTCACGGTCCAGGTACGGCGTGAGACCGCCCAGGTGGAACGGCCAGCCGGCGCCGGTGATCAGGCACAGGTCGATGTCCTGCGCCTCGGCGACGACGCCCTCGTCCAGCATCAGGCCGATCTCCTGCGCGACGGCGTCCAGGACGCGGTCGCGGACCTGCGCCTCGGTCAGGACGGCATCGCCCTGCTCGAGGAGCGCGGTGACCTCCGGGTCCAGCTCCGGCTTCCCGCTGTCGTGGACGTAGAAGCCGCGCTTGCCGGCCTCGACCACGGCCTTCAGGTTGGGGGAGACCTTGAAGCGCTCGGGGAACGCCTCGTGGAGGGTCTCCGAGACGTGCAGGCCGATCGCCGGGCCGACCAGCTCCAGCAGCACCAGCGGCGACATCGGCAGCCCGAGCGGCTCGACGGCCCTCTCGGCGACGTCCACCGGGGTGCCCTCGTCGATGACGTTCTGGATCTCGCCCATGAAGCGGGTCAGGATGCGGTTCACGACGAACGCCGGGGCATCCTTGACCAGCACCGCGGTCTTCTTCAGCTTCTTGGCGACGCCGAACGCGGTGGCCAGCGCGGCGTCGTCGGTCTGCTCGCCGCGCACGATCTCCAGCAGCGGCAGGATCGCGACCGGGTTGAAGAAGTGGAAGCCGACGACCCGCTCGGGGTGCTTGAGCTTCGACGCCATCTCGGTGACCGACAGCGAGGAGGTGTTGGTGGCGAGGATCGCGTGCGCCGGGGCGACGGCCTCGACCTCCGCGAACACCTGCTGCTTGACGCCGATCTCCTCGAAGACCGCCTCGATGACGAAGTCCGCGTCGGCGAAGCCCTCGGCCTTGTCCAGCACACCGGTCACCAGGGCCTTGAGGCGGTTGGCCTTGTCCTGGTTGATCCGGCCCTTGCCGAGCAGCTTGTCGATCTCGCCGTGGACGTAGCCCACGCCCTTGTCGATGCGCTCCTGGTCGATGTCGGTCAGGACGACCGGCACCTCCAGGCGGCGCAGGAAGAGCAGCGCGAGCTGAGAGGCCATCAGGCCGGCGCCGACGACCCCGACCTTGGTGACGGGACGCGCCAGGTTCTTGTCCGGCGCGCCGGCCGGCCGCTTGCCGCGCTTCTGCACCAGGTTGAACGCGTAGATGCCGGCGCGCAGTTCACCGCACATCATCAGGTCGGCGAGGGCCTGGTCCTCGGCGTCGAAACCGGCCTGGAGGTCACCGTTCCGGGTCGCGGCGATGATGTCGAGCGCGCGGTAGGCGGCCGGGGCGGCGCCGTGCACCTTGCCGTCGGCGATGAACTTTCCGCGCTCGACGGCCTGGTCCCAGGCCGCACCGCGGTCGATCTCCGGCCGCTCGACCGTGACGTCGCCCTTGAGGACCTGTGCGGTCCACACCAGCGACCGCTCCAGGAAGTCCGCACCCTCGAAGATCGCGTCGGCGATCCCGAGGTCGAAGACCTGCTGGCCCTTGAGCTGCTTGTTCTGGTTGAGCGAGTTCTCGATGATGACCGAGACGGCCTTGTCCGCGCCGATCAGGTTCGGCAGCAGCGTGCAGCCGCCCCAGCCCGGGAGCAGACCCAGGAACACCTCGGGGAGGGAGAAAGCCGGGAGGGCCTTCGAGACGGTGCGGTATGTGCAGTGCAGACCGACCTCGACGCCGCCGCCCATGGCGGCACCGTTGTAGTACGCGAAGGTCGGCACGGCGAGCGCGGACAGCCGCTTGAAGACCTCGTGGCCGCCCTTGCCGATGGCCAGCGCGTCCTCGTGCTTCGTCAGCAGCTCGATGCCCTTGAGGTCGGCGCCGACCGCGAAGATGAACGGCTTGCCGGTGATGCCCACGCCGACGATGTCGCCGTCCGCGGCCTCCTTCTCGACCTGGTCGAGCGCGGCGCTGAGATGCGCCAGCGAGGCCGGGCCGAAGGTGGTCGGCTTGGTGTGGTCGAAGCCGTTGTCGAGGGTGATGAGGGCGAACTTGCCCGCGCCGTACGGGAGATCGAGGTGGCGGACGTGCGCGGACGTCACGACCTCGTCGGGGAACAGCTCGGCCGCGCCCTTCAGAAGTTCGGCGGTGGTGTGGGTGCTGCTCACTTGCTGCCTCCGGCGTCCTTGTGGTGCGGGTTCTCCCAGATGACCGTCGCGCCCATGCCGAAGCCGACGCACATGGTGGTCAGGCCGTAGCGGACCTCCGGCTGCTCCTCGAACTGGCGGGCCAGCTGGGTCATCAGCCGGACGCCGGAGGAGGCCAGCGGGTGGCCGAAGGCGATGGCGCCGCCGTACTGGTTGACCCGCTCGTCGTCATCGGCGATGCCGTAGTGGTCGAGGAAGGCCAGCACCTGGACGGCGAACGCCTCGTTGATCTCGAACAGGCCGATGTCGCCGATGCCCAGGCCCGCCTGGGCCAGCGCCTTCTCGGTGGCCGGGATCGGCCCGTAGCCCATCACCTCGGGCTCGACGCCCGCGAAGGAGTACGCCACCAGGCGCATCTTGACCGGGAGACCGTTCTCCCGGGCGAAGTCCTCCGACGCGATGATCGAGGCGGTGGCACCGTCGTTGAGGCCCGCGGCGTTGCCCGCCGTGACCCGGCCGTGCGTACGGAACGGGGTCTTGAGGCCCGCGAGGTTCTCCAGCGTCGTCCCCGGACGCATCGGCTCGTCGGCGGTCACCAGACCCCAACCGGTCTCGCCCACCTCGGCGTTGGTGTTGCGCACCGAGATCGGGACCAGGTCCTGCTGGATCTTCCCGTTGGCGTACGCCTTCGCCGCCTTCTCCTGCGAGCGCACCGCGTAGGCGTCCGCGCGCTCCTTGGTGAGGTGCGGGAAGCGGTCGTGGAGATTCTCCGCCGTCATGCCCATGAACAGGGCGGACTCGTCGACCAGCTTCTCGGACACGAACCGCGGGTTCGGGTCGACGCCCTCGCCCATGGGGTGGCGGCCCATGTGCTCGACACCGCCCGCGATGACGGCGTCGTACGCGCCGAAGGCGATGGAGCCGGCGGTGGTGGTGACGGCGGTCAGCGCACCGGCGCACATCCGGTCGATGGAGTAGCCGGGCACCGACTGCGGGAGGCCGGCGAGGATTCCGGCGGTGCGGCCGATGGTCAGGCCCTGGTCGCCGATCTGCGTGGTCGCGGCGATGGCGACCTCGTCGATCTTCGCGGGGTCCAGGTCCGGGTTGCGGCGCAGCAGCTCCCGGATTGCCTTCACGACGAGATCGTCGGCGCGGGTCTCGTGGTAGATGCCCTTCGGGCCCGCCTTGCCGAACGGGGTGCGGACGCCGTCGACGAAGACGACGTCCCTAGCGGTACGAGGCACGTTGGCTCTCCTCCAGGTGCGGGATGGCACTGCTGCGGGGCGCCCCCAGGGACGCTTCCCACCCACATGCTACTTACGGGTAACCAAGCTGCCCACCCCCACCGCGCGGAGCGGTGAACGTCACACCGGATGGCGGCGTGCAGGACCGGGCGCCCACACCGGGCAGCCCCGTCGACACAACAGAAGCGCCCCGCCGGAAAGGCGGGGCGACCAGCTGCAACGGGTGCCGGAAAGGGCCGGATGTCGTCGGCTCCTGGCGCGATTCGTTCCCTCGGGCGGCACGGCGGGCATAGGGAGCGCCCGCACGGGCACGCCCGGGTCAGTCGGCGTCCGGGGCAGTCAGCAGTGCCTCCGTGAGGATCGGGGTGACCTGCTCGATCTGCCAGAGGCGGGCGCCGTGGTCGGCCAGGGCGGCGGTGATCGATTCGTGGGTCGGTGCGGCCGGCGGGTTCCAGCACAGCCGGCGCACCGTGTCCGGGGTGATCAGGTTCTCCTGCGGGAGGTTCAGCTGCTCGGCGAGCGCCGTGACCGCCGCGCGGGCGGCCGACAGCCGGGCCGCGGCGGCCGGGTCCTTGTCGGCCCAGGCCCGGGGCGGCGGCGGGCCGTTGAGCGGCTGGCCGGGCTGCGGCAGCTCGCCCTCGGGCAGCGCCCGGGCGCGGTCGATGGCGGCCTGCCACTGTTCCAGCTGCCGGCGGCCCATGCGGTGCCCGAAGCCGGGCAGGGCCGCCAGGGCGTGACTGCTCTGCGGCAGATGCAGCGCGGCCTCCACGATCGCGGCGTCACCGAGCACCTTGCCGGGCGAGATGTCGCGGCGCTGGGCGACCTGGTCGCGGACCGTCCACAGCTCCCGTACGACCGCCATCTGGCGGCGTCGGCGGACCTTGTGCATACCGGACGTCCGGCGCCAGGGGTCCTTGCGCGGCGGCGGCGGGGGAGCGGCGGCGATCGCGGCGAACTCCTGCCGGGCCCACTCCAGCTTCCCCTGCCGCGTCAGCTCCTCCTCCAGCGCGTCACGCAGGTCCACCAGCAGCTCGACATCGAGTGTGGCGTAGCGCAGCCAGGGCTCGGGCAGCGGCCGGGTGGACCAGTCGACGGCGGAGTGGCCCTTCTCCAGGGCGAAGCCGAGGACGTTCTCCACCATCGCGCCGAGGCCGACCCGGGCGAAGCCGGCCAGCCGTCCGGCCAGCTCGGTGTCGAACAGCCGGGACGGGACCATCCCTATGTCACGCAGGCACGGAAGGTCCTGGGTGGCGGCGTGCAGCACCCACTCGGCGTCGCCGATCGCCTCGCCCAGCGCCGACAGATCGGGGCAGCCGACCGGGTCGATCAGCGCGCTGCCGGCGCCCTCGCGGCGCAGCTGGACGAGGTAGGCGCGCTGGCCGTAGCGGTAGCCCGAGGCCCGCTCGGCGTCGACGGCCACCGGGCCGGTACCGGCCGCGAAGGCGGCCACGACCTCGGCGAGCGCCTCGTCCGTGGCGGTCACCGGGGGGATGCCCTCACCGGGCTCCAGGAGGGGGACCGGCGCCGGCCGGGTGTCCGGAGGAGGCGGGTCTCCGGCTGCTCGCAGTGTCGTGTCTGTCGTGTCTGCTGCGGTCTTTTGGGCGTCGGTCACCAGTCAAGGGTATCTGTGTATGTACGTCGCCCGTCGAGGGAAGGTTCCCTCGACGGGCGAGCGGGTCGGGCGAAGGGGTGGCGGTCGGGTGAAGGGGGTCAGTGGATGATGCCGGTGCGCAGCGCGACCGCGACCATTCCGGCCCGGTCGCCGGTGCCCAGCTTGCGGGCGATCCGGGCGAGATGGCTCTTGACGGTCAGTGCCGACAGCCCCATCGAGACGCCGATGGCCTTGTTGGACTGGCCCTCCGCCACCAGCCGCAACACCTCGACCTCACGGCCCGACAGCTCGCGGTAGCCGCCGGGGTGTCCGGGCGCGCCCGGTGGACGGCGCTGCAGGCGGGCCGCGTTGGCACCGATCGCCGAGGCGCCGGGGCGGCCGGGAATGCCCAGGTTTGTGCGGGTTCCGGTGACGACATAGCCCTTGACGCCGCCGGCCAGGGCGTTGCGTACGGCGCCGATGTCGTCGGCCGCGGAGAGTGCGAGGCCGTTGGGCCAGCCGGCCGCCCGGGTCTCGGACAGCAGCGTGAGGCCGGAGCCGTCGGGAAGGTGGACGTCGGCAACGCAGATGTCGCGAGGGTTGCCGACGCGGGGACGAGCCTCCGCAATGGACGATGCCTCGATCACGTCACGCACTCCGAGGGCCCACAGGTGGCGGGTGACGGTGGAGCGGACGCGAGGGTCGGCGACGACGACCATGGCCGTCGGCTTGTTCGGGCGGTAGGCGACCAGGCTCGAAGGTTGCTCGAGGAGAACAGACACCGGGCCTCCTGGGGGAGTGGCAGGGACGGAAGCCGGCTGGGGGGAGCCGGAATGATCCGTATTTGAAGGGTCACTGACCTCTTCGGCAGCAAACCGGCGGGACTTTAGACTTTGATCACGATTTAGTTAGGGGCAATTCGGGCAAATCGGATGGGTGATCGATCAGGTGTGGACACGGAGTGCATACCGAGGTGATCAGAGCCGTACGCGAACGTGATCAGACGGGCACACCGAGGCGGGCGCGGTGAGGATGGGCGCCGAGGGGGGCCGGGCCGCTAGGGCCTGACCCATCGGACAGGCCCTAGCGCGGCTGTGCTCCCCGGCGCTGGGGCAGCGGGACCACCCCGCCGCGCGGCGCCGTGTCGGGCGTGACCGGCGGCAGCCCCGCCACCTGGCACAGCAGGTCGCACCACGCCGCGAGGTGCGCCGCCAGGTCCGGCACCCCGCCGGGGCCCTCGGCCGGCGTCCAGGACGCCCGGATCTCGATCTGGGTCGCCGGCTCGCGGGCCGCCAGCGCACCGAAGTAGGTCGAACCGGCCCGGGTCACCGTGCCGCTCGGCGCCCCGTACTCCACTCCGCGGGCGTCCAGCGCACCCGTCAGCCACGACCAGGAAACCTCCGGCAGCAGCGGATCCGCGCCCATCTCCGGCTCCAGCTCCGCCCGCGCCAGCGTCACCACCCGGAAGGTGCCCTGCCAGGTCTCGTCCCCGGCCGGGTTGTGCAGCACCACCAGCCGTCCGTCCGCCAGATCCCGGTCCTCGTCGCCCGGCCCCGCGCCGTGCTCGACGACCGCCGCCTCCAGCGCGTACGCGAACGGGGCGAGTCGTTTCGGCGCGGGCGTCGGGTCGATCTCGATCTCCGGCCGCAGCCGTGCCGACCGGAGCGCCTCGACCGCCTGACGGAAGGGGATCGGGACCTCGTCCGCGCTGTCCGCGAGGTGTTCGTGAGCCGCAGCCATGCCCGGAAGAGTAGGCCGAACCGGGCCCGCATACGCGGAGGACACCCGGTGCGCGCGTCGCCCGTTCGGAGGCGCTCCGGGGCCCGTGCGAAGATTTGGGCGTGAGTGCCAACCACCTCCCCCGAGCTCTCCACTCCGAGCGAGCAGGGGGCACCCCCATCGCGGGCCAGCAGACCGGTACCTACGACTCGGCCTTCCTCAAGGCCTGCCGGCATGAGCCGGTGCCCCACACCCCGGTGTGGTTCATGCGCCAGGCCGGGCGCTCACTGCCCGAGTACCGCAAGGTCCGCGAGGGCATCGCGATGCTCGACTCCTGCATGCGGCCCGAGCTGGTCACGGAGATCACCCTGCAGCCCGTCCGCCGCCACGGCGTGGACGCCGCCATCTACTTCAGCGACATCGTCGTCCCCCTCAAGGCGATCGGCGTCGACCTCGACATCAAGCCCGGTATCGGCCCGGTCGTCGCGAAGCCGATCCGCACCCGGGCCGACCTCGCGCAGCTGCGCGACCTGGAGCCCGGCGACGTCCCGTACGTCACCGAGGCCATCGGCATGCTCGTCCGCGAGCTGGGCGGCACCCCCCTCATCGGCTTTGCCGGCGCGCCGTTCACGCTCGCCAGCTACCTCGTCGAGGGCGGCCCGTCCCGCAACCACGAGCACACCAAGGCCCTCATGTACGGCGACCCGCAGCTCTGGGCCGACCTGCTCGACCGCCTCGCCGACATCACCGCCGCCTTCCTCAAGGTCCAGATCGCCGCCGGCGCCGGCGCGGTCCAGCTCTTCGACTCCTGGGTCGGCGCGCTCTCCCCGGCCGACTACCGCCGCTCCGTGATGCCGGCCTCCGCCAAGGTCTTCCGCGCCGTCGAGGGCCTCGGCGTCCCGCGCATCCACTTCGGCGTCGGCACCGGTGAACTCCTCGGCCTGCTGGGCGAGGCCGGCGCGGATGTCGTCGGCGTCGACTGGCGGGTCCCGCTGGACGAGGCGGCCCGCCGGGTCGGCCCCGGCCGGGCGCTCCAGGGCAACCTCGACCCCGCGGTCCTCTTCGCTCCCCGCGAGGCCGTCGAGACCAAGACCCGCGAGGTCCTCGACGCGGCCGCCGGCCTCGAGGGACACATCTTCAACCTCGGCCACGGCGTCCTGCCGACCACCGACCCGGACGCTCTGACCCGCCTCGTCGAGTACGTACACACGCGGACGGCCCGCTGAGCCCAGGCGAGGCCCGCCCTGCGGGCGGACGACGGGAGTTCGACGACAGGCCCTAGCGTTCCAGGACGAGCGCCAGGCCCTGGCCCACGCCGATGCAGAGGGCGGCGAGGCCGGTGCCCGAGCCGAGGGCGGCGAGCTGGTGGGCGACCGCGCCCGCGAGGCGGGCTCCGGACGCGCCGAGGGGGTGCCCGATGGCGATGGCCCCGCCGCGCGGGTTCACCACGGACGGGTCGAGGTCCGGCCACTGGGCGACGCAGCCCAGCGCCTGGGCTGCGAAGGCCTCGTTGAGCTCGAAGGCCGCGAGATCGGCGAACCCGCGGCCGGAGCGCTCCAGCGCCCGCCGCACCGCCTCCACCGGGCCCAGGCCGAAGAGCTGCGGCTCGACGCCGGTCACCGCGCTCGCACGGATACGGGCCAGCGGTTCGCGCCCCGTGGCCCGCAGGCCCTCCTCGTCCGCCAGCAGCAGGGCCGCCGCACCGTCGTTCAGCGGGGAGGAGTTGCCCGCGGTGACCGTCCCTCCGGCCGTCCGGAACACCGGCTTCAGCCTGGACAGGGACTCCAGGGAGGAGCCCTCCCGGATCGTCTCGTCCCGGGCCAGATCCACGTCCGGCAGCGGTACGACCTCGGCGTCGTAGGCGCCCTCCTGCCAGGCACGGACCGCCTTCTGATGGCTGGCCAGCGCGAAGACGTCCTGCTGCTCGCGGGTGATGCCGTGCCGGTCGGCGATCAGCTCGGCGCCCTCGCCCAGCGCCACCGTCCACTCCGGGCGCATCCGCGGATTGACCATGCGCCAGCCCAGCGTCGACGAGAACATCTCCTGATGCCCCGCCGGGAAGGCCCGCTCGGGCTTGCGCAGCACATACGGCGCGCGGCTCATCGACTCCACCCCGCCCGCCACCGCGACGTGCGCATCGCCGAGCGCCAGGCCGCGGGCCGCGTGGATGACCGCCTCCAGGCCGGACCCGCACAGCCGGTTCACGGTCACACCGGGGACGGTCACCGGCAGTCCGGCCAGCAGCACCGCCATCCGCGCCACGTTCCGGTTGTCCTCGCCCGCGCCGTTCGCATCGCCGAAGCAGACATCGTCGATCCGTGCCGGGTCGAGGCCGGGGGTACGGTCCACCAAGGCTTTGAGCACATGGGCGGCGAGATCGTCCGGCCGCACCTCGGCCAGTGCGCCGCCGTACTTGCCGACGGGGGTCCGTACCGCATCGACGATGTAGACATCGCGTACGCGTGGATCGCTCATGCAGGCCCTTTCGCTGCGCTTGGCTGGCTTCCCACGTTGTCGGCCGTCCCGCCGCGGGTGTTTCTCGCCGTTGCGCCTGCGGCGGGCGTGGGTGGGTCGGGCGCGGGTCCGCCCCTCCGGACTTCGTCCTGCGGAGCGGCCCCTCCCGTTGAGGGGGAGTGAAGACCCTCGGTGGGGGTGTACGCAAGTGGTCCACTGCGGACACGTACGGGATCACGGCCACCCCCACCGGTCCTT
>NZ_BBUY01000004.1:82168-119580 GCF_001590865.1 Streptomyces sp. NBRC 110611
GCGCAGCGGCACTCAGCCCGCCGCAGGCGAAACGGCGGGAAACGCCAAAAGGAACACGGGGCGCCGCGCCGGGCGCAACGGCGAGACGGAAGGTACGGCGCCGCAGCCAACAACGTGGGCGGACGGCCAAGCGCAACGGACGGGTGAGAGAGTGGTCGCATGAACGCAGCGGACACCACCACGGCGGCCCACGGTCCCGGCGGCATCGGCCACGCCGTCGTCATCGGTGGCGGCATCTCCGGGCTCGCGGCGGCGCACCGGCTGCTCGACGGCGGCGCCCGGGTGACCCTCCTGGAGGCTTCCAGCCGGCTCGGCGGCAAGTTGCGCGCGGGTGAGATCGCCGGCGTACCGGTCGACCTCGGTGCCGAGTCGATGCTGGCCAGGCGGCCGGAAGCGGTGGAGCTGGCGCGCGCCGTGGGGCTCGGCGAACGGCTGCAGCCGCCCGCCACCGCCACCGCCTCCCTGTGGACCCGTGACGCGCTCCGGCCGATGCCCACGGGCCATGTCATGGGCGTGCCCGGCGACCTCGGCCCGCTCGCCGCCTCCGGCGTGCTCTCGCCCGAAGGGCTCGCCCGGATCGCGGAGGACGCCCGGCTGCCGCGTACCGAGGTCGGTGAGGACGTCGCCGTGGGCGAGTACGTCGCCCGGAGGCTGGGCCGCGAGGTCGTCGACCGGCTGGTCGAGCCCCTGCTGGGCGGGGTGTACGCCGGTGACGCGTACCAGATCTCGATGCGTGCCGCGGTGCCGCAGCTGTTCGAGGCCGCCCGGACGCACCGCTCGCTGCTCGACGGCGTCCGCGATATCCAGGCGCGCTCCGCCGCCGCGGCCCACCAGATCGGGCCCACCGCCACGGGCCCGGTCTTCATGGGTATCGACGGAGGTGTCGGGACCCTCCCGGGCGCGGTGGCCGAGGCCGTACGCGCCAAGGGCGGGGAGATCCGCACCGGCGCGCCCGTCACCGAGGTCCGGCGCTGCTCCGACGGCTGGCGGGTCGTCCTCGACGAGGCCTCCCCGCTCACCGCGGACGCCGTCGTGCTCGCCACCCCCGCCCCCGCCGCGGCCCGCCTCCTCGCGGACGTGTGCCGGCCCGCCGCCGCCGAGCTGACCACCGTCGAGTACGCCTCGATGGCGCTGGTGACCATGGCCTTCCGCCGCTCCGACGTCGAACGGAGGCTGACCGGCAGCGGCTTCCTCGTCCCGCCCGTCGACGGCCGCAAGATCAAGGCGTCCACCTTCGCCGCCAACAAGTGGGGCTGGCTCGGCGCCGCCGACCCGGACCTGTTCGTGCTGCGCACCTCCCTCGGCCGCTACGGCGACGAGGAGGACCTGGCCCGCGAGGACGCCGAGCTGGTCGCCTTCTCCCGTGCGGACCTGCGCGACGCGGTCGGGCTGACCGCCGCCCCGGTCGCCGCCGAGGTCACCCGCTGGTACGGCGGACTTCCCCAGTACCCGGTCGGCCACCTGGGGCGGGTGGCGCGCATCCGGGAAGCCGTCGCGCAGCTGCCCGGCTTCCGGGTGTGCGGTGCGCTCTACGAAGGCGTCGGCATCCCGGCGTGCATCGCCTCGGCCCGTAGGGCCGCCGACGACATCCTCGGCACCCTGCGGCCGGGCCCCCTCGCCGACGAGTGAGAATGGATGACATGACAGACGCTCCCACCCCCGCAACCACACCGCAGGACGCCGCGGCGCCCGAGAAGGCCCCCCACGCCGGCAAGAAGGCCAAGGACCTCAACGAGGTCATCCGCTACACCCTCTGGTCGGTGTTCAAGCTGCGCGATGTCCTCCCCGAGGACCGCGGCGGCTACGCAGACGAGGTCGAGGAGCTGTTCGCGCAGCTCGCCGCCAAGGACGTGGTGGTCCGCGGCACGTACGACGTGTCCGGTCTGCGCGCCGACGCCGACGTGATGATCTGGTGGCACTCGGCGAGCTCGGACGCCCTCCAGGAGGCGTACAACCTCTTCCGCCGCACCCGGCTCGGCCGCGCGCTGACGCCGGTGTGGTCGAACATGGCGCTGCACCGCCCCGCCGAGTTCAACAAGTCGCACATCCCGGCCTTCCTCGCCGACGAGCGGCCGCGCGGGTATGTGAGCGTCTACCCCTTCGTGCGCTCCTACGAGTGGTACCTCCTCCCCGACGAGGACCGCCGCCGGATGCTCGCCGACCACGGCAAGATGGCCCGTGGATTCCCGGACGTCCGCGCCAACACCGTGCCGTCGTTCTCGCTCGGCGACTACGAGTGGGTGCTCGCCTTCGAAGCCGATGAGCTCTACCGCATCGTCGACCTGATGCGGCACCTGCGCGGCTCCGAGGCGCGGATGCACGTCCGCGAGGAGATCCCGTTCTACACGGGGCGGCGCAAGCCGGTCTCCGAGCTGGTCGCCGGTCTGGCCTGACCCGGATACGAGCCGAGGGCCGCCCTCCAGGGGCGGCCCTCGGTCTCTGCCGGTGCCGGGGCCTACTTCCCCGGGCGGGCGTGCGGCGCCCGGGTCATCGACTGGCCCGGCACCGGCTCCGGCCGCGGTGAGCAGTACACACTGTGCGCCGGGACCTTGCCGCGCAGCAGATAGGCCTCGGCGTAGGTGTTCACACAGGCGTTCTCGCCGAAGGCGATGCCGTGCGTCCCCGCGCCCTTCTCGGTCACCAGCGACGAGCCCGGGAACCGCCGGTGCAGCTCCCGCGCGCCCTCGTACGGCGTCGCCGCGTCCCGCTCGGCCGCCAGCAGCAGCACCGGCGGCAGCGCCCCGGGCTCGGTGCGGATGTCCAGCGGACCGTGCTGCCCGTGCAGCACCCCGTCGAGCTCGGACGCGGCGGCGCGTACGGCGGCGTCGGCCAGCTCCTGTGTCGTCTTGTGGTCCGCCCGGCGCAGCGCGGCGTCGATACCGTCCGCCGAGGTCTCCGTCTCCGACGCGCGCGGCCAGAAGGCGCACGGCAGGTTCATCCAGGCGTTGTCCCAGGTCTCGAACGGCGCGATCCGCGCCACCTTGGTGTTGTCCCGGTCCCAGGTCTCCCAGGAGCGCGGCCAGGGCGCGTCGTTGCACTCCACGGCCGTGTAGACGGCGTTGGTGTTCTCCTCGTCCTTGGCGGTCTGGGCCTGCGGCATGGCCTGGGCGGTCAGCGACTGGGGTTTGCCGTGCAGATAGTCCGAGAGAGCCTGGGCGCGCAGCGGCCAGAAGGCGTCGTTGTAGCCGGTCTTGAGGAACGCCGACTGCAGCTGTCCGGGACCGATCTTGCCGTTCAGCGGCTTCCGGCGGAGCTGGGCGGCGGCCTTGCCGTACGCCTGCTGGACGGCCTGCTTGGTCGTGCCGAGGCGGTAGGTGTTGTTGTGCTCGGCGACCCACTGCAGCCAGTCGCCCCAGCGGCGCTCGAAGGCGATGTTCTGGTCCAGGTTGTTGCGGTACCAGATCTGCTGCGGCGAGGGGTTGACCACGCTGTCGAAGACCATCCGCCGGACGTGGCCGGGGAAGAGCGTCGCATAGACCGCGCCGAAGTACGTCCCGTACGAGGCGCCCATGAACGTCAGCTTCCGCTCACCGAGGGCGGCCCGCAGCATGTCCAGGTCGCGGGCGTTGTTCACGGAGTTGTAGAACGGCAGGTCCGCTCCGGCCCGGCGGGCACAGCCGCGGGCGTACGCCTTCGCCTCGGCCACCTTCCGCTGCTTGAACGCCGCGTCCGGGTGCATCCGGGCGTCGGTGGGCGCCTTGGTGAACTCCTTGGGGTCCTGGCACGACAGCGGTGCCGAGCGGCCGACGCCGCGCGGTGCGTAGCCGACGAAGTCGTAGGCGCGGGCCAGCTTGCGCCATTTCGGGAGCGCGCTGTAGAGCGGGAACTCCATACTGGAGGCGCCCGGCCCGCCGGGGTTGAAGACCAGCGCGCCCTGCCGCTCGTTCGGCGCGCCGGCGCGGATCCGGCTCACGGTGAGCTTGATCTTCTTGCCTTCGGGGCGCGCGTAGTCCAGAGGAACGGCGAGTGTGCCGCACTCGACGGACGGCGGCAGATGCTCCGCCGCCGCACAGCGGCCGAACTCGATACGGTGCGCAACGGGCGCGGGCGGCGCCAGGGGCGCTGGGGGCGTCCCCGCGGCGCTGCCCGCCGGGGCAGTGGCGAGGGCGGTCACCATCAGCGACCCGACGGTGCCGTACAACGCAAGTGCTCTCACTGGCCGTCCCTTCGTGTCTGCATACAAAAGGGATAGTTGAGGTGCCGATTGGCGTTGTAAAGCACCGGATGCCGGTGTCGGAGGCTATGCCCCGGAAGAGTGGAGCGCGGCGCGCAGGGAGGGGGCGGGCTTCCGCCACTCGTACGAAGGGGGAGCCTTCGGCTTCGTGCAGCTTCGTGCAGCTTCGTGCGCTTCGTGTGAGGGAGGAGTCGTCACTCCCCTCCGCGAAGGGGGAGATTCACCCGCGTGTGAAGGCGTGCCGTACGGCTTGTGCCAGACGGGCCGAGGGACGCGCCGACGGTGGCCGTGGGCCCGCGCGATCCCGCCACCAGCGGGTCAGCTCCCGCCGTGCGGCACGCCCTTCGGGACGGCCCCGGGCCAGCAGATGTGCCGCGAAGTCCAGGGCATCCTGCCGGTGGCCGGCGTTCATCGGCCGGTGCCGCGCGTAGTCGGCGAAGGCCGTGCGGTAGTAGTCCGCGCCGAGGATCTCCGGGAGCTCGGGCGCCACCTTGGCGACGACCGCGGCCCGCTTGACTATGAGTGCCCGGCTCTGCACCCGCAGGCGGGCCCGGTCGAAGCCCTCGGGGGCCGGTGTGCCGGCGACCAGCGCGGACAGCAGCGCGGTCTGGGCCAGGCCCAGGCGCCGGCGGGCCGCGTCCGGGCCGGTGTTGTGGGCTGTGCCCTGCTCAGGCCGCCCGGACATGGCGGGCCTCCTTCCACACGGTACGGATCGCGTCGAGTTCCGCCGCCAGCTCCCCGCCCTCCGGGAAGTCGTCGTCGCGCTCCAGCAGCACACCGGGCGGGGCGGTCCGGGCGCACAGCTCGGCGAGGACGTCCAGCACCGGCCGGCTCACCGGGTGGGCATGGCTGTCGTGCCAGACCCCGTCCCGCTCCACCCCGCCCGCGACATGGACGTACGCGAGCGCCTCCAGCGGCAGCTCGTCGAGCGCGACGGCCGGGTCCTCGCCGCGGTTGACGTGGTTGGTGTGGAGGTTGGCGACATCGATGAGCAACCGCACCCCGGTCCGCTCCACCAGCTCGGACAGGAACCGGCCCTCGGTCAGCTCCTCGCCCGGCCAGCTGATCAGGGCGGCGATGTTCTCCAGCGCCAGCGGCACGGGCAGGGCGTCCTGGGCGATCCGGACGTTCTCGCAGAGTACGTCCAGGGCGTCACGGGTGCGCGGTACCGGCAGCAGATGCCCGGCCTCCAGCACGGGAGAGGCGGTGAGCGGCCCACCGGCCCGGACGAATGCGATGTGCTCGCTGACCAGCGGCGCGCCCAGCACCTCGGCGCGCTCGGCGAGGGCGGCCAGCCGGCCGGCGTCCGGGCGGTCCGCCCCGCCGAGACCGAGCGAGACCCCGTGCGGGATGACGGTCGTGCCGCGCTCGCGCAGCTGCCGCACGCCGTGGGGCAGATGGCCCGGGCAGATGTTCTCCGCCACCACCTCGACCCAGTCCACCGCGGGCAGTTCCGCGATCTCCGCGGCGATCTCCGGCCGCCAGCCGATGCCCGTACCCAGGCGCTCCATGGCTTCCCTCCCCTTCCGCTACGTGAACGGCACCGACTTGCGGGCAGTCCCGCCCCTCTTGCGTCACCCACGCCCGGCTGTCGAGCCGGTCGGCCGAGTACGGAGGTACTCATGCCGCGCCGAGCAGCGCCGAATCCCGCACCGGCCGAGTTCAGAGCTTGATTTGAGCTTGGCCCGCACCGGCCGGACACCGCGACCGCCGCGTCCCCTCCGCTCACCGTCACCCGCCCGGCAGCAACGCTCTGCGCAGCGCGGGGTGGTCCGCGACAACCGTGCAGGAGCCCGGGGCGATCTCCGTGAACCCGGCGTCGCGCACCACGGGCAGTCCACTGCGGGTCAGTGCTTCCCACTCCGCGGGCTCCGCGGACCGTACGGCCAGCGTGAAGCCCGTCGCGCGCCAGGCCGCCCGCTCCTCCTCGGACAGCTGCCACCACGCCAGCTGGGCCCCGTGGCCGGCCTGCGCCATCTCCTTGCCCGCCGACATCTCCAGCGCCGGGTTGAGCCACAGCACCGGAACCCCGTCGGCGGGCGGTCCGGGCGGCTGCGGATCGTCCAGCTCGGTGCCCGAGACCTGAAGCCGCGCCAGGTCCTTCGGCCAGGCGTCCAGGGGCACCGGCGGATACACCCGCACCTCGGCGCCGCCGCCGTGGACCGTGATCCCCGGCAGCGCCTCGGCCCGCCGCCACTCCGCGCCGCGGGCCCGCCGCACGACCTTGCGTATGCGGCTGTCCTGCCACTTCCGCACCGCCTCGGCCCACTCGCCGTCGCCCGCCGCCCGCCCGTCCGACAGCAGCACCAGCACCGCCCGCGCGGCCGTCTCCAGCGCGTCCGTTCGCGCCGGCGGCGCGGCCCGCTCCAGCCGCGCGACCAACGGCAGCACGAACTGCGGCGCCGCGTCGTCCCGGCCGGTCACTTCCCGCCCGGCCTGCTCTTCCGGTCTTTCGGGCGCCCGCTGTTCCCGCTGGTCCGGCTGCTCTTTTCGCTGGAGCGGTTCGGCGGAGCTGTTGCCGGACTGCTGCCCGGCGGTCTCGGTGCTGGTCACGTGTTCAAGTCTGGCAGCCCCCACTGACACGGCCACCGATGCCCCATGGCATGGGCAGTGCCCGCCGGCGGTATCTGCACGTGGTGACTGCAGCGGTGCCTGCCGGCAGCAGTGCTGCGAGGGACGAGGAGGCAACTGCGGCCGCCGGGCCCGGGGTTCGTACCGTACGGAGGTGCCGACCGCGCCCCCCGACCGGCGTCGGACAGGAAGTCCGGCTACCGTCGGGCATGGCGCAGCGGCGGGGGAACGCCGCACTCACCGGGAGCACCGGCCGGCGCCGGACGGCGCCGGGGACCCCGGCGGGGGAGCGGAGGTGTCGGCACATGAGGCTGGACGCGGTAGGGCGGCGCTACGGGGTGCGCGGGCCCTGGGTGCTACGGGACGTGCGGCTCGACGTGCCCCCGGGCGCGCTGCTGCGCGTCGAGGGGACCAACGGCAGCGGGAAGTCCACCCTGCTGCGACTGTGCGCGGGCCTCGACCGCCCCAGCGCCGGCCGCATCACCGGCCGTCCGCGCACCGCGTACGTCCCCGAACGGTTCCCGGCCACCCTGCCGTTCACCGCCCTCGGCTACCTCACCCACCTGGGGCGCATCCACGGGCTGCGCGGACCCGAAGCGGCCCGCCGGGCGGCCGAGTGGCTCGACCGCTTCGGAGCCGCCGGGCACGCCCGTACCCGGCTGGCCGAGCTGTCCAAAGGGACGAGCCAAAAGGTCGCGGTCGCCCAGGCCCTGCTCGCCGAACCCGAACTCCTCGTCCTGGACGAGGCCTGGACCGGCCTGGACCACGGCGCCCGCGCGGTGCTCGACGAGGTGGTCGCCGAGCGGGTGGCGGCCGGCGGCACCGTCGTGTTCGTCGACCACGACCCGCAGCGGCTGGCCGGTGCGGCCGACGCCCGGTACCGGGTCGCGGACGGGCGGCTGCTCGCCCAGGAGGACAGCGGCCCGGCGGCGGGAACGGAGCCGGCGACCGGCCCCCGCGTGGTCATCGAGGCCGAGCGCGCACCGGGTGGCGCGCCGCTCCCGACCGCGGGAGGGCCGGGGCGGCGGCCGGATGCCCTGGAGGACCTGCCCGGGCGGCCGGAGATCACTTGGGGGCCGGACGGTACGACCCGGCTGACGGTCCCCGCCGTCTCCTCCGACGCCCTGCTGCGGACGCTGCTCACCGCCCGTCCGCCCTGGCACATCCGGGCGGTCACCCCCGCACCGCCCCCACCCGGCGCCCCCGGCTCACTCGACGTCCTCGGCTCACTCGACGTCCTCGGCTCACTCGACGTCCTCGGCTCACCCGGCGTCCCAGGCCCACCCGGCGCCCCCGCCCCGGCCGTTGGACCGTACGCGTCCCCGGGGCCCCACCCGGTTTCCGCTCCCCGCACCGCTGCCGAGCACCACGGTGCTCCCGACCCCGACGAGGCTCCGCACCCGTGATCGCTCTCCTCCGCTACCAGGCGGCGCTGCTGGCCGGCTCGTACCGCTGGCTGCCGCCGGTCATCTGCTACGCCGCCTTCCTGGCCATCGGCGTCCAGAGCGGCGACCCCATCCTCGACGCGTTCGGCTGGGCCGCCGGCGGCCTGCTGCCGGTCGCCGTCTGGCTCACCCGGGTCTGCGTCACCAATGAGCCGCCGGCCGCCCGCGCCTGCGCCGCGGCCGCCGCCGGACCCGGCCGGGTCCACCTCGCCGGCGTTCTGACCGCGGCCGGTGCCGGACTGCTGCTCGCGCTCCTCGGGGCGGCTCTGGTCGTGCTGGTGTCCGACCCGCGCTCCGCCGACCACCACGTCGACGTCCCGGTCCTCCCGGCCGCCGGCGCCGGGCTCCTCGCCGCCCTCGCCTGCGTGCTCATGGGCACGGCGATCGGCGCCCTGTGCAACCGGCCGGTGCTGCGCAGCCCCGGCTGGGGCATCCCGGCCGGCCTGACCGCCGCCCTGCTCCTGCTCGTCGTGGGCGCCTCCCCGGCCAACGCCGCCGTCTCGGGCCTGGTCACCGGCTCCGCCCACGGCACCATCAGCACCCCCTGGCTGCCGCTCGCCGCCACCGTGCTGATCGCCTCCGCCGCCACGGCCGTCGCCTGCGGGCTCAGCTCACGCCGCAGCTGAACGAACGGGACGAGCCGCCCCCTCAGTGGCGCCAGGGCCCTCAGTGGTGCCAGGGCCCTCAGTGGTGCCAGGGCCCTCAGTGGTGCCAGGGCCCGCGCACTGCGAACGTCGTCCCCGGCGTATAGCAGTTGACGTACATCGTCCGGTGGCCGGGCGAGAAGGTCACTCCGGCGAATTCGCCCCACTCCGGCCTCTCCTGCGTGCCGATGTTCTGCCGGCCGCGGGCCATCGGATAGACCTCGCCGCGCCGGGTGAGGCCGAAGACATGCTGGGCGCCGTCGCCGTCCTCGCAGACCATCAGGCCGCCGCCGGGCGCGAGGCAGATGTTGTCGGGGGATTCGCCGGGGTGCTGGAGGTCGGTGCCGGGGCCGAAGACCACGACCTGGGTGAGCCGGTGCCGCCGGGGGTCGTACTTCCAGATCTGCCCGTAGTGGTCGGCCGCCGAGCCGTCGGCCCGGTGCGCGAAGCTGGAGACGAAGCAGACGCTGGAACCGCCCCAGTAACAGCCCTCCAGCTTCTGCGCATGGGTGATGCCCCCGGGGCCGAAGTCCTGGAAGCGGATGGGGGTGCGGCGGGCGAGCGGGTCGGGCACGTCCACCCATGCGACGTGGTCGAAGGCGGTCCCGGGCTCCTGGATGGTGGACAGGTCGGGAACACCGGGTACCCGGAGCGCCTGGAGGCGGCCACCGGCCCGGAGCGAACCCCGGCCGCCCTTCGGCTGGTTCGGCAGGAAGCGGTAGAACAGGCCGAACGGCTTCTCGAAGGCATCCTCGGTCTCGTAGACGATGCCGGTCCCGGGGTCCACGGCGATCGCCTCGTGCTGGAACCGGCCCATCGCGGTCAGCGGTACCGCACCGGTCCGGAGCGGATCGTGGGGATCGACCTCGAAGATGAAGCCATGGTCCTTGGTGTAGTTCTCGTCACCGGCCCGTAGCTCGGTCTCTTCGCAGGTCAGCCAGGTGTTCCAGGGGGTGGGGCCGCCCGCGCAGTTGGTGGAGGTGCCGGCGATGGCGACCCGTTCGGAGCGCACCGTGTCGTCCTCGTCCAGCTCCAGGACGGTGCAGCCGCCCTCGCCACCGGGGTCGTAGGTCAGCCCGGCGGCGTGCGGGACGGGGGAGCGGGAGTCCGTACGGTTCTCGTGGTTCCGGACGAGGCAGGTGCCGTGGGACCGGCGTCCGGGAGGACCGGGGAAGGCCGCCATGCCGTCGCAGTTGCTGGGCACCTTCCCCTCCCCGGAGGGCAGCGGGTCGCCCTCCTTGGACAGCACCCGGTACCGGAAGCCTTTGGGCAGGTCGAGCAGACCGCCGGGGTCGGGGACCAGCGGGCCGTAGCCCCGCTTCCCCATGCCCTGGGCGGTGGCGCTCCCCGCGAAGATCTCCGTGAGGCTGCCGGAGAAGGCGACGGATACCCCCAACGCCCCGGTTCTCGCCAGGATCTGACGTCGTGTCGCGGACATGGGCTGCTCCCCGTTGGCGGAAAGTGACGTGTCCCGCCTGTGGTACCACGCACCCGGCCCGCCGGGAACCTACCGGGGCTCGCCGGTCGCCGGCGGCCTGATCGCCAGCGGCTTGGCGTCGCGGGCCAGTGCGGTCAGCCGGGAGATCGCCCGGAAGTACTTCTTCCGGTAGCCGCCGCGCAGCATCTCGTCGCTGAACAGCTCGTCGAAGGCCTTCCCGGAGGCCAACACCGGCACCTCCCGGTCGTAGAGCCGGTCCGCGAGGACCACCAGTCGCAGTGCGGTGGACTGGTCGGGTACGGCCTGCACATCGGTGAGGCAGACCGCTTCGATGCCGTCGCACATCGCGCCGTAACGGCTGGGGTGCACCTTCGACAGATGCGTCAGCAGGGACGGGAAGTCGTCGAGCGAGGCGCCGGGCGTGCGGTACGCCGCGCGGGTGACGGTCTCGTCGTCGTACGGGGCGGGCGCCTCGGGCAGACCACGGTGGCGGTAGTCCTCACCGTCGATGCGCAGCGGGCGGAAGTGGGCGCTCAGTCCCTGGATCTCGCGCAGGAAGTCGGCGGCGGCGAACCGGCCCTCGCCGAGCTTGCCGGGCAGGGTGTTGGAGGTGGCGGCCAGGGCCACACCGTTGTCCACCAGCTTGCCGAGCAGGGTCGAGACCAGGACCGTGTCGCCCGGGTCGTCCAGCTCGAACTCGTCGATGCACAGCAGCTTGTGGTCACTGAGCGTACGGACGGTCTGCTGGAAGCCGAGCGCGCCGACCAGGTTGGTCAGCTCGACGAAGGTGCCGAAGGCCTTGCGCTCGGCCGGGGCGGGGGTGGCGTGCCACAGTGAGGCGAGCAGGTGGGTCTTGCCGACGCCGTAGCCGCCGTCCAGGTAGACGCCGCGGGGGCCCTTGGGGGCGGTGGCCTTCCTGGGGCTCCTGGCGAACCAGCGTCGCCGGCCGGCGGCCTTGCCGGTCCCGGTGCCCGCTCCGGCGTCGATGCTGTCCGCGAAGTCGCTCAGCACCTGCACGGCCTGGCCCTGGCTGGGCTGGTTGGCGTCCGGGATGTACGTGTCGAAGCGCGCGTCCTGGAAGCGCGGCGGGGGCACCATCTCGGCGACCAGGCGGTCGGCCGGGACGTGCGGGGCGCGGGCGGTGAGCGCGGCGGGGGAGGTGCCGGGGGAGCTGCCCGGGGAGGTGCCGTCCCCGCCGGCCGGCGGTCCGGCTACCGGGTCGGTCTGCGGGGAGGAGGGCGAGGAGGGCTGGGAAGGCGACACAGCTGTCCAGCCTATCTCCTCGCCGGTATCCGCCGGTCCGCCGAGCGAGGCATGTCACACTGCGGCCATGCGACGCCTGTTTCCCCTCCCTGACCTGCTCGTACCCGGCCCCGGCGGTACGGCGCCCAGCGCCGGCGGCACGGCCCCCGGCTGTGGCGGAACGGCCTCCGGCTCCGGTGACACGGCCTCCGCGGCGGTGCCGACCGACCTCACCGACCGGGAGTGGACGCTGGACGAGCTGGCCGACGCCTACGCGTATCCGGGAGCGGACGACCCGGCACACGCGGGCCGCTCCGGGCCGTCCGCCCCCGTATGGCTGCGGGCCAACATGGTGTCGTCCATGGACGGCGCGGCCCACTACGAGGGCCGCTCGCAGCCGCTCTCCAGCGCGGCGGATATGCGGATCTTCGGGGTGCTGCGAGGCCTGGCGGATGCCGTGGTGGTCGGTGCGGAAACGGTTCGCCAGGAGGGTTACCGGCCGGCCCGCGCCCGGGAGGCGTTCGCCGCCCGCCGGGCCGCCGCCGGCCAGGCCCCGGCGCCCGCCATCGCCGTGGTGACCGCCGGTCTGGACCTGGACTTCACCCTCCCCCTCTTCACCGAGCCGCTCACCCCCACCCTCGTCCTGACGGGCGCCGGCGCACCGGCCGATCGGGTGGCGCAGGCCCGTGCGGCGGGCGCCGAGGTGCTGTTCGCCGGTGAGGGGCCGGGCGTCGATCCGGCGCGGGTGCCGGCGGTGCTGGCCGGACGGGGACACACCCGGCTGCTCACGGAGGGCGGGCCGAGGCTGCTGGGGCAGTTCGCGGCGGCCGGTGTGCTGGACGAGATGTGTCTGACGCTGGCACCGGTGGTCGCCGTCGGGGAGGCGCCGCGCATCATGAGCGGGCCGGCCGTCCCGGTTCCCGAGCGGTTCGCTCTGGCGTCCGTACTGGAGGAGGCCGGGTTCCTGTTCACTCGCTACCGCCGGTCCTGACATTCGGCGGAATTATCTGTTCCGCTTAGCTTCCGTTGGGCACACTAAACCCCAACAGGTCCCGTGTGGCGACGGGGCAGGATGGTTTCTGTCGGGCGCCGCGCACCGCTGCGCCCCGAAGAGAAGAAGGGCGTCCGTCGTGTTCACGAGCGTATTGATGATCGAGAAGCCTCTGACGCCCGCCGACGTCGAGTTTGTGACCACCCTGCACGGCGACGACCGGATCTCGTTCGTCGTTCTCATGCAGCCCCGCGGCAAGCAGGACGTACTGCTCCGAGCCATCGACGACGTCGCCCTCGGCGAGTTCGACGACGCCGTACGGGAGGGGGGTGAACCGGCCGGCGAGGCCGCGGAGGCCCCGGCCCAACTCGCCCTCTCCCGGACCCTCCAGGCCCTGCGCGACGCCGGCGCCGAGGCCGTCGGGCAGGTGGTCGCGGACCACCCGCTGGACCTGCTGCGCACCGTCGTCGACGAGACCGGCGCGGACGAGGTCATCGTGCTGACCGCCCCGCACTTCGTCGAGGAGTTCTTCCACCGCGACTGGGCCTCCCGCGCCCGCCACAAGGTCGGTGTGCCCGTGCTCAAACTCTTCTCGCACGCCGCGGACGACCAGCCTGCGAGCTGACCGCGACGGGCCCGGGGCGGTGGCCGGCGCCCGTCCCCGTCACCCGAGAGCTTCCTCGGGGATCCAAGAGCTCCCTTGAGGACCCAAGAGATTTCTTGGGGTTATGCAAGAAAACCAAAGGATTGACTTGATCTGCCGGTCTCGCCGATGATCATTCCGGGCCCAGGGCGGCAACCCGTTCCCGCCCCCGCTGCCGAGTCCGGAAACGGCTGAGGCGACGGGACGGGTGCCGACCCGCAACCTGGAGAGGACGCCCGGCCATGCAGCACAGCGGAGCAGCACCGCTCACCGGCGGTTTCGCAGGACCGCACGCACCCGTCCGGACCGTCGCCGTGCTCGGCCCCGGAGGGATCGGCGGCCTGCTCGCGGCGCTGCTCTCGCGCGCCGGACACCGCGTGATCTGCCTCGCGGGCGAGGAGACCGTCCGCACACTGCGCCGGAGCGGGCTCCGGATACGCAGCGGCCGGTACGGCGCCTTCACGGCCGACGTCGAGGCGGACACCGCGTTGCGGGAGCCCGTAGACCTGTGCCTGGTGACGGTCAAGCACACCGCGCTGGACGCGGCGCTCGACCGGGTTTCGCCCCAGGCCCTCGGCGACGGCCTCGTCCTGCCCCTGCTCAACGGCGTCGAGCATCCGGCTGTCCTGCGCGCACGCTACGGCGCGCACCGGGTCGTCCCGGCCGCGATCCGCGTCGAGTCCACCCGCACGGCCCCCGGTGTGATCGAACACGGCAGCCCGTTCACCGAGATCGACCTGGCCGGCCCGCGGGAGCGCCTCGACCCGCTCGCCGCACTGCTCACGGCCGCCGGTGCGGACACCCGCGTCATGCCGGACGAGAACACCGTCCTCTGGGGCAAGCTGGCGTTCCTGGCCCCCTTCGCCCTGCTCACCACCCGCTACCGGCTGCCCATCGGCACGATCCGCACCGAACGGCGCGCGGAGCTGGCCGCCCTGGTCGAGGAGACCACCGCCGTGAGCCGGGCGTGTGGCGGTCCGGCGGACGCCGCCCAGGTCCTGGCGCGCTATGACGCGTTCCCGGCCGGCAGTAAGTCGTCCATGCAACGCGACGCCGAAGCGGGCCGTCCGCTGGAGCTCGACGCGATCGGCGGAGCCCTGCTCCGGGCAGCCGAGCGACACGGCATCCCCGCGCCGCTCGCGACGCGGCTCGTGGCGGAGACGGCGTAGCTGCTCATGGCGGACAGGGCGTAACTGGGGTCGGTACAGCCGGAGTTCACGGCCGACGAGGCCGGCGGGGCCGGTGGCTCATCGGCATTTCAGCGAGGTTTCATCGGCGGTGGCTAGCGTCGCGCGGACATCGGCGGTCTCGTCGTCACTGCGCGAACCGCTCGGTGTTCTGTAGCGAGGACGTGCCTGTACAGCGAGGACGTGCCGCTGTCGGAGTACGTGCCGCTGCGGCAGGACGTGCCGCCGCAGGAGCACGTGCCACTTTCCGACCAGGAGGTCATGGTGAGCGAGCACCACCCCACCCGCAGGGGGATCCTGAAGGCCGTCGGCGGGCTCTCCGCGGCGATGGCTCTCGGAGGCGGGAGCGTCGTGGCGACGGCGTCGCAGGCCGGTGCGGCCGACGGCGGTGCCGGGCTGCGCGTCAAGGAGCGCAACGAGGAAGACCCCCGTATGTGGTACTACCGGTTCGAGACCGACGCCATCGGCTGGGACATCGGACCCGCCGTCAACGTCCTGCTCCCGGACGACTACCACAGCAGCGGACGCACCTACCCGGTCCTCTACCTGTTCCACGGCGGTCTGGGCGATTTCATGGAATGGGACCGGGCGGCGGAAGGAGGCATCCGCGCCTACACCGCCGGCCGGCCGCTCATCGTGGTCATGCCCGACGGCGGGCAGGCGGGCTGGTACTCCGATCCGGTCAGCTCCAACGTGGGCCCCCGGAACTGGGAGACCTTCCATATGCACCAGTTGCTCCCGTGGATCGAGGGGAACTTCCGGACGTACGCCGAGCCGGACGGCCGCGCCGTCGCCGGGTTCTCGATGGGCGGCTTCGGGGCGCTGAAGTACGCGGTCAAGTACCCCGACCGGTTCGCCTCGGTGAGCGCCCACTCCGGCCCGCCCAGCCTGCGCGGCGACCTCGGTGCCGTCGCCCACTGGGCCAACGTGTCCTCCGCGGTGAAGGACCTGGCAGGCGGCACGATCTACGGCGAACCGTGGGACGAGGCAAAGGTCAGCGCCGACAACCCGATGGAGCACATCGAGAGCTTCCGGGACAAGCGGATCTTCCTGGTCGCCGGCACCAGCCCCGACCCGACGGACCCGTTCGGCTGGGGCAACGAGACCGAAGTCCTCCGCGGCCAGCGGGAGTTCAAAGCCGCCCTCGACGGCGCCGGCATCCGGCACGAGTCGTACGAGGACGGCGGCGGACACTTCCCCCGCCCCGACCGGGTCAGGGCCGACATCGAGGGCATCGTCGACCGGCTCCGCAAGGCGTAGCGGCGCGGGCCGCAGCACCTCCGGCCGCTGCGGCCGCGCCCGCCCCCTACGCCCCGTACCGCCCGCACGCCCGTACGCCCGCGGTCCACGGCCGGGCCGTGTGCCCCCGAGGTCTACGGCCGGGCGGCGCCTGCCCGAGGGTGCAGCCGGCCGTCCCGTACCTCGGCGATCTCGTCGGCCGCGTCCAGATGGGTGTGGTCGTGGGTGACCAGCACCGTGGCGGTGGCCCGCTGGTGGGTGAGGATCCGCAGCAGATCGAGGACCGCGGCGCCGCGTTCGTGGTCCAGGGCGCTGGTCGGCTCGTCCACGAGCAGTACGGCGGGGTCGTTCATCAGCGCGCGGGCGATGTTGACGCGCTGGCGCTGACCGCCCGAGAGCTGATGCGGCCGCCGGTCGGCCTGGCCCTCCAGGCCGACCGCCGCCAGCAGCTCCAGCGCCCGGGACCGCGCCTCGCGGGCGGAGCCACCGTCGAGATGCGCCATCACCTGCAGCTGTTCGGCGGCCGTCAGCGAAGGCAGCAGATTCGGCTGCTGGAAGACCGTGCCGATCCGGGCGCGGCGCAGCGCCGTCAGTTCGGCGCGGCCGAGGCCCGTGGTGTCCGTGCCGTCGATCACCACCCGTCCGCGGTCCGGGCGGATCAGCGTCGCGGCGACCGCGAGCAGGCTGGACTTCCCGGAACCGGACGGGCCGATCACGGCGGTCAGACACCCGGCGGGTACGGAGAGCGAGACCTCGTCCAGTGCGGTCAGCCGGGCGTCGCCGTCGGGGTAGGTGAGGGTGACATCGGTCAGTTCAAGGCGTGCCGAGGTCGCCGGACCACCCGGGCTCGTCGGATTCATCGGATGCGTTCGACCCATCGGACCCATCGGGCTCATGGTGTTCGTCGGGTTCGTCGGGCTCATGGGGCTCATCGGGCGCTTCCCAGGGCGGTGAGGGGGTCTACGGACGTGATGCGGCGGATGGCGAGGGCGGCGCCCACGGCCCCCAACGCGATCATGATCAGGGACGGGAGCAGGACGGTCGTCGGGTCGAGCACGAACGGCACGGTGCCGCCGATTCCGGCGCCCACGGCCGCCACCACGGCGGTGCCCAGTCCCGTGCCGATCACCAGCAGGGCGACCGCCTGGCCGAGGGCGTCGCGCAGCAGATAGCGGGTCGAGGCGCCCAGTGCCTTGAGTACGGCGATGTCGCCGCCGCGCTGGATCGTCCACACCGTGAAGAACGCGCCGATGACCAGTGCGGAGATGGCGAACAGGAAGCCGCGCATGAGCTGGAGGGAGCCGTGCTCGGCGGCGTACGAGCCGATGGCGTTCAGGGCGTCGTCGGTGCTGACGGTCCTGGTGCCGAGCCGCTCGTCGGCGGTGGGCAGGCCGGCCGACGCGGTGGTGGAGAGGGCGACCACGGTCGCGCCCACGGCGGGGCCGGGGCCGGGCGTCAGCCGCTGCCAGTCGCCCAGTGACGTCCAGACCACCGGCGTGTGGCTGTACATCGCCGGGCCCGACACCGCCGTGACGCGGAGCGCCCGTCCGCCGAGCGTCAGCGCGTCCCCGGCGCGTACGCCGAGCGAGGAGGCGGCCTTCTCGGACAGCACCACCGACCCGTCGGCCACCTGCCCGGAGGCCGGACCCAGCCGGGAACCCGGCCGCACCCCGAACACCGACACCGCGGCCGTCCGCCCGCCCGGCCCGGCCTTCCCCGCCTCGCTGCTGCCTGCCGTGGCCGTGCCCGGCTCGGCCGTTCCGGCCTCGGCCTTGGTCGTCGCGATCCCCAGTGGCTCGGCGCTCCGTACGCCCGGTACCCGCGCCCACTCCCGTACGGTCCGCTCCGGCAGCCTGGAGTCGGTGAACTTGACGCCGCCGTCCCCGGCGGGCGCCGAGAAGACCAGGTGGTCGGCGGGCAGCGCGGTGATCGCCGAGGTGTTCTCCCGGCCCAGGCCCGCGGTCAGCCCGGACAGCAGGCCCACCAGCACCGTGATCAGCACGATCACGGCGCCCATCAGCGCGAACCGCCCCTTGGCGAATCTCAGGTCTCTCCAGGCGACGAACACCGGTGCTGCCATCCTCAGGTCCGGGCGCCGGGCCCACTGCCCGGCGGCTGGTCCCCACCCTCGCCCCCGGAAGGGGGCCCGGGCATCGCGCCGCGGAGGGGTTCACCGGCGTCGAAGGGTGTGCCCCGGCATCAAACCTTCGGTTGATGCCGGTGGCGGTAGCGGCCCGTAGCCTGAAGAGGCCGTGACCGAAGAAGCCGTGACCGATCACTCCCTCACCCCCGTCGTGCGGGTCCTGCGCAGCTGCCTCCATCTGATGGTGGCCGCGCTGCTCGCGCTCGCCGCCGTACGGGCGGTCGTCGACCGCATTCCGGGTGCCGCGGCCGTGATTGTCACCGCCGTCGCGCTGTTCGCCGTGTACGTGGCGGGCCCCCGGCTGCCGCGCGTCCGCACCTCGACGGGCGTCGCGGGCCTCTGGCTCGGTACCGTGGCGGCCCTCTGGCTGGTGCTGCTCGCCCTCACCCCGGACGGCGTCTGGCTGGCCTTCCCGCTCTTCTTCGTGCAGATGCATCTGCTGCCGCCGCGCTGGGGGCTGCCCGCCGTCGCCGCCACCACCCTCGCCGCCGTCGCCGGATTCGGGTGGCACACCCACACCCTCAGCGTGGGCACGGTGCTCGGCCCCGTCCTGGGGGCCGCCGTCGCGGTCGCCGTCGTCCTGGGGTACGAGGCCCTCTACCGAGAGAGCGAACAGCGCCGCCGGCTCATCGAGGAGCTGACCGCGGCCCGCAGCGAACTGGCCGCCGCGGAGCACTCCGCCGGGGTCCTGGCCGAGCGCGAACGGCTGGCCCGGGAGATCCACGACACCCTCGCCCAGGGCCTGTCCAGCATCCAGCTGCTGTTGCGCGCCGCCGAACGCGCCCTGCCGGAGCGGCCCGGAACGGCCCTCGGCCATGTCCGGCAGGCCCGTACGGCCGCCGTCGACAACCTCGCCGAGGCCCGCCGCTTCGTCCGGGCGCTGAGCCCGCCCGACCTGGAGGCGGGGTCCCTGCCGGCCGCCCTGGAACGGCTCTGCGCCACCACCGCCCGCACCTCCGGGCTCGCCGTGCACTGCCAGGTCTCCGGCGCGCCCACCGCGCTGCCCACCCCGCACGAGGTGGCCCTGCTGCGCATCGCCCAGTCCGCGCTCGCCAACACCGTGCAGCACGCCCGGGCCGGCCGTGCCGAGCTCACCCTCAGCTACATGGACACCGAGGTGGCACTGGACGTCGTCGACGACGGCGCCGGGTTCCTGCCCGCCGAGGTGCCCGCGCCGGGCTCCGCGGCGGCCCGCGGCACCGGCTTCGGCCTCGCCGCGATGCGCGCCCGGGCCCGCGCGCTACAGGGCACCCTCGCCGTCGAGTCCGCCCCCGGGGAGGGCACCGCCATCGCCGTCACCCTGCTCTGTCCCGCCGCGCCCGCCCCACCGGAGACCCCCTCATGACCGCCCCGGACCCGACCCCGGAGACCGCCCCGGACATCACCCCGGAGACGGCCCCCGACCCCGCCCCCGATCCCACTTCGGGGACCACCCCGTATGCCGGCCCCGTCCGGCTGCTGCTCGCCGATGACCACCCCGTGGTGCGGGCCGGGCTGCGCGCCGTCCTGGAGACCGAGCCGGGCTTCGAGGTCGTCGCCGATGTCGCCACCGCCGAACGGGCCGTCGAGCTCACCGCCGAGCGCACCGTCGACGTGGTCCTCATGGATCTCCAGTTCGGCGGCCGGATGCTGGGCTCCCAGGCCACCGCCGCGATCACCGCCCGCCCCGGTGCCCCGCGCGTTCTGGTCCTCACCACGTACGACACCGATGCCGACATTCTCGCCGCCATCGAGGCCGGCGCCACCGGCTACCTCCTCAAGGACGCCCCGCCCGAGGAGCTGGCCGCCGCCGTACGCACCGCCGCGGCCGGGAAGTCCGCGCTGGCGCCCACCGTCGCGCTGCGGCTGATGGACCGGATGCGTACGCCCGCCGCCGCGCTCTCCCGCCGCGAGACCGAGGTGCTGCAGCTCGTCGCCGACGGCCTCTCGAACGCCGCGATCAGCAAGCGGCTCTTCCTCAGCCAGGCGACGGTCAAATCCCACCTTGTCCACATATATTCCAAGCTCGGAGTGGACTCCCGTACGGCCGCGGTCGCCGCCGCCACCGCACAGGGCCTGATCCGCCGCTGAGGGCCCGGGAACCGGCCTGCGGACCGCCCGGCGACCGTCGGACGGCTCCGGCCGTGGCCCATGAATCGCTGCTGCCGCGGCCCATGGCCCGCCGCTGTCAGTGCCGGGTGCGAGAATCATCGACAGCACGAGAGCAGGACGACAGACAGCAGCACGAGCAGCACGACAGGTGTGACCGCACGGACCGCACCACCGCTCGCGATGATCGACGATCAGGGAGACGCACCATGGCACCCGCCATCCCAGCCTCGATGGACCGGCCGCACTTCATCGGCATCGGCGGAGCCGGTATGTCGGGTATCGCCAAGATCCTCGCGCAGCGCGGCGCCCAGGTGGCGGGCAGCGACGCCAAGGACTCCGCGACCGCCCAGGCCCTGCGCTCCCTGGGCGCCACGGTCCACCTCGGCCACGCCGCCGAGCACCTCGCCGCCGACGCCACCAGCGTCGTGGTCTCCTCCGCGATCCGCCCCGACAACCCCGAGCTGGCCGCGTCCCGTGAGCGCGGCATCCCCGTCGTGCACCGCTCCGATGCCCTCGCCTCCCTCATGGACGGCCTCCGCCCCATCGCCGTGGCGGGCACCCACGGCAAGACGACGACGACCTCCATGCTGGCCGTGTCCCTCGCCGCCCTCGGCCTCAAGCCCTCCTACGCCATCGGCGGCGACCTCGACGCACCGGGCTCCAACGCCGAGCACGGCGCCGGCGAGATCTTCGTCGCCGAGGCCGACGAAAGCGACCGCAGCTTCCACAAGTACGCGCCCGAGGTCGCCATCGTCCTCAACGTCGAGCTGGACCACCACGCCAACTACGCCTCGATGGACGAGATCTACGAGTCCTTCGAGACCTTCGTCGGCCGCATCCGCCCCGGCGGCACCCTGGTCATCGCCGCCGACCACCCCGGCGCCCGCGAGCTGACCGCACGTATCTCCGGCCGCCACGACATCCAGGTCGTCACCTACGGCGAGTCCGAGGACGCCGACGTCCGCATCCTCAAGGTCAACCCCCGCGGCCTGACCAGCGAGGTCACCGTCACCCTCACCAGCGGCAAGATCCTCACCTTCACCGTCTCGGTCCCCGGGCGGCACTACGCCCACAACGCCGTCGCCGCCCTGGCCGCCGGCGTCGCCCTGGACCTGCCGCCGCACAACCTCGCCTCCGCGCTCGGCAAGTACACCGGCGTCAAGCGCCGCCTCCAGCTCAAGGGCGAGGCGGGCGGGGTCCAGGTCATCGACTCCTACGCCCACCACCCCACGGAGATGGCCGCCGACCTGGAAGCCATCCGCGGCGCCGCCGAGAACTCCAGGGTCCTGGTCGTCTTCCAGCCGCACCTCTTCTCCCGCACCCAGGAACTGGGCACGGAGATGGGCCAGGCGCTCGCCCTCGCCGACGCCTCCGTCGTCCTGGACATCTACCCGGCCCGCGAGGACCCGATCCCGGGCATCACCAGCACCCTCATCATCGACGCCGCACGGGCCGCCGGCGCCGAGGTCACCCCGGAGAGCGACCAGGCCGCCGTCCCCGGTCTCATCGCCGGAATGGCCAGGCCCGGTGACCTTGTTCTCACCATGGGCGCGGGCGATGTGACCGACCTCGGCCCCGCCATCCTGACCCGCCTGGGCCGCTGAGCCCGGACCGCCGAGCTGAGGAGAGGGACACCAGATGCCGTACGAGATCGACAAGCCCGACGAGCAGTGGCGCGCCGAGCTGTCCCCCGCCGAGTACCACGTTCTGCGCGAGGCCGGCACGGAACCGGCCTTCGTCGGCGAGTACACCGACACCAAGACCGCCGGAATCTACTCCTGCCGCGCCTGCGGAGCCGAACTGTTCCGCTCCGACACCAAGTTCGAGAGCCACTGCGGCTGGCCGTCCTTCTACGACCCCAAGGACAGCGACGCGGTCGAGCTGGTCGAGGACCGCTCCCACGGCATGGTCCGCACGGAGGTCCGCTGCGCCCGCTGCGGCTCCCACCTCGGCCACGTCTTCGAGGGCGAGGGCTATCCGACCCCGACGGATCAGCGGTACTGCATCAACTCGATCTCCCTGCGGCTGACTTCGGACGAGGGCTGAGGCCGGTGCCCGCGGCAGCGTGGGCATCGCCGGGGTACGGGCCACAGGGGCAATGAGCTGATCTCGGCGCCCCGGGGCCCATCCGGCAGATCATGCAAGTCGCCCGCACGGTGCGGCGATTGCCCATACCATGTCTCCCTTGTGACGCAGAGAAGCGTCCGTGTGACTGGGGGTGTATGGGGTGGCGCTGGACGGGCCGAGCCTGGGCAAGATGCTGGACGACGTCGCGGCAGGGAGGATCCAGCTGCCCGACTTCCAGAGGCAGTGGAAGTGGGATGACGATCGCATCCGTGCCCTGTTGGCGACGGTGACGCTCGACTATCCGCTGGGTGTCGCCATGACGTTGGAGACCGGCGGTGAGGCCCAGTTCAAGGCCCGGCCGCTGCACGGCACCGAAGTGGACCCGGCCGTCGTCCCGGAACAGCTGCTGCTCGACGGGCAGCAGCGGCTGACGTCCTTGTTCCAGGCGCTCAAATCGAAGCGTCCGGTGGAGACGACCGGTGCGCGGAGCAAGCCCCTCAGGCGCTGGTACTACATCGACATCGCCAAGGCAGTGGATGACACAGCGGACCGGGACGAGGCCATCCTTTCCGTCCCGGAGGACCGGGTCGTACGGAGCGCGTTCGGGCGTGGCCCGGCCTGGAACCTTACGACGCGGGAGAAGGAGTGCATGAGTGGTCTGTTCCCGTTGAATCTGATCTTCGAGCCGGAGCAGACGGGAAAGTGGCAGCGTGACTATGTCAGCGGCGCCGACGACCGCTGGGACGTGTGGTCGGCGTTCCAGGCCCGGGTCATCGACACGGTCAAGGGTTTCAAGGTCCCGTTGATCCGTCTGCCGAAGGAGACCCGCAAAGAGGCGGTGTGCTCGGTCTTCGAGCGGGTGAATACCGGCGGTGTCGTCCTCAACGTATTCGAGTTGCTCACCGCTACCTACGCGGGTGACGTGCAGTTTGCCGAACGCAGCGGCGGCGAGGACTTCAGCCTCATCGAGGAATGGCGGGCGATCAAAGGCGCGCTGTGCTCCGACTACCCGGTGTTCGGGACACTGGACAAGGAGAGCGGCCAGGAGACCGGGCTCACCAGCCTGGACTTTCTCCAAGCCATCGCCCTGGTGCGAACGTACCGGCGCAAGAAGGATTTCCTGGCAGAGCATCCAGGTGCGATGAACGCCCCGGCGGTGAGCTGCAAGCGGCGGGATCTGCTGCACCTCCCGCTCGCCGACTACACGCAGATCGCGCCGAAAGTGGCGGAGGCGCTCTCCTGGGCCGGCCGGTTCCTGGGTACCCAGCACGTGTTCCGTGAACGCGACCTGCCGTATGGATCTCAGGTGGTCCCCCTCGCGGCAATCGGGGTAATCCTCGGAGCCACAGTGGAAGAACCGGGCGTCCCTGAGAGACTGGCACGCTGGTACTGGTGTGGCGTGCTCGGGGAGCTCTACGGAGGGGTCACGGACACTCGGTTCGTCCGGGATGTCGAGCAGGTGGTCGGCTGGATCAGGGACGGTGGTCCGGAGCCCGACACCATCACGGAAGCGACCTTCCAGGAACAGCGCCTGCACCGGCTCACCTCTCGCAACAGCGCGGCCTACAAGGGAATCTACGCTCTCCTGATCAAGGAGGGGGCAATCGACTGGGTTTTCCACGGGGAGCCGATCAGTGAACAGTCGGTGATCGGGCAGTACGTGGATATTCGTCAGGTCTTCCCGAAGGCGTGGTTCGAGCGCAACGACGTGGACAGTACCTGGATGAACAGCATCGTGAACAAGACCCCGCTGTCCTACCGGGCCCAGCAGATGATGGGAGCCAGTGAACCATCGGCCTTCCTGTCCGCCTTCGAGCGGCATATCGGCAGTCCGGGTGACTGGTTCGATGACATCGTCAGCACTCATCTGATCGACCCCAAGACGCTGCGCGCGGACGATTTCACGGCTTTCTACCGGGACCGGACAATCAGGCTGCTGGGGCTCGTCGAGCGGGAGATGGGAAAGGCCGCGGTCCGTGAGGGGGCGAGCGATGGCGACGCCGGATGACGCGACCATCAAAGGACTGGAAGGCACTACCCTGCCGATCCGTGAGATTCTGTCCTTGTGGGGTTTTCGGGTCCGTGACCACGCATCCGTCCCGCAGATCGAACTCGATCTGCGAAATGCCGGCCTGACCACAACGCCGGACTTTTCCGTCGGCTCACTGAACAACGAGATCGCCGTCGTCCCGGCCACCCGCGAGAAGGGCAGTTTCATCGCCGGCGACGATGCGGACAGTGCGCCCGCTCCGGATACCGGCGACGGAATCGAGGACGTTGACGAATGCGTCGGCCTGTTCCCGCAGGCGGCCATGCGAGTCCACGACCTGCCGTCGGCCCATCGGGTCGCATCGATCGCACCTGACGAGCCGCTCCCGCTCGCGATGGGAAGGATGGCGGAGCACGGATATTCACAACTTCCGGTGCTCGACATCGCGGGTACTCTGCATGGGGTCATTACCTGGGCCTCGATTGCCCATATGCATGCGACCGGTCGCCAGCCGTGCCTCGCCAGCGCGATCACCAGCGAGTACGAGATCGTCAATGCGTCGGCCCACCTTCTGCCGGTGCTACCGCTCATCCAGACTCATGAATTCGTCCTGGTGCGGGCTGCGGACGGGCGGGTGAGCGGCATTGTCACCTCCGCTGATCTTGCTGGCGAGTTCGGTGCGGTCGCCCGCCCGTTCTTCACCCTCGGGGAGATTGAGCGGCGACTCCGGCGCTCTCTGGGCCGGGTCTACGGAGAGGCCGACGTCCAGAAGGTGCACAAGAAGAAGAGATCCGTCGAAGAGATGATGTTCGGTGAGTACATCCGGCTCCTGGACAACGAGGAACGCTGGGGAAAACTGGGCTGGCCCGGCGTCGACCGGGAGCATTTCATCGGGCTGCTCAGTCGCGTGAAGGACGTCCGCAACACGGTCATGCACTTCAATGCGCCGTCACTCAGGAATGAACAACTCAACCTGCTCGACCGCTTTGTGCACATGCTGCGCCTGTACGACCCGGACTACGGAGCGGCCGCATCCTGAGGAAATTGCCCTGCGGCTGACCGCTGACCGCTGATGGTTGATGAGTGGTGACGCGGGGGGGGGAGGGGTGACGCGGGGCCAGGGCCCGGGCGGGCGGTGCCCGGGCCTCATGCCCGCCCGCCCCGTCAGGCCGGCATGGCGATCGCCGTCACCACCAGTCCCGACTCGACGAGCCAGCCCCCGCTGAATTCGGTGAGCTCTTCGCCCTTGACCCGGGGGCCGGGGACGAGGAGGCGGGCGGTGAAGGTGGCGTTCGTGGGATCGAGGGTGAGGAGCGCGTCCTCGAAGCCCAGCCAGCGGTGGGCGAGCGGATACCACGCCTTGTAGACGCTCTCCTTGGCGCTGAACATCAGGCGGTCCCAGCAGACTTCGGGCTCCAGCACGGCCAGACGGCGGAGCTGGGAGCGCTCCTCCGGGAGCGTGACGAGGTCTATCACCCCGGGGTCCTCTATGGGCTCATTGGGCTCTGCGTCCAGGCCGATCGTCAGCACATCCCGCGCGCGGGCCACCGCGGCGGCGCGGTAGCCGGTGCAGTGCGTCAGCGCGCCGACGACCCCGGCCGGCCACTGCGGCGCCCGATCGCGGCCCGGGAGCACCGGCCCGGGGGCGATACCCAGCCGGGACAGCGCTGAGCGGGCGCAGCCGCGTACGGTGCCGAACTCCTTCTGCCGCTTGGGTACCGCGTTCTCCACCAGCGCCCACTCCTCCGGATACATCTCGGACAGCGGGGCGTCCTGGAAGGCTTCGCCGGTCACCACCGGCGCCGGCAGCAGTTTGTCGATCATGCGCGGGCTCCCGTCGTTCCGGAGGCGACCGCGGCCGGGGCCGGCAGGATCTGTACCGGCCGGCCCGGTGCGCCGGAGCGGCGCCGCCATTCCCGTGGGTAGCCGAGCGACACCTCCTGATGGGGCACGCCGTCGCACATCAGCAGCCGGGGAATATGCAGATGGCCGTAGACCACGGTGGCGGCCCGGAACCGGTGCGGCCAGTCGGCGGTGGCCTCCGTACCGCACCACAGCGCGAACTCCGGGTACCACAGCGGCCGGGTGGGTTCACGCACCACCGGCCAGTGATTGATGAGCACGGTGGGCAGCTCCTCCGGTAGGGCGGCGAGCCGGGCCTCGGTGGCCGCCACCCGCGCCCGGCACCACGCCTCCCGCGTCGGATACGGGTCCGGGTGCAGATGGAACTCGTCGGTGCACACCACCCCGGCCTTCTCGGCGTCGGCGAGCGCCTCGCTCTTCGACGCCAGTCCCGGCTTGCGGAAGGTGTAGTCGTAGAGGAGGAAGAGCGGGGCGATGACCGCCGGGCCGCCCACACCCTCCCAGACCGGGTACGGGTCCTCCGGGGTGAGCACACCCAACTCCCGGCAGATCTCCACCAGATGCTCGTAGCGGGCGACCCCGCGCAGCTGCACCGGGTCGTCGGGCGGCGTCCACAGCTCATGATTGCCCGGCACCCACACCACCTTCGCGAACCGGCTGCTGAGCAGAGTCAGCGCCCAGCGGACATCGGCGACGTACTCGCCGACGTCACCGGCGACCAGCAGCCAGTCGTCGTCGGACTCCGGTCTCAGCCCCTCGACGATCTCCCGGTTCTCCGGATAGCGGATGTGCAGATCGCTGACGGCCACCAACCTGCCACCCGCACCGCTCCGTCCGGCGCCGGGAGCGGGGTCGGTGGGGGTCCCCCCGCGCCGTGCGGGCGTGGGAGAGGCAACGGGCAGCGGAGCAGGACCGGCGGGGCCGTTGGCGCCGGGTGCCAGGGTGCGGATCTCGTAGGTCACCATGGCAGTAAAGACGGTGCGTCGGTGAGAGTGAAGGGCGGGGCCCGGTCGTGCGGTATACGTCACCGGCCTGGTGGTGTCACCGGTCGGACGGCGCTACCGGCCTGATGACGAGGGCGACGCCGGTGCGGGTGCCGATGCCGGGGCGGGTGCCGGTGCCGATGGGGTGGCACCATCGCCTCATGGCGTTGTGGGCGGCGCGCCGCCGCGTCGGATCCGGGTGGCCAGCCAGAGATCGAAGCGGTCGTCGGGGTCGTCGGGCCGGCGGCCGGTCAGGTCCATGACCTTGTCGAGGCGATTGCGTACGGTGTGCCGGTGGACGCCGAGGCGTCGGCTGGTGGCATCCCACGCGCCGCCGGTCTCCAGCCAGGCCGCCAGGGTGGCGATCAACTCCTCGCCGTTGTCCGCGAGATCGAGCGGGCCCAGTACGGCGTCCGCGTAACCCTGCAGCGTACGGCGGTCGGCGAGGTCGAGCAGCAGGCGGCTGGCCTGGCTCTGCCGTGCCTCTGCCGGTTCGCCGCCGGCCCGGCTGACGGCGAGCAGCCCGGCCGCCTGCCGCAGTGAGACCCGTACCGCCTCGGGGGCGGTGGCCGGGCCGATACCGGCCGGACAGCCCGGCGCGAAGCGGGCCAGAACATCGCGGATGTCCAGGTCGTCACCGACCACCGCCTCGATGAGCCCGCCCGGCGCGCCGCCCGCCGCACCGCCGGCCGAGCCGTCCGTCACCCGGACCAGACCGCCGGGCACCGCGAGCGCCAGATCCGCGGCCACCTCCCGCGCAGCGGCCTCGTCCGCTCCGTCCTGGTTTACCCCGGTCTCGTCCGCTCCAGCCTGGTCCGCTCCAGCCTGGTCCGTCCCGGCCGCGGCTCCCGCTGGGCCGGTGGCGACTCGCTCACCGCCCCCACCCGCCATCTCCACCACGACCCCGCGCACCCGGTCGCTCGTCAGCCCCACCGAGCGCAGCATGTCCCGGGCCCGGTCCGCGGCCGGATGCTCCTCGGCCAGCAGCTCCGAGAGCAGTGCTGACCTGCGGCGACGCTCCGGTTCGTCGCGCAGGTGGCGGCGCTCCAGCTCCAACGACAGCAGCGAGACCAGACCGGGGACGACGGAGCGGGCGGCGTCGTCCGGGCGCCCGGTGAGCAGCAGCAGGCCCCGCAACCGCCGCGCGCCCAGCGGCTGCACCTCCAGCTGCTGCCCGCCGACCAGGCTGGACGCGCTGCCGCGCAGCCCGCGGGCGGAGACCCGTTCGATCAGGTCGCGCGCCTGCTCCAGCGGCGGGTGCGGCTCGCGCGCGCCCGCCGCCAGCAGCCGTCCCAGCGGGTCGAGCACCGCGGCGCCCACTCCCGTGGCGGCCGCCCACTCCGCCAGCATCGGCCGCAGCCCGTCGCCGGCCGCCGCGGCAGTCAGCCGCCGCTGGGTGGCGAAGGCCCGTTGGAGCGCCTCGCGCTGCTCATCCGCCCGGGCGTCGAAGACGGCCTTGGTGACGGCGATGAACGGCACCTCGTCCGGCACCGTCAGCAGCGGCAGCCCCGCCTCCTCGGCCGCCGCCACCAGCGCCTCCGGCGCCTGCTGATAGGGCAGCCCACGCCCCAGCCCGAGCGCCAGGCAGGCCGCCCCGCCCTCGGCCACGTCCCGGACGTACGCCCGGCAGGCGGACGGCTCGCCCGGCAGCAACAGGCCGATAGTCATCAGGAGTTCACCGCCCTGCAGCCACTTTCCCGGCACCAGCAGATCCGAGACGGTCGCCGCCTCGACCGTGCGGGCCAGCAGGTGTGGCGGCACGTCGTAGGTGACCGACAGCCGGAGGCCGGGCCGGGCGAGAAGGTCGGAGATGCGCAGGGGCATGGACACAGTCTCCATCACCGGCCCGCCGCATATCTGCGGGACCGGAGACCATATATGTAGGCCATTGGCGGTCAACCGCTGGGCGAGAAGTGGGGGAGTGGCGTTTCCCGCCATACGTCCGACCGATGCGGCGGGATATCAGCTCCCGGAGGGATGTGAGCCGCGGAGGGATGTGAGTGTATATGCGGGTGGCGTTTCTGGTGGCTCCGCAGGGCGCCGAGGAGCGCGAGCTGACCCGGCCCTGGAAGGCGGTGACCGCGGCGGGGGCCACCGCGACGCTGGTCTCGACCTCCGCCGGAAGGATCCAGGCGTACCACCATCTCGACAAGGCAGGCACCTTCCCCGTCGATCTGACGGTGGACGAGGCGACCGAGGCGGACTTCGACGGTCTGGTGCTGCCCGGCGGGGTGGCCAATCCGGACATGCTGCGCCTGAACGGGCGGGCCGTGGCGTTCATCAGGTCGTTCTTCGACGCCGGGAAGCCGGTGGCGGCCATCTGCCATGCGCCGTGGACGCTGGTCGAGGCCGATGTGCTGCGCGGCCGCACGCTCACCTCCTGGCCGAGCGTGCGGACCGATATCCGTAACGCGGGTGGCACCTGGGTCGACGAACCGGTCGTGATCTGCACCGACGGGCCGAACACGCTGATCACCAGCCGGAGACCGGGCGACCTGGAGGCCTTCTGCACGGCGATCGTGGCGGAGTTCCCCCCTTAAGGGTGGATCGAACGGATCCCCTAAGGGTTGCGAAGCCCCCCTCGGGGTCCACAACAGGGGCAGGGGCGGAGTGTATTCCCGGGGGCACGGGCACAGGCAGGGCAGGGGCAGGGCCGGGGGGCAGCGAGCAGACGGGCAGATGTACGGACAGGTAGACCGGCAGGTGAGCAGGGGCGGAGGCGTGTCGGCGAGGGGGCCGGGGGTGGCTACGGGCCCAGGAGTGTTGCTGATTCCGGTGGTAGGTGGAGTACGTCGTGTGCGTCGGGGAGGTGGGCGCCGGGCCAGCCGGCGAGGGCCTTCAGAGGGGTGGGGGCCGGGGGGAGTGGGATGCGGGCGGTGGTCTCGTGCGCGAGGTTGGCCGCCACCCACAGCGGGCCGCGCCGCAGCAGCAGCCAGCGGGCGCCCTCGTCGTAGCGGACGCCGGTGTGGCGCGGATCCGGGTCGGTCAGGGCCGGGAGCTCCTGGCGGAGCGTCAGGAGCGTACGGTGCCAGGCCAGCAGTGAGCGGTGCGGTTCCCGGGCCGGCTCGCTCCAGTCCAGGACGCTGCGATCGCGGGTGGCCGGGTCCTGCGGATCGGGCCACTCGGCGCTGTCGGCCGCCCACTCGTGTGCCGCGAACTCGCGCCGTCGCCCGGCCCGTACCGCCTCCGCCAGGTCCGGATCCGTGTGGTCGGTGAAGTACTGCCAGGGCGTGGTCGCTCCCCACTCCTCGCCCATGAACAGCATCGGAGTGAACGGTGAGCACAGCACCAGCGCGGCGGCGCAGGCGAGCAGACCGGTGGAGAGGCTCGCGGCGAGCCGGTCGCCGAGCGCGCGGTTGCCGATCTGGTCGTGCGTCTGGGCGTACGCCAGCAGCCGGTACGCGGGCGTGGTGCGCAGGTCGAGCGGTGCGCCGTGCACCCGGCCGCGGAAGCTGGAGTAGCTGCCGTCATGGAAGAAGCCCCCGGTCAACGTCTTGGCGAGGGCGGCGAGCGGGGCGCGCGCGAAGTCGGCGTAGTAGCCCTGGGCTTCGCCGGTGAGCGCGGTGTGCAGGGCATGGTGGAAGTCGTCGTTCCACTGTGCGTGCAGACCGTGGCCGCCGCTCTCCCGAGGGGCGGTGGTGCGGGGGTCGTTCAGATCGGATTCGGCGATCAGGAACAGCGGGCGTCCCAGCTGCCGGGCCAGCCCGTCCACCGCCGCGGACAGCTTGGCGAGAAAGTGCGGGGTACGGTCGTCGTGCAGCGCGTGGACGGCGTCCAGCCGCAGCCCGTCGAGGCGGTAGTCGCGCAGCCAGGACAGCGCACTGGCGATGAGGTAGCCGCGTACCTCGTCGGAGCCGGCGGCGTCCAGGTTGACCGCCGCGCCCCACGGCGTGCGATGGGCCTCGGTGAAGTACGGTCCGAAGTCCGGGAGATGGTTGCCGGCCGGGCCGAGGTGGTTGTGCACCACGTCGAGGACGACGCCGAGACCGAAGGCGTGAGCCGCGTCCACGAACCGCTTCAGCCCGTCGGGGCCGCCGTACGGCTCGTGCACCGCCCAGGGTGCGACCCCGTCGTACCCCCACCCGTGGACGCCGGGGAACGGGCAGACCGGCATCAGTGAGATATGAGTGATTCCCAGGTCGGCGAGGTGCCGTAGCCGGGTGGCCGCGGCGTCGAAGGTGCCCTCCGGGGTGTACGTACCGATGTGCAGCTCATAGAGGACCGCGCCGGGCAGCGGGCGGCCGGGCCACGGGTGCCGCCAGACGAACCGGTCGTGGTCGACGACGGCGGCAGGTCCGCCGGGGCCGTCCGGCAGCCGGACGGCACGCGGGTCGGGCCGGGGTGGCCCGCCGTCGAGCCGGAAGGCGTAGCGGTCGCCATCGCGGGCCGGAGCCTCCGCACGCCACCAGCCCGCGCGGTCGGTGTCCCGCACCATCGGGACGGGCGGCTGACCGGCCCGTTCGCCTGCCCACTGAAGAGCGACCCGCTCGGCTCCCGGCGCCCACACCTCGAACAGCACGGCCGTCCTCCCTCCTACTTCCTCCGCGGCTCCCGGCTTTCCTCCGCCGGCTCCCGGTCCGGATTCCCGGTCCAGGCGAACCAAGCATGCCGCCGCACACCGCACCTCGCCGCACCGTCGCACAGCCCGGCCCGGTCCGGTCCACCCCACTGGGCCGTTCCGGCGAGCACTCTGTCCCTGCCAGGCGCCGCCCCGCAGCGCGCCCGGTGTGTCGTGCCACCGTCCCGCGTGCGTACCGCGCATACCTCGCCTGGACAGCGGATCGCGGTCGCCGGACAATCACCGCATGACTTCGCTCGAGTTCCCCGCGCACGCGGCGCGGCCGTCGGACGCCGACCGGGAACGCGCCCTCGACCTGTTGCGCGACGGCGCGGCGCAGGGACGGCTGTCCCAGGACACCTTTCTGCGCCGCCTGGAACTCGTTCTCACCGCCCAGCAGCACTCCGAACTCCAGCTGGCCACCGCCGACTTGGCTGGCCGCGGCAAGGTCCAGGGCACACTGCTGCGGATGGTCGGTCGGGTGTCGGCGTTTCACATCCGGGTGCGCCGCGCCTGGCGGACGGAGCGGCTGCCCAAGCTCCTGCTGCCCAAGCCCGGGCCGTTCCCGCTGCTGATAGGGCGTGCGCCCGGAGTGGGCCTGCGCCTCAACCACGAGACGGTCTCCCGCGCCCATGCCGAACTCCGCAGCGAGGGCAAGGGCTGGATGCTGCGCGACCTCGGCTCCACCAACGGCACCTGCGTCAACGGCCGCCGAGTGGTCGGCGAGGTCCCGGTCGGCCCCGGCGACCACATCACCTTCGGCCACGTGGACTACGTCCTGACGGAGCGCTGAGCCCCCGCGCCGGGGTGCGGTGGGCGGCGCCCCGTGCGAGAGGGCTCAGTGGCCGCGGCTTCCGCGAGAGGCTCGGAGGCCGGGGCTTCTGCGAGAGGCTCGGCCGCGGCCGAGGCTTCCGCGAGCGGGTTCAGTGGCCGAGGCTTCGTGGCGTGCCGCTCCGGGGCGGCGCCGCGTCCTCCTCCCGTACCGGACGGTCCCCCGACGGAGAGGACATCCATACCCCTTCACCATGGGTCAGACCGGGCAGAAGCCCCTCGAGCCGCTGCACCTGGCGGGCCGGCAGCGCCCCGCTGACCAGCCAGGAACGTTGCCCGCCGACGGGCTCGGCCAGCTCCGCGCCGAGCGCCGTGAGGCGGGCGGTCACCGGTGCCAGCGCGGCTGCCGGGATCTCGGCCTCGAAGGCGTGGCAGGGTTCGTAGACGCGGGTGCCGGCCCGGTCGAGGGCCCGTAGCAGCACGGGCCGGGTGACCGTACGGAAGTGGCCGGCGGTACTGACCGGGCCGATGAAGCCGGAACGGGTCAGCACCACCCGGCAGTCCGTCACCGCCCAGCCGCGCGGGCCCTGTTCCAGGGTCGCCAGGACGGTCTCCTCGATGGCCTGGTGGAAGCCGTGCGGCAGGGCGCCCAGCTCGGTCTCGTACGTGAAGACCGGACCGGAGCCGCGGGCGCCGGGCTCGACGCGCAGCCCGACCGTGGCCCAGGGCCCGCAGTGCCCGCGCTTGGCGATTTCATGGCAGGCCTCGCCGACGCCGCACGGCCGCTCCACGCACACCACCCGGCTCGGCGTGAACTCGGCCCCGATCCCGTACTCCTGGCGCAGGGTGTCGGCGAGGATCTCCTTCTGTACCTCGCCGTGCAGCAGCACCGATGTCGCGCCGTCGGGCGCCGGGCGGACCCGCAGCAGCGGGTCCTGGTCCGCGAGCGCCAGCAGCGCGGCGCGCAGGTCGGCGGCGCGCGCCGGATCGCCGGCACGGACCAGGGTTTCAAGGGTGGGGGAGGGGAAGAGCGCGGTGTCGGCAGCCGTGCCGTCGGGCGGGCCGAGGCGGTCCCCGGTCCGGATGCCGGGCAGCCCGCGGAGCACCGCGATATTGCCCGGGGTGAGCAGCTGCCCACTGTTGGGCCGTCCACTGTTGTGCTGCCCGCCGTCGTGCCGTCCACTGTCGCGCGGCCCGCCGTCGTGCCGCCCGCCGTCGCCCGGCTGTCGGCCGATGACGTCGAGCGAGGTGATCCGGCCGGTGAGCGCCGGACGCGCGTCCCGCGGCGCGCCGGGACGGTACAGTTCGATCCGCTGCCGTGGCCGCAACTCGCCCGCGAAGAGCCGGACATGGGCCGTGCGCTCGCCGTTCGGCGGCTGGTGGACGGCGAAGACCGTGCCCCGTGGCTCGGGGCCCGGGCCGGGCGGGGCCGGCGGGATCAGCCGGACCATCCCGTCGATGAGCGCGCCGACCCCCTCCCCACCGAGCGCCGAACCGAAGTACACGGGGTGCAGCGCGCCCTCGGCGGTGCGGGCGGCGAGGGCGGTGCGGAGCTGGTCCGCGGTCGGCGGCGGCCCGTCGACCAGCCGGGCCAGGATGCCCTCGTCCACCTCGGCCACCGCCTCGGCGAGGCGTTCACGGGCCTCCGCACCCTCCAGCGGGTACGGCGCCGAGCGGGCCTGTGCCGTGCCGAGACCGGTCACGGACGTCATCGGGACGACGGCCGGGGTCAGCAGGCGCCGGATCTCCGCCAGCAGCGCCTCACCCTGGGCGCCCATCCGGTCGATCTTGTTGACGAAGAGCAGCGTCGGCAGCCGCAGCCGCCGCAGCGTCCGCATCAGCACCCGGGTCCGGGCCTGCACGCCCTCCACCGCGGACAGCAGCAGGACGGCACCGTCGAGCACTCCCAGGGCGCGCTCGACCTCGGCGATGAAGTCGGAGTGGCCGGGGGTGTCGATCAGGTTGACCTGAACCTCGCCGACGGTGAAGGAGACGACGGCCGAGCGGATCGTAATGCCGCGCTGCCGCTCCAGCGCGCCGGTGTCCGTGCGGGTGTCACCGGTGTCCACGCTGCCGAGCCGGCCGATGGCGCCGGTGTCGAAGAGCAGCCGCTCGGTGAGGCTGGTCTTACCCGCGTCGACGTGGGCGAGGATGCCGATGTTCAGGGTGCGACGGAGCCGCGGGGGGTTCTGAGGGGTGCGGGCTGTGGGACGGGTGTGCATACGTGGTCGAGTCCTCGAAAACTGACGTCCGGTGGGGGCGCTGAGTGCTTTCGAGGAATCGGCGCATTCCGTGCTCCTGAGTGGGGGGGGTGACGGGTACGGTGCCATGGTCACCGGGCACGGGCCGGACAGCAACCGAATTATCCGCCGGGCGACATCATCCGTCGAGCGAAGTCGTCCGTCGGGTGACGTCATCCGTCGGGCGACGTCCGGACTGTGGCGTCGCCGTTACGGAGAGGGCGGTGGCGTCATTCCCGTACCAGCAGCGCCACCGGTGAGGCCGTCAGCAGGTCGGTCAGCCGCACCACCGCGCCGCCCGGCACCTCGCCCCCGGTCAGCCGTTCGCGCCAGGGGCCGCCCGGTGGCAGCGGCAGCCCGGTGTCCCACCAGCCGCCGGTCTCCGCCAGGCGCAGCGACAGCCGGGTCGCGACCGTCAGCACGCGCCCGCCGCGGCAGAACGCCACACAGTGCTCGGCCGCCGGGCCCTCCGCGTACACCGGCTCATAGGCGGCCGTGGCCCCGAACCACTGCGGGCGGTCGCGCCGCAGCCGGAGTGCCGTGGCCGTCAGCCGCAGCTTCTCGGCGGACAGCCCGCGCGGCGTGGCACCGGCGTCCAGTGCGGCCAGTAGCTCCGGCCGGAAGCGGGCGGGCCGCCGGTTGTCCGGGTCGACCAGTGCGGCGTATGCGGCTTCGGTGCCCTGGTAGAGATCGGGGACGCCCGGCATGGTCAGGTGCAGCAGCGCCGCGCCCAGCACATTCGCGCGGATGAACGGTGCGAGTTCCTCGCCGAGCGCCGCCAGCGGAGCGGCCGGAGGGCCGCATGGTCCGCCGCGGACGAACTCCGCCACCGCCTCCTCGTAGTCCGCGTTCTGCTCGGTCCAGGAGGTGCGCAGCCCGGCCTCCCGTACGGCCTTGAGCACCGCGGGCACCATCCTGCCCGCGTCGGCTCCCCCAGGTGCCCCCGCCGCTGAGCCGTCCGCCGCCGGGCCGCCGGCCGCCGGGCCGAGGCCGAACGCGGTCTGCCAGGCCAGCCAGGACACCATCGGATCCGCCGGGCCCGCACCGTCCACCCCGCCGGACCCGGCCCCGCACACCGCGTCGTCGGCCAGCTCACTCAGCACGTCCCGCCACCGGTCCGGGCACTCCGACAGCACCGCGATCCGCGCCCGGACATCGGCGCTGCGCTTGGTGTCGTGCGTGGAGAGCACTGTTCCGGTCAGGGGCCGGTCCCGCTGGATCCGGGCACAGTACGCGTGGAACGCCTCCGGGCCGAGCGCGGGTTCGCCGGGGTGGCCGCCGACCTCGCAGGCCGACAGCAGGACGGGGTAGCGGTAGAAGGCGGTGTCCTCGACGGATTTGGCGTGCAGCGCGGCGGCGGTCTGGGCGAAACGTGCGGCGAAGTCCGCACGGTCCAGGTCCGCGGCGCCCTGGTCATCGCGCTCCGGGCCGATGCCGTCCGGCGGCCGGCCGAGCGCCAGATCGCGGATCATCTCCACCGCCCGTGCCTCGTCGGGCACCCGGAACGTGCCACGCGCCCCCTCCGCGGCCCGGTCCAGCATCGCCACGTCCGGCCTCGCCACGTCCAGCATCGCCGTGCCCGACCTCGCCGCGTCCGGCTTCGCCCGTACGGCATCAGCGGCATAGGGCCGGTATACGGGCAGCCGTACCAGAAGTTCGCGGATCGCCTGCCGCAGCGCCCAGGGCGCATGGTCGCCCGGCAGCGGGGCGCGCTCGTTGATCCGGGCCGCGGTCCGCACCAGGCGCTCCACCTCCGCGGCCAGATCGTGCGTGACGACCTCGTACGCGGCCCGGCGCACCGTCTCGTCCCAGTCGCCGCCCTCGTCGGCCAGTGGGGTGACGAAGTCCCGGTAATGGGAGAAGAGCCGCCCGGCGCCCTGGGGGCAGACGAACAGCCCGTCGATGTGCCGTAAGGCGTCGTAGCCCGTCGTGCCCGCGCACGCCCAGCTGCCGGGGAGTCGTTCGTCACCGGTGAGGATCTTCTCGACGACGGTCCACCGGCCACCGGTCGCCCGATGCAGCCGGGCCAGATAACCGCCGGGGTCCGCCAGCCCGTCGGGATGGTCGACGCGCAGCCCGTCGATGACGCCCTCATCGATCAGCCGCAGCAGCGTGCCGTGTGTCGCCGCGAAGACCTCGGGGTCCTCGACGCGTACCCCGATGAGCTCCGAAATGGTGAAGAAGCGGCGGTAGTTGAGCTCGCTGCGGGCGAGCCGCCACCAGGCGAGGCGGTACCACTGGGCCGCCAGGAGGAGCGGCAGCGGCAGTTCCTCGGTACCGGGGCGCAGCGGGAAGCGGTGCTCGTGATACCGCAGCAGCCCCTCCCCGGGGTCGACGACGAAGTGCCGCGCCTCGTCACCGATGCGCCCGTGGAGCACCGGCAGCAGCAGCCGGCCGCCGTGACCGCCGTCCCAGTCCACGTCGAACCACCGCGCGTACGGGGAGGCCGGACCGTCGCGCAGCACGCCCCACAGGGGTCCGTTCAGTGTCATCGGTTCCGGTACGGCCATGTGGTTCGGCACGATGTCCACGATGAGTCCGAGGCCGTGCGCCCGGGCCGTCGCGGCCAGCGCCCGCAGCCCCGGCTCGCCGCCCAGCTCGGACCGTACCGCCGTGTGGTCGACCACGTCATAGCCGTGCGTCGAGCCGGGCACCGCCTCCAGCACCGGCGACAGGTGCAGGTGGGAGACGCCCAGCGCGGCCAGATGGGGGACCGCCCGTGCGGCGGCGGCGAACGGGAACCCCGGCTGGAGCTGCAGCCGGTAGGTGGCGGTCGGCGGCGGACTCGAGGGCTGCGTCATGGGAACACCCGTACCCCGCGGGGGACCCGTTGTGTCATCGCCCGCCGTACGGATCCTCCGCTGTGCCCCCGCCACTCGGCCCTCGGCACCCGCCACCCGCCACCCGGCACCCGCCACCCGGCACCGGTGCTACGCCGGCCGTCGCAGCACCAGCAGACTCCGGTCGGTCAGTGTCAGCCGGTCGCCGGCCTTGACCCGGGTGCCGCCGCCGTCCGCCGCCGCCCGCGGCCGGTCGGTGTCCACCACCACCTGCCACTGCCGGCCCAGGTGCTCGGGTACCAGGAACTCCTTCTCCTGGTCGTGGGCGTTGAACAGCAGCAGGAACGAGTCG
>NZ_BBUY01000004.1:119605-128881 GCF_001590865.1 Streptomyces sp. NBRC 110611
ATGGACAACGCCCGCCGCTACACCCGGGAGCGCCAGACGGCGCTCGCCCTCCAGCGCAGCCTGCTGCCGCAGAGCTCCCCCGCCCAGGACGCCGTACGGGTCGCCTCCGCCTACCGTCCCGCCAACGAGCTCGGCGACATCGGCGGCGACTGGTTCGACGTCATCGCGCTGTCCGGCGCACGGGTGGCCCTGGTCGTCGGCGAGGTCACCGGCCACGGCATCGACGCCGTCGGGCACCCGCCACCCGCCACCCGGCACCCGCCACCCGGCACCGGTGCTACGCCGGCCGTCGCAGCACCAGCAGACTCCGGTCGGTCAGTGTCAGCCGGTCGCCGGCCTTGACCCGGGTGCCGCCGCCGTCCGCCGCCGCCCGCGGCCGGTCGGTGTCCACCACCACCTGCCACTGCCGGCCCAGGTGCTCGGGTACCAGGAACTCCTTCTCCTGGTCGTGGGCGTTGAACAGCAGCAGGAACGAGTCGTCGGTGACCGGTTCACCGCGCGGCCCCGGCTCGGAGATCGAGCTGCCGTTGAGGAAGACCGTCAGCGATTTGGCATGCACCGACTGCCAGTCGCGCGGCCCCATCTCCCGCCCGCCGGCCGTGAACCAGGCGATGTCGGACAGCTCGTCGCCGGCGCCCTCCGCGGGGTGGCCCTGGAAGAACCGCCGCCGCCGGAAGACCGGGTGGTCGCGCCGAAGCCACACCATGCGCCGGACGAACTCCAGCAGCTCCAGCGCCTCCCCGTCCGGGCCCCCGGCGTCGTCCGACGAGGGGCTGTCGTCCCGGTCGCCGGGCTCCGGCCAGCGCACCCACGACAGCTCGTTGTCCTGGCAGTACGCGTTGTTGTTGCCGCCCTGACTGCGCCCGAACTCGTCCCCGTGGCTGAGCATCGGCACGCCCTGCGACACCATCAGCGTGGCGATGAGGTTCCGCATCTGGCGGGCCCGCAGCCGGCGTACCGAGGGGTCGTCGGTCGGCCCCTCGGCGCCGCAGTTCCAGGACCGGTTGTAGCGCTCCCCGTCCCGGTTGTCCTCGCCGTTGGCCTCGTTGTGCTTGTCGTTGTACGAGACCAGGTCGCGCAGGGTGAAGCCGTCGTGGCAGGTCACGAAGTTCACCGAGGCCAGCGGCCGCCGTCCGTCCTCCTGGTAGAGGTCCGAGGAGCCGGCCAGCCGGGAACCGAACTCCGCGAGGGTGCGCGGTTCGCCCCGCCACAGGTCCCGCACGGTGTCCCGGTACTTCCCGTTCCACTCGGTCCACAGCGGCGGGAAGTTGCCCACCTGGTAGCCGCCCTCACCGACGTCCCACGGCTCGGCGATCAGCTTCACCTGGCTGACGACCGGGTCCTGGTGCACCAGGTCGAAGAACGACGACAGCCGGTCCACCTCGTGGAACTGCCGGGCCAGCGTCGCCGCCAGATCGAAGCGGAAGCCGTCCACCCGCATCTCCTGTACCCAGTAGCGCAGCGAGTCCATCACCAGCTGCAGCACGTGCGGGCTGCGCATCAGCAGCGAGTTCCCGGTGCCGGTGGTGTCCACGTAGTACTGCCGGTCCTCCGACAGCCGGTAGTAGGAGGCGTTGTCCAGCCCCCGGAACGACAGCGTCGGGCCGAGGTGACTGCCCTCGGCCGTGTGGTTGTAGACGACATCGAGGATCACCTCGATACCGGCCTGGTGCAGGGCCCGCACCGCGGTCTTGAACTCCAGTACCTGCTGCCCGCGGTCGCCCCAGGACGCATAGGCGTTGTGCGGGGCGAAGAACCCGATGGTGTTGTAGCCCCAGTAGTTCGTCAGCCCGGCGTCCACCAGCCGGTGGTCCTGGACGAACTGGTGCACCGGCATCAGCTCCAGGGCGGTCACGCCCAGCTTCGTCAGATGGCCGATGACCGCCGGATGCGCCAGCGCCGCGTAGGTGCCGCGCAGCTCCTCGGGGAGCTCCGGATGGCGCATCGTCAGGCCCTTCACATGGGCCTCGTAGAGCACCGTCTCGTGGTACGCGGTGCGCGGCGGGCGGTCGTCGCCCCAGTCGAAGTACGGATTGACCACCACCGACGCCATGGTGTGCGGCGCGGAGTCCAGGTCGTTGCGTACCTCGGGGCGGCCGAAGCGGTAGCCGTAGACCGCCTCGTCCCAGTCGATCACGCCGCTCATGGCCCGTGCGTACGGGTCGAGGAGCAGCTTGGCGGAGTTGCAGCGGTGTCCGCGCTGCGGCTCGTACGGGCCGTGTACCCGGAAGCCGTAACGCTGCCCCGGCATCACCCCCGGCAGGTAGGCGTGCCGCACAAAGGCGTCGCTCTCCCGCAGCTCGACGGCGGTCTCCGAACCGTCGTCGTGCAGCAGACACAGTTCGATGCGGTTCGCGGCTTCGGAGAACACCGCGAAGTTGGTGCCCGCCCCGTCGTAGGTGGCACCCAGCGGATACATCTGTCCCGGCCAGACCTGCATGCCTAGACTCTTCCACTTTCTCCCCACTTTCTCGCCGGGAGCCGCGGCGACTCCACGACACACGTCCCACTGGTGGATGCCGGAGCGTGAACGTGACGGAGCGTGACATCCGTGGGTGGGTCCCGGCTGACGCGTCGCGGCCTCACGCGACCTCTCACGGCCTCTCGCGACCTCGCGCGCCCTCATGCGACCTCGCACGATCTCTTGCGATCTCCTGGGTCAACGTACGGCCGCCGGGACACCCCATCGCGTGCTCCGGCTGGTGCCGCGGGGTGTCACGGCTATGAATCCGCTCACTCCGACCGCACTGCGCGGTCACAACCGACACTATGAATAAGGGGAGTTGGTAGATGAGTCGACCCTTCCTGCTGCACCGCCTCCCGCACCGCAGTAGTCTGCCTTGATCGTTGGGCACGGGGTTCGGAAGGCGGTGGCAGGTGAGCGGCGGGCTGGAGTTGCCCCCTGGTGGCGAGAGTCACGAAGGGCATGAAAGCGGCTCCGTCGACGCACCGCCCGGCACGGTGTCCCTGGCGCGGCCACTGGAGATCGGGGCGGAACTGGACTGGGGCGCGGACGCCTGGCGGGAGGTGCGCACCCGCGCCCGCCGGGCCGGCCGGGCCTACATCTGGCTGAACCTCGTCGAGCAGCGGCTGCGGGCCGTGGTCGCGGCCGTCCTGCGGCCCGTCTACGAGCCGGTGCACGGCGACGAATGGGTGATCGCCGCGGCCGGACCCGCCGGGCAGGAGTGGGTCCAGCGCGCGGTCGCGGTACGCGAGGTCAGCCGCCGCAAGGGGTACCTCCTCGACCCCGCGGACGACAACATCGTCAGCTTTCTGACGCTGCCGCAACTCCGCGAACTGATGGTCCAGCACTGGCCCTGCTTCGAGCCGTACTTCGACGACCGCCGCGAGGTCGAGCTGGCTCTCGACGAGCTGGAGGTCGCCCGGAACATCGTCTCCCGCAATCGGGCGCTGTCCGAGACCGTCCTCGCCCAGGCCGAGCGGGCCTCCGCCCGCCTCCTGGACATCCTTGGCTCCGGTATCGGCACCAGGATCTCCGGGCGGCTGCCCATCGACGCGGTGGAGGACCTGGTCGGCGACCGCTACGCCGATGTCATCGGCGTGCACCCCGACCGGGTGCGGCTCCAGCGGCAGCTCCCCGCCGAGGATCTCTTCGGCGGCGCCCGGCGCCTCGACGCCGTCGGCATAGGCCTGAACCTCCTCGTCCAGAACTACTCCGGACGCCGCCTGGTCCGGCTCGCCGAATCGGGCTGCCGGGTCCGGCTGCTCTTCCTCAACCCCGCCAGCAGCGCGGTCCGCCGACGGGAGCGTGAAATCGGCCTCAAGAAGGGCGAGATGAGCCGCTCCATCGAGATGAACATCCTCCATATGCGGCGGGTACGGTCCCGGCTGCATGACCCCGGAGCCTTCGAGATCCAGGTCTTCGACGAGACCCCGCGCTTCACCGCGTACCTCGTCGACGGCGACGGCCCCGACGGGATAGCCGTCGTCCAGCCCTATCTCCGCAAGAGCCGGGGTATGGAGTCGCCGGTCCTGGTCCTGCGCGGCGGGGTACGTGACGTCGTCCGGCAGGATGCGCGGGACGGGCGCGACGGCGATCACGGTCTCTTCGAGACCTATCGGGAGGAATTCGAGAGTATTTGGGCGGATTCACGGCCTGTTTCCTGAACTTTCCCGAACCTTCCTACACTTTCCGGCAATTTCCCGAATTTTTCCGAACTGTCCTGATGTGGCGGGCGGCCCGGGGGATTGTCAGTGGGGCGTGCGAGAGTGGGTGGGCAACGGGGGATGTACCACCGAAGGAGGCGGCATGAGCTGGCATCAGGAGCTTTTGGTCAGCTTTGACCTGGAGACCACGGGCACGGACGTCGAGCGGGACCGCATCGTCACCGCCGCCCTGATCCGGCTGGAGGGGGACGGCCGGGCGGCCGGGAAGCGGACCTGGCTGCTCGATCCCGGTGTGCCGATCCCCGAGGAAGCGGCGGCCATTCATGGCTTTTCGACCGCATATGTCCGAGAGCACGGGTCTGTGCCGGCCACCGCGATAGCGGAGATCACCGAGGCGCTCGCCGATGCTCTGCGCGCGGACATCCCGCTGGTGGTGATGAACGCCCGGTACGACCTCTCCCTCCTGGACCGCGAGTGCCGGCGTCATGGCGTCCCGACCCTGACGGAGCGGCTGGGGCGCGCCCCCGCGCCGGTCATCGACCCGCTCGTTCTCGACAAGCATGTGGACCGGTACCGCAAGGGCAAGCGCGCCCTGCAGGCGCTGTGCGGCCACTACGACGTCCGGCTGGACGGGGCACACGAGGCGGGTGCGGACGCAGCCGCCGCAGCCGGTGTCGCCCGGCGCATCGGGGAACGGTATCCGGCTGTGACCATCCCCTCTCCGCGTGCGCTGCACGAGCTCCAGGAGCAGGCCGCCGCCGAACAGGCCGCGTCGTTCCAGGCGTACTTGCGCCGCTCGGGCAACCCTCAGGCGATAGTCGAGCCGGCCTGGCCGCTGATCCCGTACCAGCCCGGCACCTGACGGGCGCGGGGAGCGCTGCCCGGCGTCAGAAGGGGTACCACCGTACCGTCGCGTCCTTCTCGCGGAGCGAGGCGATCCGGCGCCGGAACTCCTTGAGCGCCGCCGGGTTTCCGGGCGCGTGCTGGGAGACCCAGGCGCAGCTCGCCGTCTCCCGGGATCCGCGGAGCACCGCGCAGCCTTCCCAGTCCCGTACGTCCCAGCCGTAGACGGAGACGAAGGTGTCGTACGCGTCCGCGGCCAGGCCGTAGCGGTCCCGGCTCAGCGCCATCACGACCAGATCGTGTTCGCGCAGGTCGGAGGAGAAGGTCTCCAGGTCGACCAGCACCGGCCCGTCGGGTCCGACATGGACGTTGCGGGCCAGCGCGTCACCGTGGATGGGGCCGCGCGGCAGATGCGGTTCCAGTGCGGTGGCGGCCGCCGCGAAGGCGTCCCGCCGGCCACGCAGATACTCCGCGTCCGGTGCCGACACGGCGTCGCCTGCCAGCCTCAGCCAGCGCTCGACGCCGTCCAGCAGCTCACGCCGGGGCAGCGCGAACGGCGGCTCCGGCAGGGCGTGGACGAGCTTCAGCAGCTCGGCGAGGTCGCGCGGCCCGGCCGGGCGGACGGCCTCCGGCAGCCGCTGCCAGTACGTCACGGGGTGCCCGTCGACCAGTGTGGCCACCGGCTCCGCGACCCGTACGGCCGGTACGCCCTCGGCCGCCAGCCACTGCGCCACGCCCAGTTCCCGTTCGGCGCGCTCCAGGAGTTCGGCGCTGCGGCCCACCCGTACGACCGGACCGCCGTCGCCGAGGGCGAAGACGGCGTTCTCGCCGAGCGAGAGCAGCCGGGCATCGGCCGCCGCATCCGGCCGCCCGGCCGCGGCCAGGACATCCCGGGCGCGCGCCTCCGTGAAGGGAGCGGGGCTCGGTTCGGTCATGGTGCTGCCTCCTGCGGTGGGCCGACCCGACCAGTGTCGCAGGTCGCCGACGCTGCCACGGCGGAGAGACCCGTCACGGAACACGGCATCCGGCCGGGACCTCGACCGCTGTGACGGCCGTCATAGCGATGACGCGGGCGGCCAGGGAGCGGGCGAGCGCGACGACATCGGGGGAGCGGGCGGCGGCGCGGTGTCACCTGGCCGCTGAAGGATCCGGTCGCTGCGCGCCGGCCCCGCCCGGTCGGTCCGAGGTTATCCGGATGTGAGGGCAAGATCGCGCCCCCGGGCTATCGGCGCTGAACTGCGCGGTTCTGTCCGGCTGTCCGAATGGCGGACGGATCCTGACGGCCGGTCAGGCAGGGGGGCAATTCTCAAATCGCCGCGAATAACGAGCATTTGCGTCGGGGGTGGCGCGCGAGGGTGGCGACGAGCGGTCGTGGAGTTCATCGGATCCGCCCGCTGTTCAGTGCGGCTTGTGACCCTCTGTTTCCTGTGTGTAAACGGAGTTGAACAGTTCACCACCGACCTGACGCTCTTTTGACCATTTCTGCGGGGCTTTTGGAATTTCGCAGCGTTGTTGTTTATGTCACACGCCTGGGTGCCCCTTGAATTGAACCCATCAATCAGACAGGGTTTCGAGCCAGCCCGACGTGGATTCTCCTTCGTCCACGGGCTGTTGGCGTACTGCCTTCCCCCCACACCACAATCGAGGAGAAACCCTCGCATGAGTCACAAGCGTTCCAGCAAGAAGCGGCTCGTCACGGCCATAGCGGCCGCTGTCGCCGCCACTGGTATCGCCGCTGTCACCGCCGTCACCGCGGGCGCGTCACCCGCCCCGGCCGAGGGCAAGATCTACGGAGCCGAAGCCAAGGGTGCCGTGGACGGCAGCTACATCGTCATGCTCAAGAAGTCGATCCGTACGGCGCAGAGCGGTGACCTGGCCTCCAAGTACGGTGGTGAGGTCAAGCGGACCTTCTCTTCCGCGATCAACGGTTTCTCGACGACCGGTATGAGCAGCGAAGAGGCCAAGCGCCTCGCCGCCGACCCGGCCGTCGACAAGGTCGTCCAGAACAAGAAGTTCCACATCACTGCCACCCAGGACAACCCGCCGTCGTGGGGTCTGGACCGGGTCGACCAGGCGGACACCCAGGGCGACAAGAAGTACAACTACCCCGACGGCGCGGGCGATGGTGTCACCGCGTACGTCATCGACACCGGTGTGCACATCAGCCACAAGGACTTCGGCGGTCGCGCGTCGTTCGGCTTCAACGCCGTCGACGGCAGCGACAAGGCCGAGGACGACAACGGTCACGGCACCCACGTCGCGGGCACCATCGCCGGTGACGCGCACGGCATCGCGAAGAAGACCAAGATCGTGGCCGTCAAGGTGCTGGACGCCCAGGGGTCCGGCAGCACCGAGCAGGTCGTCGCGGGTATCGACTGGGTCACCAAGAACCACAAGGGTCCCTCGGTCGCCAACCTGTCCCTCGGCGGCGCCGGTGTCGACGAGGCCCTCGACGCGGCCGTGAAGAAGTCCATCGACGCCGGCGTCACCTACGGTGTGGCGGCGGGCAACGAGTCCAGCGACGCCGGCCAGAGCTCCCCGGCGCGCGTGCCGGAGGCCATCACGGTGGCCTCCAGCACCGACCAGGACCAGCAGTCCGACTTCTCCAACTACGGCAGCGTCGTGGACCTCTATGCTCCCGGCTCCGACATCACCTCGGCGTGGAACACCGGTGACGACGCCACCAAGACCATCTCCGGTACCTCCATGGCCACCCCGCACGTCGTCGGCGCCGCCGCGCTCTACCTGGCGAACCACAAGGACGCCGCGCCCGCCGACGTGGAGAAGGCGCTGACCGACGGGGCCACCCCCGACAAGATCAGCAACCCGAGCCAGGGTACGCCCAACAAGCTGCTGAAGGTCGTCGAGTAGCCACCACTCACCCCTCAGCTCCCGACGCCGGTCGTCGCGCTCGCCCCCACGGTGCGCGGCGGCCGGCGTTCGTGTGTACCGCCCGGTTGGTACACGTGCACCGCCCAGGTCGTGCACGTGTGCCACCCCCGGCCCGTGTATGTGTACCGCCCGATCCGCGAGTAGACACTGTCTACGAGGACTGGTAGACAGTGTCTATGCCCAAGAGTGAACGCGTACGGGCCGGGGTGTCCGCACCTGACGGCACACAAGGCCCGGGCCTGCGCGCCCGTTTGGTCCAGGCGGGCGTCGGCCTCGTCGCCGAGGAGGGTGCGCAGGCGCTGTCGCTGCGCGAGATCGCCCGCCGCGCCGGGGTGTCGCACGGGGCTCCGCGCCGCTACTTCCCCAGCCACCTGGACCTGCTGTCCGCCATCGCACGCCAGGGCTTCGCCGAGCTGGCCGCGCAGGTCGCCGACGTGACCGACGCCGGCCAGACGAGCCCGCGGGCTCAGCTGACGGCGCTCGGCCGGTGCTACCTCGACTTCGCGCGGGACCACCGCGGCATGTACGAGCTGATGTTCCGGCATGACCTGCTGGAGAGCGGTCGACTGGGGCTGCGGGAGACCAGTCTGCCGCTCTTCCGCGTACTGGTGGATCTGGTCGCCCGAGTGTGCCCGCCGTCCGGCGGGGAACCGCGGGTGGTCGCGGGCGCCCTGTGGGGGAACCTGCACGGCATCGCCCAGCTGTGGGGCTGGGGCAGTCTTCCGCTCGCGACGGGGGTCAAGGACGTCGACCCGCTGCTCCGTGCCGCACTGGACGCCCACCTCGGGCCGGAGAAGCGATGACCGGCCTGCGCCGCCACCGGCGCCTGACGCTGGCCGGCAGCATCACCGGTGCCGTGATCGTCGCCCTGGACGGCACCGTGCTGACAGTCGCTCAGCCCGCCCTGCGGCGGGATCTGCATGCCTCGGTCGGTCAGGTCCAGTGGACCAGCACCGGCTACCTCATCGCCGTGGCCGGCCTGCTGGTCTTCGCCGGGCGGCTCGGCGACCGGTACGGCCATCAACGGGTCTTCGCCCTCGGGAGCCTGGGTTTCGGTGCCGCCTCGGCCGGGATCGGCCTGGCGCCCGGCATCGGCTGGGTGATCGCACTGCGCGTCGCCCAGGGAATCTTCGGCGCGCTGCTGCAGCCCGCCACACTCGGGATGCTGCGCACCGCGTACCCGCCCGACCGGCTCGGTATGCCCATCGCCGTGCGCACCAGCGCGATCGGCCTGGCCGCCGCCGCGGGCCCGGTCGTCGGCGGTGCCCTCACCGCCCACTGGGGCTGGCGGGCCGTGTTCTTCCTGAACGTGGTGCCCGCGCTGGTGATCGGCGGACTGGCGCTGACCGTACGTGTACCGGCGCCCGCCGAGACCGTACGCGTACCGGCGCCCGCCGACGGTACGGCGGGGGG
>NZ_BBUY01000004.1:129227-239927 GCF_001590865.1 Streptomyces sp. NBRC 110611
CCCGCCGAGACCGTACGCGTACCGGCGCCCGCCGACGGTACGGCGGGGAGCCGCCGCCACCCCTCCGCGCAGGCCCTGGGACTCCCCGGCGCCTGCCTGCTCGCGGTCACCCTGGTGTGCCTGGTCCACACTCTCGTGGTCGTCCCGGAGCACGGCTGGAGTGCGGCGACCATGCTCGGAGTGGTTGCGGCGGCGGTCGCCTGCGGCGCGTTCATCCGCCACGAGCGGCGCGCCAAGAGCCCCCTGATCCCGCCAAGTGCCCTGGGCAAGGGGCCCGTTGTACCGGCACTCCTCGCCCTGCTGACGGCATCGGCGGCGATGTTCGGTACGCTCTTCCTCGCCACCTACTTCCTGCAGGACGCCCTTGGGCTGGATCCGTTCCAGAGCGGCCTGCGGGTGCTTCCCCTGGCCGCGATGATGGTGCTGAGTGCGCCGCTCTCGGCCGTACTGCAGCGCCGGTACGGCCCCCGCCGGACAGCCACGGCGGCGACGGCGCTCCTCGCCGCGGGCATCCTCGTCCTCTCTCGGGTCGATGGCCCGGCGACGGCATGGGCCCTCGCCGCCGGGTTCCTCCTTCTGGGCGCCGGCTTCGGCACGGTGATGGTCACCGCGACGGACGCGATCGTGCGCCATGTACCGGCCGGGAATGCGGGGGTGGCCGGCGGGCTTCAGCAGACCGCGATGAACACCGGCCCGACGCTGGGCGTCGCCGCGGCCGCCATGCTGACGTCCCTCACCTCGACGACGGGTGCCGCGCTGATGGCCCTGGCGGCCCTTGCCGTCCTCGGCATCCCCGCCGCTCGCGGACTTCCCGCCCGCACCCCGCCCGTACGCGAGCGGCCGGCTTCCCGGGGCGGCAACTCGGCGCCGGCGAAGGCCGGTTATCCACAGGAGGGTTCCTCCGGAACCGCGCCGGGCACGACGCCGCTACCGTCGGTGACATGCGCACAGGAATCCCCTTCATCAGCAGCAGAACCAGCACCAGAACCCGATCCGGAGCCGGAACGGGGACGAGAGCGGCAACCAGGAGTGGCAGCAAGACCGGTACCGGAGCCGGAATCAGAGGCGGAACCAGAGCCGGAAGCATCGTCCAGGGCTTGATCCGGATGGTCGGCCGTGCGGTTGTCGCGCTGGGTGACCTCGTGCGCCCTCAGGCGGTCAGGGCCGGCAGGGCCGCGGGGGCGCCCGTCGCCGTCGCCAGTGCCTGGTCGTACCGGTGCAGCAGCAGGCGGGCCAGCTCGGGGGCATCGCCCAGGGCGGGCGCGAGGATGTCCGCCCCGGCCTCCCGGGCCCCGGCGGCGATCCGGTCCGGCAGGAAGCCGGGGGCGATGACGTACGGTGCCACGGCCACCTGCTGTACGCCCTCGGCCCGCAGAGCCCGGACGGCGTCGGCCGTGCGGGGAAGAGAAGCGGAGGCGAACGCAGGCCGCACGGCGCACCAACCGGCGGTGCGCCGCCACTCCCACGCGATATCAGCGATCACTGCGATCGCCTCCGGGTCGGAGGAGCCCGCCGAGGCCAGGACGACCCCGGTCGAGCGGCGGTCGCCGGGCCGCAGCCCGGCCCCCGCCAGACGGCGCTCCAGGGCGCGGGTCAGGAGCCGGGACGGTCCGAGCACCTCGGCCTGGCGGATGGTCAGCCGGGGCAGGCGTGCGGAGGCCTCGCGCAGGACCGCCGGGATGTCGGACTTGGCGTGGAAGGCGCGCGTCAGGAGAAGTGGCAGCGCCACCACGTCACGTGCGCCCTCGGCCGAGAGGCGTTCCAGTACCCGGGGCACCCGGGGCGCGTTGAAGTCGAGGTGGCCGACCTCGACGCGCAGCCCGGGCCGCAGCCCCCGCACCCGCGCGCGGAGCGCGGAGACGGTCGCCGCGTGCCGTGGGTCGCGGCTGCCGTGGGCGACGACGAGGAGCGTGGGGCGGCTGGTGGGTCCGTGCATGGTGCGGTCCATGGCTCAGCTCTTGACGAGGAGGCCGCGGCTGCGCAGCACCCGCCGCTCGATCGGCGCGAAGATCAGCAGCTCGATGCCGATGCCGACGACGAGGATCAGCAGGATCGCGGAGAGGACCCAGGACATGTCCTGGAGTTCGCGCCCCTGCTCCAGCAACTGGCCCAGACCGGTCCCCAGGTCGGCCGCGTTGACGATGAGTTCGGCGGCCATCAGCGAGCGCCAGGAGAACGCCCAGCCCTGCTTGAGGCCGGCGAGATAGCCGGGCAGCGCGGCCGGCAGCAGCACGTGCCGCACCCCGGCCGGACCCGTCGCACCGATGGTGCGGCCCGCCCGCAGATAGAGAGGAGATATCTGATCGACCCCTGCCACCAGGCCGTTGGCGATGGACGGCACGGCGCCGAGCAGTACCACCGCGTAGATGGTGGCGTCGCTCAGCCCGAACCAGATGATCGCCGCCGGGACCCAGGCCACGGACGGCAGCGACTGCAGGCCGCTCAGGATCGGCCCGATCGCGGCCCGTACCGGCTTGATACGGGCGACGACCAGCCCGAGGACGGTACCGAGGGCGACCGAGGCCAGGAAGCCCAGGGCGCCACGGGAGAGGCTGGTCCACACAAAGCCCAGCAGGGTGCCTTCGAGCCACTTCTGGCGCAGCGAGTGCGCGACGTCCGCCGGGCTCGGCAGCAGATAGTGCGGCTTGAGTTCGAAGTGATAGGCGAGCTGCCACAGGGCCAGCACGATCACGACGGCGACGACGGGAGGGATCGTCTTCGACACGGCGGTACGCAGCCACGGCTGACGGTCGGTGACCGTGGACTCCAGGGCGTCGAGCCCGGCCTCCAGACCGGCGATGTCCCCGGACTCCCGGGCGGGGCCGGCGCCCCTGGCAAGGCCGACTCCCTGGGCGGGGCCGGCGTCCCGGGCGGGGTCGGCTGCCCGGGCAGTGCTGGCTGCCCCGGTGGACGGGGGTGCCCCCGGTTCGACCGCGGGGGAGGAGGTGGGGGAGGGGGCGGGGGCGGGGGAGCCGGGGGCGGTGCCGGCCGGGGTGTCAGTGCTGGCCATGGCGGCGGATCTCCCCACGGAGGTGTTCGGTGATCTCGATGGACAGGTCGGCGACCGCGGAGTCCTCGATGCGGCGCGGCTGCGGTATGTCCACCTGCCATTCCCGGGCCACCCGGCCCGGGCGGGAGGACAGCAGCACGACGCGCTGGGCGAGCCGTACGGCCTCCCGCACGTTGTGGGTGACGAAGAGGACGGAGAGGCCGCCCGTGCCGGAGCCGCTGTCGTTGGCGGCCGACCAGATGCGGGTCAGCTCGTCGTGCAGGACGTCACGGGTGATCGCGTCCAGTGCGGCGAACGGCTCGTCCATCAGCAGCAGTTGGCTGTCCTGGGCGAGGGCCCGGGCCATCGCGACGCGCTGCCGCATCCCGCCCGACAGCTCGTGCACCCGCTTGCCGTGGGCACCCTTGAGCCGGACGAGCTCCAGCAGCCGCTCGGCCTCGCCCCGCCGCTCGGCGCGCGGCACTCCGCGCAGCCGCAGCGCCAGTTCGATGTTGCGTCCCGCGGTCAGCCACGGGAACAGCGCGTGTTCCTGGAACATCAGCGCCGGCCGGCCGCCGGGCGTCTCGATGGTGCCGGCGGACGGCGCGTCCAGGCCGGCCACGAGGTTGAGCAAGGTGGACTTGCCGCAGCCCGACGCCCCCAGGAGGCAGACGAACTCGCCGGGTGCCACATCGATGCTGATGTCGTCCAGGACCTGCTGCTGTGCGCCCGGTCGGCCGAACGACTTCGAGACATGGCCGATACGGGCCGCGTGGGGCACAGCGGTGGCGGTGTCCGTGCCCGCCGTGGCGGGCTCCTGTTTCGTGAGCGTGGTGGTCGTCATCGGGGTCACCTCCTGGAGAAGTCTGGAGAAGTGCGGTGCGGACTACTTGCTGCCGAGCCCGGCGTCGTCGACCGGCGGTCTGCCCTCGGCCTTCAGTACCTTGTTCAGCGGCCTGAGGTCGTAGATGCCCTTGAGGCCGGACGTCTTCAGCAGGCCCGCCTGGACGGCGTGGTCCGCTTCCGCCTGCAGGGTGGCGGCCAGCGGGTCATCGGTGATGTCGATGTTCCGGAACGCCGGGCCGAGGACGTTGTCCGGCAGCGGTTTGCCGGTCACCTGCGCATCGGCGAGCTGGTCGTTGAGCGCCCGCTTCGCCTCGTCCGGGTGCGACCGGATCCAGGCGTTGGTCCGCACCGAGGCCCGCAGCACCGCTTCGACGGCCTTCGGGTGCTCCTCGAGGAACCGCTGCGAGACGATCACATTCGTGATGACGAACTTGCCGTCCTTCCAAAGCTTCCGCTCGTCCAGAAGCGTCCTGCCGCCCGCGGCGACGAGTTTGGCGGCGGTGGGCTCGGGCACCCAGGCACCGTCGATGGAGCCCTGCTCGAAGACGGTCGGCGTCACCTTGTTGTCGGTGCGCTGGACGGTGACGTCGCCCTTGCCGGTGGTCGCGTCGACCGTGTAGCCCTTCTCGGCGAGGAAGTTCAGCAGCGCCACGTCCTGGGTGTTGCCCAGCTGCGGGGTCGCGATCGTCTTGCCCTTCAGGTCGTCAAGACCCTTGATCTTCCGGGGGTTGACGACGAGCGAGACGCCGCCGGAGGCCGAGCCCGAGATGATCTTCAGGCTCTTGCCGTGGGACGTGGTGTATCCGTTGATCGCGGGGGAGGGGCCGATCCAGCCGATGTCCAGCGCACCGGAGTTGAGCGCCTCGATCTCCGCGGGGCCCGCGTTGAAGACGGAGCCCTTCACCGCGGTGCCGCCCAGTTCCTTCTGGAACAGGCCTTTCCGCAGGCCGATCAGGGGAGTGGCGTGGGTGGTGTTGCCGAAGAAGCCGATTCTGACCTGATCGAGGCCGTCGACCTTGGGTCCCTTGGGGGCGGCGGCGCCGGCCGAGAGGGTGTCCTTCTTCGCCTGGGAGCCGTAGCCGCAGGCGCCCAGCGCGCCTGTCAGCACAGGGACGGTGACGGCGGCCGCCAGCAGGCGGCGTCGGACGGCAGACACGGGAGGAGTTCCTCTCGGAGGGCCGGGGCGGTAGGTGCCCCTCTAGGGAGCGCCCGGCGGAGCGGTGGATCTTCGGAAAGGAGGTGTGGGGGAAGGGTGTACGGCTACGGGCACCGTCATCGTCAGCGCACACATCGGCCGACTCCGCCCTGCCCGCTCCCCAGGGCGCCGCTGCCGATGCGGCCGCCCTCCTTCGCGAAGGTCGCGTAGATGTCCTGGAACATGGTCAGAAGTCCCATCCCTCGTCGTCCGGCTGATCGGCCGGTGCGGCAGCCGAGGGCGCCGCCGCGAAGGCGGTACCCGCCATCCCCGCGGTCAGCGTCGTACCGTCCGCCGGGTCGATCAGCAGGAAGGAGCCGGTGCGGCGGGAGTCGGCGTAGGCGTCCAGGGCCAGCGGCTCGGCGGTGCGGAGGACCACCCGGCCGATGTCGTTGGCGGCCAGCTCGCCCGGGGCCGGGTGCTGGGACAGGCCGTGCCGCACGTCGGACGCGGCCAGGGTGAGCCGCGACGGAATGTCCTTGACGATCGCCTTGACGGTCCGGGTGGTGTGCTTGAGCAGCACCCGCCGGCCGGCCGTCAGGGGACGGTCGTGCAGATGGCAGACGGTGGCCTCGACGTCCTGCGTGGTGGCGGGAGCCGAGGCGGTGGGCACGATCATGTCCCCGCGCGAGACATCGACATCATCGGCGAGCCGGACGGTCACCGACTGCGGTGCCCAGGCGACGTCCACGGACCCGCCCAGCCCGTCGATGCCCTCGATGGTGCTCGTACGGCCGGAGGGCAGCACGGTCACGGCCTCGCCGGCGCGCAGCACGCCGGAGGCGATCTGCCCCGCGTAGCCGCGGTAGTCGGGGTGCTCCGCGGACTGCGGGCGGATGACGTACTGGACCGGGAAGCGCGCCGGGTCGCCGGACGGGTCGCCGCCGACGGGCACGGTCTCCAGGTGCTCCAGCACGGTCGGGCCGCCGTACCAGTCCATGTGCGCGGACGGGGTCACCACGTTGTCGCCGGCCAGCGCCGAGATCGGGATCGCGGTGACCTCCGGGACGCCGAGGGCGGTGGCGTACGCGGTGAACTCCTCGGCGATGGCCGCGAAGACGGGCTCCGCGTAGTCCGCCAGGTCCATCTTGTTGACGGCCAGGACGACGTGCGGGACGCGGAGCAGCGCCGCCACCGCGGCATGGCGGCGGGTCTGCTCGACCACGCCGTTGCGGGCGTCGACCAGGACGACGGCCAGCTCGGCGGTGGAGGCGCCGGTGACCATGTTCCGGGTGTACTGCACGTGCCCGGGGGTGTCGGCCAGGATGAACCGCCGCCGGGGCGTGGCGAAGTAGCGGTAGGCGACGTCGATGGTGATGCCCTGCTCGCGCTCGGCGCGCAGGCCGTCCGTCAGCAGCGCCAGGTCCGGCGCCTCCTGGCCACGGCTGCGCGACGCGTGCTCCACGGCCTCCAGCTGATCGGCCAGCACGGACTTGGAGTCGTGCAGCAGCCGGCCCACCAGGGTGGACTTGCCGTCGTCGACGGAGCCCGCGGTGGCGAAGCGCAGCAGCGAGGTGGCCGAGGTCCCGGCCGCCGGGTCGATGATGTCGGTGCTCATGCTCAGAAGTACCCCTCGCGCTTACGGTCCTCCATGGCGGCCTCGGACAGCTTGTCGTCGGCACGGGTGGCGCCCCGCTCGGTGAGCCGGGACGCGGCGATCTCCGCGATCACGGCCTCGATGGTGGCCGCGTCGGAGTCGACGGCACCGGTGCAGGACATATCGCCGACGGTGCGGTAGCGCACCAGCCGGGTCTCGACGGTCTCGCCGTCCTTCGGGCCGCCCCACTCGCCCGGCGCCAGCCACATGCCGTGGCGGGCGAAGACCTCGCGCTCGTGCGCGAAGTAGATGGCGGGCAGTTCGATCTTCTCGCGGGCGATGTACTGCCAGACGTCCAGCTCGGTCCAGTTGGACAGCGGGAAGATGCGGACGTGCTCGCCGGGCGAGTGCCGGCCGTTGTAGAGCTGCCAGAGCTCCGGGCGCTGCCGGCGCGGGTCCCAGCCGCCGAACTCGTCGCGCAGCGAGAACACCCGCTCCTTGGCGCGGGCCTTCTCCTCGTCCCGCCGCCCGCCGCCGAACACCGCGTCGAACCGGTGCCGCTCGATCGCGTCCAGCAGCGGCACGGTCTGCAGGGGGTTGCGGGTGCCGTCGGGGCGCTCGCGCAGCTCACCGCGGTCGATGAAGTCCTGTACGGACGCGATGTGCAGCCGCAGGCCGTGGCGTTCGGCCGTGCGGTCGCGGTAGTCGAGGACCTCGGGGAAGTTGTGGCCGGTGTCGACGTGGAGCAGGGAGAAGGGGACGGCGGCCGGAGCGAACGCCTTGAGCGCCAGGTGCAGCATGACGATGGAGTCCTTGCCGCCGGAGAAGAGGATCACCGGCCGTTCGAACTCGCCCGCCACCTCACGGAAGATGTGCACCGCCTCGGACTCCAGGGCGTCGAGGTGCGACAGCGCGTAGGGGGAGTCGCCGTGGCCGGAACCGGCCTCGGATCTCGCTGCCGTCGTCATACCAGTCCCCTCTCGGTGAGCAGCGCGTAGAGCGCCGCCGCGGACTCCTGCACGGTCTGGGTGTGCGACGCGATGCGCAGATCGGGCGATTCGGGGGCCTCGTACGGGTCGTCCACACCGGTCAGGCCGGAGATCTCGCCGGCCGCCTGCTTGGCGTAGAGCCCCTTCACGTCGCGCTCGGAGCACACCTCGACCGGGGTGGCCACATGCACCTCCAGGTACGCGGTGCCCTCGCTCTGGTGGCGCTTGCGCACCGCCTCGCGGCTGTCGGCGTACGGCGCGATCACCGGCACCAGTGCCTTGACGCCGTTGCTCGCCAGCAGCTCGGCCACGAAGCCGATCCGCTGGACGTTGGTGTGCCGGTCCTCGCGGGTGAACCCGAGGCCCGCGGAGAGGAACTCGCGGATCTCGTCGCCGTCGAGCACCTCGGCACGGTGGCCCTCGTCCCGCAGCCGGCCGGCCAGCTCGCGTGCGATCGTCGTCTTGCCGGCGCTCGGCAGACCGGTCAGCCAGATCGTGGCACCCGTCATCGATATCTCCTGATGCTCTGTCATCCGTGCAGCCCGCACTCGGTCTTGCTGCTCCCGGCCCAGCGGCCGGCCCTGGCGTCCTCGCCCGCCGCCACCCGGCGGGTGCAGGGCGCACAGCCGACGGAGGAGTAGCCGTCCATCAGCAGCGGGTTGGTGAGCACACCGTGCTCGGCCACGTACGCGTCCACGTCGTCCTGCGTCCAGCGGGCGATCGGCGAGACCTTCACCTTCCGCCGCCGGGCGTCCCAGCCGACGACCGGCGTGGCCGCCCGGGTCGGTGACTCGTCCCGGCGCAGGCCGGTCGCCCAGGCGTCGTAGCCGGTCAGGCCCTCTTCGAGCGGCTTGACCTTGCGCAGCGCACAGCACAGATCGGGGTCCCGGTCGTGCAGCCGGGGGCCGTACTCGGCGTCCTGTTCGGCCACCGTCTGACGCGGCGTCAGGGTGAGTACGTTGACGTCCATCACCTCGGCGACCGCGTCCCGGGTACCGAGGGTCTCCGGGAAGTGGTAGCCGGTGTCCAGGAAGACCACGTCCACGCCCGGGAAGGCCCGTGAGGCCAGGTGCGCGACGACCGCGTCCTCCATGGAGGAGGTGACGCAGAAGCGCGCACCGAAGGTCTCGGCGGCCCAGGCGAGGATCTGAAGGGCGGGCGCGTCCTCCAGCTCGCGGCCCGCCCGCTCGGCGAGCCGCTGAAGGTCGGCAGCGGTGGTCACGGGGTACCTCCGTCGGAAGCGGAAGGGGAGAGACTGCCGGTGGCTCCCGGGGCCAGCAGTCCCAGGAACTTCAGCCGGAACGCGCGGCTGCAGGCCCGGCATTCCCACGCCGCTCCCTCTCCGCGGGCGGTCGCCGTCTCGGAAGGGCGCAGGTCCTCGTCCCCGCAGTACGGGCAGTGGAACGGCGCGGCGCGTTCGCTCACGGTGTCCTCCGCTCGGCCTCGGTGTGCTGCTCGCTCACTTCAGCGCACCCTCTTCCGCCCGGGCCGCCCACTGGGCGAACCGCTCGCCGTCGGCGCGCTGCTCCTGGAAGGCGCGCAGCACCCGCTCGACATAGTCCGGGAGTTCGTCGGCGGTGACCTTCAGGCCGCGGACCTTGCGGCCGAAGCCGGCCTCCAGGCCCAGCGCGCCGCCCAGGTGTACCTGGAAGCCCTCGACCTGGTTGCCGTCCTCGTCCAGCACCAGCTGGCCCTTCAGGCCGATGTCCGCGACCTGGATGCGGGCGCAGGCGTTCGGGCAGCCGTTGATGTTGATGGTGACCGGCTCGTCGAACTCCGGGAGCCGGCGCTCCAGTTCGTCGATCAGTGAGGCGCCGCGGCCCTTGGTCTCGACGATCGCCAGCTTGCAGTACTCGATACCGGTGCAGGCCATCGTGCCGCGCCGGAACGGGGACGGCTTGACCCGCAGGTCGAGCGCCTCCAGGCCGGCGACCAGCGAGTCGACCCGCGACGCGTCGATGTCCAGCACGATCATCTTCTGCTCGGCGGTGGTCCGCAGCCGGTCCGACCCGTGCTCCGCGGCGAGGGCGGCGATCTTGGTGAGGGCGGCGCCGTCCAGCCGGCCGACGCGCGGGGCGAAGCCGACGTAGTAGCGGCCGTCCCGCTGCCTGTGCACCCCGACGTGGTCGCGCCACCGCTGGGCGGGCTGCCGCGGGGCGGGCCCGTCGGTCAGCTTCCGCTGGAGGTACTCGTCCTCCAGCACCTGGCGGAACTTCTCCGCGCCCCAGTCGGCGACCAGGAACTTCAGACGGGCGCGGGTGCGCAGCCGCCGGTAGCCGTAGTCGCGGAAGATCGAGATGACGCCTTCGTAGACATCGGCGGCCTCCTCGCGCGAGACCCACACACCGAGCCGGACGCCGAGCTTGGGGTTGGTGGACAGCCCCCCGCCGACCCACACATCGAAGCCCGGACCGTGCTCGGGGTGCTCGACGCCGACGAACGAGATGTCGTTGATCTCGTGCGCGACGTCCAGCAGCGGTGACCCGGACACCGCGGACTTGAACTTGCGCGGCAGGTTGGAGAACGCGGGGTTGCCGATGATCCGGCGCTGGATCTCCTCGATGACCGGGGTGCCGTCGATGATCTCGTCCTCGGCGATACCGGCGACCGGCGAACCGAGGATGACCCGGGGGGTGTCACCGCAGGCCTCGGTGGTGGACAGGCCGACCGCCTCCAGCCGCTGCCAGATCTCCGGCACGTCCTCGATGCGGATCCAGTGGTACTGGACGTTCTGCCGGTCGGTGAGGTCCGCGGTGCCGCGGGCGAACTCCTGCGAGACCTCGCCGATCACCCGGAGCTGCTCGGTGGTCAGCCGGCCGCCGTCGATGCGGACCCGGAGCATGAAGTACCTGTCGTCCAGCTCCTCCGGCTCCAGTATCGCGGTCTTGCCGCCGTCGATCCCGGGTTTGCGCTGGGTGTACAGGCCCCACCAACGCATCCGTCCGCGCAGGTCGTTGGGGTCGATCGAGTCGAAGCCGGCCTTGGAGTAGATCGTCTCAATGCGTGTCCGCACATTGAGACCGTCGTCGTCCTTCTTGAACTGCTCGTTGCCGTTCAGCGGCGTGAAATGGCCTGCGGCCCACTGGCCCTCGCCGCGGTGGCGTCCGGCCTTGCGGCGGGGTGTGGCGGCTGTTGCCGCAGGGCTGTTCGGGGTGGCGGCCATGGGGATACGTCCTTCTGGGCGGGCTCAGGGAAGCCGGACCGGTCGCCGGGCACCACGCCGGCCTGCGCGGACGCGCCGAAAGGCGGCGCGTGGCAACGCGTGGCGACGCGTCGAAAGGCCGAGGGTGCGGGGTGTGCGGTCCGTGGGGTCTCAGCACGTCCACGGCGATGGGGACGGCGGGGAATTCAGCGCTGCTGGGTGCTGTGGAGGGTCAATGCCCCCGAGGCGTTCTCGCCTCAGCCCGCCCGACAAATGGCGCTGGACATGCGGCCGAGGTCGACGTGCCGCCGACACACCAAGGCAATTCCAGCTCGAGACATGACGGAAGCGTGGCACGCCGCTCTTCGGACAGTCCACTGTCATCCAGGATGCGGACGTCAGTGTCTCGAATGACGAGATGGTGTGATGTCGGTCACTCCGGAGCTCGGGGTCGGGGTTCAGGGCTTGGTGCTCGGGGCTTGGTGCTTCGGGCTCGTGGGATCAGTGGAAGCGGGGGAATCAGTCGATCGGTCCGGCTCCCGGCCAGGGGCCCGGGGCCGGTACCTCGGCCTCCTCGGTCACTGTGGTCTCGTACAGCCGGAAGCCGCGCCGCCGGTAGTTGGTCATCGCGTGCACGCCGTCCTTGCTGCAGGTGTGCAGCCACACCCGCTTGGTCGGCGCCTGCCCCGGCCACCGCTCGGCCAGGTCCCAGGCCCGCTCGATCCCGTACGTCAGCAGGTGGCCGCCGATCCGACGTCCCCGGAAGGCCGGGACGAGCCCGAAGTAGGTGATCTCCACCGATCCGTCCTGGTCCGCCGCCAGCTCGACGAAGCCGGCGGGCGTACCGCGCTCATAGGCCACCCAGGTCTCCACGCCCGGCCGCCCCAGGTACTCCGCCCACCGCACATACGGCCACGTCAGCCGGTCGGTCCAGGTCACGTCCCCGCCGACGGCCGTATAGAGGAAACGGCTGAATTCGGGCGAAGGCACCTCGGACCGCACGATACCGACGCCCTGCCCGGCCGGTGGCTGCTGCGCGGGGCGCAGGTCGGCGTGCGAGGTCTGCTCGAGGTACCAGGTGGTGACCGAGATGCTCATGCGGTCAGCACATCACACCTGGCAGCGGGAAGCGGAGCCGCCCCGACCGGCGGCAGTCCGGATCATGAGACGGTGACTCACCGAGTGGAACCTCACCGAGTGGGATCCTCGCCGAGTGAGGCCTCAGCGAGTGGGACCTCGCCGAGTGGAATCCTCACTGCGTGGCAGGCCTGGACAGCGCATCTGCCGGCCACCCGGCCCCCTCCGGAGCGCCGGGCCCGCCCGCCGCGCCCCGCCGGGCCGCCAGCACCGCCGGCGCCAGTGACTGCGGCAGCAGGTGCACGGGCCGCGACGGCAGCCGGAGATCCACCGCCGCCCCGTCCGCGAAGCGGTACGGCCGGTGCGCCAGGACGCCCCCGAGATGGCGGCGCAGCCGGGACAGCTCGGCGCGCACCGTCACCGTACGGCTCGCATCGCCGAACAGGTCCTGGGCCAGCTCGGCGGCGCTGCGCCCCTGCGGATGCGAGGCGAGGACGAACAGCAGCTCGGCATGGCGCGGCGTCAGCTCGTGCGACCAGCTGCCGGCCGGCCCGCTGACCGTGACCGTCCAGCCGTCCCGCCCGCTGACGTCCAGCACCACCCGGCTCGGCCCGGCTTCCCCTTCCGGGTGGCCCACCCGGATCAGCCAGCCGCCGGGCAGCGGCTCCAGGGCGCACATGCCGTAGCGCGGCAGCCACAGCGGTCCGGCCCCCGGCGCCTTGGGCAGCGCCACCCGGTCCGGCGGCGCCAGGCCCGTCACCCCCGCCACCCAGCCGTGCGGGTCGACGGCGAGTGCCCGCCCGCCGAGCCGCGCCAGCACCGGCGCCGCACTCGACCGCAGCCGCTCCAGGGACGCATGGTGGCGGGTGCGCAGTTCGCCCTCCGCCAGCCGCGCCACCGCGGACACCAGTGACAGCGTCGTGGGATGGAAACCGTGTGCCGGACCACTGACGTCCACGGTGCCCAACAGGCGCCCGTCGCGCGGGTCGTGGAGCGGCGCCGCGGCACATGTCCACAGGTGGTGGCTGCGGACGAAATGCTCGGCCGAGTGCACCAGAACGGGGCGGCGGGCCACCAGCGCCGTGCCGATGGCGTTGGTGCCCACCACCCCCTCCGTCCAGTCCGCGCCCTTGTCGAAGCCGAGCCGGTCGGCCATCCGCCGGACCGGCGCACTGCCCTCCCGCCACAGCACCCGCCCCTCGGCGTCGGTGACGACCATGATCTGCTGTGCGGCGTCGGCGGCCGCCAGCAGTCCCTCGTTGAGCACCGGCAGCACGGACGCCAGCTGGGACTGCTGACGGCGGTGCTCCAACTCCGCGACGGACAGCAGATGCTGGGGCTGCTCGCCGTCCGGATCCACACCCGAGCCCAGCACCCGGCGCCAGGACTCGCCGATGACCGCACGGGGTGCGGCAGCCGCTGCATCAACCGACCCCTCGCTCGCGAGCGCGGCGTCGTGGACGGTGGCGAGCCGGCGCGCGGTCGCCCGGGTCTCGTGGGCCGACCACACGGCGCTGTCGATCGGTCTCTCGCTCACACTGCTCTCCGTTGTGCCCGCCGGTTGTGCCGCCCGGTTGTGGCTGCCGGGTGTCCTGCCGGACCGGCCCCACCAGGCCGTTCCGGAGCCGCCATTGTCCTGATCCGCCGCGAACAACTGCAACGCATTGCAACCGTTGTGGCCTATGACGCGTACCCGGGACTCTGGTGCGAGCGGCCGATGGCTTCTCGCCACCACGAGGTTTGCCGGTCCACCCGTCGGAGAACCCGCGGGCTGTTGCCGGGATTCCATCGGCCGCCACACGCGACATCGGCTCGGCGTGGGGAGGTGGCACACCGTGGCCGCCCCTGCTCCGCGCATCGTGGTGATCGGAGCGAACGAGGGGCCACGGATCGTCCGTGCCAACCGGCTGGCCGGCCACTACGGAGTCCCCCGGCTGCCCGCGGTCGACGTCCTGATCACGCGTCAGCCGCTGCCCGCCGGCGGGTTCGTCATCGACGGCCCGCCGCGACTGCTCGACCGCATCGCCGGACCGGGCGGTCCGCTGCCCGCGCTGGAGCCGGCCGACCTCGTCGTGGCGCTGCGCGGGGCGGAGTGGACCGGCGCGGGCCGGGCCTGCCGGGTGCTGCGCTACTACGAGGCGCGCGGGGTGCTGATCGCCTTCCCGCCGGACGTACCGGACGGCGAGATCATTGTGGCGGTCGACGCGGCGGTGCGCGGACGTACCACGGCGGACCCGGCACCGGGGGACCGGCCGTAGAGCGCGCACCGGGCGCCTCGGCGCGGGCGGGGCTGCCGGCGAACCGGCCCCTGGGGCCACAGACCGGGAACGGTGCCGAGTCGGCGCGGCACCGCTCCCCGACCGGCGCGGCGGCGGCACCCCCCTGTCCCCGTCCCTCCGCGAGGCCCTGGGCCCGGAGCGACGCGGAACCGCCGCCGCGCCGCTGTCCCATGGCGTGCCCGACGCCCGTCCTCAGCGGTCCACGGAGTGCCCGGCGGCGCCGTCCTCAGCGGTCCACGGTGTGTCCGGCGTTGCCTTCCTCAGCGGTCCACGGCGGCCCGGCAGCGCCGTCCTCAGTGATCCACCACCGGCCGGGCCCGCGCCACGACCGCCGCGAGGTCCAGCGTGTGCGGCAGCGTCCCGAACGCCGCCCCCGCATCGCCGCCCAGCCGGGAGGCGCAGAACGCGTCCGCGACCTCGGGCGGGGCGTAACGCACCAGCAGCGACCCCTGGAGAACCAGCGCCATCCGCTCCACCAGGCGGCGGGCCCGGGCCTCGATGCCCTCCAGATCGGCGAGTTCGGTGAGCATGCCCCTGATCGCCCGGTCCAGCCGGTGGTCCGCGCCGCGCGCCGTACCGATCTCGGTCAGCAAGGCGTTCAGCGCCTCCGGCTCCCGCCGCAGCGCCCGCAGCACGTCCAGCGCCTGGACGTTCCCGGCCCCCTCCCAGATCGAATGGAGCGGTGCCGCACGCAGCAGCCGGGGCATCCCCGACTCCTCCACATACCCGTTGCCGCCCAGGCACTCCAGCGCCTCGGTCACCACCGGCGTGCACCGCTTGGTCACCCAGTACTTCGCCACTGGAACCGCCAGCCGCAGAAAGTGCCGGTCCTGCTCGGCGCCGCCGTCGTACGCCGCCGCCAGCCGCAGCGCCAGCGTGGTCGCCGCCTCCGACTCCAGCGCCAGATCGGCCAGCACATTGCGCATCAGCGGCTGGTCGATCAGCCGGCCGCCGAACGCCTCCCGGTACGCGCTGTGGTGCAGCGCCTGTACCACCGCCTGGCGCATCACCGCGGCCGAGGCGGTGACGCAGTCCGCCCGGGTCGCCGCCACCATCTCGATGATCGTGGCCACCCCGCGGCCCTCCTCGCCGACCCGGCGCACCCAGGTGCGCCCGTCGAACTCCACCTCCGCGGAGGCGTTCGCGCGGTCGCCGAGCTTGTCCTTGAGCCGCTGGATCCGGAACGCGTTACGGCTGCCGTCCGGCAGCACCCGCGGCAGCAGAAAGCAGGTGAGCCCGCCCGGCGCCCGCGCCAGCACCAGGAAGACGTCCGACATCGGTGCCGAACAGAACCACTTGTGACCGGTCAGCACGTACTCGCCGGACGCGGCCAGCGGCTCGGCGCGGGTCGTGAGGGCGCGTACGTCACTGCCGCCCTGCTTCTCCGTCATGGCCATGCCCGCCAGCGCGCCCCCCTTCTCGGTGACCGGCCGCAGCTCCTGGCCGTAGATCCGGGAGGTCAGCAGCGGCTCCCACGCGGCCGCCAGTTCCGGCTCGGCGCGCAGCGCGGGCACCGCCGCGTGGGTCATCGACAGCGGACAGCCGTGCCCGGCCTCGGCCTGGGTCCACACCAGGAAGCCAGCGGTCCGGCGGACATGGCCGTCCGGACGGGACCAGGCGTCGGTCAGACCGGCCGCGACGGCGTGGCCGAGCAGCCGGTGCCACGCCGGGTGGAACTCCACCTCGTCGATGCGGTGGCCGTAGCGGTCATGGGTGTGCAGCACCGGCGGATGGTCGTTCGCCTGTGCACCCCACCGCTGGGCGGGCGCCGACCCGGCCGCCCGCCCCAGGAGCCCCAGCTCCTCCCGTACTTCGTCGAGCCGTTCGCCGGCGACATACCGGGCCACACCCTCGGTCAGTGCCGGGTCGCCGGCGAAGACGTCGTAGCCGACCAGCGGCGGGGGCTGATTCGTCACCGTATGAGTCGTTGCTGCCATGCCAGATACGGTAAGGAGGTGCAGCCGGCAAACGAACCAACCGAGCGGGCGGGCCGCCTGACCAAGGCCCGCGCCCTCTACCGCAACGTCTCCAAGCGCCGGCTGGCCTGGCTGCTGCTGAAGGACACCGTCCACTCCTGTATGACCTACCGGGTCACCGGACTGGCCGCCGAGGCCGCCTTCTGGTGCCTGCTCTCCCTGCCGCCGCTGATCCTCGGACTCCTCGGTGTCCTCGGCTACACCCAGGCGTGGATCGGCCACGAGACCCTCGACCACGTCCGGCAGCACGTCCTCACCGTCGCCGGTACCGTGCTCTCCGACAAAGGGGTCGACCAGATCGCCCGTCCCCTGCTGAACGACGTCTTCACCGGCCGGCGCCCCGACGTCATCTCCCTCGGCTTCGCCATCGCCCTGTGGTCCGGCTCCCGCGCGCTGAACGTCTTTGTCGACACCATCACCATCATGTACGGCCTCGACGGGCGCCGAGGCATCGTCAAGACCCGGCTGCTGTCGTTCGTGCTCTACCTCTGCGGCCTGGTCGTCGGAGCCGTCGCGCTGCCCCTCATGGTCGTCGGCCCGGACACCCTGGTGAACTGGCTGCCGGCCGGCGAGGACATCATCCGCGCCCTGTACTGGCCCTTCGTCCTCCTCGTCTCCATCGCCTTCCTCACCACCCTCTACCACCTCTCCGTCCCGGTCCGGACGCCCTGGCGGGAGGACATCCCCGGCGCGGTGGTCGCCCTGGGCATCTGGGTCCTCGGCAGCTTCCTGCTGCGGCTCTACCTCTCCTCGACGGTCGAGGGCCCCACGATCTACGGCTCGTTGGCCGCCCCCGTCGCCGTACTGCTGTGGATCGGCGTGTCCGCGTTCGCCGTGCTGGTCGGCGCCGCGACGAACGCGGCGGTCGACCGGGTATGGCCGTCGGTCGCCACGGCCGCGGCGAGGGCGGCCGGCGCCTGAGCCTCTTCCCACGTGAGGGGGAGGAAAATGCCCGCGAGTCCGGCCAGGTCAGGCCAGATAGTATGGCCAGGTGCGGGTCGCTTTCACCCGGCCGGGGCGCAGGATACGGATCGGTCCGCGGTTGCAGGACGGGCAGTCGCTGCGCGTCAGTGGGGAGGGGACCCGCAGACCGCGGTTGAAGTAGTCGGCGCGGCGGTGGCCGGCCAGATCCGTGGTGTGCCGGATCTCGTACTCCTCTTCCCAGCCGTGTCCGCAGTGCAGACAGACGAATGAGTACGCCTCGTGAACCGTCTCGGTGTCCCGCTCCATGGTCACCACACCCTCTCTCCGGCCCGTCCTGCTCGCATGGGCCGGATGCGTACCGCACCCCCTCATTATCGCGCCGCACAGCAGAGTCCGCCGAAGCGGACCTCCCCACCACGCAAAGCCCCCGACCAGGCGTCCGTCCCCCCGGACCAGGCGTGTCCCCGGACCAGGCGCCCCGTTAAGACCCCGCGGGGGGCGGTCCGGCGGATGGTGTCCGGTTCTGTGCCAGCGCCTCGTATACCGCGGTGACGAGGTTGCCGTTGCGTGGGTCCTCGCCGGAGGTGCCGCCGCCGTACTTGTTCATGATGTACGCGTAGGACAGCCGGTTCTCGGGGTCCGCGAAGGCGTATGAGCCGCCCGCGCCGCCGTGGCCGAAGGCGCGTGGATTGGGTCCCACCAGGCCCTGGTGGTTGAGCATGTAGCCCAGGCCCCATCGGTGTGCGTAGCCGTCCGGGGCGAGCGGGTCGATGGTCAGATCCCGCTCGCCGGGCCGGCTCTGCGACCGGCGCATCGACTCCAGTGTGGTGTGCCCGACGAGCCGGCCGGTCACCAGCGCCCCGTAGACCGTCGCCAGGCCGTGCGCGGAGGCGTGCGCGTTGCCCGCCGGGATCTCGGCCGAGCGGTAGGCGGCGCTGTTCACATCGCCGATGGGGATGGACGTCAGCGCCAGCATCACGGTCGCCAGCGGATGGTCGGCCAGCGACCGGAACGGCGGCTTCGGCGCGCCCGGGAACTGTTCGGCGAGCCAGGCCTCGTCCAGTTGCCCCACCATGTCGGCGCAGGAGGCGTGCTCCTCGGCGGGGGTGCCGATGAACACCCGGGCGCCCAGCGGCTCGGTGATCTCGCTGCGGAGGAAGGTGCCCAGGGACTGCCCGGTGATCCGCCGGACGACCTCGCCGACGAGGTAGCCGAAGGTCACCGCGTGGTAGCCCTGCGCGGTGCCCGGTTCCCACCACGGCTCGGTGGCCGCCAGGACGGCGCACACGCGGTCCCAGTCGTAGGCCTGCCCGACCGGCAGCGGCTCACGGGGGGCGATCAGGCCGGCGCGGTGGCTGAGCAGCCAGCGCACCGGTAAGTCCCGCTTGCCGGCCTGCGCGAACTCCGGCCAGTAGCGCGCGACCGGCGCGTCGAGGTCCAACTCGCCCCGGTCCGCGAGCAGGTGCGCGCACAGGGCGGTCATGCCCTTCGACGTCGAGTAGACGTTGACGAGGGTGTCACGCCGCCAGGCACGCGTCCGGTCCGCGTCCGTGTGCCCGCCCCAGAGATCGACCACCGTCTCCCCGTCCACGGTGACCGCGACCGCAGCGCCGACATCGCCGTGCTCGCGGAAGTTCCGCTCGAACACCTTCCGTACGCCGGTGAAGCCCGGTGCGCAGTGGCCGTTGACGGTGGCTGGTCCCACGTGGTTCTCCTCGTGTTGTCCCTTTTTCCCGTTGTTTCTTTGGCCCGGTGCGCATCCGGTACGCGGTGGCGCGTGCTCCGGTCCAGATGATCCGGCCGGATCGATGCCCATGGCAACGGTGTGGGCCCGGACGGCTCAGCGGCACGTGTCGGAACAGGGCTCGCGGCCCCAACGATCAGCCGCTTCACGCTCCTTGCATCATGGATGCCATGACCACAACGACCGTGACCGATACCGATACCGATGCCGATACCGGTGCTCGTACGGGTGCCGAGGCCAGTGGCGATCCCGCGGCCGGGGCCGAGGCGGTGGCCGCCGTCGAAGCCCTCCTCCTCGTCGACCTCCAGCAGGCCTTTGTGGTGGGGGACGAGGCGGTGCCGGACGCCGCGCGGATGCTCGGCCGGGGCCGTGAGCTGCTCGCCCGGGCCCGCGCCGCCGGCGCACTCGTCGTCCATCTGCAGAACGACGGCGCCCCCGGAACCGTCGACGAGCCCCACACGCCAGGCTGGGAACTCCATCTGCCCGTCGAGCCCGGGCCCCGCGAGGTGGTGGTCCGCAAGACGGTGGACGACGGCTTCGACGGCACGCCGCTGGGCACCCTGCTCGCCGAGGCCGGCGTCGGGGCGTTGGCCGTCTGCGGGGTGCTCTCCGAGATGTGTGTGGCCGCGACCGCCCGTACGGCGCTGGACCGCGGCCTCCGTGTCGTCCTGCCGCACGATGCACACGCCACGTACGACATCCCCGCCGCCCCCGGCATCAGCGGAGTCGTCCCGGCCGCCATGTCGTCCCGCGCGGCCGAATGGGCGCTGGGCGACGAGGTCGAGATCATCGCCCGCGCCGCCGATGTCACCTTCGCCTGCGCCACTTCCCACCCGGACTCCCACCCGGACTCCCACCCGGACTCGCACCCCGGCCGGTGAATCCGGTGAATCCGCTGAATCCGGTGGATCCGGTGGATCCGGTGGATCCGCTTCGGAGGGGCCGTCCGCGGGCGGACCGGAGGGCCGGCCGCTGCGCCGCCGCGGCCGGCCCGCCCGGCTCCGGCCGTGGTCACTTCTGGTTCTTCTCCATGGCGTTGACGTAGGCGTGCATGAAGTGGTCACGGATGCCGTCGGAGGCCGGCGCCAGTACATCGGCGGTGAGGCCCTTGGCGCGGTCGAGCAGGCCGCTGATCACCGGCATGGTGTGGTGGATGGCGCCCTTGGAGTCGATATAGCGCAGGGCGGAGACATGCTGGAAAGGCGGCTCCGGGGGAAGCTGGGGAACGATGTCGTTGTTGTTGACGAAGCGGTACATGCGGTCGCCGAAGGCGGCGTTGAACTCCTTCGTCAGCAGCCGGTCGCAGGTGCGCGGCTGGCCGAAGGTGTAGATGCCGTCGGCCGTCACATACGGCTCTTCGAAGTGGAGCCGGGCACCGGCCAGCATGGCCAGCGCCCCGCCGAGGCTGTGGCCGGTGAACCATACGGTCTGGCCGTTGTCGCGGAACTCGTCGATGGCGGCGCGGACCTGCTGCCAGATGGAGTCCAGCGCCTCACCGAATCCGTAATGGATGAACCCCTTCCCGGCCGGACCGGGCCAGGGCGGGGTGGTGGCGTCGGTCAGCCAGTCGCGCAGGTTCGTCGGCTCGGTCCCCCGGAAGGCGGTGATGATCATGCCATCGCCGCCCAGGGTGTACGCCTGGGTGTCCTCCAGCGGGAACGGAGGCTGGAACGTGGTGTGATGATGGCGCACCCGGCCGAAGCCCCATTTCTGGGCGGTGTCCTCGATGGTCTGCTCGTTCTTCTCGTAGGCGAGCTCCGAGGCGCGCGCCAGGCACAGCGCATGGCGGACGTTGTAGCCGGTGACCTTCTGATCGACGGTGACGCTGGTCAACGTGGGCTCCTGACGATTCGGCGATGAGTACGGTGGCCGGGCGAGGTGTGTGCGACGTCCGTGATCACGGCGCCTGCGGCATGGTGATCACGGGTGATTACAGAGTGCTCGCTCTGGCTACTGAGCGTAACTCTCTTGCACCGTGCCGCGGCCGTGCGCCCGTTTAAACCACTCGTTCGAGCCTCGGGTCGCACGCGTCCGGCGGCCGGGTGAGCCTGGAAGCGTTCGGCACCCGGGGGACGGCGCGCAGAGGAAGGCTCCACAGTGAACAGCGCGAAGCAGGCGTCACGCACAGAGCAGACAGCGGAACATGTATCGGCCGAGGTGGTGGTGGAGCTGGAGAGCTGTACGACGCAGGACGCGCACGCCGTCTTCAGCGCGCTGCGCACGTCGTTCAGCTCCGACCGGGCCGCCGACGACGTGCCCGAGGAGGTGGCGGGGCCCGGATCGACCGTGTGGACCACGACGTTCGATGTGAGCGAGCTCAAGGCCGAGGCCGGACCCCGGCGGCTGACCGCCCCCGTCGCGGTCAGTGTGCAGGGCGGCTACTGGGCGGTCGATCAGCTGTCCAAGGCCCTGGCGTCGGCGTTCACCGTCCACCTCCTGGGCATGGCCGCCGGTGACCAGGAGAAGGAGGTCGAACTGCGCCTGGAGTCCCGCGGCTGATGATGCGGAAACAGGTGACGCCGCGGGTGTCGGTGGGCTCCAGTGGCCCACGATCTGTTGCGGGCCCCTCGCCGTGGGGTCACCATGACATATGACCTATATGTGAAAGATGCTCACTCTTCGTATCGGGGTTCGTTGGTCCAACGAGGTGAAGGGCGTGAGCCTCGCGGTGAGGAGCCACGACATGACACTTCCCGGCGGCCGCCACTACACGGTCGAACTGCATGCCACGGCGGAGCGCGTACCGCAGATCCGGCGGATCCTGGCGGCCCACCTGCGGTACTGGAACCTTGAGCTCCATATCGGGCCGGTATGCCGGGGAGTGGCGGAACTCCTGACCAACGTCCATCGCCATATCGGCCCCGAAGCCCGCTGTGTCGTGGAACTCCGCTGGTCCGGGCGCCACCTCACGACCTCCGTCGCCGACGGGGGCCCGCGGCTGCCGAAGCTGGTGAGCGCGGCCGGCGGCGGACTGTCCAGGGTGGCCGCGCTGAGCGACAGTTGGGGCACCTGCGGCACCCCGGACGGCAAGGTGATCTGGTTCACCCGGCGCGTCGAGGCGACCCGCAAGACCCCGCTGACCGCCCGCACCCCGCCGCGCAGCGTGCCCGACGCCAAGGGGCAGCCGACGCTGCCGCCGGCCGTACCGCCGGTACCGGCCGAGCCGCCGGCCGGGCCCGGCTCCGAAGTGACCGCCGGAGCCGGCCCGGCCGCCTCGCCAGAGATGTCGCTCGTCTGACCTGCCGTCGTCGGTGGTCCGGCCGCGCTCCCCGACGGCCCTTCCCGACCGGCTGATATGCGCCCTGCCGAACATGCCGATACCGGACGTGGCCCCCCGCCCCGGTTACGCTTCCGGTATGGCAACGGCTCGATCGGCCAACGCAGCGATGCGGGACCGCGGTTCAGCGGTTCCGTTCCGTCTGCTGTGGCTGGTCGCGCTGGTGATCGGTGTACTGGTCGCACACGGCGCCCGGGCGGAGAGCCCCGAGGGCCATCTGCTGACCGCCCTGCCGGCCGCGGCCTCGGCGGCGGCCCAGCCGACGGCGGTATCCGGTCCGATCCCCGCCGTGGACTCGCACGCGGGTTCCGACGCCCGGCCCGCGCCCCGTACCGGTGGCTGCTCGGAGCCTTCCGGACCTCCGGGCCACCCGGGTGAGCACTCCCACGAGCTGTGCGTGTCGGGCCAGCCCCAGCAGGGCGCCGCGGTCTCGCTGCCGTGCACCCGCCCCCTGACGGGCTTCTCCTGGACCGCGCCGGCGCAGGCCCGGCCCGGGCCGTCCGCGCGCGCCGGCGCCGCCCTTCCGCCGCTGAGCGGCGCTACGGGTTCGGTCGTCCAGCAGGTCTAGATTCCGGCCAATTCCGGACCACACCTGCTGTCTTCTCTCCTGCCGCCCTCGCATGCGGACGCCTTGTCGGCGCCGCGGCGGCCGTCCGCGGAGGACCCGACCCGTGCTGTCCCGCACCCCGTACCGCGTTCCACGGCGCCCCACCCCTCGTCCGGCGCGCCGTGCCCCCGGCCCCCTCCTCGTGCCGCTCCGACTCCTGCTCCCCCTCCTCGGCCTGCTGCTGGTGCTCCTCCCGTGCTACGGCGGTGCCGCCGGGCACGCTCCCACGTCCGCTCTTCCCCCGGCTGCCACGTCCGCCCTCACACCGCCCCCGGAGCGGCCCGTGCCCGCCCCGGTGGCCGCCGCGCCCGGGGAGCAGGGCGCGGGGCACGACGCCACCACGTGTGCGCGGGGGGTGCTCGGCGGCCTTCCGCAGGGCCGCCAGGCGGCGGATCCGCAGGGGTCCGGGGCCGCGCTGCTCGCAGCGGCGCTGCTCGGTACGCCGGTGCCATGGCCCGGGGACCGGCACGCCGGTGCACGCCGCGGCCGGGCGGGCGGCGGCAGGTCCGTCCTCACCGCTCTGTGCCGGTGCCGGATATAGGAGTTCGCGGCCGTGCCCGGCCACCCGGCCGGGCCGAGACGAGCGTCCGACACCCTCCACCCCCCACCGAAGAGAGCGAGTCATGCACGCTGTTCCCGCAGCTCCGGCCGTTTCCGCCGGCGCCCCGGCCACCGGTATCCCCGGCCTGGTCGGCAACACCCCGGTACTGCACATCTCCGAACCGCTCACCCCGTCCGGGCGCGGCTTCTGGGCGAAGCTCGAAGGCCGCAACCCGGGCGGTATCAAGGACCGGCCCGGCCTCCACATGGTGGAACGGGCCCGCGCCCGGGGCGAGTTGCGCCCCGGAGCGCGGATCATCGAATCCACCAGCGGCACCCTCGGCCTCGGCCTGGCGCTCGCCGGGATGGTCCACGGCCATCCGGTCAGCCTGGTCACCGACCCCGGTCTGGAGCCCTCGATGACCCGGCTGCTGACGGCCTACGGCGCCCAGGTCGAGCTGGTGCCCGAACCGCATCCGGCCGGCGGCTGGCAGCAGGCCCGCCGCGACCGGGTGGCCCAGCTGCTCGCCGCACACCCCGGGTCGTGGTGCCCGGACCAGTACAACAACCCCGACAACACCACCGCCTATCTGCCCCTCGCCCTGGAACTCGCCGCCCAGCTGGGGCACATCGACGTCCTGGTGTGCAGTGTGGGCACCGGCGGACACTCCGCCGGGGTGTCCCGGGTGCTCCGCCAGCTCTACCCGGAGCTGCGGCTGGTCGGCGTCGACACCATCGGATCGACCATCTTCGGCCAGCCCGCCCGGCCCCGGCTGATGCGTGGGCTGGGCTCCAGCATCTACCCGCGCAACGTCGCCTACGACCAGTTCAGCGAGGTGCACTGGGTCGCGCCGGGCGAAGCGGTGTGGACCTGCCGCCGGCTGGCGTCCTCGCACTACGCGACCGGCGGCTGGAGCGTCGGCGCGGTCGCGCTGGTGGCCGGCTGGCTCAGTCGTACCGAACCGGCCGGCACCCGTATCGCGGCCGTCTTCCCGGACGGACCGCAGCGCTATCTGAGCACGGTGTACGACGACGAGTACTGCGCCGCACACGGGCTGCTCGACGCCCCGCCGGCGGACGGCCCGCAGACGCTGAGCCGCCTGGGGGAGCGGGAGGTCACCTCCTGGACCCGGTGCGCGGACGTGGTCGACCCGCTGAGCCTTCCGGGCGCGGCTGCGGAGACCGGACCCGGGAGCCTTCCGGGCGGGGCCGAGACCGGACCCGGGCGGTCCGGCGAGCCGGTCCGTGCCGTCATCGACGTCCCGCGGGAGGTGGCCCGGTGAAGGGCCTGATCGCGCAGGTGCGCTCCTACGAGCGCAGCGCCCAGCTGCTGATGGCCAATCAGTTCACCATCAACCTGGGCTTCTACATGCTGATGCCCTATCTGGCCGCCCACCTGTCCGGGACGCTGGGGCTGGCCGGCTGGCTGGTCGGACTGGTGCTGGGCGTGCGCAACTTCAGCCAGCAGGGGATGTTCCTGGTCGGCGGCACACTGGCCGACCGGTTCGGCTACAAGCCGCTGATCGTGGCCGGCTGTGTGCTGCGTACGGCCGGCTTCGCCGCACTCGGGCTGGTCGACGCGCTGCCCGCGCTGCTGGCGGCGTCCGCGGCCACCGGGCTGGCCGGAGCGCTGTTCAACCCGGCGGTCCGGGCGTATCTGGCCGCCGCCGCGGGGGAGCGCAGGCTGGAGGCGTTCGCGCTGTTCAACGTCTTCTACCAGGCGGGCATCCTGCTCGGGCCGCTGGTGGGCATGGTGCTGACCGGCGTCGGCTTCCGGCTCACCTGCCTGGTCGCGGCGGGCGTCTTCGCGCTGCTGAGCGTGGTGCAGATCCGTGCGCTGCCGGGCCAGGAGGGCGGGGCCGCCCGGGCGGACGGTGCCGGCCGGGCCGCCGGAGTGCTGTCCCAGTGGCGTCAGGTGCTGGCCAACCGGCCGTTCCTGCTGTTCTCCGGAGCCATGATCGGCTCGTATGTGCTGTCCTTCCAGGTCTATCTCGCGCTGCCGCTGGAGGTACGGCGCCTCGGCGGCGAGGGGCCGTCCGGTACGGCGGCGGTGGCGGTGCTGTTCGCGGTGTCGGGGCTGAGCACGATCGTGGGCCAGACCCGGGTGACCCGCTGGTGCAAGGCCCGGATGCCGGCCGGGCAGGCGCTCGCCTGGGGCCTGCTGACGATGGGTCTGTCCTTCCTGCCGCTGCTCGTGGCCAGTGTGCTGCCGGTGCCGGCCGGGGGGCCCGGACGCTGGGCGCTGGCGGCCGTCCCGCCCGCGGTCTGCGCGCTGCTGCTCGCCCTCGGGACGATGATCACCTACCCGTGCGAGATGGACACCATCGTCCGGCTCTGCGGTGATCGCCTGGTCGCCACCCACTACGGGCTCTACAGCACCATCTGCGGGGTCGGTATCACCCTCGGCAATCTGCTGACCGGCGGCGCCCTGGACGCCTCCCGGGCGGCCGGTCTGCCCGCCCTGCCCTGGCTGGCGCTGCCGGCCCTCGGCCTGGCGTGCAGCGCGGCCCTGTACGGGCTGCACCGCAGCGGGCGGCTGAGCCGGGCCGGCGAGCCGGCGCCGGTGAGGGGCTGAGCCCCGGGCGGCCGCCCCGGTGCCTCGTCCACCGGGGCGGCCGCCCGCTCGCCACCGGGGAGTTCGACGCGTGTACCGCGGTGCGTCACACATCCGACACATTGCCTTCCCTGACGCTCCTTCCTCTTGGAACACTCTGCTGAACGCACCGCGAACACCCCCCACCCGAAGAGGTACGGACCCATGCCTGAACTGAATCGCCGGCGTTTCCTCCAGATCGCCGGCGCCACCGCCGGCAGCGCGGCCCTGTCCGGCAGCATCGCCCGGGCCGCGGCCATCCCCGCCGTGCGGCGCACCGGCTCCATCAAAGACGTGGAGCACATCGTCGTGCTCATGCAGGAGAACCGTTCCTTCGACCATTACTTCGGCGCGATGAAGGGCGTACGCGGCTTCGGCGACCCCCGCCCGGTCACGCTGCCGAGCGGCAAGCCCGTCTGGCATCAGCAGGGCGGCGGCAAGGAGGTCCTGCCCTTCCGGCCGGACGCCGAGGACCTCGGCATGCGGTTCATCGCGGGCCTCGACCACGACTGGGCGGGCGGCCACAGCGCGTTCGCCGACGGCAGGTACGACAACTGGATACCCGCCAAGAGCGAGCGCACGATGGCGTATCTGACCCGGAAGGACATCCCCTTCCACTACGCGCTCGCCGACGCCTTCACCGTCTGCGACGCCTACCACTGCTCGTTCCTCGGCGCCACCGACCCCAACCGCTACTACATGCTCACCGGCCACGTCGGCAACGACGGCAAGGGCGGCGGCCCGGTCCTCGGCAACCAGGAGGCGGGCTACGGCTGGACGACGTACGCCGAGCGCCTGGAGAAGGCCGGGATCTCCTGGAAGGTCTACCAGGACATCGGCGACGGCCTGGACGCGAAAGGCAAATGGGGCTGGACCGACGACGCCTACCGCGGCAACTACGGAGACAACTCCCTGCTCTACTTCCACTCCTTCCGCAACGCCGAGCCCGGCGACCCGCTCCACGACAAGGCCCGTACCGGCACCGACGCCAAGGCCGGCGACGGCTACTTCGACGTCCTCACCGCCGACGTCAAGGCCGGCCGGCTGCCGCAGATCTCCTGGATCGCCGCCCCGGAGGCCTTCAGCGAGCACCCCAACTGGCCCACCAACTACGGCGCCTGGTACATCGCCCAGGTCCTGGACGCGCTCACCGCCAACCCGGACGTATGGTCCAGGACGGCCCTGTTCCTGACGTACGACGAGAACGACGGCTACTTCGACCACATCGTGCCGCCCTACGTCCCGGCCTCCGCCGCGCAGGGCAGGTCCACCGTCGACACCGCCCTCGACCACTTCCCGGGCAACGCGCAGTACGCGGCCGGGCACTACGGCATGGGCCAGCGCGTGCCGATGATCGTCGTGTCGCCGTGGAGCACCGGCGGCTATGTCTGCTCCGAGGTGTTCGACCACACGTCGATCATCCGGTTCATGGAGGAGCGCTTCGGCGTCCAGGAGCCCCAGATCTCGCCCTGGCGGCGCGCCGTCGCGGGCGACCTCACCTCCGCCTTCGACTTCAGCGGCAAGGACACCGCCCCCGCGGACCTGCCGCCCACCGACGGCTACCGGCCGCCGGACCACGAGCGCCACCCCGACTACCTCCCGCACGCGCCCGCCGACCCCGCCCTGCCCAAGCAGGAGAAGGGCTCCCGGCCCGCCCGTCCGCTGCCGTACGCGCCGCTGGCGGACGGCGCGGCCGACCCGAAGGCCGGGACGTTCACGCTGACCTTCAGCGGCGGCCCCGACGCCGGCGCCTGCTTCCACGTCCGCTCCGGCAACCGCACCGACGGCCCCTGGACGTACACCACCGAGGCGGGCAGGACGCTCTCCGACACCTGGAACTCGGCCTACTCCAAGGGCAGTCACGACCTGTCGGTGTTCGGCCCGAACGGCTTCCTGCGGGTCTTCCGCGGCCCCGGCGGGACCGCGGGCCCCGAGGTCACCGCACGCCACGTCAAGGCCGGCGGCAGCCTTGAGCTCACCTTGAAGAACGCGGGCTCCGGTGACGTCCACCTCACCGTGACGAACGCGTACGGCGGCGCCGACGAGACGTTCAAGGTGAAGGCGGGCGCCACCGTCGAGCACACCGTCGACCTGCGGGCCACCCGGCGCTGGTACGACCTGTCGGTCACCTCCGACACCGACCGGACCTTCCTGCGCCGCTTCGCAGGCCATGTCGAGACCGGAGAGCCGGGCGTCAGCGATCCGGCGATCCGCACCGCCTGAGCGCCGGGCCGGGACCGGCGCCCCCTGCGGGCCCCGGCCCCGGCCCCTGACCTCAGGAGTCCGCGCCCGCCAGGCCGCCGCGGACCTCACGCGCCGCCGCGACCAGGTTCTCCAGCGCCGCACGGACCTCCGGCCAGCCGCGGGTCTTCAGTCCGCAGTCCGGATTGACCCACAGCCGCTCGGCGGGAATGGCCCCCAGCCCCTTGCGGAGCAGGGTGGTCACCTCCTCGACGTCCGGCACCCGCGGGGAGTGGATGTCGTAGACACCGGGCCCCACCTCGCGGGGGTAGCCGGCCGACGCCAGCTCGCCGGCGACCTGCATATGGGAGCGGGCGGCCTCCAGGCTGATCACATCGGCGTCCAGGTCGTCGATGGCCCGCAGGATGTCGCCGAACTCCGCGTAGCACATATGCGTATGGATCTGGGTGTCCGCACGGACCCCGCCCGTGGTGAGACGGAACGCCTCGGTCGCCCACGCCAGGTAGGCGGAGCGGTCGGCGGCACGCAGCGGCAGCGTCTCGCGCAGCGCCGGCTCGTCCACCTGGATCACCGAACCGCCCGCCGCCTCCAGGTCGTTGACCTCGTCCCGCAGGGCCAGCGCCACCTGGCGGGCGGTGTCGCCCCGTGGCTGGTCGTCGCGGACGAAGGACCAGGCGAGCATGGTGACCGGGCCGGTCAGCATGCCCTTGACCGGCCGCTCGGTGAGCGACTGGGCGTACGTCGTCCACCGCACCGACATCGGCTCCGGACGGGAGACGTCCCCGGCGAGGATCGGCGGGCGGACGTAGCGGGTGCCGTACGACTGGACCCAGCCGTGCTGGGTGGCCAGGTAGCCGGTGAGCCGCTCGGCGAAGTACTGGACCATGTCGTTGCGTTCGGGCTCGCCGTGCACCAGGACGTCCAGTCCGGCCCGCTCCTGGAACGCGAGCACCTCACGGATCTCGGCCGAGATCCGCTCCTCGTACGCCGCGTCGTCGATGCGCCCGGCGCGCAGATCGGCACGGGCGGTGCGCAGCTGGGCGGTCTGCGGGAACGAGCCGATCGTGGTGCACGGCAGCAGCGGCAGCCCCAGCCGGGCGCGCTGGACGACGGCCCGCTCGGCGTACGGCCGGTCGCGGCGGCTGTCGGCCTCGGTGACGGCCGCCGCACGGGCGCGTACCGCGGGGTCGTGGGTGAGGGCGGAGCCGGCGCGGGAGGCGAGATCGGCGCGGTTGCCGGCCAGTTCGGCCGCGATGGCGTCGGTGCCCCGGCCGAGCCCGCGCGCCAGCGTGACGACCTCCGCGGTCTTCTGCCGGGCGAAGGACAGCCACCGGGCGATCTGCGGATCGATCTCCCGCTCGGCCGCGACGTCCAGCGGGACGTGCAGCAGCGAGCACGAGGACCCGACATCGACCCGGCCGGCCAGGCCGAGCAGGGTGCCCAGTGTGGCCAGGGACCGCTCGAAGTCGTTCAGCCAGACATTACGGCCGTTGACGACGCCCGCGACCAGGCGCTTGCCGGGGAGCCCGCCGGCCGCGGCGAGATCGTCCAGATTGCCGGCCGCGGCACCGGTGAAGTCCAGCGCCAGCCCGTCGACGGGCGTCCTGGCGAGCACCGGCAGCGCCTCGCCCAGCCGGTCGAAGTACGAGGCGACCAGCAGCCGTGGCCGGTCGGTGCGGCCGCCCAGTTCACGGTAGGCGCGGTCGGCGGCGGCCAGTTCGGCCGGCGAGCGGTCCTGCACCAGCGCCGGCTCGTCCAGCTGCACCCACTCGGCCCCGGCCGCCCGCAGGTCGGCGAGCACCTCCGCGTACACCGGCAGCAGCCGGTCGAGCAGCGTCAGCGGTTCGAACCCCGGCGCGACGCCGGGTGCGGGCTTGGCCAGCAGCAGGTAGCTGACCGGCCCCACGAGGACGGGGCGGGCGGCGAGTCCGAGCCCGAGGGCCTCGGTCAGCTCACCGACCTGCTTGGCGGAGTCCGCGGTGAAGACCGTGTCCGGCCCCAACTCCGGTACGAGGTAATGGTAATTGGTGTCGAACCACTTGGTCATCTCCAGCGGCGCCACGTCCTGGGTGCCGCGGGCCATCGCGAAGTAGCCCTCCAGGGGATCCGCGGCCATCGCGGCACGGTGCCGGGCCGGGATCGCGCCGACCATCACGCTGGTGTCCAGGACGTGGTCGTAGTACGAGAAATCGCCGGTCGGCACCTCGTCGATACCGGCCTCGGCGAGCTGCCGCCAGGTGTCGCGGCGCAGTCCGGCGGCGGTGGCCCGGAGGGTGGCCGTGTCGACGCGGCCCTTCCAGTACCCCTCGATGGCCTTCTTCAGTTCACGGTTCGGCCCCTGCCGGGGGTAGCCGTGCACGGTGGCCCGTGCTGCCGCGGCTGCGGACTTGCTGGTCACGGAACTCTCCTTCGCGAGCGTGTGTCCTGTGACCCCGGGACCAAGGCGCTGCGCCGGGCCGGCGCCCCACATCGTCGGCTGTCCCGCCGCGGGGGTTCTTCGCCATGCACCAACGCTGTCCGGCATGTCCGCCGACCCGCCCTCGAAGGTCACCGAGATCACCCCGCACACCGTGTGCGGGGGCACTGGCAGGTCTTCGGACTCGCGGACCCGCCCGCCGGACTCGTCCGGCGGACACCTACTGGCCGTCGCTTCCCAGACCCTGCCGGGCCCAGTGCGTATGACGGCGGTCGTTCCCACTCACCGCTGCGGGGCAGTCCCGGATTCCCACCGGGTTCCCTCTTGCGACGACCTGCCTGGAGGGCAGGCCGAACCAATGCGCTTGTAGCGTACCTTCCCTCGTTTCGGCTGTCCTGCCTGCTTCTCGCTCGCCGGCATGGAGAAAAACCGGTGGGGGTGTACGTAAGGGACCACGCACATTTTTGGATGGTCCCTTACGCACACCCCCACCGGGGGCCCTTGCGCATACCCCACCGGGGGCAGCTCAGGCGGTATTACATGGTGCTCTTCTTGCAGCCGGCCGGATTGAGCAGGTGGGCGACGCCGATCGAGCTGCCGCAGTCATTGAAAGGAATGTCGAGCGGCAGCGCCGCGGAGTTGCCTGCCAGCAGGCCCCCCGTGCGCGTCGCCTTTCCCAGCGCACCGCTATCGGCGGCCGCGGTGCCGACTCCCGCCAGGAACGCAGCGGTTGCCAGGGCAGCGACAATGGTTCGAACGGTCACGACAGACCTCCTGGGCACGAACGTCAGAGACAGGCCCCAGGCTGCCCGTTCCCGTGGCGCGGCGGGCATCAGCCACACACGCGATTCCTCCGAAAAGAGCTGGCCGCCGACACCGCTGGACCACTGCCGGAGCGGAACGTCAGCGGAGCGCCGACCGCTTCTGCCACTCCTGCCAGGTCTCCTGCCAGACCTCCAGGCCGTTGCCGACCTCCGTCTTGTTGGCGTTGGAGGTGCCCTTCACCTCGACCGTGGAGCCGACGGTCAGGAAGTCGTAGACCTTCTTCGAGTCCGAGGTGGTCATGCCGAAGCAGCCGTGACTGTTGTTCTCCACGCCGAGGGACTTGTTCCAGGGAGCGGAGTGCAGGAAGGTTCCGGAGTAGGTGAGGTGGGTGACCCACTGCGAGTCCAGCTTCCACTGGTCGCCGTAGCCGATGGTGGCGGAGTCCATCGTCTCGGCGGCGTTCTTGCTGGTCACGGTGTGGACGCCACCGCGCGTGGGGTCCGTCGGCGAGCCCGCGGAGCCGGTGACGCTGCCGACGTTCTTGCCGTTCTCGTACATGGTCAGGGTGTGCGAGGGGACGTCGACGACGGCCCTGCGGTCGGCGCCGATCTTGAAGTCGAAGTTGTAGTCCCGGGCGAACCAGCCGCTGTCCGTGCCGGAGTTGATACCGCCCAGTGCGCCCTTCACCGAGACCTTGGTATTGGCCGGCCAGTAGTCCTTGGGGCGCCAGTCGAGCCGGTCCTTGCCGGAGTAGTCCTGTACCCAGCCCCAGGCGCCCTCGACCTTCGGCTCACTGGTGACCTTCAGCGCCTTCTCGACCTCGGCGCGCTGGTCCTTGGCTATCTTGTGGTCGAAGAGAATCGACACCGGCATACCGGTGCCGACGGTCTGGCCGCCGCCGGGGTTGTTGGTGAGCTTGTTCACCTTGTCGGCCTGCTCGGTGGTGAAGGTCGAGGTGGCGGAGGACTCCTTGCCCTGCGTCGACTTCGCGGTGGTCTTCACCGTGTAGGTGGTCTTCGGCAGGACCTTGCGGTCCGACTTCCATGACGTGCCGTCACCGGCGAGCCGGCCGGTGACCTGGGTGCCCTTGTCGTCCTTGACGTCGACCGCGGTGAGTTTGCCGCCGGATGCCTGGACGGATATCTGCGAGCCGAGCTTGACCGACTTGCCGCCCGCGGCCGGGTTGACGGTCACCTTGGTCGCCGGCTCCTCCGCCTTCGAGGATTCGGCGCCCGTTCCGCACGCGGTCAGCAGGCCGGCCGACGCTATCAGGGCGGGTATCAACCGGTGGGTGTGGCGACGGGGTGCGGCGTGCACGGGGGTCCCTCCAATGCAGAACGACTGGCAGTGGCGGGGCCAGGCCCAGTGAGGGCGTAACCGTCGCAGGTTGCCAATGTCCCCGCCGCATAATCAGAGGGTTTGTCCGCGCTGATGGTTGTGCGCTGCACGGGATATTAAGGACACAGTTCGGTATCGGATCCGGTGAATCCGGTGAGCGTCAGGAAGGGGGCGCCGGGGATTCGTCGCTCTCCTCGCCGGGCGGGGGCTCGCCGGGCGGGGGCTCCTCGGTGGTGTCGGTCGGCCGGACGGGCATGGTGGGGGTTTCGGTGGTCTCCGACGGCGGGGATGCGGGGGGCGCGCCGGGGCTGGTCGGCTCGGGTGAGGTGCCGGTGGGGCTCTCGCCGGGGGAGGTGGACCCGGTGGGCGGGGGCTGGGATGACGGGGGGCCGCTGGGGGTGTCGGTCGGCGGGGCCGTCGGCCGGTCGCTGGTGGGGCCATGGTCGCCTTTGGGGCGTTTGAACCATGTGCCGGTTTTGGGATTTCGTAGGGTGAATTCCCGGACCGGGGTGCTGGATCGTTTCACGACGACCGCGTTGTCGGGCCGGTACCCGGGCCACCTCTGGCCGCGGGTCTGCCAGCCTCCCTTGAGCTCCTGGGGGTCCGTCAGCGGGTTCCCGCACTTGCAGCGCACCTTCGGCTGCCCGAACGAGTCGATCATGACCGCGGTGCCGGCCTGGAGCACCGACTGGAAGGCGTAGGCCTTGCCGTCCTTGTAGCCGTGGTTGGTGACCCGGGTGTCGTAGGCCAGCTGTACGGACGTCAGTGACCGCAGGTAGCCGGGGACCTCACCCGGCTTCAGGCCCAGGACTCCGGCGAACGCCGCGTTCCTGGCCGGGGCGCTCCGGAGGTATCCGATCTGCTTATCGGTGTCGCAGCTCGCCTCGTTCTGGGTGCCGCCGTACAGGCCGGCCGCCGAGCCCCGGACGACGCTGGTCGCGTCGCCGGCCTTCCTCGGGGTGGCGGACGCGACCGGGGTGGTGCCGTTCGCGGAGGAGGCGGTGAGCGGGTGCTGGCCGGTCGCCGCGGCCGGTTCGGCGAAGAGTTCGCCGGGGCCCCGGCCCTCCGGCCGGGTGAGGACGAAGGTGAGGATCACGGCCACGGCCACCGCCCCCGCGATGATCGCGATCCGGGGTGCGGACCGCCACCAGGGCTCGCCGCCCTCGCCGCCGCCACCCCCGCCGCCGCCCCGGCCCCCGGGGCCGCCGGGCGGGCGGGGCGGCCCCGGGGGAGCGGGCCGCCGTCGCCCCGGCGGGGCGCCCGCCCGTGTCGGCTCGCCCGGGGGAGCGCCGGGTGGGGCGCCGGACGGGGGCCCCGCGAGCGGGCCCGCGGGCGGCCCGGTGGGCGGCCCGGTGGGGCGGCTGTCCGGCGGCGGCGTGGCTGTCACGGGTTCCCCCTTCCGGCGCTGACGGGCCATCTGGCGAGGAATGTGCCGGTATGCGGTGAGCCAATAGCACATTGTGTGCCCGCGATGGGCACTGTCCGCAAGCGGGGCGGCACACCCCGTGCTTACGGTGGTACGTGCCTGCGGGCATACCCGGCCCGCGCGACCGCGCTGCCGCGCCACCTGTGTGACGGTGCTGCCGCGCCGCCTGCGTGACGTGACGTGCTGTGCCGCGTCGCGCCGCCCGCGTACGCCGGACCGCGAGCCGTCCGGTCCCACCTCCCCCATCCCGTCCCCGACCCGCGATCCCGTTCCCGAGCCGCGAGGAGACCGTCAGATGCCAGGCCACCCGCCCGCCGAGCCGCCGGGCCCGGTACGTGCCCCCGGCCTCCCGCCCGCCGTCACGGCCTGGGCGGAGGCGCTCGGTACGGCCCTGGCGGGGATCGTCACCATGATCGTGGTCGCGGCGCTGGGGCTGTGGGCGGCCGGTGCGGCGGATCTGCCCGGCGGGGCGTTCCCCTCGGTGGTCGCGGCCGCCGTGGTGGTCGCCGCCGGCGGCTCGATCCGGCTGTCCGGCGAGGCCGGGATCTTCGGGGAGGCGGACGCCGCGCTGGATGCCGTACCGCTGTCGGTCACCGTGGCCGGTGCGCTGGTGCTCGCCGCCGTCTTCCTGCTGCCGCTGCGCCGGCACGCCGTGGTGCGTACCTCGGAGCTGCTCGGCCGGATCGGCCGTACGGCGGCCTGCTGGCTGGTGCTCCTGCTGATCGTCGCGCTCACCGCCCGGCACGACTTCCGGATCCTGGTGGGCAACGACCTCGTCGACGAGATCGGCGCGGAGCTGGGCAGCACCCCCACCGTCGGGTTCCGCGCCGATGTGGGCGCGACGCTCGGCTTCGGGCTGCTGTGGCTGCTGGCGCTGCTGGTGCTGGTGTTCCTCGTCTCCCGCCGGGCCCCGCTCTCCTCCCCGCTGCTGCGCTTCCAGAACTCGTTCCGGCCGCCCGCCTTCGCGATGGTGCTGACCCTGCTGGCCTATGTGGCGATCGGGCTGGTCGTCGGCGTCATCGAGCTGATCAGCCGGGACCGTCCGGCCGAGACCCTCGCGGTGCTGCTCCTCGGACTGCCGAACCTGGCCTGGATGGCGCTGGGCGTCGGCACCGGCGGCGGCTGGGTCGGACATGTCGACAAGGCCATCGGCCTCCCCCTGCCGAACGCCCTGGACCTGGTGCTGCGCAGGGACGGGCCGCAGACCCTCGACTTCGGCTCGGTCGCCGAGCGGGACGGCCGGGCCTGGCTGCTGGTGGTGGTGGCCGCCGTGGTGCTGCTGACCGCCGCCTTCACCGCGGCGGTCCGCTCTCCGGCCCGCCGGCCGGCCTGGCGGCACGCGGTCGAGATGGCCCTGGCGCTCGGCCTCACCCTGCTCGTCGTCGGACTGCTCACCTGTATCACCGCCCACTACGGGATCTCCCTGATCGGCGTCGGCGACCTCGGCGGGAACCTGGGCGGCGAGGTCATCGTGCGGCCGCAGCTCCTCCGCCTGACCGCGGCGGGCCTCGTCTGGGGCCTGGTCACCGGCTTCCTCGGCAGCCTGCCGGCACGCCGGGTACGCCATCCCGGCCAGGTGCCCTAGGGCTGATCCGAAGGACACGGCCTAGGCCCCGTCCGATGGGGCGTGGCCGGGGCCGGTCGACGGCTTTTCCGGGCGGCCGGGGAAGGCCGGGGTGGCCCAGTGCGGTGGCGGTGGGGGAGCCGCGCTGTGGCGGCGGCCGGTGCGGTCCGGGCTCGGGGTGACCTGGGTCGGCGGGTGGGCCGGGGCGGCGGTGGCCGGTGCAGCGGGCGCGGGGCCGCGGCCGGCCGCGCGCAGCGCCTCGACGAAGCCGCGGCAGGTCTCGTAGCGCTGGTCGGGTGTCTTCGCCAGGGACCGGGCGAAGACCTCGTCGACGGCCGGGGGCAGGTCGGGGCGCAGCTCGGTGAGGGGGGGCGGCGGATCGTACTGGTGCGCCCACAGCAGCGCCATATCGTCCTCGCGCCGGAACGGCGGTCCCCCGGTGAGCATCTCGAAGAGCACACAGGCCAGACTGTAGACATCGCACCGGCCGTCCACCGGACGGCCCGAGATCTGCTCGGGCGCCACATAGTCCAGCGTGCCGACGAACTGCCCGGCCCTGGTGAACCCGGTCGGTGACAGCGACTTCTTCGTCAGCCCGAAGTCGGTCAGGTAGACGTGCTCGGGGCGGTCGGGGTCGGTGCCCTCGGCGATCAGGATGTTGCCCGGTTTGACGTCCCGGTGCACCAGGTCGTGGGCGTGCGCGGCGTCCAGCGCGGAGGCCACCTGCGCGGCGATACGGCAGGCGGTCGCCAGCGGCAGCGGCCCGTCCCGGTCGAGCAGCGCCGCCAGATCGCGCCCCTGTACGTAGCGCATCGCGATGTACAGCAGACCCTCGGCCTCACCGGCCTCGAAGACCGGCACGATGTGCGGATGGTCGATGGCCGCGGCCACCCGCGACTCATGGGCGAAGCGCCGCCGGAAGGTGTCGTCCCGGGCGAGCTCGGGCGCCAGCAGCTTCACCGCCACGGTGCGGCCGAGCCGCAGGTCCTCCGCCCGGTAGACCACCGCCATCCCGCCCCGGCCGATCTCGTCGTCCAGCCGGTATCCGGCGATATGGCGGCCGCGCAGCCCGGAGGAGTCGGGCGCGGTGGAACGCTCCCGGTGGGGCGGTTCGCCGTGCGCGGGGTTCACCGGGCCTCACCCGGCGGTGCCGACGGATGCGGCGGGTACTGCGGCGGTGACTCCTCTCCGGAGCCCCGGGACGACGGCCGCGACCCCACCGCGTACGTCTGGAGCGACACCCCGTCGCAGTAGCACCACCGCTCGTGCCGCGCGTCGTAGAGCCAGACCGCGTCACCGTCCACGACCACGCCCAGCCGGATGCCGCGGGTCCGCTCGGCGAACGCCTCGCCGTCGAGCTGTCCGGCGGCCAGCTCCTCGACCTGCTGCCGGTACCTGGCCAGTTCGCCCTCCGCCTGGCCCAGCAGCGGCCGGGGGTCCGCGGTGCGGGCGGCGGGCTGTGCGGCGGCCGGCGGTTCGCGCGGTACGGACAGCAGCAGCCGGCCGTCCACCCAGGCCGACCAGCCGTTGGAGCACAGCGCCTGCGCCCAGTCGCCACGGCGGTCGATGACCTGGACGGGCAGCAGCGGATCGAGCGGTGAGCTGGGCAGGGTCGCGTCCGGCGCCGGCCAGGACGCCATGCCCCGCGGCGGGACGACGTGGCTGGGGAGGAAGTCTGGTGAGGTCACGGGCGGCTCCTCGGGCTACTTGCGCATGATTTCCGGCTCGTGCCGCCGCAGCAGCCGGGTCACCAGGAAACCCGAGATCAGCGAGAGCGCCACCAGCATGCCCATGTCGAGCAGCCAGATCCCCGGTGTGTGCTGGAACAGCGGGTCCGCGGTGAGGGCCTCCGGCATCATCCGGTGCAGGTCGATGGTGCCCGCCATGGCACCGAGCGCCCACCGGGACGGCACCAGCCACGCCAGCTGCTCCAGCCCCGGTACGCCGTGCAGGGAGAGCAGCGCGCCGCAGAACACGACCTGGATGATCGCGACGAGGACCAGCAGCGGCATGGTGGCCTCCTCCTTGCGCACCAGCGCGGAGACCACCAGGCCGAGCATCATGGCGGTGAACGCCAACAGGGCCATGGCGAGGGTGAGTTCGAGCAGCGGCGGCAGCAGCACGCCCCGGCCGCCGGGCGCGGTCAGCCGCACACCGCCCAGCGCCACCATCGTCAGCACCACGGCCTGTATGACCGTGATCAGCCCCAGCACCAGCACCTTGGACATCAGATACGCCGTACGGGACAGGCCGACGGCTCTCTCCCGCCGGTAGATCGTCCGCTCCTTGACCAGCTCGCGCACGGCGTTGGCGGCGCCGGTCAGCACCGCCCCGACACTCAGGATCAGCAGCGTGTTGACCGTCGAATCCGGTGTGAGGGCGGAACCGGCCAGGGCGCGCGCCATCGCGCCCATCACGAACGGCAGTGCGACCATGATGATCAGGAAGGTCCGGTCGGAGCCGAGCGCCGCCGCGTACCGCCGGACCAGGGTGCTCAGTTGCGCGCCCCAGCGCTGCGTGGCGGGCGCCCGCACCGGGGCCTTCGGCTGCTCCGGGGTGCGCGGCGGCTGGCGGGAGTCCATGGCGATATAGCGCTGGTGCAGCGGTGAGGCGCGGTACCGGCCCGCCCAGTCCCGGCTCCGGTCGTTCTCGAAGGCCTCGAACGCCTCCGGCCACTGCGCGTACCCGAAGTACGGCAGCGCGTGCTCCGGCGGCCCGTAGTACGCCACCGATCCGCCCGGCGCCATGACCAGCAGCCGGTCACAGACGTCCAGGCTCAGCACGCTGTGCGTGACGACGATGACCGTACGGCCGTCGTCCGCCAGACCGCGCAGCATCTGCATCACCGACCGGTCCATACCGGGGTCCAGGCCGGAGGTGGGCTCGTCGAGGAAGAGCAGAGAGGGCTTCGTCAGCAGCTCCAGGGCGACGCTCACCCGCTTGCGCTGGCCGCCGGAGAGACTGTGGATCGGCTGGTTCACCCGCTGGTCCAGGCCCAGTTGACGGATCACCTCGTCGACCCGTGCCTGCCGCTCGGCCTTCGCGGTGTCCTCGGGGAAGCGCAGCTGCGCCGCGTAGCCGAGGGCCCGGCGCACGGTCAGCTGCTGGTGCAGGATGTCGTCCTGCGGCACCAGGCCGATGCGCCGGCGCAGCTCCGCGTAGTCGCGGTAGAGGTCACGGCCGTCGTAGAGGACCGTGCCCTCGTCCGCGGGGCGCAGCCCGGTCAGCGCGTTGAGCAGCGTCGACTTGCCCGCGCCGCTCGGCCCGACCACCGCCAGCAGCGACCGCTCGCTCACCGGGAACGACACCCGGTCCAGCAGTGTCCGGCGGCCGCCGTCGACCCGTACGGCCAGGCCCTGTACGTCCAGCGACACCTCACCGGTGTCGAGGAATTCCTGTAGTTCGTCGCCGACCAGGGCGAACGCGGAGTGGCCGATGCCGACGATGTCACCGGCGGACATCGGGGCGCGGTCGACCGGCCGGCCGTTGAGGTAGGTGCCGTTGTGGCTGCCCATGTCGACGATCTCCAAACCGTCGGGACCGGCGCGCAGCTCCGCGTGCCTGCGGGAGACCGTGAGGTCGTCGACGACCAGGTCATTGTCGGGTGCGCGGCCGATCCTGGTGGTCCGGGCGGCCGGTACCGGCCGTACGGCGCTCGGTTGACGGAAGGTGTGGGTGGCGGCGGGGTGCGAGACGGCGGAGGGCCGCTCGGCCCCGGACGGCCGGGGTACGGAGGAGAGCACCGCGCACGGCCCGTCGGCCGGGTTGCCGAACCGGATCACGCTGCCCGGCCCGACCCCGGTCTCCGTGATCCGCCGGCCGTCGGCGAAGGTGCCGTTCGTGCTGCCCTCGTCCGCCACCAGCCAGTGGCCGCCCTCCGTGCGCAGCACCGCGTGATGCCAGGAGACCCTGGCATCACGGAGGACGACCTCGCTGGTGGGGTCCCGCCCCACGTGATAGACGCGGCCGGGGTTCATCACCTGAGTGCCACCGTCGGACTCGACGACGAGTTCCGGCGCGGTGGGCGTCTCCGGCCGCTCAGCCATATTCAGAATGTTACGGCGCGGGGCCGGGCCCCGCCTGTTGTCGCGGTCCCGCCACAGCGCACAAAGCCCCTGCTCAAAACGGTATTTCGGGCCCTGCCAGGGCCGGTCCGATGGGCCCACGCGGACCCATCGGACAGGCCCTGGGCCCGGTCGTCAGAACCGGCCGCCCAGGGTGGTGCGGGAAGGTTCGGATGGTTCCCCGTAATGAGAGCGTTACGCCGATGAAGGTGTGGTGTCACAGAGGTCGTCGAGGGTGGTGTTGCCGGCCATCCCGTCGGACGGGAGAGCCGGCACCCGGCATTCGGTCCACCCCCACGATCCGATCAGGATGGGACCTCTTCCTATGCGAACTGTGCGGGAACGCCGTTGTGCGTTCCACGACTTGGCGCCCGTGTTACCGCCCCCGCGCCCGTGCGCCGTCGTCCGTCCTGCGGAGAGACGGACATCGAGAGCGACCGTGACGGTCTGTTGCCTGTCATGTAACTGACAGCCGACCGCTCGCCCGACGGTCCGGAAGCGCCCCCTGTGCGGCGTCCGGATCCGCTTTCGCATGTCTCCCCGTACGAAAGGACCTTCCCAGGTGGTCACTTCGCACCACGACCCTGCCCAGGGCTCCCCCACGGCCCTGCTCGACACCACGGACCACCCCCTCCCCGACAGCCCGCCCGGCCGCCTCCGCACCGGCGGCGGCCATGTGCTCGTCGCCGGTGCGCCGGGGCCGCGCCTGGAGCGGCTCGTCCGGACCCTGCGCGCCACCGGCCACGAGGTGAGCCACGCCCCGCCCGGCGAGATCGGCCGGCGCATGGGGCAGACCCGCCCCGACGCCATCGTCGCCCTCGACGCCCACCCCGCGCCCGGCGCACCCCACGACGGCGGCCTCGGCCTCGTCCAGGAGGTGCGCACCGCCCCCGCCGGTCGGGCGCTGCCGCTGCTCGTGGTCACCCCGGCGCCGGAGCCCGCCGGTGTGGTGGACCTGCTGCGCCACGGGGCCGACGACTGCGTACCCGAGGCCGCCGACCCGGCCGAGCTGTCCGCCCGTATCGAGGCCAAGCTCCGCCGGATCCCCGTACCGGTCGAGAGCCTGCCGCGCGATCCGCGTACCGGGCTCTACTCCCGGTCGCACTTCCTGGACGAGCTCGGCCGCGAGCTGCGGCGCCCCGAAGCCGCCCGGCACGGCGGGGCCGTCGCCGTGGTCGGGGTGGCCGAGATGGCCGCCCTGGAGGCCCGGCTCGGGCAGCGGATCCGCCGGGAGGTCGCCGAGCGGCTGGCCGGGGTGGCCGAAGTGCTCGGCAACGTCTGCGACCGGCTCGGCTGGGACGACGACGGCCGCCTGCTGATGCTGCTGCCCGGCGTCGACGAGGAGACCGCCCGCCGCGGCCTGGAGAAGTTCGCCGCGGCCGTGGCCGGCACCCGGTTCGTCGTCGCGGACGAGAACGTCCGCCTCACCCCGGCGATCGGCTGGCTGCCGCTGACCGGCTGCACCGACGCCGCCCAGGCCGCCGACCAGGCCCGGGACGCCGTCCAGGAGGCGCTCCGGCACCGGGACCTGCGGCCGGTCAGGTACGCGCCCTGGATGCGCGGCGCACCGCACCGCCACCGGCGCCCGCCGCTCGGCACGCTGATCCGCCCCGTCCTCTCGGCGCTCTCGCCGGTGCTGGCCCTGCTGCTCGGGGTCGGCGTCCCGTTCGTGCTGTACCAGCAGGCGTACGCGCTGGGCTGGGACCTGGGGGCGGCGATGTACTGGGTGGTGGTCGCCGGGCTGGTGCTGTCCGCCGTACTGATCGTGCTGGAGTGCCTGTTCTCCCTCGATGCGGCAGCCCGGCCCGAGCGGCCCGGCGCGCCCTACCCGCCGGCCAGTGCCGTGATCGCCGCGTACCTGCCCAATGAGGCCGCGACCATCGTCGACACCGTCGAGTCCTTCCTCCGCCTCGACTACCCGGGCGAGCTGGAGATCGTGCTGGCGTACAACACGCCGCACCCGCTGCCGGTCGAGGAGACCCTCCGCGAGATCGCCGCCCGCGACCCGCGGCTGGTCCTGATGCCGGTCACCGGCTCCACGTCCAAGGCGCAGAACATCAACGCCGCGGTCACCCGCGTCCGCGGCGAGTTCGTCGGCATCTTCGACGCCGACCACCACCCCGCCCCCACCGCCTTCCAGCACGCCTGGCACTGGCTGTCCAACGGCTACGACGTGGTCCAGGGCCACTGCGTGATACGCAACGGCGAGAGCTCCCGGGTGGCCGAGCTGGTGGCGGTGGAGTTCGAGGCGATCTACGCGGTCAGCCACCCCGGCCGGACCCGGCTCTACGGCTTCGGCGTCTTCGGCGGTTCGAACGGCTTCTGGCGCACGGACCTGCTCGCCCGCACCCGGATGCACGGCTCGATGCTCACCGAGGACATCGACTCCACCCTGCGCGCCCTGGCCGAGGGCGCCCGGTTCGCCGTCGACCGCACCCTCATCTCGCGCGAGCTGGCGCCCACCACGCTGAAGGCGCTGTGGAACCAGCGCTCCCGCTGGGCACAGGGCTGGCTGCAGGTCTCGCTCAAGCACCTGTGGCCGGGACTGCGGTCGCCGGTCTTCACGGCCCGTCAGAAGCTGGGCCTGTTCGTCCTGCTGGGCTGGCGCGAGGTGCAGCCGTGGCTGACCCTGCAGATCCTGCCCACCCTGCTGTACTCGGTCTGGAAGGCGGGCGGTCCGCAGCACCTCGACTGGGCGGTGCCGGTGTGCGTCCTGGCCCTGCTCGTCACCCTCGCGGCCGGGCCCGTACAGGCGCTCTTCGCCTGGCGGCTGGCGGTCCCCGAACTCCGCGCGCGGCGCCGGTGGTTCTGGTCGTACTTCGTCGTGTCGACCGTCTTCTACAGCCACTTCAAGAACATGGTGGCCCGGCAGGCCCATCTGAAGGAGGCGTTGGGCGACCGGCAGTGGCGGGTCACCCCCCGGGCCGCCACGAAGGCGGTGGCCCGCCGATGAGCACGGAAACGGCACCGGCCCCCGGCCGGGCCACCGCCATCGACGGCCTGCGGGCCCTGGCCGCGCTGAGCACCGTCGCCTTCCACGTCTGGCAGCAGTACACCCGCCACGACGCACGGGGCAGCCACCCGCCGGTCGACGATCCGCTGCTCGGCGCGGTCCTCTCCCTGGAGGTCATCGACCTGTTCTTCGTGCTGTCCGCGTATCTGCTGACGCTGCCGTACGCGCGGGCCGCCCTCGACGGCCGCCCGGTCCGGCCCGCCCGGCTGTTCCTCTTCCGGCGGGCGATCCGGATCCTGCCGCTGTACGTCGTGGCCGTCCTGGTCGTCTGGGCGAGCCGCAATCCGACCCTGCCGGGCAACTGGCGGGACCTGGTCGAGCACCTCACCTTCACCCATGTCTTCGACCAGCAGCGGATCTTCTACACCATCGGTCCGACCTGGTCGCTCTCGCTGGAGGTGCTGTTCTACCTCGTGCTGGTGGGGCTGGGGCCGCCGGCGGTCCGGGCCTGCCGCCCGCTGCAGCGGCGGGGCAGCCGGGTGGCGGCGTGCGCGGCGGGCTGTGCGCTGCTGTTCGCGGCACCGCTCGCCTGGATCGCGGTCGCCCGCTACGGGCTCGGCGTACCGCACACCGACTGGGTGGCCTACTTCGGCCCACAGGCCCGCTTCGGGGGCTTCGCGGCCGGGATGGGACTGGCCGTGGCGACGGCCGCGCTCGGGGACCGGGGGCGCCTCGGCCCGCGCGGCGCGCTGCCGTTGGCCGCCCTCGCGCTGGCCGGGCTGCTGGCGCTCGCCCTGCACTCCGGGCCGGAGAGCTTCACCGCCACCTTCTACCACCCGATCGCCTCCGCCCTCTGGACGGTGCTGGTCTTCAGCACCGTCCACATACGACGGACGAACGCCCTGCAGCGGGTGCTGACGGCCCGTCGGCTGACCGCCGTCGGCCTGGTCAGCTACAGCCTCTTCATCTGGCACGAGCCGGTGATGCGTCAGCTGTACCAGGCCGGGCTGCTCCCCGCCGGCCCGTCGGGATTCCCGTACGCGCTGCTGATCGTGTACCTGGTGGCGCTGCCCGTGGCGGCGGTGAGCTACTGGCTCCTCGAATACCCGGCCGGTCTGCTCGGCCGGCTCAGGGACAGCCGCGGCCGGCCGCGCGAGTTCTATCCGGAGCCCGCCGCCCGCTGACCGTCCGCCGCCCCCTGACCGTCGGCGGCGGCCCGACCGCCTTCGCCGGGGACCCGTGCCGTGCGCACCGGATCCCCGGCGAAGATCTTGTCCAGGTGGTAGTCCAGGGTGCGCCGTACGTCGTCCAGCCCGCGGCGCCCGTGCAGTACATCGCCGCCCAGTCCCACCGCCGCCGCGACCAGGAGATCGGCCTCGTGCCGGGCATCGAGGCCCGGCGCGGTCCGCCCGGCCGCCTGCGCCGCTCCGATCAGCGCCGCCACCATCCGCTCCAGGGGCTGCTCGGCGGGGAGGAAGACCTCGGCGAGCGCGGGGTCGGTCAGGCTCCGGGCGTAGTAGGCCGCGAACACCCGGAGCGCGGTGGTGCGTTGGGCGTCCAGCGGGAGGAACTCGTCCAGCACGGCGCGCAGCAGGGCGCGCGGATCCGCGGGGTCGTAGGTGATACGGGAGCGGGCGATCCGCTCGTTCTCCTCGTGGAGCAGGTGCAGCGCGCCGATCAGCAGCTGATGCTTGTTCTCGAAGTGGTACTGCACCGCTCGCAGCGACACCCCGGCCTCCGCCGCCACCTCCCGCAGGCTGGCCGCGTGCAGCCCCCGTTCGGCGGCGATCCGCCACAGCGCCTCGGCGATCTGCCGGCGCCGGCGGGCCTGGGCACCGCTCACCGCCGCCGGCCGCCCGGCCGCCGGGGGAGGTGCCTGCTTGCGCCGCCGGTAGGCCCTGGCCTGGCAGCCGCGCGAGCAGTAGAGCGCCGGCCGGCCGCGCCCCGCGGGGGTGAGGGCGGCCCGGCACATCCGGCACACGGGACCGCTCACACGCTCCTTTTCGTCACGCACATTTCCCCTTTCCGGCACCTGAAATTGTGTGACGTAAATAGAATTTCCGGCAGTACTCCGCCGATTTTGGCGACTCCCCAATGATACGTTCGTAACGTCCCGGTGAGAGACCATGAAGCAAGAAGGGGGACCAGTGAAGTACGACGTCCTGCAGATCATCGGCGCGGTCGTGATGGTGTTCTTCGCCCAGGGGGCGGTCCGGCTGCTCTTCGACCACGACGACACCGGGGTCCTCGGCTGGCTCGGCGGCGGCTTCGGGGTCGCCCTGGGCGCCCATGCACTGCTCGTGGCCGTCGGCGTGCTGCTGACCGGCTGGTCACACACCCGCGCCAAGGCGCTGGGCCGGCGGAACTGACGCTCCGGCGCCGTCACGACGCCCGGGCCGCCCCGGGCCGCGAGCCCGTCGTATGGTCATGCGAAACCCGGCGTGGTGCGTATCGGACGGACAGTGGCGCAGGGTACATATGGGGTATGGCCCGAATTCCCGGCCGCTTCCCGTGGCCACTTTCGGGGCGCTGGTTCACCGGTCGGCGCCCGGGCCGCAGCAACCGGCGTGAGCGGGGTGACGGCTCGCCGCAGCCCTCAGCGCGGCGCCTGCGCGCAATGGCGGGCGGCCGCAGCGTCGCCGGCCAGATGTTCGTCCTGCAGATCCTGATCGTGGTGCTGCTGGTCGTGGCCGCGGTGACCACCCTGCTCCTCCAGTCCCGCAGCGACCGGTTCGAGGGCGCGCGGGCCCGCTCGCTCGCCGCGGCCGAGACCTTCGCCCACAGCCCCGGCCTGGTGGACGTCCTGCGCGGGCCGGATCCCAGCGCGGTGCTCCAGCCGCTGACCGAGGCCGCGCGCGAGGCGGCCGGCGTCGACTTCATCGTCGTCATGAACCGGGACGGCATCCGCTACACCCACCCCCGGCCCGAAGAGATCGGGCGGCACTTCATCGGCACCATCGAGCCCTCGCTCGACGGGCGCGTCACCATCGAGAGCGTCCGCGGCCCGCTGGGGAACGAGGTCCAGGCGGTCGTCCCGGTCCGGGACGCCAAGGGCTCGGTGGTGGCCCTGGTGTCGTCCGGCGTGAAGGTCTCCCAGGTCAGCAGCGCGGTCGACCGCCAGCTCCCGGTCGTCCTCGCCACCGGCGCCGCCGCGCTCGCCCTGGCCACGGCGGGTACGGCACTGGCGGTCAGACGGCTGCGCCGGCAGACCCACGGGCTCGGCCCGGCCGAGATGACCCGCATGTACGAGCACCATGACGCGGTGCTGCACGCCGTGCGCGAGGGGGTGCTCATCGCCGACGCGGACGGGCGGGTCGTGCTGGCGAACGACGAGGCGCGGCGGCTCCTCGGCCTGGCGACGGACGCGGAGGGCCGCCGCGTCACCGACCTCGGGCTCTCCCCCCGGATGGCCGATCTGCTGATCTCCGGCCGGGTGGCCACCGACGAGGTGATGCCGGTCGGGGACCGCCTGCTGGCCGTGAACAACCGGCCCACGGACCGCCGGGGCGGCCCGCCCGGCAGCGTGGCCACCCTGCGGGACTCCACCGAACTGCTCGCCCTCGCGGGCAAGGCCGAGGCCGCCCAGAGCCGGCTGCGGCTGCTGTACGAGGCGAGCATGGGGATCGGCACCACCCTCGACGTGCAGCGCACCGCCGAGGAACTGACCCAGGTCGCCGCCGTCTGGTTCGCCGACTACGTCACCGTCGACCTCTCCGAACCCGTCCTGAGCGGCGGGGAGCCGCCGGCGGGCTCCTACCGCGAGGCACCGGAGCTGCGCCGGGTGGCCCTCTCCGGCATCCGCGACGATCACCCCCTGTACCGGGTGGACGAGGTCCACACCTACCCCCCGCCCACCCCGATGGCCAGGGGCTTCGTCACCGGACGGTCCGTGCTGGTCAGCGACCTGACGGCGGACGACGACTGGCGGGCCCAGGACCCCGAGCGCTTCCACCTGGTGGAGACGCACGGCTGCCGGTCCCTCATCACCGTCCCCCTCCAGGCGCGCGGCGTCCTCCTGGGCGTGGCCAACTTCTGGCGCACCCGGGAGAGACCCCCCTTCGAGGAGGGGGACGTGTCCCTGGCCGAGGAGATGGGCGCCCGGGCCGCCGTCTGCATCGACAACGCGCGCCGCTACACCCGCGAGCACGCCATGGCCGTCACCCTCCAGCACAGCCTGCTCCCGCGCGGCCTGCCCGAACAGAGCGCGCTCGACGTCGCCCACCGCTACCTGCCCGCCCAGACCGGGGTGGGCGGTGACTGGTTCGACGTCATCCCGCTGCCCGGCGCCCGCGTCGCCCTGGTCATCGGCGACGTGGTCGGCCACGGGCTGCACGCCGCCGCCACCATGGGCCGGCTGCGCACCGCCGTGCAGAACTTCTCCACCCTCGACCTGCCGCCCGACGAACTCCTCAGCTTCCTCGACGAGTTGGTCAACCGCATCGACCAGGAGGCGGCGGCGGTGAACGAGGAGGCCGCCGTCCTCGCCGGCGCCACCTGCCTGTACGCGATCTACGACCCCGCCACCGGGGTGTGCAGCCTCTCCCGCGCCGGCCACCTCCTCCCGGCACTGGTCCGCCCCGACGGCACCGTGGAGTTCCCCGAACTCCCCGCCGGACCGCCGCTCGGGCTCGGCGGCCTGCCCTTCGAAGCCCTGGAGGTGCCCCTGCCCGAGGGCAGCAGCATCGTCCTGTACACCGACGGCCTCGTCGAGGACCGCGACCGGGACATCGACACGGGGATGCGCACGCTCGCCTCCACACTGGCCCACCCCGGGCGCACCCCGCAGGAGACCTGCGAGGCTGTCCTCGGCGCCCTGCTCCCGGACCGCCAGCGCGATGACATCGCCCTGCTCGTCGCCCGCACCCGCCTGCTCCCGTCCGACCGCATCGCGGAGTGGGAGGTCCCCTCCGACCCGGCGGCCGTGGCCGACGCGCGGGCGGACCTCTCCCGGCAACTGACGCGCTGGGGCCTGGACGACATGGCCTTCACCACCGAGCTCGTCCTCAGCGAGCTGATCACCAACGCCATCCGCTATGCCACCGGCCCGATCCAGGTACGCCTCCTGTACGTCCGCACCCTGATCTGCGAGGTCTCCGACACCAGCAGCACCTCCCCACACCTGCGCTACGCCGCCGACGAGGACGAAGGCGGCCGCGGCCTCTTCCTCGTCTCCCAGCTCACCCAGCGCTGGGGCACCCGCTACACCCCCGACGGCAAAATCATCTGGGCCGAACAGACCCTGGGCCGGACGCTGTAGAGCCGTGGGTCAGCAGGGCGGGCGGGGCGGCCGGAAGACGTGCCGCGGCGGCCCCGCCCTGGTCCTACGCTGTCGGCGGGGATCCGGCCGCCGCCGGGGCGGTGAGGGTGGCGTCGAAGTACTGGAACGCCGACAGCTCGTAGACGCTGTGCCGGGTGGCGCCCGCGCGCTTGAGGCACCACGTCTGTGCGTCGGAGGCATCGGCGGTATCTACCGATTGCTCAGCGCAGGTCAGGCACTTACCGAGGTGTCGCACAACCATGCCCGGCACGGCCGACAGCGTCCATTCCAGGAACCGGTACCGCGCCCTCATGGCGTGCCCTCCGGACGGTCCGGGACGTCGCCGCCCGCAGCCCGCATGGCGTCGAGGCACTCGTTGAGGCCACGCAGCATCTCCGCCAGTTCCTCTTCGGCCAGCTCATCCAGCCACGCGTTACGGGCCTCGATCTCCGCCCGCCTCCGGTCAAGATGCCGGTACAACTCCCGGTGTCTCACGTGCCGGTTCCACGCTTGCTCGACCTGGTCCCGCAGCCGGGACCACGCGCCCGCGCTCATGACCGTGCCGCCTTCAAGGTGCGCGGGTGGGGGTGGCGGCGCAGCTCGATGTTGCAGTCGATCACCCTGGATTTGTCCCCGGCGGTGTACGCCTCGGCGCGCTGCCGGGCCAGAGCCCCGCAGACGTCGCACCCCGCAACCGGCAGGGGCTCCGGCAATGGCAGGGGGTCCTTCAGATGGGCGGGGCGGCAGTTGCGCGGCATCAGGCTCCCACCTCCACCGACCGGTGGCGCCCACGGGCGGGCAGCAACACCCGCAACAGCAGTTCGAAGATCCACGCGCCGTGTTTGCGCATGTTGTCAACCTCCATGGGGTTGATGGCCACGCCCTCGGGCCGTCGCCACGGTCGCGGGGGGCTGTCCTACTCATCTGGTCAGGATTCAGGGCAGGACGGCATGGACCTCATATCCGGGCGGTAATCTCACCGTGGGATGACTCTCCATCCCACCGCGATACCGGGGGAGGATCATGCCGACGGCACTCGTACCGATCGAACTGCCCGAGTGGGCCTGGCAGAGGGCCGAAGTCCGCGAAGCCTTACGGGAGCGCGACATGGGCGCAGTGTTCCGCCACGTCCAGCAATATGGCGGAGCGAGTCAGGCCAGGATCGCTACCGCCGTAGCCATGACGCAGGCACGGGTGAACGAGGTCATCAACGGACGCCGAGAGATCACGCGCCTTGACGTATTCGAGCGCGTCGCGGACGGGCTGAACATGCCGGATGACGCCCGGCACTTGCTCGGCCTTGCGTCTGCACGCGACTCGCGCAGTGGCGAGCGCGCGTTCGACCTGGCCGCATTCCCGGAGGTCGTCCGGGTGTATGCCACCCAGGCCGCCGCATCCGAGGACATCCGTCAACTGGCCGTATCAGCACATGAATTGGATGTTCTCGCTGTGCGAGGACTCGGCCTTATCGGGCTGAAAGATTCCCTGCTTCGCTCGTCTCTCACTCGGCCAGAAGGGCACCGGACGCCACGGGCTCGCGTGCTGCTGCTCGACCCTGAATCGCCCGTCCTCGCCGTGCGTGCGGCAGAAATCGGGGAATCGGCCGCATCGCTCACCGGAGGCGTCATGCTGGCCGAGGCTCGATTGCGTGAGCTGTCGAACGTCTGTGACCTTCAGGTGTACCGGTACAGAATGCATCCAACGTGGCGCATTATCAGGCTGGACGGCACTATGTTCGTCTCCGCCTTCGATGTTGGTTGGGAAGGGCACGAATCGGCTACCTACAAGGTCATGGAGACGCCGCACGGTCCGTTGTATCGAGGGTTTCAGCGAATGTTCGCATCCATGGTCGAAACAGGAATCCGTACCGTCTGAGCGGAGGATCGTGCGTTGATCGAGGCGGAGCTGAAAGCACGTGTACACAACCCCGAGTACGTCATGGAGCTGCTCGACCGAAGGGCAGAGGGGCGAGTCGAGGTCTATCAGGACACCTACTACGACGCCCCGTCGGGGAGTCTCGACGCACAGGACCAAGAATTGAGGGTCCGCACGATCCACGGGCCGGATTCGACGCGTTCCGTTCTCACCTACAAGGGTGCACGAATCGATCCGGAGTCCGGCTCGAAACCGGAACACGAAACATGTGTGGAAAACCCGGAGGCCGTTCACGCCATGCTGCGGGGACTCGGGTTCGTTCCGGCAATCGCCTTCCAGAAGCGATGCCGAAACTATGAGTTCAATTCTCATGGGCGCAGCTTGCTTGCCACCCTGGTTCAAGTCCCGGAGATCGAAGGAACCTTCTTGGAAGTCGAGACCATGGTTCCGGAAGAGCAGGAACTCTCTGCGGCGCTCCATGGTCTCCGATCTGTCATGGCGGAACTCGGCATCCAGGAAGACGACTTCACGACAGAGCTCTACACAGTCGCCGTAGGCCGTTCCCGTGGTGCGGGAGTAACCCCGCCTGCATGAGCCCCTCGAATCAGTACCCTGCCCAAGGGGGAGGACACCCGGCTGCCCACCGACACAGGCCCTGGCACTGCAGTACTAGGTCCCCGGCCCTCAGTCCCGGCCGGCGCAAGATCATCCGCGAGGCTGATGCCGCCTCCTGGAGGCGGGAGTCACCATGCTGGTGGAGACCTGCCAAGAGGAGCGCATCATGTCGTATCTGGAAGACCTTGAGTACCCGGAGCCTCGTTACCATGGCAACGAGGGTGAAGTGAACGCGGTTTTCCGCTCGGCCGATACACCGCCGGACATCTCCTCACCCGGCTCCTCTACTCATTACCTCGCCACCAATGAGTCGACGGGTGGCGAATTCGGGCTGTACAAGGTGGAGTTGGGTGCGCGGTCCGCCGGCGCCAAGACCCACTTCCACAAGGCGATGTCGGAGTCCTTCTATATCCTCTCCGGCGAACTGGAGCTCTACAACGGCGATAAGTGGGTCACGGGCCGCGAGGGCGACTTCCTGTACGTACCGGTCGGCGGTCTGCACGCCTTCAAAAACGTGACCGACGAGCCCATGTCCATGCTCATGCTCTTCTCCCCAGGCGCCCCACGCGAGGAATACTTCGAACACGTCGCGGAGATGGCGCAGCGTGGTGGCGAGGAACTCAAGCAGTTCCGCATCCGGCACGACAGCTACTTCCTCGAAGACTTCCCGTCTGAGGCGGAGTAGTTCGCCGACCTGGGCGAGAAGCGGTGCAGGGGTGAAGGGCGTCGAGCTCTGAAGTGCGGGCCGGCCGCCCTCGTTCCAGTAAGCCAGCTGCCGGAACGAGGGCGTCATGCTGAGTCGGGTCAGCCGATCGGGCCCGGGTTGTTCTCGTCCGCGTCCTGGCACTGCTTGAGCTTCTTCGCGAGCGCGTCCGCCTTGGCGCGGGCGCGCTTGGCGGCGGCCTTCTTGCCCTGGCGGTCGAGATCGAAGGCCTTGTCCCTAAGGTCGGCGATCTGCTTGTGCATCTTGCCTTCGTCGCAGGTGATGGCGCCGCGGACCGAGATGGTCGCCTGGTCGGCGACGGTGGCGGCCTGCGCGGGGACGGCCGCGAGCAGGAGGCCTCCGGCCATGGCTGCGGACACAGTAATGGTGGAAATGCGGCGAATCATGGATCTTCCTCTTCAAATGCCTGATGGAACCGACCCGTTGGGGGTCGCTGGTGCCAGGCAGCAACCGTATACGAACGGATCTTGGCGCCGGGAATTCGTGCCTGACGGTGGCCGCCGCATGCCCGCGAGTCGCCCTCGGCGGGCCCGCAGTGTCGGTTACCCGGTTATGACGTCTGGCGTGGGGCCTCGAAGGTGGTGAAGGCGCTGCGTTTGGGGAGGCGGTACGTTTCGCGGCCGGTGATGGCGTTGAGGATGGTGGCGTTGCGTACCGCGCCGATGTCCAGGTTCGGGGCGGAGACGCCATGGGCGTGGATCTCGGCGTTGGCGACGAAAATGCGGCCGGTGAGGCCGAGCTCCTCGGTGAACTCGAGGGAGTGGTCGAGGCGTACCAGGGGGCGGCCGTGGCGGTCGCGTCGGATCAGGTCATCGAGGGGGTGCAGGAAGGCCGGCGGGCGGTTGCGGTAGCCGGTCGCGGCCACCACGAGGTCGGTGGTGTGCTCGAAGGTCTGGTCCGTGTCGCGGTGGCGGCAGGTCAGGGCCACTTGTCCGGAGGGGGTCGTGGCGGCGGACTCCACGGTGATGCCGAAGCGCAACTCCACCTCGGCCAGGCCGTGTTCCAGCTGTCGGCGGTAGAGCAGTTCATGGATCTCGTCGAGGGTGTCGGTGGAGATTCCCTTGTAGAACTGCCACTGCTCGGAGACGAGCCGGTCGCGCGCCTCCTCGGGCAGGGAGTGGAAGTACTGCATATACGCCGGGGTGGTCATCTCCAGGACCAGTCTGGTGTAGTCCAGCGGTGCGAAGGACGTGGTACGGGTCAGCCAGCTGACCGCCGGGCCGCCGTCGAGATTGCGGTTCAGGAGGTCGACCGCGACCTCGGCTCCCGACTGGCCGGAGCCGACCACGGTGATCTTTCCGGCGTCCGCCACGTCCGGGGTGCGGTAGAGGTAGTCGGAGGTGTGGAGGAGGTGTTGCGGCGGCAGGGCGGCCAGGGCTTCGGGGACGTGCGGGGTGGTGCCGATGCCGAGGACGAGGTGGCGGGCGAGCAAGCGCCGGCGGGTGCCGTCGCCGCGGACGGTGGACACGCTGAAGCGTTCGGCCGCGGCGTCCCAGTGGACCTCGTCGACGCGGTGCGAGAAGCGGACCGACGGCAGTTTCGCGGCCGCCCAGCGCAGGTAGTCCTCGTACTCGCGGCGGGAGGGGAAGAAGTTCTCGCGCACGGTGAAGGTGTAGAGCCGGTCCATGTCGTGGAGGTAGGCGAGGAACGACAGGGGGTGGCTGGGGGCGACGAGGGTGACGAGGTCGGCGAGGAAGTTCACCTGCATCGAGGCATCGCCGAACATCATGCCGCGGTGCCAGGTCAGTTCGGGCTGCTCCTCCAGTACCACGAGGTCGAGGCCGTCGACGGTGGAGGCCAGGGCGGCCAGTCCCAGGTTGAAGGGGCCGCAGCCGATGGCCACCACGTCATGTTCCGTTTGTTGCGCATGGTCCGCAGGTTCCGGGACGGTGTGGGTCATTGGGGGAGGTCCTTCTCCGAGCGCGGGTGGATGAGGAGGGCGGCGGTCTTCTCGGGGAAGGTGATCTTTCCGGCGAGGCGGAATGCGGCGGCGGAGAACGCCCTGAGCGAGGGGGCGTTGTCGACGTCCGGCTCGGCGACCACCCGGACGCACGCCGGGTCGGCGGCCAGCAGCCCCTCGGCGAGGGCGCGCAGCAGGGACCGGCCCAGGCCCTTGCCGGTGTCGCTCGGCTCGCCGATGGCGATGTGCACGCCCAGGTCGTGCGGGTGGTACGGGTAGTGCCCGGCGATCCGGTCGCGCAGGACGCGGTACACCTCGATGTAGGCGAGGGGCCGCCCGGCGAGGTGGACCAGGCAGGGCAGGACGGTGTCCCCGGACAGGTGCCCGGCCAGCTCCTCGGCCCAGCGCTCGCGGGGCCAGGCCTGGTGCCAGAAGGCGTCGATGTGCGGGGAGCGCATCCAGCCGTGCACCAGGTCGATGTCGTCGCCCTCGGCACGGGCCACGCGTACCGACCACGGCGCCCCCAGCAGGGGGAGCGGGGGGCCGGGGACGGTGCCGCCGCCGTCCGGCTCGCGCGGCTCGTCCGGCTCGTCCGCGTCCGGCGGCGTCGACGGAAGTGACGTCATACGGCGGCCTCCCGGAGCGGGTTGGGCGCGTCGAGGTAGACGGACTGGGCGTCGACAGGGGCGAGGACCTCGTCGATTCCATGCAGCCGGGTGAGCAGGTTGCCCTTGCACGGCAGGGTGCCGGCCGTCAGCCAGCGGCGGGCCAGCCGGTCGCCGTCGGGGCCGGCCTCGGCGAGCGCGGGGAGGGCCGCCCGCAGCCGGCCGGCGAGTACCGTGAGCAGATCCCGTTCGTCCGCGAGGCCGTCGACGGCGAGGCAGCCGACGACCGCGAGGGCCTGGTTGCGCAGCAGGTAGTAGGAGAGCCGGTCGTCGACGACGGCGTCGTCCGCCAGGGCCAGCGTGGAGGAGCCGGCGCCGAGGTGCTTGAGCAGACCGGGCAGGTGGGAGGCGGCCAGGTAGTAGCCCTGGTTGTCGCGGAAGGCGGCGCCGGTCACCTGGCCCTGCGCGTCCAGCCGTACCAGGGTGTTCTGCTGGTGGGCCTCCAGCCCGATGCCGGTGGCGGCGTACAGGTGCAGCATCGGCACCAGCACCTGGTCGGTGTAGTCGGCCGTCCACCGCTCGGCGGCGCCGGTACCGAGCCGGGCCACCAGCTCGCCCAGCGCGCTGCGGCCGAGGCCGGGCCGCGGGGCCACCAGACCGACCAGGCAGCGCAGGCCGCCGATGCCCGGCGGGACTTCGCGCACCGCGACGTCGAGACCGGTCACCTCCGGTCCCTCGGCGCGGCCCGGCTCGTCCACCGCCAGCCAGGCGGGATCGCGGGTGACGGCGAAGCCGGGGTGGGCCCGGAAGGTGCGGTCCGCGTACCCGGCGTCGAGCAGGCGGTTGATCTCCAGGCCGCGGAGCAGTTCGGTACGGGTGGACTCGCGCCGGGAGTTGGTCAGCCGCAGGCCGAGGGAGAGTTTCAGCATCACCTCCGCGTCCGGCCGGTACACCGTGCGCAGGCTGGAGGTCGGCCACCACTCGGGGCCCAGCTCACCGAGGGGTTCCAGCGCGCCGGAGGCGATCAGGGCGGCGATACGGGGGCGGTGCGGCAGGTCCCGGGCCTGCCAGGGGTGTGCGGGGACCAGCACCCGGCCGTCGTCCCGGGAGTGTCCGGCGAGGCCGGCGAGGAGGGCGACGGTGTCCCGGCCGGCCAGGGACGGGGCGCCGGCCACCGCGTCGTGCGAGACCACCGACGGGTCGGCGGCGAACCAGTGCAGCCGGAAGGAACCCCGTAGCTCGGGGGAGAAGGCGGCGGCGTCGGGTGCCGAGACGCCGTCCCGGCTCTTGGGAGCGGGGTGGTGCAAGTGGCCCAGGAGCAGGGCCTGTTCGGCGTCGAGGAAGCCGTCCACCTCGGGCGGCGGCTGCGGGTGCGTACGGCGGTCGGCGAGGAACGCCGCGACCCGGCGGACGGATTCGGCGGTGCGCTCGACCAGGTCGGCCACCTCACCGGCCGGTACGCCGCCGGGGCCGCCCGGGCCGCCCGGGCCGCCGGGAAGGCTGCCGCCGCGTACCGCCGCCTCCGTGGCGAGCAGGGCGACCGCCGTCACGGGGTCGGCGGTCTCGCCCAGCGGGCCGCCGGGGCCCTCCAGCCGGGTGGGGGCGAACCGGTGCCAGTCGGTCGGTGAACGGTGGGTGACCTCGGTGACGAGAGCGAGTCCGGCGGTGGGCAGCTCGATCCGCAGCGGGCCGGGGGTGACCGGGGTGCCGGTCTCGCGCAGCCAGCAGCGCAACAGCGCCTCGATATGGGCGTGTTCGGAGGCGGCCCGGGCGTCGAGGCGGTGCAGCGGGTCGGCGGGGGCGCCCGTGGCGGCGGGAGCGGAGGAAGGGGAGAGGGCGGGGACGGAAGCGGCGGCGGTGGTCGGGCTCATGCTGCGCTCTCCTCGGTGAGACGTGCACAGGTGCGGCCGGTTTCGAGGACGGTGTCCACGAGGCCGTCGATGTCCTCGGTGGTGGCGGTGGGGTTGAGGAGGGTGAACTTCAGGCAGACCCGGGTGGGGGAGCCGGGCCCGGCGGTCCGGGCGTCGGTACGTCCGATGAGGGCGCTGCCGGACTCCAGGAGCCGCCGGCGCAGGGCGCCGTTGAGGTCGTCGGCGGAGTCCGGGCGGCCGGTTCCGCGGTAGCGGAAAACGACGGTGGTGAGCTCGGCCGGGGAGACCAGTTCCAGCTCGGGTTCGGCGAGGATGCGCCGTTCGGCGTGGCGGGCGAGGTCATGGCAGGCGTCGACCATCCGGCCCAGGCCGGCGCGGCCATGTGCCAGCAGGGTCGCGGCGGCCTTCACCGCGTCCGCGCGGCGGGTGGTCTGCAGGCTGCGGCCGAGCAGACCGTCATAGCCGGCTTCGGCGTCGTCGGTCGGATTGAGGTAGGCGACCTGGCGGTCGAGGGCGGCGAAGGCGGTGGTGTCGGAGACCAGCAGCACGCTGGTGGCGGCGGGCTGCCAGCCGAGTTTGTGCAGGTCGAGGGTGACCGAGTCGGCGAGCTCCAGACCGGCCAGGCGACCGGCCAGCCGGGGGGAGAAGAGGGCGCCGAACCCGTAGGCGGCGTCCACGTGCAGCCAGATGCCGTGTCCGGCGGCGATTTCGGCGATCTCGGGCAGCGGATCGACGGAGCCGAAGTCCGTGGTGCCGGCGGTGGCGATCACCGCGAGCGGGGTCCGGTCGGGGCCCAGCGCGGCCAGGGCGGCGGACAGCGCCGCCGGCCGCAGGCGCCGGTGCTCGTCGACGGGCAGCGGACGCACGGCGGCTTCGCCGAGTCCGAGCGCGGCGCAGGCGCGGTGCACCGAGAAGTGGGCCAGTTCGGAGCAGAACACCACCGGCCCCGGCAGGGCCGCGACCCCGGCCTCCCGCGCGTTGACCCCCCGCCGGAGGGCGGCGGCGTCCCTGGCGAGCAGCAGTCCCAGCAGGTTGGACAGGGAGCCGCCGGGGGTGAGCACACCGTCGGCGCGTTCCCCCAGCCCGGCCAGCCGGATCAGTACGGCGATCAGCCAGCGTTCGACGGCGAGGGCCGACGCGCTGGAGTCGTAGGTGTCCAGGGAGGCGTTGCCGGCGTTCGCCAGGGCGTCGGCGGCCACGGCGACCGCCAGCGACGGCGGCTGGAGATGGGCGGCGGCCCGGGGGTGGGACAGATCGATGCCGTGCTCGACCAGCACGGTGGTCAGCAGCTGGAGCGCGGCCTTGGTGCCGAGGCCCTCGGCGGGCAGCTGGGCCGGTCCCAGCGCCTCGGCCGCCGCGGCGAGGACGTCGGACGGGGTGCCCGCCGGTATCGGTCCGGCCGGGCGGCGGGCGTGTGACGCGGTGTCGACCGCTTCGGCGAGCGCGGCGGAGACCTCGGCGAGGCCCTCTCGGGAAGCGGCCAGCAGGGACGGGGGGAAGCGGGACGGGACGGGGGATACCTCGGTGAGCGGTGTCACGCCCTGGCCTCCTCAGCCTTCTGCCAGCGGGTTGGGGTGGGTGCCGTTCGGGTACAGCGCGTGCCGCAGGGCGCGGTCGGTGTACCGGGTGACCACGATCCGGTCGCGGTTCAGGCCGTACCGGGGTATCAGCGGGGTGAGCAGGTCGTACTCCACGAACCGCTCCGACAGTTCGGGGAACCGCTTCTGGAACCCGAGGATCGTCTGCCGGACCAGGTGCCAGAACGTCGTCTCCGGTACGCCCAGCTGTTCGGCGCAGAGCGGTGCGAGGTAGCGGAAGTGGCCGACGAACACCTGGTCCATCACATGCTGGCGGATGATCGACGGGTGCTTGCGGGGCAGGACGTGGTCGTGTCCGTCCGGTTCGGGCCCGCGTTCGGGCACGTCCGTGAAGGACACACAGACGTCGTCGACGAAGTCCTTCAGGTAGAGGCGGACCGGTATGTCGTTCTCGTCGTAGCCGATCAGGGTGTTCTGCCCGTGCGGGTTGAAGGTGACGCCGTAGCGGTAGAGCACGTGCAGCAGCGGGACGAGCAGGGTGTCGAAGAGCCGGCGCAGCCATTCCGGGGCGTCGAGCCCTGACGCGCGGACGAGTTCGGCGACGAACGCGTCACCGGCGCGGTCGGTGTGCAGGAGTGCGGCGAAGGTACGGACCCGCTCGTCCGGGTCCTGGCGGGCCGTCACCGACTGGCGCCAGATGCAGCCGAGGGTCTCCAGGTGCTGGTACGGCGCGTCGGCGAGCGCGGAGAGGTAGGGGTGCCGCACGGTCACCGAGGCGACCTCGCCCAGGAACACGGTGCGGCACTCGTCGGTCAGGAACGCGTCGCGCTCCACCAGGCCGCGCAGCCACTGGGTGACGACGGGCGCGCCCATGGTGCAGTGCGGCGGAATACCGCGCCAGACAAGGGTGTTGAGGATCTTCAGCGGGAGTTTGACGTCGTAGCGATCGGGGGTGGTGACATTGGCCATGGTGCGGATGGACTGGCCCGGCAGGTAGGTGTCCGGGCTGTCGCCCAGCGGGATGATGCGCCGCTGTGCCACGTCCGCCGCGTGCAGTACCTGGACGGCGTGGTCCCACTGCCAGGGGTGCGCGGGCATCCAGACGTAGGCGTGCGGGTCGGCCCCGGCGCCTTCCAGGACGGCGGTGAAGCGCGCCCTGGTGGTCTCGTCCAACTCCCGTGTCAGGACGTCTCGTTCGGACAGTTCCGAGGTGCCGCGGAACTCGGCGAGGCCGCGGTGCACGGCCAGCCACCGGAGCCGCACCGGCTGTGCCGACTCGGGGGCGTAGCTCCGTACGTCGGTGGCCGAGAAGCCGATCCGCCCCTTGTTGGCGACCAGCAGGTTGTGTCCCGTCATCCGGCACTCCAACTCGGTGTGGCCGAGTGCGCGCAGCTCGGCCACCGTCTCGCCGCCGTGGGTGAGGCGTGCGGCGTCGACGGCGAGCGTGGCCGAGATCTCGGTGAAGTACGTGGCGATCGTCGACGGGTCGCTGCCGAGGGTGGAGGCCGCTTCGAGGAGGAACTGCTGGGCGTCCCAGGCGGGTTCGGCCACTTCGTTGCCGAGCATGCTGGTGGCGGTGCGGGTGATCGACCGCGGATCGACCCGCAGTGCGCCGAACGCGCCGGGGGTGGCGCGGAACGCGTAGGTGGTGCCGCTGTCGAGGTCGAGGCGGTAGCCGCCGTCATCGGTTTCGACCGCTGTGAGCATGTCCTCGAAGCACCACTCGCCGATCGCTTTGGCGAGAAGGACGCGGTTGGCTTCCCGCCAGGCCGCGGGGGTCACATCGGGCAGAGCGGGCACGGGGTGGTCGGGGGGAATGGGCATCAGGCAGCTCCGATGTCTGTCTGGAACACCGCGCTCGGACCCGTGGGGGTCAAGCGCGAGCCAGATTAGGTAAGCCTCACCTAAGCCACAACCCCAACTTCCGGCCATAGCTACCGCATGACATTCCGTTACTTTTTGATTTAGGTTAGGCTACCCAAACCTGCGCCTTTTTAGGACTCCCGTTCGAGGTGATCCGTGGTGGCACCCGGCCGTCGCACTCCCCGATGGACCTTCGCCCTGGTCAGCGCCGGAGGCGTGGTGATGACCCTGGACGTGACGGTGGTGAATGTCGCGCTCCCCGACATCGCCCGGGATCTGGCGGCCGGACTCGACCGGGTGCAGTGGACCGTCTCGGCATATTCCCTGGCGTTCGGCGCGCTGCTGCTCACCGCGGGGGCGCTCTCCGACCGCATCGGCCGGCGGACCGTGTTCATGGCCGGAATGGCGCTGTTCACCGTCGCGTCGGCCGGATGTGGCCTTGCCCCCGACACGGGCACGCTCATCATCTGCCGGGCCGCCCAAGGCCTGGGCGGCGCCATGGTGTTCGCCCCCACCCTCGCCCTGATCGCCGCCGCCTACGAAGGCGCCCGCCGCCGGGCCGCGATAGCCGCCTTCGCGGCCATCGCCTCCGCCGCCGGGGCACTGGGCCCGGTGCTCGGCGGGCTGTTCGTGCAGGTGCTGGGGTGGCGGTGGATATTCCTGGTCAACGTGCCGATCGGGGTCCTCGTCGTGGCCGGTGCGCTGGCCCGTATGCCTGCGTCCTCCGACGAGGAACCGGCCGCCACCCGCCGCCTCGATCCGCTCGGTGCGGTACTCGGCGTCGGCGCCCTCCTGGCCCTGCACTATCCGCTGGTCACCGGCCCGGAAGCGGGCTGGACGGCACCGGAGGTGCTGGGCCCGGCGGCCGCCGGCCTCGCCCTCACCGCGGCCCTGGTGGTCAGTCAGCGGCGTGGCGACGGACTGATCGACCTGACACTCCTGCGGGTCCGCGCCTTCTCGGGCGCCGCGGTCCTGGGCTTCCTCGCCCGGATGTCGGGCCTGGGCGCGCTCGCCTTCCTCACCCTGTGGCTCCGGAGCGCCTACGGCTACTCCGCACTCGAAGCCGGGCTCCGCCTCCTGCCGCTGACCGGCAGTCTGCTGCTGGCCGGCCTGTGCGTCAGCCGGCTCCAGAAAGTCTTCGCCCCCGACGCGCTCGTCGCCGGCGGCTTCGCCCTCCAGGGGCTGGGGATGCTCGCCCTGGCCGTCGCCGGCGGGGGGACCCCTGTCGCCCTGGAAGCCATGGGGGAGGGCGCCGGCCAGGCCGCGACGGTCACCGGCCTCGTCCTGCTCGGCATCGGAGGGGCCGTCATCTTCCCGCCGCTGATGGGCGTGGCGGTGGGCGCGGTCCCCGCCGGCCGGGCCGGGATGGCCTCGGGGCTGACCAACGCCTGCTACCCGCTCGGCACCGCGACCGGTGTCGCCGTCTTCGGAGCCCTGTTCTCCGCCCGGCTCGGGGCCGGTCTCGGCGCCGCGGCACCCCTGCGCCCCGCCGTCGAGACCGGGCGCTTCGACCTCGTCGCCCCTGCACTCCAGCCGCTCGCCCGGTCGGCCTTCTCCGGCGCCTTCACCGCGGTCTGCCTGGCCTCCGCCGCCGTATGCCTGCTGGGCGTGCTCCTCGCCCGCACCCTCAGGGCCGCGGCCGGCCCCGTCACCGAGGCCGCCGGCCGCCCGTTGCCCCGCACCGCCCGGACGCCCTGAGGCGCGGCCCGGGCAGGGGACTCAGACGTCCCGGGTCCGCCGCAGCAGCCACACCAGGTACGGAGCACCGACCAGGGCGGTCACAATGCCCACGGGAATCTCCGTCGGCGCCAGCAGCCAGCGGCCCAGCGCATCCGAGGCGACGACCAGTACGGCACCCAGCACCGCGGCCATCGGCACCATCCGTCCCGTACTGTTGCCGACGATCCGGCGGGCCAGGTGCGGGGCGACCAGCCCGACGAAGCCCACCGCGCCGACCGCCGCCGCGGTCCCGGCCGCCAGGACGGCGCCCGCACCGAGGACGAGCAGCCGGGCGCGGCCCAGTTCCAGACCGAGGGCGCGGGGCAGTTCGTCACCGAGCGGCAGCATGTTCACCGGCCGGGCCGCCACCACCAGCAGCACCGCGACCGCCACCGGCAGGGCCAGCCAGCCCAGTGCCGACAAGTCACGGGCGTAGGTACTGCCGGCCAGCCAGGTCAGCGCGGCGGAGATGTTCATCTGCGCCCCGACCACCATGATGTGCACCAGCGCCATCGTCGTGGCGTGCGCACCGAGGCCGACCAGGACCACCCGGGTCGGGTCGAGGCCGGTACGGCCCCCGCCCCTGGTCCCCCTGGCCACCAGAACCACCAGGCCCAGCATCACCACGCCGCCGATGCCCGCGGCGATCGGCAGAGCGACCAGCGGAGCCGACGGAACGACGAGGATGACGAGCGTCGCGGCCACCGACGCACCGCCGGTCACCCCCACGAAACTCGGCTCGGCCAGCGGATTGCGCACCACCGCCTGCACCGCCGTCCCGGCCACCGCCAGGCAGCCGCCCGCCACCGCCGCCACCAGGATGCGCGGCAGCCGGTACGACACCACCGCATCGGTCATCTCCTCGCCCGAACCGAGCAGCGACGCACCGAGCTGCTCCCAGCCGATCCGGACGTCGCCGATCCGCAGCCCCACCGCGACCGCCACCACGAGGGCGAGCAGCCCGACGCCCAGCGCGACGGCGTAGACGGGCCCGCGGCGCTGCTCGGCGACCACGACCGCCGCCCCCGTGTCGGCGTCTCCGGTGCTCACCCGGCGGGCGAGCGCCATGAACACCGGCCCGCCCATCAGGGCGGTGACGACCCCGACCGGAATCTCCGCGTACCCGGCCGACGGCGGCAGGGTCAGCTGCGCGGCCGCGTCCGCGGCGAGCACGAGAGTGGCCGACAGCAGCGCCGCCGTCGGCAGCAGCGCCGCGTGCCCGCGGACACCCAGCATCCGCACCGTCACCGGAGCGATCAGTCCGACGAAGCCGATCGGCCCGGCGAGCGAGACCGCCGACGCCGACAGCAGCACCGCGACCAGGAACGCCGCGGGCCGGATGCGTTCCACCCGTACGCCCATGGACTCGGCCGTCTCGTCCCCGAGCGCCATCAGATCCAGCGGACGGGCCAGCAGCGGGGCGAGCAGCGCACCGGCGGCGATGACGGCCCCCAGGGTGAGCGGCCGCGTCAGACCGGACTGCATCAGCGTGCCGTTGCCCCAGAAGAACAGCCCACGGGTCGCCTGCACATCGAGCATCTGCAGGAACTCGGCCGCCGACGTACACGCCAGCGCGACCGTCGCCCCGGCCAGCAGGACCCGGCCGGGAGTCAGCACCCCGCCGCTGCTCAGCAGATAGACCAGAGCGATCGCGAGGAGCCCGCCCAGGAACGCCGCGCCTCCGGCGGGGACCGGGCCCAGGCTCACACCGGTGAACGCCACCAGCACCACGGCGACATACGCGCCGGCGTTCACCCCCAGTGTGTCGGGAGCCGCCAGCGGATTGCGGGTCGCCCCCTGGATGAGCGTCCCGGAGACCCCGAGCGCGACACCGACGACCAGCCCGGTGAGAGTACGCGGCAGCCGCGCGCCGAGCAGGACGTCCGCGGTATGGGGGTCGCCATGGCCGGTGAACAGGTCCAGGATGTCCCCGACCCCGACCCCGGAGGCACCGAGACCGAGGTGGACCACCCCGACCAGGAACAGCACGAGCGACAGGGCGCCGCCCACGAGCAGGGCCCGTGGGCGGCGCCGGAGAAGATCGGTGGAGGCGGTCATCAGACCTTCAGGGCCTTGCCGGTCTCGTCGAGGACCTGGACCGCCGACAGCGGGCCGCCGAAGAGCCAGGTGCCGGGGTCGAGCGGCAGGGCCCGGTCCTTCTTGACGAAACTCAGGCCCTTCCACACCGCGTTGCCGGCGAGGTCGCCGGTGAACGGGTTGTCCTTCTCGGCCGCGACGTACAGGAAGGTCGCGTCCGGCTCGACCTTGGTCAGGCCCTCGACCCCGACCGTGGTCATGCCCCAGGCGTCGGGCTTGCCCCGCCACCCGTTCTTCAGCCCCGCCAGGTTGAGGACCTGCGCGGTGTACGCGTCATCGGCCAGCATCCGGATCGAGGCCGTGCCGTTGGCGGTGAACCCCTGGGCGACCGCGTACTTCAGCCCCGCCTTGCCGGCCTTCGCCAGCCGCTGCTTCAGGTCCGCGGCCTTGGCGTCGATCCTCCCGAGGACCTCGGCGGCCTGGTCCTCCTTGCCCACCGCCTTCCCCAGCTCGGTGAAGTTCTTCTTCATCGTCGCCAGCTGAGGCTGGGTGGTGTACTTGAACGACAACACCGGGGCGATGTCCTTCAGCGGTTTGAGGTTCGCCTTCGACCGGTCGTCGTCGACCACGATGAGGTCGGGCTTGAGCGCCCTGATCTTCTCCAGGCTCGGCTCGTTGCGGTCACCCACGTCGGTGACGTCCTTCGGCAGGCCGGCGCCCTTCGCGGTGATCCAGGTGCCGTAACCCTTGCTGTCGGCGTTGCCGACCGGCGTGACACCGAGCGCGACCAGTTCCTCGGTGTACGTCCACTCCAGGGTGACCACCTTCTTCGCCGGCTTGTCCAGGGCGACCTGCCCGCGCGCGGTCTCGACGGTGATCTTGCCGCTGCCGCCGGTGTTCCCCCCTGTCCGTCCGGTCTTCTCCGCTGTCTCCCCGACCGTCCCGGACCCGCAGCCGGCCGCGGTCAGCATGAGCGCCACGGCGGTGCCGCCCGTGGCGAGAGCGCGCAGCAGTTTCTGCATAGTGCGATGTCTCCTTCGTACCGGTGAAGTGAATGACGAACGACGCATGACGCATGGGGGGTTGCCACGTACGACGTCTGGGGCGGGAATCCGGGATGCGGGGAAACCGGGAAGCCGGGACGCGGATCAGGACGCGGCGGCGCCCTGTTCCGCATCGGGCCGCTGAGGGAAACAGGCGAGGTGGCCGGTCGCGGGATCGCGGACGACGTTGACCCGCAGACCGAAGGCGCGGTCGATGGTCTCCGGGGTCAGGACGTCCTCCGGCGGTCCGTAGGCCGTGACCCCGCCGTCGGCCACGACCACCACGTCATCGCCGTACGCCGCCGCCTGCATCAGGTCGTGCAGCACCACACCGCAGGCGATGCCGTGCTCGCGGGCCAGCCGCCGCACCACATCGAGCACCTCGAACTGGTGCCGCATATCGAGGTAGGTGGTCGGCTCGTCCAGCAGCAGTACCCCCGCGCGCTGCGCCAGCACCGTGGCCAGCCAGGCGCGTTGCCGCTCGCCGCCGGACAGCTCGTCGAGGCGCCGGTCGACCAGCGGGGCGGCGTCGGTGACCCCGAGCGCCCAGTCGACCGACTCGACATCCTCCCGGGTGTGCCGGGCGAACGCGCCCCGGTGGGCGTAGCGGCCGTGCCGTACCAGCTCACGAACCGTGACCCCGGCCGGTACCAGCGACGACTGGGGCAGGAACGCCAGCCGCTGGGACAGTTCGCGCCGGGGGAGCGAGCGCAGCGGCGCGTCGTCGATGCGTACCTCGCCGCCGAGCGGCGGCAGCAGCCCGGCCACGGTGCGCAGGAGGGTGGACTTCCCGCAGCCGTTGGGGCCGACCAGGACGGTGATGACGCCTTCCCGCAGCGAGAGGCCGACCCCGGTGAGCACCGGGCGTCCGCCGTGCCCGACGTCCAGGTCCTTGGCCACCAGGCGTACGTCGCCCATGGACACCACGCTCCTTCCCCCGCCGCCGGACTGACGGCGCCACCATACAACTGAGGTAAGGCACACCTAAGAGGTGTCGCGTCGATCCTCCGGTTCGTGACCGGGTCGAGATCTCACGCACCACCATGCGCCCCCTGTGCACACTCAACACCTCTTGCACATTCGGCACTTGAGGGCATGCCCACAATTCGGCCAGTCATCATCGGAGCCGAGGCGCCGTGACGGCCTGATCGGGCGGCCGCGCCGCGACTTTTGCGCCAAGGTCGGCCTCGGGGTTGGCTCTCGGCCCCGGACTTCGATAACTTAGGTAAGCCTAACCTAATGAAACCTTGACGGGCTGGAGGTCCGATGAGCGCTGCCGACACCTCTGCCACCGAGCCGGCCGCCGAACCGACCGCCGCGGAGCGGATCCGCTCGGTGCTGAGCCGTGCCGGATCGCTGACCCTCACCACGGACGGGTACCGCTGCGACCTGGTCGGCCTGCACACCGTCGACGAACGCGGCCGGTTGCGGATCCGGCTGCCGGCCGACAGTCCGCTGGCCGCACGGGCCGTATGCGCCCCACGCGGCACCCTCGCCGTGCTGCTGGAGTTCACCGATATCGCGCCCGCCGCGGTGCGCGACCGGGTGCGGGCCCGAGTGACCCTGTCGGGGTGGCTGACCCCCGATGCCGCCTCCGGATGCGGCGCCGGCGCCGGCGCCGCCGACGACGAAGGTGGAGCCGGCGCCCCGGACCTCCGCCTCGACGCCGTCCGCGCCACCCTCGAAACGGCCGACGGCACGGTCGCCGTCGGCCTCGACCAACTCGTCCTGGCCGCACCGGATCCCCTGGCCGCCGACGAAGCGGCGATGCTCACCCACCTCGCCGACGCCCACGAGGACGTGGTGGCGCAGCTGACCCGGCTCGCCGACCCGCGACTGCTGCACAGCGTCATCCGCGTACGTCCGCTCGCCCTCGACCGGTACGGCGTCACCCTGCGCTACGAATACGCCCGCGGCCACCGCGACATCCGCATCCCGTTCCCCGGGCCGGTGCGCGAGCCGGCCGACACCGGCGAACAGGTTCAGCGTCTGCTCGCCGCCGCCCGGACCTGCCCGCGCCGCCGCCGGGCGTCCTCCCGGCGATGACCCCGCACCACGCTTCGCCGCCGCCCGGCGGCCTGCCCGTCCCGCCCGCCCGGCCCGTCCCGTACGACCTCGTGGCGGCGATCATCCGCGCGGCGCCCCGGGCGGCCGCCCTCTCCACCCCACCGGAGGAACCCGTGCTCACCGTGCTCACCCCCCGACAGGCCGCCTGACGTGGCGGCATTCCAGGAGGGGGCGGCGGACCGGCGCCGGGCCGAGGTGTTCCTGGCGGCGTTACGGGCCGGCGAGACCGTGGCGCGCGCCGCGGCCCGGGCCGGTGTGTCCACCACGGCCCTCTACCGGCACAGAAAGCGCAACGCGTTGTTCGCCCAGCTGATGGAGCAGGCGCAGCAGGCGGGGCGGCAGGCCCGGGCCCGCGACCGGGAGCGCAGGCGGGCCCCGTTCCGGGCCATGCGCTACCGGTTGGTCCCACGGGACCCGCAGGAGCCGTGACGCCCGGACGGTCCGGCGGGCCCGGGTGGCTCACCGTGGGGTGAAGGTGAGCAACTCCGCGGGCTGGCAGTTCAGTTCGCGGCAGAGGGCGCTGAGCGTGCTGAAGCGGATCGCCTTGGCGCGGTCGTTCTTCAGGATGGAGAGGTTGGCGACCGTCACCCCGACCCGTGCGGCCAGTTCGGCCAGGGTCAGCCCGCGTGCCTCCAGCAGACGGTCCAGATGGCACTCGATCTGGTGCGGCTCCTCCGGCGGCATCAGACCAGCCCCTCGGTGTCGGCGCGCAGGCGGGCGCCGTTCTGGAACGCCGCGGACGTGGCGCCGACGAGGAGCGCCAAGAACATGGGCCCGACGTGGTAGTTCGTGTTGGGGGTGATCGCCTCCGCCATCGGCGTCGCCCGGGCCAGGAGGTTGGTGGTCATCATCTCCGTCAGTGGGACGAAGGCGCCGGTCAGCATGAGCGCGCCTGCGATGATGGCGAGGCGCCAGGTGTTCTGCGGGACGAAGAAGTCGCGGTGCCGGAAGGTGCGGGCCATCTGCAGGAGCACCGTGAGGATCACGACGACCAGCAGGCCGCCCACCGCTTCGGGGAGGACCAGGAGCAGGCGCTGGCCGAGGCCGGGGTTGCTGACGGCCAGCTCGGCGTAGTGGGTTCCGCGCAGTGTCACGGTTCCGGACGTCGTGACGCCGGGCAGCCGCGCGGCCGTGTCCACGACCACTTCGCGCGCTTCGGGCGGCGGCAAGGGGCCGGTGACGCGCAGGACCGGGAGGAGGACCTGGAATATCCCTACGAGCAACAGAGCTGCTCCGATGGTCAGTTCCATAATGTAGGTGTCTGCCCGCTTCCAGCGGGATATGTGCTTCATGCTCTCCAGCCCTTCCGGCCCCATATCGTTTTTCGATGCTATCGAAAAACGATATGGGGCTCAAGGTGGGAGGAGCGGCGGGCGCCCCGGCCCTCAGTCGAGTTCCGCGAAGGCCTCCACCGCCCGGGTCCTGCCGGTGACGATGATGACGTCACCCGTCACCACCACGGTCTCCGCGGTGGCGTAGGTGAAGTCCTGGCCCGCACGCTTGATGCCGACCACCGTCACCCCGTACTTCGACCGCACCTGGCTCTCGCCGAGCTGCCGGCCGGTGATGACCTCCGGGGTGACCGTCTTGACCAGTGCGTAGTCGTCGTCGAACTGGATGAAGTCCAGCATCCGGCCGGTCACCAGATGGGCGACGCGCTCGCCCATCTCGTGCTCCGGCAGGACGACATGGTGCGCACCCAGCCGCTCCAGGATCTGGCCATGCTGCCGGCTGACGGCCTTGGCCCAGATGTTCGGCACACCGGCCTCCAGCAGATTGGCGGTGATCAGGATGCTCGCCTCTATGTCGGTGCCGATGCCGACGACCGCGCTGGTGAAGTCGCTGACCCCGAGCTGCCGGAGGACCTCGGGGTCGGTGCAGTCGGCGACCGCGGCATGCGTGAGGGCGTCGCTGTACTTCTGGACGAGCTGGGTGTCGGTGTCGATGCCCAGTACGTCCCAGCCGCGGCTCATCAGTTCGTTGGCGAGCGAACTGCCGAACCGGCCGAGGCCGATGACGGCGACGCGCTGGTCCCCGGCGGGCTGGGCGTACTGCGCGGCGAGCCGCTTGCGGCGGCGCCGGCGCAGGGAGTGCAGGTAGTTACCCAATGACAGGTCGCTCCTCGGGTAGCTGGTAGCGGCGGGTCCGCTCGCGCAGGGCGAGGGCCGAGACCAGGGTGACGGGGCCGAGCCGGCCGACGAACATGAGCAGGATGGTGATCAGCCGGCCGGAGGTGGGCAGGTCGCCGGTGATACCGGTGGACAGCCCCACGGTGCCGAACGCGGAGACGACCTCGAAGAGCACCGCCTCGAAGGACGCCGTGGTCACGGTCAGCAGCGCGAGGGTCGCCGCCATCACCAGCCCCACGCCCAGCAGCGCCACGGTCAGCGCCTGCCGTACGACATGCGGCGCGAGCCGGCGCCCCAGGACCGCGGCGTGCGGCTCGCCCCGCACCTCGGCGAGCATGGCGGCGGCCAGGACCGCGAACGTGCCGACCTTGATGCCGCCGGCGGTACCCGCGCTGCCCCCGCCGATGAACATCAGCATGCAGGTGACCAGCAGCGTCGAGGGGTGCATCGCCCCGATGTCCAGGGCGTTGAAACCGGCGGTGCGGCTCATCGCGGAGTGGAAGAAGCCGTTGAGGAGTTTCGCGCCCCAGCCGAAGGGGCCCAGTGTGCCCTCGTTCTCCCACTCCAGCAGGCAGGTCAGCAGCGCGCCGGTGACCAGCAGGAGCGCCGTGGTGATCAGCGTGAGCTTGGTGTGCAGCGACCAGGTCCGCCGCCCCGTCATCCGCCGGCGGGTGCGGTGGCGCAGCAGCTCCAGCAGCACCGGGAAGCCCAGGCCGCCGAGGATGACCGCCACCGCGATCGGCAGTGTCACCCAGGGGTCCTGCGCGTACCCGGTCAGGCTGTCCGCGTGCAGCCCGAATCCGGCGTTGTTGAACGCCGACACCGCGTGGAAGAAGCCCAGGTACGCGGCCTCGCCGAAGGCGTCGCCGTAGCCGTAGCGGAAGCGCAGCGCGAGGAAGGCGCCCACCGCGAGCTCCACGATCAGCGTGGACCCCGCGACCCCGAGCAGGACCCGGCGTACGTCCCCGATGCCCAGGCTCTTGGTCTCCGCCTGCGCGGTGAGCTGCATCCGCAGCCCCAGTTTCCCCGAGGCCAGCAGCGCCAGCAGCGAGGCCAGCGTCATGATGCCGAAGCCGCCGACCTGGATCAGCGCGAGGATCACGCCCTCGCCGAAGCCGCTCCAGTACGTACCGGTGTCCACCACGACCAGGCCGGTCACGCACACCGCCGAGGTGGACGTGAACAGCGCGGTGACCGGATCCGTGGCGCGGCCCGTCTCGGAGGAGGCCGGAAGTGCCAGCAGAACGGCGCCGGCCAGGATCACCGCGGCGAAGGCCATCACGACGGTACGGGCGGGATGGGCGGTGAACACCCGCCACACGCGCGCCACGCGTCCTGCCACGTACCGACCTCTCCTCGCCACTGTGGATCAGCCGGAGCGCGGGGTGTCAATACCCCGTCAAGATCCGGCGGCGGCCACCCTACCCCGGGTGGGCTCAGGAGTTCGGTGATGAGCGGCCCTAGGCCGCGTGCCGGTGCTCACCCGGGCCGGTGACGGATCGCTGTCCGGCCGGCGGAACCGGTGGGAACGACCGCCGGCCGTCCCCACCGGCCGCCGCCGCGGAGCGGGCGGCCCGCCCCGGCGTCCGGGCTACTCGCCGTCCGCCGGGCGGAGAGCCGTGCTCACCGGCGGCAGGGCCGTCAGCCGCGGCAGCAGCTGGGCGGTGAGCAGGGTGGAGAGCGCCGAGGTGTCGGTGCCCGCCCCCGTGCCGTCCGTGCGGACGACCACCGGCTGCGGGGCCTTCCCGGCGAGGATCGCACCGACCTCGAGCCGCCGGCGGGCCAGTTCGTACTGGAGCACCGCGCGGTTGTCGCGGTACGCCTGCGCCAGGCGGCGCTGGGCGCGGGCCTCGTTCTCGGCGGAGATCAGGCCGCTGCGGCCGCGGGTCTCGATCTCGAAGCGGACCTTCTGCGCGTTGGTCTCCTGCTCCTCCAGGAGCTGGGCCACCTCCTCACGGGCCTTGTTGAGCGCGGCCTTCACCTCGACGATGCGCGCGTCGCGCACCTTCTTCGCCCGCTCGATGTCCATCTGGAGGCTGTCGATGCGCCGCTTGCGCGTCAGCCCCCACTCCTGCTCGTACGCGGCCCGCTCCTTGGCGACCCGCTCCCGGGTGGCGAGGTGCTGCTGGTACTGGGCGGGCAGCTGGACGTCGGGGATGTTGGAGCCGGTGATGCGGACCCCGTAGCGGGAGAGCTGACGGTTGAGCAGCTCCTGCATATCGTCCACGTCCGAGCCGCGCAGGTCGTACGCGCGCTCGGTGCGCACCTGGCGGCCGCGCTGGCGGATGGCGTCCTGCACCGCGCTGGAGAGCACCAGGTCGAAGTTGCCCGCCCCGATGGTCCGGACGAACAGCACCGCGTCGGTGATCTTGAACTTCAGGAAGAACTCGATCGAGCGGAGCGGGACGTTCTCCCGGGTGGGGCAGGCCACCACCGGTGCCGAGTAGGGGATCTCGGTGGCGGTGTCCACTACGAAGTCGACCCGCGACCACGGGTGCCACAGGTAATGCCGGCCGGGCTCCAGCGTGCGGGTCACCGCTCCGTAGCGGGTGAGGACACCGGTCGTGCCCTGCTCGATCTCGGCGATGGACGAGCGCCACCACCACAGCAGACCGGACAGCACCAGGACCGTGCCGAAGGCGTAGCCGACGGTGGCCAGCACGCCGTAGGCCACACCGGCCAGGCCGTCCGACGCGCCCAGACTCAGCATCACGCCGGACAGCAGCGAGAACACCCCGAGCCACAGCAGCAGCATCCACCACAGCCGGCGCCGGTGGTGGCGGGGGATGATGACGGGCACCAGCTTGCCCGCCTCGCCGCCGCGCAGCAGCTGGCGGATCTCACTCCAGGGGGCCACCTCCTCGGAGATGACCGACCTGCGGTTCTGTGCGGTGCTCACTCGCCGCCCTCCTCGGTTGCGTCCCCGTACTCCGGTGCGGCCGGTGCGTGCCCGGTCTCCGGGTGCCCGCCGGCCGCCTCGGCGAGCCCTGCCGGGTCTCCTTCGGCGTGCCCTGCCGGGCGTGCGTCCGCCTGCCCTTCGGCAGCGGCGGGTACGGTCGGCCGTTCGGCCTCCAGCAGAGCGGCGATCTCCGCCTCGCGCCCGGAGATCCGGTCGGTGACCTCCGCCAGACGTGCGCGCACGGCGGCCATGTCCTCGTCCGAGAACAGCTCCGTGCCCCGCTCGCCGACCAGCTCCCGCGCCAGCGCCAGGAAGTCGACCCCCGCGGCGTCATCGGTCCCGGACGAGCCGCCGATCCGGACGAGCCGCGGCAGATGGTCCGCGACCTCTTCCAGCGTGTCCAGCACCTGCTGCTGGTAGCGGTACTCCAGGATCTCCGGGGCCTCGGCCGCGGTCACCGCGCGGATGTCCAGCGCCTGCGCCTCCAGCAGCGCCGCATTGGCCTTGGCCTCCGACTCGGCCTGGACGTACCGCTGCCGGGCGAGCGCCCCGGCCCGGTTGGTCTCCCGCTCCACCGCGGTGTCCATCTGCGCCTGGTACTGCGCGATATCCGCCATGATCGCGGAGAGCGTCTCCTGACGGGAGGCCAGCTCCTTGGTCAGGTCGCCCTCGTCCTGTTCCTTGCGGAGGGTGAGCGCGTACTCGTGGGTGTAGGCGTCCTTGGCGACCCGCACCATCTCCGGTGCGGCCAGGTCCATGCGGTAGCCGCGGTCGGAGGGCTCGGCGTGCGTGATGTTGGCGTTGGTCAGCTCCACCGCGGGCCGGAACTGCTGGTTCAGCTGCTCCAGCAGGCGGCCGGTGTCCTCGCCCACCATGTCGTAGATGCCCGCCGCCTCCTGCTCGTAGATGAGGCTGCGGATGGTCTCGCTCACCGCGTTGCTCAGCTTCTCGTCGAAGCCGCGCACCGCGCCCAGCGTGTAGACGAACTCCACCGGGTCGCTGATCCGGAACTGGATGAACAGGTCGATGGACGCCTTCACCCCGCCCTTGGTCGGTGCCTCGCGCACCGGCGCGTTGAACGGGTACTCACGGGTGGTGTTGATGATGTACGACACCCGCTTCCAGGGATTGAGCAGGATCACCCGGCCCGGGCCCACCACCTGCTCCAGCTTCCCGAAGCGGGTGATCAGCGCCTGGCAGCCGTCCGGCACCATCACCATGCCCTGCCGCCACCACACGAAGGCCACCGCCGCCAGCGACAGCAGCCAGTAGTGGATCCCGAAGAGCGGGTGGGTGACCACGTCACCGCCGGCCGCGGCGACGATGCCGCCGCCCACCGCTCCCACGACCAGCAGCAACAACACCGGCAGCATGCTCAGCAGCGAGCGGCCGCGCGGCATCACCATCGGGCAGATCGCATGGACCTGCCGTCCGTCCTCGCGCCGCTGCTCGCTGCGGTTGAGCGCCTCCCGCGCCTCGTCCAGCGGCACGGTCTGCTGGGTCATGATCGTGTCGATGCTGCCGCCCTGCTCGCGGGCGGCGGGGAAGTCGGCGGGGTCCATCCCGTCGCCCGTCGACTCGCTCGCCTCGCCGGGGCCGCCGGCTGCCCGGCCGGCCCCGGCCGCCTGCTCCGCCGTCAGCCGGCCGGCGTCGATCCCGGTACGGCGTCGCAACTCCTCCTCGGCGACGCCCCGCAGCCCGGTGTTGTCGGACACCGCCCGTGCGAACTTCCGCACGCTCTGGCTACCTGCCACAAATCCCCCTTTGTTTCTCTCGCTTCCACGGCCTGCGGATGCAGCGCCCGTACGTCCCTCCCGTCCCCGCGCACGGCATCGCTCGGGGAGGGAGTGGGGGGCGAGTCTACGTACCCGGCGGAGGCGGGCGGCGACGCGGTCCGATCCGGGCTGATCCCCAAGACGCGGCCTACCGCTCGTGGCCGTATCCGCTGAGGAGTTCCACGCCGCGGAGCACGGCGGAGTGATCGAGGTCCGCGTCACCGCGGGCCACCGAGGAGGCGATCAGCTGTGCGGCGGTGCTGCCGAGCGGGAGGGCCGCACCGAGGGCGCGGGCGGTCTCCGTGACGATGCCCATGTCCTTGTGGTGCAGCCCCATGGTGAAACTGGGCGTGTAGTCCCGGGCCACGAAGTTGTGCTTCTTGCGGGCGAGGACCTGGGAACCGGCGAGCCCGCCGCCGAGCACGTCGAGGGCCGCCTCCAGCGCCACGCCCGACTTCTCGAGAAAGACCACGGCCTCGGCGCAGGCCTGCATGGTGACCGCGACGATCAGCTGGTTGGCGGCCTTCACGGTCTGGCCGACGCCGTGCGGCCCGCAGTGCACGACCGTCCTGCCCAGGGCCTCGAAGACCGGCCGGGCGTCCTCGAAGTCGTCGTCCTCCCCGCCGACCATGATCGACAGGATGCCTTCGACCGCCCCCACCTCACCGCCCGCTACCGGGGCGTCCAGGACGCGGATGCCGTGCGCGGCCGCGCGGCCGGCCAGCGCGGTGGAGGTCTGCGGGGCGACAGTCGACATATCGATCAGCAGCGTCCCGGGCCGGGCCTGGGCCAGCACCCCCTCGGGCCCGTACGCGACCTCCTCGACCTGAGGGGTGTCCGGGAGCATGGTGATGACCACGTCCGCGTCGCGGACCGCGTCGCCGATCGACGCCACGGCCCGGCCGCCCGCGGCCAGCAGCGGGCCCTGCCTGCCGTCCGTGCGGTTCCAGCCGTGCACGGTGTACCCGGACCGGGCGAGGTTGACGGCCATGGGGCTGCCCATGGTGCCCAGGCCGATGAAGCCGATCGTCTTCAAGGCGAACTCCTTGCTGTGGGATTCGGGAAAAGGGGGATAAAGGAGGATCAGGAGAGGAGGAGCTGTTCCAGGTCCGCGGGGGGCTGCCGGCCGACGAAGGACGCGAGGGTGCGCGGGCAGCCGGTGCCGCCGGCGAGCATCCCGCCGAGGAGCACACCGGTGTCCGGCCGCAGCAGGACCTTGGCGTAGTGGCTGGTGCCCTCGGCGAAGACGACATCGAGCGCCCCGTCCTCCGCGGGGCGGGTGGCGCCGAAGGTTGCCACGTTCACGCCGAAGAGCTTCAGCGCGGTGAAGGTGTCGGCGCCGTCGAAGGGTGCGGCGCCGCGGCCCGTCAGCTGGTCCGCCACGGTGTCCGCCATCCGGTATCCGGGGGCGACCAGGCCATGGCAGCGTCCCTGGACGGAGGCGCATTCGCCGATGGCCCAGACGCGCTCGTCGCGGGTGCGGCAATGGCCGTCGACGGCGAAGCCGCCGCGTTCGCCGCGTTCCAGTCCCATGGCGGCGGCCAGGTCGTCCCGGGGGCGGACCCCCGCGGCGAAGACCACGAGGTCGGTCTCCAGACGGGTGCCGTCGGAGAGCGTCACCCCGCGCACCGTGCGGTCGGCGCGGGCGTCGACCGACGCGGTGGCGGTGCCGCAGCGCAGCCGCAGGCCGAGGCCGGTGACCTGCTCGTGGAGCACCTGTGCCGCGCCGGCGTCGAGCTGGGCCGGCATCAGATGCGGAGCGGTCTCCACGATGTGCGGGCGCATCCCCAGCAGGCGCAGGGCGTTGGCCGCCTCCAGGCCGAGGAGCCCGCCGCCGATCACCACGCCGGGCCGGCCGGCGCGGGCGGCCGCGCGGATGGCGTCGAGGTCGTCGAACGTGCGGTAGACGAAGCACCCCGTCAGGTCATGGCCCGGGACCGGCGGCACGAACGGGCGCGAGCCGGTGGCCAGGACCAGGGCGTCGTACGCGACCTCGTCGCCTTCGGCGGTAGTGACCGTACGGGCCGCCCGGTCGGCCGACACCGCCGGGCAGCCGAGGCGCAGTTCCGCACGGGAGCCGTCGAACACGTCCCGCCCGCCGAGGGTGAGGTCGTCCCTGCTCTTGCCGTCCAGGTAGGAGGAGAGGGCGACGCGGTCATAGGCGGGGTGGCGTTCCTCCGCCAGCACGACGACGCGCCAGGCGCCCGCGCCGTCCATGGCCCGTAGCCGGTCGACGAGCCGGTGGCCCACCATGCCGTGGCCGACGACGACGAGCGTGCGCGTCACGAGGCCTCCCTCAGCTCGTTCCGGGACCCGCGGGCCCAGGCGCCGCACAGCTCCCGCACCCGCTCGCCGCAGCCGCCGCACCCGGTCGTGGCGCGGGTCGTCGCGGCGAGCGCCGCGACGGTGCGGGAGCCCGCCCGCCAGGCCTGGTGGAGGGCGCGTTCGGTGACGCTGTTGCAGAGGCACACCAGGGCGTCGCCGTCCGCCTCGGCCTCGTCCGACGCGGGTCTGGGCGGCCAGCCGAGGAGCAACCCCAGCCGGTCGGTGGGCAGTTGCTGCCGCAGCCGGTGCAGGCGGCCGATCGTGGCGGTGGCCCGCGGCAGGCCGAACAGCACGGCCCCGACAACGCGGTCGTGCCGCAGCGCGAGTCGGGCGTACCGCCGGCCCGCCCGGTCGGTGAGCGTGACCAGGCGGGTCCCGGGCCGTGCGAAATCGGCCGGTGAGCCGATGCAGGACACGTCCGCCGCCTGGGTGCGCAGCCGGAGCGACGGCGGGACGGCCCGGTGGGCCGTGCCCCGTCCGGTGAGGATCCTCGCGAGGGCGTCGGCCTGCTCCAGCGCGGCATCGGTGCCCGCCATGGCCCGGCCCTCGTGCTCGGCGCAGTCGCCGATGGCGTGGATGTGCGGGTCACCGGTGCGCAGCCGTGCGTCGACGACGACGCCCGTGCCGATGTCCAGGCCCGCCTTGCGGGCGAGCCGGACATCGGGGGTGGCACCGGCGCACAGGACGAGGGTGCCGGCCCGGAGGGTGGTCCCGTCGTCCAGCCGCAGCTGACCCGGTGTACGCCGCACGGCGGTGCGGCCGCCGAGCACGGTGACCCCGGACCGCTCCAGTTCCTCGGTGAGCATGCCGCCGCAGAGGTCGCCGAGGCGGTCGTGCAGGGGAGTGGGGCCGCCGCACACCAGCGTGGTCGTGGTGCCGCGGGCGGCCAGCGCGCTCGCGGTCTCCACCGCCTGCGGCCCGTCACCGAGCACCACCACGGTCCCGCCTGTGATCCGGTCGCAGTCGGCCGCGGTCCGCAGTGTGGTGACGCCGGCGGCGAGGCTGCCGTCGGGAGCGGTGACGCCGGGAACGCCGGGGACCGTGGGGAGCGCCTCCATGGCCAGCACGAGCGTGTCGTACGGGACGGCGGTCCCGGCCCCGCCGGCCACCGCCCGCACCTCCCGCCGCTCCCGGTCGATACCGGTCACGACGGCGTCCGTACGGACACCGATCCCGGGCGGGGGCGGCAGGCGCAGGTCCTTCGGGGCGCGCAGGGCCTCGATGACGGAGAGCGGGGACGGCCGGTGGTGGGCGGGCCCGGGTTCGGTCCCCATGACGGTGACGGTTCCCTCGTGCCCGTGGTGGCGGAGCCGTTCCGCGAACTGGTGGGCCGTCGGTCCGTTGCCGAGGACGAGGACGTGGCTCACGGTGTGGCTCCTGGCAGGGGTTCGAGGCGCACGGCGCACACTTTGAATTCCGGCATACCGCTGCGCGGGTCCAGCGCCGGGTGGGTGAAGAGATTGGCCCGGCCGTCACCGGGAAAGTGGAACGGGGCGAAGACGGTGTCCAGGCGCATCGTCGGATCCACCCGCACCCGGGCCGTCATGCTCCCGCGGGCCGAGGAGATCCGGGCGAGACTCCCGTCCACCACACCGGACCGGACCGCGGTATCGGGGTGGACCTCGACGAACGGCTCGGGAACGGCCCCGGTCAGCTCGGCCACCCGGCGGGTCTGCGCTCCGGACTGGTAGTGCGCCAGGACCCGGCCGGTCGTCGCGTAGAGCGGGTACGCGGGGCCGATGTCCTCGGCCGGCCCCTGGTGGTCGACGGCGGTGAACCGGGCCCGGCCGTCCGGGTGCGCGAACCGGTCCAGGAACAGCCTGGGCGTCCCCGGATGCCGACCGGGCGCATCCGGGCAGGGCCAGTGCAGGCTCTCCCGGGCGTCCAGCCGCCGGTACGAGATCCCCGAGTAGTCCGCCCGGCCGCCCCGGGACGCGGCGCGCAGCTCGTCGAAGACCTCCCGCGGGTCGGCGGACCAGCGGCCGGCGGGTTCACCGAGCCGCACCGCGAGATCCCGCAGCACCTCCAGGTCGCTGCGTACCTGCGGCGGCGGCGACAGCAGGGCACGGCGGCGCAGTACCCGGCCTTCCAGGTTGGTCAGCGTGCCCTCCTCCTCGGCCCACTGCGTGACGGGCAGCACCACATCCGCCATCCGGGCCGTCTCGGACGGCACGAAGTCGGCCACCACGAGGAGATCGAGGGCGGCGAGCCGGTCGGTCAGGTGCGCGGAGCGGGGCGCCGAGACGACCGGGTTCGAGCCGAACACCAGCAGACCGCGGGGCCCGTGCTCACCGCCCAGCGCGTCCAGGAGTTCATAGGCGCTGCGTCCGGGACCCGGCAGCCGATCCGGTGTCACGCCCCAGACGCCGGCGACGTGGGCGCGCGCCGCCGGGTCGGTGATCGAGCGGTAGCCCGGCAGCTGGTCGGCCTTCTGCCCGTGCTCCCGGCCGCCCTGGCCGTTGCCCTGCCCGGTCAGACACCCGTATCCGCTGCCGGTGCGCCCCGGCAGGCCGAGGGCGAGCGCGAGGTTGACGAAGCCCGCCACGGTGTCGGTGCCGGTGCTGTGCTGCTCCACCCCACGGCCGGTCAGCACATAGGCGTTCCGGGCCCCGGCGAGCATTCGGACGGCTCTGCGCTGGTCGGACGCGGGCACACCGGTGAGCGCCTCGACCCGCTCCGGCCACCAGGCCATCGCCCGGCGCAGTGCGTCGTCGAAGCCGCGGGTGCGGGTACGGATGTAGTCCCGGTCGAGCAGCCCGTCGACGGCGGCGATGTGCAGCAGGCCGAGCGCGAGCGCCAGATCGGTGCCGGGCGCGGGCTGCAGGTGCAGCGCCGCACGGCGGGCGGTGGCGGTCCGCCGCGGATCCATGACGATCAGCTCGGCCTGGTCGAGGTGCTGCATCAGGGGCGGCATGGTCTCGGCGACGTTCGCGCCGGCCAGCAGTACCGTCTGTGCTTCCCCGAGGTCGGTGACCGGGAAGGGCAGCCCCCGGTCCAGGCCGAAGGCCGCGTTCCCCGCCGCGGCGGCGGACGACATGCAGAACCGGCCGTTGTAGTCGATCTGGCTGGTGCCCAGGGCGAGCCGGGCGAACTTGCCGAGGAGGTAGGCCTTCTCGTTGGTGAGACCGCCGCCCCCGAACACCGCCACCCCGTCCGGGCCGTGCCGGTCGCGGATGCCGCGCAGGCCCTCGGCGACCCGGTCCAGCGCCACGTCCCAGGAGGCCTCGGCGAGCCGGCCGTCGGGGCGGCGGACCAGCGGACGGGTCAACCGGTCGGCGGCGGACAGGACTTGAGGAGCGGTCCACCCCTTCTGGCACAGCCGGCCACGGTTGACGGGGAAGTCGGCGGGCCGCACCGTCACCTCGGCCGCCCGCGCGCCGCGCAGCCGGGTACCGCACTGCAGGGCGCAGTAAGGGCAGTGGGTGTCCGACTCCGGTACGGAGCGGGGGTCCGGCTCGGGTGCGGATGGCGTGCCCGACTCCCTTACAGGAAGGGGAGGTTCAGACATGGCTGACTTCCCTGGCGGTCCCCGCGGGGTCCCCGCTGCCCGCGGGCCGCCGGCGCAGGTAGACGGCCCGGATCACCGCCACGCACAGCGCGTAGTAGGCGAGGAAGGCGAAGAAGGCCGGGGTGCCGGAGCCGGAGCCGTCCGCGTAGGAGAGTTTGAAGGCGAGGTTGATGGCGGCGCCGCCGAGTCCGCCGATCGCGCCGGCGATCGCGATGACCGCGCCGGACAGCCGGCGGGCCCGGGCGAAGGCACCGTGCGCGTCGTGGCCGGAGGTGATCTCGTCCTCGGCCGCCTTGGCGAAGACCGCCGGGATCATCTTGTACGTCGAGCCGTTGCCGATGCCGCTGAGCACGAAGAGCGCGGTGAACCCGGCGACGAGCAGGCCGAAGGAGTGCAGGCCGGCGGCGACGACGAGCACGGCGGTGCCGGCGCCCATGCCGAGGAACGTCCACAACGTGACCCGCGCACCGCCCAGTCGGTCGGCCAGCCGGCCGCCCAGCGGGCGGGAGAAGGAGCCGAGCAGCGGACCGAGGAAGGTGTAGCCGACCGCTTCCAGTGGGGTGGCACCGAACTCGTTCTGCAGGACGAGGCCGAAGGCGAAGCCGTAGCCGATGAACGAGCCGAAGGTGCCGACGTACAGGAGCGATATCCACCAGGTGTCACGGTGCCGGACGGCCTCGCGCTGGGCGCCGGGATCGGCCCGTACCGCGTCCACGTTGTCCATCTTCCAGGCGGCCAGCAGCGCGATCAGCACGATCAGCGGCAGGTAGACGGCCGCGACGTAGGACGGGTGGGTGTTTCCGGCGACGGAGATGACCGCGAGTCCGATGAGCTGGACCGCCGCCACACCGAGGTTGCCGCCGCCCGCGTTGAGGCCGAGGGCCCAGCCCTGGTGGCGCTGCGGGTAGAACGCGGTGATGTTCGTCATCGACGACGCGAAGTTGCCGCCGCCGACTCCGGCCACCGCGCCGATCGCCAGGAACACCCAGAACGGGGTGCCGGGCCGCTGGACGAAGTACAGGGCCAGCAGCGTGGGGACGAGCAGGATCCCGGTGGCGAACACGGTCCAGTTCCGCCCGCCGAACCGGGTCACCGCGTAGCTGTAGGGCAGGCGCAGCAGCGAGCCGACGACGGTCGGGGTGGCCACCAGGAGGAACTTCTGGCCGGGGTCGAAGCCGAAGCCGATGCCGGGGGAGAGGAACAGGACGAGTACGGACCACAGTGTCCATACCGAGAACCCGATGTGTTCGGAGAGGACGGACAGGATCAGGTTGCGGCGGGCGATGCGGTGGCCGCCCTGGTGCCAGGCGTCTTCGTCCTCGGGGTTCCAGCCGGTGAGCCAGCGGCCCCGTCCGGCGGGTGTGTCAGCCATGGTGCGCTCCAGGTGGGTGAGGGGTTCCGGGACGGGCCGGGCCCCGGCGAGAGCTGCTCACCGGGGCCCGGCCTGTGCTGCGGCCCGAAACGGAGGTCTGACGGCTCAGAAGTTCAGGTCCAGCGCCTTGACCTTGTCCCGCGCGCGCTCCGGGTCGCTGTCGGGGAAGACGAAGCAGCGGGTGTTCTTGAGCTTGTCGTCCTCGACCTTGGCGGTGGAGAAGATCACCACGGGTACCCGCTCGCCCTTGTTGAGGAAGTCCGCACGGAAGTCGATGATCGGCGCGTCCTCGCCCCAGCGGCCGAGGAAGTCCTCCACGACCTCCTGGTCGGCGTAGATGTGGCGGATGTGGTGGCCGACGTAACTCTCCGGCTTCTCGGTCGCACCGACGATCGCGATGTCCTTCCAGTTCGCGTGGGCGACGGTGCCGTCCTCCTCGATGAGGTGGATGGCCACCGGGCAGGTGTCGTAGTACGCCTGGATGAACGGGACGGCATCCGCGCCCGCCGGCGAGTAGGCCGCGTTGGCCTGGTCCACCTGGCCGATCCACGCGGTGGCGGTGGAGGTGCCCTCACCGGCCCGCGGGGAGGGGGTCGGGTGGGTGGTGACGGGGCGCAGGGCCCAGAACCCGTAGGTGGCGCCATCCACCCGGCCGAAGCCGACGTTGGCGTACCCGGAGGTGAAGTGGGGGTTGGCGAAGGTGGCGGGGAGATTCTCCACCGGCTTCCCGGCCGCCAGGAGGGCGGCGTAGCCCTCGACGCCCAGCGCCTCGGCGAGCTTGCTGCCGGGTGCGGCGTGGCCCGCGAGGAGCTCCGTGGCGGCCTTGTTCGCGAGGACGACCAGGCCCTCGGCGTCGGTCACCAGCATGGCGGGCGAGGCCCAGTTGAACAGGTCGAGAAGCTGCTCGGAGGAGGGGTATGCGGACATGGTGAGGTACACCCTTCTGTCTTCTGCGGTGATGGGATTTCTGGGGGGATGGGAGGTGGGGGGATGTGCGGGGTGGTGGGGGAAAACGGAGGGGGTTGGGGGGGACGCCCTGCGGTTACAGGACTTTCCGGCTGTAGTTGAAGACCTGGCCGGTGGGCCCGTTCGACGGGAACTCGGCGATCGAGACGATCCACTCCGCCACGGTGCGCGGCGCCTTGAGCCAGTCCGTGCGGAAGCCGTCGTTGATGGCGCGGATGATCTGGTCGCTCACCTCGCCATCGACGTCCGCGAACGTCATGGAGGTTGCCACCGGACCCGGCCGCACCTCGTTCGCCACGACACCGTCCTCGGCGAACTCGGCCGAGCAGGCGCGCATCAGGGTGGTCAACGCGGCCTTGCTGGCCGCGTACGCCCACCGTTCCGGCTGGTAGCCGTTGGCCAGGCTGGCCCCGACGAACGTGAACGAACCGCCGCCGCCGAGCTTGAGCAGGGGAGCCGTCGCCTGGACCAGGCTCAGCGCCGTGTGCACGTTGTTCTCGTAGGCTTCCGCCGCCACCTGCCAGTCGACCTTGGGGAGGTCCACCGGGTCCGGTGAGACACCGGAGTTGAGCACCACGGCCTTCACCCGGTCCGCGGTCGTCCCGGACACCGAGGCCAGGGCCGTCTGTACCGCCGCGTCGTCCCGCAGATCGGCGATGCAGTCGAGGTAGCCCTTCTCCTGTGCGAGACGGGCGTTCCCGCGCCGGGAGAGCCCGACGACGGTGTACTCCCGGCGCAGGAACTCCGCCGCGACGGCCGCGCCGATCCCGGACGAGGTCCCGGAGACCACCGCGACGCGGGAGGTGTCCGCGGCCATCAGGCAGCCTGGAACACGGTCGTGTTGATCGCCCGCAGGGTGCGCATCGACTCGATGTTGATCACGCCCGGCTCCAGCTTCCGTCCGTGCAGGCGCTCGATCTCGATCACCATCTGGACGAACTGGAGGCTGGTCACCAGGCCGGACTCGACGAGATCCGTGTCGTCCTGGATGGCCACCGGCTCCTCGTGCAGGCCGCCGAGCCACTCCCGGAGCGATGCGAGCTTGTCTTCCACAGCTACCTTGTCTTCCACAGCTACCTCTCTCTTACTTTGCGGTGAACTCGACGGAGAACTCCGCCGGGTGGGCGAACGACTGGCTCTCCATGGCCATCCGGTCGCGGGTGATGACCACCTCCGAGCAGCGCTCGACGAGCCGCTCGATGAGCAGCGAGAACTCCGCCTTGGCGAGCATGGCGCCCGGGCAGGCGTGCGCGCCGACCGCGAACGGGATCGAGCCCTTCGGGCTCCGGCCGGCCAGGAACCGGTCGGGGTGGTCGAACACCCGTGGATCCCGGTTGGCTCCGGCGACCGACACCAGCACCGCCGAATGCCGCGGGATGCCGACGCCCTGCACCGTCAGGTCGTCGTGCGCGAACCGGACGATCGTCTGCACCGGCGGATACAGCCGCAGGACCTCTTCGATGAACCCGTCCCGGGCCGTCTCGTCCCGGAGTTCGTCCAGGGCGAAGATGGCGCGCCCCATGCAGTACACCAGCGAGGTGATGAAGGCGCTGCTGGTCTCGGTGCCGGCCAGGAAGAACAGCAGTGCCGTGGCGCGCACTTCGCTGTCGGTGAGGGTGATGCCCTTGCGGTCGCGGGTCCGCTCGATGGTCTCCAGGAGCGAATGGTCCCCGGCCGTGCGGGCGGCCCGCTGCTCTTCGATCAGCCGCAGCAGCTCGGTGACGTTGGTATGGGTCTGGTCGGTCTCCTCGGTGGGGTAGTCCAGGAGCCGGGCCAGCGGACGGGTCAGCTCGTGGAAGCGGTCCTCCAGGGACGCGTCGATACCGAGGATGGTGCACACGATGCCGTACGGGACCTTGTGCGCGAAGGTCCGGTGAAACGCGTCCGTCTCGGTGCCGGCGACGCCGTCCACCAGCGCGTCGATCAGCCCGGGCATCAGCGTCTGCTTGTACTCGGCTATCCGCGCCGCGGACAGGACGGGCGCCAGCAGGGCGCGGAAGGCCCGGTGGGCGGGGCCGTCGGCGTCGAGCACATTGGGCCCGAAGGCCCGTGCGCTGGCCTTGAGCGGGTGCTCGGCCACGATCCCGGGGTGGGTGAGGGCCTCCTGTACGGCGGCGTTGCCGGTGACGGCGAACAAGCCGCTGTCCAGCCGGTGCACGTCCGTACCCGCCGGCAGGCGCCGGTACCAGTACGGCTGCGCCAGCAGGCTCGCCGGGCTCTTGGTCGCGGTCATTCCGGGCATGTGACGGTCCCTCCGACGCCCAGCACGCCGATTCCTGCCAGCAGCCGCATCGCATCCAGCCATTCGGAATCGGTCAGGCCCATCGAGCCGGGCGCGGTGTAATGCGCGGTGAGCGTCCCGGTCTTTCCGCCGGGTACGGTGAACGCACAGTGGAACGTCGTCCCGCCGGCCGGGTCGGCGACGCTGTCGGCGCCGAGGGTGAGATCACCGAAGACCATGGCTATCTCGCCGGTGAAATTACGGCGGATGAGCTCGAACGCCAGCCGTAGGCGTTCCGTATGATCGGGCTGTTGCGCATATCTGTCGAGGAGAGCGTTCGCCGCTTCCATGACCCGCTCGATCCGGCGTTTGCTCTGAATGGATTCCAGCGCTACCGAGAATTTTTCTGCAGCGCGACTTTGCGTGCTCAACGTGACGTCCTTGCGTGGATGCAGGGTCGGAAAAGGGTGCGGGGAAAGAGTGCGGGGAAAGAGTTCTGGGAACACAGTGCGTGGAAGGGAGGAATGAAGGACTGCTGGACGGCTTTCAGGAGTGGTAGCCGAAGAGCGCCGAGAGTTCGCGCTTGTCGATCTTTGTGTTCTCCAGCAGCGGCATCGCGGAGACGAAGTGCACCTTGGACGGCACCATATAGGCGGGCAGCGTCTCTCTGAGCCGGCCCTGCATATCCTGCTCCGACAGGGCGGTGCCGGGTGATTCGGCGAACAGGATGATGCGCGGGGCACCGCTGCGGTCGGGGATCGGAATGACGACCGACCGCTTGCTTCCCAGGGCGTGGACGGCCGACTCGATCTCCGCCGGTTCGATCCGGTGTCCGGCGACCTTGATCTGGGCGTCCTTGCGCCCGGCGAAGCGCAGGCTGCCGGACTCGTCCAGCCGTCCCTGGTCGCCGGTCAGGTAGACCCGGCGCCGCTCCCCGCCGGCCTCGATGTCTCTGAAGGCGGCCGCGGTCGGCCCGGGCGCGTCCAGGTAGCCCAGCGCGAGCCCGGTGCCGCCGATGGCGATCTCACCTGGTTCGCCGCGCGGCACCACGGCGCCGTCCCGCACGATGTGCAGGTCCGTGCCGGGGACGGGAAGGCCGGCCGGGATGCCGTCCGGCGCTCTGGTGTCGGCCTCGGTGATGCGGTGGGTGCTGGCGAACACACAGGATTCGACCGGTCCGTACCCGTTGTACAGCTCGATACCGGGGTAGGCGTCGAAGAGCCTCCGGCAGCTTGCGGGAGAGGGTTTGTCGCCCCCGAGGAGGACGGCGCGCAGGCCGGCGAGGCAGTCGATGTCGCCGCCCGCGATGACGTCGAAGAGCGACGGGGTGAGGAAGAGGTGGGTGGCGCCGAAGTCGCTGATGTACGCGCGGATCGCCGGGGGCAGCAGCAGGTCTTCCGGGTGGCAGACCGCGGTGCCGCCGGTGAGCAGCATGCCCCACAGTTCCAGGGAGAAGGCGTCCCAGGCCACCGCCGCCGCGTGGATCATCACCGGTGCTTCGCCGAAGTCCATGAAGGGCTGCGGGGTGAACAGCCGGGTGGTCGCCTGGTGGGGGGAGAGGACCGCCTTCGGGGTGCCGGTGCTTCCGGATGTCCAGAAGACCGTCGCGCACGCCTCGGGCGCGACTTCCGGAAGCGGGCCGTCCGGGGTGCCCCGGGCCGCTGCCCGGTCACGTAGCCCGGTGAAGGTGAGGTGGTCGACGGCCGCCTGTTCCAGACGGGCGGAGCCTGCGGTGTCCGCCAGGACGACCTGGGGGCGCATGGCGCGCAGGAACTGGGCGATGCGCGGTGCCGGCCACCTCATGTCCAGGATTCCGTAGGCGCCGCCGGCCATCAGCACGCCCAGGATCGCCGAGGTCAGGCCCGGCGACCTGCGCGCCACCACGGGAACGACGGTGCCGGGCCGGACCCCGAGGGCGATGAGGCGGTGGGCGATGTGCCGGGCCTCGGCGGCGAGTTCCGCATAGGTCATCGCTCCGGACGCGGAGACGACGGCGGTGCGCTCGGGTAACTCCCGGGCGACCCGCGCGAACGCGCCATGGATGGTCGCCGCCTCGTTGGCCCGGCCGTACCTGCTGCTCATGATCGATTCCCCCGTTCGACGCTGTCGCTGACCGCCGGCGGTCAGTCGAACTTCATCGACGACGGAACGATCGAGCCCGGCGCGAGATCGAGCCGTGGCGGAGCGGAGAATTCGAGGAGAACGGCTCCCTCTTCTCCGACGAAGGTGGCCGTGTGCCGCTGGCGCGCCGGTATGTAGGCGACGTCACCGGCGTTGAGTTTGTACTCGGTCCCTTCGCAGACGAAGCGAATGGAGCCCTCGGTGACCACGACCCACTGCTCGTTCTCGTGCCAGTGCGGGGGGAGATTCAGATCTCCGGACCGGTCGGCCACGACCTTGAGGCAGGACATCTCCTGGCCGAATGCGAAGCGTCGGGCCAGGGCGATTCCTTCGGCCTTCAGCTCTTCATGGTCGTCCCAATTGATTTTCATCGGTCCCCGCCTTTGATCGCATGCCGAATGTGCACCACGGGAGCGTTTCGAGTCCGTCCGACTGGTTTTGCGGCGGCCTCTTCCCGAAGTGCTTTTGACGGTACGTGATCTACTGGCCAATGCTCAACGGGCGTTTCAAATGCCGGACAGCTTCGGGAAGTGCCGAGCGGCTTCGGGAAGTGAAGTGCGCGGCGCATCGGCAAGACGTCCATGGGGCGCGCCCGTCAAGCGTTTCGGGAATACTCCGGATCCGCGGCCGGCTCCGCTGATTGCGCTTGTGCTTGCGGTGCGGCAGCGGCACGGTCCGGAAGCCGGAGGGCGAAGAGGACCGGCACGATGAAGACGGCGAGCAGCGCGTAGAAGGTGGTACGCAGACCGGCCGCGTCCGCCAGCCAGCCGAACGCGGGGGAGCACAGGCCGCCCGCCGCCATCGCCAGCCCCAGCGTCAGTCCGCTGGCCGTCCCCGGACGGTTGGGCAAGTAGTCCTGTGCCAGGGTGACTTGGGCCGAGAACGGCAGGAACATCGCGGTGCCGAACACCACCGTGCTCAGGATGAGGACGGGGAACGCGGGGGCCCAGGCGATGCCCAACAGGGCGGGCAGGGCGACGAGATAGCCGACCCGGATGGAGGTCATCCGGCCGTACCGGTCGCCCATCCAGCCGCCCAGCAGCGTGCCGACCGCACCGGCCGCGGTGAAGGAGGTGAGGACGGCGGCACCCGCCCCGGCCGACTGCCCGAGACTGCGCTGGGCGTGCAGCGACACCATGGAGGTGACCATGACGTACGGGATGGACCAGCCGATGATGACGGCCACCAGCCGGACGAAGGACCGCCAGTCGTCCTTGCGGCCGGGATCGGCGGCCGACGCCTTCGACGGTTTCCCGGCGACCAGCGACACCGCGGGCGTGTGGCCCCGCCAGCGCATCCAGGGTCCCCGCAGCACCCAGAGCGCCGCCATGACCAGGGCGGGGATCGCCAGGAGGTAGCTGCTGTCGAAGCCCATGGCGCCGATGACCAGGGTGACCAGCGCCGGGGCGAGAGACCCGCCGAGCGTCCCGCCGACGGAGAAGACGCTCATGGCCTTCTGCGAGGATCCGCCGGCCGCCCGGGCCTCGCTGGTGGCGGGCGGGTGGTAGGCGGCGATGCCGATACCCGCCAGTGCGACACACAGCCAGGTGAGGAGGTAGCTGCCGGAGAGCCCGGCCGCCACCACGCCGAAGGCCGCGGTGCCGAAGCCGGCGGGCACCAGCCAGGACCGTGGCTTGCGATCGGACAGCACCCCGAACAGCGGCTGGAACAGGCTCGATACGCCGCTCGCGGCAAACGCGAGGCCGGAGACCTCGGCGTAGCTGTAGTGGCGCTGGGACATCAGGAGCGGCAGCATCGCGGGTATTGCGCCCTGATACAGGTCGTTGACCACGTGCGTACCGGCCAAGAAGCCGAGTTGCCCTTTTTTCATCCTGAACCCGTTCATCTCGTTCTTCGTCTTGCGTGGATCTGCAGACCTCAGGTGCTCAGGTCCTCAGAGGTGTTACCTTAGCGAGCGACATACACCGCGGCAATGTCCTTCCTGACCAGGTGAGTTAACCCTGGCCCGCCGCGCACCCCCCGCCCTCTCCGGCCGAGGCCTTCCGCGTAGCCGCGTACCCCTCCTCCCGGCCGGGGCCTTCCACGTAAAGGAACTTCCCATGAGCTTCAAGACCGGTGTCCGTACGTCAGAAGGGCTGGCGGCGCTGGCTGCCGAGCCCACCCGGCTCGTCGAGACGCTGGACGGTATCTGCACCCGGTGGGCCAGGAGCACCGGCGCCGGTGCCCTGACGGTTCCGCCGCTGCTCCCGGTCGCCGACCTCGCCGGGCTCGACGTCTACCAGAACTTCCCGCAACTCGCCCTCGTCGCCGGACCCTTGGACGTCACCGGTGCCGGAGTGGACCGGATCGGCCAGGAGGCCGCCGCGGGGAACTTCGGCGCCGGCACCCTGGGCCCGGCCGGACTCGCCCTGCCCTCCAGTGCCTGCTACGGGGTCTACCTGCACTACCGGCACCGGGAGGTCCCGGAGGAGGGCGAACTGGTGACGGTGCTGGGGCAGTGCTTCCGCAACGAGGACCACTTCGACGGGCTCCGCCGGCTCAAGGCCTTCCGGATGCGCGAGGTCGTCGCCCTCGGAACCCCCGAGCAGATGGCGGCCCACCTGGAGCGCTCCGCCCGTTTCGTCGCCACCCTGGCCGCGGAGATCGGCCTGCCCCTGGAACGGCGCACGGCGTCCGATCCGTTCTACGACCGGACGTCGGACCGCGCCACCTTCCAGCAGGTCGTCCCGGTCAAGTACGAGTACGTCTACCAGGACCTGGCCATCGCCTCGGTGAACACCCACTACACCTTCTTCGGCGAGCGCTGCTCCCTCCGGCTGCCCGGCGGCGGCGCGGCGTCCACCAGCTGTGTCGGCTTCGGCGTGGAGCGGTGGCTGCACGCCCTGGCCGATCACTTCGACGGGGACTGGGACCGGGCCCAGTACGCCGTCGAACGGGCTGGGAAGTCGTTGTTCTGAGTGCTGAACGGAGTTCCCCGGCCCGAGTGGCTGCCGGCGGTGCGCACGGGGGCGGCGCACCACCGGCAGCCGGTCCGATGGGCCGGCCCCTACGGCCTGGCCGGGCGGCGGGTCCGTACGCTCCACCGCCCGTCGGTGCGGGTGAGGTGGATCGGGTGGTCGAAGCACTTGCCGACCTGATCACTGGTCAGGACGTCGTCGACCGGGCCGGACGCCAGGCAGCGGCCGTCCCTCAGCAGCATGGCGTGCGTCGTACCGGGCGGCAGCTCCTCCAGGTGATGGGTCACCAGAACCGACGACAGCCCGGGGTAGGTGTGCTGAAGCGTGTCGATCCGTTCGATGAGCTGCTCCCGGCCGGCGACGTCGAGACCCGTGGCGGGCTCGTCCAGCAACAGCAGCCGGGGACTGGGCATGAGCGCGCGGGCGATCAGTGCCCGGCCGCGCTCGCCCTGGGACAGGGTGGGCCAGCGCGCGGCGCGGCGGTCGCCGAGCCCGAGCAGGTCGATGAGGCGGTCGGCCAGGTCGGCCTGCTCGGGTGTCGGGTTCCAGCGGGGAATGCGTTCGATGGTGTTGGTCAGCCCGGTCAGTACCACGTCCCGCACCTTCAGGGGCGAGCGCAGACCGTGGCGCGGGTCCACATGCCCCACGTAGGACCGCAGTTGGCGCAGGTCGACCCGGCCCAGCTCGTGTCCCAGGACTTCCACGGTGCCCCGGGTGGGATGGGCGAGCGCGCCGAGCAGGCTGAGCAGGGTGCTCTTGCCGGCGCCGTTGGAGCCGAGCAGCGCCCAGTGCTCTCCCGGCCGTACTGTCAAGGACACGTCGTGCAGGATCGGGTTGCCGTCGCGGACCAGGTCGACCCGGTCCACGCGCAGCACAGGGGATTCGGTCACGGTCGGGCCTGCCCGCCCCGGTTGACGGCCGCGAGGACGGCCTGCACCGACGCGGCCAGGATGGAGGTGTCCCACCCGGCTCCCCAGTGCGTGGCCCCGTCCACCCGGCATTCGGCGTAGGCGACGGCCGGGCTGCCGGGCCCCACGGTGGTGGCGTGCTCGGCGTAGTTGAGGATGTCCACGGAGATCCCGGCGGTGCCGAGGGCCTGGGTGAGGGCCGACAGCGGCCCGTTGCCGGTCCCCTGGTACGACCGGTCCTGCCCGTCCGCGTTCAGCACGCAGGTGAACGCGTGCTCCCCGGGCCCGGTTTCGGCGGTGTGCCAGGAACTCAGGGTGACCGGACCGTCCTGGGCCGGGGCGATGTAGGTGGTGCGGAACAGCTCCCACAGGTCCTCGTGCGAGAGTTCCCGCCCGCTGGCGTCGGTGGCCCGCTGCACCGTACGGGAGAAGTCCGGGCGCATCGTCTTCGGCAGGTCCAGGCCGTGGTGGGTGTGCAGCAGGTGGGCGATACCGCCCTTGCCGGACTGCGAGTTGATGCGGATCACCTCCTCGTAGGTACGGCCGATGTCACCCGGGTCGATGGGCAGGTACGGAACCTCCCAGGGCGCCTCCTCGGGCGGTACGCCCAGCTCCGCGGCCTGCTTGGCGTGATGGGCCATGCCCTTGGAGATGGCGTCCTGGTGGGTCCCGGAGAAGGCGGTGTGGACGAGGTCGCCGACGTAGGGGTGGCGAGGGTGGACCGGCAGCCGGTTGCAGTGCTCCACCACCTCGCGCACGGCGTCGATGTCGGAGAAGTCGATCATGGGGTTCACGCCCTGCGCGTACAGGTTCAGCGCCAGGGTGACCAGGTCGACGTTGCCGGTCCGTTCGCCGTTCCCGAACAGGCAGCCCTCCACCCGCTGCGCCCCCGCCAGGACGGCGAGTTCGGCGCAGGCGACCCCGGTGCCGCGGTCGTTGTGCGGATGTACGGAGAGGATCACCGCGTCGCGCCGTGCCAGGTGGCGGTCCATGTACTCGATCTGGTCCGCGTACACGTTGGGGGAGGCGATCTCCACCGTGGCCGGCAGGTTGTGGATCACCGGCCGGTCCGGGGAGGCCTGCCACAGCTCCGTCACGCTGTTGCAGACCTCCAGGACGTAGTCCGGCTCGGTGAGGTTGAAGACCTCGGGGGAGAACTCGAACCGGATATCGGCCCCCGGCTGCTCCTCGGCGCGCCGCATCAGGTAGGTGGCGGCTTCCAGGATCATGCCGTGGAGCTCGGTACGGGACCGCCCCAGCACCACGTTCCGCCACGTCGGGGCGGTGGCGGTGTAGAGGTGCACCACGGTGCGGGGGAGGCCTTCGACGGAGGCGATGGTGCGGTCGATCAGGTCGGGACGGGCGGCGGTGAAGACGGAGATGGTCACGTCGTCGGGCACCGCGCCGCTGGTGGCCAGATGGCGTACGAAGTCGAAGTCGGTCTGGCTGGCCGAGGGGTAGCCGACCTCGATCTCCTTGTAGCCCATCGTGACCATCAGGTCGAACATCCGGCGCTTGCGCTCGGTGTCCATGGGCTCGGCCAGCGCCTGGTTGCCGTCGCGCAGGTCGACGGGTACCCACTGAGGGGCCCGCTCGAGCCGGCGCGACGGCCAGGTCCGGTCCGTCAGGGGCAGGTTCACCCGGGCGTGCGCGGGCTGGTAGCGCTGGTGCGGCATCGCGCTCGGCCGCTGCGGGTTCCACGCCGGGGCGTCCGCGGGGACGGGCCCGGACGGGGTGCGCAGCGTGGGGAACGGAGAGGTCTGGGATGAAGCCATGGCGGCAGGAGTTCCTTCGGTCAGTCATCCGGCATCTGATGACCGGCACGACGCGGCACCCGCTGCGGGGAGCCGGTCGGTCAGGCCCCGCAGCGGCAGCCGAGAAGAAGAAGCTCGCGCAGCGACATGCCAGGTACAGTAACCACAGCCGAACACCTCAGACAACCCGAGAAGTGCAAAGAGAAGGTGAAACGTCGCATGTCACTAGGCGCTTTGCGGCCAACTCCGCTGGTCGAGCAGGCCACTGAACGCCTGCGCGCGCAGATCACCGACGGCGAGTGGACCGTCGGCACGAAACTCCCGGGTGAGAACGCCCTCGCCCAGGCCCTCGGGGTGGGCCGCTCCACCGTCCGCGAGGCGCTGCGCGCGCTCGCCGGAGCGGGGCTGGTGCAGGCGCGCCAGGGCGCCGGCGTCTTCGTCATCGCCACCAAACCCCAGGAGGACTGGCCCACTCAGCTGCGCCGGGCGGCCATCACCGACGTCTACGAAGTCCGTATGCTCATCGAGGTCGAAGCCGCGCAGATGGCCGCGCAGCGCCGGACGGACGACGACCTCACCGCCCTCCACGCGGCCCTGGCCCACCGCCGTGAGGCCGCGAAGGCGGGCAACGCCGAGTTCGTCGACGCCGACATCGCCCTGCACACGTCCCTGGTCGCCGCCGCGCACAACCCCGTACTCCTCGCCCTGTTCAGCGAGTTCGTGCCGGTGCTGCGCCAGGGACTGATCGATCTGGTGGAGCTGCTCCACCTCCGGACCGACGAACCCAACCACGGCGACGACGGTCACACCGTCCTCGTGGCGGCCATCGAACGGGCCGATGCCGAAGCGGCGGGGCGCACGCTGCGGGAAGAGCTGAAGCGGACCCTCGACCGGCTCCACGCCGTCTGACGCGGCCCCTGACCCGTTGCCTGAAACCTTGCCCTGGCGGTGCGGACCGTCGTACGGCGGCGGAAAAATGCTTGGCGCATCCGCGAACGGTCAGGCTACGGTGAAGCCGTTCCTTGTGGCGGCCGGCTACGGCCACCCGTCGGCCGATTGATCCGGGAGGTGAGTACTGATGACTGTCGTCGCGATGGGTGCTGTCCGCACCCCGAAGAGCATCAATCTCGTTCCCGCGGTCTCCGGCTGACCGGACTCTCCTCTTTCACGCATCGCTCTCCTCGCGCGCCCTCTGGCGTGTGTGCGGGGTGCACAGCCGGGACTGCTCCTTCCTTCCTGAAGGGTCTTCCCTTGTTCGATCTCAATCTTTCCGCTGCGCACCCGCTGACCGCCTACGGCTGGGACGACGGGTTCGCGCAGGGCTTCACCCCCTATGCCGGGCAGGGGTTCGTGCCCGGCCGTATCGTCCGCGTGGACCGCGGGCGGGTGGATGCCGTCGTGGCCGACGGCGACGGCATCCGGACCGTTCTCGCGGACACCGCGCTGGTGGCGACGGGCGATCCGATGCGGGTGCCGTGCACCGGTGACTGGGCCGTGCTCGACCTGGAGAACGGGCGCACCGGCGATCATGTCGATGGTGTCGTACGGGCGTTGCTGCCGCGCCGTACGGCGTTCGTCCGGTCCGCGTCGTCGAAGCGTTCCGAGGGCCAGGTGCTGGCCACCAACATCGACACCGTCGTCATCTGTGTGTCGCTCGCCGACCAGTTGGACCTCGGGCGGATCGAGCGGTTCCTTGCGCTGGCGATGTCCGGCTCGACGGGCGAGGAGCCGGTGCGTCGGGCCGCGTGCTCCCCGGCGGGCGGGGTGCGGCCGCTGGTGGTGCTGACCAAGGCCGACCTGGCCGGGGAGCGGGGCGGGGTGGCACACCTCGTCGAGGATGCCGAGTCGGTGGCTCCCGGGGTGCAGGTGGTGGCGGTCAGCTCGGAGACGGGGGAAGGGCTCGATGTGCTGTCCGCCGTGCTCACCGGGGCGACGTCCGTCCTGCTGGGGCAGTCCGGTGCGGGCAAGTCCACGCTGGCCAACGCCCTGGTGGGGGCGAGCGTGCAGACGGTGCAGGCGATCCGTGACCGGGACGGCAAGGGGCGGCACACCACGACCACCCGGGATCTGCACGCGCTGCCGGGCGGCGGCGTGCTGATCGACACGCCGGGGCTGCGCGGCGTCGGGATGTGGGACGCGGAAGGCGGACTGGCGCGGACGTTCTCGGACGTCGAAGCGCTGGCCGAGGAGTGCCGCTTCCACGACTGCGCGCACGACGCGGAGCCCGGGTGCGCGGTGCGGGCGGCCGTGGAGAGCGGGGAACTGGCGACGCGGAGGCTGGAGAACTACCGGAAACTCCAGCGGGAGAACCAGTGGATCGCCGCGAAGACGGATGTCCGGCTGCGCGCCGAGCAGCGGCGCGAATGGCGGCAGAAGCAGGCGCTGGGCAGGCACATGATGGAGCGGAAGCGGGGGACACGGAGGTGAGGTGAGGGGGCAGTCCGCCGGAGGCCGGAGGGCGAACTTCCGGCAGGTCGGACCGCCCCTCAGCCCGTGATCACGGCTCCGACCCAGGTGCCCACGACGAGCAGGCAGGCCAGCAGCTCGATCAGCACGCTCAGCCCGATGGCGCGCATGACCGTGCGCGTCGAGGCCCAGGCATCGCCATGGCTGCCGAGCCGGACCCGTTCCAGCAGGTAGAGACCGCCGAGCGCGCCCAGCGGGCCTCCGATGACCGGGATCACGAAGAATCCGGCGATCCCGGCCGCGCCCGCCAGGAACAGCGTGCGGTACGGCGCGCCCGCGGCACGCAGATTGCGCGTCGGCAGCAGCCATTTCAGCGCTTGGTTGAGCAGCAGGACGGCGGTGGCGCCCATCAGCACCACCCAGGCCAGGGCGGACTTCTCGGTCAACGTCCACCACAGCACGCCGGCCCAGACGATCAGCGGCCCGGGGATGCCGGGCACCAGCACGCCGATCAGCCCGAGCAGCATGACCAGCCCGACCGCGATCAGCTGCCACGTATTCATCCGCCGGCCTCACTCCCGGCGGGCGTACGCACCCCGGCGGCTCGTACGCTGCGCTCTCCCATGGCAAAAGCCTGCCGGACGCGGCCCCGAACCGCTTGCCGACCGGGGCGGCGCGAGTGGCCGTACGGAGTGGGCGGACAGCGTGTGGATGACGCGGATGATAGGGCGCCGGGCCTCCGGAGGCATGGCGTACCGGGCGTTCGGGGGCGTGGCGAGAACAGGGAGACGGCAGCACGGGTGACGCAACCCGCCGCGTCGCGGGGCGACTTCGCCCGCCCGGCTGCGGTGACCACCGGGATCCGGGTCCAGGGCCTGTCCGGTGGTGTCGGTGCGGGGCGGACGCCCTGTTGAGCGCCGGTGCGCGCCCTGTTTCGCCGGCGACGGGCCAGGGAGAATGCCCGCCATGAATGGACAGGGGGCGGCACGGCGCGGTCGCGAGGACGACTGGTGGCGGCAGTTGTACGGCGAGGACGGGCGGGAAGGGAGCGGACCGTTCGAGGCGCCGGACACCCTTGACGACCGGGTCGCGTCGGCGCTGAGCGCGCTGGGGCCGCCGGGTCGGGCGGGGCGGACAGGGCGGACAGGGCAGGTGGGGCGGGCGGAGCCGCCGTACGAGCCGGTGCCGGAGTCCTTCGAACCGTACGAGTCGGTGCCGGAGCCCTTCGTGCCGTCCCCGGGCCGGCGGAAGCCCTGGGAGCCGCCCGTACGGCGCCTGCCGCCGCCCCCCGTGCCCTCGGCGCCGATCCCGCTCCAGGCCACCGGCCCCGGTACGCGCCCGGCCCCGGCCGGGTGGAGCGCACCACCGCTGCTCGGTCCGGACTTCGTCGGCGCCCGCCCGCTCACGTATGGCCCTGAGCCGCTCACGTACCGGCCCGAGCGCCGCACGCACGAGCCCGAGCCGTGCGGCCCTGAGCCCGAACCGGCCACGCTGCCCGCCGCCGACCCGGCCGCACTCGGCGAGCAGGTGCCCGACACCGCCCTGGACGGCGCCCGCTACGGTTCGCTGACCCTCCGCGCCGCCTCCCAGCGTGGTGACTCCGCCCGCCACCGGGGGGAGCTGCGCCGCGACACCCTGCTGACCGCCCGCTTCGGCGCGGGCCGGCACGCCCTGATCCTGGCGGCCGTCGCCACCGGCGGGCCGGCCGCCGAGGGCGCCCACCGCGCCGCCCGCGACGTCTGTGCCTGGATCGGTGGCGCGGTCGGCCGAAGCTGCACCCGACTGGCCGCGGACATCCGGTCGGACAACTGCGGCGCCCTCAAATCGGGGCTGCAGCGGCTCACCGACCGCGGCCTCGGCAAGCTGCGCGGCCGGGCGCCGGAACGGGGCGATGCGACCCAGCCCCCCACCGCCGCCCTGCGCTGCCTTCTGCTGCCCGCCGACCCCGACTGCCGTACCCGCGTGTTCTTCGGCGTCGGCGCGGGCGGTCTCCTCCGGTTGCGCGACGGCGCCTGGCAGGACCTGGAACCCACCACGACGGACCACGACCCGCACGACGCCCCACATGACGCACCACCTTCCGACGGCGGCTCACCCCGCCCTGCTCCGGGGCTCCCCCTCGGCCCCCGCACGCTGGAACGGCCGGTACCCGCCGAGCCATTCCTCTTCCGTACGATGTTCACCCGTCCGGGTGATGTCCTGCTGCTGTGCAGCGCCGGTCTGGCGGAACCGCTGCACGAGGAACCCGCGTTCGCCGCCCGCCTCGCCGTCCAGTGGTCCACGCCCGAACCCCCGGGCCTGGTCCCCTTCCTCGCCGCCGCCCAACTCCGGGCCCTGGGTCATACGAAGGACCGCACGGCGGTCGGCGTGTGGGAGTCGTAGGTCCTGGGCCGGAACTCCCGTCGCCCGGAGCGCCCGCGTGGTGGTGTGGCGCACAACCGGGCGAACCGAAGCATGGCGACAGATCGGGTGGGCATGCTGACCGTGAGGCTGTTCGAGAACCGGACGCCGATGTCCGTTGGGGGGCGGGGGAGAGCATGCGTCAGCCTGTGCGGCGCGAGGAGCGGGACAGAGAGCAGGAGCCGGCCGAGGGGAATCGCGGCGGTGGAGTCGTCGCGCCGGCCCCGGGTGTGCTGCGGCGGAGGGTACGGCACGCGGATCTGCGCGCGGTCGGTGAGGTGCGCCGGGAGCTGCGGCAGTTACTGAGCCGCTGGGCGGCGCCGGACGGTGGTGAACTGACGGAGGTCGCCACGCTGCTCACCAGCGAACTGGTCACCAACGCCCTGGTACACGCCGACGGCGGTGCCGTGGTGACGGCCAGGGTCGGCGACCGGCTGCGGGTCGAGGTACGGGACTGGGCGCCGGGGCGCCCCCAGGTGGGACCGGCGACCATGGAGGGGACATCCGGCCGGGGGCTGATGCTGGTGCGTGCCCTGGCCGATGCCTGGGGTATCCGCGCCGAGGGGTTCGGCAAGTGTGTCTGGTTCGAGCTGGGCGGCGGACCGGCCTGACCCGTGAGCGGGGGTGCCGGTCGGCCCGGTCCGCCACCAGTCAGCCGAATTGCCGTTCGATCTGGGCGAGTTTCTCCTCGAGGGAGTCCAGACGGGGGAGGGTCTGGGTGTCGTCCTCGGCGGTGAGGTCCACGGCCCGGCGGGGTCCGGGAAGGCCGTCGCCGGTATCGGTAACGGCATGGGTATCAGCGCCTGGTACGGCCTTGAGGGCCGGACGGGAGCGTACGGGAAGATCTACGGTGGGCGGGGGCGGCGGATCGCCCGCTATGGCAGAGTCCGCGCCGGCCACCTCGGCAGGGCCCGCCGACGCGGACGAGACCGCCAGTTGCCGGCCGCCGGCCCGGCCGATGCTCCAGGAGCGGTGCTGCCGGTTGATGGCCTTGATGCGCGCCCGGTCGATCTTGCCCTGTTCGCGTCTGCGCATCCGGTTGAGCGCCTTCTGGCGCCGGTCCTCCCGGACCTCCTCGACCGCCTCGTCGAGTGACCGTACGCCCTCCAGCAGCATCAGCGACCAGGCCGCGAAGGTCTCGCGGGGGGCCCGCAGCCAGCGCACCACCCGGATCTGCGGCAGCGGACGGGGCACCAGGCCCTGTTCCCGCAGCGCCGCACGGCGGGTCTGCTTGAGCGCCCGGTCGAAGAGGACCGCCGCGGACAGCGACATCCCGGCGAAGAACTGCGGGGCGCCCGCGTGGTCGATGCCGCGTGGCGCGTGCACCCAGTTGAACCAGGCCGCGGCGCCGGCGAACGTCCACACCAGCATGCGGGAGCCGAGCGCGGCGTCACCATGGCTGGCCTCTCGTACGGCGAGTACGGAGCAGAACATCGCCGCGCCGTCGAGCCCGAAGGGCACCAGGTACTCCCAGCCCCCGGTGAGGCTCAGGTTCTGGACGCCGAAGCCGACCAGTCCGTGGAAGGACAGCGCGGCGGCGACCGCGGCACAGCAGAACAGCAGCAGATAGGAGAAGGAGGCGAAGAGCGTCTCCTTGCGGCGGCGGCGTTCCTCGCTGCGCTCCCAGGAGTCGTCACCGCCGGCCGTGGCGGTGCGTTTACCGCGCAGGACCACCACCGCGGCGGCCGGCACACCGATCAGTAGCAGGATGCCGGGAATCAGCCAGTTCAGCGATATTTCCATTGTTCTCATGTCCTCGATCCCTCGCATCGGCTATGCGATTGCGCGCGCCATCCTGGCGGAACCGTGCCTTCCCGCAGGGGTTTTCGGGGCAAGAGAACGCCAATGAGATCCAGGGAACGGGAGATAGCGAATGTTGTCTCGAACTCCCTTGTGATGTGGGGGAGTTGAGTTCGAATGGAGTGGTTCGAAAGGGTGGTGTGGGGGTCAGGCGCTTGCGGTGAGGCGCCTGATGCGGTCCGCGTCGCAGGTGCGCGGGCAGGTGACGCAGGTGTCCTCGGGGCGCAGGGTGTAGAACATGCAGCAGCTGGCCCGGTCCCGGGTCGGCAGCGGTGCGCCGTCCGGGCCGGTCAGCGTACGGAACCCGGCGCCGCCCACGTAGGGGGCGGTGGCGCCGGGCAGCAGCCGCTCCAGCTCGGCCACCGCACGCCGCTCCTCGCCGAGCAGGTGCCCCAGGTACCACAGCCCCTCGACGATCTCGTCGGAGGCCATGCCCCACAGCGCCCGCGGACCGCGCCGCATCCGGGTGCGGAACCCTTCCAGTACGGGCTGGAGGTGATCGGCCACCGCCGCCCGCACCTCCGCCCGCAGCGTCTCCTCGTCCGGTACGACCCGGGCCCCGGGCAGCTGGGCCGCGGGGTCGTCCGGAAGGCACCCGAACGAGCTGATCCGCACCGCCATCCGGCCCAGCTCGCGCTGGAAACAGACGTCCTGCACCGGCAGCCGAGGGACCCGGCGGTGCAGGAACCAGGGGATGGTGATCAGCAGGCAGGCGGGCCAGGCGTAGCGGTGCAGCGCGAAGGCGGCGACCACATCGGGGCGGGCCCGTTGGCCGTAATCCCGCACGATCCGGGCGTCGTCCCAGGAGAGGAAGGCGTCGAGGGTCTCGCCGCCGGCCGCGAGCCCGGCCGCGCAGACCCAGCCGTCCCCGGCGGGCGGGGCCGCGTCCCAGGTGGTCACCCGCAGAGTGGGGAACACCTCGGAGAGCCTGGCATAGGCGTCGGCCACGGGGTGGGGGGCGAGCGGGGCGACGGGGGCAGACGTCATGCGGAAGACCACCGAATCGCGATCGTTAGCAGGTAAGCCTTACCTTATCCGAAGACTTTACCCGGGCTTGCCCGAAGCCAGTCCTGGGTGACTCACGGGGCCGGCGGAACCGGCCGCCGGATTTGCACCGCGGCGGAGTCCGCCTAGGGTCTGTCCGATGGGTCGCCGCGGGCCCACGCGGACCCATCGGACAGACCCTAGGGTGCTGGCAGCGTCAGGAGGAGCGTCAGGTGATGGAGCAGGGCACAGCGGAGCAGCGGCCACGGGTCTGGCTGCCCGCGCAGGCCGGTCCCGTCACGCCCCAGCGGCACTCCGTCCGCGCCCAGGTGCTCTCGGCTCTGCGCCACGCACTGGTCGCCGGGGAGCTGCTCCCCGGCGAGGTCTACTCCGCGCCAGCGCTCGCCGAACGCTACGGCGTCTCCGCGACGCCGGTCCGTGAGGCCATGCAGCAGCTGGCCGGCGAGGGCGCGGTCGAGGTGGTCCCCAACCGCGGCTTCCGGGTCGCCGAGCACAACTCCCGTGACCTCGCCGAGCTGGCCGAGGTCCGCGCCATGCTCGAAGTGCCCGCCATCGTGCGGCTGGCGAGGGCGCTGCCCCCGGAGCGCTGGGAGGAGCTGCGTCCGCTCGCCGACGCGGGGGTGGCGGCCGCCGCCGGCGGGGACCGCGTCGGATACGCCGAGGCCGACCACGACTTCCACCGCGCGCTGCTGTCGTTCACCGGGAACCGCCGGCTCACCGAGGCCGCCTGCGATCTGCTGCGCCGCAGCCAGTGGTCGGCGGCCGGCGGTGCCCGGCCGCGCACCGCCGAGCTGCTCGCGGACGCCTCGGAGCACACCGCGCTGCTGGACGCGCTGATCGCCCAGGAGTACGCGGTTGCCGAGCGGATCGCCCGCGAGCACGTCTCGGCGGCGCGTCACCCGCACTGACGGCTCGGACACCGGGGATGGACGGCGCGGAGGCCGCTCAGGGACGGTGCGGGGGCCGCGGAGGGAACGGCGCGGGGGCCGTGGAGGGGTGGTGCGGGGCCGCGGAGGAAGGGTCCGGGCGGTCGGCTCTCAGGCCGGCAGCACCTCGGCCAGGGGGAGTGCCGCGACCTCGCGAGCCGGCCGGGAGAGGTAGAGCTCGGCGTGGTAGAAGCCGTCGGACTCCTTGCCGGCGATGGACACTCCGCGTGCGGCCAGCGCCTGGAGCGCCGCCTGCCGCTCGGCGCCGTCCGCGAAGCGCCGCTGGCGGAACGTACGGCCGGTGAGTCTCTCCGTCACCAGCCCGGCCCGGGTGAGCAGGGCGGAGACCGGCCGGTAGGACACCTCGCGCAGCACGAACGCGGCTACCCAGGGTGGCGATGCCATGCAGTCGAAGAGCCGGGCGAAGGTGCGCTCGGTGATGTAGCCGACGCCGCCGGTGACGGTGATGAGGTCGGTGTGCTCCAGTGCCCGCCGCAGCGCCGGGCTCGGGTCGTCCAGTTCGAGGTTCTCCGCGAAGCCGTGGTCGAGCAGGCCGACCTCGCACGCGTAGTCGACGGCGTGCTCCGCCGCGTCGAGGCCGGTCACCCGCACGGCACGGTTGTGTCGCCGGTTGGCGAAGAACGTGCGGTCGGCGGTGGCGAGTTGACGGGTCGTCGGGGCTTCGGGGCGGTACCCGGTGTAGCGGTGGTAGAGGTCGGAGAGGGCGAGCCGGTGGTTGAGCAGTGCCGCGTTCACCCCGTATGAGCAGCACAGATCGACCACGTTCAGTGGCGGGCGGTCGCTGCGGCGGCGCTGCAGGGTCTCCGCCACGGCGCGGAACACCGCCTGGCCGTGGTGCGGAATCTGGTAGTCCAGAGGTTGCAGTGTGGTGAAGTAGCGGCGGGGATCAGGGCAGTTGTAGATCGCCTCGAAATCCGCCTTGTCCCAGTCGGTTCCCGCGGTCGTCTTCGTCACTCCTGCTGCCACGGCGCCTCCTGAAGGGCTCGGTGAGTGGGGAGGGGACCCAGCCGGTCCTGGACCAGCATCCAGTCCCCGCTGCCGCGTCACAGTGCGACTTGCGGCCATTCCGGTGCCAGTGGGGCCTCATGGGGCGCCGCTGCCCCCGGGGCCTTCGCTCATGGTCCCACCTGACGTTTCGCTCGGCGCGTCGAAGGCCGGACGGTGCGGCCACCGACAGACCCCGGCCGATCCACCGGGGAGACCGAGGCGATCCGGCCAATCGCCGCGCGGAGCCGCATGGCCGATGACGGGGGGTTGACGGTGAGCGGGTGGCCGGGCCATGGAGGCGGCACACAGGAACGGCCAACCATCCGCCGGATGTGGATGGTTGGCCGCCCTACGGGATCGCCTACGGGATCGCCTACGGGATCGCCTACGGAATCGCCTGCGGGACCGCCTCCGGGATCACCTCTCCGTCGGCCGTCGCGCTACGTGGTCGCCGTGGAGAGGTGGCCGGCGAGCCAGGTCGGGATGCCGCCCATGAGACGGAGGAGCCGCGCGGCCTCGGCGCGCAGCCGCTCCGCGTCGGCCTCCGGCGCGGCGTCCGCCAGCGCCGCCAGGGCCGGCGCCGTACCGACGAGGAAACCCAGCTCCTCACGGATCCGCAGGGACTCGGCGAAGCCGTGCCGGGCCTCCGCCAGTTCGCCGTCACGCAGGGCGAGCCCGGCCAGGTGGCGCCAGGTGAAGGAGAGCAGCAGGGCGTCACCCTGGGCGGTCGCGCCGGCGTGGGCACGGCGGTAGGCAGCCCGGGCGGCGTCCGGGCTGTCGGCGACGTGCTCGGCCATCAGCCCGCGGCGGAAGTCCAGCAGCGGCCGGCCGGCCGCGGTGGGGGCCAGCAGCGCCGCCGCCCGGCCCAGTGCCGAGCGGGCCTCGTCGGCCCGGTCCCGTACGCCCAGGACCGTGGCGGTGTAGGCGAGATGGCCGCGCTCACAGGCCGCGCCGCCCCGCTCGTCGTCGTCCCCGGCCAGCGCCTCGGCGGCCCTCAGCGCGTCCTCGGCCGCGGCCCAGCCGGTGGCCGTGAACATGCAGCGCTCCACCAGGAGCGCGGCGCGCCGCAGCGCGGCGGGGGCGTGCCGGACCGCGTGCGGCTCCAGGAGCGCGGCCGCGTCGTCCCAGCATCCGCGGGAGCGCAGCCGCCATACGGCGCGGTCGAGCGGATCGTCCCCGACGGCCGTTCCGGCCGCCGATACTTCCGGTGCGGTCGCCGGTCCCGGTAGCACCACCGGAACGGGATCCGCCGAACTCCTGACCGGCCCCGCGGAATCCGCGGATTCTGGCATGGCGGTATCCGCCACATTGCCCTCCCCGAGCGCGCCATTGAGCTGGAAATCGAGCTGGAAACTGGAAGCGGTGCGCGAATCTCAGCACGAATTCCGCCGCCGGGCCAAGGGGCTGGGTGAATGAATTCACAATCGCCGGGCGGCCGCCCGGAGCGCGCCACACGGTCCTGAGGGGCTGTACGGCGGCGCGCCGGGCCCCGCGCCCCGGCGCGCGCCGGTGACCCCATGTCGCCCGATCGAGTGACGCCGCACGGCCACCCCGACAGCATGGCGATCCCGACGGTTCACGGGCGACGCGGGGCCGCCGTCGGATCGGCTCAGCTCATCCGCAGCGCCAGGAAGAAGTCGAGCTTGTCCTCCAGGCGGGACAGATCCCGGCCGGTCAGCTGCTCGATCCGGCCCACCCGGTAGCGGAGCGTGTTGACGTGCAGGTGGAGGCGAGTGGCGCAGCGGGTCCAGGAGCCGTCACAGTCCAGGAACGCCTCCAGCGTGGGGATCAGCTCGGCGCGGTGCCGGCGGTCGTAGTCGCGCAGCGGGTCGAGCAGACGGGCGGTGAAGGCCCGGCGGACGTCGTCGGGGACGAACGGCAGGAGCAGGACGTGGGACGCCAGCTCCTCGTGGCCGGCGGCGCAGACCCGCCCTGGGCGTGCCGCGGCGACCCGGCGGGCGTGCCGGGCCTCCTCCAGGGCGCCGCGCAGCCCCTCCGCCGAGTGCACCGAGGCGCTCACCCCCACCGTCAGCCGGCCGTCGTCCGCCAGGCCGTGGCCGAGCGGCTCTCGGATGAGGGCGAGCAGCTGCCCGGCGTGCAGGCCCTTCGCCGAGGAGTCGCCGGACTCGTCCGGGACCGGCAGCGGCACCAGTGCCACCGCCTCGTCGCCGGTGTGTGCCACCGCGATCCGGTCGGACGGCTCCGGGCCGGCCGCGCCGGGGTCGACCAGCATCTCCTCCAGCAGGGCCTGCGCGACGGGCCCGCCGGGCACGCCCGCCCGTCGCCCGCCACCACCCTCAACCGAGGGCCCGGCGGGCCCGCCCCCAATTTCCTCCCACTCGACCCGGGCCACCACGATCTGCCAGTGCGGGGCGGTGCCCAGACCGGGCAGCAGCACCGGGGCCGCGACCCGCAGCCGGGCCGCGATCTCGGCGGGCGGCGCGCCCGTCTGGACGAGCTCCAGGACCTCCTGGGCGAGCCGCCGCCGGACCGTGCGGGCGGCGTCGCGCCGGTCGCGTTCCACGGCGATCAGCTGGGTGACCCCGTGCAGCAGGTCGAGGCGCTCCTCGGGCCAGTCCCCGGCGTCCGCCTCGACCGCCAGCAGCCAGTCGCTCAGTACCGTCTGGCGCAGGTCACGGCCCTCGTGGCGGATCGGGAAGAGCGAGTACGTCGTGCCGGACGGCCCGCCCGCGCCGTCGCCCGGCCTGCCCGTATGCGCGGGGGAGGCCCCCGGCCCCTCATCGAGGCGCCGCGCGCCGCCCCCGGCCTCGACCGTGACCCGGTGCGGTCCGCGGCGGCCGGTGCGGGCGGCCGCCAGATGCTCACCGGCGAGCCGGGCGGCCAGGTCGGCGGAGAGCGCGGGGCCGGCGTCGGCCAGCGTCGAACCGGCGATCTGCCGCCCCGTGGGGGAGAGCACCCAGGCCCGCAGGTCAAGGTCCGAGCCCAGCAGGTCCAGCACCACCTCCGGGCCGCCGCCCGCCGGGCCCGACGTCATCAGCCGCCGGTGACGCTCCACCACGGCCGCCAGGTCACCGGCCCGCTCGCCGGAGACCTGGCGTACGACGTGCTCGGTGATGGAGGCGAACGAGACCGCCTCCTCGACCGAGAACAGCGGCAGCCGGTGCCGGGCGCAGGCCTGCACGAGATCGTCCGGGATCGCGCTCAGCTCGGCCTCGCCCGCTCCCAGCCCGGCGACGCCGGCCGCGGCCAGGATCCGTACGAACCGCTCGGAGTCCGCCGGCTCGCGGCGCCAGGCCAGACCGGTCAGCACCAGCTCGCCGCCGGAGAGGTAACGGCTGGGATCGCGCAGGTCCGTCGTCATCACGCCGCGTACCGTGCGGTCCAGCTCGTCCTCCCCGCCGAGCAGGCGTAGTCCCAGTGAGGGGGTGTCCAGGAGTGCGCGGAGCCGCATGACCTCGCCCGCCGTCCTTTGCTGTTGCTGATGTCTGATGTTGCCGGTGGAAATCCGCGAGGTTTCAGGTCCTCGTCTTTCGTTCGAATCTACAAGACAGGTGGCGTGGCCAGCCAACCGCTTCATGTGTTCGGTGACTGCACCCGGTGGGTCCCCCGAGCGTTCACTAAGCCCAACCGCATGAACAGGACATGAACGGCTCGATGGCGATGAGGGCACCGAGTCCCCTGTCCTCACCGTGAGTAACCAGGAATCCGCGTCCTCACCATGAGCAGCGAACGTCCCGATTCCTCGCCGAACCCCGCGTAGAACTCGAAGAAGCAGAAGAGGCCAACCATGGACTTCCTTCGCCCCGCCGGCTGGGAGGAGGCGCTCGCCGCGAAGGCCGAGCACCCCTCCGCTGTGCCCATCGCGGGCGGCACGGACGTGATGGTCGAGATCAACTTCGACCACCGCCGCCCCGAGTACCTGCTCGACCTGAACCGCATCGGCGACCTGAGCGAGTGGGAGGTCGGCGAGGAGACCGTACGCCTGGGCGCCTCCGTTCCCTACAGCAAGATCATGGAGAACCTGCGCGGTGAACTCCCGGGCCTGGCCCTGGCGTCGCACACGGTCGCCTCCCCGCAGATCCGCAACCGCGGCGGCGTCGGCGGCAACCTCGGCACCGCCTCGCCGGCCGGCGACGCGCACCCCGCGCTGCTGGCGGCCGGCGCCGAGGTCGAGGCCGAATCGGTGCGCGGCAGCCGCCGTATCCCGATCGACGCGTTCTACACCGGCGTGAAGCGCAACGCGCTCGCCCCCGACGAGCTCATCAGGGCCGTACACATCAAGAAGGCCGACGGGCCTCAGCAGTACTCCAAGGTCGGCACACGCAATGCCATGGTCATCGCGGTGTGTGCCTTCGGGCTCGCGCTGCACCCCGAGACGCGGACCGTGCGGACCGGCATCGGGTCCGCCGCTCCGACGCCCGTACGGGCCCGGGCCGCCGAGGAGTTCCTCGACGCGGCGCTCGAAGAGGGCGGCTTCTGGGACAACGGCAAGATCGTCCCCCCGTCGGTCGCCAAGCAGTTCGCCGAGCTGTGCTCCGGCGCCTGCAACCCGATCGACGACGTCCGGGGCACCGCGAGCTACCGCCGCCACGCGGTCGGCGTCATGGCCCGCCGGACGCTCACCTGGGCCTGGGAGTCGTACCGCGGCACCGCCGCACGCACGGAGGGAGTCGCGTAATGCGCGTGAATTTCACGGTCAACGGACGGCCGCAGGAAGCCGACGACGTCTGGGAGGGCGAGTCCCTGCTGTACGTGCTGCGCGAGCGGCTCGGCCTGCCGGGCTCGAAGAACGCCTGCGAGCAGGGCGAGTGCGGGTCGTGCACCGTCCGGCTCGACGGCGTGCCCGTGTGTGCGTGTCTCGTCGCCGCCGGACAGGTCGAGGGCCGCGAGGTCGTCACCGTCGAGGGGCTGGCGGACTTCGCCAAGCAGCGCGCCGAGCACGGCGGTTGCGCGGCCGGTGCCTGTGGTACGTCCCTGCAGGACGCCCAGCAGTGGAGCGCCGAGGCGAAGGACTCGCAGACCGGCGAGGGCGCCGAACTCGCCCCGATCCAGCAGGCGTTCCTCGACGCCGGCGCCGTCCAGTGCGGCTTCTGCACGCCGGGTCTGCTGGTCGCCGCCGACGAGATGCTGGAGCGCAACCCGAACCCGACCGACGCGGACATCCGCGAGGCGCTCTCGGGCAACCTGTGCCGCTGCACCGGCTACGAGAAGATCATGGACGCGGTCCGCCTCGCGGCCGCCCGGCAGGGAGAGGCGGTCTGAGCGGCATGCCCTCCCCCAAGCTCTCCACTTCGGTCGAGCAGGGTGGTACCCCCACCGGCGCTCCCACCAAGATCACCCAGGGTTCGCAGACCAAGGGCGGCGTCGGCGAGTCGACTCTCCGCCCGGACGGCACCCTCAAGGTCACCGGCGAGTTCGCGTACTCGTCCGACATGTGGCACGAGGACATGCTCTGGGGCCAGATCCTCCGGTCGACCGTCGCGCACGCCGAGATCGTCTCCATCGACACCAGCGAGGCCCTGGCCATGGCGGGCGTCTACGCCGTCATGACCTACGACGACCTGCCGACCGACGCGAAGAACTACGGTCTGGAGATCCAGGACACCCCCGTTCTCGCGCACGGCAAGGTGCGGCACCACGGCGAGCCGGTCGCCATCGTCGCCGCCGACCACCCGGAGACGGCCCGCCGCGCCGCCGCCAAGATCAAGGTCGAGTACCGCGAACTGCCCGTCATCACCGACGAGGCGAGCGCCCTCGCGCCGGACGCGGTCCTCGTGCACGAGAACCGCGACGACGAGTACGCCGGGATCGTCCCGCATCAGAACATCGTGCACCGCCAGCCGATCTTCCGCGGCAACGCCGACGAGGCCGCCGAGCGGGCCGATGTGATCGTCAAGGGCGAGTACACCTTCGGCATGCAGGACCAGGCGTTCCTCGGCCCCGAGTCCGGCCTCGCGGTCCCGGCCGAGGACGGCGGCGTCGACCTCTACGTCGCCACGCAGTGGCTGCACAAGGACCTCGACCAGATGGCCCCGGTCCTCGGCCTGCCCAAGGACAAGGTGCGCATGACGCTCTCCGGCGTCGGCGGCGCCTTCGGTGGCCGCGAGGACATCTCGATGCAGATCCACGCGTGCCTCCTCGCGCTGCGCACCGGCAAGCCCGTCAAGATCGTCTACAACCGCTTCGAGTCGTTCTTCGGCCACGTCCACCGCCATCCGGCCAAGCTGCACTACGAGCACGGCGCCACGCACGACGGCAAGTTGACCCACGTCACGTGCCGGATCGTGCTGGACGGCGGCGCGTACGCCTCCGCCTCCCCGGCGGTCGTCGGCAACGCCGCCTCGCTGTCGATCGGCCCGTACGCGGTCGACGATGTCGACATCGAGGCCCTCGCCCTCTACACCAACAACCCGCCCTGCGGCGCCATGCGCGGCTTCGGCGCGGTCCAGGCCTGCTTCGCGTACGAGGCCCAAATGGACAAGCTGGCGGCCGAGTTGGGCATGGAACCGGTGGAGTTCCGGCGGCTGAACGCGATGGAGCAGGGCACGATCATGCCGACCGGGCAGCCGGTCGACTCCCCGGCCCCGGTCGCCGAACTCCTGCGCCGCGTCAAGGCGATGCCGATGCCGCCGGAGCGCCAGTGGGAGAGCAGCGAGGGTGCGGACGTCCGGCAGCTGCCCGGCGGTCTGTCGAACACGACCCACGGTGAAGGCGTCGTACGCGGTGTCGGCTACGCGGTCGGCATCAAGAACGTCGGCTTCTCCGAGGGCTTCGACGACTACTCCACCGCCAAGGTGCGGATGGAGGTCATCGCCGGTGAACCCGTCGCCACCGTGCACACGGCGATGGCGGAGGTCGGCCAGGGCGGCGTCACCGTCCACGCGCAGATCGCCCGTACCGAACTCGGCGTCACGCAGGTGACCATCCGCCCCGCCGACACCCAGGTGGGCTCGGCCGGTTCGACGTCCGCCTCCCGCCAGACGTACGTCACCGGGGGCGCGGTCAAGAACGCCTGCGAGCTGGTGCGCGAGAAGGTCCTGGAGATCGGGCGCCGCAAGTTCGGCTCCTACCACCCGGCCTGGGCGACCGCCGAACTCCTCCTGGAGGGCGGCAAGGTCGTCACCGACGGCGGCGAGGTCCTGGCCGACCTCACGGACGTCCTGGAGGACGAGGCCGTCGAGATCGAGGAGGAGTGGCGGCACCGTCCGACCGAGGCCTTCGACCTGCGCACCGGCCAGGGCAACGGCCATGTCCAGTACTCCTTCGCCGCGCACCGCGCCGTCGTCGAGGTCGACACCGAGCTCGGCCTGGTCAAGGTCATCGAGCTGGCCTGCGCCCAGGACGTCGGCAAGGCGCTCAACCCGCTGTCCGTCCTGGGCCAGATCCAGGGCGGCACCCTCCAGGGCATGGGCATCGCGGTGATGGAGGAGATCGTCGTCGACCCCAGGACCGCGAAGGTCCAGAACCCGTCCTTCACGGACTACCTGCTCCCGACCATCCTCGACACGCCGATCATCCCCGTCGATGTGCTCGAACTCGCCGACGAGCACGCCCCGTACGGGCTGCGCGGCGTCGGCGAGGCCCCGACCCTGTCGTCCACCCCGGCCGTCCTCGCGGCGATCCGGAACGCGACCGGGCTGGAACTCGCCAGGACGCCGGTCCGGCCCGAGCACCTGACCGGCCCCTAGCCCCACCCCGCACCACGCAGTCGCCGCTGTCCCCCACACAGCCGGCACCCCGTTCGTCTCGGGCCGTCCCCCGGGTCGTGCAGCCGTGAACACCATCCCAAATCTCGCGTCCCCCCTCGCGAGTGCCCCTTTGAACCTTGGGAGTCAGGCACCATGACCCAGCAGTCCACCGAGCCCAGGACCACGGCGGAAGACGCGGGCACCGGCACGCGTCAGCCCGCCGGCCGGTCCTGGCTCGACCGGTACTTCCATATCTCCGACAGAGGGTCGACCGTCGGCCGTGAGGTGCGTGGCGGCGTCACCACCTTCATGGCGATGGCGTACATCGTCCTGCTGAACCCGGTGATCCTCACCACGGCCAAGGACATCACCGGCGCCACGCTCAACGCCGACCAGGTGACCACGGCGACCGCGCTCGCCGCCGCCGTCACCACCATCGTGATGGGCTTCCTGGGCAACGTCCCGCTCGCCCTGGCCGCCGGACTGAGCGTCTCGGCCGTGCTGTCGTTCCAGGTCGCCCCGCAGATGACCTGGGGCAACGCCTGGGCGATGTGCGTCATCTACGGTGGTGTGATCGTGCTGCTGGTGGTCACCGGCCTGCGCGAACTGATCATGAACGCGATCCCGTTGCCGCTCAAGCACGCGATCACCATGGGCATCGGCCTGTTCGTCTGCCTCATCGGCCTGGTCCAGGCGGGCTTCGTCACCTCGATGCCCGGTCCGGGCGGGATCGCCGGCGCCAAGCCGATCCAGCTCGGCACCGCCGATATGCTCACCGGCTGGCCCGTGCTCTGCTTCGCCTTCACCGTCCTGCTGATCTTCCTGCTCCAGGTCCGCAGGGTGCCCGGCGCGATCCTCATCGGCATCGTCGGCGGTACGGTCCTCGCCGCGGTCATCCATCAGTTCGCCGGGCTGACCCCCAAGGACTGGGGCGGCCGCAACGCCCCGGTGCTCTCCGGTTCCGTCGTCTCCACCCCCGACTTCGGACTGCTGGGCCAGGTCTCCTTCAGCGGCCTGGGGGACGTCGGCGGGATCACCCTCGGCGTCATCGTCTTCACGCTCGTCCTGGCCGGCTTCTTCGACGCCATGGGCACCATCATCGGCATCGGCCAGCAGGCCCACCTCGCCGACCGGGACGGCAAGATGCCCGGGCTGAACAAGGCCCTGGCCATCGACGGGGCCGGCGGTATGGTCGGCGGCTTCACCGGCGCCTCCGGCCAGACCGTGTTCGTCGAGTCCACCGCGGGCGTCGGCGACGGCGCGCGCACCGGCTTCGCCAGCGTCGTCACCGGCCTCGGCTTCGCACTCTGCCTGTTCTTCACTCCGCTGGCGCAGATCATCCCCACCCAGGTCGCGGCCGCCGCCCTGGTGGTGATCGGCTCGATGATGCTGGCCAACGCCAAGCACATCAACTGGGACGACCCGGCGACCGCCATCCCGGTCTTCCTGACCACCGTCCTCATGCCGTTCACGTACTCCATCACCGCGGGGATCGCGGCCGGCGTGATCGCACACGTGGCGATCAAGGCGGTCCAGGGCAAGTGGCGTGAGCCGGGCTGGCTGATGTGGGTACTCGCCCTGGTGTTCCTGGCGTACTTCTCGCTCAACCCGATCGAGAGCTGGCTGGGCGTGCACCACTGACCCGCCGCTTCCGTCCGCCCCCAGCCGTAAGGAGACCGACATGCTGGACATCGCCGAAGAGCTGCACCGGTGGGTCGAGCAGGGCCGCGAGTTCGCGGTGGCCACCGTGGTGGCCACCCACGGCAGCGCGCCCCGCCGGCCCGGAGCCGCCCTCGCCGTCGACCGCGACGGCACGGCGATCGGGTCGGTCTCCGGCGGCTGCGTGGAGGGAGCGGTCTACGCGCTGTGCCAGGAGGCGCTGCAGACCGGCAGGCCGGTCCTGGAACGCTTCGGGTACAGCGACGAGGACGCCTTCGCCGTCGGCCTGACCTGCGGCGGCGTCATCGACATCCTCGTCCACCCGGTACGGACGAGCCTCCCGCGCTCCGCCGACGACGGCGGAGTCGCGGGGGAGCCGGCGGACCGCACCACCGACACGCTCGCCGCCGGGCTGGCCGCCGCCGCGCGCGGCGAGGCGGCGGCGGTCGCCCGGGTCGTCGAGGGTCCCGCCGGGCTCCTCGGCCGTGCCCTGCTGGTCCGCCCGGACGGCAGCCACACCGGCACCCTGGGCGGGCACCCGGCCCTGGACCGTACGGCGGTCGCCGAGACCCGGGCCCTGCTGGACGCCGGGCGCACCACGACACGGGAGATCGGCGCCGAGGGCGCACACTGCGGGCAGCCGGTCGTCCTCCTCGTCGAATCCTCCGTCCCGGCCCCCCGGATGATCGTCTTCGGTGCCATCGACTTCGCGTCCGCGCTGGTCAGGGTCGGCAAGTTCCTCGACTACCACGTCACCGTCTGCGACGCGCGGCCGGTCTTCGCCACCAGGGCCCGCTTCCCGGAGGCCGACGAGATCGTCGTCGACTGGCCGCACCGCTACCTCGAATCCCAGGATCTCGACTCCCGCACGGTGCTCTGTGTCCTCACCCACGACGCCAAGTTCGACGTCCCGCTCCTGGAGCGCGCGCTGCGGCTGCCCGTCGCCTATGTCGGCGCCATGGGCTCCCGCCGGACCCACCAGGACCGCAACCGCCGACTGCGCGAAGCGGGCCTGACCGACCTCGAACTCGCCCGCCTGCGCTCGCCCATCGGCCTCGACCTCGGCGCCCGCACCCCCGAGGAGACCGCGCTCTCCATCGCCGCCGAGATCGTCGCCAACCGCCGCGGCGGCACCGGCACTCCGCTGACCGGCGCCCACACCCCCATCCACCACGACCGCCGCGCTCGGCCTGCTTCCCGCGTCGTCGGCTGCGACGCCGTACCTTCCGTTGCGCCCTGACGCACCCCCACTGCCCAAGGGCGTGGGAGGTACCCCCCCAGCGGCGGGCGTGAGTTGGCCACTGCCCGCGCGTGATCGATTACGTACACTCGCACCGGTCTTCTTCCACCCATCCACGGGAGGGGGCGCACCGCAGGACGCCAGTCCGGAGGGC
>NZ_BBUY01000004.1:240332-257422 GCF_001590865.1 Streptomyces sp. NBRC 110611
CGCCACGGCGGGAAAGCCAACAACGGGGGAAGCAGGCCAAGCGCAGCGGAACGGCGGGAAAGCCAACAACGTGGGAAGGGCAGTAAATTGCGGACACCGATGACGATCGCGGACTTCCTCGACCGGGCCGAGCTGGGTTTCCGGGACAGCCCAGGGGTGGTCGACGAGCCGCAGCAGCCGGGCCCGCCGGTGCCCGAATCGACCTACGGGCGGTTCGGCGAACGAGTCCGGGCCTGGCAGGCGGGACTGGACGCGCTCGGGGTCGCGGAAGGCGAGCGGGTGGCGGTGGCCGCCCACAACTCCGCACGCCTGCTGGAGCTGCTGTTCGCGGTACCGATGAGCGGCCGGATCTGCGTCCCGGTGAACTTCCGGCTCAAGCCCGACGAGGTCGATTACGTGGTCCGGCAGAGCGGGGCCTCGGTCCTCCTCGTCGACCCGGAACTCGACGCCGCAGTCTCCGGTGTCAAGGCGCGCCACCGCTTCGTTCTCGGCGAGCAGACCGAGACCGGACTGATGCGGTTCGGCGTGGAGCCGCGTCCCTGGTCGAATCCGGACGAGGATGCCACCGCGACGATCAACTACACCTCGGGCACCACCGCCCGGCCCAAGGGGGTGCAGCTGACCCACCGCAACATCTGGGTCAACGGCATGACCTTCGGTCTGCACACGCGGGTGTGGGAGCGCGATGTGTACCTGCACACCCTGCCGATGTTCCACTGCAACGGCTGGGGCATGCCGTATGTGATGGCGGGCCTGGGGGTGAAGCAGGTGGTGCTGCGCAAGGTCGACGGCACCGAGATCCTCCGGCGCGTGGACGAGCACGGGGTCACGCTCATGTGCGGCGCCCCGGCCGTCTGGAACATGGTGCTGGACGCCGCGGCGACCTGGGACGGCGAGATCCCGGGCCGCGACCGGGTACGGATCATCTGCGCGGGAGCCCCGCCGCCGACCAGGACGATCCGGCGTGTGGAGGAGGAGTTGGGCTGGGAGTTCACCCAGCTCTACGGTCTGACGGAGACCTCGCCGCTGCTCACCTTCAACCGGATCCGGCCGGCCGACGCGGACCTCCCCGCCGAGGAACGGGCCCGCAAACTCTCCCGGGCGGGGCTGCCGGCGCTCGGCGTCAAGCTGAAGATCTCGGAGTCCGGTGAGGTGCTGGCCCGCTCGAACACGGTGCTCGACGGGTACTGGGACAAGCCGGAGGAGACGGCGGAGGCGCTCGCGGACGGCTGGTTCCACACCGGCGACGGCGGCACGATCGACGACGCCGACGGCCATGTGACGATCTCGGACCGGAAGAAGGACGTGATCATCACCGGGGGTGAGAATGTGTCATCGATCGAGGTGGAGGACACGATCTTCAGCCACCCGGCGGTCGCCGAGGTCGCCGTGATCGGCGTACCGCACGAGAAGTGGGGCGAGACGATCAAGGCCCTGGTGGTTCTCGCCGAGGGCGCGACGGCCGAGGAGACCGACATCATCGCCCACTGCAAGCAGCGCATGGCCGGCTACAAGGCGCCCACGACGGTGGAGTTCCGTGCCGCCATCCCCCGTACGGCCACCGGCAAGATCCAGAAGTTCAAGCTCCGCCGACCGTACTGGTCCGGCCTCGACAGGGGAGTCAACTGAATCAGATACACAGCTGATCCGAGAGCCGACTGACCAGGGAGCCGACTGAACCAGGGAGTCGACCGGGCCGGGGGCCGAGAGCGCACTGGCTCGGTCACGGCCCCCGGCAGCGGCAGTCAGTGCGGTGTGGCCGCGGAGGCCCGGGGGTGCCGCGTCGAGGCCCGTGCCGTGCCCGGGGTGCGGCGTCCGCGCAGCGACTCCCCGGCGGTTTCCGGCATCAACAGGATGGGCACCAGCGCGATCAGCCCGGCACCGGTCATGTACCAGCCCAGCATCAGGTTGCTGTGCGTCGCCGCGATCAGTGCCGTGACGACCAGCGGCGTGGTCCCGCCGAAGGCCGAGGTGGAGACGTTGTAGCCGATCGCGAAGGCGCTGTACCGGACCTGGGTGGGGAAGAGGGCCGGCAGGGTGGACGCGATACAGGCGAGAAGGATCACCAGCAGCAGGCCGAGGACGGTCAGGCCGATCACGGTGGCCGCGAGGTTCTTCGTGCCCATGAGCATCACCATGGGCACCGAGAGCACGATGAAGCCGATACAGGAGGTCAGCAGAGCCGGCTTGCGGCCGATCCGGTCGGTGAGCGCACCAATCGGCGCGATCACCGCGAGCATGCCGAGCATCACCATCACCGGCAGCAGTCCGCTGAGGAGCGGACTCAGTTTGAGGACGCTGTTGAGATAGGTCGGCATATACGTGAGTACGCCGTAGTCCGTGACATTGAGCAGCAGTACGAAACCCATCAGCAGCAGGATGTGCCGCCAGTGCTGCATGGTCTCGCGGAAGGGAACCTTGGACGTCTCGCTGTGCCTGGCGAGTTCGTCGAAGACCGGGCTGTCCTCCAGACGGGCGCGGAGGTAGAGGCCGATCGCGCCCAGCGGCAGGGCGGCCAGGAAGGGCAGCCGCCACGCCCAGGCGTTGATCGTGGCCTGGCTCACCCACAGCGACATCGTGGTGGCGAGCAGCCCACCGCAGATCAGGCCGATCAGCGTGCCGAACTCCAGGAAGGCGCCGTAGAATCCGCGTTTCCGGTCCGGTGCGCACTCGGCCATGTACGTCGCCGCGCCACCGTACTCGCCGCCGGTGGAGAACCCCTGGACGAGCCGGCACAGGACGAGCAGTACCGGCGCCCACACCCCGATGGTGGCGTAGGTGGGGAGGAGCCCGATCGCCGCGGTGGACACGGACATGAGGGTAATGGTGAGCACCAGCACCCGCTGGCGGCCGATCTTGTCTCCGAGGGGACCGAAGACCATACCCCCGAGAGGCCGGACGACAAAGGAGACAGCCAGTACGCCGAAGGTCGACAGCAGCTTCGTCGTTGCATCATTACCGGGAAAGAAAGCATTGCCGATCGACGCGGCGAGATAGCCGTACACGCCGTAGTCGAACCACTCTATGGCGTTGCCCATTGCCGACGCGGCGGTCACCCGGTGCAGAACGCTCCGGTCCAATGCGCGCGGACCGGAAGAACCATCCCCGCCGACGGGGGCCGCGGAGTCCCGCACAGGTGCGCCGCGCGTCGCATCGTGATCCTTGTGATCGCTAGGCGGTGAGTCCATACCTCTTGGTACCTCCGTGAACAGGTGAATGTCGCTTCGTCGCTCAGTCGTGGTGTTCGCGCCACGCACGCTCGCGAGCCTCCGCTGGTGGGAGCGGGTGGCAGGACCTACGCGTTCCCCCTGAGGCTTGATGTACTCGCCCATGTCCGGATTGTGCTGCTACCGGATTGATGTCCGACCGTTCGGCCTACGGGACAGGGCGAGAGAGCGCATGAGGAGGGGCGCGCGGGCACGCCATGCTGTACGAGGCGCACACCGGGTGTCCCTGGAGGAGTTCGTTCCGGCCGGCGGGCAACCTTGTAGGTGTACGGCAACGGACTGGCACCGCCCACCAGGAGGAGAACGACCGATGAACCCGTCGCACCAGGAGCTGTCGTACACCAGCGGAGCCGCCGGGCGGCCACTGCTCGGGCACACCATCGGCGCCGACCTGGACCGGACCATCGCCCGGTTCGGCGACCGTGAGGCGCTGGTCGAAGCGGCGAGCGGCCGCCGCTGGACCTATACCGAGCTGGGCCGCGCCGTCGAAGAGGTGGCGCTGGGCCTGCTCGCGAAGGGCGTCGGCAAGGGCGACCGGGTGGGCATCTGGGCGCCCAACTGCGCCGAATGGGTCCTCGTCCAGTACGCCACCGCCAAGCTCGGGGCGATCCTCGTCAACGTCAACCCGGCCTACCGGGTCCATGAGTTGGCGTACGTCCTCCACCAGGCTGGCATCACCGTCCTGGTTTCCGCCGTGCACCACAAGACCAGCGACTACCGCCGGATGATCGAGCAGGTGCGCGCCGACTGCCCGGCGCTGCGGGACGTCGTCTACATCGGCGACCCGGTGTCCTGGGGCGGGCTGCTGGCCGCCGGCGCCGCCGTACCGTCCGTCCGGCTCAGCGAGTGCGAGAAGACCCTGAGCGCCGACGACCCGGTCAACATCCAGTACACCTCGGGCACCACCGGATTCCCCAAGGGAGCCACCCTCTCCCACCACAACATCCTGAACAACGGCTACTGGGTCGGCGAAACCCTCGCCTACACCGAGCACGACCGGGTGTGCCTGCCGGTGCCCTTCTACCACTGCTTCGGCATGGTGATGGGCAACCTCGGCATCACCTCGCACGGCGCCTGCATCGTCATCCCGGCCCCCGCCTTCGACGCCGCCGCCACGCTGAAGGCCGTCCAGGACGAGCGCTGCACCTCCCTCTACGGCGTGCCCACCATGTTCATCGCCGAGCTCGGCCACCCCGACTTCGGCGCATACGACCTCTCCTCGCTCCGTACGGGCATCATGGCGGGCTCACCGTGCCCGGAGGAGGTGATGAAGCGGGTGGTCGCCGAGATGCACATGGCCGAGGTGTCCATCTGTTACGGCATGACCGAGACCTCACCGGTCTCCACCCAGACCCGCCGCGACGACGATCTGGAGCACCGCACCGCGACCGTCGGACGGGTACTGCCGCATATCGAGGTCAAGGTCGTCGACCCGGCGAGCGGGGTGACCGTGCCGCGCGGCACACCGGGCGAACTGTGCACCCGCGGCTACAGCGTGATGCTCGGCTACTGGCAGGACGCCGAGCGCACCGCGGAGGTCGTCGACGCCGCCCGCTGGATGCACACCGGGGACCTCGCGGTGATGAACGACGACGGCTACGTCCGGATCGTCGGCCGGATCAAGGACATGATCATCCGCGGCGGCGAGAACGTCTACCCGCGCGAGATCGAGGAGTTCCTCTACTCCCACCCCAAGATCGCCGATGTCCAGGTCGTCGGCGTACCGGACGAGAAGTACGGCGAGGAGATCGCCGCCTGTGTCATCCTCCGCGACCCCGAAGACCCGCTCACCCGTGACGAGTTGGCCCGCTACTGCCGCTCCCGGCTCGCGCACTACAAGGTGCCGCGCTACCTGGAGATCCTCGACGCCTTCCCGATGACCGTCAGCGGCAAGGTCCGCAAGGTGGAGCTGCGCGAGCGGCTGGCGAAGGAGTGGGGGAAGGTGTCACCCCAGGGGGCCTGACCCGTCGGGACAGGGCAATACAGAGACGACGTACCGCTCAGCGCTGCTGCTCTCCGGGCCAGTCGAGCAGCAGCCGCTGAGCGCGCGGCAGTGAGGCCACGACCAGGTCGTAGGAGTCCTCGATCATGTCGCGAATCAGTGGGTCGGGCAGCTCGCCGGTCAGTGAAACGGTGTTCCAGTGCCGCTTGTTGAGGTGGTAGCCGGGCACCACCTCCGGATGCGCCGCTCGCAGCCGTTCGGCCAGCTCCGGGTCGCACTTCAGACTCACGGTGAGCGGTGCGTCCGTCAGCGTGCTGAGCGCGAAGATCTTGCCGCCGACCTTGAAGGTCGACACGTCCGGGTGCCGAGGGAAGGGGAATTCCTCGGTTGCACCGTTGAAGCCCAGGCAGAGGGACCGGAGGGCGTTCGCATCGATCATGGCGTCATTATGTCCGGCCTGTCGGCCTGCCGGCCGTCGTCCTGATCGCCCGTCAGGCGCGGGAGCCCGGGTGGCCCGGCTCCCGTCGCATGGCGACGCGTGGCCAGCGGTCCAGGCCCAGCTCCGCCTCATGGGCGCGGATGGCCCGGAGGCCTGGGCCCAGTTCGGCCTCGGGGAGAATCCGGAAGCCGATCCGCCGGTAGTACGGCGCGTTCCACGGGACCTCGGCGAAGGTCGTCAGAGTCAGCGGGGCCGGACCGCCGTCCTTCTCCGCCCGGTCGATGAGTGCCCGGCCGATGCCCCGGCGGGCGTGGTCCGGATGCACCGACACCTGCTCGATATGGGTGCGGCCGTCGACCGGCTCCCAGAGCAGATAGGCCACCGGCCGGCCGCCCTCGTACGCGGCCAGTGCGCGCCCCGCCTGACGGAACGCCGTCAGCTCGGCCAGTGACGGCGGCTCGTCGTCCGCGATCGCCGCCATCCCCAGCCCGTGGAACGGCTCACCGGCGGCGCGCTCGATGGCCTGGAGGGCGGGAAGTTCGCCGTCGGTCGGTATCTGGATGATCAATGGTTCGGTGTCCTGCCTGCGCATGGTTTCAGCGTCCGGTGGCACCGTACTTGATCAGCTCGTCGGCCGGGTCGTTCACCGGCTGTGGGGTGCCCGTGAGGTCCATGACGAACAGCGGGATGTGCAGTTCGTCGGCGCGGGACCGGGCGTCGTGGGCGTAGCCGGCGAGGGAGAAGAAGACCGCGATGGCCGAGTCGTTGAGACCGTTGAGCCAGACACACTCGATCTCGCGCAGCTGGGTGGCGCGGGTGGTGGGGTCGACCTGGGCGACCACACCCCTGCCGCGCAGGTCCACGCCGGAGGCGGTGCGTTCCTGGGCCCGTGCCACATCGGGGTAGCCCAGCCACTTCAGATACTGCTCCGCGGCCGTGACACAGTCGCGGGCCGTACGGATCGTGACCGGATGGAAGGCGGGCCGCAGGACGGCGCGCGGGGCGTCGGCGGACGGCCTGGGTGCCGATGCAGGTGCCGATGTCGGCGTCGGTGCGCGTGGCGGTGTGGGGGCGGGCCTGCCGAGAGAGGTGACGTGGGGCGGCGGCGGGCCGGGCGCCGGGACGACCGGGACCCGGACGACCGTGCCGCAGGCGCAGCCGGACTCCGGCGCCGGCCACTCGTCCTGGCGCCCGCAGACCGCGCAGCGCACCTCCACCCAGGAGGCCTGCCAGGTGCGGTGCCGTATCTCCACGGGCACTCCGCCCCGGAGTACGGGCATGGTCAGCGGGGCACCGCAGGCGCACGGGAAGGTGGGCGGGGTGAAGGCGTTCTCGCGGCGGCACGTGGGGCACCGCACCGGCACGCTGTCGGCCATGGTGGGCTCCTGGCGGATGGCGGGGGACGGACAGGACGGGCAGGCAGGAGATTTCCCGGGGGTTTCCGCTGCTGCTCCTATCGTCTCTCCAAAATCCGCTGGCGGTGGCCGATTTGCGCCGAGCATGCGCGTTCTCGGCGAGAAATCAGGGGAGTCGGGGGCGCACGCGGGTGCACTGCGGCGCACGTGACGGCAGGAGCGCACGACACGATGGCCACTGCACCTCTGGCACGGCACCCATGACACGACACGCACCGGGACCGGAATCCGTGACCGTACGGATGCCGGGCCCGGTGCCGTGGATTCCGCCCGGCGGTGCGAGAGGTGGGCGCGACAGGACATCGCACCGCCGGACGGAGCCTGGGGGAGGGGGATGGGGAGAGGGGATGGGGATGGGGATGGGGGCAGCCCGTCAGTCCTCGCGGAGTTCGTGGACCCGGGCCTCGACGCGCCTGCCGTAGTCCGGGTCGGCCGCGTGGAAGTGCGCGAGGTTCTTCTCGATCACATCGTCGCGGCTGACCTGGGAGAGGCCGCCGGCGATGTTGTCCACCAGGCGCTCCTTCTCGTCCTCGGACATCAGGCGGTAGAGCTCTCCGGCCTGGAAGAAGTCGTCGTCCTTGGCGTGGGCCGGGGCCTCGTGGGTGCCGGTGTGGCCGGTGACGGCGAGCGGGGCGGAGAGCGCCTCGTTCGTCTGCACCGGGCCGTCGCAGGAGTTGGGCTCGTAGTTCTTGGCGTGCCGGTCGTAGCGGTTGGCGGCCATGAGACCGTCCCGGCCGTAGTTGTTCGCCTGGCCGCCGGGGACGGCCTTGGGGGCGTTCACCGGCAGCTGGGTGTGGTTGACGCCCGGACGGTAGCGGTGCGCGTCGGCGTAGGCGAAGAGCCGGCCCTGGAGCATCTTGTCCGGGGAGGGGCCGATGCCGGGCACGAAGTTGTTGGGCGAGAAGGCCGACTGCTCGACCTCGGCGAAGACGTTGTCTGGGTTGCGGTCCAGCACCAGACGGCCGACCCGCCGCAGCGGGTGGTCCGCGTGCGGCCACACCTTCGTCAGGTCGAACGGGTTGAAGCGGTAGTGGGCCGCCTCGGCCGCCGGCATGATCTGCACGTACAGGGTCCAGGAGGGGTAGACGCCCCGCTCGATGGACTGCAGCAGGTCGGTCTGGTGGCTGTTGGGGTCCTTGCCCGCCAGTTCGGCGCCCTGCTCACTGCTCAGGCAGCGGATGCCCTGGTTGGTCTTGAAGTGGTACTTGACGAAGAAGGCTTCGCCCTGGGCGTTCGTCCACTGGTAGGTGTGCGAGCCGTAGCCGTTCATGTGGCGGTAGGAGGCCGGGATGCCGCGGTCGCCCATGAGCCAGGTGACCTGGTGCGTGGCCTCGGGGGCGTGCGCCCAGAAGTCCCAGACGTTGTCCGGCTCCTGTTTGCCCGTGAACGGGTCGCGCTTCTGGGAGTGGATGAAGTCGGGGAATTTGATCGGGTCCTTGATGAAGAACACCGGGGTGTTGTTGCCGACGAGGTCGTAATTGCCCTCTTCGGTATAGAACTTCAGGGCGAAGCCGCGCGGGTCACGGGCCGCGTCCGGGCCGCCCAGGTTGTCGGCCACGGTCGAGAAGCGGATGAACGTTCCGCTGCGCTTGCCGACGGTGTTCAGGAAGGCGGCGCGGGTGAAGGCGGTGACGTCGTCGGTCACCTCGAAGTAGCCGTACGCGCCGGAGCCGCGGGCGTGCACGACCCGCTCCGGGATGCGCTCGCGGTTGAAGCGGGCGAGCTTCTCCAGCAGGTGCTGGTCCTGGAGGACGATCGGGCCGCCGACGCCGGCGGTTGCGGAGTTCTGGTTGTCGGCGACCGGGGCGCCGGCCTCCGTAGTGAGAAAGCGCGCTGTCGGCGTGGGCTTCGACATGGTGACCTTCCATACGGGAGCGCGGAAGTTCCCTTCCGCATGTCGGAGCGTAGGAAGGGCTCCGACCAGACGTCAACAGTTTGTTGAAAGAATCCCGGGCGGGGGGGGGGAGATGCCCTTGGTGGGGAGATGCCCCTGGCCGGGGCCCCGCTCAGCTCCCGGTGGTGTGTCCGGAGAGGCGTTCGACACCGCGCAGGAGTGCGGAGTGGTCCAGACCGCCGTCGCCCTGGGCGCGCAGGGAGGCGACGAGGCCGGCGACGACGGCGCCGACGGGCAGGGCGGCGCCGACGTTGCGGGCGGCGTCGGTGACGATGCCCATGTCCTTGTGGTGCAGGTCGATCCGGAAGCCGGGCGTGAAGTCGCGGGTACGGAAGTTGTCCTTCTTGCGGGTCAGGACGGTGGAGCCGGCCAGGCCTCCGTTGAGGACGTCGAGCGCGGCGGCCAGGTTCACACCGGACTTCTCCAGGAAGACCACGGCCTCGGCGCAGGCCTGGATGTTGACGGCGACGATGAGCTGGTTGGCGGCCTTCACGGTCTGGCCGGAGCCGTGCGGGCCGCACAGCACAATGGTCCTGCCCAGGGCCTCGAAGACCGGCTTCGCGGCGTCGAAGTCGGCCTGCTCGCCGCCGACCATGATCGACAGGACGGCCTCGATGGCGCCCGCCTCGCCGCCGGAGACGGGCGCGTCCAGGACGCGGATGCCCTTGTCCCCGGCGTTCTTCGCCAGGTCGACGGAGGTCTGTGGGGTGATCGAGGACATGTCGATCAGCAGCGCACCGGACCTGGCGTTCTCCAGGATGCCGTCCGGCCCGTAGCAGACCGACTCGACCTGCGGGGAGGCCGGGACCATCGTGATGATCACGTCGGCGTCCCGGACGGCCTCGGCGATCGAAGCGGCGGCGGTGCCACCGTTCTTGGCGAGGCGGTCGAGCTTGTCCTGCTCGAGCGTGTATCCGGTGACCGGGTAGCCGGCCTTGATCAGGTTCTCGGCCATGGGGGAGCCCATGATGCCGAGGCCGATCCACGCAACCGCCGGGCGGGAGGAAGCCGCGCGGGACGGGCGGGACGAAGCGGTGGGGTGGGTGCTCATGGGGGTGCCCTCTCTCGGACTCTTCTCGAACTCTTCGCGGACTCTGGTCTCTCGGAGCTCGCGTGGCTGGCGTCAGTGCGCGGCCCGCAGCGGGTGCGGCAGCCATGCGAAGGCGCTCGCGCTCGGGCGGTCGCCGGCCTTGTACTCGAGACCGACCCAGCCGTCGTAACCGGCCTTCTTCAGGCGGCCGAGCAGGTCGACGAAGTCGAGGTCGCCGGTGCCGGGGGCGCCGCGGCCGGGGTTGTCGGCGATCTGCACGTGGCCGGTCCTGGCGGCGTACGTCTCGATGGCCGACGGCAGGTCCTCGCCGTTCATCGACAGGTGGTAGAGATCCATCAGGAACGCGGCGTTGGCCAGGCCGGTCGTCGCGTTGACCGCGTCCACGATCTCGACGGCCCTGGGGGCCGAGACGATCGGACAGTGCGGGGACTCGGGTGCGTTGAGCGCCTCGATCAGCAGCGTGCCGTTCGCCTCGGCCACCGTCCGGGCGGCGAAGGCGAGGTTCTCCAGGGCCAGTTCGTCCTGCGCGGCCGGATCCACCCCCTCGACCCGGTTGCCGTACAGGGCGTTGAACGCCGTGCAGCCCAGCGACCGTCCGAACTCGACGGCCACCGGCACATTGGCCCGGAACCTCTCCGACTCCTCCCCGGGAATCGAGAGGGCTCCGCGGTCGGGTCCGGGCAGCCGGCCGGCGTAGAAGTTCAGCCCCACCAGCCGGGTGCCGGCGTCGGTGAGCGCGGTACGCAGCGCGGCCAGCTCGGACCGCTCCGGAACCGGGGCGTCCACCCACGGCCACCACAGCTCCACCGCCGTGAAGCCCGCCGCCCGCGCGGCCGCCGGCCGCTCCAGCAGCGGAAGCTCGGTGAACAGGATCGACAGATTGACGTTGAAGCGCGTGTCCGTGAAGCCCATCTGCACCGGCTCCTTCCGTATAGTGGAATTATTTTTCCTCTCAATGGAACAGTGCCTGGCCTGCTCGGAGACTGTCAAGGGGGCCTCGGGGCAATTTCTGGTGGCCGCGCCGAACCGCGCGTAGGTTGAGCGGCGTGCGATTGAGAGTTGAGTTCACGACGGAGCCGTTCGACCTGGACGAGGCGCCGCCGCATGCGCTGGTGGCGCGGGACGTCGTCACCGGCGCCGGGCTGGACGCCGTCGATGTCGGGCCGTTCGGCAATACCGCCGAGGGCGACGCCGATCGGATTCTCGGTGCGGTGTCCGCGCTGCTGCGGGAGTCCCTGCAGGCGGGCGCCACCCGGGTTTCCCTCCAGGTCAACGTGATCGGGAACGCCGGGCCGGGCGAGGAGGACGCCACGTGACCGGGCCCGCCGACCACCCGTTCGTCCAGGCGGTCAAGCCGCTGGTGGACGCGATGGGCGGAGAGATGGTCGCGCCGGACCAGGCTCAGGGCGACGATGTCGTACTGGCCTGGGAGGGGCAGGACCGGGTGGCCGTACGGCTCCCGCACCTGTCGGATTCGCTCGACCACATCCTCGCCGAGCTCCAGCGCCGGCACGGTATGCCGCTGGCGGAGCTGGACCGCAAGACCAAGCAATCGGTGGTACGGATCCTGGAGGCCCGTGGCGCCTTCTCGATCCGGCACGGCGTCGAGACGGTCGCCGGCGCCCTGGGCGTCAGCCGCTTCACCATCTACAACTACCTGAACAGGGAGAACGCCGCGAAGGCTACCGACTGAGGCGATCCGGCCGCAGTCTCGGGGCACGTCCGGGCCCTTGCTCCGCCGCCTCACCGGCCGCCCGCCGGAGCCGTCGTCCGATGTCCCCGGACGGCGGCTTGTGCGTTGCCGAGTTTTCAACAAAGTGTTGACGTGGTGTTGTCAGAGGTCTTAGCTGTTTCCAGCCAAGCAAAGCTGTCCAGCACCAGGCCACGGAGGCTTCCCGTGTCTTCGAGCACACAGCGTTCTCCGGGGGACACCCCCGTACGCCAGGCGGGACTCGCCCGGCTCAACACCTCCGACGACAGCGCGGCACGGGCCGTGCTGCACGAGGTGTGCGCCAGCCGGGCGTGGGGGAGCGGGATCCTCGCCCGGCGCCCCTTCGCCACCGCCGACGACCTGTACGCCGCGAACGACGCCGCCATGGCGGAGCTGACCGCCGCGGACCTGGCCGAGGCGATGGCCGGACACCCGCCCATCGGCCGGCCCAGGCCGGGCGACCCGGTCTCGCACCGCGAGCAGAGCGGGATGGCCGGCGCCTCCGACGGGCTCAAGGCCGAGATGCTCGCACTCAACCTCGCCTACCAGGAGAAGTTCGGGCACGTCTTCCTGATCTGTGCCTCCGGCCGTACCGGAGAACAGATGCGGGACGCGGTCCGTAACAGGATCGACAACTCGCCGGAACACGAGCGAGAGATCGTTCGTACCGAGCTCGGCAAGATCAACCGCATTCGCCTGGCCCGTATCGCGGAGCGCCCGGAGGGCCGGCAGAGCGTGCGGAACACGGAAGGAGGCACGGCATGAGCAGCGCGACGGCCGCCCGGCCGTCGGTGTCCACGCACATCCTGGACACCAGCGTGGGCCGCCCCGCGGAGGGCGTCGCCCTCACGCTCTCGGTGCGCTCCGGCCGCGACGGAGCCTGGACCGTCCACGGCGCGTCCGCCACCGACGCGGACGGGCGCTGCAAGAATCTGCCGGCGCTGCCGGAAGGCACCACCCAGGTACGGCTCGACTTCGCCGTCGAACCGTACTTCGAGAAGAAGCGAGCCGATGCGCAGCAGGACGCCCCCGCGAATCGGGACAGCGGTCCGTTCTTCCCCGAGGTAGTGATCACCTTCGCCGTCGAGCCGGGCGAGCACTACCACGTACCGCTGCTGCTCAACCCGTTCGGCTACTCCGTTTACCGAGGGAGCTAGCAGAAGATGACAGACATTTCCCGCCCGGCCCGCCCTGTGCTTCTGGGACAGAACCAGTACGGCAAGGCAGAGAACCGTGTCGTCAGGATCACGCGGGAGGGCGCCACCCACCACATCAAGGATCTGAACGTCTCCATCGCCCTCTCCGGCGACCTGGAGGAGGTGCACCTCTCCGGCTCCAACGCCAACTGCCTGCCCACCGACACCACCAAGAACACCGTGTACGCCTTCGCCAAGGAGTACGGGATCGAGTCGGCCGAGCAGTTCGGCATCCACCTGGCCCGGCACTTCGTCACCAGCCAGGAGCCGATCAAGCGGGCCCGTATCCGCATCGAGGAGTACGCCTGGGAGCGGATCGAGACCTCCGACGCCAACTCCCGGTTCATCGGCGCCGACGAGGTCAAGCACTCCTTCGTCCGCAAGGGCCAGGAGGTCCGCCTCACCGAGATCACCTACGACGGCGAGCAGTGGCAGGTCATCTCCGGCCTCAAGGACCTGGTGGTGATGAACTCCACCAACTCGGAGTTCTGGGGCTACGTCAAGGACAAGTACACAACACTCCAGGAGGCCTACGACCGCATCCTCGCCACGCAGGTGTCCGGCCGCTGGCGGTTCAACTGGACCGACGACGAGCAGCGGATGCCCCACTGGGAGCGGTCGTACGAGCAGGTGAAGAAACATATGCTGCACGCCTTCGCCGAGACCTACAGCCTCTCGCTCCAGCAGACCCTGTACCAGATGGGTTCGCGCATCATCAACCACCGCGCCGAGATCGACGAGGTGCGGTTCTCCCTCCCGAACAAGCACCACTTCCTGGTGGATCTGGAGCCGTTCGGGCTCAAGAACGACAATGAGGTCTACTACGCGGCGGACCGTCCGTACGGCCTGATCGAGGCAACTGTCCTGCGCGACGGTGTGGAACCGCGGATCCCGGTGGACCTGACCAACCTCTGAGCGGCTCCGGCACTCAAATCCCCCCACGGTCTGCCGTGCCCTCCCCCAAGCTCTCGACTTCGCTCGAGCAGGGGGTACCCCCATCCCCCACTGAGAAGAGGAAGCACGATGGCACCATCGGCAGCCCAGCGCATCGTCATCGAGAACTGTGCGATCGCGACCGTGGACGCCAACGACACCGAGTACGCCTCCGGGTACCTGGTCGTCGCCGACAACACGATCGAGTCGGTCGGCGCGGGCAATGCCCCCGAGGGGCTGGAGAACGTGGTCCGCCGGATCGACGGCACCGGCCACCTGGCCACCCCGGGCCTGGTCAACACCCACCACCACTTCTACCAGTGGATCACCCGCGGCCTGGCCACCGACCACAACCTCTTCAACTGGCTGGTCGCGCTCTACCCGACCTGGTCCCGTATCGACGAGCCGATGGTGTCCGCGGCCGCGCGGGGATCGCTGGCGATGATGGCCCGCGGCGGCGTCACCACCGCCATGGACCACCACTACGTCTACCCCAAGGGCTCCGGCGACCTCTCCGGTGCCATCATCCGCGCCGCCTCCGAGACGGGCGTCCGCTTCACCCTGGCCCGTGGCTCCATGGACCGCAGCGAGAAGGACGGCGGCCTGCCACCGGACTTCGCGGTGGAGACCCTTGAGGGCGCGCTCGCCGCCACCGAGGAGACCGTCAAGAAGCACCACGACGCCTCCTTCGGGGCGATGACCCAGGTCGCCGTCGCCCCCTGCTCGCCCTTCTCCATCTCCACCGAACTGCTCCGGCAGGGTGCGGAGCTCGCCCGCCGGCTCGGCGTACGGATGCATACGCACGGCTCGGAGACGGTCGAGGAGGAGAAGTTCTGCCACGAGCTCTTCGGCATGGGCCCGACCGACTACTTCGAGTCCACCGGCTGGCTCGGCGAGGACGTGTGGATGGCCCACTGCGTTCACATGAACGATTCCGACATCGCCGCCTTCGCCCGTACGAAGACGGGCGTGGCGCACTGCCCTTCGTCCAACGCACGGCTGGCCGCCGGTATCGCCCGCGTCCCGGACATGCTCGCCGCCGGCGTCCCGGTCGGCCTCGGCGTGGACGGCACCGCCTCCAACGAATCCGGCGAACTCCACACCGAGTTGCGCAACGCCCTGCTCATCAACCGCCTCGGCGCCCACCGCGAGGCCGCGCTCAACGCCCGCCAGGCGCTGCGCCTGGGCACCCACGGCGGTGCGCAGGTGCTCGGCCGGGCCACCGAGATCGGCTCCCTGGAGCCGGGCAAGCTCGCCGACCTGGTGCTCTGGAACCTGGACACGCTCGCCCACTCCTCCATCGCGGACCCGGTGACCGCACTCGTCTTCGGAGCCGCGGCGCCGGTCACGCTCTCCCTCGTCAACGGCCGGCCGGTCGTCGAACACGGCCGTCTGCTGCACATCGACGAGGACGCCCTCGCCCGCACCACGCGGGCCGAGGCCCGGCGCCTGGCCCGGATCGCCGCCGAGGGCTGAGACGACGGCGGCGCCGCACGGCCGACGCCACACCCCAGGACTCGGCCGGGAGGGACGGCTCCCGGCCGACCTTGTGGATCCGAGTGGATCCCGCTCTTCGTTCCGCTCGGATCCACAAGCGGCGCACGACGCCGGGCGCGGCCCTCTCCGCCCCCCGGGCCGGTCCGCCCCCCGTCCTCCGTCTGCCTGCACGCGCCCCCAGCGCGCCCCACCGCACTCCTACCGCACCGCCCCACCGCACCGCCCCACCGCGCCCTCACCGCGCACCGCTCACCAGCGGCTCCTCGCACCACGCACCACCTGGCAAGACCTCCGTGACAGCCTCGCCCGCCCCCTTGAGGCGGAGCAGAAATCGAAGGAGGCCCGCAGTGGCCGCACCGACCGGGCAGAAGTCCGAGGAGGACCGGAAACATCCGGTCGACGAGACCCTCCCGCCCTTCAAGATGTTCACCAGCGGCCTCCAGCACGTGGCCGCGATGTACGCCGGTGTGGTGGCTCCGCCGATGATCGTGGGCCCGGCCTGCGGGCTGAGCGCCACCGAGACCGCCTTCCTGATGGGCGCCTGCCTCTTCACCGCGGGAATCGCCACGCTCCTTCAGACCCTCGGCTTCTGGAAGGTCGGTGCCCGACTCCCCTTCGTCAACGGCGTGTCGTTCGCCGGTGTCACACCGATGGTCGCCATCGGCGAGACCGCGGGCCCCCACGACGCACTGCCGGTCATCTTCGGCGCGGTGATCGTCGCCGGTGTGCTCGGCTTTCTGCTCGCCCCCTACTTCTCCAGACTCCTGCGCTTCTTCCCGCCGGTGGTCACCGGCACCGTCATCACTCTCATCGGTATCTCGCTCCTCCCCGTCGCGTTCAACTGGTCCCGGGGAGGTAACTCCCAAGCCCCCGGCTATGGTTCCCTCACGAACGTCGGAATGGCCGCGCTGACCTTCCTGATCGTGCTCGTACTGCGCCGAGTGCTGCGCGGCTTCCTCCAGCAGATCGCGATCCTGCTCGGCCTGATAGCCGGCACCCTGATCGCCATACCCGTCGGCATCACGGACTTCTCCGCGCTCGCCAGGGCGGACCTGATCGGCTTCCCGACGCCCTTCCACTTCGGCGCCCCGCGGTTCGACATCGCCGCCATCGTCTCCATGTGCATCGTGATGCTGGTCTGCATGACCGAGTCGACAGCCGACATGCTCGCCCTCGGCAAGATCGTCGATCGCCCGGCGGACGAGCGCACCATCGAGGGCGGCCTGCGCGCCGACGCCCTCGGCACGGCCCTCAGCCCCCTCTTCAACGGCTTCGCCAACAGCGCCTTCGCCCAGAACATCGGCCTGGTCGCGATGACCAGGGTGCGCAGCCGCTTCGTCGTGGCGACCAGCGGTCTGATCCTCCTGGTACTGGGCCTGTCCCCGGTGGCCGCCTCCGTCATCTCACTGGTCCCGCTGCCGGTCCTGGGCGGCGCCGGCATCGTCCTCTTCGGCTCGGTCGCCGCCAGCGGCATCCAGACACTGGCCTCCGCCGCGCTGGAAAAGGGCGACAACGCCCTGATCGTGGCCGCCGCCATCGGCATCGGCCTGATCCCCATCGCCGCACCCGACTTCTACCACCACCTCCCCGAGGACCTCCTGGTCGTCCTGGACTCCGGCATCAGCACGGGGTGCCTGGTGGCAATCGTCCTGAACCTTGTCTTCACGCTGCGCTTTTCGCTGCGCTCGGCTCGCTTCCCACGCTTTCGTCTGCGGCGCCGTGCGGATTCTCGCCGTGGCGCCCGTCGCGACGCCCCGCAAGCCTTTTGACTTTCTCGCCGTCTCT
>NZ_BBUY01000004.1:257921-322131 GCF_001590865.1 Streptomyces sp. NBRC 110611
AAAAGACGAGTGGGGGTGTACGTAAGCGATCATCCGTAGGCAGCGGACCGCTGACGTACACCCCCACTCACCGTCGCAGCGGATCAGTCCAGCGACTCGTAAGCGGGCAGTGTCAGGAAGTCCGCGTACTCCGTGTCGAGGGAGATCTTCAGGAGGAGGTCGTGGGCCTGCTGCCATTTGCCGGTGGCGAAGGTTTCGGCGCCCAACTCGGCACGGATGGCGGCCAGTTCCTCGGCGGCGATCGCGCGGGTCAGTTCCGGTGTGGCCCTGACGGTTTCTCCGGCGTGCTCGAACTCGACGCCCGCGTTGATCCACTGCCAGATCTGCGAGCGGGAGATCTCGGCGGTGGCCGCGTCCTCCATGAGGTGGAAGATGGCCACCGCGCCGACGCCGCGCAGCCAGGCCTCGATGTAGCGGATGCCGACCTGGACGGCGTTCACCAGGCCCGCGTACGTCGGTTCGGCGTCGAGGGAGTCGATGGCGATCAGGTCGGCGGCGGAGACGGAGACGTCCTCGCGGAGGCGGTTCTTCTGGTTCGGCCGGTCGCCGAGGACGGCGTCGAAGGAGGCCATGGCGATCGGCACCAGGTCGGGGTGGGCCACCCAGGAGCCGTCGAAACCGTCGTGCGCCTCGCGGTCCTTGTCGGCGCGGACCTTCTCGAAGGCGACCTTGTTGACCTCCGGGTCCTTGCGCGAGGGGATGAAGGCGGCCATGCCGCCGATGGCGTGCGCACCGCGCTTGTGGCAGGTGCGGACGAGGAGTTCGGTGTAGGCGCGCATGAACGGGGCTGTCATCGTGACCGCGTTGCGGTCCGGGAGGACGAACTTCGCCCCGCCGTCACGGAAGTTCTTGACGATGGAGAAGAGGTAGTCCCAGCGGCCGGCGTTGAGGCCGGAGGCGTGATCGCGGAGCTCGTAGAGGATCTCCTCCATCTCGTACGCCGCCGTGATGGTTTCGATGAGGACCGTGGCGCGGATGGTGCCCTGCGGGATGCCCACGTAGTCCTGGGCGAAGACGAAGATGTCGTTCCAGAGGCGGGCCTCGAGGTACGACTCGGTCTTGGGGAGGTAGAAGTACGGGCCCTTGCCGAGCGAGAGCAGGCGGTCCGCGTTGTGGAAGAAGTAGAGGCCGAAGTCGACCAGCGCGCCGGGGACCGGGCGGCCCTCGAACCGCAGGTGGCGCTCCTCCAGGTGCCAGCCGCGCGGCCGCATCACGACAGTCGCGAGCTCCTCGGTCGGCTTGAGGGTGTAGGACTTGCCGGAGGCCGGGTCGGTGAAGTCGATGCGGCGCTCATAGGCGTCGATCAGGTTGAGCTGGCCGGTGATGACGTTCGTCCAGGTGGGGGCGCAGGCGTCCTCGAAATCGGCGAGCCAGACCTTCGCGCCCGAGTTGAGCGCGTTGATGGTCATCTTGCGGTCGGTGGGGCCGGTGATCTCGACCCGGCGGTCGTTGAGCGCGGCCGGGGCCCCGGCGACCCGCCAGCTGTCGTCGGCGCGGATGGCCGCGGTCTCCGGGAGGAAGTCCAGCGAGCTGGTCCGGGCGATCTCGGCGCGGCGCTCGGCGCGGCGGGCGAGCAGTTCGTCGCGGCGCGGGGTGAACCGGCGGTGCAGTTCGGCGACGAAGGCGAGCGCGGCGTCGGTGAGGATCTCGCCCTGCCGTTCGGGGGTGTGCGCGGGGTCGGTTCCGACGATGGCCAGCGGGGACGGCGCTGGTGCGGACATGAGCTGTCACTCCATTCAGCGGCGGTGCCTGGCGGCCGCCGGGACACCGGCGGCACCGGGTGCCGCGGGCTCCGGCGAGCGGTCGCGGGCGCCGGGTGGGTTCAGGGCGCTTCTGATCAGTGGAGAGTAGTTTCCTTATTGCGGAAGTTCAATGGTTTGTTGACGTCGAGATTCTCCGGTCGAGAGAAGTGGTGATCGAATGACTCCCGGTGCCACTCCTGCTGCCACTCCCGTCACGCTCCCTCACTGTCCGCCGTCGTCGCTCCGGTGCGGCTCCAGGCGGTACAGGTCTTCCGGTGTGTCGATGTCGTACGGCTCGGCGATGTCGGAGCACTCGACGAGGGTCAGGGCGTCGGCATGCCGCTGGAGGTAGGCGCGTGCGCCGCGGTCGCCCTCGGCGGTCGCCGCGATGTCCGGCCAGTGCCCGGCGGCGAAGAGGACCGGATGGCCGCGCCGTCCGCCGTACGAGGCGGCTGCCAGATCCGCGCCCGCCACGTACGCGGCGATCAGCCGGGCCACCGCCGCGGCGCCGATGCCCGGTTGGTCGACCAGGGACACCACGACCGCGTCCGCGCCCGAACCGGCCAGCGCCGCAAGGCCCACCCGCAGCGAGGTGCCCATGCCCCGCGACCAGTCCGGGTTCTCCGAGACGTCGTACGCCGAGAGGTCGGCGCGCGCGCGTACGGAATCGGCGGCCGCGCCCAGCACGATGTGTACCGGGTCGCAGCCGCCGTCCCGCAGGGCCCGTGCGGCGTGCTCGACCAGCGGCCGTCCCCGGTGGTCGAGCAGCGCCTTGGGCCGTCCCCCCAGGCGCCGGCCGCCGCCCGCGGCGAGCAGCAGGCCGGCCACCCTCCCCTCGGGCCGTGCCGGTGCCGGCGGTTCGTTCGCGGAGGCCGTAGGGGGTGTCGGCGGTGGCGGTGGCGGTGGCGGTGGCGGTGTTGGTGTCGGTGTCATGGGGACTGCCTACCTCATGGCACCGAGCGGTGTGGTCCGTTGGGCGGTCAGGCCGCGTCGCCGGACGCCCGTGGGCGGGGGATGCCCGCCCGGAAGCGCTTGTGCGGCGGGTGGGCGGGTTCCTCCACTCGTGGGCGTTCGGCGACGTAGCGGTGTATGTGGTCCATGGTGATCTCCGACGCGTCGGACAGGCCGTACGCGCGGCAGATGAGCTGTACGACGCTGACATCGGGTCGGTTCGGTCCGGTGCCGGGTCCGGTGCGGGGCTCCATGGCGTTCTCCGATCCAGTGATATGCCGGATATTTCCTCGGTGGGGAGAATGCTCTGTTCCGCCTCCGCGTACGCCCGGACCGGGCAGGCCCATACCAACGGGTGCCGGGGGGAACGGACGTGCTGCCGGCGGTCCGGCCCCGGTTCCGGCCGCTGATCCGATTTTTTCGCGCTCCGTGTGGCGCGGCCCGCGCGCAGTGGCGTTAACTGTCCCGCGATGTGGGCGGCAACGGTCTTGGAGGACGCCGTCGTTGTGGGACAGCCGCAGAGGGACGGGCGAGTGAGCGAGGGCGAGCGTGACCCACGCGTCCAGGAGCTGCGCGGGGCGGTGGCCCGGCTGCGCCGTCAGCTGGCCGTGCTGCCCGCGGAGTTACCGGACCGCGCGGCCGCCGATGAGGAGTTGGCCGCACTGGACGCGATGGTCAGCCAGGGACTGCCGGAGGTGCCCAGGCTGCGCCGTTCGCTGCTGCTGATCGCCGGGGCGGTCGGCTCGGTGAGCGCGCTGTCGCCCGCGCTCACCGACGTACGTGAGGGCATCGACCGCTTCGGGCAGCTGCCGCGCGGCCGGTGAGTGCGGGACGCGGGCCACGGAGAGCGAAGAGAGAGGCCCTACGCCGGTGTCTGGTTGGCCAGTGCCACCGACAGCTGCGCCGCGACGTCCTGCAGGATCGGCACGATCTTCTCGGTGGCCGCGTCCGTCACCCGCCCGGTCGGTCCGGAGATCGAGATCGCCGTCGCGGTGGGGGAGTTGGGCACCGGTACCGCGAGGCAGCGGACACCGATCTCCTGCTCGTTGTCGTCGACCGCGTACCCGAGCCTGCGCACCTCGGCGAGTGCCTCCAGGAAGCGGTCCGGGTCGGTGATCGTCTTCTCGGTCGCGGCGGGCATCCCCGTACGGCCGAGGAGCGCGCGGACCTCCTCCGGCGGGTGGCCGGCCAGCAGGGCCTTGCCGACGCCGGTGGAGTGCGGCAGGAGGCGGCGGCCGACCTCGGTGAACATCCGGACCGCGTGCCGGGAGGGGACCTGCGCCACGTAGACGATTTCGTCGCCGTCCAGCAGGGCCATATTGGCGGTCTCCCCGGTCTCCTCCACCAGGCGGGCCAGGAACGGCCGGGCCCAGGTGCCCAGCAGGCGCGACGCGCTCTCGCCGAGCCGGATCAGGCGGGGGCCGAGTGCGTACCGGCGGTTGGGCTGCTGGCGTACGTAACCACAGGCGACCAGCGTGCGCATCAGACGGTGGATGGTGGGCAGCGGCAGACCGCTGCTGCCGGCCAGCTCGCTCAGGCCGACCTCGCCGCCGGCGTCGGCCATCCGCTCCAGCAGGTCGAAGGCGCGCTCGAGGGACTGGACGCCGCCGCTCGCGCCCGCGGGCTTGGAGTCGGCGGCGGAGGTGCTGGCGCTGGACGACGGCACGTCGCGTTCCTTTCAGGGCGGGGCGGATCGGTCCCGGCCGGGACGGGTGGGTGCCGGGTCCGACCGGAGCAGCCTACCGGTCGCCCCTGCGCCGGCACACGGCCTCTCGCGCTCTCGTCCCCGTCGGCATTCCCGCCGGTCAGACCCTCGTTGTCCCGGAGTACGGCCGTTGGGCGGGAGATGGGAGGTGCCCGCCCGGGGGTGCGGTGGGTCCGGCCGGGGTTTTGCTACGTGAAACCCATTATCCAATGTGTGGAATCTTCCGCACCCTGGTGAGCGGCGGGGGAGAGGGGTTGACGGGCCGGGGGTCGGGGGGAAGACTCCTTCAACAGCCTGTTGAATTCCGAAGCCTGTGCGAAGGACCTGTCCGGAGTCTGTTTTCCTGCTGATCCGAACCGGGAAACTCCGGATTTCCGACCGCGGTACGAGCCCGACCACGATACGAGGAGGAGGGGCCGGGTGTCCGACACGGCACTGGTATTGCGCTCCACGCGCGTCGTCACTCCGCAGGGGACGCGCGCCGCGTCCGTCGCCGTCAATGACGGCACGATCGACGCGGTGCTCCCGTACGGCGCCGCGGTCCCGGCCGGGGCGCGGCTCGCGGACTTCGGCGACGACGCCCTGCTGCCCGGCCTCGTCGACACCCACGTGCACGTCAACGACCCCGGCCGTACCGAGTGGGAGGGCTTCTGGACCGCCACCCGTGCGGCCGCCGCCGGCGGTATCACCACCCTCGTGGACATGCCGCTCAACAGCCTCCCGCCCACGACCACCACCGCCCACCTCGATGCCAAGCGCGCGGTCGCCCGCGGCAAGGCGCATATCGACGTCGGCTTCTGGGGCGGCGCCGTCCCCGGCAACGTCAAGGACCTGCGCCCCCTGCACGACGCCGGGGTGTTCGGCTTCAAATGCTTCCTGTCGCCCTCCGGTGTGGACGAGTTCCCCGAGGTCGACCAGGAGCAACTGGCCCTCGCCCTCGGCGAGATCGCCGGATTCGGCGGCCTGCTGATCGTGCACGCCGAGGACCCGGGGCACCTGGCCGCGGCGCCCGCACCGCACGGCCCCAAGTACGCCGACTTCCTCGCCTCCCGCCCCCGGGTCTCCGAGAACGACGCCATCGCCGGCCTGATCGGCCTCGCCCGGCGGCTCGGCGCCCGGGTGCATGTGCTGCACCTGTCCTCCGGCGACGCGCTGCCGCTGATCGCCGCCGCCAAGCGCGACGGCGTCCGGATCACCGTCGAGACCTGCCCGCACTTCCTGACCCTGACCGCCGAGGAAATCCCGGACGGCGCAACGGAGTTCAAGTGCTGCCCGCCGATCCGGGAGGACACCAACCGGGACGCGCTGTGGGCGGGACTGGCCGACGGCACCATCGACTGCGTCGTGTCCGACCACTCGCCCTCCACCGCCGACCTCAAGACCGCCGACTTCGGCGCGGCCTGGGGCGGTATCTCCTCCCTCCAACTGGGCCTGCCCGCCGTCTGGACCGAGGCCCGCGAGCGCGGTCACTCCCTCGACGATGTGGTGCGCTGGATGGCCACCGCCCCGGCCGCGCTGGTCGGCCTCGACCGGAAGGGCGCCATCGAGCCCGGCCGGGACGCCGACTTCGCCGTCCTGGCGCCCGAGGAGACCTTCACCGTCGACCCCCAGGCCCTCCAGCACCGCAACAAAATCACCGCGTACGCGGGAAAGACCCTGCACGGCGTCGTACGGTCCACCTGGCTGCGCGGCCGGAGGATCAACGACGGCACCACCCTCGCCGAGCCCACCGGCGCCCTGCTCGAACGGACCCGGCGCGCATGACCACCACCGACGGCATACCCCGCCACACCGTCGACACCGGCCGCCGCTTCACCCATCTGCGCCTCAACCAGCATCCCGACGGCGGTATCGCCCGCCTGCGGCCGCACGGTTCGCTCACCACGGAGGGGGCGCACCGACTGGCCGCCCACTACGGGGAGTTGGGTCGCTGAGGGCGCTCCGCGGAGAGGTGCGGGCCGGGCTCAGGGCGTGTCTGATGGGTCGGCAACCCCGAGCAGACCCAAGAGACACGCCCTGCCCCAGGTTAGGGCCTGTCCCCCCGATCTCCGTGGATCAGCCTGCGGGTGCCTGCGGGCGCCCGGGGGTGTCTGGGGGCGCCCGGGGGTGTCTGGGGCACACCTAGCGGGACGTGGCGATGACCATCAGGAGGCTCATGAACGCCAGCAGTACATGTGTCGCCACGACGTAGATGAACACCCGGACGTAGACCCCACGGGGCGGTGTGTTCTCGACGTAGGGGCGGGCCGGGGCCGCCCCGGTGGAGGGGGACGGCGCGGCAGCGGACGGTGCGGTGGAACCGGTGGACGGGGGAGTGGCGTGGTCGGGCACGGCGGGGCTTCCTTCCCTGTTCACAGGCCGCGCCGGGGCGCGGTGTCACCCAGGCACAGCTCGGCGGCGCCGCTCTGCAGCAGCGTGTGGACGAACAACAGCTCCGTGCCGCCCCGTGAGGCGGCGGCGATACGGTGCGGGGTCAGCGAGTCGAAGTGCGCCGCGTCCCCCGGGCCCAGCACGTGCACCGCGGCGCCGAGGGTCAGCCGCAGCCGCCCCTTGAGGACGTACAGCCACTCCTCGCCGGGGTGCACGCGCACCAGCTCGCGCTGTGCCCGCTGCGGCACATGCACCCGCAGTGCCTGCATCGCCCGGCCGGCGCCGCCGACGGTCCAGTACGTCCAGCCGCCGGCCTCGGACGGCTCGGCGCGGCCGGCCCGCACGATCGGATCCCGCTCGGGAGCGGTTTCGCCCAGCAGGTCGGATACCGTGGTGCCGTACGTACGGGCGAGCGCCAGCAGCATCGGCAGTGAGGGCTGCCGCCGGCCCGTTTCGAGCCGCGACAGGTGCGCGGGCGAGAGCCCCACCAGCCGAGCCGCGGTCTCCAGCGTGAGACCGCTGCGTTTCCGCAGGTCGCGGAGGCGCGGCGGGACGGTGGAGAGCTCCTCCGGAGTGCCGGAGGGCTCCTCGGGGAGCTCGGTCATATCCCCGGTATAACGACCCTTCGCCTGTCGGGCAAAAGTTTTGCCTCTGAGGCAAATCGGGCGGGCAGGACAAGGCAGCCGGCTGGTTGGTCTGCGTCGGCCGGTGCGGGGTGGGGTGGCCGGTTCGGGCTCTTGTGAACTTCCGGGAAACTTCTCCCTCTTGGCATTGACAGGGACATGTCTACGCGCGTCATGCTTGACGGTATGAGAATCCCCCCACGGATCACCAGGATCGGCGCCGTAGGCGCCCTCGCGTCGGCACTCCTTCTCGGCGGAACCGCGGTCGCCGCCACCCCCGACACCTCCACCGCCGCCACGGCCCGTCCGGCCGCGGCCGCCTCGTACACCTCGTACACCACGACGGCGTACGAGGCGGCCGTGCGGGTACAGGGCGTCGGCAAGATCTGCTACTCCCGGCTCCCCTCGCAGGCCCATGACACGCTCGACCTGATCGCCAAGGGCGGGCCCTACCCGTACCCGAAGGACGGGACGGTTTTCGACAACCGTGAGGGCATCCTTCCCGCCCACGACACCGGCTACTACCACGAGTACACCGTCATCACGCCGGGCTCGCCCGACCGTGGTGCGCGTCGCATCGTGACCGGTGAGCAGGAGAAGGAGGACTACTACACCGCCGACCACTACAAGTCGTTCGACCTGGTCGACCACGGCTGCTGACACCCGGCACCAACCAAACACCGGCCATACGCCGGTCATCCCACGGGCGGCCGGGGTGCGTGTGCACCCCGGCCGCTCCGCTGTGCGCACTCCCGGCGGGATTGTCAGTGGGGCCCGGTAGCGTTTCGGTGGACGGGGAGAAGCCGGGAAGGGGTGGAGGGGGCGGAAGGGCCGGGGAGGGGGCGAGAGGTGGGCGGGGATCGGCGGAAAAGAGACCATGTGAGGTCGCCTGCTGCGGCATGCCCGGAAAATGTCGTATCGGCCGTGTCCGGGGAGATGCCGGCGGGCCGCGGAGACCGGAAGGCTCACGGATGTCAGCCTCGGAGAAAAGGAAGGACGGCGAACTGCCGTGTATCGCTGGGAGATCACCCGGGCCGCACTGGCGCAGCGGGTTTTCGCCATTGTCCGCAGCGAGACCTACGACGAGGCGAGCGCCACCGCCGACACCTTGCTGTCGGCGGGTATCACGAGCCTGGAGATATCCCTCACCACGCCCTTCGCGCTGGAAGCGGTGACCACGCTGACGCGCGAGCTGGGGGACGATGCGGTCATCGGCGCGGGCACGGTTCTTGACGGGGCATCGGCCCGGATGGCAGTCGACGCGGGCGCCCGCTTCCTGGCCTCACCGAGCCTCGACGCCGAGGTCATCCGTACCGGCCACCGCTACGGCATCCCCGTCTTCCCCGGCGTGTCGACGCCGACCGAGATGGTCCGTGCCCTGGAGCTCGGTGCCGACGCGCTCACGCTGTTCCCCGCCTCGGCGCACTCCCCGGCCTGGCTCGGGGAAGTCCGTGCCGCCCTGCCGCACGCGCCGGTGCTGCCGGCGGGCGGGGTGACGGTCGACGGCGCGCCGGAGTGGATCGGCGCGGGCGCCGCTGCCGTCGGCATGGGCGCGGCCCTCTCCGAGGGGGACCGTGACACGGTCGCCAAGCGCACCACCGAGCTCCTCGACCGCCTGGCCGAGGCCGCCGCGGCCGCGGGGCCGGGCGATGCCGCCGAGGGCCGCTACAGGGGGTGACCGGCCACTACGGGGCTGATGGGCCGTCAGTGACAAGGATGCCCGGAGGGTGCTTGTCCGGACAATGTGACCTCTGGACTTCCCGTCATCTGCCGGGGCGGATACGCTCGCGAGGTGGGGAAACGCGATACCGAACAAGCCCTGGGCGCCGAGAGCCCCGTTCAGTTCAGCGTGGACCGGAACAGCCCGGTCCCGTTGTACTTCCAGCTGTCGCAGCAGCTCGAGGCGGCGATCGAGAACGGCAAGCTGGCTCCCGGCAGCCTGCTCGGCAACGAGATCGAGCTGGCCGGCCGGCTGGGGCTGTCCCGGCCGACGGTGCGGCAGGCGATCCAGTCGCTGGTGGACAAGGGGCTGCTGGTGCGCCGCCGGGGTATCGGTACCCAGGTCGTGCACAGCCAGGTCAAGCGGCCCCTGGAGCTGAGCAGCCTCTACGACGACCTGGAGGCCGCCGGGCAGAAGCCGGCCACCCGCGTCCTGCTCAACACCACCGCCGAGGCGGACGCCGAGGTCGCCGCGGCGCTGGGCGTCGCCGAGGGGGCGGAGGTCGCGCTGGTCGAGCGGCTGCGGCTGGCGCACGGTGAGCCCGTCGCCCATCTGCGTAACCATCTGCCCGCCGGGCTGCTGAAGCTGGACACCGCGGAGCTGGAGGAGACCGGCCTGTACCGGCTGATGCGGTCGGCCGGGATCACCCTGCACAGCGCGCGTCAGTCCGTCGGCGCCCGCGCGGCGACCGCGGAGGAGGCGCGGCGGCTGGACGAGGCCGAGGGGGCGCCGCTGCTCACGATGCAGCGCACGACGTTCGACGACACCGGGCGGGCGGTCGAGTTCGGCTCACACGTCTACCGGGCTTCCCGTTACTCCTTCGAATTCCAGTTGCTGGTGCGGCCCTGAAGCGGCGCGACGTCTGCTCGTCAGAATGTTCTGACAAAAGGGGGCTGCGGCGCTCGTCCCGCCGCGACAGGGGAGCCGGGACCCGGTGAACCAGGACAGATCGCCGGTAACGGATACTTGGTCGATTGGGCCCGGCCGGCGGGCACCGGTGGACGGCACCGTCCCCGTGCCCGGACCGGGAACCCCACGCGGCGCAGACAACCGACGCGCAGCGAAGCAACACAGCCGACACGGCAAGATCAGCGGGAAGGGCGAGTCCTCGTGGCAAGGGTTCGGAGAAGGGGACGCGTCGTCAGCGCCGTGCTGGCGGCGGTGCTCGGCGCCTCCCTGGCGGGGTGCAGCAGCACCGGAGGCAAGCGCGCCGAGGAGGAGCGCACCGCCAGGGCCGCCGGCGGAAAGGCCGCGGTGAACACCCCGAGGTGGACATTCGCGATGGTCACCCACTCGGGAGACGGCGACACGTTCTGGGACATCGTGCAGAACGGCGCTCAGCAGGCCGCCGCCAAGGACAACATCAAGTTCGTCTACGGGCACGACGAGGAGGCCCAGCGGCAGAGCCAGCTGGTGCAGTCCTATATCGACCAGAAGGTCGACGGGCTGATCGTCTCGCTGGCCAAGCCCAGCGCCATGAAGGACGTCGTCACCAAGGCCGTACGGGCCGGGATCCCGGTGGTCACGGTGAACTCCGGGGCCGAGGTGTCCAAGGCGTTCGGCGCGCTCACCCATATCGGGCAGGACGAGACGGTGGCCGGTGAGGCGGTCGGTGAGGAGCTGAACCGGCGCGGCCGCAAGAAGGCCCTCTGCGTCCTGCACGAGCAGGGCAACGTCGGCCATGAGCAGCGCTGCGAGGGCGCCGAGAAGACCTTCAAGGGCGATCTGGTGAAGCTGTACGTCGAGGGCACCAACATGCCCGATGTGCAGTCCTCCATCGAGTCCAAGCTCCAGGCGGACCCGTCCGTCGACGCCGTCGTCACGCTCGGCGCGCCGTTCGCGCCCACCGCCGTCAAGGCCAAGGAGCAGGCCGGCAGCCAGGCCGAGATCGACACCTTCGACCTCAACGCCCAGGTCGCGGCCGGCCTCAAGGACGGCGCCCTCGGCTTCGCCGTCGACCAGCAGCCCTACCTCCAGGGCTACCAGGCGGTCGACCTGCTGTGGCTGTACAAGTACAACGCCGATGTCCTCGGCGGCGGCAAGCCGGTGCTCACCGGACCCCAGGTGATCACCAACAAGGACGCCGGGGCCCTTGAGGAGTACGCGAAGCGGGGGACCCGATGAGCGAGACCCCCGCATCCGCCGCACAGCCCGCCGAGGGCGGGAACCCCGGGGGCACCCAGGGCAAGAAGGACGAACGGCTGCTGCACCGCTCACTGGCGCGCCGCCTGATGAGCCGCCCCGAGCTGGGCTCGATCGTCGGCGCCGCCGCGGTCTTCGTCTTCTTCTCGGTCATCGCCGAGCCCTTCCTGAGGGCCTCCAGCCTGTCCACCGTCCTCTACGCGTCCTCGACGATCGGCATCATGGCCGTCCCGGTGGCGCTGCTCATGATCGGCGGGGAGTTCGACCTGTCGGCCGGTGTCATGGTCGTCAGCTCAGCGCTGGTCTCGTCGATGTTCAGCTACCAGATGACCGCCAACACCTGGGTCGGCGTCGGGGTGTCCCTGCTGGTCACCCTCGCGATCGGGGTGTTCAACGGCGTCCTGCTGACCCGGACGAGGCTGCCCAGCTTCGTCATCACGCTCGGCACCTTCTTCATGCTGACGGGCCTCAACCTCGGCTTCACCAAGCTGATCAGCGGCACCGTCTCCACGAAGTCCATCGCCGACATGGAGGGCTTCGAGTCCGCCCGTGCGGTCTTCGCCTCGCACCTCTCCGTCGGCGGGGTCGACATCCAGATCACCATCCTGTGGTGGATCGGGCTGGTCGCCCTCGCCACCTGGATCCTGCTGCGCACCCGCGTCGGCAACTGGATCTTCGCGGTGGGCGGCAACGCCGATGCCGCGCGGGCGGTCGGCGTCCCCGTCAACAAGACCAAGATCGGTCTCTACATGGGCGTCGCCTTCGCCGCCTGGATCTCCGGACAGCACCTGCTGTTCTCGTACGACGCGATCCAGTCCGGCGACGGCGTGGGCAACGAGTTCCTGTACATCATCGCCGCGGCGGTCGGCGGCTGTCTGATGACCGGCGGCTTCGGCTCGGCGATCGGCGCCGCCGTCGGCGCCTTCATCTTCGGCATGGCCAGCAAGGGCATCGTCTACGCGCAGTGGAACCCGGACTGGTACAAGTTCTTCCTCGGCGCGATGCTGCTGCTCGCCACGCTCCTGAACGCATGGGTCCGCAAGCGGGCGGAGGACAAGGGATGACGGCACTGGTCGAGCTGACGGACGTCAGCAAGTACTACGGTCACGTCCGGGCCCTGGAAGGCGTGTCCCTGGAGGTGCACGCCGGGGAGATCACCTGTGTCCTGGGCGACAACGGCGCCGGCAAGTCCACCCTCATCAAGATCATCGCGGGGCTGCACCGGCACGACGCCGGCAGCTTCACCATCGAGGGTGCGGAGGCGTCCCTGTCCTCGCCGCGCGAGGCGCTGGAGCGGGGGATCGCCACCGTCTACCAGGACCTGGCGGTCGTCCCGCTGATGCCGGTGTGGCGGAACTTCTTCCTCGGCTCCGAGCCGACCACCGGAGCCGGCCCGTTCAAGCGGCTCGACGTCCGCACGATGCGCGAGACCACCCGCAGCGAACTGCTGCGGATGGGCATCGACCTGCGCGATGTCGACCAGCCCATCGGGACCCTCTCGGGCGGGGAGCGGCAGTGCGTCGCCATCGCCCGGGCCGTCTACTTCGGAGCCAAGGTCCTCGTCCTGGACGAGCCGACGGCGGCGCTCGGCGTCAAGCAGTCCGGCGTGGTCCTCAAGTACGTCGCGGCCGCCCGGGACGCCGGACTCGGCGTGGTGTTGATCACTCACAATCCGCACCACGCCTACCTCGTCGGCGACCGCTTCGTCCTCCTCAAGCGGGGCACGATGGCCGGCAGCCACACCAAGGCGGAGATCGCGCTGGAGGAGCTGACCCGCCAAATGGCGGGCGGCAGCGAACTGGAACAGCTCAGCCATGAGCTCGCCCGCAGCACCACGATGAAGTTTCCCGGCGGCCACCGGCCCGACTGAGCACCGTCCGCATCACGCAGCGCCCCGCGCCGCCTCCGGGCCGCGCGGGGCGCGGTGCCGTCGGCCACTGTGCGCCGGACACCGCCGGTGATGCACAATCGCAGCGGACCAGCACACCGAGGCCCCGGCCTCCCGAGACCCCGCAGGGACGAGACGACTCTTGCGAGCACGCAGCCGCCACATGAACGGCGAAGAGGTGGGCCGATGAGCATGTACCGGGACCGGGTGCACCGGGGCTCCGCCCGGGCCACCGTGCTGCGCACGGTCGGTACCCGCGAGCGGCGCTCGCATCTGACCGCCCCCCGGGTGCCCACGGTGGGCATCGACATCGGCGGTACCAAGGTCATGGCCGGTGTGGTCGACGCCGACGGCACCATCCTGGAGAAGGTCCGCACCGAGACGCCGGACAAGTCCAAGAGCCCCAAGGTCGTCGAGGACACCATCACCGAGCTGGTGCTCGACCTCTCCGACCGGCACGACGTCCACGCCGTCGGCATCGGCGCGGCCGGCTGGGTCGACGCGGACCGCAGCAACGTCCTCTTCGCCCCGCACCTGAACTGGCGCAACGAGCCGCTGCGGGACCGCCTGGCGGGCCGCCTCGCGGTCCCCGTCATGGTCGACAACGACGCCAACACCGCCGCCTGGGCGGAGTGGCGGTTCGGCGCCGGACGCGGCGAGGACCACCTCGTCATGATCACCCTCGGCACGGGGATCGGCGGCGCGATCCTGGAGGACGGCGCCGTCAAGCGCGGCAAGTACGGAGTGGCCGGCGAATTCGGCCATATGCAGGTCGTGCCCGGCGGACATCGCTGCCCGTGCGGCAACCGCGGCTGCTGGGAGCAGTACAGCTCCGGCAACGCCCTGGTCCGCGAGGCCCGGGAGCTGGCCGCCGCGGACTCCCCGGTCGCGTACAACATCATCGAACGGGTCGGCGGCCGCATCGGCGACATCACCGGGCCGCTGATCACCGAGCTGGCCCGGGAGGGCGACGCGATGTGCGTCGAGCTCCTCCAGGACATCGGCCAGTGGCTCGGCGTCGGCATCGCCAACCTCGCCGCCGCGCTCGACCCGTCCTGCTTCGTCATCGGCGGCGGGGTCAGCGCCGCCGACGACCTGCTGATCGGCCCGGCCCGGGACGCCTTCCGGCGCCACCTCACGGGCCGTGGCTACCGCCCCGAAGCCACCATCGCCAAGGCCCAGCTGGGCCCCGAAGCCGGCATGGTGGGCGCCGCCGACCTGGCCCGGCTGGTGGCCCGCCGCTTCCGCCGCGCCAACCGCCGCCGTGTCGAGCGCTACGAGCGCTATGAACGGGCCGGCCGCCGATGACCGACACCGAAGCGCACCCCATGCCCGACGACCGCCGTCCCGCCCCGCCGGCCCGCACCAAGCGCCGCCGGCCCCTGCTGACCGCGCTGATCGTCTTCCTGCTGATCGCGATCCCGGCCGGCTACATCGTCATCTCCGCGGAGCAGAGCCGCGACAGCGGCGCCGGGAAGGAGGCCGAGGCCGCGGCCACCGGCCTGACCAACGCGTTCCCCTCCAAGGTCCAGCAGCGGATCTACAACGTCCCGGTCCCCATCGGCTCCACCCCCGTCTACTACTACGAGACCAACTCCTGGCAGAGCAGTTCGCTGTTCGTCCAGTTCAGGACGAACACCTGGGGCCTGGCGCACTACCTCAAGGCGGTCGGTACCAGCACCGCCGGCCTGGTGAAGGGCCGGCAGACGATCGCGCCCGGCGACGCGGCGAAGGTCGGCTGGGACTTCGGCACCGACCAGCCCTGGGCCGGCACGGCGACCCGGAGCCAGGCGCCGCGGCCCGCCCAGCAGATCATGGTCAGCTACGACGAACCGGGGCATCCCGTGGTGTACGTCGTCTCCACCGTGAACTTCTGAGGGTCGGTCCCGCCGTCACGACGGCAGCAGGCGCCGAGCGAAGTCTCCCACCGAGGTGATGGAGACCAGTTCGAAATTGTCGGGGAACGTCAGCTGGGTGCGCGTCTCCACCCGGTAGACCAACTCGAAGAGTTCCAGGGACTCCAGCCCCAGGCTCTTGGTGTCCGCGGCGACGGACCAGAGCAGCGTCTCCTCCGTGATGTCTCCGGCGGGGATCTCGCCGAAGCGCAGGTCCTCGACCTCTTGTGCGATGACGGTGACCAGCTCGTCGTGCGTCATGGACATCAGCTCTCCTCCTCGATGAACGGACTGAGCGCAGGGAGACCCTGCTGGGCCAGGTCGTACTGCCAGCGCGTGACACCGTCCGGTGCCTCCCGCACCAGCCTGAACCCGAGCCGCTCGTACAGATCGGCCACCATGTGGTTCTTCTGCGTCGGGGTGTACTCCCCGACCAGTTGTCGCACCCCCGTCGCCGCGGCCTCGCGGGCGAAGACGCCGAACATCGACTGCTCCAGGTCACGGCCGATGACGCGGCAGCTCAGCAGCCAGGAGTCCACCTCGGCGGTGTCGCCGTGCGTCCGTGCCAGGAAGAATCCGACCACCCCGTGATCGGTGAACCGGTCGCGCAGCCGGGCGGTGAAGTGGAGGGCTCCCGGCTCGGCGACGAGTCCGGCCAGCTCGGCCGCCGAGTGGCGACGGCTCAGGACGTTGAACTGATTCGTCTTGACGACCATCTGCGCCACGCGCGGGAGCGTGCCCGCGTCCACCGGAGCGAACCGGGCGGACATCTCCAGGCCGCGGTAGAAGTCCTCCAGGGTCTCGCTCTCCTCCTCGTACTGCTTGGCCCGGGCCCGGGCCTGGTACGAAGCCGCGCGGGCCGCGTCCTCCTCGGTCGCCCAGGCCTGCTGCAGGAGGGGGTGGGCACGCACGGTCCGGACGTACTCCCAGGAGCTCTCCGGGAGGTCGATCACCTCGACTTCGGGAAGCAGGGCGCGGACCTGGGCGCGCTCCACCGGGTCGTCGTCGACCAGGATCAGGGAGTCGAGGCCGATGCCGAGGTGTTCGGCGATGCGGCGCAGCTGTTCGGGTTTGGGCTCCCAGGACGCGCTGAAGGAGCTGATGTCGGAGAGTCGCAGCAGCATGTCCGGGTGTTCCTGGAAGGGGGACTTCGCGTCCGCGGGGTTGTTCTTGGAGCAGACGGCGAGAATGATCCCGCGTTCCTTGAGCGCGCGGACGTACCGCTGAAAGCGGACGAACCCCTCGCCCGCGTCACCGCCCAGGACGATGCCGGGTATCCCCGCCTCGCCGATCACCCCGCCCCACAGGGTGTTGTCCAGGTCCAGGACCAGGCACTTCTTGGACCGGCCCAGGTCCGCCGCGATCAAACCGGCGGTCTCCCGGGCCGGGAGCGGCAGCACGTCGGACGCGAGGGGCTGCTTCGCCATGCGCCAGGACCGGTCGTCGAACCAGACGAGTTTTCCGGCCACTCCCGCCAACCGGTCGCAGTCCACGGCCAGGACGTCCTTGCCGGCTGCTTCCGCCAGCAAGGTGTTGACGCGGACCGCCATGCTGTACCGAGAGCCGGGCAGCCGCACATCCAGGGCGCTGACCACCAGGTCGTCGGGCAGCGCGAAGAGCCAATGCACCACGCGCGCACGGCTGTTGGACCGGATGGTCCGCCACAGTGAGCGCCAGCGCCGGACCTCGGCCTCGACGTCCTTCTCCGGATCGGTGGAGTGATCGGGCAGGCCCAGTTCGTCGTGGTGCACCGCGAGCACGACGAAGTCGGGGTCGCTGCGGTAGAGAGCGCTGTCCGGATTCGTGGCGAGGCTGCCGTACTGGCCGATGCCGTAGACGTCCACCACGGCCTCGATCCCGCACCGGCGCAAGGCGACGCGCAGGACCCTGCCGAGGAGGTCGGCGGTGAAACTGCCGATCAGCGCCACCCTGACGCGGGGCGCGCCGGGAAGCGGCTCCCCCGCGTCGAGGATGCGGCCGAGGGAGAGGATCTCGCCGGTGTTACCCCTGTCGACCAGTGCGCCGACGAGCTGTCGCAGTGTGGTGTGAGCGTTGTCCCGGACGGCTTCCCGGGCACGACGCAGCAGATCTCGGGCGTTCTCGTTTTCCGACACCGGGTTGCGGCCTTTCCGCCGCCGGCCTCGTCCACGGGGTGCGCGGCCGGCGGCAGGTCAGTGGTGGTCAGGAACGTCAGTAGAGGTTGACGTTGACGGCGTACTGGTCCATGCCCAGCCGCCTCGCCACGGACAGCGACGCGAGGTTGTCCCATTCGGTGCTGTAGAGCGGCCTGGCGCCGCCGCGTGCCCGCACCAGCCGGGCCCAGCGGGTCACCAGCGCCGGGGCGAGGCCGCGACCGCGGTGGCCCGGCAGCGTCTCCGTACCCGCCTCATAGGCCGTGCCGCTGTTGCGGGCCGCGCAGCAGACGGCGACCACCCGGTCGCCGTCGAACGCCGCGACGGTCGGCTGCCGTTCGGTGAGCGAGTCGGCCACCTCGGGAAAGGTCTCGCGGAACAGGGACGCCGTCGACGGACCGCAGTCCCGCAGGACGATGCCCGGCACGGCCGGCGTGTCGGCGGACTCGGGGACGACGAAGGCCGGGCCCACGAAGCTCCGCGTCACCGGGGCGTGCCGCGCCAGCAGCCGGGCCACCTCGGCCGGCGGGCCGACGACCTCGGCCAGAGCGGCCGGCGGCTGGGCCGCGGCCCAGCGGTGCAGCTCGTCGGCGAGATCCGCCGGCACGGCGGTGCTGGTCCACGCCTCCACGGCGGAGGCCGTGTACGAGAGGAAGCACCGGGGCGGGGCGGGGCGGCCGACGTCGTTGATCGCGGTGAGCCTGCCGTCCCGGATCACGAACAGCGTCCGTGCCTGGAGCGCTGCCAGATTCTCCGTCGGGTCGAGGGCGGTCGTCATCGCAGCAGCCCGCCTCGGACCCGGTGGAGCAGCTCGGAGGCGTAGCCCTCGACCGTCGCACGGTCGAACTGGTTGGTGCTGTAGTACCAGACGACCTGCAACTCCCCGTCGGTGATCTCCACGTCGATGCCGTGCACATGCTCGCGCAGGCCGGTCTCCGTCTCGTCGGGTCCGGGGTCCTCCGCGGCCCGGGGCAGCATCTTGGCGGCGGAGCCGCCGCTTGTTTTGCCCAGGTAGTTGACGGTGATGTCGGGTTCGCCCTGGGCGGCGAGCGCCTCGCGCGTCGCCTCGTCCCCCAGGTGGGCGAGGATGCCGTAACCGGCCCCGTCCATGGGGATGCCGGCCAGCCGGCCGGACACCGTCCGGAGCTGTGCGGCGAAGCTCTCGGACGTGTCCACCTCGACGGAGACGGGGTAGCGGGTGGAGAGCCAGCTCACCGTGCGGGACACGTTGGGCTGGCCCGGCAGGCCCCGGCGACCGTGGCCGATGAGGTTGGAGCGCACTCCGCGGCGCCCGCCCTCGCCCTGCAGGGTGGGGATCGCGGCGGTGAGAAAGACATCGACCATGCCCAGCCCGGTGCCCGGCAGTACCTCGTCCATGAGCCGGGCGGTGTCGGCGCGGCTCAGTCGCGCGGCCACGGTGTCCGTGGTCGCCATGGTGTTCTCCTTGTCCCGGTCCAGGGGAACGGGCTCGGCGGGACGTCCCAAGTCCAGCCAGAGCGGCAGCTGTTCGCGCAGCTGGGGCTCGGCGGCGCGTTCCGTGAGCCACCGTGCGTAGTCCGCGCTGGTGGTGTTCGGCGGGACGAGGGACACGGGACGGGAGACCAGCAGGGCCCGGCAGGCGCGTTCGAGGTCGGCGAGGACGATCCCGAACGAGAGCCCGTCACATACGAAGTGGTGGACGACCAGCAGAACCCGCCGTTCGTCATCGGCCAGAGTGAAGTACGCCAGCCGGACGAGCGGGGACTGGTGCATGCGCATCGATCCCTGGATCCGGGTGCACTCGCGGGTGATCGCCTCCTCGGCGGCCGCGGCGTCCCGGTCCCGGAGGTCGAAGGTCTCGACCGGCAGCTCGTCCAGTGGCAGCCCCTGAAAGCCGGCCGGCCCGCGCTCGTTGCCTAAGAGACACAGCCGGAGCCCGTCGTGGAGGTTGACGACCGCCCGGACGGCCTCCCGGACGTGCTGCGCGGTCAGCTCCGGCGGGGCCTTGAGCAGCGCCACCTGGTTCCAGTGGTGCTCGCCCGGGAGGTTGCGGGTGAGGAACCGGCGCTGTTCCGGCAGGAGGGGCGTGACCTGCGCGGCCGGGATGTCTTCGGGGGAGGGCTCGTTCATGTCCGGTCCTTCGTATCGGCCACGGTAAGGGGGAAATCGAGGAGGCTGGCCACCGCCTCGGGCAGGGTACTGGGCGACTCGACGTGCAGCGTGCGCAGGCCCTGGCGGCCGGCCTCGGCGAGCACTTCCGGGTTGTCGTCCAGCAGAACGGCGCCGTCGAGGGGGCGGCCGCACCGCAGGGCGACGGCCTCGAAGAACGCCCGTGCGGGCTTGACCTCGCGCACCTGCCATGACGAGGCGATGACATCGAAGCGCCCGAGGTGACCATACCGGTCGTCCTTGACCCGGTCCCAGTGGGCGGCCTCGTTGTTCGTCAGTACCAGCAGCACGTCCGGGCGGTGCCGCCGGATGGCGTCGATGGCCGTGAACGCCCCGGGGTGGACGGCCAGGCAGTCCCCGTACAGGTCGTCCAGCCACCGGGCGTCCACCGCGACGTCGGCCGGGGCCCCGGCGGCGGCGAGGGCGTCCCGCAGGACATCGTGGACATGGGCGCGCCCGGTCTCGTATGCGGCGTCACGGGCGTCGATCTCGCTCCGCAGCCGGTGCGGGTCGGCGCCGTGGCGGTCGGCCAGGCGCACCAGGAAGTCCGTCTCTTCGGTGACGTTGTTGAAGAGAACGCCGCCGGCGTCCATCAGGATCGTGTCGGCCATACCGCCTCCAGGTGCTTCCGCATCCAATCCAGGTTGGCCGCCAGGCCCGTGGTGAGGTCGTACTCGGCACGCCAGCCGGTGGCCTGGGTGAGCTTCGCGGGGTCGGCCTGCAGCTTGAGCACTTCGCCGGAGCGTGCCGGACCGTGCACGATGTCGCTGCGTGAGCCGGTCAGTTCCACGATGGCGCGGGCCACGTCGATGATGCGGTGGTCCGTGCCGGTGCCGATGTTGTACGCCTCGCCCGCAGCCGGCAGCTCCGCCAGGGCCAGGAACCCCGCGACGGTGTCCGCCACGAAGGTGAGGTCCCGCGTCTGCTCACCGCTGCCGTTGATGGTGATCGGCTCGCCGCGCAGCGCCTTGGCCAGGAAGAGCGGCACCGCGTCATAGACGTGGCGGGGCCCGTAGCAGTTGAACGGCCGGACGATGGTGAGCGGCAGCCCGTAGGTGTGGTGCCAGGACCAGGCCAGGCGGTCGCAGGCCACCTTGGACGCCGCGTAGGGCGTGGCCGGTTCCAGCGGATGCCCCTCGGTGATCGCGTCCTTCTGCGTGCCGTAGACCTCACTCGAACTCGTCACCAGGAGGTGCGCGGGCTGCCTCGACTGGGCTGCCTGCAGGACGTTGAGCGTGGACGTCACATTGGTACGCACCACATCGGCCGGCTGGTCCAGCGATGCCGGTACGTAGGCGTCCGCGGCCAGGTGGAACCAGGTGTCGGCGGTCACCCGGCTGAGCACGTCGACCGCCGAAGGCCCCGCGAGGTCCACGTGCACCAGCTGCTCCAGGGCGGCGACGGTCGCGGCGGGGAGGTTGCGGAGCCGGTTCGTCACCTGCGCGGCCGAGGCGCGCCGGACGACCGCGGTGACTCTGGCCCCGCGGCTCACCAGGGTTTCGGTGAGGTGTGAACCGATGAATCCGTCGGCTCCCGTGACGAGCACCGGGCGTCCCGCCCAGTGCGTGGTCGTGGGTGACATCACGATGGTGCCTTTCAGCGGTGGGAACGGACTTCGGAACGGGCGGACACCCGCTCCAGGGAACGGCGCAGGCCGTGTGCCAGGAAGTCGACTTCGGACGGGGAGGAGTTCAGCGGGGGAGCGACGATCAGTCCCTCGCCCGTGCCGTCGGCGTGGAATCCGTTGAAGGGGTACAGCAGCAGCCGCTCGTCGCGGGTGGCCGCGAGGGCGGCGGCCTGCGTGCCCGGCTCCAGCTCCAGGGCGTGGAAGTAGCCCACTCCGCGGGTCTCCCGCACCACGGGCAGTCCCTCCACCGCCCGCACGGCGGCGGTGACGTCCTCGCCCCGGACGTGAGCGGGGTCCAGCGCGCCCATCTCGCCGAGCACGTCGAGTACCGCGAGCCCCGCCGCGGCCTGAAGGGGAGTCGCCGACATGGTGCCCATCAGGGGCAACGGCCTGGGGGCGCTGAGGAGTTGGTCCACGCCGGCGGGGTTCACGAGCACCGCCGACAGAGGCACGTATCCGGCGGACAGGCCCTTGGAGAGCACCACGATGTCCGCCGCGGCGTCCGGGCAGTGGTCCGCGCCGAGCGGCAGGCCGGTCCGTCCCAGACCGGTCAGGACCTCGTCGTGGATGACCAGCACACCGAGGTCGTGGCAGGCCCGGCGCAGCGCCGCCAGGTAGCCCGGAGGCGGGATGAGGGCACCGCCCGTCGTGCCGTTGACCGGTTCGATGAGCACGGCCGCGACGGACTCGGTCCCCAGGCGGTCGATGGCCTCGACCACGGCGTCGGCGCAGTCGGCCCGGCACCGGTCGTAGCGGCAGTTGTGGTGGTGTCCCGGGTAGGGCGGGTCGAAAGCGGGCGCCAGGCCCAGGGCGTCGTCGGGGTGCGGGCGTCGTCGGCGGTGTCCGGAGAGTCCCAGGGTCAGCGCGCTGTTGCCGTGGTAGCCGAGCCGGGCGGTGAGGATGCGATGCCTGCCGTCCTGGCCGCGCGAGCGCTGGATGAGCCGGGCGTAGGAGATGGCCAGCTCCACCGCGGAGGTTCCGGAGCAGGAGAGGCTGACTCCGTCCCCCGGCCGGTTGACGGCTTCCGTCAGCCGTACGGCCAACTCTTCCTGCAGGGACGGGAGCAGGGATCCGGGGGAGGCGAAGGTGGCGGTGCGTGCTTGGCGGGCGATCCGTTCGACCACGTGCGGGTGGGCGTGGCCGATGTTGACGCACACCAGGCCGCTGGCGGCGTCCAGCAGACGGTCGCCGTCGGCGGTGTGGATCCACGCTCCCGCCGCATGGCTGTAATCGATCGGCGGCAGTGGCTGACGTGCCGACAACAGGACCGAGTCACTCATATCGTGAGCCTTTCGCAGTGGCGCGACTAGATCAGTTCGTGCCAGGCCAGACCGGCCTTGCCGCCGCACAGGCGCAGGGCCTGGCAGGCGAACATGGAGGCCCAGCAGTTGCGGTGCGGTTCCGCGGCCTGGGGCCAGTAGAGGACCGCCGCCTCGCCGTCACCTGTGTGGAGACTGCTGGTCAGCGTCGAGACCGCCGCGTCGAAGCCGTCGGGCCGCAGATCCAGCAGCCGGGCCAGGCGGATCGCCTGAGCCAGCACATCGGACTGCATCCGGTCGGCGGCGGGGCCGCCCGCACGGTAGGCGTAGGTGGTGAAACCGCCCTCGGCGAGCTGCTGTTGCCACACCCACTCGGTGATCCGGACCGCGCGTTCCCGGGCCTCCGGGCGGCGGCGGGCCGTGTCCCAGACCCACAGGCCCTCGGCGGCGTAGCACGCGGCGTGCAGGCTGATCAGATCGCTGCCGGGGCAGGTCACGACGGGTGCCCCGGCGGGTGGGCAGGGTGCGGCGAGCACGCCGTCCACCAGTCGCCCGGCGGCTTCGGCAGCTCCGGGGACGCCCGCGTCGTCCGCGCCGACCAGCGCTTGCAGCAGCTTGAGCAGGTGAGCACTTCCGGAGTTCGACCATGTCGGCTCGGCTCCGGCGGGCCGCTGCCCGGATGTCAAGGGGGAGGGGTGCCCGTCGGCCGGCAGGTGGCCGAGCAGGAACTGTGCCGCGGTGCGTCCCGAGGCGAGCAGTCGCTGGTCACCGGTGCGCCGGCCGTAGGACAGCAGACCGTGGGTGATCATGCCGATGTCGAAGAGGAAGACTCCGCCGTCGCCGTGATCGGGGCGGCATGCGTAGTCTCCGGCGTCGATACGGTCGGCCAGCCACGAGGCTGCCGCGTCCGCCCGCTGCCGCTCGGGCGCGTCCAGCGTCTCGTGAGCGAAGAAGGTCAGGATGTACCCGGTGATTTCCGGATACGGATAGGAAAGGCGGCCGTCGGGCGCCCGCCATCCGCAGTAGGCGCCGTCGGACTGCTGGGTTCCGCCGCCTCGGAGCCAGGCGGACAGTTCCTCCGCCAACTGGCCCGCGCGTTCGGGGAGTACCTGCGGCACCTGCTGGGCCAGGGCGTGTTGTGAGCTCATATCCCGCTCTTCGGTCTCGGGGGCTGACTGATGCGCTGCGTATCGGCCGGTCACCGCTGGGCACACGCGGCTTCGTAGGCACGTTCGTGCCCGGCGGCGACCGCCGCGGACGAGAAGCGGCGCTCCGCTTCGGCGTGCGCGGCCGTCACGAGGTCTTCCAGGTCCGAGGTGACGACCCGCTCCATGTGCTGGACCAGTGACGCGACATCGCGCGCCGGGTAAAGGAACCCGGTGCGTCCGTGGTCGATGACCTCGTCGTGGCCCTCGACATCCGAGGTGATCACGGGACGCCGGCCGGCCATCCCTTCCACGAGGGCGATGCCGAACCCCTCGTGGGAGGAGGGCAGTACCACCGCGTCGGCGCCGGAGAACACCGTCGGCATGTCGTGCCAGGAGAGTCCCTGTTCCCAGATCACCCGGTCCGCGACGCCGAGTTCGTCCGCCAGGGCCCGTAGCTTCTCGGCGTACGAGTCGAGCGTGCGCGCGGTCGGGGTGGTCAGGACCAGGCGGGTCCGCGGATGCCTCGTGACCAGCTGGGCCAGCGCGGTCACCGCGTCCTCGATGCACTTGCGTGGCACAGGCCGTGCGGGGATCAGAAAGACCGTCTCGTCGTCGGCGACGCCGTGCCGGGTGCGCCATCGGGCGCGGGCGGCGCCGTCGTCACGGAACCGTCCGAGGTCGGTGCCGAACTCCACGACGTGGATGTCCCGGTCCGGGAAGCCGGCGTCGAGTGCCCAGCGCCGGTACGCCTGGGAGCCGCACACCATCACATCGGCCCGGAGGTTGTCGACGAGCCCGCGTTGCAGGGAACGCTCCAGCGGGTAGTCGCCCCAGAGGTCGAAGACCCGCTGCCCCGGCATATGGGTCTCGAACAGCGAGACGGCCAGCTTGGCGCGGATCGTCGGCCGGAGCCAGCTGGTCAGGAGCGCCGGCACGTAGTTGAAGACATGGATGACGTCGGCGTCGCTGGTGGTGAAAACGGAGTGCAGGCTCGCCACCGCCGCCTTGGCGTCCAGCCGCTGGCAGGCGTCCATCAGCCCGGTGAGCTCGCGGAGGCGTACCGCCCCCTCGCGGTAGAGCCGGCGCTCCGGGCCGTCGGGGACGGCTTCGGTGGCCACCGTCACTTCGTGGCCACGGGCCACCAGTCCCTCGGCGAGCTGGTGGAGGTGTGTCTCGCCGCCGCCGACGATGGGGGGATACTTCTCCGCCACGAGCAGGATCTTCACGACAGCGCCTCCAGAGCTCCGCGCAGCGCCTTGAGGGCTGCGGCACAGTCGGTCGCGGGCGGGCAGCCCAGCAGCAGCCCGCGCCTGGCCAGCGTGGGCGTGTGGACGTACGGCTCGTGGAGGACCGTGGTCACACCGTCGAAGCAGGGCTGATGCGGCTGGGAGGCGCCGAGGAAGCCGCGTGGGTCGATGCCGTGGTCCAGGAACACGTCGACGGCGCGGGTGAGCGGAAGGCCCTCCGGAAGGAGGACCGCCACCGCGAAGGGGGAGGCGCCCGGCGCGACCGGGTCTCCCAGCACCGTCCACCCGAACTCCCGTAGAACGACGGAGAGTTCCCCGGCCAGCCGTCGCCGCTGCTGGGCGAGCTCCGCGTGGCGCGTGAGCTGCACACGGCCGAACGCGGCCTGGAAGTCGGTGATTTTGGCGTTGTACCCTAACCTGAGGTGGATATACCGCTCTTCCGGAGCCAGCGGACGGTCGGCAACTGGGTATGCGAAGCGACCGAGTTGGTAGTCCGGGTTGCGGCCGAACATGCGGAGGCTGCGCAGAACGGACTCGACCTCCTTGGCGTGGCTGGCCGCCACACCGCCCTCGCCCATCGTGAGGTGATGGCCGGGGTAGAAGCTGAAGGTCGCCACGTCGGCGGCGGAGCCCACCGGGGTGGACCCGTCGGCGGCCCCCAGCGATTCGCAGCAGTCCTCGATGACGAAGACGCCATGGCGCCGCTTGATCTCGGCGAGGCGGTCCATGGGAAGCGCCTGACCGAGGGTGTGCGGCAGCAGAACGCCGCGTGCGCCGTGTTCGATGACGGCCTGCTCGACCAGGTCGAGGTCGACGTTGACGTCACCGGCGGCCACATCGACGAACACGGGTACCAGGCCGAGTTGGACCACGGGACTGACCGCGCTGACGAAGGTCGCGCCGGACACGACGACCCGGTCACCCCGCTCGGCCCGGCCGAGTTCGAGCATGGCCGCGACGGCCAGTAGATTCGCGGTGCTGCCGGACGTCACCGCGAGTGCGTGCGCAAAGCCGAAGGCTTCAGCGAATTCGGCCTCGAATTCCCTGGTGATTGCCCCCGTGGCCAAGTCCCCGGAACGGAGGGCGGCTACGACGGCCGTAACCTCGCGTTCGTCATAAACAGGACGGCCGAACGAGAGAAGCGCATCGCCTCCGGCAGCCGGAACGATTTGCATGGCATGGTTCACACGGGCCCCCGATCTCCCTTTTCCGAGATGGTTCCTGCACACACACGGATACGGGGTGCAGGTCGGACAGTCGTGACAGACTTGAGAAAGAACGTGCCGTTCGTAAATCGCTCGCCGACTGATATCGACTCGGGTACTCCAGCCGGACTGCGCCGCACGCTAGCACAGCGAACAGATCGTCGCGCAAGGGCGACGGATCGAGGCATCCGGAGTTCGTTGACCGGACACTGCGGGTGTGTAAGGCTCACCAGATCGCAACCTGCCTGCCACGGCAGGAAAAGGCAGGCGCAGGTCGGCGCAACTATTCGCCGTATCGCGCCCATTGCCCGTTCGATTCGCCCTGTTGGTCAAGAGGAATCAGCCGCGTTTCGGGGGAGTCCAAGGGCATTGTCGGCAGGTCTTTTCAGGTCGAAGTCAGTGAACTGAGAACCGACTTCCCCGTTCAGTTCTTCGCTGTTCGGCGCCCGAGAGAAGGAACACATGGCCCTGCGCGTGGGGATCGTTTACGGAACTCGCCCCGAAGCCATCAAACTCGCGCCGCTGGTGCTCGCGCTCGACGCCGACCCCGGCTTCGAGCCCGTCGTCATCACCACCGGCCAGCACCGGGACATGCTCGACGAGATCAACGAGCTCTTTGACCTCCGCCCGCAGCACAACCTCGACATCATGCGTCCCGGCCAGCGGCTCAGCACCATGGCGAGCCGCATCATCCACGAACTGGGGGAGCCGCTGCGCGACGAACTCGTCGATATCGCCGTGGTACAGGGAGACACCACCACCGCGTTCGCCGCCGCTTACGCCGCGGCATGCGAGCGCATCCCCGTCGCCCATGTCGAGGCCGGCCTGCGCACCGGAGAGAGATTCGAGCCGTTCCCCGAGGAGATCAACCGGCGCCTGATCACCCAACTCGCCGATCTGCACTTCGCCCCGACCGCTGACGCCGCGGGAAACCTGCTCGCCGAAGGGGTGCGTTCCGACGATGTGTACGTCACCGGAAACACGGTGATCGACGCCCTGCACCTCGTGTTGGACCGTCCCGACGACGCCATGAATCGCGAGCTCGGCGCTTTCGCCGACGGTCACCCGACCATCCTCTTGACCATGCACCGCAGGGAGTCCTGGGGGACCCCCATGGCCCGGGTCGCCGCCGCCGTGGCGGAACTGTGCCGCGCCCGGCCCGCGCTGCGTTTCGTCATCCCGCTCCACCCCAATCCGGAAGTCCGCCGGGTTTTCCAGACCCACCTCTCCTCCCTCACACAGGTGTTGCTCTGTGAGCCGCTGCGCTATTCCGAGTTCATCAAGCTGATGCACCGATCCGTGCTGGTCCTGACCGACAGCGGCGGGGTGCAGGAAGAGGCACCGACGCTGGGGACGCCCGTGCTGGTGCTGCGGGACCGCACGGAGCGCCCCGAGGGCGTCGCCGCGGGCTGCGCCCGGCTGGTGGGCACCGATCCGGCGCTCATCGTCAAAGAGGTCGGCCGACTGCTCGACGACCCCCAGGCGTACGAGGCGATGCGGCGTCCGGGCACCGTCTGCTACGGGGGTGGGGACGCCGCGGCGCGGTGCCTGGAGGCACTGCGCGAGCGCCGGCTTCCCGCTGCCCACGAGTCGGCCGGACTCCGGACGTGCCGGTGAGGGACCCTGGCCTGGCCTGGCCTGGCCTGGCCTGGCACGGCACGGCCCGCCCGCACCCACCCACCCACCGTCCCGGACCCGCCACGAGGAAAGGCAAGGACGTCATGACGCTCCGTCTGCTCGTCGAACCCCAGCAGGGCACCACCTACGACGCAGTGAGCACCTTCGCGCAACGGGCCGAGAGCCTCGGCTTCGAGGCCCTCATGACCAGCGACCACCTGGTCCGCATCGGCGACGGATCCCCTGGCCCCGGGCCACTGCACGCCTGGACCCTGCTGGCCGGACTGGCCCGGGACACGCACCGCATCAGGCTGGGCTCGATGATGTCCGCCGTCACGTTCCACCACGCGCCCGTCCTCGCGTTGATGGCCGCCCAGGTGGACGCGATGAGCGGCGGCCGTCTCGAACTGGGGGTGGGAGCGGCCTGGTACGAACGCGAGCACCAGGCGTACGGCACCCCCTTTCCCTCCGTCACGGAGCGGTTCTCCCGGCTCGAGGAGACGCTGGAGGTGATCCGGCGACTGTGGACGGCCGACCCTGGAGCGGACGTCTCCTACCAGGGGCGGCATATCCGCCTCGATCGTTGTCCGGCGCTGCCCGGGCCGTATCAGACGCCGCACCCGCCGCTCCTGGTCGGCGGTCTGGGAAAGCGGTGGACGCCCCGTCTCGCGGCGCGGTACGCCGATGAGTTCAACGCTCCGTTCACCACCCCCGAGCAGGTACGGGCGGCCGCCCGGCGGGTGGCGGCGGCCAGTGAGGAGGCCGGACGCGAGCCCGGGGAGATCACGGTGTCCGCGTCGGTCGTCCTGTGCCCCGGAAGCGACCAGGCCACGGTGGCGCGACGGGTGGCGGACACCGGTGAGCCCGCGACGGAGATCGCCGGCTTCGGCGCCGTGGGGTCGCCGGAGCGCGTGGCCGAGGTCCTGCGCAGCTACCGGGACGCGGGTGCCGGCCGCTGTTACGCGCAGATCAACAACCCCCTCGACCTGGAACTGCTCGACGAGCTGGCCGAGGTCGCCGAACTGGCGGGCCTGCACCTCCCCGGCTGACCGGCGACTCCCCTCGGCACCGCACACGACGGCTTCGCCCCGGCCCCTCTCCGCGACGCCCGAGCGATCGGGAGCCGCGGAGAGGAGCCGGGGCGAAGTGCGCCGGGGCGAAGCACGCCGGGGCGCAGCGCGTCGGGGAAGGCGCCGCGACCACGTTGCGAGGCGACGGGGGCGCCACCGCGCATCCCGCCACCGGGCAGTCATGGCGCCCGGGCCGGCCAGGAGGGCCTGACCTCAGTCCGACTCCCGGATACCCAGGACGTGCGCCGCCGGACCGGTCGGTTCGGACGGCGGCGTGAGGACCAGGCTCTGGAAGAACAGCCAGGAGACAGTGGCCGGCGGCGGCTCGGGAAACAGCGCTGTCGGTGCGAAGAGTCGGTCGGTCACCGTCTCCGCCAGCCAGTCGGGCAGGAACAGCCGGCGGCTCTCCGGAGCGTAGAACGCCGCGGGAATACCCGGCATCGTCGTGACGGTCAGATCGTCGATGCACCCCTCGGCCAAGGACGCCGCGTACATCAGCAGATCACGTTCGAGCGCGGCCAGCAGGGCGGCTTCGGCGACCTGCCCCGCGGGCACGGAGTCCGGCTTCCGGTCCCAGAGGGGAGGAGCCGGCGCCGGTGCCCCGCCGTCGTCCTCGGCGTACCGGCGCCGGATGCCGGCCAGAATCGGTCCCGGAATGCGCACCTGGCGGCGGGTGGCCCAGTGCTCGACCTCGTCGAGGCGGTTGCTGCTCCAGTCGAGGAGGGCCGTCGTCTCGTCCGCGTACGGCCGCGCTGCATGAATGGTGAAGGAACTCACAGAAACCTCCGGACCCCTCAGTACTTGGTGGCGAATCGGGTGTGCGGGCGCAGCGGACGCCCGTAGCGGAAGCGGTCCAGGCTCAGACCGGGGGCCTCGTCGTCGACCAGTGCCGCCACGAGCCGGCCCGTGACAGGGGTCAGCAGCACCCCATTGCGGTGATGTCCCGTCGCCACCACGATCCTGGGGTCGTCGGCCCGGGCGAGGATGGGCAGTTCGTCCGAGGTCATGGGGCGGAAGCCGCTCCACATCTCGTCGATGCGCCACTCCGCCGCCTCGGGGACGACGGCGCACAGCCGGCCGAGGACGGCGCCGACCACGCCGGCCGTGTTGTCCGCCTCCGGTCGCAGGTACTCCTCGCTCGTGCCCACGATGTATTCGCCGGGTGACCGCGAGACGATCGACCCGCATCCACCGCTGGGCATGAACACCACGCTGCGCAGGAGTCCGGGCGGGCCGGCCAGCCGTACGATCTGGCCCTTCACCGGGCAGACGGGGATGTCCAGGCCGAAGGCGCGGCCCACCTGCCCGCTCCACGATCCCGCTGCGATGACCACCTGGTCGGCGACGACCGTGTCCCCCTCGCCCGTGGTCAGGCGCAGCCGGTCCTGGTCGTCACCGACCCCGGCCAGGCCACCGCCGAGCATCTGACTGCCCTCCTCGGACACCCACTCCGTCATCGCCGAGAGCAAGGCCCGCGGATTGACCACCGCCTCGCCCTTGATACGGATGGCTCCGCGGAAGGCCCGGGGGGACAGGTGCGGCTCCACGTCGCAGACCTCCGCGGCGCTGAGCCACCTGTTCTCGATGCCGTACTTGTCCATCCACTCCGTGCGGGACTGGAGGCTTTCCGGGCGTTCCGCGAGGTCCAGCAGCGTGAAGTCGGTGGAGCGGTATCCGACCGACTCGGGAGCGAAGCCGAAGGCGGACAGGAAATGGGGGTAGTAGTCGAGCCCCTCGTGCAGTAACTCGTAGAACTCCTCCGGCATCCAGGGGTCGTACTCGCACGCCGGGGTGAGCATGCCCGCGGCCGCGGTGGACGCGCGACCCTGCGTCGTCCCACCGATGACCGCGACGGACAGATACCTGCGACGCAGATGAAGGGCGGTCGACATGCCGATCAGACCATCGCCCACCACTGCCACGTCCACACGGATGTTGCGGCTCATCGGGCTGCCTTCCTTTCAGGGGAGTGCTGGTCGGACGGAGATACCACGGGGAATGGCCGCAATGACGATTTCGTCGAGTGCGGGCTCGATAATGGCGGGCCCGGCGGCAGGGTTCAGGAACTTTGCCGCCCTGCCCGGGAATAGATAATCACCGAAGAGGTGAGCCCATCTGGGCGCGGCAATTTCCCGGCGAACAGTGGAACCATCACGTTCGGCGAACCATTCATGATGCTTCCATGGAGAGGACTCTTGGCGAGAGTACACCGCATTCCTCTAGCTCGGGAATCACCCTTGAGGAGAAAACCGGCTGAGAGCGTGCGGCGAAATCCATAGGACGGCGGACGGTTCACGAGGTGAAGCTGAGTGACCCGTCCCGCCGGCCCTTGCCTGCGATACGTTCGAAGAACACCAGCGTCAGCGCCGCCCACAAACCTGCGACGCAGACTTCGAGCCCCAGTTGGCCGACGACATCGGAGAACGGGCCGGCGGCCGCCAGGGTACGCATGGCGGTGAGTCCGTGCGAAAGGGGCAGCACCTCGGTGACCCACTCGATCGGCGCGGGCCAGAACGACCGCGGAACGTTCGCACCGCAGAAGGTCATCAGGAGCGTGAAGCCGAAGTTGAGGTACAGCCAGCGGAACTTGTGATGGCGCAGCGAACACGCGGCCAGGAACGTCCCGTACGCATAGGCGCTGATCCCGATCAGTGCCAGGCACGGCAGGGCGAACACCGCGGCCCGCCAGTTCCAGTCGGGCCGGAACAGCCCCCACACCAGCGCGAAGACCAGGGCGGAACTGCCCAGCCCGGCCACCACCCAGTGCAGACCGCGACCGAGGTACACCAGCCCCATGTTCGTGGGCGAGACGATGAGCATGGGGTAGGTCCCCTGGAATCGCTCCAGCGTCGCCGTGGTGATCACAAGCGTGGCTTCGATCGCGATCACCGTCACCGCGTTGCCCAACAGGACGTACTCGGCGGTGATCCGGTCGCCGGCCATCTTGCCCACCAGGCCGAAGAAGACCACCTGGCTGACCAGGCGCAGCAGCCATCCCGTCAGCCAGGTCCGGAGGGTGTACACATGCTTGAACTCGGCGATGCCCACGAAGGCGGCCTGGCCGATGACCTGCTTCACCGTCATGCCAGGCTCACCATCCCGGTGCGCCGCGCACGGTCCGCGGCCTTGCGGATGAGGACGATGCCGAGGAGCAGCGCGACGGCGCCCAGGCCCGCGACCGCCCCCAGGCGCGGCACCACATCATGGACTTCGTCACCGGACAGACTGTCCCGCAACAGGTCGGCGGACCAGGACAGGAAGACCACCCGCCCCACGGGCTGGATCCAGTCCGGCAGCACGGAGAGCGGAAACACCACGCCGCCGAGGATGTAGAAGGGGTAGCTCAGCGCGTTCTGGTAGATCGTCGTGTCGCGACTGATCACGAAGAACGTCGCCAGCATCGTCGCCGTGCAGGCGGTGGCGAGCAACGTCACGATCAGAGCGGCCAGCGCGATACCGGGGTGCCGCACGGACAGGTGGGCCCCGAAGCCCGCGGTGGCCACCAGCCAGGACTCCAGCAGGGTGACGGCGCCGATCAGCATCACCGGCAGGATGCGTCCACAGACCACCAGGGCGAAGGCCCGCGGCGCCGCGAGGACGAGATCCAGGGTGGACATCCACCGTTCGTTCTGGATGACGCCGCCGGCGACGTCCACCGCCACGAACCAGATGCCGAACAGACCGGTGCCGACGACGGCGTTGGCCACGAGGTCGTCGCGGTCGTTGTACCGCACGATGGACAGGAAGATCACGGACATCACCGGCGCCGTGATGATGATCGACATGTGCTCGGGAGCCCGCATGCTGGTGTTCCACTGCACCTTGGCCGCGGCCGCCATGACACGCACGCTCATACGGTCAGCCCCCGGTTCCCCACGAGGTGGACGTAGACCTCTTCCAATGTGGGCCGCCCCGTCCGCAGGGTGTCCACGCCCGCGTCCAGCAACCAGCGCAGTACGACGGGATTGGCCTCGGCCGAGGTGGTGTGGATCCGTGCGGTTCCCGGTTCCGGCAGCTTGTCGACCCGCTCCACCTGGGACAGGCCGGCGAGTTCGGCCAGCAGATGCGTCTGGTCCTCCCGCAGGGTGATGTCGATGCGGTCGTGTCCGGAGAGCATCCGTCCGATAGTGCCGGTCGGCTCGGTCACGAGAACTGTTCCGTGGTCGATGAGGGACACCCGGTCGCACAGGGCCTCCGCCTCGGACATGTCATGAGTGGTGATCAAGATGGTGCGACCCTCGGCCTTCAGCTCGTGGACCAGGTCCCGGAAGTCACGGGTGGCGAGGGGGTCCATGCCCATGGTGGGCTCGTCGAGGAACAGGACGGCCGGGTCACCGATCAGGCCCCGCGCCAGGTGCAGCCGCTGTCGCATGCCGCGGGAGAAGCCCTCCACGGGCTCATCGGCCCGGTCGGCGAGCCCCACCCGTTCCAGCAGTTCCTGGCTGCGTCGCTTCACCACACTCGCGTCGACGCGGTACATCGTCGCCCAGAACGCCAGGTTCTGGCGGGCGGTGATCCGGGTGTAGAGGCCGTGATCGCCGCCGAAGACGATCCCGATGCGGCGGCGGACCCGGTCGGCCTCCGCCGTCACATCGTGTCCGGCGACCAGCGCCCGGCCGGAGGTCGGCAGGAGCATGGTGCTGAGAATCTTGACGAGGGTGGTCTTGCCCGCCCCGTTGGGCCCCAGGATGCCGTGGGTCTCGCCCTCGGGTACGGAAAGGTCCACGCCGTCCAGCGCGACGGTACGGCTGTTGCGCGCCGCCGATCCGCCCTGCTTGTCGCGTTTCGCCTTCCGCCCCCGTTTGACGAAGACTCGGCCGAGGCCGGTGACCTCGATCATGCGCTTGGCTCCTTGCTCGGTGTCAGTGGTGGGCCTTTCGCTCATCAGCGGTCCGCACCGGGGGCCCGCACAGCCTGGGCCGTCGTGACCTGGGTGCCGTCCGGCAGACGGCGTCGAGCGCAACGCCTGCTTCCCACACGGGTGGTCGGGGGCGCCTCGAGATCCGCCGGCCCTTGGCGGTTCCGCGGTCACCGGAGGCTCGGCCGGGGCTGCGGCATACCCGGCATCGCTCCCGCACGGGGCGTGCCGGAGGACTCGGCCTTCGGGTCAGATGGCCGATGAAGTGCGGTTCCTGTGATCGTCGCCGACCCTACCGGCCCAACTCATGGTGTGCCAGGGCGATGTGACGCCATGGGAACGTGCGGCAAGGCGGCCCGGTCGGCGCCCCGCCGCCCGGCCATCGGCGTGCTCCGGAAGCGCGGCACCGCATGGCGTCAGCGCATGCGCTGGACGACGTACCGCGCCAGAGCCAGTGTGGTGAGGCTCGGGTTGGCCGCCCCCGCCCGGGGGAAGAGGCACGGTCCGGCGACGGCCACCTCAGGGGCCTCCCGCAGCTGTCCGTTGACGTCCACGTGCTCCCCGTCCAGCGGCAGGCCTCCGCTCTCGTGATCGAGCTCCCCGATCGTCGCGTCGTAGCTCACGGCGGTGCCCGGTTCCGCCTCGGCCCGGGCCAGGGCTTCGTCGAACGAGACGTACTCCTCGCGGAAGCGCGTGGTGAGCCCCGTGCGCCTGGCCAGTTCTCCCAGCAGATGGCGCTGGTCCCGGCGTACCGCGTCGAGAGCGGCACGGGCGGCCGGCTCCAGGGTCACGCTCGTCGCGTCGCCGGCCAGGACGGTGGACGTCGCCTCCGGCGGTTGCTCCCCCATGGCCCAGGCGTCCAGGAGGACCCCCTCGCCGTGCCGTTGGCGTTCGACGATCAGATTGGAGCGGGACGGCGCGTCGAACCCCGCGTACACCGATGACTCCATCGCCTCATGCCGACCGTGGGAGTCCACGACGAGCATCCCGCAAGCCACGTGATCGACAAGGGAGTACCGCCGCGGTTCCCGGCCGCGGCCGTGCAGCAGACCGTCGACCAGCTCGATGTTGCCGACGGTGCCCGCGCACAGGACGACGTGCCGAGCAGCGAGTGCGGGCCCGTCACCGTCGTCGAGGACCAGCGAGTAGCCGCCGGGCCGCTTCCGCACGGCACTGACGCGATGCCCCGCGAGGATGCGCTCCGACGGCAGGTCGGTGACCGGGGAGTACGCCTCCCAACGCCCCTGCCCCAACGTCCTTATCGCCCGGGGAGTCGGCACCGCCGGGTATCCGAGCCCGGCCAGTTCCTTCACCATCTCCGCCTCTGTCGTGGTGCGGGCCTGCGTCAGCTGGATTCCGCCGCACCACGTCCGCAGGGCCGCCTCGATGTGCGCATAGAGCCCCGGATCGTCGCCGGTTCCCAGCAATGCGCGCCGTACCTCATCCGGCCACTCGCGCAATACGTCGTCCTCGACCCGCAGACAGATCCCGCGCCAGTACAGGCTCCGCCCGCCGACGCGGCGCCGGTACCCGGATAACGGGCCGTACAGCGCGCCGGGTTGTGCGAGGAATGGGGCGAAGGACGGATCCTGCGCCGGGTCGGCCAGGTGAGCGGAGTCCTCGTCCGCGGCGATGTGCGCGCGTCCTCGGTGTGGGCCCGCCTCCAGCAACTTGTAGTCGCGACCGGCCAGTTCCAGTTCCGCGGCGACCGCCGCCCCTGCCATGCCGGCCCCGATTACCGCCGTATCCAGCAAAGTTCAGCCCCTTTTCCGTGTGGAAAGACATTCTTGATGTGCCGCTGTTGCGCGTCGCGCCATTGCGCCATTGCGCCGCTGCGCCGTAGCGCTGTTGCGCTCACGCCCGCCGCCCGCCCGCGCCACTCGTGTTCAACCAGGGAATTTCCCGGGTTGAACACCGCCGTCCGTGACGGAATCACGGGGCCGCTCTGCCGCCCGGCGGTATGGCAGGTCAACCTCGTGCGGCGTCAGCCGTGTTCTGCGGCGTCACCCTTCGGGCCCGGTGTCATCGCGGCATCTCCGACGCTGGACAGGCCCTGTACCCTGCGCGCCTCATCCACCATGATGAGCAGCGCATCCAGGTTGGCCGCGGAGAGTCCTTCCGCGCGCAGCGCGAGATTGCGGACCTTGGCGTCGCGCGGTTCCCCGGCCGGCGCGAGTTCGGAGCCGACACGGTCGGCCACTTCGTCGTGGAGGAAGTACTCCGGGGGTACTCCGAAGAATTCTGCCAGAACATCGAGTTGATCAAGCGTGACATTGCTCTTCTTCCCCGTTGCGAGTTCCCACAGGTACGTCCCTGAGATCGTCCCTCCTGTGGCTTCCCGAACTTCTCGGGCCAGCCGGGCGTATCCGGGACGCGTATACCCGTCGGGATAGAGGGCGGAAATCAGCTGGTTGAGGCGCTGGCCGAATCTTCGCGGTAGCGCGCCGTCGCCTCGACGGGGGGCTGGAATTCTGGTCATCCCCGCACCTACTCGCAGTCGGCGGTCGGCCACACGTGACGGCTGACCGGTACGGACAAGGTTGGTGCCGAATTCCTACCGCCATTCTTCCTGGTTTACAAGAGAGGTCGTAAGGGAAGCGTCGAGAACCGGTTCGGCGTCACCGCGAAGCCCCGTTCCCCTTCGCATATGTCACGCACTGGCCTGTCCGCGCTGTTCCAGTTGTGCGGCGAATTCCTGCCAGACGCCCGAACAGCCCCGCGCCAGTTCCGCGATGGCTGCCGTACAGTGCATCGGCACGCTGTTCAGCAGCCGCTCCCACTCCTCGCCCTCCACTGCCTGGACCTCCAGCCAACGCAGCAGGGCGCGCCCGACCTCGTTGCACCGCAGTGAAGGATCCTGGCGCAGTTTCCGCAGCATGACGCGCCGGCTCTGCTCCATGACCTTCGGATCGGCCGTACCGCGCCGGCTGCCCGGCGCCGTGCCTCCGGCCGGTGACGGCGGGCCGGCCGTCCGCCGCCCGGCCGGTACCGGGTCCTGGCCACTGTGGATCCGCCGGCGCACATCGGAGGCGGTGCCCAGCGACACCCCTGCCGCACGGGCGATCTGACGCAGCGGCGCATCCGGGTGCTCGGCCAGCAATTCGCCGGCCAGCCTGCGTCCTTGGGCACCGTCGAGAGGCCGGACCCGTCCGTCCCGGCCGATCCGGGCGTCCACCTGGGGCACGCCCTCGGTGGACCGGCGCAGCGCCGCGATCGTCTTCGCGTCCAGCCCCGTGACCTCGCTGATCGCCTGGTTCGACCACTGGGCATGGGAACGGATGATGCGTTTGGCGGCCGCTGCGCGCTCCTCCACGGAGAGCGGGAGTCCGTGGGCGATGTTGGACCTGACCGCGAGGGGGAAGCAATCCTGTTCCGCCCCGTCGAAGAACCGCACCTCGATCTCGGTCTCACCGCGGAGTACGGCTGCCCGCAGCCGGTGCATGCCGTCGATGACGCGCATGGTCGAGCGCTGCACGACGATGGGCGGCAGCCGCGCTCCGGATTCGGCCAGCAAGCGCGTGTGCTCGACGTTCTCTCCGGTGATACGGGGAGAGTCGGCAGGTAGGAGCGACCTGATGTCTATCCGAGTGGTCCCTCGCCCGACAGCGAGACCGCTGCTCTCGGTCCCGGATGCCGACTCGGATGCAGAAACGTTTCGGTGGCTGTTCTTCGCAGGCGAATCGGCGTGAACTGTCTCGATCACTGGGCAGCCTCTCGGTCAACGATCTCGTTGTTGCCAGATCCATCGCGACGAAGCGGAACAGAGCCTCCTCGAGCCGACCCGAGTCGCTCTCCGCTCAATCGGCCATCAGGTTCACGCACCCTACGTTGCGCAACAACTGCCCCGTCAACAACAGCGAATGACAGCGAGCAAGATCAGCCAAGGTGCGAGATCGGCCATTCCCGACGGCAACCGGAAGCGTGTCGTTGGTGTGCTTCCTCGGCTGGTGGTTGTGGGTGGCAACAGGTGTGAACTGCGATGTTGACGTCTTGTGAGAGGCACGTGAACGGCCCTGACGGGACAGGTGTAGGCGCGGGTCGCAGGGCTGGGTGGCCGAATGGGCAAGGGGCGCGTTTATTGCAGGTTTCACCCAGTCAAGGCCCGCACCCCAGGACTCCTACGAGTGCCGCATCAAGGAGGGAATGCCCCGGCGCCAGACCGTCCGAGTGGGGGGAAGGGTGTGGGCGCCCTCAGCGCCGCATGAGAGGAAACCACTCCTCCTTCCCCTGCTCCCGTGGAGGTCCCCGTTGTGGATTCGAGCGAGGCGGAGGTGGTGACTGCCGCCGGTACGGCGGTCTTGGTACGGGGAGGGGTGGGCTTCGTGACGGTTCACCACGACGAACCGGGTGCTGCGGGGCAGCAGCCGCGGGCGGTGCAGGTGTGATCCGCGTCGGGGTGAGTGAGGAGGAGCGCGTCGAAGACATCAATCGGTGTCTTGACAGTGTCTGATTCCGCACATGGACAGTGTGGATACTCCGGCGCTCGTCTACGTCGATGATGTGTTGGAGGCCAGCCTCACGGAGTATCGGGATTTCCTCGACCCTCTCGGTGTTGAGCTGTTGTATTCCGCCAAGCCCTGCACATTCGACTTCGTCGTGCGTGCCTGTGCGCGCCGCACCGCCGGGATCGACGTCAGCTCGCCCGGCGAAGCGAGACTGGTCCGCGAGTGGGCCGGCCCCTCGGTTCCGATGCACTGCACCAGCCCCGGCCTGACTGCCCGCAACTGGAAGGCCATTACCAGGCTGGCCGACTACATCAACGTCAATTCCCTGCCCATGCTCAGGTGGGCACACCGCGCCACTGCGGACGCCGGTACCTCGATCGGCCTGCGGGTGAACACCGGCCACTCGGCGTCCAAGGACGTGCGGTACGACCCGGCGCGCCCCGGGGCGAAGCTCGGTGTTCCGCCGCAGGCGTTCGAGGCATGGGTGGCTGAGGGGCGCGGTCCGGCCATCGGCGGTCTGCACTTCCACATCGGCTGTGAAGCGTCCGACTACGCCGCCGCGGCGGCCAGTGTGGAGTGGCTGGCGCGGGTGGCCGCCCGGCCCCTGTCCCGCCTGAACTACGTCAATGTCGGCGGGGGGTGGCTACGGCCTGCGATCATGCGGGGTGCCGAGGACTTCCGGGCCGCGGTCAACAGACTCCGCGCCTGCGGCGTACCACGCATCTTCACCGAACCGGGCACCAAAATCATCGGCGAAGCCGGTGCCCTGGCAGCCCGGGTCATCGATCTGTTCGACGCAGGGGCCGGGATGGTCGCGGTGCTCGACGCCCACACCGGGCAGGCGCCGGAGACGGTCGAGTACGGCTGGGCCCCCGACCTGTACGCGCCGGGAAACGAGGCCACCGGCGAAGTCACCGGCGAGGCCACCGGCGAGGGCACCTGCGCGTACGAACTCGTGGGCTGCACACCGCATGTGGGGGACGTCTTCGGCCGGTATCGCTTCCGCCGTCCCCTGGAGATCGGGCAGCCACTGTTCTTCCACCGCCTGGGCGCCTACGCCCAGGCCCGCGCCACCCAGTTCACCGGGGTGCCACTGCCGTCCGTCTTCCGGATCACCGACTCCGGAGCCCTGGTGCTCGTGAAAGAAGCCGAGTTCGCCGACTACCGCACGCTATGGAGCACCGATGCCGACGATCGAGCATGACATCATCGACGTCCCGAAGCCGCAGGGGTCCCTGACCTGGCCCACGGTCACCGACCTCATGGCCCCGCACTACCCGTCGGAGACGGTGCCGGTCCGCCTCGCCCTCACCGGCCAGGCCGATGGTCAGCTGACCTTTGAGGTGACCGGCATACGCGGAGCCGATCCCGCCGCCCAGAAGTGGGGTCCGCTGTGGGACTTCCGGCCGCGCCGTCCGGAGCGGACCGGGCGCTTCGTCGTGGTACATGTGGTGCCCACCGGGATCCGCGCGGAGATCGGCGGATTCGCCGGCGATGCCACACCGGCCACCAATCTGCTGGCCGGCACGTGTGACTACCTGCTGACGCACCCCAACGTCGTCACGGCCTCCGACCTGTACTGGTGCCGCGAGAACGTGCTGTACCTGGAGGGCAATCTGCTCAGCCGCTTCCTGCTCGGGCAGACCACCTGCGCCCCGCCCAGACACGGCGCCTCGGCGTGCTCGTCGACAAGCCCCACGCCCCCGAGTACCTCGACAACGTCCTGAACGCCATCCACGCCTGCCGCACCGTAGGCGGACTCACCATCGAGCAGGTGTGGGTCTCCGAGGAATCCCTGCGCGCCGAGGTCTTCTACAGTCCCTCCGGCCGGGCCCTGGGCAACATCGCCCGCATGGACCGGATCCTGGAGATCACCCGCGAAGCCGAGCACCAGGTCGACGCGCTGGCCATCACCAGCCAGACCGATGTCCGTCCGGACCTGCGCCGCGCCTACTACGCGGGCAAACCCGTCGCCAATCCCTGGGGCGGCGTGGAAGCCGTACTCACCCACGCCGTCACCACCATGACCGGCCTGCCCGCCGCACACGCGCCCATGCTCACCTCGCATGTCCATCTGGTGCCGCTCGACGGGGTGGTGGATCCCCGCGACGGGGCGGAAACCATCTCCACCAGCTTCCTCTGCTCGGTCCTGCGCGGACTGTCCGCGGCCCCCCCCAGCCCGGCCCCGCCGGCGCCCCCGCACTCCCCGGCGACAACCGGCTCACCCCCGAGGACATCGGCGCACTCGTGCTCCCGGCCGGCGCCGTCGGCGGCATCCCCGCGTTCGCCGCCCTCGCCCAGCGCATCCCCCTCACCCTGGTGCGCCCACCCGGCTCTCCTGTCGATGACGCCGTCGGACGGAGGGGATCCGGGGCATCCGGCTCCGCTCGGTCCGCTCCAGGGGAGCCGTCCCCGTCCTGGCGGCAGTACGTGAGCACCCGCGCCCCTGCTCCCCCCCCCAGCTTGGAGACCCCATGCACTCGCCCTCCTCCGCATCCCCCCGTTCCACAGCTGCCCGCCGCCTGGCCGACCCGTCGCGGCGGCCTGCCCGTTCCTCCTACGACGCCGTCATCGTCGGCGGCGGCCACAACGGCCTGGTGTCCGCCGCGTACCTCGCCCGCGCCGGCCTCGGCGTCCTCGTCCTGGAACGGCAGGACCACACCGGCGGTGCGGCCGTCTCGGCGCAGCCCTTCAGCGGTCACGACGCGCGGCTGTCCAGCTACTCCTACCTGGTCAGCCTGCTGCCGAAGAAGATCGTCAACGACCTCGGGCCGACGTTCCGCACGCGCCGGCGCCGCATCGCGTCCTACACACCGACCACCGTGGACGGCCGGGCCACCGGGCTTCTCGTGGAGGACGACGAGGCCCGAACCCGCGCGTCCTTCCGTGACCTCACCGGCTCCGACCGCGAGTTCGACGCCTGGCAGCGCTTCTACGGTATGACGCAGCACGTCGCCGAGCGAGTCTTCCCCACCCTCACCGCCCCGCTGCCCAGCCGCGCCGAACTGGAGCGCCTCGTCGACGACCGGGCGGCCTGGGAGGCGCTGTTCGGGCGCCCGTTGGGCGAGACGGTCGAGGCGACGTTCTCCCATGACCTGGTGCGGGGCGTAGTGCTGACGGACGCGCTGATGGGGGCCTTCACCCACGCCCACGACGAGACGCTGCTACAGAACCGCACCTACCTCCAGCACGTGATCGGCAACGGCACCGGGGACTGGAACGTGCCCGTCGGGGGGATGGGCGCGCTCACCGACGAACTCACGGACGCCGCCGTGGCCGCAGGCGCCGAAATCCTCGTCGGCCACGAGGTCGTACACATCGACACCGACGGTGCTCGCGCGGAAGTGCATTACCGATCGCAGGAGAATGAAGGGACGGTAGCCGCCGCCTGGGTCCTGGCAAACGTTGCCCCCACCACGCTTACCCGCCTCCTGGACGAGGAGCCCGACCCGGCACAATCAGCCCCGGAAGGCTCGCAGTTGAAGGTCAACATGCTGCTGCGCCGCCTGCCGGCCACGCCACCCTCCGAGATCTAGTGCCATTCGCTCACCGACCCCTCGGTCCTCGGACCGGATATGGCGGAACGCGGCTACCACACCCTCACTCTGTTCGCCCTGCACATGCCCGCCCGGCTCTTCGCGGGCGCGGGGGACACGGCGCGGGACGAGGCGCTGCGCGCCGTGCTGGCGCCACTGGACGCCTGCCTCGACGAGCCGATCGCGGACTGCCTGGCGACCGACGCCGACGGCCGCCCCTGTATCGAAGCCAGGACTCCGCCCGATCTGGAAGCCGAACTGGGTCTGCCCGGCGGCCATATCTACCACCGAGACCTGTCCTTCCCCTACGGCGGCGCAGATACCGGCCGGTGGGGCGTGGAGACCAGGTACCCCAACGTCCTGCTGTGCGGGGCCGGCGGCAAGCGCGGCGGCGGGGTCAGCGGCATCCCCGGCCACAACGCCGCCATGGCCCTCCTCGGCACCCCGCAACGACCGACGTGAGCACCGGGCACCGTACGCCCCCGGCCACCGGAGACCAGGTCGACCGACCCCGCCGGCGGACGGGCGGCCCTGTCCCGGTCTGCTGTCAGTGGCCAGTGTTACGTTCTGTGACATGACCGATCGCGCACTACGCCTGTTGCGGCAGGACCGCCGGCTGGCCGAACTGGCCGCCTTCCCCTTCGACTTCGACCTGGACCGCGCCGCCCACGGCCATGTCGAGGAGGTCCGCCTCGCCTCGGGCGGGCCGCTGGAGACGGTAGCGGGGGACGATACCGGCGGTACGTACTTCGTGTGCGCGGACGGCTCGATGCTCTACGCCGACTCGGAGGGCGCCGCGGGGATCATCGGCTCCAGTGTCGACGAGGCCCTGGAGCTGGTGATCGGCCTGCCCGGCTGGCGCGGCTACACACGTCTGTCGCCGGACGACGGCGAGGAGAAGATCCTGGCGTGCGTCGCGGAGACCGAGGACGAGATACGTGAGTGCTACGGAATCGACGAGGAGCGGGCCGAGCTCCGTGCGGCGCTGGGCTTCCCGAAGCGCTCCCCGGTCGAGCTGGTGGGCCGGCTGCGTGCCGCGCTGCTGCGCACCGAGCCGGAGTTCGTGCTGCTCAACGCGGATGAGGGGTGCGCGTACCACCGGATAGGCCCGGCCGGTCCCCCGCTGTGGGAGCCGGTGCTCGCGGCGGGCCGCGCCGATCTTGCCCGGCTGCGGGAGGGCGACCGTACGGCATGGCGTGACGTCGCCGAGGACCCGGTGCGGCGCCGGATCACCCTGCGGGCCGCACAGTTCGACCGCGCCGAGGGCGATCGGGAGCTGCTGCGGCATCTGCTGCGGCACGAGACACGGTCATCGATGACGGACGAACTGCGGCTCGCGGCCATGCTGGTGGGGCTGCACGGGGACACTCGAGATCTGCCGCTGCTGCTCGAGGTCCGGGAGACGGACTTCGACACGGCATGCGGCCTGAGCGGAATGCCGGAACCGGGCGCAAGCGCGGAGGAGTTGCAGCAGTGGGCGCGGGCGCTCGACGAGTCGATGTTCGGGACGGACCCGTCGGACGAGCCGGTCTCCACCTGGACCGACCTGGCGCGGGACCAGGGAATGACGGACCTCGCGCGGGCGACGCTGATCCGCGAACTCGACAACATCTACATGGACATCTACATGGACCAGAGCAGTCTCCGCCGCCCCGAGGCGTCCCACACCCTGGCCACGGCTCCGCTCAGCGGGCTCGCCCGGGACTTCGAGGAACTCGGCGACCTTTCCCAGGCGCTGCGCGCCCAGCGCCTGTACGCCGCCCTTCAGGCGACGGCGTGGGACCGGGCCTCGGCCCGGCGCACCCTGGCCCGCCTCGAGCGGGAGGCGGGCCGGCTGCCGCAGGCGGCGGACAGCCTGGCCGCCGTGCGCGACGCCCTGGCCACCCCGGGCGACGACTCACTACGCCACTGGCAGCAGGTCAACCTCGGCTGCTACATCGCAGAGGAGCACTACCAGCTCACCCTCGCCCTGGCCGACGCGGGCCGTCTCGAGGAGGCCCGTGCCCTCCTCATGGACGCCGACGCCATACGCGGCGAGCTCTCGGAGCACGCCGCGAACGGCGTCCGCGAGCTCGCCGAGAGGACCGCTGCGAGAGTGCGGGAGGCCAACTGAGGACGGGCACGGTGGCGGGCGGCCCGCCAGGAAGCCGTGGGTGCGGCGTGACGAGTCGCTGAGATCAGGATCGTTGTGAACGTGGGCAGGTGGCCTGTGGAGTTCGGGGTGTTCAGGGGGTGATGGCGTGTTCGGTGAACTGGCCGCAGGAGCGGAATCCCAGGCGGTGGTAGACGGGCTCGCCGTCGGTGGACGCCTGCAGTACCGCGATGTGGTGGTTCCGGTCCCGGGCCGTGTGGAGTGCGGCGAGTGTGAGGGCACGGCCGTAGCCACGTCGGCGGTGGGCGGCCAGGGTGCAGATGTTGTAGATCCCGGCAACCCCCGCGTGATGAAACACTTCGGCCGAGCAGACCGGGCGGCCGTCCACGTAGCCGACCAGGTAACGGGCCGGACAGTGCGCGGCGAGGGCCTGCGGGGCGGCCTGGGTGAAGAAGCGGCGGACGGTGTCAGCGGGCGGGGTCCAGTTCGCGGCGAGAACCGCCGCATAGTCGGCGAGCTGTTGGGGCGTGGCCACCGTCTGGATGTCCAGTCCTGGCGCGGCGGGCAGCGGCAGAGTGTCGTCCAGCTCGGCCCACATCGCCGTCTCGCGTTCGGATGCCGGCAGACCAGCTGCCGCCAGGCGGACGGTGAGGTCCGGTGGCCTCGAGGCGGGCCCCACCCACCAGGAGAAGCGGCGGCCGGTGCGGGCCAGTGTGCGGGCGGTCTCGGTGATACGCGCCGTAGCGGTGGCGACGGTGAAGCGAGCCGTGGCAACGATGTTGAAAGTGTCGTCGTCCAGGCCGCTGTCGGCGACCAGGAGGTCATCAGCTTCTGTAACGGTCGCACCGCCCATGCTCCGATGCAGGTGACAGGCGTGTTCCGCCAGATTCTGCTCCATCCTGTCCGTCAGGTCGGCGTCACTGAGAGAAGGGACATTCACGATGAATGATCCCAGCACGACCGGGCGCAGGTTGCACGTGATTTTGGATCGCTCGCCGACGGTGTCACGTCGGTGACCAGCGGATCGCGCCGGCAATCTTCGCGGAGGCGTGGCCGACGGTTCGCTGGTCGGCACAGGAACTGCGCCCTCTGGCCCTCGTGGCATGGAACGGAGGGCTCCCTGACGTGTACTCCGGGTAATGTGCACGCGGCACACTGAAGTTCCGCTCCGGCGGTGGTGGAACGGCGACCGCGGGGCGGCCTGTTCGGCTGCGTCGCCCACGAACCATCCCCACCGGTGTGCCCTGCTCCCGGTGTCCGGCGGCGACCACCCGCACCAGGGTGACGGCTGGACCATCGGCGCGCCCCACCACCGCGCCGGGCCGCGCCACCTTCACCGCGACGCCGAACCAGCCGTACGGCTGGATCCTGGCGGACTTCCTGTTCTCCGCCTTCCACCCGGCGGTGCCGATGGTTCCCAACGGCGGCACCGCCGAACGCGTCCTGACCACCCTGGTCAGCGTCGCCCAACCCCACCTGGACGTGCACGACCTGACTGCCAGGGAAACCGTGCGGCTGATGGGCAACCAGCCACCCGCTGCCCGACGTCGCCCTCGGCACCGACCACACCTTCGTCGCGACCAGCGACGGCACCCCTGCCCGGCGCTGCGACTGCTCGACCAACAGCGCATCATGTCCGTCCGCGGGAACCAGTGCGTGGAGTACGACCTGCGCGCGATGGCACCCGAGCCCGGCCAGCCGCTGACCGACGCGTGGCCCGGCCTGGTGAAGACCTTCATCGGCGCGCACCTGTATACCGGCTCGCTGTTCGAGCTGAGCCGCCTCGACCTGACGACCGGCGAGGTGGAACATGTCGCCGAGCAACTGATGCCCAGCCCCTCCGACCTGAACATCAGCCCCGACCAGCGGATGCTGCTGCGCAGGCTGAACTACGAACGGGCGGAACGGGCGGTCTGCCGCGACGTCCTCACCGGCGACATCATCGGCACGAGCGTGCGCCCGCTGTCGACGTCCTACGCGGGAATGGCGTTCAGCCCGGACGGCGCGACCTGCTCCTGCGCCTCCGACCGCACCGACGACGGCAAGCAGCTCGCGGTGGCCGTCGCAGGCTCGATGCACGAATCGACGGTCATCCCGATCGCCGACGGCCGGCCCGACCTGATGCGCGTCTACCTGATGGTCGTCTCTCGCGACGGCGCACGCGCCTTCATCGAGGCAGCCTAGAGTTCCGATAGCTCCGATCCGCAGGAGAACGTGATCCTGGAATGATCCTGGAAGTGGACCTCGTCGAACGCAAACAGGTTCGCGGCTTCGGGCTCGGCAATCCGTCGCCGGACACCGTGAGGTGGGAGGTGTCACCCGCACGGACACTGATCCACGTGCCACTCGGCTGCTGATCACCGATCCGCATACCCACCGGGTGCGGCACATGGTCCTGGAACTGGGGCGCAGCATCGGCTGGATCGTGTTCGACCGGACAGCCGACTACACCTACGTGGTCACCAGCGGCCCCCGGACATCGAGGTGATCGACCTGGCCACCCACGAGCAGATGGGCAGCTTCGAGCTTCGCCGCCGCGGCGACGGGCAGGCGAACGCCGCACCCAGGAGGGCAAGACGCGGCTTGAGATCCCGATGCCTCAGCGATATGCCGCCCGCGAGGTCTTCAATCTGGTCAGGACGGTGTCTACCGACCTGCTGTTATAGAGGCGTCCGTGACAACCGTGGCTACCGCCCCCTGTGATAAGGGCTGTCGTGACAGATGAGAGGGTCGGGCGGGTGAGTGAGACACCGATGAACACGCTGCAATACCGCGTTGACGGGCCAGAAGACGCCCCAGTTCTGGTCTTGGGTGCCGCGCTGGGTACCACATGGCATATGTGGGATCGGCAGATACCCGAGTTGAGTCGCCACTGGCGCGTTGTCCGGTTCGACCTTCCCGGTCATGGCGGCTCGCCCGCGCATGCGGCGTCCTCTGTCGCGGAGCTGGCCGATCGCCTGGCCGGCACGCTCGACGCGCTCGGCGTGGACCGGTTCGGCTACGCCGGCTGCGACATCGGTGGTGCCGTCGGTACGCAGCTGGCGCTCACCCGCCCGTACCGGGTCACCTCGCTCGCGCTGGTGTCGTCGTCGCCGCGCTACGGAACCGCCGACGCCTGGCGCCAGCGCGGTGTGGTCATCCGGACGAACGGACTCGATCCGATCGCCCGCACCGCTCCCGAGCACTGGTTCACCCCGGGCTTCGCCGGCGCCCAGCCCGCCATCGTCGAATGGGCCGTGCAGATGGTGCGGACCACCGACCCCGGCTGCTATATCGCCGCCTGTGAGGCGCTGGCCGCCTACGACGTACGGTCGTCCCTCGGGCGGGTCGGTGTCCCGACGCTCGTCGTGGCCGGTTCCGAGGACCAGGTCACCCCGACCACCGACGCCCGCACCCTGGTCGCCGGGATACCCGGTGCGAGCCTGGCCCTGGTGCCCGGTACCTCGCACCTCGCCCCCGTCGAGCAGCCCGCTGCCGTCACCGAACTGCTCATCCGGCACTTCACCACCGCCTGGCACGACAAGCCGGGGCCCGCCGGCCCGGCCGCTCTCGGAGCCCCCGCTCCCAAGCCGCAGCTCACACCGCCGCTCCCGTACGTGCCGCCCGCCGCGATCGAGTCCGGCCTCACCGCGCCCGAGCAGGCCGGCGGCGGCACCTACGAAGCCGGCGTCAAGATCCGCCGCGAGGTCCTGGGCGACGCCCATGTCGACCGGGCCGAGGCCGCCACCGACGACTTCACCGCGGACTTCCAGGGCTTCCTCACCCGCTACGCCTGGGGCGAGACCTGGAGCCGCCCGGGTCTCGACCGCCGCACGCGCAGCATCGTCACGCTCACCGCGCTGGTCGCCGGCGGCCACCAGGAGGAGCTCGCCCTGCACACCCGGGCGGCCCTGCGCAACGGCCTCACCCCCGCCGAGATCAAGGAAATCCTGCTGCACACCGCTGTCTACTGCGGCATCCCGGCTGCCAACTCCGCGTTCGCCGTCGCCCAGCGCGTGGTCCGCGAGGAGACGACGCCGGAGGCGTGAGCGGCACTTCCGCAGCGCGGGACGTGGCCGCGGAGGCCTGCCCCGGACAGCCTGGGCGGGCGGCAAGATGGCCTCATGGAACTCACCAAGAAGACCCACGCCTGCGTCCGGCTGGAGAAGGACGGGCAGACGCTCGTCATCGACCCGGGTGTCTTCAGCGAGCGGGACGCGGCCGTCGGCGCGGACGCGATCCTGATCACCCATGAGCACCCGGACCACTTCGACGAGGAGCGGCTGCGGGCGGGCATGGAGGCCAGTCCGGGCGCCGAGATCTGGACCCTGGCCGCCGTCGCCGGACAGCTCTCGGCCGCGTTCCCCGGCCGGGTGCACACCGTCGGCGAGGGCGACACCTTCACCGCGGCCGGTTTCGACGTCGAGGTGCACGGCCAACTGCACGCCGTCATCCACCCCGACATCCCGCGCATCACCAACGTCGGCTACCTGCTCGACGGCGGGGCGGTGTTCCACCCGGGCGACGCGCTCACCGTCCCGGAGGGACGTACCGTCGACACCCTGCTGCTGCCCGTGCACGCGCCGTGGAACAAGGTCGCCGAGGTGATCGACTACGTCCGCGCGGTCGCGCCCCGGCGGGCCATCGACATCCATGACAGCCTGCTCCAGGACCACGCCCGCCCGGTCTACGACTCCATGATCGACAAGCTGGGCGGCACCGACCACGGGCGGCTCACCCCCGGCAGCAGCACCGCGCTCGGCTAGGTCCCGGACCCCCGGGGCCCGGCAGTCAGTCCCCCCGAGGTCCGTCTGCCAGTCCCGCCGGAGCCCGGTTGTCAGTGCCGGGCGGTAGGTTTGCAGACATGCGCATCGCGACCTGGAACGTCAATTCGATCACCGCCCGCCTGCCGAGGCTGCTCGCCTGGCTGGAGAGCACCGGCACGGACGTGCTGTGCATCCAGGAGACCAAGTGCACCGCCGAGCAGTTCCCGCTCGAGCAGCTCCGCGAGCTCGGCTACGAAGCCGCGGTCAACTGCACCGGGAGGTGGAACGGCGTGGCGCTGCTGTCCAAGGTGGGGCTGGCAGACGTCGTCATGGGCCTCCCCGGCGGGCCGGAGTACGACGGGGCGGAGGAGCCGCGCGCCATCTCGGCCACCTGTGGCCCGGCCCGCGTCTGGTCGGTGTACGTCCCCAACGGCCGTGAGGTCGATCATGCGCACTACGCCTACAAGCTCAACTGGTTCGAGGCGCTGAAGACGGCGGTCGCCGAGGACGCGGCGGGCGCCCGCCCGTTCGCGGTCCTCGGCGACTACAACGTCGCGCCGACGGACGAGGACGTCTGGGACCCCGAGGTCTTCGTGGGCGCCACCCACGTCACGCCGGCCGAGCGCGCGGCGCTGGCGACGCTCCGCGAGGCCGGCCTGTCGGACGTCGTCCCGCGCCCCCTCAAGTACGACCGGCCGTACACCTACTGGGACTACCGCCAGCTCGCCTTCCCCAAGAACAAGGGCATGCGCATCGACCTGGTCTACGGCAACACCCCCTTCACCAAGGCCGTCTCGGACGCCTATGTGGACCGTGAGGAACGCAAGGGCAAGGGCGCCTCGGACCATGCCCCGGTCGTGGTGGACCTGGACCTCGCGCCCTAGCTCCAGCCGGGTGAGGGGGGCGGCCGTAGCGCCGCCCGGTCGGCGCGCGTGGCGGGCGCGCGGGCGCCGCCGCGCGCCTATGTCCCCGGTCACAGGTCGGGTGGGACCCTGCACACCATGAACATGTCTTTCCTGGACAGGTGGCGCAGGCATCCGTACGCGCACCGGCCCGTGCCGCTCGCGGAATCGGTGCGCGCCGATCCCGGAAGCGTCGTCGAGCTGCTGTCGGAGTGCGAACTGCTGCGGGACCAGGCCGCCTCCGCCGGAGTGGAGCTGGACGCCTCCGTACGGTCGTTGGAGCGGCTGGACCAGCTCAAGCCCGTATGGCGGGACGATCCCGAGGCGCTGCCCTGGCTGGGCAATGACGCCGGCCTCTACCTCGGCACGGTCCTGGTGCGCACGGTACGCGGCGCCGTCTGGCATGTCCGGCCGGACGGTCAGCCGGTGGTCCGGCTGGCGTCCGGCCGGGAGATCGATGTGGTGGCCGCGGGCCGTGACTGGGCCGGTACCGGCGCACCGGAGCTCTCCCAGGCCTACGCCGAGGCCTCCGAGCGCTGAGGCGCCGACGCCCGGTGATCACCTGGCTCATCGGACTTCATCGGACTCCATCGGGGATCGTCGGACTTCATCGGGGTCGTCGGAAATTATCGGAGATCGTCGGACTCTATTTGCTGATACGTGGGTCTCGGTGCGTGTCAGGGGGGAACTGCCCCATTCATCCCGGTAGGTTGCGGGCTCTCCGCTGTACGGATGAGAGTGGGCAGGTCCGCATATGGCCGGTGAGGCGCTGATCGAACTGCGCGGGGTCAACAAGTACTACGGAAAACTCCATGTCCTCCAGGACATCGACCTCACCGTCGGCCGCGGTGAGGTGGTCGTGGTCATCGGGCCGTCCGGGTCCGGGAAGTCCACCCTGTGCCGGGCCATCAACCGCCTGGAGTCCATCGAGTCGGGCACCATCACGCTGGACGGGCGGCCGCTGCCCGAAGAGGGCCGGGCGCTGGCTCAGTTGCGCGCCGAGGTCGGCATGGTCTTCCAGTCCTTCAACCTCTTCGCCCACAAGACCGTGCTCGACAACATCATGCTGGCGCCGGTCAAGGTCCGTAAGCAGAAGAAGGACGAGGCCGCGCGGCGGGCCCGTGAACTGCTGGACCGGGTCGGGCTCGGCACGCAGGCCGACAAGTACCCGGCACAGCTCTCCGGCGGTCAGCAGCAGCGGGTCGCCATCGCCCGCGCGCTCGCCATGGACCCCAAAGCGCTGCTCTTCGACGAGCCGACCTCCGCCCTCGACCCGGAGATGATCAACGAGGTACTGGAGGTGATGCGCCGGCTCGCCCGCGACGGCATGACGATGGTCGTGGTCACCCATGAAATGGGTTTCGCCCGCTCCGCCGCCAACCGCGTGGTGTTCATGGCCGACGGCCGGATCGTGGAGGACCGCACTCCCGAGGAGTTCTTCACCGCGCCACGCAGCGAACGGGCCAGGGACTTCCTCTCCAAGATCCTCAAGCACTGAACGGGGCGCCGCGATGCCGCACACCCACCCCGCGCGCCCGCACCGCGCCGTCCTGGTCCTGGTCCTCGCCGCCGCCCTCGCTCTGGTGGCCTGCGGCCGGGAGGGCAGCCCGCCGGTCAAGGGCCCGAAGGGCAGCGAACTGCCCCGCTACGCGGTCGCCAGGAACGTCCGCCTGCCGGACTCCCCGACCTGGCGGAGGGCCGAGCGCCGCGGATACCTCGTCATCGGCGTCAAGGAGGACCAGCCGTACCTCGGCGAGAAGGACCCGGCGACCGGGCGCTACACCGGCTTCGACATCGAGATCGCCAAGATGATGTCCGCCGCCCTCGGCTTCCCGCCCCGCACCATCCGGTTCCGGACCATCGCCTCCGCCAACCGCGAGACGGCCCTGCAGAGCGGCCAGATCGACCTGTACGTCGGGACGTACACCATCAACGACAAGCGCAAGAAGCTGGTGGGCTTCGCCGGGCCCTACTACCTGGCCGGCCAGTCGCTGCTGGTGCGGGCCGACGAGAAGGACATCAAGGGCCCGCGGGACCTGGCCGGCAAGCGCGTCTGCTCGGCGGCCGGCTCCACCCCCTACCAGCGCATCCGGGCCGAGTACCCCAAGGCCGTCCTCGTCGCCTACGACACCTACTCGGTGTGCGTCGACAACCTGCTGACCTACCAGGTGGCCGCGGTCACCACCGATGACGCGATCCTGCTGGGCTACGCCGCCAAGGTGCCCGACGAGCTGAAGGTCGTCGGCACACCGTTCTCGAAGGAGCCGTACGGCATCGGCGTCCCGCGCGGCGACAGCGCGCTGCGCTTCGCCCTCGACGACGCGCTCGCCGCGGACGAGAAGGACGGCGACTGGAAGAAGGCCTACGACGCGACCCTCGGCCTGTCCGGGGTGCCCGCGCCCGAGCCGCCCCCGATCGACCGCTACCCGGCGGCCTGAGGAGCCAAGGAAAACCGACCCATGAACGTTCTCCTGGACAACCTCTCCCTCTACGGGGAGGGCCTGCTGGGCACCGTGGAACTCACCGTCTACGCCTCGCTGCTCGCCCTCGGCCTCGGCTTCGTCATGGCGGCCTTCCGCGTCGCACCGGTCGGCTCGCTGCGGGCGTTCGGCACGGCATGGGTGACGGTGCTGCGCAACACACCGCTGACCCTGCTGTTCTTCGCGGTGGTGCTGGGCCTGCCGCGCTTCGGCCTCGTGCTGCCCTTCACCCTCTTCGCCGTCCTGGCGCTGGGCTGCTACACATCCGCGTTCATCTGCGAGGCGGTCCGCTCGGGTATCAACACCGTCCCGGTCGGCCAGGGCGAGGCGGCCCGCAGTCTCGGGATGACCTTCCCGCAGACCCTCGGGGACGTCATCCTCCCGCAGGCGTTCCGGTCCGTCATCCCGCCCATCGGCTCCACGCTGATCGCACTCGCCAAGAACTCCGCGATCGCCGGCGCCTTCAGCGTCATCGAACTGCTCGGCGTCTACAAGCCGCTCAACGAGCTGGGCTACAGCATCATCTGGAGCTTCCTCTGGATCGCCGTCGGCTATCTGATCGTGACCCTGACCATCAGCGCGGTCTTCAACTTCCTGGAGCGGCGCTTCGGAGCCGCCCGATGACCACCACCGCCCTCTACGACATCCCCGGCCCACGGGCCCGCGCGCGGCACCGCGCCTACGGCCTCGGGGCCACGCTCGCGATCCTCGCCCTGCTCGGCTGGTTCCTCTCCCTGCTCTTCGCCACCGGCCAGTTCACCGCGGCGAAGTGGACTCCCTTCCTCTACAAGGGAATTCAGCAGCTGCTGCTCGACGGCCTCGGCAACACCCTGCGGGCCTTCGGCCTCGCGGCGGTGCTCTCGCTGGCGTTCGGCGGGGTGCTGGCGGTCGGCCGGCTCTCCGACCACCGCCTCGTCCGCTGGGCGAGCACGCTGGTGGTGGAGTTCTTCCGGGCGATGCCCCTGCTGGTCATGATCTTCTTCATCTATGTCGCACTGCGGGTCGCACCCCTGCCCGCCCTGGTCGCCGGCCTGACCCTCTACAACGGCTCGGTGCTCGCCGAGGTCTTCCGCAGCGGCGTCAACGCGGTCGATCCCGGTCAGCGGCAGGCCGCGTACGCGCTGGGCATGCACAAGAGCCAGGTCATGACGTACGTCCTGATGCCGCAGGCGGTCCGGGCGATGCTCCCGGCGATCATCAGCCAGCTGGTGGTCGCCCTGAAGGACACCTCGCTGGGCTTCCTCATCACCTACGAGGAGTTTCTGCACGCCGGCAAGCTGATCGCGTCCAACCTCGACTACGACCTGCCGTTCATCCCCGTCGTCCTGATCATCTCGCCGGTCTACATCGGGATGTGCATGCTGCTGTCCTGGCTGGCCAACTGGGTCTCCCGGCGCCAGCTGCGCAACCCCAAGGTCGAGGCCGCCGAGGTGGCCGCCCCGGAGCCGGGCACCCTCCTGCCGGGCAGCCGCCACCAGCCGCCCGCTTAGCCGGGGCCGAGGACACCCGGGCGCCCTGGTCCGCCGCCGGCCGTCCGCAGCCTCATGTGCCGCTCATCAGCTCGCTGAGGCCGGTGCGCAGTTCGTCCGCGTTCATCACGGGCTGGAGCGAGACTTTCGCGTGCAGGTCCATGAAGAACGACTCCAGCAGCGGAGGCATCTGCGACGACCGCTGCATGTCGAAGTAGTAGAAGCAGGTACGGTCGCCGTGGTCGAGGGTGAAGTAGGCGGCCTCCGGCTGCAGGGCGCTGAGCGCCGCCTCCATGATCTTGGACAGGGTTCCGTTCTTGATCAGCTCATTGCCTGCTTCGGTCGGTATCCGGGCCGTCAGGACCATCCTCATCGGGCTCACCCCTCGTCTGGATCTCGTGGCGCCGACAGGGAAGCCGGTAGGAGCCGGCAGGGAAGCCGGTAAGGGGAGTCAGGGGGCGGCCGCTGGGGGATGCCCCCTTCGTCCCTCTCCGTTCTCAGGGTCTCACGGCGGCTCGCCGCCGGGTCGCGAGCCGAGCCGGAGGTGCTCGGCGCGGCCGCCGGGCGGGACCTCCTCCGCCGCCGGCACCGGGCCCGGCGGTGTGCCGTCGCCGAACGGCCGGCCGCCCAGCTCCTCGCGGTGGTGCGGGGTGAGCCAGGCCGACAGATCGGGGCCCAGGGGGACGATGCCGGTCGGGTTGATGCCGGTGAGCACCCGGTAGTAGTGCTGCTTGATGTGGTGGAAATCCACGGTGTCGCCGAAGCCCGGCGTCTGGAAGAGGTCCCTGGCGTACGCCCACAGCACCGGGTCCTCGGTCAGCTTGAACAGGTTGCACTTGAAGTGCCCGTGGTAGACGGCGTCGAAGCGGACCAGCGTGGTGAACAGCCGGATGTCGGCCTCGGTGAGGGTGTCACCCATCAGGTAGCGCCGGCCGGACAGCCGCTCGGACAGCAGGCCCAGGCGCCGGAACAGATCGCGGAAGGCGCCATCGTACTCGCTCTGCCCGGTGGCGAAACCGGCCCGGTACACGCCGTTGTTGACGTCCCGGTAGACGCCGGCCATGACGATGTCCATCTCCTCGCGCAGCGGCTCCGGGTACAGATCGGGCGCGCCGGGCCGGTGCAGCGCCGTCCACTCCGTCGCGAAGTCCAGGGTGATCTGCTGGAAGTCGTTGGTGACGAGCTGCCCGCTGGGGATGTCGACGAGGGCGGGGACGCTGACCCCGCCCGGGTGGTCCGGCTCGCGGGCGTCGTAGGCCTCGCTGAGGAAGCGGATGCCGAGGACCGGATCGCGGCCGTCCGGGTCCAGGGTGAAACGCCAGCTGCGGTCGTCCTGGAGCGGGTCCGGAATGGCCAGCGAGATCGCGTCCTCCAGGCCGAGCAGCCGGCGCGAGATCACCGCGCGGCTCGCCCAGGGGCAGGCGCGACTGGCCACTAGCCGGTAACGGCCGGCCTCGACCGGCCAGCCGTCGCGGCCGTCCGCCGTGACGCGGTCGGTGAAGTGGACCCTGGAGCGCCGGAACGGCCGTCTGCCGTACTCGGTGCCGCGGCACGGGACGGTGTCGTTGGCGGGTTCGGAACTCGCGGGCTCGGACATCGGCGACTCCCTCCATTCCCTTCGCTCTTCCGCTACCTGTTACCTGTCCTCACGCTCTTCCCGTACCTGCTCCCTCGGCCGGCCGCGTCAGCCCAGATGTGTCAGATCCGGCCGCAGCCGGTGCCAGATCGGGTGCCGCAGCCGCCCGGCCGAGGTCCAGCCGGTGAACGCGACCTCGGCCACCAGCCGGGGCTCGGCCCAGTGCGCCCCTGCCACGTCCACCGCGTTGACGAACGGGGAGCGGTCCAGCGGGATCACCCCCAGATACCGCGCCAGCTCCTGGCGTTCCCGGTCCGACAGGCCCGAGCCGACCGATCCGACGTACCGCAGCCCGGCCGGCTCCGCCACCCCCGCCAGCACCGAACCGGGCAGACCGGTGAGACCGCCGTGCCCCTCCGTCCAGCCCCCGATGATCACGTCGAGGGTCTGCAGATGCTTCGTCTTGCGCCACTCGGGCGAGCGGACCCCCGGCAGGTACGCCGAGGCCAGCCGCTTCGCCACGACCCCTTCGAACCCGCCCTGCAGCGACGCCTGCCACGCCTGCTGCGCATGACCCGCCACATACGCCGGGGCCGACCAGTTGGCGCCGCGCAGCCGCAGCCCGGAGAGGACGGACCGGCGCTCGTGGTACGGCGTACCGAGCAGCGAGCCCCCCAGATACATCACGTCGAAGAGCACCAGGTGCACCGGATACTCCATGGCCAGCCGGGCGGTGCGGCGCGGATTGACCACACCCATGCGGCGCTGGAGCAGCTCGAAGTCCGGCCGCCCGTGCGCGTCCAGCACCACCACCTCGCCGTCGAGCACCGCGGGCCGGCCATGCAGCTGCGCACCGAGCGGCCCCAGCTCCGGGTAGGTCGTGGTCGCGTCGTTGCCGGCCCGGGTGACCAGCCGGATCGTGCCGTCACCGGGTGTGTTGACGATGCAGCGCGCGCCGTCCCATTTGACCTCGAACGCCCATGCCGCCTCCTCGGCCGCGCCGGGCAGCGGGCCGACCGTGGCCAGCATGGGCCGGATCACGGGGTACGGGGCCGAGCCGTGCTCGGCGGTCGGGGCCATGGTTCGATGATCGGCCGAGCCCTGGGCGTTCGCAGATCGGCGGCCTCTGGCGCCGCGTCCGGCATCCGCGCACCACGTGCGGGAACGAGGAGGCCCCGGCCGAACGGGGGAAGTCGGCCGGGGCGGCAGCGCGGGCACGGGGGGAAGCCCGCGCGCGATTGAACGATAAAACATCAGGGCGGAGTACGGGGCATTACGTGACGGTTCTCACCTGCTACGGGCATCCGCCCCGGTATGGACGTCCGCCTCGCGCGGGCGCCCGGCGATCCCGGCCAGGGCCTGTCGTCACACCCCCGCGCCCTCCCGCCGGCCCCGTCACGGCTCGATGGGCACCGGCCGGTAGCCGTCGTCCAGCAGCCGCGGCAGATACCATCGCAGCGCCTCGACGGTCTGGCGGCGTGGCCCGCCCCCGTCGTGCGCGAGCACGATCGCACCCGGGCGGATCCCCGCCAGCACCGCGTCCGCGATGTACTCCGCACCCGGAAGGGTCCAGTCCAGTGAGTCGGTGGCCCAGCCGACCGGTGACATCCCCAATTCGTTGCAGATGCTCAGCGAGACGTCGTCCCAGGCGCCGTACGGGGCCCGGGCCAGGTCGGGCGCGGCACCGAGGACGTCGTCGATCAGCTCGCTGGTGCGGCCCAGCTCACCGCGGACGGCGTCCGGCGGCAGCCCGGTGAGCTGGGGGTGGCTCCAGGTGTGGTTGGCGACCGCATGACCGTCCTCGGCGATCGCGCGCAGCAGCCCCGGGAACTCGACGGCGTTCTCCCCGATGACGAAGAAGGTGGCCCGGACACCGTGGCGGCGCAGGATCCGCAGGATCTGCGGGGTGTAGCGGGGGTGCGGGCCGTCGTCGAAGGTCAGAAAGACCTCCCGGCGGTCGGCGCCGAGGGTGTACGCGATGTTCGCATGCGGTGCCGCGGCGCCGGGGCCGGAACGGGAGGTCTCACCGGCCATCGGGCGCAGCCGGTACGCCTCCGCGGGCGGCTCCGGCGGGCGTGGCCGGGCCTGTGCCGCCGGTCCGGCCGGTGCCGCCGGTCCGGTCTGCGGCCCCGGTCCGCTGTCGTCGGCCCCGAACAGCGCACGGCCGGCGCCGAGCGCGGCGACGCCGGCCGCGGCCTGCAGCAGCCGCCGCCTGGTGGTCGTCCGCTTGTCCGGTTCCGTCGCCACTGCTCCTCCGCCGGTTCGCTGCGCTTGGCTGGCTTCCCACGTTGTCGGGTGCGGCGCCGTGGTGCGGCGTGCCGTTACGCCGTTGGCGGTGCGTGTCCGACGCTGTCGGCTTTCCCGCCGTGGGGGTTTCTCGCCGTTGCGCCTGCGGCGGGCGTGGTGTGGTCGGGTGCGGGGCCGCTCCTCCGGACTGGCGTCCTGCGGCGCGGCCCCTCCCGGGGGTGGGAGGGAAGGCGGCCGGTGGGGGCGTGCGTAGGTGGTACTGAGTCTGGTCACGGCGGGGAGAGTCCGGCAGCATCTACGGCGGCAGAAGCGAGGACTCAACCACCCAACTCACGGGGGGCCGGACCTTCAGATGACCAGAGCCCGACGTCTCACCATCCTGGGAGCGGCCGCCGCGCTGACCGGCTCCCTGGCGGCTGTCCCGGCCGCCGCCCAGTCCACCGCGCCACCGTCCGTGGCCGCTCCGGAGAAGACCCCGGTCGCCGTCGGCTACGGCGGCGCGGTCGCCAGCGTCGACCCGGACGCCTCGGCCGCGGGGATCGAGGTGCTCAGGAAGGGCGGCAACGCCGTGGACGCGGCCGTCGCCACCGCCGCCGCCCTGGGCGTCACCGAGCCGTACTCCGCGGGCATCGGAGGCGGCGGCTACTTCGTCTACTACGACGCGAAGGCCAGGACGACACGTACGCTCGACGGCCGGGAGACGGCCCCGCGTTCGGCGGACAAGGACCTCTTCCTGGACCACGGCACACCCATTCCGTTCGACGAGGCGGTCACCAGCGGGCTGAGCGTCGGCACTCCGGGCACCCCCGCCACCTGGGACACCGCCCTGAAGCGGTGGGGCAGCAGGTCGCTCGGCCAGGTGCTGCGCCCGGCCGAGCGGATCGCCTGGCGCGGCTTCACCGTCGACGAGACCTTCCGCAAGCAGACCGCGGCCAACGAGGCACGGTTCCGGGACTTCCCGGCGAGCGCCCGGCTCTTCCTGCCCGGCGGCGAGCTGCCGGTCGTCGGCTCGACGATGCGGAACCCCGATCTGGCCCGTACGTACGAGGAGTTGGGCCGGAAGGGCGTCGGCGAGATGTACACCGGCCGGCTGGGCCGGGAGGTCGTGCGGACGGTCAACAAGCCGCCGGTGCGCGCCGGATCCACCCGCACGGTGCGGCCCGGCGACCTGACCGCGCGGGATCTGCGGGCCTACGAGGTCCGCAACCACGCGCCCACCCACACCACCTACCGGGGTCTCGACGTCTACGGCATCGGGCCGTCCGCCTCCGGCGGCACCAGCGTCGCCGAGGCGCTCAACATCCTGGAGAAGAGCCGCCTGGGCGAGCTGAGCGAGAAGCGTTTTCTGCACCGCTACCTGGAGGCCAGCCGGATCGCGTTCGCCGACCGCGGCCGCTGGGTCGGCGACCCGGCCTTCGAGGACGTACCGGTGAGGGGCCTCACGTCGAAGCGGTTCGCCGCCTCCCGGGAGTGCCTGATCGACGACGGCAAGGCGCTGGCCAGCCCGCTCGCGGCCGGTGATCCGTCGCACCCGGCCCGCTGCGGCGGTGCCGGCCCGGCCGCCCCGACGACGTACGAGGGGGAGAACACCACCCATCTGACCACCGCCGACAAGTGGGGCAATGTCGTCGCCTACACCCTGACCATCGAGCAGACGGGCGGCAGCGGCATCACCGTCCCGGGCCGGGGGTTCCTGCTCAACAACGAGCTGACGGACTTCTCGTTCGCGCCGGCCAACCCGGCCGTTCGTGACCCGAATCTGCCGGGGCCGGGCAAGCGGCCGCGCTCGTCGATCTCGCCGACGATCGTGCTCCGGCACGGCGAGCCGGTGCTGGCCCTCGGCTCGCCCGGTGGCGCGACGATCATCACCACCGTACTGCAGACCCTGGTCAACCACCTGGACCGCGGCCTGCCGCTGGTCGACGCGATCGCCGCGCCCCGCGCCAGCCAGCGCAACGCGGCGGCCACCGAGCTCGAACCCGGGCTGTGGAACAGCCCCGTCCGGCGGCAACTCGAGGCGCTCGGACACGCGTTCAAGCCGAATCCGGAGATCGGCGCGGCGACCGGCGTCCAACGGCTCCCGGACGGCCGCTGGCTGGCCGCCGCCGAGAAGGTGCGGCGCGGCGGCGGTTCGGCGATGGTCGTTCACCGGTCGTGACGACCCTTGGCCTGGGGTTCGGTCGTCACGACCCCGGGCCGAGGCCCCGGACGGCATGCTTCCGCTGCGTCCCGGACCGCTGTGTGCCGTCCGTGTGTCGTCGATGTACCGCTCAGCGCGGCGCCGTTGATGGTCACGGCGGTGCCGATTAGCCTCCTGGGACCGTTCGTTCGAATGGCGGTCCCAGGGAGGGCACGCAGCGTGAGCGTTGACGAGAGCCAGGAGAGCGTGGCCGGCGACCCGGCCCGGCGGACCGGCGCGGTGACCGGGGAGTGGGAGGGCCTCGCCGAGCAGGCCCGGGCTCTGGCCGAGGGGCGGGTGACCTCGGCCGAGCTGGTCCGGCGGTCGCTGGAGCGCATCGAGGCCACCCAGCAGACCGTCAACGCCTTCCGGCGGGTACGGGCCGAGGCCGCGCTGGAGGAAGCCGCCGAGGCCGACCGCCGGCTGGCCGCCGGTGAGCGGCTGCCCCTGCTCGGGGTGCCGGTCGCGGTCAAGGACGACACCGATGTGGCGGGCGAGCCCACCGCGTTCGGCTGCGCCGGCGACTTCCCGCCCAAGGAGCGCGACGCCGAGGTCGTCCGCCGGCTGCGGGCGGCCGGCGCGGTCATCGTCGGCAAGACCAACGCCTGCGAGCTGGGCCAGTGGCCGTTCACCGAGGGCTCGGCCTTCGGCAACACCTGCAACCCCTGGAACCTCGCCCACACCCCCGGCGGTTCGTCGGGCGGTTCGGCCGCCGCGGTCGCCGCCGGACTGGTACCGGCCGCGCTCGGCACCGACGGTGCCGGCTCGGTCCGTATCCCCGCCGCGTGGTCCCATCTCGTCGGCATCAAACCCCAGCGCGGCCGGATTTCCACCTGGCCGGACCCCGAGGCCTTCCAGGGGATCACCGGCATCGGCCCACTGGCCCGTACGGTCGAGGACGCGGCGCTGCTGCTGGACGTGGCGAGCGGCAACCACGCGGGCGATCTGCACCGGCCACCGGCCATCGCGGCCCGTGAGGCGGCCGGCCGCGACCCGGGGCGGCTGCGGATCGCGCTCGCCTGGAAGCCGGCCGTCACCTTCACCCGCAAGCCGCTGCACCCGGACGTACGGGCCGCGGTGACGGGGGTGGCCCGCGCCCTGGTCCGGCTCGGCCACTTCGTCGAGGAGGCGGAGCCGGACTATGGCCTGGTCGGGCTGGCCTTCGTACCGCGCGCCACGGCCGGGGTGGGGGAGTGGGTGGCCCGGGTCCCCGACCCGTCCCTCCTGGACCCCCGCACCCGCGGGGCGGCGCGGATGGGACGACTGCTCGGCGGGCCGTTACTGCGCCGGGCCCGCGCCGCCGAGAGACGTCAGCAGCGCCGGATCGGCGCCCTGTTCGGCCCCTACGACGTCCTGCTGACGCCGACCACCGCCACCCCGCCGCCGCGCATCGGCACCCTCGCCAAGCTCAACGGCTGGCGCACGGACCGCGCCATGATCGCCGCCTGCCCGTACGCCTGGCCGTGGAACGTCCTCGGCTGGCCGGGCGTGAGCGTACCCGCCGGCTTCAGCGGCGACGGCCTGCCGCTGGGCGCCCAACTCCTCGGCCCGGCCCATGGAGAGCCCCGGCTGATCTCGCTGGCCGCCCAGCTCCAGGACGATCTGCGCTGGCACGAGCGACGGCCGGCCGGCCGTCCGGCGGCGAACGGGGAGAGCGGGGTCAGCCGAGGAGGCCGATGATCGCCTCGGTCGTGTCGGTCTCGCCCAGCCGCGGGAAGACCCTCTCCAGGCTGTTGCGGTGGGACGTCTCGTCCAGGTCGGTCATGGCGTCGGTGGCAAGGGTGACGTGGTAGCCGTGCTCGTGCGCCGCACGGGCGGTGGACTCCACGCCGAAGCTGGTGGCGATGCCGCCGAGGACGATCTGGGTGACGCCCCGGCGGCGCAGCTCCAGATCCAGATTCGTGCCGTGGAAGGCCCCCCAGTGCTGCTTGGTGACCACGATGTCGCCGGGCTGCCGGTCGAGTTCGGGCACCAGCTCCGCCCAGTCGGCGGGCGGGGTGCCGCCCCGCAGCGGGGCCTCGGTACGGCCGGGAGCGACGCCGGTGACGTTCACCAGGACGACGGGCAGCGCACGCGCCCGGAACGCCGCGGCCAGCCGGGCGCCGCGCTCGATGACGTCGGCGGCGGGCAGCGGAGCGGTGGGCAGGGCGGTGATGCCCTTCTGAAGGTCGATCAGAACCAGGGCGGTGGTGCGGTCGAGGGTGGTGGCGGGCATGAGGCACTCCTAAGGGAGAGTCGGGTGAATTGCGGGGGACCGGGTCACGGCTCCTGACGGGCGCGCAACGTACGGTCGGTGAGGGTCAGGGCGAGCAGCAGCACGCCCAGGACGACGCCGATGACGGCGATCTGATGCAGTCCGGGGTCCGAGGCACGCTGCCCGTACAGCAGGCCGATCAGGCTGGAGGCGACGATCGCGCCGAGGTACTGGGCGGTGCGCTGCAGCCCGGCGGCCGCGCCCACGCCGTCCGCCGGGGCCTGGGCGTACACGGCGGCCTGATTGCCGGTGGCGGCCAGGCCCTGCGGGATGCCGACGAGCGCGCCGGCGCACAGCAGCACCGGCAGCGGGCTGTCGCCCCGCAGCAGCAGGAAGACCGCGCTGCCGGCCGTGAGACAGGCCGCGGCGGCGGTCAGCGGGGCACGGATGCCCCGCGTACGGGCGCCGGCGATCGAGCAGAGGGCGGCCGCGCCGGACATCGGCAGCATGACCAGGCCGGCATGGAACGGCGAGTAGCCATGCGCCTCCTCCAGCCACTGGCTGAAGCCGTAGAGGACGCAGTAGATGACCAGGTACGTCAGCCCCTGCCGGAGGTAGGTGCGGACCAGGGCGCCGTTACGGGCCAGCATCCGCAGATCGAGGAACGGAGCGGGGTGGCGCAGCTGCCACCAGACCAGGGCGGCGGTGAGCACACCGGCGGGTGCCAGCAGCGGCCACCGGGGGTCCTCCAGCCGCAGCAGGAAGAACATCGCGCAGGTCAGCGCACCGGCGAAGAGGCCGATGCCCAGCGGGTCGAGAGAGCCCGGGGTCCCGGTGCGCTCACCCCGCGCGCCGCGGTCGGCCGGGAGCCAGGCCAGCGCACCGGCCAGCGCGAGCAGCGCCAGCGGGACGTTGATCGCGAACACCGCCCGCCAGCCCGCGGCCGCGGTCAGCAGCCCGCCGAGGGCGGGTCCGACGGCGGCGCTGCCCAGCGCGGCCAGCGAGAGCCGTCCGAGGACCCGGCGCGGGGTGGGGCGTCCCACCCTCCGGGACTCGGCGCGCAGCAGTGCCATCGCCGCGGGGTAGGCGGCCGAGGTACCGAGACCGAGGACGACCCGGGAGACGATCAGCAGCGTGAAGGTAGGCGCCAGCGCACCGATCAGCCCCGCGGCGCAGACGCTGAGCGCGCCCGCGATGAAGACCCGGCGCGGGCCGACACGGTCGGCGAGCCGCCCCATCGAGGGCTGGCCCACCGCACTGGAGAGGTACATCACGGAGATCAGCCAGACGGTGTCCGCGGCACCGGCGCGGAAGTCCTGGCCGATGGCCACCAGAGCGGTGGCGATCATCGTGGAGTTGAGGGGGTTGAGCAGCGAGCCGAGCAGCAGCGGCGTCATCAGCCGGGCGCCGAAGTCGCGCCCGGCGCCGGCGGGTCCACCCTCATGGTCCGACGGGGCCTCCGCCGGTAACGGTGCCGGCCGCCCCGTTGACGGATCACTCATGCCGATACCTCGCTCCGCTCCTGCACCAGGCGCTGGATCAGCCCGGTGGCGGCTGCCAGGGTCTGCTGTTCCTCCGGGGTGAGCCGGTCGGCGATGGCCAGCGCGAGCCAGTCCCGCTTGGCCCGACGCAGCCGGTCGATCATCCGGCGGCCCTCGTCGGTGAGGGAGAAGACCACCTGGCGGCCGTCCGTCGGATGCGGGCTGCGGACCAGGATCCCGCGCTCCTCCAGCGCGCCGACGGTCAGCCGCATGGACTGCGGGCGCACCAGCTCGGCACGGGCCAGCGCGGCGATGGTGGCCGGCCCGTCGTGGGCGATCCGTCTGGCCACCGAGCGCTGGCTCGGGGTGAGCTCGCCCTCCGGGGAGGCGGCACGCAGATGGCGCATCAGCTGCGCGACGGTCGCACTCAGCTCCGTCGCCAGGCGTTCCTGAGTCGTGTCCGGCATGTCGCCACCCTAGAACTCCAACAGGAAAACTTGCAAGTTTCCCTGCCGAAATCCCCGATCTCCTTCCCACCCTCCCGTGGGCGCCACGGCGAAGATGCTCTTGCCACGGTCCATGGCGCGGCTTACGGTCACCTCCACACGCGTAGACCGCGTGGAAGCAGGCTGACGCATCGACAAAGGAGCAGCTCATGGCCGATGTTGTGCGTGCCGCACTGGTCCAGGCCGCCTGGACCGGCGACACCGAATCGATGATCGCGAAGCATGAGGAGTACGCCAGGGCGGCGGCCGCGCAGGGTGCGAAGGTGATCGGCTTCCAGGAGGTCTTCAACGCCCCGTACTTCTGCCAGGTCCAGGAGCCGGAGCACTACCGCTGGGCCGAGCCGGTACCCGACGGCCCGACCGTACGGCGTATGCAGGACCTCGCCCGCGAGACCGGCATGGTCATCGTCGTCCCGGTCTTCGAGATCGAGCAGTCCGGCTTCTACTACAACACCGCGGCCGTCATCGACGCCGACGGCACCGTCCTCGGCAAGTACCGCAAGCACCACATCCCGCAGGTCAGGGGATTCTGGGAGAAGTACTACTTCAAGCCGGGGAACGCCGGCTGGCCGGTCTTCGACACCGCCGTCGGCAAGGTCGGCGTCTACATCTGCTACGACCGCCACTTCCCCGAAGGATGGCGGCAGTTGGGCCTCAACGGCGCCCAGCTCGTCTACAACCCCTCTGCCACCTCCCGCGGCCTCTCCGCCTACCTGTGGCAACTGGAGCAGCCCGCGGCAGCCGTCGCCAACGAGTACTTCGTCGCCGCGATCAACCGGGTCGGCGTCGAGGAGTACGGCGACAACGACTTCTACGGCACCAGCTACTTCGTCGACCCGCGCGGCCAGTTCGTCGGCGAGGTCGCCAGCGACTCCAAGGAGGAACTGGTCGTCCGCGACCTGGATTTCGGCCTGATCGACCAGGTCCGCCAGCAGTGGGCGTTCTACCGGGACCGCCGGCCCGACGCGTATGGGGGGCTCGCGCTGGGCTAATCGCCGTTCCGCTGCGCTT
>NZ_BBUY01000004.1:322760-363493 GCF_001590865.1 Streptomyces sp. NBRC 110611
CGAGAAACCACCACGGTGGGACGGCCGACAACGTGGGAAGTCAGCCCACAAGGGCAACCGTGAGGGAGGAGAAGAACTCCGCATGTGCCCGCTTGCTGCAAGGTGCCTCCGGGTTCCACGGAAGAACCCGCGCGCGGGCCTCGATGGCCCGCCAGCTCCCGTCGGCCCGTAGCGCCTCAGGGCGCTCCGCGTTGGCCCGGACGTCCATCAGTACGATGTCCGGGGCCAGCTCCGCGGCCTCCGCCCAGCCGACCGTGGACCAGTTCACCCCGGCCCCGGCGGCCGGTTCCAGCAGGCCGACGCCGTGCTCGGCCAGCGCTCGCAGATCGGGCCAGGAGCTGGGCCGGGCCAGATGTACCCGCTCCGGGCCGGCGGGTGACAGGGCCAGTACCCGGGCCCGGGGCCGTGCGGCGTCCCCGGCGGCGTCCCGCAACGCGTCCTCCGCCGCGTCCAACTCGCGGGCCAGGGCGAGGGGTTCGCCGTGGCCCAGTGATCCGGCCAGCGCCGCGAACCGCTCGCGGATCCCGGCCAGGCTGCGGCCGGGGCCCACCGCGATGGTGGCGACCGGGACGTGTACCTCCAGTTCCCGCGCGGTCTTCGGCTCCAGCCCGTAGACCTGTTCGCCGTCGTAGGTGACGGCCACCACGAGGTCCGGCTCCGACTCCAGCAGGGCGTCGGGGTGCAGCGCGGCGCCCGCGCCCAGGTAGGGGATCTCCGCAAGCGGCAGCTCACCGCTCTTGGCCGGGTCGGGGGTGGTGTTGTCGTGATCGGACCCGTAGAGCCCCACGGGGTGTATCCCGTGGTCCCACAGGGTCGCACCGGCCTGTATGTAGGCGACGATCCGGGACGGTCGGTTCCCGGCCACTACCAGGCGGCCCCGGTCGTCGGAGAACTCCCACGGTGTGCGTTGTTCCATGACCTGCCGCCCTTCTGTGCCCTCTGTCATGAGGTTGCGTCACCGACGGGGATTACCCGCCGCATCGGCGGATATCTGCCCATCGCGCCACCCTCGCACCCTTCCCCCGCGCCGCTGTGCCCGTCGGCCGGGCCGCCCGGCCGATCTTCGCTGATTCTTCGTCACGGTATTGCCGCAATGGGTGCCATGCTTCTACGGTGTCTCCTTCTCGACCGGAATCTACGGGTGTAGACCTGCTGTGACGTGACATGACGTGGTGTCAGGCGGGACAGGAAGGGAGCTGGGATGGTGAGCCGTACGGTCGTCCGGGGCGGTCTGGTGATCACTGCCGCCGAGGAGATCCACGCGGATGTGCTGATCGAGGACAGCCGCATCGTGGCCCTCGCTTCCACCGGAACGCAGGAGTGGACCGCCGAGCGGGTCATCGACGCTTCGGGCAAGTACGTGATTCCGGGCGGCGTCGACGCCCACACCCACATGGAGATGCCGTTCGGCGGGACCCTCGCCTCGGACACGTTCGAGACCGGTACGCGCGCCGCGGCGTGGGGCGGCACCACCACGGTCATCGACTTCGCGATCCAGCCGGCCGGCAAGTCCCTGCGGGAGGGGCTGGACATCTGGCATGCGAAGGCGGATGCCCGGTGCGCGATCGACTACGGCTTCCACATGATCCTCTCCGATGTGAACGAGTCCTCGCTGCGGGAGATGGACGGGCTCGTCGGCGAAGGGGTCAGTTCGTTCAAGCTCTTCACCGCGTATCCGGGGGTCTTCTACAGCGACGACGGGCAGATTCTGCGGGCGATGCAGCGGTCCGCGGACAACGGCGGGCTGGTCATGATGCACGCGGAGAACGGCATCGCGATCGATGTGCTGGTGCGGCAGGCGCTGGAGCGCGGTGAGACGGATCCGCGGTACCACGGTGAGGTGCGCAGGGCCTTGCTGGAGGCGGAGGCGACGCACCGGGTGATCCAGCTCGCCCGGGTGGCGGGTGCTCCGCTGTATGTGGTGCACGTATCGGCGGAGGAGGCCGTCGCGGAGCTGACGGCGGCCCGGGACCAGGGGCTGCCGGTGTTCGGGGAGACCTGCCCGCAGTACCTCTTCCTGTCCACGGACAACCTGGCGGAGCCCGGCTTCGAGGGCGCGAAGTACGTGTGCAGCACACCCCTGCGGCCCCGCGAGCACCAGGCGGCGCTGTGGCGGGCCCTGCGCACCGACGATCTGCAGGTGGTCTCCACCGACCACTGCCCGTTCTGCTTCGCGGGCCAGAAGGAGCTGGGCCGCGGCGACTTCTCCAGGATCCCCAATGGCCTGCCCGGGGTGGAGAACCGTATGGACCTGCTGCACCAGGCGGTCGTGGACGGGCACATCAGCCGCCGCCGCTGGATCGAGATCGCGTGCGCCGCCCCGGCCCGCATGTTCGGGCTGTACGGCAAGAAGGGCACCATCGCGCCGGGCGCGGACGCGGACGTGGTCATCTACGACCCGGCCGCCGAGCAGGTCATCTCGGCGGAGACGCACCATATGAACGTCGACTACTCGGCGTACGAGGGCAGGCGGGTCACGGGGCGGGTGGAGACCGTCCTGTCGCGCGGTGAACCCGTCATCGACCACGGCGAGTTCACCGGCCGCGCGGGCCACGGCATGTACACCCCGCGCTCCACCTGCCAGTACGTGAAATAGAGGAGGCCCCACCGTGGAATTCGGACTCGTCCTGCAGACCGACCCGCCCGCGTCGGCGATCGTCGACCTGATGCGGCGCGCGGAGCGCAACGGCTTTCGCTACGGCTGGACCTTCGACTCGACGGTGCTCTGGCAGGAGCCCTTCGTGATCTACAGCCAAATCCTTGAACACACGGCCGACTTGATCGTCGGGCCGATGGTGACGAACCCGGGGACGCGCACCTGGGAGGTGACCGCGTCCACGTTCGCCACGCTCAACGACATGTTCGGCAACCGCACGGTGTGCGGTATCGGGCGGGGCGACTCGGCGATGCGGGTCGCCGGGCGCAAACCGAACACGCTGGCCACACTCCGCGAGGCGATGCACGTCATCCGCGATCTGGCCGAGGGCCGCGAGGCCGAGGTGGACGGGCGGCGGCTGCGGATCCCCTGGGTGCGGGACGGACGCCTTCCGGTATGGATGGGGGCGTACGGGCCGAAGGCGCTGGCCCTGGCCGGACAGCAGGCCGACGGCTTCATCCTCCAGCTGGCCGACCCGTACCTGACCGAATGGATGGTGAAGGCGGTACGCGACGCGGCGGCCGCCGCCGGCCGCGACCCGTCGTCGGTGACGATCTGTGTGGCCGCTCCCGCCTACCTCACCGACGACACCTCGCCCGCCGCGCTGGCGCACGCGCGTGAGCAGTGCCGCTGGTTCGGCGGCATGGTCGGCAACCACGTCGCGGACCTCGTTGCCAGGTACGGGGAGCACTCCGGCGCCGTGCCCGAGGCCCTCACCGCGTACATCAAGGAGCGCGAGGGGTACGACTACGCCCATCACGGCCGGGCCGGGAACCCCGACACCGCCTTCGTACCCGACGAGATCGTCGACCGGTTCTGCGTCATCGGTACGGAGGAACAGCACCTGGACAAGCTGCGGGAGCTGGAGGCGCTGGGCGTCGACCAGTTCGCGGTGTACGCGATGCACGACGCCCGCGAGAAGGTCATCGACGGTTACGGCGCGCGCATCATCCCCGCCGGCCGGCAGTGACCCCGGAGGTGGGGGCACGGATCCCGCTACGGGACGCGGGTGAGCCACTCCGTGGAGCTGAACTTGCCCTCGGCGAGCTCCCGGGCCCGGGCCATCTCCTCGTCGGTGACCTTGCCCTGGGCGCCGCCGTAGCGGGTCCGGAAGGACGCGATCATCCGCTCGATGACCTCGGCGCGCGGCAGACCGGTCTGCCGCCGCAGCGGGTCCACCCGCTTCTTCGCGCTGCCGATTCCCTTGTCGGAGAGCTTCTCCCGGCCGATCCGGAGCACGTCCACCATCTTCTCCGCGTCGATGTCGTACGACATCGTCACGTGGTGCAGCACCGCGCCGGCGCCTGCCACCATCCGCTTCTGCGCCGCGCCGGCGATCTTCCCGGTGTCCGTCGCGATGTCGTTGAGCGGCTTGTACCAGGCCTTGATCCCCATATCGCCCAGCGCGCCCAGCACCCAGTCGTCGAGGTACGCGTAGCTCTCGGCGAAGCTGAGCCCCTGCACCAGGGACTGCGGTACGCACAACGAGTAGGTGATGGTGTTCCCGGGCTCCACGAACATCGCGCCGCCCCCGCTGATCCGCCGGACGACGGTCACCCCGTGCCGCTCGGCGGCGTGCTGGTCGACCTCGTTGCGCAGCGACTGGAAGCTGCCGATGATCACCGCCGGCCGGTCCCACTCCCACACCCGCAGCGTCGGCGGCCGTCGCCCGGCCGCGACCTCGGCGGTCAGTACCTCGTCCAGCGCCATGTGCAGCGCGGGCGGCTGAGGCCCGTCGTGCACGATCTGCCAGTCGAAGTCGGTCCACTCCGCGGCGTCCGCGACGGCCCGCCGGACCGCGATTCCCACCGCCTCGCTGCTGAACCCGAACAGCACGGTCCCGGCGGGCAGCGCCGCGTCGATCCTGGCCGCCAGCCCCCGCGCGTCGGTGTCCGCCGGCGCACCCTCCAGTGCCCCGTTGATGTCGTCCAGCGCCTCGTCCGGCTCCAGGAAGAAGTCCCCGGCGACCCGTACGCCGCGCAGTGCCCCGTCCACCACGTCCAGATCGACGACCACGAGCTTGCCGCCCGGCACCTTGTACTCGCCGTGATGCCTCATCGGATTCTTCCCCCACGCTGTCGTCTGTGGTGCCGTACCTGTGTCACGCCCCCTCCGGTGGCTGGCCGGAAGGAGACCGGTGGGGGTGGACGTAAAGGGATCATACGCGCGTAGTGGACCAGTCAGTACGCCCCCACCAGCGGCCTTCCCTCCCCTCGCGGGAGGAGCCGCTCAGCAGGAGGAGAGAAGCCCGTGTTCACCACCCGTCCGACCCTCCAGGGAATCTTCGGCATGGTCTCCAGCACGCACTGGCTCGCGTCGCAGTCCGCGATGGCCGTGCTGGAGGACGGCGGCAACGCCTATGACGCGGCGGTGGCCGCCGGGTTCGTGCTGCATGTCGTCGAGCCGCATCTGAACGGGCCGGCGGGTGAGGTGCCGATCATCCTGGCGCCGGCCGGCGGGCCCGTACGGGTGCTGTGCGGTCAGGGGCCGGCGCCGGCCGGTGCGAGCGTGGCGTACTACACCTCGCTCGGCCTGGAGCTGGTGCCCGGCACCGGTCCGCTCGCCGCCGCCGTCCCGGGCGCGTTCGATGCCTGGATGCTGCTGCTGCGCGATCACGGCACCAAGCCGCTCGCCGAGGTGCTGCGGTACGCCGTCGGATACGCCGAGCACGGGCATCCGGCCGTCGAGCGGGTCGGCGAGACCGTCGAATCGGTCCGTGAGCTGTTCGAGACGGAGTGGACCTCGTCCGCCGAGATCTACCTGCCGGGCGGCAAGTCCGTCGCGCCGGGCGGGCGCTTGCGGAACCGGCCGCTGGCGGCGACCTGGCGGCGGCTGATCGCGGAGGCGGAGGCCGCATCGGCCGGACGGGAGGCCCAGATCGATGCCGCCCGCCGTATCTGGCGGGAGGGTTTCATCGGTGCGGCACTGGCCGACTTCGCGGCCCGGCCGGCGCTGGACACGTCCGGTGAGCGCCACGCAGGCACGCTCACCGGCGACGATCTGGCCGCGTTCACCGCCACGTACGAGGCACCCGTCACCTACGACTGGAACGGCTGGACCGTCGCCAAGGCGGGCGGCTGGTCCCAGGGGCCGGTCTTTCTCCAGCAGCTCGCCCTGCTGCCGGACGAGCTGCCCGCCTACGGCAGCCCCGACTACGTGCACCTGCTCATCGAGGGCAGCAAGCTGGCGCTGGCGGACCGGGAGGCCTGGTACGGGGACGCCGCGGAGGTGCCGCTCGGCGCGCTGCTCAGCGACGGGTACAACGCCGCGCGCCGGTCCCTCATCGGTGAGCGCGCCGCGTACGAGCTGCGGCCCGGCAGCCCGGACGGGCGACGCCCGCGGCTGAGCGGGTACGCGGTGGCGGCCGGGGCCGGAGACGGGGACGGGGAGGGCGGCTTCGATCCGCTGGGGGTCTCCCGGAGCGGAGTGGGGGAGCCGACCGCCGGCGGGGGGAGGGCAGCGGGCGCCGGGGTGGGCGCCGGGGCCGCGGACGGGCTCGCCGATGCCGTGTCCGAGGTCGACCGCAGCGGTGCCACCCGGGGTGACACCTGCCACCTCGATGTCGTCGACCGCTGGGGCAACCTGGTCTCCGCCACCCCGTCCGGGGGCTGGCTGCAGTCCAACCCCGTCGTCCCGGCTCTCGGCTTCCCGCTCGGCACCCGCCTGCAGATGACCTGGCTGGAGGAGGGGCTGCCCAACTCCCTCACCCCGGGGCGTCGCCCCCGTACCACCCTCACGCCGTCCCTCGCGCTGCGCGGGGGCGTACCGGTGATGGCCTTCGGCACGCCGGGCGGTGATCAGCAGGACCAGTGGCAGGTCCACTTCTTCCTGGCCGTGGCGCTGCGCGGGGCGGTGCGCGGCGGCCTCGACCTGCAGGGCGCCATCGACGCGCCGAACTGGCACCACGACTCCGTCCCCGGGTCGTTCTTCCCCCGCCGGATGCGTCCGGGGAGTGTGACGGTGGAGTCCCGGATCGGAGCGGGCACGATCGACGCGCTGCGGCGGCGCGGGCATCGGGTCACGGTGGGTGACGCCTGGTCCGAGGGGCGGCTGTGCGCGGTGGCGCGGGATCCGGAGAGCGGAGTGCTGTCCGCCGCGGCGAATCCACGGGGGATGCAGGGGTACGCGGTCGGCCGCTGATGGTGACCGTCGGTGCCCGCCGCCCCTCGGCGTGGCCTCCACGGCATCCGGAGTTCACCTGGGGGCCGGCTGGTGTGTCAGTGGTCCGTGGTTCGATGGATGCATGATCGAAGCACTTCGTACCCACGATTCGGGAGACACCACGGACCTCACCGACGTCACGGACCTCGCCGCATCTCCCACGACGGCCTGCTCGCCGGACCTGTCCGGGCTGGATCCGGACGCCGTCGAGGCCGCCATCCGCCAGGCCGCGGCCGACGAGATCATGCCGCGCTTCCGGCAGCTCGCCGCCGAGGAGATCGTCGAGAAGAGCGGTCCGCACGATCTCGTCACCATCGCCGACCGGCGCGCCGAGGAGCACCTCACCGCCTCGCTCACGGCCCTGCTCCCCGGCTCCCGGGTGGTGGGCGAGGAGGCGGTGCACGCCGACCCGGGCGTGCTCGACGCGCTGCGCGGCGACGCCCTCGTCTGGATCGTCGACCCGGTCGACGGCACCCGCCAGTTCGTCCACGGCGACCCCGGCTTCGCCACCCTCGTCACGCTCGCCCACCACGGTGAACTGCTCGCCTCCTGGACGTACGCCCCCGCGCTCGGCCTGATGGCGGTCGCCCGCCGCGGCGCCGGCGCCACGCTGAACGGCGAGCCGCTGCGGGCCGGCAGCCCCGCGCCCGGTGCCGTCCTCGACGTGGCCACCTCCCACTTCGACTTCACCAACGACGACGAGAAGCGGGTCCTCGCCGCCCTGGACACCGCCGGCATCAAGCCGCGCCCCTGCGGCTCGGCCGGCCTGGAGTACCTCCACATAGCCCGCGGCGAGCTGGACGCCCTCGCCTTCAGCTGGGAGAACGCCTGGGATCACGCCGCCGGGCTGCTGCTGGTCCACGAGGCGGGTGGTGCGAGCGGCACGGTCGCGGGGGAGCCCTTCCGTATCGAGGGCGGCAACGCGCTGCCCTTCACCGCGGCGCGTGACGCCGAAACCGCGCGGCGTATCCTCGGACTGCTGGCGGCCGCCAACTGATCCTCACCGACGAGGGTCGGACGTGAGGGGAGTGGCACAGGTGCCGAGGATGCTCGATGCCGTCGTGGTCGGAGCCGGACCCAACGGCCTGACCGCGGCCGTCGAACTGGCCCGTCGCGGGATGTCCGTGGAGATCTTCGAAGCTCGTGACACCATCGGCGGCGGCGCTCATACCGAGGAGCTGACTCTCCCCGGCTTCCGCCACGACACCTGCTCGGCGGTGCACCCCCTCGGTGTGGGCTCACCGGCCTTCTCCGCCATGCCGCTGGAGCGGTACGGCCTGAAGTGGCTGCACCCGGACCTGCCGATGGCCCACCCCTTTCCGGACGGTACGGCCGCGGTGCTCGCCCACGCCGTCGGCGAGACCGCGATGTCCTTCGGCCCGCGCGACGCCGGCACCTACCGGCGGCTGGTCGCGCCGTTCATCGGCCGGTGGGAGTCGATGGCCCACGACTTCCTGCGCACCCAGTGGCTCGGCCTGCCGCAGGACCCGGTGACGTATGCCCGCTTCGGCCTGGTGGCCGCCCAGCCGGTGACGCTGCTCAACCGCCGCTTCCAGGACGAGAAGGCCCGGGCCCTGCTGGCCGGTCTCGCGGCGCACACCATCGCGCCGCTCAGCGGCCTCGGCACCTCCGGCATCGCCCTGATGTTCGCCCTCGCCGCGCACGCGAAGGGCTGGCCGGTGCCGCGCGGCGGGTCCCAGGCGATCTCGGACGCGCTGGCCGGCCTGCTGCGTGCCCATGGCGGAGTAGTGCACACCGGCTTCGAGGTCAAGCGCCTCGACGACCTCCCGCCGGCCCGCGCATACCTCTTCGACACCTCTCCGACCGCGCTGGCCCGGATCGCCGGCCTGGGCAACGCCTACCGCGACGTCAAGTACGGGCCCGCCTCCTTCAAGATCGACTATGCGCTGTCCGGCCCGGTGCCCTGGACGGCCGGGGCGGCCCGCCGCGCCGGCACCGTCCACATCGGCCCCACCAGCCAGGAGATCGGTGCCGCCCTGAACGCCGCGGCCCGCGGCGAGGACCCGTCCGTCCCCTTCCTGATCACTGCTCAGCCCAGCCTGATCGACCCCACCCGGGCCCCCGAGGGAAAGCACGTCTTCTGGGCGTACGGCCATGTCCCCAACGGCTGGGAGGGCGACGCCACCGACGTCATCGAGCGGCAGATCGAGCGCTTCGCCCCCGGCTTCCGCGACCTGGTCCTGGCCCGCGCCGTCGCCGGCCCGCCCCAGCTCGCCGCCCGCAACGCCAACTACGTCGGCGGCGACACCGCGACCGGCTCCGCGGCCGGTCTGCGCCTGCTCATCCGCCCCAAACTCGCCCGCGTCCCCTACGAGACCGCCCACCCCGCCGTCTTCCTGTGCTCCCAGGCCACCCCGCCCGGGCCCGGCGTTCATGGCATGTCCGGGCATTACGCGGCGAAGGCCGTGTGGCGCCGTTTGTCTGCGGCGCGTCGTTGAGGTGCGGGAGCGCGTCGGGCGCCGGTTGTCCGCGGGATGCCGTTGAGCGGCGCGGGCGGTCTCCCTACGCTCGACGCATGAGTGGTACCCGGCGCACATCGCTCACCCTCGTCCAGGGCGACATCACCGCACAGACCGTGGACGCCGTGGTCAACGCCGCCAACTCCGCCCTCCTCGGCGGCGGGGGAGTGGACGGTGCGATCCACCGCCGCGGCGGACCGGAGATCCTCGCCGAGTGCCGCTCCCTCCGCGTCTCACGCTACGGCCGCGGCCTGCCCACCGGCCAGGCCGTCGTCACCACCGCCGGCCGGCTGCCCGCACGCTGGGTGATCCACGCAGTCGGCCCGGTGCACTCCGACCACGAGGACCGCACCGAACTGCTCGCCTCGTGCTACCGGGAATCCCTCCGCCTGGCCGGCGAACTGGGCGCCCGTACCGTCGCGTTCCCCGCCATCTCCACCGGTGTCTACCGCTGGCCGGTCGCCGACGGCGCCCGTACCGCCGTGGCCACCGTCCGCACCGTGGTGGCGGCCGAGCCCGACGCCTTCGACGAGATCCGCTTCGTGGTCTTCGACGACCGTGCCCGAGAGGCGTACGAGGCGGCCCTGGCCGAGGGCGACGGCGGCGACTGAGCCCCCGTGACCCGGCCGGCGGACGGCTCCGGCTGCCCGGGCGCCGCCGACCTTGATGTCGGATTCTCGCCAGCCGGAGCCCGGTCGGCTGAGCGATGCTGAGGGCATGCACACCGACACCGAGCGCTGTCTGCGCGCCGTGCAGTCCAAGGACGCCCGCTTCGACGGCTGGTTCTACACGGCCGTGCTCACGACCCGTATCTACTGCCGCCCCAGCTGCCCCGTCGTGCCGCCCAAGCCGGAGAACGTGCGCTTCTACCCGAGTGCGGCGGCCGCCCAGCAGGCCGGGTTCCGGGCCTGCAAGCGGTGCCGGCCGGACGCCAGCCCGGGGTCACCGCAGTGGGACGAGCGGGCCGATCTGGTCGCGCGGGCCATGCGGCTGATCGCCGACGGCATCGTCGACCGCGAGGGTGTGCCCGGTCTCGCGGCCCGGCTCGGCTACAGCACCCGGCAGATCGAACGTCAGCTGCGGGCGGAGCTGGGGGCCGGGCCGCTCGCCCTGGCCCGGGCCCAGCGTGCGCAGACCGCCCGGCTGCTGGTGGAGACCACGGCGCTGCCGATGGCCGAGGTCGCCTTCGCCGCCGGATTCTCCAGCATCCGCACCTTCAACGAGACCGTACGGGAGGTCTTCGCGCTCTCCCCGACCGACTTGCGACAGCGCGCCACGCCCGGCCCGGGCGCGGCGGTGCCCGGGACACTCGCGCTGCGGCTGCCCTTCCGCCGGCCGCTGAACCCCGACAACCTCTTCGGACACCTCGCCGCCACCGCCGTCCCCGGCGTGGAGGAGTGGCGGGCGGGCGCCTACCGCCGCACCCTGCGCCTCCCCTACGGGCACGGCATCGTCGCGCTCGCACCCCACCCCGACCACATCGACTGCCGGCTGGCCCTGACCGATCTGCGCGATCTGGCCGGTGCCATCGCCCGCTGCCGCCGGATGCTCGACCTCGACGCCGACCCGGAGGCCGTCGACGGGCTGCTGCGCGAGGACCCGCAGCTGGCGCCGCTCGTCGACAAGGCCCCCGGCCGCCGGGTTCCGCGTACCGTCGACGCCGACGAGTTCGCGGTCCGCGCCGTCCTCGGCCAGCAGGTCTCCACCGCGGCGGCCCGCACCCACGCCGGACGGCTGGTCCGCGCGTACGGTGAGCGGGTCGACGACCCCGGCGGCGGCCTCGGCCACCTCTTCCCGTCCGCCGCCGCGCTCGCCGAACTGGACCCCGCGGAACTGGCGATGCCCCGGACACGACGGGCCACGCTCACCGGCGTGATCGCCGCCCTCGGCTCCGGCGCGCTGCGCCTCGGCGTCGGCAGCGACCGCGACGAGGCCCGGGCGCAGCTCACCGCGCTGCCCGGCATCGGCCCCTGGACCGTCGAGTGCATCGCCATGCGCGGCCTCGGTGACCCGGACGCCTTCACCCCCACCGACCTCGGACTGCGCCGCGCGGCCGCCGCGCTCGGGCTGCCGCGCACCCCGGCCGCCCTGGTCCGGCACTCCGCGGTCTGGCGCCCCTGGCGCGCCTACGCCGTCCAGTACCTCTGGGCGACCGACGACAGCCACCCCATCAACCATCTCCCGACGAACTGAGCCCACAGCCATGACCGTTCACGCGCACGCACCGCATACTCCGGACTCGTCCATGTCCCACCCGCCCGCACACTCCGAAGCTCACCCGCCCGCACACTCCGAAGGCGGCGCTCCGATCACGCACACCGTCCTGGCGGACACCCCGGTCGGGCCGCTCACGCTCGTCGCCGCCGGTGACGCCCTGACCGGCCTGTACATGACCGGCCAGCGGCACCGTCCGCCCGAGGAGGCCTTCGGCGCTCCCGCTGACCCCGGTGAACCTCCGTTCGCCGCGACGATCACCCAGCTACGGGCCTACTTCCGCGGCGAGCTGACCAGATTCGATGTGCCGCTCACGCTGCGCGGTACGCCCTTCCAGCGGCGCGTCTGGGCGGCGCTGTGCCGGATCCCGTACGGCGAGACCCGCTCGTACGGGCAGCTCGCCGAGCAGCTCGGCGCCCCGTCGGCCGCGCGTGCGGTCGGCCTGGCCAACGGGCGCAATCCGGTCGGCATCATCGTCCCCTGCCATCGCGTCGTCGGCGCCGACGGCAGCCTCACCGGCTACGGCGGCGGCCTGGACCGCAAGCGCCGGCTGCTGGCCTTCGAGCGGACGGAGGACGCGCTGTTCCCGGCGGAGGGGTGCGGCTGACGCCGGACTCCCGTCTCTACGGGGCGCCCGGCGGCCGGAGACCGTCGAGCAGGGCCCGTACGGTCTCGGTCGCGAACTCCTCCTCGCTCTCCGGGCGCAGCGCGCCGGGCGGTGCCTCGGAGTCGAAGAACAGGTCGAGGAAGGCGCGGTGGAAACAGGCGCCGATGAGGAGGAGGGCCGCCGCGTGCGGGTCGACGCCGGCCGTGATCCGGCCCAGGGCCTGCTCGGCCTCCAGATAGGCGGCGAGGTGCTGGGTGGCGTTCTGCGGTCCCGCGGTGCCGAGTTCGTGCAGCCGGCGGCGGTGCGTCGCCAGCAGCTCGGGGCTGGCGAAGAGCGAGGCGGCGATCGGGAAGGCGCGCCGGTAGAAGCGGACGGCGACCAGTGCCACCTCCGTCAGATGCCCGGCCGGTCCCCGCTCGTCACCCGCGTGCCGCGGCAGTCGCTCCAGCGCGTCGGAGAGCTGCGGCGCACGCTCGTGCAGCACCCGGACGAAAATCTCTTCCTTGTTCCGGAAGTGCTTGTAGAGCGCCGCCTCCGAGCAGCCGGCCTCCCGGGCGATCTGTTTCGTCGTCGTATGCGTCAGGCCCACGGCCGTCATCAGCGTGGCGGCGGCGTCCAGGATGCGGGAGCGCGTCAGGGCGCCTCCGGTCAGCGGAGCGGCGGCGTCTCGGGTCATGCGCGGAGTCTACATTGACAGGTGAGTGAGCGTTCACCCACACTGGTGAGTGAGCACTTACTCACCCGCCCCGCCGCACGTCGGTGGGTGAGCTCACTCGCACGCCTTCCTTCGGTTCTCCCGGGAGCGATCTTGAAACTCACCGTCCTCGGCGCGTCAGGCGGCGTCGGCCGGCAGCTCGTCACCCATGCCCTGGCCGACGGGCACGAGGTGACCGCCGCACTGCGCAGTCCGCAGAAGCTGACCGAGCGGCATGAGCGGCTCACGGTCGTCCGCGCCGACCCGCTCGACGCCGCCTCTGTCAAGGCCGTCGTCGAGGGCGCCGACGCGGTGCTCTCCGGAATCGGCCAGCCCGGCCGGCGCGACCCGATGCGGCCGGCGTCCACGTCGGCCCGCGCGGTGGTGGACGCCATGACCGCCGCCGGCGTCCGCCGCCTGCTCGTCGTCAGCGCGGGGCCGCTCAACCGCACCGGTGCCGGCCAGCCCTTCGTCAGCCACCGGATCTTCGGCCCGCTCCTCTGGGCGATGCTCAAGGAGCTCTACACCGACCTGGAGCGTATGGAGGCCGTCCTGCGCGACAGCGGCCTCGACTGGACCGCGGTCCGCCCGCCCCGCCTCCTCGACGGGCCCGGCGAGGGCCGCTACCGCCACGCCGTCGAAGCCGGACCCGCCGGTGCGTCGATCGCCCGAGCCGATGTCGCCCGCGCGATGCTCGACTTCCTCACCGACACCCGGACGTACGGCCATGCCGTCGGGGTCCGCTGAGCCGGGCCGGCGCGGTCTACTGAGCCGGGACCGGCGCGGTCCACTGGGCGGTGACCGCCGCGCGCACCTCCGCCACCAGGCGCTCCGCCTCGCGCAGGGAGTTCTCCAACTCGCTTTCCGTGCGGCCGAGTCCGGCCAGCAGGGCGGTGGCGCGGTCGGCGAACCCGGGCGGGGTGTGCGGCAGGGCGCCGGCCGCCGCGAGGGCGCCCTTCTCGTTGAGGCACCAGACGCGGTGGTGCGCGTGCAGCGCCTGGACGAGGTCGCCGACCGCACGGGACAGGCACAGGGCGGCATGCAGGACGTCCGACGCGGTGTACGACTTGGCCGCCATCGCCACCGAGAACCCCGCGTCCCACACCGCGGCCCCGGTCACTTCCTTCCGCAGGGCCTCGGGGTACTCCTGGGCCGCCTCCTTGAGGCGGGCCAGCTCCCCGTCGGTGTCGGCGAGCACCCGGCCCAGCGCCACCTCGCCCGGGTAGGCCGGTGACCAGAAGCCGAGCGGATGACCGGCCTGTACGCCGATCTCGAAGCGGCCCGCCCGGCACTCCTGCCACACCCGCCGCACCCGGTCGAGATCCCGCAGGATCCAGTCCACATGACTGCCGTCGGGCAGGACGAGCCAGGCCCCGCCATTGACCCACGCGCCCCAGGCCCCCGGCCCGTACACCTCGACGGGGGCGCCGACCACCTCCGTGGCCAGCGCCGCCAGCGCCGGCAGGTCCGGCTCACCCCGGTAGTAGACCCCGAGGTCCCAGTCGGAGTCCGGCCGGTGCGTGCCGCGCGCCCGGCTCCCCCCGAGCATCACCCCGACGACTCCCGGCACCTGGGCGATCCTGGCGGTGATGTCGCGCATGGGCTTGCCGACGATGTCATCCATGGCGGTCACCCTAGGGGCGCCGGTCACCGGAGCTCACCTCATTTAGCCGTGCACCCGCAGCCGCGCAACCGCAGCCGTGCGCCCGGCTCATCGAGCCTCGCCGCCATGCCGTCACGCCGCCATGCCGTCACGCCGCCACGTCGTCACGCCGCCACGTCGTCACGCCGCCACGTCGTCACGCGGTGTCGGCCGTGACTCCCGACGGCGGCACCCCGTCCTCCAGCTCGGCCGGGCCGTGCCCCTCCGCGAGGGCCTGGAGGGCGGCGCCGATGCGCAGCGCCATCTCGCGGCCCACCAGGGTCTGGGCCTCGTCCCAGTGGGCCATACGCCAGGACAGCAGCTCCTCCTCCTGCAGCCGGATCGCGGCGAGCTGTTCCGGGGCGAGTACCCCGCCGTCGAAGAGGTACGACACCAGCGGGGGCCGTCCCTCCCCGCGGACCCAGTCGACGGCGAGCAGCGCGCCCAGCTCGACGTCCAGGCCGATCTCCTCGGCGGTCTCGCGGCGGGCGGCCTGGCGGGGCGACTCTCCGGCGTCCGACTCGACGGTGCCGCCGGGCAGGTTCCAGGTGTCCCGGTAGTTCGGTTCCACGAGCAGGATGCGGCCGTCGGTGTCGCGGAAGATGGCGCCGGCTCCCGCGAGTACGCGGGGCAGGCCGGCGATGTAAGTGGCGTAATCCGTGGTCGTCACGGCGTGAGCCTAGACGAGTCGGGACCGGATCAGTCCTCCGCGATGGATCTTCGAGGCGCACCCCCGGGGCGCTCGGAAGCGACCGAAGCCGCCGTCTCACCCCGTCGTCGTCCTCCTCCGCGTCCTCTCCGTGTCGTCTCCTCGTGTCCCTTCCTCGTGTCCTTTCCTCTCCGCGTCCTCTGCCCTGTTCGCCCCCTGTGCGCCCCCCTGTTCGCCTCCCCTGTTCGCCTCCCCTGTTCGCCGGGCCCATGGCCGGATAGGGTCGCAGCGGCGCGACTGCCCGTTCGAAAGCAAGGGGAATCACGGTGGCGGACGCAGCAAGGACGAACGCGGCACCGGCACATCCGGACGCGCATCCACCCGCACCTCCACGTTCACCTGCCCGTGTGCTGATCGCGGCGGACAAGTTCAAGGGGTCGCTCACGGCTGTCGAGGTCGCCGAGCACGTCACCGCCGGTCTGCGGCGTGCGGTGCCCGGGCTGGACGTGGCGGCCGTCCCGGTCGCGGACGGCGGCGACGGCACCGTGGCCGCGGCCCTCGCGGCCGGATTCGCCCGCCGGGAGGCCCGGGTCACCGGCCCCACCGGCGAGCCGGTGACGGCCGCCTTCGCGCTGCGCGGTGACGGCACGGCGGTGGTGGAGATGGCGGAGGCGTCCGGCCTCCAGCACCTTCCCGCGGGCGGCTTCGCGCCCCTGACGGCCACCACGTACGGAACCGGCGAGCTGCTCCGCGCGGCGCTGGACGCGGGGGCGACCTCGATCGTCTTCGGCGTCGGCGGCAGCGCGACGACCGACGGCGGCGCGGGCATGCTCACGGCACTGGGCGCCCGGTTCCTGGACGCGGACGGTGCGCCGGTCGGCCCCGGTGGCGGGCCGCTGCGCGATCTGGTGACGGCCGACCTGTCGGGGCTGGATCCCCGGCTGGCGCGGACCGCGGTCGTGCTCGCGAGCGACGTCGACAACCCGCTCACGGGGCCCAAGGGCGCCGCGGCGGTCTACGGGCCGCAGAAGGGCGCCGGGCCGGACGACGTGGCCGCGCTGGACGCCGCGCTGGTGCGCTACACCGAGGTGCTGGAGCGCGCGCTGGGGCCCAGGGCCGCCGAGTACGCCCTGGCGCCGGGCGCGGGTGCGGCGGGCGGTATCGGCTATGGCGCGCTGGTGGGCCTGGAAGCGACGTTCCGGCCGGGTATCGACGTGATGCTCGACGTTCTGGGCTTCGGACCGGCGCTGGCGCGGGCCACGTTCGTGATCACGGGGGAGGGCTCGCTGGACGAGCAGACCCTGCACGGCAAGGCGCCGGCCGGGGTCGCGGCCGCGGCCCGGGCGGCCGGCCTGGACGTGGTCGCCGTCTGCGGCCGGCTCCGGCTGTCCGAGGAGGCCCTCCGCCGGGCCGGCATCCGGCGGGCGTACGCCCTGACGGACCTGGAGCCCGACCCGGCCCGCTGTATCGCCGGGGCGGGCCCCCTGCTGGAGCGGGCGGCGGAGAATCTGGCGCGCGACTTCCTGGTCTGAGGCACGCCACCCGCCGTTCAGGCCTGGCTCCGCCGTTCAGGCCTGGCGGAGACCGCCGGCGCGCCGCGAACGCCGAGAGCCCCGGGCGAACGATTCGCCCGGGGCTCTCGGCTCTCGGTGGGGCGCGGTGACCGCGCACCGCTCGGGTCAGGGGAGCTGCGCGGCGCGTGACTCGGCGCGGGACTCGCGGCGGTTGTCGCGGAAGGTGTTGACCCTCCTGGCCGTCGCGAACAGCGGGATCATCGCGCCCAGGACCACCTGCAGGGAGCAGCCGGTCTGCAGCAGCAGCTGGCCGCCGGGGGCGTCCAGCGCCCAGGCCGCCAGCATGCCCATGCTGATGATGATCCAGCTGAGCATCGCCACCGCGAGGCGGCCCCGGGGCTTGGGGTACTCGACCCGGCTCACCATCAGCCAGGCCACGCCGATGATCGCCAGCAGCGTCGGCAGGAACGGCAGCTCCAGCAGCACGATGGCGACGACGGTCAGGGCGCCGAAGGGGCTCGGCATGCCCTGGAAGATGCCGTCACGCAGGGTGACGCAGGAGAACCGGGCCAGCCGCAGGATCACCGCCAGCAGCACCACCACCGCCGCGACCACCGACACCCGCTGGTGCGAGTCCGGAGCGACCATGCCCCAGGTCACCACGAAGTACGCGGGCGCCAGGCCGAAGCTGATCAGGTCGGAGAGGTTGTCCAGCTCGGCCCCCATCGCCGAGGCCCGCAGCTTGCGCGCCACCAGCCCGTCGAAGAGGTCGAAGACCGAAGCGAGCAGCATCAGGATCACGGCCATGGCCGCGCTGTGCCGGGCCATCCCGCCGTCCTCGGTCCCCGTGAGGTGCGGAATGAGGACCCCGGTGGTCGTGAAGTACACGGCCATGAAGCCACAGATGGCGTTACCGAGGGTGAGGGTGTCCGCTATTGACAGCCGCGTCGACAGCGGCATGTCGTCCTCGTCCTCGTCGTTCTCGGGCGCCCAGCCCGCCTGTGTCTCAGGATCAATCACGGTCAAGTCGAGTCACCCCCGCGGTGGTCGCCTGGCCGACCTCGACCGCCACCTCGACGCCCTCCGGAAGGTAGACATCGACGCGCGAGCCGAAGCGGATCAGACCGATCCGCTCGCCCTGCTCCACCTTCGTGCCCTCGGGAACGTAGGGGACGATACGGCGGGCCACCGCGCCGGCGATCTGCACCATCTCGATGTCGCCGAGTTCGGTATCGAAGTGCCAGACGACCCGCTCGTTGTTCTCGCTCTCCTTGTTGAACGCCGGAACGAATCCGCCGGGGATGTGCTCCACGGACGTCACAGTGCCGGCCAGCGGCGCGCGGTTGACGTGGACGTTCAGCGGGCTCATGAAGATCGCGACGCGGGTGCGTCCGTCCTTCCACGGCATGATGCTCTGCACCACACCGTCGGCCGGGGAGATGACGCGGCCCTGAGCGATCTCCCGCTCGGGGTCGCGGAAGAACCACAGCATGCCCGCCGCCAGGGCGGTGGTGGGCACGGCAACGGCGGCCCAGCGACCCGACCGGCGGGACCGGGCGAGGCTGACCGCTGCCGTGGCAACGGTCGGCAGGAGCCACGGCGACGCTCCGCGCGCGAGGCGGACGCGACCGCGTGGTGCAGAGGATTGGCTGTGGGGCATGGATGACCTTCGTAGCGGAGGGTGCCGCTCAGGTATACGGGGGACGGCGGCTTTCCGTGGATGCTATCGGTTACGAGCGGCAACTGGCCAAGAGCCAGAGCCAATCCGTGGCCGAAAGACCGATGACAGGGTGTGATCTTCGTCTAGGCCAAAAGGGGTGAATCGGGCGTTCATGCCTGGATTCGGTACTCCTCCAGTAGCCGTCGACCAATGATCATTTTCTGGATCTCGGCGGTGCCCTCGCCGATCAGGAGCATCGGGGCCTCTCGGTAGAGGCGCTCGATCTCGTACTCCTTGGAGAAGCCGTAGCCGCCGTGGATGCGGAACGCGTCTTCCACCACCTCCTTGCAGTACTCGGAGGCCAGGTACTTCGCCATCCCCGCTTCGAGGTCGTTGCGCTGGCCGGAGTCCTTCTTGCGAGCGGCATTGACCATCATCGCATGGGCCGCTTCGACCTTTGTTGCCATTTCTGCCAATTTGAACTGGATGGCCTGGTGCTGCGCGATCGGCTTTCCGAAGGTGTGCCGCTGCTGTGCGTACGAAACCCCCAGCTCGAAGGCGCGCTGGGCGACGCCGCAGCCGCGCGCGGCCACATTCACCCGGCCGACCTCGACCCCGTCCATCATGTGATAGAAGCCACGTCCGGTGCGGCCGCCGAGCACCCGGTCGGCCGGGATGCGCAGCCCGTCCATGATCAGCTCGGTGGTGTCGACGCCCTTGTAGCCCATCTTCTCGATCTTGCCCGGGATGGTCAGGCCGGGCCGCACCTCACCGAAGCCGGCCTCCTTCTCCACGAGGAAGGTCGTCATCGACTTGTGCGGAGGGGTGCCCTCCGGGTGACCTTCGTCCGTCCGGCACAGCACCGCGACGAGGGTGGACGAACCGCCGTTGGTGAGCCACATCTTCTGCCCGGTCAGGACGTACCCTCCCCCACTCTCGGCTTCGCTCGAGCGGGAGGTGCCCCCATCGTCCCGCACGCCCTTGGAGGAGATGGCCGAGACATCCGAGCCGAGCGCCGGCTCCGACATCGAGAAGGCGCCCCGGATCTCACCGGCCGCCATCTTCGGCAGAAAGTAGTCCTTCTGTTCCTGTGTGCCGTGCTGCTTGAGCATGTACGCCACGATGAAGTGGGTGTTGATGATGCCCGAGACGCTCATCCAGCCACGGGCGATCTCCTCGACGGTCAGTGCGTAGGTGAGCAGGGACTCACCCAGCCCGCCGTACTCCTCCGGAATCATCAGGCCGAACACGCCGAGTTCCTTGAGTCCCTCGACGATCTGCGTCGGGTATTCATCGCGGTGCTCAAGCTCCGTGGCGACCGGCAGGATCTCCTTGTCCACGAAATCGCGGACGGTGGAGAGAATTTCCCGCTGGATGTCGGTCAGGCCCTCGGTCTGCGCGAGACGGGTCATGACGGTCAGTTCTCCTTCCCGGCCGCGGTGGCCTTCTTGGCCTCGGGGGCCCTGAGCTCCGGGCGGCCGGGCTGCTCTCCGCCGCGCTCCTTGATGTAGGTGGCCGTCGGCACCATCACCTTGCGCCGGAAGACGCAGACCAGGGTGCCGTCCTGCTTGTACCCCTTGGTCTCGACGTGCACGATGCCGCGGTCGGACTTGGACTTCGACGGCGTTTTGCCGAGCACGGTCGTCTCGCCGTAAATCGTGTCGCCGTGGAAGGTGGGCGCCACGTGCTTCAGCGACTCGATCTCGAGATTGGCGATGGCCTTGCCGGAGACATCCGGTACCGACATGCCCAGCAGGAGTGAGTAGATGTAATTGCCGACGACGACGTTCTTGCCGAAGTCGGTGGTCTGCTCCGCGTAGTTGCTGTCCATATGCAACGGGTGATGATTCATGGTGAGCAGACAGAAGAGGTGGTCGTCGTATTCGGTGACGGTCTTGCCGGGCCAGTGCTTGTACACGTCGCCGACGGTGAACTCCTCATAGGTACGGCCGAACTGCATCGCGTTCATTCCTCCGGGGCCTCGAACGTGGATGTACGGATCATGCCTGCGGCCCGGCCCTTGCCGGCGATGACGAGGGCCATTTTCCGGCTCGCCTCGTCGATCATCTCGTCGCCGAGCATCGCCGATCCCTTCTTGCCGCCCGCCTCCGAGGTGTGCCACTCGTAGGCGTCCAGGATCAGCTCGGCGTGGTCGTAGTCCTCCTGGGAGGGCGAGAACACCTCGTTGGCGGCCTCGATCTGACCGGGGTGCAGCACCCACTTGCCGTCGAAGCCCAGGGCGGCGGCCCGGCCGGCCACCTCGCGGTAGCCCGCGATGTTCTTAATCTGAAGGTAAGGTCCGTCGATTGCCTGCAAATCGTAGGTCCGAGCCGCCATCAGGATCCGCATCAAAATGTAGTGATAGGCGTCCGCCTGATAGCCCGGCGGCTGTTCGCCGACCACCAGGGACTTCATGTTGATCGACGCCATGAAGTCGGCCGGGCCGAAGACCAGGGTCTCCAGGCGCGGCGAGGCACCGGCGATCTCCTCGACGTTCACCAGCCCTCTGGCGTTCTCGATCTGCGCCTCGATGCCGATCCGGCCGACCTCGTGGCCCATGGTCTTCTCGATCTGCGTCAGCAGCAGGTCCAGCGCCACGACCTGCCGGGCGTCCTGGACCTTCGGCAGCATGATGCAGTCGAGGTCCGCGCCCGCGCCCTCGACGACCGTGATGACGTCCCGGTACGTCCAGTGCGTCGTCCAGTCGTTGACCCGCACGGTCCGCGTCCTGCCCGTCCAGTCGCCGTTCGTCAGCGCGTCGACGACGGCGTGCCGGGCGCTCTCCTTGGCGAGCGGGGCGCAGGCGTCCTCCAGGTCCAGGAACACCTGGTCCGCCGGGAGGCTCTGGGCCTTCTCCAGGAAGCGCGGATTGCTGCCGGGAACGGCGAGACAGGAGCGCCGCGGCCGTGCGGCCTTCATAACGGGCGTCTGGGGAACAGGGGTCATGCGGGGACCTCCAGGGGGTCGAGCCGGTGGGCCCGCCGGATCTCGTCGACGATACGTCCGATGATCTCCGTGATGCCGAAGTCCTTGGGGGTGAAGACCGCCGCCACTCCGGCCTCCCGCAGCGCGGTCGCGTCGGCGGACGGGATGATGCCGCCGACGATGACGGGTATGTCGCCCGCCCCCGCGTCGCGCAGCTGCTTCAGCACCTCCGGTACCAGTTCCGCGTGCGAGCCGGAGAGGATCGACAGGCCGACGCAGTGCACGTCCTCGGCGAGCGCCGCCGAGACGATCTGCTCCGGGGTGAGCCGGATGCCCTGGTAGATCACCTCGAAGCCGGCATCCCTGGCCCGTACGGCGATCTGCTCGGCGCCGTTGCTGTGCCCGTCCAGGCCGGGCTTGCCGACCAGCAGCCGCAGCTTGCCGCCGCCCCCGGCACCGGCTGCCGAGGCCACCGCGGCGGCGGTCCTGGCCACCTTCTCGCGGACCACCGCCAGCGGGCTGCCCTCCTCCGCGGCGACCGCGAGCGGAGCGCTGGAGACGCCGGTGGGCGCGCGGAACTCCCCGAAGACGTCCCGCAGCGCCCAGGACCACTCGCCGGTCGTCACCCCGGCGCGGGCGCACTCCAGGGTGGCCGGGAAGAGGTTGCCGTCGCCTGCCGCGGTCTTCTTCAGCACCGACAGCGCCTCCTGGGCGCGCACCTCGTCACGGTTGTCGCGCCAGTCGTGCAGCGCGCGCACCACGCGTGCCTCGTTGGCCGGGTCGACGGTCATGATGGCGGTGTCGAGGTCCGCGGTGAGCGGGTTGGGCTCGGTCGACTCGAAGCAGTTGACACCGACGATCTTCTCCTCGCCGGTCTCGATTCGGGCCCGCCGCTCGGCGTGCGCGGAGACCAGCTGCGACTTGAGGTAGCCGGACTCCACCGCGGCCATCGCGCCGCCCATCTCCTGGATCCGCTCGATCTCCGCGAGGCAGTCGGTGACCAGGGCGTCCACCTTGGCCTCGATGACGTGCGAACCGGCGAAGATGTCCTCGTACTCCAACAGGTCGCTCTCGTGCGCGAGGACCTGCTGGATGCGCAGGGACCACTGCTGGTCCCAGGGCCGGGGCAGCCCCAGCGCCTCGTTCCAGGCGGGGAGCTGGACGGCCCGGGCGCGGGCGTCCTTGGAGAGCGTGACGGCCAGCATCTCCAGCACGATCCGCTGGACGTTGTTCTCCGGCTGCGCCTCGGTCAGGCCCAGCGAGTTGACCTGGACGCCGTAGCGGAAGCGGCGCTGTTTGGGGTTCTCGATGCCGTAGCGCTCGCGGGTGATGCGGTCCCAGATGCGGCCGAAGGCGCGCATCTTGCACATCTCCTCGACGAAGCGGACGCCCGCGTTCACGAAGAACGAGATACGGGCGACCACCTCGCCTCTGCGCTCCTCGGGGACCTGGCCGGACGCGAACACCGCGTCCAGTACCGCGATCGCGGTGGACATCGCGTACGAGATCTCCTGGACCGGGGTGGCGCCCGCCTCCTGCAGGTGGTAGCTGCAGATGTTGATCGGGTTCCACTTCGGGATGTGGTTGACCGTGTACGTGATCATGTCGGTGGTCAGCCGCAGGGAAGGCCCCGGCGGGAAGACGTGCGTCCCGCGGGAGAGGTACTCCTTGACGATGTCGTTCTGCGTGGTGCCCGACAGCCTGGTGATGTCGGCTCCCTGCTCCTCGGCGACCACCTGGTACAGCGCCAGCAGCCACATGGCCGTCGCGTTGATGGTCATCGAGGTGTTCATCTTTTCCAGGGGAATGTCCTGGAACAGCCGCCGCATGTCCCCGAGATGGGACACCGGGACCCCGACCCGGCCGACCTCGCCGCGGGCGAGGATGTGGTCGGGGTCGTAGCCGGTCTGCGTCGGGAGGTCGAACGCGACGGAAAGGCCGGTCTGGCCCTTGGCGAGGTTACGCCGGTACAGCTCGTTGGACGCCTCGGCGGTGGAGTGCCCGGCGTATGTCCGCATCAGCCACGGACGATCCTTCTGACGCTCAGTCATAACTGGTCCGAATCCTCGTGGTTCCGGTCTTCCCGATTACGCGTCACGGAACCGGTTGATCGCGTCGAGGTGCTCGGCGCGCATCTCCTCATCGCGGACACCCATCCCCTCCTCGGGCGCCAGCGCCAGTACGCCGACCTTTCCCTGGTGCAGGTTGCGGTGCACGTCGTACGCCGCCTGCCCGGTCTCCGCGAGGGAGTATGTCTTCGACAGGGTCGGGTGGATCTTCCCCTTGGCGATCAGGCGGTTGGCCTCCCACGCCTCGCGGTAGTTGGCGAAGTGCGAGCCGACGATCCGCTTCAGCGACATCCACAGGTAGCGGTTGTCGTACTCGTGCTGGTAGCCGGAGGTCGAGGCGCAGGTGACGATGGTGCCGCCCTTGCGGGTGACGTACACGGACGCACCGAAGGTCTCCCGGCCCGGGTGCTCGAAGACGATGTCCACGTCCTCGCCGCCGGTCAGTTCGCGGATGCGCTTGCCGAAGCGCTTCCACTCTCTCGGGTCCTGGTGGTGCTCGTCCTGCCAGAACTTGTAGCCCTCGGTGTTGCGGTCGATGATCGCCTCGGCGCCCATCTTCCGGCAGATCTCCGCCTTCTGGGCGGACGAGACGACACAGATCGGGGTGGCGCCGCCGGCCAGCGCGAACTGGGTGGCGTACGAGCCGAGTCCGCCGCTCGCGCCCCAGATCAGCACGTTGTCGCCCTGCTTCATCCCGGCGCCGTTGCGGGACACCAGCTGGCGGTACGCGGTCGAGTTGACCAGCCCGGGTGCCGCCGCCTCCTCCCAGGTCAGGTGCCGGGGCTTGGGCATCAGCTGGTTGGACTTGACCAGGGCGATCTCGGCCAGGCCGCCGAAGTTGGTCTCGAAGCCCCAGATGCGCTGCTCGGGGTCGAGCATGGTGTCATTGTGGCCGTCGGAGGACTCCAGTTCGACGGAGAGGCAGTGTGCGACGACCTCGTCGCCGGGGCTCCAGGCGTTGACGCCGGGGCCGGTGCGCAGCACCACGCCGGACAGGTCGGAGCCGATGACGTGGTACGGCAGGTCGTGCCGTTTGGCGAGCGGGGAGAGGCGGCCGTAGCGCTCCAGGAACCCGAAGGTGGGCAGCGGTTCGAAGATCGAGGTCCACACCGAGTTGTAGTTCACCGAGGAGGCCATCACGGCCACCAGTGCCTCGCCCGGTCCGAGTTCGGGCACCGGCACGTCCTCGATGTGCAGCGACTTGCGGGGGTCCTTCTCCTTGCTGGGCAGGCCGGCGAACATCTCGGCCTCGTCCTTGTGCACGGTCACCGCGCGGTAGGACTCGGGGAGGGGCAGCGCGGCGAAGTCGGCGCCGGTGGTGTCGGGCGCGAGGATTGCGTCCAGGATTGCGGTCATGGGTGCCTCCGGCGAAGTCCGTTGAGGGAAACGGCTTGAGGGAACGTCGGGGGTGGTGCGGCGGTGGTGCCGTCGGTTCGGCCGGGCGGCTGTGCTCGGCCGGGCCTCGCCTCGCCTGTGGTGTGTGGCCGGGGCGTGCGGGGCGCGGCGTGCGCGCGGTGCCTGTGACGCAGGCGTCCGGGCGGCCAGTCGTACAGGACTGGTGCAGGACTGGTGGGACAGCCGGCGCGCGGTGGGTCTCTGCGCGCCGGCCGCCCGGACGCCCTCAACGTATGACACCGCGTGCCAGTCCACAAGACACTGAGTGCCAACAATTTCTCTCAGATGTCATCTGGTCGGCACGTATGAGCGCGGGATCCCTGATCGGAGGCGCGTCGGCCACACAAAGAAATCCCGTCGGCACACCTCGTGTGCGCCGACGGGATTACGCCATTCGGGTGAGGGTCGGGTCGCCCCTGGGTCTCCGGGCCGCGATCATGTCCGTCCCCGTGGTCCGGGCACGTCGACTCCCGCTGCCCCCGCTACCGCCGGTCCTTGATCGCCTTGCGGATCGTGCGCATGACCTCGTCCAGCGGCGCGTCCGTACGGGCCACCGCGACCAGCACCTCGCCCTCCCGTGAGACGGCCGCCGGGGGCTGCTCCCCGGTGAGGGCGCGCCCCGCGCCGATACCGGCGCCGAAGGTCTCACGGACGATCTCGAAGGCGTGGTCCAGCTGGCTCTCCACATCGCCCTGCGCACCGGCCCGCAGCCAGCGGCGCAGGACGTGGTTGTGCGCGGTGACCACGGCGGACGCGGCGACCTCGGCGAGCAGCGGGTCGTCATCGCCCTCGCGGTGCGCGCCCTCGTCGAAATGGCCCAGGAGATAGCGGGTGAACAGCCGCTCGTAGCGGGCCACCGAGGCGATCTCGGCCTCGCGGAGCGTGGGCACCTCACGGGTCAGGCGGTAGCGGGCCACCGAAACGGCCGGGGAGGCCGCGTACATCCGCATGACCTCCTTGATGCCGCGGCAGACCGTGTCGAGGGGGTTCTCGTGCGGCGGGGCGGCGTCCAGGACGGCCTCCGCGCGGACCAGGGTGTCGTCGTGGTCGGGGAAGATCGCCTCTTCCTTGGAGCGGAAGTGGCGGAAGAAGGTGCGCCGGGCGACGCCCGCGGCGGCCGCGATCTCATCGACCGTCGTCGCCTCGTAGCCCTTGGTCGCGAACAGTTCCATCGCCGCCGCCGACAGTTCACGGCGCATTTTCAGCCGTTGTGCGGCCGCGCGGCGAGCGCCGGGAGTGCTGGTGTCGGGGGCGTCGGAAGGCTGCGTACGCGCGGGCTGGGACATGTGGGGACGGTACTGCATAATCCCCCGACCTGCGGCATGAGGTGCCGTTTCGGCCCCCGCGGGCCGGGGTGGACCGCCGTCCGGTTCCAGCAGTCCACCCCAGCCGCCCCCGGCCGGGCGGGGGCGCCGCCACGCGTCAGCGCCGGGCGTGCTCACGGAAGCCGCGGCCGGTCTTGCGGCCGAGGCAGCCCGCCGCGACGAGGTGCTCCAGCAGTGGTGAGGGGGCCAGTCCCGGGTCGCGGAACTCGGCGTGCAGCACCTTCTCGATTGCCAGTGACACGTCGAGGCCGACCACGTCGAGGAGTTCGAACGGGCCCATCGGATAGCCGCCGCCGAGCTTCATCGCGGTGTCGATGTCGTCCGGGGACGCGTAGTGCTGCTCGACCATCTTGACCGCGTTGTTCAGGTACGGGAACAGCAGCGCGTTCACGATGAAGCCGGCCCGGTCGCCGCAGTCCACCGGGTGCTTGCGGATCTTGGCGCAAACCGAACGCACCGTGGTGTGCACCTCGTCGGCCGTCAGAACCGTACGGACGACCTCCACCAGCTTCATCGCGGGCGCCGGGTTGAAGAAGTGCATCCCGATGACGTCCTGCGGACGCGAGGTGGCGCGGGCACAGGCGATGACGGGCAGCGAGGAGGTGGTGGTGGCCAGCACCGTGCCCGGCTTGCAGACCGTGTCCAGTGCCCGGAACAGCTCCTGCTTGACGGCCAGGTCCTCGGCCACCGCCTCCACGGCCAGGTCCACGTCCGCGAACGCGTCCAGGGACCCGGCCGGGGTGATCGACGCCAGCGCGGCGTCCCGGACCTCGGCGGTCAGCCGGCCCTTCTCCACCGAGCGCGCCATCGACCGGCCGATCCGGGCCTTCGCCCGCTCCGCCTTCTCCAGGCCGCGGGCGGCCAGCACGACCCGGTAGCCGGCCCTGGCGAACACCTCGGCGATACCGCTCGCCATCGTCCCGGAGCCGGCCACGCCGACCGCGGCGACCGCCCGGCCGCCGACGGGGGTACCGGTGGCCGCCGGGGTCTCGGCGTCCGGGACCACCGTGGCTCCCCCGGCGTCCGCGGGGAGGTGCCCCCAGCCGGGGGCGTCGTACGTGTAGAAGCCGCGGCCCGCCTTGCGGCCGGTCAGCCCCGCCTCGGCCAGCTGTCCCAGGACCGGTGCCGGCGCGTGCAGCCGGTCGTGCGACTCGGCGTACATCGCCTCCAGCACCGTACGGGCGGTGTCCACGCCGATCAGGTCGAGCAGCTCCAGCGGACCCATCGGCAGACCGCAGCCGAGCCGCATGGCGGCGTCGATGTCCTCACGGGTCGCGTACCGCGACTCGTACATGGCCGCGGCCTGGTTCAGATAGCCGAACAGCAGGCCGTCGGCGACGAATCCGGGCCGGTCGCCGAGGCCGATCGGGTCCTTGCCCAGATCGCGGGCGAGTTGCGTGACGGCCGCGACCGCGGCCGGCGCGGTGAGCACCGAGGAGACCACCTCGACCAGCTTCATGGCCGGCACCGGGTGGAAGAAGTGCAGCCCCAGCACCCGTTCGGGGCGCCGCGATTCGGCCGCGAGACGGGTCACGGACAGGGCGTTGGTGCCGGTGGCGAGGATGGCGTCCGGACGCACCACCGCTTCCAGCTCGTCGAAGACCTGCCGCTTGAGCGCGTAGTCCTCGGGCACCACCTCGATCACCAGGTCGGCGTCCGCGGCGGCCCGCAGATCGGTGAAGGTACGGAAGCGGGCCAGGACGTCCCGGCGCTCGCGCTCGGTGAGCCGCTCGCGCCGCACCGCGCGGGCGGTGGCGGCTTCGAGGGCGGCCGCGGCCTTGCGGGCCGCGGCCTCGTCGGTGTCGATGCCGATGACCTCACGGCCGGCCCGGGCCAGTACCTCGGCGATACCGGTGCCCATGGTGCCGAGACCGACGACCGCCACGGTGGAAAGGGGCAGCGCGGAGGCTTCGGTGGAGAGGCCGGGGAGAGTGGAGAGATCAGGGGTGGACTGAGGGTCCATCGCGAGACTCCTGAGGGTGTTCCCCCGAGGGCAGGGGAGACGTGACGACTGAGGGGTATGCGCCGACGCGAGCGCAGCACGGGCACAGCGGCTGGAGATGCGGCGGTGGGCCGCGGGGAGCCGCAACGCCACTGGCGGCGCCGGCGGTGCGGGAGTCGCGGCGGCCCTGTCCCGGGGCCGGGCCGTTTCTCCGTACTGGATGTCGTGCTGTGCGGTGCCGAACCGACGTCACCGAAAAACTGGCGGCTGCGTCACCAGGCCGCCCGAGCAGGGGTGCTGCTCGCCCAGAAGGTTAACCGGTGGGTAACCGAAGCGCCAGGGGTATTCCGGGTCATTAGGCTGTGGTGCAGGCCACGTCGCAGGGACCGGGACGGCCCGGCGGGAGGGAAGCGGCAAATGGAAGACGCATTCCACGAGTTGACGGACCGGGTGCGGGCCGAGCTCCGCTCCCCACAGGATCTGGTCGCGTACGAGCGGTTGCTGGGACTGGCCCGGAAGAACTCGCCCGCCGGGCGGGAGGAGCTGGCCCAGATGCTGGTCGCCGTCGAACGCCCCCTGTGGGCCCGGGAGATCGCCGCGTTCATCCTCGGCTGCGCCGGCGACCGGCGCGCCTTCGAGACGCTCGTACTGCTGCTGAACTACCGCGACCCGGTGCGCTGCGCCACCGCGGCGCACGCCCTCAGCCGCCTCGGCGACCCGCGCACCGCCCGCGCCGCGGCCGCGCTCGCCACCAACCCGCTGCGCACCGCCTACGCCCTGCACCCCGTGCGGTTACTCGCCGAACTCCGCGCCCCGCAGTCCGTACCGGCGCTGGTCGCCACCCTGGAGCGGCTGCTGACCCCGCACAACCCCTACTGGCGGGTGGCGCTCGCCTGCGTCGAGGGTCTGGGCGCGCTCGGCGACCGGCGCGCCGTTCCGGCCCTGTCCGCCGCCGTCGCCCACCCCCGGCTGGCCGCCGCGGCGGCGGCCTCGCTGGCCCGGCTCGGGGTCCACGACGTGCCCGGGCGGGACGGGGCCGGGGCGCGGGAGCCCGGGCCCCATGAGCCCGGGCCGGAGGGCAGCGCGGCAGGAGCCGGAGGGGACGACGCTCAGCCCGGGCCCGGCCCCAGCGCACGCCGGTAGCGCACCTCCGGGACGCTGCTGCCGTCGACCTCGTACGCCTCCTCCGCCCCGTCCGGTACGAACCCGGCCCGCTCGTAGAACCGCCGGGCGCGGTGATTGCCGCGTATCACCCACAGGTACAGCGTGCGGAAACCGTTCGCCCGCGCGCGGGCCGAACCGGCGGCCAGCAGCGCCCGTCCGACGCCGGTGCCGATCACCTCCGGCGCCACGTAGAGGGCGAACACCTCTCCCGCCGCCGGCCCGGTCACGGACGCCGCCGACACCTCCGGCCCCGGGGCCAGGTCGGGGTCCCGGGCCGGCCCGACGCAGATCCAGCCGATGACCTCGCCGTCGTGCTCGGCCACCAGATCGCACATCTCCGGCGGCCGGCGCCCGAACCACGACCGCCGGTCCTCGGCGTCCTCGGCCGCACTCATAGCGTCGAGGTGGGACTGCGGCAGCAGCCCCCGGTACGCCGCCTGCCAGCCGCGCACCCGGACCGCCGAGACGGCGTCGATGTCGGCCTCGGTCATCTCACGTATTCCGACAGGTACTCCGGTCGTCTTCTGCATCCGGCCATGGTGCGGCAACACCGGGACGCGATGTCACCCGCACGAGGGATAGTGGCGACGAGCGGGCGACGGCGGCGGGCGGGAGCGGCCAGGATCCGGGGTGGGACCACGCTGACCAGGCAGCGCGGGCAGTCCAGAGGGGAGAGCGGATGGCAACGCGGAGCAGGGTGTGCGGAGGCGGCGGACGCACTCGGGTTTCCCGGGCGCACCGTTGAGCCCCTGTGCGGGGCCGCACCTTCAGTGCGGAGGATGCCACGGAGACGGCCGGGTGGCCGGTGAGGTGCTCTGTGTGGACCGGAACGGGCGGGCCGGCACCGCCCTTTCCGAACACGGCTGCGCGGCCTGCGCGGCGCGCGGCTACTTCTGCCGGGCCGATCCGCCGTGCCAGGGAGGCCGGCAGGCTGGGGTGCCCGTCATCCCTGCCCGGGACCTGCCGCCGGTCTGAGCCCACCGGCCCGTTCCGGCCGCCGCCCCGGATTTTGGGCGTGCCACCGACTGGTGGTTGGCTTGGCGGCGCATCGCAGGACCGGCAGCCGACTACTGGAGGAAGACACACATGGGGCAGGTCGAGGCCACCACGCAGCGCGAGATCGCGGCGGACCCGGAGGACGTGTTCGACGCGCTCGCCGACTACTCCGGCATGCGCGGGAAGCTGCTGCCCGAGCACTTCAGCGAGTACGAGGTCCGCGAGGGCGGCGACGGCAAGGGCACCCTCGTCCATTGGAAGCTCCAGGCCACCAGCAAGCGGGTGCGCGACTGCCTCCTGGAGGTCGACGAGCCGACCGACGGGCAGCTCGTGGAGAAGGACCGCAACTCGTCGATGGTGACCACATGGGTCGTCACTCCGGCCGGTGCGGGCCGGGCCAACGTGGTCGTCACGACCACCTGGCAGGGAGCGGGCGGGATCGGCGGCTTCTTCGAGCGGACCTTCGCGCCCAAGGGGCTCGGCCGGATCTACGACACGATCCTCGCCAACCTCGCCAGGGAGATGGAGAAGTAACAGCGGGAGGGAGAGGTGAGCGGCCTCCGTCGCAGCCGCCACCGTGAGAGTGTGCCGCCGCACTCACCGATTCGGGTGGTTCCCGGTGGGCCGAACTCCGTGGCCCACCGGGTCACTTGCCCGGGGAGAGCGCCGAGGCGAGCCCAATAGGCGCCCGGGGCACCGCACTTGAGAACCTTCGTCGTGCGCCCCCGGTTGCGGCGATGGCCGCAACCGATGCGCGGGCGCACCACCCATTCGGCCTATTCGCGGAATGCCGCCCGCCGCACCACCGCGCGGCCGTACCGTGGTAGCGGTGGTGCAAGATCGGCGTACGGAGGAGTAACCGCCCATGGAGCGTGACCCGTCCAACGGCGCCGGCAGGTCCGAGGCGGCGCCCCCGGGGGCCTCGCCCCGGGACGCGGCGCCCGGGCGGATACCGCTCGCCGTCGCGGTGGTGGACGCGGGCGGGCGGATCTCTCACTGGAGCAGTGGCGCCCGCAGGCTCTTCGGGCCCACCCGCGAGGAGGCGATCGGCGCCCCCGCCGTCGATCTGATGCCGGTCACCGGCGCGCTCGGCGGCGAGGAGTGGCCCGGGCGCGCGGGTCCGGCGGGCGGCATGCCGGCCGGCCCGGGGGAGGGCGGTGGCCTCGACCACCTCGACGCGTACGAAGAGCCCGGCCTGGCGGCCTCGTTGGGCGGCCGGACGCCCTATCCGACGGCGGGCCGGGCGCGGATGACCCTCGGCGCGGCGGGGCCGGGGGCACCGCTGGGAGGTCCCCCACCCGGCCGGAGGCTGGGGGAGGGGCTTCCGGCGCCGGCGCTGGACCTGCTGTGGTGGGCGTACCCCCTGGTCGGGCCGGGCGCCGGGCGGATCCTCGTACTCGCCGCGGACGCCGGGAAGCTGGACGGCGAGCGGGGTCGGGAACGAGGCGGGCACGAGCGGTGGATGCCCGCCTTCGCGCTGCACACCGACTTCCCCGGCGCCGAGGAGCTGGCCCGCCGGCTGCCGGAGATCCTGCCGAGCATGAGCCCCCAGGAGAGCGCCCGGATCGTCTCCCAGGTCCTGGAGCTGGGCTATCCGGTGCTGGAGATCAGCCGGCAGGAGCGCTTCCCGGTCACCCCGGACTGGGGCGTACCACGCCGGGTCGAGCGGCGCACCCGGCTGCTGCGGGCGGCGAACGCGGCGGCGGACGACCCCCGGTCGGCCGCCGAGGCCGCCGAGGCCGCCGCCGAGCTGGCGTCCGACCTCGAATACGCCGCGGTCCGCGAGCGGCTGGAGTTCCTCAACGAGGTCAGCGGGCGGATCGGCTCCTCGCTCGACCTGGCCCGGACGATCCAGGAGGTCAGCGAGGCCGTCGTCCCGCGGTTCACCGACGTCGCCGGGACGTACCTGCGCGAACAGGTCATGGCGGGCGAGGGCTTCCCCGACGGGCCGCCGGACGCCACCACCATGTGGCACCGTGTCGCGGTCGAGCACAACGACGAGCCCGGGCGCTGGGACGATGTCATCCCGGTCGGCGAGGCCATGCCGTTCCCCGTCCACACACCGTTCTTCCAGTGCATGACCACCGGACAGCCGGTCCTCGTACCGCGGATCACCGAGGAGATGGGCAACGCCATCGCGGCGCAGTTCGAGAAGCGGGACATCAGCCCGCTGATCAACGGCCGCTCGATGCTGATCGTCCCGCTCAAGGCGCGCGACGTCGTCCTGGGCTTCATGATCCTGCTGCGGCATCCGGAGCGGACCGAGTTCAACGACATGGACCGGGTGACCGGTGCCGAACTGGCCGCCCGCGCCGGGCTGGTCCTCGACAACGCGCGGATGTACACGTTCCAGGAGAACGTCGCCGAGACGCTCCAGGACAGCATGCTGCCGCGGATCGCGCCGCGGATGGCCGGCTGTGACACCGCCACCCGCTATCTGCCGGGCACCCGCCTCGGCAGGGTCGGCGGCGACTGGTTCGACACCATCAAACTGCCCGGTTCGCGGACCGCGCTGGTCGTCGGCGATGTGATGGGCCACGGCCTCAACTCGGCCGCGATGATGGGCCAGTTGAGAACCGCCGTGCAGACCATGGCGGCCCTCGACCTGCCGCCCGCGCAGCTGCTGCGCAGCCTGGACGACCTCGCCCAGCGGCTCGGCGACGGCTACCTCGCCACCTGCCTCTACGCGGTCTACGACCCCATCGGACAGCAGCTGACGATGGCCAACGCCGGGCATGTCCCGCCCGTCCTGGTACGCGCGGCGGACGGCCGCAGCCGGCTGCTGGAGCTGCCGACCGGCGCGCCCATCGGCGTCGGCGGGGTGCCCTTCGAGGCCGTGACGGTGCCGGTCGAGCCCGGCGACCGCCTCGTGCTGTGCACGGACGGCCTGGTGGAGGTGCGCGGCAAGGACATCGGGGTGGGCCTGGCCGCGCTCGCCGAGTCCGCCGCGCACCCCGCCGCTTCCATGGACGACGCCTGCGACGCCATCATCCGGGCGCTGAACGTCACCGACGACCGCAAGGACGATGTGGCGCTCCTGATGGTGCGGCTCAACGGCATCCCGCTGCACGCGGTCGCCGAATGGCGGCTGGCCATCGACGCCCGCGAGGTCGGGCGGGCCCGCGCCCTGGTGGGCCGGCAGCTCGCCGACTGGGGGCTCGGTCCGGCCGTCGAGACGGCCCAGCTGCTGGTCAGCGAGGTCGTCACGAACGCCGTACGGCATGCGCACACCCAGCATGTGGTGCTGCGGCTGGTACGCACCGACGCTCTGCTGTGCGAGGTCTGGGACGACGACCACGCCCTGCCGCAGCTGTTGAACGCCGGCGCCGACGACGAGTCGGGCCGGGGCCTGCGGGTGGTGAGCCGACTGGCCCGGGAGTGGGGGACCAGCCGTACGTCCTCCGGCAAGGCGGTGTGGTTCGAACAGCCGCTGCCGAGGGGCTAGGGCCTGCCTCCCGGGGGATCCGTGGGTCCGCGTGCGGGTAGGGCATGCGAACGCTGGGTGGAAGTGGTGTGGGCACCCTTGCGGGGTGATCAGCCGCGCGCATAGCAATGGGGTATGACCGCTTCGAGCCACACTCCGCAGGGATGGGAAGCCTTCTGGCGCGAGGTGCCGGGCGGCGCGGGCGAGACCTTCTGGGACTCGGACCCGTCGCTGACCGCCGCACTCCATCTGCCGTACTTCCGGCCACACTTCGACGCCGGACTGCCGCTGGTCGACCTGGGCTGCGGCAACGGCACCCAGACCCACTACCTGGCTGGTCACTACGGACGCACCCTGGGGATCGACCTCTCCCCGGCGGCGATCGCCCTGGCCCGGGCGGACGGCCCGGACTCCCCGGCCGAGTTCCGCGCCCTGGACGCCGTGGACAAGGCGGCGATCGACGCGCTGCGCGGTGAACTCGGCGACGTCAACATCTATCTGCGCGGCGTACTGCACCAGTGCACCCCCGAGGACCGCGCCCGGATCGTGGCCCATGCCGCGGTGCTGCTCGGCGCCCGTGGCCGGATCTTCGCGGTCGAACCGGCCGAGGCGGCCAAGGACGTCCTGATGTCGTTGGCGCGGCGTCCCACGGGCCTGCCCGGGAAGCTGCGGGCCGTCTTCGCGCACGGTATCTCCCCCGGGGAGATGGCCGATACCGACATCCCGCGGCTCCTGGAGGAGCACGGCCTCCGGACCGTCGCCTCGGGCCGGCTTCCGCTCTTCACCACGGAGTCCGACGACGACGGCAGGCGGATCGAGCTGCCGACGAACTGGGTGGTGGCGGGAGCCTGACGGGAGCGGGCGGCCCGGCGGGGAACGCGTACGCCGCCCGCCGCTGACCGAACCGCAGCCGGGTGACGAGCGGGCGGTCGGCGCGGAGCAGGGGCAGCGAGGCGGCGCGCGGAGCGAGGTAGCCCAGGAGGCCACGGCCGGCGGGGAGCGGGACATCGCTGACGCCGGTGATGGCGGGGTGGACGGTACGCAGCCGCTCCCGGTCGGCGGCGTCCATGCCCCAGGGCATCGGTGGCAGGGGCTGGCCGCCCGGGCCCCTGCCCTTGGTACGGGTACGGGCGCTCATCCGCCGTGACACCGTGTCGAACACCATCGCACCGCGGGGGAACGCCCCGGCACAGGCCGCGATCAGCGCGGTCACCTGGTCGAACTCCAGGTACATCAGCAGGCCCTGGGCGGTGACCAGGACCCCGCGCGAGGCGTCGATGTCCGTCATCCACCGGAGGTCGCGGGCGTCACAGGCGATGAGCCGTTGCCGGTCGCCGTGCGGCAGTACCCGCCGGCGCAGCGCGAGCGGGGCGGCGAGGTCGACCGTCACCCACCGCGCCCGGCCGTTGTCCACCCGCCAGAACTGGGTCTCCAGGCCTTCGCCGAGCGCGATGACGGTCCCGTCCGGGTGAGCGTCGAGGAATGCGCGCACCACGCCGTCGAAGCAGCGCGAGCGCAGCGCGATCGACTGGGCCATCCAGGGCCGGGCGGCGCCCAGCCGCTCCTCGAAGGCGAAGTCCACCTCCGTCACCAGCTGGACCGCCCGTGGATCGGGCAGCACCGTGTCGGGCCGGGCGGCCTCGGCGGCCCTGAGGTGGAGGGTCCACAGCGCTGTGGCGGGGATCCCTCGGAGGTCGGTCTCGATCATGCGGTGTTGATACCGCCGGTTCCGCGGCCCGCGGCGGAGGCCGGGGCGCGGGCCGGGGCGGCGGTCACCCGGGGGCAGGCATAGTCGTACCGCCGGGGACGCTCCGGCGCCGGGGGACGATCCGTGCGGGCCGGGCCGCGGACGCGCGGCGGTGGGCACCGGCCAGCAGCCGGCGGCTGCGCAGCGCCATCTCGATCTCGAAGCGGGTCCGGGGATCGCGGAGCCGCGAGCCGAAGAGCTTCTCCAGCTGGCGCATCCGGTAGCGCACGGTCTGCGGATGGATGCTGAGCGCCCTGGCCACCTCCGGTGCGCCCATCCCGCCCAGCCAGGCCAGCAGGGTGGCCTCCAGGCGCTCGCACCGCTCCGGGGTGAGGCCCGCCAGCGGGTGGAGCCGGCGGCTGATGAGGGCGCGGGCCAGCGACTCGTCCTGGAGGAGCAGGAGCGCCGAGAGGTGGTCGTCGACGAAGGCCAACCCGGCGTCCGGGCCGTCGTGCCGCGCGGCCAGGTCGAGCAGCCGGGAGGCGGCGCGTACCGAGGCGGCCGCCTCGTGCGCCGGCACCGCGTGGCCGACCGCGGCAGCGCGGTGGCGCAGCACGCCCTTCAGGCGGGCCCGGCCGCTCCGGTCGTCGGCGAGCGGGCCGGGGATCAGCAGGCCGGGCGCTTCGCCGGGCGCGCTGACGAGGCAGTCGCCGAGCGCGGCGGCCACCAGATGGAGGTCGGTGTCGGTCCGCAGCATGACCGCGCGGACCGTCTCGGGCAGCGGGCGGGCGGTGCGCAGGGTCTCCTCGATCAGCCGGGTGACCTGCGTACGGGCACTGTGCTGGAGGAGCTCCCGGAAGCGTGGATTGCGCTCGCAAAGTGACTGCGCGACCAGTTCGGTGAGGGCTGTCAGCTGGTCCCCGGAGTCCTCGGCCGGCAGGTGGCCGGGCTGTGGTAACCGGACGCTGTTGAGTACGTCGCTCATCGTTCTGCCTCTGTCTCGTCCTGTGGGAGGCGGTCCGGGCTGTTGTACCGCACGCGGCACGTGCCGTCGGCACCTGACAGATGTCCGTCGAAACCCCGTCGGAATTCTGACGCATGACGTTCCGATTTGCGACAGAAACTGTGCGGGATACGGCGTCACCCGAGCGTCCGCAGTGGCGTCCCGACAATGTGGGGAACAACCGATGACAGGAACCGTGCGTACCGCCTCTTCGCTGCGATAGGACTGGTGACCGTGAAGATCCTTATCTCCGCCGACATGGAGGGCGCCACCGGCGTGACCTGGCCCGCCGATGTGCTGCCCGGCACGCCCCAGTGGGAGCGGTGCCGCCATATGTTCACGTCCGACGTGAACGCCGCGATCGCCGGCTTCTTCGAGGGCGGCGCCGACGAGGTGCTGGTCAACGAGGCGCACTGGTCGATGCGCAACCTCCTGCTGGAACAGCTCGACGAACGGGCGCAGATGCTCACCGGCAAGCACAAGGCGCTGAGCATGGTCGAGGGCGTCCAGCACGGTGACGTCGACGGCATCGCCTTCGTCGGCTACCACACCGGCGCCGGCACCGAAGGCGTCCTGGCGCACACCTACCTCGCCAACACCCTCACCGGCGTCTGGGTCGACGGCACCCGCGCCAGCGAGGGCTTTCTCAACTCCCTCGTGGTCGCCGAGTACGGCGTCCCGGTCGTGCTGGTCACCGGCGACGACCGCACCTGCCAGGACGCGCTCGGATACGCCCCGCAGGCGCCCGGTGTGGCGGTCAAGGACTATGTGTCGCGCTATGCGGCGGTGTGCCGGCCCCCGGCCCGTACGGCCGCCGACATCCGGGCCGGGGCCCGCAAGGGAGCGGCGCTCGCGGTGCGTCATGAACCGGTCCGGCGCGGTCCGGTCCGCTTCGAGTTGGAGTTCGACGCGGCGCACCTGGTGGGTGCCGCGACATGTGTGCCCGGCGTGGAGCACAGTGGGGAACGCCGCGTCGCGTATACCAGTCAGAACATGTACGAAGCCATCCGCTGCTTCAAGACGGTCACCACCGTCGTGTCGTCGGCCCGGGAGGAAGAGTATGGCTGAGGTCGGAACGGCCGCGGACCCCGCGACCGGAAACGGTGCGGCGGTGGACCGGCTGGCGCTGGACGAGGTCGTGCGGTTCACCTCCGAGCTGATCCGGATCGACACCAGCAACACCGGGGACGGCTGCTGCCGGGAGCGTCCGGCCGCCGAGTACGTCGCCGAGCGGCTGGCCGATGCCGGGATCGCGCCGACGCTGCTGGAGCGCACCAAGGGCCGGACGAACGTGGTGGCCCGTATCGAGGGCACCGACCCGGCCGCCGACGCCCTGCTGGTCCACGGCCATCTGGACGTGGTACCGGCCGAGCCCGGCGACTGGCGCGTGCACCCGTTCTCCGGCGAGGTCCGCGACGGCGTGGTCTGGGGCCGGGGCGCGGTCGACATGAAGAACACGGACGCGATGGTGCTCGCCGTCGTCCGGCGGTGGGCGCGCACCGGCGTACGGCCGCGGCGGGACATCGTGCTGGCCTTCACCGCCGACGAGGAGGCCGGCGCCGACGACGGCGCGGGCTTCCTGGCCGACCGGCACCCGGACCTCTTCGAGGGCTGCACCGAAGGCATCGGCGAGTCCGGGGCGTTCACCTTCCACGCCGGCGACGGGCTGCGGCTGTACCCGGTCGCGGCCGGCGAGCGCGGCACGGCCTGGCTGAAGCTGTCGGCCACCGGCCGCGCGGGGCACGGCTCGAAGGTCAACCATGACAACGCGGTCAGCCGGATCGCCGCCGCGGTGGCCCGGATCGGCGCGTACGAGTGGCCGGTCCGGCTCACCCCCGCCGTCCGGGCCGCACTCGGCGAACTCGCCGCGCTGCACGCCGTCGACGCCGACCTCGACGCGCCCGGCCTCGACGTCGACGCACTGCTGGACCGGCTCGGCCCGTCCGCCAAGCTGGTCGAGCCGACCGTCCGCAACAGCACCAACCCGACCATGCTGACGGCCGGTTACAAGGTCAATGTGATCCCGGGGTCCGCCCTCGCCTATGTGGACGGCCGGGTCGTCCCCGGTGGCGAGGCGGAGTTCCGCACCACCCTGGACGAGCTCACCGGCCCCGAGGTGGACTGGGACTACCACCACGGCTCGGTCGCCCTCCAGGCTCCGGTCGACTCCCCGTTGTTCGCCGCGATGCGGGCCGCCGTCGCACGGTTCGATCCGGGCGGCCACACCGTGCCGTACTGCATGTCCGGCGGCACCGACGCCAAGCAGTTCTCCCGGCTGGGCATCACCGGCTACGGTTTCTCCCCCCTCTGGCTGCCCGAGGGCTTCGACTACCAGGCGCTCTTCCACGGCGTGGACGAACGCGTACCGGTCGAGGGCCTGCACTTCGGCGTCCGGGTGCTCGACCACTTCCTGCGCGCCGCCTGACCGGCGTCCCACCCCCCAACCGACCGGCGGACGAGAGGAACTCCAGCATGGTGACCGACTGCGGCATCGTGACCACCGCCCCCTACGGCACCTGGGCGTCCCCGGTGGACGCCCGGACGGTCGCCGCGCACGACGGCCGGCCGTCCTACCTAGGCCTGGTCGGCGACGAGGTGTGGTGGACCGCGCCACGGCCCGCCGAGGGCGGCCGGCGCGCACTGGTCCGCCGACGGCCGGACGGCACCGAGGAGACGGTCCTCCCCGCCCCCTGGGACGTCCGCAGCCGGGTGCTGGAGTACGGCGGACAGCCGTGGGCCGGCACGGTCACCGAGCGCGGCCCGCTGGTGGTGTTCAGCGACTTCACCGACCAGCGGCTCTACGCCTGCGAGCCGGACGGCGGGGCCGCCCCGCGCCCGCTCACCCCGCTCTCCGGCACCGGCGGCGGGCTGCGCTGGGCCGACCCGGTGCTGCGCCCCGCGCTCGGTGAGGTGTGGTGCGTCCTTGAGGAGTTCACCGGCGACCGGCCGACGGACGTCCGGCGGGTCATCGCGGCCGTACCGCTCGACGGCTCTGCCGCCGAACGACGGGACTGGGTAAGGGAGTTGAGCGATGACCGGCACCGGTTCGTGACCGGTCCGCGGATTTCGCCGGACGGCCGGCGGGCCGCCTGGATCGCCTGGGACCACCCGCACATGCCCTGGGACGGCACGCTGGTGATGACCGCCCGGATCACCGGCGAGGGCGCCTTCGAGGACATCCGCCCGCTCGTCGGCGCGCTCGGGACCGACGGACCGGACGGCGAGTCCGTCGCGCAGATCGAATGGGCCGCCGACGGCACGCTGCTGTACGTCTCGGACCGCGACGGCTGGTGGGAGCTGTGGCGCACCGACCCCGACGACCCGGCGGCGAGCCACGCGCTGTGCCCGGCCCGGCAGGAGGAGTTCGGCGGTCCGCTGTGGACCCTCGGACAGCGCTGGTTCCTGCCCCTGGACAACGGCACCCTCGCGGTGATCCACGGCCGCGGCGCCGCCACGCTGGGCATCCTCGACCCGGTCAGCGGCGACCTCGTCGACACGGCGGGCCCCTGGACGGAGTGGGCGCCCGCGCTCACCACCCACGGCAGCCGCATCATCGGCATCGCCGCCGGACCGCACCGTTCCTACGAGATCGTGGAACTGGACACCTGCACCGGACGCGCCCGGCCGATCGCCTGCCGGCACACCGACGCGGTCGACCCGGCGTACTACCCGCGTCCGCGCACCCGCACTTTCACCGGCCCCGGCGGCCGTGAGGTGCACGCCCACATCTACCCGCCGCACAACCCCGGCCACACCGCCCCCGACGGTGAACTGCCGCCCTTCGTCATCCGGGCACACGGCGGCCCCACCAGCCGCGCCCCGCTCGTGCTCGACCTGGAGATCGCCTACTTCACCTCCCGGGGCATCGGCGTCGCCGAGGTCGACTACGGCGGCTCGACGGGCTACGGCCGCGCCTACCGCGAGCGGCTGCGCGGCCAGTGGGGCGTGGTGGACGTCGAGGACTGCGCGGCCGTCGCCCGCGCGCTCGCCGACGAGGGCACCGCCGACCGCGCCCGGCTGGCGGTCCGCGGCGGCAGCGCCGGCGGCTGGACCACCGCCGCCTCACTGGCCGCCACCGACCTCTACGCCTGCGGCACCATCAGCTACCCGGTCCTGGACCTGACCGGCTGGGCCACCGGCGAGACCCACGACTTCGAGTCGCACTACCCGGAGTCGCTGGTGGGCCCGTTCGCCGAGGCCCCCGAGCGCTACCGTGCACGCTCACCGCTGCACCGTGCGGACCGGATCACCGTCCCGTTCCTCCTGCTCCAGGGCCTGGACGACGTGATCTGCCCGCCCGCCCAGGCCGAACGCCTGCTCGCCGCGGTCGCCGGGCGCGGCACCCCGCACGCCTACCTGGCATTCCCCGGCGAGGCCCACGGCTTCCGCCGCGCGGACACCATCACCCGCGCCGTGGAAGCCGAACTCTCCCTCTACGCCCAGACCTTCGGCTTCGCTCGCCCCGACGTCCCCGTGCTTGCGCTTTGACCCGTCCGCTGCGCTTGGCCGGCTTCCCACGTTGTCGG
>NZ_BBUY01000004.1:364058-400740 GCF_001590865.1 Streptomyces sp. NBRC 110611
CGTAACGGCGAAACGGAGGTACGGCGCCGCAGACGACAACGTGGGAAGCAGGCCAAAGTGCAACGGAGGGTTACGTTGACTTGACCGTGAGTCATGTCACAAGATGGAGCGCGCCGTTGCCGACCGGCTGGTACGACGTGTCCTGTGGAGGTCTTGGTGCCCCGTGCCGTGTCCCGCCCTGCGCTGCGCACATCCCTCGCCCTGCTGGCCGGTACGGCTCTCGCCGCGCCCCTCGCCCTGACCGCTCCCGCGGTCGCGACCGCCGACCCGTACAGCGTCACGGCGCTGAAGGTCACCGTCCGGGTCGGGCACCGCACCTGCACCATGGACGCCGATGTCTACCGCCCGGCCGGTGTCGACGCCAAGCGCCCGGCGCCCGCCGTGCTCACCACCAACGGGTTCGGCGGCAGCAAGGCGGACGGTGCGACCGACACCATCGCCAAGGCCTTTGCCTCCCGCGGCTATGTGGCGCTGTCCTACTCGGGGCTCGGCTTCGGCAAGACCGGCTGTCCGATCTCCCTGGACGACCCCAGGATCGACGGCCGGGCCACGAGCCGGCTGCTCGACCTGCTGGCCGGTACCCGTAAGGCCGACGACGGCACCAAGATCAACTACGTCGCCAAGGACGGCCGCGACGATCCACGGGTGGGCATGATCGGCGGCTCCTACGGCGGGGCGATCCAGCTCGCCGCCGCCTCCGTCGATCACCGCGTCGACGCCCTGGTCCCGCTCATCACCTGGCACGACCTGTCCTACTCCCTCGACCCCAACAACGCCGGCCGTGCGGCGGACGCCGACGGGTGGGTGCCCGGCGCGTACAAGTGGCAGTGGACCAGTGCCTTCTTTCTGCTGGGGGAGGGGCAGGGGCTGCTGCATCCGAACCTGGACCCGTCACGGGCCGGTGAGGCGGGCTGTCTGCACTTCGTCGCGCGGGCCTGTGACACCAAGCGGCTGCTGGACTCCGGGCGGTACCCGCCGGCGCCGACCCGGGACATGCTCGACTATGTGCGCAGCGTCTCCCCGGTCTCCTACCTCCGGTCGGTGGCCGCGCCGACGCTGCTCGTCCAGGGCCAGGCCGACAGCCTCTTCAACCTCAACGAGGCCACCGCCACCTACCGGGCCCTGACCGAACAGGGCACCCCGGCCAAGATGATCTGGCAGTCGTGGGGCCACAGCGGCGGGATGAAGCATCCGGCACCCGGTGAACTCAGCCTGGCCAACGGGAATCTGGAGGACAGCTACGTCGGACGGCGGATCCTTGCCTGGTTCGACCGCTATTTGCGCCACCGGAAGGGCGTCGACACCGGCCCGGCCTTCGCGTACTACCGCGACTGGGTGAAGGACGGGCCCACGTACGGCACCGCCCCCGCCGTCCCGCCGGCCGGCCGACGGCTCTACCTCTCCGGTGACGGCGCGCTCGTCGAGGACCGCCGCGACGTGGTGCGCGGCACCCGCGAGTACCGCAACCTGCGGATTCCCACGAGCCATTCGGAGAGTTCGCTCTCCTCCATGCTCAACCTGCCGGACCGGCCGCCGCACGACCTCCCGGGTACCGCTTTGGCCTGGACGTCGGCGCCGGTGACCGGCCGGCCGGTGGACGTGGTGGGTGCGCCGGAGGTGACGCTCAAGGTGGACTCGCCGCGTACCGAGGAGGTGCAGAACTCGCCGGACGCGGCCGAGAAGCTGGTGCTCTTCGCCAAGCTCTACGACGTCGCGCCGGACGGCCGGGCGACGCTGGTGCAGCGGCTGGTGGCCCCGGCCCGGGTGCCCGATGTGACCCGCAGGTTCACCGTGGAACTGCCGGGCATCGTGCACCGCTACGAGCGGGGCCACCGGCTGCGTTTCGTCATCGCCGCGAGCGACGACGCCTATGCGGGCAATCGTGGGGTGAAGCCGGTGGCGGTCACCAGTGGCCCCGAGAACACCGGCGTCCTCGAACTGCCCGTCGTCCAAGGGGAGTCGTAGCGGCGGACCTGCGGATGTCCGGGGTGACGGCTCAGTCGTCCTCGACCGTGATGGCCTGCACCGGGCAGGCCCGGGCGGCCTCGCGCGCCAACGGGTCGCCCGCGCCGTCCTCGCGGCCGGGGATCAGGACGCTGAAGCCGTCGTCGTCCTGGGTGAACACCCCAGGTGCGGTCAGCGCGCACTGACCGGAGCCGATACAGAGATTTGTGTCGATGGTGATACGCATTCCGGGCCCCTTTCGCTCATCTGCCGTGACTGCTGCCGGGCCGGCGGCAGTTCGGTCGTTCCTTGCAGAGTGTCTCCCGGCGGGCGCGGAATCCGGGCAGTCGGCACGGCGAGTCGCGGATCCGGGGCCGGGCGTCAGGCCGGACGCAACAGGGCCTGGACGACCCGTTCCAGGTAGCGGTCCCGCGCGGCGCCGGCCGGCAGGCTCTGTGGTACGGCGTGCCCCAGCTGGGCATGGCCGAGGTAGGCGCTGTAGGCGAGCAGGGCGCGGTGCCGTGCCTCGTCCTCGGTGAAGCCCAGTTCGGTGAAGAGTGAGGCGATATAGCCGATGCGCCGTTCGGTGACCCGGGCCAGCGCGGCGGCCACCCGGGGTTGTGCGGCGGTGGCCAGCAGGGACATCTCCAGGGGGTCCTCGATGGACCGGGCCGTGCCGTTCCGCAGGAGCCGGCGCAGCCGCTCCGCGGGGGCGGGCTCGGCCGCCACTTCGGTGATCACGGCCTCGGTGCCGAGCTCCACCCAGCGCTCCAGGGCGGCTTCGATCAGCGCGTCCCGGTTGGTGAAGTGCCAGTAGAAGCTGCCCTTGGTGGCGCCCAGGCGGGCGGCCAGCGGCTCCACCGCCACTGCCGCGAGCCCGCCCTCACCGATGGCGGCCAGGGCGGCGTCCGCCCAGTCCCGCGCGGTGAGCCGCTGCCGGGTGCCGCTGCCGGGGTCCTTCGCTCGCTGTCGCGCCATGTCCATACGGTACCGTACGGTCAAACATACGCCACCGTATGGAGGTGCCCGTGCGTACCGTTCGTGACGTTCATGTCCGCACCGTTGCCGCTCCGGCCGAGGCCGTCGGCACGCTGATCGACCGGCTCGGCAGCGACCGCGATCCGCTCTTCCCGGTGCCCGTCTGGCCGCCGATGCGCTTCGACCGCCCGCTGGGCGTCGGCGCGGACGGCGGCCACGGCTTCGTCCGCTACCGCGTCGCCGTCCATGAACCGGGCCGCCGGATCCGCTTCGCCTTCACCGGAATGGACGGCTGGCACGAGGTGACGGTGCGTCCGCTGGGCCCGGACCGCTGCCGGGTCGAACACCGGACGGAGGGCCGGCGCACGCTCCGGCAGCGGCTGTTGTGGCACCTCGTGATCCGTCCGATGCACTGCACGGTCGTCGAGGAGCTCTTCGACAACATCGAACGCGCCGCCGTCGGCCGGGTGCGGGCACCGGTCCGCCGCACCCCGCGCGTCCGGCTGCTCAACCGTCTGATCTGGGAGCGCCCGAGGCCCGTCGCCCTTCCGGCCGCCGCCGAACTGGCACACCGGGCGTTCCCCCGGACCGACTTCCAGGACGCCTGGCAGATGGAGCTGCGGCCCGGTCTGCCGACCGACCCGGAGGCGTGGGCGGGCATGTTCCGCCGCGCGTCCTTCCCGGTCGTCGGACGCACGGACCGCGAGATCCTGCTCGGCGAGGACGCCCGGCATCTGGACTTCCGCGCCTCGATCCTGGTCGCGGACGGCCGGGTCACGCTCGGCACGGTCGTCCGGGTCCACCACAGGGGCGGCCGGCTCTACTTCGCCGTCGTCCGCCGTGTCCACCCCTTCATGGCCCGGCTGACGCTGCGCCGCACCCACCGCCGGCTGGCACTCGCCGCGCCGAGCGCGGCGGAGCGCGTGGCACCCCGGCGGGCCGAGCGGGTCTGACCGCGGCGCGCACCGCTGTCGCTGGCGGGCCGCGGCGGCTCCTCGTACGATCCGTTGATGACCACGAGCGACCGCTACCTGGCGCGAGGCCCACGGGTGGGCATCCGGCACTTCTCCGCCGCCGACCGGGACGAGTTCATCGCCGCCGCGCGGGAGAGCACCGGACAGCACCACCCGTGGCTCTCCCCGCCGGTCACCGACGACGCGTACGACAGCTACCTGAGCAGGCTTCAGGAGCCGCAGCGTGCGGGCTTCCTGATCTGCGAGCTGGACGGCGGCCGGATCGCGGGGTTCGTCACCGTCAACAACATCGTGCACGGCGTGTTCCGCTGCGGTGCGATCGGCTACGGCGCCTTCGCGCGCGCGGCGGGCCGCGGGCTGATGAGCGAGGGCCTGCGGCTCGTCCTGCGCCACGCCTTCGAGACGCTGGGCCTGCACCGCCTGGAGGCCAACATCCAGCCGGGCAACGCGCGCTCGCTCGCCCTGGTCGAGCGCGCCGGCTTCCGCCTGGAGGGGTTCTCCCCGGACTTCCTCTTCATCGACGGTGCCTGGCGCGACCACGAGCGCTGGGCGATCACCTGCGAGCTGTTCACCAGGAGGGACAGGACGGGGACGCCCGCCGGGAACACGCCGGACAGGGCGCCGGCGGCGAACGTCGCCTTCCGCCGCACCGTCCCGGTCTTCCGGATCTTCGACGTGGCCAAGGCCCATGAGTTCTACGTCGACTACCTCGGCTGCGCCATCGACTGGGAGCACCGTTTCGAGCCCGGTATGCCGCTCTACACCCAGGTCTCGCGCGGCGGCCTCGTCCTGCACCTGTCCGAGCACCACGGCGACGCCACCCCCGGCTCCACCGTCCACACCGAGCTGACCGGCGTCCGCGAACTCCACGCCGAACTGGCCGCCAAGGACTACCCGTACCTGCGCCCCGGCCTGGAACACGACGGCTTCGGGACCTGCCTCACGCTCACCGACCCCTTCGGCAACCAGCTGCGCTTCCACGAGCCGGACCCATCGGACAGGCCCTAGGTCCTGTCTCGGTGGCGGGCGGTGTGGCCGGACCGGCTCCGCTGTCGCAAGCAGCCCTGTTCAGACCGGCGATCACAAGGTTCCATGGTCAACAGGCGGCCACCGCAGCCGAGGTGGCCCGGTTCAGCATTGCGAGGCAGCCGTGGCCACGAGTGTGCGCCGTACCACCCTGACCCTTCCCGCCGCGCCCCTCGGCCCGGACAACCCGCTCCCCGCTCTCCGCGGCGGCCACGACCCGCACCGCATCGAGATCCCCCCGGACACCGTGCTGCCCGCCGATATGGCCCGTCAGATCGGGTACCGGCCACTGCGTTCGCCGCTGCCGGCCGCGATGCGCGACGGATACGGCCGGGTCCGCCGTAGTACCGCCCTCGACGCGCTGGTCATCGAGAACGACCGGCTGTGCGCCACCGTCCTGCCCGGCCTCGGCGGCCGGGTGTACTCCCTCCACCACAAGCCCACCGGCCGTGAACTGCTCTACCGCAACCCGGTCCTGCAGCCCGCCGCCTTCGCGCTCAACGGCGCCTGGTTCTCCGGCGGAATCGAGTGGAACATCGGCGCCACCGGTCACACCGCCCTCTCCTGCGCCCCGTTGCACGCCGCGCGGGTCCCCGCGCCGGACGGCGGGGAGATGCTGCGGCTGTGGGAGTGGGAGCGGCTGCGCGATCTGCCCTTCCAGGTGGATCTGTGGCTCCCGGAGGACTCCGACTTCCTCTACGTGGGCGTACGGATCCGCAATCCGCACCCGCACATCGTCCCGGTCTACTGGTGGTCGAACACCGCGGTTCCCGAGGCCGCGGGCAGCCGTGTCCTGGCCCCCGCCGACCAGGCCTGGCACTTCGGCTATCAGCGGACCCTGCGCCGGGTGCCCGTCCCGGAATCCGACGGCGGGGACCGGACGTATCCGCTTCGCAGTGAATTCCCGGCCGACTACTTCTACGACGTACCGGACGGCGCCCGCCGCTGGATCACCTCGCTCGACGAGGACGGCCGGGGCCTGGTGCAGACCTCCACCGACACGCTGCGCGGCCGCAAGCTCTTCCTGTGGGGAGCCGGCCGGGCCGGGCGGCGCTGGCAGCAGTGGCTCACCGAGCCGGGCACCGGCGGCTACGCCGAGATCCAGGCCGGGCTGGCCCGTACGCAGCTGGAACATGTGCCGCTCGACGGCGGCGGCGCGTTCAGCTGGCTGGAGGCGTACGGGCCGCTGGCCGCCGACCCGGCGACGGTGCACGGAGCCGACTGGGCCGCGGCCCGCGGTGAGGTGGCCGCCCGTCTGTCGGAGGCGCTGCCGCGTGCGGAGGTCGACGCCGCGTACGCCGCCTGGCTGCCGTACGCCGACCGGGAGCCGAAGGAGTCCCTGGCCACCGGCTCCGGCTGGGGCGCGCTGGAAGCCGCCCGGTCCGGTGTCGCACTGCCCGGTACGCCGTTCGACGCGGCCACCCTCGGGCCGGAGCAGGAGCCCTGGCTGACGCTGCTGAAGACCGGAGACCTGCCGGACCGCACCCCGGTCTCCGCGGCGGCGTCGACCGCGCCGGCCTGGCGCGATCTGCTGGAGGCCGCCCCGCCGGGCCCGGCCGCCGACTACCACCTCGGCCTCGCCCAGTGGCACGCCGGCGACCGCGCCCAGGCCGTCCGCAGCTGGGAGCGGGCGCTGGGGCCGGTGCCGGACACCGCGGGGCCGGGGGCACATCCCGGCCGGAAACCGGGGGAGGGACTTCCGGCGCGGGCCCCGGGGCGGGGCGCCGGTGCGCTGCCGCTGTACTGCCTGGCGGTCGCCGAATCCGAGGCGGGTGAGCCGGGGCGCGCCGCCGACCGGTACGCGGAGGCCTGTGCGGTGGCGGCGGCGGAAGCGGAGGCGGCCCCGGAGGACGGCCCGGACGGGCGGGCGTGGCGTGGGGTGCGGGTCGCCCTCGTCCGTGAGGCGGTGCCCGCGCTGCTCGCGGCCGGCCGGGCCGAGGAGGCCGCCGGGCTGCTGGCGGGGCTGCCGCGGCACGAACGCGCCGACGGGCGCGTCCGGTTGCTCACCGCGCGGGTGCTGCTCGCCCGGGGGAGGCCGGTCGAGGCCCGGGAGATCTTCGACACCGGCTTCGAGCTCGCCGGCCTGCGGGAGGGCGACGAGACGCTCAGCGACACCTGGTACGCCATCGCCGAACGGCTGATCGCGGCCGGCGGACCGGTCACCGAGGACGTACGTACCAGGGCCCGGGCCGAGCATCCCCTCCCGGAGCGCTACGAGTACCGGATGCGGCCGGTGTGAGCTCCCCGGGGGCGCGGCAGGAGCGGCCGGGGTGACCGTTCCGGGTGCCGGGCGGGTGGCCGGGATCACAGGGTGGCCCACCGGGCGGGTGGAATGCCCCGGCCGCCGGCACGGTTGACGCCTGCGCGCATTCCATGCGTGTGCACATACCGTCCGGTACCTCAGAGGAGCACTCGTGACCACCACCGCGCCCTCCGCCTCCCGCGCGGCCGAGATCCTGTCCCGGCCCGTCACGCTGAACGGCCTGACCGTCCCGAACCGCATCGCGATGGCACCGATGACGCGCATGTTCTCCCCGGGCGGCGTCCCCGGCGAGGACGTGGCGTCGTACTACTCCCGCCGTGCCGCCGCGGGTGTGGGCCTGATCGTCACCGAGGGGACCTACGTCGGCCACGAGTCGGCCGGGCAGAGCGACCGGGTGCCGCGGTTCCACGGTGGCGAGCAGCTGGCGGGCTGGGCGAAGGTCGCCGAGGCCGTGCACGCGGCGGGCGGCACGATCGTGCCGCAGCTGTGGCACGTCGGCATGGTCCGCGAGCAGGGTGAGCCGCCGTACGCGGACGCCCCCGCCGTCGGTCCCTCCGGGCTGCGGCTCGACGGCACCGAGGGCACCGGCAGGGCGATGACCCGGAGCGACCTGGACGACGTGATCGGCGCCTTCGCCGCGGCCGCCGCGGACGCCGAGCGCATCGGCTTCGACGGCGTCGAACTGCACGGCGCCCACGGCTACCTCCTCGACCAGTTCCTGTGGGCGGGGACGAACCGCCGTACCGACGCCTACGGCGGCGACCCGGTGGCCCGTGCGAAGTTCGCGGCCGAGATCGTCGCCGCCGTCCGGGAGGCCGTCTCCGCGGAATTCCCGGTCATCTTCCGGTACTCGCAGTGGAAGCTGGACGCCTACGAGGCGAGGCTCGCCGGGACCCCGGAGGAGCTGGAGGCGATCCTGGCCCCGCTCGCCGCGGCCGGCGTCGACGCCTTCCACGCCTCCACCCGCCGCTACTGGCTCCCGGAGTTCGACGGCTCGGACCTGAACCTGGCCGGCTGGACCAAGAAGCTCACCGGCAGGCCCACCCTCACCGTCGGCTCCGTCGGCCTCGACGGCGACTTCGTCCGCGCCTTCGCCGGCGAAGGCGCCGCCGTCGGCAGCATCGACAACCTCCTCGACCGCCTGGAGCGGGACGAGTTCGACCTCGTCGCCGTCGGCCGCGCGCTGCTCCAGGACCCGGAGTGGGCGGCGAAGGTCCTGGAGGGCCGGTTCACGGATCTGGCGCCGTACGACGTGGCGTCGCTGAAGACGCTGAGCTAGGTGCAGGTGCAGGTGCCGGTGCTGTTCGGGCCCGGGGCGGGGGACCGGGCCCGGAGCGGCCGTCGCCGCCGATCGGGTGAACTTCCTGAGGGGCCGGAATGGCCCGGGGCCGTGCGGCGTTGTGGTGGACCATGAAGGCAATCACTGCGAAGAGCTACGGCGGCCCCGAGGTCCTCGAATACACCGACCTGCCCACCCCCAAGGTGGGCCCGGACTCGGTCCTGATCCGGGTCAGGGCGGCCGGGGTCAACCCCGTCGACTGGAAGATCCTCGAGGGCTACCTCGATCCGCTGCTGGATGTGTACTTCCCGTTCGTCCCCGGATGGGATGTGGCGGGCGTGGTCGAGGAGGTCGGTACCGACGTCGCCGAGTACGCGGTCGGTGACGAGGTCATCGGCTACGTCCGCAAGGACGTGCTCCAGCAGGGCACCTACGCCGAGCTGGTCGCCGCGCCGGTGCGGACCCTGGCACCCAAGCCCGCCGCGCTCAGCTGGCAGCAGGCGGCCGGGCTTCCGCTCGCCGGCCTGACGGCGTACCAGTCGATCGAGCGGGTCGGCGTGCAGGCCGGCGAGACGGCGCTGGTGCATGCCGCGGCCGGCGGCGTCGGCTCGCTCGCCGTCCAGATCCTGGTCGCCCGGGGCGCCCGGGTCATCGGCACGGCCAGTGAGCGCAACCACGATTTCCTGCGTTCCCTGGGCGCCGAGCCGGTCGTCTACGGCGACGGTCTCGCCGAGCGGGTGCGGGCGATGGCCCCCGAAGGGGTCGACGCGGCCCTGGACTTCGTCGGCGATGGCGCCGTCGACGTCTCGCAGGAGCTGCTCAAGGACCGCAGCCGGGTGGTGTCCATCGCCGACCTCCAGGCCAAGGAGAAGGGTGCCCACCTGGTCTGGGTGCGCCCGGACAGCGAGGGCCTGGCCGTGCTCGGCGCGCTCGCGGACGCCGGCAAGCTGACGGTGCCGGTCGACACCGTCTTCCCGCTCGCCGAGGCCGCCGAGGCGCTCCGCCGGAGCCAGGAGGGCCGGACCCGCGGCAAGATCGTCCTGGAGGTGTCCTGACGGGAGGAGTTCCGACCGCGCGGCGGGTACGGCCGTTCAGGCTCCCCGCCGCGCCGTCTGCCGCCGGTCCACGTACTCGAAGACCGATCCGTCCGGGTGACGGGCCACGAGATTCCGGCCGATCGGTGTGGGCAGCGGACCGGCGATGACGTCCGCGCCGACGGCCTTCAGATCGGCCAGTGCCTCGTCCACGTCCTGCACGGCGAGGGTCGCGGTGATCTTCCGCAGCACCGACAACTCCGCCTCGGGGCCGCTCATCAGGAAGAAGCACCCGACGGCCGCCACCTCCACCCCGCCGCGCTGGAAGCGGACCGCCTCGGCGCCGGTCAGTCGTTCGTACACGGCGATCGCGGCATCGAGATCGCCGACGCACACCCGCAGTGAGGTCCCCAGAATGTCCATACGGGGCAGCCTAGTTGGCTCGTCAGCCGGTATGCGATCACCTTGACATCATCAGGCGCCCCGGTATCACCGATATCGGGCGCGGTCGGCCTCCCGTGGCGATCCGTGCCACCAGGCGCGCGGGCCACCGGTACCGGCATTTGACCACCGCTGACGTGTCGTCACCCGGGCGTCGGCCCGTGGTCTGCCAAGGTGGTCGGGGCCGCCCATCATGTGATGGGCCCACGATCGTCCCGCCGTCGTGGAGTGGAGGTACGGATGCAGCCGACCGCCCCGGATCCGCAGCCGGATCCGCCGGTGGGCCTGCCGGTTCTCCCGGACCTCGCCGCGCACCTCGCCGCGGCCGCCGGCCGTACCGAGGCCGAGCCCCCGGGCGGCGCCGCACCACTGCGCACCGCCGCCTGCGGCTACTGGGCCCGCCGCGGCCTGGAGACCGCGCCCGGCCACGTCCTGGCCGCACCCGGGGTGACCACCCTGCTGCTCGCGCTGTACGCCGCCGCGGACGGCGCGGTGGTGCTGCCGCGGCCCTGCTCCGCGTCGTACGCGCCACCGGCCCGGCTGCTCGGGCGGCCGGTGCACCTCGCCCCCGTACCCGCGGAATCGGGCGGGATGCCGGACCCGTTCGCGCTGCTGGAGACCGTCCGCCGGGCCCGGATGCACGGCGACTCCCCGCAGCTGCTGGTGCTGTCCGTCGCCGACGACCCGACCGGCACCTGCCCGGCGCCCGAGCAGCTGCACGAGGTGTGCGAGGCGGCGGCCGAGGAAGGGCTGTGGGTGCTCAGCGACGAGACCCGCCGCGACCTGTTGCACGATCCGCATGACACCGTGGTGCTCAGCCCCGCCGAGATACTGCCCGACGAGGTCGTGGTGCTGACCGATCTGCGGGCCACCCTCACCCCCGCCGCCTGGCCCGCCGCGCTCGCCCGCTTCCCCGGCACCCGCGGGGGCGCCGTCCTGCGGGCCGCCGCGCTGGACGCGCTGACCGCGCTCGGTACCCCGCTCCCCGGGCCGATCGCCTGCGCCGCCGCCCACGCGCTCGGCGAGCCCGACTCCGTACGCGCCAGAACCGCCGCCACCGCCCGGGTCTACGGTGCGCTCGCCGCGGCGCTCCACCACACCGTCACCGAGGCCGGCGCGCTCTGCCGCCCGCCGCACTCCGGCAGTCACCTCTACGCCGACCTCGAACCCCTGCGCCGGCCGCTCGCCGCCCATGGCATCGTCGAATCCACCGCGCTGGAACGGAGGCTGGCGCCCTGGGCGGCGCGCGGCGGACACCGCTTCGGCGACGACCCGCGCGCGCTGCGGGTACGGCTCGACGCCGGGGCGCTGCTGGGTGCCGACCCGGAGCTGCGGCAGCGCGTCCTGGACGCCCCCGATCCGCTCGAACTGCCGCACATCACCGAGGCGTTGACCACTCTGGCGGGCACCTTGTCCGAGCTCACGGCATCGGCGTCGGAGGCCAGGGGCGGCTGAGCCGCCGCTGGAACCCCGGCGCCGCTTCGCGGGCGCTGGATGACGGCACGGCCGACTGACGACGCAGCTGACTGACGACACAGTCGGCTGACGGCGAATATGCCTGACATAGCGGGGGATATCACGTACACGCGACATGGCGTGAGATACCACGTACGGGTGACATGACGTTAGTCCGTGCGGCGGGCCGGAAAGCCTCTTGCCGGATCCGAGACACCAGGGCGCCCTGAACCACACACCACGCGGCCGGCGCAACCGCCGCCGGCCGCGTACCGAAGAAAGGGCCTGTCTTGTCGCGCACTCTCCGTACCTTCGCCGCCACTGCCCTGCTGACCCTGGCGACCCTCCTCTTCGCCGCCCCGGCCCAGGCCTCGACGGTGGACGCCGAAGCGGAAGCCTGCGGTTCCGCCGTGAGCACCAACGTCGGTGTCGACCTCGGCCTCGGTCTGGGTCTCGGTGTCGGTATCACTGACGCCGTCGGCCTGGAACTCGGCCTCGACCTGTAGCTCCCCGTGCACCGGCCGGGCCCGATCGAGGGCCCGGCCGACGCATGTGTGCCCCACCGTCCCTCAGCCGGGGTGCCGGCAGGTGGCACAGGTGCAGTTCTGGCAGGTGCAGCGCACGCAGGCGTCGCCGTTGCAGGAGTCGCAGGCACATGTGGCGTGATTGCAGGTCGGGCACGCACAGTCGGTGCAGGCGCACACGGCGCACGAGTCACTGCAGTGCGCACACTGACAGGCGTCGCACTCGTCGTAGTGCACACCGTCGTCGGTGCGGTGCTCGCGGTGCACATGCCCGGCGTGCAGGTAGTCGACGTGATCGTGGTGGACGACCGCGTCGTGCCCGCAGCCGGGCCCATGGGTGTGCTGGTGCGATTCCGCGGGCCGGTGCTGGAGGAAGGTGGTCATGGGATCTCCGTCTCCGTCCTCCCCCGCTCCCTCTCTCCTCCTTCCCACCGTCGACCGCGCGGGCAGTGATCGCATCCCCGGGCGGGGAGCGCCACGTCAGCGGGCCGGGCCCCCGCGCCGTCGCGCGGAAATCCGGTGAGTGATCATCTACTGGTGTGCCGGGCAGCTCCCTGCCCGGCCCCCGACCGCTCTCCGTCGAAATGAGGCCCTGACCGTGCAACGCCCTGGGAAACACCGCCCCGCCCGCCCCCATTTCCCACCGCGCATAGCGGAGGTGACGGGCCGTGCGCGCTGAGCGGCACATGGGTGGTCATACGCGTGACGGCGGCACGGCGCGCGTGCGCAGGGCGTGCGTCGGCGTCGCAGCCGCTGCCCTCTCGGCGGCGGTGCTCGCCGGTTGCGGCGGGGGACCGGCGAGTGACGGCGAGAAGCCCGGCTCACCGACCGCGGGAGATCATGGCGTCAGCCCCCTGCGGAACCCGGACGGTACGCATCCGGGGCTCGCTCCCGTCACCTCGGAGTCGGACAAGGCGGAGGCGCGGCGGCTCATCGAGAAGGTGCGGACAGCCGGCCGGGGCTCGAAGGCCGGGTACGCCCGCGACAAGTTCGGCTATGCGTGGATGGACACGGCCGACGGGGTGCCGCTGGCGCGGAACCGCTGTGACACGAGGAACGACCTCCTGGCCCGGGACGGACGCGACGTGCGCTACCGGTCCGGCTCCGCCTGCGTCGTCGAGTCCATGACCTTGGCCGACCCGTATACGGGGAAGACCATCAAGTGGCGGAAGCAGAAGGCCGCCGCGGTGCAGATCGACCATGTCGTACCGCTCTCCTACGGCTGGCAGATGGGCGCGGCCCGCTGGCAGGAGAGCAAACGCAAGCAGATCGCGAACGATCCGCTGAACCTGCTGCCTTCGGACGGTCCGGCCAACGCTTCGAAGGGGGACGCGGGTCCGAGTTCCTGGCTGCCGCCGTATGAGCGGAACCGCTGTGCGTACTCGGTCCGGTTCGCCCAGGTCGCCGTCAAGTACGGCCTTCCAGTGACGGCGGAGGACAAGCGGACCATGCTGGAGCAGTGCACACGCTGATGGCGGTGCGCTGACGAGGGCGAGCTGACGAGGCGACGGGGGCGGGGGCGCCAGGGACGGGGGCGCCAGGGACGGGGGCGACGCGGGCGGGCGAACCGGCGGCCGCGGGAATTTCGGTGACCGATATAATTGGCCGGTGACCGTCCGCTTCCCCCGAACGCGGCTGCGGAACCTCCGGCATCCGGCGGCTCTGTTCACGGAACGTCGTCGGCCGGAGCGCGTACGCACCCGTCCGGGCGCCTGGCGGCTGGCGGTGGCGACGGTGTGCTTCGGCGCCTTCATGGGGCAACTGGACGCCAGCATCGTCACCTTGATCTACGGAAGCCTGCGCACGGAGTTCGGCGCGTCCCTGGCCGGTGTCGAGTGGGTGTCGCTCGCGTACCTGCTCACCCTCGTCGCCCTGCTGATCCCCGCGGGGCGGCTGTCGGACGCGTACGGCCGCAAGTTGTTCTACCTCTACGGGTTCCTGGTCTTCACGGCGGCGTCGGCGGCCTGCGGAGTGGCCGGGTCGCTCGGCATGCTGGTCGCCTTCCGCGTCGTACAGGCCGTGGGGGCGGCGATGCTGCAGGCCAACAGCGTGGCCCTGGTGACCACCAGCGCGCCGGGGGAGAAGCTGCGCACCGCGCTGGGCGTGCAGGCCGCCGCACAGGCGCTGGGGCTGGCGCTCGGGCCGACCGTGGGCGGGGCGCTGGTCTCCGCATTCGGCTGGCGCTGGGTGTTCGGCGTCAATGTGCCCATTGGGCTGGCGGCCCTGATCGCCGGTCAGTACCTGCTGCCCCGGACCCGGACGCGTAACCCGGCTCGCCGTTTCGACTGGCCCGGTGTGGCCCTGCTCGCCATGGCGACCACCTGCGGGCTGCTGGGGGTTTCGGCGGCCTCCGGGCTTCCGGTGCCGGGCTGGGGCATCGCCGTGCTGTTCGTGCTCGCCGTGGGCGCGGGCGGAGCGTTCGTGGTGCGGCAGCACCGGACCCCCGCACCGCTTCTGGACCTGGCGCTGCTGCGCGTCCGGGCGGTGTCGTCCGGGCTGGTCGGGGCGCTCTGCGGCTATCTGGTGCTCTTCGGTCCGCTCGTGCTGGTGCCGCTCGTGCTGACCGGCGCGGGCTCCTCCGAACTGGCCGCCGGGCTGGTGCTCACGGCGCTGCCCGCCGGATTCGCCCTGGGCGCCACCGTCGCCGACAAGCTGCTCCCCGGCGCGCTCACCGAACGGGGCCGCTGCCTCCTGGGCGCCGGGGTGTGCGTCGGCGCGCTGGCGGCGCCGGCCGTCCTTCCCCTGACCGTCTGGTGGCTGCCGCCGGTACTGGTACTGCTCGGGCTGGGCCTGGGCACCTTCACCCCCGCCAACAACGCCCTCATCATGCGGGCCATCCCGGCCGGCTCGTCCGGCACCGGGGGCGGACTGGTCAACATGGCTCGCGGCCTGGGGACCGCGCTCGGCATCGCGCTGGTCACCCTCGTCCTGCATCTCTCCGCCCGCAGCACCGGCCTCGACGGCCCCCGCTGGGCGATCCTGGTGCTGCTCGCCGTCTCCGTCGCCGCCGTCATCGCCTCCGCCTGAGGGTGCCCGGGACCCGCCGCCGTCCGAACCCCCGGCTCCCGACGGGGCGTTGGCGGCCCGGCCGGGCAGGCGGTGCGGCGTGGTGCGGCACTGCTCCAGTCCCCGGGGACGCGCTTGCCTGAGCGCGACCCCGGGGCCACCGGAGATACTTCATGGATAGCACCGGGGGATGGGCGCCGCCCGTTCTCCGGGGCCACACGTGGTACGGCGGTGCCGTTCGGCGGTCCGTCGCACAGCCGGTGGGACCGGCCCCGGGCAGCGCGAGGTGCCGTCGCGTTCCGGAACACCGAACCCCACGGGAAGCAGGACGACGTCCGGAGGGGGCGCGCGCCCGCTCGGAGTCCTCTCCTCGCATACGTCGGCGGGAAACCGTGCCCCGGAGTGGGCGAACCCCGGGGTGCCCGTCTCAGGGCGCCCGCCATCAGGCCGCCCCGGCGGCCCGGCCGCCCGGCGTGCGGACGAAGTCCCCCTCCTGCGAAGGCACTTGCCGTCGGTTTTCTTGGAAACGGTCGGCGGTATCCGGTGATGTCGCCCCGGTGTCACAGGGCCTTACAGGGCCTTGGCCGGCCAGTCGAGCAGGCGGGCGCCGATCACCGCGGTCTGGAGCATATAGCGGTGGCCGGGGTCGGCGGGGTTGGCGCCGGTCAGGGCGTGGATGCGTTCCAGACGGTACGTCAGCGCGCGCACGCTCAGGGAGAGCCGACGGGCCGCTTCGGCGGCGACGCAGCCGGCGTTGAAGTACGTGGTGAGGGTGTCCAGCAGGGGCTGAGGTCCGCCGCGGGCGGTGGTGAGCGGGCCGAGCGCGCTCAGGACGAGGTCCGCCATGGCCTGCCGGTCGCGGGTGAGTACGGGGTAGACGAGCAGGTCGGCGGCGCGGAGCACCGGGTCGTCGAGCTCCATGCGATCGGCGAGGTCCAGGGTGTTGAGGGCCTCCTCGTACGACTGGACCACGCCGCCGGGGCCCGGCTGCGGGCGGCCGATGGCGACCCGCCCGCCGTCCGTGGCCGCGTACGCCTGCTTGGCGAAGTGCAGGAGGATCTCGTCCTGGTCGCCGGGCGCGATGCACAGCATGCGGCCGTCCTTCGTGGTCAGCAGAGTGCTGCGGTCGCCGAACCGGGCGATGAGCGACTGTTCGACCTGCCGCGGGACGGCGTCCCCCTCGTCGTAGCTGGCCGGCCCCTGGGCGACCGCGACCGCGTGTTCGTGGGAGAAGCGCAGTCCGAAGCGTTCGGCGCGCTCGGCCAGGCGGCCCAGGTCGCTACGGCCGTAGAGGAGATCGTCGATGAACTCGCGGCGCGCGGCTTCCTCTTGGCGTACGGCCAGCCGCTGGGCGCGCTCATAGCCCTCGGCGAAGGCGTCGATGGCCTGCTGTACGGCGGCGAGCACGGTGTCCGCCGAGCCGGCGGCGCGCGGCCAGTCGGCGCGGGTGGCGGCGAGGTGTGCGTTGACGAGGGCGCGCAGGCCGAGACCGGCTTCGGCGGCCTGTTCGCCCAGCGCGCGGCGGGAGGTGAGCTCCTCGCGCGTCAGCCGGCGGCCGGTGGCCGAGGCATCGGCCAGGATCCGGGCATAGCCGTCCAGATAATCCTCGGGTATCTCGTGGTCCGCCATGTCTTTCCCGGTTTCTTGACGTGCCGGTGACGCTTTCTTAGCGGCAACCTGGCATGGAGAGATTAGTAAAGACTGCCGGAATCCGGCAATGCGGTGGGGGTGCGGGCCGGGCAGTATTGCTCGTGGGGGAGCGCAGAGGGGATGGTCCCGGTGCCGGATACCGGCAGACTGATGCGTTCCGGGACCGTCTCCCCTCGCTACCGCACAGCAGCGGGCCACAGGGCCAGGACGCAGACCAGACCAGACCGGACCGGACGATCGGGGGAGGGTGAGCATGGGGACGTTTCTCGCGGCGGCCGCCGGCTGTCCCACCCTCGTCTTCACCGCCGCCCTCGTCATGGTCGTGGTCTTCTGGCTGCTGGCCGCCCTCGGCCTGGCCGACCCCGGCAGCTTCGACGCCGATGCGGACCTCGATGCCTGGGGCATGGGCGGAGTGCCGGTCGCGGTCGCGTTCTCCCTCCTGACAGTGCTCGCCTGGTGCGTGAGCCTCGCCGGCACCGTGCTGCTGGATCCGGTCGTCCCACCGGGCGTGGGCCGGGCACTGACGAGAGTGGCGCTGCCGGCCGTGGCCCTGCTGGCCGCGTGGCGGCTGACCCGGGTGCTCGTACGGCCGTTGCACCGCCTCTTCCCCGACGAACCCGGGCCGTCCCGGGCCGACTTCACCCGGCCAGCCGGACCGCTGGAGTAGCCCTACGGCGCTCAGCCCTGGCGGCCCGGACCGCTGGAGAGCCTCGTATGGCACTCAGCCCAGGCGCGCCCCGCGCCCCGCCCCGCCCCACGCTTCCGCTTCCGCACGCTTCAAGGACGTTTCTTATGGATTCCCTCACCGTGGGCATCGGTGCGCTCGTCGCCGTTGTCCTGCTCGTCGCCGCCGTCGTACTCCTGGTGGTCTCCCGGCTGTTCCGCAAGGTGGAGCAGGGCAAGGCGCTGATCGTGTCGAAGATGCGCAAGGTCGATGTGACCTTCACCGGACAGGTCGTCCTGCCGGTGCTGCACAAGGCCGAGGTGATGGACATCTCGGTGAAGACCATCGAGATCACCCGGACCGGCCGGGAGGGCCTGATCTGCCGCGACAACATCCGCGCCGACATCCGCATCTCGTTCTTCGTCCGGGTCAACAAGACCGTGCCGGACGTCATCAGGGTCGCCCAGGCCGTCGGCACCGCACGGGCCAGCGACCGGGACACGCTCCAGGAGCTGTTCCACGCGAAGTTCTCCGAGGCGCTGAAGACCGTCGGCAAGCAGCTGGACTTCACCGACCTGTACACCAAGCGCGATGAACTGCGGTACCGGATCATCGAGGTCATCGGCGTCGACCTCAACGGCTACCACCTCGAGGACGCGGCGATCGACTACCTGGAGCAGACGCCGCTCACCCAGCTCGACCCGGCCAACGTGCTCGACGCCCAGGGCATCCGGAAGATCACCGAGCTGACCGCCACCGAGCATGTGCGCACCAATGAGGCCCAGCGCACCGAGGAGAAGGAGATCACCCGGCAGAACGTCGACGCCCGGGAGGCCATCCTGGAGCTGGAGCGCCGCCAGGCCGACGCCGAGATCAAGCAGCGGCGGGAGATCGAGACCGTACGGGCCCGTGAGGAGGCCGAGACGGCACGGGTGGTCGAGGAGGAGCGGCTGCGCGCGCAGGGCGCCTTCCTGCGCACCGAGGAGCAGCTGGGCGTACAGCGCGAGAACCAGGCCCGCGAGGTCGCGGTCGCCGAGAAGAACCGCGAGCGGGTCATCGCCATCGAGAACGAGCGGATCGAGAAGGACCGGCTGCTCGAAGTCATCGCCCGGGAGCGGGAGACCGAGCTGACGCGGATCGCCGCCGAGAAGGAGGTCGAGGCGGAGAAGCGGGAGATCGCCGAGGTCATCCGGGAGCGCGTCGCGGTGGACCGTACGGTCGCCGAGCAGGAGGAGTCCATCAAGAAGCTGCGCGCCGTGGAGGAGGCGGAGCGGGGACGGCAGGCCGTCATCATCGCCGCCGAGGCCGAGGCGCAGGAGAAGCTGGTCAAGGACATCAAGGCCGCGGAGGCCGCCGAGCAGGCCGCCACGCACCGCGCCGCCGAGGAACTCACCCTGGCCGAGGCCCGGTTGAAGACCGCCGACCTCGACGCGCAGGCCAAGCTGCGCCTGGCCGAGGCCGTCCAGGCGGAGGCCGCCGCCGAGGGCCTGGCCGCCGTCACGGTCCGCGACAAGGAGGCCGAGGTCATCGCGAAGGCCGGCCGCGCCGAGGCCGAGGCCGCCGAGGCCCGGCTGCGGGCGGAGGCCGAGGGCGGCAAGGCGAAGGCGCTCGCCGAGGCCACGGCCGTCGCCGAGAAGCTCAAGGCCGAGGCGGAGGGCCTCCACCAGAAGGCCGCCGCGATGGCCGCCCTCGACGAGGCGTCCCGCGGGCACGAGGAGTACCGGCTGCGCCTGGAGGCCGAGAAGGACGTCCGGCTCGCCGGCCTGGACGTCCAGCGGCAGGTCGCCGAGGCGCAGGCCACGGTGCTCGCCACCGGGCTGGAGAACGCCGACATCAACATCGTCGGCGGCGAGTCGGTCTTCTTCGACCGGCTGGTGTCCTCGATCGCGCTCGGCAAGGGCGTCGACGGATTCGTCCAGCACTCCGAGACCGCGCAGGCGTTGGCCAAGCCCTGGCTGGACGGCACGTCGAGCTTCACCGACGACCTCAGCCGCATCCTCGGCTCGGTCTCCACGGCCGACGTGCAGAACCTGACCGTCTCCGCCCTGCTGATGAAGCTGATGAAGACCGGCGGTACCAACGCCGGGCAGCTCCAGCAGCTGCTGGACAAGGCCGGCGAGCTGGGTCTCGCGGACACCTCGCTGGCCGCGCTCAACGGCAGCGCGCAGGCCTGACCGAAACGGCAGTGCGCAGGCCTGACCGAAACGGTTGCGCGCAGGCCTGACAGACCCGCGGTCCGGAGCCGCCGCACAGGGGACGGCGGCTCCGGACCGTGCTTTTCCTGACTTCCTGAGAGGGACCCCATGACCACCGGCACCGGCCCGGACACCGGCACGTACGAGGTGCTGCGCGACCGGCTCACCGCGCAGACCGCCGAACTCGCCCGCCGTGCGGAGGCACTCAACGCCCGCCGCACCGAGGAGTTCGGCTCGGCCCGGCTCGAACTGGCCGGCACCGAGCGGCTGCGCACCGAGCGCGGCTGCGTGCCCCGGGACATCGTGGCCGTCGGTGAGGTGCTGCTCCTCGGCTCCCACGCGTTCCCCGGGAACCGGGCCGAGACCACCGTGGGCGACGTCTTCGCGCTGTACGACCGTGATCTTCACCCGCTGCCCGACGACGCCGTGCCCGGTCTGCTCGACGACCCCGCCTTCGTCCGGGAGTTCGCGGCCCTGCACCGCTACTACCGCCAGGCCCACCTGCTGCAGCTGCGGCGCGTCGACGGCAGGATGCTCGCCGTCTTCCGGACCGGCGAGAAGGCGGACGACATCCGCGTCCTGCGCTGGGAGCTGTCCGAGGACGGCCGGGCGGAGTTCCTCGACGCGCGCGGCGACCGCGACCATGCCTTCCCGCCCTCCCACGACGTCGAGTGGACCCCGACGACCCGTGAGGACCATGTCCTCGGCCGCCACCCGCATGTCTCCATCGGCGGCGAGGTCTTCGTCGGGACGGCCGGCGGCACTCTCACCGTCAAGACCGAGGACGACACGGAGACGGGGGAGGGGATCCACTCCGAGCCGGTCGACGAGCCGCTGCAGTCGCTCGCCGACGCGGAGATCGCCTATGCGCGGGTGGGTGCCCTGATCCTGCTGCGGGTCCGCCCCTACAAGGAGGACACCGACCGCCACCTGGTCTTCCACACGCTCACCAGGACGGTCGTCCGCCTCGACGGCATCGGCCAGGCCTGCCGCCGGCTGCCCGAGGACCAGGGCATCGTCTTCCCTGGCGGATACTGCCTGGCCACCGGCGCACACAAGACGTTCGACGGCGTCGACACCGCCGACCTGGAGTTCGAGCGCGTCGTCCGCTCCCCGAACGGCGAGGACGTCCTGTTCGCCTTCCACGCGCGTGTGGCGGGCCGGAGCCTGCTGCTGCCGTACAACATGATCCGCAAGGAGGTCGCCACCCCCCTGTCCTGCCACGGCTGGGCGCTGTGCGACGACGGCGCGCTCGTCGTGCTGCGCGGGGACCCCGCGGGAACCGGCGCCGAGCCGCAGCGCGTCCACCCCGTCCAGCGGTGGAACTCCCCATACGTCTCCGACCTGTACGCCGCCGCCCGGCCCGTCGGTACCGGCGCCCTGGCCCGCGTCGGCAACGCCGACCTCGTCCGCGGTATCTCCGACTGCCTGTCCCTCACGAGCGCGGCGGCCGGGACGGCACCGACGAGCCAGATGTACCAGGCGCTGGTCGCCGCGTGTGTCCGGGCCGCCGACTCCTACCACTGGCTGGGCGACGCCGAACTCGGTGACCTGCTGGAGCCGCTCACGCAGGTGCGGGTCACCGCGGAACAGGTCCTCGCCGAGTTCGAGAACGTCCAGTCCCTCACCCGGCAGGCCGCCGACGCGCTCGCCGAGGCCGGCGCGCGGGTCGCCGCGGTCGTCCGCCGGCTGCGCGGCGAGGCCCCGCGCAGCGCCACCGCCTGGGTCACCGGACTGACCGAACTCCGGCACGCCCAGGGCCACCTGCTCCCCCTCAAGGACCTGCGGTACGCGGACACCGCCGGTATCGACGAGCTGGCCGCCGACGTCGAGTCCGACCTCGCCACCTTCGGCAGGCGTGCCGTCGAGCACCTCGCCCGCGAGGACGCCTTCGCCGGGTACCGGACGGACGTCGAGCGGCTCGTCACCGACGCCGGGGAGATCGCCACCGTCGCCGAGGCCGCGTCCGTCGCCGCCCGCATCGACGAACTCACCGACGGTCTGCGCACGGTGACCGAAGTGGTCGCCGGGCTCGACATCGGCGACGCCACCGTCCGTACCTCCGTCCTGGAGCGGATCGCGGAGGTCCTCGGCGGCGCCAACCGCGCCCGCGCCACCCTCGACGCCCGCCGCCGCGCCCTCCTCGACTCCGAGGGACGGGCCGAGTTCGCCGCCGAGTTCGCCCTGCTCGGCCAGTCCGTCACCGGTGCGCTGGCCGCCGCCGACAGCCCCGAGGCGTGCGACGAGCAGCTGGCCCGCACGCTGGTGCAGATCGAGAACCTGGAGTCCCGGTTCGCCGAGTTCGACGACTTCCTCGGCGAGCTCGCGGACAAGCGTGACGAGGTCCACGAGGCGTTCTCGGCGCGCAAACAGACCCTCGCCGACGCCCGTTCCCGGCGCGCCGAACGGCTCGCCGACTCGGCGGCCCGCGTCCTGGAGACGGTCACCCGCCGCGCCGCCGGCCTCGCCGACGCGGACGCCGTCGCCACGTACTTCACCTCCGACCCGATGCCCGCCAAGGTCCGCCGCGTCGCCGACGAACTGCGCGAACTCGGGGACCAGGTAAGGGCGGAGGAGCTGGACGGCCGCCTCAAGGCCGCCCGCCAGGAGGCCGTCCGCGCCCTGCGCGACCGCACCGACCTCTACGCCGACGACGGCCGGACGATCCGCCTGGGCACCCACCGCTTCGCCGTCAACACCCAGCCGCTGGAGCTGACCCTGGTCCCGCACGGCGACGGCCTCGCCTTCGCCCTGACCGGCACGGACTACCGCGCCCCGGTGACGGACCCCGACTTCGCGGCCACCCGCCCGTACTGGGACCGCCTGCTGCCCTCCGAGTCCCCGGACGTCTACCGCGCCGAGCACCTGGCCGCCCGGCTGCTGGACGAGCACGGCCCGGCGGCCCTGGCGGCGGCCGATGACCTCCCTGCCCTGGTCCGGCAGGCCGCGGAGGCGGCGTACGACGAGGGGTACGAGCGGGGCGTACACGACCACGACGCGGCCCTGATCCTCGCCGCACTGCTCCGCCTGTCCGCGCAGGCGGGCCCGCTGTGCCACGAGCCCGCCGCCCGGGCCGCCGCCCAGCTGTTCTGGGCGCACGGCACGACGGCCGGGGAGCGCGAGAGCTGGACCCGGCGCGCGGTGTCCATGGCCCGGGCCCGGCACACCTTCGGGCTGACCCCCGCGATCGACGATCTGCGGGCGGAGCTGGCGGAGGCGATCGGCGGAGCGGCCGCCGGCGACGCCGCCGCGTACCTCTTCGAAGAGCTGACCAGCGGCCCCGACGGCTTCGTGCTCAGCGCCGGTGCCCGCACGCTGCTCGACACGTTCCGCCGTACCGTGGGCACGTCGGCGTACGACGACGACCTCGCCGCCCTCGGTGAACTCGCCGCCCGCAAGCAGCTCGTCGAGGCGTGGCTGTCGTCGTACACCTCCGCCACCGGCACCGGAACCGCCCCCGGAGACCTCGCCGAGGCGGTGGCCGCCGAGCTGTGCCCGGAGCTGGTCCGCTACGGCTCCGACGCCCCGCTCGCCGAGACCGTCGAGGGGCTGCTCGGCACGCACCCGCGCCTCAGCGGCCGTACGCTCGGCATCCGGGTCGACGAACTCCTGGCCCGCACCCGGCGCTTCCGTGCGCAGGAGGTTCCCGCCCACCGCGCCTACCAGCGCCGCCGTACGGCGCTGGTGGCCGCCGAGCGCTCCCGGATCCGGCTGGACGAGTACCGGCCGCGGGTGATGCCGTCGTTCGTGCGGAGCAAGCTGATCGACGAGGTGTACCTGCCGCTGGTCGGCGACAGCCTCGCCAAGCAGCTCGGCACCACGGGCGAGGCCAGGCGCACCGACAGCGGCGGCCTGCTCCTGCTCATCTCCCCGCCCGGCTACGGCAAGACGACGCTCATGGAGTACGTCGCCGACCGGCTCGGCCTGATCCTGGTCAAGGTCAACGGCCCGGCGCTGGGCCACGCCGTGACGTCCCTCGACCCCGCCGAGGCCCCGAACGCCACCGCCCGGCAGGAGGTCGAGAAGATCAACTTCGCGCTGGAAACGGGCAACAACACCCTCCTCTACCTCGACGACATCCAGCACACCTCGCCCGAGCTGCTGCAGAAGTTCATTCCGCTGTGCGACGCCACGCGCCGCATCGAGGGGGTGCGGGACGGCGAGCCGCGCACCTACGACCTGCGCGGCAAGCGGTTCGCGGTCTGCATGGCCGGCAACCCCTACACCGAGTCCGGCAGCCGCTTCCGCGTCCCCGACATGCTCGCCAACCGCGCCGACGTGTGGAACCTCGGTGAGGTGCTGACCGGCAAGGAGGACGCGTTCGCGCTCAGCTTCGTCGAGAACTCCCTCGCCGCGAACCCGGTCCTGGCGCCGCTCGCCGGCCGCGACCGCGCCGACCTCGACCTGTTGCTCCGCCTCGCCGAGGGCGACTCCACGGCCCGCGCCGACCGGCTCACCCACCCCTACACGCCGGCCGAGCTGGAGCGGATCGTGGCCGTGCTGCGCCACCTGCTCACGGCCCGCGAGACGGTCCTGGCGGTCAATACGGCCTATATCGCCTCGGCGGCCCAGTCCGATGCCAGCCGCACCGAGCCGCCCTTCCGGCTCCAGGGCTCGTACCGCAACATGAACAAGATCGCTCAGCGCATCCAGCCGGTGATGAACGCCACCGAACTGGCCGCCGTCATCGACGACCACTACACGGCCGAGGCCCAGACCCTCACCACCGGCGCCGAGGCCAACCTGCTGAAGCTGGCCGAGCTGCGGGGCACGCTGGCGGGCGAACAGGCGGCGCGCTGGGCCGAGGTGAAGGCGTCGTACGCGCGCGCCCAGGCCCTCGGCGGCAGCGAGAGCGACCCGGGGACCCGCACGGTCGCCGCCCTCGGCCGGCTCACCGACCGCATCGCCGCGGTCGAATCCGCGATCACCCGCGCCACCGATCCCGATCGGCTCCCGCCCAACCCCTCCGCCCGGCACGCCGCCCGACTGTAAGGTGCCCAGGGCCGTCCCGGCGCCGTGACCGCGGCGCCGAAGACGGGCACCGTACAGGGGAGACAGGAGCCGATCGTGCGCGCACGTGACCTGGCAGTGGAGTACGAGACCGTCGGCCTCGACAGTGAGGCCCTGGCCGCGGCCCGGCTGATGGCCGAACACCGGCTGCCCGGCCTGCTGGTGGTGGACGAGCAGGGCGCGCCGGCGGCGATCCTGCCCGCCTCCCAGATGATCAAGGCCCTGGTGCCCGGCTATGTCGTGGAGGACCCGACCCTGGCGGCCGTGGTGGACGAGCGCCACGCCGACCGGCTGTGCCAGGCGCTGGAGGGCCGCACCGTACGCGACTGTCTGTCGAAGTCGGCCGCCAGGCCACCGGTCGCGGCGCCCGACGACACGGCGCTGGAGGTCGCGGCGCTGATGGCGGAGGTGCGCAGTCCGCTGGTGGCGGTCGTGGACCGGGACCGGACCGGCGTGCGCCTGCTCGGCGTGATCACCGCCGTCCACCTGCTGGAACGGCTGCTGCTCGCCGCGTCCTGACCCGACGGACGACCGTCACCCGGACGTAAACGCCGGACTTCACCCGGCCGTACCGGGCGGTGCGCCACGGAGCGCGGCCAGGCGCCGGTGGTACTCCTCCTCGTCGATCTCGCCGCGGGCGAACCGCTCGGCGAGGATCTGCTCGGCGCTGGCCCGGACCGTGCCCGGCGCGCCGGGCGGGGCGGGACGCTCCCAGAAGGCGGCCGAGCCGCCGCGGCTGAACGCGCGCACGAGCAGGAGCACGACCAGCACGATCAGCGCCAGGAACAGCAGCATGCTGACCGACATGGCGAACCAGCCCCACCCACTGTGGCCGTAGCCGTCCCAACGGCCGTCCCAGAACATCATCGGGTGTCACCCCCAAGGGCTTCCGTCGCGGACCTGTCGCCCGCAGGGCACCTCATGAGCGAGGCCCCTACTCGCATGGTCCCTCCGGCCGCAGCGCTTCGCGAAGGGACGCGGGGACAGGCGCGGAGGATCCCTGTGCGGTGGCGGGCCGGACCGTCCGCGCACAGCGGGGCGGACCGCCGTGGCGCGGCCCTGCGATGTGGGTGACGATGGGTGAAGTGGCGGTGCCGGACGCCCCCGGAACCGCCGGACGGCCATGGAGAGATCCGAAGGACAGCCGTGGAGCCAGCCATGGAGCCAGGAGTCATCACCGTAGGGCTCGACGGCGCGCCGGAGAGCCTGGCCGCCGCGCAGTGGGCCGCAGACGAGGCGGACCGGCGGCATGCCACGCTGCGCCTGCTGCACGCCTGGATCCTGCTGGCCGCCGAGGCGCCCGACACACCTCCCGAGCGGGACCAGAACGCCGGTGCCCGGCGGATCGTGCGCGAGGCGCGGGAAGCGGTGCGGGAACGCCACCCGCATCTGACGATCATCGAGGACCTGGTCGGCGACGAGGCCGAGCCGGCACTGCTGCGCGCGGCGGACGAGTCGCTGATGCTGGTGCTCGGCTCACGGGCGCTGGGGATGCTGCAGAGCTACGCGTTCGGCGACACCAGCCTGGACGTCGTGGGCCGAGCCGAGGGGCCGGTCGTCCTCGTCCGGGAAGGCGCCGAAGCCGCGGGAGCACCACGGCCGGGCCGGGAATCCGCGGGTGCACGACCGGGCGAGGAGGCCGCGGGCGGCCCGCCGCCGGGCACCGGGCCGGGGGTCGCCGAGCCGGGCGTCGCCGAGCCGGGGGTCGTCGTCGGGGTGAGCCTGAACGGCCCCTGTGAACGCCTGCTGGCGTTCGCCTTCGACGCCGCGCGGAGCCGCGGCCGTCCGCTGCGGGCCGTGCACGGCCGCGCGCTTCCGGTGTACGCCTACGCCCCGTGGGGACCCGACCCCGATGTCACGGCGGACATCGTCCAGGCGGCGGACGCCGAGCTGCGGGCCGTCGTCGAGCCGTGGCAGGAGCGGTTCCCGGACGTTCCGGTGCAGCTGACCGTGCTGCCGGAGAGCCCGACGCGGGCGATCATCCAGACGGCCGCCGGAGCCGAACTCGTGGCGGTCGGCCGCAGACGGCAGCGGCCCCTGCTCGCACCACGCGTCGGCCCGGTCGCACATGCCGCCATCCACCATGTGACCTGCCCGGTGGCCGTGGTCCCGCACGACTGAGTGGTCCGAGATGAGGCACTGCAGATGATGAGGCACGGCAGATGAGGCACCGCAGCGTCGCCGATCTGATGACGCCCAACGCCGTCGTCGTCCAACGGGGCACCTCGTTCCGGGAGATCGCGCGCCTGCTGGAGGAGTACGACATCACCGCCGTCCCGGTGATCGACGAGGGCGAACGGCCGGTGGGAGTCGTCTCCGAAGCGGATCTGCTGCGCAGGCATATCGAGAAGATGGGTCCGGCCACCGCCGAAGCGCTCATGACCAGTCCGGCCGTGGTGGCGCACCCCGAGTGGAGCGTGGTGCGGGCGGCCCGGACCATGGACGAGAAGAAGGTCAAGCGCCTGCCCGTGGTGGACGGGGCCGGCCGGCTGATCGGTGTGATCAGCCGCAGTGACCTCATCCAGCTGTTCCTGCGGCGCGACCGGGCGATCCAGGAGGAGATTCTGGAAGACGTACTGACCCGCACGCTGGGTGTGCCACCGTCCGCCGTCACCGTCGAGGTCACCGACGGCATGGTGACGCTGAGCGGCGCCATCCGGCGCCGAAGCCTCATCCCGGTCGCCGTGCGGCTGTGCGAGAGCGTGGACGGCGTGGTGGAGGTCCTCGACCGGCTCACGTTCGAAGAGGACGACACGGCCGCACAGCCGGGGCGGCCGGCGGCCGGGCCGGCCCCGAGTACCCCGGATCTGTTCCCGTGAGGAGCGGCCCGTGACAAGAGGGAGCATGCACAGCCAGGATGTGAACGGACAGGTGGTCGTGGGAGTGGCCCGCTCGACGACGGCCCGCGCGGCGGTGGACTGGGCGGCCGACGCCGCGGCCCGGCACGGATGGCCGCTCTGCCTGGTCCATGCCCAGGAGTGGCCCGCCGGAGCGGCCCCGAAGGACCGGCGTGACGCGTCCGACCAGGCATGGGCGTCCCATTTCCGGGCCGCCGGGCAGTCGGTGCTCGACGACCTCCGGGACGCGACGGCGGAGCGGCTGCCCGGACTGCCGATCACCACTCGCCTGCTCGACGGCCGCCCGACGGCCGTGCTGCGGGAGGTGGCCGAGGAGGCGTCCCTGCTGGTCGTCGGGGGGCATCGGGCATCCGGGCCGGGCGAGGCCCTCACCTTCGGTACGACCGGGCCGGCGCTCGTCGGACACCCTCCCTGCCCCCTCGTGATCGTGCTGCATCCGGCATCCGGGTTCGACCCGTCCGGGCCGGTCATGGTGGGGCTGGACGGTTCCGCGGCCTCGGCCACCGCGCTGGCCTTCGCCATCGCGGAGGCGGCCGCGTGGGACGCCGACCTGCTGGTGGTGCAGGTACGGCGTCCGCACCACGGCGACTGGCCCGAACGTCCGCAGGCGCAGGAGCCCGGCACCGACCTCGCCGCGGCCCTCGCCGGCCTGCGGGAGAAGTACCCGCGGGTCACCGTGGCGCAGGAGGTGGCGGTCGGCAACCCGACGGTGCGGCTCGCCGAGCGGGCCGCGGGCGCGCGCTGCCTGGTCGTGGGGTCGCGCGGGGTGGGGGGATTCCGCGGCATGGTGCTCGGTTCGACCAGCCGCGGCCTCTCCCACCTGGCACCCGGGCCCCTCGTGGTCGTTCCGCACCGGTGATCCAACGGACCGGCCCGCGGCCGGGGCCCTGTGCCATGCGCGTCACACGGCCGCCCAGCGGCGGAGTTCCTCCTGTTCGGCCGCCTCCCGCTTGCGGTGGACACGGGCCCGTACGCGGAGGGTGGCCGTGGCCACCGCCCCCACCGCGGCCACGGCGCACGGCACCCACCACGCCGCGTCCGCGAGGAGCGGCAGGGCGAGGGCCGCGAGCGTCGCCCAGCCGGTCAGGCAGCCCGCCGCGGCGGTGCGGAGGGAGACCGGGCGGTCGTCGCCCGCCCGCAGGTCCGCGAGTGCCGGCAGGTACCAGACACAGCCGGACGCGGTCAGCGCCGCGACACCCAGGGCAAGGACGTAAGGGGACATGGTTCCTTCCCGCGCCTCAGCGGTGGGCCGCTTCGGCGGCGATCTCGGGGTGGTGCAGATCGAAGGCCGGTGACTCGGAGCGGATACGCGGCAGAGCGGTGAAGTTGTGCCGGGGAGGCGGGCAGGAGGTGGCCCACTCCAGCGAACGGCCATAGCCCCACGGATCGTCGGTACCGACCCGCTCGCCGTACTTGGCGGTCTTCCAGACGTTGTAGAAGAACGGCAGGAACGACAGGCCCAGGACGAACGACCCGATGGTGGAGAGGGAGTTGAGCAGGGTGAAGCCGTCGGCGGCGAGGTAGTCCGCGTACCGGCGGGGCATGCCCTCGGCGCCCAGCCAGTGCTGCACGAGGAAGGTGAGGTGGAATCCGGCGGTGAGCGTCCAGAACGTGATCTTGCCGAGGCGCTCGTCGAGCAGCTTGCCGGTGAACTTCGGCCACCAGAAGTGGAATCCGGCGAACATGGCGTACACGACGGTGCCGAACAGCGTGTAGTGGAAGTGCGCGACGACGAAGTACGAGTCGGAGACGTGGAAGTCCAGCGGGGGCGCGGCCAGGATGACGCCGGTGAGACCGCCGAAGGTGAAGGTGGTCAGGAAGCCGGTCACCCACAGCATCGGCGTCTCGAAGCTCAGCGACCCCCGCCACATGGTGCCGATCCAGTTGAAGAACTTCACGCCCGTCGGCACCGCGATCAGGAACGTCATGAACGAGAAGAACGGCAGCAGCACCCCGCCCGTGACGTACATGTGGTGCGCCCACACCGTCACCGACAGCCCCGCGATCGAGATCGTCGCCGCGATCAGGCCCATGTAGCCGAACATCGGCTTCCGGGAGAAGACCGGTATGACCTCGGAGACGATCCCGAAGAACGGCAGCGCGAGGACGTAGACCTCGGGGTGGCCGAAGAACCAGAAGAGGTGCTGCCACAGCAGTGCGCCGCCGTTGGCCGCGTCGAAGATGTGCGAGCCGAACTTCCGGTCCATCTCCAGGGCGAACAGCGCGGCGGCCAGGACGGGGAAGACCATCAGGATCAGGACGCCGGTCAGCAGCACGTTCCAGGTGAAGACCGGCATCCGGAACATCGTCATGCCCGGAGCGCGCAGGCAGATGATGGTGGTGATGAAGTTGACCGCGCCCAGGATGCTGCCGAACCCGGACAGCGCCACGCCCATGATCCACATGTCGGCGCCGACGCTCGGTGAGTGCACCGCGTCCGACAGCGGCGCGTACAGGAACCAGCCGAAGTCGGCGGCGCCCTGCGGAGTGAGAAACCCGCCCGCGGCGATCAGCGATCCGAAGAGGAACAGCCAGAACGCCAGCATGTTCAGACGGGGGAAGGCCACATCGGGCGCGCCGATCTGCAGCGGCATCAGCCAGTTGGCGAAACCGGTGAACAGCGGCATCGCGAAGAGCAGCAGCATCACCGAGCCGTGCATCGTGAACGCCTGGTTGAACTGCTCGTTCGACATGATCTGGGTGCCGGGCCGGGCCAGTTCGGCGCGCATCAGCAGCGCCATCAGACCGCCGATGACGAAGAAGACGAACGCGGAGACCAGGTACATCGTCCCGATCTGCTTGTGATCCGTGGTGGTCAGCCACCGCACCCAGGACGACCGTCCGGCCCGTCCGGAGTCCGCACGGCCCACGGGGTGGCCTGCCGCGGCCGCCCTCTGCTGTATTCCTGTCTCGCCCACCGGACGGCGACCTCTCTGTCTGTGCTGTCGAGGACGGACCGGGAAGCGCCATGTGCACGGGGGACTCACGGGAGCTTCCCGGTCGCCGCCCCATGATCGGCGGTGGGGTACCGGGTGCGGATAGGGCCGAACAGGACCCCGGCGGGGCGCGGGTGGGGCCGAAAGGCCCTCCTGCGCGCGGCGGGAGGCGGCTGCCGGCGGCAGGTGACGACGCGGCGCAGTGGCCGGAAGGCGGGGCCACCGGCGGGCCCCTTCCGCAGGTGCCGTACGCTGATGAGCTGTCCACGGACCGGTCCAGGAGCAGACAGCAGCGATGACCGAAGCAGTACCCCCTCCGGCATCACCCTCATCTTCACCCGCAGCCACACCCGCAGCCGCGGCCTCGCCGTGGCCGCGGCTCGACGTACCGGACCGGATACACAGCCTGCTCACCGCCGTGATGAACCTGGGGCGCGGCCTCGAACTCCCCCAGGTACTGCAGGGCATCGTGGAAGCCGCCGTCACCCTCACCGACGCCGAGTACGGGGCCCTGGGAGTGGTCGGCGACGGTCAGCGGCTGTCCCAGTTCCTGCCGGTGGGCATGGCCGACGACCTGGTCGCGCGGATCGGCCAGTCGCCCTGCGGCCATGGCATTCTCGGGGAGCTCATCCGCAACCCCGAGCCGCTGCGGCTGACGGATCTCACCCGGCATCCCAGCAGTTACGGCTTCCCCGAGCACCACCCCCCGATGCGCACCTTCCTCGGTGTGCCCGTGCGCGTCCGCGACGAGGTCTTCGGCAACCTCTACCTCACCGAGAAGCGCGGCGGCGGAGGCTTCGACGCCGATGACGAGAAGGTACTGACCACCCTGTCCATCGCGGCCGGTGTCGCGATCGACAACGCCCGTATGTACCACGAGAGCCGCCGCCGGGAACGCTGGCTCGAAGCGCTCGGCGAGATCACCCGCAGTCTGCTCGCCGGCACCGAGGTGGGCCGGGCGCTCCAGCTGATCGCCCGGCGGGCGATGGAGGTCGCCGACGCGGATCTGGCCGCCGTGCTGCTGCCGGCGGGGGCGGGCGACCGGCTCGTCATGGAGGTGGCGCACGGCCGTGACGCCACCCGCTTCCAGGGGCTGTCCGCTCCCGTGCACGAGTCGCTGGCCGGCCGGGCCGCCCGTACCCGGGAGCCCGTGGTCACCGCGGACATCGGCAAGGAGCCACGGGCGTACCCCCTCGACGGCGAGGAGGTGTACGGGCCCACGGTGGCGGTGCCGCTGCCCCTCGACACCGTGGCCTGCGGTGCGCTGCGGCTGAGCCGCCGGGCCGGCCGCCCGACCTTCGACGACACCGAGGTGACGCTGATCTCCGGCTTCGCCGACCAGGCGGCGATCGCCCTCGAACTCGGCCGCCGCCGCGCCGAGTCGGAGGAGCTGGCCGTCCTGCACGACCGCGACCGCATCGCGCGCGATCTGCACGATCTGGCGATCCAGCGGCTGTTCGCCACGGGCATGACGCTGCAGAGCGCGACCCGCCTGATCGACCGGCCCGATGCCGTCGACCGGGTCTCCCGCGCGGTGGACGACCTGGACTCCACCATCAAGATCATCCGATCGACCATCTTCGAGCTGCGCTCGGCCGGCGACCACCGCGGCGGCACGGGCCTGCGCCGCCGGATGGCCGAGACCGCCCGGCTGGCCGCCCAGTCGCTCGGCTTCACCCCGTCGCTGCGCATCGAAGGGCCGGTGGACTCCAGCGTCCCGGACGAACTGGCCGCACATGTCCTGGCCGTGACCGCCGAGGCCCTGAGCAATACCGCCCGGCACGCGTCGGCCCGCCGGGCGGACGTCGTCCTCGTCGCCGCGGACACCGGCGAGGGCCTCGCCCTCACCGTGACGGACGACGGGGTGGGGATCGGCGCGGCCGAGCACACCGGGGGACTGGCCAATATGCGGTCCCGGGCCGAGCAGCACGGCGGCACACTGACCGTCGAGTCCGCCCCGGAAGGCGGCGGAACCCGCATCCTGTGGCGCGCACCGCTCCCCGCCGACTGAGGGCCCGGCCCTACCGGGAGCCGTGCGGCTAAGGCCCTGTCGTCAATCCCGCCTGCCTCGCCGGGCGGACGACGGGAGTTTGACGACAGGCCCTAGCGCAGCCGCTCGGCGAGCATCGCCGCCTGGATGCGCCGCCCCACGCCCAGCTTGGACAGGATGGACGACACCCGGTTCTTGATCGTCTTCTCCGCCAGGAACAGCCGCTGGGCGATCTGCCGGTTCGTCAGCCCCTCCCCGATCAGGTCCAGGATCTCCAGCTCACGCGGGGACAGCCGCTCCAGTTCGGGCGCACCGGACGGCTCGGGCACCGGCTGCGGCTCGCGCAGCCGCGCCATCACCCGCGCCGCCGTACGAGGGTCGAGCATGGACCGGCCGGTCGCCACCGTACGCACCGCGGCCACCAGGTCGGAGCCGCCGATCTGCTTGAGCACATAGCCCGCGGCCCCCGCCATGATGGCGTCGAACAGCGCCTCGTCGTCGTCGAAGGACGTGAGCATCAGGCAGGCCAGTTCGGGCATCCGGGCGCGCAGCTCCCGGCACACCTCGACCCCGCCGTGATCGCTGCCGTCGCTCGCGCCCTCGCCGAGCCGTACGTCCAGCACGGCCACCTGCGGGCGCGCCGCGGGCACCCGGGCCAGCGCCTCGCGCGCGGTCGCCGCCTCGCCGGTCACGGTGATGTCCGGCTCGGCTTCCAGCAGATCGCGTACGCCCCGGCGCACCACCTCGTGGTCGTCGAGGATGAAGACCCGCACGGGGGCGGCGGGGGCGGCCAGTGTGTGCTGTGTAGCGGCCAGTGTGTGCTGCATAGATGTGTCGCTTCCCACGGGAGAAAAGCCTACGAGCCGGGTCGACCCGGACGGCAGGCCGGTACGGCTGCGCGGGCGGCCCCGGCCGGCCACACCACGTCCACCGGGATGCCGCGGCCACGGGCGAAGGCCACCAAGTGCGCGGTGGCGTCGAGGCCGTTGGAGGGAGAACCGTCCCAGACGGCCAGCAGCCGGCCGCAGGTGGTGATCATCCGCTCGTCGGCCCTGACACAGGCGTCACGGTCGGCCGGATCGTACGCCAGCAGGCGCATATGCTCGGCCAGCGTCAGCAACTCCCCGGCCGCCGGGCGGTCCCGGTGCGGCAGCACCGCGGGCACCGCCCCCTGGGTGGGGAGCAGCACGACCAGTCCGCGGCCCGCCGCGCGCAGCGCGCGCCCGAACACCACCGGCAGCCCGGCGCCGGCCCGTACCAGTCCGTACGCGCCGTCGGCCAGCCGCTCCAGCCGGGCCGGCAGTTCGGCCTGCACCAGCTTCCACGCGTCGGGCGTGAGGTCCCTGTGACCCACCGCCCCCACCGGCGCGATCACCGTTCCGCCCGTTTCCGCGGCATCCGCCACCTCCCGCTCGTCCTCGCCCACGTCCGTCATGAACGGCCCGCCGCGGTATGGCAGGCGCCGGACCCGAAGGATCAGTGAACACAGTTCCGCGGTCCGGCAACAGGGGCCGAACGGCCCCTGGCGACACGCCACCGGGTGTCCTCTACTGAGGCGGCCAGAACCTGCCGCCGGCCCCCGCGCGCCCGCCCGACGCGGACCGGCTTCCCGCCCGACGCGGAGCGGCAGCGCCGTCCGAAGGGATACGAACCATGCCGATGCCCCTCCCGCTGGACGGCACCGAGGCACTGCGGCTGCTGGCCGGCGTCCCGCTCGGCCGGGTCGTCTTCACCCGGCAGGCGCTGCCCGCGATCCGTCCGGTGAACCACATCGTGGACGAGGGCGACATCGTCATCCGCACCCATGCCGACGCGGCGCTGGCCGCGCACACCCGGCAGGCCGATCCGGGCGCCGTCGTCGCCTACGAGGCCGACGCCATCGACCCGGTCGCCCACCTCGGCTGGAGCGTGGTCGTCACCGGCTACGCGTCCCTGATCACCGAGCCCCGTGAGCTGGCCCGTTACGAGCGGCTGCTCCGGCCGTGGGCGGACCACGCCATGGACCGCGCGGTGCGCATCCGCCCCGGCCTGATCACCGGCTTCCGGCTCACCGGCTGACCGGCCCGCCCGCCGCCCCGGGGATCCGTGGCCCGTGTCCCGGGGATCCGGGGCGGGGTCCTGTCGAGAGGGGGGCGTCCACGAGATATCTTGATGTCGAGCAATGTTGCAGACGTGGAGCGGAGCACCCGGTGACTGACTCGACCATCATCTACACGCACACTGACGAGGCACCCGCCCTCGCGACGTATTCCTTCCTGCCGGTGATCCAGGCATACGCGTCGCAGGCCGGCGTCGGCGTCGAGACCCGCGACATCTCCCTGGCCGGGCGCATCATCGCCGGCTTCCCCGAGCGTCTGTCGGCGGAGCAGCGGATCGACGACGCGCTCGCCGAGCTCGGCCGGCTCGCCAAGACCCCCGAGGCCAACATCATCAAGCTGCCGAACATCTCGGCCTCGATCCCGCAGCTGAAGGCCGCGATCGCCGAGCTGCAGGAGCAGGGCTACGCGCTGCCCGACTACCCGGACGACCCGAAGACCGACGAGGAGCGCGACATCCGCGCCCGCTACGACAAGGTCAAGGGCAGCGCCGTCAACCCGGTCCTGCGCGAGGGCAACTCCGACCGCCGCGCCCCCGCGTCGGTCAAGAACTACGCCAAGAACCACCCGCACCGCATGGGCGAGTGGACCGCCGGATCCAAGACCAACGTCGCCACCATGGGCAACGACGACTTCCGCACCACCGAGAAGTCCGCGGTCATTCCCGCCGACGGCACGCTGCGCATCGAGCTCTCCGGTGACGACGGCTCCACCACCGTCCTGCGCGAGTCGGTCCCGGTCCTCGCGGACGAGGTCGTCGACGCCTCCGTCATGCGCGTCGCCGCGCTGCGCGAGTTCCTCGCCGCACAGGTCGCCCGGGCCAAGGCCGAGGGCGTGCTGTTCTCCGTCCACCTCAAGGCCACGATGATGAAGGTCTCCGACCCGATCATCTTCGGCCACGTGGTCCGGGCGTTCTTCCCCAAGACCTTCGCCAAGTACGGCGAGGTGCTCGCCGCCGCCGGCCTGACCCCGAACGACGGTCTCGGCGGCATCTACAAGGGCCTGGAGTCGCTGCCCGAGGGCGCCGAGATCAAGGCCTCCTTCGACGCCGAGCTGGCCGAGGGCCCCGAGCTGGCCATGGTCGACTCCGACCGCGGCATCACCAACCTGCACGTGCCCAGCGACGTCATCGTCGACGCCTCCATGCCGGCCATGATCCGCACCTCCGGCCACATGTGGGGCCCGGACGGCCAGGAGCACGACACCCTCGCGGTCCTCCCGGACAGCAGCTACGCCGGTGTCTACCAGGTCGTCCTCGACGACTGCCGCGCGCACGGCGCCTTCGACCCGTCGACCATGGGCTCGGTGTCCAACGTCGGCCTGATGGCGCAGAAGGCCGAGGAGTACGGCAGCCACGACAAGACCTTCGAGATCCCCACCACGGGCACCGTGCGGGTCCTGAACGAGGCCGGCGACGTCGTCCTGGAGCAGGTCGTCAGCGCCGGCGACATCTTCCGGATGTGCCAGGCCAAGGACGCGCCGATCCGCGACTGGGTCAAGCTCGCCGTCACCCGCGCCCGCGCCACCGGCGCCCCCGCGGTGTTCTGGCTGGACGAGGACCGCGCGCACGACGCCCAGCTGATCAAGAAGGTCAGGGGCTACCTCGCCGAGCACGACACCGAGGGCCTGCAGATCGAGATCATGGCCCCGGTCCACGCGACCAAGTTCTCCCTCGACCGCATCCGCCGCGGCGAGGACACGATCTCGGTCACCGGCAACGTCCTGCGCGACTACCTGACCGACCTCTTCCCGATCCTGGAGCTCGGCACCAGCGCCAAGATGCTCTCGGTCGTCCCGCTGATGGCGGGCGGCGGTCTCTTCGAGACCGGCGCGGGCGGCTCCGCGCCCAAGCACGTCCAGCAGCTGGTCAAGGAGGACTACCTGCGCTGGGACAGCCTCGGCGAGTTCTTCGCGCTGGCGGCCAGCTTCGAGCACCTCGCACAGAAGACCGGCAACGCCGGCGCCCAGGTGCTCGCGGACACCCTCGACCGCGCGACCGGCACCTTCCTCAACGAGAACAAGTCGCCCAGCCGCCGGCTCGGCGGTATCGACAACCGCGGCAGCCACTTCTACCTGGCCCTGTACTGGGCCCAGGAACTGGCGAAGCAGACCGAGGACGCCAAGCTCGCGCAGGCCTTCGCGGGCCTGGCCAAGACGCTCGCCGAGCAGGAGCAGACCATCGTCGACGAGCTGATCGCGGTGCAGGGTTCGCCGGTCGACCTCGGCGGCTACTACCAGCCCGACCCGGCGAAGGCCACGGCGGTCATGCGCCCGTCGAAGACCTTCAACCAGGCCATCGCTGCGCTTGGCTGACCTCCCACGTCTTTGTCTTTCCCGCCGTACCTTCCGTTTCGCCGTG
>NZ_BBUY01000004.1:401297-411486 GCF_001590865.1 Streptomyces sp. NBRC 110611
GCGCAGCAGTAACGCCCGCCGCAGGCGAGACGGTGAGAAACGCCGACAACATACGGGGCGCCGCGACGGGCGCGTAACGGCGAAACGGAAGGTACGACGCCGCAGCTGAAAACGTGGGAAGTCAGCCAAGCGCAGCGATTAGCCAAGCGCAGCCGAAAGGGCGGACAACCCGGGCACAAACGTCACCAGCAGCGGCACCACCGGTACCAGCGCCGCGACCGCCGTCATCCGCAGCCGTCGGCCGAGGGTGAAGCGGGGGGCGGGGGCCAGCAGCCGGTTCACCCGCGCGGGGACCTGAGCGTGCGGCGCCGGGCAGGGGCCGAACACCCCGCGGTCCTCGTTGAGTTCGACCAGTGCCAGGGCGATGGTCAGCCGGCCGAAGCGGCGCGAGGCCACATCGTCCGCGGCCAGTTCGACCAGCCGGTGTACCTGGTCGCGGAACGCCGCGAAGACCGGGATCTGCGGGTGGCCGGCGGCGAGCGCCGAGGCGCAGTACAGCAGGACGTCGTGCCGGGCCCGGGCATGGCCCTGCTCATGGGCGATCAGCGCGTCCAGCTGACGCCCCTTCAGGCGCCGCAACGCCGAGGTGGTGATGACCAGTTGGGGCGAGGATTGCTGCAGCCACCAGGCCTCCGGGCGGTCGCCCTCCAGCACCACCAGCCGCTCCCCGGAGGGCTTCTCGCCCGGCAACAAGGGCGCGCGCCGCAGGAGATCGGCCCGGCGCTGCCGTCGGCGGAGCCGCGCCGCCCGCACCTCGCGGGTGAGCGCCACCGCCGTCCACGCCCCGCCGCCCGCGAGGAGGAGGGCCAGCACCCCGGCCCACGGTCCGTACCCCTGGAGGGCGTACGCCTCGACGACGACCCGGGGCGCGAACCCGAACACCGGGCTGCGGACGGACTCCCAGGCGGCGGCCGCGCTCAGCGACATCGCGAGCACGCAGCACAGCAGGACACCGGCGACCACGCACTGCCACACCCACAGGGCGAGCACCGGTTCGCGGTCGGGCCAGTCGGAACGGGCCATCAGCCGCGGCGCCGTCGTCGCGGCCAGCACGCCGAGAACCATCAGCGCGATCGGGACCATCATGACGTCACCCTATGAGCGCTCCGGTGCCCATCGGTACGGCCGGGCAACGGAAGTGACGCATGCCACGCCCGCGGGGAGGGCGCGGCGCCGGGGCGGTCACATGGCCAGCAGCATCGCGAGCATAGCGATGCCCATCGCTATCCGGCAGGCCCGCACCACCCCGGCCGACGCCGCGTCCGGCGACCCCGCGTCCGTCGTCCCCGTGGTCGCCGGTACCAGCCGGATCCCCGCGGAGAGCACGTACACGGTGAAGTAGGCGAGCGATACACCGGTCAGCAACGGCATCGGCACCGCATAGGACGCGGTCTGTCCCGCGCCGCCCAACGCCCCGGCGTGGTCCACCCCACCGCCGTGCCCGTGCCCCGTCATCGCCAGCGCCATGTACACCATCGCGCACGCCTCGACCGTGTGATGCGGATGGCGCCGCGCCAGCGCCCACACCCCCGCCGCGCCGAAGGCCACGGCGAACAGCCACGGCGACCACGCCGACTGCGCCACCACGGACACCGGCAGCGCCATCGCCGCCATCCCCAGCGCGATCAGTCCTTCCAGGCGCGCTTCCGCCCGCCGCGCGGCGGCACCGGCGCGGGGCCGGGAGAGGAAGTACGCGGCGGGGCCGGCGCACACCAGCACCAGCAGCCAGCCGACCAACGGCGGTCCGTGCACGAAGCGCCTCCCCAGGGGTCCCCGCTGCCCGTACGCATCGGCTGCTGGATGCCCGGCCGGCGCGCCGTACACGGCAGCGCACCGGGGCGCCTGGGGGCGCGTCGTGGATCCCACGGCAGCGCACAGGCGCACAGGGGGCGCGGCGCATGTGGTCAGCGCGGCCCTCGGATGGTGTCGATGATGCGGGTCCAGTTGTCGCTGCCGTGTCCGTTCTCGATCGCGTGCCGGTAGTGGGCCTGTACGGCCAGCGGGAGCGCGAGGTCGAGGCCGAGTGACGTGCTGGTCTCGACGATGTGGTCGGACGTCGCACCCATCATGGTGACGGTACTGAGGTCGCCGGGATGGTCTCCGGCATCGAGCGCGGTGCCGGGGTTCTCTTCACCGGCCCTCAGGATGTCGCCGATCGAGTCGGTGAAGGAGAGCAGTTCCGGCAGCGCTTCCTCGGCCTTCATTCCCGCGGTACCCAGCATCGCGGTGGCGTGCATCAGTCCGGACAAGGTGGTGAGGAACACCGCGAGTTGGGCCTGGTACATCATCTGGGCGAGGCCCGGATCCTCGCCCAGATGCTTCGGTGTTCCCAGCAGTGCCAACGCCGCCAGGTGGCTCTCCGGCACGTGGCCGCGGCCGCTGTAGTAGACATAGGCCGCCTCGGTGCCGACCATCGGCGCGGGGACCATGACACCTCCCGTGAGGAAGGTGGCGTCGTGGCCCGCTGCCCAGGTGGCTGCCTCGCGTGAGCGGTCGGGGGTATCGGAGCTCAGGTTGACCAGTGTCCGGCCGGCGAGCGATGCGGCGGCGCTGCCGAGGATGTCGTACATCGCCTGGTAGTCGGTGAGGTTGAGGATCACGAGGTCACTCGCTTCGACCGCTTCGCCGGGTGTCGCGGCGAGCGTTGCTCCGTCGGCGACGACGCCGTCGGCCCGGGCGGCGGTGCGGTTCCAGACGGTGACCGGGTGGCCGGCGGTGAGGAGGGTACGGGCCATTGCCTGGCCCATGGGGCCGAGCCCGATCACGGTGACACTCATGTCCTGCCCGGTGGTGTGGTTCTGTCGTTCGTTCACCCCTCCATGCTCGGAGAGCGTCACCACTCGTGGAAGTACCTACTATTTTCTGCGGTACTTACCTTTTCGTAAGGGGGATCAGCGATGGCCAAGGCACCGAGACGCGGGCCTTACATCTGCGGCATCGATGCCGCGCTCGACGTGGTGAGCGGCAAGTGGAAGGGGTTGATCCTCTGGGAACTCGATGCCCATCGCGTACGCCGCTTCGCTGAGCTCCGTCGCGGTCTGCCGGGAGTGAGCGAGAAGATGCTCACGCAGCACCTGCGTGAGATGGAGGAGGACGGTCTCGTGCACCGGGAGGTCCATGCCGAGGTGCCGCCGCGGGTGGAGTACTCCCTGACCGAGCACGGGCGCACGCTCAATCAAGCGCTCGGGCCGCTCGGCGCCTGGGGCGTCGAGCGGATGCGCCGCGAAGGACCCGAAGCGCTCGACGTGGCCGAGACCTCACACGGGTGAGCATCCCGGCCACCGCCCCGTGCGCGCGCGGCCGCGGTGTACGGCCAGTCGATCGGTGATCTCTTCGGCGGTCAGAACGAGTGCGAACCCCTTGCGCAGGACGGCGAGTTCGGGTTCCTGCCGGGACTCGTCGTCGGTGGCCGTGACATCGGATCCGAAGACGACCTTGTAGCCGCGTTCGTATGCCTGCCGGGCCGTGGTGCCACAGCAGTAGTTGGTGAGCGTTCCGGTGACGATGACCGTGTCGCGGTCGAGGTTGCGCAGCATGGTGTCGAGCGGGGTGTCGTAGAACGCCCCGTAGGAAGGCTTGCGGATCAGGATTTCATCGGGGCGGTGGCCCATCTCGCCCCATACCTCGGCAGGGCCCGGTCGGCGCCAGTCGCTGTCGGCGTGCGGGAGGCAGCGCAGGGCGTGCGGCCGGTCCAGACCCAGATGGGTGTCGTCGAAGATGGTCCAGATCACCGGGACCGAGGCGCCGCGGCAGTCTTCGACCAGTTGCCGCAGCCGGGGCGCCATCCGGCTGGCCGCGGGCACCCAGTAGGGGCTCCAGCCGGGCCGGACGAACTCGTCCTGCATGTCGATGACCAGCAGTGCTGTCCGTTCGGGCCGTATGCCGAACGACGCCCGGCCGTGCTCATAGGCGTTGCGCGCTCGCGTGGTCACCCATTCCTCGGTGTACGTCACTCCCGCCCCCTATGTCGGTTCGAGGTACCTCGTTTCGATGTGCGAGAGTAGCGGCATGCTCGAACTCGCGATCCTGGGATTCCTGGCCGAGGGGCCGCTGCACGGCTATCAACTGCGCCACCGGATAGCGCACTTGTCCGGCCACGCCCGGCCGGTCAGCGACGGCAGCCTCTACCCGGCGATCAACCGGCTGGTCAACGCCGGGCTGCTCGACCGGCGGACCGAACCGGGTGCCTCGGCCGCTCAGCGGCACACCCTGAGCCTCACCGACGCCGGCCACGGTGAGCTGCTGCGCCGACTGCGGGACGCCGACGGCCTGGACATCAGCGACAGCACCCGGTACTTCACGGTCCTGGCTTTCCTCTCGCACCTGCCCGACACCGCTGACCAGCACGCGGTACTGCGCCGCCGGCTGGAATTCCTGGAACAGCCCGCGAGCTTCTTCCATGACGGCGACCGTCCACTGGGCGCCGAGGACACCGACGACCCCTACCGGCGCGGCATGCTCACCATCGCCCGCGCCACCAGCCGTGCGGAAAGGTCCTGGCTTCGGGGGGTATTGGCCTGACGAGGGACCGCGCCTGCCGCGGCGTGTCGTCAGGGCCGGTATCGGAGTGGATGGTCCGCCGGGACTTCCACGATGACGATTTTGTGACCGTCCGGGTCGGCGATCCACATCTCGATGAGGCCCCAGGGCTCCTGTACGGGCGGTCGCAGCACCTCCACCCCGCGCGCCTGCAGCTCCTCGTGCGCGGCTGCCACGTCCGCCACCTGGAGCCACAGCCGCAGGGTGTCCGCGGGCGGCTCCGCCGCACGGCCGGAGACCTCCAGAAAGCCGCCGCCGAGGAAGTACACCGTGCCGCGCTGGGACCCGGTACCGAACTCCCGGTAGATCTCCAGCCCCAGCGCCTCGCCGTAGAACGCCCGGGACCGCTCGGGGTCGGACGGCCGCAACAGCATCCGGCTGCTCAGTACATGCACCATGCCAGGACCCTACGCCGCCGCCCCGCGCGGCCCGCCGAAGGAAGGGCCGGATGAATGGGGCGTGCCACTTGTTAGCCTCGATACAGCCGTCCCACCCATCCCGCCCGTCCCAGCTACCCCGCCCATCCGGCCCGAGAGGACTTCAGGCACCATGCCGACCAGTGAGCTGACCTTCCGCACCGCCCTCGACGCCGACATACCCGGGCTCGTCGAGCTGATCGAGTCGGCCTACCGCGGCGACGCGAGCCGGGCCGGCTGGACGACCGAGGCGGACCTGTTGGAGGGGCAGCGCACCGACCCCGAGGGCGTCGCCGCCGTGGTGGGCAACGAGGCCGGCCGGCTGCTGGTCGTCGAGCGGGACGGCGAGCTGATCGCCTGCTGTCAGCTCGAACACCGGGGGGACCACGCGTACTTCGGGATGTTCGCGGTGCGCCCGGCGCTCCAGGGCGGCGGCCTCGGCAAGCTCATCATCGCCGAGGCCGAACGCACCGTCCGGGAGGCCTGGGGCGCCCGCGAGATGCGGATGACCGTCATCAAGCAGCGCGAGGAGCTGATCGCCTGGTACGAGCGCCGCGGCTACCGGCGCACCGGCCGGCTCAGCCCGTTCCCGTACGGCGACGAGCGGTTCGGTGTGCCGCGGCGCGACGACCTGGAGTTCGAACTCCTGGTCAAGCCGCTGGGCTGACTCTGACGCGGCCGTACCCGGGCTGAGCCCGACGCGGCCCCCCCTAGTCCTCCCAGTCCTACGCGGTGAAACGCACCGCGCGCCGGATCTCGGGCCGGTCGGTCACGACACCGTCGAGCCCCAGCCCGCGCGCCAGCCGGAGCTGATCGTGGGTGTTGACCGTCCAGCCCAGCACCTTCAGCTGTGCGGCATGGGCCTGCTCGACCAGTTCCAGGGTGAGCCTGCGGATTTCCAGCGACAGCGTCGTGGCGCCGACGGCCTGGGCGCGGTCGACGACATCGGCGCCGTACCACTCGCCGACCAGCGCGGTGCGCACGCCGGGCAGCAGGGTGCGGACCGTGGCCAGCGCCTCGTCGTGGAAGGAGATCACCTCGACCCGGTCGGCCAGATCGCGATCCCGCAGCACCTCGGCCAGGGTCCGTGCGGCCGCCACGTCCTTGATCTCCGCCTGCAGCGGCGCCCGTACCGCCGTCAGGACCTCCTCGAAGACCGGGATCCGTTCGCCCTGCCCGGCATCGAGCTCGCGCAGCTCGGCGAGGGTGCGCTCGGCGACCGGGCCGGTGCCGTCGGTGGTCCGGTCCACCTCCGCGTCGTGCATCACCACCAGCGTGCCGTCCTTGCTCAGATGCAGGTCCAGCTCGATGACGTCGAGGCCTTCGCGCTCGGCGCGTACGAAGGAACGCAGGGTGTTCTCCGGCTCGACGCCCATGATCCCGCGGTGTCCGATGGTGAGAAAGGGCAAGGCTGCCTCGCTTCTGTCGGCTCGGTACGTGCTGTCGGCTCTGCGTCTGTCAGCTCTGCGTCGTCCGTCGGCCAGAGAACTGTCGGCTCCGCTGCTGTCGGCTCCACGACGGTGCCTGTCCGTGGACCGTCGGTGACGGTGGTACGAAGGCGGTACGAAATGGCGCTCAGCCTAACCGGCCCCGGGGGCGGTGAGCCGGTTTCCCGAGGGCGTCGCGGTGTGTCCAGTACGGGTACCCGCCAGATCCGTTCCGTATCGCGTCATCTGCTGTATGCGGCGGGGACCGGACCTGTCGTCGTCCACATGGCATATGCCGTCGCTGGGCGGGCAGGAGGAAGGGCGGATTCCCCTGCCCTGGCGGGCAGGAAGTGTGGCGGATCGCGCCATTCGCAGGAAAAATAGGCGTGAAGGTGAGGTTGAGAAGAAATATTTTTCGTCTGGCCCACTTGAGTGGGCGCTCTTGAGCTGGTTACCGTGTGCCCACCACACGATCTACCGCCGGAGGGCAGTCATGACGGAAATTCTTTCGCCCGTGGGTGTCCAGAGGGGCACTTCGACCGCAGAGCGTGTGGTCGGCCACCCGGCGTGGCCGGCCCTCAAGGACGCGGTCGAGACCCTCCGCCCCTGGCAGTCCAAGGACGGTTCGATCGACCTCGAAGCGGACGGCGCACCGGCCGCCGAGGCGGTCCGGGCCCAGGTCGAGCGGATGGCCCGCGCCGTCGAGGAGCTCGCCCCGCTGCTCCCGCACAACGCCGCCTACCACCAGGCACTCGTCGCCGACCTGCGCCGATGGGCCGACGACGGCTTCGGCGTGCCGGATTTCCTGGACTCGCTGCTCGCCTTCCAGCCCGCCCAGCGGCGCGCCGACGGCCTCCAGCACCTCGTGCTGTTCCCCATGTACACCCAGAACGGCAACCCGGACCGCAACTTCGAAGCCGTCGTCCTGCGGATGGTCTGGCCGGACTGGCTCGCCGAGCTGGAGCGCACCCGCTACGACAACCCCCTCTTCTGCGGCATCACCTTCGAGGACTTCACGGCCGGCTACGACACCAACTCCGCGGTGCTCTTCCCGGAGACCATCGCGGTGCGCAAGGCCCCCGAGCGGTTCAGCTGGGGCGGCATCTTCTGCGACCGCGAGGCCGCCCGGTTCCGCCGGGTCAGCAAGGCCGCCGTCGGCACACTGGGCCTGGAAGTGCCGGACGATATCCGCGAGATGCTCGACGACCAGAAGCGCTGCGAGGAGGCGTTCGTCCTGTGGGACATGGTGCACGACCGCACCCACAGCCACGGTGACCTGCCCTTCGACCCGTTCATGATCAAGCAGCGCCAGCCGTTCTGGATGTACGGCCTGGAGGAGCTGCGCTGCGACCTCACCGCCTTCAAGGAGGCCGTGAAGCTGGAGGCCGAGGGCGTGTCCCAGGCGCGCGATGTGCAGTTCGCGGTGATCTTCGACCGGCTGTTCCGCTTCCCCGTCACCGGTGACCGGGTCCGCAACTACGACGGCCTGGGCGGCCAGCTGCTCTTCGCGTACCTGCACAAGCACGACGTCGTACGCTGGACGGACAACACACTCCACATCGACTGGGAGCGGGCGCCCAAGGTCACCAACGAGCTGTGCGGCGAGATCGAGAAGCTCTACCGCGACGGTATCGACCGGCCCAAGCTGGTCCACTGGTTCGCCGCCTACGACCTGGTCTCGGCCTACCTCGCCCCGCACCCGGGTTCGGTCTGGGCCAAGGGCCCCGACGCCCTCGACCTGGACCAGCCGCCGCGCAAACTCGTGGACGACGTGCTGCCCGACGAATTCCCGCTGAGCATGTTCTACGAGGCACTCGCCAAGAAGCTGCGTGCTGTGATCGCATCGACCAAGGGCATCACGGCCCACAGCGACGCACTGGCGGCGGCATGAGGACCGACCGGAACGACAACCGGCCGCAGGCCGTCCAGGAGCAGGACGAGGAGGCGACGGAGATGGTTACTTCGACGGGCGGCCAGGGGCCGCTGGAGGGCGCGGTCATCGCGGTGGCTGGCGCGGCCGGGCCGGCGGGCCGGGCCGCCCTGCTGCGGCTGGCCGAAGCCGGCGCGGTGGTCGTCGGCTCGGACTCCAACCCCGAGCGGCTCGCGGAGGCCGTGGACGCGGCGCGTTACGCGCACGGCGGTGCCACGGTGATAGGAGAGACCGTCGACCTTCTCGACCTGGACCAGACCCGCGAGTGGGCGGCCCGTACGGAGAAGGAATTCGGCCGGATCGACGGCCTGGTGCACCTGGTCGGCGGCTGGCGCGGCTCGCCGACCTTCGCGGAGACCGACCTGGCGGACTGGGACACCCTGCACAAGCTGCTGATCCGTACCGTCCAGCACACCTCCCTCGCGTTCCAGGACCCCCTGGAGCGCAGCGGGAACGGCCGCTTCGTGCTCATCAGCGCGGCGGGCGCGTCCAAGCCCACCGGCGGCAACGCCGCCTACGCGGCCTCCAAGGCCGCCGCCGAGGCTTGGACGCTCGCCCTGGCGGACGGCTTCCGCAAGTCGGGGGGTGAGCAGGGACCGCGCGCCGCGGCTGCCATCCTGATCGTCAAGGCGCTCGTCAACGACCAGATGCGCGCCGAGCGACCGAACGCAAAGTTCGCGGGCTTCACGGACGTCACGGAGCTGGCCGAGGCCATCGCCGGGGTCTGGAGCCGGCCCGCGCAGGAAGTGAATGGACAGCGTCTGTGGCTGACCCCCAAGCCGTGACCGGAGCGAGGACCGACGCCCGGCGGCATCACGACCCCGAGATACGCGGCTTCGCGAGCGACAACTACGCGGGCGCCCACCCGGAGGTACTCGCCGCGATCGCCCTCGCCAACGGAGGGCACCAGATCGCCTACGGCGAGGACGACTACACCGAACACCTCCAACGGGTCTTCCGCAGCCACTTCGGGCAGCGTGCCCAGGCGTTCCCGGTGTTCAACGGCACCGGCGCCAACGTCGTCGCCCTCCAGGCCGTGACCGACCGCTGGGGCGCGGTGATCGCCGCCGGCACCGCGCACATCAACGTCGACGAGTGCGGTGCGCCCGAGCGGGTCGGCGGGCTGAAGCTGCTGACCGTACCGACCGAGGACGGCAAGCTCACCCCCGAGTTGATCGACCGGGAGGCCTGGGGCTGGGACGACGAACACCGCGCCATGCCGCAGGTCGTCTCGATCACCCAGAGCACGGAGCTGGGCACGGTCTACACCCCCGACGAGGTCCGGGCCATCTGCGACCACGCCCACGAGCGCGGCATGGTCGTGCATCTGGACGGCTCGCGGATCGCCAACGCCGCGGCGTCGCTCGACGTCCCGATGCGGGCCTTCACCAACGCGGTGGGAGTCGACATCCTCTCCTACGGCGGCACGAAGAACGGCGCGCTCTTCGGCGAGGCCGTGGTGGTGCTCAACCCCGACCGGGTACGGGCGATGAAGCACCTGCGCAAGCTGTCCATGCAACTGGCCTCGAAGATGCGCTTCGTCTCCGTCCAGCTGGAGGCGCTGCTCGCCAAGGACCTCTGGCTGCGCAACGCCCGCCACGCCAACACGATGGCGCAGCGTCTGGCGGCCGGCGTACGGGAGATCGGCGGGGTGGAGATCCTCTACCCCGTGCAGTCGAACGCCGTCTTCGCGCGGCTGCCGCACGACGTCAGCGAACGGCTGCAGAAACGCTACCGCTTCTACTTCTGGGACGAGCAGGCCGGCGACGTCCGCTGGATGTGCTCCTTCGACACGGCCGAGGAGGACGTCGACGGATTCATCGCGGCACTACGGGAGGAGCTGCGCCGGTAGCCCTCCGGCGGTCCCACGTTGTCGG
>NZ_BBUY01000004.1:412041-425272 GCF_001590865.1 Streptomyces sp. NBRC 110611
CGCAACGGCGAAACGGAGGTACGGCGCCGCAGACGACAACGTGGGAAGGAGCGCTATGCGCCAGGGGCGGTGCCCCCCAGGTGCGCCGGAATCCACCACGTGTCATCCGGGCCCTTGGGCCGTACCGGGTAGGCGCGCTGGGCCGCCTCCAGCAGGTCCTGGACGCGGGTCCGCAGGCGGTCGGTGATCTTCTCGGCCTGGTCCGCCGGGTCGGCCTCGACCGGCGCGCCGATCCGGATGGTGATGGGGAAGTGGTTGCGGCCCAGATTGCGCTTGTGGCCCTTGGTCCACAGCCGCTGGGTGCCCCACAGCGCCATCGGCAGCAGCGGTACTCCCGCCTCCTGCGCCAGTCGCGCCGCGCCCGACTTGAAGTGCTTGAGGGTGAACGACTCGGAGATCGTCGCCTCCGGGAAGACGCCGATGATCTCGCCCGAACGCAGCGCGGACAGCGCGTGCTTGTAGGCGTGCGTCCCCTGCGTACGGTCCACCGGGATGTGCTTCATGGCCCGCATCAGCGGCCCCGACACCTTGTGCCGGAACACCGACTCCTTCGCCATGAAGCGCACCAGCCGCTTGGCGGGCCGCGCCGCCAGACCGGCGAAGATGAAGTCCAGGTAGCCGATGTGATTGCTCACCAGGACCGCCCCGCCACGGCGCGGGATGTGGTCCGTCCCGGCGATGTCGAATTTCAGGTCGAGCGCCTTGAAGGCCGTACGCGCGGCGCCGATCACGGGCGGGTAGACGAGCTCTGCCATTGTCCGGGGGACCCCTTTTTCCATGCCTGGGGAGGGTTCTCCCGGCGGAAACCTACGCCGTCGTCACTGCGGCTTTGGGGAGATCGTCCCTTATCGAGGGCCCGGCGGCCAGCGCCGGGGGTGCCGGGGGCGGGAGATTCTCGTCACGCCGGGACCGGTTCAGCCGGCCGCCCTGCGCAGCAGAAGGTACATCTCGCACCCCAGGCAGTACCCGAAGGCGGCGTTGAGGAAGGCCGCGGCGAACGCGCAGGCGGTCGCCGCGAGCCCCAGCCACAGGGGCCCGGCGGCGTACCCGACCAGGCCCGCCGCCGCGAAGACGAGCCCGACGCCCTGGGCGAACCGCGGCGGCGCGGGGTCCTCGAATGCGGTCGGCGCGGACAGCCGCGGGCGCACCGCCACCCTGAAGAGCCAGGCGTAGGGCGAGCGCTGGACACCCGCCACCACGCCCACGGCGAAGATCACCGCCTGGACGGCCAGCAGCGGCCCGCTCCCGCTGATGAGCACGGCTGCCAGTACGACGGTCGTCAGTGCCGCCCCGAACCTCGGGCCGCGTACGTCCACCACAGTCCTGTCGTCAGTCATGTCCTCACCATCCCGCAGGCCGGGCCGTCTGCGGGAGCGGGCACTCCCGCGGAGGATGAATCGGAAATCCGTTCGGTAGCGTGAGCGGGGAATCTTTCCGGACCGGTGAACGCTGGACCCGGAGATGACTGGACTCTTGGTGTGCATCGCAGTGCTCGTGGTGGCGGGTGCCTTCGGCGTGTGGCACCAACGCCGCAATGGAAGGCTTACGGTGCGGAAGCGGGATAATCGGGACGAGGTGCGGCGGCTGGGCGCGGCCGAGATCGGCGCGGAGCTGGGGGAGCGGGCCACTCTCCTGCAGTTCTCCAGCGCCTTCTGCCAGCCCTGCCGGGCCACCCGCCGCACGCTGGCCGAGGTCGCCGGCATGGTCGAGGGGGTGGCTCATGTCGAGGTCGACGCGGAGGCCCACCTCGGGCTCGTGCGGGAGCTCAACATCCTGCGGACCCCCACGGTGCTCGTCCTCGACGCGGCCGGCCGGATCATGCGCCGTGCCTCGGGTCAGCCCCGTAAGGCCGATGTGATCGCGGCCCTCGGGGAGGCCGTCCGTGATTGATCTCCCAGAGGCCCGTTCTCCCTTGACGGTGTGGGTCACGCCTCGTCAGCCTGACGTGATGCGGCCAGGATTCCTTCTCCACGGACACGCCTGCGCGGACCACCACGGCGGCGGGGCAACTCCATGACGGCCTCGTCCGATTCCCTGGCGGCCTCGCCCGGCGCCGGCGTGCCCCGCACGGCCTCCCCCGAACTCCTGCGCTCCGTCTTCCGGCAGCACGCCGCCGGCGTCGCGGTGATCACCGCCCGCGGAACCTGCCCGGTCGGCTTCACCGCCACCTCCCTGACCTCCGTCGCCGCCGAACCGCCGCTGCTCTCGTTCGGTATCGGCACCGGCTCGTCGAGCTGGCCGGCCGTCTCCGGCGCCGAGCACATAGGCGTCCACATACTCGGCGAGCACCAGCAGGAGCTGGCCGCCGCCTTCGCGCGCAGCGGCGCCGACCGTTTCGGCCCCGGCACCTCCTGGCGGACCGGCCCCGAGGGCGTACCTCTCCTGGACGGCGTCCTGGCCTGGATGGTGTGCCGGGTCGTGGCCCGGGTGCCGGCCGGTGACCACCGGATCGTCCTCGCCCAGGCCATCGTCGGCGACCCCACGGAACCCGGCCGCCCGCTCCTCTATCACCAGGGTCGCTTCAACGCGCTGCGGGACTGAGAGGTTCCTGCGCGGCGCCCGCTTCCCGCCGTCCGGAGTCGTTGGCAAGGTCACATGTGAACGGCCTTGATTCGGGGCAGGAGACTGGATGTACTGGCGAGTAATATGACGGTCGGCGTGGGGGATCCACATCCGACCGGGAGCCGCCCCAACAGGCGCCTATGCTGCCAGCACAAGGCAGTTCTGAAGAGACGAAGCAGGTAGGAGAGCCGGCGTGAGCTTGAGGATCGTTGTCTGTGTGAAGTACGTGCCCGACGCCACCGGCGACCGGCACTTCGCCGAGGACCTGACCGTCGACCGTGACGACGTGGACGGTCTGCTCTCGGAGCTCGACGAGTACGCCGTCGAGCAGGCCCTGCAGATCAAGGAAGCCGCTGACGGCGAAGCCGAGATCACGGTCCTGACCGTCGGCCCCGAGGACGCCAACGACGCGCTGCGCAAAGCCCTGTCGATGGGCGCCGACAAGGGCGTCCACGTCGAGGACGACGACCTGCACGGCACCGACGCGCTCGGCACCTCGCTCGTGCTGGCCAAGGCCATCGAGAAGACCGGTTACGACCTGGTCGTCTGCGGTATGGCCTCCACCGACGGCTCGATGGGTGTGCTGCCCGCACTGCTCGCCGAGCGGCTGAACGTCCCTCAGGTCAGCCTGCTCTCCGAGGTTTCGGTCGCCGGCGGCAAGGTCACCGGCCGCCGGGACGGCGACACCGCCACCGAGCAGCTGGAGGCCGCGCTGCCGGCCGTCGTGTCGGTCACCGACCAGTCGGGCGAGGCGCGCTACCCGTCCTTCAAGGGCATCATGGCCGCCAAGAAGAAGCCGGTCGAGTCGTACGACCTGGAAGACCTGGAGATCGAGGCGGACGAGGTCGGCCTCGCGGGCGCCTGGACCAAGGTCGAGGACGCGGCCGAGCGGCCGGCCCGTACGGCGGGCACGATCGTCAAGGACGAGGGCGAAGGCGCCAAGCAGCTCGCCGAGTTCCTCGCGGGTCAGAAGTTCATTTAAGGCCGGGGGCCTGGGGCCCGCGGCGCGGCCGCCATGTCACCGGCCCCGGATCACCACAGCAGGCCCGGCCTTCTCCCCACCGCCCTCATCACTCTTCCCGCAGGAGTCACCCCATGGCTGAAGTCCTTGTCTACGTCGACCACGTGGACGGCGCCGTCCGCAAGCCCACCCTCGAACTGCTCACCCTGGCCCGCCGCATCGGTGACCCGGTAGCCGTCCACCTCGGCGCGAACGCCGCGGAGGCGGCCAAGGTCCTCGCCGAGTACGGCGCCGTCAAGGTGCTCGCCGCCGATGCGCCCGAGTTCTCCGAGTACCTCGTCGCCCCCAAGGTCGACGCGCTGCAGGCCGCGTACGACGCGGTCTCCCCGGCCGCCGTGCTGCTGCCGTCCTCCGCCGAGGGCAAGGAGATCGGTGCCCGTCTCGCGGTCCGCATCGGCTCCGGCATCATCACCGACGCCGTCGACCTGGAGGCCGGCGACGAGGGTCCGGTGGCCACGCAGTCCGTCTTCGCGGCCTCGTACACCACCAAGTCCCGTGTCACCAACGGCACCCCGGTCATCACCGTCAAGCCCAACTCGGCCGCCCCGGAGGCCGCGCCGGCCGCCGGCACGGTCGAGCAGCTCGCGGTGACCGTCGCCGACTCCTCCAAGGGCACCAGGATCGTCTCGCGCACCCCGCGCGAGTCGACCGGCCGCCCGGAGCTGACCGAGGCCGCGATCGTGGTCTCCGGCGGCCGCGGGGTCAACGGCGCGGAGAACTTCCCGGTCATCGAGGCCCTCGCCGACTCGCTCGGCGCGGCCGTCGGCGCCTCGCGTGCCGCGGTGGACGCCGGCTGGTACCCGCACACCAGCCAGGTCGGCCAGACCGGTAAGTCGGTCTCGCCGCAGCTGTACATCGCGGCGGGTATCTCCGGTGCGATCCAGCACCGCGCCGGTATGCAGACCTCGAAGACCATCGTCGCCATCAACAAGGACGCCGAGGCGCCGATCTTCGAGCTGGTCGACTACGGCGTGGTCGGCGACCTCTTCGACGTCGTCCCGGCGCTGACCGACGAGGTCAAGTCCCGTAAGGGCTGAGCCCGTTGAGGCTCCGCCCCCGGAGCCTGCCGGTCGCCTCCCTGGGCCCCGTACGCGGCGCGCGTACGGGGCCCAGGCGTGCCCGCCCCAGGCCCTAGTCGCCGGTGGCGCCGTCGATCCGCTCGCGCAGCAGGTCGGCGTGGCCGTTGTGCCGCGCGTACTCCTCGATCATGTGGACGTAGATCCAGCGCAGGTTCAGCTCCTTGCCGCTGCGCTCATGGCGGAAGGTCTCGTCCAGGCCGCGCCCCTCGACCGCGGCATCGGCCGCCGCGATCTCGGCGCGCAGAGTGGCGAAGTCGGACTCCGCGCCCGCCGCCTCGGCGTCGTCGAAATCGGCGTCGATATTCCGCTCCAGGTCGTAGAGGTCCGCGAGGTCCTCCCCGGCGAAGCGCTCGCGGAACCAGCTGCGCTCGACCAGCGCCATATGGCGCACCAGTCCGAGCAGGGTGAGGGTGGAGGGCGGGGCGCTGCGCCGGACGAGCTGCTCCGCGGTGAGCCCGGCGCACTTGGCGAGCAGGGTTTCGCGGTGCCAGTCGAGCCAGCCCTGGAGCATGTCCCGTTCGCCGGCCGCGGCCGGGATGTCGGCGCGAGTGATCTGGGGTGCTGTCCATGTCATGCGGGTGAGTCTCACCGGGACGGCAGCCGTGCGCCATGGAGTTTTCGCGGTACGGGAGCGGGCGGGTGTTGACCTCGTCGAATCGACCCAGTTAACTTCGCTATACGGATTGTTGATTCCGTTAAGCGGAAAGAGCGACGACCGCCGGGAGGGTGTCGAATGGGGCAGCAGGAGACCGTGGCGACGAGTCTTGCGCACACCGTACGCGAGGAGATCGACGCCGCCCTCGCCGCAGTGGACGCCGACCTGGCGCGCCGCTACCCCGGCGATCCCGGCACCCGTCAGCCCGTCCACACCGTCTATGTCCCCGGCGACGAATTCGCCGCCGACACCCTCCGCTCCTGGGGCGGGCGGGCGCTGGCCGCCCTCGACGAGCACGCCCCCGACGCCGGTGCGTTCGCCGCCGTCCTCGGCATCCCCGACCAGCTCGCCGAGGATGTCTACGCACGCGTACGCGCCAAGCTGCAACGCGAGCCCGTCGAGGACCTGCGGATCGACTTCGAGGACGGCTACGGCCTCCGCCCGGACGCCGAGGAGGACGCGCACGCCGCCCGCGCCGCCGCGCTCGTCGCCGCGGCCTTCGAGGACGGCACGGCCGCCCCGTACATGGGCATCCGGATGAAGTGCATGGATGCCGCCGTCCGCGACCGCGGCATCCGCACCCTGGACATCTTCCTCACCGGCCTGATGGAGGCCGGCGGCCTGCCCGACGGCCTGGTCCTCACGCTCCCCAAGGTCAGCTATGCCGAGCAGGTCACCGCGATGGTCCGGCTGCTGGAGGCCTTCGAGAAGGCGCGCGGCCTGGCGCCCGGCCGGATCGGCTTCGAGATCCAGATCGAGACCACCCAGTCGATCCTGGGCGCCGACGGCCGGGCCACCGTCGCCCGCATGATCGAGGCCGCCGAGGGCCGCGCCACCTCCCTGCACTACGGCACCTACGACTACAGCGCCTCCTGCGGCGTGAGCGCCGCCCACCAGTCGCTGGACCACCCGGTCGCCGACCACGCCAAGGCGGTGATGCAGGTCGCCGCCGCGGGCACGGGCGTCCGGCTGTCCGACGGCTCGACGAACATCCCGCCCGTCGGCTCCACCGCCCAGGTCCACGACGTCTGGCGGCTGCACCACGGCCTGGTCCGCCGCTCACTGGCCCGCGCCTACTACCAGGGCTGGGACATGCACCCCGGCCACCTGCCCACCCGCTACGCCGCGGTCTACGCCTTCTACCGCGAGGGCCTGGAGCGGGCCGCGGCCCGGCTCGCCGCGTACGTGGGCAGGACCGGCGGCGATGTCATGGACGAGCCCGCCACCGCCAAGGCCCTGTCCGGCTACCTGCTCCGCGGCCTGGACTGCGGCGCCCTGGACGCCGCCGAGGTCGCCCGCCGGACCGGCCTGACCCGCGCCGACCTGGACGCACTCGCGCGTCCCGCGCACACGGCCTAGGGCCTGTGCCGGAAGTCCCTCCCCCAAGCTCTCGGCTTCTCTCCCACTCTCAACTTCGTTCGAGCGGCCGTTGTCGGGCTCGCCCCGGTACGCCCAGTATCGGGGCGACCCTCCGCCTTGCGATGCAGCTCGGCATCCGAAGACGGTTCAGAGCCGAGACGGAGTGAGCGTCGCGAACGGAGTGCACCGGACGCCGCCGGGCCCGCCCTCCGGGCGGACGACGGGACTTCCGACACAGGCCCTAGAGCGCCGGAGGGATCTCCCCGGATCCCCGTGTGATCAGACGCGTGGGAACCTCCACGCTGCGGGGCGGCTCGGTGGCGCCGTCGAGGCGGCGGAAGAGCAGTCCGGCGGCCGTGCGGCCCATCCGGGCCGGGTCCTGGGCGGCGACCGTGATCGCGGGCCGGACGAGATCGGCCAGTTCGAAGTCGTCGAAGCCGACGAGCGCGACCGGTCGCGGGTGTTCGCGGAGGACGCGGACGGCGGTCACGGTGACGCGGTTGTTGCCCGCGAAGAGTGCGGTGACCGGCTCGGGGGTGTCCAGCATCGCGGAGGCGGCGGCGCGTACCCGGTCCGGGGCGGTGGGGCCCAGTGCGATCCAGGAGTCGTCAACGGGCAGGCCGGCGGCGGCCATTGCGGCGCGATAGCCGCGCAGCCGTTCCTGTGCCGTGTGGATGCGCGACTGGTCGCCGATGAAGCCGATCCGGCGGTGGCCGTGTGCGAGGAGGTGGGCCACCGCGTCCCGCGCGCCGCCGAAGTTGTCGGAGAGTACGGTATCGGCGTCGATCCGGCCGGCCGGGCGGTCCACGAACACGGTCGCCATCCCGGCCGCGATCTCCGGTGCGAGATACCGGTGGTCGTCGCCGGCCGGGATGACGACCAGGCCGTCCACCCGGCGTGCGCAGAGCGCGAGCACCAACTCCTGTTCGCGGGCCGGGTCCTCGGCGCTGGAGCCGTTGATCAGCAGGGCGCCGTGGCTGCGGGCGACCTCCTCGACGGCGCGGCTGAGCGGGCCGTAGAAGGGGTCGGCGAGATCTTCCAGTACCAGGCCGATGCTGGCTGTTCGGCCCTTGCGCAGGATCCGGGCGGAGTCGTTGCGGCGGAACCCCAGAGCCGTGATCGCTTCCTGGACGCGCCGTTCGGTGTCCGGGGTGACCCCCGGTTCGCCGTTGACCACTCGCGAGACCGTCTTCAGGCCGACGCCGGCGCGCGCCGCGACATCCTTCATCGTGGGCCGGGTGCCGTAGCGGCGGGAGGTGCCCCGCGCGGTGTGGGTCACGGTGTGCGGTCCCGTTTCTCTCGGCGTCGGGTGTGGCGTCGAGCATAGCCCCTGGACAACGTTGTCAATCGGCGGAAGACTGGCGCCCTCACGCTGGGCCGCTACCCCCGGCCCCCGGGCCCACCAGGAGATGTCACACCGATGCAGACGGACCTCACCGCGGCGCTGGACATCGGCGGCACCAAGATCGCCGGCGCGCTGGTGGACGCTGACGGCGGACTGATCGTCAGGGCGGCCCGGCCCACTCCCGCCGACAAGGACGGGGCGGCCGTGATGCGCGCGGTGGCCGAGGTGCTCCGGGAGCTGACGGCGGGCCCGGAGTGGGCGCGGGTGACGGCGGTCGGCATCGGCAGCGCGGGCCCGGTGAACGCCAGGGCCGGCACGGTCAGCCCGGTCAACATCCCCGGCTGGCGTGACTTCCCGCTGGTCGCCGGGGTGCGGGCGCTGGTGGGGGAGCGCCCGGTGACACTGGTGGGTGACGGTGTCGCGATGACCGCGGCCGAGCACTGGCAGGGCGCCGCGCGCGGTCACGCCAACGCGCTGTGCATGGTCGTCTCCACGGGGGTGGGCGGAGGGCTCGTCCTCGACGGGCGGCTGCACCCCGGTCCCACGGGCAACGCCGGGCACATCGGCCACATCAGCGTCGACCTGGACGGCGACCTCTGCCCATGCGGCGCCCGCGGCTGTGTCGAGCGGATCGCCAGCGGCCCCAACATCGCCCGCCGGGCGCTGGCCGACGGCTGGCTGCCGGGCCCCGACGGGGACACCAGCGCCGTGGCCGTCGCCGCCTCCGCGCGGGCCGGAGACCCGGTCGCCGTACGCTCCTTCGAGCGAGCCGCCCAGGCGCTGGCGGCCGGCATCGCCGCCACCGCCACGCTCGTCGAGATCGATATCGCGGTGATCGGCGGCGGGGTCGCGGGCGCGGGCGAGGTCCTCTTCGCCCCGTTGCGCGCGGCGCTGCGCGCCTACGCGACGCTGTCCTTCGTCTCGGACCTGACGGTCGTACCCGCCCAAATGGGCACGGACGCCGGGGTGGTGGGTGCCGCGGCCGCCGCACAACAGTCCCGTCTCGATGCCTTCGCGCCCGCGCCCTGACGCCACCCCGGCCCCCCGCGCGCCCCGTACTCTGGTGTCGGCCGCGGACCCTGCCAGGGGACTGCCCCACACCTGAGGGCTGTTGCACAGCGACGCACACCGGCGTATGCGTGACGGACGGAGTCCGCGGCACGGCACGACGTCACACCGCACGACGTCACACGGCACGGCGGCCGCACGGCACGGCGGAACGCGACATACCGGCAGAGATACCGGCATCGAGGGGGAACGGCGACGGTGACATCGGGGGAGCACGAGGAGCACAGGGCGGACGAGGCCGGCGGGGCCGGCGGGGCGAGTGGACCCGAGCGTGACGGGGCGCCCAGGGCCGCCGCGAGCGGGCCCCGGCGCGGTACCGACGCCGATCTGACCGGCCGGCTGCTGGGCGGCCGGTACCGGGTGACCGGGCGGATCGGGCGCGGCGGTATGGGCGTGGTCTGCCGCGCCGTCGACGAGGTGCTGGGCCGTGAGGTCGCGGTCAAGGTCCTGCGGGCCTACACCGACGCCTCCGCCCCCGAACTGGCCGATCTGCGTACCCGGATGAAGCGCGAGGCGCGGGCCGCCGCACGTATCCGGCACTCCGGCGTGGTCACCGTCCACGACGTCATCGACGTGGACGGCCGGCCGGTCATCGTCATGGAGCTGGTGGACGGGCCGTCGCTGGACGACGCCCTGGAGCAGGGCGGTCTCGGCCCACGGGAGATCGCCTGGATCGGCGCCCAGGTGATGGACGCGCTGCACGCCGCCCATCAGGCCGGCGTGCTGCACCGCGATGTGAAGCCGGGCAACATCTTGCTGGACCGATGGGGGCACCGCGCGGGCCGTTCCGGCCCCGGGGGAGGGCGCGTGGTGCTCACCGACTTCGGTATCGCCAGCATCGAGGCCCCGGGCGACGGCGCGACCACCCACCTCACCCGCAGCGGCGAACTGGTCGGCTCGCTCGACTACCTGCCCCCCGAGCGCGCCCAGGGCCAGGACCCCACCCCGGCCTCGGACATCTGGTCGCTGGGCATGACGCTGTACGCGGCGGTCGAGGGCGGCAGCGCCCCGTTCCGCCGTACGTCGGTGTGGTCGACGCTCACCGCGATCGTCACCGAGCCCCTGCCCGAGCCCCGGCGGGCCGGCCCGCTCACGCCCGTGCTGCACGCCCTGATGGCCAAGAACCCGGCCGACCGGCCGTCCGCCGCCGCGGCCCGTGATCTGCTGCAGGCGGTGGCCGAGGGGCGCGAGCCCACCGCGACGCCGTCGCCCGGCGCGCCGCATCTGCCCACGGCGACGGACCTGCGGGCGGTGGCCGCACCAGCGCCTCCGCCCGAGCCGTTCGCCCCGCAGCCCGCTCCCGCGCCCGCCTCTGCTGCCACGCCGCCTCCGGACGCACCGCTTCCGGCCACACCGTCTTCGGCCACCGCGTCGCACTCCGCCACCGCGTCGCACCCCGGGCCGGCGTCGCCGCCCGCGCGGAGGCGTCGCCGGATGCTCCCGGCGGTCGCCGCGGCGCTCGCCGTGCTCGCGGCCGGCGGCGGTGTGACGTACGCGCTGGTCGGCGGCCCCGGCGATACCGTCGCGAACGGCAGGCGGGACCCGGCCGGGCCGGCCGTGACCCCAGGCGGGCCGGACACGCCGAGCTCGGCCACCGGCAACGGCGAAGACGAGGGCAAGGGCAAGGACGAGGGTGACGGGGAGGACCGGGGCGATGGCGCGGCGGGGCAGGCCAACGGGCCGAGCGCCTCGCCGTCCCCCTCGGGTCCGCCCTCGGACGGCGCGACGTCCCGGGACCCCAAGCCCGGTGGCGCAGGCGGGAGTTCCGGCGACGACAGCGGCGGCGGTACGGGCGGCGACGACGGCACCGGCGGCGGCAGCGGCTCCGGGGGCGGGGACGGCGGCGGGTCCGGAGGCTCCGGGAGCTCCGGGGGCGGCACCGCCACCGGAGGCAGCGGCGGCGACCCGACCCCGTCGACGTCGTGTGTGCCGATCGGCGGCGGAAAGACCAACTGCGACGTATGGAGGGCCGCGAACTCGTACACCCAGTCCTTCCAGCAGGTCGGCACCCTCAACATGGGCACCAACTACTTCTACTGCCAGGCGAAGCTGGGCCGCCGCGAGACCTATGGGAAGTGGACCAATGTCTGGTGGGCCAAAACCGATGACGACAGCGGGAACACCGGGGTCTACGTGAGCGTTGTCTACCTCAAGGGCGGGGCGAACGACCAGCCCATTCCCGGCCTGCCCGCCTGCTGACCGCCGCGGCGGGACCGATGTCCCCGGTGGTGTGCGCGCCGCAGATGTTCTACGTCCGACGCTCACTCCCAGGGCTCGTTTCGCCCCATGCGCAGATGCTGCGGACGAGGGGTCGCCGTTGACCTTTCAGGGCGTCCCCCGTGGTGCGATACCGCTGCTCGGCGTCCACCCCTTGGTTATCGCAGTTGCCGTACTCGAGGTAACCCGGTGGCGACTCGCGACCATCGGGTATTTCTCCCGCCCAATTCGCTCCTGATTCTCTCTCGTGGGACCGGGCCCGGAATGACGAACACCGTGATCGGCGGGGAGTACCCACCTCCGGCGGGGAGAGCCCGGACGGAGAGCGGCGGTTCGGAATGAGCACCGGCTCGGCTTCCGCTTTTCGACTCGCCGACTGTCATACGCACGCTGGATGTCCGGCCCTACGGCGCGATATTCCTCCGGGACCTGCCCCCGCGCTTGTGGCGGCATTTTCTGACCCGTCCGGCACCGTGCGCGAAGAACGGATGACGCGCGCGGGTGGTGGCGTCCGCAGAACCGTGCGATGAGCCGCCGTCATATGCGGATTCCCGCACGCCAACGCGGGTACAAGCACCGGGTATGCGGGTGAGGGTTTCGGTACGGGAGGGGTGGGGGAGCGCTTGTTTGCCGGGGGCTTCGCGGCGGGGGATGCGGGACCGGCCTCCTCCTCGCGATGCATTTCACGATCGGCACGTCCATGGGTGCGGGAAGCCTCCCTGGCCGGGCCGGTGATCGAATGCGCAACGCTCCCGGTCATACGCGCGGCCCGTGGTCCCGAGCGTTTCCGTGGCAGGGTGTTGCGGGCAACTCACCTGGGTCTAGGGAAGAGGGGAAACCGTGATCGTCTGGCTGAACGGCACCTTCGGTGCGGGCAAGACCAGTGCGGCGCATGAATTGCTCGACCTGCTTCCCGGAAGCACGCTCTACGACCCCGAACTCTTAGGCACTGGCCTGCGGTTGATGCTTCCGGCCAAGCGGCTGGAGGAGGTCGACGACTATCAGGACCTGCCGTCCTGGCGGCGGATGGTCGTGGACACCGCCGCAGCGCTGCTCACCGAGGTGCCCGGCCCCCTCGTGACGCCGATGACACTGCTGCGCCAGGATTACCGCGATGAGATCTTCGGCTCCCTCGCCGCCCGTCGGATACCCGTACGCCACGTTCTGCTGCATGCGGAGGAAACGATCCTTCGGCAGCGTATAGCGCTCCGTGCGGAGCAGCCGGGGGATCCCGAGGCCCACGCCTCCGTTCGCCGCTGGAGCCTGGAACACCTGGGCCCGTACGCCGACGCGCTGGCGTGGCTCCAAGGCGACGCGCACGTCGTCGACACCACCCTGCTGACCCCCCGGCAGACCGCCGAGCGGGTCGCCGAGGCCATCCGGACCGGCGCGGGTGCCTGTGACATCGTGCAGACTCCCGAGCCCACCGCCGAGACGCTCGCCGCCGGTGTCCTGCTCTTCGACGACCAGGACCGGGTGCTGCTCGTCGATCCCACCTACAAGGCCGGCTGGGAATTCCCCGGCGGCATCGTCGAACGCGGCGAGGCCCCGGCCCGCGCCGGCGTACGGGAGGTCGCCGAGGAACTCGGCATCGAGCTGCCGCACGCCCCCCGGCTGCTGGTGCTGGACTGGGAGGCACCCCATCCGCCGGGCTTCGGCGGCCTGCGGCTGCTCTACGACGGCGGCACTCTGACCGACGACCGGATCAGCAAGCTGCTCCTGCCCGGCTCCGAACTGCGCGACTGGCGCTTCGTCACCGAGACCGAGGCCGCCCAGCTGCTGCCCCCGGTCCGCTGGAACCGCCTCCGGTGGGCCCTGCGAGCCCGGGAGCGGGGGTGTCCGCTGCATTTGGAGGCCGGTGTCCCCCTTTAGCGTTCCGCTGCGCTTGGCCGGCTTCCCACGTTGTTGGCTTTCCCGCCGTGTCG
>NZ_BBUY01000004.1:425758-485678 GCF_001590865.1 Streptomyces sp. NBRC 110611
ATCCCCGGGAGGGGCCGCTCCGCAGGACGTCAGTCCGGAGGAGCGGACCCGCGCCCGACCAACCCACGCCCGCCGCAGGCGCAACGGCGAAACGGAGGTACGGCGGGAAACCCGACAAACGGAGGGGCCTAAAGACCCGCAAACCTCCGGAGGAACACCGCTTCGGCGAGCGACAGCCGCTCCAGCTCCCGCGGTGAGACGCTCTCGTTGACCGCGTGGATCTGGGCCTCCGGCTCGCTCAGGCCGATCAGCAGGATCTCCGCGTCCGGGTAGAGCCCGGCCAGCGTGTTGCACAGCGGGATGGAGCCGCCCATACCGGCCGTCTGCATCTCCTCGCCGTCGTAGGCCTCCTGGAGCGCGGCCGCCATCGACGCGTAGGCCGGGCTGTTGGTGTCCGCGCGGAACGGCTGGCCCTGACCGACCTGCTCGACGGTGACCCGTGCGCCCCACGGAGCGGCGTTCTCCAGATGCGCGGACAGCAGCTTGGTCGCCGCCGCGGCGTCGGTGCCCGGCGGCACCCGCAGGCTCACCAGTGCCCGCGCACCGGCTTGTACGGACGGCGTCGCGCCGATCACCGGCGGGCAGTCGATGCCGATGACGGTGACCGCGGGCCGGGCCCAGACGCGGTCCGCCACCGAGCCGTCGCCGATCAGCCCGACGCCGTCCAGGACCCTTGCGTCCTTCCGGAACTCCTCCTCCGGGTACTGCAGGCCCTCCCAGGTGGCGTCCGCGGCCAGCCCGTTCACGGTCGTCGAACCGTCCGCGGCGCGCAGCGAGTCCAGGATCCGGATCAGCGCCGCCAGTGCGTCCGGGGCCGCGCCGCCGAACTGGCCGGAGTGCAGATTGCCCTCCAGGGTGTCGACCTGGACCCGCACCAGCGTCATTCCGCGCAGGGTCGAGGTCACCGTCGGCAGCCCGGCCCGGAAGTTGCCGGTGTCGCCGATGACGATCGCGTCGGCCGCGAGCAGCTCAGGGTGCGCTTCGGCGTACCGCTCCAGGCCGCCGGTGCCCTGTTCCTCCGAGCCCTCCACGATCACCTTGACGTTCACCGGTATGCCGCCGTGCTCCTTCAGGGCGCGCAGCGCCGTCAGGTGCATGATCAGGCCGCCCTTGCAGTCCGCGGTACCGCGGCCGTACCAGCGGCCGTCGCGCTCGGTCAGCTCGAACGGCGGGGAGTCCCAGGCGGCCTCGTCCAGCGGCGGCTGCACGTCGTAGTGCGCGTACAGCAGTACCGTCGGGGCACCGGCCGGGCCGGGCAGGAAGCCGTACACCGACTGTGTGCCGTCCGGGGTGTCCAGCAGGGCCACGTCCTGGAAGCCGTCCGCCCGCAGGGCGTCGACGATCCAGCGGGCGGCCGCCTCGCACTCGCTCCTGGGGAACTGGGCCGGGTCGGCCACCGACTTGAAGGCCACCAGCTCGGCCAGCTCGGTCCTGGCGCGGGCCTGCAGTGCGGCGACGGTGTGCGCGAGCGGGCTGTCAGACATGGAACGCTCCTTGTGGGCGCGGCGTTGTGACGGTACGGCCGTCCCGCCTCGTGAGCCGGACGGCCGGACGGAGGGCGTGGCTCCCGGCCTCCGAATCTTCCCACAGGCCGTCCGCGCGGCGGCGGCCCGTAGGATGCGGGCGGTACGCCAAGCCGGTCTCGAACGGGAGCAGAAGCACAGGTGAGCAGCGAGCGGGCAACGGAGGACAACCAGCGGGTGTGGGACGTCGTGGTGGTGGGCGCGGGGCCGGCGGGCGCCTCGGCCGCGCATGCCGCGGCCTGTACGGGGCGTCGGGTACTGCTGCTGGAGAAGGCGGAGCTGCCCCGCTACAAGACCTGTGGCGGCGGCATCATCGGCCCCTCGCGGGACGCGCTGCCGCCCGGTTTCGAGCTGCCGCTGCGCGACCGGGTGCATGCCGTGACGTTCTCGCTGAACGGACGGCTCACCCGTACCCGCCGCTCCAGGAGCATGCTCTTCGGGCTGATCAACCGCCCCGAGTTCGACGCCCGGCTGGTCGAGTCGGCCAAGGACGCGGGCGCCACGGTCCGGACCGGCGTCACGGTCTCCCGGGTGGAGCAGCACGGCACCGAGGTCCCCGACCGGCGCACGGTCGCGGTCGTCCTGGGCGACGGCGAGGTGGTGCTGGCCCGCGCCGTGGTGGGGGCGGACGGCAGTGCGGGACGGATAGGGGCCCACGTCGGCGTCAAGCTCGACCAGGTCGACCTCGGGCTGGAGGCGGAGATCCCGGTGCCGCCGCCGGTCGCCGAGGACTGGGCGGGCCGGGTGCTCATCGACTGGGGACCGATCCCCGGCAGCTACGGCTGGGTCTTCCCCAAGGGGGACACCCTCACCGTCGGCGTCATCTCGGCGCGCGGCGAGGGCGCGGCGACCAAGCGTTATCTGCAGGACTTCATCGGGCGGCTGGGCCTGGCCGGATTCGAGCCGAGCATCTCGTCCGGGCATCTGACGCGCTGCCGTGCCGATGATTCGCCGCTGTCCCGTGGCCGGGTGCTGGTGTGCGGCGACGCCGCGGGGCTGCTGGAGCCCTGGACGCGGGAGGGGATCTCCTTCGCACTGCGCTCCGGGCGGCTCGCCGGGGAGTGGGCGGTCCGCGTCGCGGAGGCGCACGACGCGGTGGACGCCCGACGTCAGGCCCGCCAATACGCCTCCGCCATCAAGGCCGGCCTCGGTGTGGAGATGGGGGTGGGCCGCCGGATGCTCAAGGCGTTCTCCCGCCGTCCCGGACTGCTGCACGCCGCGGTGACGACCCTCCGTCCGGCCTGGCGGGCCTTCGCGAAGATCACCAGCGGTACGACCACGCTCGCGGAGATCGTGCGCACCAACGCGCTGGCACGGCGGACGCTGGAGACGCTGGACCGGGCCTGAGCCCGGCGCCGGGGGCCGGTGGCCTACACGCCTCCGCGCTCCCGCCACAGCTGGGCCAGTGTCCCGTCGCCGGTGACCGTGATCGCGTCCAAGGGGAGGCGGTTCCACAGGGCGAGGTAGAGCTCCTCGGCCGGGCCTTCGAAGGTGCAGTCGGCCGGCTTGCCGGCTTCCGCCGCGGAAGCGTTGCCGCCGGTGCCGGTGCGGACCGCGTGCGGTGGGGCGGGGGAGAGGTGGACGGTCCACTCCGCGCCGGGGGCGTCCGTCGCCCGCACCCGGAGCGTCCGGGGAACGTCCGTGCGCAGGCCGCTGCGGTCGAGGTGGTGAAAGCCCGTCAGGAGTTCGTCCACGCCGTCGGCGGCGAAGGCGGAGGGGAGTGGGGTGAGCGGGGTGCCGGCCGCCTGCTGGGCGTCCGCGCGGTGTATCGAGGTCTCGTGTGCCTGTCGGCGTGCCCAGAAGGCCAGCGGGGACGGGCTGGGCCAGAACGACCAGGCCCGCAGGTCCTGCGGGGCGGAGTGCAGCGCCAGGACGAGGTGGTGATGGCCTTCGCGGAGCCAGCCGGCCAGTTCCTCGTCGGCGAGATCGGGCGCCTCGGCGGAGCGGCTGGGCTGCTGCGCCTCCTGCGTCACGATCTCCGTCGCCCAGCGGTGGACTCGTCCGACATGGCGGATCAGATCCCGCATCCGCCATTCCGGACAGGCCGGCACGGGGGCGTCCGGCCCCGCCTCCTCGGCGGCGTCGGCGAGCAGGCCGCCGTCGAGGCGCAGCGTTTCGATGAACTCAGTGATCTCCATGCCGTCGAGTGTGCCAGCCGCCACTGACAATCGCCTCTGCGGTCACGGCCGTTGGCCGTCGCCCGGCATCGTACGCGGTGCGGTCCTCCGCCGGCGTCGCGTCACGTTGCCGGACAGGTGTTTTGTTCAGTGGCGACACAAAGTCAGAATAGGGGGGTGACCCAGACTCGGACAACCAGGTTGGAGCGAGGCCGCAGCGCCCTCGGCCCCGCACTGGAACTCGTACACACCGGACGTGCGCCCACCCGCGCCGTCCTGACCTCCGAACTCGGCGTGACCCGTGCGACCGCGGGCGCGGTGGCCGCCGAGCTCGAGTCCCTCGGCCTGATCACCGTCGACTCCCGGCCCACCGCCTCGGCCGGCTCCCAGGGGCGCCCCTCCCACCGGCTGTCCGTCGACGCGAACGGGCCCGTGGTGCTCGCCGCACAGATCCACGCCGACGGTTTCCGAGTCGCGCTGGTCGGTCTCGGGGGCCGCATCGTCGCCACGAGGAGCGGCTGCGAACCCACCCCCGCCGACCCGGCCGATGCCCTCGCCGACGTGGTCGCGGCCGGGTCGGACCTGTTGCGCGAGACCGGACGGCGCTGCCTCGGCGCCGGCCTCGCGGTGCCCTCCGCGGTCGCCGAACCCGACGGGGAGGCCCTCAACCCGCTGCATCTCGCCTGGCCTTCGGGCGCGCCCGTACGCGCCCTCTTCCTGCGCGCACTCGCCGACGCCGGCATCCCCGGCGTCACCGAGGCGATCGGTTTCACCGGCAACGATGTCAACCTCATGGCTCTCGCCGAACACCGGCACGGCGCCGGCCGGGGCGCCCGCGATCTGCTCTGCGTGGCCTCCGGCCACCGGGGCGTCGGCGGGGCGCTGGTGCTCGACGGCAGGCTGCACAGCGGCAGTTCCGGCCTGGCGCTGGAGGTCGGCCATCTGACCGTCCACCCCGAAGGCGCGCCCTGCCACTGCGGCAGCCGCGGCTGTCTGGACGTCGAGGCCGACCCGTTGGCGTTCCTCGTCGCGGCCGGGCGCGCACCGGGCCCCGAGGGCTCGCTGCTCCAGCAGGCCGCCGATCTGCTCCGGGACGAAGGCGCCGACCCGGGTGTACGCGCCGCGGCCGACCTGCTCATCGACCGCCTCGGCCTCGGCATCGCCGGACTCGTCAATATTCTCAACCCCGACCGGATCATCCTCGGCGGGCTGCACCGCGCCCTGCTGGAGGCCGACCCGGAGCGGCTGCGCGCGGTGGTCGCCGACCGCAGCCTGTGGGGGCGCAGCGGCGGTGTGCCCATACTGCCGTGCAGCCTCGACCACAACAGCCTGGTCGGCGCCGGAGAGCTGGCCTGGCAGCCGGTGCTGGACGATCCGTTGGTGGTGCTGGAGCGGTAGCCCTGGGTGGCCGATTGGCCTCGGAGGCCCTGTGCGCCGGCCGCCCGGCCCTGGAGGCCCTGTGCGCCGGCCGCCCGGCCTCGGAAGCCCGGCGCGGCTGCCTGGCCTACGGACGGGAATCCGGCCACACGGCGGCGAACGCCCTCGCCGGATTGGTGGTCAGAAACCGTGTCACCAGCTCGGCGCCCAGGGTGAGTTCGAGCCGCCGCCGGTGGCCGCGCAGCAGATGAGGCATCCCGGGGCCGCCGTTGACCGACCGGGCGTCGGCCGTCGTGGTGTCCCCGCCGAGCAGGATCCGGTCCTCGAAGCCCGCTTCGGCGAGCGCGGCCAGCGCGTCGGGCAGCCGCCAGTCGGTCGCGTGATGCGCCCGGGAGGGCCCGTCGAAGGCCAGATAGGCGCCTGCCTCGGCGGCCGCCCGGTGTACCACGGGGTCCGGCGAGCGGTTGAGGTGGCCCAGGATCACCCGGTCCGGCGGTACCGCCAACTCCCCGCAGAGCAGGCCGAGTACGTCCAGGGCGCCGGTGCCCAGCTCCAGGTGGACGCCGATGACCGCGCCGGTCGCACGCTGGGCCTCGGCGGCCGCGGCCATCGTGTGACGGGCGTGCCGGTCCAGGCCGTGGAACCCTCCGGCGACCTTGATCATCCCGGCGTGGGGGCCGGTGCCGCCGATCCCCTCGGTCAGCTCGGCGACGAACCGCGCGGCGGGATCCGGACGGAGGCGGTCCAGTACCTCCGGCGCGTAGTGCACCGCCTGGTGCAGTCCGGTGGCGGCGACGATCGCCACCCCCGACTCCCGTGCCAGCCGCGGGAGTTCGGTCGCGCCCCGCCCCATACCGTACGGCGTCCACTGGACGACGGCGGCGCCGCCGGCCGCGCGGAAGGCGGCCAGCTCGGCCGCCGCGGCCGCGGGGTCGGCCAGCTCCTGGCCCGGCAGCCGGGGGCTGCGGAGGAATAGGTGGTCGTGTGCGTCGCAGACGCCGAGGGCGGCCGGCGGAATGTCGCCGAGGACCGTGCGGACGGTGGCCACGGCGGGGCGGCCGGTGCGCCCCCGGGCGGAGGCCGCCGTCACCACTGCCGCTCCGTGGCAGTCCGCCCCGCACCGGGGGCGGACAGATGCAGCACCTGGAAGCGGTCGCCCGCGGAGCGCGGCGCGGCACCGTCCGCCCAGAGGGTGAAGTGGACCAGTTCCCAGCGCCGCGGGTCGAGGCCCAGGGCGGTGGTGTGCACTCCGTCCGCCGTGGCCAGCGCTTCGTGCCCGGCCACCGCGTCCGCGACCGCGGTGGCCACGTCGGCGCCCTCGCGGAGGGTCTCGGTCCGCCGGGTGAAGGTGCGGGGCGGCGCCCCGGCGGCCGGTCCGGACCGGTGGTACAGCCCCTGCCAGTGCTGTACGGCCGGCCGCCCGAAGTCGCGGACCAGACCGCGGAATCCGTCACCGAGAAGGAAGCGGTTCATGGCCGTCGGATCGGCCCACAGGTAGAACGGCGCATATTGGTTGACGGGGGAGCCGTCGGTCCCGCGCTCGCGGATTCCGTACGCCTTGAGGCCGAGCCCCTCGAAGTCGTCCAGCAGGTGGCCCTTGGACCGCACGCGGTGTCGGATGATCCGCATGTCGTAGTCGGCGGGCAGGGTGAGGGCGTACTGCATGGCGTGCATGGGGAACTCCGTAGGGCGGTGACGGGGACGGTGCCGGCGGCGGGGATGGTGGAGGCCGGTCGGCGGTGGTGGCGGCGGTCAGTCGGCGGGGGTGGTGGCGGGGCGGTCCGCGGTCGACTGCGCGGAGAGCAGCGCCAGTACGCCCTGGACGGCCGCGTCGAACGGCGCGGGGTCATCGGCCGCGCGGGCCAGTACGTAGCCGCCCTGGACCACGGCCGTGACGGTCGCGGCGGTCGCCGCCGGAGCCAGCTCCCCGGACAGCTCGCCGCCCCGCTGTCCCTCGGTGAGGATGTCGGTGATCCGCCCGCGCAGCCAGTCGAACATCTCGTCCAGCGGTGCCCGCAGTGCGGCGTTCCGCACCACATCGCGGTCCTGCGTCATCCGCCCGATGGGGCAGCCGCGCAACGCCTGCCGTTCGCGCAGCAGATAGGCCGCGATCCGGTCGTACGCCGTACCGGGCGTCGCCAGGCACTCCTCGGCGGCGGCCGTCAGCTCCTCCGCGGTGCGCCGGATCGCCGCCAGGGCGAGGCCGGACTTGCCCGAGAAGTGGTGGTACATGCTGCCCTGGCCGACGCCGGCGCGCTCCAGGATCGCCTTGGGGCTGGTGCCGACGTAGCCCCGCTCCCACAGGAGTTCCTGGGTGCTCCGCACCAGCCGTTCCCGAGTGCCGAGCGATTCCGGAACGTCCCGCGGTTCCGGGGCGTCGAGTGGTTCCGGTACGTCGTCGTGCCGTTCATGCCTGCCGGACTTCTCCTCCGTGCTCATGATCGCACTGTACATACCAGTAGTTACAGTGATCAAGGAGAGTGGCTGAGGAGGGCGATCAAGGGGAGCGGTCAGGGGGAGCGGTCAAGGAGGGGGTGCGCCGGTCGCCCCGACGGCCGCCGTGCGGACGTCCTCCAGCGGCGGTGGGTCCCAGTGGGTGTGCACCGCGGGAACTCCCCCGGGGGTGGCGGTCAGGGCCGGGAGGGTGAACCACACGGCCTTGCCGGTGCTCTCCGGGCGCACGCCCCAGCTCTCGCTGAGTGCCGCGATCAACGCCAGGCCGCGGCCGCAGGTCTCCCAGTCGTCGGCGGCCCGCAGCCGTGGCAGCCGCGGATCCTCGTCATGCACCGAGACCGTCAACTGGTCGAGCAGCGCGCACAGTTCGACGGTGCAGTACTTGCTGGGGCGGGCGTGCCGGTGCACATTGGCGAGAAGTTCGGTCACGCCCAGTGCGGCCGGGTCCACCAGGGCGTCGAGGTGCCAGTGCCGCAGCTGCGCCGAGACGATTCTTCGCACCTGCCCGATGCGAGCCGGAGCGGCCTGGAGCTCCACCGTGCAGTACCTGCTGGGCTGCCTGATCACGACCACGACTCCCTGCTGAGGCCGGGCGCCCCTCCGTGCCGGCAGGGGCGAAGATCGGATCCAGCGATGCCGACGTGCCGCATACACCGCAGTGTCACCGCTGGTGAACCCTCAGTGATACGAGTCCAGGGTCGGCCAGGCGGTGTGCTCCCGCAACCGCACCGGCCCGGCGGGGGAAGGCCTCAGGCGTGTGGTGGACGCGCCGCCTCGACGGCCTTGAGGAAGAGCTCCGGGGCGCCGAGGGTGAGCGAATAGCGGTGCCCGTTGAGCGTGGCCATGGCCCGGTCCCGCGCCGCGAACAGCGGCCGGTGGGCCTGCACTGCTTGCAGTGGGGCACTGTCGATCTCCGTGCCGTAGCTGGTCAGCAGGGCCAGCCGGCCGTCCCTGATGACGACCTGACCGGCGCGGGTCAGGGACCTCAGCCAGCGTTCGATCCGTACGCCGGTCGCGTTGAACTCCGGCTCCGCCATGGCCGGTACCTCCTCGGTGAGACGGGCAGCTGCCCTTCACCGCCCCGTGGCCCCGTCGCCCCTTGTCGGACTCCACCACCCCGTGCGGGACTCCGCCGCCCCTTGGGGGAAGTGTGCCGTCACCCGTGCCCGATGCACCAGTGCCGTCGGCGTCCGGTGGGGGCGCCGGAGGGCGCAACGAGCGCTCCCCAGGGCCTCCTTGGGGTCTCCCAAAGTGATGTTTATGCAGGTGAGAAGGGTGCGGAGGGTGGTTATAGTCGGAATCGGCCCGGCGATTCGCACGGGCTTTCCCACCACCCGAGGAGAGCACCCGTGAGCACCGCACAGCAGCCGCAGAGCCGGCCCGGCCGCGAGGCCGCGGCCGAGGCCCCGGCCCCCGTCCCGATGCCGACCGCCGACGTCGACCGTTCGGATCCGGACTACCGGAGCTGGCTGAAAGAAGCCGTACGCAAGGTCCAGGCGGACGCCAACCGCACCGCCGACACCCACCTCCTGCGCTTCCCGCTGCCCGAGGAGTGGGGCATCGACCTCTACCTGAAGGACGAGTCGACGCACCCCACCGGCAGCCTCAAGCACCGCCTCGCCCGGTCGCTCTTCCTCTACGGGCTGTGCAACGGCTGGATCCGTCCCGGGAAGCCCGTCATCGAGTCCTCCAGCGGCTCCACGGCCGTCTCCGAGGCGTACTTCGCCTCCCTCATCGGGGTGCCGTTCATCGCGGTGATGCCGGCCACCACCAGCCGGGAGAAGACCCGCCTGATCGAGTTCCACGGCGGCAGCTGTCACCTCGTCGAGGACCCGCGGACCGTCTACGAGGTCTCCGCCCGGCTCGCCGCCGAGTCCGGCGGGCACTACATGGACCAGTTCACCTACGCCGAGCGGGCCACGGACTGGCGCGGCAACAACAACATCGCCGAGTCGATCTACCAGCAGCTGCGGCTGGAGCGCTACCCCGAGCCGGCCTGGATCGTGGCCACCGCGGGCACCGGCGGCACCTCCGCGACCATCGCCCGCTACGTCCACTACATGCAGTACGACACCCGGATCTGCGTCCCCGACCCGGAGAACTCCTGCTTCTTCGACGGCTGGCTCACCGGCGACACCACGACCCACTGCACCACCGCCTCCCGTATCGAGGGCATCGGGCGGCCCCGTATGGAGCCGAGCTTCGTGCCCGGTGCCATAGACCGGATGATGAAGGTCCCGGACGCGGCCAGCGTCGCCGCCGTACGCGCCCTGGAGACGGCGATCGGCCGCAAGGCGGGCGGCTCGACCGGTACCGGCCTGTGGAGCGCGTTGAAGATCGTCTCGGAGATGGTCGCCGAGGGGCGTACGGGATCCGTCGTCACCCTCCTGTGCGACCCCGGTGACCGCTACCTCGACAAGTACTACTCCGACGACTGGCTGGCCGCCCAGGGCCTGGACATCGGCCCCTACGCACGCACCATCGAGGAGTTCCTGGCGACCGGCTCCTGGCCGTCCTGACCGGCGTCAGCTCTCCGGGTCCGCCGGCCGCTCGCCCGCCACCACCAGCTCCGGCGGCAGCTCCACGAACTCCGCGCGCGCCTCGGCCGGCAGCCCCGCGTCCGTCACCAGCACATCGACCTCGTCCAGCGTCGCGAACGAACTCAGCCCGACCGTGCCCCACTTGGTGTGGTCGGCGACCACCACCACCCGCCGCGCCGACCGTACGAAGTGCCGGTTGGTCTCCGCCTCCGCCAGATTCGGCGTGGACAGCCCCGCCTCCACCGATATCCCGTGCACCCCGAGGAACAGCACATCGAAGTGCAGCGACCGGATCGCGGCATCCGCCACCGGTCCCACCAGAGTGTCCGACGGTGTCCGCACACCGCCCGTCAGCACCACCGTCGCGCTCCCCGTGCCCGGCCCCGGTCCCGCACCCGCACCCGGCCCGGGGCCGCCGCCGGCCGCCGCCCGCTGCGCCGTGTAGAACACCTCGGCGACCCGTACGGAATTCGTCACCACCGTCAGGTCCGGTACGTCCAGAAGCCGCTGCGCCAGCGCGTACGCGGTCGTACCGCCCGCCAGCGCGATCGCGCTGCCCGGGGCCGCCATCGCGGCCGCCGCCCTGGCGATGTCCTCCTTCGCGCTCAGCTCCAGCGCCGACTTCGCCTCGAATCCCGGCTCGTGCGCGCTCGGCTCGCCCACCGGCACCGCGCCGCCGTGCACCTTCTCCACCATGCCCTGCCGGGCCAGTGCGTCCAGATCACGGCGGACCGTCATGTCCGACACGTTCAGCTTGCGGGTGAGCTCATTGACGCGCGCTCCGCCGCGGCGCCTGACCTCGTCGAGAATCAGGGCCCGCCGCTGCTCCGCGAGGAGGTTCTGGTTGTCGCTCACCCCGGCCCGTCCCTTCCGCCCGGCTCGTCTTTCGGGTCGTACACGCCGGCTCACACCCGCGATCACTGGTTCCCTCATCCTCGCACGAGGCACTGACAGGGACGCCGTCCCGTCGGCCCGCCATGCCGGGAAGCATGACGACACCGACCATCCATCCGCCCGGAACGGTGGCTGCCGCCCCGGTCCGCACGAGAGAATCCCCGGGGCACCGCACCGCACGGTGCCGTACAGAACTCGGGGGAAAACCAGTGGAGATCGTGGAACCGACGCCGTATGCCCGCTCAAGGGGCCGTGAGGTGACGGGAGATGGGGCGACGGCCCCGTCGTCCGGTGAGCCGGGCGGAACGGGCTCACCACCAGGAGCGGCACCGGACGCCGTACCGCGGCTGTCGCTGGAGCTGCTGGTGCACGGCGTCGGCGGCGCCACCGCGCAGGAGATGCTCGGCGATCCTCGCGTCCAGCTGATCACCGGCGACGACACCGCCGCCTGCTACCGCCGTACCGACGACGCGGACGCGGAGGAGCGGCCCGAGGACTACCGCGCGGAGCCGGTCCGCGAGGCCTACTGCTGGTCCAACCTCACCTCGGGCAACGGCGCCCGCGCCCTGTGGCTGATCCTGCTGCCCTTCATGGTCGCCAACCTCGCCCACTGGATGCGCCCGGCCGCACCGCCCGGCCACTGGGCGCAGCGGATCTACGACCTGCTGGTCCGGATGATCGCGCTCACCCTCACCGTCCTGCTCGCCGCCGCGTCCTGCGAGGTCGCCCTCGACCTCACGGCCTGGCAGTGCGCCGGCACCACCGCCTGCGCGACCGGCAAATCCTGGCTGGTCTTCCTCAGCCCGGACCACGACGGCTGGTGGAGCGCCCCCGGCCGCCGTCTCGCGCTCGCCTCCGTGATGCCGCTGCTCGTCATCGGCTTCCTGTGGTGGCTCTCGCACCGCACCTGGAGCGCGTACGAATCCGCCTCCCCGCCGCCCCGGCAGCCCGGCAGCTCCCGCTACACCCCGCACGCCGAACGCACCGCGCTCAGCCTGGAGGGCTTCTGGTACGGCCGCCGGCTGGTCGCCCGGCTGCGTGCCGCGCACAGCACGGCGGGGGTCCTGACCATCGCGGCGGTACTGCTCGCGGCCGGCGCGAAGATCGACGGCGGCGAGCGGAGCGGCGCGGGCGAGGGCGGCGGGGGAGTCCTCGCGGCGGCGGGCCCGGTGCTGAGCGCCGTGGTGATCGTGCTGGCCGCCGCCACGGTCGGCGTCGTCTGGCGGACCGCGCGCAGCGAGGCCGCACCGGACGACACCTCCGACCGGCTCGTCGTGCGGGCCCTCCCGTACGCCGCGCTCGGGGTGCTGGCCCTGACGGTCGTGCACCTCGGCTGGGTGCGTCCGGGATCCCGCAGCGACGGCCCGCTGCCCGGCGCCGCCGCGTTCGGCGGGATCGCGGTCCTCCAGGGCCTGCTGGTCCTGGCGCTGGCGGTGACCGCCTGGGTGCTGCAGCGCACCGTCCGCCACGACGGCCGCACCGCGCTGCGCGGCATGGGCGGACCAGCCGTCGCCCTGCTGGCCTGCGCGGTCGGCGGCGTGCTCTCCGGGGGAGCGGCCCAGCGCTTCGCGGACTGGATCGACGGCGGCGCGACGCCGGGCCAGGCGCATGCGCCGATTCCCGGTCCGCCGGTCCTGCTGTCCTGGCAGGCGTCCGTCCTGCCGGTGCTGCTGGTCGTGGTGGCGGGCGTCGCGGCGCTCGCCGCCGTCCGCGTGGTGGTCGTCCGGCGGCGGGTCGCCAAGGACGTCCCCGGGCTGTTCGACCCGGGTGAGCGCCCCGACGAGCGCCGTACGCGGCGGATCGCCGGCACCATCGCCTGCGCCGGGCTCACCGACGCGGCGCCCGTGCTGGTCGCGGCCGTCTCCGTGGTTACCCTCGTCCTCGGCGCGGGCGCGGTGGCCGGCGCCTGGCTCACCGAACGGGCGCCCGGCCGTGCCACGGCCGGCGGACCGCCCGTCGTGCACACCGCCGCCGGCACCGCGGAGTCCCTCGGCTCCTGGCTGATGGGCGCCGGCGTCCTGCTGCTGCTCGCCCTCGGCCGGCGCGCCTACCGCGACCACTCCGCCCGTCGCACCGTCGGCATCCTCTGGGACGTCGGCACGTTCTGGCCGCGCGCCGCGCACCCCTTCGCGCCGCCCTGCTACGCCGAGCGCGCCGTCCCCGACCTCACCTGGCGGATGGCCACCTGGACCGAGCGCTTCGACGGCCGTCTGGTGATCTCCGGGCACTCCCAGGGCAGTGTGCTGGCGGCCGCCGCCGTCTGGCAGCTGGACCTGGTCACCCGCAGCCGGGTCGCGCTGCTGACGTACGGCAGCCCCCTGGAGCGCCTCTACGGACGCTGGTTCCCCGCCTACTTCGGGCCGCCCGCGCTCACTGGACTCCACCGTGAGATGGACGACTGGCGCAATCTGTGGCGGTTCACCGACCCCATCGGCGGCCCGATCCGCCTCACCTGCGAGGACGGGCGGCGGATCGACGAGGGCCCGCTGCGCGACCCGCTGGCCTTCGGCCGCAGCCTGCGGCACCCGCTGCCCGCGCAGATCCTGGGCCATGGCGACTACCAGGCCGACCCGGTCTTCGAGGCGGTCCGGGCCGAGCTGGTCGCCCGGCTCGGACCGGTCCCGGGGCGGGGCCGGTCCGCTGTCGCGGCGTCGGGCGGCCTTCCCCTTCAGGGGAGTTCGGGGAGGTCGTCGGCGTAGAGCAGGGACAGGTCGTCGGTGCTCGGGTCGGCCAGCTGCGCGACCCGGCCCGCGTGCCGCTCGACCATCGCCTCGAACGTCTGCCGCGCGGTGCGGCCGTTGCCGAAGGAGGGGCCCTTGGGGAGCGCGGTGAAGTACTTCAGCAGTGCCTCACCGGCCCCCTCGGCGAGGCGGTACTCGTGCTCCTCGCCCTGCTGCTCGACGATCCGCAGCAGCTCCTCGGGAGCGTAGTCGCCGAAGGTGATGGTCCGTGAGAAACGCGACGCCACACCGGGGTTGACGGCGAGGAAGCGCTCCATCTCCGCGGTGTAGCCCGCCACGATCACCACCACCGCGTCCCGGTGGTCCTCCATCAGCTTCACGAGGGTGTCGATGGCCTCCTTGCCGAAGTCCCGGCCGGAGTCCTCCGGGGAGAGGGCGTACGCCTCGTCGATGAAGAGCACGCCACCCCGCGCCCGGTCGAACGCCTCCTGGGTGCGGATCGCGGTGGACCCGATGTGCTCGCCCACCAGGTCCACCCGCGACACCTCGACCAGATGCCCGCGCTCCAACACCCCGAGGGAGGCCAGGATTTCGCCGTAGAGCCGGGCCACGGTGGTCTTGCCGGTACCGGGGGAGCCGGTGAAGACGAGGTGACGGCGTACGGACGCGGCCTTCAGGCCCGCCTCCTGGCGCCGGCGGCCCACCTCGATCATGTTGATCAGGCTGCGCACCTCACGCTTGACGCTCTCCAGCCCCACGAGGGTGTCCAGCTCGCCCAGCACCTCGGCGGACGGCCGGCCGGCGGCCGCCGGCTCCGCGTCCGCCGTCGCCGCCGCGGGCGCCGGTGGCGGGCTCTGCACCGGGCTCTGCACCGGGACACTGCCCAGCAGCCCGGCCGTCTGTACCGCCGGCCGGCCGGCGGCGGCCGGTGCCCCGGCGACCGGTTCCCGGACGGCGCGGCTCTCGTCACTGGTGCAGTCCCGGACCGCCGGCCCGTCGCCGTACCCGGTGCCGCCGTCGGCGAACTCGTAGCCGCCGCGCGCACACCGCTCCGTACGGCACCGCGTCAGCGTCGTACGGCACCCGTCGATGATGTGGAAGCCGAAGCCGGAGCTTCCGGTGACCCGGCAGCCGTGGAAGGTGCCACGTCCCTCTGCCGAGACGTAGAACCCGGCCTCGGCCGGTGCGCTGACCGTGCAGCCCTCGATGGTGGGGTCGGCGCCCTTGGTGACGATCACGCCGGTCTGCGCCCCGTCGATGGCGCAGTTGGCGAGCGTGCCGCCGCTGCCGTGGTCGCGGAACCAGGCGCCGGTCGTCGCGTCCCGGATCCGGCAGTCGTCGATCTGTACGGTCGCCCCGTCGCTCACCGACACCGCGGTGTTGCGGACGTCCGCGAGGTCGCAGTCGACGACATCGGCCCGGGAGCCGCGGTCCAGCACGAACAGCGCGTCCGGGACGTCGTGCACCCGGGTCGAGTCCAGCACGGCGGTGGCGCCGTCGCTGACCCACACCGCGGGGTAGTCGCCCGTACTGTCGTGGATCTCGCACTGGTTGGCGTCCACCCGGGTGCCCGGGTCCCAGACCGACAGCCCGTTGCGCCCGAAGTGCCGCACCGTACTGCGGGTCAGCGTCAGCACCGACCGCGACCGCAGGTCGATCGCGTTCTCCGGTACGTCGTGGATGTCGCAGTCGGCCAGGGTGAGCACCGCGTCGGTGTCCAGGGTGATGCCGTCGGCGGAGGTGCGGTGCACCGTGCAGTCCGTGAGGTGGGCGGTGGCCCGGGCCGCCACCTGGATGCCCGCGCCCTTGATCTCGTACAGCTCGCAGCCGGTGGCCTCGACCGCGCTGCCCTCGCCGTTGACCGACAGACCGGCCCCCGAGGCGTGGTGGATCCGGCAGCTCTCCAGCCGCGGATGCCCCCCGCCGCGCACCGCCACGCCGACCTGCCCGGCGGCCAGCACCTCGCACTCCTCGAACAGCCCGCCGGAACCGTCCAGGACGCTGACGCCGACGCCGCCGGCGTTGTCGACCGTGCAGCGCCGCACCGTCGGCCGGGCCCCGCCCCGCACCTCGATACCGGACGCGGAGCGCGTCACCACCCGCAGGCCGGTCAGCTCCGGGGCGCCGTCCTCCACCAGCAGCGCGGGCGAGGCCGAATCCGTCGCCTCCAGGTGCAGGTCGTGCACGGACGCCGAGGCCCGTATCGTCAGCGCCACCCCGTCCGCCGGGGCGATCCGCACTGCGCCCCGCGCCCCGTCCGCACCGCGCAGCGTCACCGCGCGCTGGAGCACCAGGTTCTCGCGGTACGTACCGGCCGCGACGGTCAGCACATCACCGTCCCCGGCGGCCTCCAGGGCGGCGGCGAGCGAGCTGTACTCCCCCGTACGCCGCCGCCAGCGCGACGTTCCGGAGTGCGTCACCTGGACGGAACCCACACCCTTGGACCGTACGGATTGCGGACCGTTTCCGCTGGTCAGAGGATTGAAAGATGAGTGACGCTCGCCCACTGGTGGACCTCCTCCTTCGGAAAAGCAAGATCGTTCGGGAGGGAGAACAGGCCCTCAGCTTGCGTGCACAAGAGGATAGGGGGCGGCGATGGGCCGACGAGAACGGCTATCAGGTGCGCAGGGTTTGGAAGGAGAACCTTTCAGCCTGGTCTGACGTGGAACGCCCGCAGTACGACGCCGCCATGGCTGCCGTCCTCGGCGGTGAGACCAATGCGTTGTGGTGTGCTTTCCTGGACCGGTTCAGCCGCAAGGGCGCCGAAGCTGTTGTCCCCATCCTGGGAACCGCCCGTGTCATCTTCGACTACGAGCGTCTGGACAGCTCGAACGAGCGTGACCGGCGCTGGATTATTCAGCGGGCGGAAGACGCGTACGAGTACAGCCAGCGTCTTAGCCACAACGTACGCACCACCAAGGATCGCCAGCGACGAGAGGGCCGATGGCTGTCCGCTGCACCCTTCGGCTTGGAGATCAACGACCCAAAGGATCGGAAGATACGCCCGGCGGAGCGCTGGGGCGTCATCGAAGACGTGTTCTATCAGATAGCCGGAGGCAAGGCCGCCCGCGCGCTGGCCCGCGAGTACAACAGCGCAGGCATGCGCACGGCCACAGGAAAGGACTTCACCGCTGGCACGGTCCGAGACATCGTGGACAACCCCGTGTACGAGGGTTGGCAAGTCGGCAGCGGCGGCAAGAGCCAGAAGCGGCGGCAGGCGTACCGAGATGAAAAGGGCCAGAAGGTCAGCGTTGCTGAAGATATGGCCCGCATGATCCCCGCTGACGTGGCGGAGCGGGCGCGCAGAGTTCTGCACGGTCACCAGTTGCCGGAAGGGTTCCGCCCCGGCCGAACTCTGCACCTCCTTACGGACCTTGTGCGCTGCGCTGGTTGCGGCTCCGCCATGACAGCGTCGGGGCAGTCCATGGCGTGCTCCCGGAACATGCACGGCGGAGTGTGCCCGGCCCCGGCGAGCGTCAAGCGAACGACCCTGGAGCAGTACGTGGCGGGGGAGTGGCAGGACCGTATTGGCGGGTTGGAGATGGGCGACCCGCTCGTGGTCGCTGTGGCGCAGCGCTGGCAGGCCCTCAACGCCCCGGAGGAGACGGAGGAGGCGCGAGAGGCCGTGGCGGCTGTGAAGGCTGCTGAGGCGGCCATTCAGCGGCTTGTCGAGGACCGGCAAGCGGGCCTGTACGACGGCGCGGCAGGCAAGCACTACCCACGTCTGCTGAAACAGGCTGAGGCGGACCTAGCGGCAGCTCAGGAGAGGCAAGCGAAGTTTGCCGGGCCGAGGATCGATCTGACGATGTTCGACGACTGGATGGTGTTCCAGGATAGGTGGGAGGCGTCCGACCTGTCCGCCAAGCGTGACCTACTGCGCCTTGCCATCGACCGCGTAACGGTCACCAAGGCTCGGGCCAGGGGCACAAGTTCGTGGGCAAGGAGCGAGTCTCTATCGAGTGGGCAGAGCCCGAGCAGGCCGCATAGACGACGGAGAAGGCGCAGAAGGTCGAGGAATTCACCGAAGCTGCGTAGCGCCGAATGATGCCCAAGGGCCCGCCCCATCTCCCAGGGGTGGGCCCTCTTGCGTTGTCCCGCCGGGCCCGCCGGGGGTGTGGCTCCCTCACGTTGTGTTCCTGCCGGCCTAGCGGAGTGTGACGGTTGGGGGCAGAAAAAGTGTCCTGGGAACCTTCTTTTTCTGTGTGAGGAATGTAGAGAAAGAAGGAACGTAGGACACTTTTTGTGCCCCCAGAGGGCGGAGCCCAGCCGGTGGCGAACGAGGCTGTCACGGGCCCCAGTTAATGCATATAGAGGCAGGTCCCGCGCTTCGGACTCCAGCGTCTGACGTGGAGGCGAGAGCGCCGCGCCTGCCCAGCTCCTCCCGCGCGCCCCGCTCTCTCCTCCGGGATGCCGCGCGGGGGTTGAGCGCCTGGTCCCGTAGCTCAGTGGTCAGAGCGCCCGATTTCGATCGGGTGGCCGCCGGTTCGAATCCGGCCGGGGTCGCTTACGGCTCCAGGGTTTCCACCTGGACGCCCAGGTCCGCGAGGGATGCGCGGATGAATTCGTGGGTGCGTACGTCTCGGGTCAGGTAAGGCCACGAGAGGACGCGCACGGCGTCCCCGGCCTTGACCGTCTCCACCAGCTCCCGCCATCCGTCCCCCGGGGCGTCGGTGGAAATCCGGAAGTCGGAGAAGACGGTGGAGCACCCGGAGGCGTAGAGCTTCTCCGTCTGATCATCGATCTTGTGAGTCACGGCGCGCGCGTAGCCGTACACGGTCATGCCCCCAACGTACCGGCACCCACTGACAGAACATGTTCCGTCTGTGGGGGTTGTGTGGCCTGGCATGGCAGTGACCGGCGTTCGCGTCTACCGAATGACTGGCCCGTGAGGCGCCTGTCCGTGTTGAAGCGGGACGGTTTCCAGTGCGTGGCCTTTCCGTGGGACACGGGGGCGCGGTGCACGGCGCCGGCCACGGACGTGGACCACATCCTTCCGGGCGACGACCACGACCCGGTGAACCTTCAGGCGCTGTGTCGTTGGCATCACGCCCGGAAGTCCAGCGCGGAGGGTGCGGCGGCCAGGGGGCGGCGTCCGTCGCGTAGGCGGCCGGAGAGGCCGCACCCTGGACAGTTGTGATGTATGGGCTCTGCTGGTGTGAACTGTGCCTGGCGGCTGGTCAGTGCCCTTGCTGTTCTTTCTCGTCCAACTTCTGATTCAGCGCGCGGGTTAGTTCAGGCGCCATTTCGGCGGAAAAGGCTTCGGCTGAATTCCCGCTCAACTTGGAAATTTCGGTGTCCTTAATGGCGCGCATCCGTGATGCGAACGCACTCGTAAGGGGGCTCGTAACGTCCTCTTCTGTGAGTCTGGCTCCGCTCATGATTGGCCTCCTTTTGCCTGGCCGCCCGTTGCGGCCCTGTGGTTTCAGCATGCACAGTGTGGGGCGGTTGGCATGCCCGTTAGCACCGTGGTTGGCCCGATCGGCTGATGGCTGTGATGGTGGCCTTGGGGGGCGGCCACACGGCGGAGACATGTGTCTAGGCGGAGGCCAGCGGAGCGGCGTCCGGGTGACTTGGCCTGATGTGTCACGGTCCCCAGTTCATGGGGAAGGTGCGGGGCTGACTACCCTGGGGAGGGCCCTCGGTCTGGCCGGGCCGGAACATCGAAGCGTGATAGCGGCTCGGAACCTGTACGGGTTCCAAGGTCGTCAGGGGCCTGCGCGCTCCACCTGCGGGAGCCCTGACCAGGCGCGACCGGAAGTAGCAGGGCGTTACGTTGTAACTTCCTCCAAAATTCGCACCATAATGTGCGAATTCTTTTGTGCTACGTTACGGCGCCATGGAGCTGACGTCATCGATGTTTCCGATGTCTGGGTTTATTGCTGTTCTGACTGCTGTCGTCATCACGGCAATTGCCAACCCTGACCCTCGGGTGAGAGATCGCGCTCTTGCCGTCTTAAAGGTAATGTTCGGAGGGCGCCTCTGATTATTCCTCTGTTTACCGAGCCCCGGTTAATTTGATCGGGGCTTTGGTATGCCCGCTCCTATTAGACGTCCGAAAGCCCCTGCCCCTGGTGCAGGGCCCTCGGGGGCCCATAGCTGACCTCGGGCGGACCCCGCGTGCGCAATGTCATTGGAGGTGCCATGCCGGGCCCTGTCCCGAAGCGAAGCGACCAGCGCCGAAGGCGCAATCAGCCGGACGGCCCGGCCCTGGTGAAGGCGGAGGCCGGCAAGGCTCTGACGATTCCACGGGCGTCCGGCGACTGGCACCCCATTGCGAAGCGGTGGTTTCAGTCGCTGAAGGACTCGGGCCAGGCCCAGTTCTACGAGCAAAGCGACTGGCTCACGGCGGTGTACGTGGCGGAGGCCATGAGCCGGAATCTGGGCCAGTCGAAGTTCTCCGCCCAGCTCTTCCAGTCGGTCATGTCCGCGATGACGGATCTCCTGACCACGGAGGGCGCCCGGCGGCGGGCGCGTGTGGAGCTGGAGCGGGAGGCCGGTGGAGAGGACCCGGCGGAGGTGGCCCGGGTGACGCTCATGGAGACGTACCGCAAGGTTGCTGGCAACCGGGACTGAGCCTGGACATAGGCCAAGCAGCGGCGTGCCGTGTGTGGCTTGTCGCTCTTGCGGGGCGGTGGCGTGTGTCTGTCACTGCTTGGCTGGGTTGGGAGGTGGGCTATTGCTGCTGCTCGTCGCTCTGCTTGCTCTTCCCAGAGGCCTGATCAGCGATGTCGGTGAGTGCATCGTTGAGGTTCTTGCCGTCTTCGATGAAGGCGTCGTCCAATGACCGTTCGCGGCTGCTGCGGGTCTTGTCCTCGTCGTTGTTCTCGTTTTCTCTGTTCCGTGGCATGGAGCTCTCCATTTCGTGACGTGCTGGACTCTTGTCCAGGGCGCCACAGCAGTATGGGAGTTGCCAAGTCGACCTACTCCGTCCGAGGGGTCACCGCACCTACCTCGCTGACGTGATTCCTGGGGGAGGTGGAGTGCACCGATGGTCCTCACGCTGGAGCCAATTCGTACGTGGCCGGACACAGTGCCGCCGGAGAGTCGCACTTTGGGGTGGGAAGTCCTTGAATGGACTTCCCGCTACCTGTTGCAGCCAGACGGCCCAGAGGCCGGGTGGCGGCTCTGGAGGCCCTGCACCGATACGACTCTGACGGCGGAGCGAAGTTCTCCACCTACGCCTACACCCGGATCAAGGGCGCTATTTGGGACGGCTCCACCAGCCGCTCCGGCCCGGCCGTATCGGCGGACGCCGTGATGACCTTCAAAAAGTGCATCGGCATCGTCGGCGGTGACATGGAGGCCGCGGAGTACCTGGTCACCCTCCCGCCATCACCGCCTGAGCGCCGGCACCGCACACATGGTCCGTCTGGCCCTGGAGGGCACGGAGTCCCTGGATGCCCCGTACTCCACCAGGCGCGAGTCCGGCTCCCTTGCTGAGTCCGTGGTGGACCCCAACAGCTGTGGCGTCCCGGACGACTTGGTGGAGCCCTCCGACATGGCCCGCCAGGAGCTGGAGCGGAAGTGCGCCCTGGCGCACGCCCTTCTAGAGACGCTGCACGGCAACGCGGAGCGCATCGTCCGCATGGTCTACGGGTTCGACCCGGAACCCCACCTGTTCAACGGCTACGACGCCGACGGCCTCCCGATACCCGACCACTCCGCCATAGCGGAGGCCCTGGGCGTCACCGTGGCCACCTCTCGCCAGACGCTGAAGAGGGCCCTGGACCGGCTCCGCGTGGCCGTCCAGGAACTGGTCCTGGAGGGCGCGGAGCCGGACATGGAACTGGCCGCGTGAGCCGACGCCGAAGGCGTCTTCCCCTCCCCGTCAGCCGGGCCCCCCGGCGACCCCGCCCCGCGCCGTACGACCGCGTGGAGATCCTGGCCCGCTGGGCCGGGTGCGCCTACTGCGACGGCCCGGCGGAGGAGCTGGACCACGTGCTCCCTTTCGCGCGGGGCGGGCGGGACGTGGCGGCCAACGTCGTGGCCGCCTGCCGGAACTGCAACGCAAGCAAGTACACCCACACCCTGGCCTGCTGGGCCACAACCGGAGGACACGCCCCGTGCGTATGCGATTCATGACCCTGGAGGACGCCACGCTGGCCGGGGCATCCATGACCGACCTCGGCCAGGACCTGGACCTGGAGATCGACGCGGACGACCGGGCCCCCTGGCGCCTCGACGACACCGACGAATGATCACGCCCGGTAGATGCCGGCGGACCAGATAGCAACGATCCCTGGAGGCACCACAGATGGCTGAAGAGTTCGAGTGTGACTACGACGGCGGGACGCGCGCCACGGTGCAGGCGGACCCGGACGGTTACGTGGAGGTGGAGGTCCAGCGCCTGGACGACGGGCACGAACCCCCGGCGTACCTGTACCTGACCCCGGAGGCCGCCCGCCGGTTCGCACGTACGATCGCCCTGGCGTCCATCACGGCGGAGGGAGAACAGGCCCCGAAGATGCCGACCACTGCCACCTCCGACACCTTCGAGCCGGCCCCCGCGCCGTGCCCCGAGGGCAACGGGGGTTGCTCCGCGGAATGCGCCGAGCGGTCCGAGTGCCACCGGGCAGCCGTGGCGGATCTGTTCCGCCCCGTCGAACCGCCTGCCCGGGGCGGCGGGCGGGATAGGGAGGCGCTGTTCCTCGCAGCCCGGGGGCTGGCCGGTCCGGCGGCCGGCTTGGACGACGTGCTGAAAGTGGCCGCCTACTTGGCAGCCTGAGAGAACGGCCCCGTTACCGTCCTTCGGTAACGGGGCCGTCCTGTCGGGGCAGAGCAGAAAGCCCCGCCGCTCCGAAGGTGTGTGGAGTGGCGGGGCCCCTAGGGAGGATTACGCATCAACGCTGGCCGTGCCCTTGATGAACGTGGACCAGGCGAACGGCGTCACCCTGATCACGGGGCTGGCGTCGCTCAGTTTACTGTCACGGACGAGGACGCTGGGCTGGTTGTCGGCGACCTCGATGCACGCATCGTTCTGGCCTCCGCTATAGGAGGACTTGCGCCAGTTGGGAACAGTGCTCATTTGAACCTCTTCAGTGCTTCGTTCAGTCGGTCGGTAGTCGCCTCAACCGTCAACGCGCTGTCGGCGAGGCGATCATAGACTCTCTGGCACCGTAGGACGCTTTCGGTGTCTTCTGTGTAGCTACCCGTGCTATAGCCCTCTGAGTAGGCGCACCGGCTACCGTTTGGCATCGTCAGGACTGCGATCATGGTTCCGAGCACATGCCCGGCAGCGTCGAACGGCAGCACCCGAAGGCTAATGTTCGGCTTCTCCTGGTCCGTGAGCAGGCGTTCGAGCTGCTGCTTGGAGCACTTGAGCAACGCCGACTCGTCGAGCACAACGGACAGCCAGAGAGGGTCCGGGCGCTGCCATACCTTCTGCCTCTCCATTCGCTGTTCTACGTATCGCTCTATATCCGTAGGGTCTCCCGCCTGCCCTGACAGCAGCAGTGCGCGAGCGTAGTCCGGAGTCTGGAGCAGACCAGGCACGATGTACCCGGCCGTGTGGATCATCTTCGCCTTCTGCTGACGTGCCAGGTAGGTCTTCGCGTAGTCGCGAACGGTGTCCTGCTCCAGGATGCACACCAGTGCCGTCAGGGACTCTCGGGGTAGATCCAGGACGGTCTCCAGATGGCCCGCCAAGTCCCTCTCCGGCGGCACTTCTCCTGTCTCTACCTCCGAGATCCGCCTCTGACTGGTGAACACCCTCCCGGCTAGGTAGGTCTGGGACCACTCTTCGTGCTCCCCCTTGGTCCCGGCCTTCGCGGCGCGGGCGGCCCGAGCCTTCGTTACGCGGGCGTCCCTGACCATGGCGCCGATGTACTGCTCCAGCCCCTGGGTTCGATCCACTTCCCGGATGCGTGGCATATGCCCTTTACTCCGATCGCATGCGGATACTCAACTCCTAGTCACAGTACCGCTACTGGAGGACTGTGAGGGGTCAAAGCAGACCAACGAGGAGAGCAGGACCTATGGCTGCCCCCATGCTCAGAACGCCGCACCAGGCCGCACTAGACCTCAGTCGACGCCTGGACGATGCGCTGCACCTGGCGGGGCTTACCACCGAGCCGTCCATCGCAGCGCGCGACGAGATCGAGGGGCTCAAGATCGTCCGCATCCGGCCCGCCGCACTATCAACCGATCAGGCTGGTGGAAGTACTCGGCGGCCGGGTGTGGTGGACCGACACCTACGAAGTGGCGAGGGCACTGGACGTTGCACTCCGCGCCGCAGGCATCATCGCGAATCCGTCGCGTGTGGTGTGAGGAACGTCGGGCAATCGGATCATCCCGCCGTGGTTCTCATTTGGTCAGACCGAACATCTGGTGAAGAAGCTCGTTCAGGGGGCACAGCCGTGAGCGGCTACCAGGAGAAGCCCGTAGAACTTCCCTGGCCATACAGTGATCTGGCCCCTGAGCCTGTCTCCGGCTGCCCTCGGTGCGCCGAACTTGGCCAGATGCGGTACGAGGCGCGAAAGCGCAAAGAGTCCGCCGTTGCTGCCGTCTCCAGCGCGATGATCCGCAACCACGAACGGGGACACCGTGTCTGAGCGGCAGGTGGTCAACGTGGAGGAAGAGCGGGCCAGCGATCCGCCGGTGATCCCGCACGCAGTACCCGCTGTGCGTTACGTCCCCGCCTCCGAGGCTGTACCGCCATGCTCGGTCCCCTGCTGGGTGTGCGTGGAAAGGGGCCGGCAGTGAGTACGACGGTGTACGTCGCCGTGGGGGAGGGCCGCTACCACAAGACGCCGAAGTGCGAGGAGATCACCAAAGCACCCGTGGTCGTCGTTACGCAGACCAAGGCGCAGAAGGTCAACAAAAAGCCCTGCTTGCGGTGCTTCAGGCACCCCCTTAGCCCCCGACTGGATCACGGTCGGGTGCGCCCTTGGGCCGAAGTCCCCCGCGCTGGCTCTAGAGCGCTGGGCGGTCGTCCGGTTCTTGGGCGGGGCCGGGCGACCGCCACAAACTCCCGCGCCAGTGGCCGGATCTTGGCTCTGGAGCGGGCCAGCAATCCCAGTAGGAAAGAACGCTGAAGCGCTCACAGCGCCTCACAACCGGAAGGGAAGACTATGCAGACCACTGCAACGGAAACCCCGCGCATCCCCTGGGGAATCGGTCGGATGCGCCCCTACCCCAGCGTTCACCGACCCGGATACACCACTGCCGAACTGGACCCCGCTACTCAGGTCACCGTGTTCCGTGACGAGCGCGGCGGCGTCGTGGAGATGGGCAAGCACGGCACCTCCAAGGGAACCGAGACCAGCCCGCAGTCCACCAACCAGGACAGCCGCAACGACACCGACCACGACCAGGACGACGAGCAGGACTGATGAGCGACGCTGAACCGGTCGCGGTCGTTACCGAAGTGGACGACGTAACCGCCGACATGGTGATCACCGAACTGAACAAGCGCGGTGTCCCCGTCGTGCGATTCGACCCCTCCGACATGGGCGACCGTCTAACGCTCTCGGCCCGGTTCGGCGCCGGTCCGGCCACCCCGGCCGGCATGCTTCGTACCCCCTCCAGAATCGCCAACCTGGAGGGGGTACGGGCCATGTACTGGCGCCGCCCCACCTGGCCCCACTTCGATCACCTAGACGCCCAGGACGCCCGGTACGCGGAGGCCCACGTCCGTCACGGTCTCGGCGGGACGCTGTACGCCCTGCCGAACTGCCGCTACGTAAACCACCCCCTGAGCAACCGCGCCGCCGAACACAAACCCCTCCAACTGGCCGTGGCTCAACGCCTCGGCCTTACGGTTCCGCCCACCCTGATCTCCAACGACCTGGCCACCATCCGGGCCTTCATCACCGAACACGCCCCAGTGATCTTCAAAACGCTTCGCTGGACCCCCTACCGCCGGAGCGACGGCGTGGGCCTGACCACCTGGACCGAACCCGTCTCCGCCGCCGACGTGGACGACAGCGTGACCGTGGTCCCGCACCTCTTCCAGGCACAGGTCCCCAAAGTGGCGGACGTGCGGGTGGTCGTGGTCGGACAGCGGGTGTTCGCCGTCCGCATCGACTCCGACCTGTTGGACTGGCGCGCGGACTACAGCGCCTTGACCTACACCCCCATGACGCTCCCCTCCGACGTGGAAAAGGCCCTGACCACACACCTGGACCACTTCGGCTTAGCCTCCGGCAGCTACGACCTGTGCCTCACCCGTGACGGTGACCTCCACTGGCTGGAGCTGAACCCGAACGGCCAATGGGGTTGGCTCGAAGACGAGACCGGGCTACCTATCGCTGCCGCTTTCGCTGACCTCCTGGAGCAAGGAGCCACACCGTGACCCGTCCCGATCCCACCGCCCTCCGCCACGGACTGGCGGACCACCTGGAACAAGGGGGCAACCTCAAGACCGCCGCGTGGCGCAAGGCGGTCGAACAAGTACCCCGGGAACATTTCCTCCGCTCCTTCTTCAAGGCCGCCCCCGGTCCTGACGGCCACCTCCTCTACACACCCATCAGCCAGGACACCGACGAGGACGAGTGGCTGACCCTCGTCTACCAGAACGAAACGTGGGTGACCCAGCTGGACGGCCACGTGACCGCCGACACGGCAGACGGCCCGCTGACCGGCTTCCCCACCTCCTCCTCCACAATGCCCGCAACTGTGGTGGGGATGAGTGAAGCCCTGGACGTAGAAGACGACATGACCGTCTTGGAAATCGGCACCGGGACCGGCTACTCCACGGCCCTACTGTGCCACCGTCTGGGGGAGGACAACGTCACCAGCGTGGAAGTGGACCCCGAGGTGGCCCGGCGGGCGGACGATGCCCTGGAGGCCACCGGATACTCCACCTGGACCGTCACCGGGGACGGCCTCCTGGGCCACCCCCGACGGGCCCCGTACGACCGCACCATTGCCACCTGCGCACTCCGCCGCATCCCCTATGCCTGGGTCAGGCAGACCAAACCCGGCGGCATCATCCTGGCCACCATCGGCCCCAGCGCCTGGTCCTACGGCACCGGTCTGGCCAAACTCACCGTGAAAGACGATGGCACGGCGGAGGGCCGCATCATCGGCCGTACCTCCTTCATGCCGGCCCGCGCCGAGGCCGTCGTCCCCCTGTCCGGCGACCTGGCCGCCCGCGCCGCCTACGCCGACACCGAGCGGAAGACCAGCCTGTCCCCTGACACGCTGAACGACTGGATGCCGGCCTTCCTGGCCCAGCTCGCCGCCCCTGGCGCCCAACTACTCCGCGCCGTCAGCGACAGCCGAGAGACGGTCTACCTGTTCGACACCGGACGGGAGGCGTTCGCGGCCCTCACCGCCGACGGGGACCAGTGGAACGTGCGCCAGGGCGGCCCGGTCGCCATCTGGGACGCCATCGAAGATGCGGTAACCGCCTGGCGAAAGGCAGGGGAGCCCGACATCACCTCTGTCCGCATGGCGATCACGCCGGAGGCACACGCCTACTGGATCGGCGGCCAACAGATCACCAACGACCAACGGTCGTACTGGCTCGGAGCGAAAGAACCAGCCCTTCGCTGGAAGCACCGCCACCCCCCGCTAACCGCCTAAACCATCGGTCCAGACTGCCGCGTCCGTCTGCCGTTCCCCCGTGGCAGGCGGGCGGGGCACTCTGCACCCGTTGTCAGACCCCCCACCTATCCTCCGCAGCATGAACGACGCACCCGGCGCCAAGATCAACCAACGCATGTACGAACTACGCGCCGAAGGGCTCACCGTGCCCGAGATCACCGCCCGCCTGGAAGCCGAGGGCTACCGCGTACCGGGCAACACGCTGCCGAAGGACCCCCGAGAACACCCGGCCGGCGACCGGCCAGCCTCATAACCTCACCATGGCCCCGACCGTGCACCTCCCCGTGGCGTGTGGGCGGGGCTTTCCACTCATCGAGGTGAGACTTCAACGATGACTGGCCCTCGCTAGCGGCGGGGGCCAGTCACCATTTAGAGCAGCTCTAAGCCTTGGGTGTCCAAGCTCAGAGCTGCTTCATGATCCTCTTGCGGGCAGCATCCGAACCGGTCACCACGACCAATGACTCAGGGTCAGAATGGCGCTTCTTGGTCGAAACATGGCCTTGCTGTCCAGACGTTGAGGCCTCTTCTCCGGGCGTAAATTCTACGACCATCGCCTTCTCGCTACAGTACAGCGAGGCACGTGAGCGAGAACTTTCTGAACCCGCGCCCGAAGCAAAGTTGTACGGCCCGGCAGCGTAGCGCTGACTGCCCTCTGAGACATTCTTCGGCCATGCCGAAACAAGGTTGATCAATGGCCGCTGTGAGGTCTTCGCGTCGACCACCAGGAGTCCGCAGGAACTTCCTTGGGTATACACAATCATGCGATAGCGTTCCGTGCTAACTTCCCCTAGCGCTCGGGGCGTTGGACGCGTATCAAACGTTTCAGCTCCAGAGAGCGGGTCACCGTCAAGATTGATCGGCTTGAGTTGATCGAGCGGTGTGAACTGGTCCACCGGAGAAGGGGTGACAGGAGCATCGCCCTCGCCGTTTGCAGTACAGGAGACGCAGGCAATAGAGAGAGCGGCCCCAATGGCTAGCTTCCGGATTACTTGCGCCATGGGGCCACTCCTTTGAATTTAGGCTACTTCGCCCACTGGTTGAAACATACGCCAACCGGCTTCAGTGCCGTAATATTTCCCATGAAAATGCCGAGAGCGTCCGACACACGAGCACTGTACCTGTTGTAGAGGGGGTATGCCTCAACATACCCCCTCTTCCCTGCGGGAACCTCGAAACGCGTTTCGTTCTTCACAGTGTAGGACTTCGTTACGTTAAAGCCCATACCCGCGTTGACGTACTTTGCGTCGATACTGAGGCTTTTGTCCCACGATGCCGATACGCCCTTCTCAACCGTCAGCACTAGCGTGGTCTTGCCCTGGCCGCTCGTCTTCGACAGTACCGTGGTGCCGCAAACCTCGCCCAAGTACAGGCGGTTCGTCACGTGGTAGGGGGGAGGGTTGGGTCCGCCGTAGAGCTGAATGCCATTGTCGCTCGGGGAGGTGCTCGCCGAGGGGTCAGCGTAATCAGCGTTGCGCTTTACTATGGTGTGAGGGCCAGGATTAAAAAAATTTACCTGAGGCCTCGACCCCAGGATTCCCGTCCTTGCCTTGTGCTGCTGCTGGGGTAGTTGAAGTAATTCCAGCTCCCAGCGCACTGATAGCGAGCGCGCCAACGAGCGCGCCAAGCTTCGCTGTGCGGTTCATGCATTCCCCCCAAGGGTTCGCTTTTAGCACTCCGGTCTTGAGTGCGCATAGCCATGAACTTAATTAGCTTCTACGTTCGCTGCCACTGGATATGTTCGATTCGGGTCAGATCTGGCGTGACGGATGGTCGCTCCGACGTTTCGGCGCAAAACGTCAGTGGTGTGGCGAACTGCTTCATCGCCTCGACTTGGTTCCACAACCGAATCAATGCCAGCGGGGCCCTCAAAGTCACATAAAGTGGGGCAAATTGAGGTGCTGCCGTTCCTCCTGCGTATTGAAACGGCTACCACGGGTAGGGATGAGGGCTCACTGGACACGCCGAGCGGGCCAGCACGCCGGAGTGGCTTGAAATTGCGTCGGAATGCTCTGAGCTGTCCATGTGGTGTGTCCGTCCTTGACCTTCTAGGGCGGCCGCTGATACGCGCAGCGGACACTGGCTGTCCAGACGCCCACGACATCAGCCCGGCCGGAGGGGGGCGACATCACGGCGTTAGGAACTGGCGGCGGAGTCTCGCCCGTCCCGGACATGCGAATGATCGAGCTTCTTCCGCAACTCATCCGCGCCCACCTAGAACGCGCCGGTGATCCTTGGATTAAGGCCCGCGCCGATCACCTGGTGGGCAAGGTGTTTGTTCAGTGCTAGACGATGCACCCCAACAATCTGCGGAAGCTCATGGGTTAGATCTCGGCCCCTCGACATCCCTCCGGCTGGACACTGCAGCCCGCGCGATCACCGACAAGGACAGCTCCCGCTCCTCGTTCACCACCAGCCAGCCCTTATCAAGAAGAGACTGGAGAACTGGACGCACCTCTTCGCCCAGCTCCTCCGCCAGGTCATCATCCGTGGGGGAACGGCCGGCCCGGAGGGCGGCGGCCACGTGGAATACGACCGCTTCCTCCTCAGTGGTGATGTTGAAGTTCATGGTGCGAAGGTATGCGCGCCCCTGGTCTGCGGCGCCCTCAAACCCTGGGCGCCCTCTCCTCCTACTCATCCGAGACGGCCGCCGGCCCGACGCAGGAGGCGAAAGGGGATTGGCTGCCAGGCCTAACAGCGGGTGTCCGGGGCAAGGAAACAGGGCCGCAGCTGAGCGAACCTCTGTAGATCGTTTTGCGCAGAATGTCCACCTTGGGTAAGGATGGCGAATCTTTGGCTCACCCTTAGGGAGGAATTTGCTTATGCGCCTCGGATGTAGCGTTGCTGGCGTTGTTACGGCTGTTGTCCTCAGCGTGCTCGTCGTGATGGGTCTAGCCGTGGGGGCTGGTCTGCTGATGTTCGCTGGCGCCGAATGAAGGGCCCTGCGGGCGCCCTGTGAACGGCCTGTACTGACGCCTTGTCCGGCGGTGGAGTTTCACCCGACCCAGATATGCCCACAAACATCCTCCTGCGGAACCTGGTGCCGCCCGCTCGTTCTCCTCATCCGCGATGCCCGGCCCGGTGACGGAAGGCCGGACGCGGCCACCCCCGCTCCCGAGGGCAGCCACCCCAGCGGCAGCCCCGTCCGTGCGTCTCTGCCGGCGCATGGCGGGGCTTCCTGCTGCTGACCTGCGGGTTTCAGGGCTTACCAGGGTGTAGGGTCCACCTGGACCGGGCCCTGTGCCATGGCGATGTCGTGCCCCCACCTCGTGCGGCTGTTGTCCGCCCGGTAACCGTCCGTCCGCGGATGTCCGCGGCCGGGTCCTCCAGGCCCCAGCCGAGAGGCTGGCGCCACCACCGTAGCGCGCCCGGCGGGGGCGAGTTGACACGGTCAGCACCTGGTCAGCAGCGGAGGGCCGGCGCTCAATTCCCGGCGTCCGCCCGGCCCCAGTCCTGGCCCGCGCGCTCCCACGCCAGATCCCAGCCGCGGAAGCGGCGCACCATCAGGTGACCGACGACCAGCCGCCGCCCGCCCTCGATCAGCCCGCCGGCCGCCACCGCGGTGCCCAGACCGGCCAGCGCCGCATGCGTACCGGCCGTACCGGCGTCCATCGGCCGCGGCATCACCCGGCCACGGTCGTCCGTCCAGATCCGGAACCGCTCACCGGGCTCCACCGGACGCGGCGCCGGGATCCGCCCGACATGCGCGGTGCCGTCCGCGCCCGTCCACCGGCCGATGACCCGGAGCCGCGCATCGCGGTGCGAGGCGGTCTCCGGATCGGGGTCGAGTGGGGCCCGGGAGACCGGCCGGTCGACCGTGACCCACACCTGATGCCGCTGCTCGAGCTGTGCCCGTACGGTCTGCAGCAGCGCGTCGTGTGCCGCCCGGCCGACGAACCAGCCCACCGAGGGCGCTCCGAGGGCGATCAGGAGCGCGGTGGCGAGCCCCACCCAGGCTTCGATCCGGTCGGTCCGGCGGAGCAGTGGATTGTGCCGCCGGCGCCATGCGTCGCGTACCGCCCGCATCGTCGCCCCCCTCCCGCGTTCCCGCTCCCGCTCCGCGTCGTGTCATACCTCATCGCGGGTGCTCCGGGCGAGAGGTACGCAGGGGGAACACCCGTACCGCCAGGGTGACCTCGGCGCCCGCCGTCCCGGTGTCCGTCCGCGGAGCCCCCGGGGCGACCGCGAACCGGTCCGCCAGCCGGCGCGCCAGCCACAGCCCCCGGCCGTTCGCGCCGCGCTCCAGGTCCGGCGGCAGCTCGGGGATCACCGCCGCGCTGAACCCGGGGCCCGTATCGCTGATCCGGCACTCCAGTTCATCGCAGACCCGGCGCAGCTCCAGACGCCCGGAACCGCCGCCGTGCCGGACGGCGTTGCCCGCGATCTCGTCCACCGCCAGGACGAACTCGCCCCGCCGTGGCGCGGACAGGCCCTCGCGGGCCGCGCACTCCTCGACCAGGAGCCGCAGCTGGGGCAGCAGACGGGCGGTGAAACGCCGCTGCAGCAGCCGGCGGCCGGGCTCCTCGGCCGGCTCCCCGGAAGGGCCCGCCGGATCGGGGTTCACCACGGGCGAGCCACCTCCGTCAGCACCAGCAGCGGTACCGTCCCACCGCCCAGCCGTCGCAGCAACCCGTGGTGTTCAGGGGCGCAGCGCACCTCGACACGGTCGTGGCCGGCCGCCCGGCGGGCCAGCGTGAGCAGGCTGACGGCGCAGCCCACCGACAGGAAGTGCAGCCGGGTCAGATCCACCGTCAGCCGCCGGGCCGGTGCCGTGTGCGCCAGCGCGATCCGCAGCGCGGTGGTGAACGCGTCGCGGTTCGCGGCGTCCGCCTCGCCGATGAGGCGCAGTGTGCCGTCCGGGTCGCGTACCGTCCGCAGACTGCCCAGGCGCTCCAGCAGCGTACGGGGGTGCGCCCGTTCCATGGCGGCGACCACCGCGCGGTCGAAACGGCGGCGGTCGTAGGCGCAGATCTCCGTGTACGGCCGGCCGGCGAAGAGGGCGTGCGCGGAGGTCTCGCGGGCCATCATCGCCTCGACGGCGGTGCCGAGCGCGGCCACCCAGCCCATGTCGATGAACGCCCGCAGCCCGGCGTACCCCTCGGCCACGGCCCGGTCCGTCTCCTGGCTCAGCCGGGCCAGCTGCCGGGCGGCGGTGAACTCCGCGTCCGGCCGGACCACCTCGCGCATACTGCTGACGACCAGCTGGCCGCGCTCGCGCGCCGACACCGTGCTGTGACTGGGGAAGTCGATCCTGGCCAGCACCTCGTCCGCCGGTACCTCGGGGCACGGCAGGACCAGCACCTTCTCGCCCCGCGCCAGCCCGAGCCGGACGAACGCCGTGGCGGTCTCCCAACGCACCTCGTCGTCGCCGTAACTCACGAAGGCGTGGTCCCCGGGCCCCAGCTGCTGGACAGGGATGAGCGGGCCGTCCCCGGCGTCCCTCGCAGGCATCGACACGCGGCCTCTGTCTCCCGTCGCCGTGCCGCGCCGACGACCGGCGTCGTCGCGACCACCCCCGACACAGGCCCCAGGGGGCTGCGCCGACCCGTCAGCCGAGTATCTCGAACGGGTCGCCGATACGGATCGTGCCGGTGGTGCGAGGTATCAGATTCTGGCCGAAGACCAGCCGGTCACCGAAGCGGCGATGGCGGGCCAGGGTCCGCAGCGGCTCCTTGCCGCGCTCGGCGGTGTACTGGTCGGTGGTCGTGACCACGCAGCGCGCGCTGGGCTTGACCACGGCGAACTCCACCTCGCCGATACGGACCCGCCGCCAGCCGTCCTCTGCCCAGGGAGCCGTGCCGTCCACCACCACATTGGGCCGGAAACGGTTCATCGGCAGGGGGCCCTCGTCGGCGTGGTCGCCCTGTGCGACAAGGGAGTTGAGGGCGTCCAGCGACGAGGCGGCGGTCAGCAGCAGCGGGAAGCCGTCGGCGAAGCCGACCGTGTCACCGGGCCGTGCGTACTCCGGGTCGACCGGCCGGCGCTTCTCCGGCGCGTCGAGGTGGACCAGCCGGCACTCCACGCCCAGGAACCCGCTGAACCACTCGGCGGCCGCCGCGCCCGCGGGCACGGCCTCGACGACGTCCTTCCAGACCTCGACCGGGACGGTCCGGCCGCCGCTCCCGGGCACCTCGACCGTCAGCGGCGGCATGCCGGGCGCGGTGACCCGGAGGACACCGTCCGGCAGCTCCTCGGCGCGCGCCAAGGCGAGAGTCGGCTGCTGACGTTGGGTGAGCTGTCCGTTCTCGGCATCGACCAGCAGCCACCGTCGGTCCCCGGCGAGCCCCCACGGCTCCACGACCGCCTCGCCGGGATCGGACCCCGCCAGAGATTTGACCGGATAGCGGTGGAGGGACCGGAGCGCAGGTTTCGGCATGCGGTCCATCCTGCCAGCCGCCTCGGACAGTTGACCGATGGTCCGGGGCCGTTCCCGGTCCGTACCCGGTCGGCGCCCGCGCTCAGCACCCTCCCCGTACCGGATCAGTACCCGATCAGTACCCGCGCGGATACTGCCGGCCGTACGGGTCGTCGTACGGCGAGGCCGGCCGCGGAGCGACGGGGGCGGCCGGCCGCATCGCCTCGTACCCCGTCCCCATGCCGGGGGCCGGGCGCTGCGGCTGCTGCGGGGCCGGGTAGCCGCCGCGGGTGCCCGCCTGCTGCGGGATGTAGGGCGCCGGGGTGTGCTGCAGCGGGGTGACCGGCTGCGCGGCGGCGCCCGGGTAGCCGTGGCCGTGGCCCGGCGAGGGCTGGGAGGGCGCGGCCGGCAGAGCCGGAAGTGACGACGGCAGCGCCGGCAAATAGGACGAACCCGTGTCGTAAGGAGACGGATTCACGCGAATCGGGGCGATCTGCGGGGTGCCGCGTTCGGCCACGAGGCGGTCGTAGATCGGGGTGTCCGGGAAGGGAGGCGAAGCGTAGTAGCCGCCGCCGTAGGTGGAGCGGGGGGAGGTCATGCCTCATAAGTTAAGCCCACGATGTGCAGATTGGGGAGCCTGAAAAGCGGGTTGTTTCACGTGTTCGGAGAGGCTCTCGATCGCCAATGCGAGCGAACTTGGGAAAATCGGTCGCGATCGCCCGTAGGGATCGTGTAAAGGCCTCACTTTTCGCCTCACTTTTCACCTCGCTTCTCGCGGGTGAACGAGGGGTGTTCGGGGCCCGCGGCCTGCCGGGCCAAGTGGTCCGAGCCGGGTCCCTGCCGACAGGTCAACCGGCGGCGTCAATCCGGCAGCCGCCGGAGCACTCCGCGGCCGCCTCTGCGCCGCTCCCGTTCGTCCGACAAGAGGCACCCGGAAAATCACCCTGACGGAGAAGGTTGCGCCGTCCCGTTGACGCGGCAGGGCGGCGCCTGGCGGTGCGATACGGGGCGCCACGCCCGTGCTCACGGCGCCCCGTACGTCCGGCCCTTCCACGCCGCACCGCGCCCCCGGTGGTGCCGCACCGCCGAGTCCACCGTCATCAGGAGGTACAGCAGTGCCGTGCACGGCAGCAGCGGAGCCGACCACCACGGCTGCCCGTAGTAGCGCAGCATCGGCAGGTACGTTCCGCACATCACCGCCCAGGCCGCACCGCCCGTCGCCGCCGCCACCGGAGCGCCGCCCGCCAGTCCCGACACCAGTGCGGCCGGCGGGACGAGGTACACCAGCGCCAGCCCGAGGACCGTGCCGAGCAGCAGCGGCGGCCGGTACCGCAGCTGGGCGTAGGCGCTGCGGCTGACCATCCGCCACAGCTCGGCCAGCCGCGGATACGGCCGCACACTGTCCACCCCGTCCGCCAGCCCCAGCCAGATCCGCCCGCCGGACCGCTTGACCGCCCGCGCCAGCGCCACATCGTCGATCACCGCGTGCCGGATCGCCTCCGGGATCCCCGCCCGCTCCGCGGCCTCGCGCCGCAGCAGCACACAGCCGCCGGCCGCCGCCGCGGTGCGCGCCCCGGGACGGTTGACCCAGCGGAACGGATACAGCTTCGCGAAGCAGTACACGAACGCCGGCACGATCAGACGTTCCCACGGCGTCGCCACCCGCAGCCGCGCCATCTGGGACACCAGATCCAGCTCCGCCGAGCGGGCCGCCGCCGCCAACTCCCGCAGCGATTCCGGCCGGTGCGCGATGTCCGCGTCGGTCAGCAGCAGGTACTCCGGCGCCATCCGCTCCCGCGCCAGCGCCACGCCGTGCCGCACGGCCCACAGCTTCCCCGTCCACCCGGGCTCGGGCTCACCGGGCGAGGCGACGGTCAGCGGCAGCCCGCCCCGCCCGTCCGCCAGCCGCCGGGCCAGCGCGCCGGTCCCGTCCGTACTGCCGTCGTCGATCAGGAACACCTCCGCCCGGCCCGGATACTTCTGCCCGAGCAGCGAGGGCAGGCTCGCCGGCAGCACCACGGCCTCGTCCCGCGCCGGGACCACCACCGCGACCGACGGCCAGCGCTCCGGGTCCCGGCACCCGGGGTCCGGGCGGTCCGGCAGCCGGACGTCCGTCCGCCAGAAGAAGCCCTGCCCCAGCAGCAGCCACACCCAGGCCAGCAGCGACCCGGCACCGATCCACTCCATCGCTCCCACGGCCGCAGTCTGCCCCAGCGCACGGCGTTGTCCGCGCTCCCCGGCCGTACGTGTCCCGCCCCCCCGGAACCCGGGGTCCAGGCTCCCTCCGTGACGCACCCGGGGCGGCCCGCCTCCGTGCCGAGCCGGTATGACCGGTATGACAAGTCGGGCGCCCGACCCGGTAAAGTGTCCGGGTGAAGATCGCGCTCATGGACTCCGGGACCGGGCTGCTCCCCGCGGCCGCCGCCGTACGCCGACTGCGTCCGGATGCCGATCTGGTGCTGTCCACCGACCCCGACGGCCTGCCGTGGGGCCCGCGCACCCCCGACGATGTCACCGCCCACGCCCTGGCCACCGCCCGCGCCGCCGCCGAGCACCGGCCCGACGCGCTGATCGTCGCCTGCAACACCGCGTCCGTCCACGCGCTGCCCGCGCTCCGTGCCGAGCTGGAGCCGGCCCTGCCGGTCATCGGCACCGTCCCGGCGATCAAGCCCGCCGCGGGCGGCGGCGGCCCGGTCGCCATCTGGGCCACCCCCGCCACCACCGGCAGCCCCTACCAGCGGGACCTGATCGAACGCTTCGCCCGTGGCGTGGACGTCACCGGCGTGCCTTGCCCGGGCCTCGCCGACGCGGTCGAGAACGCGGACGAGGCCGCCATCGCCGCCGCCGTCGAGGCCGCCGCGGGCCGCACCCCGCGCGACATCCGGGCCGTGGTGCTGGGCTGCACCCACTACGAGCTGGTCGCCGAACGGATCCGCGCCGCCCTCCAGCAGCCCGCCGCCCCCGCACTCGTCCTGTACGGATCCGCCGACGCCGTCGCCGCCCAGGCGCTGCGCCGCATCGGGGCCGAGCCGGCGCCCGCGGCCGCCCCGACCGGCGGACTCAGCGTGATCCACAGCGGCCGCCCGGCCGGGCTGTCGGACGCCGCGCTCGCCTATGCCGAGGGCCGGCTGCTCGCCTCCGGCCGTGTGGTGACCACGGGGACGGCCTGAGCCGCAGGGCCTGAGTGGGGTGGCCTCCAGGGCCTGAGTCGCGTGGCCTGCAAGGCCTGAGTCGGTGGTCTGAGCCCAGCCGGCCGTACCGGCCCGTCCACGTACGCCCTGAGCGGCCGAACGACGCGTCCGGGGTGCTGCCCCGAAGTGCGAAGGCGCGTACGCTGCGTTTCATGAGGGACCACCCCCACGAGGGGGCAGCAGCCCCCGACAACCACGGCAGCACCGACCTCACAGACCTCGCCGACCGCGGCGACGGTACGGCGACGCCCACGGGCGGCCCCCGCACGGACGCTCCCGAGGTCTGGTACGGCAGCGCCACCAACCGCGTCCAGTGGCTCCTGGCCGCGGCGGGCGCGGGCTGTCTGGCCCTGGGCATCGAGCTCGCCGTGAACAGCAGCTGGTCCTCCGGCCTGGCCGCCTTGGTGATGGCGGTGGTCGGTCTGCTGGCGGTCGGCCTGCTGGTGCTCTTCGGTACGCTCGCCTTCGTCCGTGTCGCCGTACGGGTCGACAAGGACTCCCTGGAAGTGCGGTGCGGCCACATCGGAGTGCCGCGCCGCCGGATCCCTCTGGCCAACGTCATCGGCGCCGATGTCGCGCCCCAGGTCACGCCGCGCAACTGGGGCGGCTGGGGTTACCGCTGGCGCCCCGAGCAGGGCACGGCCGTGGTCGTCCGGCGGGGCGAGGGCCTGGTGCTGAAGCTCGGCGACGGGCGGACGTTCACCATCACCGTCGATGACGCCGAGGGCGCCGTCCGCGCCATCCGCCGCCGGCTCACGGGGAAGGGGACTCCGGCGGGCGCCTGAGGGCGGGGTGCGTGCGCGGTTCGGGGCGCGTGCGCGATGTCGGGGTGTGAGCGGTGTCGGGGGTGCGGGAAACGGGGCGTGGGGGTGAACCGGGGCGTGCGCACGGGGGCACCACCGCACCGTTGTCCGGGGTATTTCCGGGAGGTGCCGTAGGGTCGGGGCATGGGAACCCCCGACTTCATCCGGGACCTCCGGAGCTCCATCGGCCGGCAGTTGCTGTGGCTTCCCGGGGTGACCGCGGTGGTCTTCGACGACCAGGGCCGGATCCTGCTGGGCAGGCGGTCCGACACCGGCGGCTGGGCGGTGATCGGCGGGATCCCCGAGCCCGGTGAACAGCCGGCCGAGACCGCGGTCCGTGAGGTCTTCGAGGAGACCGCGGTACGGGTCGTGCCCGAGCGGGTGGTCCTCGTGGAGACCACACCGCCCATCCACTACCCCAACGGTGATGTGTGCCAGTTCATGGACGTGACACTGCGCTGCCGGGCGGTCGGCGGCGAGGCGCGGGTCAACGATGACGAGTCCCTGGACGTGGGCTGGTTCCCGCTCGACGCGCTGCCGCAGCTGGACGATCACGCGCTGACGCGTATCAAACGGGCGCTGGACGACGGGCCGGCGTGGTTCCACGGGACGGATGAGCCACCGGCCGAGGACCCCGCGGTCGCACGGCAGGGGGCGCAGGGCTGAGGACCGACGACTGAGGGCCGACGACGCCGACGACTGAGGGCTGACAGTCCAGCGCTCAGCGCTCACAGTTCTTCCGTCGACGGCTCGTCCATCGGGAGGGACGGCTCACCTGGCAGCGTCGGCAGCTGGGACCCGGAGTCGTCCGGAGCGTCCGGTCCGGCCGGCTGCTCCGTGTGCATTTCGCGTCGGCCGGACCGGCAGGCCGTGATCCACGTCCCGGTGGGTCCGCTGTCGTACCGGCAGAGCCAGCCGCGCACGGAGAGCTCCGCCGGGCCGCCGCCGGATCCGGGTGGCGCCCGGAGGAAGAACTCCGTCATCACGTCGCGCGCCTCCGGGCACTCGACCGTCCCGTCGGCGCCCGGGTCCGCGTAGAGCGAGACATCGCCGGCCGCGCCGAGCGCGCCCTTGATCTCACCGCAGCCCACCGGCTGCCCGGGGACGGCGGGTGAGCCGTCGGTGCCGGGGTCCGAGCGCTGCGGGTCCGGCACCGTACCGCTGCCGCCGGACGGCGACCCGGCGGCCGGCCCCTCCCCCTCCCCCGCCGCGCCGCACGCCGAGGCGGCCAGGCCGAGCAGCACGGTCGGCACGACGATGAGCCTGCGCATGTCGGTCTCCCTCGTGGCGCTTGTGGCGGCGGCGCGCCGACGGCACGCTGCGTCGTATGACGCTAGGAGGCCCGCGGGGCGGTGGCGATCCGGGGCGGCCGTTCAGGTGAACGGGGTTCCGCTCCGGATGCGGGGCGCGCCAGGGTGCGGCAACGTGGATCCATGCCCGGCCGGCGCCCGGCTCAGGCGCCCAACTGGTGCTCGACCGGCGCCCGGTGGGAGCACGGCGGGCCCGTTCGCCCGTCTCCCGGAGCGTCGTCCCACGGTCCGCCGTGCCCCCACCGGACATCGGATTGCGCCGGACACCCTCGGGGGCCGGGGCTCCGCCAAGTGGTAGAACAGCGGCGCAACGCACAGTCGCAGCAGAGCGGAGAAGGGAGACCGCGATGTCCTCGAAGCGCCGTCGCAAGAAGAAGTCCCGTCGCAAGAACGGGGCCAACCACGGTAAGCGTCCCCAGTCCTGAGCCGAAGACCGGCGACTGGCCCACGATCGGTCCATGACCGGTCCTCGACCGGGGTCGCCTGTGGGGGTGGCCCCGGTCCGCGACGGGCGCCGGAAGCCGGAGAATGCCCCGCTTCACGGCAAATTTCCCCGGTCGCCTATCATCGACGGATGATTTTTATCGTCGTCAAGTTTTCCGTAAAGCCCGAGCACGCCGAAGAGTGGCCCCACGCGGTCGAGGCCTTCACCCAGGCCACCCGCGCCGAACCCGGCAACCTGTGGTTCGAGTGGTCCCGCAGCATCGACGACCCCCACACCTACGTCCTCGTCGAGGCCTTCCGGGACGGTACCGGCGAGGCGCACGTCAACTCCGACCACTTCCGTGCCGGCCTCGAAACCATGCGCCCCCTCCTGCGCCGCACCCCCGAGATCGTCAGCACCACCATCGAGGGCGCGGACGGCTGGAGCGCGATGGGCGAGCTCACCATCGACTGACGCAGACGGCGCAGACCGCGCAGACCGGCTGGTGACTCACCAGTGACCGGCCGGAGACCGGCGGGCACCGGCCTATCCGAGCACCGGCTATCCGACCAGATGCCCGAGGAACCAGTCCCTGGCCAGGTCGGCCACCTGGTCGAGGGCCCCGTGCTCCTCGAAGAGGTGGGTGGCGCCGGGAACGATCTCGAGCTGGGTCTCGCAGCGCAGCGCCTCCTTGGCCTCGCGGTTGAGGTCGAGGACCAAGGGGTCGTTGCCGCCGACGATGAGCAGCGTCGGCGCCCGCACGCCGACCAGCAGCGGACCGGCGAGATCGGGGCGGCCGCCGCGGGATACCACGGCGCCGATGTCCGCGTTGGGGGCCGCGGCGGCCCGGAGCGCTGCTGCGGCCCCGGTGCTCGCGCCGAAGTAGCCGATCGGTACGGAGACCCGGCCGCGCAGCCATTCGGTGGCGTCGGTCAGCCGCCCGGCGAGCGTTTCGATGTCGAAGACGTTCGCCCGGTCGGCCTCCTCCGCCGGGGTGAGCAGATCGAAGAGCAGTGTGCCCAGCCCCGCCCGGTTCAGGGCGGCGGCCACCCGCCGGTTCCGCGGACTGTGGCGGCTGCTGCCGGAGCCGTGCGCGAACATCACCACGGCCTTGGCGCCGGACGGCAGGTCGAGGTCACCGGTGAGCCGGACGCCGGCAGCGTCGATCGCCACTTCTTCCGTCACGTCGCCATCGGCCTCCGTGCCCGCACCCGTACCCGTGCCCGTATCCGTATCCGTATCCGTATGCGGAGTGTCCGGGGCATCCGGAGTGTGTGGGCCCGTGGGTGCGTCCGAGCCCGTGTCCGTCCCGCTCGCGGCCTGCTCCAGCAGGGAGATGACCTCGTCGTCCGGTGTCTGGGAGAAGTCCCGGTACCATTCGCCCACGGCGGAGAACCCGAACGGCGTGGACAGACAGACGAGTTCATCGGCCTGGGCGCGGAGCCGCTCGGCCGCCTCCGGCGGCGCCACCGGGGCGGCCAGCACCACTCGGGCCGCGCCCTGTGCCCGTACCACCTGGCACGCGGCGGCCGCCGTGGCGCCGGTGGCGATCCCGTCGTCCACCACGATCGCGGTCCGTCCGGTGAGGGGCAGCCGGGTCCGCCCGGCGCGGAACCGGTGGGCCTGCCGGGTGAGTTCGGCTGCCTCGGCCTGCTCCACGGAGTCCAGATCGTCCTGGCCGAGCCGGCCACGGCGGACGATGTCGTCGCTGATCACCCGTACGCCGCCCTCGCCGATGGCGCCGAACCCCAGCTCGCGCTGGTAGGGGACCCCCAGTTTGCGGACCACGATCACATCCAGTGGCGCGTGGAGCGCGCGGGCCACTTGGAAGGCCACCGGGACTCCGCCCCGGGGCAGGCCCAGCACGACCGGATTCTCCCCCTCCAGGTGCCGGAGCGCTTCGGCGAGGCGCTGCCCCGCGTCCACGCGATCGGTGAACAGCACAGTGCGCACCCCCTAGCCAGGGGAGACGGTAGCCACGTCCACACCTCACTTCGACGAAACCGCAGATGCCCGGGGTCCGCAAGTCGGCGCCGCGGGCCGCGGAGGCCGCGACGGGCGCGCGGATCGTACGGCCGGCGGCTCCGGTGGTTACGGTCGGCATATGGCAGGAATCCGCGCGGTGCTGATCGATATCGACGGTGTGCTCACGGTGTCCTGGAAAGCGCTGCCCGGCGCGGTCGAGGCGATGGCACGGCTGCGCGCCGCGGGGCTGCCCTTCGTGCTGGTCACCAACACCACCTCACGGACCCGCGCGGTGATCGCCGGGCGACTGGCCGGCGAGGGGTTTCCGGTCTGCCCCGACGACATTCTCACCGCCCCCGCCGTCACCGCGGCCTACCTGCGGGAACACCATCCGGACGCGCGCTGTCTGCTGATCAGCAGCGGTGATGTCCGGGACGACCTGGAGGGCGTGCGGATCGTGACCACCACCGTGGACGCCACGGAGCACGCCGGTGCGGGGGCGGGCGGGGACGGGGGAGGGGCGGCGCCGGACGTGGTGGTCTTCGGCGGCGCGGGCGAGGAGTTCGGCTATCCGGCGCTCAACGCCGCCTTCCGGCATCTGCAGCGCGGTGCCCGGCTGGTCGCCATGCACCGGAACCTGTACTGGCGCACCGCCGGCGGGCTGGACCTCGACACCGGCGCGTTTCTGCTCGGGCTGGAGCGGGCGGCCCGGGTCGAGGCGGTGGTCACCGGCAAACCCGCCGCGACGTTCTTCGCCACCGCGCTGGCCCACCTCGGCGCCGACGCCTCGGAGACGCTGATGGTGGGCGACGACATCGAGTCCGACGTGCTGGCGGCCCAGCGGTGCGGGATCACGGGGGTGCTCGTCAAGACCGGCAAGTATCTGCCGGAGACCCACCGGGCGGCCGACGGCACCCCGGACCATGTGCTCGACTCCTTCGCCGATCTGCCCTCGCTGCTCGCACGCTGATCCCGCACCGCGCCGTGCTCACTCTTCGACCGGTGCGCGGTGCGCGGTGCTCACGCCTCGCCGCGCCGTACGGACTCCTCGCCCGCCGTACGGACCAACGCCGCGATCCGCGCCGCCGTCCAGTGGCCGCGGGCTCCCGGGCAGTCCGCCAGGTACGCGGCGGCCCGGTGCGGGCTCCATCCGTGCGCCGCGACGATGCCGGCCGCGATGTGCTCCAGATAGGCCGCGGCGGGCGGATTCAGGCCCACGGTGCCGTCCGCGCTGCTCCAGGGGGCCGTGAAGGTCAGCACCGGATGGCCGTCCAGCACCCCGGCGCACACCAGGGTTTCGTAGTGGCCCGGGCCGAGCCGGGCCCGGCCGTGTACGAGGACCTCCGTGAGGTCGAGATCCCCGACCGGGGCGCGGTCCATCTCCTGGGTCGCGATATCGGAGAACTGAGAGAGCGTCAGGAGGTAGGCGCGGGCCGGGATTCCGGGCGGCTCCGGGGCGCCGGACGGCTCGCGGCCGGGGTCGTAGAAGGCCCGGCCGCCGGTCCAGGTCTGCGACTCGGTGGCGAAGTACAGCAGCCCGGGCAGCATCACCGGGACGGAACGGGCCGGGGGGCTGGGGTCCCGGCAGCCGGGGTAGTCGCGCAGCCCGCCGCTCGGCCGTCCGCCGGCGAGGTAGCAGGCCAGCCGGGCCGGATCCATGTTGGAGCCGTACGCGGCGTACCAGAGCCGGCCGGTGCGGCCGAGCCCACGGGCGGCTTCGGGCGAGCCGTGCAGCGCTTCGAGGCGTCGGGGCCTGGTCACATGCCCACGTTACGTGCGGCCGGGCGCGGCTGCGACGGCACCGCCACGGAGGGACCATGGCACTGTGCTGCTGGCCGATCTCGCACACGTCTCGGGCGCGGTCGCCGCGACGTCGGCGCGTTCGCGGAAGATCGCGCTGCTGGCCGGCCTGTTCCGGGCCGCCGCGCCCGAGGACGCCCCCGTGGTCATCCCGTACCTGGCCGGGCGGCTGCCCCAGGGGCGGATCGGGGTCGGCTGGAGCGTGCTGCGCGAGCCGGTGCCGGCCGCCGGCCGCGCCACCCTGACCGTGGCCGATGTGGATGCCGCGCTGACCGGCCTGGCGCAGGTCTCGGGGCCCGGGGCGCAGGCGGAGCGGCGCCGGCGGGTGCGGGAGCTGCTGGCCGCGGCGACCGGGGAGGAGCAGCGGTTCCTGGCCGGACTGCTCACCGGGGAGGTGCGGCAGGGCGCGCTGGACGCCCTCGCCGCCGAAGGGCTCGCCGCGGCGGCCGGGGTGCCCGCCGCGGACCTCCGGCGGGCGGTGATGCTGGCGGGGTCGCTCCAGGACGTGGCACGGGCGCTGCTCGCCGACGGCCCGCCGGCGCTCGCGGAGTTCCGGCTGACCGTCGGACGGCCCGTCGGGCCGATGCTGGCGCACACCGCCGCCTCGGTGGCCGAGGCCATCGACAAGCTCGGCGCGTGCGCGGTGGAGGAGAAGCTCGACGGTATCCGCATACAGGTGCACCGGGACGGCGCGGACGTACGGATCCACACCCGGACGCTGGACGAGGTCGCCGGCCGGCTCCCCGAGGTGACCGCCCTCGCCCGGGATCTGCCGGCGGCCCGTTTCATCCTGGACGGTGAGGTGATCGCCCTGGACGACGCGGGCCGGCCGGTGCCGTTCCAGCGGGTCGCGGGCCGCTTCGGTTCACGGGTCGACGTCTCCGCCGCACGGGCCGCGCTGCCGCTGTCCCCGGTCTTCTTCGACGTGCTCCACGTCGACGGCCGCGAGCTGCTGGAACTGCCCGTCGCGCAGCGGCACCCGGAGCTGGCGCGGCTGGTCCCGGAGCATCTGCGGGTACGCCGCTGTGTGGTCGAGGACCCGGCGGACGCCGGTGCCCGCGCGGCCGCCGAGGAGTTCTGGCACCGGACCCTGCGCCGGGGCCACGAGGGCGTGGTGGTCAAGGCGCTGGACGCCCCGTACAGCGCGGGCCGCCGGGGCGCCGCATGGCTGAAGGTGAAGCCGGTGCACACGCTCGACCTGGTGGTGCTCGCGGCGGAGTGGGGGCACGGCCGGCGCACCGGGAAGCTGTCCAACCTCCACCTGGGCGCGCGCGGGCCGGACGGCGGATTCGTCATGCTGGGCAAGACGTTCAAGGGGCTCACCGACGCCACCCTCGGCTGGCAGACCGCGCGGCTCCAGCAGCTCGCGGTGGTGGACGACGGCCATGTGGTGACGGTGCGTCCGGAACTCGTCGTGGAGATCGCCTACGACGGACTACAGGCCTCGACGCGCTACCCGGCGGGGGTGACCCTGCGCTTCGCCCGCGTGGTGCGCTACCGGGAGGACAAGACGGCGGCGGAGGCGGATTCGGTGGAGACGGTGCTCGCCGCGCGCGGGGAAGCGGCCGGGCGGCCGGGCGGGGACGAGGCAGGGCGGATGGGCGGGGACGAGGCAGGGCGGATGGGCGGGGGCGAATAGGCCGTGGCGGGCAGGCGCAGTGCCGGGCTGCTGCTGTACCGGCGTGGCGCGGACGGCGTCGAAGTGCTGCTGGCCCACATGGGCGGGCCGCTGTGGGCCGGGCGGGACACGGCCGCCTGGTCCGTGCCCAAGGGCGAGTACGTACCGCCCGAGGAGGCGTGGGACGCGGCGCTGCGGGAGTTCGAGGAGGAGCTGGGGATCCCGCCGCCCGAGGGGCCGTACGTACCCCTGGGGGAGGCCCGTCAGCCGAGCCGCAAGGTGGTGACGGTCTGGGCGGTGGAGAGCGACCTCGATCCGGAGCGGATCGTGCCCGGCGGGTTCGAGATGGAGTGGCCCCGGGGGTCCGGCGAGATCCGCAGCTTCCCCGAGATCGACCGGGTGGCGTGGTTCTCGCCGGAGGAGGCCGGGGAGCGCCTGGTCCGGGGACAGCGGGTCTTCCTGGAGCGGCTGGCGGACCGGCTCCCGGACGAGGCGGACCGGCTCCCGGACGAGAAGGACTGAACGCGCCGGCGACGCGGACCGCGGCGGGACGGCGATCACGGTCCGTAACGGATGATGGTCGTCCCGTGGTGACCGGCCGCCCTCGGTGAGGCTCCCGGCCGTGGCGCTTAGGCTGGACGCCATGAGCTCGGACAAGCGGTCGTTGGCCGTCACTGCGATCGCGGAGGCGGAGGAGTGCGCGGTACTGCGCGTCAGCGGGGAACTGGACCTCCGCACCGAGCAGGCCTTTCTCGCCGAGGCGCGGTCGGTGGTCTCGGCCGGCCACCGGTTCCTCGTGCTCGATCTGACCGCCCTGCGCTTCTGCGATTCCCGGGGGCTGAGCTGTCTGCTCGCCCTGGAGTGGCTGTGCCGCCGGCTGGAGGGCCGCCTGCTGCTGGCGTCGCTCGGCGTACGGATGCTGCGGCTGCTCGTCGGCACCCAGTCCCTCGGCGTCTTCTCCTGCTTCCCGACGGTCGGCCATGCGCTGGCCGCCGTCCCGGACGGCAGCCGCCCGGCGTGGCCGCCCACGGCGGAGGGCACGTCCGTGTGACGCGACGCGGCGTCCGGCTGACGACTCCGGACCCGCGTCGGGTCAGATGGTCCGGCCGAGGTCCTGGACGAGGGTCGGGGACGGGTGCGGGATCTCGCCGAAGTCCTCGTCGTCGCCGTCCACGACGAGCTGGTTGATCACGTTCTCCAGGGCGGTCGGCAGGGTCGGCGCGAGTCCGCTGTGCCACTGGACGAGCAGATTGTGCCGGGCCGCGTCCGGCAGCAGGTGCTGGTCGTCGAAGGCCGCCGCGGCCGGGCGTTCCTCGTCGGGCGCGTGCGCGGCCTGCCGGCGCCAGTACGCCGCGTCGCGGTACTCGCCGTCGCGGCGGTGGGAGAGGTACAGGCAGTACGCGGCCGTCCGGCTGCCCGCGCCGGCGCCGAAGTGCCACCAGAACCGCGCCGCGTCGCCGCGCCCCGCGATGTGCAGCAGGCAGGCGAAGACCAGGGCGCCCTCGGGGTCGATGTGGTGGTCGTTGACCAGCCGCTCGAGGCTGGACGCGGCCGCCGCGGCATTGACGACCAGCGCACAGGCCAGCTGGAGTTCATGGGTGGCCTCGTCCCGGGCGCTGGGGTAGGCGCTGGGCGCGCCCAGGCCGGGGTGGGCCGGCAGTACCGCCGTCCGGGGACCGTCCCCGGCCTTCGCCCCCGGCCGGCCGGGGATGCCGAGGGCGCCGAGCGCCCCGGCGCCGTCGAGGTCACGGAAGCCGGCCAGCCCGTCGATCCCGGACACCGCGGCGGCGGCGCTCAGCAGTGTCTCGACGGTCTCCCGGCGGTCGGCCGGACGGTGCTGCGACATGGTCAGTTCCCCCTGGTGTTGCCCTGATCGCCGGTGTTGCCCTGATCGATGCCGAGCGCCGCGGCGAGTTTGCGCTTGCCGCGGCTCGCGTAGGAGCGGACGGTGACTTCGTCGACGCCCAGCAGCGCCCCGATCTGCGCGTCGCTGTACCCGATGACATGCCGCAGCACGATCACATCGCACTGCCGCTCCGGCAGCCGGGCGATGGCCGAGTACAGCCCCAACTGGCTTTCCAGCATGGCGAACTGCTGCTGGCACTCGCGCAGCAGGGCGTGGGTGACGACGGCGAACGCGGCGGTCTCGGTGAGCGCGGTGGGCTTCTGGTGGTCGTAGAGCCACTCGACGACGCTCTCCTTGAGGACCGACCAGGCGTACGCGTCCACCGACGCCTCACGCAGCGCATGGGACCACAGCCGGCCGAGCCGCTCATAGGCCGCCAGCGTGACGTCGCGGGCCGCGGCCTCGCTCCCCGTGTGCAGATAGGCGTACGTCAGCCACTTGCGGGCATGGGTCGCCAGGAACGCCTCGAAGGTGAGGGACAGCTGCCGGTCGGACGGGACCGGCGCGAGAACCGGCGGCGGGCTGGGGCCGCCTCCCGGCGGTAGCGGGGGCAGGGCGAGTGCGGCTAACTCCGCGGTGCGGGCGTGCGCCGGGGCGCACGCCGGTAGCAGTCGGTCGTGGTCTGCACTCACGAGCCGTCCTCGTTCCGTTCGACGTGCACCGCTGGCGGGGCGCCGGGGCGCCGGCAGCAGCGGGAGGACGGTTTGCCCTCACTATCCAATGAACAGGAAAACGGGGCCGTATGTGGCACGGGGGGCGCAAAAATCTTTCGCTGCGTATTCATATGACTACCCGCGATAATGGCATGTGACGAACCGTGACATCTTCCTGGTCCGGTGTCACGCCCCTTGTCGGCCATGCGCCCGGTGCGATCCGGCGTCTACCGGCCAGTGGTCGAGCGGTCCGGCGCCGGGAGGCGTGTGGTACGCACCAGGGGGCGCACGTTACTGGGGATGCGCCCCCTTTCTCCTGCCGGGTTACGTCGGAGCGCGGCAGGCATGCCTTACTGGGGGGAGTGGCGCGGCACCAGTAAGCGCAGTGCCGTACGTACCGGGGGAGGCGGCGAACGATGCGCGAGGACGGACGCACGCGGGAGGACCGGCGCCGGCGCGAGGACCTGCCCACATGCGGGGACGCGCGCATGGGCGGGCCCGTGGTGGACCTACAGCTGGACCGGGCACACTCGTCCCGCATCTACGACTACTTCCTGGGCGGCAGGACCAACTTCCTGGCCGACCGGGTGGCGGCCGCCCGCGTGCTGCGCGTCTTCCCCGCCGCACAGACCGCCGCTCGCATCAACCGCGCGTTCATGCACCGCACCACCCGTGTCCTCGCCGCGGCCGGGCTGCGGCAGTTCCTCGACATCGGCACCGGCCTCCCCACCTCGCCGAACCTCCACGACATCGCCCAGGGCGTCGCCCCCGACGCGCGGGTCGTCTACACCGACAACGACCCGATCGTCCTCGCGCATGCCGCCGCCCTCCTGCGCGGCACCCCCGAGGGCCGTACCGCCTACGTCCAGGCCGACGTCACGGAACCCGACGGCATCCTCACCGCGCCCCAGCTTCTCGGCACCCTCGATCTGAGCCGTCCGGTCGCCCTCAGCCTGAACGCCCTGATGCACTTCGTCACCGACGACGGCGAGGACCGCGCCCACACGGTCGTCGAGGCCCTCAAGTCCGCTCTGCCCAGCGGCTCCGCCCTCGTCATGACCCATGCGACGGCGGATTTCGCCCCCGCGGCGATGCGGCAGATCACCAGGATCTACGCCGATGCCGGCACCGTGCTCCAGTTCCGCCCTCGTGCCACCTTCCTCCGCTTCTTCGATGGCTGGGAACTGCTCGAACCCGGCGTCACCCTGTCCCACCAGTGGCGCCCCGACCGCCCCGAGGGCGCCACCCGGGCCACCCACCACGTCATCGACGCGGAGGCCTCCTGCTACGCGGCGGTCGCCCGCAAGCCCTGAGCGAGACGCCTCCGGCGGAGAGGTCACTCCTTCCGGTAGCCGTACGCCTCCCCGGCCGCCGCCGCGACCGCGTCCAGATCCGCCCCCGCCGAGGCGGTGACCACCGCGGCCACCGCGCCCTCCACGAACGGCGCGTCCACCAGCCGTGCACCCTCAGGGAGTTCATCCCCCTCCGCGATCAGGGCCTTCACGGTCAGCACCGCGCTGCCCAGATCGACGAGGACCGCCACTCCGGCGCCCCGGTCCACGCTCCGCGCCGCCTCGATGATCAGGTCCGCGCTCGTCCCGAGCCCGCCGTCCGGTGTGCCGCCCGCGGCGGCCACCGGTGCCGTGGCGCCGCCCCCGGCCAGCCCGACGGCGAGGGCCGACACGGAGTCGGCGACCGGTCCGCTGTGCGACACCAGCACCACCCCCACCGGCCCCCGCTCGCCGCCCGCAGGCCCCTGCTCGCCGCCCGCCGTCTCCGTGCTCACCCGGCCACCTCCGCGAGCGCCGCGAACAGCAGCGCCGACGACGTCGCCCCCGGATCCTGGTGGCCGATGCTGCGCTCGCCCAGATAGCTCGCCCTGCCCTTCCTCGCCTGCATCGGTACGGTCGCCAGCGCGCCCTCCTCGGCCGCCGCGGCCGCCGCCCCGAAGGACGTCTCCAGCGCCGCCACGGCCGGCACCAGCGCATCGAGCATCGTCTTGTCGCCCGGCGCCGACGCGCCGAGCTGCGCCACCGCGTCCACCCCGGCGCTCAGGCCCGACCGCAGCTCCGCCGCGGACACCTCCGGCGCTTCGCCCAGCGTCTTCCCGGCCCGTCGCAGCAGCGTCCCGTACAGCGGGCCGGACGCGCCGCCCACACTGGAGATCAACTGCCGCCCCGCCGCTACGAGTACGGCACCCGGCGTGGCCGGCGGCTCCGCCTCCAGCACCTTCCGCACGGCCGCGAAGCCGCGCTGCATGTTCCTGCCGTGGTCGGCGTCCCCGATGGGCGAGTCCAGCTCGGTGAGCCGGTCGGCCTCCCGGTCGATGACGGCGGCGGCCGCCGCCATCCACCGCACGAAGAACGCGGCATCCAGCACAGCTTCGGGCACGGCCCTGCTCTCCTTCATGTCGTTCACTTCAGCCATTTCCTGTCGTTCGGTCCGGTGCTTCCTGCTGGTTCGTCCGCCCCGCTCACCGTCCCCAGCGAAGCGCCGCCGTCTGCACCGGCGCGTCCCACAGCCGCAGCAGTTCCCCGTCGACCTGACATAGCGTCACCGAGCAGCCGGCCATGTCCAGTGACGTCACATAGTTCCCGACGAGCGTGCGGGCCACGTCCACGCCGCGCTCATCGAGCACCCGGCGCACCTCGGCGTTGAACCCGTACAGCTCCAGCAGCGGCGTGGCCCCCATGCCGTTGACCAGCACCAGGACCGGCAGCTGTGGCCGCAGATCCGCCAGAATCGCGTCCACCGCGAAGTCCGCGATCTCGTGCGAGGTCATCATCGCGCGCCGCTCCCGCCCCGGCTCGCCATGAATCCCCACACCCAACTCCAGCTCACACGACGGCAGTTCGAACGTCGGGCCGCCCTTCGCCGGCGTGCTGCAGGCGCTCAGCGCCACCCCGAAGCTACGCGAGGAGCCGACGACCTGCCGGGCCACCGCCGCCACCCGGTCCAGCGGCATCCCTTCCTCCGCCGCCGCCCCGGCGATCTTCTCCACGAACAGCGTCGCTCCTGTGCCGCGCCGCCCCGCTGTGAACGTCGAGTCGGTCACCGCCACATCGTCATCGACCAGCACGCTGGCGACCTGCACCCCCTCGTCCTCCGCCAGCTCCACCGCCATCCGGAAATTCAGCACGTCCCCCGTGTAGTTCTTCACCACGAACAACACGCCGCTGCCGCTGTCCACGGCCGCCGCCGCCCGCACCATCTGATCCGGTACCGGCGAGGTGAACACCTCCCCGGGGCACGCCGCGTCCAGCATCCCCGGCCCGACGAACCCCCCGTGCAGCGGCTCATGCCCGCTCCCGCCCCCGGACACCAGCGCCACTTTCTCCGCCACCGGCGCATCCCGCCGCACGATGACCCGGTTCTCGGCATCCACTACCAACTCGGGGTGTGCCGCGGCCATCCCCCGCAACGCATCCCCGACGACCGTCTCGGCGACGTTGATCAGCATCTTCACGGGTACCTCCTGGTGAAACCTGTCGGGGTGGGGCACGGCTGGTGAGATCGTTTCAAGGGCAGTATCCGCGCTCACGCCACCAAGGTCACGTGCAACGCCAGGGCGTCGACGTCCGCGCCGGGCGGGGGTTTCCCAAGTTCGGAGCGGGTTCCAGTAAATGGAGAGCAAACCCTGTCTCGCATGGTGATATTCATCGCCCGCGCTCTGGACTCGCGCAGTGGGTGCCTGGCTAGATTCGGAACCGCCGTCGAAACGATCTTGGGATGGCATCCTCTCCCACGGCCCCCTGAGGAGTATGCGTGACTAGCAGTCAATTCGCTTCCGTACCAGTCGACTTCGCGTCGGTCCTCGACGCCGACGGTTCCCTGGCCCTCGTGGAGAGCGTGACGCCGTGGTTGTCCCGGCCCGCCGCCGAGGTGGACCGGGAACTGGTGGACGGAGCGCGGGAGTCGTTACTCAAGGCCGTCACCGCACTCAACCGGCGGGCGGCCGAGGGCGACCGCGACGCCTTCTACGCCCAGCAGTCGCTGCTGTCGCGCAGCTACGAGCTGGTGACCCAGCTGCCGCCGGACGCGGTGACCGCCGAGGGATCCGTCGTCGTCCACGAAATGACCCGCCTCCTGGAGGAGGCCACCGTCGCGGCCGAGGAGCGGCACGTCGACCCCGGGCTGACGGCCGCCGCGCCCACCGAGTCCAAGGCCTTTCTGTCCTGGCTGCGCGAGTACGCCAAGGGCCACCGCGCCTACAAGCACCCGTACTACGCGGAGTTCATACGCCACCAGGCGACCCGCGACGACCTGCGGAAGTACGTCATCCAGGAGTCCGTCGTGGACGGTCGCTTCGACGATCTGCTCGCCATGATGCAGGTCGGCACGACCGGGGCCGCGAAGATGGAGATCGCGGGCAACTACTGGGACGAGATGGGCAACGGGAAGCCGGAGGAGGTGCACACCCACCTCTTCGGCAAGATCTACGACGTCTTCGACATCTCGCCCGAGGACCTGCGCCGTGAGCTCACCGCCGAGGCGCTGCTCTCCGGAAACCTGGCCGTGCTGCTGTGCCGCTACCGGCGCTACTACCCGGAGGCGATCGGCTTCCTGGGGATGACCGAGTGGTTCGCCCCCGACCGCTTCGTCCACGTCGTGCACGGCTGGGAGCGGCTCGGACTTCCGGACGTCGGCATCACCTACCACAAGCTGCACATCACCATCGACTCGCAGCACGCCGCCGGATGGTTCCACAACGTGGTGGTCCCCGCCGCCGATTCGGCCTTCATGCGAGAGGGCATGGCCCGCGGCGCGCTGTGGCGGCTCAACTCCTCGGCCCGCTATCTCGACGAGCGGCTGGCGCGTACCGGGGCGGCAGCCCGCTGATGGGCGCTTCCCCGAGCGCCGCCCGTGACCAGGTGCACGGTGACCAGGGACACGGTGACCAGGGACACGGTGACCAAGCGCACCGTGGCCAGGTGAACCGTGGTCAGGTATACGCCGCGTTGCTCGCCGTCTGGCTGCTGTGGGGCTCCACCTTCCTCAGCATCCGCGTGCTGGTCGGCCAGGTGCCCCCGCTCCTGGCCGCCGGCGGCCGCTTCACGGTCGCGGGCGCCGTCCTGTTCCTCGCGGTCGGCCTGAAGAGCATGCGGAGCGAAGGGCCGGGCGTCCGGGAGCAGTTGCGCGGGCGGATACCGCGGCTGGTGCTGCTGGGCGTGCTGCACTTCGTGGTCGCCAACGGCATGGTGAGCCTCGCCGAGCAGCGCCTGGAGTCCGGCACCACCGGTGTGCTCTTCGCGACCGTGCCGCTGTGGCTGATCGGCGTCCGCGCGCTGAGCGGGCACCGGCCGCGCGCCGTCGAACTGTGCGCGGGCGCGGTCGGCCTGGGCGGCGTCGCGCTGCTGCTCGGCTTCCGTACCGGGCCGCTGGGCCCCTCGCTGATGGTGCTGGCGGCGGCCTGCGCCTGGGCGGTGGCCGGATTCCTCGCGGAGCGCCCCGAGCGGCGGCCGAACCCCGCGCCGCCCGCGGGCGCGGCGCTGGCCTCGGCGGTGCAGATGCTCTCCGGGGGAGTGGTGCTGCTGCTGTGCTCGCTGGTGAGCGGGGAGTGGGCGGAGCTGGACCCGGACCGGGTACGGCCCACGGCCTGGCTGGCCGGGATCCATCTGATCCTGTTCGGTTCGCTGGTCGGCTTCTGGGCGTACACCTGGCTGGTCACCCGCATCGACGCCCGGCTGGCGGCCACCTACGCGTATGTGCAGCCGGTCATCACCATGTTCCTCGGGTGGCTGCTGCTGGGCGAGCACCTGACCGGCGCCGGACTGGGCGGCACCGCCCTGATCATCGTCGCCGTCGCGTGGATGGTGCTGACCCGCAGCAGGGACGGCGTCGCGAAGGCGAAGCCCCGACCGGACGCGGACGACGGTGAACTCACCGCCGGCACCGAGAACGCAGGCAACAAGAACCCAGGCAACGAGAACGCGGGCAACAAGGACGCAGGCACCGAGAACGCGGCGCACGAGCGCCGGAACGCCGAGCACGAGAACGCCGAGCACGAGAACGCAGCGCACAAGAACGAGAACGCAGAGAACGAGGAAGCGGAGACCAGCCCATGAGCACGCGCACCCAGGAAGAGATCAGGGAGAGCCTCCTCACGATCCTCGGCGGCATCAAGCGGCGGGACGTACGGGCCGCGCTGGAGGAGGACGACAACTTCATGCGCGCGCTCCACCTCGACTCCCTGGACGCCGTGGAGCTGACCGTGCGGCTCGGCGGGGAGTTCGGCTTCGAGTTCGGCACCGAGGCGGAGGACCTCGACGCCCTGCAGGGCCTGGGCGCACTGACCGCCCTCGTCGCGCGGCGGGCCACCGCGTGAGCGGGACGAACGGGCTGCTGGTCCGCGCCCTCGCCGAGCACGCCCGCAACGCGCCGCAGCGGGTCGCGCTCGTGGCCCGCGGTGAACAGCTCACCTACGGCCAGTTGTTCACCGCCGCCCGCCGCGTCGCCGTACGCCTGCACGAGCACGGGGCCGGTCCGGGCGCGCGGGTCGCCGTGCTCGGGGAGAAGACCGCCGCGGCGGTCGTCTCCGTCCTCGGCACACTGCTGGCCGGTGCCGCGTATGTGCCCCTCGACCCGTCCGCGCCCCAGGCCCGGCGGCGTTCCCTCGTCGCCGACGCGGGCGCGCGGCTCCTGCTCGCCGCCGATCCCGGGAAGGCGGGGGAGCTCGGGGAGGACGTACGGGTGCTGGACCCGTGGGCGGACGCCGACGCGGACGCCTGGCGGGCACCCGAGCTGGGCCCCGAGGACTTCGCGTATGTGCTGTACACCTCCGGAAGCACCGGCCGGCCGAAGGGCGTATGCGTACCGCACCGCGCCGTGGACGCCTTCTTCGGGGCCGTCGCCGGGCTGATGGACCTGGGCCCCGGGGCCCGCTGTCTGAACACCTCGGCGCTGCACTTCGACGTGTCCGTCATCGACCTCCTCTTCCCCCTCCACCAGGGCGCCACCGTGCACCTCGGCCCGGCGGTCCCGTTGCCCGCCCCGACGCTCCAGCTGATCGCGCGGGAGCGGATCACGCATATGGCGGCCGTCGGCTCCACCCTCACCCTGCTCGCCCAGCACGGCCTGGAGCCGTACGACCTGAGCGCGCTGCGCCGCATCATGACGGGCGCGGAGATCCTCAACCCCCGTACGGTGCAGGCCTGGCTGGCCGCCGCCCCGCACGCCACCGTCATCAACGGCTACGGGCCGACCGAGGCCACCTGCGTGGCGATCGCCGAGCCGATCTCCGCGCGCGAGCCGGAGCGCACCGCCCCGTACCCCGTGGGACGCCCGTTGCCCGGCGTCGGGCTCGGCTTCCTGGGTGCGGACGGCGAGGTCAGCGCGGACGGGCCGGGGGAGATCCTGCTGAGCGGTCCGCAGCTGATGGCCGGCTATCTGGGCCGGCCGGAAGAGGAGGCACGCGCCTTCCACGAAGGCGCCTACCGCACCGGCGACCTGGGGCACCGGGACGAGCGGGGCATCGTGCACTTCGCCGGGCGGAGCGACGACGAGGTGAAGATCCGCGGCTACCGCATCAACCTCAACGAGATCCGCGCCACGCTCGAATCCCACCCGGCCGTGGGCCGCGCCTTCGTCACCGACGTCGAGGACCCGCGCAGCGGCCGCTCCCTGGCCTGCGGGATCCAGCTGAGGCAGGGGGCCTCGGCGGGGGCGGACGAACTCACCACGTACGCCGCCGACGCGCTGCCGCGCTACATGGTGCCGCGCGAGGTGGTCTTCCTCGACGGATTCCCGGTGCTGTCCTCCGGCAAGCCGGACACCGCGCGCCTGCGGGTCCTCGTCACGGAAGGGGCCGGACGATGACCGTACAGGGGGCGCTGCACGGTGCCGGGACGGGCTGGTTCACCCCGGCGGAGGAGGAGCTGCGGAAGGACGTCGCCGGGTACCTCGCCGCCGAGGTCCTCCCGCGGGCGGCGGAGTGGGAACGCGCGGGGGAGCTGCCGCTGCGCGAGGTGCTGACCGCGCTGGGCACGCGCGGCTGGCTCGGCGCGCGCTTCCCGCGCGAGCGGGGCGGCGGCGGGCGCACGCTCTGGGAACACGTGGTACTCGCCGAGTGCCTCGGCGAGGTGCCGTGCGACAGCCTCGGCATGGCGGTCACCGTGCACCAGGACATGGTCGCCCCGCTGCTCGCCGATTCCGGCACGGAGGAGGCCGTCGAACGCTTCCTGCGCCCGGCGCTGCGCGGTACGCACGTCCTGGCGCACGCCGTCTCCGAGGCGGGCGCGGGCTCCGACGTGGCCTCGGTCGCCGCCACCGCCGTGCCCACCGGCGAGGGGTACGAACTCACCGGCACCAAGCGCTGGGTGACCGCCGGACGGTACGCCGACTCCTTCGCCGTGCTGGCCCGCCTCCCCCAGGCGCCCGGGCCGTTCGGGCACGTGCTGCTCATGGTGCCGGCCGGTGCCGAGGGGGTGTGCGTACGTCCCGGACCGCCGACACTCGGCATGCACGCGGCGGGGCTCGCGGGCGAAGTCCGCTTCGAGTCGGTACGGGTGCCGAAGGCCCACCGGATCGGCGGGCACGGACTCGGACTCGTCACCCAGCTGCGCCAGTTCGAGCAGGAGCGGATCCTCGCCTCCTGCCGGTCGCTCGCCATCGCCTCCCGGCTGCTGGCGCAGACCCGGGAACACCTTGAGGGGCGCGAGACCTTCGGCGCGCCGGTCGCCTCCCGGCAGGACGTCTCCTTCCGCCTGGCGCGGCTGCGGGCGGCCGTGGAGTCGGCGCGCCAGCTCGCCTACACCGCCGCCGACCGCTGGGCGACCGGCGGCGACTACCGCACCCTCTCCGCCGCGGCCAAGCTGCGCGCCGGCCGTCTCGTACGGGAGACGGCGCGGCTCTGCCTCCATCTGCACGGCACCGAGGGTCAGTTGACGGACTCCGCGGTGAACCGGGCCTGGCGGGACGCCCGCCTGTTCTCCCTCTCGACCGGATCGGACGAAATGATGCTGACCACGCTGGCCCGGCTGGAGGGCTGGGATGACTGACGCACCGGCCCAGGGCGCGCCGGCGCCGGACACCAGCAGCAGAGCGCCGCGTGGGGAGAGCGGGCAGCATGCCCACCGCGCCCTCCTCGACGCCTTCGTCGCGCAGCACTCCGGCCCCGGCGGCCTGCTCGACGCCGCCCGCTGGGAGGCGCCCGAGCGGCCCCCCGTACGGGAGCTGCTGGCGGCGGCGGGCGGCGCGGGGCTGTTCCGGGCGGCCTGGCGCGGCGACGGTGCCCTGGCGCGGGCGGTCGCCCTGCACACCGCGCTCGCCCGCGCGGGCAACGGCGCCCCCGGCGCGGCCGTCCTCACCCACCTGGAGGTGAGCGCCCGCCTGCTGGGCGGCCTGCTGCCCGATGACTCCGCGCTCCACACCCGCCTCCTGGACGGCACCTCGACGGCGTCCCTCGCCGTCACCGAGCCGGGCGCACCGGGCAGCGACCTCTCCTGCCTGCACACCGAAGTGCGGGGCAAAGAAGGTGACGTGCGGGTCAGCGGCGAGAAGTGGTTCATCAGCAACGCGCCGCACGCCGACCTGATGCTCGTCCTCGCCGCCGACCCGGACCGGCTCACCTCGGGCCGCGCCGGGCCCGCGCTGCTGCTGGTGGACGCGGACGCGCCCGGCGTACGGACCGAACCCGTCGAGGGCTGCGGACACCACGGGCTCACCGGACGCGTCACCCTCGACGACGTACGGGTGCGCTCCGTACCCGCACCGGCCGGGCAGGCGATGCTCCTGCTGGGGCGGCACTGGATCCACGAGCGGGTGATGCTCGCGGTCCGGATGGCGGCGCTCGCCGACGCCGTGCTGGAGCACGCGGCCGAGGGTGCGCGCACCCGGCACACCTTCGGTGCTCCGCTCACCGCCAACCAGCACGTGCGCTTCACCCTCGCCGCCCTGCGGGCCGAGACGGAGGAGGCACGCGCCGCCGCGCTCCAGGCCGTACGTCTGCTGGAGTCCGGCGGCTGCCCGGCCGGGTACGCGGCGGCGTGCAAGTACCGCGCCGCCGAGGTGCTGCGCCGGGTCGCGGACGAAGCGGTACAGCTGGCCGGCGCCGACGGGTACGTCCGGGGCCATCCGGCGGAGCGCGCGCTGCGCGACGCCGAAGGCCTGGCCCTCGCGGGCGGTACCGATGAACTGATGCTGATGCAGATCGAAAGGGGATGACGAGGAATGACCACCTGGAACGCCGAGAAGTACGACACCGAGTTCGGCTACGTCTCCGCCCTCGCGGGCGGGGTCACCGAGCTGCTGGCGGCCCGGCCCGGCGAACGCATCCTGGACCTGGGCTGCGGCACCGGCGAGATCGCGGCCGAACTGCGCGACCACGGCTGCGAGATGGTGCTCGTGGACGGCGACCCGGCCATGGTCGAGGCGGCGACCGCCCGCCTGGGCCAGGAGGCGATCCTCGCCGACGGGCACGACTTCACCCTCGACCGCCCCGTGGACGCGGTCTTCTCCAACGCGGCGCTGCACTGGATGCGGCGCCCCGCCGAGGTGGTCGCCCGGGTACGGGCGGCGTTGCGCCCCGGCGGGCGCTTCGTGGCCGAGATGGGCGGCGCGGGCAACTGCCAGGGCGCCATCGACGCACTGCGGGCGGCCCTGGACGAGCGGGGCCTCGCCGAGGGCATGCGCTCGCCCTGGTACTTCCCGACCCCGGAGGAGTACCGCGCGCTGCTGGCGGAGCACGGCTTCGAGGTGACGTCGATGGAGCACTTCCCCCGGCTCACCCCCATGGCGGCGGACGCCGGCGGAGTGGCCGGCTGGCTGCGGATGTTCGGCGGCACACTCACCGCGCACGTACCGGAGGACCAGCGGGAGGCCGTACTGGCGCGGGCGGGCGAGCTGGCGGCCCCCGAGCTGCTGCGCGACGGCGTCTGGTACGTCGACTACCACCGGCTGCGCTTCGCGGCGGTGGCGAAACCGTGAGGCTCTTCCTGCTTCCCCCGGCGGGCGCCTCGGCGGCCACCTTCCGCGCCTGGCCCGGCGCGCTGGGGGAGCACGCCGAGGCGGTCCCGGTCGAACTGCCGGGCCGGGGCGGCCGCATCGGCGAACCCGCCCCTGCCTCCCTGCCGGACCTGATCGGGGAGCTGGCCGCGGCCCACACCCCGTCCGAGGGCGAGTGGGCCGTCGTCGGGCACAGCATGGGCGCCCTCCTCGGCGCGGGCTGGGCCGCCGCCGCGACCCGGGCCGGACGGCCCCCGGCCTTCCTGGTACTCAGCGCCTCCGCCCCGCCCTGGCTGCACTCCACGGCCGCCGAACTGGAGGGCACGGAGGGCGAGTTGTGGCAGCGGGTGGACGCACTGGGCGGCCTGCCGCCCGCGATCCGCGACAACCCCCTCGCCCGCCGCCTCTTCAGCCGCGCCCTCCAGGCGGACGTCACGGCCTCCGCCCGCTACCGGCCGCCGGGACCGGAGCCGGTCGGCTGCCCGGTCGTGGCGGTACGGGGCGCGGCGGACGCACTGGTCGGGGCGGAGCTGCTGGCCGGCTGGTCGGCCCTGACCCGGGACACCCGGCAGCCCTTCCGCGCACTCACCCTGCCCGGCGGCCACTTCTACCGCGCGGGCGTGGACGATCTGATCCCCCTGGTCCGGGAACTCCTCACCGCCCCATCGGACAGGCCCTGGCTTCAGCGGGTGCGCACCGTGCCCTTGAGGGCCTGGTCGCGGAAGTGGCAGTAGATCTTCGCCGGGTTGGTGTAGTAGCGCCACGGCACCGCATCCACGTAGCCGTCCACCTGCCGGAACTGTTCCATGGCCTCCTGGTGCCGTTCCGCCTTGGTCAGGCAGTACGCCAGCAGATGCCTGACCTCCGCCAGCCTCGGATGGTCCGGGCGCGCCGCCGCGACGTCCGCCAGCGCGGCGTCGATCAGCCCGGTCATCTCGGGCCAGCCGTAGGCGGCTTCCGGCGCCTCGTCGTCGTTCTGCTCGTACCAGTTGAGCAACGGGAACATCGTGAGCAGGTTGCCGAGCGGGGCCGTCGTCGCGGCCCGCAGGGTGAAGTCGCGGGCGAGCTCGGCGGAGCCGCGCCACTTCGGCAGCCAGTACTGGAGCGCGTACCAGTGAGCCTCGTAGTGGTACGGAGCGCGCGCGGTGACCTCGGACCACAGCTCGTGCAGCGCCTCGTGCGGCGCGCCCAGGCCCATGTACAGGGGGATCTGCAGGAGGTACGGGGTCGGGTCGCCCGGCAGGGCCAGGGCCTGGGCCCGGGCGAAGTCCTCCCGGGCCTCGTCCAGCACGCGGTGGAAGCCCGCGAACTGCTCGGCGGTGGTGTCCTTGGCCCAGCCCCCGCCACGGATCTCCCAGGCCAGCGACACCTTTGCGTCCGCCTGGACCACGGCCGCGTCCGGGTCGTCGGGGTGTGCGGCCTGCCAGGCGCGCAGCCAGGTGTCGTCGTCGGCCGCCCGGTTCGCGATGATGCCGACGAGGTAGGAGCGGCGCTCCCAGTCCGTGCCCGCGGCGGCGAGGGCCTGTGCGGCAGGCTGCCACTCGCCCCGGGCGAGCGCCGCCGACACGGCTTCCGCCTCGGGGTCGGGGAAGGCCAGGTCCGCGTTCTGCCGCTCCGGCGGCAGCAGGTCCCCACCGGCTTCGGCGGCGAGCTTCGCCGTACGCCTTCTGGAGCGCAGCCAGAAGACGACGGTGAGGGCCAGGATGGTCAGGGGGAGGATTCCGTGCACGGGTTTCTACGGTCCAATCAGGTGGGTGTCAGGTGTGTGCCGGCTTTTTGGGCACAGGGACACGGAGGCAGGACGAGGCGGGGGGGGGGGGGGG
>NZ_BBUY01000004.1:486019-506751 GCF_001590865.1 Streptomyces sp. NBRC 110611
GGGGGAGAGGCAGGAGCAGCGCGGGGGCGGGGCGCGGGGGTGGTCAGGAGGCGCGCCGGTCCGGGGGCGCGGCAGCCTGGGGCAGGTGGGCGAGAAGGGCGCGGAGCGGGCCGGTGTCCGGTTCGGCGGCGGAAGCCGCCCGTACCGCCGCGGTCAGCGCCTCCTCGACGTCCTCGTCCCCCGGCAGCCGCAGCCGCGCCCGCTCGGACCAGGACAGCGCCCAGCGCGCCCCGGCCCGCTCCACCAGCGCCAGCTCCGTCAGCCGGTCCATCCCCGACTCCAGTGCCGGCCGCAGGAACTCCCGGGCCGCCCGGCCACTCGCCCGCGCCGCCTCCGGCGACTTGGGCAGGCGGTCCGCGATCAGCCACAGCCGCCCCTCGTCGGTGGCGTCCAGCAGAGCCGTCAGGTCCGCCGAAGCGCCGGCCGAAGACGCCCCCGCCGGCGTGCAGGGCGGCGTCCCGGCCGGCATCCCCGCCGGTGTCCCCACAGGTCTCCCCTCCGAGGCCAGCGCCGTCCGCAGCGGCTCCGCGGCCGACTCCGCCAGCGTGTGCATCGCCCGGTGCGTCAGCTCCGGCCAGTCCACCCGTTCCATCTCCTGGGCCTCCGGCGTGAGGACGACGGCCTCCAGCTCCCTCAGCACCTGCTCGGCGTCGCACAGCAGCGCCAGCGCAGGTCGCGACGGGGGCGCCGCAAGGCCGTCGTCCGGGAGCGCCTCGATCAGCCGGACCCGCTCGGCCACCGGAGGGTGCGAGTCGTACGGGGATGCCTCGTCGGGCGGCAGCTCGTCGCGCATCTCCGCCAGGCCGGAGCGCCGCTCCGGGTCGGTGAGCAGATGCCGCAGGCCGCCGAAGAGCTCACCGCGCGGCGGGAGGAGGCCGGCCTGGACCCCCACCATGGCGTACCGGGCCAGGTAGAAGTCGTGGGCGGCGTCGAGGACCGCGGTCTCCCGCAGCGCCGAGGCGGTGGCGTCCCGGCCTGCGACGGTGGCCGCCACCCGGTCCGCGGCGAGTTCCTGCTGCCGGCCGACGCTGTGTGTGGCCCGCAGATAGAACCGCGCGTAGGCCTGGAACGGCCTGCCCATCACCCGGTAGCCGAACCCGGCACCGCGGGTGTTCACCTCCTTGGTCGGCTTGCCCCTCTGCACCGCCTTCGCGGCCGCCTTCTCCTGCCGGGACCGCGCCTTGTCGATCCGGTGCCGCTCCCGCTCCCGGAACGCCTCCACGGTCCGCAGCACACAGTCGCGGCCGCGCAGGGTGATACCGGCGAGTCGGGTGTCCGCGTTGCCGTAGTGGCCGAGTTCATGGACGAGGATGGAGTGCAGCTGAGGTTCGGTCAGGCCGATCAGCAACGGCACACCGACGTACAGGCGGCGCCTGCCGGGCAGCAGACCCAGCAGGCGGGAGTCCTCGGACACCGCCGCGTTCACCTCGCCGATCAGGACGATCTCGTCGGGAGCCCGAGTGCCGGACCGTTCGGCCAGCGAGCGGACGGCGCGCCACAGTTCAGGCTGTTCATCCTCGGTGACCGGCAGTCCTGCCACCCCGCCCCGCTCGGACGCGCCGAGCGCGAAGACGCCTCGCAGGAGCGGGAATCCCAGCAGGGCGACGACGACGCCCACCTTGAGCGCGACCGCGAGCGATGCCCAGATCCAGGCCGCGACGACGGCTCCGACGAGCACGCCGAGCACGGCGAGGACGAGCAGATAGAAGCCGGCCAGCAGGACAAGTGCGCGCAGCGCGCGCAGAGATGTGCCCACAGGGCAGAGTCCCCCCACATACAGGAAAAAATCGTGCAGGAGGATCATATGTGCGACTCGGGCGGCGACCCGGGTCAATTTCGCCAGGGGCCGTGCTCCAGGCGCCCCCTCCGCTTACCGTCTGCTGTCCACCGCCTACTGCTTGCTCCCTGCTGCCCGCTGCCCGCCGTCTCTCGCTCTCGCCTACTCCGCCGACGGGAGTCGCTGTGGGCCTTCCGGCTCGGAGCATTCGCTGTTCGGGCAGTGGCCGGCGATGATCACTATGGGTGTCGTTCCGGTGCCCGGGCGTTCTCGCCCGGTGAACAACAGGGGCGTACCGCAGCGATCGCAGGTGACGGGCTTGCCGTCGCGCCGCTTGGTCGCAGCCGTGAGGATTCGGTTGACGTGATCACCGTCATGACTGCTCATGCGCTCACGGTAGCCGGGTTCGGGTGACCGCGGGGCCTCCTTGACCGGTCCGCGACGGGCGACGGGCGCCGGGTGCCGGGTGTCCCGGCGGTGGGGGTGCGGACCGCTCCCCAACTCCAGGTCGGCGCGCGCACCGTGGTGACCGCGCGCACCATGGAGGAGAGGGAGGGTCGAGATGAGTGCCGAGCCGATCCCCAACGGGCCGGGGCCCGTGCCCAGTGAGCCGCACCCCGTGCCACGCGATCCCGGTCCGACCGTGCCCGCCCCGGAGGAGCCCGGGCCGCTGGAGCCACCGGGACCAGCGGAGCCACCGGAGCCCCGGGAGCCGCCGGACACGGAGCCGGAAGAGCCCCCGGTGCCGGAGGAGCCCCCTGACTGACCCTGACCGGACTGATCCCGACCGGACTGATCCTGACCGGCGGCACCGTCTGAGGGGGCGAAAACGTGTCGGGTTAGCATGTGAGCGCTCCCTAGCTCGAAAGAGAAGCCTGTGACTGTCAACGAGGACACGTTCGCCAATTGGAAGAGCCGCGAGGAGATCGCGGAGTCGATGATCCCCATCATCGGGAAGCTGCACCGCGAGCGGGACGTGACCGTCCTGCTGCACAGCCGCTCCTTGGTGAACAAGTCGGTGGTCAGCATCCTGAAGACCCACCGGTTCGCCCGGCAGATCGCCGGCGAGGAGCTCTCGGTCACCGAGACGCTGCCCTTCCTGCAGGCGCTCACCGCGCTCGACCTCGGCCCTTCCCAGATCGACATCGGCATGCTCGCCGCGACGTACAAGGCCGACGACCGCGGTCTGTCGGTGGCGGAGTTCACCGCCGAGGCCGTCGCCGGCGCCACGGGTGCCAACAAGATCGAGTGCCGCGCGCCCCGCGATGTCGTCCTCTACGGGTTCGGCCGCATCGGCCGCCTCGTCGCCCGCCTGCTCATAGAGAAGGCCGGCTCCGGCAACGGGCTGCGGCTGCGTGCCCTCGTCGTGCGCGGGGGCGGCGATCAGGACATCGTCAAGCGCGCCTCGCTGCTGCGCCGCGACTCCATCCACGGCCAGTTCCAGGGCACGATCACCGTCGACGAGGCGAACAGCACGATCATCGCCAACGGCAACGAGATCAAGGTGATCTACGCCAACGACCCGACGGAGGTCGACTACACGGCGTACGGGATCAACGACGCCATCCTCATCGACAACACCGGCAAGTGGCGCGACCGCGAGGGTCTGTCGAAGCATCTGCGGCCCGGCATCGCCAAGGTCGTCCTGACCGCGCCCGGCAAGGGTGATGTGCCCAACATCGTCCACGGCGTCAACCACGACATGCTCAAGCCGGACGAGCAGATCCTGTCCTGCGCGTCCTGCACCACCAACGCGATCGTCCCGCCGCTGAAGGCGATGGCGGACGAGTACGGGGTCCTGCGCGGCCACGTGGAGACCGTCCACTCGTTCACCAACGACCAGAACCTGCTGGACAATTACCACAAGTCCGACCGCCGTGGCCGCTCGGCGCCGCTCAACATGGTCATCACCGAGACCGGTGCCGCCTCCGCCGTCGCGAAGGCGCTGCCCGACCTGAAGGCGAAGATCACCGGCAGTTCGATCCGCGTCCCCGTGCCGGACGTCTCGATCGCGATCCTCAACCTGCAGCTCGCGCGCGAGACCACCCGCGAGGAGGTCGTCGAGCACCTCCGTGAGGTGTCGCTGACCTCGCCGCTCCGGCGCCAGATCGACTTCACCAGCGCCCCCGACGCGGTCTCGAACGACTTCATCGGCTCGCGCCACGCCTCGATCGTCGACGCTGGCGCCACCAAGGTGGAGGGCGACAACGCCATCCTCTACCTCTGGTACGACAACGAGTTCGGCTACTCCTGCCAGGTCATCCGGGTCGTCCAGCACGTCTCCGGGGTGGAGTACCCGACCTACCCGGCCCCGGCGGTCTGACGGCCCGGCTCCGGCGGTCTGACGGCCTGGCCTCGGCGGTCCTGACGGCCGATCGCCCGCCCGCCCGAACCGACGGCCGCCCGGCGCGTGTGTGCGCCGGGCGGCCGTCCGGTCAGCCCAGGCCCGGGATCTGGCAGACCAGGACGTCGATGAGCTTGATGCCGATGAAGGGGGCGATCAGGCCGCCGAGGCCGTAGCGGGTGAGGTTGCGGCGAAGCAGATCGTGGGCGGAGGACGGCGTGTAGCGGACGCCGCGGAGGGCCAGCGGGATCAGGGCGACGATGATGAGCGCGTTGAAGATGATCGCGGAGGTGATGGCGGAGGTCGGGCTGTGCAGGCCCATGATGTTCAGGTCGGCCAGGCCCGGATAGGCGCCGGCGAACATCGTCGGGATGATGGCGAAGTACTTGGCGACGTCGTTGGTGATGGAGAACGTCGTCAACGCCCCCCGGGTGATCAGGAGTTGCTTGCCGATCTCCACGATCTCGATGAGTTTGGTGGGGTTGGAGTCGAGGTCGACCATGTTGCCGGCCTCCTTGGCGGCGGAGGTGCCGGTGTTCATGGCGACGCCGACGTCCGCCTGGGCGAGGGCGGGGGCGTCGTTGGTGCCGTCACCGGTCATCGCGACGAGCTTGCCGCCCTCCTGTTCCTGGGCGATCAGGGCGAGTTTGTCCTCGGGAGTGGCCTCGGCGAGGTAGTCGTCCACACCGGCCTCCTGGGCGATGGCCTTGGCCGTGAGCGGGTTGTCACCCGTGATCATGACGGTTCTGATGCCCATCCGGCGCAGTTCGGCGAAGCGTTCGCGGATACCGTCCTTGATGACGTCCTTGAGGTGGATGACGCCCAGCACCCGCGGTCCGTACCGGTCGTGCACCGCGACCAGCAGCGGGGTGCCGCCGGAGGCCGCGATGGCGTCGGTGAACATCCGGGCCTCGGACGGCACAGGGCCGCCGCGGCCGGCCACCCACTCGATGACCTGCGCCGCCGCGCCCTTGCGGATCGCGCACCCCGTGCCGTCCGCCCAGTGCAGATCGACGCCGCTCATCCGGGACTGTGCGCTGAAGTCGATGTACTCGGCGTGCCGCAGCTCCCCTTCGGCGGGCGCGCGCAGTCCGTACGTCTGCTTGGCCAGGATGACGACGGAACGGCCCTCGGGCGTCTCGTCGGCGAGTGAGGAGAGCTGGGCGGCGTCCGCGAGCTGCAGTTCGTCGATGCCGGGCATCGGGACGAAGGCGACCGCCGCACGGTTGCCGAGGGTGATGGTGCCGGTATTGTCGAGCAGGAGGGTGTTGATGTCGCCGGCGGCCTCGACCGCGCGGCCCGACATGGCCAGGACGTTGCGCTGGACCAGGCGGTCCATCCCCGCGATGCCGATCGCGGAGAGCAGCGCGCCGATCGTGGTGGGGATGAGCGTGACGAGGAGCGCCACCAGTACCGCCGTCTGCTGGGCCGCGCCGGCGTAGGAGGCCATCGGCTGCACGGTGATGACGACCAGGACGAAGACGATGGTGAGCGCGGCGAGCAGGATGTGCAGCGCGATCTCGTTCGGGGTCCGCTGCCGGGTCGCGCCCTCGACCAGGGCGATCATCCGGTCCAGGAAGGACTGCCCGGGACGCGAGGTGATACGGACGACCAGGCGGTCCGACAGCATCGTGGTGCCGCCGGTGACGCCGGAGCGGTCGCCACCCGATTCGCGGATGACGGGCGCGGACTCACCGGTGACGGCCGACTCGTCGACCGCCGCCACCCCCTCGACCACCTCGCCGTCCGCGGGGATCACCTCGCCGGCCCCGACCACGACGAAGTCGAACACCTGAAGGTCGGTGGCGGCGACGGCCTCGGTCCGCGCGCCGGTGAGGTCGAGGCCGACCCGCCAGTTGTCCCGCAGCCGGCGGGCGGTGATGTCCGTACGGGCCCTGCGCAGCGATGCGGCCTGGGCCTTGCCGCGGCCCTCGGCGACCGCCTCGGCGAGGTTGGCGAAGATCACCGTCAGCCAGAGCCAGCAACTGATCACCCAGGTGAACACGGACGGGTTGAGCAGGGCGGAGAGCGTGGTGAGCAGCGATCCGCAGGCCACGACGAACAGCACGGGGTTCTTCGCCAGCGCCCGCGGGTGCAGCTTGCGCAGCGCCTCGGGGAGCGAGGTCAGCAGCACCTTCGGGTCGAAGAGCCCGCCCGGCTTCCGCCGTCGCCGGTCACCGGGAGCCGGGGCGCCAGGGGGAGCGGCGGCGGCCGGCCCGGTCACCGGTGTCGTCGTTGCCGTCGGGGCGTGGGAGGCGGGAGCCATGCGGAGACCTTCTGCGAGACCTTCGGGGCGTACGGCCTGCTGCCTGCGGCGGACGGCCGGGTGACCTTGGGGACGGGGACGGGAGCTCCATCGAAATGCCGCCGCGTACCGTTGCTGCGGCTGGTTGGCGCTTCCCTTACGCGGCGAGCACGGACCCTGACGGCTTCCTGACATCCCTTCGGGTGAAGCCGGTGGCTGGGCGGGTGTGCGGGAGGTTGGACCGCGGCGCCGGAATACACCTATAGAGCTGTGACCGACCCTTTCGACCTGGCGATGCTGCTGCGCGCCCGTCCCGGTCCGGCGCCACCCCCGGGCCGCTCACCGGGGCATCATGTGTCACCAGGGCACCGCGCGTCACCGGGGCATCGCGCGCAGCCGCTCCCGGAACTCCCTGACCCGGGGAGTTCTCTCGTAGGGAGCGAGCCGTTGGACCAGGCGGGGGAGGACGCCGTGCACGGATCCCGTGGCGAGCTGCTGGCAGTGCCGGAGGGCGTGGAAGCAGTGGTCGACCGCCGCCTCCACCTCGTTCCCGGCCAGCAGGGCATGGGCGAGCCGGGCGTGCAGCAGAGCGTGGGCCTTGTGGTGGGTGGGGGGCCGGACGGCCAGCGAGTGCCGTAGCTCGGCCGCCGCACCTCGGTGGTCGCCCAGGCGCGCCAGCGCCTCCGCCCGCTGGTAGCGCAGCGCGGTCTGCGGATAGCTGGTGAAGGGGCCGTCCGGGCCGGTCGCCCGGGCGAGGTGGTGCTCGGCCGCTATCAGGTCCCGCGCGCAGTGCCGGTTCCGGCCGGCGGCGGCCAGGGCGACGGCCCGGCCCGCGTGCAGAAAGGCGCGCGTGGCGGACGGAACGGCCGAGCCGGCGACGGACAGCGCCGTCTCGCCGAGGGCGAGGGCCTGGCGGGGTTCGCCCAGCCGGAGGGCCTGGGTGCTCAGGCAGCGCAGGGTGATGGCGAAGGAGCCGCGGTCCTCCGCCGCGTGGGCGAGCCCGAGAGCCACGGTGTAGTAGTGCTGGGCGAGGGCGGCATGGCCGACATCGGACGTCTTGGCGGCGAGCAGCAGTGTCAGATGGGCGGCACCGGTGAGCAGCGCCCGCCGGACCGGCAGCGGGGCCGGTGCGACGATCAGCGGCATCACGTCCCCGGACAGGTAGAGGGCCAGCGCCGCTCGCCCGTGGGCGCCGCCGTACTTCTCGCTCATCACGGCGCTGTACGAGGCCATGGTCTCCAGCCGTGCCGCGTCGGTGAGGGACGCCTGTCGCCCGGTGCCGGGGGACCGCGGCAGGGACGGGGGCGGCGTCTCCCAGCGGCTGAGCACGGGAGGCGGGGCGGAGACGACCGAACGGGCCAGGCGGGCCCGTCGGGCGGGGTCGGCGTCCGCCCGGCAGAGGGTGGTGAGCCGCCGCACCGGATCGTCGCTCAGCAGCACCGCGGCCACCGCGTCGGTGGATTCGCCCGGCTCGCCGAGCCCGGTGTCCGCGGGGGTCAGCGGACGGCCGAGCCGGCGGCCCAGCGCCCGCGCCACCAGTTCGGCGACGGGTCCGCGGGGGCGCGAGCCCCGGAGCCAGTGGGCCACGGAGGTCCGGTCGTAGCGCAGCGGCATTCCCCGGGCCGTGCCCAGGGCGTTGACGGCGCGGGCGAGGTCGCCGGCGGACCAGTCGGCCTCGGCCAGCAGGGCGGCGAGTACACGGTTGGGGGGACGCCTGGGCTTCATGATCCATCAAGCCTTCCCGGAGGGGGGAGCCGGAACTTCCCGGATATGAACGGGAGTTGAGTGCAGGTGAGGGCGTCAGGACGTACGGGCGTCAGGACGTACGGGCATCAGGACGTACGGGCATCAGGTCGTGAGAGCGTCAGGGCGTGGGGCGTCATGGCGTGAGAGCGTCAGGGCGTCAGGGCCGGTTCGATGGATGGGGGGCTTGTCTCCTCGGCCGGGTGTGCCGCTGCCTCGGCCGGGCGTGCTACTTCACAGGATTCATGGTTCCGTCAAGCCGCGGACGTGGCTATGCCGCCGCGGTGGCCAGGGAGGCTTTCCGGCCACCGTCACCCGGTCCCGTCAGGCGACGAGGCGTCGTCAGGCCGACGAGCCGTCAGGAGCGGACCCGGTCGGCCGGGTGGGCGGTCAGGAGCATGAGGGCCACGTCGTCCTGGCGGTCCATGTCGGCGTGGCGGTTCTTGAGGAGTATGTCGGCGACACGGTCGGGGCTCTGGCGCGGTGCGGCGTGCAGCCGGCGGGCGAGGTCGGCCACGGAGTGTTCCAGGTCGACACCGGGGGTTTCGACCAGGCCGTCGGTGTAGAGGGCGAGCATGGAATCCGGCGGCAGCGCGATCTCCGTGGCGTCGTACCGGGCTTCGGGGTCGATGCCCAGGAGGAGGCCGGGGGGTACGTCCAGGACGGTGGTGGGGCCGTCGGGGTGGCGCAGGATCGGGGGCGGGTGGCCGGCGCTGGCCAGGCACGCCCGCCAGGTGCGCAGGTCGATGTGCACGTAGAGACAGCTGGTGAACAGGTCCGGGTCCAGGTCGGTCAGCAGCCGGTTGGTGCGGGCCAGCACCTCGCCCGGCGCGGCGCCCGCGGTCGCGTGGGCGTGCACGGCGGTGCGGGCCTGGCCCATGAGGGCGGCGGCCCGCGCGTTGTGGCCCTGGACGTCGCCGATGACGGCGGCGACGCTCCGCTCGTCGAGGCGGATCAGGTCGTAGAAGTCGCCGCCGATGTCCATCCCGCGGGCCGACGGCAGGTAGCGGGCGGCGACGGCGAGACCGGGCACCGAGGGCAGGCTGTGCGGCAGCAGCCCGGCCTGGAGGTCGTGGGCGAGCTGCTGCTTGGCGTCGTAGAGGCGGGCCCGGTCCAGCGCCTGGGCGATCAGCCCGGCGAGTGAGGTGAGGACCTGGCGCTCCTCCCGGCTGAAGGTGCGCGGCCGGGTGTACGACAGGATGCAGCAGCCGACCGGGCGGCCGGAGACGATCAGTGGCAGGACGGCCCGCGCCGCCTTGCCGGTCAGCCGCGGCAGGCCGGGGTAGTCGGTCTCCATCTCCTCGGGCGAGGAGAAGAAGCTGGGCTCGCCGGTGGACAGGGCGTGCACGGCCGGGCTGTTGGCGGAGCTGAGGGCGACACCTTCGAAGTGCGCGACGACGTTCGCGGAGTAGCCGCGGTAGCCGATGGTCCGCAGCCGGCCGCCCTCCGCCGCGTACATGATCATGCCCTGGGCGCCGAACGCCGGCACGATCTGGTCGGCGACGAGATGGACGACGTCCTGGGTGTCCACCGCCTCGGTGAGCGCGGCGGCCAGGTGCAGTACGTGGTAGATCTGCCCGGCCCGTACGGGCACGGCCTCGCCCTCGGCGGGATCGGGCACCACCGGGCCGTAGTCCTTGTCGGCCGGGCTGATCCACACGCTCAGGCCCCGGCCGTCCGGGAACAGCCGGAAGGCGAGCCACTGGTTCGGTGCGCGGCAGGCGGTGACCGCCACCGGACGGCGGCTGATCACCGCGGCGCGGTAGCGGTCCTCGAAGACCGGACCGCGCAGCCACGGCAGGACGTCCCAGAGCCGGGAGCCGATCAGCCGGTCCGCCGGCTCGCCGAGCAGCTCCGCCGCACCGGTCGTGACCAGGGCGATCCGGCCGTCCAGAGTCATGGCGCAGCAGCCACCCGGCAGCCGTTCCAGAAAGTCGACCGCGGCCAGCGCCTCCTCGGGGTCCGGGGCCCGCACGGGCGGCTGCGGCAGGGTGCGCGGGGTCTCGGTGGGCGGGGCGTGGCCGTCCGGCAGCGGGCTCCGCGCCAGCGCGGCCGCCAGCTCACGGCAGGCCTTGTCCACCGCCGCCCGCTCGTCCGCCGACAGCTGCGATGCGTGGTCGGCGGGCCACAGCAGCAGAAGGGCGCCCCGGCTGCCGGTACCGTCCGTGATCGGCGCCGCGGCCAGCGAGAAGTCGTACGGGACCGCCACCGCCGTACGGGGGAAGTCCCGGGCCATCTGCTGATGGCCGGCCGTCCACACCAGCTGCCGCCGGCGCGTCGCGACCGCGACCGGGACCGGGGCGGCCAGGGCGACCCGGCGCCAGGGGGCCATGAACGGTGCCGGCAGGCCGCTCACGACGGTCAGCTGCAGCACCGGCTCGTCGGGCGCCAGCACGTACAGCCCGGCGGCGGACGCCCCGGTCTCCCGGATCGCCGCGAGCAGTGCGCGGTCCACGGCGCGGGAACCGGCCTCGCCGTTCATGGCGTACCCGCACACCGCTGTCGTCGCGCACACCGCTGTTGTCGCGCACACCGCTGTCGTCGTGACATCTGTCGTCGTGCCATCGAGACCACTCCGGCCCGTCGGCCCTCCCGCGGGTAGTGCCGACGTTACGCCGCTCGCTGGGCCGTGGCATGCGGGTGCCGGGGGCCGGTGCCGGTGCCGGGTGCCGGATATGGTGCGGCTGGGATGGTGTGAATTACACCGTTCTATTGCGTAAAGTGAATATTTATGCCGTATACGATGCAAATGTCGGCTATATGCGTGTGCTCGACGGCGATATGGGTGTGCTCGACGTGGCGCACGGCATGTCGTTTCCGCATCGTTTCTGCACCACAGGAGCAGGACATGAGATTCGGGAAGAAAGCCAAGGACCTCCGCGAGACGGTCGAAGGGAAGGTCAAGGAGACCACCGGCAAGACCTTCGGTGAGGCCGGCCATGAGTGGAAGGGCAGGGCCGAACAGGCCAAGGACCGAGTGAAGCAGGCGGTGGAGCGGGGCAAGCGTTCACTGAAGCACTGACCGCAGTACTGGCTGAAGCGCCGACCCATCGGACAGGCCCTAGGCTCGAGATATGCCGCGAACACGCCGTGCGCCGTCTCGTGTGGGAGCTGGGGGAGTACGGCGTGTTCGGCGGCATGGAGCGGCCTCGGTGCTGATGGCCGTGGCGGTGCTGGCGATGCCGCCCGGCGCCGGCGGGGGAACCGCTGCCGGTGCCGGAACTCCGGTCGCCTCGGGCGCCGATGACCCCGCCCTCGCCCGCTTCTACCAGCAGCGGCTCCCCTGGGCGCCGTGCGGCCAGGACCTGCGGAACCGTGCGGGGAGCACCCCGGGCGCCAGGGAGCCGCCCGGCGGCCGGCAGCGGACCGAGTGCGCCCGGATGGCGGTGCCGCGCGACTACGCCCACCCCGGGCGCGGCGTGATACGGGTCCAGCTGGTCCGGCTGCGCGCGACCGGTCCCGGCGAACGGCTCGGTTCGCTGGTGCTCAATCCGGGCGGGCCGGGCGCTTCCGGAGTGAACTACCTGATCGGCAGCGCCAGTGCGTTCGCCCGGCTGGGCCAGCGCTACGACCTCGTCAGCTTCGACCCGCGCGGCACCGGCCGTACCGAACCCGTCTCCTGCGGCAGCACGCTCGCCCCGCCTCCCGGGGGCGCCGCGGACGACACTCTCGCCGCGAAGGAGAAGCGCATCAACGACGCCTGCGGGCGGCACTCCGGCGGGTTGCTGCCTTGGGTCGGGACCCCCGATGTCGCACGGGACATGGACGTGCTGCGCGCCGCGGTCCACGACCGCAAGCTCAACTACCTGGGATTCTCGTACGGCACCAGGCTCGGCGCGGTCTACGCCCGTCAATTCCCGGACAAGACCGGCCGGATGGTGCTGGACAGCGTCGAGGATCCGACCAAGAACACCTGGCAGACCGCGCTCGCCCAGGCCCGGGGCTTCCAGCGGGCGCTGGACGACTTCGCCGCCGCATGCGTCCGGGAGAAGGGCTGCCCGCTGGGCACGGACGCCAAGCGGGCGCAGGATCAACTGCTCGCGTGGTACCGGAAGTTGAGTGCGACACCGATGAAGGTGACGGGGGAGACCGTCGACCAGGCGACCTATGTCTACGCCCTGCGCGAGGCCCTGTACCGCAGGAGCGACTGGCCGGTGCTGCGGCAGGCGCTGGCGCAGCTGCGGAGCGGCGACGCCGCCGGGATCCTCCGGCTCAGCAAAGGCGGCGATGCCGGCCGCGCCGGTCGCGACGTCTCCCGTGGAGCCGGGCGGGAGCAGCTGCCGCCGCGGGACGAGCTGCCGCCGCAGGACCAGCTGGCCCTGCGGGCGATCTCCTGCCGCGACACCTCGGAACGGTACGACGCCGACGACTACCCGAGGGCGCGGCGCGAACTCACCCGGGCCTCCCCGCTGTTCGGCCCGGAGATCGCCCCGACCCTGCTGGACTGCCATGGCTGGCCCGTCGCGGGCGACGACACCTCCCGTGACGTCTCGGCGCCGCACGCCCCGCCCCTGCTGCTGGTCGCGACCACCAACGACCCGGCGACGCCGTACCAGGGCGCCTTCCACATGGCCCGGGCACTGGGCAACTCCAGCGTCGTCCTGACCTACCGCGGTGAGGGGCACGCCGCTTACACCACGGGGGACTTCTGCATCCAGGGGTATGTGAACGGCTTCCTGCTGGACGGCAGGATGCCGGAGAAGGGGACTTCCTGCGGCTGAGTGCGCGGCCCTGCGGCTGAGCGCGCGGCGGGTCCCGCCGGGTGCCGCCGGGTCCCCGGTCTCAGCCGGCCCGCCGTCGGCCCCGGCTCGTGGTGCGCTTCGAGGGCGGTTTCTCCGCGGTCGTCTTCCGGGCGGCCGTCTTCCCCGCAGTGGCCTTCTTCCGGGTGCGGGTGCCCTTCTTCGCCGGAGCCGGGGTCCGCTCGGCCCCCTTGCCTTCCTCGTCCTCGCCACGGGACCGCTTGGCCGCGCGGACGCTGTCCTGCAAGGCCGCCATCAGGTCCCTCACCTCACCGGCGGGCCGCGCCTCACCGGCCGCGAACTCCGGCTCGCGGTGCGCCAGCTTCGCCGCCACCAGCTCCTCGACCGCCTCGCGGTAGTGATCGTGCACATCGTCCTCGGACAGTTCGCCGAAGGAGTCCATCAGCGCCTCGGCGGCCGCCACCTCCTGGTCGGCGACCTCCGCCGCCGGCTCGGGCAGTACCCCGTCCATCGGGCGGATCTGGTGCGGCCAGAGCAGCACCTGCATCACCAGCGCGCCCTCCATCGGGCGGATCATGGCCAGCGTCTCCCGCCCGTGCAGCGCGATCTTGCCGAGCCCGACCCGCTGATGCCGTTCCATGGCATCGCGCAGCAGCACGTACGGCTTGAGCGCGGCGGGGGTGTCGATGCCCAGGTAGTACCCCTTGCCCATCTGCAGGGGGTCGATGTCGCCGCCGGCCACGAAGGCCAGGATCGTCAGCGTCTTGGCGGTCGGGAGCGGCAGCGCTTCCAGGTCCTCGTCGGTCAGCGGGACGACGGTGTCGCCGTCGCCGGGCCGGTAGCCGCGGCCGATCTCGTCCGGCGGGATCTCGGCGCCGTCCAGTGAGCACACGGGCTGGTTACGGACCCGGCCGCCGTCGGCGGTGTGGATCCGTACGAAGCTGACCGCCGCGGAGCTGTCGGTGGCGTTGTACGCGGCGACCGGGATCGTGACCAGGCCGAAGCTGATCGAGAACTTCGCCGTGGGGCGCATGGATGCCGCCTTCATCGGTAGCCATTCGGCTCCATGGTAGGCGGGGCGGGCATACCGTACATCCGGGGATGAAATCCGCACATTCCGCGACGAGGCGGGCAGGGCGGGGAAGACGATGAGGGTGGGGAAGGTGGGGAAGAGAAGAGTCGGCCGGAAGGACGGAGGACACCGCATGACGGGAAACGGCGGACAGCGGGCCATCGCCCGCAGGCTCCTGGACCGGCATGGCACGACCTATGCCGCGCAGGCCGGAATCCGGCTGGGCAACACCCCGCAACCGCTCTACCAAGTGCTGGTACTGGCCGGTCTGCTCAGCGCGCGCATCCGCGCCTCGGTGGCGGTGGCGGCGGCCCGGGCGCTCTTCGACGCGGGAATGCGCACCCCGCGGCGGATGACGGAGGCGAGCTGGCAGCAGCGGGTCGACGCGCTGGGGGAGGGCGGTTACCGGCGCTATGACGAGCGGACCGCCACCCAGCTCGGTGACGGTGCGCGACTGCTGCTGGACCACTACGACGGCGATCTGCGGCGGATGCGGGACGCGGCGGGCGGCGATGCCGCCGCACTGCGTGCCGCGCTGCGGGAGGTGCCGGGCATCGGGCCCGCCGGTGCGCACATCTTCCTCCGCGAGGTGCAGGGCGTATGGACCGAACTCGCGCCGTACCTCGATGCCAAGGCCGTGCAGGGTGCCGAGCGGCTGGGCCTGCCGACGGCGGCCGGGCAGCTGGCGCGGCTGGTCGGCGAGGACGACCAGGCGGCCTTCGCCTCGGGGCTGGTGCGCGCGGCGCTGGAGCGGTCCGTTGTGGACGACGTGCTGGAGGTGGCGCACGCCTGAGCCCCTGCCGGGGCACCACATCTCTTCCGCCACCTCTCAGCCGTACGCCTCTCCGTTTTCCGTTCTCCGTACACATCTCTCAGTTCTCAGTCGTCAGTCCTCAGTTTTCAGTACACATCGCGGACGTACCTCTTGTCGGCCGCGAGCTGCTTGACGTAGCCGGCGGCCGCGTCCTCCGTCAGCCCGCCGTGCACGACCGCGATCTCGCGCAGTGCGTGGTCGACGTCCTTGGCCATCCGGGACGCGTCGCCGCACACATAGAAGTGGGCACCGTCCCGCAGCCAGGACCACAGCTGCGCGCCGTGCTCCCGCATCCGGTCCTGCACATAGACCTTGGCGCGCTGATCGCGGGAGAACGCCGTGTCCAGCCGGGTGAGCAGCCCGTCCCGGCGGAACCGGCCGAGTTCGTCCTCGTAGTAGAAGTCCGTGGCGCGGCGCTGCTCACCGAAGAAGAGCCAGTTGGGGGCGTGGTGGCCGCGGGCGCCCCGTTCATCGAGGAATCCGAGGAAGGGGGCGATGCCGGTGCCGGGCCCCACCATCACCATCGGGGTGGCCGGGTCGGCCGGCGGCCGGAAGTGGGTGGTGCGCTGGACGAAGACCGGCACCGGGCTGCCGGGCCCGGCGTCGGCCAGGAAGGCGGAGGCCACGCCCTTGCGCGGGCGGCCGAACCGGTTCTCGTACCGGACGACCGAGACCGTCAGGGTGATCTGCCCCGGGGCGGTCAGCGGGCTCGACGATATGGAGTACAGCCGGGGCTGCAGTCGGGGGAGGGCTTCGGCCCACTCCGCCGCCTCGGCCCGCACCGGGTGCTCGGTGAGCATGTCGACCGCCTGCCGGCCCCATGCCCACTGCGCGAACTCGCCCTTGTTGCCCGGCCGCAGCAGTTTCCTGAGGACCCGGTCACCGGTCCGTTCGGCCACCATCCGGAGCAGACCCGGTGTGATCCGGGTGATGTCGAGATGGCGGTGCAGCGCGGCACCGAGCGGTACCTCGCCCAGGCCGGTGAGGGTGAGGGTGGCGGCCGGGTCGAGGCCGGTGACGGCCAGCCACTCGGCCACCAGCTCCGGGCAGTTCCGGGGCCATACGCCCAGCGCGTCGCCCGCCTCGTAGGCCAGCGGGGTGTCCGTGGCGTCACGGGTGTCGAAGGTGAACCGGCGCACTTCTTTGGTCGCGCCGGGACGGCTCAGCAGCTGGTTGCCGATGAGCCGGGCGGTGGCCGGGGCGGCCTTCGACGGGCGCGCCGGGGGCGTCGGCGGGGGCGGAGTGGGCGCCGCGGCCGCCGTACCCGTACCCGCGGGGCCGTCGGGGCCCTCGCCGGCCGACTCCGCACCATCCGGCTCCGTACCCGCCAACTCCATACCGGCCGGCTCCGTACCCGCCAACTCTGTCCCGGCCGGCTCCGTCCCGGCCTCCTCCAGCGCCCTCAGCACCCGTTCCAGCCACTGCCCCGCCGGCTGCTCGTAGTCCGGCTCGCAGTCCGTGCGTGGCACCAGCCGCACCGCGCCCAGCTCGGCGAGCCGGGCATCGAGCCGTCGGCCGTGGCCGCAGAAGTCGTCGTACGAGGAGTCGCCCAGCGCCAGCACGGAGTAGCGCACCCCCTCCAGCCGCGGGGTGTCCGGTGCGTTGAGCGTCGCCCAGAACTCCGCCCCGTTGTCGGGGGCGTCGCCGTCGCCGAAGGTGCTGGTGACGATCAGCAGGTCGGCGGTGCGCGGCAGGGTGGGCGGCACGCTGTCCATGCTCAGCAGCCGCGCGTCCCGTCCGCTGCCCTTCAGCCGCCGGGCCGCGTCGGCGGCGACCTCCTCCGCGTTGCCGGTCTGCGAGGCCCACAGCACGAGGACCGTACGGGCACCGGCGTCACCGGCGTCACCGGCCGCCTCGGTGACGGGGCCGGCCGGGTAATCCTCGGGCACGGGCCGGGCGTCGGTGCTCCGTGAGAACATCCCGGCCAGCACCCCGTTCACCCACAGCGCGCTCTCCGGCCGGAACGGCGCGTGGGCGGGCAGGACGGGGGTGCCGACGGCGGTCCCGGAGCGCAGCCCGGCGAGGAAGCCGGACAGATAGCGGTGCTCGGGACCGGTCAGCGCCGGCGGTGCGGTGTCGGGTATCCCGAACACCTCGGCGAGCAGCGCCACCGTGCCGCCCCCGCCGCCGAGCCCCGTACCCGTCCCGGGAGGAGCCTCGCCGGTGTACGCCGCCGTGCCGCCGCCCCCGGTGCCCGAGATGTCCCCCGCGACCCGGGCCAGCGAGACCGCGCACGCCTTGAACCCGGGCTGGAAGGAGACCGGGTCGACCGCGTCATGGGTCACCGCGTTGACGCTGAGGTACTCGCCGAACAGGTCGTTCCAGTGGAACGGGGCGAAGCAGTCGCCCGGCCGTACCCGGTCGGTGAGCACCGCGGGCAGTACGGCCCGTCCGCGCCGCGAGGCCACCTCCACCGCGTCGCCCGCCACGATGCCCAGCGCCTCGGCGTCCCGCGGATGGATCTCCACGAACGGCTCCGGGTCGAGCCTGCCCAGCTTGGCGACCTTGCCGGTCTTGGTCAGGGTGTGCCACTGGTGCGGCAGCCGCCCGGTGTTGAGCAGATACGGGAAGTCGTCGTCCGGCATCTCGGCCGGCAGGAGGTGCGGCCGGGCGAAGAACGCGGCGCGCCCGCTCGCGGTGGGGAACGCCAGCCGGGGCCGGGAGCCGTCCGCCCGCACCGCCGGCTCCTGACTGACGCCGTCGTTGAGGTACCGCACCGGGTTGCGGTCCGGTCCGTCGACGGCCGCGCTGGGCCACTGCACCGGAGTGCTCCGCAGCCGCTCATAGGTCACCCCGCGCAGGTCGTAGCCCGTCTTCGGGTTCCAGGCGCGCGTGATCTCCTCGAATATCTCCTCCGCGCTCGTATAGCCGAAGGCGTCCTCGTACCCCATCTCGCAGGCGATCCGCGCGATGATCCGCCAGTCCGGCCAGGCCTCGCCGGGCGGATCGGCGGCCTGCCGCACCAGGGTGAGATTGCGCTCCGAGTTGACCATCACGCCCTCGGACTCGGCCCACATGGCGGCCGGCAGCACCACGTCCGCGTAGGCGTTGGTCTCGGTTTCGGCGAAGATGTCCTGCGCCACCACGAACTCTGCGGCCTCCAGGCCCTCGATGACCGTCCGGCGGTTGGCGACCGAGGCGACGGGGTTGGTGCAGATGATCCAGCACGCCTTGATGTCCCCGTCCGCCATCCGCCGGAACATCTCGACGGTGCCCTGGCCCCCGTCGTCCGCCCGCAGCGTCCCGGCCGGCAGCCCCCACAGCTCCTCGGTGAACGCGCGGTCCCCGGCCACCAGCGCCGACCGCTGACCGGGCAGCCCCGGCCCCATGTAGCCCATCTCGCGGCCGCCCATCGCATTGGGCTGGCCGGTGAGCGAGAACGGGCCGCTGCCCGGGCGGCAGATCGCGCCGGTCGCCAGATGCAGGTTGATCAGCGCGTTGGTGTTCCAGGTGCCGTGGGTGCTCTGGTTCAGCCCCATCGTCCAGCAGCTCATCCAGGCGCCCGCGGTACCGATCCACTCGGCGGCCCGGCGCAGCTCCGCCTCCGGGATCCCGGTGATCCGCGAGACCGTGTCCGGCGGATAGTCCGCGAGGAACTCCGGCATCGCCTCCCACCCCTCGGTGAACTCGGCGATGAACTCCGCGTCGGTCCGGCCGTCGTCGGCCAGCAGCCGCAGCAGCCCGTTCAGCAGCGCCAGGTCCGTACCCGGCGCGATCTGGAGGAAGAGGTCCGCCTTGGCCGCGGTGGCGGTGCGCCGCGGATCGACCACGATCAGCTTGGCGCCGGCCTTCACCCGCTCCATCATCCGCAGGAAGAGGATCGGGTGGCAGTCGGCCATGTTGGAGCCGATGACGAGGAACACGTCGGCGTGCTCGAAGTCCTGGTACGAGCCGGGCGGGCCGTCGGCGCCCAGCGACAGCTTGTAGCCGCTGCCCGCGCTGGCCATGCACAGCCGGGAGTTGGACTCGATGTGCCGGGTGCGGACAAAGCCCTTGGCGAGCTTGTTGGCCAGGTACTGGGCCTCCAGCGTCAGCTGTCCGGACACGTACAGGGCGAGGGCGTCGGGTCCGTGCTCGTCGACGATCTCCCGCAGCCGCGCGGCGGTCTGCTCGACCGCGGTCTCCATCGCGGTGGCCGCCGGCTCGTCGCCGCGGTCCGCGCGTACCAGGGCACTCGCCAGCCGCCCCGGTGCGGTGAACAGCTCGGCGCTGGTCGCGCCCTTGGTGCACAGCCGGCCGCGGTTCGCCGGGTGCGCCTTGTCCCCGGTGGCCTTACGGACGGTCCGCCGCCCCTGGCCGTCCGTCGTGATGTCGAGGACCATCCCGCAGCCGACACCGCAGTACGAGCACGCCGTCCGTACCTGCGTGGTGCGCTCTGCCGGCGATTCCGGTGCGATCACGAGCGGGCCCTTTCGTGGTCGGTGCCGGGCCCTGACCCCGCGGACAGGCCCTGGCTCCGACCTTATGAATGGCCCGTTAACCAGGTGTCACATCAAGCGATCAGGAGGCGTTACGGCGGCCACACAGTGCCGCCCGGCGTCCCGTGAGAACCGGCTGCTCGGGCCCGGACGGAGGGGCGGGGCGGCGATGCCCCGGTTCCGTTCGGTTGAGCGATTCGCAAAGTGTAGTCGTTGTACTTTGCAAGCCGCTGTGCTTTTCTGAGGAGCATGAACCCCACCCCACCCCGCACCCCACCCCGCATCGCGATCATCGGTGCCGGCCCCGGCGGCCTGACCTGCGCCCGGGTGCTCCAGCGGAACGGCGTACCGGTCACCGTCTTCGACCAGGAGGCCTCCGCCGACGCCCGTCCGCAGGGCGGCACACTCGACCTGCATCTGACGACTGGTCAGGCGGCCCTGAGAGCGGCCGGTCTGCACGACGCATTCACCGCCCTCGCCCGGCCCGAAGGGCAGGAGATGCGGCTGCTCGACCACACCGCCACACTGCTCTTCCGGCACGCCCCCGCGGACGGAGCGGCCGGCCGCACCGAGATCGACCGGGCGCAGCTGCGCCATCTGCTGCTGCACTCCCTCGCTCCCGCGACGGTCCGCTGGGGCCACTTCCTGCGCACCCTGCACCCGCTCGGCGACGGCCGGCACCGAGCCGAGTTCGACGACGGCCACACCGAGACCTTCGACCTGGTCATCGGGGCCGACGGCGCCTGGTCCCGGGTGCGGCCGCTGCTCTCCGACGCCACCCCGCACTACACCGGCGTCACCTTCGTCGAGTGCGGCTTCGACGACGCGGACGCCCGCCACCCGGACCTCGCCCGGCTCGTCGGCGACGGCACCATGATGGCGGCCTCCGCCGGCCGGGCGCTGATCGCCCAGCGCACCAGCCACGGCCACCTCCGCGCCTATGTCGCGTTCCGCGGCTCACCGGACTGGGCGCTGGAGGCCGGGGTGCGGACGGACGACACCGAGGCGGTGCGGGCCGCCCTGCTCGCCGGGTTCGCCGGGTGGGACGACCGGCTGCTGGCACTGCTGCGGGAGAACGACGGCGGGTTCGTCGACCGGCCGCTGTTCGCGCTGCCCGTGCCGCACACCTGGACCCACACCCCGGGCCTGACCCTGCTCGGTGACGCCGCGCACCTGATGAGCCCGTTCTCCGGCATGGGCGCCAACCTCGCCATGCTCGACGGCGCCGAACTGGCCCAGGCCCTCGCCGGGCACGTCGACCCGGACGAGGCGGTGCGGGCGTATGAAGGGGTGATGCTGCCCCGCTCCGCCGAGGCGGCCGAGGGCGCCGCCCGCGGTCTGGCCACCGCCCTCGCCCCCGACGCCCCGCAGGGCATCCTGCGCCATATGCGCCGGATGTATGGACAGGACGACGGGACGTGACCACCGCGAACGAGCCGGCGCCCGGCCGCCGGGAACGCAAGAAGGCGCAGACCCGCAAGGCGCTGGCCGACGCCGCCCTCCGGCTGTTTCTGGAGCGCGGTTACGACGGGGTGAGCGTCAAGGACGTGGCCGAGGCCGCGGACGTCTCGGTGACCACGCTGTTCAAGCACTTCTCCGGCAAGGAGGCCCTGGTGTTC
>NZ_BBUY01000004.1:506776-515614 GCF_001590865.1 Streptomyces sp. NBRC 110611
CACGTCGACCCGGACGAGGCGGTGCGGGCGTATGAAGGGGTGATGCTGCCCCGCTCCGCCGAGGCGGCCGAGGGCGCCGCCCGCGGTCTGGCCACCGCCCTCGCCCCCGACGCCCCGCAGGGCATCCTGCGCCATATGCGCCGGATGTATGGACAGGACGACGGGACGTGACCACCGCGAACGAGCCGGCGCCCGGCCGCCGGGAACGCAAGAAGGCGCAGACCCGCAAGGCGCTGGCCGACGCCGCCCTCCGGCTGTTTCTGGAGCGCGGTTACGACGGGGTGAGCGTCAAGGACGTGGCCGAGGCCGCGGACGTCTCGGTGACCACGCTGTTCAAGCACTTCTCCGGCAAGGAGGCCCTGGTGTTCGACCGGGACGCCGAGCTGGGGGCCGCGCTGGTCGCCGCCGTCCGCGACCGGGCAGCGGGCCGGACGGTCCTGGACGCGCTCCAGGAACACCTCCGCGAGGTGCTGCTCTCGGCCCGTCGGGCACCGGAGTTCCGCGGCTTCCGGGGGCTGGTCGAGACCACCCCGGCGCTCGTCGAGTACGCCCACCGGATGTGGCTGCGCCATGAGGAGGCCCTGGCCGGTGCGATCGCCGAGGCGGCCGGCCGCGCGCCGGACGCGGTGCCGGTGCGCGCGCTGGCCCACTATGCGCTGACCGCCCCGAGGCTCGCCGGCGGCGCCCGCGATCCCGGCCGCGCACTGGACGAGATCTTCGCGCACCTGCGGAACGGCTGGTCCGGCCTGGGCCGGTGAGCCGTGGGGCCGGTCCGTTGGGCAGGCCGGCTCGGCGCCGGGGCCACCTTCCGGTTGCGGCCCTCTCGCCCCCGTCGCACGATCGGCAACGTACGGACACGACCGGACAGCGACCGGCGGCGTACGGGCCCGGCCGCGGCACGGCCCGGCCACCGCCCGGCGCGGAGGCGGACGGCACCGTGAAGATCACCGAGCCCACCCCCGGCGCGCCCTGCTGGGTGGAGCTGGGTACTCCGGATGTCGAGGCCGCCGCGGCCTACTACCGCAAGGTCTTCGGCTGGCGCGCCGAGACCGGCCCGCGCGCCGAGGCCGGCGGCTCCATCGTGCTGTACCTGGGCGCCGCCCCGGTCGCCGCGGTGAGTCCGCTGTACGCCCCGGGGCAGCCGGCCGCCTGGACCGTGTCGTTCGCGACGCGGGACGCCGATGCGCTGGCCGCGGCGGTCACCGCGGCCGGCGGGCGGGAGCTGACGGCGCCGCGGGACGTCCTCGGCCTGGGCCGGTTCGCCGTCCTCGCCGACCCGGAGGAGGCCGTGTTCTCGGTGTGGCAGGCCGGGACCTTCGCCGGAGCCGGGGTCTTCAACGCCCCGGGTTCGCTGGGCTGGGTCGAGCTGGCCACCCGCGACGAGGAGGCCGCCAAGGCCTTCTACACCCGGGTCTTCGGCTGGACCGTGGGGACGCACGAGGACTATCCCCAATGGGGCGTCGACGGGGCCGACTTCGGCGGGATGAGCGCACTGGACGAGTTCTACCCGGACGACGTCGGGGCGTACTGGCTGCCGTACTTCGCGGTGGCCGATGTCGACGACACGGCCGCCCGGGCCACGGAGGCCGGGGGCGTGCTGCTGGTGCCCCCCACGGACGTGCCGCACGGACCGCGGATCGCCGTGATCCGGGACCCGCGAGGGGCCTCCTTCGGGATCCATCGTGTGGGCACCGAGGGGTGATCGCCGCGCTCTTCCGGCGTGCGGTCTTTTTGTCACACGATCGGCTGCCTGTCCGTCGTTGCACCGCATTCCGGGCGTGTTTTGTGCGTAATGTCCACTCCGCGCCAATGGGTGGCATTGCGCGTCAAGAACAGGAGACCCCCTATGTCCACGACCGACATCCTCGTGGCCCGAGGCAAGAAGCTCGCAGCCGGCGCGGGCGCACTGACCGCGGCGGTCGCCCTCGGTGCGACGCTGTCCATTGCGTCCCCCGCCCAGGCGACGCCTGGGCCCCCCAGTACCACCGCGAAGCCGTACGGGACCGTCACCAGCAAGAAGGGCCTGAGCGCGCGTCAGTATCCCAGTACCGACTCCTCCGTGAAGGGCTACTTCCACCGCGGTATGCAGGTCGGCCTGGTGTGCAAGGTCCGTACCCAGCCCGTCGGCGGCAACACCGTCTGGTACCTCACCCGGGAGGAGCGGGCGGCCTGGGTCGCGGCGAAGTACGTGACGAACAGCGGTCACGTCAAGTACTGCAAGGACGTGCTGCGCGGCGGCATCCACCCCGGCAGCGACCACTACAACCGTGACCTCGCGGGGCACGCCGTGGGGTGAGCCGTGCGGTGAGAGGCCGGGGCAGCGGCCCGGTCCGGTGCGCCGTGGGTGCCGGACCGGGCCTTCGTGCGCGCCCGCCGGGACGGCTGCCGGGGAGGCCGGGAGGGGCTCTTCCGTATTACTGAAACGCGTTCTACTGTGCCCCTCGACCGATCCGGCGGGCCGTCAGAACCGCGCGCACGGCCCCCGCGGACCGGACCACCGGACCGGACGGACGGGAGGGTCTGCCGTGCACCTCGACTACACCCCCGAGCAGCTGCGGTTGCGCGCCGAACTGCGTGCCTACTTCGCCGAGCTGGTGCCGGCCGGCGCCTCCGTGCCCGCCCGGGAAGGCGCCTCCGCCGCCGGCCCCACCGCTCACCAGCGCTTCTACCGCGAGACGGTACGCCGCCTCGGCGCCGACGGCTGGCTCGGAGTCGGCTGGCCGAAGGAGTACGGCGGGCGCGGGATGACCCCGATGGAACAGTTCATCTTCTTCGACGAGGCCGCTCAGGCGGGCGTACCGCTGCCCCTGATGGCACTGAACACCGTCGGCCCCACGCTCATGCGGTACGGCACCGAGGAACAGAAGGCCCACTTCCTGCCCAGGATCCTCACCGGCGAGATCGACTTCGCGATCGGCTACAGCGAACCGGACGCCGGCACCGACCTGGCCGCCCTCAGGACCCGCGCGGTGCGCGAGGAAGACGAGGCGACCGGCCGCTATGTCGTCAACGGACAGAAGATCTGGACCACCAACGGGGACACCGCCGACTGGGTCTGGCTGGCCGTGCGTACCGCCCCCGTGGAAGAGGGGGTCCCGCCCCACAAGGGCATCACCGTACTCCTGGTCCCGACCAGCGACCCCGGCTACTCCTGCACGGTCATCAACACCCTCGCCTCGCACGCCACCACCGCCAGCTACTACGAGAACATCACCGTCCCGGCCGCCCACCGCGTGGGCCAGGAGAACCAGGGCTGGCGGATCATCACCAACCAGCTCAACCACGAACGGGTCACCCTCGCCGCCCACGGCACCATGGCCGTCCGCGCGCTGCGGGACGTCCAGCGCTGGGCGGCCGGCACCCAACTCGCCGACGGCCGCCGGGTGATCGACCTGGGCTGGGTGCGCGGACGGCTGGCCCGCACCCACACCCGACTGGACGCCATGCGGCTGCTGAACTGGCAGATGGTCGACGCGCTCCAGCAGGGCACACTGACCCCACAGGACGCCTCCGCGGTCAAGGTCTACGGCTCCGAGGCCCGCCGGGACGCCTACGCCTGGCTGATGGAGATCGTCGGCGCCGCGGGCCCCCTCAAGGAGGGCTCGGCCGGCGCGGTGCTCCACGGCGAACTGGAGCGCGGCTACCGCTCCGCCGTGATCTTCACCTTCGGCGGCGGCAACAATGAGATCCAGCGCGAGATCATCTCCTGGATCGGCCTCGGCATGCCCCGCGTACGACGCTGACCGGCCGGAGAGGGCGCGGGATGGCGCTCCGGCTACCGCTGTCGGCGGGCGGCCCGCGCCCCCGTCGTGCGCCGTCGCCCGCCCGCTCCGGGCCCGCGTCGTGCGCCGTCACCCGCCCGCTCCGCGCCACCGGCCGCCGCCTTCGCGCCATTCCGCCACGGTCCGCCGACGGCTGTCCCCCCGTCATATCCTGCGCGCAGTCCGGCGACTCGGTTACGACACCCGCCCAGCGGCCTACAAGCTCCACCGTTCCACGGCCATACTGGGCGGACAGCAGGACACGCAGGGGGAGCTGCGCGGCTGACCGGAGACGGGGACGGGGGCGGCGATCGACCATGGCGGAAAACAGACTGATCCAGGGGCGGTACCGGCTGTGCGACACCATCGGGCGCGGCGGTATGGGCGAGGTCTGGCGGGCCCGCGACGAATCCCTGGAGCGCCAGGTCGCCGTCAAGTGCCTCAAGCCGCTCGGCCCCCGGCACGAACCGTCGTTCCTGCAGGTGCTGCGCGAACGCTTCCGCCGCGAGGCCCGGGTCGCGGCATCCCTCCAGCACCGCGGCATCACCGTCGTCCATGACTTCGGCGAGGACGACGGCACCCTCTTCATCGTCATGGAGCTGCTCACCGGCCGTAACCTCAGCCAGCTCCTGGACGACAACCGGCGCCAGCCGCTGCCCGTCCCGGACATCATCGACATCGCCGAACAGGTCGCCGCCGCGCTCGCCTACACCCACGAACAGGCCATCGTCCACCGCGACCTGAAACCGGCGAACATCGTCCGCACCACCGACGGCACGGTCAAGATCTGCGACTTCGGCATCGCCCGGCTCAACCACGACATCGGCTTCACTGCCCGCCTCACCGGCACCGGCATGGCCATGGGCAGCCCGCACTACATGTCGCCCGAGCAGATCGGCGCCCACCCCGTCGACCACCGCAGCGACCTCTACTCGCTCGGCTGCGTCCTCTACGAGCTGACCACCGGGGTCCCGCCGTTCGACCTCGGCGACGCCTGGGCGGTGCTCGTCGGCCACCGCGACACCGCCCCGGCTCCGCCGCGTACGATCCGCCCCGACCTGCCCGAGGCCTATGAGCGGATCGTGCTGGACCTGCTCGCCAAGGAGCCCGACGACCGGCCCACCGACGCCGACGAACTGGTCAAACGCCTCGCCGGTGCCCGTCATCCGCACTCCGGCCAGGGCGCCGGGGACACCACCGTCACGGTCCCCCGGCTGCCTTCCTGGACCCGGGGCATCACCGCCGGCTCCCCGGCGGGCACCGACCGGCACCCGCGGCCCCGGCCGTCGGACCGGGCCGCCGCGGTCCTCACCGACTCCTGGACCCATGGCGGCCACTCCCGGCCCGGCGATATCCCCCGGGGCACCTCGATCGCCAGCCCGGCGCCCCCGGCCGGCCGGCGGGCCGTCCTCGCCGCCCGGCTGGAGACCGCCCATGAGCTGGCCCGCCGGGGCCGTTGCTTCGAGGCGCACCAGATCTACGCCGAGGTGCTGACCGGCCAGGAACACGCACTGGGCCCCGACCACCCGGACACCCTGAGCTGCCGTCACCACCTCGCGTTCAACCTCGGGCGGCTGGGCCGGCTGGAGGACTGCCGCGCCCTCGCCCAGGACGTGGCCGAGGCGCGCGCCCGGGTACTCGGCGCGCACCACCCCGACACCCTCACCACCCGTCACGAACTCGCCGAAGTGCTCGGCAAGTTGGGCAACTGGTCGGCGGCGCTGCGGACCCACCAGGAGGTCGCCGCGGCCCGTGCGGCCTCGCTCGGCCCGGACCACCCCGACACCCTCGCCGCCCGCTACGAGGTCGGCATCGGCCTCGGCCGGCTCGGCCGCAGCGCGGAGGCGGTCACGCTCTACCGCGACCTGGTCGCCGCCCGCACCCGCACCCGGGGTGCCGACGACCCGGACACCCTCCGCGCCCGGCACGGCCTGGGCGTCAATCTGGGGCGGCTGAACCGCTGGCAGGAAGCGCTGGCGGAGGCCCGTGAGGTGGCCGGGGCGCGCGAACGGGTGCTCGGCCCCGACCACCCGGACACCCTGGTCAGCCGCCGGGAGACGGCCGTCGCGCTGGGCTGGCTCCGCCGCTGGGGCGACGCACTGGACACCTACCGGCAGGTCGCCGCGGCCCGCGAACGGGTCCTGGGCGCCGCCCACCCCGACACCCTGGCCAGCCAGAGCGACCTCGCCGAGTGCCTGGAACAGCTGTCCCGGCCGGACGAGGCGGCCGCCCTGCACCGCCGCGTCGCGGCCCTCCGCCGCGAGCGCGCCGCGCGACGGCGTTAGCCTCCGCCGCGCGGCGGAGGTAGCGCCTCAGCCGGGGGTGACGCGGTAGAGGACCGTGCCGTGCGCCGGCACCTGCCGGGCCACGATCTCGCCGTCGCTGCGCAGGCCGCGGCCGGTGACCAGATCGCGCAGCCGATAGGAGCCCGCCTCCGGCAGCCCTGCCGCGCCCGCCGTGATGGACAGGGTGCGGGCCGCGTCACCCGCGTTGAACAGCGCGATCGCCCAGTCGCCGTTCGCCAGCGGCTTGGCCAGCACCGTGGAGTCCCGGCCCTGCTGCACGATACGGCCCTGGACGCCGAGCGGATCCTGGTCGACGGCGATGACCCGCTCGTTGCCCAGGATCTCGCGCGCCGCCCCGGACAGCTTGCCGACGTCCGTGCTGGAGATCAGCGGTGCCGCCATCATCGCCCACAGCGACATCTGGCTCCGCATCTCCTGCCGTGTCAGATCGGAGTCGCCGACCAGCAGGAAGTCCGGGTCGTTCCAGCGTCCGGGCCGCTGGAGTTCGGCCAGGTTCGCGTTGTAGCGGAAGTTGTAGAGGATCGAGGCCCACTTCGTGGCCGGGGAGCTCTTCCGCCCGGCCACATCCCGGCCGCCCCGCCACAGGTTGCCCAGCTCCGACGACCAGCCGATGACCCGGTGCCAGACCCGGTCGCCGTCGAACTGGAAGTAGGCGGGCGCCGAGACGGAGAAGGTGATCGGCCGGCCGGCGTCCCGGAGCGCACTGCTCAGCTGCCCGTACAGGTCGCGGTAGGTCTCTTCCTTGCCGCGCCCCCGGGGAACCGGCACATTGCAGCCGTCCGCCTTGACGTAGTCCACCTTCCAGCGGGCGAAGAGCTGGGCGTCCTGCCGGAAGTGGCCCAGGCTGCCCGGGTACTTCTCGCAGGTCAGCGTGCCGACGTCGGTGTAGATGCCGAACCTCAGGCCCATCCGGTGCAGCTGCTGTCCGACGTACGCCATACCGTGCGGGAACTTCACCGGGTCCGGCACCAGTTCGTCCCGGGGACCGCGCCGTCTGCTCATCCAGCAGTCGTCGACCGTGACGGTGTCGTAGCCCCGCCGCGCCAGCCCGGTCCGGACCAGCGCCCGGGCGTTGTCGAGGACCACCTTCTCGTTGATCCGGCAGGCGTAGTACGACCAGTTGTTCCAGCCCATCGGGGGAGTCGTGGCCAGGTTCGGGTACGGCCTGGTGGTGTGCCGTGCGCCGGGGGAGGCGGAGGCCGGCGCGGGGGCCGCGAGCAGCCCGGCCGAGCAGACGGCGGCGGTGCCGAGGCCGGCGACCGTGCGGCCGATACGGGGTACCGAAGGGTGGGACACGGGTCACCTCGTGGTGGGCGGGCGGCCAGGGGCGGGCCCATCGGACAGGCCCTGGGGAGGCCGGGGGAGCGGCGCCGGGCGGAGCACGGCCGGACGTTAGAAGCGGCCCGACGACCGGTCAAGAAGCCGCACCGGCCGGGCCGGAGGATTCAGCCGCGTGCGCTGGCGACCGGGAGCGCCGCGTGTTAGCAAGAGGCATGCCGGAACGGACTACGTATGACGCCGTCATCGTCGGCGGCGGCCACAACGGCCTGGTGGCCGCCGGGTATCTCGCCCGCGCCGGGCGCAGCGTGCTGGTGCTGGAGCGGCTGGACCACACGGGTGGCGCCGCGGTGTCGGCCCAGGCCTTCCCCGGCGTCGACGCCCGGCTCTCCCGCTACTCCTACCTCGTCAGCCTGCTGCCGTCGAAGATCGTGCGGGACCTCGGGCTGCGCTTCGCGGTCCGCCGGCGCCCGGTCTCGTCCTACACCCCCGCGGTACGCGGCGGCCGCCCCACCGGTCTCCTGGTCGGCGGCGACGAGGCCCGCACCCGCGCCTCCTTCGCCCGACTCACCGGCACAGGCCGGGAGTTCGAGGCCTGGCAGCGCTTCTACGGCACCACCCGACGGCTCGCCGAACGGGTCTTCCCCACGCTCACCGAACCCCTCCCCACCCGCGCCGCACTGCGCGCCGCCGTCGACGACGACACCACCTGGCACGCCCTCTTCGAACGCCCCCTGGGCGAGCTGATCGAGGAGACCTTCGCCGACGACCTGGTCCGCGGCGTGGTCCTCACCGACGCCCTCATCGGCACCTTCGCCGGCGCCCATGACCCGTCGCTGCGCCAGAACCGCTGCTTCCTCTACCACGTCATCGGCGGCGGCACCGGTGACTGGGATGTCCCCCTCGGCGGTATGGGCGCCCTCACCGACGCGCTCGCCGACGCCGCCCGCCGGGCCGGGGCCGAGATCGTCACCGGCTGCCCGGTGACCGCTCTCGCGACGGACGGCCGTACCGCTGAGGTGACCTGCGACCAGGGCACGATCGGCGCCCGCCGGGTCCTGGTCAACGCCTCCCCGAGGGAACTGGCCCGCCTCCTGGGCGAGGCCCCGCCACCAGCGGCCGAAGGGGCCCAGCTCAAGGTGAACATGCTGCTCACCCGGCTGCCGCGGCTGCGCGACACCGAGGTGGACCCCCGCGAGGCGTTCTCCGGCACCTTCCACATCGCCGAGGGCTACCGCGGGCTGGAGCGCTCCTACCGCGAGGCCGCGGCCGGTGAACCGCCCTCCTCCCCGCCGTCGGAGATCTACTGCCACTCGCTCACCGATCCCTCCGTCCTCGGCGCCGACCTGGTCCGCCGGGGCTACCAGACGCTCACGCTCTTCGGCCTGCACACCCCGGCCCGGCTGTTCACCGCCGACGACGCCGGCCACGCGGCCACCCGTGACCGCCTGCTGGCGGCCACCCTCGCCGAGCTGGACCGCCACCTCGCCGAG
>NZ_BBUY01000004.1:515639-541919 GCF_001590865.1 Streptomyces sp. NBRC 110611
GGGTGACTGCCCTGTCGCAGGCGGCGGCGGGGGAGAAACTGCCGTCGCTCCCGGTCGTCCTGGCGTATGTGACGGCGTGCGACCAGGGCACGATCGGCGCCCGCCGGGTCCTGGTCAACGCCTCCCCGAGGGAACTGGCCCGCCTCCTGGGCGAGGCCCCGCCACCAGCGGCCGAAGGGGCCCAGCTCAAGGTGAACATGCTGCTCACCCGGCTGCCGCGGCTGCGCGACACCGAGGTGGACCCCCGCGAGGCGTTCTCCGGCACCTTCCACATCGCCGAGGGCTACCGCGGGCTGGAGCGCTCCTACCGCGAGGCCGCGGCCGGTGAACCGCCCTCCTCCCCGCCGTCGGAGATCTACTGCCACTCGCTCACCGATCCCTCCGTCCTCGGCGCCGACCTGGTCCGCCGGGGCTACCAGACGCTCACGCTCTTCGGCCTGCACACCCCGGCCCGGCTGTTCACCGCCGACGACGCCGGCCACGCGGCCACCCGTGACCGCCTGCTGGCGGCCACCCTCGCCGAGCTGGACCGCCACCTCGCCGAGCCGCTCGCCGAGTGCCTGGCCCACGACGCCGACGGCCGCCCGTGCGTCGAGGCCAAGTCCCCGCTCGACCTGGAACGGGAACTGGACCTGCCGGGCGGCCATATCTTCCACCGCGACCTGGCCTTCCCCTACGTGGATCCGCAGGACGAGCGGCCGGCCGGCGCGCCGGGGCGCTGGGGCGTGGGCACCGCCCACCCCAACGTCCTGCTGTGCGGGGCGGGCGCGGTGCGCGGCGGCGGGGTGAGCGGCATTCCGGGGCACAACGCGGCGATGGCGGTGCTGGAGGAGGGCTGACCTTTTCCGGGGCGGCCCGCAAGCGTTTCTGACGTAGTATCAGAAAACTCTTCCCTCGTACGGCCCGCTGCGGCATCCTGCGCGCATGCAGACGGAGCTGAGCAACACGCTGGGAGCGGAGTACGCCGTCTTCGGGTTCACCCCCTTCCCCGCGGTCGCCGCGGCCATCAGCCGGGCCGGCGGCTTCGGTGTGCTCGGCGCGGTCCGCTACACCGCCCCCGACGAGCTCAAGCGCGACCTCGACTGGGTGGCGGCGCACACCGACGGAATGCCGTACGGCCTCGACGTCGTCATGCCCGCCAAGAAGGTCGAAGGTGTCTCCGAGGCCGACGTGGAGGCGATGATCCCCGAGGGACACCGGCAGTTCGTGCGGGACACCCTCGCCAGGTACGGCGTACCCGGACTCGCCGAGGGCGAGGCGTCCGGCTGGCGCATCACCGGGTGGATGGAGCAGGTTGCCCGCAACCAGCTCGACGTCGCCTTCGACTACCCGATCCGGCTGCTGGCCAACGCCCTCGGCTCCCCGCCCGCCGACGTGGTGGCCCGCGCCCACGAGCGCGATGTGCTGGTCGCCGCGCTCGCGGGCAGCGCCCGGCACGCCGTCAAACACAAGGAGGGCGGCATCGACATCGTCGTCGCCCAGGGCTACGAGGCCGGCGGGCACACCGGCGAGATCGCCTCCATGGTGCTCACCCCCGAGGTCGTGGACGCCGTGGACCCGCTGCCCGTGCTGGCGGCAGGCGGGATCGGCAGCGGACGGCAGGTGGCCGCCGCGCTCGCCCTCGGCGCCCAGGGCGTGTGGCTGGGCTCCCTGTGGCTGACCACCACCGAGGCCGGACTCCCCTCGCCCAAGCTCGTCGAGAAGCTGCTCGCGGCAGGCTCCGGCGACACCGTCCGCTCCCGCGCCCTGACCGGGAAACCCGCACGCCAGCTCCGTACCGAGTGGACCGACGCCTGGGACGACCCGGCCGGACCCGGCGCCCTCCCCATGCCCCTGCAAGGCCTGCTGGTGGCCGAAGCCGTCTCACGCATCCAGAAGTACGAGGTGGAGCCCCTGCTCGGCACGCCCGTCGGCCAGATCGTCGGCCGGATGACCAGCGAACGCAGCGTCCAGGCCGTCTTCGACGACCTCACCCGTGGCTTCGAGCGGGCTGTCGACCGCATCAACCGCATCGCCGGAAGGAGCGGCACGTGACGAAAGCGCCCCCCGCCGGCTTCTGGGCCCAGGCCGCCCAGGACCCCGAGCGCACGGTACTGATCGCACCCGGCGACGAGCGGTGGACCGCCGGGCGCCTGCACGCCGCCGCCAACCGCCTCGTCCACGGTCTGCGCGCGGCCGGTCTGGCACGCGGTGACGCCTTCGCGGTCGTCCTGCCCAACAGCGTCGAGTTCCTGACGGCCTATCTGGCCGCCACGCAGGCCGGGTTCTACCTCGTCCCGGTCAACCACCACCTCGTCGGACCCGAGATCGCCTGGATCGTCGCCGACTCCGGCGCCAAGGTGCTGATCGCCCACGAGCGGTACGCCGACCCGGCCCGCCAGGCCGCGGACGAGGCCGGTCTCCCGGCTGAGCGCCGGTACGCGGTCGGCACGGTCGAAGGGTTCCGCCCGTACGCCGAACTCCTCGACGGCCGACCGGAGTCGGCGCCCTCGGACCGCACCCTCGGCTGGGTGATGAACTACACCTCGGGCACCACCGGCCGCCCGCGCGGCATCCGCCGCCCCCTGCCCGGAAAGCCGCCGGAGGAGGCCTATCTGGGCGGCTTCCTCGGCATCTTCGGCATCAGGCCGTTCGACGACAACGTTCACCTGGTCTGCTCGCCGCTGTACCACACCGCCGTGCTCCAGTTCGCGGGCGCGTCCCTGCACATCGGCCACCGCCTGGTACTGATGGACAGGTGGACGCCCGAGGAGATGCTCCGCCTCATCGAGACCCACCGGTGCACGCACACCCATATGGTCCCCACCCAGTTCCACCGTCTGCTCGCGCTGCCTCCCGGGACCCGGGCCGGGTACGACGTGAGCACCATGCGGCATGCCATCCACGGCGCCGCGCCCTGCCCCGACCACGTCAAACGCGCCATGATCGACTGGTGGGGCGGCTGCGTCGAGGAGTACTACGCGGCGAGCGAGGGCGGCGGCGCCTTCGCCACCGCCGAGGACTGGCTCAAGAAGCCCGGTACGGTCGGCCGGGCCTGGCCGATCAGCGAACTGGCCGTCTTCGACGACCACGGCAACCGGCTGCCCGCGGGCGAACTCGGCACCGTCTACATGAAGATGAGCACCGGCGGCTTCCGCTACCACAAGGACGAGGGCAAGACCCGGAAGAACCGGATCGGGGACTTCTTCACCGTCGGCGACCTCGGCTACCTGGACGAGGACGGCTACCTCTTCCTCCGCGACCGCAAGATCGACATGATCATCTCCGGCGGGGTCAACATCTACCCCGCCGAGATCGAATCGGTTCTGCTGGGCCACCCGGCGGTCGCCGACGCCGCGGTCTTCGGCATCCCGCACGACGACTGGGGAGAGGAGGTCAAGGCCGTCGTGGAACCCGCGGAGGGCCACCGCCCCGGCCCCGCCCTGGCCGCCGACATCCTGGCCCACTGCGCCCGCCGGCTGGCCGGCTACAAGCGCCCCAGGTCCGTCGACTTCCGCGCCGCCCTGCCCCGCGACCCCAACGGCAAGCTCTACAAACGGCGGCTGCGCGCACCGTATTGGGAGGGACACGAGCGGGCCGTGTAGCGGGACGACGGGCCGCGCGACGGGACGGAAGCCCGGTGTCCCGCCCCCGCCCGCCACGGCGTCCCGGCCCCGCCCGGCCCGGTGCCTTGACCCCGCACGGGGCGCGGCCGAGGATCGCGCCATGACGCCAGCGCGGAGCAACACGGTCGACGGAATCCTGCGACGCAGCGCCCGCCGGGTGCCCGGGCGGACCGCGGTGCGGTACGGGGAGCGGGCCTGGACGTACCGGGAGCTGGACGACGCGGTGACCGCCGCGGCCCGGGTGCTGCTGGCGGAGGGCCTGCGGCCCGGCGACCGGGTCGCGTCCTACGGGCACAACTCCGACGCGTACCTGATCGGCTTTCTCGGCTGTGCCCGCGCCGGCCTGGTGCACGTCCCGGTCAACCACGGTCTCACCGGCGAGGACCTGCGGTACATCCTGGAGCAGTCGGGCAGCGCCCTGGTCCTCACGGACGCCGCCCTGGCGTCCCGGCTGCCGGACGCGGTACGCGCCCTGCCGCTGCGCGACGCGCCCGGAGGGCTGCTGGAGCGGGCGGTGGCGTACCGGGCGGCGGGCCAGGACGGCGACGGCGCGGTGAGCCCGCTGCCCGAGGTGTCCGACGACGACCTGGTCCAGCTGCTCTACACCTCGGGGACCACCGCCCTGCCCAAGGGCGCGATGATGACGCACCGGGCGCTGGTCCACGAGTACACCAGCGCGGTCATCGCCCTCGGCCTCACGGAGACGGACCGGCCGCTGCACTCGCTGCCGCTCTACCACTCCGCACAGTTGCACGTCTTCCTGCTGCCCTACCTGGCGGTGGGCGCGGAGAACACCATCCTCGACGGGCCCGATCCGGACCGGATCTTCGAACTGGTGGAGACCGGCCGGGCGGACAGTCTCTTCGCGCCGCCGACGGTCTGGATCACGCTGTCCCAGCACCCCGGCTTCACCACCGGGGAGCGGGAGTTGAGCGGGCTGCGCAAGGCGTACTACGGCGCGTCGATCATGCCGGTGCCCGTGCTGGAACGGCTGCGCGCCCGGCTGCCCGGGCTCGCCTTCTACAACTGCTTCGGGCAGAGCGAGATCGGGCCGCTGGCCACCGTGCTCGGCCCGGAGGAGCACGAGGGGCGGATGGCCTCCTGCGGGCGGCCGGTGCTGTTCGTCGAGGCGCGGGTGGTGGACGAGGCGGGCCGGGAGGTACCGGACGGCACCCGCGGCGAGGTCGTCTACCGGTCCCCGCAACTGTGCACCGGCTACTGGGACAAGCCGGAGGAGACCGCCGAGGCGTTCCGGGACGGCTGGTTCCACTCCGGCGACCTGGCCGTACGCGATGCGGAGGGCTACTTCACGGTGGTCGACCGGGTGAAGGACGTCATCAACTCCGGCGGGGTGCTGGTCGCCTCGCGCCAGGTGGAGGAGGCGCTCTACGCGCACCCCCAGGTGGCCGAGGTCGCGGTCATCGGGCTGCCGGACGAGCGGTGGATCGAGGCGGTGACCGCGGTGGTGGTACGGCGCGCGGACGGCGGCGCGGACGGCACCCCGGTGGGGGAGCGGGAGCTGATCGAGGCGGCCCGGGCCCGCCTGGCGCCGTTCAAGGCGCCCAAAAGGGTGGTGTTCGTGGACGCGCTGCCGCGCAACGCCAGCGGGAAGGTCCTCAAGCGCGCGCTGCGCGAACGGTTCGGCACGCCCTGAGCGGCGGCGGAGGTCCACTGTCAGTGCCCCCTGCCATGCTGAGGAACGGCGGGAGAGAACCCCGCCAGGGACTTCCGACACAGGCCCTGGACCTCGATCCGTATGACGGAGGAGCACCCATGCTGACCACCGATTACGTCCCCGGGACACCGAACTGGATCGACCTCGGCGCCCCCGACGTCGACGCCGCGGCCGCCTTCTACTCGGCCGTCTTCGGCTGGAGCTTCCAGTCGGCCGGCCCGGAGGGCGGCGGGTACGGCTTCTTCCAGCTCGACGGCGAGACGGTCGCGGCCGCCGGTCCGTGCCAGGAGGAGAGCGCGCGCCCCGCCTGGACCGCGTACTTCCACACCGCCGACGCGGACGCCACGGCCAAGGCGGTGGAGCGGGCCGGCGGCAAGGTGCGGGCCGCGCCGATGGACGTCTTCACGGCGGGCCGGCTGGCCCAGTTCACCGACCCGACCGGTGCCGACTTCGCCGTATGGCAGCCGGGCGACATCCAGGGCCTGGAGAAGGTCATGGCGCCCAACACGCTCTGCTGGACGGAGCTGTACACCACCGACGCCGCGGCGGCGAAGGACTTCTACCGCTCGGTCTTCCTGTGGAGCTATCAGGACATGCCCATGGGCGGTGACATGGTCTACTCGGTCGTCTCCGCGCCCCGTGGCGGCACGCCGGAGGACACCGGGCAGGGCGGTATCTTCCAGCTGCCGAAGGAGAATCTGGCGGCCGGCTCGACCTCCGAGTGGCACCCGTACTTCGGTGTCACCGACTGCGACGTGACCTTCGCCGCCGCCACCGCCAACGGCGCCACGGTCCTGATCCCGCCGTCCAACGCCCCGGGCGTCGGCCGGATCGCCATGGTCACGGACCCGTTCGGAGCCCCTTTCGCGCTGATCAAGGGGGACCCGAACATGACCTGAGCGTCAGGCCCTTCAGGTCGTCAGGCCTTGTCCCGGTACCGGGCGTCCACGATGCGCTTGATCTTGCCGACCGAGCGCTCCAGCGTCTCCGGGGCGACGATCTCCACGGAGACCGAGACCCCGATACCGTCCTTGACGCTGCGCGCGATCAGCCCGGCCGCCGCGGTGCGCTGGTCGGGGGTGGCGCCGGGGCGGGCCTCGGCACGTACGGTCAGCTGGTCCATCCGGCCCTCGCGGGTCAGCCTCAGCTGGAAGTGCGGGGCGACGCCGGGGGTACGCAGCACGATCTCCTCGACCTGCGCGGGGAAGAGGTTGACCCCGCGCAGGATGATCATGTCGTCGCAGCGCCCGGTGATCTTCTCCATACGGCGGAAGGCGGGCCGCGCCGTGCCCGGCAGCAGCCGGGTCAGATCACGGGTGCGGTAGCGGATGACCGGCATCGCTTCCTTGGTGAGGGAGGTGAACACCAGCTCGCCGTGTGCGCCGTCCGGCAGGACCTCGCCGGTGAGCGGGTCGACCACCTCCGGGTAGAAGTGGTCCTCCCAGATGTGCGGCCCGTCCTTGGTCTCCACACACTCCTGGGCGACGCCGGGGCCCATCACCTCCGACAGGCCGTAGATGTCCACCGCGTCGATCGCGAACCGCTTCTCGATCTCGCGGCGCATCTCCTGCGTCCACGGCTCGGCGCCGAAGACGCCCACCTTCAGCGAGGTGGTACGCGGATCGATGCCCTGCCGTTCGCACTCGTCCAGGAGTGTGAGCATGTACGACGGCGTCACCATGATGACGTCGGGGCTGAAGTCCTGGATGATCCGTACCTGTCTGGCGGTCATCCCGCCGGATGCCGGTACGACCGTGCAGCCGAGCCGCTCCGCGCCGTAGTGGGCGCCCAGTCCGCCGGTGAACAGCCCGTATCCGTAGGCGATATGGACGGTGTGGCCGGGCCGGCCACCGGCCGCGTGGAGGGAGCGGGCGACGACATCCGCCCAGACGGAGAGGTCGCGCTCGGTGTAGCCGACGACCGTCGGCAGGCCCGTCGTGCCGCTGGAGGCGTGGATGCGGCGCACCCGCTCCCTGGGGACGGCGAACATCCCGAAGGGGTACTGGGCACGCAGATCGTCCTTGACGGTGAACGGGAAGCGGGCGAGATCGCCGAGCGAACGGCAGTCGTGCGGATGCACCCCGGCCCGGTCGAAGGCCTCCCGGTAGAACGGGACGTGGTCATAGGCGTGCCGCAACGAGGCGCGCAGCCGGGTCAGCTGAAGCGCCCGCAAGGCGTCCGGGGAGAGCCGTTCCGCCTCGTCGAACAACGCCTCGCCGAACGCCGCGCCGTCCGGAGCCCCGCCGGTATCCGCTTCCCGCATGGAGTGCCACCGCCTCATGTACCTACCGATCATTCGGTAGCTGAACGCGGGTCCAAGTAATCAGCGCACGGCGATCACGTCAAGGGTGGTGACGCGGCCGGCCCACGGGCGGTGTCCCGGGCCCGCCGCGGCCGTCGGGACGGGGCGGGCCAGGGTTCACTCGCGGTCGAGGACCCGGCGGGCGGCCGCCAGCCACCGGTCCTTCTCGGCCTTCAGCACCCGGAAGTCCTCGGCGTGGCGCCGAATGACGTCGTTCTGCATCCGGGCCTCCACACCGGACCAGACCGGGACGAGGTCCGTCCTCTCCTTGCACCGGATATCCGCCCGCGCCACGGCGATCTCCCGCCGGGCGGGCCGCGAGGACTTCCCCCACTCGGCATCACCCGTGACCTTGAGCGGAGAGGAGTAGCGGAAGCCGTTCTCCCTCATGCACGCGCTCCACCCGCGGATGACGCGCACCACCTCCGGGTCGCTCTTGGAAGCGCTGAACTCCTCACCGATGCGCCGGTTGAACAGCGACTGATCGGCGGGGGTGATCCCGCGGAGCAGGCCGTCGTGCGCCTTCTTCCAGCATCCGCCCCCGCCCTGCCGGCCGAAGGCGGCCAGCTGTTCCCGGTCCGGCAGGTTCTTCCGTTCGTCCCAGGCCGCCGCGCGGCGGGTCAGCTCCGGTGGCTCCGGTGGCAGGTGGTAGCCGAAGCGGGCGGCGATATCCGCTTCGACCAGGCCGTAACGCCGCCGGTTCGGCGGGTCCTGGTCGACACCGCTCGGCCGCGGCAGCGCCTTCCAGCTCATTCCCTGCGCCTGCATACAGCCGCGGATCAGGACGTCCTCGGCGGACTCGACGGTATGGATCGCGGGAGTGGACATCGCATACGCGTCGAACGGCAGGACCAGGCGTCGCGCCTCCTCGCCGACGGCGGGAGCGGCCGGAACGTCCGCCTCCTTCGCCGCCGGCCGCTGCCCTGCGGTCGCCGGCGCACATCCGGTGACCAGGGCGAGGGGAGTCAGGAGAGTCAGGAGCAAGGGGAGCGGGAGGACGGCTCGCGCGGGACGGGATGGCATGGTGGTAGCCCTCTGACGGTCATGAGGAGGCGGGTACGAGCCAGGGGCGGGGCGCCGGCGAAACCCGGCGCCCCGTCCCCGCCGCGTGCTTACCGGAACCGGACGCAGCTGGCCTTGTTGTCGAACCTGTTGTTCGTCAGGTCGGAGTCCTCGCTGTGCGGACGGGCGGAGTACCTGGCGCCGCCGCAGCCGTGGCCGTCATCGGCGTCGGCGTACAGATCTATCCAGCGGTCCGTGGTGTTCCGCATCGAGCTGGTGCCGTTGTTGATCGTCCTGCCGTTGTGGGCGCCCCCGATCCACTTGTTGTTCGCGAAGTTGCCGTCGGACTTGGCGAAGGGGTAGTACCCGTTCTTGAAGTTGTCGTCCTTGAAAACGTAGAACTTGCCGGCGTTCAGGCCGATCCCGGCGGAAGCCGTGGCCGGCGCGGACTCCTTGGCGGGCGCGGCTCCGGCGGTCGCCGTGCCCATGCCGAGCAGGGTCACCGCACCCAGCGACGCGGCGCCGAGTGTCAGGACGAGCTTGCGCTGCATGATGTCATCTCCCCCAGCATTCCTGGACTGTCGATACGGCGTGGGCGGCAGCCCGGCCCCGTGGTCCGAGGGGCACCGCCGTGTGGCAGGGACGATTCAAATGCCGGGCGGGCGGCAAGTACAGGTGATTCGAGGAGGCTCGCATGAGGGCCCCGGTGCGAGTCGAGGGGTGACACCCGGGGGAGTCGGTCACGCCTCCCGTTCGCCGGCCGCCACCGCCTTCGCCCACCGGTAGTCCGCCTTGCCGCTGGGGGACCGCTGGATGCGGTCGGTGAAGACCACGGTGCGCGGAATCTTGTAGCCGGCCAGCCGGGACCGGCAGTGGAGCTGGATGCCCGCCAGGTCCAATGGCGCGGCCCCGTCGCGCAGTTCGACGACCGCCGCGACGCGGCTGCCCCACCGCTCGTCCGGCACGCCCGCCACCAGCGCGTCGTACACGTCCGGATGGGCCTTCAGAGCCTCTTCCACCTCTTCCGGATACACCTTCTCGCCACCGGAGTTGATGCACTGCGAGCCTCGCCCGAGGACGGTGACGACGCCCGCCTCGTCGACGGTGGCCATATCGCCGAGCAGTACCCACCGCTCGCCGTGTGCCTCGAAGAACGTCTCGGCGGTCTTCCGCGGATCGTTGTAGTAGCCCAGCGGCACGTGTCCGCGCAGGGCGAGCCGGCCCACCTGCCCGGCTCGCACCGGGGCGTGCGTGGCCGGATCCACCACCGAGGTATGGGAGTTGACCCGTAGCCGGAAGCCGTGGCCGGGGCCTGCGTCATCGGTGGCCGTCCCGTTGAAACCGGACTCCGACGAGCCGAAGTTGTTGAGCAGCACGGCGTGCGGGACCAGCGCGCGGAACCGGTCGCGTACGGTCCCGGAGAGGATCGCGCCGGAGCTGCTGACGCTGAGCAGCGAGGAGCAGTCGGCTCCCTTGAACGGTCCGCCGAGGGCGTCGACCAGCGGGCGCAGCATCGCGTCGCCCACCAGCGACACACTGGTGACCCGCTCCCGTTCGATGGTCCGCAGCACCTCCTCGGCCACGAACTTGCGGTGCAGGACGACCTTCTGGCCGAAGTGGAAGGCGATGAACGCGGTCAGCGTGGAGGTGCCGTGCATCAGCGGGGCGGTGGGGAAGAAGACGAGGCCCGCACCGCCGGCCGCGACCCGCTCGGCCAGCTCCGCCGGCCGCTTCACCGGTTCCCCGGTGGGCGCCCCGCCGCCCATCCCGGAGAAGAAGATGTCCTCGTGGCGCCACATCACTCCCTTGGGCATGCCGGTGGTGCCGCCGGTGTAGATGATGAGCCGGTCATCGGCGGAGCGCGGGCCGAAGCCGCGCTCCGCCGAGCCGGCGGCCTCGGCGTCCGCGAGCGCGACGGGGGTGACGGGTGGTTCGGGGGCGCCGGCGGGCGGGTCGCCGATCCGTACGAGGTGGCGGAGCTCCGGCGCCCGCGGGAGGGCGGCGGCGACCCGGTCGGTGAACTCCGCGTCGAAGACCAGCGCCACCAGATCCGCGTCCTGGTAGAGGTGAGCCAGCTCGTCCGCGACGTAGCGGTAGTTGACGTTCACCGGGACGGCGCGGATCTTCAGGCAGGCGTAGAGGGCCTGGAGGTAGCCGACGCCGTTGTGGAGGTGCAGTCCGACGTGGTGACCGGGCCCGACGCCCTGATGGCTCAGGTGGTGGGCCAGGCGGTTGGCGGCGCGGTCCAGCTCCGCGTACGTCAGCCGGTGCTCGGTGCCGGTCCCCGGATGGTCGGCGTACACCAGCGCCTCGCGGCCGGGGACGGTGTCGACGATCGACTCGAAGAGATCGGCCAGGTTGTACTCCACGTCTCCTCCAGACCGGGCGGAACAAGGGCTCGGACCTGTCCGCCGTCATTAGAGCGCCGCCGGCAGGAGCAAGGAAGGGGCCCGGCGAGGAAATCTGACTAACCGTCAGAAAAACTCTTGAAGTCGGTGTGCGGCTGCTGCAATCTGTTCTCCGTCGCGGACGGTGAGCCGAAAGGACGCATATGGACGGGACCGAGGGCACCGAACATCTCGCCGTGGAGCGCGTCGGCGCGACACTGGTGCTCACCCTCAACCGGCCGGAGGCGAAGAACGCCCTCTCCCTGCCCATGCTGGTGGGTCTCCACGACGGCTGGACCGCCGCCGACGAGGACGACACGGTCCGCTCCATCGTCCTCACCGGCGCCGGCGGCACCTTCTGCGCCGGTATGGACCTCAAAGCCCTCGCGGGCGACGGCATGGCCGGCGAGCACTACCGCGACCGGCTGCGCGCCGACCCCGACCTCCACTGGAAGGCGATGCTGCGCCACCACCGCCCCCGCAAACCCGTGATCGCCGCCGTCGAGGGCCACTGCGTCGCCGGCGGTACCGAGATCCTCCAGGGCACCGACATCCGCGTCGCCGGTGAGAGCGCCACCTTCGGGCTCTTCGAGGTCCGGCGCGGACTGTTCCCCGTCGGCGGCTCCACCGTCCGCCTCGCCCGCCAGATCCCCCGCACCCACGCCCTGGAAATGCTGCTCACCGGCCGCCCCTACCCGGCGCGCGAGGCCGAACGGATCGGCCTGATCGGCCATGTCGTACCCGACGGCGGCGCGCTGGAGAAGGCCCTGGAGATCGCCGGCCGGATCAACGACTGCGGGCCGCTCGCCGTCGAAGCTGTCAAGGCATCCGTCTACGAGACCGCCGAGCTGACCGAGGCCGACGGCCTGGCGGCCGAACTCGCCCGTGGCCTGCCCCTCTTCGACACCGCCGACGCCAAGGAAGGCGCCCGGGCCTTCGCGGAGAAGCGCCCGCCCGTCTACCGGCGCGCCTGACGCCAAGGAGAAGCCGTATGCCAGAGGTGCCGGCGGCCCTCACCGCCCCGCTCGTCGTGGAGTTCCCCTTCACCCGCTCGCTCGGCCCCGTCCAGAGCGCCTTCCTCACCGGCCTGCGCGAGCGCACCGTCCTCGGTGTCCGGGCGGACGACGGCCGGGTGCTGGTACCGCCCGTCGAATACGACCCGGTCACCGCCGAGGAGATCCGCGACCTGGTCGAGGTCGGCACCAGCGGTACGGTCACCACCTGGGCCTGGAACCCGGCCCCCCGCCGCGGCCAGCCGCTCACCACCCCCTTCGCCTGGGTACTGGTCCGCCTCGACGGCGCCGGCACCGCGCTGCTGCACGCACTGGACGCCCCCGGCCCCGACGCCGTACACACCGGCATGCGGGTCCGGATCCGCTGGGCCGCCGAGCGCACCGGCGCCATCACCGACATCGCCTGCTTCGAACCGGACGACAGCACCACCGACATCGCCCGCTGCGAACCCGACGACGGCACCGCACGCCCCGGCCGGCCCGCCCCGCACAGCGGCCGATTCGCCGACCCCGTCACTGTGATCACCACCCCCGCCCGGCTCGACTACACCTACGCACCCGGCCGCGCCCAGTCCCGTTACCTCCACGCGCTCGCCGGCCGCCGGATCCTCGGCGAACGCTGTCCGTCCTGCCACAAGGTGTACGTCCCGCCCCGCGGCGCCTGCCCCACCTGCGGCGTCGCCACCGACGCCCAGGTCGAAGTCGGCCCCCGCGGCACCGTCACCACCTTCTGCATCGTCAACATCAAGGCCCGGCACCCCGCCCACCGCGACCTCGACGTCCCCTACGTCTACGCCCATATCGCCCTGGACGGCGCCGGCCTCGCCCTGCACGCCCGGATCGGCCAGATCCCCTACGACCAGGTCCGCATGGGACTGCGCGTCGAACCGGTGTGGACCGAGGGCGGACGCTTCCCCGACCACTACCGCCCCACCGGCGAGCCCGACGCCGACTACGACAGCTACAAGGAGCTGATCTGATGGGTGCTCCGCCACGCGAGGCCGCCATCGTCGCCGTCGGGCAGAGCCGCCACGTCCGCGACAGCGCGGAGAGCTCCGAGGCCGAGATGGTGCTGCCGGTGCTGCACGACGTCCTGGCCCGCACCGGCCTCACGGCACGCGAGATCGACTTCACCTGCTCCGGCTCCTCCGACTACCTCGCCGGCCGGGCCTTCTCCTTCACCATGGCCCTCGACGGCGTCGGCGCCTGGCCGCCGATCTCCGAGTCCCATGTCGAGACGGACGGCGCCTGGGCACTGTACGAGGCCTGGGTGAAGATCCTCACCGGCGAGGCGGACACCGCCCTGGTCTACGCGTACGGCAAGTCCTCGCCCGGCGACCTCCGCGAGGTCCTCACCCGCCAGCTCGACCCGTACTACGTCGCCCCGCTCTGGCCCGACTCCGTCGCGCTCGCCGCCCTCCAGGCCCGGGCCCTGATCGACGCCGGGCTGACCGACGAGCGGGAACTGGCCGGCATCGCGGCCCGCAGCCGGGCCGCCGCCGAGTCCCATCCGTACGCCCAGCTGCGCGGCACGGTGCCCATCGGCGAGACCCTCGTCGCCCCGCTGCGCACCGGCGACTGCCCGCCCATCGGCGACGGCGCGGCCGCCGTCGTCCTCGCGGCCGGTGACACCGCCCGCCGGCTGACCGAGCGCCCCGCCTGGATCCGCGGCCTCGACCACCGCATCGAGGCCCACAGCCTCGGCGTCCGCGACCTCACCGACTCGCCGTCCACCCGGCTCGCCGCGGAGCGCGCTGGCTACTTCACCCGGCCGGTGGACACCGCGGAGCTGCATGCCCCGTTCACCTCCCAGGAGGTGGTGCTGCGCCGCGCCCTGAAGCTCGACGGCCCGGGCGGCGCGGACGTCCGGATCAACCCGTCCGGCGGCGCACTGGCCGCCAACCCCCTCATGGCCGCCGGACTGATCCGGCTCGGCGAGGCCGCCGCGCGCATCCAGCGCGGTGAGTCCGACCGTGCCGTCGCGCACGCCACCTCGGGCCCCTGCCTGCAGCAGAACCTGGTGGCGGTCCTGGAAGGAGACCCGCGATGAGCAAGGAGCCCGTGGCCGTCGTCGGCATCGGCCAGACCCGGCACCGGGCGGCCCGCCGCGACGTCTCCCTCGCCGGACTCGTCCGCGAGGCCGCCCGACGCGCCCTGGAAGAAGCCGAGTTGACCTGGGCGGACATCGACGCCGTGGTGATCGGCAAGGCCCCCGACTTCTTCGAGGGCGTCATGATGCCCGAGCTCTACCTCGCCGACGCCCTCGGCGCCGTCGGCAAACCCATGCTGCGGATGCACACCGCCGGCTCGGTCGGCGGCTCCACCGCCCTCGTCGCCGCCAACCTCGTCGCCGCCCGGGTCCACCGCACCGTCCTCACCCTCGCCTTCGAGAAGCAGTCCGAGTCCAACGCCATGTGGGCGCTGTCCCTGCCGGTACCGTTCCAGCAGCCCCTGCTGGCCGGCGCCGGAGGATTCTTCGCCCCGCACGTACGCGCCTACATGCGGCGCACCGGAGCCCCCGCCGCCATCGGCTCCCTCGTCGCCTACAAGGACCGCCGCAACGCCCTGAAGAACCCCTACGCACACCTCCACGAGAAGGACATCACCCTGGAGAAGGTCCAGGCGGCCCCGATGCTCTGGGACCCGATCCGCTACTCCGAGACCTGCCCCTCCTCCGACGGTGCCTGCGCCATGGTCCTCACCGACCGCGCCGGAGCCGCCCGCGCACCGCACCCGGCGGCCTGGGTACACGGCGGGGCGATGCGCAGCGAACCCACCCTCTTCGCCGGCAAGGACTTCGTCTCCCCGCAGGCCGGCAAGGACTGCGCCGCCGACGTCTACCGCCAGGCCGGGATCACCGACCCCCGCCGCGAGATCGACGCGGTCGAGATGTACGTCCCGTTCTCCTGGTACGAACCGATGTGGCTGGAGAACCTCGGCTTCGCCGAGGCGGCCGAAGGCTGGAAGCTCACCGAGTCGGGCGTCACCGAACTCGACGGCGACCTCCCCGTCAACCCGTCCGGCGGAGTGCTCTCCACCAATCCCATCGGCGCCTCCGGCATGCTCCGTTTCGCCGAGGCCGCCCTCCAGGTACGCGGCCGGGCCGGCGCACACCAGGTCGACGGCGCCCGGCGGGCCCTCGGCCACGCCTACGGCGGCGGCTCGCAGTTCTTCTCCATGTGGCTGGTCGGCGCCGACGCCCCGGCCACCTGAGCGCCGCGGGGCTCCGGCGGAGACGGGCCGAGGCGCTGGAGGCGGGCACCTGACCTGGTCACTTGAGGGCCGTGGAGGCGGGTGCCTGACCTGGTCACTTGAGGGCCGTGGAGGCGGGCGCAGGCCCCGGCCACGTCCTCTGTTCGTCCCCGTACACAGTGGTTACGCTGCTGCCCACGGACGCCGAACCGAAGAGGAGCGGGACACGTGGCCGACAGCATCACCACCGAGCAGCGACTCGTCGGCGGGCCACGGCCCGACCTCGACCTGACGCAGGCCGAGTGGCAGTCGAGCACCCAGGGCGTCGGCGATGTCCAAGTCGCCTTCGTCGAGGGCTATATCGCGATGCGGAACCGCCGCGACCCGGAGATCCCGGCGGTGATCTTCTCCCCGGCCGAGTGGCGCGCCTTCGTCCTGGACGCCAGGGAAGGGGCGTTCGACCTGACGTGACGCGGCGGGGGGCTCCGGCCGGCATGCGGCGACGCCTCGTAGGGTGGGCCCATGACGGGTGAACGCGATCTTCAGGTGCTGCTGCGCGGGATGCGGCCGGAACTGCACGACGGCCGGTACGTCTTCACCAGCGTGCCCGGCGCGGTCCCCGCGGGCCTGGCCCCGGTGGTGACCGTCGCCGAGCCGGAAGGCCTCACCCTCGTCCTCCGCCAGGAGGAGGCCGACCGGGTGGGCCTCGATTACGACTACGTCGCCGGCTGGATCACCCTGCGGGTGCACTCCGCACTGGACGCGGTCGGCCTCACCGCCGCCGTCGCGACCGCGCTCGCCGAGACCGGCCTCAGCTGCAATGTCGTCGCCGGCTTCCGCCACGATCACCTCTTCGTGCCCTACGAGGCGGCCGAGCAGGCGCTCCGCCGGCTCGACGAGCTGGCCGACCGGGCCCGAGCGGGCCGAGCGGGTCGACTGGGCTGAGTGGGCCGGGCGGGCTGAGTGGGGCGACTGGGCTGACCGGGCCGGGCGGGCCCGACCGGTGGCGTCCGACATGCGGTACCGACCGCACCATTGCCACCACGCCCGCACGGCCCGTCCGCCCGGGCCACGTACGATGGCGGCATGTCCTTCCTCCGCCGCCGTAGCGCAGCCACGCCCGCCGGTCCCGATTTCGACGTCCTCGCCATGGACCCGGGGGACTGGCCGGGCAATCTCGGTGCCGGGCTGCTGCCCGCGCCCGACGGGAGCTGCCAGGGCGTCTTCCTCCGCTACGACCTGTTCGGCGGCCGCGGGCCCGCGATGATCATCGGCAATCTGCCGGAGGGCTCCCCGGCCCGCGAGCTCACCGACGACGAGGTGCCCTTCGAAGTGGCCCAGCTGCTCGCGGCGCTCGGCCACGACGAGCCGGTGACCGTCGTCGAGCGGGAGGACACCCCGGTGATGCACGAGGACAACCTGCTGATCGTCAAGCGCATCAAGTGCTCCGAGAGCCGGATCTCCTGCGCCCAGTTCGACCGCAGCGACGGCGTACTGGTCACCATCGCCAGCTGGGACCGGCCGATCACTGACGACCTCTACGCCCTGCTCAAGCCGCTCCCGGCGGAACTCTTCCAGCAGAGCTGACGCCGCCGGAGCCGCCGCCCCGCCCCGAGGGCCTCCGGGGCGGCGACGGGACTTCCGGCACAGGCCCCGGCGCCCGCTCTAGGAATCCGAGGGCCGCACATCGACATCGGCCGCCCGGACGTACCCGATCCGGTGCCCCAGCTGGATCCGGTAGTAGACGTCCTTGCCGCGCACGATCACGTGCTTGGCGACGTCGAAGGCCGGCGCGTAGAAGTAGTCGCCGGTCACCCACCCGCCGACCGCGTACTTCTGACCCGCGGTGATCCGGTACGGCAGCGGGGACACGGTCTGGTACGGAACCCCGGCCGGGTAGGCCTCCCGCTCCGGATAGGCGCGGCCGTAGACCGGGATCTCCGGGCGGCCGGCCTTCGGGGTGGCGATCAGTCCCCTGGCGTCCACCGCGGTCGGCGCGTCCGGCGGATCACGGAACCACGCCAACTGGCCCAGATACCAGACCGCCGTCCACTCGCCGAGCCGGCCCGCCACCGCGAACCGCTGCCCCGTCGTGGCGCGGGCGCCGGTGTCGTTCACCCCGTCCGTCGAGTCACCGCCGTCCGGGTGCAGCCCGATGTCCTTGACCAGCGGGGCGCTCTCGGTAGGTGCGGTGTGCAGCCGGATCGCGGTGGAGCCGTGCGGCGGGCAGCTGTCGCCGGGCTGCTCGCAGCCGGTGTAGTGCGGCCGGTTCCGGTCGTAGTCGGGACGGATGGTGACCAGCCCGCCGTGCGGGCCCGCCGTGCGGTGGAACGGCTTGCCCAGCAGCTTGAAGTAGTGCGCCCAGTCCCAGTACGGGCCGGGGTCGGTGTGCATGCCGGGGATCGTGGACGTCGTCGTGCCGGGCACATTGTCGTGGCCCAGGATGTGCTGCCGGTCGAGCGGCAGGCCGTACTCGCGGCTCAGGTACTTCACCAGGCGGGCCGAGGCGCGGTACATCGCCTCGGTGTACCAGGCGTCCGGCGAGGCCAGGAAGCCCTCGTGTTCGACGCCGATGGAGTGCGCGTTCAGGTACCAGTTCCCGGAGTGCCAGGCGACGTCCTTGGTCGGTACATGCTGGGCGATCAGGCCGTCGGAGGAGCGGACCGTGTAGTTCCACGACACATACTCCGGGTCCTTGATCAGCTTCAGGGCCACCTCCCACGATCCCTCGGTGTCGTGGATGATGATCGCGTCGACCTTCTGGCCCTTGGGGCGGTCCGCCTTGTCGTGATTGCCGTAGTCATGGTCGCCGAACTCCTCGTACGGTGCGGGGACCGATCTACAGGCCACGGTCGGCGGGCACTCCGGCCGGTGCCCGCCGCCCGACGCGGAGGCCTTGCCGGACACGTTCGCGGACGACTGTGCGGCCGCCGTCCTGGTCGCCTTCGAGGACGCCTTCGAGGACGCCGTGGCGTCCCGCTTGCCGATACGTTTCTCCTGCTGGGCGTCGGGGGCCAGCCGTGGCGCGGCGGCCAGTCTCACCCGCTGCCCCGCATCGGTCGTACGGCTCTGGCCCTGCCGCATCACCGTGAACACCTCGTCCGCGAAGGCCCGCCCGGCGGCCGCGTCGTCCTGGCTGCCGTAGTGCGCCACCGCCGCATACCACTGCGCCGGGTCCGCGCCGGCGGGCAGCCCCAGCTTGCGCTGCTCGGCGGCGAGCAGCGCCGCACCGCCCAGCACATTCGCCGCGGGGTCCGTGCGCAGCTTCCCGGCGGGCAGGCCGGTCAGCCTCGCCGCCGTCGTCAACGTCCGGAGCCGAGCGGGCAGTTCGGCCGGCAGCACGGCCTTCCGCGCCCCGGCGGCCGGTACTCTTCTACGTGCCCGAGCGCTGTCGCCACGGGCGTCCTCGTCTCCCGCGCTGAACTCCGGGGCCCGCGCCACGGCCGTCCGGGCGTCCGTCAGATGCATCGGGCCGTAGCCGCCGGAGACACTGGGCGCGCCGCCGTGAGAGTCCCAGCGGGAGGCGAGGTACGAGACGCCGAGCAGCACACTGCGCGGCACGTGGAAGCGGGCGGCGGCATCGGTGAAGGCGCGCTCCAGCCGGCTGTCCTCACGGGGTGGCCCGGCGTGCGCGGACGGCGCGCCCGAGAGCGGCAGCAGCAGAACCGCTGCGGCGAGGGCCGTGGTGGATCTGCGCAGTGCGGGGCGGTGGATTCTCTTCTCGCCTTCCGGGGCGGATCCTCGCAAAACAACCTCCTCGAGCCGGCCCGAGCCGGGCGGTGTGACGGTTGGTGCGCAAACGCCGTACGGGGTGGGACCCGAGAGTAGATCCCCCGTCGGCTCCAGGGTCATACGCCCGCCGACGGGCCGTCAATCACCGTGCCAGATCAGGATTCCGCATGTCAGGGCATCTCAGAGAAGCTTTCCCGAACCGCTGCCGGGCCTGCGGGGCATCAGTGGAATGGCCCAACGAACAGCGACGGACGAGAAGCCACCCGGCCCACATGGGTGAGCGGCCACACGCGCGCGAGGGGGCGCACTTGCGTGAAGGGACGCACATGCGCGCGCGGCCACACATGCGCGAGGGGACGCACATGCGTGGGCGGCGCGCCCCGTATGAGGCACGGGCACGCCGCTCACCGTTCGCACCAGGGACCCGCGGCCCGGCACCGGCCGGGCACTCCCACTCCCAAGTCGCGTCTCCCCGATCAGACCGGTTCACCTTCCGGCCTGATCGGGGAGACACGCCCTTAGGGGGTGTTCGAACAGATCCCCTAAGGGTCGCGAGGCCCCCCTGCGGGGCCACAACCAGGCGGGGGTGGGAGGTATTCCCACGGCTTGCCACGACGGGGATGGCAGGGACGGGCTCCGGGGACGCCGGGGACGGCGCGGATGGCGGAAATGACGGGGTCGCAGTGGTCACGGGGGCCACGGGGAAGGCGGAGAAGCCGGGGCAGGCGGGAATGGGGGAAAGGTGGAGAAGCCGGGGCGGGCGGGAAAAGCGGAGGCGGCGGAGCTGGGACCGGGGCCGGGGCTGGGCGTGGCTTCGTGGTCAGCGGGTGCCGACTGCGGCGCGTACTGCGCGGCGGGCCATCTGGCAGTCGTCGTGCAGGCGGCGGAGGAGCAGCCGCTGTTCCTCGCCTGCCGTGGGTACGCCGGGCTGTCCGGGAGCAGGCGTCCCCGTGGGTGCGGGCTCGCGCATGGTCCGTTGGACCGCGGTTTCATAGCGGCGGATCTCACGGGTCAGGATCAGCATCAGATTCACGAGGAAGGCATCCCGGGAGGCCGGGCCCGCGTTCTGGGCGAGCTGGCTGATCTGACGGCGGGCCACCGGGGCGTCGCCGAGAACCGACCAGAGCGTCGCCAGGTCGTAGCCCGGGAGGTACCAGCCCGCGTTGTCCCAGTCCAGCAGCACCGGGCCGGCGGGGGAGAGCAGCACGTTGTTCAGTAGTGCGTCACCGTGGCAGAACTGGCCCTGCACATGCGACAGCCCGTGCATCAGCTTCTGCAGATCGCCCATGTCGCGGTCGGTGAGCAGCCCCAGGTCGTGGTACCGGCCGATGCGGCCCGCGTAGTCCAGCGGGGCGTCGAACAGCCCGTCCGGCGGGCGCCAGAGGTTGATTCGGCAGATGGCGCCGAGCGCGGCGCGTACATCCACGCGGGGCGGGGCCTCGGACGGGTGCCGTGTCATGGCCGCGACCCGGCCGGGCATCCGCTCGATGATCAGGGTGCAGTTGTCGGGGTCGGCCGCCACCAGACGCGGCACCCGTACCGGCGGACGATGCCGGACGAATGCGCGGTATGCGCTTATTTCCTGCCGGAACCTTTCCGCCCACGAGGGGGAGTGGTCCAGTAAACACTTGGCGACGGCGGTCACCCGGCCTGTCGTGCCGACGAGCAGGACGGACTTGCCGCTCCGGCGCAGCACCTGGACCGGGTTGAACTCCGGACAGATGCGGTGCACCGAGGCGACCGCGGCGCGCAGCTGGGCACCCTGGGGCCCGGACAAGTCGAGTCTCCCGCTGAGCGGTTGGGCGCCCGTCCCCTGTGCCCGCCGGGTCCGGCCGCCGGAGAGACCGGGGCCCGCCCCCGCGGAAGGGGAGGGGGCGAGATACGGCCCGCTCCCCGCCGGGTGCGGTCGGTACGGCCGAGCGGGGGCGGTCACGGCGGACGATGCTGCATACATGGGTGAGACAGATCCCTTCGTGCGCCGACGAGTTGCGTGCGTTCCCCAGCCCGGTGGCGGGCACCCGTGAACGGGCCCGTAACACGAGGCCGATCCAGGGTCCCTGCGAAAGGGCGCGCACCCTGGGGAATGCGGTCCCGCCACCAGGCCGGGGGCGGCACACCTACAGAACACTCGGCTGCGGGTGGCAGACCATCTGGCGCACCCTGGCGAACCCTGGCGAATGGTCGCAGCGCATGTCACGGGCCGTTACTGTCAACTCAGTCGAGGAACCTGGGGGCTTGACGTGGACAGGCAGCCGAACACCCGTCTCGCGGACCTTTTCAGCCTGGCAGGCTGGTCCAAAGGCGAACTGGCGAGGCTCGTCAACCGGCAGGCGGCGGCCATGGGCCATCCGCAGCTGGCGACCGACACCTCGCGAGTGCGGCGCTGGATCGACATGGGGGAGACCCCCCGGGATCCCGTGCCCAAGGTCCTGGCCTCCCTGTTCACCGAGCGCCTCGGCCGTGTCGTAACCATCGAGGACCTCGGGTTCGCACGAACCGGTCGCTCGGGGAAGCGGCAGGCCATGGACGGTCTGCCGTGGGCTCCCGAACGGACCGCTGCGGTCCTCACGGAATTCACGGGAATGGACCTCATGCTCAACCGACGCGGCTTGGTGGGCGCGGGCGCGGCGCTCGCCGCAGGCTCCGCACTCACCGGCGCCATGCACGACTGGCTGCACACCGAACCGGCCCCGGCCGGCGCCGCACGCCACGACCCGTTCGCTTCCGACTCCTTTGACGAACTCGACCAGATCGGCCTCGACCGCTATGAGGCGGCCCCTGTGGGGTCGCAGGAGATCGACGCGCTGGAGCGCTCGGTCGAAGTCTTCCGCGCCTGGGACGCGGCCCGCGGCGGCGGGCTGCAGCGCAAGGCCGTGGTGGGCCAGCTCAACGAGGTGGGCGGCATGCTCGCCTACCGTCACCCCGACCACCTCCAACGCCGGCTGTGGGGCGTGGCCGCCAATCTGGCGGTACTGGCCGGCTGGATGTCCCACGACGTGGGCCTGGAGCCCACCGCCCAGAAGTACTTCATCATCGCCGCCCATGCGGCACGCGAGGGCGGCGACCGCCCGCGCGCCGGGGAAGCGCTCTCCCGCGCCGCGCGCCAGATGGTCCATCTGGGCCGTCCCGACGACGCGCTGGATCTGATGAAGCTGGCCCAGTCCGGCTCCGGTGAGGAGACCCTGCCGCGCACCCGCGCCATGCTGCACACCATCGAGGCCTGGGCGCAGGCCTCCAAGGGCCACGGCCAGGCGATGCGGCGGACGCTGGGCGAGGCGGAGGAGCTCTTCGTCTCGGACAAGGGCGATGTGCCGCCGCCGTGCTGGATGCAGATGTTCGACGAGGCGGATCTGCACGGTATGCAGGCGCTGGCCTTCCGTACCCTCGCCGAACACGACTCCTCGGCCGCCAAGATCGCCCAACACCATGCAAGGAAGGCGCTGGAGCTGCGGCAGAACGGCTTCCAGCGCTCGCAGATCTTCGACTACATCTCGATGGCATCGGCCTGTTTCATCGGCGACGATCCCGAACAGGCCGATCGCTATGCGCGATTGGCCCTGGTCTCCATCGGTGAGAACTCCTCACACCGCACCTGGGACCGGCTCCGCGAGATGTTCCGGCTGACCGGCGAGTACGCGAATTACGCCAAGATCCAGGATCTGCGTGAGGAGATCCAGCAGGTCATGCCGAAGGCGAAGCCGAAGCCCAAGGGCCAGGGACTCAAGCCGGGCATCGGCGCGCTCGGACCGGGTCTGGGGCAGAGCTTCTCGGTCTGAGACCCACCCCTCCTTCGGCCCACCTCTCCTTCGACCCACCCGTCCTTCGACCCACCCGTCCTTCGACCCACCCGTCCTTCGACCCACCCGTCCTTCGAACCAACCCTCCTTGGCCCACTGTCCGCAGGCCCCGAGGCCCATTGTCCGCAGGTCTGCCGCACGCAGGCCGTCGTCGCACTCACCCAACCCAGTCAACGCACCTTGCCCCACCACACCCAACCCAACCCGATCTCCAGACCCAACCCTATCTCCAGTCAACACGGGTTCCCCGTCGGGCACTTACCGCCCAGGCGCTCAACGCAGGCTTCGGGCGGGTCGGCTTCGCGCTCCGCCGGACCCGCCCTCGTCAGCCGGTCGTGTAGGTCAGTCGCCCACCCTGGCGATCAGCACACATGCGTCGTCCTCGCGTTCGGTGCTGCCGAACTCCTCGACGACGATGCGGACGCTGTCCTGCGCACTGCGGGCTGCGCCGAAGCGCGGCGCCAGGGCGAGGAGCCGCTCGGCACCTTCATGAGCGGTCTCCGCGCCATGCGTGCGGCGTGGTACGAGACCATCGGTATGCAGGACGAGCATATCGCCGGGTTCCAGCTGCTCGGTGTGCTGGGTGTACGTCGCGCCCGATGTCGCCCCGAGCAGTACGCCCTCGGGCGGGTCCAGCGCGCGCCCCGTGCCGCCGCGGAAGAGCAGCGGTGCGGGGTGCCCCGCCTGCGCCCACTCCAGCGTGCGGCTTGCGGGGTCGAACCGTCCGCACACCGCGCTGCCGAGCGCCGGCTGGGCGGCGGCGTCCAGCAGTTGGTTGAGCAGGCCCATCAGGGGCCCCGGCCGGTGCCCCGCGACCGCCATCCCCCGGAGCGCGCCGAGCAGCATCGCCATTCCGGAGGTGGCCGTGACGCCGTGCCCGGTGAGATCACCGACGCTCAACAGCGTCGTACCGTCCGGAAGGTGCAGGGCGTCGTACCAGTCGCCGCCGATCAGGGCGCTGCTGCCGGACGGCAGATAGTGCCCGGCGAGATCGAGGGTGACCGGCCCGCTCTGGGAAAACCGCAGGGAGCCGCGCCACGGCGGTAGCACGGTCTCCTGCAGCTCGACCGCGAGCCGGTGCTCGGTCTGCGCGATCTGCCGCTCGCGGTGCAGTGAGTCACGGCTCTCGCGCACCGCCTGCTGGCTGCGGCGCAGCTCGCTGACGTCCCGCAGCACGGCCCACATACATGCCGTACTGCCGTCCGTGTCGAGCACCGGCTCGCCCACCATGTGCACTGTGCGCAGCGTCGCGTCCGGGCGCACGATACGGAATTCGCCGTCGAGCGGCCGGCCGTCCACCAGGCAGTCGGTGACCATCGTGGTCAGCTTCTCCTGGTCCTCGGCGTACACCAGGGACGGCAGCTCGTCGAGGGTCAGCGGGCCCTCGGAGGGGGCCCGGCCGAAGATGGCGAACAGCTCGTCGGACCAGCTGACCTCATCGGTGAGCAGGTTCCACTCCGCGCTGCCCACCCTGCGGAGCAGCGCACCACGTTCGTGCGGTACGGGGCTCGGCGGGGCGGCCGGCGGTTCGTCCGCCACCGCGATGTCGTCACTCTCCGTGGGCAGCCCTTCTCTCAGCTGATCGAGATGGCCCCCGAGATCGTCGAGGTGGTGCACCGCGAGATCGCACAGTGCGCGCTGCCAGCGCAGCTGCGGGTCGGTGGCGAGGCCGGTGTCCACCGAGGACTCCCGGCGTACCGCGTCGAGGTCACCGCGCAGGCGGCGGGCCTGCGTGATCAGTGCCTCGACGGTGTCGCGCTCGGGAGGCCGGTCGGCTGGGTGGTCCGCGAAGAGAGGGGACGGCATGACGTACTCCGTGATCGGGCGGCGCCGGGCTGAAGGGCCGGTACCGACTGTTGCACAGGCGGCGACCGTGCGTAAGGGATTTGGCACTACCCGATACGGTGGTGCGTGTGGCATATGCCGCTGGCCCTCCTCTGGCATATCCGGGCGGACCTGCGGAATGTCGGCTTCCAGGCTAGGCTTCGGCCGCCGTACCGCAGGCATTCCCGCCGATTCCACAGGGTCAACGAGGGATACCGTGCATACGGTCCGCAGTCACCGGCAAGAATGCCGGTCAGCGGAAATCCCGTTGCCAGCCTGTTCCCCGCACCGGATGCTGACCTCATGTTCGATCCAGACATAGCGCCCAGTGGCACCCTGCTCGGCCTCCTGCAGCGAGGCCGCGGCGACGGGACCCTGCACGCCCTCGCGGCGCCGCGGGCGGAGGCGCTCGCGGCGCTCAACGACAGCGTGCTGCGCGACCCCCGGCGCGACTGGCAGGTCGAGAACCGCTCGCTCTACTACGCGCGCCTCTACATGCAGCTCGACGGCGGGCTCGAGGAGATCGAACGGCATCTGTTCCACCCCGACGACCTGGTGGACACCGGCGAGGAGCGCACCGGCCTCGCACTCTCCGTCCTCGGCCACCTCGCCGCGTACGGCAGGGACGCCGCCCGCCTGCTGCTGCGCAGCTACGCCGCGGCCGGCAGCAACTGGCGCTGGGCCCTGGACGAACTGGCGCTGCGGGACGACGACGCGGGGCTGATGACCCTCGCCCCCGCGGTCCTCGCCCGCTTCCCCGGGACCGAGCAGGGCGAGGCCGAGCTGGCCGCCGCCGTCCGGGACGCCTTCGAGCCCCGCCCCTGGCGGCTGTGGGCCGAGGACCCTCGCTACGGCCCACGTCTCACCGCCGCCGGGGAACAGGGGTCCTTCGACCGCTGGCAGCGACAGCTGCGCTCGCGCGGCCCGCGCCCCGGCTGGAGTGTCGCCGAGGTCCTGCGGTGGGCCCAGGAGGGCCTGGACCTCGAACCGGCCGAGCACCGCCACATCGCCGCCGCCCGCTGCCTGTCCGCCGTGGCCGGCCCGGACGACCGCCCCGAGCTGCTGCGCGCCGGGCGCAGCGCCCCGGACGCGGCGCGGGCCGCGGTCCTCCACCACCTCGCCGAGCGCGACGATCCCGACGTCCTCGACCTGATCGAGTCCGCGGCCACCTGCCCCTTCTCCGCCGAGCAGCTGATCTCGGCCGCGCTGACCTCCTACGAGCGGATGCCCGGCGCCGCAGCCGTCGAACGGGCCCGGATCTGGGCGCCGCGCGGGGACCGGCTGGGCGCGTCCGCCGCCGCGATGCTCGCCCGTCGCGGCGACCGGGGCGACGCCAAGCTGGTGCTGGCCGCGCTGCGCCGCACGGTCCGCGAGGAGGGCCCGGACGCGGCCGGCCTGTGGGAGCTGGTCGACGGTACCGGCCGCCTCGGTGTCGTCTGTGCCGCCCCCGTCCTGCGGCACATCTACCGCGAAACGTCCTCCTCCCACCTGCGCGGCCGCGCCGCCGCCGCCCTCGCCGCCACCGACCCCGGCTTCGCCGCCGGCTTCGCCGTGGAGTGCCTGTGGGACTGTGAGGAGACCACCCGCGAACTGGCCGCCCGGCACGCCGCCACCGGCGACGACCGAGTCGTCGAACAACTCCGCCGCCTCGCCGCGGACCCGGCCGAGGAGGCCGAGGTCCAACTGGCGGTGCGCGATCGGTTCTCTCCCGAGCCGTGACGCTGCGCTGGGCTGGCTTCCCACGTTTTCGG
>NZ_BBUY01000004.1:542434-577310 GCF_001590865.1 Streptomyces sp. NBRC 110611
TGAAACGGAAGGTACGGCGCCGCAGCCGACAACGTGGGAAGCCAGCCGCCGCCGGCCCGTTCGCCGGCGCGCCGGATGCGGGCCGTCAACACCGTCGTCCACGCCCTCTCCGCCCGCCACGGTGGGGTGCATCTGCACCTTGCAGAGGAACCCTGGGTCGCTGAACGCGGCCACCGGCTGCCGGCCCGCGGTTTCCCTACGGCGCTTGCCGGGGCCGGACTGTCCGTCGGGCCGTCGCCCGGGCTCGCCCTCGGCGGCCGGCCGCCGTCCCGTACCGGATCCATGCTGCCGAAAGACGCCGCCGGGACGGAGGGCGCTGCGACAATGGCGGGATGACGACCGGACGCTGGGAGTTCTGGATCGACCGCGGTGGCACGTTCACGGATGTCGTCGGCAGGCGGCCGGACGGACAGCTGGTCACCGGCAAGCTGCTCTCGCACCACCCCGAGCGCTACCGGGACGCCGCGGTGGCCGGTATCCGGATGATGCTGGGGCTCGGCCCGGACGAGCCGGTTCCGGCCGAACGGGTCTCCGTCGTCAAGATGGGCACCACCGTCGCCACCAACGCCCTCCTGGAGCGTACGGGCGAACCGACCGTACTGCTGACCACCGAGGGTTTCCGGGACGCGCTGCGGATCGCCTATCAGAACCGGCCGCGGATCTTCGACCGGCGGATCGTGCTGCCGGAGGCGCTCTACGAGCGGGTCATCGAGGTGCCGGAGCGGATCGGCGCGCACGGTGAACTGATCCGGCCGCTGGAGGCGGACCGGGTACACGAGGCGCTGCTGCGGGCCCGCGCGGACGGGCTGCGCAGCGCCGCCGTCGTCCTGCTGCACGGCTACCGCCACCCCGACCACGAGCGGGCCGTCGCCGAGCTGGCCCGCCGCGCGGGCTTCCCGCAGGTCAGCTGCTCGCACGAGGTCAGCCCGCTGATGAAGCTGGTACCGCGCGGCGACACCACCGTCGTCGACGCCTACCTCTCCCCGATCCTGGCCCGCTACGTCGACGAGGTCGCCGCCCAACTCCCCGGCATCCGGCTGATGTTCATGCAGTCCAACGGCGGGCTGAGGGAGGCCGCGCGCTTCCGCGGCAAGGACGCCGTGCTGTCCGGGCCGGCCGGCGGCGTCGTCGGCATGGTCCGTACGGCCGCCGAGGCGGGCGACGGCCACGACCGGGTGATCGGCTTCGACATGGGCGGCACCTCCACGGATGTGTCGCACTACGCCGGTGAGTTCGAGCGGGTCTTCGGCAGTGAGGTCGCGGGCGTACGGATGCGAGCCCCCATGATGAACATCCACACCGTGGCGGCCGGCGGCGGCTCCGTCCTGCACTTCGACGGGCGCCGCTACCGGGTCGGCCCGGACTCCGCCGGGGCCGTCCCGGGACCGGCCTGCTACCGGCGCGGCGGCCCGCTCACCGTCACCGACGCGAATGTGATGCTCGGGCGGATCCAGCCCGGCCACTTCCCCGCCGTCTTCGGGCCGGACGGCGACCAGCCGCTGGACGACGGGACCGTCCGCACCCGCTTCACCGAACTGGCCGCCCGGATCGCCGCCGGGACCGGCGACGACCGCGGCCCGGAGGAGGTCGCGGCCGGCTTCCTGGACATCGCCGTGCTCAACATGGCCAACGCGGTCAAGAAGATCTCCGTCCAGCGCGGCCGCGACATCACCCGCTACGCCCTGACCTGCTTCGGCGGTGCCGGCGGCCAACACGCCTGCGCGGTCGCCGACGCACTGGGCATCACCACCGTCCTCGTCCCGCCGCTGGCCGGGGTGCTCTCCGCGTACGGCATCGGCGTCGCCGACGCCACCGCGATGCGCGAGCAGGCCGTCGAGGCGGAGTTCACCGACGCCGCGGCCATGGCACGCGTCCACGAGGTCTGTGCGGCGCTCGCCGGCCGGACCCGGGGTGAACTCCGCGACGACGGGGTGCCGGACGCGTCGATCACCACCCGGGCCCGGGTCCTGGTCCGCTACGCCGGGACCGACTCCACCATCGGCGTACCGCTCGCCGGCACCGACGCCATGGCCGCGGACTTCGTCCGGGCCCACCGCGAGCGCTACGCCTTCACCATGGACAAACCGCTGGTCGCCGAGGCGGTGTCGGTCGAGGCGCTCGGGGAGGCCGGCGGCGCCCGCGGATACGACGTACGGCAGGGCGGCAGGGAAGGGGAGCTGGGGCCCGCGGCCACCGTCCGGATGTACGCCGACGGACGCCGGCGGGACACCGGCCTCTTCCGGCGCGCCGACCTGCGCCCCGGCGACACCCTCACCGGTCCGGCGATCATCGCCGAGGAGAACGCGACCACGGTCCTCGACCCGGACTGGCAGGCGGTCGTGGGCGACCGCGGCCACCTCCTGCTGACCCGGACCCGCCCGCGCGGCGACCGGACCGCCGTGGGCACCGAAGCCGACCCCGTGATGCTGGAGGTCTTCAACAGCCTCTTCATGGCCATCGCCGAGCAGATGGGCGTCCGGCTGGAGAACACCGCACACTCCGTCAACATCAAGGAGCGGCTCGACTTCTCCTGTGCGCTCTTCGACGCCGACGGCAATCTGATCGCCAACGCGCCGCACATTCCGGTGCATCTGGGCTCGATGGGGGAGTCGATCAAGGAAGTGCTCCGCCGGCGCGGCGACGACCTGCGGCCCGGCGATGTCTATGCGATCAACGATCCTTACCACGGCGGTACCCACCTCCCGGATGTCACGGTCGTCACCCCGGTCTTCGCGGCGACCTCTGATGGGGTAACGCACAGTGACGAGCTGTTGTTCCTGGTTGCTTCCCGCGGCCACCACGCCGAGATCGGCGGCATCACCCCCGGTTCGATGCCCGCCTTCAGCCGCACCATCGAGGAAGAGGGCATCCTCTTCGACAACTGGCTGCTGGTGCGCGACGGAAAGCTGCGCGAGCGCGAGACCCGCGCACTGCTCACCTCCGGCCCGTACCCCTCCCGCGCACCGGACGCCAACCTCGCCGATCTGCGCGCCCAGATCGCCGCCAACGAGAAGGGCATCCAGGAACTCCACTGGATGACCGAGGAGTTCGGTCTGGATGTCGTACGCGCCTACATGGGGCACGTCCAGGACAACGCCGAGGAATCGGTGCGGCGGATCATCGCCGGGCTGTCGGACGGGAGTTACCGCTACGAGACCGACGGCGGCGCGGAGATCCGCGTCGCGCTGACCGTCGACCGCGCCGCGCGCCGCGCCGTACTGGACTTCGCCGGCACCTCACCCCAGCAGCCGGGCAACGCGAACGCGCCGACCTCGGTGGTGATGGCGGCCGTCCTCTACGTCTTCCGCACCCTGGTCGCCGAGGACATCCCGCTCAACAGCGGCTGCCTCAAGCCCGTCGACGTACGCATCCCGGAGGGCTCGATGCTCGCCCCCGCCCACCCCGCGGCCACCGTCGCCGGCAATGTGGAGACCTCCCAGGCGGTCACCGGCGCGCTCTACGCCGCGCTCGGTGTCCAGGCCGAGGGCTCGGGCACGATGAACAACCTCACCTTCGGCAACGACCGGGTGCAGTACTACGAGACCGTCGCCAGCGGCTCGGGCGCCGGCGACGGCTTCGACGGCGCGGACGCCGTACAGACCCATATGACCAACTCCCGGCTGACCGACCCGGAAGTGCTGGAGTGGCGCTACCCCGTCCGGGTCGACAGCTTCGCCGTCCGCGCCGGGAGCGGGGGCGGCGGGCGCTGGCACGGCGGCTGCGGTGTCGAGCGCCGGCTGCGCTTCCTGGAGCCGGTGACCATCGCTCTGCTGACCAGCCATCGCAGGGTCCCGCCGTACGGGATGGCGGGCGGTGAGCCGGGGGCGCTGGGCGCGAACGCCATCGTGCGGGCCGACGGAACGCGCGTGCGACTGCGCGGCTGTGACGCGGCGGAGGCCGGCGTGGACGACGTACTGGTCGTACGGACCCCGGGCGGTGGCGGGTACGGGGTGCCGGAGCGCGGCTGAACGGCAGCCGGGTGAGCTGGTTCCGTGCCCTATCGCATACGGAGGAACCGGACGGGTGTCCCCGGCGCCGCCTGTGCCGCCCGGGCCAGGTGCCGCTCGGGGACCACGCCGACGACCGGGTAGCCGCCCGTCGTGGGGTGGTCGTGCAGGAACAGCACCGGCAGGCCGTCGGGCGGGACCTGGAGGGCGCCCAACGGCATGCCCTCGCTGGGGAGTTCACCGTGCCGGGCGCGTTCCAGTGCGGGGCCCGCCGTCCGCAGCCCGATGCGGTTGCTGGCCGGGGAGACCCGGAACCGGCCGGTGGCCAGGGTGCGCAGTCCGGCGTCGGTGAACCAGTCGTCGCGGGGGCCGGGGAGGAACGGCAGGAGCAGTTCGGCCACCGGGCCGGGGTGCGGGACGGCGTCCGCGCCGGCCGACGGGGCGTACGGGGCGCCCAGCGGGAGGACCGCGCCGTCGGTGAGCGGCTCGGGGCCCAGGCCGGAGAGCAGATCGGTGGCGCGGCTGCCGAGTACCTCCGCGGCGTCGATACCGCCCGCGAAGGCGAGGTGGCAGCGCACCCCGTGGGTGGCCGGGCCGGCGTCCAGGACGGCGCCCGCCGGGACGCGGACCGGGGCGCCCCAGGGGGCGGGACGGCCGTCGACGGTCACCGGGCAGGGGGCGCCGGTGACGGCCACGGTGGTCGCCGTGCGGACCCGTACGGCGCAGCCGGTGAGCGTCGTCTCCAGGGTGGCGGCCGACTCGGGGTTGCCGACCAGGCGGTTGGCGAGGCGGTGCGCCGGCTCGTCCAGGGCGCCGGCGCGCGGTACGCCGAGGTGGGCATGGCCGGGCCGGCCGAGATCCTGCACCGTGGTGAGCGCCCCGGCCCGGACGACCGAGAGGGCGCGGTCGTTCATCGGGCGGTCTCCAGGGGCACGAAACGGACGCGGGTACCGGGGGTGAGCAGCGCCGCCGGTTCCCGGCACGGGTCCCACAGCACGGTGCCGGTGGTGCCGATCAGCTGCCAGCCGCCGGGGGAGGAGCGCGGGTAGACGCCGGTGTACGGGCCGGCCAGCGCGACAGACCCGACCGGGACCCGGGTACGGGGGGTGGCCCGGCGCGGTACGTGCAGGGGCTCGGGCAGACCGGTCAGATAGCCGAACCCGGGGGCGAAGCCGCAGAAGGCGACGTGGAATTCGGTGCCGGAGTGCAGTCGGACCACGTCATCGGTGGTGGTGTCCCACAGGGCGGCCACGGCGTCGAGGTCGGGGCCGTCGTAGCGGACCGGGATCTCGACGGTGGGCCGGTCGCCGGCGGCGTGTGGCGGAATGTCCCAGGAGGCCAGCTCGGCGCGGAGCCCCCGCGGGTCGGCGAGGCCGTCGAGGAAGACCGTGCGGGCGGCCGGCACGATCTCTCCGCCGGACGCCGTCCGGGACCCGCCCCCGGCCCACCGCAGGGTGCCGCCGGCGTCCCGGCGCAGCAGTTCGGCGTGGAGCGCCGCGGCCTTCTCGGCGCTGTCCAGCTCGATCAGCAGGCCGTGTTCACCGACCGGCAGCGGTCTCATACGAAACTCCGTACGCGGACACCGGCGGCGGTCAGTTCGGACCGGACGCGCCGGGCGAGGTCCGCGGCACCCGGCGTGTCGCCGTGCAGGCAGAGGGAGCGGGCGGTGACCGCGACCGGGCCGCCGTCGCGCGAGGCGACGGTCCGGTCGCGGGCGATGCCGACGGAGCGCTTGACGACCTCGTCCGGGTCGTGGATCACCGCACCGGGCTCGCGGCGCGCTACCAGGGTGCCCTCGGGCGTGTAGGCGCGGTCGGCGAATGCCTCGCCGACGACGGGCAGTTGGGCGTGCCCGGCGGCGTGGTGCAGCCGGGAACCGGGCAGGCCGAGGACCGGGAGCCCGCCGCCCGGCAGTCCGCTCCCCGCGGTGCGGATGCCCTCGATGACGGCACCGGCCTGTTCCTCGTCGTGGACACAGCGGTTGTAGAGCGCGCCGTGCGGTTTGACGTAGCCGACACGGCTGCCGGCGGCGCGTGCGAAGACCTCCAGCGCACCGATCTGGTAGGCGATCTCGTCGGCCAGTTCGTCCGGCGGTACGTCCATCGCGCGGCGCCCGAAGCCGGCCAGGTCGCGGTAGGAGACCTGGGCGCCGATCACCACCCCGCGCTCGACGGCCAGTTCGCACACCCGGCGCATGGTGGCCGGGTCGCCGGCGTGGAAGCCGCAGGCGACGTTGGCGCTGGTGACGATGGACAGCAGGGCCTCGTCGTCGGTGAGCCGCCAGCGGCCGAAGCCCTCGCCGAGGTCGGCGTTGAGGTCGATGACGGGGGTGTGGGCGGGGCCGGTGACGGAGCCGGTGACGGAGTCGGCGACAGGGGTGACGGTGGGGGTGACGGCGGGAGGATCGGTGAGGTCGTCGGGGGCCGCCACGTCGGTCATGTCCGTCAGGTCCGTCCGTTCCAGAGACGCTCGGTCCGGCCGGCCCGTATCCGTAGTAGCTCTCCTCCGAGGGCACTCGGGCCGACCGGTGTTCCGGACAACGTAGAGGATTGTTGAACGATCCGACAAGAGGTGTGAGGGGATCCGGTCCGGGGCCGTTGTGTTGTCCCCTCAGCTGGTATTGACTTTCGCCGGACGGGCCCAGGCGGGAGCGCTGAACGGAGCGGTATGGCCGGCGGAGTGGCGAACAACGATCAGCGGCGGCTCGCCGAGGTCTCGGAGCTGGCGCGGGACCGCGCGCTGCTGGGCCGCTCCAGTACCGCCGAGCGGGTCGCCGACATCCTGCGCGACCGGATCACCGAGGGCTACTTCCCGCCCGGCACCCGGCTCTCCGAGGAGAGCATCGGTGGCGCGCTGGGCGTCTCGCGCAACACCCTGCGGGAGGCGTTCCGGCTGCTCACGCACGAGCGGCTGCTGGTGCACCAGCTCAACCGCGGAGTGTTCGTGGGGGTGGTGACGATCGAGGACCTGGACGACATCTACCGGGTACGTACGCTCGTGGAGTGCGCGGCCGTACGGGGACTGGGCCAGGGGCCGTACGACGTCCGGGTGCGCGAGGCCATCGCGGCGATCGAGGCCGCGGTGCGGGCCGGTGAGGCCGCCTCGGAGGCGCGGGAGTGGCAGGACCTGTCGACCGCCAACATCCGCTTCCACCAGGCGATCGTGGCGCTGGCGGACAGCCCCCGCACGGATGAGCTGATGCGCGGCGTGCTGGCCGAGCTCCGGCTGGTCTTCCACGTCATGGCCGATCCGCGGCGCTTCCACGCGCCCTATCTCACCCGCAACCGGCAGATCCTGGAGGCGCTGCACGCGGGCGACGCCGCCGAGGCGGAGCGGCTGCTGCGGTCCTATCTGGAGGACTCACGCGTCCAGTTGTCCGCGGCGTACGCCCGGCGTATCGCGGGGGAGTGAGCGGGGTCCGGCGGCCCGTGCCCCGGGGTTCCGCGCGGTTCCGCGGTGCGCGCCCCGCGAAGTTCCGTGGTTCCCGTGGGCAGACCTCTTCGCGGAGCAGATCTCTTCTTCGGATCCATGCAGACCTCTTGTCGGATCGTTGAACAATCGCCTAGCCTCCGCTGCAACCCCCGGTGCACTCCCCGACGCAACTCCCGCCGGAATTTCTCCCGCTGAAATCTCCGCACCCCTCCCGGACTCTCTGCACCCCCTCTCCCCGGCCCTCCGGGGTCCCGTACGCGGAAGGCGGATCCATGATCGTGCTCCTCGGCGTGCTCGTGGTCGTGATCGGCTTCGCCACGAAGCGCAATCCCCTGCTGGTCGTGGGGGTGGCGGGCATCGCCACCGGCTTCCTGGGCGGACTGTCGCCCGGCGAGGTGCTCGCGGCCTTCGGGGAAGGCTTCGCCGGCAGCCGGGCGGTGACGATCTTCGCCATCACCCTCCCGGTCATCGGCCTCCTGGAGCGCTACGGCCTCCAGGAGCAGGCCCGCACCCTCATTGCCCGGTTCGCCCGGCTCACCACCGGACGCTTCCTCGCGCTCTACCTGGGCCTGCGGCAGATCGGTGCCGCCGTCGGGCTGACCAACGTCTTCGGGCACGCCCAGACCGTCCGTCCGCTCGCCGTCCCGATGGCCGAGGGCGCGGCCGAGCGCACATACGGCCGGCTCCCCGGCCGGACACGGGAGAAGATCCGGTCCTTCGCCGCCAGCGCGGACAACGTGGGCCTGTTCTTCGGGGAGGACGTCTTCCTCGCCGTCGGCTCGATCCTGCTGATCACCGGCTTCGTCAACACCACCTACGGCACCCACCTCGAACCGCTGCACCTCGCGCTGTGGGCGATCCCCACCGCCGTCTGCGCCTTCCTGGTCCACGGCTGGCGGCTGCTGCGCCTGGACCGCGGACTGGAGCGCGAACTGCTCACCGCCAACGTGCGGTCCGACGCCGCCACGGAGGCCGCACAGTGATCAAGGCAGAGTGGTTCTACTGGCTGGTCGGCCTGAGCTTCCTGGTGATGGCTTCCCAGATGGTCACCGACCGCAGCAATCCCAAGCGCTACGGCACCGCCGCCTTCTGGGGCCTGACCGGCGCCGGCTTCATCTACAGCAGCTGGGTCGTCACCAAGCAGGCACCGGCCGAACCGCTGGGCGTCGCCGTGCTCGTCATGGCCTGCCTGGCCGGCTTCGGCTTCACCGGGCGCGGCACCCCGCGCACCACCACCCCCGAGGAGCGCACCGCGAGCGCCGCCCGGCTCGGCAACCGGCTGTTCGTCCCCGCGCTCACCATCCCGGTCGTCGCCATGGCCTGTGCCATCGGCGTCAAGCACCTCTCCATCGGGGGCCGGCCGGTCCTTCAGGAGGGCAGCGAGACCATCCTCGGTCTCGGGATCGGCGCCGTGACCGCCCTCGTCGTCGGCATGATCATGCTGCGCGAGAAGCGGGTCTCGGTCCCCGTGCAGTCCGGCCGTTCCCTGCTGGAGGCGATGGGCTGGGCGATGCTGCTGCCGCAGATGCTGGCCACCCTGGGCGCCATCTTCCAGGTCTCCGGCGTCGGCGGTCAGGTCGGCAAGCTCGCCGCCTCGGTCCTGCCCGAGGACTCGCTGTACGTCGCGGTCGTCGTCTACTGCGTGGGCATGTTCGCCTTCACCCTCGTCATGGGCAACGCCTTCGCGGCCTTCCCCGTGATGACCGCCGCCGTCGGCTGGCCCGTCCTCATCGGGCACTTCCACGGCAACCCCGCCGCCGTCCTGGCCATCGGCATGCTCGCCGGATTCTGCGGCACCCTGATCACCCCCATGGCCGCGAACTACAACATCGTCCCGGCCGCCCTACTGGAGCTGAGGGACCAGTACGGGCCCATCCGGGCACAGCTGCCCACGGCAGGGGTGCTGCTCGGCTGCAACATCGTGATCATGGCGCTGTTCGCCTTCTGACCGGGCGCCGTTCGCCTTCCGACCGGAGGAATCCTCATGACCCGGGTACTGCTGACCGGATTCGCACCCTTCGACGGCGAAGCCGTCAACCCCTCCTGGCAGGCGGTACGCGCCGCCGCGGCCGAACCGCCGGCCGGTGTCGAGGCCTTCGCCGTCGAGCTGCCCTGCGTCTACGGAGCGTCGTTCGCGGTGCTGCGGGCCGCGATCGAGGACACCCGCCCCGAGATCGTGGTCTGCGCCGGGCAGGCGGGCGGCCGCCCCGACATCACCGTCGAACGCGTCGCCATCAACGTCGACGACGCCCGGATACCCGATGCGGCGGGCGCCGAACCGATCGACGAGCCGGTCGTGCCCGGCGGCCCCGCCGCGTACTTCTCCACCCTGCCCGTCAAGGCCTGTGTGGCGGCCGTCCGGGCCGCCGGGCTGCCCGCCTCGGTCTCCCAGACCGCCGGCACCTTCGTCTGCAACCACGTCTTCTACGGACTCGCCCACCTCATCGCCACCGAACTCCCCGGGATCCGCGGCGGGTTCGTGCACGTCCCCTACGCGCCCGAACAGGTCACCGGCCGGTCCCAGCCGTCGCTGCCGGTCGCCGAGGCGGCCCGGGCCCTCCGGGAGATCGTCGCCACCGCGGCCCGCACGCGCACGGACCTCCGCGCGGCCGGCGGGGCCACCCACTGAGCGCCGCGGCCCACGCCGTAGAATGACGCACCGGGCGAAGCGTCGTCCGGCAGCCGCCCGTCAACGGATCCACCCGCCGTTCCGCCGTGAGCGGATCCGCGCCGTTTCGTCCGTTGTCAGTGCGACCGCCTACTCTGTGCGACGTGACTCATCCCGCCCCGGGGCCCGCTGCGCCCCAGCTCAACGGGGGTAACCGCCCCGCGCCGGGCCCGGCCGCCGACGAAGGCCTGGCCCGTCGGCTGCGTGCCCTCGCCTGCACCGCGCCGCTGCACGACCTCGATGCGCGCAAGGCCAACCTCGCGGGCGAGTACGGGGTCTACGCGATGGCCGAGGTGGCGCTCGCCGTCATCGACCTCGTCACCCTCAACATGGACTTCGACACCGGCGCCGACCACGAGGAGATAGTGGCGAAGGTGCTCCCCCGGGTGGCCGCCCAGACCCCCGGCCGTCCCACGGGTGAGCACGAGCGGGTCGCCCGCTGGGTGCTGGAGAACCTGATCAACGTCGGCAGCGTCGACCGCGGCTTCCGCGCCGTCTACGGCACCTTCACCACCGACGGCGAGTACGTCCGCCGCGACTACGACTTCAAGCTGATCGAGGAGGTCCCCGGCGCCGGGGGCACCGTCTACCTCCGCGCCACCGACGAAGCGGTCAACGTCCTGGTCGGTGCGCTCGACACGGACGTCACCAGCGCCCAGATCGCCGCCGAGGTCAAGCTGGAGGTGCTGATCAGCCGCGGCCGGCTGGCCGACGCCCAGCTCGCCGCCGAACAGGCCCGCTACCGCACCGTCCAGTACGCCGAGGCGCTGCGCCGCACCCTGGACGCCACCCGGCGCAACGTCCGGGCGGTCGACTGGCTGGAGACCGTCCCCGACATGATCAGCGAGGCGCTCGATCACGTCGCGGAGCGCTACCGCCACGAGAACGCCATCCTCACCAACATCCGCAAGGCCCGCGACGAGACCGAGGAGCCCGACCACAAGCGCCGCGCCGCCGAGCTGGTCGACATCGTCAAGGACTGCATCCGCCGCCACACCCAGCTCCAGTCCCGGCTGCTGGAGGCCGGCCCGCTGTTCCGCGCCGAACAGGACCGGCAGGCCTTCGCCGCCCCGGCCGCCCGCTCCGGTCTCGACCTGTACGGCCAGCTCGTCGCGCCCGTGCTCCCGCTCCCCGCCGAGCAGGCCATCCGCGTCACCGACGCCTTCTTCGCCCAGGGCACGGGCCTGCGCACCCCGTCGTCGGTCCGCGTCGGCGACCTCGTCGAGATGCTGCTCACCCCGCCCGTGGAGCGCGAACACCTCGGCGCCGAGATGCCCGAGCCCGATCTGGTGGCCACCCCCGACGACAGCCGCTTCAGCGAGGCGCAGCTCGACGCCGCCATGGCGCTGCTCGATCTGCCCGCCGACGCGCCCCGCCGGCTCTCCGGCCTGCTCGCCGAGGCCCGCCGCAGCGATCCCGAACTCCCCTACCTCGTTGCCCTGCTGGCGGTGCACGCCGCCAGCCCGCCGGTCGGCACGGCCTACCGCCAGGGTGAGCAGCAGCTGCTCTTCGCCGTCGACGACGGCACGGAGCTGACGGACCCCGAGTTCGGCGGCGCCGACCTCATCGTGGGTACGGCTCTGCTGGACGCCGCCGGAATGGCGGCCGACCGCTCGGAGGTGGCCTGATGCCCCGCCGCCAGGGCGTACCGCCGATATGCGGCGTACCGCTGATATCCGGCGCCGGCCGCCGACGGCCTCTGCCGCCGCCCGGCCGCCGGCCCGTCCACCGGCAAGCGCACATACCGACCGTCCCCCGCAAGGAGCCTGTCCCGTGATCCAGTACGACGCCGACGAGGTGCCGGAGCAGCCGGATCCGGCGTCCGGGACCGGCGAGCCGGGCCGGTCCGCGGCCACCGCCGACGCCGAGCCGGCAGCGCCGCGGCCCGCGTCCTTGGCCCCGGCCGACGCCGCCGACGCCGCGCGGCTGGTGTCGTTCGGGCTCCAGCCCAAGCTGCTGCCCGCGCGCGACGCCGAGTACGGGGAGCTGCTGCGCCGCTATCGGGACGAACCCGCCTTCGCGCGGCTCGCCGACGCCGTCGCCACCGGCCTCGGACTGGTCGTCCTGGAGGTCTCCACCCGCGCCGGGATGGCCGTCACCGCCGCCGAGGACTCCGTCTTCGCGGTACGGATGGGCGACTACGCCCGCCGTGCCTCCGCCGACTCCGCCGACCGCTTCCTGCACGGCCTGGCGCATCTGGCGGTCGCCGCGCTGGCCTTCCCGCGCCCCGAGGACCTCGCCGACGACGGCTATATCGGCCGGATCACCGTCAACGGCGTCGACGCGTTCGTGCGGCAGGCCTGCCGCCGCCTGGAGGAGCGCGCCGAGCAGGAGGGCGAGAACACCGATCCGGTCGCCGACGCCCCCGGCCTGGAGTCCGCCTGGCGGATCTACGCCCGGCGCAGCGCGACCGGCGCCACCAAGGACGCCCGGCGGCTGGCCGGTTCGACCACCGGCATCATCGCCAAGGCCGTCACCTTCCTCGTCGACTCCGGCTTCCTCCAGCGCACCGGCGACGACGCCGGAGGCACGTACCGCACCACCGCCCGCTACCAGCTCCAGGTCCGCGACATGGCCGGCGGCGCCGCCATGGCCGAGCTCCTGGACCTGGGCATCGTCCCCGTCGGCGACGGCAGCGGATCGCTCCTCCCGGGTGAGGACACCGACGACCTCGACCTGGTCGCGGACGCCGGCCTGCCGTTCCACTCGGGCTGACCGCACGCCGCCGACCGCACACGCCACCGACCGCACCACGACAACGAGAGTCCGCCATGTACGAGCTGTCCCGGGTCCGCCTCTACTCCATCGGGCCGGCCGGTGCGCGCTACGCCGACACCGTGCTGGACCTGCGGGGAGTCGGTGCCCCGGTGCCCCAGCCGGCACCGGCCCAGGCGGACTTCTTCGAGGACGAACCGGTCGGCCCGCCGCGCCGCCCCGCCCCCGCCGGTGTGCTCTTCCTGGAGAACGGCGGCGGCAAGTCCGTCCTGCTCAAGCTGATCTTCTCGGTCATGCTGCCCGGCCACCGCAACACGCTCGGCGGCGCCAGCTCCGGCGTGCTGCGCAAGTTCCTGCTGGCCGACGACTGCGGCCATGTCGCCCTGGAGTGGCAGCACGTCCTCACGGGCGAGTCCGTGGTCGTCGGCAAGGTCAGCGAATGGCGCGGCCGGCAGGTCTCCAACGACCCGAGGAAGTTCGCCGAGGCCTGGTACAGCTTCCGGCCCGGCCCCGGTATGAGCCTGGACTCGCTGCCCGTCGCCGAGGCCACCATCGTCCGCCCCCGCCAGGAGGGCGAAGGCAGTTCGGGTGCCCACGGCCGCCGCCGCACGATGAAGGGCTTCCGCGACGTCCTCACCGAAGCCGGGAAGAACTACCCCAATCTGGATGTCGTCTGGGAGGAGATCCACGAGCGCTGGAACGAGCACCTCGGCGAGCTGGGCCTGGACCCGGAACTCTTCCGCTACCAGCGGGAGATGAACGCGGACGAAGGCGAGGCGGCCGGCCTGTTCGCGGTGAAGAACGACTCCGACTTCACCGACCTGCTGCTCCGCGCCGTCACCGACACCCGCGACACCGACGGCCTCGCCGACCTCGTCCACGGCTTCGCCCACAAGCTCGGCCGGCGCGCCGAACTCACCGCCGAACGGGACTTCACCGCCGGCTCCCTCGACCTGCTCACCCGCATCGCCGACGCCGCCGAACAGCGCGAACGCGCCCGCGAGGTGCACGCCGGCGCCGAGCGCCGCACCCGCGGCCTGGCCCAGCGGCTGCACGCCCGCGGCACCGAGGAGCGCGGCCGCGCCGCCGAGCTGGCCGAGCAGGTCGCCGCCGCGGCCCACCGCGTCACCGACGCCGAGCGGACCCGCGAGCGCCGCGCCCTGGTCTCCGCCGAACTGGCCTACCGGCACGCCTCGCTGGCGCTCGCCGCCGCCGAGAAGGGCGCCGCCGCCCAGCGCCGCGAGCTGAACGACGCCCGTACCCTGCACAGCGCCTGGCAGGCCGCGGAGACCGTGCTGCGGCACCGCGCCGCCGCCGACCGCTCCGCCCGGGTCGCCACCGCCATCCGCGAGGCCGAACGGGACGCCGCCCCGGCGCTCGCCGCCCGCGCCACCGCCGCCGCCGACCTGGTCCGCGCCCTGCACGCGGCAGCCGAGGCCGGGGAGCGGATCGCGGGCGAGGAGGAGGAGCGCTCCGCCGCCCTCCAGGAGGCCGGTGAGGCCGCGCACCGCGACGCCACCACGGCCGCCACCCACGCCCAGCGCGCCCGCAGTGAGGCCGACCACCTCAAGCAGCGGCTCACCGAGGTCGCCGAGGAGACCGCCGAGGCCGTCCGGGCCGGCTGGCTGGACGACACCGCCCCGGACGCCGACCCGGCCCGCGCCGCGCTCGCCGCCTCGGACGCCGAGAAGACCGCCGTCGAGGCCTGGGACGCGGCCCGTGACACGGCGCGGCAGGCCACCGACCGGGCCCGCGAGGCGACGTCCCGGCACTCCGCCGCCGAACTCGCCGCGGCCCGCGCCGAGGACGCCGCCGAGGCCGCCGGGCGGGCCTACGACGCCGAGCGCCGGGCCGCCGAGTCGATCGGCGCCGAGCAGCGGCTCGCCGAGCTCCTCGGGCTCCCGCAGACCCCGGCGAAGCCGGTGGGCGTGCCCGCGCCCCGTACGGCGACGGCCACCCCCGAGCAGAGCACTCCGCGCCGCCCGGCCGGCGCGGGCCCGCTGACCGCCGAGGAACTGGACCGTAACGCCGACGCGCTGCGGGAACTGCTGGAGGACGGCGTCGCCGCCGCCGAGCGGCAGCTCTTCGACCTGCGCACGGCCGCCGCGGACGACGCCCGGATCCTCGGCGCGCTGGGCGACGGCGGCCTGCTGCCCCCGGGGCCCGACGTGCTGGCCGCGGTGGAGTATCTGGGTGAGCACGGCGTCCCGGCGCTGCCCGGCTGGCGCTACCTCGCCCAGTCCGTGGCCCCCGCGGACCACGCCCGGGTGCTCGCGGCCCGGCCCGAGCTCGTCGACGGCGTGATCATCACCGATCCGGACACCCACGCCCGGGCCCGCGAGGTGCTCGCCCAGGCCGCGCTGCTGCCGCGCTCCGCGGTCGCGGTGGGCACCGCCGCCGCGCTGCTCGCCCCCACCCCGGCCACCGACGCGCGGGACACGGGCGTCTTCCTCGTCCCGCCGAACCCGGCGATGCACGACGAGTCGGCCGCCGACGAGGAGCGCCGGGCGCTGCGGGCCCGCGCGACGGCGCGGGACGAGGAGATCCGGGCGCTGGCCGCGCGGCTCGCCGGGGACCGCGCGCTGGCCGCCCGGCTCGGCTCGTGGCGTACCGGCTGCCCGGCCGGCCGGCTCGCCGAGCTGGCCGCCGCCGCGGAGGAGACCCGGACGGCCGCGGACGAGGCCGCCGCCGAGCTCGCCGAGGCCCGTACGGCCCGCGCCGGGGCCGAGGAGCTCGCCGCCGAGGCCACCGCGGTGCGCGACGAGCGGCAGGAGGCCGCGCAGCGCGCCCGCCGGGCCGCCGACCTGCTGGCGGGTCTCGCCCACCGGCTGCGGGAGCGCGCCGCCTGGCAGTCCCGGATGCGGGAACTGGCCGATGAGGCGGCCGAGTTCGAGGACCGCGCGGAGGAGTGCGTGGACCGCGCCCGGGCCGCCGACGAGGACCGCCGGGCCGCCCAGCGCGCCGCCGACGACGCCCGGCGCACCGCCCACGCCCTGCGCGCCGAACGCGCCGAGATCGCCGGTGTACCGGACGACCTGGAGGAGACGTCCGAGGCCGCGAACGCCTCACTGCCGGCGCTCCGCGAGGCCTACCGCGCCGCCTCCCAGCTCTACGAGAAGGTCGGCGTCGGCGCCGATCTGCGCGCCGAACAGGCCCGCGCCGAAGGCGACGAGTCGGCCGCCCTGGCCGAGCTGAACCGCCTCACCAACAAGGTCCGCACCCGCGCCGAGACGCTCCTGGAGAGCCCGGACGCCGCCGACGGTCCGTCCCGGCAGGCCGCCGCCACCCGCGCCGAATCGTTGGTGCACAAGCTGGAGAGCCGCGCCTCGGCCGCGAGCGAGCAGCTCGGCCGGCTGCGCGGCGAGGCCGAGCGGCTCGCTCCCACGGACGGCGAGGCGCACACCGAGCTGCCCGAGGAGCTGGTGCCCGCGGACGCCGACCGCGCCAAGGAGCTGCTGCGCACCGCGTCCGGTGAACTGGCCACCGCCACCGAGGCGCTGGAGGGCGCCCGGGAGCGGCACGAGCAGCTGCTCCGCGCCCACCGCGCGGCCGAGGACGCGGCCGGCGGCTTCGACGAGACCGCCGCCCTGCTGCGCGATCTGCTGCGGGACCACCAGGACACCGAGGACGGCACGGAGGCGCCGATCGAGCCGTACGCCGGCTCCCTCGCCGACGCCCGGCAGGCCGCCGCCGAGTCCCGCCGCTCGCTGCGCGGCTGCGCCGCCGACCTGTCCGCCGCCGAGGCCGCGGTCCGCGAGGCCTCCGACGTCCTCGTACGGCACGCCAACTCCACCCGCTACGAACAGGTCCGCACCCCCGCCCGGCAGCAGATCCGCGAGCTGCCCGCGGCGGCCCTGCCGGACCACGCCGCCAAGTGGGCGGAGGCCTTCGCGCCCCGGCTGCGGGTGCTCACCGACGAGCTGGCGCAGCTGGAACGCAACCGCGACTCCATCGTCGACCGGCTCCGCGGCATGGTCGATTCGTCGCTGACCACCCTGCGCTCCGCCCAGCGGCTGTCCCGGCTGCCCGAGGGGCTGGGGGAGTGGTCCGGCCAGGAGTTCCTGCGGATCCGCTTCGAGGACCCCGACCAGGCCACCCTCACCGAGCGGCTCGGCGAGGTCATCGACGAGGCCACCCGCTCCGCGGTCAAGAAGAACTCCGACCTGCGCCGCGACGGGATGTCCCTGCTGCTGCGCGGAGTGCACGCCGCCCTCCAGCCGCGCGGCGTGGCGGTGGAGATCCTCAAGCCGGACGCGGTGCTGCGGGCCGAGCGGGTCCCCGTCGGCCAGATGGGCGACGTCTTCTCCGGCGGCCAGCTGCTGACCGCCGCGATCGCCCTGTACTGCACGATGGCCGCGCTGCGCAGCAACGACCGGGGCCGCGACAAGCAGCGGCACGCCGGCACGCTGTTCCTCGACAACCCCATCGGCCGCGCCAACGCCACCTACCTGCTGGAGCTCCAGCGGGCCGTCGCCGACGCGCTCGGCGTGCAGCTGCTCTACACCACCGGCCTGTTCGACACCACCGCGCTGGCCGAGTTCCCGCTGGTCATCCGGTTGCGCAACGACGCGGACCTGCGGGCCGGCCTGAAGTACATCAGCGTCGAGGAGCACCTGCGGCCCGGCCTGCCGCAGCAGGACCCGGCCGGGGACGTGGTGCACGGCGAGATCACCGCGACGCGGATGTTCCGCCGCCCCGACGAGCACGCCGGTGAGCCCGCCCCCGGCGAGGAGGCGAATGCCGGGTGACCGGTCCCGCGGCCCACTAGGCCTGTCCGATAGGTCCGCGTGGGCCCGCGGCGCCCCATCGGACAGGCCCTAGGGCGAGAGCCGGGCCCGGCGCGCGGCATCATCCCCCGGGGGGACTCTCCGCCGGTGCGGCCCGGCGGGCCCGCCGCCGTTCGCGGCGCAACCGCCGTGCCGTGCTGCTCGGTTGTGAGTGCACCCCGTGGCGCTGCACCCAGACCTGCCGGGTCACCCAGACGTCGAGCACCGCCCAGGTGGCGACCACGGTGGCGGCGACCGTGCTCAGCGCCGCCGGGAAGGCGAACCACGAGCCGGCCAGCGTGGTCAGGAACGCCACCATCGCCTGGATCAGGGTGATCGCCACGATGATCACCGCGCGCACCGCGGCCGTACGCACCGGATCCGGCATCCTGGCCCGGGTTGCCGGCTCCTCCTCCCACAACGGTCGCCATCCGGTGTCCATGAACGCGTCACACTCCCCGTACTCTCCCGGAACACCCGGATCCAGGGCGACTGCCCGGGTTTCACCGGTTACCGTCCCACAACCACCGCGCCGAACCCCCGCCCCTCCACGGGCCGTCCCCCCACCACCCCTCCATGGTCGGGCACCGGAACGGCCGGGAGTGATCCGGGGCGGCGCGTAACCGGCTACCCCGGCAGCGGCCCGCCGCCGGATACCGGTGCGGTGTCCCGGCTCACGGTGACGGGCGGGCCCCGGGAATCGCTGGGAATCGACGGAAATCGTACGGGCGGGCTTTCCGGGAATCGGCGGACAACGTATGACGATCCCGCCCCGGATCCCTGACTCGGCGTCATACAAGGCCTTCGGGTAGGTCACCCGGCAGTAGTAGGCTCACGCCGTTTGTTGACGGAACACCGCTCCCGGACAACGGGGTTGATGGAGGGGAGGCCATGCGCTTTCGCGGAAAGTCGGTCCGCCGGAAGATCGTGGCGCTGCTGCTCGTACCGCTGGTGTCCCTGACGTCCCTGTGGGTGTTCGCGACGTATCTCACCGGCCGCGAGGCCAACCGCCTGCTGGACGTCGGCAACGTCGCACAACGCTTGGGGCACCCCGTCGAGGACCTCCTCCAGGCCCTCCAGCACGAGCGCCGCCAGAGCCTCCGCTACTTGGCCGACCGGCGGGGCGCCGACGCGCTCGGAGCGCTCCACGGCCGCACCCGCGCCACCGACGAGGCCCTCACCCGGCTGCGCGCGGACGCCGCCTCCGCGGGCGTCCGCGAGGACCTGACCGGCGGCGCCGGTGACCGGCTGGACACCGTCCTGGACGGCCTCGCCGCACTCACCTCGCTGCGCGCCCGGATCAAGGACAACACCGCCACCCGCGACGAGGCCATGGAGGGCTACAACTCCCTGGCCGACCCCGGCTACGACTTCCTGTCCGCGCTCCACCCCCCGGAGAACGCGGAGATGGACAGGCAGGGGCGCGCACTGGTCGGTCTCGCCCGCGCCCGCGAGGCCGTCTCCCGCGAGGACGCGCTGATGTCCGCCGTCCTCGCCTCCGGCACCATGAGCGGACGCGATCTGCGCGCGCTCTCCGACCGGGCCGCCGAGCGCCGCCTCCTCTACGGCACCAGCCTCCCGCTCCTCCCCGCCGAGGACCGCGGCGGCTACGAGGACTACTGGCGCTCCGCACCGGCCCGCGAACTGGCCTCGTACGAGGACCGGGTGATCGCCGCCGGTGCGCAGGCCGGACCGCGGGCGGTCAACGCCGAGCGCTGGAGCACCGCCGCGGCCCGGGTGCTCGGCGACCTCGAACGGCTGGGCAGGGACGCCGGCGACCGCTATCAGGAACGGATGGCACCGGTCGTCACCCACACCCTGCTCAAGGCCGCCGTCGCCGGAGTGCTCGGCTTCGTCGCCCTGCTGGTCTCGGTCGTCGTCTCGTTCCGCGTCGGCCGCCGCCACGTCCGGGACCTGACCCGGCTGCGCAGGACCGCCCACGAGGCCGCCGGTGTACGGCTGCCGAGCGTGATGCGCCGGCTGGCGGCCGGCGAGCAGGTGGACGTGGAGACCGAGGCACCCCGCCTGGACTTCGGCCCGGACGAGACCGGCCAGGTCGGCCAGGCCCTCAACACCCTCCAACGGGCCGCCGTCGAGGCCGCCGTCAAACAGGCCGATATGCGCCGCGGAGTCTCCGAGGTTTTCGTCAACCTCGCCCGCCGCAGCCAGGTACTGCTGCACCGCCAGCTGACCCTCCTGGATGCCATGGAACGGCGCACCGAGGACACCGACGAACTCGCCGACCTCTTCCGGCTCGACCACCTCACCACCCGTATGCGGCGGCACGCCGAAGGCCTGGTCATCCTCTCCGGCGCGGTCCCCTCCCGGCAGTGGCGCAGACCCGTCCAGCTGATGGACGTGGTGCGGGCGGCGGTCGCCGAGGTCGAGGACTACGAGCGGATCGAGGTGCGCCGGCCGCCCCGGCTCGCGGTGGACGGCCCCGCGGTATCGGACCTCACCCACCTGATCGCCGAACTCCTGGAGAACGCCACGGTCTTCTCGCCGCCGCACACCGCCGTACAGGTGCTCGGCGAGCGGGTCGCCAACGGCTACACCCTGGAGATCCACGACCGCGGCCTGGGGATGGCGCCCGACCAGCTGCTGGAGGCCAACCTCCGGCTCGCCGAGACACCGGAGTTCGAGCTCTCGGACACCGACCGGCTCGGGCTGTTCGTGGTCAGCCGGCTCGCCCGGCGGCAGCACGTACGGGTCTCCCTCCAGCCCTCGCCGTACGGCGGCACCACCGCCGTGGTCCTCATCCCGGGCGAGATCCTCACCGAGTCCGCCGGCGGCGGCCGGGCGGACGACGCGGCGGCCGCGGACCCGCGCTCCGGCGGCCCGGTGGAACTCGAGGCGCCGCTGGGGCCGGACGAGCGGGGGCCGGCCGGGGACGAGGACGTCCTGTCCGGGAAGCGGGCCGGGGAACGCGGCGGGGACCGGCGAGGCGAGCGACACCGGGCAACCGGCCCGGACCGCGGGCGCGGCCCCGACCGGCGGCGCGAGCGCGGGCGCCGCGGCCCGGGTACGGCACCGTCCCGGCCGGCCACCGGGCCGCGCGGGATCGCCGCCCTGCCGCCCGTCCCCGACGGCGAACCGCATCAGCAGACCCGGGACCAGGCGCCCGGGGGCAGGAATTCCCCGGCCACCGCCGAGGGGACGCCCGCCCGGCCGAAGGCCGGCGGCGGGCCCGTACCGCTGCCGCGCCGCCCCCGCCCGCCGGTGCTCGTCGCGGACCACGGCCGGACGGTCGAAGGCCGGAGGCGCGAAGGGGACGCGGACGCGGCGGACGGGAACGCGGTGGAGGGGCACACGGCGGACAGGAACGCGCCGGATGGGAACGCGGCGGCACCATCCGGCGGGGAGCCGGCCGCCCGGCGCCCGTCCGACGCGGACACCGGGGGCAACGGCGACGCCGACGACACCGCCCCGCCGCCGCCCCGGAATCCGCCCCGCGCCACCACCGCGACCGGACTGCCCCGCCGCGTCCGCCAGGCCAGCCTGGCACCGCAGCTCAGAACGGAGAGCCCCGAGCAGCCCCCAGGGGAGCGACACCCCGGGCCACCCGCGGACGACCGGGACGCCGAGGCGGTACGCGCCCGGATGGCCTCGCTCCAGCGCGGCTGGCAGCGCGGCCGCCGCGACCACGGCGACGACCGACCGGAGACCACAGCACCGGCAGACGAGGACCGGCCGGAGACCACAGCACCGGCAGGCGAGGACCGGCCGGCCGGGAACACCACAGGACCGGATGCCCCTGACCCGCCCCGGCACGACGGCGACGGCACGGGCACCCACGCACCACCAGGAACCACAACGGGAGGGGACGGCCCATGACCGCACCGAAGGCAGCAACGACCACCGCACCGGCTCCGGCGAGGGGACCCGGTGAGCTGAACTGGCTCCTGGACGAGCTGGTCGGCCGGGTCGGCTCGATCCGCAAGGCCCTCGTCCTCTCCAGCGACGGCCTGGCCACCGGCGCCTCGGAGGACCTCGGCCGCGAGGACGGCGAGCATCTGGCCGCGGTCGCCTCCGGCTTCCACAGCCTGGCCAAGGGCGTCGGCCGGCACTTCGACGCCGGACGGGTCCGCCAGACCATCGTCGAACTGGACGAGGCGTTCCTCTTCGTCAGCGCGGCCGGCGACGGCAGCTGCCTGGCCGTACTGGCCGACGCCGACTCCGATGTCGGGCTGATCGCCTACGAGATGACCCTGCTGGTGAAGCGGGTGGGTACGCACCTGGGCACCGCGCCCCGGTCCGGCCCGTCCACATGAGTGAGCAGGACGGCCGGGCGGCGCGGGAGCGGGCGGCGGCCCGCTGGTACGACGACGAGGCCGGTCCCGTCGTCCGGCCGTACGCCATGACCCGCGGGCGCACCCGCACCGGCGCGGAGGAGCGCCTCGACCTGATCGCCCAGGTGATCGCCGAGAGCCGCGCACCGCAGGCCGTCGACGACCGGACACTGGCGCCGGAGCACATCGAGATCGTCGAGCGGTGCCGGCGGGCGCCGCTGTCGGTCGCCGAGCTGGCGGCCGGACTCGACCTGCCGGTCGGGGTCGTACGGGTCCTGGTCGGCGACCTGCTCGACGCGGATCTGGTCCGGGTCAGCCGGCCGGTGCCGCCGGCCGAGCTGCCGGACGAAGATGTGCTGCGCGAGGTGATCGACGGCCTGCGCGCCCTGTGACCCGGCCGGCCCGGGGCGCTCAGGACGTCGCCCCGCATCGTCCGCGGGCGGCCGCCGGTGTCAGAACACGCAGGCGTGCACCAGGCCCGCGAGCACCGCGCCGATCAGCGGTCCGGCCACCGGGATCCAGGCGTAACTCCACTCGGAGGAGCCCTTGTTGGGGATCGGCAGCAGCGCGTGGACGATACGCGGGCCGAGGTCGCGGGCCGGGTTGATGGCGTAACCGGTGGGCCCGCCCAGCGACAGCCCGATGCCGACGACCAGCAGCGCCACCAGCAGCACGGTGATCCCCGAGCCGTAGATGCCGGCCTGCGCGCCGGGGACCCGGCCGAGGCCGATGCCCTTGTTCTGGCCGAAGAACAGCAGGGGCAGCACCAGTCCGACGGTGGCGATGATCTCGGAGACGAGATTGGCGGCCGGCTTGCGGACCTCCGGGACCGTGGCGAAGACCCCCAGCGTCGGCTGCGGGGTGCCACCGGACCGGCCGTCGTTGGCGGCGAACTGCGCGTAGTACAGCGCCCAGGCCAGTACGGCACCGATCACCGCACCGGCCAGCTGCGCCACGATGTAGAGCGGTACGTCCGACCACTCGGTGCCGCCCGCGACCGCCGAGCCCACCGTCACCGCCGGGTTGAGGTGCCCGCCGGAGAGCGGCGCCGCGGTGTACGCCCCGGCCATGACACCCAGGCCCCAGCCGAACGCGACCGCGACCCAGCCGGCCGACCCGGCCTTGGAGCGCGGCAGGCTGACCGCGGCGCACACACCGGCGCCGAAGAGAATCAGGACGGCGGTACCGATCACTTCACCGACGACGATGTCCCCAGGGGAATACATGGCGGCTCCTCGGCCTCACCCGGGGACGTCCCCCGGTACTCCGTGCAGGGTGCGTGCCACCGGCGGGCGGCCGCTGCCACCAGGCCGGGTGCCTGAGTCGGCGGGGTCCGGACGCGCGGGTCCGGACGCGCGGTGTCAGGGTGCGCAGTGTCCGGGTGCGCGGTGCCGACCGGCACCCGGAAGTGTTCACCCGAGGTGATCGGGCGTCAAGGACGCCTCATGGGGGAGTGGTTGAGCTCTCGCTCCCGGCCCGACCCGTGGCGGCCCGGCGGACGGCCCGGTGAGCGGCCCGGCGGGCGGTCCCCCCGGAGTCGTCGGAGTCGTCGGAGCCGTCGCACCCCGGCGGATCTCGGTCCGCGCCCCGCCGGGCCGGCCCACCACCCAGCTCGCCCCCGGCAGCGCCTTGGCCTCCTGCTTCAGCGGGGCGAGCGCCGCCGCGGCCGCACGGTGCCCGCGGACGCCGCCGGGCGGGCACACCACCGTCGCCAGCGACAGCGTCACCGGCCGCCCGCCCACCGGCCACACCACGTCCAACAGCGCCGCGGCGAACGGCTCCAGGCCGTCCGGCTCCGTCAGCACCAGGAAGTCGTCGCCGCCGATATGCCCCACCCGGGACGCCGGTACCCCCGCCGCCACCTCGGCGAGCGTCCGCCCCACCGCGCGGATCAGTTCATCGCCGGCCGCGAACCCGGCGCCGTCGTTGACCTGCTTGAACCCGTCCACGTCCAGCCAGCTCAGCGCGAACGCCCGCCCTTCGGCGATCCGCCGGTCGACCTCGCCGTTGACCTCGTCCGAACCGGGCAGCCGGGTCAGCGGGTTGAGCCGCGCCGCCTCCTCCACCCGGCTCTCGGCCAGCGCCCGCAGGATGTCGGCGAGGTGCACCACACCGATACAGCGGCCGCGTTCGTCCACCACCGCCACCTCGTCCCCGGTCCGGTCCCGGCCGCCCTCGGCGATCACATCGAGCACCTGCCAGGCGGTGGCGTCCGCGCCCACCGTCCGCGGCCGGTCCGCCAGCCGCAGCGCCGGCCGGTCGGCGTAGAGCGCATGCCCGTACCGCCCGGAGAGCGACAGCAGGAACCGGTCCCGGCCGATCGCCCGGACGGGCACCCCGTCGGTGTCCACCAGCAGTACCCCCGACACCCCGGGGAAGCCGATGAGGTGGCTGCGCACCGCGCCCGCCGACGCGGACATCGGCAGCAGCGCGGCAGGCTGCAGGAACTGGGTGACCGGCGGCCCGGACGGCGGGCGGTACGACAACGCCGGCCCGCTCGCCGCCGGCCGTGCCGCGCGCGGCAGATACACCTCGGTGGCCGGCCGCCGCGCCGGCGGCGCGAACAGATGCCCCTGTGCCAGCTGTACCCCGGCATCCCGCACCGCCGCGTACTGCCGCTCGGTTTCCACCCCCTCGATGGCCAGCAGCCCGCCCACCCGCTCACACAGCTGCCGCATCGCGGCCACCGCGGCCTGCCGCCCCCGGTCGGCGTCCAGCCGCACACACAGCGCGGCATCGAGCTTGACGAGGTCCGGCGTCAGCTCACCGAGCAGCCGCAGCGGCAGATCCCCGTCCCCGACCCCGTCCGCGCAGATCCGGTACCCCTCGTCGCGCAGCACCGATACCGACTCCAGCAGCGCGGCGCGCGGGACATGGGTGAACGGCCCGACGAGATCCAGGGTGATCTCCCAGGGACGCCGGCCAACGTCGTGGACGGCCTTGCCCAGCGACGTCAGCCGCGGCAGCTCGGCGACCGTGGTGGCGAAGACGTTGATGTGCAGTGGCAGCAGCGTCTCCTGGTGTGCTGCGGCGCGTACGGCGAGTGCCGCGAGTTCGGCGTCCAGGTCGGGGCAGCGCCGGGCGGACGTGAGGACGTCGACCTCGCCGGGCTCGGGGCGGGCGAGTGTCTCCAGCGCGGCGATCGACCCGGTCGAGAGGTTCACCACGGGCTGGAAGGCGAATCGAAGCTGGTCCGTCCAGGCAGGCACGGCAGTAGCCTGCCCCGCCGCGCTCCGAACAGGACGTGATTAACGCGGTGTTCACGCATCATTCCGGAGCGTACGGGCGGCTCCCGCGCGATGCACACAGGACGTTCGACGGACGGCGTGCCGGACCTGGCGCCCGGAACCAGGATGCGCCGGTCACCGGACCGGGAAGTCGAAGTAGGTGTCCGGGAACGTCTCCGGGGTGAAGGTGAAGTGCCACCACTCTTCCGGCAGGTTGACGAATCCGGCCCGCTCCAGGCCGCTCTTCAGCAGCAGCCGGTTCCGCAGCTGCCGTCCGCGGATCCGCGGGTCGAGGGTGTGCGCGAGCGTGTCGAAGCAGTCGAAGCCCGTCCCCATGTCGAGGGAGTTGTCCGGGAAGCGCTCGCCCTCCGGCCCGTAGCAGGGCGTCAGCGGCTCGCCCGGCACATACGGGCGGGTGGGCGCCGCCGGCAGCCGCACCAGGGTCAGATCGACCGTACTGCCCCTGCTGTGACCGGACTTGGCGGCGATATAGCCGTCCTCGAACAGCTTCGCCTTGTCCTGCCGGGGATAGAACTCGGCCTTCATCCGCTGGTCGCCGAGGTCCTCGGCCCACCGGACGAAGTGGTCCACGGCGCGCTGCGGCCGGTAGCAGTCGTACACCTTGAGCGAGTAGCCGCGCTTGAGGAAGGAGCGCTGGGCGCGGTGCAGGGCCCGGGCCGCGTTCCGGGTCAGCAGGCATCGCGGCCCGAGGTAGCCGTCGACCGGCCCGCCCGTGAAGTTGTGCGGCGTGACGTAGCGCATCTCCTGGATGATCGTCGGGTCCACCGCGCGCAGCGCGACGAACTCCCCGGGCATCGTGGCCGGGTGCGCCGCCGGACGGACGGCGCCCGACGCCTGTGGCGGCGCGGCGGTGACGGTCATCAGGGCGGCGGCAGCGACGGCCAGGCCGCGCAGCGTGGCGGCGAGTCTCGGCATGGCTCCCGTCTACCAGGCGCGGCCGGGCGGCGGAAGACCGTCACTCCGACGGGTTCCGGCACCGGCCCTCCTCACCCTCCAGCCCCCGCACCCGCACCGGATACCCCACCGGCCGCCCGTCCCGCCGCTCCACGACCACCCGGTCGTCCTCCCGGCGGGTGGTGAAGCGCTCCACGGCCGGCTGCTGCCAGCCGTCGCCGGCGTCCGGCACCACCAGACCGCCGCCCCCGCGCCCGGCCGACGGCGCCCACACCTCCAGCTCCGTCGCCCCGTCCGCACCGGCCACCGGCAGCACCGCACCGGCCCGCGCCAGCACCGGAATCCGCGACAGCGGCGCGTCCACCCACACCCGCCCGGGGCCGCAGTACGCCCGTCCGGTCGCGGTGTCGTACCACCGCCCGCGCGGCAGCCGCACCGGCCGCCGGGTCACACCTGCCGCCAGCACGGGCGCCACCAGCAGCGCGTCCCCCAGCAGAAAGGCGTCCTCGCAGTCGCGCAGCGCCCGGTCCCGCGGAGTGTTCCACCACACCGGCCGGACGTACGGGGCCCCGGTCAGCCGCGCCAGCTGGCCGAGCGTCCCGAAGTACGGCAGCAGCCGCTGCCGTTCGCGCAGCGCCGTACGGGCATGGCCCAGCACCTCCGCCCCGAATTCCCACGGCTCCCGCCGCCCCGCCCAGAACGCCGAGTGGGTGCGGAACAGCGGAAGGTACGCGCCCAGCTGGAACCAGCGCAGATACAGCTCCGGGCACGGCTCGGCGGAGAACCCGCCCACATCGGGGCCGCTGTACGGCACCCCGCACAGCCCCAGCCCCAGCACCAGGGACAGCGACGCCCGCAGCCCCGGCCAGCCGGTCGCCACGTCCCCCGACCAGGTGCCCCCGTAGCGCTGCAGCCCGGCCCAGCCCGAACGGGAGAAGAGGAACGGCCGCTCCTCCGGCCGCAGTTCACACAGCCCCTCGAAGCCGGCCCGGGCCATCGCCAGGGCGTAGACGTTGTGCGCCTCCCGGTGGTCACCGCCGGTCCCCTCCAGCGCGTGCCGGGCCGAGCGCGGCAGCGTGGGCTCGCCGAACGGGGCGAACGAGACCGGCTCGTTCATGTCGTGCCAGAACCCCGAGAAGCCCTGCGCCAGCCGCTCCGCGTACCGCTCACCCCACCACTCGCGCACCCCGGCGTCGGTGAAATCCGGGTACACCGACTCACCGGCCCAGACCACCCCGCGCACCTCCCGGCCCCGCGCGTCCCGTACGAAGGCCCCGGCCGACCTTCCGCCCTCGTACACCGCGTTCCCCGGCTCCGCCTTCACCGCAGGGTCCACGATCGACACCAGCCGCACCCCTTCGGCCCGCAACTCCCGGGCCAGGCCCGGCAGATCCGGATAGCGCGCGCGGTCGACGGTGAACACCCGGTGGCGGTCGTAGTGGTCGATGTCCATATGGACGGCGGACAGCGGGAGTCCGCGCTCCTGGTAGCCGGACACCACCCGGCGCACCTCGTCCTGGCCGCCGAACCCCCACCGCGCGTGCTGATGGCCCAGCGCCCACCGCGGCGGCAGCGCGGGCGCCCCGGTCAGCGCCGTCCACACCTGCAGCACCCGGGCCGGGGTGCCGGCCAGCACCCAGTAGCGCAGCGGCCCGCCGTCCATCCGCAGCTGGCAGCTGCCCGGACGGTCGTGGCCCGAACCCACGCCTTCCACGCCCTCCCGGAGCAGCACCCGGCCGTCCCAGGAATTGTCGTGGAACACCAGATGGGTACCGGCGTCCGCCACCACCATCTGGACCGGCATCGTCAGCGACAGCGGGTCGTCTCCCGGCTCGAACGCGCCGCCCGGATCGGTGTTCCACAGCCGGTACTCGCCGTCCCGCAGCCGCGGTCCGTGCGCCCGGCCGCCCAGCCCGAAGAACCGGGCGTCCGCCGCGACCTCCGAGCGGAGCACCCACCGCGAGGCGCCGGAGGCCTCCGGCCGGCCGGCACGCGGGGCGTCCGGATCTTCCGTACGGCCCCCGTCTTCCGTGCAGCCCCCGCCTTCCGTACGGTCCCACCAGCGCGGCGGCTGTTCGCGCCGCAGCACCGCCCCGCCGGGCGTCCGTACCTCCACCGCGCCGTACCGGGAGATCACCACCAGTACCCGCTCGGACACCACCCGCCAGCCGCCCTCGGTATCGGGCTCCAGCACCGCCCGCGGATCGACCTCCGGACACGCCCCCGCCAGCGCGTACGAGGGCTCCGGCCCGGCACCGTCCCAGCCGCAGAACACCGCGCCCCCGGACGCCACCCGGACCCGCAGGGACGAGCGCGTGAAGTGGATCAGCCCTCCGCCCGGCCGGGACTCGGCGCCGCGGGCCGGCCCCGGCACCCTCGCCCGCTCCGTCACCCGCCGCGGCAGCGCCCGGGCGTCCGCCCGCCGCGCCCGCCAGGCCGCGCGCACGGACCGCAGCCCCTGTGCCGGTCCGACCGCCCTGATCATCCGTACCGACCGCACCAGATCACGCCCGTCCATGCCGGTCACCCTGCCATCGACACCCCGCTGTGCGGGCCGCGTTCAACCGCCGTTCACCTGCGCGAGGCCATGCCCGGCCACTCCGGGCCCGGCGCCCCGCCGTCCGGTGACCGAATCCCGCCGGGCACCCGGGAACCGACCCGGACCGCATGGCGACGGCATCGGCGATCGCATCCGGTCACACCCGAAGGTGAGGCGTCTGTGAGACGTCTGTGCGGCGCCCACCCTGGTGCACAAGTCGATCACGTGGCATCGTCAGCGTCACATCGTCCAGGTAAGCCGTGCCACGCGCTCACGAGCACCACGGGAGACCCCCGCCGCCGTGCGCGCCGACGCAGACGACGCGTACCGTCCGGGAGCCGCATCATGACCACCGCACCGCAGTCCGCCCCTCAGCCGGAACCCCTCTGGCAGCCCGGCCCGGACCGTATCGCCGGCGCACAGGTCACCCGCTTCCACCACTGGGCCGCCACCCACCACGGCGCGCCCGCCCCCACCCCCGGCGACCCCGCCGCGAGCTACGCCGCGCTGCACCGCTGGTCTGTCGACGACCTCCCGGCCTTCTGGCAGGCCACCGCCGCATGGTTCGACGTCCGCTTCACCACCCCCTACGAAACCGTCCTCGCCGAGCGAACGATGCCCGGCGCCCGTTGGTTCCCCGGCGCCACCCTGAACTACGCCGAGCACGCCCTGCGCGCCGCCGCCGACCCGGACCGCGCCGGCCACCCGGCGCTCCTGTACGTCGACGAGGACCACCGGCCGACCCCCGTCACCTGGGCCGAACTCCGCGCCCAGGTCGGCTCGCTGGCCGCCGCGCTCCGCCGGCTCGGCGTCCGCCCCGGCGACCGGGTCAGCGGCTACCTCCCCAACACCCCGCAGGCCGTGGTCGCCCTGCTCGCCACCGCCGCGGTCGGCGCCGTGTGGACGTCCTGCGCCCCCGACTTCGGCGCCCGGAGTGTCCTGGACCGCTTCCAGCAGACCGAACCGGTCGTCCTGTTCACCGTCGACGGCTACCGCTACGGCGGCAAGGAACACGACCGCCGCGACACCGTCACCGAACTCCGCGCCGAACTGCCCACCCTGCGCGCGGTCGTGCACATCCCGCTGCTCGGCACCCCCGCCCCCGAAGGCGCCCTGAACTGGTCGGATCTGACCACCGACGACACCGAACCGGTCTTCGAACCGGTCCCCTTCGACCACCCCCTGTGGGTCCTGTACTCCTCCGGCACCACCGGACTGCCCAAGGCCATCGTCCAGTCCCAGGGCGGCATCCTGCTCGAACACCTCAAGCAGGCCGGCCTGCACTGCGACCTCGGCCCCGACGACCGGTTCTTCTGGTACACCTCCACCGGCTGGATGATGTGGAACTTCCTCGTCGCGGGCCTGCTGGTGGGTGCCACGATCGTCCTGTACGACGGCAGCCCCGGCCACCCCGACATCGCCGCCCAGTGGCGGGTCGCCGCGGCCACCCGCACGACGCTCTTCGGCACCTCCGCCGCCTACGTCATGGCCTGCCGCAAGGCCGGTATCCGCCCCGCCCGCGACCTCGACCTCTCCGCCCTCACCTGCGTCGCCACCACCGGCTCCCCGCTCCCGCCGGACGGCTTCCGCTGGCTGCACGACTCCTTCGCGGAGAGCGGCGCCGAGCTGTGGACGGCCTCCGTCAGCGGTGGCACCGACGTCTGCAGCTGCTTCGCCGGCGCCGTCCCCACCCTCCCCGTCCATATCGGCGAACTCCAGGCGCCCTGCCTCGGCACCGACCTGCAGGCCTGGGACCCCCAGGGCAAGCCCCTCATCGACGAGGTCGGCGAACTCGTGGTCACCAACCCCATGCCGTCCATGCCCACCCGCTTCTGGAACGACCCGGACGGCACCCGCTACCACGACAGCTACTTCGACATGTACCCCGGCGTCTGGCGGCACGGCGACTGGATCACCGTCACCTCACGCGGCAGCGTCGTCATCCACGGCCGCTCCGACTCCACCCTCAACCGCCAGGGAGTCCGGATGGGCTCCGCCGACATCTACGAGGCCGTCGAACGGCTCCCCGAGATCCGCGAATCCCTCGTCATCGGACTGGAACTCCCCGACGGCGGCTACTGGATGCCGCTCTTCGTCCACCTCGTCCCCGGAGCCACCCTCGACGAGAGCCTCCGCGAGCGCATCAAGCACACCATCCGCGAACAGCTCTCACCACGTCACGTCCCGGACGACATCATCCAGGCCCCCGGCGTACCGCACACCCTCACCGGCAAGCGCATCGAGGTCCCGGTCAAACGCCTCCTCCAGGGCACGCCCCTCGACAAGGCGGTCAACCCCGGATCCGTCGACGACCTGGAACTGCTCCGCTTCTACGAGCAGGTGGCCCGCGACCGCACGCGATAGCCGCCGCACCGGCGCGGAGCCGGCGTTGTCAGACCCTCTCATTACTCTCGGTGACAAGTGGCGTTCGATCCGCGCACGCCACACCGTCACACCGAGCACACCCAGGGGGAGTCATGACGTCCACATCCCGACCCGCCGCTCGCGCCGCCCGCGCCCACCGCACCGGCGGAGCGAGCGCCCGCTCCAGGGGCTCCGCCGCCCGCCGCGCACTGCGCCGCGAAATCCCCAGCGCCGCCGCGGTCCTCGCCGACGAGCGGGACTTCAGCGCCATGCGCCGCTACCGCACCTTCCCGTTCGACGATCACAGCACCTACCTAGAGCAGATGGAGACCCTGCTGCACACCCTTGCCGGCCAGGGCGTACTGACGACCGTCAGTCTCTTCGACCCGGTCGCCTACGAGCAGTTCTGCGCCGACCTCGCCCTGGACCCGGACCGCCCCGAGAGCCGTGCCCGCTACACCGCCGAAGTCGCCCGCACCGGCGCGACGCTGACGTACGAGGACGAGCCGCTCAGCCGGCTGATCCCGCTGCTCGTCGAGGAGTCCGACCGCCAGGCGACCTGGCGGCACGCCTCGGGGCTGCTGGCCCGCGCCGGGAGCTGCGAGGAGTGCGGGGCGGACCTCGCCCACGCCGCCTTCGCCCGCGCCACCCAAGCGCTCCAGCAACTCCTCGCCGCCCTCGGTGACGGTGCCCACCACCTCGTCTGCTCCATCGCGGCCGGTCACCCATCCCTCCTCGCGGCCGTGCATGCCACCACCCACGAGGGCGCTCCGCGCCGACTCGACGAATCCGAAAGCCTGCTCTTCTGCACGGTCCTCGCCACCGGCTTCGCCCTACGAGCCCCCGGCGGCATCGTCTCCCGCACCCTGGCCCTCACAACCGACTCCACCGATTCCACCGACCCCACCCACTCCGTCGACCGCACTGATTCCCCCGGCCGTACCGACTCCACCGCCGCTGCCGACGAGGAGCCCACCGCCCCCGCAGACCGCGCCGACCGCGGCCGGGACACCGTCCGCGGCTGGTCGCTCCGCGACTCCTGGCTCCGCCCGCTCAGCGCCGCCGAGGTGTTCACGGCCTACTGCACCGACACCGACACCGGCGAACCGATCCCGCCCGAACACGGCGTCGACCACGCACCCGGCCTCCCGCTCACCCCACCACCCGACCCCCACACCCACCACTGACCTTCGCGACCTTCGCTCACGGAGACAGCGAACGGCCGCCCCGCCAGAAGGGCGGGACGGCCGTCAGAGCTCCGCGACGTGAGCCGGCGCTGCTCCGGGGCGACGTGCCCGGGGCACGGCGCCCGTGGGATCACTCCCCGGAAAGCACCGCCTGCGCGGCCGCCCGGGCATCGTCCGCGGTGTCCGCGGCCCGCGCCGCGGCCGCGGCACGCTCGCACTGCGCCAGCGTGTGCTTGGCCAGCGTCGCCCGCACATAGGGGATCGACGCCGCACCCATCGACAGGCTGGTGACACCGAGGCCCGTCAGGACACACGCGAGCAGCGGATCGGAGGCCGCCTCACCACAGACGCCACAGCTCTTGCCCTCGGCCTTCGCGGACTCGGCCGAAGTCGCCACGAGGTCGAGCAGCGCCGGCTGCCACGGGTCCTGCAGTCGGGACACGGCGCCCACCTGACGGTCCGCCGCGAAGGTGTACTGCGCCAGGTCATTGGTCCCCAGCGAAAGGAACTCCACCTCCTGCAGAATCGACCGCGCCCGGAGGGCCGCCGACGGAATCTCCACCATCGCGCCGAACTTCGCCTGCAGTCCGGCGTCCCGGCACGCGTCGGCGAACGCCTTGGCGTCGATCCGGTCCGCCACCATCGGTGCCATGACTTCGAGGTAGACGGGCAGCCCCTCGGCCGCCTTCGCCAGCGCCGTCAACTGCGTACGCAGCACGTCCGGGTGGTCGAGCAGCGTCCGCAGACCCCGCACGCCCAGTGCCGGGTTCGGCTCGTCGGCCGGAGTCAGGAAGTCCAGCGGCTTGTCGGCGCCGGCGTCGAGCACCCGCACCACGACCCTCCCCTCAGGGAAGGCCTCCAGAACCTTGCGGTACGCCTCGACCTGCTTCTCCTCGGACGGCGCTTTCTTGCTGTCGTCCAGGAACAGGAACTCGGTACGGAACAGACCCACACCCTCGGCGCCGGCCTCGACCGCCGCGGCCACATCACCGGGACCGCCGACATTCGCCAGCAGCGGCACCTTGTGCCCGTCGGAGGTGGCGCCCGGACCGGACGCCGCGGCCAGCGCCGCCTTCCGCTCCTCGGCCGCTCGCCGCAGCTCCGCGCGCTTCTCGGCGGTCGGCTCCACGAAGATCTCACCGGTGCTGCCGTCCACGGCGACGACCGTGCCCTCGACCAGCTCACCGGCACCCGGGAGCGCGACCACGGCCGGCACTCCCAGCGCCCGCGCCAGAATCGCGCTGTGGCTGGTCGGCCCGCCCTCCTCGGTCACGAATCCGAGCACCAGCGACGGGTCGAGCAGCGCGGTGTCAGCCGGCGCCAGATCCCGCGCGATCAGTACATACGGCTCGTCACTGTCCGGCACACCCGGCATCGGCACACCGAGCAGCCGCGCGACGATACGGTTCCGCACGTCGTCGAGGTCCGCGACCCGCCCGGCCAGGTACTCACCGGCACCCGCCAGCAGCGCCCGATAGGCCGCGAACGCGTCGTACACACCACGCTCGGCGGTGCTGCCCACGGCGATCCGCCGCTCGACGTCCGCCATCAGCTCGGGGTCCTGCGCCATCAGCGCCTGGGCCTCCAGCACGGCCTGGGCCTCGCCGCCGGCAAGATTCCCACGCGCTATCAGGTCGGCGGCGACAGCTTCCACGGCCTGGCGGGCACGCCCCTGTTCGCGCTCCGCCTCGTCCGCCGGAATCTGCTTGGCCGGCGGCTCCAGCACCGCCGTACCCATGTGCCGCACTTCGCCGATGGCCACACCGTGGCTCACGCCGACGCCTCGCAGCGTTGTCTCCATTGCACCCGTCTCCGGTTGATGCGACGGCCGGGCCGCCGCGGTGGATGTCGTACCTGCCGTTCGGGACGGCACCCGGCTCACTGCCAGGAGAAGAGCTGGTCGCCCGCCTTGAGGTCGCCGTCCTCGCGCACCTCGCCGAGCGAGTCCGCGGTGGCCTCCAGCGCGACGACCGGGCAGACCGGCGACTTACCGGCCTCCTCGACCGCGGCCGGGTTCCAGCGCACGATCTCCTGGCCGCGGCGGACGGTGTCGCCCTTGTTCACCAGGAGCTCGAAGCCTTCGCCGTTGAGCTGCACGGTGTCGATACCGAGGTGCGTGAGCACACCGTGCCCTTCGGCGTCGACGACGACGAACGCGTGCGGGTGCAGAGATACGAGCACACCGTCCACGGGCGAGACGGCGGTGGACGGCTCACGAACCGGGTCGATGGCGGTACCGGGACCCACCATCGCTCCGGAGAACACCGGGTCGGGCACGGCCGCGAGTCCGATGGCGCGTCCAGCGAGCGGGGACGTCACGGTGGTCATGGGAAGCCTCCCAGGGGTGGAGATTCATCAGGTCGCCGTCACTACCTGTTCTGGACGGCGCACCGTTCAGAAGCGTAAGTCATAAGAACTGACGGTTCCGCATGACGGCGCTGGTTACGCTCCGCGAGTCCCGCTGAATCGATTTGCCTCGCCCTCGGCCGAGCTGTACTGTCTGAGACCTGCCCCGGACGCCAGGCCGCAGAGAACTGTGGTCGGACGATAGTGGGCGGCACTCCATTGCGTCTGATCGCGACTCGCGAATTGGTGCCTTCTGCATTGCTGCGGAAAAGCATCGGTTCGGAAGCCGGAAAAGACCTGATAGAGTGTGAAACGCCGAAGGGAAGCGCCCGGAGGAGCCCGAGAGGGAGCCAAAGGAAGCGTCCGTTCCTTGAGAACTCAACAGCGTGCCAAAAGTCAACGCCAGATATGTTGATACCCCGTCGACCGGAAACATCCGGGAGATGAGGTTCCTTTGAAAGTCCTGCCGACACGATGTGCT
>NZ_BBUY01000005.1 GCF_001590865.1 Streptomyces sp. NBRC 110611
ATGGTCGTCCCAGACCTTCTCCGCGAGTGTCCTACCCATCGCTTTCCCTCCGCGTACGGAACATTCCTGTCACACTCGGCGAGGCTAGGTACCGGCCTCCCTGTACTGTCCTTGATCGGTCCTCGCCCCACCCGGAACGCCCGAGGTGCCGATCCGGCACCTCTCGACGGGGGTTGCGATTCAGGTTGCCCTGTGTTTCCGTTTGAAAAGCCATCCGGCGCGCCACGCCAATTTTTCTCGTTCGATACTTCTGCACTTCTGCACTATCGAGATACCGGGGGAGTCGTCATGACGGAGAGCGTCGAACCCTTTCCACTGACCGATCTGCAGCATGCGTATGTCGTGGGCGAGTTGGGCGGAGCGGATGATCCGGCGCCGGCCCTCCTCTGCCAGGAGTACGCATTCGGGCCCGGTGTCACCCCTGATCAGCGGCGGCTCGTCGAGGCCCTGGCGAGACTCCGGGAAACCCACCCGGCGCTGCGCCTTCGCATGCGCCCCGAGGGCGTGCAGGATTACGCCCCGGCCGGCTCCGAAGAAAATCCACTGGTATCCACCAGCGACCTGACGGGGCACTCGGCGGAAAGCGCCCTGAACATCCTCCAGGAATTACGTTCAGCGCTTCCCTTTGATATCCCTCCGCACACTGCGGGGTGCCCCTTTCTGATCCGTCTGGTACTGCTTCCCGACGGCACCTCGCACCTGCAGATCGCACTGCGGCTCACCGTATTCGACGGGACCACCACTCCGCGTTTCTTCACCGAGCTCGGCCGGTGCTACGCGGACCCCGGCCACCGGCCGAAATCCTCCGCGCAGTCCTTCCACGGATTTGTCGATGAGCGGAGACGCGCCAAGGACACCGAGGCATACCAGGCCGCCGCGCGGTACTGGCATACGCGAGTGGAAACCCTGCCGCCCGCGTTCGAGCTGCCACGTCGCGCCGCCGGAGATACCGCGGCGGCGACGTCGCCGCTGCTGCTGCGACGTGCTCATCGACTGGATCCGGAGACCTGGCAGGCGTTTCAGCGGAACGCCGCGGCGATGCGGATGTCGCCGAGCGCCGCGCTGTTCTGCCTCTACACCGACTGCCTGCTGCGCTGGTCCGGTGGACGCGGCGGCACTCTCACCGTGCTCACCTCCCAGCGGACGCCGGAGACCGGCCCGGACGGGCGCCCGGGCGGCGAGCCGTTCTGGGGATGCGCCTCGAACACCGTACTGGTCGGCGTCGACGCCGGGGAGGGCTCCTTCGCGGAGCGCGGCCGGGCCCGCATGGCGGTGGCCTACACCGACTTCGCCGCGGCCGCGGTCTCCGGTGTGGAAGTCGGCAGAGCGGTGAACCGACGCACCGGGCACACCGGCAACCCCGCGCCTGTCGTGTTCAGTTCGGCCCTCGGCCTGGCAAGCGGCTCACCCCATGACTACCTGCTCCCGCTGCCCGGCGCGAAGCTCGTGCACAGCGCCCTGAGCACGCCGACCGTGCAGCTCGACCACCAGGTGTACGAGGAGGAGGGCGGGCTGGTCTGCAACTTCGACCACGCCGCCGCCGCTTACCCCGACGGTCTCGTCGACGACCTGGCCGAGCACCACCGGACTCGGCTGCTGGCGCTCGCCGGTGACCTCGCGGAGTGGAGCCGGACCGAGCCCAGCCCGCTGCCGGAACGCCAGCTCACCGACCGGCGCAGCGCCAACGCGACCGGATCATCGCTGCCCGAGGGCGCGCTCCACTCGTTCGTGCTGGAGGCCTTCGCCCGACGGCCCGCCGCCCCCGCCGTGCTGACCCGGAGCCGGTGCCTGGACCGGCGCGAGATCGACCGGCGCTCCCGGACGCTGGCCGCGCGACTGCGCCGGGCCGGAGTCGGCCGGGACCCGGAGCGCACCGACCTGGTGGCCGTGCGGCTGCCGAAGTCCCCGGAGCAGATCATCGCCGTCCTGGGCGTCCTGCGGGCCGGGGCCGCGTACCTGCCGATGGCGCCGAGCTGGCCCGCCGCGCGCGTCGAAGCGGTGCTCGAGCAGAGCGGGGCGGTGGCGCTGGTGGGGGATGCGGACGGCTGCGGGACTCGGGTGGCGGTGCTCCCGGTACCGGCGGACACCGCGGAACCGGAAGCGGAAGCGGCCGAGGGGCCGGAGGGTGCCGGGGCGTACGCGGCAGCCGACCCGGACCGCACCGCGTACGTCATCTACACCTCCGGGTCCACCGGCACCCCGAAGGGCGTGGTGCTCTCCCACCGGTCCGCCGTCAATACCCTGCGCGACCTGACCCGGCGCTTCGGGCTCACGCAGGAGGACCGGGTGCTCGCCGTCTCGTCACTCGCCTTCGATCTCTCGGTCTTCGACATCTTCGGCCTTCTCGGCGCCGGCGGATCCGTGATCATCCCCGAGGACGGCGGCGCGCCGGACCCCGAGGCGTGGGGCGCACTGTGCCGACGGCACGGCGCCACGGTGTGGAACTCGGTGCCCGCACTGCTCGATCTCACCCTCGAGTACCTCGGCGGCCGTGCGGCGGAGCTCCTCGGCTCGCTGCGGCTGATCATGCTGAGCGGCGACTGGGTACCGTTGCCGCTGCTGGAGCGGATCGCCCAGGTCTGCCCCGGCGCCAGGGTCGTCGCCCTGGGCGGTGCCACCGAGGCCGCCATCTGGTCCACCTGCTTCTGGACCGAGGAGCAGCCGGCCGGCTGGTCGAGCGTGCCGTACGGATATCCGCTCGCCAACCAGACCCTGCACGTGCTCGACGCGGACCTCGTCGACGTGCCCACCTGGGTACCCGGAGACCTGTACATCGGCGGGGCCGGTGTGGCCACCGGCTACCACCATGCCCCGGGCCTGGAGAAGGCGGCCTTCGTGCGGCACCCCGCGACCGGGGAGCGGCTCTACCGGACCGGTGACCGGGCCCGCTACCGGCCCGGCGGCATCCTGGAGTTCCTCGGGCGCCAGGACGACCAGGTGAAGGTCGGCGGGCACCGGATCGAACTGGGCGAGCTGGAGGCGCGGTTGGCCGCCCGGCCGGAGGTGGGCAGGGCCGTGGCAGTGGTGGCGGGCAGCGGGTCCCAGCCGTATCTCGTGGCGTTCGTGAGCCCGGCTCCCGGCGCGCGGCCCGACCCGGACCGGCTGCGCGCGGCGCTCGCGGCCGAGCTGCCCTCGTATATGGTCCCGGCCAGGGTCGTCGCGGTCGACGCGATCCCGCTCGGCGCCAACGGCAAGGTCGACCGGCACGCGCTGCTGGAGCAGTCGCCCCGCTCGCGGGCGACGCGGGCCCCGGCGGACGGTGTCCCACCGCGCACCGCCGCCGAGGCCACCCTGCTCGGGCTGTGGCGCGAACTGCTGGGCCCGGCCCCCCGCGGCGTCACCGACGACTTCTTCGCACTCGGCGGCAACTCCCTGGTGGCGGTACGCCTGTTCCACCGCATCGGCGAGGCTTTCGGCACCTCGCTGCCGCTGGGCACGCTGATGCGCGCACGGACCATCGCCGCCCAGGCGAAGGAGCTGGCGGCGGCAGCCGCGGCCGGTGGTTCCGCGGGCACCGGCTCCGAGCTGATCGCCCTGCGCGGCGGCGCGGGCGACGGCGACCTGCTGGTGCTGGTGCACCCGGTGGGCGGCGAGGTCCTCTGCTACCAGGAGCTGCTGCACGCCCTCGGCGCGGACCCGCGGTCCGCCGGAGCGCCCGTGTACGGGCTGCGGGCGCTGGGCCTGCTGCCGGGTGAACCGCTCGCCGGGAGCCTCGTGGAGATGGCGGCCGGCTATCGCGACCGCCTGCTGGACGAGCTGCCGGCCGGCCGGATCCACCTGGCGGGCTGGTCCATGGGAGGGACGGTGGCCGTGCAGCTGGCCGAGCTGCTGGCGGCGGCGGGCCGCCCGGCGGCCTCGGTGACCACGGTCGACGCCTTCACCGGAGCTCTCGCCGGTGCGCCGGCCGGGGAGCGTGAGCGGGCGGCCGGCTTCTTCTCGGACCTGACGGGGGGCGCCGATGTCGGCCCGCTGGTGCCGGAGCGGGCGCCAGGGACGGACCGGACGTCCTGGCTGTGCGAGACCGAGGCGGCCCTGCTCGCGGCGGGGTTGTTGCCACGCTCCATGGGCGGCGCGGAGCTGGACCGGATCTATACCGTCTACGCGAACAACTCCGCGATCCTGGCCGCCCATCGGGCCGACGGCAGGGCGGTCCGCGACCGGCTGACGATGGTCCGGGCGCGCGGCACGGGGCGCGATGTCTTCGCCGGGCTGATTCCGCTCGACGAGGCTCTGGGCGGCGGTACGGAGGGCCGGGGCGGGTCACGGCCGGTCTGGTTCGACGGTGTGGACCACCACTCCGTGATCGTCGGCGAGTCCGCCCGGACGCTGGCCGGGCTGCTGGCCGGGCGACTGGCGGGCCGGCGGTAGCGCGACGCCGCCCGGGCGGATCGAGCTGCACCGGGCGGCACCTTCGATTTCTGCGGAGTGGGTCCGGTGCCGGAGCGCCGCCCCGGGCACCGGACCCACTCCCCTTTTCCGGGTTTCCGTTGTTGCGTTGTTGCGTTGTTTCCGTTGTCTCGGTGTTGCGTTGGTTCCGTTACTTACCCATGCCGACGCTGTTGTTGCAGCCCATGCTCGAGCCGATCCCGGTGTGCTGCGCACCCGGAGCACCCTCGCCGTTGAGCGCGTTGCCCAACAGGCCGTTGAGGATGCCGACTTCACCGAGGACGTCGACGTTCAGGTCGTGCGACCGGCATGAGCTGCCGGACTTGATGGACGAGCCGTGGCCGTCGGCATAGGCGGTGCCGGCGCCAAGGAAGGTGACACTGCCGAGAGCGGTGACCACAACGGCAGCCGTACGAAGCTTGCTCATTTTCCCATCTCCGGAGGTTGAACGATTGCGATCGGTAGTCGATCGACTTCATGTGGTTACTGAAGGCTAATACGACATATCTCACAATCAGTCAGCGACGCGCCGAAATGTCTGCGATGTCCTCTCTGTGGCGCGACGTTCCCACTCACGCCCACGGCCGTGACCTCCCCACTACCACCCCGCCCCTTGGACAGCCGGTCTCCGCGGCGGAGTTATCCACAGGGGCCACAGGGGAGGGCGTGGAGCTCGTAGGCTTCTGGAATGGCTCTGGCGGACGTGGAAGTGGTCGTGGACATGGATGTGGAAGACGCTCCGGGGACGAGCGAGGCGGTGCAGGTGCTGCGCCGGGTCTTCGGGTACGACGCGTTCCGCGGCAGTCAGCAGGAGATCATCGAGCACGTCATAGGGGGCGGGGACGCGGTCGTCCTGATGCCGACCGGTGGCGGCAAGTCGCTCTGCTACCAGATTCCCGCGCTGGCCAGGAGCGGTGTCGGCGTGGTGATCTCGCCGCTGATCGCATTGATGCAGGACCAGGTCGACGCGTTGCGCGCGCTGGGTGTGCGGGCCGGCTTCCTGAATTCGACACAGGATCTGGAGGAGCGGCGGCTGGTCGAGGCCGAGTTCCTGGCCGGGGAGCTGGATCTGCTGTATCTGGCACCGGAGCGGCTGCGGGTCGAGCAGACGCTGAGCCTGCTGGACCGCGGCAAGGTCTCGCTCTTCGCGATCGACGAGGCACACTGTGTCGCACAGTGGGGGCACGACTTCCGGCCCGACTACCTGGCGCTGTCGATGCTGCACGAGCGCTGGCCCGAGGTGCCGCGCATCGCGCTGACCGCCACCGCGACCGAGGCCACCCATACCGAGATCACCAACCGGCTGCGGATGGCGGACGCCCGGCACTTCGTGGCCAGCTTCGACCGGCCGAACATCCAGTACCGGATCGCGGCGAAGAGCGAGCCGAAGAAGCAGCTGCTGGAGCTGCTGCGCGGGGAGCACGCCGGGGAGGCGGGGATCGTCTACTGCCTGTCGCGGGCGTCGGTGGAGAAGACCGCGCAGTTCCTCGTGGACAACGGGATCCCCGCGGTGCCGTACCACGCGGGGCTCGACGCCGGCACCCGTGCGCGGAACCAGGCGCGCTTCCTGCGGGAGGACGGGCTGGTCGTGGTCGCCACGATCGCGTTCGGGATGGGGATCGACAAGCCGGATGTGCGGTTCGTGGCGCATCTGGATCTGCCGAAGTCCGTGGAGGGCTACTACCAGGAGACCGGACGCGCGGGACGGGACGGCCTGCCGTCGACGGCCTGGCTGGCGTACGGGCTCCAGGACGTGGTGCAGCAGCGGAAGCTGATCGACGGGTCGGAGGGGGACGAGGCGCACCGGCGGCGGCTGTCGGCCCATCTCGACGCGATGCTGGCGCTGTGCGAGACGGTGCAGTGCCGGCGGGTCCGGCTGCTGGCCTACTTCGGCCAGGAGAGCAGTGCGTGCGGCAACTGCGATACGTGCCTGACCCCGCCGCAGACCTGGGACGGCACGGTCGCCGCGCAGAAGCTGCTGTCGACGGTCGTACGGCTCCAGCGCGAGCGGGGGCAGAAGTTCGGGGCCGGGCAGATCATCGACATCCTCCTGGGGAAGAAGACCGCGAAGGTCATCCAGTTCGATCACGACGCGCTGAGCGTCTTCGGGGTGGGCGCCGACCTTCGGGAGGCCGAATGGCGGGGCGTGGTAAGGCAGTTGCTGGCGCAGGGCCTGCTCGCCGTCGAGGGTGAGTACGGCACGCTGGTGCTCACCGAGACCAGCGGCGAGGTGCTGCGCGGTGCGCGCGAGGTGCCGATGCGCCGGGAGCCGGAGAAGGCGGCGCGCGCGGCCAAGGCGCAGGCGAAGGCGAAGGGCAAGCGGGCGCCGGTGGACCTGCCCGAGGAGGCCCGGCCGGTCTTCGAGGCGCTGCGCGGCTGGCGGGCCCGTACCGCCAAGGAGCAGGGCGTGCCCGCGTATGTGATCTTCCACGATGCGACGCTGCGGGAGATCGCCATGCTCCGGCCGACGACGACGGCCGAGCTGGGCACGGTCAACGGGGTCGGCGAGAACAAGCTGGTGAAGTACGGGCAGCCGATCCTGGACGTACTGGCGGGAAGGGAGCACGGCGGCGGAGAAGGAGACGGAGACGGAGGAGGAGCAGCAGCGGGCGGAGGCGCGGGGGACGGAAGCGGAGCCGGTGCCTCGGCGGGTGAGGACGAAGCGCTGCCGGAGCCGCCGGACGACCTGGCTCCGGACGACCTGGACGCCATCGACTGGTGAGTGCCGAGTGGTGAGTCCCGAGCGCCTGCGGTGAGCCGGGGGTGAGTGCCCTCGGGTCACGGCGGGGCGGCGGAGGAGCCGTGCGCCAGGTACAGGGTGGCGCGGGCGCCGCCGTCCGGGGCGTTGGAGAAGCACAGGTCGATACCGAGGACGGCGGCCTGGCCGACGGCGATGGTCAGGCCCAGGCCGTGCCCCTTGCCGCGGCCGGGTGCGTCGGTGCGGAAGCGCCGTGGGCCGTGGTGCAGCAGATCGTCGGGGTAGCCGGGGCCGTGGTCACGTACCTCGACGGTGGGGAGACCGCCGGGCGGGGCGTCGACGGTGACGACGACCGGCGGCCGGCCGTGCCGGTGGGCGTTGAGGACGAGGTTGCCGACGATGCGGTCGAGGCGCCGCCGGTCCGTTTCGACGACGGTCTCGGAGACGATCCGTACCTCGGTGTCGAGGCCGGTGGCGCGCACCGCGCGCTCGATCAGCGCCCCCAGTTCGTACGCGCCGAAGTCGGCGCGCTCGGTGCCGGAGTCCAGCCGGGAGATCTCCAGCAGGTCCTCGGTGAGGCGGTGCAGCGCCCGCAGCCGGTCGATGATCATCTCCTTGGGCCGTCCCTCCGGGAGCAGCTCGGCCGCGGCGAGGGTGCCGGTGAGCGGCGTACGGAGCTCATGGGCGACGTCGGCGGTGAAGCGCTGCTCGGCCTGCAAGCGGCTCTGCAGGGAGCCGGCCACGGAGTCCAGGGCCGCGGCCACCGCCGCCACCTCGTCCTGCCCCGCCGGACCGCGGCCCGGTCGCCGCAGGTCCTCCCCGTCGCCGACCCGGGCGTCCAGATCCCCGGCCGTGATCCGGCGCGCCACCGCCGCCGTGGTGGCCAGCCGGCGGCTCATGCGGTGGGCCAGGAGCAGCCCGGCGAGGGTGACGGCCGTGGCGGCGAGCACGGCCGAGCCCAGGATGACGGTGTCGAGCTCCTCCAGGGAGTGCCGGGTATTGGCGTACGAGTGCCAGACGGCCAGCACCCGGCCGCCGGCGGGCGCCGCCGCCCACATGACGGGCCGGTCCCGGTACGTACCGACCATCGTGCCGCGCTGCCCGGAGCGCACCAACCGGCCCAGTCCGGCGGGCAGTTCGGCCGGATCGAGCAGGGGGTTGACGCCCTCGCGCGAGGTGCCGTACTCGAAGGCGTCCAGCGCGGTATCGAGGTTCTCGCGGGTCTCCTTGCGGATGTCGGCGACGATGTGCCGGGCCACCTCGTTGTGCACGAGGACGCCGAACACGGCGGCGACCGCGCAGCTCACCGCCATCACGGTCAGCGCGATCTTCCAGCGGACGGAGACCGCCGGGAACCTCATGGGCCGCCGCCGGCCGGACCGCCGCCGGCCGGACCGCCGCCGGACGGACCGCCACCGGCCGGCCGGGTCCCGCGCACCTGCCGAGTCAGGTGCTTGCGGGGATCGTCGAGCGTGAGGTCCCACAGGGCCATCGAGTCGCCGTCCCAGACGTAGTCGGTGACGGCGACATAGCGCGGGTCCTTGGTGGGCTCCCGGACGGAGAGGTGCCCGGCCGCCAGCTCGACCCCGGCCAGCACCGCGCGCAGCACCAGCACCCGGGTCACCACGGCGTGCTGGACGCTGTAGACGCGCAGCTCGCTGTTGCGGGGGTCGAGGTCGACGGCGGTGATCAGATCCGGCTTGCCGTCACCCGTCAGGTCGTGCAGTACGGGGCGGCGTACCGCCTTGGGGGCGGGCGGCCGCCGCCCCTCCGCGGTGAGGTCCGCGGCGACGACGGCGAGCGGGTCCGCGTCCGCCATGCTGCCGCTGGGGACGCGCGGCACGCCCCGTACCGGCTTGCGGGCGGTCGGGCTGTCCTCCCGGGCGAGCGGGGCGGGCGACGAGCCCGGCCACAGCGCGAGCGGCGCCTTGACGTCCCTGGCGCGCCCGTCGCTCTCCAGCCCCTCCGGACCGGCACAGGCGGCGAGGAGCGGGAGCAGCGGGAGGGACAGGAGGGGCAGGAGAACCAGGAGGCACGGGGACCGTCGCATCTCGTCGCCACCGCCTCCGTCGTCGTCGCGCCCACGCCCGTACGGCCACACCTCCGCACCTCCGCACACCCACACACCCGCATATCCGCACACCCGTACGGTCATTCGGCCCGGAGCTTCATCGTCAGGAGGCTTCGTCACAGGGCCGATCGCAGAGATCTTGCTGACTGTTACACAACATATGGGTGGCCGTTAAGGACGCTCCGTACCGTGGTGTGCCGTAACTCACCCCTATGGCGGCGAGCGCCGCCCCCGACGAGGAGCACCCATGCGGGCCCAGCGCCGCCACATGATCCGTACCGCCACCGTCGCGACCGGTGCGCTGGCCGTCCTGCTGCTTCCCGCAGGTGCCGCCTCCGCCGCCGACACCGCCGCGCACACGGAGAGCCGGACGTCGATCATGCTGCCCGACAACGGGCTGGCCGGACTGGCCGAGAAGGCCGGCCAGCTGCCCAAGGCCGGACTGATCGGTGGCGCGGGCGCGCTGGGCGTGGCCGGTGCGGTCGTCGCCGTGCAGCGCCGGCGGCAGAGCGGCCACAGCAGCGGCCATCAGGCCTGAGCGGCCCGCCGCCGAGCCCCCTGCTTCCCTGCTTCGCCCCCACTCTCCCCTGCTCCTCCCTATTCCTCCCCCGCCAGCCGCTGCACGTCCTCGTACCCCAGCACCTCGCCACCCGTCCCCGTGACATCCGGCAGTTCCCGCTCCGAGCCGATGGCCTCCGCCGCCCCGAGCATCGCCTGCAGGGCGGTACGGAAGAGCAGTGAGCCGGTGCTGATACGGCGAACGCCGAGCTCCGCGAGCCGGCTGACGGTGTGTCGCCCCGGGGCGAAGAGGATGTTCAGCGGCGCCGGGATCTCGGCGACCAGTACCGACACGTCCGCGTCGGCGACGACTCCCGGGACGAAGATGCCGTCCGCGCCCGCGGCCAGATAGCTCTCGGCGCGCGAGAGCGTCGCCGAGAGCGGCGGCGGGGCGTCCACCCGCCAGTGGGTGTCGACCCGGGCGTTCAGGAAGAGCCCCGGTGCGCGCTCCTTCGCCGCGCTGATCAACTCGGCCTGACGGACCGGGTCCTGCAGCCCCGCACCACCGGGCAGCCCGTCCTCCAGGTTGAGGCCGGCCGCCCCGCACTCCGCCAACTCGCCTGCGATTGCGGCGACTTGGGCCGCGTCTCCGGCGTATCCGCTCTCGATGTCGACGGTGTACGGGCACGGCAGCCGGCCGTTGAGCCGCCGCGCCAGGGCCAGGGTCGCCTCGCGGACTTCGGTGAGGCCGCGGCCGTCCGGCCAGCCATGGGCCGAGGCGACGCCCAGACTCGTCGTACCGACCGCCGCGTACCCGGCTCCGGCCAGAGCGGCGGCCGAGGCGACATCCCAGGCGTTGGGCAGCAGCAGGGGCCGGTCGGCGTGGTGCAGCGCATGGAAATGGAAGGTGGCGTACTCCGGGGAGGTGCTCATACGGGCACCGTAGGCATGTCTCCCTGCGGTAGCCAGCCGAGACTCGCGGCGAACAAGGGAGTCATGACCACTCCGGCGTACAGCCCTCACCCACAGCCCCCCGAGCACACGCGGCCGACCCCGCACCTCACCGGGTGGCCCCGGCCCGCACTCCGGGCGCCCACCGGGACCAGAAATGCCATACCCAAGTGCACAAATCACCCATAAACGCCGATGTCAATACCCGCTGCTTTATGGTTGTTTGAATCCCCTGCCCGGTATACAGTCGACCAAGATCAACAAGAACACCGGGAAAGGCTTCACATGAAGTCCAAGTGGATTTTCGCCGCTGCTGGCGCCATGACCGCCACCACGCTTCTCTTTTCCGCGCCGGCGGCGAGCGCTGCCTCCAAGGCCACAAAAATCTCGTTCACCACCGATGGCACCCGCATACGGGCGAAGCTCGACATCAACTCCTCTGTCGCGGGGCTCGGATACAAGAGCCACTCGGTCACCGGGTACTGCCAGGGCCTGGCAGGAGACGCCTGGATGGTGAAGCTCAAGGACAACACCACTGGGGTAAGCGGCTGGTCCTACATCGGCAACCTGTCAGGCTGGAACAATCTCCCGTACTGCGGCTGAATTCCCTTCCCGCGAACGTCGACGTGTGAGCCTTGACCGGTCGCGAGGGACGCCGCGAGGGGGCCGTCAGTAAACTGACGGCCCCCTCGCCGGTTTTTCACAAGGAAACCTCTGTCGGCCAGAATTCCCCTCTCGACCGGAGATTCTCGGCCACACCGCCATACCGCCATACCGGCACAGGCCGACGGCGCCCCGTCTCAGCAGTCTCCCGCATCGCCACCTTCCGTGCCGCCTCCTGCCCGTGCGTAGAGCGTTACCCGGGCCCCCCGCACCTCCGTGGTGCCACACACTACGAACGCCGAACGCAGCGTGGCCCGCTTGGCGATCTCCTCGTCACTGTTGTCGGCCGGCTGCCCGGCCGGGTCCCCGGCGACCACGATGCGGCGGCTGGCCAGCATCCGGCCCCGGACCTCGTCACCGGACAGCTCTGTTCCGTAGAGCGTGCGGGACGTCGACGGGCTCTCGGCCAGGGCAAGATCGCGCAGTCCACGGAAGTCGTGCGGCCGGGTCGCCATCCAGATCCGGCGCCGGGACGGCATGAAGAGCAGGCCGTCTCCCGGCTCAGCGACCTTCCGTACGGCCTGGGCGACCGCGGTGACGTCGTCGACCCGGCTGTCCGGGCTGCGGAGATGAACGTCGACGGGGAGCAGAGCCGCCAGGACCAACGCCACGGCCGCCACCCGGCGCAGCCGCCGGGTGCGGGTCTGGCCCTGCTCACCGGCCGGGCGGAGCAGCCGGGCCAGGGCCGCACCCGCGAGCAGCGCGAATCCGGCGACGTAGTACAGGACATAGCGGTCGACGTAGGCCGGTTGTAGGTGGGAGAGCAGGAGCAGCAGCAGAGTGGGGAGCAGGAGCAGGGGAACGGCCAGGTCACGCAGGCTGATCGGGCCGGACGGGGGTACCTCCCGACGGGGGAGCGCCCGGACGCGGGCGCAGGCGAGGCCGAGGGCCGCGAGCACGGCGAAGGTCAGCAGCTGAACCGGGTCCGGCCACATCAGCCAGCTGATCTGCGCGGACTGCCGGGTGCTGTAGACCGCGAGCGGAGCCAGTCCGGCGAGGACGGCGGCCGCGCACAGCGCCCAGGCACGCCGTACGCGGCGGGGCAGCCGGGCGAAGACCACCGCGGCGCCGTGCGCGGGCAGCGCCAGACACGCGAACTCGTGCAGCAGACAGGCGAACAGCATCAGCGCCGTATAGCCCAGCCACAGCCTCCGGCGGGGACGGGCGGCGGCCCGCACCAGCAGGTAACCGGCCCAGACGACCAGGGCGCAGACGATCGCGTAGGAGCGCCCTTCCTGCGCGTACTGCTGCATGAGCGGGATCACCGCGAAGGTCAGGCCGGCGAACAGTCCCGCCCGCCGGCCGGCCAGCCGTCGGCCGAGCAGGGCCACACCCGCCGCGGCGGCGGTCATCGCGGCCACGGACGGCAGCCGCAGGCCGATCGCCGCGCCGAAGTCCCCGTCGAGGGTGGCGTCGTAGAGGCGGAACCAGACGTGCATCAGCGCGTAGTACGCGCCGTGGACGACATCGACGTGCTGGAGCGTGGCCCACAGGTCGGCCAGGCCGCGGTGGGCCATGTCGTACGTGGCCGCCTCGTCCCGCCAGATGGCTTCCCGCCGGCGGATCCCCCACGCCCCCAGGAGCAGCATCAGCCCGGAGGGCATCAGCCATACGGCGGTGCTCTGCGCCGCCCGGACGCCACGGGCGCCACGGGCGGCGATGGTGGTGCCGCTCACCCCAGCCTGGTCAGCTTCGCTCCGAACGTCGGCGCGACGAGGTCCTTCTGCAGGGCCACCGGCACCGTCTGGGCGCTCGCGCCTGTGCCGACCGTCAGCACGCCGACCTGGGTGCCGGCCTTGGCCTCGTGCGGGACGGTCTTGCCGCCGTCGCCGAGGCTCATCTCCAGCTTCTGGCCCGGGACTCCCACCGCGTTCAGGTCCTTGGTGGCGACGACCGGCGTCAGCCCGTCCAGGCCGTCGTCGACGTAACCGACGACCTGGCCCTTCTTCACCGCCGTGGCCGAGGTCAGCGCGTTGCGCACCACTTCGATGACCTTCTTGCTGTTGTTCTTGACCATCTTGAGGCTGTTGAGGGCGTCGGGGTCCACGCCCGCGAAATGCTGGCCCATCATCGTGCCAAGGATCAGCCGGTCCTTGCCGTCCACTGTCTTGTAGGCCGCCCAGGACAGCGTGCCGCCGGCCGCCGAGCTGGAGCCGGTCTTGATGCCCTTGATGCTCAGCCCTGCCAGCAGCAGGTCGTCGTTGTTGTTGTTGATCCGCTCCGGCAGGCCCGGGATCTCGGCGTTGGGCATGGCGACGATCGGCCGGAAGGCGTCGAACTTCATGACGGCCTCGGCCAGCTTGAGCTGGTCGACGGCGGTGCTCACGGTCTTGGCGTCCAGACCGCTGGGGTCGGTGTAGGTGGTGTTCTTCATGCCGAGGTCCTTGGCGGCGACGTTCATCTTCTTGACGAATGCCGCCTCGTTGTCGGACTGGGTGTCCCAACGGGCCAGAAGCCGGGCGATGTTGTTGCCGGACGGGATCATCAACATCTTGAGCATGTCCTGCTCGCTGAACTTCTGCCCCGCCTTGAGCCCCTCGATCCGCGACTCGCTCTCGGATCCGCCCTCGTCCACCGCCTTGGCATCGACCTCGATGTCCGGGCCCTTCTCGTCCTTCTTGAGCGGGTGGTCCTTGAGGATGACGTAGGCCGTCATGATCTTGGCGACGCTCGCGGTGGGCACCGGCTTCTGCTCGCCGAACGTCCCCAGCTCGCCGGAGCCCACAACCTTGACTGCCGCCTGCCCCTTCTCGGGCCACGGGATGGACAGCTTGCCGCCCTCGAAGGTGAACGAGGACTTGGCGGCGCCGAAGGCGAGGGCAGGGTCGGGCAGCGGGCGCACCGACTGGACGACCACGAAGATGATCCCCAGCAGCGCCACCAGCGGGGTCCAGATCTTGACCCGGCGGACGATGGTGCGCATCGGCGTCTCGGCCGGCGGCGGGGTGTTGGTGAGCTTCGCCAGGAGGTCGAGCGGCGGCAGCGGCTCCTGCTTGGTCCGCTCCGACTCGGGCAGCGCGGCGGGCCCGGCGGCGCTCGCGGCACCGGTGGCCGCGCCGGCTCCGGCGGCGGCCGGCTTGGCGGGAGCGGCACCGGTGGCGGGCGGCAGAATCCCGGTGGCCGCGGCGCCACCGGACGCCTTGCCGGACGCCGCCTTACCGGTCTCCTTGCCGGATTCCTTGCCGGTCTCCTCCTTACCGGCCTTGCCGGAGGATCGGTCCGCGGGCTTCTGCCCGGCCGTGTCAGTGACCTTGTCAGTGACCTTGTCGGTGGCCTTGTCGGTGGCCTTCTCCGCGGCCTTGCCGGGGCCGGAGGCCGGGCCCGCGGTCTTGTCGGTGGCCTTGGCGGTCGTACGGGTCGGCGTCCGGGGCGCCGTCTTGCCCAGCGACTTGTCCGCGCTGCCGTCGTCCGCCGACTTCAGCGCCACGAACTGGCTGGTCCGCTCGGAGTCGCGCTCGGGAGCGTCCTCGGCGGCGGAGTCCTTGGCGGCGCCCGGCCCCTTCGCCACGCCGGAATCGGGAGCGTCCTTGCCCTCGCCCTTGGCCTCGTCCTTGCCCTTGGCCGGCGGGGCGATCTTGAACGTGGTGGTCGCCTGATCGACGGTCTCGGCCGAGGCGCCCTTCCCCTTGGTCTTGGCGATGGCAAACACACGGGTCGCGTCATCGACCGCCGACGCATCGTCCTCGGCCGCCTCGTCCTTACCGTCACCCTTGGCATCGGACGCCTCACCAGAGGTCTCACCGGACGTCGCGGCGACCGTCTCGGCTGCCGCCTCGGCAGGCCGGCCCTTCTGCCGCCCGACGGTCTTGAACACCGCGGTCGCCTTGTCGACGGCCTCGGACCCGGCGTCACTCCCGGCCCCGGACGCAGCTTCGGTGTCCGCGTCCGCGTCTGCGTCCGCGTCGGCTTCGGAGGTGGCCTCGGCCCGCTCCTCGCCCTCCGGCGCGGCCTTCACCTCAGCCTTCTCCTCGGCCTTCGGCTCCGCCGAGGCCGCCGCCTTCGCTTCCGCCTTCACTCCCGCCTTTGCGGGGGTACCCGCAGACGCCTCCGAAGCCTCGCCCCGCTCAGGCTCCGCCGACTCCTTCGCCGGTTCCTTCTCCGACTCCTTCGCCGGTCCGGCCGGCTCCCCTCGGAAGGCGGACAGGCGCGGATCACGTTCGCTCCGCGCCGTCTCCCCCGACGACTGCTTCTTGTCCGACTTGTCGGGGGACTCGCCCGCCACCGATGTCTCCTTCGTACGTCGCACTGCTGTCTGACCCAGTGTTCCCGAGTGTCCTGTTGTCCGCATGAGGCCGCCTCGCCACCACGCGAACCGGAACCTGCCGCACCCCACGGATAGCTGTCGCCGATGTACAAGACGAGAACGACATACCTACCGGTTCCCTACCGAACCCCCCACGCACTCTCGACAGATGAATGTGAGAGGGGTCACCCTGTCATTCATCCACGCGGGGAGGCATGGATGGGCAGGAGCCGCAGAACAATTCCGGAGGAGCTTCTGCTGCTCGCTTTGGACCCGGCAACGGGCACCACAGCGCAGCCGCAGTCGCTCGACCTCGGCCTGGCCGGGGCACAGCTAGTAGAGCTGGCTCTGGCAGGACGGATAGCCCCAGACGGGGATCGTATCGCCGTGGTGATGGCACGGCCGACAGGAGATCCGACTCTGGACTCCGCGCTCGAACTGCTGCGGCGACGCGGCAGTCCGGTGCGCGCGGTCCACTGGATCGGCGGGCCCCGCCTGGGGCTGCGCCAGACGTACCTCACACACCTCGAACGGTGCGGCATGGTGCATGCCGTGGCGGGGCAGATGTGCGGGGTACTGCCGACGACGCGCTACCAAGCGACGGAGACGGCGATCAGCCGGGAAATCAGGGCCCGGCTGGACAACGCGATCCGCACCGGCGTACCGCCGGACCCGCGGACCGCGGCACTCGCCGCGCTGGCCCACGCGGTCGGGCTCGGCAAGCACCTCTATCCAGGGAACGAGGGGCGGTCATCGCGCTCCCGTCTCCGGGATCTGATCCGGCACGACCCGATGGGCGGGCTGGTCGCACACGCCGTCATGGACGTGCAGAACGGCGTCGCGGCCCAGCCCCGGCGATCACAGGCCGCCAACGGCGGCGGCCGGACCGTACGGCAACCGGCGTCCGCGTCCCGCGGCACGGCGGATCCGGCCGGCGCGCCGGACCAGTCACGGCACGGCCACAGCAGGATGGCCCGGGCGGGCGCCCGCTGACGCCGTAGGGCGCCGCAGGGGCCCGCACCACCCGTGCGGCGCCACACCGGGCCATACGCACCATCCGAACCACCCGAACCATGCGCACCGCTCGCAGTACGCGTCACAGTACGCACGGCGGACCGGTCCGTTCTGGACGACGGCCGATCCGCCGCCCCGCGCACACCCGCTCCGCGCGCACACGCTTCACCCATATACACCTGCGCACATATGCACGGCGCTCGCCTTCTGTACGCATTTCACTGCGCGGTGTCACCTCGGGGTGGCAGGCTGCTGAGGAAACGAAAGCAGTACGGAGCCGGAGGTGCACTACCCGTGGCGTCCAATATCAACCCCACCGTCAGGCGACGCCGCTTGGGCCAGGAGCTGCGCAGGCTCCGCGAGGACAAGGGCATGACGGCGGAGCAGGTGGCCGAGGAGCTGCTGGTCTCCCAATCGAAGATCAGCAGACTCGAGAACGGCCGCCGCAGCATCAGCCAGCGCGACGTCCGCGACCTGTGCGCGGTGTACGAGGTCGATGACCACCGGATAGTCGAATCGCTGATGCAGATGGCGAAGGACTCACGCCAGCAGGGCTGGTGGCACGCCTTCGGCGACATCCCGTACAGCGTCTACATCGGCCTGGAGACCGAGGCCGCCTCGCTCCGGATCTATGAGTCGCTGCTGGTACCCGGCCTGCTCCAGACGCCCGGCTACGCCGAGGCGGTCATCCCCGGCACCGTCCCCGAGCTGGCGACGGACCACTTGGAGAAGCGGATCCAGGTGCGGATGCGCCGCCAGGAGCGCGTCAACGACCCCGAGAAGCCGCTGCGGCTTTGGGTGGTGCTGGACGAGAGCGCGCTGCGGCGGGTGGTCGGGAGCCATCTGATCATGCGCGAGCAGCTCGACCATCTCGTCGAGATGAGCAAATTGCCGCATGTGACGGTGCAAGTACTTCCCTATGACGCCGGTGCGCACGCCGGAATGTCGGGAACGTTCTCCATCCTGGAATTCGACGACGCCTCGGATTCCAGCGTGGTGTACATCGAGGGCGTCACCAGCGACCTCTATCTGGAGAAAACCAACGATGTCCACAAATACACAATCATGTACGAGCATTTGCGGGCACAGGCACTGAGCGCGGAAGCCAGCCGGGAGTTCATCGCGGACGCGGCGAAGACTCATGCGGATGCGGTGAGGTGAGGCCCAGGACCAGGGAAAACGGGGCGGAATATGGCATTCCGGAAAACCGGATCGCACCGTACACCCCGCCCCGCCTTCCATGAAAGGAGATCACGGAACACACCATTCGGACGGGTGAACGGCCTCGGCGGCTGGCGATGTCGGCGCGTAGCGTCATCACTACCGAATCCGCGGTAACTCAGAGTAAGCAGGAGTGAACATGGCCGTGCAGCCCAATTCCGCATTCTCCTGGACCAAGTCCTCGTACTCCGGTGGCAACGGCGCCTGCGTGGAAATCGCCGTGCCCGCCACCGCAGCCATCGCCGTGCGCGACTCCAAGGACCCCGAAGGGGCGCGCCTCACGTTCGACAACCCCTCCTGGAACCACTTCGTGTCGAACCTCGCCGACGGCGCGTTCGACGTGGCGTGACCTGACACGTCAGCACCGCAAAACCGCAGATACGAGCCCTCTCGACTGGATCGCCGTCCTGGCCGAGGGGGCTCTCCGCTGCGCTTGGCTTGCTTCCCACGTTGTCGTCTGCGGCGCCGTACCGTCCGTTTCGCCGTGGCGCCTGCGGCGGGCGTGGGTTTGTCGGGTGCGGGTCCGCTCCTCCGGACTGCCGTCCTGCGGAGCGGCCCCTCCCGTGAGGGGGAGGAAAGTCGGTGAGTGGGGGCGTACGCGAGTGGTCCACTGCGGACACGTACAGGGTTACGGTCACCCCCACCGGTCGTTTCCCACCCACCCACGGTAGGGGGCGCACCGCAGGACGTCAGTCCGGAGGGGCGCACCCGTGACGTACAGCCCCGCGCAGCGGAAAACAGCCCGCCGCCAGGCACCACGGCGGGAAAGCCAACAACGTGGGAAGCAAGCCAAGCGCAGCATCACGCCCGGGGATACCGCGCAAGCCACCCTGGCGAGGACCCGGCAGGCCCGTGCAGCGCCGCGCCCTGGGGCATCTCCATCGAGAAGTCGTCGGCCAGCTGCAGGATCGTGTCCCGGCCCTCCAGCTCGATCAGCCACTCCGGCGGCAGCGCCGTCTCGCCGTGCAGGGTGCCCAGCAGGTTGCCGCAGACGGAGCCGGTGGAGTCGCTGTCACCGCTGTGGTTGACGGCGAGCAGCAGACCGTGCCGGAGGTCCTCGGCGACCAGGGCGCAGTACACGCCGATCGCCAGGGCCTCCTCGGCCGCCCAGCCCCCGCCCAGCGACTCCACCCGGGCGGGCGTCGGCATGCCCTGCCGTACGGCGCCCAGCGCGCGCTGGAGGGCGTCGGTGGTCTCCTCGTGGCCGGGGCGGGTGGCCAGGTGGGCCAGTGCCGTCTGTACGGCGCTGTCGAGGTCGTCGCCGCGGGCCAGCGCATGGCTGATCACCGCGAGGGCGCCCGCCGCCAGATAGCCGGTGGGGTGGCCGTGCGTCTGCGCCGCGCATTCGACGGCGAGCTGGAAGACCAGCTGCGGTTCCCAGCCGACCAGCAGCCCGAACGGCGCGGAGCGCATCACCGCGCCGGAGCCTTTCGAACCGGGGTTCTTGGGCTTGTCGAGGGTGCCCATCACCTCGTCGCCGAGGCCGGTCAGGCAGTCCCGCCCGGGTGCGCGGCGGGAGTAGAGCCACTCCTGACGGGCCAGCCAGCCGTCCTCCTTCCTGCGCTCGTCCGGGCCCCAGTCGCGCTGGGTGGCGGCCCAGCGCAGATAGGCGCGGTGGACGTCGCTGGGCGGGTGCCAGGCGCCGGTGTCGCGGCGGACCTGGGCGCGGATCAGTCCGTCCACGGTGAACAGGCTCATCTGGGTGTCGTCGGTCACCGCACCGCGCCGCCCGTAGGCGGTCACCAGGTCCGTGACACCTTCCTGGCCGTGTGCCGAACGGATCGCGTCGAGTGAGTGGTGCTCGATCCCGGCCCCGAGCGCGTCGCCGATGGCACCGCCGAGCAGACAGCCGCGCACCCGGCTGCGGAAGTCCTGTTGTTCCGCGCGCCCCCAGATGGCGCCGCTGCCCGTTGTGCTCACCACGCCCTCCCGAAGCTCACCCGGTTCCTGGGCCTCGCCCCCTCGGGCCCCTCGCGCAGCACTGTAATCGACCGGAATTGATCAATTTTTGGCGAGGCGAGTCGGGGTGGGAATGTGAACAGTCACTGGTTAGGCGGCTTTTGGGCGGAGTGGTACCGGGGCGCCCGGCCTTGAGCCAATCTCCCGGCCGGGCGCCCGTTCGATAATGGCGAGGGCGCCCGCTGGGCATGCTCTCCCCATGTCCGAGTACGAGTGGGATCGCACCACCATGGCCGTTGTCGCCTCCGCGCTCTCCGGGGACAGCGACGGCGCGGTGGAACTCCTCCGGCCGCTCCCCCAGCGCGACGTCTGCCATATCGCGGTACGGCTCGCCGCCATGGCCGCCGATGCTCTGATCGTCGCCGCGCAGGACAGCGGGGGTGACCGCGAAGAGGCGCTGTCGCAGTGGCAGCAGTGCATCCTCCAGCACGAGTCCGAGTACGAGGGCGAGTAGCCGCGACGAGGGCGCGAGGGCGCGCCGGTCCGGACGGAGGTGCCGTTACTCCACCACCGGCAGCAGCTCCGGCAGGTGCCCGTCCGACGCGCGGGCGGCGGCCTGGCGCTCTTCGGGGACCGGACCGTAGGTCGTCGTACGGGGGCGGGCGGGGCGGCCCGCCCGGTCGGCTATGGCGACCAGGTCCTGGATGGATCGGTACGAGCCGTAACTCGACCCCGCCATCCTGGAGATGGTCTCCTCCATCAGTGTGCCGCCCAGGTCGTTGGCCCCCGAGCGGAGCATCTCGGCCGCGCCCTCCGTGCCCAGTTTGACCCAGCTGGTCTGGATGTTGGTGAGGTGCGGGTGGAGCAACAGCCGCGCCATGGCCGTCACCGCGCGGTTGTCGCGGATGGTGGGGCCGGGGCGGGCGATACCGGCGAGGTAGACGGGGGCGTTGGTGTGGATGAACGGCAGAGTGACGAACTCGGTGAAGCCGCCGACATTCTTGGACCGCGCTTCCCGCTGGATGTCGGCCAGCAGCCGGAGGTGGCCGAGCCAGTGGTGCGGCTGGTCGACATGGCCGTACATCATCGTCGAGGACGAGCGGATCCCCAGCTCGTGAGCGGTCTTGATGACCTCGACCCAGGTGGCGGTGGGGAGCTTGCCCTTGGTGAGGATCCAGCGGACCTCGTCGTCGAGGATCTCGGCGGCGGTACCGGGAATGGAGTCCAGCCCGGCCGCCTTGGCCTCCGTGAGCCACTCGCGGATGGACAGGCCGGTGCGCGCGGCGCCGTTGACGACCTCCATGGGCGAGAAGGCGTGTACATGGATTCCGGGGACGCGCTCCTTCACCGCGCGCGCGATGTCGAAGTATGCCGTGCCGGGCAGGTCGGGGTGGATGCCGCCCTGCATGCAGACCTCCACCGCGCCCACGTCCCAGGCCTGTTGGGCACGGTCGGCGACCTGGGAGAGGGAGAGGGTGAAGGCGTCGGCGTCCGTACGGCGCTGGGCGAAGGCGCAGAAACGGCAGCCGGTGTAGCAGACGTTGGTGAAGTTGATGTTTCTGGTGACGATGTAGGTGATGTCGTCGCCCACGGTGTCACGGCGCAGTGCGTCGGCGATGGCGCACAAGGCGTCCAGGGCGGGCCCGTCCGCGTGCAGCAGCGTCAGCGCCTGGGCGTCGGTGAGCTCGGTCGGGTCGTCGGCGGCCTGCGACAGGGCCTGCCGTACGTCGGCGTCCATCCGCTCTCCCCGCCCGCCGCCGGCGGGGACCGGCCCGGCCGCCATCACGGGCGCGGCGGCCTCGCGCAGCGCCTCCCAGTCGCCGTACACCTCGTCGAAGTCGTCCCGGCGGTCGCCGCTGCGGCCTTCGGTGTCGATGGTGTGGTGCAGGTCCGTACGGCCCGAGGAGTTCAGCGTGAAGGCCTCGTCGGGCTCCTGCCAGGGGCGGCCCACCACGGGGGCGTCCTCGACGGCCAGCCCCGTCTCCGGGTCGGCGAGCGCGCGTACGTGCGGCAGCATGCGGGGGTCCAGCCAGGGTTCGCCGCGCTGGATGAACTCCGGGTAGACGGGCAGCCGTTCGCGCAGCTCGAAACCGGCGGCCGCGCAGCGCTCGGTCAGCTCGTCGATCTGCGGCCAGGGGCGCTCGGGGTTGACATGGTCGAGGGTCAGCGGCGACACCCCGCCCCAGTCGTCGATCCCCGCGGCGATGAGCAGCGCGTACTCGCCGTCCACCAGGTTGGGCGGCGCCTGGAGGCGCGTCGACGGGCCCATGATGTGCCGGGCCACCGCGATCGTCGCGGCCAGCTCTTCCAGTTCGGCGTCCGGCATACCGCGCATCGCGGTGTCCGGCTTGGCCCGGAAGTTCTGCATGATCAGCTCTTGGATGCCGTGGTAGGACCGCTGTATCCGGCGCAGCGCGAACAGTGACTCCGCACGCTCCTCGTACGTCTCCCCGATACCGATCAGCAGCCCGCTGGTGAACGGGACGTTGGAGCGCCCGACATCCTCCAGGACGCGCAGCCGCACGGCCGGCTCCTTGTCGGGCGAGCCGTGATGCGGGCCGCCGGGCTCGCTCCACAGGCGCTCGGCGGTCGTCTCGAGCATCATCCCCAGAGACGCGGACACCGGCTTGAGGCGCTGGACGTCCGTCCAGGACATCACCCCGGGGTTGAGGTGCGGCAGCAGCCCCGTCTCCTCCAGGACGCGGATGGCCATGGCCCGGACGTACGAGATGGTGTCGTCGTAGCCGTGCGCCGCCAGCCATTCACGGGCCTCGGGCCAGCGCTCCTCGGGCTTGTCCCCCAGGGTGAACAGGGCTTCCTTGCAGCCCATTTCGGCGCCCCGCCGGGCGATGTCCAGCACCTCGTCGGGCGACATGAACATCCCGTGACCGGCCCGGCGCAGCTTGCCGGGGACGGTGGCGAAGGTGCAGTAGTGGCACTTGTCCCGGCACAGCCGCGTCAGGGGGATGAACACGCCCTTCGAGTACGTGATGACGCCGGGGCGGCCGACGGCCTCCAGGCCCGCGTCCCGTACCCGCCCCGCGGAGGCGCACAGGTCCTCGAGGTCCGCACCGCGGGCCTGCAGCAACACCGCGGCTTCGCCGGCATCCAGCGCCACGCCGTCGCGGGCCCGCCTGAGCGCGCGGCGCATCGCGTTCGCGGTGGGCCGGGCCGGAGCGGCGGGGCCCACCGGAGAAGCGGCGCTCCCCGGGGAGGCGGGGCTCACCGGGGAGGCGGCGGTCACCGGGGAGGCGGGAGAGGCCTGGACGGTGGAGCGGTCCTGGGCGGCCTCCTCCCCGCGGGTCCGCCGGCCGGCGTCCCGGCCGGACAGCTGGGCGGTCTTGCGGTCGGTCCCCCGGTCGAACGCCTGGTCAGATCCCTGCGCACTGGATGTCATTACTCGAGCATACGAGCGCGCACCGACAGCGCCACCGCCGGAAGGCGGGCGGCCGATGTGCCACTGATCACGACCGCCCGGGACTCTCGGGGATCAGAGACTCGCGAGCAGCTCGTCGGAGTATGTCCGGGTCAGGAACTCCATGCTGTGGCCGTCCGGGTCGTCGACGTACACCCCGCGGCCGCCGTCGCGGGTGTTGTACTGCTGCGGCTCACGGTGGCGGGGGCCCGCCCAGTACGGCAGACCGCGCTCCTCGATCCGGGAGAAGATGGCGTCGAACTCGTCCTCGGACACCAGAATCGCGTAGTGCGTGGGGACGAACTCCCGGCCGTCGGCGGCCAGATCCGCGAAGTCGAGCGTCACCCCGTTGTCGAGCCTGAGGACGGCGAACGGGCCGTAGGCCTTGGGTTCGGGCGCGTCGAGAAGCTCGGCGAGGAAGCGGGCAGAGGCGAAGCGGTCGGAGCTGAGCACGATCGTGTGGTCGAGGCTGGGCATGGGATCTCCTTGGTCTCCGTGGGCCCGTGATCAGCGCTGCCGGTGGCCGGCCCGGATTCCTCAGCCGCCACCGGATCCGCGATGCGCGGGCCCTTCCGTGATCCTGGATCCTGCGGTCCTTCACCGCGATCCTTCACCATCGACGCTACGACGCGGGGCCGGGCGGGGGATCGGTCTGCGGTACCGACCATGAACGGGAGCGCCGTACGCCCATGGTCCTAGGGCTCCGGCGACAGGCCCTGACGGGGGCTGAACCGGGTGCGAGGAACAGTTCGCCCCGCCGCCCGGCAGTTATCCACAGACCTTTGTCCACAGGCCTTTTCCTCGCCGCCCCGCCCGCGTACAACTGTCTTCACGCGGCGCGACGAACCGACTGCGCAGCGACATCGGACGGACGGCACGAGACATCACGGGGCGGAGATGAATCGACGCGAGGTGCTGAAATTCTCGGCAGTTGCGGGTACGGCGGGCGCGCTTACGCTCGAAGGTGTGAGCTTCGCCGACGCGGTGCCGGCGGGCGGGCGGCAGTCCGGAGGCGAGCCAGCCGAGCAGACCCGCCGGGTGACCGGGCATCTGCCCACGGGCGCGCCGGACTTCGTCTACCTACCGGTCGAAGTGCCGCCCGGCGTAAGCGAGATCGCCGTCTCCTACGACTACGACAGACCCGCCGTCCCGGACGGCACGGCGGGCAACGCCTGCGACATCGGCATCTTCGACGAACGGGGCACCGGGCTCGGCGGGCAGGGCTTCCGCGGCTGGTCGGGCGGCGCGCGCACGGAATTCTTCCTCCGGGCCGACGACGCCACCCCCGGCTACCTCCCGGGCCCCGTCAACGCCGGCACCTGGCATATCGCCCTCGGCCCGTACACGGTCGCACCGCAGGGGCTCTCCTACGAGGTCACCCTCACCCTGCGGTACGGCCCGCCGAGCCGGGCCCCGGCAGCCGTGTACCCGCCCGACCGGGCGCGAGGCCGCGGCCGCGCCTGGTACCGCGGCGACAGCCACCTCCACTCGGTGCACTCCGACGGCAAGCGCACACCGGCCCGGATCGCGGAGCTGGCCCGGGCCGCCGGGCTGGACTTCATCACCACCTCCGAGCACAACACCACCTCCTCGCACCGCGCCTGGGAGGGGTTGTGGGGTGACGACCTGCTGATCCTCATGGGCGAGGAAGTCACCACCCGCAATGGACATGTGCTGGCGATGGGCACCGACCCGGGCGTCTTCATCGACTGGCGCTACCGGGCCCGGGACCACGCCTTCGGCAGGTTCGCCCGGGCCATCCGACGGGCCGGCGGACTGGTCATCCCGGCGCATCCCCACGCCACCTGCATAGGCTGCAACTGGAAGTTCGGGCTGCACGAAGCGGATGCGGTGGAGGTGTGGAACGGCCCGTACACCCCCGACGACGAAGTCGCCCTCGCCGAGTGGGACAACACCCTGGCCGCGCACTGCCAAGACAGCCGGGAACACAAACCTGGCAACTGCCGCGGCCGCGGCCGCGCGGCCTGGCTGCCGGCCGTCGGACACAGCGACGCTCATCGTGGCCCGGACATCATCGGCCTGCCGCAGACCGTGGTGCTCGCCGACGATCTCTCCCGCCGCGCCCTGCACGACGGCATACGCGCGGGCCGGGTGTGGATCGCGGAGTCCTCGAAGGTCGGCCTGTCCTTCTCCGTCACCGGTGAGCGCGGCGAGCACGCCGGGATCGGCGAACGCCTGGAGGTGCCCGGCACGACGAAGGTCATGGCCCGGCTCACGGTCTCCGGCGTTCCCGGCTGCACCGCCTCCTTCCACACCGACCAGGGCCGCCTGCACTCCTCCCCTCTCCCGCCCTCCGGGGAGAGCACGGTCACCTGGCAGACCACGCCCGACAACGCCGCGTACATACGCGCGGAGGTCCGCCACCCAACCACTCCCGGCCTGCCGGGCCCCATGGCGGCGATGACCAATCCAGTCTTCCTGGGGCACCGGGCGGGCGACGAACGGGAGTGACCGTGGGGGGGGTGGGTGGGGGCGGGGGGCGGCCGGAAGGCGTGCCACGCTGGTCCCGCCCTGGACTTACGCCGTCGGCGGGGTGCGGTCCGCCGTCGGGTCGGTGAGGGTGGCGTCGAAGTACTGGAACGCCGACAGCTCGTAGACGTTGTGCCGTGTGGCGCCCGCGTGCTGGAGGCACCACGTCTGGGCGTCGGAGGCGTCGGCGGTGTCCACCGAGTGCTCCGCGCAGATCAGGCACTTACCGAGGTGCCGCACGACCATGCCCGGCACGGCCGACAGCGTCCATTCCAGGAACCGGTACCGCGCCCTCATAGCGTGCCCTCCGGACGGTCCGAGGCGTCGCGCTCCGCCGCCCGGATGCCGTCGATGCACTGCTGGAGACCATCCAGCATCTCCGCCAGTTCCTCCTCGGTCAGCTCATCCATCCACGCGGTACGGGCCTTGACCTCCGCCCGCCTCCGGTCAAGATGCCGGTACAACTGCCGGTGCCTCACGTGCCGGTTCCACGCTTGCTCGGCCCGGTCACGTAGCCGGCACCAAGCGCCCGCGCTCATGACCCTGCCACCGGGTGGAGGTAGCGGCGTAGCTCGATGTTGCAGTCGATCACCTTGGACTTGTCCCCGGCGGTGTACGCCTCGGCGCGCTGCCGGACCAGCGCCCCGCAGACGTCGCACCCGGCAACCGGTACCGGCTCCGGTACCGGCAGGGGGTCTTTCAGGTGGGCGGGACGGCAGTTGCGCGGCGTCAGGCCGTCACCACCCCATGAATCCGGCGCGGCCCGGCGTCGACGCCGTGCACGGCCAGCCACAGCACCTGGCGCCGCTGACGCTGCGCCCGCCGCTCGCGCCGCTCCTCAGGGGTGAGGACGTACGGGCGGATCAGGTACACGTCCTCACCGCGCAGCAGCCCCGGCTGCCGGACGGGTACGCGGGGAGGCGCGAGCATCGGGGCGGCCGCACGGCGCGCGGCGGGTAGCGCGCCGGTCGATCGATGGCGGCCCCGCGCGGGCAGTAGCACCCGCAACAGCAGTTCGAAGATCCACGCGCTATGTTTGCGCATGCTGTCAACCTCCCAGGGGTTGGTGGCCATGCCCCCGGGCCGCAGCCACGGTCGCGGGGGTCTTCTGCCCCCGGCATCGTCCCGACATGCGAAGGCCGGAACTATCAGACGTCGCTGATAGCCCCGGCCAAGGCTTTACGAAGGCGTCACATGCCCAGCCACGAACCATAGTTACTGAAGGTGTCCGGCATTCTGCGTTTGGCTGACTCCAGCCCGGCGTAGGTCTCGCGCACCGTAGGGCAGTACCGCGTCTGCTGAGGCGCCACCTTGCGCGCCTTCGACAAGCTCTTGAACGCCGCATCAATGCGGCCCGTCCACATCTGTGCCCGCGCGACCTCGACGTGGTGGCGTGCCAGTCGGGATGGGGGCCACCCGTCCGGAATCGTGATCTCTTGCGCGGAGTCCACAGCCTCGGCGTACAGGTCCAGTTCTGCCAGCACACTCACCCGATGTGCGCAGACATTCGTTGGACCGAACGACATCCAGTGGACTTTCTCCGCTGGTCCGGTCCGCTCAGCGATGCGCTGAGCCTCGCCGAGGTGGCCCTCTGCTGTGTCCTTGTCCTTCTCGCGGCCCGCCAGCACAGCGGCCCCGAGGTGGAGTTGCCCGGTGACGACATCGAGCACACGCCCCGGATCGGCTTGCTCCAAGGTGGCCATGCCCAACCGGACCAGCCGCTCACCGGTGCGATAGTCGCCCGCCCGGAGGTAGGCCAGCGCCCGCATGTACTGGCGCATTCCGCCGAGTACCGGGTCCGAGGCGCGTTGCGCTGCCCAGTCCAGGCGGTCCAACGCCACCGTGCACAAGTCCGGGAACCCGAGCTTCGTAGTCACGTCATACGCAGTGCGGTACGTACTCGCTAGCAACCGCCAGTGGCGGTCGGCGAGGTTGGTGTGCGCTGCCGTCGTAGCCTCGTGGATCAGGCCGGGAAGGTCAGCAGCCACCTGCTTGATGTTCGTAGCACGGACCAAGGCACAGAGCTTCTCCGCATGAGCCTCCAACTCCTCTACCGGGCGTGGGGTCACGTCCGGGTCGGGGCCGAGGTCGTAGATGTTCAGTGCCTCACGAATGGGGTTGATAAGGCCGTCCAGTTGGTCCTGTCGCAGTTCTTCGAGGTACGGCTGTCCGGTGAGGTCCGTGACCGGCACCGACAGGGCGCGAGCCAATGCGCCGATCACGGAGGGACTCGCGGGCAGGACGCCCTGCTCCACCTTGGTCAGCGTGCTGTATGAGACGTGCGAGAGATCAGCCAACTCGCGTTGCGTCAACCGGCGGACTTTGCGCGCGTGCGCGATGCGTGCGCCCGTGTGCTCGTCAGTGTGCGGGGGCATACTGGTCTCCGTTCTGCATCGACACCAGAACGGTACCCCTGGTCAGCCACAGGGGAACGGTGATCGGCCCCCGTCGCCCGGCGGGGGCCGATGCCGTCAGTACGAAGCGGCGTTGCAGGGAATCTGGGAAACAGCACTCGATGCACAGGCGTCGCGGCGTCTGATCTCTGAGGTAGCAGGGAGCCATGCAAAGCATTGATCTTCAAAGGGCAGAGTGGTTCAAGTCGAGCTACAGCAATGGACAGTCCTGCTGCGTCGAAGTTGCCGATCACTTTCCCGGCATCGTCCCCGTCCGCGACAGTAAGGACTCGCACGGCCCCGCGCTGGCCTTTTCAGCGGACGGCCGGTCATCGTTTGTATCAGCCGTCAAGCAAGGGCAGTTCCCCGCCTGAGCCGACCCGCAACACCCCCTGATCGGCCCCCGCCACGTCCCGGCGGGGGCCGATGCCGTAGCGGGACGCTGCCGCCCGCAGTCGGCTGCTCTCCCGCCCGTGTGTAGGAGCGGCAGGCGCAGGCCCCACCCCCTCACCCCGGCCACACGATTGCCTGGAGTTCGCTGTAGGCGTGGAGTGCGTACGAGCCCACGTCCCGGCCTACGCCGCTCTTCTTGAAGCCGCCGAAGGGCGCCTCCATGTTGCGGCCGACCGTGTTCACCCCGACCCCGCCGGCCCGCAGCCGCCGGGCCACCCGGAAGGCACGGGCCACATCGCCGGACCAGACGTAGTCGATGAGGCCGTAGTCGCTGTCGTTGGCCAGCGCCACGCCCTCGTCCTCGTCCTCGAAGGGGACGACCACGACGACCGGGCCGAAGATCTCCTCCCGGACGACGCGCATGTCGTTGCCGCAGTCGGCCAGCAGCGTCGGTGCGACGTAGCAGCCCCGCTTCAGGTCGGCGGGCCGTTCGCCGCCCGTGACGACGCGGGCGCCCTCCCGCCGCCCCAGTTCGATGTACGACTCGACGCGGTCCCGGTGGGCGGCCGAGATGACCGGGCCGACGACCGTGGCGCGCTCCCTCGGGTCGCCGACCTTCAGCCGGCGGGCGTACCGCGCGAGCCGCTCCACCAGCGCGTCGTACACACCCCGCTGTGCGATCACCCGGGTCGGTGCCGTACAGATCTGCCCGCTGTAGAAGGAGAACGTGGTGCCGATACCGGCCACCGCCGAGTCGAGGTCCGCGTCGTCGAAGACCAGCGCCGCGCCCTTGCCGCCCAACTCCATCAACTGGCGCTTCATGGCGCGCCCGCAGACCTCGCCGATGCGCTGCCCGACGGCTGTGGAGCCGGTGAAGCTCACCATGTCCACATCCGGTGAGTCGACGGCTGCCGCACCGAGCTCGGTGGCCGCACCGCTGACCACGTTCACCACCCCGGCCGGCGCCCCCGCCTCCTCCAGTGCCGCCGCCATCCGGTACACCGACAGCGGATCCTGCGGGGCCGGTTTCACCACGACGGTGTTGCCCATGGCCAGGGCCGGGGCGACCTTCCCCGCGGGATTCGCCCACGGGTTGTTGTACGAGGTGATGCAGGTGACCACGCCGACCGGCTGGCGGACGACGAGCGCGCCCACCACCCCGGCCTTCCCCATCGGCCCGGCCCCGGCCCCGGTTCCGGTTCCGCTCCTGGGCCCACCCACCGGCCCGGCCTCGTTGATCTGCGGCGGCAGCCCCTGCTCCACGGGCTCCAGGGCGCCCTTCGCGTACCGCCGGAAGCGGCTCACCGCCACCGCGACCTGCATCGCGCGGGCCGTCCCGGTCGTCGCACCGCTCTCGGCCTGCGCCAGCTCGGCGTTCGCCGCGAAGTCCCGCTGGATGACGTCCGCGGCCCGGTCGAGGATCGCGGCGCGCTCCTCGGGCGCCGTCCGCGACCAGGCCCCGAAGGCCTGGCGGGCCGCGGCGGCCGCCTCGTACACCTGCGCCCGGGAGGCCTCGGGGGCGAGCCCGACGGCCGCCTCCGTCGCCGGGTCGATCACCTCGTGGTGCCCGCCCGCGGGCTCGACCCACTCCCCGCCGATGAACAACCGCCCCGCCGGTGCCATCACTCCGTCCTCACCTCGTACTCACCGCCACCCACCTCGCACTCACGGCCACTCACCCCGTACTCACCGCCACTCGCCTCATGCTCACGGCCACTCACCTCGTAGCCACCGTCGCGGTGTCGCGGCCCGATCGCAGCACCCTGCCCGGTACGGCCCCGGTGACCGCATCGTCGCGGAGCGCCTCGACCCCGTTGACCCATACGGCATGGACGCCGATCGCCCGGGAATCCAGGCGCGGGCTGTCCCCCGGCAGGTCGTGCACCAGCGTGGCCTGCCCGGCGTCGATCCGCTCCGGGTCGAAGAGGACCAGGTCGGCGTGCCAGCCCTCCTGGATACGTCCGCGTTCCCGCAGGCCGAAGAGGCGAGCCGGATCGTCCGTGAGCATCTTCACCGCCTGCTCCAGACCGACCAGTCGCCGGCCGCGCAGACAGTCACCGAGGAAACGGGTGGTGTACGGGGCGCCGCACATCCGGTCCAGGTGCGCGCCCGCGTCCGAGCCGCCGAGCAGCACGTCCTGGTGCTGCCAGGTCTCGGCGCGCAGGGCCCAGGAGGCCGGATCGTTGTCGGTGGGCATGGGCCACAGGACGGTCCGCAGCCGGTCGTGGGCGCAGATCTCGACCAGGCAGCGGAAGGGGTCCTGGCCGCGCTCGGCCGCGATGTCCTGGACGACCCGCCCGGTCAGCCCCTCGTTCGCCGCGGAGTAGGTGTCGCCGATGACGTACCGGCCGAAGTCGGTGAGCCGCCGGAGGACACCGGCCTCCTCGCTGTCCGCGTGCCGCAGCATCCCGGCCTGGACGGCCGGATCGCGGAGCCGTGCGATCCGCTCGTCCACCGGCAGTCCGAGGATCTCGCCCCACCCGGGGATCAGGTTCAGCGCGCAGTAGGTGCCCAGGGACATGTTCATCGGCGTGAGGATCGGCATGGTGAGGGCGACGACCCGGCCGCCCGCCTCGCGGGCCCGTTCGCTCGCCTCCAGCTGTCGCGGTACGCGCCCGGGGACCGCCGCGTCGATGGTCAGGACGTTCCAGTTCAGCGGCCGCCCGGCGGCCGCGCTCAGCGCCACGAACAGTTCGATCTCGTCATCGCCGAACCGGTCGAGGCATCCGGTGACGATCGCCTCGATCTGGGTGCCCTCGTGTGCGGCGACGGCCCGGCCGAGCGCGAGCAGTTCGTCGGGCCCGGCGTACCGGGAGGCGACCGGCCGTCCGTCGCCGTCGGAGTGGGTGGACGACTGGGTGGTGGAGAAGCCCCAGGCCCCGGCGTCCATCGCGGCATGGAGGAGGGCGAGCATCTCCGCCATCTGCCGCCGGCTCGGCGGGCTGCCGCTCACGGCGTCGGCTCCCATCACATAGCGGCGCAGCGCGCAGTGTCCGACCATGAAGCCCGCGTTGACGGCGATCCGCCCTTCGAGCGCGTCGAGGTAGTCCCCGAACGAGTGCCACGACCAGGGCGCGCCTTTCTCCAGCGCCACCAGGGACATGCCCTCCACCTTGGCCATCATCCGCCGCGTGTAGTCGGCGTCCTCCGGTCGGGCGGGGTTCAACGGGGCGAGTGTGAAACCGCAGTTGCCGCCGGCCACGGTCGTCACCCCGTGGTTGAGGGAGGGCGTCGCGTACGGGTCCCAGAACAGCTGCGCGTCGTAGTGGGTGTGCGGATCGACGAAGCCGGGGGCGAGGGCGCGTCCGGTGGCGTCCTCGCTCGTCCGCGCCTCTTCGGCGACGGTGCCGGGCGGTGTGATGACGGCGATCCGCCCGTCCCGTATCCCGACATCGGCGACGTACGCGGGCGCACCCGTGCCGTCGACGACGGTCGCGCCCTTGATCAGGTGGTCGAGCATGGCCGCGGCCCCCTTTCAGGCGGCTTGCCGGAATCGCGTCGTCCGGTGCACCGGGTCGGTGTCGATCTTCGGGATGACGTGCTCGCCGATGAGCCGGATCGTGTTCATGGTGTCCTCGTACGGGATCCCGATCGGCAGCCCGAAGCTCAGCTGGTCGGCGCCGGCCTGCTCCCAGCGCTTGCACTGCCGGAGCACCTCGTCCGGATCGCCGCAGATCATCAGCTCCTCGGCGATCAGCAGCTCGATGACCTCCGCGGTGTAGTCGGGCAGCAGCTCGGGCCACTCGGGGATCCCCTCGGGCCGCGGGAAGGTGTCGTGGTACCGGAACACCAGCGACTGGAGGTAGTTGAGCCCCCCGTTGACGGCGAGCTCCACCGCCGCGTCGTGCGTCTCGGCGCATATCGCCGTCGACGTCACCATCACATTGTCGTTGACGAAGTCCCCGACCGGTTCGGCGTCCCGGACGGCCGTCTTGTACTGCTCCAACACCCACTCCATGTCGGAGACCTTCTGCACGCTGAAGCCCAGTACCCCCAGCCCCTTCTTCGCCGCCATGGCGTACGAGGACGGGGAGCCGGCCGCGTACCACATCGCCGGGTGCGAGGCCCCGTACGGCTTCGGGAAGACCTTGCGCGGCGGCAGCGACCAGTGCGTGCCCTGGAACCCGGCGTACTCCTCCTGGAGCCACATCTTCGGGAACTCGGCGATGGTCTCTTCCCAGATCTCCTTGGTGTGGTTCATATCGGTGATACCCGGCAGGAAGCCCAGGATCTCGTGCGAACCGGCCCCGCGCCCGCTGCCGAACTCGAACCGCCCCTCGCTGAGATGGTCGAGCATGGCGACCTTCTCGGCGACCTTGACGGGGTGGTTGACCTGCGCGAGCGGGTTGAAGATCCCGGAGCCGAGGTGGATGCGCTCGGTGGCGTGGGCGAGGTAGCCGAGGAAGACGTCATTGGCGGAGAGGTGCGAGTACTCCTCCAGGAAGTGGTGCTCGGACGCCCAGGCGTATTTGAAGCCGGAGGCGTCCGCCTGGATGACGTACTCGGTCTCCTCCATCAGCGCCTTGTGCTCCGCGAGCGGGTCGGTCTCGGCCCGCTTGCCCACGTACCCCTGTACAAAGAGCCCGAATTCCAAGGATGTTCACCGTCCTCAGCCGACTTCAGCCGTCCCCGGCCCCGTTTTCTGACGGTACGTCAGGTAACTGTGCGAGGCCGACTGTGGCACCGCCCGCACGGACCGTCAAGAGCCGCACGGGCCGTCAAGAGCCGCACGGCCGAGCGCCCCGGCAGGACAGGACAGGAGGAGTCAGACGACGGAGACGCCGGCCAGCCAGCCGCCGTCGATGACGAACGGCTGCCCGGTGATGTAGGACGAGTCGTCGGAGGTGAGGAAGAGCGCGAGCCGCGCCACCTCCTCCGGCCTCCCGGCCCTCCCCAGCGGTACGAGCTTGCGGTACAGCTCGTCGAGGGCGCGAGAGGCCTGCTCGGCGTCCGCCTCCGGGTCCAGTTGCGCCGGGTTGGACATCGCGGTGTCGATGGCGCCGGGGCACATGGCATTGACCCGTATGTTCCGGCGGGCCAGCTCCAGGGCCGCGACCCTCGTCAGCCCCACGATGGCGTGTTTGGCGGCGGCGTACGCACCCACATACGCCATGCCCGTGACACCCGCGTACGAGGCGGTGTTCACGATGGAACCGCCCCCGGCGGCGGCGATCTCGGGCGCGACGGCCTTGATGCCGAGGAACGTGCCGACCTGGTTGACCTGGATGATCTGCTGGAACTCGTCGAGGGGGGTGCCGGTCAGCTCGTTGAACCGCAGGATGCCGGCGTTGTTGACGAGCCCGTCGACCTTTCCGAACGCCTCCTTGGCCGCGGCGACGGCATCCGCCCACGCCTCCTCGCGGCCGACGTCGAGCGGGACGTACCGCGCGCCGGGCCCGATGTCCTTCGCGACCGCCTCCCCCTGCCCGTCGAGGACGTCGGTGAGCACCACCTTCGCCCCCTCGGCGGCGAACAGCCGGGCCTCGCGCTCCCCCTGTCCGCGCGCCGCACCGGTGATGAGCACGACCCGTCCGTCCAGCTTGCCCACGGAAACCTCCTCGTTGACGCCGCCGGCTACGTCAGTCGGTCGGCCGGTCAGCCGGTCAGCCGGTCAGCTGTGGAGCGACTTCGGTGGCGAACGCCGCCATCTGGTCCGTCAGTTCGCTGCGGCTGCGGCTGCGGAACCGCACCTGGATCTGCCCCACGCCCATCGCCCCGTACTCCCGCAGCGAGTCCGCGATCCGTTCCGGCCGCCCGGCCAGGGTCCGCCGCCCGACCTCCCACCCCGGCTCGCCGACGTACAGCGGCTCGACGATGGCGCCGATCACCGCCGGCTCCGCGATCCCGGCGGTCTCCCGCAGCCGCTGCAGCCGGGCGATCTGCCCGGGCAGCCGCTCCCGCCGGTCGCCCTGCGGCAGCCAGCCGTCCCCGCGCTCCGCGGCCCGGCGTACGGCGGCCGCCGAGGAGCCGCCCACCCAGATCGGCGGCCGCGGCGCCTGGACGGGCCGCGGCGCCTGCCCCAGCCCCTGGAACGAGAACCGCTCCCCCGCGAATTCCGGGAACTCCGCACCGCCGAGCGCCGCCTTCAGCGCGTCAATGGTCTCGTCCAGTACGGCCCCCCGCCGGGCGAAGTCCACCCCGAGCGCCTCGAACTCCTCCCGCACATGCCCCGCACCGACCCCGAGGATCAGCCGCCCGCCGGAGAGGTGGTCGAGCGTGGCGTACTGCTTGGCCGTGATCAGCGGATGCTTCAGCCCGACCACCGCCACGTGGCTCAGCAGCCGCACCCGCTCCGTCACGGCCGCCAGGTGCGCGAGCGTGGCGACCGGGTCGTACCAGACCGTGCTCATCGCCTCGGCCAGCCTCCGGGGGATCGCGAGGTGCTCGCAGCAGGCGAGGTACCCGAATCCATGGCGGTCGGCGGTCCGCGCGACCTCCACCAGGTCGGCGGGCCCGGCGGCGACCTCCCAGGTCTCGGCGTAGAGGGTGCTCTGCGACTGCACCGGAAGCTGCATCCCGTACATCAGCCGCCCGCCATCGGGCCGCCATACGCAGCCGCCCCCTGCACCCTCGCCCGTACTGCCCATGCGCCCTCCAGCCGCCGCGCGACCCCCACGCAACTGACGGGGCGTCACGTCGCTTCTTGGCGATACATGCTCGCCGCCGACGCGCCATCCGACAAGGCCGCTGCCATGGCCTCACGCCTCGCCCACTCACCACCGACTCATCCCCTCGCCGGCTCACGGCCTCACGGCCAGAGGAGCTCCCTCACCCACGCCCCGCCCTCGTAGCGGTAGTTGAGGCGTACGTGCCGCCGCTCGGCATCGCCCTGGAAGAACTCCACCTCCTCGGGGCGGAGCACATACAGCGTCCAGCTCGGCACCGGAGCGTCCGGTTCGCGGCGGGCGCGCTCCCAGGCGGCGGCCGAAGCCCGGGCCAGCTCCTCCACCGAGGAGAGCACCTCACTCTGCCTGCCGACCAGCGCGGCGGCCAGGGCGCCCGTGGAGCGGCGGTGCAGATCCGCCTGGCTCTCCTCGGAGCCCGCCGGGGACACCGTGCCCCGGATCCGCACCTGACGGCCGACCACAGGCCAGTAGAAGCCGAGCGCCGCCCGCGGCCGCGCGGCCAGTTCGCGGCCCTTGCGGCTGCCGCGGTGCGAGGCGAAGTGCCAGCCGCGCTCATCCGCGTCGTGCAGCATCAGGGTGCGTACGGAGGGGTCGCCGGCCGCATCGGCGGTGGCGAGGGTCATGGTGTGCGGCTCCGGCTGGCCGGCCTCGGCGGCCTCTCGCAGCCACCGCCGGAACAGCGGCAGCGGCTCGGTGGGCGCCTTCGCCGGGTCGAAGGACGGCAGTTCGCGGTCCCAGACCCGCAGTCCGCGCAGCAGCTCCCGGAACGCGCGGGCCTCGGCGTCCGGCACACCAGGATCAGCGGGCGCGTCAAGATCAGCGGGAGGGCCAAGTTCAGCAGGAGCGCCAGGGTCAGCAGGAGGGCCAGGCATTTCAGACATGCCAGGCAGCGTACGTCGGACATCGCTCCCGGCGCCGAAAAACCATTCGACCTGGGCCGACGGCCGCCCGTACGGTGTCCGGTATGAACTTCCTGCAGATCTACGGCTGATACTCCGCCGCCGCGGGCGCACGCCGCCCCGCCGCCGCCCCACACACCGAGGCACGCCCTGCGCGCGACCGGCTCCATTGCCGTGTCGCGCGGCGCCGCCCGGGTGATCGGGTTTCCGTTTTCCAAGCCGTATCCGCGAGCCGTATGCGCGAGCCGTATGCGCAAGCCGCATTTCCGAGCCGCAGGCTCCGCGCCGAAGGAAGTAAGGAAGTCTTGTCCATGTCTCGTCTGCCGCGTCGTGCCCATATCGCCATGATCGGCACGCCCATGATCAGCCATGTGCTGCCCAGCCTGGAGATCATCCGTGAGCTGGTGGCCCGTGGCCATCGCGTGACGTACGCCAACACCGACCACGCCGCCGCGGTGATCGCCCCCACCGGTGCCGAACTGGTCCGCTACACCTCCTCCCTGCCGGTCGCCACCAACGACTGGCCGGATGACCCCATCGCCGCCTCCTCGCTCTTCCTCGACGACGCGATCGACGTCCTCCCGCAGCTGCGCGCCGTGTACGACGACGACCCCGCCGACCTCTACCTGTCCGACATCGCGGCGTACGCCGCCCGCGCGCTGGCCGAGGCGCAGGGGCGTGACCTCGTCCAGCTGTCCCCGACGTTCGTGGGCTGGGAGGGCGCCGCGGAGGAGATGGCCGCGATGTTCGCCGAGCTGCCGGGGGCCGATGACTATCGGACGCGGTTCACCGCGTGGCTGGAGCGCTGCGGTGCGGTCACCACCGACGTGGACGAGTTCTCCGGCCGGCCGCGGCGGGCGCTGGCCATGATTCCGCGGGCCATGCAGCCGCATGCGGACCGGGTCGACGCCGACGCGGTGACGTTCGTCGGCCCGTGCCTCGGCTCCCGTGCGGAGCAGGGTGCGTGGACCCGGCCGGCCGATGCGGAGAAGGTGCTGCTGGTGTCGCTGGGTTCGGCGTACACCCGGCAGCCGGAGTTCTACCGGCAGTGTGTGCGGGCCTTCGGGGACCTGCCGGGGTGGCATGTGGTGCTGCAGATCGGCAAGTACACCGATCCGGCGGAGCTGGGGGACGCCCTTCCGGCCAACATCGAAGTGCGGTCGTGGGTACCGCAGCTGGAGATCCTCGAGCAGGCGGATGCCTTTGTGACGCATGCCGGAATGGGGAGCTGCAACGAGGGCCTGTACGCCGGCGTGCCGATGATCGCGGTTCCGCAGGGTGCCGAACAGCCCATGAACGCCGACCGGCTGGCCGAGCTGGGCGTCGCCCGCCGCATCGATACGGCTGACGCGACGGCGGAGGCCCTGCGTACGGCGCTGCGGGAGCTCACCGGCGATCCGCGGGTCGCCACGCGCTCGGCACAGCTTCGGACCGAGGCACGCGCCGGGGGCGGGGCCCGGCGGGCCGCGGACCTGATCGAGCAGCAACTGGGCTGACGCGATGCAGGGGAGTGCCCCACGGACCGCTCCATTCCATGGGGCACTCCCCCACCTCACCCCCGCCCCAGCACCACCGTCCCCGACGAGCAGAACCAGCCGCCGGTGCCCGAGGCGACCGCGAGCTGTGGCAGCGTGCCGTCCGCCCTCCGGACCTGACGGTCCGGGCCCGCCTCGCCACGGAGCTGACGTACCGCCTCGACCAGCAGGAACAGCCCCCGCATCCCGGGGTGGCAGGCGGCCAGCCCGCCACCGTCGGTGTTCACCGGCAGCTCGCCGCCGCGCAGCAGCCGCCCCTCCTCGACAAACGCCCCGCCCTCGCCCTTGGCGCAGAATCCCAGGTCCTCCAGCGTCACCAGGGTCATATACGTAAAGGCGTCATACAGTTCGGCGAGATCGATCTCGGCGGGGCGGACACCGGCGCGGGCGAAGGCGAGGCGCCCGGAGACCGCCGCGGGCGAGACGGTGAAGTCGTCCCACTCGGACATCGCGGCGTGCGAGATCGCGGTACCGGAGCCGAGCATCCAGACCGGTCGTTTGGCCAGGTCGGGGACGTAGTCCTCGGCGACCAGCAGGACCGCGCAGCCCCCGTCGGAGCGAATGCAGCAGTGCAGTTTGGTGAACGGATCAGCGATCATCGGCCCGGAGAGGACCTCGTCAACGGTGATCGGGGCGCGGTGCCACGCATCCGGGTTGGCGGCCGCGTTGGCCCGCGCCTGGACCGCGATCTGGGCCAACTGCTCCAGTGTGGTGCCGTATTGGTGCATATGGCGGCGGGCAGCCATGGCGTACTTGGCGATCAGGGTATGCCCGTAAGGGGCCTCGAACTGGAGCGGCCCGCGGGCGCCGAAGGAGAGGTTGGCGGTGCGCCGCCGGGCTTTGAGGTCGGCGCGGGCGGTGGAGCCGTAGGCGAGAAGCACGGCGTTGGCGTGGCCGGCTGCGATCGCGTCGGCGGCGTGCGCGGCCAGCACCTCCCAGGTGGAGCCGCCGACCGAGGTGGAATCGACCCAGGTGGGACGTAGTCCCAGGTACTCGGCGACCTCGATGGGCGCGAGGGTGCCCAGCCCGGCCGAGGCGAAGCCGTCGATCACGGACCGGTCCAGGCCGCTGTCGGCGAGCGCCCGGCGGGCGGCCTGGGCATGCAGGGCGTACGGGGTGGCCTCGTCCACGCGGCCGCAGTCGGACAGGGCCACCCCGGCGATGGCGACCTTGCGCCCCCTGGACGTCACTGGCGACATAAATCTGACGGTACATCAGCCAGACGGCGCCGGGCAGCCCACGAGATGCCGAGCAGCCCTCGAAGCGTCGGCGCGAATGGGCGATGACGGCCAGGCAGACCTAGGAAAATGCACCCGACCCACTTAATATGACGCCCCATCAGATGGGATACCGCAAGCCCGAGGCGGCCCGTCCGGATGCGGATCGGACGGGTGTGGTCGTACGGCTGGGAGGAGCCCGCCGATGGATGCCGCGCTCACCGAGGAGCAGCACGAAATCCGCCGCACACTGCGCGATCTGCTGCGCAGACACTGCGGCCCGGACGAGGTGAAGGCGGCGGTGCGCACCCCGCCGGGCTACGACGAGCAGCTGTGGCATCGCCTCGCCGGGCGGCTCGGCCTGCCCGGCCTCGCCCTCCCCGCCGCTTACGGAGGGGTGGGCTGCGGCCCCACCGAACTCGCCCTGGCCTGCGAGGAGACCGGCCGCGCCCTGCTCCCCTCACCGCTGATCGCCACCGCCGCGCTGGCCGCCCCGCTGATCCTCGCGCTGGGCAGCGACCGCCAGCGCGGCACGCTGCTGCCCGCCCTCGCCTCCGGCGAGCTGACCGGCACGCTCGTCGTACCGGGTGACCGGCTGACCACCGCGCTCACCCTCACCGGTGCGAACGACGGCGACTGGGCGGGTGACGGGCGGGCAGGCGGAATCCAGGCCCGGATGACGGAAGACGGCTGGCGGCTGTACGGGGAGGCCGGGCAAGTACTGAACGGGCATACCGCGGACGTCCTGCTGGTAGCCGCGCACACCGGCGGCTTCGTACGCGGCCGCACCCTGCTCTTCGCCGTACGCGCGGACGGGGCCCCAGGGCTGCTACGGGTCCGGCAGACCTCGCTGGACGAGACCCGGCTCCAGGCGCGGATCCAACTGCGCGACGTACGGGCCGAGTTGCTGGGCGAAGGGAAGGGCCCACGGAACGGCCCGAGCCGTGGCAGCGGGGGCGGCCTGAGGGGTGGCACCGGGGACGGCCCGAGCCGTGGCACCGGGCACGGCTCGGGGAACGATCCGCGCGACGACGACGCGACGGCGGTGGCCGCGGCGCTGGCCGCGACCGGCGCGGTGGCCGCCGCGGCCCTGGCCACCGAAGCCGTCGGGGCGGCCGATGCGGCGCTCACCCGCACTGTCGCCTACGTCAAGGAGCGCGAGCAGTTCGGCCGGCCCATCGGCTCCTTCCAGGCGGTCCAGCACCGGCTCGCCGACCTCTACGTCACGCTGCAGGCGGCGCGTTCGGCGGCGTACTACGCGGCGTGGTCGGCGGGACGACGCGCGGGGCCGGGCACTCCGCCGGTGGCGGACCAGTCCGACGATGGCGACGGCGGCGGCCGCGGTGCGGCCGAGCCCGGGGTGGGTGCGCTGGCGCTCGCGCAGGCACTGGAGGCGCTGCGCGCGGTGGCGGGCGAGGCGGTACAGCTGCACGGCGGCATCGGTTTCACCTGGGAGCATGCGGCGCATCTGTACGTCAAGCGGGCGGCCTGCGACGAGCTGCTACTGGGCCCGGCCCACCGGCTGCGGGCGCGGGCCGCCGAGGAGGCGGGCCTGTTCGCGGGCGTGCGGCAGGAAGCCCGCAGACGCGGTACCCGCGGACGGGGCGCCCGCGAACAGGACGGCGGGCCGGCCGCAGCCCTCCCCACCCGAGAGGCGGTCGATGTGTGATGCCCGCAGACGGACGCGCGCTGCCGCCCACCGGGCGGCCGGCGCGGAAACTGGCACGGAAACTGCTGCGGCAACGGGTGCAGAAGATCTCCGCGACCCGTACGTTCGCCCGGATCGCCCCGCACGTCATCCCGGCGCTGGACCGTGCGGTGCACCGGCTGACCCGCGGAAAGGTACTGATCAGCGCCCGGATGCTGCCAGGAGTGATACTGACCGCGACCGGCGCCCGGAGCGGGCGGCCGCGGCGCACCCCGCTGGCCTGCGTACCGGAGGAGGGCGGCACCTGGCTGCTGGTCGGCAGCAACTTCGGGCGGCCCGGGCATCCGGCCTGGACCGGCAATCTGCTCAAGCACCCCGAAGCGGAGATCAATTGGCGGAGGCAGGATATTTCCGTACGGGCCCGGCTACTGACCGGCGAGGAACGAGCGCGGGCGTGGCGGACGGCGCTGGATTTCTGGCCGCCGTATGCCGCGTATCAGGCGCGGGTGGAGCGCGAGATCCGGCTCTTCCGGCTGTCCCGACTGGAACAGCCTGGCCGGTGACGGCGACCGTGACAGCGACCGGCGATGATGACCGTAACCGTAACGGCGACCGGTGACCGGTCATGCACAACGGGTGCCCCCGCGGACGGGAGGCACCCGTTGTCAGTGCTGTATGGCTGTATGGCAGGACAGACACCGGACCGATGGCGAACCGGCCCGGACACACCGGGACTTGGAGGCGCGGCTACCACTCGGCCGCTTCCTCGGCTGCGTGCTCGGTTACTCGCTGGTTGCGCACCGGCCGCTCCGATACGTGATCGGCTGCTCGGCCGGCTTCGCGCCGGCTATACGGCCGCACCGGTTGCACCGGCACGGGCAGCGGCAGCGGCGCAGGTTGAGCCGGTTACTTGGTCGGCTTCTTGCCTGTGACGCCGTAGTGCACCAGCAGCGCCAGGTTGGGCTTGAGCTCGGCCTGCTTGACGCCCCAGCTCTGGAAGCCCTTCTGGTGCCCGGCGACCGCCGCCAGCATGGCGACGATCGAGCCGGCCATGGCTGCCGCACTCACGTCCTTGTCGATCCTGCCCTTGCTCTGGAGTTCCTGAATGGACTCCGTGAGCGAGTTGGTGACGGCATTGAGGATCTTCATGCGGATCTTGTAGAACCGCTTGTCACCCTCGGCCGCGCCCAGATCGACGACGCGCAGAATGGCGTCGTTCCGGCGCCAGAAGGAGAGGAAGCCGTCGACCAGGTCCTCTGCCGTCTGCCAGCCGGATTTACCCGCCCAGGAGCGGCCGGCGACAAGATCGGTCAGAGTGGCACCCTCTTTGGCCATCTCCTCCGCGATTTCGAGGACGGCTCCTTCGACGTCGGGGAAGTACTGATAGAACGTAGCGGGTGAAGTCCCCGCTTTTCGGGCCACATCGATGACCTTGACGTCCCGGTAGGGGGACGAACTGAGCATTTCACTGAGGCAGTCGAGAAGCTTCTGCCGCGTCGCCTGTCCGCGGCGGCCGGCAACTCTGCCGTCAACGGTTCGAACTTGTCCTGTCATGCCGTCAGCTTACCGAGGGGTGATCGGAGCGCGATCTGGCTGCCTGCAAATGGGGATGCGGGAGTTAGGGGCCCGGAAGCCCCGTGAGTGCCCTGGTGGCGCCCCTGCTCACGGCCGCAAACCGGGCGCCCCGGCTTGGTCCGAACCAGTGAATACCTTTATCAACAGGCTGTGGACAACTTCCGTGGATAAGCGGTCACTATCTGTACGATCTCCGTGCAGCCTCTCCTTGAACTCCGCGCGGTCGCACAGTAAATGCCCACGCGGTAAATGCCGGAACGGGCCCCCGAAGCCGGGAGTCCGAATCCCAGAGTCCGTATCCGGGGGCGTGGAATCATTCAGAACTACCGCCCCGCGCCGCCCCGCGCGTGAATCCGCGATCCCGCCGGGCAGATCACACAAACCGGCGCTAGCGTGGACATATGGCCGCCACGTCGGCCTGCGGTGAGCGCTGTCCGGACGCAATCACCCGACAATCGCGGCGCCACGCCACGCCTCATTCCACCGAAGTGACCCTCGACAGCGCAGAATTGATCCGTACTGAACGGTAGTGGACGGTAGTGGACGGCAGTGGACCGTAGTGGACGGTGCCGAACCGCGTCCGACGACGCGGGGAGGGCAGAGGCGGGGGCAGGGGCAGAGATAGGGGCAGGGCAGGGGCGGAGGCGACAGGGGGAAGGTGCGGGCGCCGGAGCGGCCGTAACCGACCGGTAACCCCTGGCGGCCGCACAACGGCGGACGGATCGGAGCACGTCAGACAGGATGGGGTGACATCGGGTAACGAGCCCGGTACGGGGAACGACGGGTATGCCAGGACACGGCGGACGGGCCCCGGGTTCGCAACCATCGGCTCGGCCAGGAAGAATCAGCACGCGTACGGCCGGTTCGGCCAGGCGGTGAGACGCTGCACGGGGCAGTGGCTCTCGGCGGCTCGTGGCTGGTGAGAGTCTCTTTTTTACGCCCCCACGGGGAGGTGGCAGGCAAGTGGTGGAGCAGCAGCTGAAGGCGCTGACGCAGCACGATCCCCGGCGGATCGGGCCGTTCGAGGTGCTCGGCCGTCTCGGGGCCGGCGGCATGGGCCTGGTCTATCTGGCCCGCTCGGCGTCCGGCCGGCGCGTGGCGATCAAGACGGTGCGCACCGAGCTGGCCGAGGACCAGCTGTTCCGGGTCCGCTTCACGCGCGAGGTCGAGGCGGCCCGCGCGGTCAGCGGCTTCTACACCGCGGCGGTGGTCGACGCCGACCCGCGGGCGGCGGTCCCCTGGCTCGCGACGGCGTACGTCCCCGCGCCCTCCCTGGAGGAAATAGTCAATGAGTGCGGGCCGCTGCCGGCCCAGGCGGTGCGCTGGCTGGCGGCCGGCATCGCCGAGGCGCTGCAGTCCATCCACGGCGCCGGCCTGGTCCACCGCGACCTGAAGCCGTCGAATGTGCTGGTCGTCGAGGACGGCCCCCGGGTGATCGACTTCGGTATCGCCTCGGGGGTGTCCAACACCCGGCTGACCATGACGAACGTGGCCGTCGGGACGCCTGCGTACATGTCGCCCGAGCAGGCCCGTGACTCCCGCAGTGTCACGGGCGCCAGCGATGTGTTCTCGCTCGGCTCGACGCTGGTGTTCGCGGCCACCGGGCATGCGCCGTTCCATGGCGCCAACCCCGTCGAGACGGTGTTCATGCTGCTGCGCGAGGGGCCGGACCTCACCGGGCTGCCGGACGAACTGCGTCCGCTCATGGAGTCCTGTATGCAGATGGAGGCCGGCCACCGGCCGTCCCCCGCGGATCTGCAGTCCCAGCTCGCACCCCACCTCTTCAGCTCCGGCGGCGACGACAGCGGAACCGCCTCCGCCTGGCTGCCGCCGGGCGCCGTGGCGCTCATCGAGAGCCGCCGCGGCGGCCGCTCCGTACCCCCCCAGGAGGCCCCGAGGGCAAGCGCGCAGCGCGGCTCCGGCCGTCCGGCGCACTCCACCCCGCCGGCCGCGCCTCCGCCGCCGCCCATGGCCCCGCCCGCGGTGCCTCCGATGCCCGCACCCCAGCCCGTAGCGGTGCCACCGCGTCCGGAGAGCGCCCCGGCGGTCTCGGCCCCCGCCTCCGCCCCGGTGTCCGCCAGTCCCGGGTGGCCGGGGAAGGTCGGCGCCGGCCCCGCCGCGCACCGCGCCGCCGACCCGCGCGGCAACCCTGGCGAGCACCCCGGTGCCCCCGGCACCCCTGCCGGCCCCGGCAACGCCGGTCCGGTACGCCTCGGCGGCTCGCCCGCCCCGATAGGGCCGGGGCCGCGCGCCGACGTCCGGGACCCGCAGCCGCGCGGGCAGGCCGCCGCCGCGACGAACTGGGTCCGGCCGCCCGCCGCCGGCCCCGCGGCCGGTGTCCCGCGGCAGGGCGCCGCCCCCGGCACCCCGGTGGCCACCGGCGCCGGAGCCGGAGCCGGGGCCGGCGCACAGCCCGCCGCCCCGCCGGAACCACCAGCTCCGCCCGCCGCCGAGCCGGACCGCTGGCGTCCCTGGCGGTTCCGGATGTCGAACGACGTCTGGGGAACCCCGGTCGTCGCCGACGGCCTGCTCTACATCACCTCCTTCGAGGTGCACGCACTCGACGTGGCGAGCGGGCGCCGCAGGTTCAAGACCCGCGACGTCGCCTGGTCGATGGCGGTCGCGGACGGCCGGATCCACGCCTCCGACGGTCCCAGCCTGTACGCGCTGGACGCCGCCGACGGCACCGAGCGCTGGCGGCTGAACACCGAGGGCTGGGTCTACGCCCTCCAGGCCGACCGCGGCACCGTCGTCACCAGCACCCGCGGTGGCGGTGTCCAGGCGTGGGAGGCCGCCACCGGCGAGCTGCTGTGGGAGACCACCGGCGTGCAGACCGACTTCGAGACCGCCGAGGCCGGGCCCGTGGTGCACAACGGCACGGTGTTCGTATGGGCCGATACGCGGCTGAAGGCGCTGGAGGCCCGTACCGGCGCCGAGCGCTGGTCGTATCCGGTCGGTGACGCGGCGGCCTGCGGCGGAGTGCCGATGCGGCTGCTGCCCGCGCCGGACGGGGTGGTCTATGTGGCGGCCGGGACCCGGGTGCTGGCGATCGACATCGCACGCGGCGATGTGCGCTGGCACTTCGAGGCACCCGCGGTGTTCCTGAGCCCGCCCGCGTTCGCCCCCGGCCCGGCCGTCACCGGCGGCGGCATCTACCTGGCGGACTACCTCGGCACGGTCTACGCGCTGGACCCGGCGGACGGCCGCGACCGCTGGCGGATCGCCACCGAGGCCCGGCAGTCCGCCGAACCGGTGCTGGTCGCCCATGGCGCGGTCCACCTGGGCAGCGGCAAGGCGCTCTACACCCTCGACGCGGTGACCGGCACCCCGCGCTGGCGCTTCCAGGCCGGTGCGGAGATCATCGGCGCACCGGTCGTCGCGGAGGGCAGGGTGCACTTCGGGTCGGCCGACCACTGCCTGTACACGCTCGACGCGATGGGCGGCCAACTGCGCTGGAAACTGGCCACCGGCGGAGAGATCACCGGCTCACCGGTGGCGGTCGCCGGGGTCGTCTACGCCTGCAGCAAGGACCGCTGCGTATACGCCCTGGACGCCGCGAAGGGGACGGGGCAGGCACGGAGGTCGTAACGGACTCGGCGGGACGGGACTCAGCGGGACGGGACTCGGCGGGCTACTCCTGCCGCTCCGGCCTACTGCTCCTGCTCCGGCGGCTGTTGAGCCTCGGACTTCTGGGTCTCTTCGGCCTCCTGCGGTTTCTGGACTGCCTGCGGTTTCCGGGCTGCCCGGGGTTGTTGCGGCTGAGGCCGCCGGTGTTCTCTGCCCCACTCCACCGGGGGTGTGGGAGGAAGCCGGTGGGACGGCATGGTCGGCGGTGGTCCCGGAGGCTGTTGCTGCCGGGGCTCCGGCGCGGGGGTTCGCGGTAGCTCCTCGGTCGGCGGCGGTTCCTCGGCCGGAGGCGGCTCGGTGACCGGCAAGGGCGTGGTCGGGGTGTCGTCCTCGTGATACCGCGTAGTCGCGTCGTAGGGGTCGTCGTATACGTAGCGCCGGCCGTAACGGCCGTTGTCGTACGGCCGCTCACCATAGCCGCGATGGCCATACCCACGATCGCCGTAACCACGGCCGTCATAACCCCCATGCCCATAAGCCCGGTCGTCGTAGCCCCCGTCGTATCCCCGCTCGTAGCCCCCGTCGTCGTAGCCCCGGTCGTAGGGTCCCTGGTGGTGGAGGCGGTCGTAGTGGCGATCGTCTCCGCGGCCGTATGCCCGGCGGTTGTGGCCCCGCATGATCAGAGCGCCGAGCAGCATCAGCGCGCCCCCGCCCAGCGCGCTGCCCACGCCGATACCCAGCCCGCGGGTGCCGGCCGTCAGCTCGCCCGCGGCCTGCCCCTGGCGGACCATCCACAGGATCGTGAAGCCGAAGACGACCAGCCCGGCGAGGGTGACCGTCAGCCGGGAGCGCAGAGCGATGCCGATCAGCGTGAGCAGCGCGGCGAAGGCCATGGGGAGGAGGATCGAGCCGAAGAGCGCGGCCGCGTTGTCGGTGATGCCGTTGAACAGGTCCTCGATCCGTACATCGCTGCCGTGACGGCCGTCGTACCAGGGACGGAAGGGGCTCCAGACGGCGGCCGTCGCTCCGACGAGGGCGACCAGGGACCCGAGAACGTTGCGCACCACGGGCGTCGCCTCGCTTCGGGTCGTTCTGCCGTCCTCCGTGACCGACGCTACGCCTGCCCGTCTGCGCTCGCTAGACAGGTACGCCCACATGAGACGCCCACGCGACTTGCTAGGGTGCCGTGCACGCGTCAACCCACAGGGTGGCGGGGCTCAGGTTGTTTTCACGGGGGACGGTCGGACAATGAAGCAGCGCACGGGCATACGTATGCGTACCGGCACCCGCAGGGGTACGAAGGCGGCGGTCGCGGCGGGACTGGCGGTGGCCGCGGTCGCGACGGTCGGCGGCTGCTCCTTCGCGCGGCCCCGGGTCGTGGTCCCGTCCTACTACCCGCCGCCCACGCCCACGCCCACCGGCTACGGGTCGGCCCCCTCCTACGAGCCCACCTACTCGCCGTCGCCGACCCAGGAGACGTACGACCCGGACGGACGGTCGGACGTCACCGGCCGCGGCTGTGAATTCTCCAACTCGCTGCGGCAGTTCACATACACCGTGACCATCCGCAACCCGTCGTCGACCGACACCTTCTCCTACGACATGGCCATCAACTGGATGAAGGCCCGGCCGGCCGACGGCAACGCGTACGGGCTGCACGAGCGGTCGATCGTCGTGCGCCCGGGGGACACCGAGACCTACACCGCCAAGTACACGGTCAACCAGTCCTCCATCGGGCAGTTCTGGTTCACCTGCCAGGTCACCCGGGCCCACAAGACCCGGATGTGAGGGTTCAGCGGCACCCGGATGTGAGGGTTCAGCCGCCCTGGTGCCGCTTCCGGGAGGCGAACAGCTCCGCCTGTCGCTCCGGGGGCAGGTTGCCCAGTGCGATGAGGTGGGGGGCGTGCGTCAGGGCCTGTGCCCTGGTGGCCTCCTTGGCCGCCCAGAGGGCGCGTACGGTGCCCTGGACCGCCTCCGTCGGCTGGGCGGCGACCACGGCGGCGCGGCGCAGCGCGACCTCGGCCGCGGCGCCCGGTGCGGTCAGCTCGGAGACCAGCCCGATCTCGTACGCGCGGCGGGCGCTGAGCCGCTCGGCCGTGCCCATCAGAGCGAGCCGGGCGGTCTCCCCCAGCGGCATCCGCTGCGCCATGAGGATGGATTCGTACGCGCTGACCATCCCGTAGGTGGTGTGCGAGTCGAAGAAGGTGGCGTTCTCGGAGGCGATGAGGAATTCGGCCTCGCCCAGGAGGTAGCAGGCGCCGCCGCAGGCCATGCCGTCGACGGCGGCGATGACCGGCTTCCACAGATCGTTGGCCTTCGGGCCGATGGCGAGCAGCGGGTCGTCGAGGGAGTAGGGCGAGGGCGGCTGGGGGACGTCGGCGGAGCGGTCGATGCCGGTGCAGAAGGCGCGGCCGCCGGCACCGGTGATCACCGCCGCCCGTACGGAGTCGTCGAAGCGGAACGCGCGCCAGGTGGCGGCGAGTTCGGCGGCGGTGTCGAGGTCGATGGCGTTGTGCCGGTCGGGCCGGTCGAGGGTGACCAGCGCGACCCCGTCCGTGATCTCCGTACGGACCGTCATGGCCGCTCCAGGAGCCAGCGGGGTACGGTCACGCCTCCGGGCATGGGGTGGAAGACGGCTTTCACCGGGGCGCCGATGCGCAGCCGGGCCGGGTCGACGGAGTTGAGGGCGGCGTCGGCGGCTGCGACGAGGTTGCCGACGAGCCGGATCCGGGGGGCGTCGGCCAGCTCCACGACGATCGCGTTGTAGCCGGGCCGGGCGGCGTACGCGGGCAGCAGCGGCGGGTGCGGCAGGACGTAGGACCAGATGCGGCCGCGGCCGCTCATCTTCTGCCAGTGGGCGGTGAAGGACCGGCAGTGCGGGCAGCAGGGCCGGGGCGGGAAGCGGAGTTCTCCGCAGTCGCCGCAGGCCTGGACGCGCAGTTCACCGCGGGCGGCGTACGCCCAGAAGGGCTCCCCGTCGTCGTCGGGGACGGGCAGCAGCAGGCCCGAAGCGTCGGTGGCAGGCGGATTGTCAGTGGCGGGTGTCACCCTGGGTGACATGGACTCACGTGTACTCATCGTCGCGCCTCAACTCCTCAGCAGCAGGGCCGAGGTGGGGACGCCCTCGCCCGCGGTGACCAGGCAGGTGGTAGCGCCGGGGACCTGCGCGGTGCTGGTGCCGCGCAGCTGTTTGACGCCCTCGGTGATCAGGTTGAAACCGTGCACGTATGCCTCGGAGAGGCCTCCGCCGCCGGTGTTGAGGGGGAGCCGGCCGCCGATTTCCAGCGCGCCGCCCTCGGTGAAGGCCGCGCCTTCGCCGCGCCCGCAGAAGCCGTAGCCCTCCAGCGAGAGGGGGATCAGGGGGGTGAACGCGTCATAGATCTGGGCCACATCGACGTCCTGCGGTCCGAGGTCGGCGCCCTTCCACAGGTGCCGGGCGGCGGTCCAGCCGGGGCCGGTGAGCGGGTCGTCGTTCCAGTAGTTGACCATGCCGTGGTGCTGGGCCGGCAGCCCCTGCGCGGCGGAGTGGAGGTAGACGGGCCGGTGGCGGCAGTCGCGGGCCCGCTCGGCGGAGACCACCACACAGGCCAGTGCGCCGTCCGTTTCCAGGCAGTTGTCGAAGAGGCAGAGCGGTTCGCTGATCCAGCGGGCGGTCATGTACATCTCGCGGGTCAGCGGGCGCTCGTACATCATCGCGGCCGGGTTCTGGTTGGCGCGGTTACGGCAGGCCAGCGCGACGTTGAAGAAGTGGTCGCGGGTGGCGCCGTATTCGTGCATATAGCGGCGGGCCAGCATGCCGATCTCGTCGGCCGGGCGCAGCAGGCCGAAGGGCCGGGTCCACTGCGCCGGTGTCGGCATCTGCACCCGGGTGTTCTTCCAGGGCCGCGGTCCCGAACCGCGTTTGCGGGACCGCCAGGCGACGCCGACGCCGGCCTGGCCGGTGGCGATGGCCGCGGCCAGGTGGGCCACCGTCGCGCAGGAACCCCCGCCGCCGTAGCCGACCTTGGAGAAGTGGGTGACATCCCCGGCACCGATGGCCTTGGCGATCTCGACCTCGTCGGTCTCCTCCATGGTGTAGGAGGCGAAGGCGTCCACCTCCGAGGGGACGATCCCGGCGTCGTCCAGCGCCGCGACGATGGCCCGGCAGGCGAGGGTCTTCTCGGACTCCGGAAGGCGTTTGGCGAACGGAGTCTGCCCGATGCCGGCTATCGCCGTAGCGTCCTTGAGGGTCGCCCCCATCGCCGCCTCCGTGGTCGTCCACCCGTACTGACAGCGCAGGAGGCTACCGTTAATCTGACACTCAGTCAGCTATTCCGGTCAGGCCTTCGACAGGAGGCGGGCGATGCGCAAAGACGCAGACAACGCACACGACATGGATGCGCGGGCGGATCTGCGGTACGGCACCCTCCCCGGGCTGCTGCGCACGGCCGCCCGGCGGTACGGCGCCCGGGAGGCCGTGGCCGAGGGCCGTACCCGCATCTCGTACGCCGAGCTGGGCGAGCGGGTGGAGCGGGCGGCGGCCGCCTGCATCGCCTCCGGTGTCATGCCCGGCGACCGGGTCGCCGTCTGGGCTCCCAACACCCTCGACTGGATCGTCTCCGCCCTCGGCGCGGTGACCGCGGGTGCCGTCCTCGTCCCCGTCAACACCCGCTTCAAGGCCACCGAAGCCGCCTACGTCCTCCACCGCACCCGCACCCGCCTGCTCTTCGTCACCGGCACCTTCCTCGGCACCTCGTACGTCGCCGCGCTCCGCCGCGTCCGGAGCCGGCTACCGGCCCTGGAACAGGTGGTGGTGCTGTCGGACAGCGCCCCCGAGGGGTGCCGCACGTGGAAGGAGTTCCTGGCCGGCGGCGACCGCGTCACTGGCGAGGAGGTGTGGCGGCGCGCCGGCTCGGTGGTGTCCGCCGCCCCGTCCGACATCATCTTCACCTCGGGCACGACAGGCCGCCCCAAGGGCGCGGTCATCACCCATGCGCAGACCCTGCGCTGCTACGGCGTATGGAGCGAGCTGGCGGGGCTGCGGGAAGACGACCGCTATCTGATCGTGAACCCGTTCTTCCACACGTTCGGCTACAAGGCGGGCATCATCGCGTGCCTGTTGCGGGGCACGGTGATGGTGCCGCAGCCGGTGTCCGGCGTGGACACGGTGCTGGCGAACCTCGCCGCCGAACGGATCTCGGTACTGCCGGGCCCGCCCGCCCTGCTCCAGTCCCTCCTCGACCATCCGGCGCGTTCCGCCCAGGACATGAGCGCGCTGCGGCTGGTGGTCACGGGCGCCGCGGCGGTACCGCTCGAACTCGTGGAACGGCTGCGTACGGAGCTGGGCGTGCGGACGGTCCTGACGGCGTACGGCCTCTCCGAAGCAACCGGTCTCGTGACGATGTGCCGCCGCGACGACACTCCGGAGACCATCGCCGCGACCTCCGGACGCGCCATCCCGGGCACCGAGGTGCGGGTCCTCGCCGCACCGGGCGAACCCGGCGAGGTACTGGTGCGCGGCCACCACGTGATGCGCGGCTACTTCGAGGCCCCGGAGGAGACGGCGAAGGTCCTCGACGCCTGGGGCTGGCTGCACACCGGGGACATCGGCGTGCTCGACACGGCCGGGAACCTCCGGATCACCGACCGCGTCAAGGACATGTTCATCGTCGGCGGCTTCAACGCCTACCCCGCCGAGATAGAGCAACTCCTCGGCCGCCACCCGGACATCGTCGAGGTCGCCGTCATCGGCATACCCGACCGCCGCCTCGGCGAGGTCGGCAAGGCCTATGCGGTACGCCGCGCCGGCTCCTCCCTCACCGCCGACGACCTGATCGCCTGGGCCCGCCGCGAGATGGCCAACTACAAGGTCCCCCGTGAGGTCGCCTTCGTCCCCGAACTGCCACGCAACGCCGCCGGCAAGGTCCTCAAGACAAAACTGCGACCGGCCTAGCCGAACCACTGGGCCCACTACCCGCAGACAATCACTGACGTACGCCCCCACCAGCCCTTTCCACCCACCCACGGGAGGGGCCGGACCGCAGGACGAAGTCCGGAGGGCCGGACCCGTGACGTACAGCCCCGCGCAGCGGCAACAGCCCGCCGCAGGCGCCACGGCGGGACGGCCGACAACGTGGGAAGTCAGCCAAGCGCAGCGAACCGCCTACGCAACACACCCTTCAGCACCTTGTTCAGCGGCCCCCCGCGCGGCAGCTCGTCGACGGTCTCCAGCTGCTCCGGCAGCTTCTGGACCATCAGCCCGGCCGCCCGCAGATGCGCGGTCAGCGCCCCCAGCGTCAGCGGCGGGTCGGCAGCCGGATCGACGGGCCTGACCACCGCGCACACCCGCTCCCCCCGCTCGCGGTCCGGCAGGCCGATCACCGCCGCCTCGGCGACGGCCGGATGGGTGTGCAGCAGGTCCTCGATCTCCTGCGCCGAGATGTTCTCACCCTTGCGGATGATGATGTCCTTGAGCCGTCCGGTGAGCACCAGATGCCCGTCCGGGCGGATCCGCCCCAGGTCACCGGTGTGGAAGTACCCGTGGGCGTCGAACGCCGCGGCGGTCAGCGCCGGATCGGTGTACCGCCGGAAGAGCATCCGGCCCTTGAGCGTCACCTCCCCCGCCTCCCCCGTCGCGGCCTCGCTCCCGTCCGGCCGGGCGATCCGTATCTCCGCGCCCACGACCGGGCGGCCCACCGTGTGCGCCAGCTGCTCGTCGCTGTCGTACGGCGTCCCCATCGCGATCATCGGGCACTCGGTCATCCCGTATCCGTGCACGAGCGCGCACTCCAGCTCCCGCCCGGCCGCCGCGTACAGCTCCGGCGGCAACGGCGCCCCGCCGCCCGACAGCAGCCGCAGCGAGGGAATCAGCGGCCCGGCCGGCCCGGCCCCCTCCGGCCGCTGCCCCCGACGGCGCCGCGACTCATCGAGGAACGCCTGGTAGAAGGCGGTACTGCCACCGGCCATGGTGACGCCCCGCCGCCGGTAGACGTCCGCCGCCCGGCCGGGCTCGAAGCTGTCCAGGATGACCGCGGGAAAGCCGCTGACCAGCATGGCGATGACGTAATCCGGGCCGGCGATATGCGCGTACGGGAAGGCGATCGAGCCGACGTCCCGCGCGGACATCCCGAGCGCCGTGGCCAGCCCGACCCCGCCGGCGATCAGCGTGGCGTCGGTGTGCTCCACACCCTTGGGCGACGCGGTCGTCCCGGAGGTGTGGTAGATCCAGGTCGTCGCCTCGTCGACGCCGGACACGCGCCTTCCCCCGCCGGGCGACGCGCCGGGCGACGCATCGGGCAGCCCGGCCGGATCCCCCCTCGGCAAACCGCCCGCGACCGAGACCACCCGCACCCCGTCCCCGTCCCCGCACCCCGCCACCTCCCGCACCATCGCGGTGTGGTCGAACCCCCGCCATACGCCTGGTACGAGGACGTACTCCGCCCCCGACGCGGCCAGGATGAAGCCGACTTCGCGCTCCCGGTGCTGGGTGATGACGGGTATCTGTACGGCCCCGAGCCGGGCCAGCGCCAGCGAGGCGACCACCGTCCCGATCCGGGTCGGCAGCTGCCAGGCCACGCGTGTCCCGGCCCCGATCCCCAGGGCACGCAACCCCGCCGCCGCCCGCAGCGCCTCGTCCCGCATCCCGTCGAACGTGATGCTCCGCCCGTCCCCGTCGAAGAACATGGGCTCCCCGCGCGAGGCCCGGGCCCGGTACTCGACCAGCTCCCAGAGTGTGCGGATACGAGCGGGTTCGAACACGGCGCGCCTCCTGACTGCGGGGCGGAGCGGGGGCGAGCGTGCCTCATGACGCCGCCAGCCCTGCAATGCACTGCCCTGCAATGCCTGCAACTGACGATACGTCAGATCACTGAGCACCGTCAGGAAGCTTGCGCAGGATCCGTCAGGGCATGTGGTTGTCCACAGGCACCAGCGGCGCGTGGTTGTCCATAGCCCTCAGCGGAGCGTGGTTGTCCAGCGGTATCACCGGCGCGTGGTTGTCCCATATCGCCACGGAGTGGGGCCGGCCGGGCGCGTGACCGGCAGCCGCGGCGGGCAGCGCGACGGCGCCGAGCGCGAGCAGCGCGATACCGGTGGCCACAAAGCTCTTACGTGTGCGGGTCATTCCAACTCCTAGGCAAGCGGGACAGTTGACAGTTACGACAGTGGACAGTTGCCGCTCTCGGGACAACTCCCGTGACAACTGCTGTTCCTGAGACAACGTAGCGGCGCGTGAAGGCAGATATTCGAAACATCGCGAAAAAGAAACAAATATCGCTAGTTACACGCTGATCGGGCCGCGAAATACGCCGCAGGGACCGGCTCTCGACAGCATCCCCTCCGTGCCGTCGAAGCCGGCCCCTGCGATCCCCCGAACACACCCCCGTTCCCCCGGTTCCCCCCGTCTTCCCCCGATTCCCCCCGATTCCCCCGTTGCTTCGATGGGCCCTGCCCCCCTTGCTCCCCTGCCCGGGCCCGTGGGCGAACCGACCGGTGTCAGTCCTTCTGGGAGACGCCCTTGCCCGGTGCGGACTGGTGGTCGTCCTCGACCATGGGCGTGGTGATGGGCTGGTGGTTGTCCATGGGCCGCAGAGTGTCGTCCCGCTCACCGGCCTTCTTCTTCGCCTTCGCGGTGGCGGCGGCTCCGATGATGGGCTGGTGGTTGTCCATGGGCAGGATGTCCCGCTCAACGGCTTCCTTCACCTGCGTGGCGACGCCGGCTCCGCTGATCGGCTGATGGTTGTCCATGGGCAGGAGAACGTCCCGGTCCCCGGTGGCTGGGGCCTTGTTGTCGGCGTTCACTTGGATCAACTCCTGTGTGGGCGATACTGCTTGGTAGCCCGGCCGGCGACTCCCCCGTTGGCCGCCGGACGGGCGTTGACGGCCGCTCACCATAACTGTGCGGCCTGGGCACCGAGCCGCTTGCCCCCCGAGGCGGCGGTTCGATGCTGACAAGAGTGGCCCGGCGCGATGAACGATCGATAAACGTCATCGATAAACGTCGGATTCGCCCTGCTGGGCGGCCGCGCTTATGCCCCCGCTACGCCACCGCGGTGGGCGAGAGAAGCGCCTGGACAACGATACTTTCCGAGGACCCCAGGCGCTCAAACGTCGCCAGCGCCTCCTGCCAGCACACCCTCGCCCGCCCGGTGTGGCCGAGCTGGTGCAGGGCCCGCCCCAGGGTGGTCAGGACCGTTGCCCGCCAGGAGTCGCCGCCGATGCCGCGCAGCGCGGTCAGTGCCTGCTCGGCGCGGTTCGCTGCGGCGGCGGGGCGGCGAGCGGCGAGTTCGACCTCGGCGAGCCGGAAGTGGGTCATCCCTTCCCAGAAGCGCTGCCGGCTGTCCCTGAAGATGGCCAGTGCCGCCATCAGCTGCTCGGTGGCCTCCTCCAGGCGCATGGCCTGGGTGTACGCGAGCGCGAGGGCATACATGCCGTTGGCGAGCCGGCGCCTGGCGCCCAGCCGCCGGTATATCGCGAGTCCCTCTTCCGCCAGCTCGATGGCGCTGTCCACCCGCCCGGTGTCCAGGTGGACGCGGGAGAGGTTGCACAGCGCGCTGGCCTCGGACTGCTGGTTCCGGTCGTCCCGGAAGGCGATGAGGGCCTGGCGGAGGTAGCCTTCCGCGTCGGCGTGCCGGTACTGGGCGTTGGCGATGATTCCGCGGTCGTTGGGCGCGGAGGACGTGACGTACGGATCCTCACAGGCCAGTCCGAGCAGCATGGCGGACTTGGCGTTCCCATCGGCTTCGTCGAGCCGCCCCGACAGCGTGCGGGCATAGGTGAGTCCGAGGTGGAACCGGGCCTCCGCGTGCTGGTCCCCGATCTCCCGGGCGGCCGCCAGCAGCTCGATGTTCGCCTGCTCGTACTGCAACGCGTCGGCGCCGGACTCGGACAGGTCCTTGGTGAGCAGCAGCAGGTCGGCGGCGCGTCGCAGGGTCGCCGGGCCACCGGACTGCCGGGCGCAGGCGAGGAGGCACCCGGCCTCGGAGAACAGCCACTCCAGCGCCGTGGCGCGGTCGGCGAAGACCAGGCCGGGGTAGCTGGTGCTCTCCATGTGGTCGACGAGCCGGTCGCCGGGACGCTCCAGCGCGTACATGCGCGCCGCGGTCGCCAGGTAGAAGTCCAGCAGCCGGGAGAGCGCCGCGTCCCGCTCCGACGGGGGGTGTTCGTCACGCTCGGCGCAGGCGCGCGCGTAGAGGCGTACCAGGTCGTGGTAGCGGTAGCGGCCCGGCGCGGCGGACTCCAGGAGGGAGGTGTCCACGAGGGATTCGAGGAGTTCCTCGGTCTCTTCGATGTCCATGTCAATCACGGCTGCGGCCGCGGCGAGCGAGATGTCCGGGCCGTCCGCCAGGCCCAGCAGCCGGAAGGCGCGGGCCTGGGCGGGCTCCAGCTGCTTGTAGCCCAGCTCGAAGGTCGCCTTGACGGCGAGGTCGCCGGCCCGGAGCTCGTCCAGCCTGCGGCGTTCGTCGGCGAGCTTGCGCGCCAGGGTGGAGACCGTCCACGTACGGCGTGCGGCGAGCCGGGAGGCGGCGATGCGGATGGCGAGCGGCAGGAATCCGCAGGCGCCGACGACAGCCATGGCGGCCTGCCGCTCCGAGGTGACGCGCTCCTCGCCCACGATGCGGGTGAAGAGCGCGAGCGCCTCCTCCGGGCTCATCACGTCGAGGTCGATGAGGTGCGCCCCGGCCAGGTCGATCATCCGGGCCCGGCTGGTGATCAGCGCGGCGCAGCCTTCCGTGCCGGGGAGGAGCGGCCGGACCTGTGCCGCGTCCCGGGCGTTGTCCAGGAGCGCCAGCACCCGCCGGCCGGCGAGGGTGGAGCGGTAGAGGGCCGAACGCTCCGCCAGGCCCTCGGGGATGGAGGCGTCCGGTGTGCCCAGGGCGCGCAGGAACGCGCCGAGGACGGCCACCGGCTCGGAGGGGTTGTGACCGGCGCCCTGGAGGTCGACGTAGAGCTGTCCGTCGGGGAAGTGGTCGCGGGCGGCGTGCGCGACGTGGACGGCGAGGGTGGTCTTGCCGACACCGCCGATGCCGGTGAGGGCCGAGACGGCCATCACGCTGCCCTCGGCGGTGGCGAGCTGATCGCCGAGTTCGGCGACGAAGGCAGCCCGGCCGGTGAAGTCGGCGACGGTCGCCGGAAGCTGCTGCGGACGCGGGACGACGGGGTCGGCCGGGTCGGCATCGAGGCCGGCGACCGCCGGTGCGTCCAGCTCCGGGTCGGCCTGCAGAATGCGCTGATGCAGCTCGGAGAGCGAGGCGCAGGGATCGACGCCGAGCTCGTCGGCGAGCAGCCGGCGGGTGTCGGCGTAGACGGCCAGCGCCTCGGCCTGCCGGCCGCTGCGGTACAGCGCCAGCATGAGCAGTTCGCGGAGGCGCTCGGCCAGTGGGTGGGCGGCGGTGAGCGCGGTCAGCTCGGAGACCGCGTCGGCGTGACAGCCCGCTTCCAGGTCGAGTTCGAGGCGGCTCTCCGTGAGGGACAGCCACCACTCCTCCAGGCGGGTCCGCTGGGTCTCGGCGTACGGGCCGGGGAGGCCGGCGAGCGGCTCGCCGTCCCACAGCGCCAGCGCCGTGTCGAGGAGTTCGCGGGCCCGGCCGCGGTCGCCGGCGGCCTTGGCCTTCTCCGCCTCGGCGACGTACTGCTCGGCGTGGTCGTGGTCCAGGTCCAGTGAACCTTCCGTCGGCCGGATCGCATAGCCTCCGGCCTCGCTGACCAGCACCTCGGCATCCGGGCCGAGCGCTTTGCGGAGCCGGGAGGCGTACGTGCGCAGCGCGGCGAGTGCGGCATGCGGCGGGGTGTCGCCCCACAGGGCGTCCACCAGCTCGGCCGCGGTGGCGGTACGTCCGCCGCGCAGCAGTAGTGCCGCGAGCAGCGCGCGCTGCTGCGGGGAGCCCGCCGCCAACGGCGTTGCGCCGCGCCAGGCCCGTACGGGACCGAGCACGGTGAAGCGGAGCCGCTCCCGCCCCGGACCGTCGTCCATGGTGTCCCCCTGCCTGTGCCAGATGACCACGCGGTACACATCTTCTCGCTGTGCGCAACGGCCAGTCTGCCTTGTTACGGGCCCTTCCGTCAGTAGGGGTCGGGACCGTGCACAAAGCCTCCTCGGCTGCCGAAGGGCGGCAACGGGCCGGCGCGCGGCCGGGCCGCGGAGTGTGCGCCTCCGTACGCCCCTGGTCAGACGGCCATCCGCACAGCTACTGCTGACGGAGCGTCAGATTCTCGCTACCTTACTCGCCATGGAGACCACGGCGAGCACGGCGAAGACGGCGAAGAGGGCGAAGACGGCGAGCACGACGACCACGGACGCCGTGGAGACCACGGAGGCCGCGGAGGCCGCGGCAGCCTCGGCGACCCCGGGCACCCCGCATCCCTTCCCCGAGATCATCTCGGTGGACGACCACACGGTGGAGCCCCCCGGCGTCTGGCAGGACCGGCTCCCTGCGAAGTACCGGGACACCGGTCCGCGGATCGTCCGCGCCCCGGTCAAGGAAATAACCTTCGTGGGCGGCAGATTCACCCCGAAGATGGGCACCACCGGCGAGGACGGGCCGATGGCCGACTGGTGGGTCTACGAGGACCTGCGCCGCCCGCTCACCCGCCTCGACACCGCCGTCGGCTGCTCCCGTGACGACATCAGGCTGGAGGGCATCACCTACGAGCAGATGCGCCCCGGTTCGTACTCGGTCCCCGACCGCCTGGCCGACATGGACGTCAACCACGTCCGGTCGGCCCTCTGCTTCCCCACCTTCCCCCGCTTCTGCGGCCAGACGTTCACCGAGGCCAGTGACCGTGAACTGGGCCTGCTGGGAGTGCGCGCGTACAACGACTGGATGGTGGAGGAGTGGTGCGGCCCCCAGGCGCAGGGCCGGCTGATCCCGCTCACCCTCATCCCTCTATGGGACGCGGAGCTGGCGGCGGCGGAGGTGCGCCGCAATGCTGCCCGCGGCGTACGGGCGGTCTGCTTCAGCGAGATCCCGCCCCGCCTGGGCCTGCCCAGCATCCACACCGACCGCTGGGACCCCTTCCTCCGCGCCTGCGACGAGACCGGCACGGTCATCGCCATGCACATCGGCTCCTCGTCGGCGATGCCGTCCACCTCGCCCGACGCCCCACCCGCCGTCGGCTCCACACTCACCTTCGCCAACTGCTGCTTCTCGATGACGGACTGGCTGCTGAGCGGCGTCTTCGAGCGCTTCCCCCACCTGAAGATCATGTACGCCGAGGGCCAGATCGGCTGGATCCCGTACATCCTCGAACGCGCCGATGTGGTCTGGCAGGAGAACCGCGCCTGGGGCGGCGTCGCGGAGAAGGTCCTCCGCCCCCCGTCCGAACTCTTCGCCGAGCATGTCCACGGCTGCTTCTTCGACGACGCCTTCGGCTTGAAGAGCCTCGACGCGATCGGCGTCGGCAACGTCCTTTACGAGACCGACTACCCGCACTCCGACTCCACCTGGCCGCGGTCGAGAGCGGTCGCCGAGTCCCAGATGGGCCACCTCGCCCCGGACGTGGTCGAACGCATCGTCCGCGGCAACGCGATCGACCTGCTGGGCCTGACAGAAGAGGGCCTCTGGGCCGGGTGAGGGCGTGGTCGTGAGAAACGAGGGGGCGAGGGGGGGGAGAGGGGAGGGGGCAAAGGGACGAGGGAGCGAGGCTCAGTTCACAGGCGCCGGTACATGATGTGGAGGCCCACATAGCCCTTGGTGGGGTGGTGGAAGCCCTCGGGGAGGGTGGTCATGATCGCGAACCCCAGGGACTCCCAGAGGGCGACGGCACCGGTGTTGGTCTCCACGACGGCGTTGAACTGCATCGCCCGATAGCCGTCGGCGCGGGCCCGGTCCACTACGTACTCGCCCAGGGCCCGCCCGACACCGCGTCCATGATGCCGCGGATCGACCATGAAGCTGGCGTTGGCGATATGCGCGGCGCCGCCCATGTGGTTCGGGTTCATCTTGGCCGTACCCAGCACCGTTCCGGACTCGTCGACGGCGACGACCGTACGGCCGGGCGGATGCTGCATCCAGATCTCCCGGCCTCCCGCCTCGTCGAGGTCGCGGGGGTAGGCGTACGTTTCACCGGCCGCGGTGATCGCATGGAAGAAGGGCCAGATGGCGGGCCAGTCGGCCGCGGATGCCTCGCGTATCAGCATGTCCACAGCATGGCGTCGGCGGGGGCGGACCACCACTGAATATGCACTGATGAATATGCACTGAATACGTACCGGTCAATCCGCCGCTACGCGGGACCGGGGCCGAAGACGGGAATGGCGAAAGGGCCGGCGTCGCCTTCGGCGATTCCGGCGGCCCCGGCGGCGTCCGGCTTCCCGACGCCGGGGGCCACGTCCCGGAACCGCACCGTGAGCGGCATCCCGATGCGTAGTTCCGCCGGCGCGCAGTCGGTGACCTCGGTCATCATCCGCGGCCCCTCGGCGAGATCGACCACGGCCGCCACATACGGCAGACGGTCGCCGAACGGGGGCAGGTCGTTGCGGTGCACGACCGACCATGTGTAGAGAGTGGCGTGGCCACTGGCCGGCTCCCAGACCACGTCCGCACTCCAGCAGTACGGACAGAATTCGCGCGGGTAGTGATGGGCCGTGCCACACCCCGCGGCCCGGCAGCGGCGCAGCAGCAGCTTCCCCGCGGCCGCCGCCTCCCAGTACGGCCGGGTGAAGGCGTCCACCTCCGGCAGATCGCATCGCGCGCTCGGCATCTCGACCCTCGCCCTCCCCTCCTCCGCCCCATTCCTGACGTGACTCCCCTTCGGTAACCTGACTAAACGTCAGCTGGCGCAACAGGCAGGTACGCGGGCAGGTACGCACGGCAGGTATCAGGCGACGAGAGCTCTCACACAGGAGTGGCGGCTGCGATGCTCGGATCGACGTACGGCACCCTCACCACGCACTCCCGGCCGGCCCGCATCGTGGCCTGTGGGGAGCGACCACCGCACACCGTTCACGGTATGAGCGCGCAGCATCAGCGTCGCGGCGGCGGCCCCGGCCCCGGGCAGAACGCCGGCGCCGGGGCCGACCTGGATGTCAGCGGCCGGCCGCTGCACGCCGCGGTGCCCGATCTGGACCGGTTCTTCCAGCCCGAGTCGGTGGCGGTGCTCGGCGCCTCGGATGCCGAAGGCCGCCCCAACACCGCTATCACCCGACGGCTCATCGCCTGGGCGGAGCGGGCCGGCGCCCGGCTCCACCCGGTCAATCCGGGCCGCAAGCAGGTCTTCGGCATGCCCTGTTACGCCACCGTCGCCGATCTGCCCGAACCGGTCGACCTCGCCGTGCTGCTGGTCGCGGACCCGCTACCCCTCATAGGCCAACTCGCCGAGGCCGAGGTGAAGTTCGCGGTGGTCTTCGCCTCCGGCTTCGCCGAGACCGGGGAGCGGGGGGCGGCCGCCCAGGCCCGGCTGGCCGAGGCGGTCGGACGCTCCGGACTTCGGCTGCTCGGCCCGAATACCAATCTCAACGCCTTCGAGGAGTTCCGCGAGGACCTCGAAGGGCCGGCCATCGCCCTGATCACGCAGTCAGGCCACCAGGGCCGCCCCGTCTTCACCCTTCAGCAGCTGGGCATCCGCCTCTCCCACTGGGCTCCCACCGGCAACGAGGCCGATCTGGAGACCGCCGACTTCCTCTCCTACTTCGCCACGCGCCCCGAGGTCGGCGCGATCGCCGCGTATGTGGAAGGCCTCAAGGACGGCCGGGCCTTTCTGCTCGCCGCCGACCGCGCGGCCCGTAACAAGGTGCCCGTCGTCGCCGTCAAGGTCGGCCGCACCGAGACCGGTGCCCGGACGGCCGCCTCGCACACCGGCAAGCTGACCGGCGCGGACGAGGTCGTGGACGCCGCGATGCGGCAGTTCGGCGTGATACGGGTGGACGGGCTCGACGAGCTGCAGGACACCGCCGCCCTCCTGGCCCGCGCCAAGCGGCCCACCGCCGAGGGCATCGCCGTCTATTCGATCTCCGGCGGCACCGGTGCCCACTTCGCCGACCTCGCGGCAGCGGCCGGGCTGCGGCTGCCCGCCCTCGACGACGCCAAGCAGGCCGAGCTGCACCAGTGGATACCGGACGATCTCAGCGTCGCCAATCCGGTCGACAGCGGTGGGCATCCGGTCGGCGACTGGCGCGGCCGCAAGATCATCGACGCGATCCTGGCGGACCCGGCCGTCGGCGTGCTGATCTGCCCGATCACCGGCCCCTTCCCGCCGATGAGCGACCGGCTCGCCCAGGATCTCGTGGCCGCGGCGGAGCGGACGGACAAGCTGGTGTGCGTGGTCTGGGGCTCGCCGGTCGGCACCGAGGACGCCTACCGCAGCACTCTGCTCGGCTCCACGCGGGTGGCGACCTTCCGTACCTTCGCCAACTGCATCACCGCCGTCCGGGCCTACCTCGACCACCACCGCTTCACCGACGGCTACCGCTCCCCCTTCGACGACGCGCCGCGCATCCCGTCCCCGTCCGCCCGCAAGGCACAGGCCCTGATGCGCCCCGGCCAGCAGCTCAGCGAACACGCGGCGAAGCAGCTGTTGCGCGCCTATGGCATCCGCGTCCCGCGCGAACAGCTGGTGGCCAGCGCGGCGGCCGCCGTACGGGCGGCGAGCCAGGTCGGCTACCCCGTCGTCATGAAGGCTTCCGGGCCGCAGCTGGCGCACAAGACCGAACTCGGCCTGGTCAAGGTCGGACTGACCTCGGCCAGCCAGGTCCGGGACGCCTACCGCGAACTCACCGACATCGCCCGCTACGAGAACATCCCGCTGGACGGAGTCCTGGTCTGCCAGATGATCGAGCGGGGCGTCGAGACGGTCGTCGGTGTCACCCACGACCGCCTCTTCGGGCCGACCGTGACCGTCGGCCTCGGCGGAATCCTCGTGGAGGTCCTGCGGGACGCCGCCGTGGGGGTACCGCCGTTCGGCGAGGACCAGGCGCGCGCGATGCTGGACGAGCTGCGCGGCCGCGCCCTGCTGGACGGCGTACGGGGCGCGCCGCCCTCGGATGTGGACGCGCTCGTGGAGGTCGTCCTGCGAGTGCAGCGGATGGCCCTCGAAATGGACGGTGAACTGGCCGAGCTGGACATCAATCCGCTGGTGGTGCTGCCGCGCGGACAGGGCGCGGTGGCTCTGGACGCACTCGCCGTCTGCCATTGATGCCCGCGCCCTCGGCCGCACTCCCACTCCCACTCCCGCTCCCTGGAGTCGCTCCCCCATGACGACGCCCTCCTCGTCCCCCGGCACTCCTGATTCCACGTCCTCCGCCGGCCCCAACAGCACTGCCGGGCCCGCCGATTCATTGATACTGCACACCACTGACAACGGCGTCGCGTGGATCACTCTCAACCGACCCGACGCCCTCAACGCCCTCACCTGGGACCAGCGCGAACGCCTGATCGCCCGGCTCGCGGACGCCTCCGCCGACCCGGACGTACGGGCGGTCGTCATCACCGCGACCGGCAAGGGCTTCTGCTCCGGTGCCGACCTGCGTGGTGCGCCGCAGGCGGGCGAACGGGTGGCCGGCGATGTCGCCCGGCTGATCCGGCGCGGCGCCCAGCGGTTCATCGCCGCGGTACTGGACTGCGAGAAGCCGGTCATCGCCGCCGTCAACGGCACCGCGGCCGGACTCGGCGCCCACCTCGCCTTCGCCTGCGATCTGGTGCTGGCCGCCGAATCGGCCCGCTTCATCGAGGTGTTCGTCCGCCGCGGTCTGGTCCCGGACGGCGGCGGCGCCTACCTCCTGCCCCGGCTGATCGGACCGCAGCGCGCGAAGGAGCTGATGTTCTTCGGTGACGCCGTACCGGCCGCCGAGGCCGCGCGCCTGGGGCTGGTCAACCGGGTCGTTCCGGATGGCGAGTTGGAGCGGACGGCCCAGGAGTGGGCCGACCGGCTGGCAGCCGGCCCGACCCGCGCGCTGGTTCTGACGAAGCAGCTGGTCAACGCCTCGCTGGAGTCCGACCGCGGTACGGCCTTCGCCGCCGAGGCGACGGCTCAGGAGATCATCATGACGACCGAGGACGCGAGGGAAGGCGTCACGTCCTTCGTGGCACGACGCCGACCCGCGTACCGGGGCCGATGACGCCACACCACCGCTGACGCGTCCACCGCATCTACCGCACGTCCGCTGGGCACACCGGCACCTCACGCGTATTACGGGTCCGCACCCCGGGCAGCCACCCCTGCGCCCCCTGCCCGCTGGTGACCAGATACCAGCGGGTGGAGGTGATCCCCGCCTCGTCGCGGACCATCTGCCCGTCCGTGACGACGCAGCGCGCGGCCAGCTCGTCGCCGTGCCAGACCCGTCCGACGGAGTTGCCGGCCGCGGCGTACTCGGTGTGCGGGTCCTTCGCCAGCCGTAGCGCGCACTCCAGGGAGCGGCCACTACGGCAGGCCTGCTCGCTGTTGTAAACCGTGATCGTCACCGTCGGCGGCGGTCCGGCGGGCTCCGGACCGACGGAACCGGGGCGCACCAGCCACCACACCCCCAGCCCCACCGCGACGACCGCGGCGGCGACCGCGAGCGCGACCGCGAGCCCGAACGGCCGTCTTCTGCGCGCCGGTGCGAGCGACACCGCTGCCGGAGCCGGCGCGTCGGCGGTCTCCTTGATGCGTTCCCAGAGGCCCGGCGGGGTGTCGATCTGTTCGTCCGCGAGCCGCAGCCGGGCGCGCAGCAGCGCCTCGGCCTCGTCTTCGGCGCCACCGCCCCGGCCATCGCCGAAGCCCCGGCCGTCCCCGAATCCCCCACCGTCCCCGAAGCCCCGGCCGCCGCTGCCTGCGGCGCCGCCGCCGTACCGTGACCCCACACCCACCGTGCTGCTCACCTCCCGGCCTGCCCGTACTCCGATTCAATGAGGTAAGCGCGCAGCCTGTCCAGCGCGCGGGCGCGATGCCGGGCGGCGGTGCCCCGGTGCACCTTCATGATCTGGGCGGCCTGGTCGATGGTGTAGCCGTCGAGGTCGACGAGGATGACGATGCCGGCCTGGCGGTGCGACAGGCGCCCTAACAGGCGCACCGCTTCGATCTCGGCGTGCCGCCGCTCCACCCCGCCGTCCCAGCCGCCGTCCCACCCGTCCGCCCCGGCTGCCCCGGCCGCCGCCCCGGGGCCCGCGCCCGCACCGGCCTCCTCGACGCCCTCCATCCTGTCGACCAGCACCTGGCGCCGGTCCTTGCGGTAGGCGTCCCGGGCGACGTTGAGTACGGCGGTGAAGGCATAGGCGTACGGCTCCGGATGGGCGAGGAAGCGCTGCGGCCGGGCGGCGAGTCTGAGGTACGCCTCGTGCACCACATCCTCCGCGGACTGTCGTGAACCGGCCAGCATCACCGCCCTTCGGTAGAGCCTGGGCAACAGCCCGCAGAAGACCTCGTCGAAGGTCGGCGACGCGGTGGATGAAGCGGATGAGGCAGATGAAGTGGGTGAAGCTGACGAACCAGGTGACGGTGTCGCATCGGCCATGTACCGGGACTCCCCCGTGCTGCTCTGCTACGGACGCGGCCGTGGTGGACGCTACCCGTGCGCACGGCACGCAATCGGGATTCTCCTTCCTCAATTCCCCACGCGTCCAGGGCGATCGGCCACCCGCCCCTACCCACCGCCCGGCCGCCGGCCAAACCACACCTCCGGGTGACCACCGCCCGCGTACGCCCCCTGCCCACCCGCTCCCCGGAGCTTCCCAACTGACGCTTCATCAGTTTCAATGAACGGCATGATGGGACACGCCGGAATGGCTGCCACGGCCGTGCGGTACCTGCGCTCCGTCGGGGCCCCGACCACTGCCGCCACACCCGCCACGTCCACCACGCCCCTCCCACGTCCGGCTCCACGCCCCGCCCTGCGCACCGTACGCGACGACGAACGTGCCCCGCTCGCCCCCGATCCGGCCGAATTCCGCACCGTCCTGGGCCACTTCGCCAGCGGCATCACCGTCATCACATCCCCCGGAGGGTCCGACCCGCGCGATCCCGACCCGGACGAGCCCGGCCCGGCCGGCTTCGCCTGCCAGTCCTTCGCCTCCCTCTCCCTCGACCCGCCCCTGGTGGCGTTCATGGTGGCGCGTACGTCGACCACCTGGCCGCGGATCGCCCGCGCCGGCGTCTTCTGCGTCAACATCCTCGGCGCCGGCCAGGGCGGCCTCTGCCGCGCCTTCGCCGTCAGCGGCGCCGACAAGTTCGCCGGTGTCTCCCACCGCCCCGCACCGGCCACCGGCTCACCACGCCTCGCGGACGTCCCGGCCTGGATCGACTGCACCATCCACGCCGTGCACACCGGGGGCGACCACCTGATCGTCGTCGGCCGCGTCGCCGCCCTGGGCACAGACCCGACCGCCGCCGAAGCCGGCCCGCTGCTTTTCCACCGGGGTGGCTTCGGGGTCTTCAGCCCGTAGGCTCCCTTTTTTTGCTTTGCTCCGCGGCTTCCTCCGGCTCCTTTCCGCAGAAACGGAATTCGACGGGCACCCCGTCGAGGCGACTTCCGTCGAGCACCCCCTCAGCCAGTGCAATACATACGCAGCCGTACGGTACGGTTGAGCGTTTGGCAGCGTACGGAGGCGGGCGCGACGGCCGGGCGAAATCCGCTCAGGAACACCGTTCACTACGCTTTCGCCAAACCATATGCACACAATAGTGACTTATGGAGCGGGAATGTCAGTAGGCGATATCGAGCTCGGTGACGCCGCGCAGCTGCGCAAGGCGGGCACCGGGGCCACTGAGGTCGCGGGGGAGACGGAGACGGCGGGCAAGCACCCGGTCGACGAGACCAGGGGGGCGTCCCAGTCCTTCAGGGGAGGCATGTGGGACGGCAAGCTGGGCACGGCTCTGGACAATCTGGTCGAGGTCTGGTCAAGCCAGACGTCCGCCCTTGCCGGAAAGTGCCATTCCTTGGGCACTCGCTGCATGGAGACCGCCGAAAACTACAGCTCTGTAGAGACGCAGAACGCATCGGCCTTTTCCGATGTCGCCAAGGGGACTCATTCTCCGTCCCCATTTGGATGAACTCCGCCTGTTTTCCATAGATAGAGCGCACACTGTCCGTTCGCATACACCACGGGGGCGATCGAAATGCCGACGTACGAGCAGCTGTACCACCTCGACCTGACCACTCTCAAAACCGCTGTCGACCGCTGGGCGGAGGTGGGAAGCAAGTTCAAAACCCTGCGCACCTCGTTCACGGATCGGGTGCAGAAGCCCTTCGACGCGTCCGCCTGGACGGGGCCGAGGGGCATGGTTGAGGATGCGCGCAGCCAGCTCAAAGCCTGCGGACGGGAGTACGAGGACGCGGGCGTCGAGGCCAAGGGCATACACGGAGTCCTCGCCGACGCACACACCCAGCTGAAGCAAGCCAAAGCCGACCTGCATCATCTCGCCGACGTGGAGGCCAAGAACCTGGGCCTGTACGTCAGCGGCAACGGCGAGGTCATCCCCCGCAAGGCCTTGGAGGGCAATTCCTCCACGGCCGGCGAATCGGAAGACGGCGACGGGCAGCAGGAGCAGCAGAAGGTCGACGCCTTCGCCCGGCGGATCACTGCCGTGCTGGAGCGCGCTGCCGAGATCGACGAGACCACCTCCTGGGCCCTGCGCAACGACCTCGGGCGCCGTAAGGACGACTTCAACGACAAGGGCGTCGCCAAATCCCTCACTGAGGCAGCCGCCAAACGCGAGGCGGAGCGGGAGGCGGAACGCGAGGCGAAGCGGCAGGCCAGGGCCGATGCCACGCGCGCCGCGGAGCTGGCCGAAAGTGGAGATCTCAGCGATGAGGAGCGCGAGGAGTTCCAGCGACTCGTGCACCGCAATCGCAACTCGCCGGAATTCAGCACCAACTTCTACAAGTCCCTTGGTCCCGAGGGGACGCTGGACACCTTCCGCGACATCTCCTTCTGGCTCGATCAGGACTATCCCATGGTCTCCGAGGAGCGCAAGAAGTTCTACGCGGACCTCCAGAAGGACCTCGGCTACTCCTTGGCGACAGCCACCAATCGGGTCAATGAGCCGCATCTGTCCGACGAATGGAACGACCAGCTACGCAAGGAAGGGTCGGAAGACCCCAAGGCTTACAACGCTCTCGGAGACGTCGTGCGGTACGGCGAATACGACTCTCACTTCCTGCTTCCGGTAACAGAGCACGTAGCACAGCTTCAGGTAGAACATCCCTATAGCTTCCGGGCATCCGGCTTCATGACCGCGCTGTCGCACAACCCGTCGATCGCCGAGCAGTTCTTCACCGAGCCACCCCACGCGTACAACGAAGACGGTACGCCGAGGGATGGCGCTCCCGACCTCGGCACCGATGAGGACGGGAAGCCGATCACCAACTACTTCGATATGTACACATCCGAGGACTTCCAGTGGGGGCAGCTGGGCGAGGACAGGGCGGTCGAAATGGGGCTACGCGAACCGGGGGTGGGTCAGGAAGGACGTGACGCCTTCGGTCAGGCTCTCGAAGCAGCCCTCACGAGCCGTAATCCTGACGACGACACCGAGAAGTCCGCAGGTCCGCATTCCGCGGGGCAGGCGCAGCTGATGCACGACGTCGTCGAGAAGTTCGGGAACGAGCCCGACCTCCTCAACAAGGCGGAGAGAGGACGGTTCGCCTGTATCAACGACAGCCTCGGAAACATCACAGCCGAGTACATGCTGGACGTTCAGAGGGCCATGGCCGGCGGAGACGGCAACAGCACCTACTTCCCGGCAAACGGCGAGGACGCGAAACTCTCCAGTGGGGGGCTGAACAACGGCCCGTTGACGGCCTTCATCGGCGCGGTGGGCAAGGACCCGGACGCCTATGGTGCGATCGCGAATGCCCAGCAGGCGGCCACGCAGGAAGCGATCAGGAACGCCATTCACTCCAGTGATGAAGCGGAGCGGGCCACATTGGTGAAGGATGTGGTCCGGCCAGGAGTCACCATCGAGGGCATCCTCACCGAATCGCGTGCTGTCGCGACGTACGACGAGAAGATCGCTGACGACGAGCGGTACAACAAGTCCCTGGAGGAGAAATCCAAGTGGGCAGGCCGCATCGTCGATGTGAGTGTCGGATGGATCCCTCTCGGTGGTGACTTGGCCCATATGGGAGTCGAGGAAGCGCAAGAGAACGTCCAGAAGAAGTACTCACGGGACTCCAGCGTCGCCGCCGAGCAGGATGCCGATACCTACGTTGAATCGAACCGGGAGAATGTCGCACAGGCGACCCGCAGTGCGGCGCTGACCGCCGCGAAGCAGGCCGGCCTGTCCTCCGAGGAGGCGGAACGACTGGCGCTCGCCGCCTACAACGAGGCCAACGACGGATACCACGAGGGACGAGGACGCGAACAGGGCATCGGCCGGTAGCGACACAGGCCGTCAGCCGAAGGTCAGCACCGTTCGGGCGGATCTGCCCTGAAGCGTGGCGTTTGCTGCTCCCGCGAAGTCCTCCACCCGGTACGTCCGCGTCACCAACTCGTCCAGCATGAGCCGCCCTTCCAGGTAGAGGCGGGCGTACCGGGGGATGTCGCGCTGGGGGCGGGCCGAGCCGTAGCGGCAGCCCAGGATGGACTTGTCCAGGTAGAGCGATGACACCAGGAACGACGCCTCCGCGCTCGCCGGGGGGACGCCGAGCAGCACTGCCTGGCCGTGCCGGTCCAGCAGGTCGATCGCCTGGCGGATCAGCCGGGTACTGCCCACGCACTCGAAGGCGTGGTCGGCGCCGGTCGGCAGGATTTCCCGGACCAACTCCTTCAGCGTTGGCCCGCCGTTCGCCGCAGTCGGCGCGGTCACGAAGTGTGTGGCGCCGAACCGGCGGGCCACCGGCTCCTTCGCAGGGTTCGAGTCCACTGCGACGATCGTCGACGCCCCGGCGATCCGCGCTCCCTGGAGCACATTGAGGCCGATGCCTCCGGTTCCGAGCACCACGACCGCTTCCCCGTGGTCCACCCGCGCGCGGTTCAGGACCGCGCCCACCCCGGTCAGCACCGCGCACCCGATCAGCGCGGCCGACGCCAGGGGTATCTGCTCCGGGATCTTCACCGCCTGGACGGCCTTGACGACCGTACGTTCCGCGAATGATGAGTTGGACGCGAAGTTGAACAGTTTCGTGCCGTCACGTCGCCGGAACGGCCGCGTGGGCATCCCGATCGCCTGGCGGCACATCGTCGGCCGTCCTCGGTCGCAGTCCGCGCACGTCCCGCAGTTGGCCAGGGTCGACAGGGCAATGTGATCGCCGGGTGCCACATGCTTGACGCCCGGGCCGACGGCCTCCACCACCCCCGCTCCCTCGTGCCCCAGCACCACCGGTACCGGGAAGGGAATCGTCCCATCGACCACTGACAGATCGGAGTGGCACAGGCCCGCTGCCCGGATGCCTGCCAGTACCTCGCCCGGCCCCGGATCCCGTACCTCCAGATCGTCCACCACCCGCGCCCGCTCGCCGTCGAAGATGACGCCTCTCATCGCCGGTCAGCCCTCCTCAACGCCCGGCTCTCCGGGAGCTCTCGGGAAGCTCTCGGCAGGCCGAGTACGCGCTCGGCGATGATGGTGCGCTGGATCTCGTCCGAGCCGCCGTAGATGGTGTCGGCGCGGGTGAAGAGGAAAAGTCTTTGGAGCGGGTCGAGTTCGTAGGGCGCCTCGGGGGACCAGTCGGCGGGGCCCAGTGCCGCCGTCGCGCCCCGTACGCGCATCGCCAGCTCCCCCAGCCGCTGATGCCAGCCGCCCCACAGCAGTTTCGCGACACTCGGTGCGCCCGCGTCCCCGGACGCACCGAGTGTCCGCATCGCATTCCAGCGCATGATCTTCAGCTCCGCCCAGTGATGGATGAGTTGCGCGGACATCAACGGGTCCTGGACTGCGCCGGAGCGGACAGCCGCGGCGATCACCTCGGACAACTCCGCCGCGAATCCGATCTGCTGGACGAGCGTGGACACCCCGCGCTCCAGCGCCAGCAGCCCCATCGCCACGCGCCAGCCGGCACCCTCCCCGCCCACCGCATGTCCGGCGGCGGCCACCGCTCCGTCGAAGAACACCTCGTTGAAGTCGGCGGCCCCGGACATCTGACGGATCGGACGGACGTCGATACGGCCCGGCTGGTCCATCGGCACCAGGAGGAACGACAGCCCCCGGTGCCGCCGCTCGTCCGGATCGGTCCGGGCCAGTACGAAGCACCAGTCGGCCTCCCTGGCCAGTGAGGTCCAGATCTTCTGGCCGCGGATGCGGTAGACGACCCCGTCCCGGATCGCCACCGTCCGCACCCCGGCCAGGTCCGACCCCGCGTCCGGCTCGCTGTAGCCCTGGCACCACAGCTCCTCGCCCCGCGCGACGGCCGGGAGGAAGCGGCGCCGCTGGGCGTCGTCCCCGTACGCGATCAGCGTCGGCGCCAGCAGGTTCTCCCCGATGTGCCCGATCCGCCGCGGCGCCCCGGACCGTGCGTACTCCTCGGCCCACACGATCTGCTGCGTCAGGCTCGCCGTACGGTTGCCGTACGTTCCGTGCGTACGGTCCCATCCGATCCCGATCCACCCGCCGGCGCCGAGTTCCCGCTCCCAGGCGAGGCCGCTGCGGTCGCCCGCCAACTCTGCGCCGGCGTCCGCGAGATGCTCGGTCAGCCAGGACCTGGCCTCGGTCCGGAAGCCGTCGTCCTCGCGCTCGAAGTCAAAGTTCATGCCGCTGCGCCAGGGCAGGCATCGGGTCCGCGCCGACGGCCTCCGGCACCACCTCGGCGACCTTCTCCGGGGTCCACCCTCCGCCCTCGGCATACGCGTCGGCGTACACGGCGCGCAGTTCCGCAGGCTGGGCCCACACCGCGATCTTGGGCCCGGCCACCGTGTAGACCTGTCCGGTGACCTCGCGGGCCCGCTCGCTCAGCAGGTAGACGACGAACGCCGCCACGTCCTCCGGCTCGCCGATCTCCGTCAGCTCCATCGGGACCTTCGCCGACATCCGCGTGTGCGCGACGGGCGCCACCGCGTTGGCGGTGACCCCGTACTTGTGCAGGCCCAGCGCGGCGCTCCGTACGAGCGAGATGACGCCGCCCTTGGCCGCGGCGTAGTTGGCCTGGGCCACCGACCCCTGGTGACTGCCGCTGGTGAAGCCCACCAGGGTTCCGGACCGCTGGCGCCGCATCACCGCGGCGGCCGCCCGGAAGACGGTGAACGTCCCCTTCAGGTGGGTGGCGACCACCGGGTCCCACTCCTCCTCGGTCATGTTGAAGAGCATCCGCTCGCGCAGGATCCCGGCCACGCAGACCACACCGTCGATCCGTCCGTACTGCGCCAGCGCGGTGTCCACGATCCGCCGGCCGCCGGCCATGGTGGAGACGTCGTCGGCGACCGCGGTGGCCACCCCGCCGGCCGCCTCGATCTCCGTCACCACGGAGTCGGCGACCTCGCTGCTCGGTTCGCTGCCGTCGAGGGCGACCCCGTAGTCGTTGACCACGACCTTGGCGCCGTGTGCGGCGCAGGCCAGCGCCACCGCCCGGCCGATGCCGCGCCCGGCACCGGTGACGGCGATCACCTTGCCGGACAAGAAGTTCCCCATGCCGCGCCCCTTCCCCTGGCCTGCGTCGCGCCCCTTGGGCCATTTCTGACGACCCGTTAGATTTTTGAGCAGGTGCGGTACGAATACAAGACCGAGGTACGAGGAGACGGACCCCATGCCCCTGCCGCGGGAGTTCCATGACATCGCCAAACGCGTGAACAACTGGGGGCGTTGGGGGACGGACGATGAGATCGGCACGCTGAACCTGATCACCGACGAGGTGGTGCGCAAGGCCGCCGCCGGCACCACCCGCACGGGACGCCGCATCCCCCTCGCCCTCCCGCTCCGGCAGGACGGGGTGCAGACCGGGATGATCCCCGGGCGCATCAATCCGCTGCACACGATGACCGCGATCAATCAGGAGATCTTCGGCCCGGATACGGTCGCGACCTCGGACGACATGGTCACCATGGGCCTCCAGGCCGCCACCCACTGGGACGGCCTCGCCCATGTCTCACACTCCGGGCGGCTCTACAACAACCGCGCCGCCGACTCGATCACCGCACACGGCGGCGCCACCGTCCTCGGCATCGAGAAGGCCACCCCGATCGCCTCCCGCGGCGTCCTGCTGGACGTGGCCCGGGTGCACGGCACCGACCGGCTGCCCGGCGGGCACGCCGTCACACCGGAGGATCTGGACGCCGCGGAGGAGCTGGCGGGTACGACGGTCCGGGCCGGCGACATCGTCCTCGTACGGACCGGTCAACTGCGGCACTACCTGGCCGGGGACCGGCGGGCGTACGCGTTCCCGTCACCGGGCCTGTCGCTGCGCACGCCGGAGTGGTTCCACGCGCGGGACGTCGCGGCGGTCGCCAACGACACCTTGACGTTCGAGATCTTCCCGCCGGAGATCGAGAACCTGTGGCTGCCGGTGCACGCGCTCCATCTGGTCGAGATGGGCATGCCGCAGGGGCAGAACTGGAATCTGGAGGAGCTGTCGCGGGCCTGCGCGGAGGCGGGCCGCTGGGCGTTCTTCCTGGTCGCGGTGGCGGAACCATTCGTCGGCGGGTCCGGCGCACCGGTCGCGCCCGTGGCGATTCTGTGAGCCGGCCGGCGGCCCGGAAGCTTTCTGAGTCGGTCGGCGGCCAAGGAAGCTTTCTGAGCCGACGGGCTCTCACCGTGCGACGGAGCTCAGCCGTCCCAGCTCCGTGCCGGTCGCGCTCGCCACCAGCACCGGCTGACCGCGGTCCACTTCGCACCAGATGCGCTTGCCGGCCCCCTCCTGCTGCCAGCCCCAGCGGTCCGCCAGACCGTCGACCAGCTCCAGGCCGCGGCCGTTGGTGTCGTCGCCGTCGGCGTGCCGCTGGCGCGGCGGGCGGGCGCTGGCGTCCGCCACCTCCACCCGGACGGTGCCGACCACGGCGCCCGCCCCGGAGAAGCACATTCGCAGTACGGCCGCCGCTCCGGTGTGCACCACGGCGTTGGTGACGAGCTCGGAGATCAGCAGGATCAGCGTCTCCGCGAGTGGTTCATCGGGCCCTATGCCGGACCCCACGAGCCGCGACCGGGCCCATCGCCGAGCCCGGCCCACCTCCGCGGGGTCGGGCCCTACGTCCAACTGCACCTGAAGCACCTGCACCGCTCACACCATCCGAACCGGCGGAAACATCGCCTCGCGCCTCCACGGAGTCACAGTGCGTGACCCCAGTGAGGCACAGCATGGTTGACGTTCAGTCACCCCAACAAGCGCTTCGGGCATATTCCAGCGCAAGGGAGTATGCATGCTGCATACTGTGCGACGCACTTTGCGGGGAGTCGAACAAGGGGGGTTGCCGGGCCCTCGCCCAAGGCGAGCGGCGCGCAGTCCGTACCCCGGAGTCGCCATGGGGTCGACACCGGGTTCGTTGCGCCATAGAACCACTCGCACCCAACGGAGCGTACCTGAGCGGGACGCCGACTCCCCCCTGTGACGAGTCACGCCTCGGACACAACCCGATATCGACCCTCCGTGACCACTTCTGCGTGGTGAGTCCGACATTTCGCACACGGGTTGGCGGAGTCTGACATCGGGCCGGCGCCCAGCCCTCTCGCTCAGCCGGCGCCGGCCCGTCAGCCGATGCCGGCGCCGGTCCGTCAGCCGGTGCCGGCTTCTCCGGCGATCAGGCCCGCCGCCAGACGCTCCTCCGCCTCGCGCGCCGCGCCCCAGCGCTCGGCCCGCAACCAGGCCCGCTTGAGGTGCAGATGGACATCCGCCTCCCAGGTGAAGCCCATGCCGCCGTGGACCTGGAGGCAGTCCCGGGCGTTGCGTACGGCGGCCTCGTCGGCGAGCAGTTTGGCGCCCGCGATGTCCAGGGAATCGCCGGTGACCGCCGCCGCGTATACGGCACTTCTGGCGATTTCCGTACGTACGAGCATCTGCGCACACAGATGCTTGACCGCCTGGAAGGAGCCGATGGGAGCGCCGAACTGGGTGCGCTCGCGGGCATGGGCGACCGCCATCTCGACCGTCCGGGCCGCACTGCCCAGTTGCTGCGCGGCGGTGAGCAGTGCGGCCTCGCGGCGCAGCCGGGGTACGTCCAGGCCGGCCACCAGGGGTGCGCCGCGCGACGGGTCGGTGACGGTGGCGGTGGCGGAAGCGGTGACGGCGGTGGTGGTGATGACAGCGGCGAGTGGGGTGAGGGGGTCGACCGAGGTCCAGGGGGTGCGGGCAACCTGGCCTGCCGGGCTCCGGCATACGCGGTATGCCTCGCGTGTGCGCCCCTGCGCGCCCCCAGACCCCTCCAGCGAGTCCGGGGAGTCCAGCAAGATCAACTCATCGCAGTCCTCCGGGTGTTCCCACAGCACCGGCTCCGCCGCACCGTCGCACAGTCCGACGATCCGGTCGCCGTCCGCGACCCCCGCCACGACCCCGGCCAGCAGCTGGCACGCCACCACCGGCCCCGGCAGCAGCACCCGCCCGGTCTCCTCAAGGGTCAGCACCGCTTCCGGCAGCCCCAGCCCCACCCCGCCGGCCGCCTCGGGCAGCCGCAGCGCGAAGAGCCCGGCCGCGCCCAGCTCCCGCCACAGCGCGCGGTCCAGTACCGGGTCGTCCACGGCCGCCCGCAGCCGGTCGCGGCCGAACCAGCCGGCCAGCATTTCCCGGATCCCGTTGCGCAACGCCCGCTGATCGTCGGTGAGTTGGAAGTGCACCGGCCGCTCACCGCCCCTTCGGCAGGCCGAGGATCCGCTCGGCGACGATGTTCTGCTGGATCTGCGACGTACCGGCGGCGATGGTGTACGAGAGGGAGGAGAGCCGGTCCGCGACCCAGGGGTGGCCGGCGTCCAGCGCGCCCGCGCCCAGCACCTCGGCGGCCGCGTCGTACAGCTCCTGGCGGGCGTGCGAGTAGCGCAGCTTGAAGACCGAACCTCCCCCGAGCTCAAAGGGGCAGGGGGGACCCCCGGCGCCGGGCGGGCTCCCAGCGCCGGGCGGGCCCCCGGCGTCCCGGAACGCGCTGACGTTCCACTGGATGAGCCGCCACAGGGCGGTGAACTCGGCGCTCAGCCTGCCCAGCCTGCGGCGCAGCACCGCGTCGCCCCAGCGGCCGTTCCCGTGTGCCGCACGGGCGAGTTCACCGAGCACCCGACGGCAGGCCACGACCTCGCCCACGAACGCCGTACCGCGCTCGAAGGACAGCGTCACCATCGACACCCGCCAGCCGTCGTTCTCCGCCCCCACCCGGTTGGCGACCGGGACCCGCACCTCGTCGAGGAAGACCTCGGCGAACTCGGCCGACCCGGCGAGGGTACGCAACGGCCGGACCGTGACACCGGGCGCGTCCATGGGCATGGCCAGCCAGGTCAGGCCCCGGTGCTTCGGGGCATCGGGGTCGGTGCGGACCAGCAGTTCGCACCAGTCGGCGACCTCGGCGTGCGAGGTCCAGATCTTGGCGCCGCTGATCACGTACGTCTCGCCGTCCCGTACCGCCCTCGTGCGCAGCGCGGCGAGGTCCGATCCGGCGTCCGGTTCGCTGAAGCCCTGGCACCAGATCTCGTCACCGCGCAGGATCGGCGGCAGCCAGCGCCGCCGCTGCCGGTCGGTACCCTCCGCCGCGATCGTCGGCCCGGCGTGCAGCAGCCCGACGAAGTTCGCGCCCACGTAGGGCGCACCGGCGCGCTCGGTCTCCTCCAGGAGGATCAGCCGACGGGCCGGATCGGCGTCCCAGCGCACTTCCGCGTACCCGGCGTCGTACAGCCTCCGCTGCCAGGCCGCGTCGTACGCCCGGCGGCCCGGCCAGTCGGTCGCGGCGGGCTTCGCCGGGAGCCCGGGCAGCACCTCGGCGAGCCACCGCCGCAACCGGGCCCGGAAGTCCTCCTCTTCCGGCGTGCAGGAGAGATCCATCGGGTCCCCATCCCCCTCCACATCCGCATCCAGCCACTACCTGATGCATCGTCAGGAAATGAGGCTAGGCCGGATCCCCAGGGGCGACAAGGCGACGGCGTCGACATCGGCATCGGCATCGGCACCAGCACCGGCACCGGCACCGGCACCGGGGCGTGTTACGGGGCAGGGGACCTCAGCGTGGGCGGTAGGAGCTGGTCGCCTGTTCGTACAGCCGGTCCGTCTCCTGGCGGCCGGTGTCCGGGCCGATGACCAGGACCAGGTGGTAGCGGCCGTGGTGGATCAGGGCGAGATTGCGTACGTAGACCTCGCGGCCGCTGGTGTCACGCCAGCTGAAGGCGCCCTCCGCCATGGCCGTCGTACCGACGTCGATCCGCCGTAGGCCGGAGGCGGTGGCCCAGCCGGAGCTGCGGTACGGGGCGAGTTCGGGCTCCTTGTTCTGGAGGTAGGCCAGCGGGTCCGTGCCGAACCTCGCCGCGGTGTCGCGGCCGGGCACGATCAGCAGCTCGTGAGCGCCTTTGCCGACGTACCGCACCTGGCTCTGGTTGTTCGCGCCGCGCCGCTGCCAGTCCGTGGGGACGGCGATCTGGAAGCCCTTGGGGTCGGTGCGCAGCCCGAAGCCCTTGGCGAGGCCGGCGGACGCGGTGGGCCGTGGGGCGGTGGTACCGGTACCGGGCGGGTCGCCGTCCCGGTCACCGCCCTGGCCGCCGTCCTCCTGGCCGCTGGAAGGGGCGGGGTTGCCGCCGGGGGCCGCGCCGGAGGTGGCCGCGCGGTCCGCGCCGGGCCCGCCGGACTCCGCGTCCCGGCCGGCCTTCGGCATGAACGCCGTCGCGTAGACCACCGCGCAGACGAGGAGCAGCAGGATCACGGTGAGCAGGATCCGGCCGAGGTGGCGCGGGGTACCGCTCCGTGCCGGGCGGGCGGGCCGTACGGCCGTGCCGACATCGACCTGACCCAGCATCTGCTGCTCGTACAGGTCCCGGTCCGTTGTCCTGGACCGTCCGGCCGGTCCGGGCGGTCCGGCCCACACGTCGGTGCGCGCCGGACGGGCGGCCGGACGGGACGCCCGGAACGGCTTCGGCTCCCTCAACTGCTTCGGTTGCTTTGGTTGCTTTGGTTGCTTTGGCTGCTTCGGGGAGCGTGGCGGAGATGGGGGTCCCCCCTGCTCCTTTGAGCTTGGGGGAGGGAAGGTCTGCTCGGTGGGCGGTGCCGGACGGCGGGGGCCGGAGGTGCGCGGGGCAGGCGTGCGCGGCCCGGGCGGTGCCGGTGCGATGGTGGCGGCGGCGGTCCGGCGTGCGCGGGACGGCTGTGCGGGCGCCGCACGGCGGGCGGCGGCCCGGCTCCTCCCGGTCCTTCCCCGGAGGACGAGTTCGCCTCTGCGGCGCAGGATCGGCAACCGCCGCGCGGCGCCGCCCGGCTCCAGCGCGGGCATCGTCACCAGCCGACGGCCCACCTCCGGCTCGGGCGCCGTACGGAGCAGCGCGCGCAGTTGGCGGTGCAGCTCCTCGGCGTCCGGGCGGTCGGCCGGATCCCGGCTCAGCAGGGACTCGACGACGGGCCGCAGCGCCCCGCACTCCCCGGCCGGGACCGGTGGCTGGGAGCGGACCAGCCGCGCCAGTTCGGCGACGCTGTCCTCAGGGAATGGTGGGTGCCCCTGGACGCCGCGGAAGAGCAGCGCGCCGACCGCCCAGAGGTCGGTGGCCGGGCCCACCGGCAGCGCCCGCTCCCCGTTCTCGTACGGCGGTCCGGCCTGTTCCGGCGCCCAGCGCTCGGTGACCGGGCCGACGACGGTCAGCCGCGCCTGCCGGGCCCGCTCGGCGGCGAGTGCGGTGGTGGGGCGGCCGTAGGCGGTGGCTGTCGCGGTGTCAGTACCAGGGGTGGCGGTGTCGTCGGGCGCGGGGGACGGCTTGGACAGGGAGATCCTGCCCGAGGCCGCGGCCGCAGCCTCGGCCCCTGCCTCCCCCTCCGTCCCTGCCCCCGTCTCCGTCCCCGCTCCTGTCCCCGGCCCCGCCCCTGGCCCTGCCGCGGCGTCCGCGCCGGGCGGCGAATCGTATCCGCACAGCGCCTCCTGGGCCGCGCCGGCCGCCAGACCGGTCAGGATGGCGCGGCCGTCGTCGCAGATCAGGACCGTACGGGCGGTGATGTTGCGGTGCAGCAGGCCGTCCGCGTGCAGCACGCGCAGTGCGGTCAGCAGGTCGGCGGCGATCTCCGTGGCGCGGTGCGCGGACAGCGGGCGCTCGGCGAGCAGCGCGGTCAGCGGGCGGGCGGTGAGGAGTTCGCCGACGATCCAGAGGCTGCCGTCCTGCACGAAGACGTCGAAGACCTGCTCCAGCCTCGGGTGGTCGGGCAGCTGCGCCACGGTCGTGGCGGCCTCCAGGGCGCGCCGTACCACAGGGTCCCGGGGACTGCGGTCCGCGCCCCGGCCGGGCCGGCCGGTGCCGAAGCCGCCACCGGGGCGGCGGTCGGCGGCCCCGGCCGCCTCCGCGTCCATGGCTCCGGCCCCCATGGCCCCCACCGCACCCGCGCCCACGACCTCCGCCTCGACGACCTCCGGCAGCGGCACCTGGCGGACCAGGACCTCCTGCCCGCTGTACGTGTCGAACGCCCGGGTCTCGGTGACATCGCCCTCGGCGAAGCCGCCGCCGCCCCCCTCGCCGTTGCTGCCGCTGACGTCGTTGCCGGGGAAGCCGTTGCCAGGGAAGTTGTTGCCAGGGAAGTTGTTGCCGGGGAAGCCGTTGCCGGGGACGTTGTTGCTGCCGAAGGGGTGTACGGGCAGGCGGTAGCGCTCGGCGAGCACTCGTCCTGCGTACTCGTCCACGACGCCTCCCCGCAGCGCGCGCTCTGTCCACCCTCACGCCGGAGCCGACCACCGGCGCGGATGCCGCTCACGATACGTGCCCGCACCGGCGGTTGCGGTCCGCTCGGCCGAACGACGCGCGCGCCGTCTCCGTCCTTCCGCCCGGGCCGGGCCCAGTCGGTCCAGGGCCCGTCTCCGTGATCTCCGTGGGCCCGCCCCGGAAGTCCCTAGTCCTTGATCGCGAAGGTCTTGAACGCGGTCGCGATCACCTGCTGGCATTCCTTCGCCGACCAGGTGTCCGCCGTGCAGGTGATCATGATGGCGTAGCCGTGGTCGTCGTCGGCGCGGAACCCGCGGTTGAGTATCCGCACCTTCTCGCCCTTCTGCGAGCGCGTGAACGACCAGTCGGCGACGGTCGGGTAGCCCCGCCACTTCACCGGCTTGATGTCGATGCGGTGGTAGTCGTCGCTGGAGTCGCGCACACTCGGCTCCAGGCTGCGCCAGGCGGCCGCCGCGTCCTTGCCGGGCTTGGCGTTGTAGTCGATCTGAACGCGCGGGAATCCGCCCGAGGCGCTGTATATGGCGCCGGAGTTGTCGCCGGCGGTGTCGGTCTGGTGGAAGCCCTTGGGCATCGCCATGCGGAAGTGGAAGGTGTCGTTGACCAGCTCGGCGAAGCCGTCCGGCAGCTTCCCGCCCTTGCCGTCCTTGCCGTCCTTGCCGCCGTCACCGTCCGCGCCGTCGTCATCGTCCTTCTCGCCCTTGCCGCCCGCGCCGTCGCCGGTGGTGGAGCCGGGCCGCTGCGCGCCCGTGCCGGGCCCGTCGGTGTCCTCGTCGCCCTTCGTGCCGGACGCATCGGCCTCGCCGGCCGAAGGGCCGGCCTTGGCGGCGGGGGACGTCCGGCCGTCGCGGCCGGCCGCGGCGCCGCTCTCGTCGTCGCCGCTCAGCGTGACGGCCAGGATCGTGCCGAGGACGGCCAGGACGACGACCACGGCCACGGCCACAGTGATCAGCGTGCGGCGCGGGACCACATCGGTCAGCGGCGCGCGCGGGACGGACGGGCGGTTCCCGTCTCCGGGTCTGGACTCGGTTCTGGACTCCGTACGGGCCGCCACGGCGGCGTTGCGCACGGACTGCAGGGCGCCGCGCAGCCGCTCCTTGGCGGCATCGGCGGCGTCGGCAAAGGCCGGGCGGGCGGCGCTCGCCGGGCGGCCCGCCACCGTACGGTCCCCGGCCGCACCGCTCCTGGCCGCACCGCCCCCGGCCGTACCGCCTCCGGCCGTCTTCTTCGCGTCCCTGGCGTTCTTCTCGTCCCTGGCGTTCTTCGCAGCACCCACGGCGGACGAGCCCGTGGCACCCGCGGCCGCCTTCTTCCCGTTCGCCGGGCGCTTCGGCGCGCCCACCGAGGCGTTGACACCGGCAGCACCCGCAGCACCGGCACCCTTGGCAGCGCCGGTCTTCGCTTTCACACCGGCCGCCGTCGTCTTCGTACCGGCCCTGCCGGCGCCGGACGCGCTACCGCTGCCACTCCCGGACGACGTCCCCCGGCTCCCGGCCGCGCTCCCGCCCTCCTCCGCCGGCTTCGCCTTCGGCCCCCGGCTCTTGGGTTCGGCCGCCGGCTTCGACGCGCCCTGAGCGCCCTTGATGCCCTTGGCGCCCTTGATGCCCCTGGTGCTCTTGGCGCCCCCGGTGCTCTTGGCGTCGGTCCGTTCCCCGGGCACTACCGGCAGCGCCATCGCCCGCGTCGCGTCCACCGGCGGCTCGGGAGCGGCCTCCTCCGGGGCGTGGATGACGTCCAGCAGCAGCGCCCGCGCACCCGCGTCGTCCAGCCGGGCGTCCGGGTCCTTCACCAGCAGGCCGTACAGCACCTCTTCCAGTGCGCCGGCGCTCTTCGGCGGCTCCACCGGCTCGGTCATCACCGCCGTCAGCGTGGCGATCGCCGAGCCCTTGTCGTACGGGGGCACGCCCTCGACGCAGGCGTACAGCAGCCCGCCCAGCGACCACAGGTCGGCCGGCGGCCCGGGCCGCTGACCGCGGGCGCGCTCAGGGGAGATGTAGGAAGGGGCGCCGACGAGCATGCCGGTCGAGGTCACGGAGGGGTCGCCCTCGACCTGGGCGATACCGAAGTCGGTCAGCACGACCCGGCCGTCGTCGGACATCAGGACGTTGGACGGCTTCACATCGCGGTGCAGGATGCCCACGCCGTGCGCGGCCCGCAGCACGTCGAGCACGGCCAGGCCCACCTCGGCGGCGCGGCGCGGGGTCAGCGGTCCGTCGTCTCGGACCACCTCGGCCAGCGAGCGGCCCTCGACCAGCTCCATCACGATCCACGGCCGGTCGTCCTCGTCGACCACGTCGTAGACCGTCACCGCACCGTTGTTGCGGATCCGGGCGATCGCCTTGGCCTCCCGCAGCGTACGGGTGATCAGGCGGCGTTTCTCGTCCTCGTCGACCCCGCCCGGGAAGCGCAGCTCCTTGACTGCGACCGTGCGGCCCAGGACCTCGTCGCGTGCCCGCCAGACGGTGCCCATGCCACCCCGGCCGAGGACATCGGCGAGCCGGTACCGGCCGGCGAGCAGCCTGCCCTCCGTGCCGTCCATCTCGACCTCGTCGCCCACTGAATCCCCTCGGCAATCCAGCCGAGTTGGCAGCTTTGATGTCGCATCAATCATCAAACTGACCCAACTCGGACAACCCACCCTGGCAGAGCCTTCATTCTCTCTCATCCGCGGCCATGCGAAAGGCCCGGGTAGGCGCCGGAAGGCACAAGAGAGCTGAAGAGGGAGCTGAGCAGGAAGGAGAAGAGGGACGTGAAGAGGGACGCGCAGAGGAGACCCGAGGGGATCCGAAGGGGATCTGAAGAGAAGCCGAGGAGGGAGCTTCAGAGCGGCACGATGTCGGGCGCGCCCAGCCGCGCCGCATCCGCCGTCAGATCGTCCGGCTGCCGCTGCGATTCGCGCTCCGCCTCCACCCGCTTCTCGTAGTGCGCGATCTCCTTCGCGATCTGCTCCTCGTCCCAGCCCAGTGCGGGAGCCATCAGGGCGGCCGCCTCCGAGGCGCTGCGGGTGCCCCGGTCGAAGGTCTCGATCGAGATCCGGGTACGGCGCGTCAGCACGTCGTCCAGGTGCCGCGCGCCCTCGTGCGTACAGGCGTACACCACCTCGGCGCGCAGGTAGTCGTCCGCGGCGGCCAGCGGTTCGCCGAGGGCGGGATCGGCGACGACCAGTTCCAGCAGCTCCTCGGCGAGCGAGCCGTAGCGGTTCAACAGATGCTCTATCCGCGCCACATGCAGCCCGGTGCGCGCCGCGATCCGGGCCCGCGCGTTCCACAGCGCCTTGTAGCCCTCGGCTCCGGCCAGCGGGACGTCCTCCGTGACGCACTCCGCGACCCTCTGGTCGAGCCCGTGCACCGCCTCGTCGACGGCGTCCTTGGCCATCACCCGGTACGTCGTGTACTTGCCGCCGGCGATCACCACCAGCCCCGGCACCGGATGCGCGACCGTGTGCTCGCGCGACAGCTTGCTGGTGGCATCCGACTCCCCCGCCAGCAGCGGCCGCAGCCCGGCGTACACACCCTGTACGTCATCCCTGGTCAGCGGGGTCGCCAGCACCGAGTTGACGTGCTCCAGCAGGTAGTCGATATCCGCGCTGGACGCCGCCGGGTGCGCCTTGTCCAGATCCCAGTCGGTGTCCGTCGTGCCCACGATCCAGTGCCGCCCCCACGGGATGACGAACAGCACGCTCTTCTCGGTACGCAGGATCAGCCCGGTCGTGGAGTGGATGCGGTCCTTCGGGACGACCAGGTGGATCCCCTTGGAGGCCCGTACGTGGAACTGCCCGCGCTCCCCGATCAGCGCCTGGGTGTCGTCCGTCCACACCCCGGTGGCGTTGACGATCTGCCGGGCCCGGATCTCGTACTCGCCGCCCGTCTCGACGTCCTGCACCCGCGCGCCGACCACCCGCTCGCCCTCGCGCAGAAACCCCACCACGCGGGCGCGATTGGCGACCTGTGCGCCGTACGCGGCGGCCGTCCGCACGATCGTCATCACATACCGGGCGTCGTCCATCTGGGCGTCGTAGTACTGGAGGGCGCCGACCAGTGCGTCCTTCTTCAGGCAGGGCGCGACCTGGAGTGCGCGTTTGTGCGAGAGGTGCCGGTGGACGGGCAGGCCGCGGCCGTGGCCGGACGAGACCGACATCGCGTCGTACAGCGCCACGCCGGAGCCCGCGTACCAGCGCTCCCACCCCCGGTGCGCCAGCGGATAGAGGAACGGCACCGGCTTCACCAGGTGCGGCGCGAGCCGCTGCAGCAGCAGCCCGCGCTCCTTCAGCGCCTCCCGTACCAGCGCGAAGTCCAGCATCTCCAGGTAGCGCAGACCGCCGTGGATGAGCTTGCTCGACCGGCTGGACGTGCCCGACGCCCAGTCCCGGGCCTCCACCAGACCGGTGAACAGGCCCCGGGTCGCCGCGTCCAGCGCGGTTCCCGCACCGACGACGCCGCCGCCGACCACGAGAATGTCCAGCTCCCGCTCCGCCATTCGGGCGAGCGCCTCGGCCCGCTGCGCCGGTCCCAGTGTCGCTGTCCTCACCGCTGCCTCCCGCTGCCGTCGGGGCCACTGTGGTCGGGGGCGACACCCCCGCACGTTCGATTCTGACGGCGCCACGTGCCGCTGCCCACCCTCCGCTCACGGCGGCAACACCCGGCGGTACCGATCCATCAATCCCCATTCTGGGCCAAATATCCGTTTAGTCTACTTATGCACTATTCGCATACGTCAGACCGCAGTCAGCCGCTGTCACTCGGGAAGGACGGCCGCAGCATGCCCGCAGATCTCGCCGTCATCGGACTCGGTCACCTCGGTCTCCCCCTCGCCCGAGCCGCCACCACCGCCGGTATCGGCACCCTCGGTTACGACCCCGACCCGCGCGCCACCGCCCTCTCCTGCGCCGACGGACCGCTGTCCGCCACCGAGTTCCGCCGCCTGCTCGCGGCCGGCTTCCGCACCACCACCGACCCCGCCACCCTCGGCCGGGTCCGTACCGCCGTCATCTGCGCGCCCACCCCGCCCCGCGAGGACCGCGCCCTCGACCTCACGGCCGTCGCCGACGCCGCGCGCGTCCTCGCCGCCCAGCTGCGCCCGCACACCACCGTCATCCTGGAATCCACCGCCTACCCGGGCACCACCGAGGAATTCCTGCGCCCCCTCCTCGAAGCGGGCTCCGGCCTCACCGCCGGCCGCGACTTCCACCTCGCCTGCGCACCCGCGCGCCACGACCCCGGCAACCGCACCCACTGCTACACCAACACCCCCAGGGTCATCGGCGGACTCACCCCCGCCTGCACGGAGGCGGCCGCGACGTTCTACGGCCGGCTCACCGACAAGGTCGTACGGGCCCGGGGCCCGCGCGAGGCGGAGATGACCAAGGTGCTGGAGACCAACTTCCGGCACGTCAACATCGCCCTGGTCAACGAGATGGCGGTGCTCTGCCACGACCTCGGCGTCGACCTGTGGGACGTCATCCGCTGCGCGGAGACCAAGCCGTTCGGATTCCAGTCCTTCCGGCCCGGCCCGGGCGTCGGCGGCCACACCACCCCCGTGGACCCCAACAGCCGCCCCGCCCAAGGGCGTTCACCGGCCGGACGCCCACCGACCCCGCCGCTCCGCCTGGTCGAACTGGCCCGGGACGTCAACGGCCGGATGCCCCGGTACGTCATCCAGCGCTGCGCCGCCCTCCTCAACGAACACGGCAAGTCCGCGCGCGGCGCCCGGATCCTCCTGCTGGGCGTCACCTACAAACCCGACACCACCGACCAGACCGGCTCCCCGGCCCGGGAGATCGCCTCCCACCTGCGGGAACTGGGCGCACACGTCACGTACCACGACCCCTACGTCCCCCACTGGCAGGTCCAGGGCCGCCCCGTCCCCCGCGCGGACTCCCTCTACGAGACCGCCGCCGCGGCCGACCTGACGGTCCTTCTCCAGGCCCACCGCACCTACGACCTCCAGGGCCTCTCGGTCAAGGCCCAGCTGCTGCTGGACACGCGGGGAGCGACGCCGGCGGGGGCGGCGCATCGGCTGTGACAGGGGCGCGCAACGGCCGCCCGGACTCCGGAGCTGGTGGCACCCGGGCCCTGCCACGGGTACCGTACTGGCTGGATCGCGGGTGTCCGCCCCTACCTTGTATGGGGGCGGCCGCTCACCATCACCGCAAAAAAGGTGGAGCCCACCGCAGCGGGTACTGCGGCAGGCTCCTGGCCGGATTACGGGTGTCCGCCCCTAACTCTCGGAGGGGCGGCCGCTCACCGGCCGTACATCCGCAAGATCCACCTCCTCCGGAACTTCACCAGCCGAAGCCGAATCTGATCCCAGCGAGTGGGCTTGCGGTGACGGCCCATGGGCACGCCCCCTTCCATGACGCCGCCCATTGACCCGGTTGGACGGTCCACTGGAGCTTCGGGCCGGGCCCCCGGGCAAAGGGTCCGGTACGTGCTCCTTGGAAGGGGGCGCCCCAGAGAGCGGGTCGCCGAGCATGGACACTACCGCCCTGCTACACCCGTTCAGCCCACACTCACGCTGAACGCAACCACGCGCCCCTGCCCCCGCAAAACGCGCCCCCACCAGCCCTGTTGGGCATGCGAAAGGGCCGGTCACCCCCTGGATGACCGGCCCTCGTGGGTCTACGGCTCGTAGGTCCTACGGCCTACCGCGTCCGACGGCTCACCGCCGCGGTGCGACCGTCACCTCGACCCGCTGGAACTCCTTCAGCTCGGAGTAGCCCGTGGTCGCCATCGCCCGGCGCAGCGCTCCGAAGAAGTTCATCGAGCCGTCGGGGGTCGAGGACGGGCCCAGCAGGATCTCCTCGGTCGTGCCGACCGCGCCCAGGTTCATCCGCTTGCCGCGCGGCACGTCCTCGTGGACCGCCTCCATGCCCCAGTGGTAGCCGTGCCCCGGTGCGTCCGTCGCCCGCGCCAGGGGCGAGCCCATCATCACCGCGTCCGCGCCGCAGGCGATCGCCTTCGGGAGGTCGCCGGACCAGCCCACCCCGCCGTCCGCGATGACGTGGACGTACCGGCCGCCGGACTCGTCCATGTAGTCCCGGCGGGCCGCCGCGACATCGGCGACCGCGGTCGCCATCGGGACCTGGATGCCCAGCACGTTCCGGGTGGTGTGCGCGGCACCGCCGCCGAAGCCCACCAGCACACCGGCCGCGCCGGTCCGCATCAGGTGCAGGGCCGCGGTGTAGGTGGCGCAGCCGCCGACGATCACCGGGACGTCCAGCTCGTAGATGAACTGCTTGAGGTTGAGCGGCTCGGCCGCGGACGAGACGTGCTCGGCGGAGACGGTCGTGCCGCGGATCACGAAGATGTCGACACCGGCGTCCACCACGGCCTTGGAGAACTGGGCGGTGCGCTGCGGCGACAGCGCCGCGGCGGTGACCACACCGGAGTCGCGCACCTCCTTGATGCGCTGCCCGATCAGCTCTTCCTTGATCGGCGCGGCGTAGATCTCCTGAAGGCGGCGGGTGGCGGCCTCCTCGTCCAGCTCCGCGATCTCGGCGAGCAGCGGCTCCGGGTCCTCGTAGCGGGTCCACAGCCCCTCAAGGTTGAGGACGCCCAGGCCGCCCAGCTCGCCGATGCGGATCGCGGTCTGCGGCGAGACCACCGAGTCCATCGGCGCCGCCAGGAACGGCAGCTCGAAGCGGTAGGCATCGATCTGCCAGGCGATCGAGACCTCCTTCGGGTCGCGGGTGCGGCGACTGGGTACGACGGCGATGTCGTCGAATGCGTATGCCCGGCGGCCGCGCTTGCCGCGCCCGATCTCGATCTCAGTCACTGTGATTGGCCCTTCCTACGGATACGCCCCCAGTATCCCCGACCGGGGACACTGGGGGCGCATCCGGTGCTTCCGTCCTCGGCGAGCACCTGAGTGAAGTCCGCAACACCCCACCCTGGCCCACCCTGAGGCTCGATACCCGCCCGGAGGCTCAGCGCCCCGAGTAGTTCGGCGCCTCGGTGATCATCTGGACGTCGTGCGGGTGCGACTCCTTCAGGCCCGCCGCCGTGATCCGGACGAAGCGGCCCTTCTCCTTGAGCTCGGGGATGTCGGCGGCGCCGACGTAGCCCATGGAGGCGCGCAGGCCGCCGACGAGCTGGTGGGCGACCGAGGCGAGCGGGCCGCGGTAGGGCACCTGGCCCTCGATGCCCTCGGGCACCAGCTTGTCCTCGGAGAGGACGTTGTCCTGGAAGTAGCGGTCCTTGGAGAAGGACCGGCCCTGGCCGCGGGACTGCATCGCGCCCAGCGAGCCCATACCGCGGTACGACTTGAACTGCTTGCCGTTGATGAAGACCATCTCGCCGGGCGACTCCTCGCAGCCGGCCAGCAGCGAGCCCAGCATGACGGTGTCCGCGCCGGCCGCGATGGCCTTGGCGATGTCGCCGGAGAACTGCAGACCGCCGTCACCGATCAGCGGCACCCCCGCCGCGTGCGCGGCCTGCGCGGCCTCGTAGATCGCGGTGACCTGCGGGACGCCGACGCCGGCGACGACGCGGGTGGTGCAGATGGAGCCGGGGCCGACGCCGACCTTGATGCCGTCGGCGCCCGCGTCGATCAGCGCCTGGGCGCCGTCGCGGGTGGCGACGTTGCCGCCGACGACATCGACGCTGATGTTGGACTTGACCTTGGCGATCATGTCGAGGATGCCGCGGCTGTGGCCGTGCGCGCTGTCCACGACGAGGAAGTCGGCACCGGCCTCCACCAGCGCCTGCGCCCGTTCGTACGCGGCGTCGCCGACGCCCACCGCGGCACCGACGACCAGCCGGCCCTCGGCGTCCTTGGCGGCGTTCGGGTACTTCTCGGCCTTGACGAAGTCCTTGACCGTGATCAGGCCCTTGAGCACGCCCGCATCGTCGACCAGCGGCAGCTTCTCGATCTTGTGGCGGCGCAGCAGCTCGATGGCGTCCTCGCCGGAGATGCCCACCTTGCCGGTGACCAGCGGCATCGGCGTCATGACCTCGCGGACCTGACGGCTGCGGTCCATCTCGAAGGCCATGTCGCGGTTGGTGACGATGCCCAGCAGCTTGCCGGCGGCGTCGGTGACCGGCACCCCGCTGATCCGGAACTTGGCGCAGAGCGCGTCGGCCTCGGCCAGCTCGGCGTCCGGGCGGACCGTGATCGGGTCGGTGACCATGCCCGACTCGGAGCGCTTGACCAGGTCGACCTGGTTGGCCTGGTCCTCGATGGAGAGGTTGCGGTGGAGGACGCCCGCGCCGCCCTGCCGGGCCATGGCGATGGCCATCCGCGCCTCGGTGACCTTGTCCATCGCCGCGGAGAGCAGCGGGATGTTGACCGTGACGTTCCGCGAGACCCGGGAGGCGGTGCTCACCGCGTTCGGCAGCACCTCCGACGCACCGGGCAGCAGCAGTACGTCGTCGTATGTCAGGCCGAGCATGGCGAATTTGGCGGGCATACCGTCGACGTTGTCACTCATGACACCTTCCCCAATGCTCTTGCCTCAGCGCGGACTCCCATGCTAACGGCCTAGAGAAGTGTCCCAATCCACGAGCGATGAGGGCCTCGTCACTTGTGTTTTCCTACGGCGACATCACGCCGGTCGTCCACGACGGCGTCACGCCGCCCCTTCCGGGCACGGATCCCGCGCCACGGTCACGTCACTGCTCGGCTCACTGCTCGGCGAGCGCCCGCAGCCTGCTCAGCGCGCGGTGCTGGGCGACCCGGACCGCGCCCGGTGACATTCCCAGCATCTGCCCGGTCTCCTCGGCTGTCAGCCCGACGGCGACCCGCAGCAGGACCAGCTCGCGCTGGTTCTCCGGCAGATTCGCCAGCAGCTTCTTGGCCCACTCGGCATCGCTGCTCAGCAGCGCCCGCTCCTCGGGCCCGAGGGAGTCGTCCGGCTGCTCGGGCATCTCGTCGGACGGCACGGCCGTACTGCCGGGATGCCGCATCGCGGCGCGCTGCAGATCGGCGACCTTGTGGGCGGCGATGGCGAAGACGAACGCCTCGAACGGCTTGCCGGTGTCGCGGTAGCGCGGCAGCGCGCACAGCACCGCGACGCACACCTCCTGCGCCAGATCCTCGACGAAGTGCCGGGCATCACCCGGCAGCCGCGACAGGCGGGTCCGGCAGTAGCGCAGGGCCAGGGGATGCACATGGGCCAGCAGGTCGTGGGTGGCCTGCTGGTCACCCTCCACGGCGCGTGCGACGAGATCGCCGATCTCCTGTCTCCCGTCATCGCGCATCGCACCATGGTGCCTCGGTGCGGCGCTGTCGGTGACGCCGCCCCCGTCGTTGCGCCCCGAACCGTTACGAACCGTCGTGCCGGCACTCACGTTCCACGCCTCCCCCGTTCGGGTTGTACCCATACCGACCACAAGCCCTCGCCGGTAGCTTGTCTCCGTGCCGTACGGCACCGGGCAGGGCTTGTCCGTCATAGAGGTCTCTTCTGGCCGAGTGAGAAGCCCCGGCCTCCGCCGGGGAGGAGTCACACCTCCAAGGATGCGGCATCCCGTGAGGTTTCGGCGCCGGCGTCGACGCGGCGGGGTTACGACATGCCCTGCCCGTTCGGCGGGCGGGCGTCGTAACCCCGTTTGCACAGCAGGCCGCGGCGTTCGCACGGCAGGTCGCAACCCCGCGTGCGCAGCGGGCCGTAACCCGCTCGCGCGGCCGGTCAGCGCACCAGTCCCCAGCGGAAGCCCAGGGCCACCGCGTGTGCCCGGTCCGAGGCGCCGAGCTTCTTGAAGAGCCGCCGGGCGTGCGTCTTGACGGTGTCCTCCGACAGGAACAGCTCACGGCCGATCTCGGCGTTCGAGCGGCCGTGACTCATGCCCTCCAGCACCTGGATCTCCCGCGCGGTGAGCGTCGGCGCGGCACCCATCTCGGCGGACCGCAGCCGGCGCGGGGCGAGCCGCCACGTCGGATCGGCGAGCGCCTGGGTCACCGTCGCCCGCAGCTCGGCGCGCGAGGCGTCCTTGTGCAGATAGCCGCGGGCGCCGGCGGCGACCGCGAGCGCGACGCCGTCGAGGTCCTCGGCCACCGTGAGCATGATGATCCGGGCGCCGGGGTCGGCGGACAGCAGCCGGCGCACGGTCTCGACACCGCCGAGACCGGGCATCCGTACGTCCATCAGAATCAGGTCCGAGCGATCGGCACCCCAGCGGCGGAGGACTTCCTCGCCGTTGGCCGCGGTCGTCACACGCTCGACGCCGGGCACGGTCGCAACCGCCCGACGGAGCGCCTCTCGGGCAAGCGGGGAGTCGTCGCAGACGAGGACGGATGTCATGACCGCCCTCCGCAGCTGATGCGCGTCACCTTGAGCCTCCAGGCTGGTACGTATCGTCACCTGTGCGATTGACGGCCGCCTCGGACACCTGCCCGAGGGCTACCTCTGCCAACCGCCTCCGCACACTCAACGACGGTCACTCGAAAGAGTTACGGCTTCGCTGACCGTATTCAGCACGCTCCGTGAGGAGCCGGATACGCAGGCGACTGGCGGACCAACCGGCATCCGCGCGTGCACCCTATGCCCTATTTGGCTCCCTTTCTTCCATTTTCGCGGTAACTATGACTAGATTCGCAATGAGTCATATTTACATCTACTTCGATAGTAGATGTACGGTCGTGAGCACCGAGCCCGAATCAGCATCGCGTCGAGGGGACAAGCAATGGCAGATTTCTCCCGCCTCCCGGGCCCGAACGCAGACCTCTGGGACTGGCAGCTGCTGGCCGCCTGCCGCGGCGTGGACAGCTCGCTCTTCTTCCACCCCGAGGGCGAGCGTGGAGCGGCCCGCAGCGCGCGTGAGCAATCGGCTAAGGAGGTGTGTATGCGCTGCCCCGTACGGGCCGAGTGTGCGGCGCACGCACTGGCCGTCCGCGAGCCCTACGGGGTCTGGGGCGGCCTGACCGAGGACGAGCGCGAGGAGCTGATGGGCCGGGCCCGCCACCGGCTGATCCCCGCCACCTCCGCCGCCTCCGGCGACCCGGGCGTCGCCGGCCCCTGAGAGCGGTCTGGAGACCCCCTCGGGAAGAAACGTTCCTTCGCACGAGCGGGCAGCCGGGAACGGCAGGTGTGTCACCTCCGCCGACCGCCCCGTACCACCAATGGCCTAACGGCCCTCACCGACGGCCGTACGCGCGCGCCGGCCCGCCGCGTTCACCAGCTGGTCGAGCGTCGCCTCGACAGCGGGCACATGCGCCAGATCCGGCAGCGTCAGCGCGACGATCTCCCGCTGTACGGCAGGTTCCAGCCGCACCGCCGTGGCCCTCTTCGGACGCACCGACTCCAGCGTCAGCTCGGGCAGCGCGGCCACCCCCAGCCCCGCGCCGACCAGTCCGATCACCGCCGGGTAGTCATCGGTCGCGAAGTCGATACGCGGGGTGAAGCCCGCACTCTCACAGACCTCCACGAGGTGCCTGCGGCACCGGGGGCACCCGGCGATCCACGGCTCGTCCGCCAGCTCCGCGAACCGCACGGTCTCCGCCTTCGCCAGCCGGTGGCCGTCCGGCACCAGGCCGATCAGCCGGTCCGCCAGAATCGGCCGCGCCACCAGGTCGTCCCACTCCGCGCAGGCCGCCGGGTCCGCACCGCGCACCTCCGGGTAGCGGAAGGCCAGCGCGATCTCGCAGTCACCGTTGCGCAGCATCTCGATCGAGCGCGGCGGCTCGGCCTCGACCAGCGAGACCCGGGTACCCGGGTGCGCGGCCCGCATCCTGGCCAGGGCGGTCGGCACCAGCGTCGAACTGCCCGACGGGAACGACACCAGCCGCACCCGCCCCGCCCGCAGGCCGGCGATGGCCGCGACCTCCTCCTCCGCCGCGGTGAGCCCGGCCAGGATGCCGACGGCATGCCGTACGAGCGCCTCGCCGGCCTGCGTCAGCCGCATCTCACGGCCGGCCCGGACCAGCAGCGGAGTGCCGGCGGACTGCTCCAGGGCCTTCATCTGCTGGCTGATGGCGGGCTGGGTGCAGCCCAGCTCGCGCGCCGCACCGGAGAACGAACCGGTCTGCGCGACGGCGCGCAGCACACGGAGATGACGGGCCTCGATCATGGTTCAAGTATAAGCGGGGCTTGGATAGATCACGAAAATCCGCTCTGTCGCTTTGGGGTGGGACGGCGGGACGGGTCACGTGGAACAGGTGGAGAAGGGGGTTGTGCGGAGCCGGGGGTGTGCGAAGCCGGGGATTGCGCGGAACAGGGGTTGCTCTGATGCCCGTCGTTCGGCTGGGGTGGGTGGGTGCGGGCGGGTCCGGACCATGACAAGGGAGCGAAGGATGGACGACACGACGTCCACGGAGGCCATCGACGCCATGAAGGTGCTGACCGTGAACCTCGGGAAGGCCACACCGTCCGAGCACACGGCCGCCGAGGGCGGCACCGGCATCGACAAGCGGCCCGTGACGGGCCCGGTGGCGGTCGCCGCACCCGGCCCCGAGGGCGTCGGCGGCAGCGGACTGGCCGGTGACACGGTGGCCGATCTGCGCCATCACGGCGGCGACGACCAGGCCGTGTACGCCTACGCCCGCGAGGACCTGGACGACTGGGAGCAGGCGCTCGGCCGGACGCTGCCCAACGGGTGCTTCGGCGAGAACCTCACCACCTCCGGCGTGGACATCACCACCGCCCGGATCGGCGACCGCTGGCGGGTCGGCCCGCGGCTGCTGCTCGAAGTGAGCTGTCCGCGCATCCCCTGCCGCACGTTCCAGGGGTGGCTCGGCGAGCACGGCTGGGTCCGGCGGTTCACCGAGGCCGGGGTGCCCGGCGCGTACCTGCGGGTGATCGAGCCGGGCGAGATCCGCGGTGGGGACACCGTGGAGCGGGTGTACCGCCCGGATCACGAGGTGACGGTCGGGCTGATGTTCCAGGCCCTGACGACCCGCCGGGAGCTGCTGCCCCGGCTGCTGGAGGCGGGCGAGGCGCTGGCCGGGGCGGGGCGCCGGGCAGCGCTGAAGTACCTTGAGAAGAACGCCGGTTGAGCGGAGGCCGAGCGCGGCGGACGCGCGGCGGATGCGCGGCGGACGCGGCGGATGCACGGCGAAGCCCGGCAGGCCGCCGCCCGGTCCCGGCAGGCGGCACCCGTCCGCGCCCGGGCGGATAGCGTGCCCGTAGGGCGCCGGATAGCGTGCCCGTATGACGACTGCATTGATCACGGGTGCGACGGCGGGCATCGGGGCGGCGTTCGCCCGGCGGCTGGCGAGCGACGGCCACAACGTGGTGCTGGTGGCACGCGACGAGAAGCGACTGCGCGAGCAGGCAACCGAATTGCACGACCGGCACGCCATCGAGGCGGAGGTGCTGCGCGCCGATCTGTCGACGGAGGACGGTATCGCGGCGCTCGAAGCACGGCTCTCGGACACCAGGCGTCCGGTCGACCTGCTGGTGAACAACGCCGGCTTCGGCAACAAGGGCGAATACCTGGAGGTCCCGATGGCCGATGAGCTGGCGATGCTCAAGGTCCACTGCGAGGCGGTGCTGCGGCTCACCACCGCCGCGGTGCGCGGGATGCGGGAGCGGCGGCGCGGTGCGGTGGTCAATGTGGCATCGGTGGCGGCGTTCCTCCCACGCGGCACCTACGGCGCGAGCAAGGCATGGGTCGTGCAGTTCACCCAGGGCGCCGCGCGCGACCTGGCGGGCAGCGGGGTACGGCTGATGGCGCTGTGCCCCGGCTTCGTACGGACCGAGTTCCACCAGCGGGCCGGGATGGGCACGGACAACATCCCCGGCTGGATGTGGCTGGACGCGGACAAGCTGGTGGACGCGGCGATGAAGGACCTGGTGCGCGGGAAGTCGGTGTCCATCCCCGACCCGCGCTACAAGGCCCTGATGGGCGCGGTGAAGCTGACGCCGCGGGGGGTGCTGGGCGGACTTTCGTCCCGGACGGGGCGGAAGTACGGGCCGCGGTAGTCCATCCGCCGCACTCCTGCGGCCCCCTCCTGCCGCAACGGCGAGCGGCCGCGACGGCGAGGGTCCGGCAGCATGGTTGACGACAGAAGCGAGAGGTCCACCCACCCCCACGGGAGGGGGCGGACCGCAGGACGCCAGTCCGGAGGGCCGCACCCGTGACGTACAGCCCCGCGCAGCGGCAACAGCCCGCCGCCAGGCGCCACGGCGGGAAAGCCGACAACGTGGGAGGTCAGCCAAGCGCAGCGGAAGGCACGGCGCCGCAGACGACAACGCGGGAAGGGAGCCAAGCGCAGCGACCCGGTCTGCTCCTGGCGATGGCCGCCGATACCGCCGAGCGCCTGTTCGATGACCGGCACCGGGCCCGGCTCGGGGCGCTGGCGCGTACCGATCCGTACCTCGTCGCGGACGAGCTGGCCGAGCCCGCGCCCGCGGTCGCCGACGCGCTGGCCCGGGCCGAGATCCTCCTCACCGGATGGGGCGCCCCGGCCCTGACCGGCCGGGTGCTCGCCGCCGCGCCGCGGCTCCGTGCGGTCGTCCACGCCGCCGGCTCCGTCAAGCACCACCTCACCGAGGCCTGCTGGGAGCGCGGGATCGCCGTCGCGTCGGCCGCGGACGCCAATGCGCTCCCGGTCGCCGAGTACACCCTGGCGGCGATCCTGCTGGCCAACAAGCGGGTGCTGCACTCCGCGCACCGCTACCGCGAGCTGCGCGGGCGGCCCCATGACTGGCACGCCGAGCTGGGCCGGGCCGGCAACTACCGCCGTACGGTCGGGGTCATCGGCGCGTCCCGGACCGGCCGGCGCGTGATCGCGTTGCTGCGCCCGTTCGACCTGCGAGTGCTGCTGTACGACCCGTACGTGGACGCCGCCGAGGCCGGCCGGCTGGGGGTCCGGGCGGTGGCCCTCGATGAGCTGTGCGCGGCGAGCGACATCGTCACGGTGCACGCGCCGCAGCTGCCCGCCACCCGCCATCTGCTCGGGGCCCGCGAACTGGCCCTGATGCCGGACGGTGCCACGCTGGTCAACACCGCCCGCGGCTCGCTCGTCGACGGGACGGCGCTGCTGGCGGAGCTGCGAACCGGCCGTCTCCATGCCGTCCTCGACGTCACCGAGCCCGAACTCCCACCGCCCGGCTCGCCGTTGTACGACCTGCCGAACGTTCTGCTCACCCCGCACATCGCGGGGTCGATGGGCGGCGAGCTGCACCGGCTGGCCGATGCGGCGCTGGACGAGGTCGAGCGCTATGTGAACGGGGTGCCGTTCGCCGGTCCCGTACGGGCAGCCGACCTCGGCCACTCGGCCTGACACTGGCCGATCTCGGTCACTCGGCCTGACACTGCCGGGCGGTCCGCCCCGGAGAACGGGCGAGGCCCGGCCCCCTCGGGAAAGGGGACCGGGCCGTCGTACGCGGGAGGCGTCAGTGCGCGTGGCCGTGACCGTGACCGGCCTCGGCGGCGGGCTCCTCTTCCTTCTTCTCGACGACCAGGGTCTCGGTCGTGAGCAGCAGGGAGGCGATCGACGCGGCGTTCTCCAGGGCGGAGCGGGTGACCTTGACCGGGTCGATGACGCCGGCCTTGACCAGGTCGCCGTACTCGCCGGTGGCGGCGTTGAAGCCCTGGCCCTTGTCCTGCTCGGCGACCTTGGCGGTGATGACGTAGCCCTCGAGGCCGGCGTTCTCCGCGATCCAGCGCAGCGGCTCCACGGCGGCGCGGCGGACCACGGCGACACCGGTGGCCTCGTCGCCGTCCTTGCCGAGGTTGCCGTCCAGCACCTTCACGGCGTGGACCAGCGCGGAGCCACCACCGGAGACGATGCCCTCCTCGACCGCGGCGCGGGTCGCGGAGATGGCGTCCTCCAGGCGGTGCTTCTTCTCCTTGAGCTCGACCTCGGTGGCCGCACCCACGCGGATGACGCAGACGCCACCGGCGAGCTTGGCGAGGCGCTCCTGGAGCTTCTCGCGGTCCCAGTCGGAGTCGGTGCTCTCGATCTCGGCCTTGATCTGGGCGACCCGACCCTGGACGTCGTCGGCGTTGCCGCCGCCGTCGACGATGGTGGTGTCGTCCTTGGTGATGGTCACGCGGCGGGCGGTGCCCAGCACGTCCATACCGGCCTGGTCGAGCTTGAGGCCGACCTCCTCGGCGATGACGGTGGCACCGGTGAGGGTGGCCATGTCGCCGAGCATCGCCTTGCGGCGGTCACCGAAGCCGGGGGCCTTCACGGCCACGGCGTTGAAGGTGCCACGGATCTTGTTGACCACCAGGGTCGACAGGGCCTCGCCCTCGACGTCCTCGGCGATGATCAGCAGCGGCTTGGAGCCACCCGCCTGGATGATCTTCTCCAGGAGCGGCAGGAGGTCCTGGATGGACGAGATCTTGCCCTGGTGGATCAGGATGTACGGGTCGTCGAGGACGGCCTCCATACGCTCCTGGTCGGTGACCATGTACGGCGAGAGGTAGCCCTTGTCGAAGGCCATGCCCTCGGTGAAGTCGAGCTCCAGACCGAAGGTGTTGGACTCCTCGACGGTGATGACGCCGTCCTTGCCGACCTTGTCCATGGCCTCGGCGATCAGCTCACCGACCTGCTTGTCCTGCGCGGACAGGGCGGCCACGGCGGCGATGTCGGCCTTGTCGTCGATCGGGCGCGAGGTCGCGAGGAGCTCCTCGGACACGGCCGCGACGGCGGCGTCGATGCCCTTCTTCAGGGCGGCCGGGGAAGCACCCGCGGCGACGTTGCGCAGACCCTCGCGGACCAGGGCCTGGGCCAGCACGGTGGCGGTGGTGGTGCCGTCACCCGCGATGTCGTTGGTCTTGGTCGCCACCTCCTTGACGAGCTGGGCGCCCAGGTTCTCGTAGGGGTCCTCGACCTCGACCTCACGGGCGATGGTGACACCGTCGTTGGTGATGGTCGGGGCGCCGAACTTCTTGTCGATGACGACGTTGCGGCCCTTGGGGCCGATCGTCACCTTGACCGTGTCGGCAAGCTTGTTGACGCCGCGCTCAAGGGCACGACGGGCGTCCTCGTCGAACTTCAGGATCTTCGCCATGGTTAGCTTCAAGTCCTCTCATTGCGATCCTCGGCACGCAGTGGGGACCGCGGTGTCAAACGGAACTGCGCCCCTGCCCCGGGTTGTTCAGACTCGGGAACCAGGGGCGCAGATCACGGCAAAACTGGGTGACTTACTTCTCGATGACCGCGAGCACGTCGCGGGCCGAGAGGACGAGGTACTCGTCGCCGTTGTACTTCACCTCGGTGCCGCCGTACTTGCTGTAGAGCACGACGTCGCCGACCTTCACGTCGAGCGGAAGGCGCTCGCCGTTCTCGAAGCGGCCCGGGCCCACGGCGAGGACGGCGCCCTCCTGGGGCTTCTCCTTCGCGGTGTCCGGGATGACCAGGCCCGAGGCCGTGGTCTGCTCGGCGTCGAGCGGCTGGACCACGATGCGGTCCTCGAGCGGCTTGATGGCAACCTTGGAGCTGGTGGTCGTCACGATCCGACCTCCCCCTTCGGAGATCTCACGGGGTTAACTGTCTGAGGTGGCGACCAGGAGGATCCGTCGTCGCGGGTGCCGGACCTGCCCGTCGCTGTGTTCTGGCACTCCCCCAGGGAGAGTGCCAACGCTGAGACTATGACGCGGTTAGCACTCGGTCAAGCGGAGTGCCAGCGCGGCGAGGAGCGGTTCCGGTGACGCGGGTTGACCCGGCGATCCACCGGACGGCCATCCGGGACGGGTTCGTGCCAAATCGGACACATCTTCGCGTTTCCTCGCAACCACGCCACCCCCTGCCCTCGTCTACCTCCCCGACCACCGGGCCGACGAACCGGGTCCGGGCATGTCACATAGGCGTGGGAACCAGTCCGGACCGGCCCGTGCATTGACCATCGATGCGGAGGTAACCGCGTGCGTGGACTGACCGGCGCTCCCCGGGCAAGCGAGGAACGGGAGAGCGATGCCGAACGCACCATGACGTTCGCCGCACTCGCCGCAGCCCCGAACCGCCGCAGAACCGAGGCCTGGCTGCTCGCGTTCGTCGTCCTGATCGCCGTCTTCGGCTACGCCTGGACCGGGCTGGCGATGACCGGCCGGCTGCCCGGCGGACTGACCGGCTTCTCGGTGAGCATGTTCTTCCTCGCCCTGGTGCCGCATCTGGTGCTGCGCCGCTTCGCCCCGCGCGCCGATCCCCTGATCCTGCCGCTGGCGACCCTGCTCACCGGGATCGGTCTCGTCCTGCTGCACCGCCTGGACATCACCTACGCGCAGACCCCCAGACTGAAGATCGCCGAGGCGGCCAGCGGCCAGCTGGTGTGGTCGGTGATCGGGGTGGCGGTCTGTGTCGTCGCCCTGCTGGTGCTGCGCGATCACCGCATTCTGCAGCGGTACATCTACGTGATGATGGCGGTCGCGCTGGTACTGCTGATGGCGCCGGCCTTCTTCGGCGCGGACACCTTCGGCGCCAAGCGCTGGATCCTCCTCGGCCCGCTGTCCCTCCAGCCCGGCGAATTCGTCAAGATCGCGATCACGGTGTTCTTCGCGGGCTACCTCACCGTCAACCGCGACGCGCTGGCGCTGGCCGGGCGCCGGTTCATGGGCATGCAGCTGCCCCCGGGCCGGCAGCTGGCGCCGATCTTCACGATCTGGGTGATCAGCCTGCTGGTGCTGGTCTTCGAACGCGACCTGGGCACCTCGCTGATCTTCTTCGGCGTCTTCGTGATCATGCTCTACATGGCCACCGGCCGCACCAGCTGGGTCGTGTGCGGCCTGCTGATGGCCACGGTCGGCGCGGCCGTCGTCGGCACCCTGGAGCCCCATGTCCACGGCCGGGTCACCGCCTGGCTCGACCCCATGCGGGCCTTCACCAAGGAGGGCCGGGCGGAGCTCATGTCCGACCAGCTCGGCCAGGCCCTGTTCAGCTTCGGCAGCGGCGGCATCAGCGGCAGCGGCCTGGGCCAGGGCCACCCCGAGCTGGTCGGCTTCGCCGGCAACAGCGACTTCATCCTCACCACGGTCGGCGAGGAGCTGGGCCTGGCCGGGGTGATGGCCGTGCTGGTGCTGTACGTACTGCTGGCGCAGCGCGGCCTGCGGGCGGGACTGATCGCCCGCGACCCGTTCAGCAAGCTCCTCGCGGTCGGCCTCGCCGGCGCACTGCTGCTCCAGGTCTTCGTCGTCGCCGGCGGCGTCACCGGCCTCATCCCGCTCACCGGCAAGGCCCTCCCGTTCCTCGCCAAGGGCGGCTCGTCACTGGTGGCGAACTGGGTGATGGTGGCGCTGTTGCTGCGCATCAGCGACCACGCGCAACGACGCCGGGAACCGGCGAATTAATCCCACGTCGTCGGCTGCGGCGCCGTACCTTCCGTTTCGCCGTGGCGCCTGCGGCGGGCGTGGGTTTGTCGGGTGCGGGTCCGCTCCTCCGGACTGCCGTCCTGCGGAGCGGCCCCTCCCGTGAGGGGGAGGAAAAACGGTGAGTGGGGGTGTACGTCAGTGGTCCACTACCGGCACATGGGGACTACGTACACCCCCACCGGTCTTCTTCCACCCACCCACGGGAGGGGGCGCACCGCAGGACGGCAGTCCGGAGGAGCGCACCCGTGACGTACAGCCCCGCGCAGCGGAAACCAGCCCGCCGCCAGGCGCCACGGCGGGAAAGCCAACAACGCGGGAAGAGACAATGGTCCCGTGAACGTAGAGGATTTCGTCGGGTTGCTCACCCCGGAGGGGCAGTCGCTACTGGAGGAGCTGCGGGAGTACGACCCCGCGGATGAGCTGGCGGCAGCCACCCGGCTGCGGCGTACGCACGCCGCGTCGCTGGTGTCCGCGGCGCTCGGCCAGGCACGGCTCCGGCAGCGTGCGGAGGCGAAGTTCGGCGAGGACGCCCACCGCATGTACTTCACGCCGAACGGCGTGGAGCAATCCACCCGCGCCGCCGTGGCGCGCCACCGTGCCGAGCACTTCGCCGCGCTGGGGGTGCGCCGCCTCGCCGACCTGTGCTGTGGGATCGGCGGTGACGCGATCGCCCTCGCGCGGGCCGGGATCGACGTACTGGCCGTCGACCGCGACCCGCTGACCTGCGCGGTCGTACGGGCGAACGCGGATGCCCTGGGGCTGGCCGACCGTATCGAGGTGCGCTGCGCGGATGTGGCCGAGGTCGACGTCTACTCGTACGACGCGGTGTTCGTGGATCCGGCCCGGCGCGGGGGCCGGGGCCGGATCTTCGATCCGGAGGCGTACTCGCCGCCGCTGTCCTGGGCGATCGGAACGGCTCGGGCGGCCCGGTGCGCGGCGTTGAAGATCGCGCCCGGTATTCCGCACGAGGCGATCCCGGACGACGCCGACGCGGAGTGGATCTCGGACGGCGGGGACGTGAAGGAGGCCGTGCTGTGGTTCGGCTCCGGGCAGCCGGGGTTCCGGGCGACGCTGCTGCCCCGGCACGTCTCGCTGTGGACCGCGCGGGACGCCATGCTGCCCGACCCCGAGCCGGGTCCCGTGGGCCGCTATCTGTACGAGCCGGACGGTGCGGTCATCCGGGCGCACCTGGTCGCGGAGGTCGCGGAGGAGGTCGGCGGCCGGCTGATCGATCCGACCATCGCCTACGTCACGGCCGACGAACTGCTCCCGACGCCTTACGCGACCGCGTACGAGATCACCGACGTGCTGCCGTTCCACGTCAAGCGGCTCAGGGCGCTGCTGCGCGAGCGCGGGGTCGGCACCGCGGTGATCAAGAAGCGTGGTTCGGCGGTCGAGCCGGAGGAGCTGCGCAAGAAGCTGAAGCTGGCGGGCGGCGGCGACACCGTGACGATCTTCCTGACCCGGGTGGCGGGAGCGCCGTCGATGCTGCTCGGACACCCGGCGAAGGCATGACCGCGAAGGCATGACCGCAAAGGCGTGACCGCGAAGGCCTGGCGGGCGGGGAGGCGGCCGGTTCGTGCCGCCTCCCCGGCGCTCAGGAGTAGAGGTTCTGCTTGCTCAGCTCGTGGACGTGATCATGGGAGTGGGAGTGGCCATGGCTGTGTCCGTGGCCGTGGCCGTGATCATGGGCGTCCTCGGTGGCCGTGCCCGGTACGTGGGGTTCGGTGACGGGGAGCGAGGAGTCCGCCGAGAGGTCCCAGTCGGAGGACGCGCGGTTGCGGGCCACCATCTCCGCGCCGAGGGCCGCGACCATCGCGCCGTTGTCGGTGCACAGCTTGGGGCGGGGCACGCGCAGGGTGATGCCGGCGTCCTCGCAGCGGCGTTCGGCCATGGCGCGCAGGCGGGAGTTGGCCGCGACCCCGCCGCCGATCATCAGGTGCTCGACGCCGTTGTCCTTGCAGGCCCGTACGGCCTTACGGGTCAGGACGTCGACGACGGCCTCCTGGAACGAGGCCGAGACGTCCGCCACCGGAACGTCCTCGCCGGCCGCCCGCCTGGTCTCGATCCAGCGGGCCACGGCGGTCTTCAGGCCGGAGAAGGAGAAGTCGTACGCGGCGTCGCGCGGGCCGGTCAGACCGCGCGGGAAGTGGATCGCCTCCGGGTCGCCCTCGCGGGCGTGGCGGTCGATGACCGGGCCGCCCGGGAATCCGAGGTTCAGTACCCGTGCGACCTTGTCGAACGCCTCGCCGGCCGCGTCGTCGATGGTCGAGCCGAGGGGACGTACGTCGGAGGTGATGTCCGCCGACAGCAGCAGCGAGGAGTGGCCGCCGGAGACCAGCAGGGCCATCGTCGGCTCGGGCAGCGCGCCGTGCTCCAGCTGGTCGACGCAGATGTGCGAGGCGAGGTGGTTGACCCCGTAGAGCGGCTTGCCGAGGGCGTAGGCGTACGCCTTGGCGGCCGAGACGCCGACCAGCAGGGCGCCGGCCAGGCCCGGACCGGCGGTGACCGCGATGCCGTCCAGGTCGGAGGCGGCGACCCCGGCCTCCTTCAGCGCGCGCTGGATGGTGGGGACCATCGCCTCCAGGTGGGCTCTCGACGCCACCTCCGGGACCACTCCGCCGAAGCGCGCATGCTCGTCGACGCTGGAGGCGACCGCGTCGGCGAGGAGGGTGTGTCCGCGGACGATGCCGACGCCGGTCTCGTCGCAGGAGGTCTCGATGCCGAGGACGAGCGGTCCGCCGCGTGAGTCAGCCATGATTCTCAAGTTCCTTGTACGGAGGGTGCTTCGGAGGAGGACTGGGTGGTGCGCCGCATGACGAGGGCGTCGATGTTGCCGGGCTGGTAGTAGCCGCGGCGGAAGCCGATCGGCTCGAAGCCGAAGCGCTCGTAGAGGCGCTGGGCACGCTGGTTGTCGACCCGGACTTCCAGCAGCACCTCGTGGCACTCGAAGTCCGTTGCCGCGCCCAGGAGTTCGGTCAGCAGCCGGGCTCCGAGGCCGGTGCCCCACTGGTCGCGGGCGGCGGCGATGGTCTGGACGTCTCCGGTGCCGTCGACGGCGGCCAGCCCGGCGTACCCGACCAGCCGGCGGTCCAGTTCGGCGACGACATAGCGGCGGGTGGCGTGCGGAGCACGGGCCTGGGCCAGCTCGGACCAGAACATGCCGGGCGACCAGGCGTCCTCGGGGAAGAGATCGCGCTCCAGCTCCAGCACCGGCGCTATATCCCACCAGCGCATCTCGCGCAGCGTCGCGGCCGGCCCGGTCACTTGGGGGTGACCACCTTGTAGTTGGCGGGCACCTGGGCGTCCGGACGGCGCAGGTACAGCGGCTGCGGGGGCAGCAGCTCCTCGCCGGCCGCCAGCTTCAGGGCGGCCAGCTCGGCGAGCGCGGCGCCGGACTGGTGCTCGGGCGCCGTACGCCGTACGCCGGTGAAGGCGGTGTCGTAGAGCAGCGCGCCGGCACCCACGGCCGGGACGCCGTCCACCTGGTCGGCAATGTCGGCGGGGCGGTCGACGGCCGGTTCGGTCAGCCGCGTACGGGCATCGCCGTAGCGGGCCCAGTAGACCTCTTTGCGGCGGGCGTCGGTGGCCACGACGAAGGGCTCGGTCAGCCCGGAGGCGTAGGCGAGGCCGTCCAGCGAGCACAGGCCGTGGACGGGCACGCCCAGGGCCGCGCCGAACGTGGCGGCGGTCACCAGGCCGACTCGCAGGCCGGTGTACGGCCCGGGGCCCACGCCGACCACGATGTCGCTGACCTCGTCGAGCTTCCGTCCGGCCTCGGCCAGCACCCGGTCGACGGCGGGCAGCAGCAGCTCGCCGTGCCGGCGGGCGTCCACCTGGCAGGACTCGGCGAGGGCGTGCGTCCCGTCATGGAGCGCGACGGTGACGGCGGGGGTGGCGGTGTCAAGAGCAAGCAGCAGCACGTATCAAGCCTACGGCTCGGCCGGCGGTGCCCTGCCCCCTGCTACCGTCGCCCCGTAGCAGGGGAATATAAGGGCGGCAGGAACAAGGGAGAGGTGGCACAGCGGTGCCCGCTAAGAGCAGCACGATCGTCACCGCGCTGACCGTGGCCGCCGTGGTCGCGGTCGGAGTGCTGGGCTACCAGGCCGCGGCGTCCGCTCCCGATCACCTCACGCCGGTCCGCAGCGACGGCCGGCCCACCGCGCCCAAGGACCCGCAGGACGGGCGCGGCAAGAAGACCGAGCCGGCCGCCCCGGCCGTCCCCGCCGCCTCCGGCACCGGAAAGCGGGTCGTCTACGCGCTCGGCGACAAGCGGGTGTGGCTGGTCGGCGAGAAGGGCGAGGCGCTGCGGACGTTCACCGTCGCGCCGAGTGCGGTGAGCCCGAAGCCGGGGGCGTACAAGGTCACCTCGCGGTCGGTGAGCATCACGGGCTCGGACGGGGTTCCGGTCGAGCATGTGGTGCGGTTCGCCGCCGTCGGCGGGGTGACGATCGGCTTCAGTGCGGCGGTCGACGGCTCCCGGCCGGGTACCGGCGCGACGCCGGGTACGGGCGCGGCGAAGAAGACCGGCGGCGTCCGTGAGTCGCGGGACGACGGCAAGGCGATGTGGGACTTCGCGGTGAACGGCACCAAGGTCGTCGTGGTCGCCTGAGCGGCCCTCGGCCCGTTCTTCAGCCCGTGCCTCAGTCCGTTCCGTTTTTCGGCCCTTTCGAGCTATGCGGCGTGGCGCCCCTGAGTGGACGCGGGCTTGTCCTCGTCCTCCGGCGCGGTCGAACCCGTCTCCCTACGGGCATCCTCGGCGGCGCCGGGAGGCGTGGAGACGGCGGTGGCCGCGGCGCATGCCGCGAGCAGCTCGTTCATCGTGGGCGTCGTGGGCGTCGTAGGCGTCGTGGGCGTCTCACGCGCATCGTGCGTGGGGTGCTGGTGGGCCGGCATGGACGCCTCCTGGGGCTCCTGGGGCAGGCAGACGACAGAAGCCAGGCCGCTACTTAGGCTGACCTAACTGGGTCTCTCCCCATGTCACCATGCCCGGCACCAGCTGCGCAACATCTTACCGACGGCTTGTCGGAAACTACCGCAGGAGCAGGCCGCCGGCGGCAGGGCCTACGCGAGCAGCAAGCCGTCCAGCTCCGTGCCCGACCAGCGGGAGCCGACCCCGGTGACCGTCACCTCGCGGACGTCCTCCACGTCCTCCTCCGGGTGCGGCGCGGCGGCGCCCATGGCGCGTCCGATCACGACGTGCAGCCGGTCCTCGGACAGCTCCTCGACCTTGCCCTCGCCCCACTCCACGACCACCACCGACTCCGGCAGCGAGACGTCCAGGTCCAGGTCCTCCATCTCGTCCAGCCCGCCGCCGAGGCGGTAGGCGTCGACGTGGACCAGGGCGGGGCCGCCGGTCAGCGAGGGGTGGACCCGGGCGATGACGAAGGTCGGGGAGGTCACGTCGCCGCGTACGCCCAGGGCCTCGCCCAGGCCGCGGGTCAGCGTGGTCTTGCCGGCCCCCAGCTCACCGGTGAGCAGCACCAGGTCGCCGGGGCGCAGGAGCGGGGCCAGTCTGCGACCCAACTCCTGCATCTGACCTGGGGACTTGACGGTGACATGGGCGGTGGCGTCAGTGGTGCTCATGCCGCAAATGGTACGGCCTGCCCCTCGCCCGACCACCGCCCCTCAACGACACCGCTTGCGCGGCGGCACACTCCGTAGCCGCCACCCGGCCACCACCCCTCAACGACGCCGCTGCGCGGGGCAGGCCCGGATGGGCGCGTTGAGTGCGCGTCCCCGGCCGCGCCTCAGGCCCGGGCGTGACGCGAACTGCGTGCCCTGGCCGTCGCCCGTTCCACCAGGGACACCAGGTGCTCGTTCACCAGCTCGGGGCGCTCCAGCATCACCAGGTGCCCGGCGCCGGGGACGCACTCCAGCTCCGCGTCCGGCAGCACCTCGGCGATCGTCCGGCTGTGGTCCGCCGGGGTGATCAGGTCGTTCTCCCCGGCGAGCACCAGCGCGGGCACCGCGTCGTACGCCACCAGCGCCTCGGTCTTGTCGTGCACCGCGAACGCCGGGAAGAACTCGGCGACCACATCGATCGGGGTCGCCTCGATCAGCCGCTCGCCGAACCGCGCGATGCCCGGGTCCACCTGCTCCGGCGTCCCGAAGGAGTACCGCTTGATCAGCCCGGCGAACAGATCGGCGGTGGCCCGCCGGCCCCGCTCGACGATCTCGCTCTGCCAGCCCAGGGCCTTGAGCACGCCCGGCGCGAGCCAGTGGAACGCCTTGACGCCCATCGACGGCAGGCCGTAGCTGACCTCGCTGAGCCGGCCGGCGGAGGTGCCGATCAGCGCCACTCCGATCACTCGCTCCGCGACGAAGTCGGGGAACTGGTCGGCCAGAGCCATCACCGTCATCCCGCCCATGGAGTGCCCGACCAGCACGATCGGCCCCTCGGGCACCGCGGCGTCCAGCACCGCCTTCAGATCGCGGCCCAGCAGGTCGATGGTGACCTCTTCCGTGCCGTCGAGCTGGCCGCGCCCGCGCGCGGAGCGGCCGTGGCTGCGCTGGTCCCAGTGGACGGTGCGCACGGTGCCGCGCAGCGCGGCGCGCTGGAAGTGCCAGGAGTCCTGGCTGAGGCAGTAGCCATGGCTGAAGACCACCGTCGGGGCCGCCGAGCGCCGGCCCAGCGCGGCCGTCAGGCGCTTGCGCAGGCCGCCCTGGGCCTCCTGGGCGGCCCGGACCGGCTTGCCGCGGGCGGGCTGCTTGGCGGACCGTTCGCGCGGGGCGTCCCGGCCGTCCCTGCCGCCCCGCCCGTCCCTGCCATCCCGGCCGCTCTTGCCGTGTTTGGCCGGATGATGACCAGCGCTCCCCGGGTCGCCCGGCTCGTCGACCTCGTAGTACAGCTCGGTGCCGTCCTCGGCGACCGCCGCGCCCGGTGTGCCGCGCAGCGTGCCGTACGGGCCGGCCGAGTCCAGCGCGAGCCGGGCCCGGCGGCGCATGCCCCGGCCGACGGTCATCCGCTCTATCGCCACTCCGGCCGCGGCGCCCGCCGCGACCACGCCGATCGCGGCGCCCGCGAGGCCGGCGTGCCGGCCGGCCTTCGCCCAGTTGGTGGCGGCTTCCGTGGCCACCTCGGCCGCTGCCTCGACCGCCTTCGCGGCGGTCTCCTTGCTGTCCGTCATGTAGTACCCCCCGTGAGCGTGGTGTTCCCTTCGGGTTCTTGCCGTGCTCCGTTCCGTATGTCGCTGTCCACATAGACGCGCGGCACCCGGGTACCGATCCGGGTGACGATTTCGTAGCCGATGGTTCCGGCCGCGCGGCCCCAGTCCTCGGCGGTCGGCTCACCACGGTCCCCGGGCCCGAAGAGCACGGCCGGGTCGCCGGCCTCGGCGTGCTCGCCGCCCAGGTCGACCACGAACTGGTCCATCGCGATCCGCCCGGCGACCGTCCGCCACTTGCCGGCGACCAGTACCGGGCCGGCGCCGGAGGCGTGCCGCGGGATGCCGTCGCCGTAGCCGAGCGGGACCAGCGCGAGGGTGGTGGCGCCGGGTGTGCTGTACCGGTGCCCGTACGAGACGCCGTGGCCGCCCGGGACCCGCTTGACCGAGGCGAGCGAGGCCTCCAGCGTCATCGCGGGCCGCAGCCCGAAGTCCTCGGACGTGCCGACCTCGGGGCTGGGCGAGACGCCGTAGACGCCGATACCGGCGCGTACCAGGTCGAAGTGCGCCTCGGGGAGGGTGAGCGTCGCCGGGGTGTTGGCGAGATGGCGCACCTCGGGGCGCAGCCCGGCCGCCTCGGCGGTGCCGAGCGCCTCGCGGAAGGCGGCGAGCTGGGCGGCGATCGAGGGGTGGCCGGGCTCGTCGGCGCAGGCGAAGTGCGACCAGACGCCGGTGACGGTCAGCGCGCCCTCGGCCTCGGCGGCGCGGGCGGCGCGGGTCAGCTCGGCCCAGTCGGCGGGCTGGCAGCCGTTGCGGCCGAGACCGGTGTCGATCTTGAGCTGGACGCGTGCCGTACGGCCGCAGGCGCGGGCCGCCGCGGTCACCTCACGCAGCGCCCACAGCCCGCTCACCGCGACGTCGATGTCCAGCTCGATGGCCTTGCGCCAGGGCCCGCCCGGCGTCCACAGCCAGCACATCAGGCGCCCGGTGTCGCCGGCCGCGCGCAGCGCGAAGGCCTCCTCGGGCAGCGCGGTGCCCAGCCAGGCCGCGCCGGCCGCCCGGGCGGCGCGCGCGCAGGGCACCGCGCCGTGTCCGTAGCCGTCGGACTTGACCACGGCCATCAGCTCCGACCCGGGGGCGCGTTCCCGCAGTGCGCGGACGTTCGACCGCACGGCGGCGAGGTCGATGGCGGCACGGGCGCGCTTCGCTGTCTCGTTCATCCCCCTCAGTGTCGCAGGCGATGCGCCCGGGCCCGGGGGGACGGGCGGGGAAAGTACGTTCCCCCGCCGGATCGCACATCGGATCGCGCGTCGGAACGCGCGTCGGAACGCACAGCGGTACGCAGGCCGGATCACCCGCCGGGTCACCCGCTGGGTTTCCGCCCCCAGACGTAGACCATGTCGCCCTTCTTCAGCACGCTCCACAACGCGCGCGCGTCCGACCGGAAGAGGTTGACGCAGCCGTGCGAGCCCTCCCCTTCGTAGATGTCGTCCGAGACGCCGTGGAGCGCCTCCCCGCCGTCGAAGAACTGCGCGAACGGCATCGCCGAGCGGTACAGGCTGGAGACATGGTGCTTGCTCCGGTGATAGATCCGAAATGTTCCGGTACGGGTGGCCATACTCGGCACCCCGGTACGGATCGGCACCGGAGCGAAGACCACCCGCCCCTTCTGCTGCACCCACAACAGCTGCCGGCCCAGATCGACGCAGGCGGTCCGCTCGGGGCGGTCGGGGCAGCGTCCGGCCCGGTTGGGGTTCCGCTTGGCCCGCATCAGCCGCACCACGGCGCCGGTGACCGGCCCCGCGTAACCGGACGCCGGGGAGATCCGGTGCACCTTCTGGAACCGCCGGATCGCCCGGCAGTCCTCCGTGCTCTGCTCCCCGTCCGCCGGCCGCCGCAGATAGCGCTCGGCCTGCTGCTGAAAGGGCCCGGCGACGCGAGTGCAGCCCGACTCGTCGACGCCGTCCGCCCGCGGTACGTCCTCGAAGTGCAGCTGCTGCCGTCCCCGGGGCGGCCCGGGCGCCCGCTCCTCGGCCGTGGCCACCTCGGACGGCCCGGCGAACGGGAGCAGCGAGGCGCTGACCAGCAGCGCCACAAAGGTCCGTTTCATACCCTCACGATGCCGCCACCGGGCCGCCGTTCGGTTCGCACCGGGGCCAGGTTCGCCCTCGTGGTCACGGCCATTCCCCCGCCGGGCGTAACCGCGCCGTCCCCCCGGAGACCGTCCGACGGGTCAGGCCCTTCCCTCACCCGTCAGTCCGTTGGCCCGTCCCTCTCCCGGCAATCCATCGGGCCTTCCGTTCACCCGTCAATCCGTCGGGCCGTCCGTCACATCCAGCCAGGCAGCGTCCAGATGTTCCGCGATCTCCGAGGCGAGACACGGCACACCGACCGGCAGCCCGGCGGCCCGCCGCCCGGCGAGACCGTGCAGATACGCACCGGCCGAACCGGCGTCGCGCGCGCCGAGGCCCGCGGCGAGCAGCGAGCCGGTCAGCCCCGACAGCACATCCCCGCTCCCCGCCGTCGCCAGCCAGCTGGTCCCCGTGGGGTTCACCCGCACCGGCCCGCGCTCCCCGGCCACCAGCGTCGTCGAGCCCTTGAGCAGCACCGTGGCGCCATAGCGCGCCGCCAGCTTCCGTACGGATGCCAGCCGGGCCGCCTCGACCTCGTCCCGCCCGCACCCGAGCAGCGCGGCCGCCTCCCCGGCGTGCGGGGTCAGCAGGGTCTCGGCGGTCCGCGCCCGGATCCGCTCCGGCGTCAGGAAGCGCAGCCCGTCCGCGTCCACCAGCACCGGCACATCCGACGCGAGCACGTCCTCCAGCGCGCCCGACTCGTCGCCGAGGCCCGGCCCGACCACCCAGGCCTGCACCCGGCCCGCCCGGTGCGGCGGCCCGGCGTGCACCAGCGTCTCCGGGAACCGCGCCAGCACCGCGTCCGCGGCCGGCCCGACGTACCGCACGGCCCCCGCACCACCGCGCAGCGCACCGGCCACCGCCAGCACCGCCGCCCCCGGATAGCGCGCCGAGCCGGCGACCACCCCGACCACACCCCGGCGGTACTTGTCGCTCTCCGCGGACGGACGCGGCAGCAGCGCCGCCACCTCCGGATGCTGCAGCGCCTCCACCTCGGCCGCGCCGTCCGGCAGCGTGAGCCCGATGTCCACCAGCCGCAGCGCCCCGGCCCGTTCCCGGGCCGGATCGATCAACAGCCCCGGCTTGTACGTGCCGAACGTGACCGTCGCATCGGCCCATACGGCGTCCCCGGACACCTCGCCGCTGTCCGCGTCCACCCCGCTGGGCAGATCGACCGCCACCACCAGCGCCGACTCCCGTGCCGCCCGGACCAGTCGCGCGGCCTCGGGGCGCAGTCCGCCGCGCCCGCCGATCCCCACGATCCCGTCCACGACCAGATCGGCCCAGGCGACGTCCCGCGGCGGATCGTCCGACACCCGCCCGCCGGCCCGGCGCAGCGCGGCCAGCCCGCCCTCGTGCGCCCGCCCGGGCGAGAGCAGTACGGCCACCACCCCGGCCCCGCGCCGGGCGAGCCGGGCCCCGGCGTAGAGCGCGTCCCCGCCGTTGTCGCCGCTGCCCACCAGCAGCACCACCCGGGCGCCGGACACCCGCCCCAGCAACTGCCCGCAGGCGACGGCCAGTCCGGCCGCCGCCCGCTGCATCAGGGCCCCTTCGGGCAGCCGGGCCATCAGCTCCCGCTCGGCGGCCCGTACGGTCTGAACGCTGTATCCAGTCCTCATGGGACCAGTCTGATCCCTCGCGCTACCCCTCGGCGATCACCACGGCGGACGCGACGCCGGCGTCATGGCTCAGCGACACGTGCCACGACCGCACGCCCAGCGCCGCCGCGCACGCCTCGACCGTGCCCCGCACCCGCAGCCGCGGCCGTCCGCTGTCCTCGACGTAGACCTCGGCGTCCGTCCAGTGCAGCCCGCCCGGCGCGCCCAGGGCCTTGGCCACCGCCTCCTTGGCCGCGAACCGTGCGGCCAGCGAGGCGACACCGCGCCGTTCCCCGCTCGGCAGCATCAGCTCCGAGGGGATGAACAACCGGTGCGCCAGCTCCGGCGTACGGTCCAGCGCCGCGCCGAACCGGTCGATCTCGGCCACATCGATCCCGACCCCGATAATCACGCGCTCACTCCCCCGTCACCGAAACCGTCACCGAAGCCGTCGCCGAAACCTTCACCGAACCCGGCAGGATTCCGCATCACTCCACCGTCACCGACTTGGCGAGATTTCGCGGCTGATCGACCTCGTTGCCGCGCGCGGTGGCCAACTCACAGGCGAACACCTGCAACGGCACGGTGGACACCAGCGGCTGGAGCAGCACCGGCGTCCGCGGAATCCGTACGAGGTGATCGGCGTACGGCACCACCGCCTCGTCCCCCTCCTCCGCGATCACGATCGTCCGCGCCCCACGCGCCCGGATCTCCTGGATATTCGACACGATCTTGTCGTGCAGCACCGACCGCCCGCGCGGCGACGGCACCACGACGACCACCGGCAGATCGTCCTCGATCAGCGCGATCGGCCCATGCTTCAGCTCACCGGCCGCGAACCCCTCCGCGTGCATATACGCGAGCTCTTTCAGCTTCAGCGCGCCCTCCAGCGCCACCGGATAGCCCACATGCCGCCCGAGGAAGAGGACCGTGTTCTTACCGGCCAGCCCGCGGGCCAATTCCCTTACCGGCTCCATCGTGCCGAGCACCTGCTCGACCTGCGTCCCGATCGCGGCCAGCTCCCGCACCACGTCCCGGATCTCGTCGCCCCATTTCGTCCCCCGCACCTGCGCGAGGTAGAGCGCCACGAGATAACAGGCGACCAGCTGCGTCAGAAACGCCTTCGTCGACGCCACCGCGACCTCGGGCCCGGCGTGCGTGTACAGCACCGCGTCCGATTCCCGCGGAATCGTCGACCCGTTCGTATTGCAGATCGCGAGCACCTTCGAGCCCTGCTCGCGCGCATGCCGCAGGGCCATCAGGGTGTCCATGGTCTCGCCGGACTGACTGATGGCGATCACCAGCGTCCGCCGGTCCAGAATCGGATCCCGGTAACGGAATTCGCTCGCCAGCTCCGTCTCGCACGGAATCCGCGTCCAGTGCTCGATCGCGTACTTGGCGATCATCCCCGCGTGATACGCCGTCCCGCACGCCACGATGACGACCTTGTCGACCTCGCGCAGCACCGCCGGCGCGATCCGCACCTCGTCCAGGGACAGCACCCCCGACACGTCGATCCGCCCCAGCAGCGTGTCGGCGACCGCCTTCGGCTGCTCCGCGATCTCCTTCAGCATGAAGTAGTCGTAACCGCCCTTCTCGGCGGCCGACGCGTCCCAGTCGACGTGGTACTCCCGCACCTCCGCCGGCGCCCCGTCGAAGTCGGTGACCGCCACCCCGTCCCGGCGCAGCTCCACCACCTGGTCCTGCCCCAGCTCGACCGCTTCCCGGGTATACGCGATGAACGCCGCCACATCCGACGCGAGAAACGCCTCACCGTCCCCCACGCCGACCACCAGTGGCGAATTCCGGCGCGCCCCGACCACCACATCCGGCTCGTCCGCGTGCACCGCGACCAGCGTGAACGCGCCCTCCAGCTGCCGGCACACCTGCCGCATCGCCTCGGCCAGCTCCCCGCACGACGAGTACGCCTCGGCCAGCAGATGCGCCACGACCTCGGTGTCCGTCTCCGAGACCAGCCGATGCCCCCGCTCTGCGAGCTCGGCCCGCAGTCCGGCGAAGTTCTCGATGATCCCGTTGTGCACGACGGAGACCCGTCCGGCGTTGTCCAGATGCGGATGCGCGTTCTCGTCCGTGGGCCCGCCATGGGTCGCCCACCGCGTGTGCCCGATCCCCGTCGACCCGGTCGGCAGCGGACGGTCCGCCAGCTCCTTCTCCAGGTTGGCCAGCTTCCCCGCCTTCTTCGCGGCCGCCAGCCCTCCGTCGGCGAGCACGGCGACCCCCGCCGAGTCATACCCCCGGTACTCCAGCCGCTTCAGCCCGGCCAGCACCACCTCAAGGGCGCTCTGCCCGCCCACGTATCCCACGATGCCGCACATACAAACCCCTTCGGACCCGATGATCGCGCCCGAGCCATCGTGCCACGAGCACCAACGACTCCCCCGACTTCGAGCCGGGGCGCGGGGTGGGTGTGGCGCAGGAAACGGGCCCGCGATCGGCGGGCCCGTCCTGCGGATATCAGCGCGAGCCGCAAACGCCGTATGACATGAGCACCGCCGTGGACTCTTCGTCAGGATCCGAGCTGTTGAACCATTCGATCTGGAGCGTGGGGGTACAGGCGCTCGTCGACGCCTTGAAGACGACAGCGTCACGAGTGCTCAGTTGCTCGCCGGCATCCACCGATCCACTGCCGCTGAGGCCACAACGAATGTGCGTGGAGTCATTCACCGTGCAGGTGCCCACCTGTTCACCTGTGCTGGACCGAACCAAGGCGATGGACGATCCCACGCTGTTGAGGATCTCTGCGTCGTTGAGGGCGGAAACCTCAAGGTGGTGGTAGCTGCTGTAGTCGCACGGCTCCGTCTCCGGCCACAGCCGACTGCAATAGGCCCACGGATGAAGCTGGCCCACGGACCCCGGGGCCACGGTGCCGCTCGGGCCTGCCTCCCAGCCGCTGGGCCAGTCGTCGGCCGCGAATGCCGTTCCTTGCGACAACATCAGCACCGCTGCCCCCACGGCGGCGATGACGCCGAACCTACGCCCCCTCCGCTCTCTCCGCCCTCTCCGCTCTCTCTTGAGTCTCACGGCCACCCCTCTCTCTGGACAACTCCCTTGTTTCCGGGAGCAAGACCAGAACAGCACGACACATCAGCCCCGAACAGAGCATGTGCCCACACCCATCCCAAAGGGGCATATGACGCGCATACGTGCGCACGGCAGGTCACGACGCCTCGACAGCGGCCGTGCCTCGCGCGCTTCCCCATAACATCAGCGCATGAAGGAGAGCAGTGAGAGCAGCGAGAGCGATGTCTCCGCACAACAGGGCCACGATTCCCGGCGGTTCATACCAGCCACGCTCCTGGCCATAGGGATCGCGGTGCTGATCTGGTACGCGGCGGGGAAGCTGGACTGGCGGCCCCCCGGCCTCGGCTTCCTGACGGCGAAGACGGCCGTCTTCGGCGCGACCGGAATCGTCGGCCTCGTGGTCTGGCTCGTCAAGCGACGTTGATCGGCACCGGGGCGCGGGGCACGGAACAAGCCCCGCAACTCGCCGAGACCCTGCGACGGCAGGAGAAACAGCCCCGGGACCGGGCGAAATAGGTACGGCTACTCATGCCCTCGTGCTCGATCTTCGTCACGGTGACGGACATGCAAGGCAAAACTGGACCATCGCGAGGAACGGACATCGGGGTGGCCATCGCCCTGCTCGTCCTCGACATTCTGCTCGTCGGGTGGCTGCTGTACGGGTACGGGATCACCGGGTGGGCGGACGGCTACTCGCCGAACAGGGAGCCCGAAGCCCCCGACGTCGCGCGGACGGCGATCTGGATTCTGCTGGGCGGCTCCGTCGTCAGCGGCGGTGGACTGCTCTACCTGCGATGCTGGGTCGCCGGCGTGACGCAGTTCCTGGTCCTGGGTGCCGGAGCGATGCTGTTCGCTTCCATGCCCCTCACCTTCCCCTCCCTGTGATCCAGGCGCGGAGCGCGCAGGGGCGGGTAGCGGTACGTGGCTGTCCGCGCTGCCGCTGGTCGCGGCGGGGCCGGCAGCCGGGACAATGGTGTCCCTATGGACGATGACATATCCCCGCATCCGGGCAGACAGCCGGCCGCTGGATCCGCTTCGGCGGAGGGCACCCGGCCCGACACGTCTTCCGGGCAGGACCCGGCGCCCGCCCCGTGGCGGCGGGTGGCCTTCGGTGCCGCGCTGGTGCTGACCGGGGCCGCGGCCCTGCAGCAGATCCTGCTGATCGCCGGCCTGGGAGGCTGGCTGCCGGGCTGGCAGCCGTGGCCCTACCTGCTGGGCGCGGCACCGGCCTGGATGCTCGCCCGGCCTTACTGGCCGAGGGCTTTCGGTGCGGGGGCCGGATCGGGATCGGGGTCGGGATCGGGGTCGGGATCGGGGTCGGGCGGCTGGGCGAAAGCCGTCAGCGTCGCGCGGCGGGTGCCGCCCTGGGCCTGCGCCGTCGCGATCCTGGCGCTGGCCGCGGGCCTGTGGGCGGCGCTACAGGACGACGAGCCCTATATCGGGCACGAAGAGGCCGTCTACGCGAACAAGGCGCGATCGTGGCAGGACGGCACCCCTGACGCGGGGTGGGGCGTCTACCGGCCCGTCGGCCTCCCGGCGCTCGGGCGCATCGCGCTCGCCTTCCACGACGACGTCGGCGCGCTGCGGGCCGTCGCCCTCGTCCTGGCGCTCTTCACCCTCGGTGTGACGTACGTGGTCGCCAGCCGCTGGACCACCCCGCGGCGCGCCGTCGTGATCTTGCTGCTGCTCCTGAGCGGGCTCGGCTTCCTGCGCCGCGTCCCCGAGTTCCTCAACGACATCGGCAGCACGGGGCTCCTGCTGATCGTCGTCTTCCTCCTCATACGGGCGCAGGAGAAGCCGCGGTCACGGGCCCTGCTCCTCGTGCCGTTCGTGATCCTGGCGGCGTTCTACCTGCGGTACGGGGTGGTCGGGAACCTCGTCGCGATCGCGCTCGCGGCGGTCGTCGTGTACGGCCCGCGCGCCTGGCTCGCGCAGTGGCGGCGCCTGGTCGCCGCCGTCCTCATCGTCCTCGCCGGGCTGGTACCGCACTTCCTCTACGCCATCCACGAGACCGGCTCCCCCCTCGGCGTCATCCTGTACGCCACCGACCAGGCCAACCGCGACTACATCGGCGACGGGCTCGTCTACTACCTGGCGATCTTCCCGTACCGCCTGGCCGGCGACCTCGGCGCCATCGTCATGGCGGCGGGTCTCGTGGCGGCCTGGCTCGCGTTCCGCGGGATACGCCGAGCCCGCAAGGCGCAGGGTGAACGTCCAGAACTTTCAGAACGTCCGGAAGGTCCTGGACGTCTGTCTGCGGAGGCGCGGCGGCGCGCCCTCCTCGGCACCGCCTCGGTGCTCATCTTCGTCATCCTGGGCGTGGCGACCGACGGTGAACCGCGCTTCGTCTACCTGCCCGTCATCCTGCTCACCACGCTCGGCGTGGACTACCTCGCCGAGCTGAGCGGCCGCTCGGCTCCGCGGGTGCTGTGCGCCGTCGCCGCGCTGGCCGGGGTCACGGTCTTCGGGACCGCCCAGGTGGTTGCGCACGGGGCGATGCCCGGCCCCACCAGCCTGGCCCACTCCACGGTCCCGGTCGCCCGGCAGCTCTCCGCCGACGGACCGTGCCTGCTGGTCACCGGGTACGAACCCGAACTCGGCTGGTACTCGGGCTGCGACGCGGTCACCTACGCCCAGTACCGGGAGATGTCCCCGCCGCCTGGCGTGAAGATCAGCTTCGTCGTCTTCGAGCGCGGGCGGCTTCAGCCGGACGCGGCCGGGCTGGCACGGCTGGTCGGGAACCGGCCGCACACCAAGCGCACCATCCCGACGGACGGCCCCCTCGGGACCAGCACCGTGATCACCCTGACCTCGGCGTCACCGGCCGGTGGCGGCCCCCGGCGGTAGCCTCCGGGCCCCGGAGCCCCGTCAGTAGCCGCGCGCTATCCGGTGGCGGGCCTCGCGGACCTGCTCCAGGAGTTCCTCGTGGGCTTCCGGGTCCGCGCCGGGGCCGGCGGGCGGCGTGTGGCCATCCAGGAAGTCCCCGAGGTCCTGGTCCTCGCCGAGGTCGTCGAGGTGACCGTCCGGGAGTTCGTCGGCCAGGTCGGCATGGACCCGGGCCGCGTGTGCCTCGGCCGCCCGGGCGGCCGCTGACGGGGCCTTCCGCCGGCGTATCCGTCGCAGCAGAGCAGTTTTACGCGCTCGCGCACCCACCCTCATATCCCCCTGTTGTGTGCTCGGCCCGTGGCCCGAGAGCCTGCTGTCACTCGGGCCGTATTGGGCAAACTGCATGACAGTACAACAAGATGACGGGCGCCTCGGCAGGGAATTCGTGACCACTGGCGGATATCGGGGTGAATTCCTGGCTTGAAAGGCATTGCGGAGTCGGCGAGGAGCCAGTGCGGAGTCGGTGTGAGTCAGTGCAGTGCCGCGGTCACCAGCCTGTGGATCTCCGCGGCGGACACGCTCCCGCCGCCCCCGCCCACCAAGCGGTCGAAGATCAGACCGTCGACGCAGGTCAGCAAGGTGACGGTGCGCTCGTCGGCGTCCGTGAGGCCCTGCGCGGCGAGGAAGTCGCGCACAACCTGCCGGGCCACGTTCCGGCGGGACACGAGGATCTCCCGCAGCTCGACATGGTGCACGCTCTCGATGGCACAGGCGTAGCGGGCGAGGGTGCGCCGCCGCCCTTCTCCGGTGAGCCGCCGCTCGGCGAAGGCGGCGAGACCGGCCGCCAGTTCCGCCGCGGTCCGCGGCACCGGCGTGCGCTCGCCGGTCGCCTGGAGTTCCGCCTGGTCGAGTGCGACCAGGCGCCGGACCAGTGCGATGAGCAGCGCCTGGCGGGTGCGGAAGTAGGCGGACGTGGTGCCGGGCGGCAGGTTCGCCGCCCGGTCCACGGCGCGGTGGGTCAGTCCTCGGATCCCGGCCTCCGCGAGCACGGTGATGGCCGCGTCGGCGAGGACGGTCCGTCGATCGGTGGGCATCCCCCCTTTCTACACCTGTAGAGGGGAGGAGTACGCTCCTTCTACAGATGTAGAAAGTCGAGAGGGGCGGGCGTGAACGGCGGTAGTGCGGTGATTGTCGGCGGCGGCATCGGCGGACTGGCCGCCGCGATCGGCCTGCGACGGATCGGCTGGGAGGTGACGGTCGTCGAACGCGCCGCCGTCCTCGACGACGCCGGCGCGGGCATCTCCCTGCACGCCAACGGCGTCCACGCCCTGGACGCCCTGGGTGTCGGCGAGGCGGTGCGCGCGGCGGCGCGGCCCCAGTACACCGGGGGCACCCGGGTCCCCGGCGGCGGCTGGCTGGCCCGGATGGACGGGGACGCGCTGGAACGCGCACTGGGCACGCCCATCGTCGGTATCCCCCGCGCCGTGCTGCACCGCCTGCTGCGCGCGGCGCTGCCGCCCGGGTGCCTGGTCACCGGTGCCGAGGTGACGTCCGTCGACCGTTCCGAGCACACCCGGGTACGCGTACATACCGGGGACGACGTCCTGGAGGCCGATCTCGTCGTGGCCGCGGACGGACTCAACAGCCGGCTGCGTACCCAGCTGTTCCCCCACCACCCCGGACCGGCCTACAGCGGGTCCACCGTCCTGCGCGCCCTCACCGAGCACCCGGTCGAGCCGGCGACCGACTTCGAGCTGACCTGGGGGCCGGGCGCCGAGTTCGGTCACATCGCGTTCGTCGACGGCCGGGCCGAGTGGCACGCGGTGCTCAACTCGCCGCCCGGTGTGCGGTATGCGGATGCGCTCGCCGAGGTGCGCCGCCGGTTCGGCGACTGGCACGATCCGATCCCCGCGCTGCTGGACGCGACCCGGCCCGATGCGGTCCTCCACCACGACATCCACGAGCTGGTGACGCCCTTGCCCGCCTTCGCCGCCGGCCGGATCGTCCTGCTCGGTGACGCGGCCCATGCCATGACCCCCAACCTCGGCCAGGGCGCCTGCCAGGCGCTGGAGGACGCGGTCACACTCGCCGCCGCGCTCGCCACCGAGCCCACCGTGGCAGCGGCACTGGCCCGTTACGACGCCGAGCGCCGCCCGCGCAGCCAGTCCGTCGCCCGCGCCGCCCGTCAGGCCGGTCGGATGGGCCAGCAGATGACGCACCCGCTGGGCATCGCCGTCCGCAACCTCGCGTTCCGTCTGGCGCCGTCCGGCGCGACCGTCCGCACCATCCTGCGGCACGCCGCCTGGACCCCGCCGGCCCTGAGCTGACCGGCCCCCTGCCGCCCGGAGGCCGCGGTCGGGCACCCCGGCATGAACGGCGTAGGGCGGCTGCGGAGAATGGGCGCGTGGCCTTGACGACCGATCCGCAGCAACGGCGCCGCACCGACGGCTCGCCGTACGTCGACCTGACGCGCGCGCAGTGGAGCGCCCTGCGGGAGAAGACCCCGCTGCCCCTGACGGCCGAGGAGGTCGAGCGGCTGCGCGGCCTGGGCGACGTCATCGACCTCGACGAGGTGCGCGAGGTCTACCTCCCGCTCTCCCGCCTGCTCAACCTCTACGTGAGGGCGACCAGTAACCTGCGCGGGGCGCTGAACACCTTCCTCGGCGACGCGGACGGCGGCGGCCAGGGATCGCAGCCCGGCACACCCTTCGTCATAGGGGTCGCGGGCAGTGTGGCCGTCGGCAAGTCGACCACCGCCCGCCTGCTCCAGGCGCTGCTGGCCCGCTGGCCCGAGCATCCGCGGGTCGAGCTGGTCACCACGGACGGGTTCCTGTTCCCCAACGCGGAGCTGCACCGGCGCGGTCTGATGTCCCGTAAGGGGTTTCCCGAGTCGTACGACCGGCGGGCCCTGACCCGGTTCGTGGCGGATGTGAAGTCGGGCCGGGCCGAGGTCACCGCCCCGGTCTACTCGCATCTGATCTACGACATCGTGCCCGGTGAGCGGATGACCGTGCACCGCCCGGACATCCTCATCGTCGAGGGCCTCAACGTCCTCCAGCCGGCGCTGCCCGGGAAGGACGGCCGGACCCGGCTCGGGCTCGCCGACTTCTTCGACTTCTCGGTCTACGTGGACGCGCGGGCCGAGGACATCGAGCGCTGGTACCTCGGCCGCTTCCGGAAGCTGCGGGACACCGCGTTCCAGAACCCGTTCTCGTACTTCCGCAAGTACACCCAGGTGTCGGAGGACGAGGCGCTGGACTACGCGCGGATGATGTGGCGGACCATCAACAAGCCCAATCTCCAGCAGAATGTGGCGCCGACGCGGGGCCGGGCGAACCTGGTACTGCGCAAGGGGCCGGACCACAAGGTGCAGCGGCTGTCGCTGCGGAAGCTCTGACCTCCACAGCCTGCGGGCCCGGCCGCGCGCCGACGAGCGCGGGGCCGGGCCCGGGACCGCAGGGATCCGGACGGGATCGTCAGCCCAGTGCGGACTTCACCGCGTCGGCCAGGCGTTCCGCCACGGCCCGCGCCTGCTCGCTGTCGGCGGCCTCGACCATGACCCGGACCAGCGGCTCCGTGCCGGACGGTCGCAGCAGCACCCGGCCCGTCGAGCCCAGCTCCCGCTCCGCCTCGGTGACCGCGGCGTTCAGCGCGGACGAGGTGGCCACCCGCGACTTGTCGACGTCCGGGACGTTGATGAGGACCTGCGGCAGCCGCTCCATGACGCCCGCCAGCTCGGCGAGCGAGCGGCCGGTGGCGGCGACCCGGGCCGCCAGCATCAGACCGGTCAGCGTGCCGTCGCCGGTGGTGGCGTGGTCGAGGACGATGACGTGGCCGGACTGCTCGCCGCCGAGCGCGAAGCCGTGCGCCTTCATCTCCTCCAGGACGTACCGGTCGCCGACCCCGGTCTGTACGAAGGCGATGCCCGCACGTTCCATGGCCAGCTTGAAGCCCAGGTTGGACATGACGGTGGCGACGACGGTGTTCTCGCGCAGCGTCCCGGCCTCGCGCATACCGAGCGCCAGGACCGACAGGATCTGGTCGCCGTCGACCTCGTTGCCCTCGTGGTCCACGGCCAGGCAGCGGTCCGCGTCACCGTCGTGGGCAACACCCAGGTCGGCGCCGTGCTCGACGACCGCCGCGCGCAGCTTCGCGAGGTGGGTGGAGCCGCAGCCGTCGTTGATGTTGAGGCCGTCGGGCTCGGCGCCGATGGTGACGACCTCGGCACCGGCCCGGGCGAACGCCTCCGGGGAGACCCGGGCGGCCGCGCCGTGCGCCCCGTCGATGACGATCTTCAGGCCGTCGAGACGGTTGGGCAGTACGCCCACGAGGTGCGCGACGTAGTTGTCGAAGCCCTGGTCGTAGTCGGTGACCCGGCCGACGCCCGCGCCGGTCGGCCGCTGCCACGGCTCGCCGGAGCTGTGCGCGCGGTAGGTCTCCTCGATCCGGTCCTCCAGCTCGTCGGCGAGCTTGTGACCGCCACGGGCGAAGAACTTGATGCCGTTGTCGGGCATCGCGTTGTGGCTGGCGGAGAGCATCACGCCGAGGTCCGCGCCGAGCGAGCCGGTCAGGTACGCGACCGCCGGGGTGGGCAGCACGCCCACCCGCAGGACGTCCACACCCGCGCTCGCCAGCCCCGCGACGACCGCGGCCTCCAGGAACTCCCCCGACGCCCGCGGATCCCGCCCGACCACGGCCACCGGCCGGTGCCCCTCAAAGGTGCCTGCTTCCGCGAGCACATGTGCTGCGGCGACCGACAGGCCGAGCGCCAGCTCCGCCGTCAGGTCCGCGTTGGCGACGCCGCGCACACCGTCCGTGCCGAAGAGTCGTCCCACTGGTGTCCTCCCAGTTGTCGTGCTTGGACCAGGGCCTCGGTCCAGGTATACGCCCCAGGTCCCAGGTGTACGCCCCAGGTGTACGCACCTGGTACGGATAGCCGAACGCCCCGGCAGCACGGAGGTGCCACCGGGGCGTTCGCCGGAGCTGCATGAGTGCAGCGCGCGATTAGCGCTTGCTGTACTGCGGCGCCTTACGGGCCTTCTTCAGACCGGCCTTCTTGCGCTCGACCGCACGGTCGTCGCGCTTGAGGAAGCCGGCCTTCTTCAGCGGGCCGCGGTTGTTGTCGACGTCCGCCTCGTTCAGCGCACGGGCCACGCCCAGGCGCAGCGCACCGGCCTGGCCGGAGATGCCGCCGCCGGCGATGCGGGCGATGACGTCGTAGCGGCCCTCCAGCTCGAGCACCTTGAAGGGCTCGTTGACTTCCTGCTGGTGCACCTTGTTGGGGAAGTAGCCCTCGAGGGTGCGGCCGTTGATCTTCCACTGGCCGGTGCCCGGGACGATCCGGACGCGGGCGATGGCGTTCTTGCGGCGGCCCAGGCCGGCGGCCGGCTGCGGCTCACCGAAGCGGGACGCGAGGGACTCGGAGGTGTACTCGCCCTCCAGCGGAACCTCGGTCTCGGTGGTGTACTGCTCGACCTCGACCTCGTCCAGCGGGGTCTCGGGGGTGGTCTCAGCCACGATGCTCCTCAGATTCTCTGTCGTCTTAGGGGGTGGCCGGACTTACTGCGCGACCTGGGTGATCTCGAACGGGACCGGCTGCTGCGCAGCGTGCGGGTGCTCGGCGCCCGCGTAGACCTTCAGCTTCGAGAGCATCTGACGGCCGAGGGTGTTCTTGGGGAGCATGCCCTTGATGGCCTTCTCGACGGCCTTCTCCGGGTTCTTGTCCAGCAGCTCGTCGTAGCGGACGGAGCGCAGACCACCCGGGAAGCCGGAGTGACGGTAGGCCATCTTCTGGGTCCGCTTGTTGCCGGACAGGTGCACCTTGTCGGCGTTGATGATGATGACGAAGTCACCCGTGTCAACGTGAGGGGCGTACACCGGCTTGTGCTTACCCCGCAGGAGGGACGCGGCCTGGCTGGCCAGGCGGCCCAGGACAACGTCCTGCGCGTCAATGATGTGCCACTGGCGCTGGACGTCGCCGGGCTTGGGGCTGAACGTACGCACGTCTTAGCCTTCGCTTCTGTGGTGAATGGGCCTGTACTGGGCCACCTCGGCTGATCACACAGCTGTCGGCGCTACGGGTGACGCAACCCGGTCGTCCGCTGCTGGTTATCGGCCCGGTGGACCGGCGTAAGGCCCCTCACGTGAGATAGAGCAAGCCAATACGCATAACGAACCAGCAGAATACCGGGCGGCCCCCGGCGGGGTCAAAATCGCCCTGCTGTCCCCCTCACAGCCCTACCGCCGCCGCTCCACCCTCCGCTCGTCCCACACCGGCTCGGCGGCCTCGCGCACCCGGCCGTCCGCGCCGAACACCAGGAAGCGGTCGAAGCTCCTGGCGAACCACCGGTCGTGGGTCACAGCCAGCACCGTGCCCTCATACGCCTCCAGCCCCTCCTGCAGAGCCTCGGCACTCTCCAGGTCCAGGTTGTCCGTCGGCTCGTCCAGGAGAAGGGCGGTGGTGCCGGCCAGCTCCAGGAGCAGGATCTGGAAGCGGGCCTGCTGGCCGCCGGAGAGGCGCTCGAAGCGCTGCTCGGCCTGCTTCTCCAGCTCGTAGCGGCGCAGTGCGGACATCGCCTGGCCCTTGTCCCTGGCGTGCTCGGTCCACAGGATGTCGAGGAGGGGGCGGCCCAGCAGCTCCGGGTGGGAGTGCGTCTGGGCGAAGTGGCCGGGGACGACCCGGGCGCCGAGCTTCCAGGCGCCCTGGTGCGCGACCTCCTCGCCCGCCAGCAGCCGCAGGAAGTGCGACTTGCCCGAGCCGTTGGAGCCGAGGACCGCGACCCGCTCGCCGTAGAAGATCTCCAGGGAGAACGGCTTCATCAGGCCGCTGAGCTCCAGCTTCTCGCAGGTGATCGCGCGGACACCGGTCCGCCCGCCGCGCAGCCGCATCCGGATGTCCTGCTCGCGCGGCGGCTCCTGCGGCGGCCCGGCCTCCTCGAACTTCCGCAGCCGGGTGCGCGCCGCCTGGAGGCGGGAGGACATATCCGAGTTGAAGGCCGCCTTCTGCTTGTACATGATCACCAGCTGCTTCAGCTTGGCGAGGTCCTCGTCCCAGCGCCGCCGCAGCTCCTCGAAGCGGGCGAAGCGCTCCTTGCGGGCCTGGTGGTAGGTGCCGAAGCCGCCGCCGTGCACCCAGACGTCGGACCCCGCCGGGCCCGGCTCGACGCTGATGATCTTCTCCGCGGCGCGGGCCAGCAGCTCCCGGTCGTGCGAGACGAACAGCACCGTCTTACGGGTCTGCCGCAGCTGCTCCTCCAGCCAGCGCTTGCCGGGGACGTCCAGATAGTTGTCCGGCTCGTCCAGCAGCAGCACCTCGTCCGTGCCGCGCAGCAGCGACTCCAGGACCAGGCGTTTCTGCTCGCCCCCGGAGAGTGTGCGCACCTGGCGCCACTGGGCCTTCTCGTACGGCATCCCCAGCGCGGCCATGGTGCACATGTCCCAGACCGTCTCGGCCTCGTACCCGCGGGCCTCCGCCCAGTCGCTCAGCGCCTGCGCGTACGCCATCTGCGCCGGCTCGTCGTCGCCCTCGGCGGACATCAGGGCCAGCTCGGCGGCGTCCACCGCCGCGGCCGCCGCCCGGATCCGCGGCTGAGCCACCGAAACCAGCAGGTCACGGACCGTACGGTCGTCCCGTACGGAGCCCACGAACTGCGGCATCACCCCCAGCCCGCCGCTGACCGTCACCGCCCCGCCGTGCGGCTGCAGCTCCCCCGCGATCAGCCGGAGCAGCGTCGTCTTGCCGGCGCCGTTGGCCCCCACCAGCGCGACCGAGGCCCCCTCCCCCACCCGGAAGGACACATCCCCCAGCAGGGCTCTCCCGTCCGGCAGGTAGTACTCCAGGTGCCCGGCTTCCAGATGTCCCATGGGCGCGATTCTGGCCGGGCTCCTGGCGTTCCACCAAGCGGATTAATATGCGCGCCATGAGTTTCGGGCAAGGCGGGCCCTTCGACGGCCCCGGGGGATCATTTTCGTCCACGCCGGACTGGGACGCACTCGCCGAGGAGAGCGAGGCGCGCACCCGCCGCAAACGCTGGCTGTGGATCGGCGGCGGGGCGCTGGCCGCCCTCGCGGTGGCCGGTATCGTCGCCGCCGCCGTGATCTCCAGCGGCAGTGACGCGCCGGGCGGGGGTCCGACGGCCGCGCCCAGCTCGTCCGGCCAGGCCGTCCCGGACGACAAGCCGTCCTTCCCCGACGTGTCCGTGCCGCCCCCGCCCAACCCGCACGACTACATCTCCGACCCCAGGAAGGACACCGCGCCGCTCACGCCCGCCACCCTCTTCCCGCAGAAGAGCATGGTCGTCGGCGAGCACAGCTACCCGCGCACCGAGACCGCCGGCACCGGGGACTGCACCGCCGGCGTCCAGGGCGCGCTGGTCTCGTCGCTCTCCCACAACGGCTGCAAGCAGCTGCTGCGCGCCACGTACGCCAAGGACGGTGTGGCGGTCACCATCGGTGTCGCGGTCTTCGACTCCCCCGCCCAGGCCACCAAGGTCATGAACGAGAACCGGCCGAACCTGATGCCGCTGCCCGGCAGCGGTGTCCCGTCGGGCTTCTGCCAGGGCAGTAAGTGCCAGATGACGACCAACGCCACCGGCCGCTACACCTACTTCACCATCGCCGGCCACCTCGACGGCACGGACGTCACCAGCGGCGACGCCGCCGTCCGGCAGATCTCCAAGGACGCCGGCTCCTACGCCTTCACCCGGATCGCCCAGCGCGGCAAGGACCAGGCCGCCAAGGCCGCCGAGCAGCAGCTGAAGGAGGCACAGCGGAAGGCCGGGCAGGGCTCCTGAGGCCGGCGGGCCCCAGCCGGGAAAAGCGCCCTAGTCGCAGGTGACGCAGCCGGTCCCGGCGCCGGACGGGGCCGGCAGGGTCCGCCGGTTGCGGGCCTCCTTGTTGCGGGCCCTCAGCAGGTCGTCGGCCGGGTAGCCGACCTCCTCCAGCGTCAGCCCGTGCGGCCGTACGACATGCACCGCGGAGTCCCGTACCCCGGCCGCCAGCACCTTCCCGGGCCACTCCGGCGGCCGGTGCCCGTCGCCGACGAACAGCAGCGCGCCGATCAGCGACCGCACCATGTTGTGGCAGAAGGCGTCCGCCCGCACGGTCGCCGTGACGATCCCGTCCGCACCCCGCTCCAGGCTCAGCTCCTGGAGCGTACGGATGGTGGTGGCGCCCTCCCGCCGCTTGCAGTACGCCGCGAAGTCGTGCTCCCCCAGCAGGGCGCGGGCCGCCTCGTTCATGGCGTCCACGTCCAGCGGCCAGTCGTGCCAGAGCACATGGCCGCGCAGCAGCGGGTCGACGCCCCCGGGGTGGTCGGTCACCCGGTACGCGTAGCGCCGCCAGATCGCCGAGAAGCGCGCGTTGAAACCGTCCGGCGCCTCGGCCGCGGACCAGACCCGTACGTCCTTCGGGAGCCGCCCGGCGAGCCGCTTGAGCAGCTTCTCCCGGTGTTCGGCCCACAGCGCCTCGGGGAGATCCACATGCGCCACCTGGCCGCGCGCGTGCACTCCGGCGTCCGTCCGCCCGGCCACGGTCAGCTCGTAGGTCTCCGAGGACCGCGTCACGGTGCGCAGCGCGTCCTCGATCTCCCCCTGGACGGTCCGCTGCCCGTGGGCCTGTTTGGCCCACCCGGAAAAGTCCTTGCCGTCATAGGAAAGGTCCAGCCGCACCCGGACGTACCCGGGCTCCACCTTGTCACTCACGTAAGCAATCCTCTCAGGCCCGCGGCAACGCGAAGCGGGCCCGCCCCCGAAGGGACGGACCCGCTCACGAGGGGGTGCCTCAGGCGTCCTTCGACTCCTCGGCCGCCTCGGCGGCCTTGGCCTCGTCGGCCTCCTTGACCGCGCGCTTGGCGGCGGCCTCGGCCTCGGCGACGGTCGCCTTCTTGGCGATCTCGCCCTCGACCAGCTCGATGACCGCCATCGGGGCGTTGTCGCCACGACGGTTGCCGATCTTGGTGATACGGGTGTAGCCACCCGGACGCTCCGCGTAACGCGGCGCGATCTCGGTGAAGAGCGTGTGGACGACGCTCTTGTCCGAGATCAGCTGCATGACCTGACGGCGGTTGTGAAGGTCGCCCTTCTTCGCCTTGGTCACCAGACGCTCCGCGTACGGACGCAGACGACGGGCCTTGGCCTCGGTCGTCGTGATGCGGCCGTGCTCGAAGAGCGAGGTGGCCAGGTTGCGCAGCATGGCCTTCTCGTGCGAGGCGCTGCCGCCCAGACGAGCACCCTTGGCGGGCTTCGGCATGTTCTTTCTCCTTGGTATCTGCCCCGGCCGTATCAGGTACCGGGGTCAGGACCCGATGAGCGGCTGCTCACCGGCAACAACCAGCGCCCCATCAGGGGCGCGGGGAACTGCGCGACCCGCCACAGCGGGCCCGCAGTCACAATCCGGCCGTCAAGCCCGAGCTCTAGTACTGCTCGGTCTCCACGAAACCCGCGTCCGCGTCGTCGTCGGCGCCAAAGGCGTCAGCGGCGGCGGTCGGGTCGAATCCGGGCGGGCTGTCCTTGAGGGCCAGGCCCATACCGGCCAGCTTCGCCTTGACCTCGTCGATGGACTTCGCACCGAAGTTGCGGATGTCCAGGAGGTCCGCCTCGGAGCGCGCCACGAGCTCACCCACGGAGTGGATGCCCTCACGCTTGAGGCAGTTGTAGGAGCGGACGGTGAGCTCCAGCTCCTCGATCGGCAGCGCCAGGTCGGCGGCGAGGGCGGCGTCCGTCGGGGACGGGCCCATGTCGATGCCCTCGGCGTCGATGTTGAGCTCGCGGGCCAGACCGAACAGCTCGACCAGGGTCTTGCCGGCCGACGCCATGGCGTCGCGCGGACGCATGGCCTGCTTGGTCTCGACGTCGACGATCAGCTTGTCGAAGTCGGTGCGCTGCTCGACACGGGTCGCCTCGACCTTGTAGGTGACCTTGAGCACCGGCGAGTAGATGGAGTCGACCGGGATCCGGCCGATCTCCTGGCCCACCTGCTTGTTCTGGACGGCGGAGACGTAGCCGCGACCGCGCTCGACGGTCAGCTCCATCTCCAGCTTGCCCTTGCCGTTCAGGGTGGCCAGGACCAGGTCGGGGTTGTGCACCTCGACACCGGCCGGCGGGGCGATGTCGGCGGCGGTGACCAGGCCCGGGCCCTGCTTGCGCAGGTACATCACGACCGGCTCGTCGTGCTCCGAGGAGACGACCAGCTGCTTGATGTTGAGGATCAGGTCGGTGACGTCCTCCTTGACGCCCGGCACGGTGGTGAACTCGTGCAGGACACCGTCGATCCGGATGCTGGTGACAGCAGCGCCGGGGATCGAGGAGAGGAGCGTACGGCGGAGGGAGTTGCCGAGGGTGTAGCCGAAGCCCGGCTCCAGCGGCTCGATCACGAACCGGGAGCGGTATTCGTCGACGACCTCTTCGGTCAACGAGGGACGCTGAGCGATCAGCATGTTTTTCGGTCCTTCAGTCGTGGGCGCCCGCTATTTGACGCCCGCTGTACTGACAAGGGTACGGGCGGTACGACGCCATCGGCTCCGTACCGCCCGACCTGCCAGCGTGTGAGCGCGAGCCCTACTTCGAGTAGAGCTCGACGATCAGCTGCTCCTGCACCTGGGTGTCGATCACCTGGCGCTCGGGCAGGCTGTGCACGAGGATCCGCAGCTGCGAGGGGATCGCTTCCAGCCAGGCCGGAATTGTCTTCTCGCCGGCCTCGGCCTGAGCCACCTGGAAGGGGGTCAGGTTCCGAGAGCTCTCGCGGACCTCGATGATGTCGTTGGCGGCGACACGCGACGACGGGATGTTGTTCTTCTTCCCGTTGACGGTGATGTGTCCGTGGCGGACCAGCTGACGGGCGTGATCGCGGGACTTGGCGAAGCCGGCCCGGTAGATCACGTTGTCGAGGCGGGTCTCAAGGATGCGCAGAAGGTTCTCACCGGTCTTGCCGGTCTTCTGGTTCGCTTCCTTGTAATAGCCAACGAACTGCCTCTCAAGGACACCGTAGATACGGCTGCACTTCTGCTTCTCACGAAGCTGGAGCAGGTACTCGCTGTCCTTGGTGCGCCCGCGTCCGTGCTCACCCGGGGGGTAAGGACGGATCTCGATCGGGCACTTCGCGCTCTCGCACTTGCTCCCCTTGAGGAAGAGCTTCTGCTTCTCCCGACGGCAACGCTTGCAGTCGGCCCCGGTGTAACGCGCCATTGTTTATTTGTCTCCTAGATCAGCCGGTGATCAGACCCGGCGCCGCTTCGGGGGGCGGCACCCGTTGTGCGGAGTCGGCGTCACGTCCTGGATCGAGCCCACCTCGAGGCCGGTCGCCTGGAGCGAACGGATGGCGGTCTCGCGGCCCGAGCCCGGGCCCTTGACGAAGACGTCAACCTTGCGCATGCCGTGCTCCTGCGCGCGGCGGGCGGCCGACTCGGCAGCCATCTGCGCGGCGAAGGGGGTGGACTTGCGCGAGCCCTTGAAGCCGACGTGGCCGGCCGAGGCCCAAGAGATCACGTTCCCGGTCGGGTCGGTGATCGAGACGATCGTGTTGTTGAACGTGCTCTTGATGTGAGCGTGCCCGTGGGCGACGTTCTTCTTCTCCTTGCGGCGCACCTTCTTGGCGCCGGCCGTACGGCCCTTCGGAGGCATGAATTTCTCCCGTGGAGGTGGTCGGTCCTACAGCGAAGACCGCTGGTGGGCGTCCGCTGAGGACTACTTCTTGCCCGGCTTCTTCTTGCCGGCGATCGCGCGACGCGGACCCTTGCGGGTACGGGCGTTCGTGCTGGTGCGCTGACCGTGCACCGGCAGACCACGACGGTGACGCAGACCCTGGTAGCAGCCGATCTCGACCTTGCGGCGGATGTCGGCCTGGATCTCGCGACGGAGGTCACCCTCGGTCTTGACGTTGTTGTCGACGTACTCGCGGATCTTGACGAGGTCTTCCTCGGCCAGGTCGCGGACGCGGGTGTCCGGGTTCACGCCGGTGGCGGCGAGGGTCTGACGCGAGAGCGTCCGACCGATACCGAAGACGTAGGTGAGGGCGACCTCCACACGCTTTTCGCGCGGGAGATCAACGCCTGCGAGGCGTGCCATTGATGTGGCTCCTGATGGCTATTCGGAGGTCTTCCGCAGCACCGTTCCCGTAAGACTCTGCAGCATTACGAGCCGGGTCCCCGGCCTCCGAGCCGGGGGTGTCGTCCCCACACGGGTGCGGGGTCGGGTGTCTGCGTATGTACGTGTTGTGCTTGCGTCGCGCGAACTGCGAAGTTGCAGGTGGTCGGCGTGCGTCAGCCCTGGCGCTGCTTGTGGCGCAGGTTGTCGCAGATGACCATGACCCGGCCGTGGCGGCGGATCACCTTGCACTTGTCGCAGATCTTCTTGACGCTCGGCTTGACCTTCATGGGATGTGAGGTTCTCCGGGTCAGGTGCCGTCACCCCACGGGAGCGGGGTGCGACAAGATCTACTTGTACCGGTAGACGATCCGGCCACGCGTCAGGTCGTACGGAGAAAGCTCCACCACGACCCGGTCATCCGGGAGAATACGGATGTAGTGCATCCGCATCTTGCCGCTGATGTGCGCGAGGACCTTGTGACCGTTCTGGAGTTCCACCTTGAACATAGCGTTCGGCAGGGACTCGATCACGGTGCCCTCAATCTCGATGGCACCTTGCTTCTTGGCCACGCTTCGCCCTTCGAATCGGCTACCTTGATCGACCTCGAACATCAACTTCCACCCGCCAGGCCTTGAGCCTTCAGGGCATACGGATGCACGAGAGCCGACGCGTCAGTCTACGCCAGCGCCCCGGAAAAGACGAATCCAGGATTATTGCCCACCGCGGAGATCCTTACGCCAGCGGGTCCGGCGCGGCCTCGATGCCGTACTCGGCGAGCTTGGCCTTGCCGCCGTCGGGGGCCGTGAGGACCAGCGGGCCGTTCTCGGTCAGCGCGACGGAGTGCTCCCAGTGCGAGGACCAGCTGCCGTCGTCCGACTTGACCGTCCAGTCGTCCTCGAGGACGTGGGTCTTGGGCGTACCGAGGTTGATCATCGGCTCGATCGCGATGCAGAAGCCGGGCACCAGCTTGGGGCCGCGGCCGCGCCTGCGCTCGACGTAGTTCAGCAGATGCGGGTCCATGTGCATCTGCGAGCCGATGCCGTGGCCGCCGTAGTCCTCGACGATGCCGTACTTGCCGCAGGACGGGCGGGGCTGGCGGCGGATGTAGCCCTCGATGGCCCGGGAGATGTCGACCAGGCGGTTGCCCTTGCGGACCGCGGCGATACCGGCCCACATCGACTCCTCGGTCACCCGGCTGAGCTCGACGAGCTCCGCGGAGTGACCGGACCCGACGAATGCCGTGTACGCGGCGTCACCGTGCCAGCCGTCGATGATCGCGCCGGCGTCGATGGAGATGATGTCCCCGTTCTGGAGCACCGTCTCGGTGTCGGGGATGCCGTGGACCACGACGTCGTTCACGGAGGTGCAGATCGTCGCGGGGAAGCCGCCGTAGCCGAGGAAGTTCGACTTCGCGCCGTGCTCGGCGATCACCTTGCGCGCCGCGTCGTCCAGGTCCTTGGTCGTGGCGCCGGGCACCGCGGCCTCCCGGGTCGCCGCGTGGATGGCGGCGACCACCAGCCCCGCCTCGCGCATCTTCGCGATCTGCTCGGGGGTCTTGATCTCCACCATGCCGGGCCCGTCCGCCTTCGCTCTCGTCCTGAGTCTGTTCCGACCAGTCCTGCGTCTGTTCTGACCAACAGTACGGCCGCGGTACCCCTGCGGGGCAACCGCGGCCGTACGGAGTCTGCTGCCGGCTACTCGCCGGAGCGGAGCGCCGCCATCGCGCGCTCCGTGACCTCGTCCACCTTGCCGAGGGCCGGGATCGTCACGACCAGGTCCTGGGCCTTGTAGTAGTCGATGATCGGCTCGGTCTCCGTGTGGTAGACCTCCAGCCGCTTGCGGACGGTCTCCTCACGGTCGTCGTCCCGCTGGTACAGCTCGCCGCCGCAGACGTCGCAGACGCCCTCGGTCTTCGGCTTGTTGTACTCGGCGTGGAAGACGTGGCCGCTGTCCTTGCGGCAGATGCGCCGGCCGGCGATCCGCTTGACGACCTCGTCCTCCGGGACCTCCAGGTCCAGGACGGCGTCCAGCTTGAGGCTGTGGCTCTTGAGGTACGCGTCCAGCGCCTCGGCCTGGCCGAGGTTGCGCGGGAAGCCGTCGAGGAGGAAGCCCTCGGCGGCGTCGGCCTGCTCCATGCGGTCCTCGGCCATACCGATGGTGACCGAGTCGGGCACCAGGTTGCCGGCGTCCATGTAGGACTTCGCCTCGACACCCAGGGGCGTGCCCTGGCTGATGTTGGCGCGGAACAGGTCCCCCGTGGAGATGTGCGGGATCGCGAGGTTCCGGGCGAGGTACGCGGCCTGCGTACCCTTGCCGGCTCCCGGAGGTCCGACGAGGACGATTCGCATCAGCGGAGGAACCCTTCGTAGTTGCGCTGCTGGAGCTGGCTCTCGATCTGCTTCACGGTCTCCAGACCCACACCCACGATGATGAGGATGCTCGTCCCGCCGAACGGGAAGTTCTGGTTCGCGTTGAACAGCACCAACGCCACTGTTGGTACGAGCGCGATCAGCCCCAGATACAGCGAGCCCGGCCACGTGATCCGGTTGAGCACGTAGCTGAGGTACTCGGCCGTCGGGCGACCAGCCCGGATTCCCGGGATGAAGCCACCATACTTCTTCATGTTGTCGGCAACTTCTTCGGGGTTGAAGCTGATGGCGACATAGAAGAACGCGAAGAACACGATCAGCAGGAAGTACGTGACGATGTAGACGGGGTGGTTCCCCTTGGTGAAGTTGGTGGCGATCCAGGTCGCCCACTCCGCCTGCGACCCGCTGAACTGGGCGATGAGCGCCGGGATGTAGAGCAGCGACGACGCGAAGATGACGGGGATCACGCCCGCCTGGTTCACCTTGAGCGGGATGTACGTGGAGGTACCGCCGTAGGACCGGCGCCCGATCATCCGCTTCGCGTACTGCACCGGGATGCGCCGCTGGGCCTGCTCGACGAAGACCACCAGGGCGACCATCGCCAGGCCCACCGCGATCACCGCCGCGAACTCGATCCAGCCGTCGGCGAGCTTGCCGGTGAGCTTGATCTGCCACAGGGCGGTCGGGAAGCCGGCCGCGATCGAGATGAACATCAGGATCGACATGCCGTTGCCGATCCCGCGGTCGGTGACCAGCTCACCGAGCCACATGATCAGGGCCGTACCGGCGGTCATGGTGATGACCATCGTGACGGTGGTGAAGATCGAGTCGCTCGGCACGATCTCGCGGCTGACCGGGCAGGCCTGGAAGAGCGCACCACTGCGGGCGGTGGCCACCAGGCCGGTGCCCTGCAGGACGGCGAGCGCCATGGTCAGGTAACGGGTGTACTGAGTGATCTTCGCCTGGCCGGTCTGCCCCTCTTTCTTGAGGGCCTCCAGCCGGGGGATCACGACGGTCAACAGCTGGAGGATGATGCTCGCCGTGATGTACGGCATGATCCCCAGCGCGAAGATCGTGATCTGCAACAGCGCTCCACCGCTGAACATGTTCACCAGGGCGAACAACCCGCTGTTCCCGCCGGCCTGCTTCATGCAGGTCTCGACGTTCGCGTAGTTCACCCCAGGGAGCGGGACGCTCGCCCCGATCCGGTAGAGCACGATGATGCCCAATGTGAACAGCAGCTTCTTGCGCAGGTCGGGCGTCTTGAACGCTCGGGCGAACGCGGTGAGCACGGTGCCTCCTGCGCCTCCCGCCTCGTAGCGGGAGGTGACGGTCTTGAGGATCGACGAATACGTAGCGGCCAAAAGCCGCGCGGCGGGCGCCGCACGGACGGGGTACCAGGGCCTTCGCCCCGGAAAACAACAGTGCATGCCACCTTACCGGCGACCACACCCCCGTGGAACGACCAACCGGGGATGCCCAAACGATGGGCATCCCCGGTCAGTTGAACCAACGAACTCAGATGAGCTCGGTGACGGTGCCGCCGGCGGCGGCGATCTTCTCCTTGGCGGAGCCGGAAACGGCGTCAACCGTCACCTGCAGCGCCACGGAGATCTCGCCCTGGCCCAGGACCTTGACGAGCTCGTTCTTGCGCACCGCGCCCTTGGCGACCAGGTCGGCCACCGTGACCTCGCCACCCTGCGGGTAGAGCGCGGCCAGCTTCTCCAGGTTCACGACCTGGAACTGCTTGTGAGCGGGGTTCTTGAAGCCCTTCAGCTTCGGGAGGCGCATGTGGAGGGGCATCTGCCCACCCTCGAAGCGCTCCGGAACCTGGTAACGGGCCTTGGTGCCCTTGGTACCACGACCAGCGGTCTTACCCTTGGACGCCTCACCACGACCGACACGGGTCTTGGCGGTCTTGGCGCCCGGGGCGGGCCGGAGGTTGTGGACCTTCAGCGGGTTGGTCTCCGCCATGTCAGTCGACCTCCTTGACCGACACGAGGTGGCGGACGGTGTGCACCATGCCGCGGTACTCGGGACGGTCCTCCTTGACAACCACGTCGTTGATCTTCTTCAGACCGAGCGAACGCAGGGTGTCGCGGTGGTTCTGCTTGCTGCCGATGATGGACTTGATCTGGGTGATCTCGAGGCGAGCCATTACGCGCTCACCCCAGCCCGCGCCCGCAGCAGAGCGGCGGGAGCAACGTCCTCCAGCGGCAGGCCACGACGGGCCGCGATCTCCTCGGGGCGCTGAAGGCCCTGAAGCGCGGTCACCGTGGCGTGCACGATGTTGATCGGGTTCGCCGAACCGAGCGACTTGCTCAGTACGTCGTGGATGCCCGCGCACTCCAGAACGGCACGCACGGGGCCACCGGCGATCACACCGGTACCGGGGGAAGCCGGCTTGAGCAGGACGACGCCCGCGGCCTTCTCGCCCTGGATCGGGTGCGGGATGGTGCCCTGGATACGGGGGACCTTGAAGAAGTTCTTCTTGGCCTCTTCCACGCCCTTGGCGATGGCAGCCGGAACTTCCTTGGCCTTGCCGTAACCGACACCTACGGTGCCGTCACCGTCGCCCACCACGACCAGCGCGGTGAAGCTGAAACGACGACCACCCTTGACAACCTTGGCGACGCGGTTGATCGCGACAACGCGCTCAACGTACGCGGTCTTCTCGGCGGCAGCGCCACCGTCGCGACCCTTCCGGTCCCGCCGCTCGCCGCCACCGGCACCGCTCCCGCGGCGCTGGGGTCCAGCCATTGGAATTACCTCTCTCTGTTACGTCCGCTAGCTCCGGAACCGGGGCTCAGAACTTCAGCCCGGCTTCGCGGGCGGCGTCGGCCAGAGCGGCAATCCGCCCGGCGTACTGCTTGCCACCGCGGTCGAACACGACGGCCTCGACACCGGCGGCCTTGGCACGCTCGGCAACCAGGGCGCCGACCTTCTTGGCCTGGGCGCTCTTGTCGCCCTCGCCACCACGGATCGACGCGTCCAGGGTCGACGCAGAGGCCAGCGTGTGGCCCTTGATGTCGTCGATGACCTGGGCGAAGATGCCGCGGTTGGACCGCGTCACGACCAGACGGGGACGCTCCGCGGTACCCGAAATCCGCTTGCGGATGCGGATGTGGCGACGCTTGGCGGCGGCGCGCTTGTAGGCGTCACCCTTCGCGATCTTCACACCGTATGCCATGGCTTACTTACCAGCCTTTCCGACCTTGCGGCGGATGACCTCGCCGGCGTACTTGACGCCCTTGGCCTTGTACGGGTCAGGCTTGCGCAGCTTGCGGATGTTCGCCGCCACCTCGCCGACCTTCTGCTTGTCGATGCCCTCGACGCTGAGCTTGGTCGGGGACTCGACCTTGAACGAGATGCCCTCGGGGGCCTCGATCAGGATCGGGTGGCTGTAGCCCAGGGAGAACTCCAGGTTGGAGCCCTTGGCCTGGACGCGGTAACCGACACCGCTGATCTCAAGGTTCTTGCTGTAGCCCTGGGTCACACCGGTGATCATGTTCGCCACCAGCGTGCGGGACAGGCCGTGCAGGGCCTTGTTCTGACGCTCGTCGTTCGGGCGGGTGACGTTGATGACGCCGTCCTCACCCTTGGCGACCTCGATGGGCGCCGCGACGGTGTGCGAAAGGGAGCCCTTGGGACCCTTCACGTTGACCGTGCGGCCCTCGATAGTGACGTCCACACCAGCGGGAACCTGGATGGGCAGCTTGCCAATGCGCGACATTAGCTCTTCCTCCGTTCCCGGGTTACCAGACGTAGGCGAGGACTTCCCCACCCACGCCCTTCTTCTGCGCCTGCTGGCCGGTGAGGAGACCGTGCGACGTGGAGATGATCGCCACGCCCAGGCCGCCGAGCACCTTCGGCAGGTTGGTGGACTTTGCGTAGACCCGCAGGCCCGGCTTCGAGATCCGCTTGATACCGGCGATCGAGCGCTCGCGGTTGGGACCGAACTTCAGGTCGAGGACGAGGTTCTTGCCAACCTCGGCGTCCTCGACACGCCAGCCGGTGATGTAACCCTCCTGCTGGAGGATCTCCGCGATGTGCGCCTTGATCTTGCTGTGCGGCATCGTCACGGTGTCGTGGTACGCCGAGTTCGCGTTCCGCAGACGGGTCAGCATGTCTGCGATGGGGTCAGTCATGGTCATGAATTGGCCTTCGGCCTCTCTCGCCGGGGTTTCCTATCTGCGCCATCCCTCTCCCCGATCTTTCGTCGGGACGGGTGCGGCGCGGGGACCTACGGCGTAGTAAGCGACGTTATGCGGGCTCGGCCCGCGGTCGGTCTCGGGCGGCGGGGCGCCCAAACCCCTCCACCCTACGGGAAAGGGGACGGGGCGCCCGCCGACCGATTGCTTACCGAGAGTCTCCGGGGAATCCCAACTGGGGGATTACCAGGAGCTCTTGGTCACGCCCGGCAGCTCGCCACGGTGAGCCATCTCACGAAGGCACACGCGGCACAGGCCGAACTTGCGGTACACGGAGTGCGGACGACCGCAGCGCTGGCAGCGGGTGTACGCGCGCACGCCGAACTTGGGCTTGCGGGCAGCCTTGGCGATCAGAGCCTTCTTCGCCATGCTCACGCCTCCTTGAACGGGAAGCCGAGGTGACGAAGGAGGGCGCGGCCCTCGTCGTCGTTGGTCGCCGTGGTGACCACGGTGATGTCCATACCCCGGGTACGGTCGATCTTGTCCTGGTCGATCTCGTGGAACATGACCTGCTCCGTGAGACCGAAGGTGTAGTTGCCCCGACCGTCGAACTGCTTCGGGGACAGACCACGGAAGTCGCGGATGCGCGGCAGCGCCAGCGACAGCAGGCGGTCCAGGAACTCCCACATGCGGTCACCGCGGAGGGTGACGTGGGCACCGATCGGCTGGCCCTCGCGCAGCTTGAACTGCGCGATGGACTTACGGGCCTTGGTGACGGCCGGCTTCTGGCCGGTGATCGTGGTGAGGTCGCGGATGGCGCCCTCGATCAGCTTGGAGTCGCGGGCGGCGTCGCCCACACCCATGTTGACCACGATCTTGGTCAGACCGGGGATCTGCATGACGTTCTCGTAGGAGAACTCGTCCTTCAGCTTCCCGGCGATCTCTTCGCGGTAGCGCGTCTTGAGACGCGGCGCGTTGGTGGTGGCAGTCATCAGATGTCCTCACCGGTCCGCTTGGCAACGCGGATCTTGTTGCCCTCGTCGTCGAAGCGGTACCCGACGCGGGTGACGACCTTCTTGCCGTCCTTCTCCACGACCAGCTGGACGTTGGAGACGTGGACGGGGGCCTCGGTCGTCACGATGCCGCCGGTCTTCGAACCACGAGCGGTCTGTCCGGCCTTGGTGTGCTTCTTGACCCGGTTGACACCCTCGACCAGGACGCGGTCCTCGCGGGGGAAGGCCTGGATGACCTTGCCCTGCTTGCCCTTGTCCTTACCGGTGATGACCTGGACCAGGTCGCCCTTCTTGATCTTCATCGGTTACAGCACCTCCGGCGCGAGCGAGATGATCTTCATGAACTTCTTCTCGCGCAGCTCACGGCCCACGGGGCCGAAGATACGGGTGCCGCGGGGGTCGCCATCGTTCTTGAGGATGACGGCCGCGTTCTCGTCGAAGCGGATGTACGAGCCGTCCGGACGGCGGCGCTCCTTGACGGTACGAACGATGACCGCCTTGACGACGTCACCCTTCTTCACGTTGCCACCGGGGATCGCGTCCTTGACGGTGGCAACGATGACGTCACCGATGCCCGCGTAGCGGCGACCGGAACCACCGAGAACACGGATGCAAAGGATTTCCTTCGCACCAGTGTTGTCGGCGACACGCAGTCGCGACTCCTGCTGGATCACGTCTATCTCCTGTTTGTCTGCCGGTTCCCCCGGGGCAGTTCAGCGAACTGCCCCGGGAGCCTGGCGGAACGAACTCCGAGGGAATACCCCTCGGAGAATTACTTGGCCTTCTCGAGGATCTCGACGACGCGCCAGCGCTTCGTCGCGGACAGCGGCCGGGTCTCCATGAGGAGGACGCGGTCGCCGACACCCGCGGCGTTCTGCTCGTCGTGCGCCTTGAGCTTGTTGGTACGGCGGATGACCTTGCCGTACAGCGCGTGCTTGACGCGGTCCTCGACGGCGACGACGACGGTCTTGTCCATCTTGTCGCTGACGACCAGACCCTCACGGGTCTTGCGGAAACCGCGCTCGTTCGTCTCAGTCACATTCTTCTCGCTCATCAGGCGCTCTCCACCGTCTCGATGCCCAGCTCGCGCTCACGCATCAGGGTGTAGATCCGGGCGATGTCCTTGCGGACGGCCTTCAGCCGGCCGTGGTTCTCGAGCTGTCCGGTCGCCGCCTGGAAGCGGAGGTTGAACAGCTCCTCCTTGGCCTCACGAAGCTTGGCAACGAGGTCCTCGTTGCTCAGCTCGCGCAGCTCGGTCGCCTTGGTACCGGCCGCCATCACGACTCACCTGCCTCGCGCCGGACGATCCGGCACTTCATCGGAAGCTTGTGGGCGGCGCGGGTCAGCGCCTCCTTAGCAACCTTTTCGTTCGGGAAGGACAGCTCGAACATCACCCGACCGGGCTTGACGTTCGCGACCCACCACTCCGGAGAACCCTTACCGGAACCCATGCGGGTCTCGGCCGGCTTCTTCGTCAGCGGACGGTCGGGGTAGATGTTGATCCACACCTTGCCGCCACGCTTGATGTGACGGGTCATGGCGATACGAGCGGACTCGATCTGCCGGTTCGTCACGTAGGCCGGGGTGACGGCCTGGATTCCGTACTCACCGAAGGCCAGCTCGGTGCCACCCTTGGCCATGCCGTGGCGCTTCGGGTGGTGCTGCTTGCGGTGCTTGACCCTGCGAGGGATCAGCATGTCGGTCAGGCCTCCGTTCCGGGGGTCTCCGCCGGAGCAGCGGCAGCGGCCTCGGCCTTGGGGGCCTCGGCAGCGGCGGACTGCTGCGGCTTGCGGCCGCGGCCGCCGCGCTCGCCACCACGACGCGGGCGGTCGCTGCCGCCGCGGGCCGGGCGGTTGCCCGCACGGGCGGCGGCGTTCTCGGCACGCACCTCGGCGATGTTCTTGACGTCGCCCTTGTAGATCCAGACCTTCACGCCGATCCGGCCGAAGGTGGTCTTGGCCTCGAAGAAGCCGTAGTCGACGTTCGCGCGGAGCGTGTGCAGGGGCACCCGGCCCTCGCGGTAGAACTCCGAGCGGGACATCTCGGCACCGCCGAGACGGCCACCGCACTGGATCTTGATGCCCTTGGCGCCGGCCTTCATCGTCGACTGCATGCTCTTGCGCATGGCGCGACGGAAGGAGACGCGGGAGGACAGCTGCTCGGCGACGGCCTGGGCCACCAGCTGGGCATCGGTCTCGGGGTTCTTGACCTCGAGGATGTTCAGCTGGACCTGCTTGCCGGTCAGCTTCTCCAGCTCACCGCGGATGCGGTCGGCCTCGGCGCCGCGGCGGCCGATGACGATGCCCGGGCGAGCGGTGTGGATGTCGACGCGGACGCGCTCACGGGTGCGCTCGATCTCCACCTTGGAGATACCGGCGCGCTCCATGCCCTTCGTCATCATGCGACGAATGGCGACGTCTTCCTTGACGTAGTCCTTGTACAGCTTGTCGGCGTACCAGCGGGACTTGAAGTCCGTCGTGACGCCGAGCCGGAACCCGTGCGGGTTTACCTTCTGGCCCATTACCGGGTTCCTTCCTTGCTGCTGACGACCACGGTGATGTGGCTGGTCCGCTTGCGGATCCGGTAGGCACGGCCCTGGGCACGCGGACGGAACCGCTTCAGGGTCGGGCCCTCGTCGACGTACGCCTCGCTGATGAACAGCGTGGAGGCGTCCGTGTGGTCGTAGTTGTGCGCGGCGTTGGCAATGGCGCTGTCCAGCACCTTGCCCACCGGCACGCTCGCGGCCTGCGGGGCGAAACGCAGGACCGCCTGAGCCTCCGTGGCATCCATGCCACGGATGAGGTCCACCACGCGGCGGGCCTTCATGGGCGTGACGCGGATGTACCGCGCCTGGGCCCTGGCTTCCATGGTTGTCCCTTCGGTGTCAGTCATAGTCTTCGCACTCCGCCGATCAGCGACGACGCGACTTGCGGTCGTCCTTCTCGTGGCCGCGGAAGGTGCGGGTCGGCGCGAACTCGCCGAGCTTGTGGCCGACCATCGACTCGGTGACGAACACCGGGACGTGCTTGCGGCCGTCGTGCACCGCGATCGTGTGGCCGAGCATGGCCGGGACGATCATCGAGCGGCGGGACCAGGTCTTGATGACGTTCTTGGTGCCGGCTTCGTTCTGGACATCCACCTTCTTGGCGAGGTGGTCGTCGACGAAGGGCCCCTTCTTGAGACTGCGCGGCATCTAAACCCGCTCCTAGCGCTTCTTGTTCGTCTTGCGGCGGCGGACGATGTACTTGTTGCTGGCCTTCTTCGGCGAGCGAGTACGACCCTCCTTCTTGCCCCACGGCGAGACCGGGTGGCGACCACCGGAGGTCTTGCCCTCACCACCACCGTGCGGGTGGTCGACCGGGTTCATCACGACACCACGCACGGTCGGGCGGACGCCCTTCCAGCGCATACGGCCGGCCTTGCCCCAGTTGATGTTCGACTGCTCGGCGTTGCCGACCTCGCCGACGGTGGCGCGGCAGCGCACGTCGACCAGGCGGATCTCACCGGACGGCATACGAAGGTGGGCCATCGAGCCCTCCCTCGCCAGCAGCTGCACGGAGGCACCGGCCGAGCGGGCGAACTTCGCACCGCCGCCCGGACGCAGCTCGATCGCGTGGATCGTCGTACCCACGGGGATGTGGCGCAGCGGCAGGTTGTTGCCGGGCTTGATGTCGGCACCGGGGCCGTTCTCAATCCGGTCACCCTGGCTCAGGCCACGGGGCGCGATGATGTAGCGCTTCTCGCCGTCTGCGTAGTGCAGCAGCGCGATGCGCGCGGTGCGGTTCGGGTCGTACTCGATGTGCGCGACCTTGGCCGGCACGCCGTCCTTGTCGTGACGACGGAAGTCGATCACGCGGTAGGCGCGCTTGTGGCCACCGCCCTGGTGGCGAACGGTCACACGACCGGCGTTGTTACGGCCGCCCTTGCTGTGCAGCGGGCGGACCAGCGACTTCTCCGGCGTGGACCGCGTGATCTCGACAAAGTCGGCGACGCTGGAGCCACGACGGCCCGGGGTCGTCGGCTTGTACTTGCGGATACCCATTTCTCAGTCCTCGTCCGATTCCGGACGACTCGGACTCCGTTAGGAGACCGGGCCGCCGAAGATGTCGATACGGTCGCCCTCGGCGAGGGTCACGATGGCGCGCTTGGTGTTGGCGCGCTTACCGAAACCGGTGCGGGTGCGCTTGCGCTTGCCCTGCCGGTTGATCGTGTTGACCCCGGTGACCTTGACCGAGAAGACCGCCTCGACGGCCTGCTTGATCTGGGTCTTGTTGGCACGCGGGTCGACGACGAACGTGTACTTGTTCTCGTCCAGCAGCGCGTAGCTCTTCTCCGACACGACCGGCTTGACGAGCACGTCACGCGGGTCGGTGAAGGTCTTGCTGGTGACGACGGCCTCGGTCATCAGGCGTCGCTCCCTTCGGTCTCAGCGTTGGCCTTGGGGCCAGACACGAAGGACTCGAAGGCGGCCTTGGTGAAGACCACGTCGTCGGAGACGAGCACGTCGTACGTGTTCAGCTGGCCCGGCTCCAGGATGTGGACCTGGGGCAGGTTGCGGGCGGAGAGCCACGCGGCCTCGTCGCTGCGCTCGGCGACCAGGAGCACGTTCTTGCGCTCGCTGACCTTGCCCAGCAGGGACTTGGCGGCCTTGGTGGAAACCGCGCCCTCGACCACGCCGGAAACGACGTGGATGCGGCTGTGGCGGGCCCGGTCGGTGAGGGCACCGCGCAGGGCGGCGGCCTTCATCTTCTTCGGGGTCCGCTGGCTGTAGTCACGCGGCACGGGGCCGTGGACGATGCCACCGCCGGCGAACTGCGGCGCACGGGTCGAACCCTGACGCGCCCGGCCGGTGCCCTTCTGGCGGTACGGCTTCTTGCCACCGCCGCGGACCTCGCCGCGGGTCTTGGTCTTGTGCGTGCCCTGACGGGCCGCGGCCAGCTGCGCGACAACGACCTGGTGGATCAGCGGAACGCTGACCTTGGCGTCGAAGATCTCCGCGGGGAGCTCGACGGACCCGGCCTTGTCGCCTGCCGGCGAAAGGATGTCAATGGTGCTCATCGGTTACCTCAGGCCCCCTTGGCCGCGGTACGGACCAGGACGAGGCCGCCGTTCGGACCAGGAACTGCGCCCTTGATGAGCAGCAGACCCTTCTCCGCGTCAACGGCGTGGACGGTCAGGTTCTGGGTGGTGACCCGCTCATTGCCCATACGGCCGGCCATCCGCATGCCCTTGAACACGCGGCCCGGGGTGGCGCAGCCACCGATGGAGCCCGGCTTACGGTGCACGCGGTGCGCACCGTGCGAGGCCTTGCCGCCGCCGAAGCCGTGACGCTTCATGACACCGGCGAAGCCCTTGCCCTTGCTCTTGCCGGTCACGTCCACCTTGGCGCCGGACTCGAAGGTCTCAGCGGTCAGCTCCTGGCCGAGGGTGTACTCGGACGCATCCGTGGTACGGACCTCGACGAGGTGACGACGGGGGGTGACGTCGGCCTTCGCGAAGTGGCCCTTGAGGGGCTTGTTCACCTTGCGCGGGTCGATCTCGCCGAAGGCGATCTGGACGGAGTCGTAGCCGTCCTTGTCATTGGTGCGCACCTGGGTAACGACGCAGGGGCCGGCCTTCACCACGGTCACCGGGACGACACGGTTGTTCTCGTCCCAGACCTGGGTCATGCCGAGCTTCTCGCCCAGGATGCCCTTGATCTGCTTAGCCATCTCTTCCGCGCCTCTCAGAGCTTGATCTCGATGTCAACGCCGGCCGGAAGGTCCAGGCGCATCAGCGAGTCAACGGTCTTGGGCGTCGGGTCGAGGATGTCGATCAGGCGCTTGTGCGTGCGCATCTCGAAGTGCTCGCGCGAGTCCTTGTACTTGTGCGGCGACTTGATGACGCAGTACACGTTCTTCTCAGTGGGCAGCGGCACCGGGCCCGCGACCGACGCACCAGTGCGGGTCACCGTCTCGACGATCTTCTTCGCCGAGGAGTCGATGACCTCGTGGTCGTAGGCCTTGAGCCGGATGCGGATCTTCTGTCCCGCCATGGCTACTTCGTAGTCCTGTCTCTCGTAACGCTCTGGGACCCGGCGGGGACAACACTCTTCTCCGACCCTTCGACCCACGCGGTCGGGCGTGTCGCGCCCCTTCTCGTAGCTCCCCGCACAGGAGATCCTTCAAGAAGGAAGAGGCAGGGGAAGAACACCCACCGGGCGCCTGGCCGAGGCACCCCGCTGACGCTTCCCGGAAGATTCCCGTATTTCCGACCCTGAGAAGGGACGACGAATACCTGGGACTCGCTTCCGGTCCTCCCGGCGGGAGGCGCGCAGCATCGGCACTCAACCGAGCAACCCATGCAGTGTGCCATACGGGCGAAACACGCGCCAATCCAGACCGCCGGGCCGGACCGAGAACGAGCTGGGCACGGCGCGCAACCATGTGTGAGGCGAAACACGCGCCAATCCAGACCGCCGGGCCGGACCGAGAACCGTATGAGGCGAGACTCTCACCACTCGACGGGCAGGGACTCCAGGCTGCTGATCGCCGAGCCGGGCTTCATCCGCAGGGCGGACCCGGGCACCGCCAGGCGCAGCGCCGGCATCCGGTGCAGCAGACCCTTCAGCGCCTCCTGGAGCTGCACGCGAGCCAGCTGGGCGCCCAGACAGTAGTGGATTCCGGCGCCGAAGCCCAGGTGCTGGTTGTCGGTGCGGGTCAGGTCGAGGCGTTCGGGGTCCGGGAACGCCAGCGGGTCGCGGTTGGCGGCGGCCAGGGCGGGCAGGACGAGCTTGCCCGCGGGGATCGTCACCCCGGAGAGCTCGACCTCCTCGGTGGTCAGCCGCGGTCCGCTGGCCCCGCTCATCACCAGGGGCACGAAGCGCAGCAGCTCCTCCACGGCGCGCGGGATCGCGTCCGGGTCGGTGCGCAGCCGCTCGATCTCCTCGGGGCGGCGCAGCAGCGTCACCAGGAACATGGTGATCAGGCTGGCCGTGGTGTCGTTGCCCGCGCTCAGCAGCCCGACGCACTGGGCGATCAGCTCGCTCTCGGAGAGCTTGTCGCCCTCGTCGCGGGCGGCGATCAGCTCGGTCATCAGGTCGTCGCCGGGTTCCGCGCGCTTGGCGGCGATCAGCTCGGTGAAGTACGCCTTGAGCGCGACGGTGGCGGCGTTGCGCTCCCGCTCGTCGCGCAGCCAGTCGATGAGCGCCGCCGACCACTTCTGGAAGTCGTCGTGGTCCGCGGCGGGGACGCCGAGCATGCCGCAGATCACCGCGTTGGGGATCGGCGTGGCGAAGTGCCGGACCAGGTCGACCGGGCGGGGCAGGGTCTCCAGCGCGTCCAGGCGCTCCTCGACCAGGGCGGCCACGGTGGGCCGCATCCCCTCCACGCGGCGGGCGCTGAAGGCGCGGGAGACCAGCCGGCGGATCCGGGTGTGCTCGGGGGCGTCCATGCCGACCAGGGACTGGCTGATCAGGGCGCCGTGCTCGGTCTCCGCGACCTCGGGGCGAGCGGCGGTGAGCCGGCTGCTGAAGCGGGGGTCGGTCAGGATCCGGCGGACGTCGGCGTAGCGGGTGACCAGCCAGGCCGGCGTGCCGTCGGGCAGCTTCACCTGGAGCACGGGGTGCGTGGCGCGGGCCTCGGCCAGTCCGGGAGCGGGCAGGCAGGCCTCGGGCGCGTCGGCGAAGGGGAACGGTACCGGCGCGGCGGTCCGGGCCGTGTCTGCTGTGTGCATGGATGCTCTCTGTCCGTGGTGGCGTGACGGTGCGGCGCTGCGGCGCGGGAGCGGCGGATGCCGGACGCGTCGGCAACGTAGCAAGCGGGCGGGGCGGGAGGTACCCGAGAACGTGCCGGGGCATCCCCTACTTTTCCGGCCCGGCCCCTATAAGGGCGCGGATCGCTTCTCGGCGCTGGTGGGCTTGTCTAGCGTGGCGCCGTTGAGCCGAGGAAAGGTGTCCCGAAGGTGACCGTTTCTGCCCCGTCCGCCCCGCCTTCCCCGTCCTCTCCCCCGTCCGCCGCGCCCTCGGCGCCGGGCATGACTTCCGCGCCGGACATGGCTTCCGCGCCGGGCGGCCCGGCGGCGCACGACGCCTGTCTCCTGCCGCTGTCCGCGCCCTCGGCCGGCGGGCTGGCCGCACTGCTGGGCTCGTACCGGGAGCTGGCCCGGGCCGCCGCGGACGGGCGGGGCGGGCCGGAGCCGGCGGCGCTGTGCCGGGCGGCGATGGACGCGCCGCACCACGAGCACCGGGCCTTCGCCGTCGCCCACTCGTACGCCGGACTGGTGGAGGCCCTCGACATGGCCGCGGAGCCCGGAGGGGTGACGGACGGGGCGCCGCCGCGGAGCGAGCGCGGGCTGGTGTTCGTCTTCGCCGGGCAGGGCCACCAGTGGTTCGGGATGGGCCGGGAACTGCTGCGCACCGAGCCGGCGTTCCGGGCCGCCGTGGCGCGGTGCGAGGCCGCCGTACGCCGTCATGTGGACTTCTCCGTACGGGAGCAGCTGGCCCTGGACGAGGACGAGTCCCGGATCGGCGAGATCGACGTGCTGCAACCCGTGCTGTTCACGGTGCAGGTCGCGCTGGCCGAGCTGTGGCGGTCCTGGGGCATCGAGCCGGATGCCGTGGTGGGCCACAGCATGGGCGAGATCGCCGCGGCGCATATCGCGGGCGCGCTGTCGCTGGAGGACGCCGCGATGATCGCCTGCCGGCGCAGCGCGCTGCTGCGCCGGATCAGCGGCAAGGGCGCGCTGGCGGTGGCCGAGCTGTCGCCCGAGGAGGCGGCGGGGCTGGCCGCGGGGACCGGGGGGCGGGTGAGCGTCGCCGGTTTCAACAGCCCGGTGCTCAGCGTGCTGGCGGGGGACGCCGACTCGCTGGAGGAGATCACCGGCCGGCTGGACGCGCAGGACGTCTACTGCAAGCTGATCAAGGGGACGGTCGCCTCGCACAGCCATTACGTGGAGGAGCTGCGGGACGACCTGGCGGTGGCGCTGAAGGACCTGCGCCCCGGGCGGGCCAGGGTGCCGATGTACTCCACGGTGACCCGGGAGCGGCTGACCGGGACCGAGCTGACCGCCCCGTACTGGATGCGCAACCTGCGCGAGCCGGTGCGCTTCGCCGAGACGGTGACCGCGCTGCGGGCCCGGGGCTTCGGGGTGTTCCTGGAGATCAGCGCCCACCCGGTGCTGACCGGCTCGGTCCAGCAGTGCCTGGAGCACGGCGGGCTGACCGGACGGGCGCTGCCCTCCGGACGGCGCAGGGCCGAGCGGTCCTCGGTCCTGACCTCGCTGGGGTCGCTGTACGCGCTGGGGCGCGACCCGCGGTGGGCGGCGGTCGGCCGCGCCGGCTCCCCCGCCCGGCCGGCGCTCACCCCGTACCAGGCCGCGCTGGCCTCCGCCGTCCTGGGCCCGGGCCCGGCGGCTCCCGCCGGCCGGGGCGCGGCCGACCGTGCGTGACCTCCTCGCCGCCCCCCGGTGATCTGGGGGTCCGTAGGGGGGATTAGGGGTGTCTTGCCCGCCGGGGCCGGTCATAGCCTGCGCACGCCGGTGACCTTCCGGGCCCCAAGCATGCGCACGAGAGGAAGACATGGCCGCCTCCAAGGTGTTCACCGAGTTCAGCGAGGGACTCGGGACAATCAATTCCAGTGACAGCGGGCAGGGCCCGGACCGTGCGGTCAGCGACCGGATCAAGGGCGCCACGTCCTCGTCGTACGACATGGCGGCGACCGCCTCGTCGCAGGGCGACATCTGGAACTGGGGCATGCACGACGACACCCTGCTGCGCGAGATCCGCGCACTGGTCCCCGGCTTCGCGGACTACGACACCGACGGGTACTCCGAGCAGCTGTACTTCCTCGCGCTGCGCGATCTGCCCATTGGGCTCGCGGAGCTGGCCGGCGCCTCCGTCCTGGAGGTCGGCTGCGGGCTGGGCGAGGGGCTGAACTTCCTGTCCCGGCTGATCGACGCCGAGCGGGTGACCGGTCTGGACCTGTCCCCGCAGGCCATCACCCGCGCCACCACCCGCCTCTCCCGCGGCCGGCGGCTGCACTTCGTCCAGGGCGACGCGGAGAACCTGCCGTTCGAGGACGGCGAGCTGGACCTGGTCATCAACATCGAGAGCTCGCACACCTACCCGGACTTCGGCCGGTTCCTGGACGAGGTGGCCCGGGTGCTCAAGCCGGGCGGCCACTTCTCGCACATCGACACCTTCACCGCGCCGCGCTACGCGCAGATGACGCGGCACAAGGAGGAGTCCCGGGGGCTGGCGTGGATCCACGAGCGGGACATCTCCGAGGAGGTGCGGACCTCGATCCGGCGCCGGATGACCGCGGGCAGCCACTTCCAGCGGACCTTCGCCGAGAAGCGGATGTCGCCGGTGGCGCGGCTGGTCGGGCGGCAGGTGCGCCGGACCATCTTCGGGGCGAAGTTCGCCGGCTTCCCCGACACCGCGCTGACCAAGGCCCTCAAGAAGGCGGGCGCCGTCCCGTCGCTGCAAGGGCTGCCGGACAGCTACCGGCACCACATCGCCAGGAAGGGCTGAGCCCGGCCCCATGAGCCTGAGCAACGTCTTCCTCTTCGCCGGCCAGGGATCGCAGTACCACCACATGGGCGGCTGGTTCTACGAGCACGACGAGGTGTTCCGGGACACCCTGCGCGACCTGGACGCGGTGGTGCGCGCCGAGCGCGGCGACTCCGTACTGGAGCGGATCTACGGGCCCGAGCGGCGGCTGGACGAGCCCTTCGACCGGTTCCGCGACAGCCAGCCGGGCATCTTCATGGTCGAGTACGCGCTGGCGCGGAGCCTGATGGCACGGGGTATCCAGCCGGATGCGGTGCTCGGGGCGAGCCTGGGAGAGGTGGCGGCGGCGGCCGTGGCCGAAGCCGTCGACGTGCACGAGTGCCTGGCGCTGCTGGTGCGCCAGGTCGACATCTTCGAGGAGCGCTGCCCGCGCGGCGGGATGCTGGCGGTCCTGGCCGAGCCCGCGCTCTTCGACCGGGAACCGGTCCTGAACGGCCCGCTCGAACTGGCCGCGGTCAACGCGGAGAACAACTTCGTGGTGGCGGGCAAGGCCCCCGACCTGGACCGGGCCGAGGAGCACCTGACCGGGCAGAACATCCTCTTCCAGCGGCTCCCGGTGCCCTACCCCTTCCACTCCTCCCATATCGAGGCCGTACGGGACGAGTTCGTCGCACAGGTCGGCAAGCTCACCCTGCGCCGGCCACGGGTGCCGCTGCTGTCGGGCACCACCGGGGACGAGGTCCGGGAGCTGGACGTCGACCACATCTGGCAGGTGATGCGGCGGCCGTTCGACATCCGGCCGCTGGTGAACCGGCTGCTGCGGGAGGACCGCTGGCGGTATCTGGACCTCGGTCCGTCCGGTTCCATGGCGGGCCTGGTCAATCCCCGGCTGCCGGCCGGCGCGGCGTCCCGGGCGATGCCGCTGCTGTCGCCGTTCTCCCGGGACGGGGCGCTGCTGGAGCGGGTGGTGGAACACCATCGCGCCCTCGCCTCCGCGCCCCGCACACCCACGACACCCCAGACCTCCGAGGCAGCGCAGATGTTCCCCGCCCCTCTGTCCCCCGTGTCCCCGGTATCCCCGCACCCGCTGCGCGTCCATGTCTTTCCCGGTCAGGGCTCGCAGGTCAAGGGCATGGGCAAGGACCTGTTCGACCGGTTCCCCGAGCTGACCGCGCGGGCGGACCGGGTGCTGGGCTACTCGGTCCGCACGCTCTGCGTGGACGACCCCGAACGGAAGCTGAAGCAGACCGAGTTCACCCAGCCGGCGCTGTACGTGGTCGGCGCGCTGTCGCATCTGGCGCTGCTCCAGGTGGGCGGCCGGATGCCGGACTGCGTACTCGGGCACAGCCTGGGTGAGTACGTCGCGCTCTTCGCGGCGGGCGTCTACGACTTCGAGACCGGCCTGCGCCTGGTCCGCAGACGCGGTGAGCTGATGGGACAGGCGAACGGCGGGACGATGGCCGCGGTGGCCGGCTGCGACGCCGAAGCGGTGCGCGGGGTACTGCGCGCGCACGGTCTGGACGCCATCGACATCGCCAATGTCAACACCCCCTCGCAGACCGTGATCGCCGGCCCCGAGGACGCCGTGCAGCGGGCGCTTCCGCTGTTCTCCGCCGAGGCCGGCGCCCGGTGCGTACCGCTGAACGTGAGCGCCGCCTTCCACAGCCGCTATATGGCCGACGCCGCCGACGAGTTCGGGCGCTTCCTGGACAAGTTCGACTTCTTCCCGCCCAAGGTGCCGGTCATCGCCAATGTCGACGCGCGGCCGTACGGGCCCGGTGCCGACGACATCAAGGAGAACCTGCGGCGGCAGATCGACGGCCCCGTGCAGTGGACCGACAGCGTGCGCCGCCTCATGGGCCTGGGCGAGCTGGAGGTGCACGAACTCGGTCCGGGCACCGTACTGACCAAGCTGATCGCCAGAATCCAGGACGAGGCGGAGCCCCTGCCGGCCGAGGAACCCGGGCCGTCCCGGACCACCGGGGCCGCGGGCCGGCCGCAGCGCGACGCGGCGCCCGAGCCCGCGCCCGCCCCCGTGGTGCCGGCGCCCGCCGCTCCCGTCACCGGACGGACACTGGGCTCGGCCGCCTTCCGTACCGCGTACGGCGTCGACTACGCGTACGCGGCCGGCGGCATGCACCACGCGGTCTCCTCGGTGGACTTCGTGGCCCGGATGGCCGGGGCCGGCCTGCTGTCCTTCTTCGGCACCAGCGGCCTGACCGGCACCGAGGTGGCGGACGGCCTGCGGGCGCTGCGCGACCGGCTGGGGGCCGGGGCGCCGTTCGGGGTCAACCTCGCCTACAGCCCGTTCGGCGGGCGGGCCGAGGACGACGTCGTGGACGCGGCGCTGCGCTGCGGCGTCACGGCCCTGGAGGCCGCCGCGTACATCCAGATCACCCCGGCGCTGGTGCGCTACCGGCTCAGCGGTGCCCGGGTGGGACCCGACGGGCGGGCGCACGCCCCGAACCGGCTGCTGGCCAAGGTGACCCGGCCCGACGTGGCCCGGCTGTTCTTCGAGCCGCCGCCCGCCCGGGTCGTCGAACGCCTGCTGGCGGCCGGCGCGATCGGCGCCGAGGAGGCGGCGGCGGCCCCGCTGCTGGCGATGGCCGACGATGTGTGCGCGGTCGGCGATGCCGGCGGCTACACCGACATGGGCGCGCTGCCCGCGCTGCTGCCGTCGGTGCGCCGGCTGCGCGACGAGGTCGCCCGCACGTTCCCGGCGCTGCCCCCGGTGCGGGTGGGCGCCGGTGGCGGCATCGGGTCGCCGGAGGCGGCGGCGGCCGCGTTCGTCCTGGGCGCCGACTTCGTCCTGACCGGGTCGGTCAACGTGTGCACGGCCGAGGCCGGCGTCAGCGGCCGGGTCAAGGACCTGCTGGCGAACCTGGACGTGCACGACACGGTGTACGCGCCGTTCAGCGATCTGTTCGAACTGGGCGGCCGGGCCCGGGTGATGAAGAAGGGCACGCTCTTCCACGCCCGCGCGAACAAGCTGCACGACCTGTGGCGCACGCATGACGACTGGTACGCCATCGACGCCGGGGTCCGCGCGCACATCGAGGAGCGGTACTTCCGGACGCCGTTCGAGTCCGCCTACGCGGAGCTGCGCCGCGGCGCCCCGGCGGGCGAGCCCGAACCGGACCCCAAGCGGCGGATGGCGCTGGTGTTCCGGTGGTACTGCGACCGGTCCCTGCGCTTCGCCATCGCCGGTGAGCCCGGCCGCGAGATGGACTTCCAGGTGTACTGCGGCCCCGCGCTGGGCGCCTGCAACCAGTGGCTCCGGGAGACCGGCCCGGCCTCCTGGCAGGACCGGCACGTCGACGAGATCGGCCGCCGGATCATGGACGAGGCGGGAGAACTGGTCGGTGCCGTCGGGACCGCCGGGAAGTGGCAGTGACGTGGCAGTGAAGTTAAGCGAAGTGAAGTGACGTGCAGAGGAAGGATGCCGTGACAGAGACCGCCCCACCCCCTCGGCAGGAACCGGACCTCGGCGAACCCGGTGCGTACGACCTGTCCGACCCCGCGTTCGTCACCGACCGGGAGGCGGGGCGGCGCTGGCTGACCGCGCCCCGCCCGATCTGCCGGGGCCGGTCGCTGGACGGTTCGCCGTGCTGGGTCGTGACGCGCTACGAGGACGCCAGACTCGTCCTCACCGACCCCCGGTTCACCAGCCGGCCGCCGGGCCAGTCGCACGCCGCGGGCATGCGGGCGCAAGGGGTCCCCGAGGACGTGGTGCCGCTGCTGGACTCGAACCTGCTGTGCATGGACCGCGAGGACCACGGCCGGGTGCGCCCGCTGGTGACGCTGGCCTTCTCGGCCCGCCGCGTCCGGACCATGCGGCCCGCCATCGAGGGGATGGTCGGGGAGCTGCTGGACGCCCTGGACCCGGATGCCGAGAACGACCTGATCGCACGGTTCGCCGACCCGCTGCCGATCCGGGTCGTCTCCCATCTGATCGGGGTGGACGAGGAGCACCGCGAACAGTGGCTCCAGTGGGCCCATACGTTCAACGGCCCCGTCCCCCCGCCGCCGGACGTCCTCGCGCCCGCCCTGCGCGGCATGGTCGAGGTGATCCGGCATCTGATCGCCGAGCGGCGGCGGAAGCCGGGCGACGACCTGCTCTCCGATCTGATTCGTACGCACGACGAGGACGGCGAGCGGCTCACCGACGACGAACTGGCGGCGCTGGCCATTCTGGTGATCCAGGCCGGGCACGACTCGGTGCGCCAGCTGATCGCGCTGGGCGTGCTCACCCTGCTGGAGAATCCGGACCAGTTCGAGCTGATCCGCTCCGGCCGGACCACCTGGTCGAGCGGGCTGGCCGAGATCATGCGCCACGCGGCGCCCGTCAAGCACGCCTTCCGGCGCTTCCCCACCGAGCCGGTCGAGGTGGGCGGGGTCACGGTCACCCCCGGCGAGGGCGTCCTGGTCGTGCTGGCCGCCGCCAACCGCGACCCCGCCGAATTCCCCGACCCCGGCGTCCTGGACGTGACCCGCTCGCCCAACCCGCACCTCGGCTTCAGCCGCGGGCCGCACTTCTGCCCCGGCTCGACGCTGGCCATGACGGAGGTCGAGATCGCGCTGAAGGCGCTGTTCACACGGTTCCCGAAGGTGCGGCTCGCGGTACCGGCCGAGGAGATCGCACCACAGTTCCTGATCGGTGTGCGGCGGCTGCCGGTGCTGCTCGGCTGAGCCCGGCCGGCCCGGGCCCCTCAGGCAGACCTGTGGGCCCGGGCCGGCGGCCGCGGAGTACGAGGTGGCCGGAGACGCCCGGCGCGGTCAGGGAGTGCGGGGCGGGGTCAGGGAGTGCGGGGCGGCCGGAGGGTGACGGGGAGCTCGGCCACGCCGTAGAAGCCCGCGGACTCGAACGGCGGGACCTGCTCCGCGGGTACCGCGAGCCGCATCCGCGGGAAGCGCTCCAGGAGCCGGTCCAACACCACCGCGATGACCTCCCGCGCCAGGTGCTGGCCCAGACAGCGGTGCGCGCCGTGCCCGAAGGCGAGGTGATGGGCGGCGTTGGCGCGGGTCACGTCGAGGGCGTCGGGGTCGGGGAAGACCGCCGTGTCACGGTTGGCGGTCACCAGTGAGGTGACCACCACCTCGCCCCGGGCGATCCGCTCACCGTCCACCTCGGTGTCCTCGGCGGCGACGCGCACCGCGCCCATGTTGTTGAACGGCACGAAGCGCAGCAGCTCCTCGATCGCGTTCGCCCGTATGCCGGGCTCCTCGCGCACCAGACGGAGCTGCTCGGGGCGGCTCATCAGGGCGAGCAGGCCCAGGCCCAGCAGGTGGGCCACGGGGTCGAACCCGGCGATGCGCAGGGAGAGCCCGATCGAGGCGATCTCCGCATCGCCGAAGCCGTCCGGACCGTCCTGCTCCGCGATCAGCTCACCGATCAGGCCCCGGCCGCCCGGACCGTCCCGCTCGGCGCGGACCCGGTCGCGCATGTGCTGCCACATGTCGCGGTACACACCGGTGATCTCCTCGCGGGACAGGCCCGGGTCGATCAGCGCGTCGATCTGCCGTTTGAACCACGCCTGGTCGTCGCCGGGTATCCCGAGCAGGGCACTGGGCACCTGTACGGACACCGGCCAGGCGAGCTCCGCCATGAGGTCGGCGGTCCCGTCGGGCCCGGTCAGGCGGCGCTCCACGGTGTCCAGCAGTCCGTCCACGAGTTCCCGGATCACCGGCGTGAACCGCCGCATCCGGGTCGCGGAGAACTTCTTGGCCAGCACCCTCCGGTGGCGGGCGTGGCCGGGGCCGTCCATCCCGAAGAACCAGCCGGGCGGCGACTGGCCGTCCATGACGGGCGGCAGCTGGTGCAGGGCCGAGCTGAGCCGGTCGCTGCGCAGCGCGGTCCGTACGTCGTCGTACCGGGTCAGCAGCGTGCCCTGCCGGTCGTACTGGAGGCGGATGCGGCTGAGGCCGGGCCGCTCCAGGGCCTGCCGGCAGGGGTCCGGCGGACCCATCGGGCAGCCGCGGGGCATGGATCCCGGTGGGGGGAGGACGGGAGCGGCCGGTTCGGCCGGTGTGGTGGGTGCCGGTGGGGTGGGTGCCGGCCCTGTCGGTGCCGGTTCGGTGGGTGCCGGTTCGGTTGCTTCGGGCGCCGGTGATACGCGGTCCATGGAAGGCTGGCCCTTCTCGCTGGTTCTCTGGGGTGCGCTCCGGCGCGCTCGGGCGGGAGGGCCCGGACGCGCCCCGCGCACCCCCCGGAATCAGGCGCGCGACGGAGCCTCCACGCTCTCGCGCGCCCGTCGCATCGCCCGCGGTACCGCCCAGCGGCGCATCACCGGCCGCTCGACGCCCGCATACAGGGCCCACGCCACCAGGACGGCCACCGCGAACACCAGTACCGCGATCCCCATGCCGGCCGCCGCACCGGCGGCCGGCACACCGGACACCGCGATCAGCAGCGGCCGGTGCACCAGATAGAAGGCGAAGGAGATCTCGCCCAGCCAGGTCATGGTCCGCCCCGCCAGCAGCCCGCTCTCCCCCTGCGTGTCGGCCACGGCGACGGAGGCGATCAGCAGACCGAGGGGGACGACGCCCACCGCGGCCACTCCGAACAGATACGGAACCGCCAGCGCCACCACGTAGGAGAGGGCCACCAGGGCCGCCGCCCGGCCACGCGGCAGCCGGATCCAGCGCCCGCTCAGCACGATCCGGGCGAGCAGGATGCCCAGGACGAACTCCAGCACCCGTACCGGCGGCGCGAAGTTCACGAACCACCACTGCACGAAGGAGAAGTCGAGCGGCGGCGCGACGCGGGGCCGGGCAGGCAGCAGTTGCGCGAGCCACGGTACGGCGACGACGCCCGCGACCGTGCCGAGGGCCGCATGCCACAGCCGCTCCGGCCGGATGCGTCCGGTCCAGCGCATCAGCAGCGGGAACGCGGCGTAGAAGAACACCTCACAGCTCAGCGTCCAACTCACCGTGTTCACACTGTTGATGACGCCGAAATCCGGTACCCACGACTGCACCAGCAGGAGATTGGGCAGCCACCCGGCGAGACTCCGCCCCGTCCACCACAGCAGCACGGCCGTGCACCCGAACGTGACGAGGTGATTCGGGTAGACCTTGAGCAGCCGGCGCCGGAGGAACCGCACCGGCCGGTCTCCCGCGCGGGCCGACCAGGCGAGGACGAATCCGCTGAGGATGAAGAAGAAGGAGACACCGAAGGAACCCGCCCGGTACCACAGAACGGCGAGGAATCCCGGGGCCGCCACCTTGCTGAGCGGATCGGCGAAGGCGTGCCCGAAGAACACCATGGCGGCCGCGAGGAAACGCAGTCCGGTGAGCGACGGAAGCCGCCCCGGGCAGGGCGCGTTCGCGGTTTCCCGTGCGGCAGCCTCCATGGTTCGGCTTCCCCCGTTCTCGTCCGGCGTTCCGGTGTTCGCCCGTGGGCTGTACCCAAGGCGATGCGACCCGCGAAAACGTATGCGGAGACCGGGAATCCGGGGCACCCCGGCGGACCCCTGAGCGTCTTCGCGGGTCCCCTACGCCGAAACCGGCCCGGCCGCGCCGTACGGGTCGGCCGTACGGGTCAGCCGTACGGGTCAGCCGTACGGACCCGTCGCACGGGCCGGTCGTACGGGGTCAGTCGCGCGGATCGAGCGGGGTGAAGGTGCCCCGGCGTGCCTCGACGGCCGCGGCGGCGTCCAGGCACAGGTCCTCGCGGTAGGCACGGCCGATGAGCTGCACCCCCTGGGGGAGGCCGGCGACGACCCCCGTGGGGACGGCGACGGCGGGGAGGCCGAGGAAGGTGGCGACCGAGCACAGCCGCTGTGCCCTCCACACCCGGTCCAGCTCCTCGGGGCCGCGGGCCTCCAGTCCGGGTTCGATGGCGGGCTCGGTGAACACCGGTCCGAGCACCAGGGGGTAGGTCTCCTGGAACGCCGTCCAGGCGCGCTGGACGCCCAGCCGGGTGCCGATGAGCTTGACGTACCCCTCCAGGCCGACCGGTGGGGTGCGCTCCATGGACATCTCCAGGAAGCGGCAGCCGTCCTCCGGCATCAGGGTCCTGACCATCGGCCAGGTGAGGCTGTAGTCCGTCATCACCAGCCGGCCGTAGGCGTCCAGGGCCTCTTCGAGACGGGGCAGTTCCACCTCTTCCACCACATACCCGGCGTCTGCCAGCGCGCCGGCCGCCAGCTCGACCGCGGCCCGTACGTCGGGGTGTACCCCTAGTCCGCCCGGGTCGGCGACGACGCCCACCCGGACCGGCCCGTCCAGTAGGGGCAGGGTCGGGGGGACCGGGACCGTACGGGGGTCGCGGGGGTCGGCGCCGGCCAGCACCTGGTGCACCGCGCGGGCGTCGGCGACGGTACGGGTCAACGGGCCGTCGACGGGGAAGAGCAGGGAGCTGAGCTGGGGTTCGCGGCCGGCCAGACGGTTGTCGGAGGCGTACCGGCCGTAGCTGGGGCGTACCCCGACCACACCGCAGAAAGCGGCCGGAATGCGGTTGGAGCCCTCCCAGTCATTGGCCAGGCCCAGGGGTGCCATACCGGAGGCCACCGCCACCGCGTCGCCGCCACTGGTGCCGCCCGGACTGCGGGCCGGGTCCCAGGGGTTGACGGTGTCGCCGTGCAGGCCGCTGCGGGTGTGCACACCGCGCATCCCCATATCGGGCATGTTGGTGCGGGCGAGGGGGATCGCCCCGGCCGCGCACAGCCGCTCCACCGGCGGGGAGTCGGCCTCGGCCACCAGCCCCTGGAACTCCGGTACGCCCTGGGTCGTGGGCATACCGGCCACGTGGATGTTGTCCTTGACGGTGAACGGCACTCCGGCCAGCGGCCCCAGGGGTTCGCCCGCGGCCCGCCGCCGGTCGGTCTCGCCGGCGGCCGCGCGGGCCCGGTCGGCCAGCAGGCCGGTGACGGCGTTCAGCCGCGGGTTGACCGCGGCGATGCGATCCAGGTGGCTCTCCACCACCTCGGCCGCGGTGACCTCACCGCGCGCCACCGACGCCGCCAGTTCGACCGCGCTCGTCTGCCAGATGTCGCTACCCATGTGCGCCCTTCGTTCCTCTCGTGTCCATGTCGTGGTCGTGCGGTGTGGTCGTTCGGTGTGGTCGTGCTCTCGCGGCCGTGCTGACGCGGCCGTGCCGCTACGGGGCGTCCGCCGGACGGGGGCGGGTGAAGACACCGGACGGCCGGACGGCCCACAGGGGCGGGCCGGCGTCGTCGCCCGCGTCGTCGCCCGCGGCTCCGGCCCCGGCTCCGGCCCCGGTCGCGTCCTTCGCGGCGCCCCTGGCCAGGACGGCGCAGAGCCGTTCCCGTGCGGACTCGTCGAGAGCCGGCGGGAGGTCGATCAGGGCGCCCGGGGGCAGGTGTTCCCAGGCGGCGGCCTGGAGCGGGTCGGGCCGTTCGCCCGGCTCGACGGCGACCGCGCCCCGGGTGAGGTGCCAGACGGGTGTGTCCGCGACGGCCTCGCGGACGGCGGCGGGCAGCGTCCACGGCCCGTCGGGCGCGCTGTCGGGCGCCGCGGCGGGAAGCAGGGAGAGGGCCCCCGTCAACGGGCCGCGGGAGGCGAGGAGCTGCGAGAGCCGGGAGGCGTGGCCGGCGGTGGCACCGGCGGCCGGGTCGACGGCGAACGGCAGGACGTCGGCGCCGTGCCGCAGCAGTGCGCCGAGAACCGGTTCGGTGAGGTCGGCGCCGGCCCGGCCGGCGGGCGGGATGACCACGAGCCAGCTGCCGTCGAGGCCCGGCGCACCGAGGTCGCCGGCGGGCGACCAGACGGGCCGGCCGGTGCGCTGGAAGGCGTACGTCGGCAGGTCGGTGCGGCGGGCCGGCCGGCCCCCGAACACGGCCGTCCAGTCGACGGGTACGCCGCCGGTGTGGAGGCTGCCGAACGCCCGGCCGAGGGCGTCGGGGGAGGTGAGCTCCTCGCCCGATACCGCCGTGCCCCGGTGCTCGCCCCGGCCGGTGACGGCGAAGCCGTCCGCACCCAGCCGGAGGGCGGTCCCGGTGCCCGGGAGGCCTGCTGCCTCCTCCCCCGCCTCGTGCTCGTCGAGCCGCCGGATCCAGCCGTCGGGCGAGGAGAGGGACACACCGGCGGCCGGGCCGCCGCCGGGAGGGGACGGGAACGGGAACGGGATCTCCGGCGGCCGGAAGGCCAGCGTCTCCAGGGCGCGCCGGAAGTCCTCCCGGGCCCGGGCGTCCCGGTCACCGTCCGCGAGCCGGCCGTACGCGACCGCCAGTGCGGCGGCGTCGCCGAGCGCGAGCGCACCGGAGGCGTACGCCGCGGCGACCGCGCCGGAGGCGGTCCCGGTGACCGTGTCCGGGGTGACGCCCCAGCTCGTCAGCAGCCGGTGCAGCGCGGTCTGCGCCGCGAAGAGGGCGGGGTAGCCGTAGGCCGGACGCTCCAGCAGTTCGGGCTGGTACCAGACGACCTCGCGCAGGGAGCGCTCCAGATGCTCGTCCAGGCATCCGGCCGCCTCGTCGAACGCCTCGGCGTACACCCGGAACGCCCGGTACAGCGGGCCGCCGACGACGGGCCGACGACCGTGGTGCGGGACGAAGCGGAAGGTGAGCGGCCGGTCGGCGGGCGTACCGCGCAGGACGGCCGGCAGGTCCTCGCCGCGCGCGACGGCGTCGAGGGCGGTGAGCAGCTCCTCGCGCCCGCCGGCCACCAGCGCCGCCCGGTGCCGGAAGGCGGTACGGGTCGTGGCGAGCGCGCGGGCGAGGTCCGCCGGGCGCACCTGCGGGCGGGACTCCAGGTGGGAGCGCAGACGGGCCGCCTGGGCGCGCAGGGCCGACGGGGTCTTCGCCGAGAGGAGGTACGGGAACGGGACGGCCGGCGACTCGGCGCGCGGGGCGGCCGCACCCGCCACGGGTGAGGCTTCCGGCGGGGCCGGTGCCACGACGGCCTGGCCCGTTTCGCCGTTCCGTACCAGCGCGTGTACCCGGTGGCCGTGGCGGCGGGCGGCCGAGAGCCGCGCCAGCAGCAGGATTTCGGTGCCCTCGCCGTTCCGGTCCGGGTCGGTGAGCGCGCCACCGGCCAGGGCGAGTCCGCACTCCCCCAGCCGGAGCGACTGTGCAGCGAGGTGCAGGGCGGTCCCGGCGGATCCGTCGCCGGTGTCCACGGCGACGGCCGGGCCACGGAGTCCGAAGGCGGTGGCGAGGGCCTGGGTCGGCAGTCCGCCGCCGACCGCTCCGTCCGGGCCGTCACCGGGCCGGGGCAGGCCGAGGAAGACGGCCGTATCGCTGCCGTCGAGGGTGTCCGGGACGATCCCGGCGTCCTCGACGGCCTCCCACGCGGTCTCCAGCAGGGGCCCCTGCCGGGGGTCCAGGGCGGCGGCCTCGTCCGGACCGTAGCCGAAGAAGCCGGCGTCGAAGCCGGCCGGCTCCTGCGGCCCCTCGCCACGGAGGCGACGGCTCCTGCCGACGACCACGATCGGGTCGTCGTCCGGATCCGCCGCCGGGGACGGCGCGGAGGGAGACGGTCCGGAGGAAGCCGGTACGGAAGGCGGCGGGGAAGCAGGCGGGGAGGCAGGCGCGGAGGGCCGGCCGGGTGCGGCACCGGCCGGCTCCGGGAGCAGCGTGCGGAGGTGTGCGGCCACCTCGGCGGGGGTGGGGAAGTCGAAGACCAGGGTGGTCGGCAGGGTGAGGCCGGTGCGGGCGGCGAGGTGGTTGCGCAGCTCCACCGAGTTGAGCGAGCCGATGCCCAGCTCCTGGAAGGTGAGCCCGGGTTCGATCGCGTCCGCCGAGTCGTGGCCCAGGACGTCGGCCGTGCTGGATCGGACCAGCTCCGCCAGCGCCCGGTCGCGGGCGGCCACCGGAAGGGCGGAGAGGGAGGCGGGTCCGGCGGGGTCCGGCGCGCCCCGGTCTTCCGGTGCGGCGGCGGACCCGGCCGCCGTCCGGAGGGCGGGCGCGCCGGCCAGGCCGCGCAGCAGCGGCGGCAGGGCGCCGGTGCCCGCCTCGGCCGCCTGGGCGCGCAGCGCGCCCAGGTCCAGCCGTACGGGCACCAGGGCGGCCTCGTCGAGGTCGTGCGCCGCGTCGAAGAGGGTGAGCGCGTCCGTGGTGGGCAGCGGCGGGAATCCGCCCCGCGCCATCCGCTCGCGTACCGACCGGTCCAGGTCGCCGGTCATCCCGCTGCTCTGCTCCCACAGGCCCCAGGCGAGGGAGGAGGCGGGCAGGCCCTGTGCCCGGCGCCGTCGGGCGAGGGCGTCCAGGAAGGCGTTCGCGGCGGCGTAGTTGGCCTGGGCGAGGCCGCCGAGCACCCCGGAGAGGGAGGAGAAGAGGACGAAGGCGGAGAGGTCCAGGCCGCGGGTCAGCTCGTCCAGATGGACGGCCGCATCGACCTTGGGGCGCAGCACGGTGGTCAGGCGCTCGGGGGTGAGCGAGGCCAGGACCCCGTCGTCGAGCACACCGGCCGCGTGGATCACGCCGGTCAGCGGGCGCGTGCCGGGGATGTCGGCCAGCAGCGCGCGGAGCGCCGCGCGGTCGGCGACGTCACAGGCCGCCCAGGTCACGGTCACCGCGCCGGCGGGGCGGGCCAGCTCCTCCAGTTCCGTGGTGAGCCGGGCGGCGCCTGGTGCGGCGCCGCCCCGGCGGCCGGTCAGCAGAAGGTGGCGGACGCCGTGTGCGCGGACCAGGTGGCGGGCGACGAGTCCGCCCAGGGTGCCGGTCGCACCGGTGATCAGAACGGTGCCGTCGCCGTACCGGCCCGGGGCCGGCCCCTCCGGCCCGTCCGCTCCGCCCGTGTCCGGTGTCGCCGCGGCCGGTGCCTGCGGGCGGACGGGGGCCAGGCGGGGGACCGACACCGCACCGTCCACGAGGGCGAACTGCGGCTCACCGGCGGCGAGCGCGGCCGGGAGGGCGCGGACCGAGGCGTCGTCACGGGCCAGGTCGGCCAGCACGAAGCGGTCCGGATGCTCGGACTGCGCGGAGCGGATCAGCCCCCAGACGGCGGAGCCCACGGGGTCGTTCCCGGCGTGCGGTCCGGCCGCTCCCCGGGTGAGGACGACGAGCCGGGCCGCGGTGAAGCGCTCGTCGGCCAGCCACTGCTGGGCCGTCGTCAGCGCCCGCCGGACGGCCTCGTGGACGGCGGCGGGCCCGGCGTCGTCGTGGCCGCGGCGCGGCGGGCACGGCCACAGCACCGTGCCGGAGCCGTCGGGCACGGAGGCCAGGTCCCGGTACGGCACGGCCGGTATGCCCTGGGCCCGTAGTGCGACGGCCGTGCCCGGTGCGTCGGGGCCGAGCACGGCCCACGAGGGGCGGCCGGGTGCCTTCGGACCGGACGCGGCGGCACCCGACACGGCGGCACCGGACGCGGGCGGCAGCGGCTGCCACTCCTCGCGGTGGAGCGGGGTGTCCGGGCGGCCGTCGGCGGGCGGCGGGGCGTCCGCGACCGGCCGGACGACGAGCGAACCGACCGTGACCACCGGGGCTCCGGCCGCGTCGTAGGCGTCCAGGCGTACCGTGTCCGCTTCGGCGGTGAGGCGGACCCGCAGGGCGGTGGCCCCGCGGGAGTGCAGGGCGACCCGGTTCCAGGCGAACGGCAGCCGGGGGCGGCCGTCCGGTCCGCCGCCCAGGCCGGGCAGGCCCAGGGCCAGCGGGTGCAGCGCGGCGTCGAGCAGCGCCGGATGCAGGCCGAATCCGGCCACGTCGGTGGTGGTGCCGGTCCCGGCCGTGTGCTCCGCGCCGGCCGGCTGGGCGATCTCGGCGAAGAGGGCATCACCACGGCGCCACACGGCCCGTACGCCGCGGAAGGCCGGACCGTACTCCAGACCGGCCGCGGTCATCCGGTCGTAGACCTGCTGCGGTGCGATCTCCTCGGCGCCCGCGGGCGGCCACTGCTCCTGGAGGGGCTCGGCAAGCGGCGCGGCCGGGCCGGTGCCGGGGGACACGACCCCCGTGGCGTGCCGGGTCCAGGACCGGCCGTCCGCGGCCGGGGCCGGGTGACCGGCGTCGTCGGCGCGGCCCGTACCGTCGGCGCGGTCCGTACCGTCGGCGCGGTCCGTACCGTCGGCGCGGCCCGTACCGTCGGCGCGGCCGGCGCACGAGTACAGCGACAGCGTGCGGCGTCCCCGGTCGTCGGGGGTGCCGACGGTCACCTGGAACCGGACCGCGCCCTCCGCCGGCAGCACCAGCGGCGCCTGGAGGGTCAGCTCCTCCAGCAGGCCGCAGCCCGCCTCCTGGCCGGCGCGCAGCGCCAGTTCGACCGTGGCGGCACCGGGCAGCAGAACGGTGCCCCGGACCGCGTGGCCGGCCAGCCATGGGTGGGTGCGCAGCGAGAGGCGGCCGGTCAGGACCAGGCCGCCGGAGTCCGCCAGGGCGAGGCGGGCGCCGAACAGCGGGTGGCCGGCGGTCCGCAGGCCGAGCCGCTCCGCACCGGCGGCGGCCGCGGCCGATGCGGGGGCCGCGGACACCGCGGGGGTCCAGTAGCGCCGCCGCTGGAAGGCGTAGGTCGGCAGGTCGACGCGGCGGGCGCCGGTACCGGCGAAGGCCGCCGCCCAGTCGGGCGTCCCGCCGCCGGCGTGGAGGCGGGCGAGTGCGGTGGTGAACTCCCGTGCGGCGTCGCGCCCGTGGCGCAGCGTGCCCAGGACGGTGGCCTCGCCGCCGGCGTCGGCCAGCAGGGCGCGGAGCCGGTCGAGGAGTACCGGGTGCGGGCCGGTCTCGGCGAACACCGTGACGCCGCGCTCCAGCAGCGCGCGCACCGTGGGGCCGTCCAGGTCGGTGTGGAGGGGGATGCCGGCGGTGGGGTACGGGCCCGGGGGGCCGGGGCGCAGCGCCGCACGGGCCGCCTCCGCCAGGGAGAGTCCGCCGGCCACGTGGGCGGCGACGGCCGCGCCCACGGCGTCGGTGCCGACCACGGCCGCCGGATCGACTCCGTGTGCCCGCCAGAGTCCGGCCAGGGCGACCCCCACCGCGAACAGCGCGGGCCCGGCGACCTCGGCGCGGCCGGGGTCGGCGGCGCCCGGCCCGCCGCGCAGCAGCGCGTCGAGCGACCAGCCGGTCAGCGGGTCCAGCACCCGTGCGCAGGCGGCGAGGTGCTCGGCGAACACCGGGGAGGCCGCGAGCAGTTCGCGTGCGGTGGCGGTCCAGCGGGCGCCCTCGCCGGCGAACTCGGCGGCGGGCGGGAAGACCAGCGCCACCTTGCCGCCGCCGGACGCGGCGGTCCGGCCGGTGACGAGGACGGCCGGCGAGCCGGCGCCCGGCGCGTCCGCCGCCCGCTCCCCCTCCTCCGGGCCGCTCTCTGCGGCCACGGCGGACGCACCGGCCGGGGCGGCCAACTCGGCCAGGCCGGCCAGCAGTTCCTCCCGGTTCGCGCCCAGCACCACGGCGCGGTACTCGAATGCGGAGCGGGTGGTCGCCAGCGAGTACGCCACGTCCACGGGCCGCAGCCCGGGGTGGCGTTCGGTCCAGGCCAGCAGCCGGGCCGCCTGGTCCCGCAGCGCGTCCCGGGTCCGCCCGGAGACCGGCCACACCAGCGGGGCACCGGGCAGTGCGCCCCCCGGCCGCGGTGCCCGCGCCCCCCGCGGCGCCTCCCCGGGGTCCCGCTGCTGGTGCTGCTCCTGGGGCTGCTCCTGGGGCTCTTCGATGATCACATGGGCGTTGGTGCCGCTGACGCCGAACGCGGAGACGGCCGCCCGCCGCGGTTCACCGGCCGCCGGCCAGGCGGTCTCCTCGGCCAGCAGCCGGACCCCGCCCGCCGACCAGTCCACGTGCGGGGTGGGCGCGTCCAGGTGCAGCGTCCTGGGCAGCACCCCGTGGCGCATCGCCATGACCATCTTGATGATCCCGGCCACCCCGGCCGCCGCCTGGCTGTGCCCGAAGTTGGACTTGACCGAGCCCAGCCACAGCGGGTGTCCGGGCGAGCGGTCCCGGCCGTAGGTGGCCAGCAGGGCCTGGGCCTCGATGGGGTCGCCCAGCCGGGTGCCGGTGCCGTGCGCCTCCACCGCGTCGACCTGGGCGGCGGACAGCCCGGCGTCCAGCAGCGCGTCCTGGATGACCCGCTGCTGGGCCGGCCCGCTGGGTGCGGTCAGGCCGTTGCTGGCGCCGTCCTGGTTCACCGCGCCGCCGCGGACCACCGCGAGCACCGGGTGCCCGTTGCGGCGCGCGTCCGCCAGCCGTTCCACCACCAGGACGCCGACGCCCTCGGCCCAGCCCGTGCCGTCCGCCGCGGCCGCGAAGGACTTGCAGCGGCCGTCCCGGGCCAGGCCGCCCTGGCGGCTGAACTCCACGAAGGTCTCCGGCGTCGCCATCACCGTGGCGCCGCCGGCCAGGGCGAGCGCGCACTCGCCGCGGCGCAGCGCCTGTACGGCCAGGTGCAGGGCCACCAGCGAGGAGGAGCAGGCGGTGTCCACGGTGAGGGCCGGGCCCTCCAGGCCGAGGGCGTAGGCGACCCGGCCGGGCACCACGCTGCCGGCGGCGCCGGCGCCGGGGTAGTCGTGGTACATCAGCCCGGCGAAGACCCCGGTACGGCTGCCCCGCAGCGACTTCGGGTCGATCCCGGCGCGTTCGACCGCCTCCCATGCGGTCTCCAGGAAGAGCCGCTGCTGGGGGTCGGTCGCCAGCGCCTCACGGGGGGACATGGCGAAGAACCCGGCGTCGAACCCGGCGGCGTCGGCGAGGAATCCGCCCTCGCGGGTGGCGGAGCCGCCGCCGGCCGGACCGGCCCCGTGGAGCGCGTCGAGGTCCCAGCCCCGGTCCTCGGGGAAGGCGCACACCGCGTCGGTGCCGTCGGCGACCAGCCGCCACAGGTCCTCCGGCGAGCTGACGCCGCCCGGGTAGCGGCAGCCCATGCCGACGATCGCGATGGGCTCCCGGCGCCGGGCCTCGGCGTCGTGCAGCTCCGTGCGGGTCTTCTGGAGCTCGGTGGTGACCCGCTTCAGATAGTCGCGGAGCCGGTCCTCGGTGTGCATCAGGTGTGGTCGCCCCTCAGCGCGTCGGTCGTGTCGGTGGAACAGGTGGAACAGGTGAAGCGGGTGGACGCGCGGGTCATTCCGTGCCCAACTGCTGGTCGAGGTAGGCGAAGAACTCGTCGTCGGTCGCCGCGTCCATGCGGGCCAGCAGGTCGTCACCGTCCTCGGGGCGGCCGGCGGGCTCCTGCCCCGGCGCGGTCAGCCGGGCGGCCAGGTCCCGCAGCCGGGTCGCGAGCCGGTCGCCCACGGCGGCGTCCTGTGCGACCTCGTCCACCATCCCTTCCAGGCGGTCGAGTTCGGCCAGGATCCGCAGGACGGGGCTCTGCCCGCCGTCGCCGCCCAGCTCGTCGCGCAGGTGCCCGGCGAGCTCGCCCGGTGTGGGGTGGTCGAAGGTGAGCGTGGCGGGCAGCCGCAGCCCGGTGACCGCCTGGAGCCCGTTGCGGAAGACGACCGCGGTCAGCGAGTCGAAGCCCAGCTCGGAGAAGGGACGGTCGGCCTCGATCGCCTCCGGGCCCGGGTAGCCGAGGACTTCGGCCGCCTGGCCGCGGACCAGCACGGAGAGCCGGGCCGCCTGCTCGGGCTCGGACAGGCCGGTCAGGGTCCGGCGCAGCGCCTCGGCCACGCCGTCCGCCCCGTCCGCGGCCGCGTCCGCCGCCTGGCGACCGGGCGCCGGGACGAGCCCGCGCAGCAGCGGCGGTACGGCACCGGGACCGGCCTGCGCGGCCAGCGCCGCCAGGTCCAGCCGGATCGGGATCAGCTGCGGTTCCGCGGCGCCGCCCGCGAGGTCGAGCAGGCGCAGCCCGTCCGCCTCGCTGAGCGCGCGGATGCCGCTGCGGTCCATCCGCCGGCGGTCGGCCGCGTCGAGCGCCCCGGCCATCCCGGCGGCGCTCTCCCACCTGCCCCAGGCCAGCGAGACGCCCGGGAGCCCCAGCTCGCGCCGGTGCCGGGCCAGGGCGTCCAGGAAGGCGTTGGCCGCCGCGTAGTTGCCCTGCCCCGGGCCGCCCAGCACCCCGGCCGCCGAGGAGAACAGGACGAACGCCGAGAGGTCGGCATCCCGGGTGAGGTCGTGCAGCAGCCAGGCGGCGTCGGCCTTCGGCCGCAGCACCGCGTCCAGGCGGCCGGGGGTCAGCTCGCCCACCGTCGCGTCGTCGAGGACTCCGGCCGCGTGCACGACGGCGGTCAGCGGGCGGTCGGCCGGCACGGCGGCCAGCAGCCGGCGCACCGCGTCGCGGTCGGCCGTATCGCAGGCGACGGTGGTGACGTGCGCGCCCAGGTCGGTCAGCTCGGCTTCCAGGGCTGCGGCGCCCGGGGCGTCGGGGCCGCGCCGGCCGGCCAGCAGCAGATTCCGTACGCCGTGCTCGGTGACGAGGTGCCGGGCGACCAGACCGCCCAGGGTCCCGGAGGCGCCGGTGATCAGCACGGTGCCGTCGGGGCGCCAGGGTGCCGCGCCATCCGTCGCCGCGGGCGCCGTACGCACCAGCCGGGGCACCCGCACCCCGCCCTGCCGGACGGCCAGTTGGGGCTCGTCGCCGGCCGCGTCCGAACCGGTCGCCGCCGACAGCAGCGCGGTCAGCGCGGCGGGAGTGTCCGTCCGGTCGAGGTCGGCGAGGACGAACCGGCCGGGGTGCTCGGACTGCGCGGAGCGCACCAGCCCCCACAGCGCGGCGGAGCCGAGGTCGGCGAGGTGCTCGCCGGGCCCGGTGGCGACCGCGCCACGGGTCACGAACACCAGGCGCGCGGCGGACAGCCGGGCGTCGTCCGTCCACGCCTGCACGTGTGCCAGCGCCCGGCGGGCGGCGGTGTGCGCGCCGGCGGCCGGGCCGTCGGGGTCACCGGAGGTGCCGGATGCCGCGCATGGCACGAGGACCAGCTCCGGGACCGGGCCCGCGGCGCGGAGCGCGTCGAGGCTCGGGTGGACCGGTGCGGTGACCCCGGCCGCGGCCAGGGCCTCCGCCAAGCCGAGGCGGTCGGGGCCGAGCACCGCGCACCGGGGCACGGCGGGGTCGCCGCCGGCGGCAGCGGCCGGCTCGGTCCAGTCGGTCCGGAACAGCGCGTCGGCGACGCTCTCCCCGCCGCCCGGGGACAGCGGGCGCAGCACCAGTGCCGCGATGTCGGCGACGGGCCGGCCGGCGGGGTCCGTGGCGTGGACCGCCACGGTGTCCCGGCCCGCGGCCCGGATCCGGACCCGCAGCTCGCCGGGGGCCGCGACGGCACCGTGGAGCCGGACCCCGCGCCAGGTGAAGGGGACATGGGGCCGTGCGGGGTCGGCCACGAACGAGCCGTGGGCGACCGCGTGCAGCGCCGCGTCCAGCAGGGCGGGGTGGACGTCGAACGCCCCGGTGTGCTCCGGGCCGCCGGCCCCCTCCGCCCGCGGCAGCGCGACCTCGGCGTACAGCGCACCGTCCGTGCCGCGCCGGACCGCGCGCAGCCCCTGGAAGGCCGGGCCGTAGTCGAGCCCGGCCTCGGCGAGCCCCGGGTAGAGCCCCTGCGTCGGCACGGGCTCGGCACCGGCCGGCGGCCACGGGAGGTCACGGTCCGCCGGCCCGGCCGGATCCGCCGTCGCCGCGGCCGGGTCCGCCGTCGCCAGGACGCCGGTGGCGTGCTGGGTCCACGGGGCGCCGGCCGGTGCGCCGTCGGGCCGCGCGTGGACGGTGACCGTCCGCCGCCCCGTCGCGTCCGGGGCCGAGGCCCGTACGCTCAGCCGGACCCGGCCGGTCTCCGGCAGCGGCAGCGGCGCCTGGAGCGTCAGCTCCTCCACCAGGCCGCAGTCCACCGCCGCCCCGAGGCGGGCGGCCAGGGCCAGGAACGCGGTGCCCGGCAGCAGCACCGTGCCGCCCACGGTGTGGTCGGCCAGCCAGGGCTGGTCCGCGAGGGACAGGTCCCACGCCAGGTGCACCGAGCCGTCGGGGAGTTCGAGAACGGACGGCCCGGCCGCCGGCACCGGTTCCGGACGCGGAACGGCCCCGGCGGAGGGCGCGGCGGAGGGCGCGGCGGACGTGACCGCCGGCCGGACGGGAGCGGGCTCGATCCAGCAGCGGGTGCGGGCGAACGGATAGCCCGGCAGCGACATCCGGCGCGGCGGCCGCCCCCCGTCAGCCACCGGCCCGAGGTCGATCTCGGCGCCGGCGACCCAGGCCCGCGCCAGGAGCTCCAGGTCTCCGCGTTCGGCGGCGGACCGCAGCTCCTCGGGCGCGGGGCGGCCGGCGCCGCGGTCGCGCCGCCCGCGGTGGGTGCCCGCCGGCAGCGCGCCGCCGCCGAGCCAGGCCGTGATCCGCTCGATCAGGGTGCGCACGTCGGACGCGATGACCGCGAGCCGCTCGTCCATCGCCTCCCGGCCCGTGTGCAGGGTGAAGGCCAGGTCGTCGAGCGGAACGGCGGGGAGGGGGCCGGTTCCGGCGGGGGCCGGCCGGCCGTCCGCGCCGGTGGTGCGCAGCACCGCCGCCAGCGACTGGAGGGTGGCCTCGCCGTGTACCGCGGACGGGGGCAGTCCGCACCCCAGCTCCTCCTCGATCCGCTGCCGGAGGATCGTCAACAGCGGGTAATCCAGACCGAGTTCGGCAAGCGTCTCGGGGCCGTCCCCGGACCCCACCGCGGCCGGCCCGCCGGTCCGCTGCGGGGCGACGCCGAGCAGGTCGTCCAGGATGCCGGCGAGCCGGTCCGTGAGGTGTCCGGGGTCCCCGGCGTGCGGGCCCAGGAAGGCGGTGAAACGCTCCGCCAGGGCGCGCAGGCGGTCCTCGTCCTTGGCCGAGAAGACGAACAGCCGGTCCCGGGCACCCTGTTCCGGGTCCGGGGACCCCGGCCGTGCCGCATCGCCCTCGTACGCCTCCAGCACCACGTGCGCATTGGCGCCTCCCGCCCCGAACGAGCTGATGCCCGCCCGCAGCGGAGCGCCGTCCGGCGCGCGCCACGGCGCCACCTCACGCTGCACCCGGAAGCGCGAACGCGCCCAGTCCACCGCGGTGTTGAGCTGCTCGGCGTGCAGCGAGGGCACCAGTTCACGGTGCTTGAGCTGGAGCACCACCTTGGTGACGGCGGCGATACCGGCCGCCGACTCAAGGTGCCCGACGTTGGACTTCACCGACCCGATGGGGACCGGAGCCGCGGCCGGCCCGCCCGGTGCGCCGGACTCCGCGAAGGCCTTCTCCAGGCCGGCCACCTCGATGGGGTCGCCGAGCGAGGTTCCGGTGCCGTGCGCCTCGATGTAGCCGAGCGTCGCCGGGTCGGTGCCGGAGCGCCGGAAGGCGTCGGTCATCAGCTCGGCCTGGGCCTGGGGGTTGGGCACCGAGAAGCCGCTGGTGCGTCCGCCGTGGTTGAGGGCGGCCCCGCGGACCACGGCGTGGATCCGGTCGCCGTCGCGCAGCGCGTCCCGCAGCGGACGCAGCAGCACGGCGCCGACGCCCTCGCCGGGTACGTAGCCGTCGCCGTCCGCGCCGAAGCTGCGGCAGCGCCCGTCGGTGGACAGGAAGGAGGACTGCCCCAGCAGCAGGTACTTGTTGGGGTGCACGGAGAGGTTGACCCCGCCCGCCACGGCCGCCTCGCACTCCCCGCGCCGGATGCTCTCGCACGCCTGGTGGATCGCGGTGAGCGAGGACGAGCACATGGTGTCCAGCGCGATACTCGGACCGCGCAGGTCCAGGAAGTACGAGACGCGGTTGGCGATGGCGGCGTTGAAGGAGGAGGGGACCAGCCCGCCCGGCTCGCCGGGGCCGCGGACTCCGTAGAGCTGGTACTGGTTGTACATCACCCCGACGTAGACGCCGACCTTGCGGCCCTTCCAGGCCGACGGTGCGTGGCCGGCGTCCTCGAACGTGTGCCACACCGTCTGCAGGAACAGCCGCTCCTGCGGGTCGATGACCGCGGCCTCCTTCGGCGAGATGTGAAAGAAGAGCGGGTCGAAGGCGTCGACCTCGCTGAGGAATCCGCCCCAGCGGCCGTAGGTGCGCCCGGGAGTGCCCCGTTCGGGCGCGTAGACGGCGTCGTGGTCCCAGCGGTCGGCGGGGACCTCGGTGATGCAGTCCCGGCCGGCCCGCAGGTTGTCCCAGAACTCGCCGAGGTCCTCGGCCATCGGGTAGCGGCCGCTGATGCCGACGATGGCGATCGCGGTGCCGTCCGCGTCCTCGGCGCGGTCGTCCTCGGCGGAGTGCCGCGGACGCGTCCGCGGCGGCGGTGCCTCCGCTCCGAGCACCATCTGCTGGAACGCGGGGGCGTGCCGGCCGATCGCCTCGGTCATCCGCTGCCGGTCGCCCGCCAGGGCGATGAGGTGTCCGGCGGTGCCCGCCAGGGCGGTCAGCAGGATGGCCGGACCGGTGACGGCGTCCAGCGGCTCCATGCCCATCGAGCGGAGCCCGGCCTCGGCGGTGGGCGTCAGCCCCATGCCGCCGTCGCGCCAGGCGGGCCAGCCGACCGAGACCGTGCGGCCGGCCCGCTCGCCGACGGTGACCAGCCGGTTCCGCTCGACCGCGAAGGCGTCCAGGAACGCGTTGGCGCAGGCGTAGTCGGACTGGCCCGCGTTGCCCCAGGACGCGGCGGTCGACGAGCAGAGCGCGAAGAAGTCCAGCGGCTCCTGGCGGGTGGCCCGGTCCAGGTGCACGGTGCCGGCCACCTTGGCGGCCAGGACGGCCTCGGCGTCGGCGGCCGTCTTCCCCGGGACCAGGCCGTCGCGGAGCACACCGGCCGCGTGGATCACGCCGTGCAGGGCGCCGAACCGGCGGCGGGCGGCGGCGACCAGCTCGGCCACCTCGTGCGCCGAGGCGACGTCGGCGCGGTGGTGCAGCACCTCGGCGCCCAGCGCGGTCAGTTCGGCGATCCGCCGCTCTCCCCGGGCGTCGAGCGGTGAGCGGCCGCACAGCACCAGCCGGGCCCGGTGGTGGCGGGCCAGGTGGCGGGCGAAGGCCAGTCCGACGCCGCCGAGTCCGCCGGTGATCAGGTAGACCCCGCCGTCGCGCGGACGCCACGGCCGGCCGGCGACCGGGACCTCCCGGTAGCGGCGTACGGTGCGCCGGCCGGCCCGGTAGCGGACGTCGACCTGTTCGTCGTCCGCCAGCTCGGCTTCGATGACGTCCAGCGCCCTCGCCACCGGCACGTCGAGCCGGAGCAGTGTGCAGCGCAGCCCCGGGTGTTCGAGGCGGATGGTCTTGAACATGCCGCTGAGCGCCTGGAGCGGGGTGAAGCCGCCTCCGGCGGTGTCCGCACCGGCGCCACCCGTCCCGCCGGCTGCGCCGGACCCGCCGTCGCCGGCCACGGACAGGCAGTGGACCAGGCGCACCCGGCGCAGGCCCGGCCGGCGCATCAGCGCGCCGGACAGGCCGAGCAGGGCGGTGAACTCGTCCGTCAGCAGGGCGGGTCCGCCCTCGGTCACGGGCGGGCACCAGACGATCTCGTCCGGCAGCGCCCCCCGCTCGGTCAGCCGGTCCAGCAGGCGCCGCCAGTCGCCGGGCGCCGCCGGGTCCAGCCGGAAGGAGCCGTCGGCCTCCTCCGTGAAGCCGGGGCCGTGTCCGACGCGTACGGTGTGCCGGCCCCAGGAGCCGTCGGGGACCTGGCCCGCCGGGTCGATCAGCAGCCGGGTACCGGACGGTGCCGGACCGGGGGCGGGGTGCCGGAGCGGGGCGTCCTCCCAACGGCCTTCCAGGTGGAGTACGTCGGGAGCGGCCGCCGGCGCCCCGGCCGTCTCCTCGCCATCGCCCGGGACCGGTTCCGGTTCCTGCGGCGCGGCTTCGCCGCCCGGCACGGATGCGGGCCGCGGCGCGGCCACGCGGGCACCGACGGTCTCGTGGAGGTGGGCGGCCAGCGCCTCGACCGTGTTGTGCTCGAAGAGCAGCGTCGGGTACAGCTCGGTGGCCAGCGCCTCCTCCAGCTCCCGTACGACCGAGAGCAGCGCGGTGGACTCCAGCCCCAGCTCGTAGAAGCCGCGTTCGGGGTCGATCGCCTCGGGGCCGGTGCCCAGCTGCCCGGCGAGCAGGGCGGCGATCAGCTCGCGCAGCGCGGCCGGGCCGCCGTCCGCCGCGGACTCCGCGTCCGGGCCCGGGTCCGGGTCCGGTTCCGGGTCCGGCGCGCCGGCCGGCCGGCCGGCGGATGCCACGGCCGGCTCCGCCGCCGTGCCCACCTCGGTCAGCCGGCTGATCGAGCCGGTCTCCCGTACGCGCTTGGAGGTCAGGCCGTGCAGCCACATCTGCCGCACCCCGTCCGCATCGTAGAAGTCCAGGTCGCAGCTGTTGAGGTCGGCGTCCTGGCCGGCGTAACGGGGTGGCCGGGCGTGCACCCGGTTGTCCCCGCCCAGGGCCCGGCGGGCGCGGAAGGACTCGATGTAGAGGGGGATGTACGGCTTGCGGTCCTGCGGGGCCACCGCCCCGGAGTGGCGCGCGACGTCCTCGGCGAACTGGGTGGGCAGCAGCGTCGAGGAGTCCAGGACGGCCGGGTGCAGGTGGAAGTAGTCCAGGTAGCCGGCGGCCTGGCGGCTGACCTGGATGTCGGCGAGGAGTTCGCCGTCGGCGACGTGCAGGGTGCCCCGTCCGCGCATGAACTCGCCGTGCACGATGCCCGCGGCGCGCACCTCCCGGTACAGCTCCGCGAGGTCCGCGGTGCGGCCGGCACGGGCCCGCAGCGCGTCCAGGTCGATGCGGTGGCGGGGGAACGGCTCCCCCAGGCGCAGTTCGCACTCCAGCACCTCGGCCGGCGCGCCCCGCCCGCCGGTGCGCAGCAGCGGGATGCCGCGCACCGCGATCCGGTGCCGGCCCGCGGCCGTACCGGTGAACCGGAACTCCAGCTCGGTGTCGAACTCCTCGCCGGCCGCGACGGCCTGCTGGAACAGGATCCGCCGCAGCTCGGCGGTCTCGGTATCCACGCCCTTCGATCGCAGGATCCGGTAGATCAGGTCGAGGAACGAGACCCCGGGAAGGATGCTCGTGCCGTGCACCGTGTGATCGCGCATCACCGGGTCGGTGTGGCGGACCACTACGGTGCACTCCAGCCCGTGCAGGGCGTCCGTCGTGTTGCTCAAGGCTCGTCCTCTAGAAGCGCAGTTCGAGAAAGGGGGTGGACTGGTGTGGGGCGTCATCCGCGTCCGGGAGCGGGCCGTGGCCGGCGGGTCGCTCCCCGGCCGGCCCCGCCCCGTCGTGCTCCGGGGCCGGCTGCGGGAACCAGTACCGGCGGCGCCGGTAGCGGACCGGGTCCAGCGCGGTCCGGCGCACCGGATGCCGGTCGCGAAGCGCCGGATCCAGGTCGCTGACGATCATGTGGGCGTTGGTGCCGCCGAACCCGAACGAGCTGACGCCCGCCCGGCGCACCCCGCCCCGCCCCGGCCAGTCCCGCAGTTCCCGCACCGGATACAGCGGTGAGGTCTCGAACCGGAACCGGGGGTTGACCGTCCCGCAGTTCAGCGTGGGCGGCAGCTGACCGTGCCGGACCGCCAGGATCACCTTGATCAGGCCGGCGATCCCGGCGGCGCTCAGCAGGTGACCGATATTGGTCTTCACGCTGCCGACGCCGCAGTATCCGGACTCGTCGGTGGTCCGGCGGAACACCTCGGTCAGCGCCTTGAGTTCCATCGGGTCCCCGATCATGGTCCCGGTGCCGTGCGCCTCGACGTACGAGATCTCCGCGGCGCTCACCCCGGCGGCGCTCAGCGCCCGGGCGATCACATCCCGCTGGGCGTCGGGGTTGGGGGTGGTGATCCCCATCGTGCGGCCGTCATTGTTGACCGCGCTGCCGTCGATGACCGCGTACACCCGGTCGCCGTCGCGCAGCGCGTCGTCCAGCCGCTTGAGCAGCAGCACCCCGGCGCCCTCGCCCAGCACGATGCCGTCGGCGCGCTCGTCGAAGGTGTGGCAGCGCCCGGTGGGCGACAGTGCCCGGCCCTGGCTCATGCCGACGAACGGCACCTGGTCCAGCAGGATCTCCACCCCGCCGGCCAGCGCCAGCTCGCATTCGCCGGCCCGCAGGCTCTGCGCCGCCAGGTGGACGCTGAGCAGCGACGACGAACAGGCGGAGTCCACCACGGCGTTGGGGCCGCGCAGGTCCAGGTAGTGGGCGACGTGGGCGGTGATGAAGTTCTGCGCCAGACCGCTGATGCTGTCCTTGCCGGCCGCCGCGTGGTACGAGCCGAAGTTGGCGGTACGGGCCCCGGCGAAGACCCCCACCCGGCGTCCGGCGACCTCGTCCGGACGGTACCCGGCGTCGGCCAGGCACTCGGCGCTGACCTCCAGGAACTGCCGGACCAACGGGTCGACCTGGGGGGCGGAGGCCTCGTCCATCCGGAAGTGCTCCGGGTCGAAGTCCTCGATGGCGTCCAGGAACCCGCCCCACTTGCTGATGGTCCGGCCGGGCTCATGGCGCGGCGAGTAGTAGCGGCCGGCGTCCCAGCGGGAGGCGGGGACCTCGGTGACGGAGCTGGTGCCGGACGCGAGGTTCCGCCAGAAGGCGTCCTGGTCGGGCGCGCCGGGGAAGTGGCAGGCCAGCCCGATCACGGCGATCCGGCCGGCGGGCGCCGGCTCGGGCTCCGGCTCCGGCCGGGACTGGGGCACCGCCACCGGCTCCGGCTCGGGCTCGGGCTCGGGCTCGGGCTGAGGCTCCGGCTCGAACTGTGGTTCCGGTTCCGGCTGCGACCGCGAGGTGTTCTCCGCCACCGCGCCCTGCTCCCGCAGATGCGTGGCCAGCCGGCGCAGTGTGGGGTGTTCCAGGAAGGCGGAGGGCTCGACGGTGACGCCCACCGCCCGCTCCACCCCGGCCAGCAGCTGGGCGATCATGATCGAGTCCACGCCGAAGTCGGCGAAGTTGACGTCCGCGTCCAAGGCGGCCGCGTCCAGGCGCAGTTGTCCGGCGAACACCTCGGTCAGCCGGGCACACAGCGCGGCGTCGGCGGCATCGCCGGCGTCACCGGCGCGGGGGGCTGCCGTACGCCCGGTCTCCGCGGACGGTACCGGCCCGGAAGCGGCGGCCGGGGCGGGCGCGGGCCGGCCGGCCCGTTCCGGCACCCGCAGCACCCGGTCCGGGTCGAACGCGGCGGTGTCCACCACGCAGGGCAGCAGCACCGGCCGCCCCGGCACCGCCATGGCGCGGTGCAGCAGCGCCAGGCCCGCCTCGGTCGGCAGGGTGCGCAGCCCGAGGCCCCGGTAGGCGTCGGTGGTGACCTCCGGCATGCCCATCGACCGCCAGCTCGGCCACTGCAACGACCGGAAGCAGGTGCGCCCGACGGCCGCCTGGTACTCCGCGTAGCGGTCCATGAAGGAGTTGGCGAGCGCGTAGTCGCTGATGCCGGCGCCGAGCACCGGCGCCTCGCCGGACACCGACGAGCACAGCACGAAGAACCGCAGCGGATCCTCGGCGCACGCCTCGGCCAGCTCCTGCAGACCGGCGACCTTGGGCTCCAGGACCGTGCGCATCTCCTCGACCCGCTTACCGACGAACGCCGGGTTGGCGGTCAGGCCCAGGCCCGCGCAGTGCACGACCCCGGCGAGCGGACCGTGCTCGGCACGGACGGCGGCCAGGGTGGACCGCAGCCGGCCGGCGTCGTCCAGGCGGCCGTCGACGACGTCGATGCGCACGCCGGGACGGTCCAGGGCGAGCAGGTCGCGCAGCCGCGCCGCGGTCTCCGGATCGGTGCCGGGGTCCGCGCACAGCGCCTCCCACCGGTCGCGTGCGGGCAGCGGGCGGCGGCCCATCAGGACCAGCCGGTCGGCGCCGCGCGCGACGAGGTCCGCGGCGACCGCCCGGCCCAGCGCGCCGGTGCCACCGGTGATCAGTACCGGCCGGCCGGACAGACCCGCGCGCCAGTCCGCCGGCCCGTCCGCTCCGGGCTCCGGGGCCTGCTCCAGGTGCGGCAGGTAGCGGACGCCCTCGCGTACACAGGCCTCGGTGTACGTACCGGAGGCGGCCAGTTCGCGCGCGACGAGCTCCCGCAGCCGCCCGGTGGTCAGGGCGTACGCGTCCACGTCGACGGTCCGGGCGGTCATCCCGCGGTACTCGGCCGGCAGCATCCGCACGAGCCCGGCGAACGCCGCGCCGCGCAGGCTGGGACGTTCCGCCCGGAAGGCGGTCAGCCCCTGCGTGAAGTGCAGGTAGCACAGGCCCGTGGTGCGGTGCCGCGCCACCAGTTCCTGGGCCAGGACGATCCGGGCCCAGCTCTCCCGCACCCGGTCGCACGGCCGCGGCGAGACGTCCACCAGGTCGACGACCGCGGCGATCCGGACGTCGTCGGCCGTTAGCCGGCCGGCGAGCCGGGCGCCCTCGTCGGCGGCGGCGTCCTGCTCCTCGTCCAGCACGACGACCACGGCGTCCGGGCCGAACAGCCCCCGGGCGAGCGCCTCGTTGGCGGGGTTGGCCAGCACCAGGACGGGGCCCGGGAGGGCCGTTCCGCCGGCACCGGCGGCGCGCTCGCCGGCGGTGGCCCGCTCGTCGTCCGGGCGCCACGCCTTGGCCAGCAGCAGCTCCCCGTCGCCGGGGGCCGGCCGGGCGACGGCCGGCGCCGGGGCCGGGGCCGGGGCCTGGGCCTGGGCCTGGGCCGTTGTGGACGGCCGCGGTTGTTCACCGCCGAGCCAGTGCCGGTCCCGGGCGAACGGATAGGTCGGCAGGGTGGTCCGCCGCGGGGCGGCACCCCCGTGCCCCGTCGCTGACAGGGCCGTCCAGTCCACCTCGGCCCCGGCGACCCACAGCCGGGCCACCTGTTCGAGGTCCCCGTCCCGGAGGATCCGGTCGAGGTACTGCCGCCCCTCGGGTTCGGCCAGCCAGTCGTGCCGGCCGTCCGCGGCCGCGTCACTGCCGGTGAACAGGGCGCCGGCACTGGCCGGTGCGCCCTGCTCGGCGAACCGGCCGAGCGCTGCCCGGAGTTCGTCGTGCGTACCGGCGACCACGGCCAGCCGGGACGCCATCGGCACCCGGCCCACCCGCGCGGTATGGGCCAGCTCGGCGAGCGAGGCGGCGGGGCCGCGGCCGAGGAAGTCCGCCGTCCGGGCGGCGTAGGCGCGCAGCCGCTCGGGGGTGCGGGCCGACAGGACGAACAGCTGCCGTCCGCCGTCCGCGCCATCGGCCGCCGGGCGGCCGGGCGCCGTTGCGGGCGCCTCCTCCAGCACGACGTGCGCGTTGACCCCGCCGAAGCCGAACGAGCTGACGCCCGCGCGCAGCGGCAGCGGATCGCCGGCGGCGTCGGCCGGGCGCCAGTCGCGTGCCTCCAGCACCGGTGCGAACCGGCTGCCGTCGAGGCGGATCAGCGGGTTGAGCCGCTGGACGTGCAGGGTCGCGGGCAGCCGCCGGTGGCGCATGGCCAGCAGCACCTTGACCACGCCCGCCACGCCCGCGGCCGGCTCCAGGTGCCCGATGTTGCTCTTGACGGTGCCCAGCCCGACCTCCGTGCCGGGCGCCTCCCCGGCGAGCCGCCGGTACGCCTGCTGGATGGCGTCCACCTCGACGGGGTCGCCGAGTTCGGTGCCGGTGCCGTGCATCTCGACGTACGAGACGGTCTCGACCGGCACCGCGGCGTCGCGGTAGGCGGTCACCAGCAGATCGGCCTGCGCCGAGGGGTTGGGCGCGGTGAGCGAGGTGGCGTGACCGCCGTGGTTGACCGCGCTGCCGCGGATCACCCCGTGCACCCGGTCGCCGTCGGCCAGCGCCCGCGACAGCGGCTTGAGGACCAGGGCCGCGACGCCCTCGCCCTTGACGTAGCCGTTGGCGCCGCTGTCCATGGCCTTGCAGCGGCCGTCGGGGGCGAGCACCCCGAGCTGGTGGCCGCTGACGATGGTCTGCGGCGACAGGACCAGGCTCACCCCGCCCGCGATGGCCAGTTCGCTCTCGCCGTCCCGCAGCGAGCGGACCGCCCGGTGCAGGGCCACCAGGGAGCTGGAGCAGGCGGTGTCGATGCTCTCGCTCGGGCCGCGCAGGTCCAGCAGGTAGGAGAGCCGGTTGGCGAGCATGGTGCGGGCCAGGCCGGCCCCGGAGTACGCGTTGGGCTCGGTGCCCTCCCCGCCTAGCACCATGGACTCGTAGTCGGTGAACTGGGTGCCCACGAAGACGCACACACCGCGCCCGGCCAGCTGGTCCGCGCGGCAGCCCGCGTCCTCCAGCGCCTTCCAGCTCTCCTCCAGGAAGAGCCGGTGCTGGGGGTCCATGACCTCGGCCTCCAGCGGCGAGATCTTGAAGAACAGCGGGTCGAACCGGTCGACGTCGTCGAGGAATCCGCCCCAGCGGGGGGTGCCCGGGAAGCGGTCGGCCAGCTCGCGCCAGTCCCAGCGCTCGGCGGGTGCCTCGGTGATCAGGTCGCGGCCCTGCGCCAGGTTGTCCCAGTACGCGTCCAGGTCGGGGGCGCCGGGGAAGCGGCCGCTCATGCCGATGACGGCGATGGGCTCGGGCTCTTCGGCACCGTGACGGTCACGCTCGCGGCCGCCGGCCGCCGGGGCGGTTCCGGTGCGGGGGGCCGGTGCGGCGGCGGACGCCGGCGCGGCGACGGGCCCGTGCTGCGGGGCCGGCGGGGGAACCGGTGCCGGTGCGTGCACGCGGCGCAGGTCCTCGGCGAACTCCGCCACCAGGTGGGCGGCGAGCTTGGTGATCGTGTTGGCGGAGAACAGCGCGGTGGTCGGGACATCGATGCCGTAGCGCTCGCCCAGCTCGTGGGAGAGCGTCTTGAGCCCGAAGGAGTCGAGACCGTACTCCCCGAAGCCCGCATCGGCCTCCAGCGCGCCGGCCGGCATATCGAGCACCGTGGCCAGTATCCCGCGCAACTCCCTTGCGCAGGCCGCCTCCAGCTGTGCTCCGTGCACCGCCGGCCGGGCGGCGCCGGCCACGGCGGGAGCGGTACCGGCGGGAGCGGTACCGGCGGTGGCGGTACCGGTGGGGGCGGTCACGGACGGCCCGGCGGGGGCCGCGGCCCGCTCGTGCCCCTGCGGGCGACCGCGCTCGCCGCCCTCGGCGGCCAGGACGTGGGCCCGCACCCGCTCCGGGTCGCCGGGGACCGCCATCAGCCGGCTGCGTCCGCTGCTCAGCGCGAGGTCCAGCACCCGCTCGCCCTCGGCGGACTCCAGGTAACGGAAGCCCGTGGTGGCCAGGTAGCGCGCCTCGTCGTCCTCCTGGACGTGCATCCCGCCCTCGCGCCACATCGGCCAGTCGACGGCCACCGTCACGCCGTGGCGTTCGCCCACGGCCCGACGGGCCGCGCGTTCGGCCGCGAAGCCGTCCAGGAAGCGGGCGCCGAAGCCGTAGTCGACCAGGCCGTAATCGCCCAGGTGTCCGGCGGTGGAGGCGTAGAGCAGGAAGAGGTCCAGCCGCTCGTCACCGGTCGCCGCGTCGAGGGCGAGGGTGCCCTCCGTACGGACCCTGAGCTGTGCGCGCAGCTCGGTGAGGTCCTTGTCGGCCAGCGGCCGTTCGCTCACCGTGCCGGCCAGGTGGCAGATGCCGTGCAGTGCGCCCCAGCGGGTGCGGACGGCGGCGACCACCTCGGCCATCCGGGCGGCGTCGGCGGCGTCGCCCTGGAAGTAGTCGGCCTGTGCGCCCAGTTCCCGCAGCTCGCGCAGCCACGCCTCCTTGGCGGCGTCCAGTGGCGAGCGGCCGACCAGCGCCAGCCGGGCACGGTGCCGTACGGCGAGGGTCCGGGCCAGGTGGCGGCCGAGCCCGCCCATACCGCCGGTGAGGAGATAGACGCCGTCCTGACGGAACGTCACTGCCTCGCCGGACCCGGCCAGTTCCGCCGGGGTCAGTTCCCGCTGGTGCTGGGTGCGGCGCTCACCGGCGTCGTGGCGGACCACCGCGGCGTCCACGTGTGCGGCGGCCAGTTCGGCCAGCAGGGCCGGCGTGTCGTGGGGGCCGGTGAAGCGGATGACCGAGAACGCGGTACCGGGCGTGATGGCCCGCAGCGAGCCGGCGAAACCGCCCCACGCCTCGGCGAGCGCCAACGCCCCGTCCGGCCCGTCCTCGCGGACGGCCACCTGGATGCGGGCGAGGGCCGCGGTGCCGGCCGCGCCGAACGCCTTCAGCAGCAGGAACAGCGCCTCGGGCCCGTGCGCCAGGCGCTCGGAGAGGCTGCCGGGAGGTGCCCCCTCCCCCGCGACGCCCGGCACAGGCCCCAGCGGCCACAGGTGTGCCACGCGGGTGATCCGCAGCCCGGCGGCGCGCAGGGCACCGGCCAGCCGGACGTGGTCCTCGGGGCTGTCGGGGCGCACCTCGTAGGTGCGGCCGTCCAGTTCGCGGAAGCGGGCGCCGGGGCGGACCACCACCGGGTCGCCCGGCAGCCGGGCGGCCAGGGCGTCGTCCGCGCACAGGGCCAGCAGCGTGCCCCCGTCCCGGTCGCCCGCCGCCGGCACCGGTGCGTGCCGCCATTCGGTCCCGAACAGCAGCACATCGGCGGCCAGGGCCGGTGCCGGATCCGGCACGGCGGCCAGGGCCGTCCCGTCCGCGCCGGCCGCGCGCTCCCCCGTGGGGAACCAGTGGCGTTCGGCCGCGAAGGGGTAGGTGGGCAGGGAGCGGCGGCGCGGCACCGAGCGGTAGAGCCGGCGCCAGTCGACCGCCGCCCCCCGCACCCAGGCGTCGCCGATCGCGTCGAGAGAGGTCTCGCCGGCGGCCGGCACGGGCGGGACGGCGCCGCGTTCGACCCGTCCGGTGCGGACGGCACGGACGTCCTCGGGCCGGCCCGCGAGCCAGCCGGCCAGGCGGTCCCGCGCCTCCGCGCCGTCGTGGGCCACGAAGGCCAGCCGCTCGGGGAAGTCGGCGCGCCCGGCCTGGAGGGTGTAGGCGGTGCCGGTCAGATCGCCGGTCCAGTGGGGCGCGTCCCCGGCGACGAACGCCCGCGCATAGGCGCGCAGCCGCTCCGGGTCCCGGGCGGACAGGGTGAACAGGACCGGGTCCGCGCCCGGCCCGGCCTGCGCGGCGGCGGGTCCGGCCTCGGCGGCGGGTCCGGCCTCGGCGGCCGCGTCCCGGCCCGCTCCGGCGGGCGGCTCGTCGGCCATGTACTCCTCCAGCACCACGTGGGTGTTCACTCCTCCATAGCCGAATGCGCTGATACCGACGCGGCGGGGCAGGTCGCGCCCGTCCGGGCCGGCCGGGCGGGGCCAGTCCCGTGCCTCGCCCAGCACGTGGAACGGCGAACCGGCCAGCTTCAGATAGCCGTTGAGCTCCTGGACGTTCGGGTTGGCGGGCGTCCGTCCGTGCCGCATGCTCAGGACGGCGCGCAGCAGCGCGGAGACGCCGGCGGCCGGTTCCAGGTGCCCGATGGTGTTCTTCAGGGCGGCGAGTCCGCAGTGCGGCCGCTCGGGCGCCGGCAGGCCCCGGCGGTCGTAGAGCTCGGCGAAGGCCTGCCGCAGCCCGTTGACCTCGGCCGGGTCACCGATGACGGTGCCGGTGCCGTGGGTCTCGATGTAGCCGATGGTGCGCGGGTCGACGCCGGCCTTCTCGTGTGCGGCGACGATCACTTCGGCCTGTGCGGTGGGGTTGGGCGCGGTGAGCGAGTTGGCCCGCCCGCCGTGGCCGACGGCGGTGCCGCGGACGACCGCGTGGATCGGGTTGCCGTCGGCGAGTGCCGTGCTCAGCCGCTTGAGGACGACGGCGCCGACCCCCTCGCCCCGTACGTAGCCGTTGGCGTCCTTGCCGAAGGCCCGGCCCACGCCGTCGGGGCTGAGCATGCCGGCCCGCTCCAGGGACGAGAAGGTGACCGGCGAGAGCATCACGCTGACGCCGCCGGCGATCACCGTGTCGCAGTGGCCGAGCTCCAGCGCCTCGGCCGCGCGGTGCAGCGCCACCAGGGAGCTGGAGCACGCGGTGTCGACGGGCTCGCTGGGGCCGCGCAGGTCGAGGTGGTACGAGATCCGGTTGGCCAGCATCGAGGGGGCGAGCCCGGTCGAGGCGTAGGCGTCGGTCCTGGCACCGGAGCGCTGGATCAGCTCCGCGTACTCCGAGGCGCCGACTCCGACGAACAGGCCGGTGCGGGTGCCCGCGAGCGAGCCGGGGTCGATACCGGCGTCCTCGATGGCGGTCCACACCGTACGCAGCAGCAGCCGCTGCCGCGGGTCCATCCAGCGGGCCTCGCGCGGCGAGATCCCGAAGAACAGCGGGTCGAACTCGTCGATGGCGGGCATGAATCCGCCGCGGTTGACCCGGGTGCGGCCGGGGTGGCCGGCCGGGTCGCCGTAGGTCTCGCGCCAGTCCCAGCGGTCCTGCGGCACCTCGGAGATGAGGTCGCCGCCGCGCTCCAGGTTGGCCCAGAAGGCGTCCAGGTCGGGCGACTGCGGCAGGATCCCCGCCATACCGACGATCACCACCGGGTCGGTGCCGCCGGCGGCCCCCGGCGCCACGGCCGGGGCCGCGGCCGGCTCCTGTGCGGGGGCGGACGGCTGGTCCGTCTCCGGCGTCCCGGGCGCGTCCGGGGCCGTCAGCTCCGCCGCGTGGTCCCGCCACAGCAGGGCGGTGAGCGCGTCGGGGGTGGCGGCTTCCAGGAACGTGTCGGGCGTGACCGTCAGGCCGAACGCCTCACCCACCTGGTCGGCGAGCTTGATGAGGCTGAGCGAGTCCAGTCCGTGGTCGTGGAAGGTGGTGCCCGGGTCGAGTTCGGCACCGGAGTACCCGGTGAGGCCGGAGAGCAGCTCCAGGACCCGGGCGGCGAGCCAGCCGGGCGGCGTCGACCGGTCCTGCTGCGGGCCGGCGGCCGACCCGCCGGGCAGCCGCGCCGGAGCCGCCGGCGAGGCCGGAGCCTGCGGGGCCGGGGCCTGCGGGGCCGGCTGCCGGGCCGCGATCCAGTAGCGCTCGCGCGCGAACGGATAGGTGGGCAGCGTCATCGGACGCGGGCGCACCGGGTAGAGCGCGTCCCAGTCGAACTCCGTGCCGGCCGCCCAGCGCTCCGCCAGCCGCTCCAGCTCGTGCCGGGGCAGGGGCAGCGGACCCGGGACGGCCCGGGGCGCGGGCCGCAGCCAGGACTCGGCCCGTACGCTGCCCCGCCACAGGGCCGGGCCACGGTCGTCGCCGTCGGCGAACCGGCGGAGCATCCCGGCCAGTTCACCGGTGCTGGACGCGATCAGCGCCAGCCGCTCCCCCATCGCCTCGCGGCCCGCCTGCAGGGTCCAGGCCAGCCGGTCGAGGCCGGCCGGTTCCAGGGCGCCCCCGGCGGCCGTCCGCCCAGGGGCCGGTCCGGCGTCCGGTCCGGCCAGTACGGCCGCCACCTGACGCAGGGTCATCTCCTCGTGCAGATCCCCGGGACGTACCCGGTCGGGGTCGAGTCCGCGCCGCTCGGCGGCCTCGGCCACCAGCCGCAGGACCGCCATCAGGTCCAGGCCCAGATCGGCCAGCGGCTCGTCCGGACCGGCCCCCGACACACCCGCGAGTCCGGCGAGTTCGGCGGCCAGGGCGTCCACCGGCGCCGAGGGGCCGCCGGCGGCCGCCGCCGCTCCGCGGGTGAGATGGGCGCACAGGCCCGCGGCCGCCTCCCGCAGCCGGTCCTCGTCGCGCGCGGAGAGCACGAACAGCCGCGGTGCGCCGTCCTCGTGGGCCGGTGCGGCCGGCGGCCCGGCGTACTCCTCGAGGATCAGATGGGCGTTGGCGCCGCCCGCGCCGAACGCGCTGATGCCGGCGCGCAGCGGCCCCCCGTCCGGCAGCGGCCGCCACTCGGCGCGCTCGCGCTGGAGCGCGAAGGGGACCCCCGCCCAGTCGATCTTGGGGTTGAGCCGCTCGGCGTGCAGGGACGGCGCCAGTTCGCGGTGGCGCATCTGCAGCAGCACCTTGGTGACGGCGGCGATACCGGCCGCCGACTCCAGATGGCCGATGGAGGACTTCAGCGAACCCAGCGCGATCCGTGGCGCGCCTGCCGGGCGGTCACCGAAGGCCCGTACCAGACCGGCCATTTCGGCCGGGTCGCCCAGCGCGGTGCCGGTGCCGTGCGCCTCGACGTAGGAGACGGTGCCCGGGTCGATGTCCGCGCGGCGCAGCGCGTCCGTCATCAGCGCGCCCTGCGCCACCGGGTTGGGCACGGCGAACCCGCCGGTCTTGCCGCCATGGTTGAGGGCGCTGCCCAGGATCACCCCGTGGATGCGGTCACCGTCGCGCTCGGCCAGCTCCAGCGGCTTGAGCAGGACGGCGCCGACGCCCTCGCCGGGCACCATCCCGTCGCCGTCCGCACCGAAGCTGCGGCAGCGGCCGTCGCTGGAGGTGAACCCGCCCACCGCGAGCTGGCCGTACTTGCGCGGGTGCACGGCGAGGTTGACCCCGCCGGCCAGCGCGTACTCCGCGTCGCCGAGGAGCAGCGCCTCGCAGGCGAGGTGGAGCGAGCTGAGCGAGGAGGAGCACATGGTGTCGACGGCCAGGCTGGGGCCCTGGAAGTCGAAGAGGTAGGAGACACGGTTGGCGATGGAGGAGTACCCCATGCTGCCGGCCAGCCCGTCGGCCGTCTCGTAGAGCTGGTACTGGCCGTACATGACGCCCACGTACACCCCGACCCGGGCGCCGTGCAGCCGCCCGCGCGGGTAGCCGGCGTCCTCCAGGGCCTCCCACGCGGTCTGCAGGAACAGCCGCTCCTGCGGATCGGTCAGCTCCGCCTCGTTGCGGGACATCTGGAAGAACCGGGGGTCGAACTCGTCGACGCCGTCCACGAATCCGCCCCAGCGGCTGACCGGCGCGCCGTTCACCTCGGGGTGGTCACGCCAGTCCCAGCGCTCGGCGGGCACCTCGCGCACGGCCTCACGGCCGGTGCGCAGGTTGTCCCAGAACTCCTCCAGGCCGCGGGCCATCGGGTAGCGGCCGGCCACTCCGATGATGGCGATCTTCTGCCAGTCCCCGGGCCGGCGGGCGGGCGCGGACGCGCGCGCCACGGCGATGGTACGGGACCGGGCGCCCTCCTGGTCCCGGCCGCGGTCCTGCTCCGGGCCGCGGTCCTGCTCCGGGAGCAGGGCGGCACGCAGCGCCTCGGCGTGCTCGGCGACGAGGTGGTCGACGAGCTGCCCGATGGTCGGGTACTCGAACAGCAGCGTCGCCGGCAACGAGCCGGCCACGGGGGTCAGCTCGTCGACGATCCGCGGCGTGGTGAGCGAGTCGATGCCGAAGTTCTCGAACGTCTCGTCGGGGAAGAGCCGGTCCTCGGGCACCTGGAGCACCTCGCGGAAGGCCCGCTTGACGTACCCCTCGACGGCGGTCCGCAGCGCCTCACCGTCCGCCGGCGCGGTGGCGGTCGCCGGTGCGTCCGCGGTCCGCCGCGGCGCGGGTGCGGAGGCCGGGGAGACCGCGGCGGCCGGAGAGACCACGGCGGCCGGGGAGGCCGGGGCGTCCGCGGAGTCCGTCCCGGTACCGCGGTCCGCGACGATCACGCACTGGGTGCTGCCGACATCGGCCGGCAGCGCCCGGCTCCGCGCGAAGCCGGCCATCCCCAGCACCCGCTCCCAGCCGGCGCCGGACAGCAGCGGTGAGCCGGGCAGCCGCAGGTGCGCGTCGGTGTTGAGCCACCAGCCGTCGAGCAGGCCGAAGGTGAGGGTCGCGGTGATGACGTTCTGGCTGGCCTCGTTCAGGACGAGCCAGCCGCCCGGCGCCAGCAGGGACCTGACGTTGCCGAGGGTGGTGAGCAGGTCGTCCGTGGCGTGCAGGACGTTGGCCGCGACCACCACGTCGAAGCCGGCCGGCTCGAAGCCCTGGGCCGCGGGGTCGCGGCTCGCGTCGAGGGTGGCGAACTCCATGAACGGGTACTGCTCGGCGAACCGCTGCCGCCCGTGCTGGAGGAACGCCTTGGACAGGTCGGTGTAGACGTAGCGCACCGGTACACCGGCCGCGGCGATGGCGGGCAGCACGCTGCCGGTGGTACCGCCGGTACCGGCCCCCACCTCCAGGACGGCCAGCGGCCGGCCGGTGCCGCCGTCCCGGTGCCGCCGGTCCAGGAAGCGGCCGACGGCCGAGGCGACCAGCTCGTTGGCGCGGTCCACGACCGGGCTGCCCTTGTAGGCGCCTTCGACGAGCGCGGTGGAGCCGCCGGGGAACATCACGTCGGTGGCCCGCACCTCCCCGCGCAGCACCGGGAACAGGCTGTGCATACAGGGCCGCAGCAGCCGGTCGAAGCGGTTGAGCGCCGTGGTCCGCTCGCACAGCGCGATCAGGTCCCGCTCGGGGTCCTCGGCCACCCGCGGGCCGGCCGGGACCACGGTGCCGTCGGACTCCCGGCGCAGATGCCCGGCCACGGCCAGCACCCGCAGCAGCTCGGCGAAGAGCCGGCGCTGGGTGTCCCGTACGCCCAGCCCGCCGGCCAGCGCGTCCTCGGTCCAGCGCTCGGCATCGTCCAGGAACACCCCCTGCTCCCGGAAGAGCCGCCACAGCCAGTCCAGCATGATCCGGTCCAGGCGGTCGCTGTCGGCGGCGGGCAGCAGCAGGTCCGCGGCCGGCTCGGCGGCCAGCGCCTCGACGATGCCCCATGCCGCAGGCCCGCTCCCCGGTACCGGCATCGCTCCGGTCACCTGCCCTTCCTGTCCTGGGTGTGTGCCGGCCGCGGCCGCGGAGAAGTCCACACCGGCGCTCTCCAGCACCTGGCGGGTGGCCTTGGTGACCACGACCTGGGGCTCCGGGTGTCCCAGGACGTGCGCCACCGCCGCCATGCCTTCGGCCGGCTCGATCGAGAAGATGCCGTTGCGGGCCAGCCGCTCCCGGTAGCGGTCCTCGGCCACGATCCCGACGGTGCCCCAGAAACCCCAGTTGACGACCCGCACGGCGGCGTCCAGGCGGTCCTCCAGGAAGTGCGCGAAGGCGTCCTCGAAGGCGCTGCCCGCCGCGTAGTTGCTCTGCCCCGCGCTGCCCGACAGCGCCACGGCCGAGGAGAAGAACATCACGAAGTCCGGGCGCACCGGACGCACCGCGGCCAGCAGGGCCACACTGGTCCTGGTCTTGGCCTCCAGCGCCGCCCGGAACGTGGCCTCGTCCATGTTGGCCAGGCTCTGGTCGCGCAGCACGATCGTGGAGTGGAAGACGCCGTGCAGCACACCGTGCTCCTGCGTGCAGCGGCGCACCACGCGCTCCAGTTCACCGGGGTCACCGGCGTCGGCACGCTCGTAGCGCACCAGCCGGCCGTCCGGGTCGATCGCCGCCAGGCGCGCCCGGCGCCGCTCGTCCAGGGCGCTGCGGCCCACCAGGACGACCCGCGCCCCGTACTCCCGCACCAGCCACGCGGTGACCTCCAGGCCGATGCCGCCGGCCCCGCCCAGGATCAGGTAGACCCCCTCGCGGCGGATCCGGTCCGTACCGGCCGGAGCCGGTGCCACCGGGACGAGCTTCCTGCGGTGCACCGCACCCGCGCGCAGCGCCAGCGGACCGCCGGCCCCGGCCGCGGTGCCGGCGGCCACCAGACGGGTCAGCGCGGCGGCCGTGGTACGCACCGCGTCGCCGCTCGCGCGGTCCAGTACGGACACCTCCCAGCGCGGGTACTCCTGGGCCAGCGACAGGGCCAGGCCGTGCAGGCTGCCCGCGAACGGGTTGCCCACCGGCTCGCCCAGCACCCCGCAGACGTCCTCGGTCACCACGGCCAGCCGCACCGCATGTGCCGAAGCACCGCGCGCGAGCAGCGACTTGACCAGGCGGAAGAGGGCCAGCACACCGCGCTCCTGGCTGTCCTCCAGGGCTCCGGCGTCGTGGTGGCGCTCGCCGGGCCGCGCGGACCCGGAGAGGAAGTACACCGTGCCGGGCAGCGCCGCAGCCGACGCCGTCGACCCGGCGTCCGCCGCGGCCACCACGACCGGCCGGCCGCCCACCTCGGCGGCGAGCTCCGCGGCCAGCTGTTCGCTGCCCTCGTCGTGCACGATCCAGGTCTCGCCGGCCGGGCGGGAGCGGGCCGGGTCCGCCGGGGCCGCCTCGGCCGCGGCGGCCGCCACGGCGGTCCAGCGCGGCGCGAAGAGCAGCCCGTCCAGCGCGGCGGTGCCGGTGCCGCCGGTGGCCGGGGCCCGGGTGTCCGCGGTGTTCACGGTGTCCGCGGTGGCTGCGGCGTTCGCGGTGACCGCGGTGGCCGGGGCCTCCGCGGCCGCGCCGGGCGCGGGCCGCAGTGCGAGGTCACGCAGCTGTACGCAGACCCGGCCCGCGTCGTCGAGGAGGTCGATGTCGTAGCGGTCGGTGCCGCGGGCCCGTACGTGGGCGTAGGCCTGCCGGCCCAGGGGGTGCCGGACCTCCACGGACTCGACCGCGTACGGCACCATCGCCGGGCCGGCCGCGCGGTCGCGGAGCACGGCGAAGGTGTGCAGCGCGCCGTCCAGCAGCGCCGGGTGCAGCAGGCAGTCCTCAAGCGCGGGGCCGGTGGCCTCGACGGCGGTGAGACGGGTGAGCGCCTCGCCGTCGCCGGCCGCGATCCACTCCACCGCGCGCAGCGCGGGGCCGTAGCCGAGCCCGGCCGCCTCGAACTCCTCGTACAGCCAGGCGCCTTGGTACTGCTGGGCGCAACGGGTGCGGATCTGCTCGATCCCGTCCCGGCCGGCCGGCTCCGCGGGGCCGGCCGCCGGCAGCGGTTCCACCGTGCCCTGGGACAGGACGGCGGTCTCCGTGCCCTCCCCGGCGGTCAGTTCGAACGCGAGGCCGCGCTCGGTGCGGCGCAGCGACAGCCAGGCCTCGCGCGGCTGCCCGGTCACCGTCAGCGGGCGCAGCCAGCGCACCCGGCGCAGTGCGCAGGGCTCGCCCAGGCCCGCCTCCCGGGCGGCGGCGCGGGCCATCTCCAGGACGGCGACGCCGGGCAGCAGGTGGACGCCGCCCACCTGGTGGTCCCGGATGAGGGTGTGCCCGGGGCCGAAGGACGTGGTGAAGGCGAGCGCGCCGTCCAGGGAGCGCGCGGGGTCGACCCGGTCGAGCAGCGGATGGCCAAAGCCGCCCGCCGCCGGGCCGCCGGGGCCGGTGCCGTCCGGGCCGTCGGAGCCACTGCCCCCGCCCGGGCCGCCGGTACGGCGGTGGGCCGGGGCATCGCCGTCGGTGATCCAGCAGCGCATCCGCTCGAAGGGGTAGCCCGGCAGCGGGATGCGGTCCGGGGTCGCGGCGCGCAGCAGCCGCCATTCGGGGGCGCCGCCGCGTACCCACAGCCCGGCGACGGCGACCGGGTCGCGCCGCTCGACGGCCGCCCGGACCTCGTCCGGGGTGACCCGGGTGCCGCGGTCGCGCGACGCACCGCGCACGCTCCCCAGAAACGCCCCGTCGGGCACCGTCCCGTCCTCGGCGAACGCGCCCAGCGCGCAGGCCAGTTCGGACACGGTGCCGGCGACGACCGCGAGCCGGTCGTCCAGGGCCTCCCGGCCGTCCTGAAGGGTGCGGGCGAGGGCCGCGGGGCCGGTCTCCGGGTTGCGGGAGAGGAACCGCGCGAAGCGGCGGGCCAGTTCCCGCAGCCGCTCGGGGGTCTTCGCCGAGAACGGGAAGACGAACGGGCCTTCCGCACCGGAGACCGGGCCCCGGCCGGCCCCGGTGGCCGCACCGGCCGGCCGGTGCTCCTCGACCACCAGGTGCGCGTTGGCGCCGCCCGCGCCGAAGGAGCTGATGCCGGCCCGCAGCGGCGCGCCGTCCGGCGAGTGCCACGGCGCCGGCTCGCGCTGCACGACGAACGGCGAATCCGCCCAGTCGATATTCGAGTTGAGCGTCTCGGAGTGCAGCGAGGGCACCAGCGTCCGGTGCCGCATCTGGAGCAGCACCTTGCACAGCGCCGCCATACCGGCGGCCGACTCCAGGTGGCCGATGTTGGACTTCACCGAGCCGATCGGCAGGCTCTGCGGCGCCAGCCCCGCGGACTCGAAGGCGCGGGTCAGGCCGCGGATCTCGACCGGGTCGCCGAGCGAGGTGCCGGTGCCGTGCGCCTCCACGTAGGAGATGGTGCGCGGGTCGACGCCCGCCGACGTCAGGGCACCGCCGATCAGGTCGCCCTGGGCGATCGGGCTGGGGACGGTGAAGCCGTTGGTGCGGCCGCCGTGGTTGACGCTGCTGGCCAGGATGGTCGCGTAGATGTGGTCACCGTCGCGCAGCGCCGCGCCGAGCGGTTTGAGCAGGACGGCGCCCACGCCCTCGCCGGGCACGTAGCCGTCGCCGCCCTCGCCGAAGCTGCGGCACAGGCCGTCGCTGGAGGTGAACTGCCCCTGGCCCAGGAAGCGGTACTTGTACGGGTGGACGTGCAGGTTCACCCCGCCGGCCAGCGCCACGTCCGCCTCGCCGGAGCGCAGGTCGCGGATGGCGAGGTGGATCGCGCTGAGCGCCGAGGAGCACATGGTGTCCACGGCCAGGCTCGGGCCGCCGAAGCCCATGGTGTAGGAGACGCGGTTGGCGATGGCGGCGTAGGAGGAGGCGGCGATCCGGCCGTTGTCGGCCTCGTACAGCTGGTAGAGGGTGTACATCGCGCCGACGTAGACGCCGGTGCGGCCGGCCCGCAGCCCGGCCCGGGTGTAGCCGGCGTCCTCCAGGGTGTGCCAGGCCGTCTGCAGGAACAGCCGCTCCTGCGGGTCGAGGATCTCCGCCTCGCGCGGCGAAATGCCGAAGAACAACGGGTCGAAGGTGTCGATGCCGTCGATGAAGCTGCCCCAGCGGCTGTACTCGGCCGCCCGGTCGGCCTCGGTGGCGGTGTCGTAGTCCCGCCAGTCCCAGCGGTCGCCGGGAATCTCGGTGATCAGGTTCCGGCCGGCGCGCAGATGCTCCCAGAAGCCGTCGAGGTCGTCGGACTCGGCGAAGCGGGCGCTGACGCCGATGATGGCGATGGGCTCGTCGGCGGCGGAGCCGGAACCAGAGGTGGCGGCGGGGGCCGGGGCGGCCGTGGGCGCGGGGGCCGGCGCGGGCCGCTCCCGTACGGCCGGGACGGTCGGCGCCGGCGCGGTCGGCGCCGGGACGGCGGCCTCCGGCACCGGGGCCGCGGCCGGCGCCAGTTCGTCCAGCTTCGCCGCGTGCCGCTCGACGAAGTACCCGGCCAGCGACCGCAGTTCCTGGTACTCGAAGAACAGGGTCTTGGGCAGCGGTCCGAAGTGCTGCTCCAGCACCCGGTTCAGATCCATGATGAGGATCGAGTCGATGCCGTACGCCTGGAAGGCGGTATCGGTCTCGATGTCCTCGGCGGGCATGCCGAAGACTCCGGCCAGCAGCTCCCTGAGGTGGTCCTCGGCGCGCTCCTGGATGCCGGCTCCGGCCGCCGGAGCGGATCCGGGCACGGCCTCCGGAGCGTTTCCGGGCGCGGCCGCCGCGGCCCGGGGCAGCGCCCGCCGCCCCGCCGTCTCCAGCAGCTCCCGCACCTTCGCCGGGCGGCCCCGGACCAGCAGCAGGTGGTCACCGTCGTGCCCGGCTGCGGCGTCGAGGGCGGCCAGCCCGTCGGCGGTGGTGAACGCCCGCAGCCCCACCTCGTCGACCATCCGGTCCTGTGCCGCCGCGTCCATGTCCATGCGGATGCCGCCGTCCTCCCACAGCGACCACAGCAGCGACCGGGTGCGGCCGGCCCGCCGGCCCTCCCGGCGCCGGTCCTCGCGCCAGGAGGCGAAGGCGTCCAGGAAGCGGTTGGCGTAGGCGTAGTCGGCCTGGCCGGGGGAGCCCGCGGCGCCCGACATGGAGGAGAACAGGACGAAGAAGTCCAGCGGCTGGCCGGCGGTGGCCCGGTCCAGTTCGAGGGTGCCGCGCACCTTGGGGGCCAGCACCCCGGACAGCTCCTGGTCGTCCTTGGCCAGCAGGTACCCGTCCCGGGTCGTGCCCGCGAGGTGCAGTACGCCGTGCAGGGCGCCGAATTCGCCGCGGACCGACTCGACCAGGGCCGCCGCACCGCCCGCCGCGCCCAGGTCCGCCGGGCGGTAGACGGCGTCGATGCCGTCGGCGCGCAGCGCCGCGAGCTCCCGCTCGACGTCCGGGCCGTGGGGGGTACGGCCGGTGAGGACGAAACGGGCCCGGGAGGCGGCGGCCAGATGCCGCACCACGATCCGCCCCAGGCCGCCGAGGCCGCCGGTGACCAGGTAGTTGCCGCCGTCCCGCAGCGGCAGGCCGGAGCCCAGTGCGGCGGGGAAGCCGGTGACCGGCTCCCAGCGCCGTACCTGCCGCTCGCCGGCGTGGTGGCGGACCGCGAAGTCATGCTGTGCGGCGCCCAGTTCGGCGGCCAGGACGCGGGCGCGGTCCTCGGTGGATCCGGGCGCCACGGCGATCACGGAGGTCAGGAAGTCCGGCTGCTCGTTGGCGATCGTCCGGGCCAGGCCGTCCAGTGCGGCGCTGAGCGCGTCATCGGCGCCGCCGGTCGCCTCGTACAGGTACAGCAGCCGTACCGGAGCGTCGAAGCGGGCATGCGACCAGGCGCGGAAGAGCGCGGCCAGGCGCCGGGCCGGCCGGTCGGCCGGCCCGTCCCGGTCCGGGGTGGCGACGCCGTCCCACACGAGGACGGCGGGGGTGCGGCCCTGCCGGGCGAGGCCGGCGAAGAGGGCGTCGAAGTCGGCCTCGGTGCGGTGGTCCCCGGGTGCGTACGTCGCGACGCCGCCGTCCGGCAGCAGTCCGGCCAGTGCCGGGTCCGCGCTGAACAGCAGCACCTCGCCGCCCACGGGGCGCTCGCCCGCCGCGGCGGGCCGCCACACCTCCTCGAAGGCCAGGGTGCGGTCGTCCTCGGGTGCGGTGCCGGGGCGCAGCGCGTGCCCACCGCCGACCGCGCGGGTCACCAGGTTCTCGATGCGCAGGACGACGCGGCCGTCGTCATCGGCCAGCGTCAGGTGGTGGCCGTTGCCGTCCGGGGCGGGCACGGCGTGCACCAGGCCGCGCTCCGGCAGCGGGCGCAGCACCTCCAGGGAGCCCAGCGAGAAGGGGAGCCGGCGCTCCTCGACGGCGGCGGGGTCGGCCTCGGTCCACAGGGCGGCCTGGAGCATGCCGTCCAGCAGGGAGGGGTGCAGGGTGAACAGGCCGTGCGGGTGGCCGGTCTCCGCCGGAACCGCGATCCGGGCGAGGACCTCGCCGTCGCCGTGCCGCAGGGAGGTGATCGGGCGGAAGCTGGGACCGTATCCGCCGCCGAGCCGGTCGAAGAGGGCGTAGCACTCCGCGCCGGTGACGGTGTGCGGGCAGCGGGCCCGGACCGCGTCCAGGTCGAGCGTGACCGGTCCGGGCCCGGCCGACGGGTCCTCGGCGGGCGCGCCGAAGCCGATCCGGCCCGCCGAGGACAGCTCGCCGGTCTCCTGCGGCGTACCGCGCCAGACCTCGTAGGCCACCCCGTCCGCCTCGGGCGTCAGCTGCAGCCGCACGGTCTGCGGGTGGCCGTCGGTGACGATGACCGGGCGGGTCCACATCACGTCGCGGACGGTGCGCACCGCTCCGCGCCCGGTGCCCGCCGCGGTGGCCGCCGCGAACTCCAGGGCCGCCACGGCGGGCAGCACCTTCCTCTCGCCGAAGGCGTGGTCGCGCAGGAAGAACTCGTCACCGGTGAGCGTGCGGGTGAAGATCAGGCCCTCCGCGTCGGCCGGGGTGCCGGCCAGCGGGTGCGCGGGTGCCGCGGCCGGGCCGGCCGCCGGCTCCTCGATCCAGTACGGGCGGGAGTGGTACGGCGGGGTGGGCAGCGACAGCCGCGCCGGGCGGGGCGCGTCCCCGCGCAGCGCGTTCCAGTCCACCGCGGCGCCGCTCGCCCAGAGCCGGGCCACCTCGTCCGGCCCGGTGCCGGCGGGCACCGCCGCACCGGGCGTGCCGTCCGTGGTGACCGTGCCGCGCACCAGGCCGTGGCCGCCGCCGTCCGGTCCGGCCACGAACCGGCCCAGCCCGTCGGCCAGTTCCGCCAGGGAGGACACCGCCAGCGCGAGCCGCTCACGCATCGGCTCCCGGCCGACCTGGAGGGTGTGGGCAAGCCGCTCCAGCGTGGTGGCGGCACGCTGCGGCCGGTCCTCCGCCAGGTGATCGTCGATCCACCGCTTCAGGCGCGCGGCGTACTGTTCCAGCTGTCCGGGTCCGGACGCCGACAGCACCACGACGTGCCGCTGCGAAGAGGTCGTCTTCTTCTGCACCATCTACTGTTCCTCTGCTGCCTCTTCGAGCACTACGTGCACATTGCTGCCGCCCATGCCGAACGAGCTCACGCCCGCCCGCCTCGGCCACGCGGTCCCGTCCGCGTCGCGCCGCGGCTCCCAGCCGGCGGTACGCGTCTGAAGGTGGAAGGGACTGCCGACGAAGTCGAGCATCGGGTTGGGCTCGGTCAGGTGGACCAGGCCGGGCAGGGTCCGGTGTTTCATCGCCAGCAGCACCTTGACCAGGCCCGCCACCCCCGCCGACGCCTCCAGGTGGCCGATGTTGGTCTTCACCGAGCCGAGCGCGACGCCGGCCCCGTCGGTGGCCGGCCCCCAGCGGTCCAGGAGCCTGCCGAAGGCGTCCTTGAGGCCGTCGACCTCGATGGGATCGCCGAGTTCGGTGCCGGTGCCGTGCGCCTCGATGTAGCCCACGGACGCCGGCGGGATGTCCGCCGCTTCGTAGGCGCGCACCACCACATCGGTCTGGGCCCGGGGGTTGGGCACGGTGAGCGAGTGCGTACGGCCGCCGTGGTTCTCGGCGGAGCCGATGATCACCCCGTGGACCGGGTCGCCGTCCGCCCGCGCCCGGTCCAGACGCTTGAGCATCAGCAGGACGACACCCTCGCCGCGCCCGTATCCGTCGGCCCGCCGGTCGAAGGTCTTGCACCGGCCGTCGGGGCTGAGCATCCCGGCCCGGCGCAGCGCGCGCCAGCCGTAGGGCGACAGCAGCAGGTTGGCACCGCCGGCCAGCGCCGCGTCGCAGTCGCCCAGCTGAAGGGCGCGGACGGCCCGGTGGACGGCGACCAGCGAGCTGGAGCAGGCGGTGTCGTAAATGGTGCTCTGGCCGTGCAGGTTGAACAGGTGCGAGATGCGGTTGGCGGCGACCGAGGCGACATTGCCGACGTGGAAGTGGTCGTCGCTCTCCCGCTCGTGGCCCAGCAGGCTGAAGTAGTCCGCGCCGCTGATGCCCACGAAGACGCCGGTCCGGGTCCCGGAGAGGGCCTGCGGCGCCCAGCCCGCGTCCTCCATCGCCTGCCGTGCGGTGTGCAGGAGCAGCCGGTGCTGCGGGTCCATCTGGGCGGCTTCGCGGGGGGAGATGCGGAACTGCTGGGCGTCGAAGTCCGCCACGTCCCGGACGAAGGAGCCCGGGAAGGCCGCCGGGTCGCCGCCCTCGTAGCGGCCGAACAGGCTGCGGGAGAAGCCGCGTTCCAGCGGATAGGGGCGGATCAGATCCCGGCCCTGGACCAGGTGCGACCAGAACTCCTCCAGGGTGTCCGACTCCGGCAGCCGGGCGCCGATGCCCACCACCGCCACCGGCGGGTAGCCGGTGTCCCGCGGGGAGCGGGCGGCGGCGCGCGCCGGGGCGGCCGCGGACGCGGCGGCCGGCGCGGACGCGGCGGCGGTGCGCCGCGCCGCCGGCTCCGGGCGGTACCGCCCGGACAGCTGCGCCGGGTACTTCCCCAGCAGGTGGGCGGCGAGCGCGTCGAGGGTGGGGTGCCCGTAGAAGGCGGTCGGCGGGACGGTGATGTCCAGCCGGTCGCGCAGGACGGCGCTGAGCCGGGTGAAGCGGATGGAGTCGAAGCCGTAGTCGCCGATCGGCCGGTCGGCCGCGAGGACCTCCGGCGGCACCCCGGCGATCTCGGCGACCCAGCGGCGCAGCTCCTCGCGCAGCCCGGCCACGGGGTCGGGTGCGGCGTCCGCCGCGGCCGCCCCGTCCCCGTCCGGTACTTCTGGTACTTCCGGTGCTTCCGGTCCGTCCGCCGCCGCGTCCGGGTATCCGTAGCGCCGGACGATCTCCTCGACCGGGAGGCGCTGGAGCGGCCCGGTGTCGATCTTGGCGTTGGGCGTCTGCGGGAAGGCCCGCAGGGGGACCGTACGGGCCGGAACCATATAGCCCGGCAGCCACTCGGCCAGCTCGGCGCGGAGCCGGTCCGCGAAGTCCCCGGCGGGGCCGCCGGCCCGGGCCGTCCGGACGAACGCCACCAGCGCCTGGTGTCCGGCCACGTCCTCCCGCAGCAGTACCCGGGCCTCCTCGACCAGGTCGCTGCGGCGCGCCGCGGCCTCGATCTCCCCCAGCTCGATGCGGTAACCGCGCAGCTTGACCTGCCGGTCCAGCCGGCCCAGCAGCTCCAGACTCCCGTCGGGCAGGTAGCGGGCCGCGTCCCCGGTGCGGAAGACCCGTCCGGACTCGCCGAGGAACGCGCCGTCGGGGAACTTCTCCTCGGTCAGCTCCGGCCGTCCGCGGTAGCCGAGGGCCACACCGTGCCCGGCGATGTACAGCTCTCCGGTGGCGCCGAACGGCACCGGCCGCCGGTGCTCGTCCAGCAGGTGGAAGCGGGTGTTGGCGATGGGCGTGCCGACGCCGATCCGGCGGTGGCGGCGCACCTGGCCGACCGAGGACCAGATGGTCGTCTCGGTCGGCCCGTACATGTTCCAGACCTCGTCGGCCCGGTTGAGCAGCTTCTCGGCCAGGCCGGGGGTGAGCGCCTCGCCGCCGCACAGGATCTTCCCGGCCAGGCGTCCGGACCAGCCCGCCGAGAGCAGCATCTGCCAGGTGGCGGGGGTGGCCTGGACGATGGTGGGCGCGGCCCCGCCCGTCGTGCCGTCCAGGCGGTCCTTGAGGGCCAGGCCGTCCCGGGCCACCTCGGCCGCCGCGATCTCCACGGTCGCGCCACGGGTCAGCGGCAGCAGCAGCTCCAGGGCGGCGATGTCGAAACTGACGGTGGTGACCGCGAGCAGCCGGTCATCTTCGGCGCAGCCCGGCGTCCCGCCCATCGCGGCGAGGAAGTTGACCAGGCTGCCGTGGCTGATCTCCACGCCCTTGGGACGCCCGGTGGAGCCCGAGGTGTAGAGCACGTAGGCGGTGGCGTCGTGGAAGGTGCCGGCCGGCCGGTGCGGTGCGGGCGGCAGCGGTCCGGGGGACGCCGCCCAGTCGACGTCGTCCAGGACGATGCGGGCGAGGCCGTCGGCGGGCAGCCGCCCGGCCGAGGCCCGGTCCGTGACCACCGTCGAGATCCCGGCGTCGGCGACGATGAACTCCAGCCGTTCGGCGGGGAACTCGGGGTCCAGGGGCACATAGGCGGCGCCCGCGCGGTGCACCGCGAGCAGCGCGATCACCAGTTCGGCCCGCCGGCCGGCCAGCACCCCGACGAGCGCGCCGGGGCCGACCCCGTCCTGCCGCAGCCGGCCCGCCAGCACCTCCACACGGTGGGCGAGTTCGGCATACGTCAGGGACGTGCCGGCGTCGACGAGCGCGGTGTTGCCGGGCGTCCGGGCGGCCTGGTCCAGGATCAGCCCGGCCGCGGTGCGGTGGCACGGCAGCCCGGCGTCGGTGGCGTTGGCCCGGCGCACCAGTGCCCGTTCACGGGGGCTCGACAGCTCGACGGCGCCCAGTTCGAGCGCCGGGTCCGCGGCCATGGCGAGCAGCAGCGCGCGGTAGTGCTCGGCCAGCCGCTCGACGGTGGCGCGGTCGAACAGCGCGGGGTCGTACTTGAAGTAGACCAGGGCGTGGTCGCCGCGCACCACGACCTCCACGACCAGGTCCGACTCGCCTTCCTGGGTGATGGCCAGGGCGTCCTCGAAGAGGGTCTGCCCGGCCGCCATGTCCAGGTCCCGGCCGACGCCCTGCTGGAGGTAGAAGCCGATGTCGAAACCGGCCCCGGGGTCGCCGCCGCGCCGCAGGTCGTCCACTACCGAGGCGAACGGGTAGGCGCTGTGGTCCTCCGCCTCCAGCAGGCCGTCGTGGACCGCGGTGAACAGCTCACCTGCGGTCGTCCGTGACGAGCAGGCGGTCCGCAGCACCACCGGGTTGATCAGATAGCCGAGCGTCCGGTCGAACTCCTGGGCGGCCCGCCCGTCGGTGGGCACCAGGACGGAGAAGTCCTCCAGGCCGGTGTGGCGGTGCAGCAGGCCCACGAAGGCGGCGTACACCACGCTGAACGGGGTGAGCCCGTGGTCCCGCGCGGTGGCCCGTACGGCGCTCCACGACGCGGCGTCCAGCTCCAGCTGGACACTGCGCCCGGTGAAGGTCCGCTCACCGGCGCGGCGGCGGTCGGCCAGCCGGTCGAGCACCGCGGCCGTGGAGGCCCCGGACAGGGTGCGCCGCCAGTACGCGCGGTGCTCCTCGGCCTCCGGGCCGTCGAGCATCTCCCGCTGCCAGCGCACGAACGCGTGGTACGGGGTGCCCGGTTCCACCGGAGCCGGGGCATCCGAGCGGGTCAGGCTGTCGTAGCCGGCGACGATGTCGCGCAGCATCAGGTGGCTGGAGACGCCGTCGGTGATCAGGTGGTGGAAGACCAGCAGCAACAGCGGGCCGGCCCCGGGGCCGCGCAGGAAGTAGACCCGGTACAGCGGATCGCGCTCCAGGTCGAACGGCACCCGGACCAGTTCCCGGATCCGCTCCAGCAGCTCCTGCTCGGTGAGGTGGCCGAGGTCCATCTCGACCATGTCCAGGCCTCGTTCGGCCACCACCTGGACGGGGCCGTCGGCGCCGTCGGGGCCCGGCTTCACATTGATCCGCAGGCCGGGGTTGCGCTCGATCACCGTGCGTACCGCGCGTTCGAGGAGGCCCGGGTCGGCGTCCGGGCGCATCCGCAGCGCCATGGGCAGGTTGTACGCGGCGCTGGTGGGCGCGCTCTGGTGGATCGCCCAGAGGGCGGCCTGGCCGCGGCTGAGCGGGTAACTCGCCCCGGCCGGGAGGCCTTCCGCTTCCCCTGCTCCCGCTCCGTCGTCTTCCCCCGCTCCCGCTCCGTCGTCCCCGCCCTCGGCGAGTCCGCGCAGCAGCGGCAGCGCCTGCTCCTCGGTGATGCGCTGGTCCGCGACCGCCTCCAGGAGCTCCTTCAGGATGGCGTTCATCGGCCCGACTCCTTCGTCAGTTCCTGGAGCGCCTCGCCCACGCTGAGCTGCCCGGAACGCAGTCCGCGCAGCAGCGTCTGGATACCGTCGCCGTCGGCGGGGGGCCCGGCGGGCGGGGCGGCCGCGGTGGGCCCGGCGGGTGTGGTGTGTGTGGGGGGCGTCGCGGAGCGCTCCGGGGCGGCGGCCAGCTCCGCCGGGAAGGTCTCCATGAGTTTGCGCACGATGCCGTCGACCGACCCGCTGGTGGAGAAGAACTTCGCCGGGATACGGATCCCGAACTGGGCGCTGAGCGCCCGCCCGAGCCGGCGCAGGCCGAGCGAGTCGACGCCGTACTCCACCAGGCTGCGGTCGGGCCGCAGCCGTGCGCCGTCCACACCGAGGTGCTGCGCCAGCAGCGTCGTGATCCGCGCGGCCAGCCGGCCGGCCGCATCACCGGCTCCGGCTCCGGTGGCCACGACGGCGGCCGGGGCGGGCTCCGGCAGGGGGGCCGGCTCCGGTACGGGCGCGGGCTCCGGCACGGGTACGGGCGCGGGCTCGGGCGCCCCGTCCGGCACCAGCCCGGCCTCCCGTACCTGCTGCCGGTCGAACCGCTCCCCCGGCCGCACCCAGTACCGCTCCTGGGCGAACGGGTAGGTCGGCAGCGCGACCCGGCGCGGCGCGCCGGCGCCCCACAGCAACGCCCAGTCGATCCGTACGCCCCGGGTCCACAGGTGCGCCAGCTTCTCCCACTTGCGCCCGGCGACGACCATCCGCAGGTACTCGCTGCCCTCCGGACCGTCCAGCAGCACGCTGGTGCCGTCGTCCCGCGCCTCGGAGGTGCCGGTGAACACGCCTGCGGGCTCCGGCTCCCCCTCCAGCCAGCGGGTCAGCCTGCCGCGCAGATCGGTGAGGTCGGCGGCGACCACGGCCAGCCGTTCGGCCATCTCCTCACGGCCGGTCTGCAGGGTGCGGGTGAGCGCGTCGAGGGTGACCTGGGCCGGCGGCTCGGCCAGCCAGTCGGCGAACCGGGCGGCGGCGGCCCGCAGCCGGTCCGGGGTCTTGGCGGAGAGCACGAACACACCGGGCCCCGACGCCGCACCCGGGGCCTCGGCGGCCCCGGCGCCGGGCAGGTACTCCTCCACCACGACGTGGGCGTTGACCCCGCCGAGTCCGAAGGAGCTGACCGCGGCCCGGCGGGGCACCACGGCGCCGTCCGCACCCCGCTGCCGGTCCCAGGCCCGGCTCTCCCGCAGCACGCGGAAGGGACTGCCGTCCAGCTGGAGGTAGGGGTTGGGCTTCTGGATGTGCAGGTTGGCGGGGAGCGTTCCGTACCGCATCGCCAGCAGCGTCTTGAGCAGACCGGCGATACCGGCCGCCGCCTCCAGGTGCCCGGTGTTGCTCTTGACCGCGCCCAGCGCGCAGTGCGCCTCGGCCGGCCCGGTCACCCCCCAGTCCTGGTAGAGCCGGCGGAACGCGGCCTTCAGGCCGTCGATCTCCACGGGGTCGCCCAGCGCGGTGCCGGTGCCGTGGGTCTCGACGTAGGTGACGGTGCGCGGGTCGATACCGGCCCGCCGGTGCGCCTTGACCACCGCGTCGGCCTGCGCGTCCGGGTTCGGTGCGGTCAGCGAGTTGGTACGGCCGCCGTGGTTGACGGCGCTGCCGCGGATCACACCGTGGATCACATCGCCGTCCGCGATGGCCGCCGACAGCCGCTTGAGCAGCACCGTGCCGACGCCCTCGCCGCGCACGATCCCGTTGGCGTCCGCGTCGAAGGTCTTGCACCGGCCGTCCGGGCTGAGCATGTCGGCCTGGCTCATGTCGACGAAGAGCATCGGTGAGGCCAGGACCTGGACACCGCCGGCGATCGCCAGTGCGCAGTCGCCGTTCCGGACGGACTCCACCGCACGGTGCAGCGCCACCAGTGACGAGGAGCAGGCGGTGTCGATCGCCTCGCTGGGGCCGCGCAGGTCGAGCAGGTACGAGACCCGGTTGGCCAGCATGGCGTGCGCCCGGCCGATGGCGTTGTAGCCCTCCAGCGGGGTGCCGAAGGCGTGCTGGATCTCGAAGTAGTCGTAGGTGCAGGCGCCGAGGAAGACCCCGGTGTCCGTCCTCGCCAGTGCGGACGGGCGGATACCGGCGTCCTCGATGCAGCTCCAGACCGTCTCCAGCACCAGGCGGTGCTGGGGGTCCATGGCCTCCGCCTCCCGTGGGGAGATCCCGAAGAAGGACGGGTCGAACCGGTCCACCCGGTGCATGAAGCCGCCCCACTTGACGGGCGTCTTGAACTCCCCGTTCCCGGGCTCTCCGTAGATGCTCCGCCAGTCCCAGCGGTCGGCGGGGATCTCGGTCACCAGGTCGTCACCGGCCGTCAGATGCGCCCAGAACTCGTCCAGGTCGTCCGACTGCGGCAGCCGCCCCGCCATGCCCACGACGGCGACCGCGTCCTCGAAGGGGGCGGGAGCCGGCGACGGCGCGGGCTCGGGGGCCGGCGTGGCGGCCTGCACGGCCTGCTGCGGCGCGGGGGCGGATTCCGGCGCCGGCCGGTCCGCGAGGGCCGGCTCCGGCGCCGGCTCCGGGGCGGCCTGCCGCGCGTGGTGCGCGCGCAGTTCCTCCGGATAGCTGCGGGCCAGTTTGTCCGCCAGGTCCAGCGACGTGGCGATGCCGAAGAAGAAGGCCGGGGTCACGTCCACCCCGAACACCTCGTTGAAGGTGTGGCTGAGCCGGGTGTAGGCGATCGAGTCGAACCCGTACCGGCTCAGCTCCCCGTCCGGGGCCAGTACCTGCGCGCTCACCTTGGCCGCCTCGCACACCAGCGCGTGGACCTCGGCGCGCAGCGCCCCGGCCGCCTCCGGCCCGCCGTCCGCGGTCCGTGTGCCGTCCACGGGCTCCGTGCCCTCGACGGTCCGTGTGCCGTGCGCGGTGTGCGCACCGTGCGTGGTCTGTGCGCCGTGCGCGGTCTGTGCGCCGAGCCCGGTGACGAACTCCGCACTGCCCGAAACCACCGCCACCTGAACTACCTCCCGGCCGAGGACCTCGGTCATCGCTCGCAGCCCCCGAGAGGGCGGAATGGGTGTCACGCCGATCGCCCGCATCCGGTCCCGGTACCGGTCGGCCAGCGCCGAACCGCCCCAGAAACCCCAGTCGACGACGCGTACCGGGAAGGGCAGCCGGGCCGCCAGGCTGTGTGCGTAGGCGTCCTGGAAGGTGCAGGCGGCCGCATAGCCGCTCTGCCCGGGGTTGCCGAGGAAGGACTGCACCGAGGAGAAGACCAGCAGATAGTCCAGGCCGCGGGCGGCGAACACATCGGCCACCGCCGCCGTGGTGCGGGTCTTGGACTCCAGGCCCTCCCGGAAGCGGGTCTCGTCCAGGGCGTGCAGCGCTCCGTCGCGCAGGGTGTTCGCGGTGTGGATGACGCCGTCGATCCGGCCGAAGCGGCGCTCCACGGCGTCCGCCGTGGCCCGCAGCGCCTCCCGGTCGGCCGCGTCCGCCCGGAAGTAGGCCACCCGCTCACCGCTGGGGTCGATCGTCCCGAGCCGGGCCTGCCGCGCGGCGTCCAGCGGGCCACGGCCCACCAGCGCCACCCGGGCCCGGTACCGCCGGACGAGGTGGGCGGCGACATCGGCGCCGATGTCGCCGGCGCCCCCGATGATCAGGTGTACGCCGCCCTCGCGCGGCACCACGCCGCGCGGTGCCCCGGAGTCCGGCGCCGCCGCGCTCATCGGCTCCAGCACCCGGCGGTGGAACCGGCCGCCGCGGACGGCGAGTTCGGCCCCGGGCAGCGCCCCGGCGGCCGCCACCACCCCGGCCGCGTACGGCGCGTCCCGCAGGGTCTCGTCCCCGTCCAGGTCGAGCGTGGCGACCTGCCAGGACTCGCACTCGCGGCGCAGGGACTTGGCGAAGCCCCACAGGTGTGCGGCGTACGGGTTGCGCACCGGGTGCCCGGCGACCGCACAGGTGTCGCCGGTCACCAGGGTGAGCGCCAGCCCCCGGCTGGCGGCGGGCCGTTCGAGCAGGTGGCGGACCACCCGGAACAGCGGCAGGACACAGCTCTCCTCCGCCTCCCGCAGCGCATCGAGGTCCGCGCCCGGCGCCGGGTCCGCCGCCTGCCGGATCCCGGCCAGGAAGTACACCTGGGCAGGGGCCGGCAGGGCGCCCAGCATCGCGTTCCCGGTCGCCTCGGGGCGGTCCGCGGATATCCGGACGACCGGCCGCGGGGCGAGCCGGGCGGCCAGCGCGTCGGCGAGCGGCGCCGTCCGTGCGGTGTGCACCAGCCACGCCGTGCCGGTGTCAGCGGGCCGGGCGGGGGCGGGCGACGGTTCCGCCACGGGCCGCCAGACCGGCACGTACATCAGGTCCGCCACCGGCTCATCCGCCACCCGCTCGTCCGCCACCGGCTCGGCGAGCGCGGTGCGGGCAGCGGCGGCGTCCGGCGTGCCGACGGCGCCGACGGGGGCCGGGCCGGCCGCCGGCGTCTCGAACCACAGGCTCATCGGCTCGAACGGGTAGGTGGGCAACGGCACCAGGCGCGGAGTGCGCCCGGCGTACCGGCCGCGCCAGTCCACCGCGTCCCCGGCCACCCAGCCCCGGGCGAGCCGCTCGGGGCCGGTGCCGTCCACCGGCTCCGCCGTACCGCGCCGCGCTCCCCCGGCCGTTCCCGTGAACACCCGCTCGCCGGCGCCGGGTTCGGCACCGCGGGCGAACCGCGCCAGCGCGCCGGCCAGCTCCTCCCGCGTACCGGCGACCACCGCCAGCCGGTGCTCCATGGCGTCCCGGCCGGTCTGGAGGGTGTACGCGAGGTCCGCCAGGTCCGTCTCGCGGGCACCGTCGAGGTACCGCTCCAGGTCCGCCGCGTACCTGCGCAGTGCGGACTCCGTACGGGCGGACAGGACGAACACCGGCACCGGCAGGTCCGGCCCGGCGGACGTCCCGGGCCCGGCGGTCCGTGCGCCGTCCCCGGTCATGGGCTCCTCCAGGACGACGTGTGCGTTGACCCCGCCGTAGCCGAACGAGCTCACCCCGGCGCGGCGCGGGAGCTGCCGCCCCTGTGCGTCCAGCGGACGCTCCCAGGGCTCGGCCGCGGCCGGCAGGCGGAACGGGCCGTCCGCCAGCTGGAGATAGGGGTTGAGCGTGGCCATGTGGAGGGAGGGCGGCAGCGTCCTGTGCTCCATGGCGAGCAGGACCTTGAGCACCCCGGCGATACCGGCGGCGGACTCCAGGTGCCCGATGTTGGTCTTCACCGCGCCCAGCGCGCAGTACGCGCCCTGCGGGTCCGGTGTCCCGGCCCGGTCCCGGAGTTCGGCGAAGGCCGTCTTCAAACCGCTGACCTCGACCGAGTCCCCCAGTGAGGTCCCGGTGCCGTGGGTCTCCACGTAGCCGACGGTGCCGGGATCGACCCCGGCCCGGCGGTACGCGGCGACCAGCATCCGGGCCTGGCTCGCCGGGTTGGGCGCGGTCAGGGAGCGCGCCTTGCCGCCGTGGTTGACGGCGCTGCCGCGCAGCCAGCCGCGCACCCGGTGGCCCGCCTCGGCGGCCCGCTTCCTACTGGTGAGCACGACCACGCCGAGGCCTTCGCCGCGGACGAACCCGTCGGCGGAGGCGTCGAAGGTCTTGCAGCGGCCGTCCGGGCTGAGCATGCCGGTGCGGTCCAGGAGCCGGAAGTTGTGCGGGGAGAGCAGCAGGTTCACCCCGCCCGCGACGGCCACCTCGCAGTCGCCGTTGCGGATCGCCTCGGCGGCGCGGTGCAGCGCGACCAGCGAGCTGGAGCAGGCGGTGTTCACCGGCTCGCTCGGGCCGTGCAGGTCCAGGAGGTAGGAGACCCGGTTGACCAGGATCGAGTGGGTGTTGGCGGTGGCGCTGAAGGCGTCGATCCCGGCGCCGGCCGCCATCTGGAGTTCCTGGTAGTCGTTCGAGCCGACGCCGATGAACAGTCCGGTGTCGCTGCCCGCCAGGCCGCCCGGTGCGATGCCCGCGTCCTCCAGGCCCGTCCAGACCGTCTGCAGCAGGAGCCGCTGCTGGGGGTCCATGCCCTCGGCCTCGCGCGGCGAGATGCCGAAGAACAGCGGGTCGAAGAGGTCCACGCCGTCGATGAACCCGCCGCGGTGGGAGAGCGACCGCAGCCCGTCGCGGTCCGCCGGTACGGCCGTGACCAGGTCGTCGCCCGCCTCCAGGTGCCGCCAGAACGCGTCCAGGCTCGCGCTGCCGGGCAGCAGGCCGGCCATCCCGACGATGGCCACGGGCTCGTCGGCGCCCCTGGCCACGGGTCCGGCCGGGACCTCGGCGGCGACCGCTTCGGACGGGGCCGCGCCCACGCCGGCCGGAGCCGCCGCGGACGGCACCGTGGCGGCCACCGTGGCGGCCGGTGCCGCCTGCGCTCCGCTCCCGTACCGGTCGCTCAGTGCCGCGGCGTGGTCCGTCGCCAGCTTGTCGGTCAGGGCGCGCAGGGTGGCGGTCTCGTAGAAGAGCGTCGGGGTGATCCCGAAGCCGTAGGTGTCGTTGAGCCGCCCGGCCAGCAGGCTGTAGCTGATCGAGTCGAAGCCGAAGTCGCCCAGGTCCTGGTCGGGGTCGAGGTCGTCGAGGTCGATGCCCGAGACCTCGGAGGTCAGGTCGAGCAGGTCCCGCTCGAAGCGGGCGCGCGGCTCCGGAGCCACCGGGGCCGGAGCCGGGTCGGCAGCGGCAGCGGGAACGGGAACGGGAACGGGAACGGGTGGCACGGTCCCGTGCCCCGGCTCCACCCTGCCCCCGGCCACCCCGGTCTGCGCGGTCTGCGCGGTCGCCTCGGTCGGCTCGGACACCGTCACCCCATCGCTCTGCGCCACGATCACATGCTGGAAGTTGCGTTCCGTCACCTCGCGCCCGGGCAGCGCCGTGAAGCCGCCGTACCCCAGCTCCGCCATGACCGCGCGCCAGCCCGCCACGTCCAGCAGCGGCGAACCGGGCAGCCGGCGCCCGGTGTCGGCGTAGCTCCACCAGCCGTCGAAGAGGCCGACGGTGAGCGTCATCTGCACGGTGACGGTGGTCAGTTCGTTCAGTACCAGCCGGCCGCCCGGCCGCAGCGCGCCCTTGACGTTGCCCAGGGTGCGCCGCACGTCCTCGGTGGTGTGCAGCACATTGGCCGCCACCACCAGGTCGAACGTGCCCGGCTCGAAGCCCTGCCCGGCCAGGCCGCGTTCGGCGTCCAGCCGCTTGAAGCGCAGGAAGGGGCGGTCGGCGCCGTACTCCCGCCTGCCGTGCGCGAGGAAGGCCGCGGACAGGTCGGTGTAGCAGTAGTCCAGATGTGCGCCGTAGGGGTCCAGGGCCCGCAGCAGGCCCGCCGACGTGCCGCCGGTGCCCGCGCCCACCTCCAGGATCCGGATCTTCTCGCCCTCGGCGAGCGCCGCCACGCGGTCCTTGACGTAGCCGACGACGGCGGCGTTCACCAGCCCGTTGTAGGCGTCGCTGAGCGCGTTGCCCTTGTAGACGCCCTCCATGAGGGACATGCCGGAACTGGGGAAGAGCAGGTCGGTGGCGGCCAGTTCGCCGCGCAGCAGCTCGGGGTAGTGGCCCAGGCACAACGCCAGCAGCCGTACGTACACGGCCAGGTCCTCGTGTGCGGTGGCGAGGCCGGCCAGCTCGGCGGCGTGGTCGGCGCCCCGGGCGGCGGCCAGCGCGGCCGGCTCGGGCAGATAGGCCCGGCCGGCCGGCCGCAGCTGTCCGTGCGCGCACAGGACGTCGAGGACCGTGGCGAGCAGGCGCTCGTAACGCGCGACGCAGCCGATCCGACGGCCCACGGTCGCCGCGTCGGCGGCCGCGCCGGGCTCCGGCCAGGCACCCATCTCGTCCAGGATGCGCAGCAGCCATCCGGCCGCCGTGCGCGCCATCGCCGTTTCCACGCCATGGAAGCGGTCCACGGCGGCAACCCCCGTACCGTCCAGCTGCGCCGCGCCGTCGAGAAGCCCGGTGGACGGCCCGGTGGACGGCCCGGTGGACGGATCGGTGGACGGCTGTGCGCCCTCGCGCCGGTGCCCGTCCGGCCCGCCGTCCAGCCCCAGCCGGGCCAGCAGCGGTGCCTCGGCCGGCAGCGCCAGGACCTGGGGCACGGTGCCGGCCAGCAGGCGCAGCACGGTGTCCCAGCCCTCGCACGGGGAGATGGAGCGGAAGCCCTGGCGGAGCAGCTGTTCGCGGGCCCGCTCATGGGCCACCGCGCCGACGGTGCCCCAGAATCCCCAGTTCACGGCCCGGACGGCGTACGGCAGGCGGGCGTCGAGGGCGTGCGCGTACGCGTCGAGGAAGGTCGAGCCGGCGGCGTAGTTGGCCAGTCCGGCGTCTCCGAGGAAGGACTGCACCGAGGAGAAGAGGACCAGGAAGTCCAGCGGCTCGTCCCGCAGGGACTCGACCAGGGCGACGCTCACCCGGGACTTGGCGGCCAGGCAGGCCCGCAGGTCGTCCTCGGCCAGGTTCCGGACCAGGCCGCTCCTGTTCGACAGCGCGGAGTGGAACGCGCCGTGCACCGGGCCGAAGCGCCGGTGGACCTCCGCCAGGGCGGACCGCAGGCTCACCGGGTCCCCGGCGTCGGCCGGTACGTAGAGCAGGTGCGCACCGCCGGGGTCGGCCTCGGCCATCCGCCGGCGCCGCGCGTCGTCGAGCGGGCTGCGGCCGAGCAGGGCCACCCGGGCACCGTGGTCGCGCACCAGCGAGCGGGCCATCTCGAAGCCGATACCGCCCGCGCCACCGACGACCAGGTAGGTGCCACCGGGGCGGACCGGGGCCGGGCCGGCGGGCGGCAGGGTGACCGGGCGCAGGGCCTGGCGGTGGCGGGCCCCGGCGCGCAGCGCGATCCGGGCACCCCGGACGGCGGGTTCGGCGACGATGCGGTCGGCGAGCTCCCCCCAGCGCGGGCTGCCGGCCCCGGGCAGCGGGCCCTCGGCGTCGATGACGACGGCACTCCAGCCCGGGTATTCGCTCTCCAGCACCCGGGCCATACCGGACAGGCCGCCCGCGTACGGGTTGCCGGCCGGCTCACCGGCCACGGACCACACGCCGTTGGTGACGATCTTCCAGGTCAGCTCCCGCGCCCCGGCCAGCGGTACGGCGAGCCGCTGGGCGCAGCGGAACAGCGCCCGCACGCCGGTCTCCTCGGCGCGTTCCAGGCCCGGCAGCCCGCCGAAGCCGTCCCCCGCCGCGCCGGTGGCGTCGGCAGGGGCGGTGGCGTCCGTGGACCCGAGCAGTCCGCCCAGGAAGTAGACGGTCCGCAGCCCGGCCAGGTCGTCCAGCGGCGCGGCGGCCGCCTCCGGGTCGGCCGCGTCGATCTCCCACCGGTCCGGGCCGATCTGCCGGGTCCGGCCGCCCAGTTCGATCCGTACGACCTTCCGGCCGGCGTGCCGCCCGGCCAGCGCCGCGGCCAGCTCGCGCCCGTCCGGGGCGCTGACCACCAGCACCGTGCCGGTGCCGGGGGCAGCGGACGCGCCGGGGCCGGCGGACGGGAGCGCGGGCAGCGGCTGCCAGGTGGCGGTGTAGGTGAACTCCTCGGCCGGCACCGCGTCCTGCACCGTACCGGACGCGGCGAGCGGCCGGTCCGGGCGCGGCTCCGGGGCGTCGATCCAGCAGCGACGCCGGGTGAACGGGTACAGCGGCAGGGCGACCCGGCGCGGGGCGTACCCGGCGTACAGCGACGGCCATTCGACCGTCGCACCGGCTGCCCACAGGCGGGCCAGCGTGTCCGTGTCACGGCGTGCGACGGCGTCCCGCACGGCCTGCGCGTCCGCCGGGCCGGACGCCTGCACTCCGGGCCGGACGCTGCCGCGATGGCCGCACCCGCCCGCCTCGCCCCGCTCGGTGAACTCCTCCAGTGCGGCGCGCAGCTGGTCCAGGTCGGACACGACGAGGGCGAGCCGCTCCGCCATCGCCTCCCGCCCGATCTGGCTGGTGTACGCGAGATCGGACAGCGCGGGGGCACCGCCGGTGCCGGCCCAGGTCACCTGGGCGGCGATGCTCTCCAGCGTCGAGCCGAGGTCGATACGCGGGCCGGCTCCCTCCAGGCCGAGGCGCTCCGCGGCCTGTTGCTCGAAGCGGCGCAGGTCCGCCGCGTCCAGGCCCCATTCGTCCAGCGGCACCGCCGGGTCGAGCACCGCTCCGTCGAGGCCGAACAACTCGGCGGCCAGGTCCCGCAGTTCACCCTGCACCCCGGCGCCGCCGGGCTCCCGCGCCCCGTGCGCGGAGAGGAAGCCGAGGTAGCGCGCGGCCAGTTGCCGGAGGTTCTCGTCCTTCTTGGCGGACAGCAGCACGGCGTACGGCCCGGGCGGAACGTCGCCCCCGGACGGTGCGCTCCCGGTGAACTCCTCCACGATCACATGGCCGTTGGCCCCGCCCGCGCCGAAGGCGCTGACACCGGCCCGCAGCGGCACGGCGGCCCCGTCGCGGCCCGGCCGCGGCTGCCACGGCTCGCGCGCGGTCTGCACCCGGAACCGTGCCGCGTCCCAGTCGACCGCGGGGTTCAGCTGCTCGGCGTGCAGCGAGGGCACCAGCGTCCGGTGCCGCATCTGGAGCAGCACCTTGGTGAGACCGGCGATGCCGGCGGCCGGTTCGAGGTGACCCAGGTTCGACTTCACCGAGCCGATCGGTACGGGCCGGCCGGCCGGCTCCGCGCCGCCGAACACCCGCTCCAGGGCCGACATCTCGATGGGGTCGCCCAGCGCGGTGCCGGTGCCGTGCGCCTCCAGGTAGGCGAGGGTGTCCGCACCGGTCCCGGCCCGGTCCAGGGCCTCGCGGATCAGCTCGGCCTGGGCGACGGGGCTGGGCACGGTGTAGCCGCCGGACCGCCCGCCGTGGTTGACGGCGCTGCCCTTGATCACACCGTGGATCCGGTCCCCGTCGGCCAGCGCCCGCTCCAGCGGCTTCAGCAGTACGGCGCCCACCCCCTCGCCGGGCACATAGCCGTCCCCGCCGGCGCCGAAGCTGCGGCACCGCCCGTCACCGGAGACGAATCCGGCCTGGCTCAGGTAGAGGTACTTGTACGGGTGCACCGTGACGTTGACGCCACCCGCGAACGCCACCTCGCAGTCGCCGGCGAGCAGGCTCTGGCAGGCCAGGTGCAGCGCGGTCAGCGACGACGAGCACATGGTGTCCAGGGCCAGACTCGGTCCGTGGAAGTCGAAGAAGTACGAGACCCGGTTGGCGACCGACGAGGAGAACGAGGTCGGCAGCGCGGTCAGCTCCTCCGGAGCCGTCAGACCGAGCATCTGGTACTGGTTGAACATCACCCCGGCGAACACGCCCACCCGGTGGGCGGCCAGCGCGGACCGGGTGTAGCCAGCGTCCTCCATGGTGTGCCAGACCGTCTCCAGGAACAGCCGCTCCTGCGGGTCCATGGACTCCGCCTCACGCGGGGTGATCTGGAAGAAGTGCGGGTCGAACCGGTCGGCGTCGGCCAGGAAGCCGCCCCAGCGGCTGTAGGACCGCCCCGGCGTCTTCCGCCCGGCGTCGAAGAACCCCTCCAGCGGCCACCGGCCGGCCGGGATCTCGGTGACGGCGTCGCGGCCCGCCGCGAGGTTGTCCCACAGCTCGTCCAGGTCCCCCGCCATCGGGTAGCGGCCGGCCAGGCCGATGACGGCGATGTCCCGCTCCGGTGCCGGTGCGGGAGCCGGAGCCGGCGCCGGGGACGGCACCGCGTGCGCGGGCGGGAGCGCCGCCGTCTCCGTGGCCGGCGGAAGGTCGAAGGGCGCGCCGGGGTCGGCCCCGTCCAGGGAACGCAGCACGCGCTCCCGGTCGCCGTGGAAGAGCACGAGTTCGGGCACCTCCTGGCGCAGCGCGGCGAGGAAGATCCGGGTACCGGCGGCGGCCGCCAGCGGCGTCTGCCCGTGCTTGCGGAAGTACGCCTCGGTCGCTTCGTCGGTGCGCATCCCGCCGTCGCGCCACAGCGGCCAGCCCAGCGCGACCGTGCGGCCGGGCGCGCCGGAGGCCGCGCGGTGCGCGGCGTAGGCGTTCAGGAAGGCGTTGGCGGCGGCGTAGTCGGACTGCCCGGCGTTGCCCGCCGCGCCGGTCACGGACGAGAACAGCGCGAAGAAGTCGAGCGGTTCGCCCCGGGTCGCGGTGTCGAGGTGCACCGTGCCGCGCACCTTGGGCGCCAGCACCTGCCCGATACCGTCGGCGTCCTTGTGCATCAGCAGCGCGTCCCGCAGCACTCCGGCGGTGTGCAGTACGCCGTTGACCGCGCCGTAGCGGGAGCGGGCCTCGTCCACGACCCGCGCCACGTCGGCGGGGTCGGTGACATCGGCCTGCACGTAGTGGACCTGGGCACCGTGCGCCTCCATGGCGCGCAGTGCCTCGCGCGTCGCGGCGTCGGGGGCCGAGCGGCCGAAGAGCACCATCCGGGCCCGTACGGTGCGGGCCAGCAGATCCGCGAAGAGCAGACCGAGGCCGCCGTTGCCGCCGCTGACGAGGTAGACGCCGCGGTCGCGGAGCACCGGCCGGCCGGCCGCAGCCGGAGAGGCTTCCGCCGGGGTTGCCGGGCCGGTGCCGAGCCCCCTGTCGAGCCCGGTGCCGAGGCCGGTGTCGAGCCCGGGCAGCTGCGCTTCCCGGTAGCGGCGTACGTACCGCCGCCCGCCCTGGTAGCGCACCCATGACTCGGCGTCGGCGGCGCACTCGCGCAGCACCAGTTCGCCGAGCGCCGCCGGGTCGGGCCCGGTACCGTCACCGAGCTCCACCACCTTCAGGCGCAGCCGGGGCTGTTCGATGCGGACGGTCTTCGCCAGGCCCGCCAGCGCGCCCGGCACCGTCGCCGCCAGGGTGTCCCCGGCGGCCGAGAGCCACAGCACCGGAAGCTCCGTCCGGCCCGCGGTCTCCAGCAGCGCCCGGCCGAGCAGGAGCAGGGTGGTGCAGGCGTACTCGACGGCCGCGGGGAGTTCGTCCGCGCTCCGCGGCGGCTTCGGCGGTGCCGTGTGCACCACCGCGTCGGGGAACCGCCCCTGCTGCGCCAGATCGGCGAGCAGCCGCCGGACGTCGTCGTACGAGCCGGGGCGCAGCTCGAAGACGCCGGGTTCCACCTGCCGGTAGGCCCCGCCGGGGCGGGCCAGCACGACGGCCGGTCCGCCGGCCCGCTGCCGCGGCCAGTCGACCGGGCCGGAGTCCGTACCGAGCAGGAGCAGGTTCTCCGGGCGGTGCCCGGTGGCGGCCGGGTGGGCGTCGGCGGCCTCCCAGATCCCGGTCAGGCTGAGCGTGTCGGCGGGCGCGGCGGCCTCGGCCGCTCTGTCCGCGGGCGCCTCGGCCGCCCCGTCCGCGGTGGCTTCGGCGTCCCGGGCGTGCCGGGCGTCTTCACCGCCGACCGCGGCGAAGGCGGCGTCCGGGATGTGCTCCAGGAGGTAGTCGGCCACGCTGTCCACGGTGGGGTACTCGAACAGCAGGGTCGGGTAGAGGCCGATGCCCCAGCGCTCCTCCAGGGCCCGGACGAGCCGCAGCAGGTGCGTGGACTCCAGCCCCAGCTCGTAGAAGCCGGTCTGCGGGTCGACGGCGGCCGCCGCGTCCCCCCGCAACTCGCCGACCGCGCGGGCGACTTCGCGGAGCACCAGGGACCGGCGTTCGTCCCCGGACGGTGCCGTGGCGGGCGCTGTGGCGGGCTGCGTGGCGGGCGCTGCGGCGGGCGCCTCCGGCGTGGGGCGCGCGCCCCGGCCCGCTCGCTCCGGCCCCTCCACCGGCAGCGCCGCCGGACGGCCCGCCGGGCGCCCGGCCCCGCCCTCCGTCAGCCGGGTGATCAGCTCCCTGGACCGGATGCGCTTGAGCGCCAGCCGCTCGAACCGGGCCAGCAGCCGCCCCTGTTCGTCGTGCAGGTCGATATCGACGTACAGCACGTCACCGGCGCGGCCCGCACCGTCCCGCACCCGCAGATTCACCAGACACGCGTCGCCGAGCGACCCGGCGGCGCGGAACGCCGCGATGTGGAAGGGGATCAGCGGCCGTGGATCGGTCTCCTCACCGGAGAAGGCGAGCGCGTAGCTCTGCATCGTCGACGCGTCCAGCAGCGCCGGGTGCAACAGGAAGTCACCGCGGCTCGCCCGGGCCTCGTCGCCGAGCGCGATACGGGCCAGCAGCCCGCCGTCACGGTCGCGGACGGTGCCGTGGCACGTCATGAACGAGCGGTGGTGGATATCGGCGGCCCGCCCCAGGACGTAGACCCGCTCGACGTCCTCGGCCGGTGCGCCGTCACCCTCGCCGGCCGGCGGCACCGCGTCCGGGAACGGGCTGTCCAGATGCAGCTCCGCCTCCAGGTGCGCGGTCCACTCCGGGCCCGGCTCCTGCCCCGCGGACACCTTCCGGCTGCGGGCGGTCACCCGGTAGTGCCCGGACGCCCACTCCAGTGCGACCTCGATCTCCCGGTCGGAGTCCTCGGTGGTGACGACCGGTTCGATGAAGAGGACGTCGCGCAGTTCGGTCCGGTCCAGGGTGAAGCCCCGGGCGTCCAGCAGCCGGTAGACGACGTCCAGGAACGTCACTCCGGGCAGGGTGCGGACACCGTGCACCCGGTGGTCGTCCACGAGGGGGTTGGTGTGCGTGAGCGTCAGACGTGAGCGAATGCTCTGGTGGCGTTCCACAGGGTCTCTTCCCGGTTCCACGGTCAACGAGCGGGCAGGAAAGTCAGGTCCAGGCGCGCCGACCGGCCGCCGGTGAGGGTGGGCACGTGGGCGGCGTCCGGGGCCGGGACGGTGGCCGGGACGGTGGCCGGGGCGGTGGCCGGGGCCGGGACGGTGGCCGGGCCCGGGTCGATAACCGGTGCCGGGTCGCCCGGCCGGACCGCCCACAGCGTCGTACGGCGGTAGGACGGCGGAGCCAGCGGCTGCCGGGGGCGGGCGCGCAGCCCTGCGGCGTCGTCGCCCCGGCGCAGGATCAGATGCGCGTTGGTGCCGCCGAAGCCGAACGCGCTGACCGCGGCCCGCTCCAGCGGGGCACCGCCGGTGAAGTCCCGCAGCTCGGTGGCGGGGTAGAAGGGCGACTCGGGGAAGCCGAAGCGCGGGTTGGGGCGCACACAGTGCAGCGTCGGCGGGACCTGCTGATGGCGCAGGCTCAGTACGACCTTGAGCAGCCCGGCCACGCCCGCCGCGCTCAGGAGGTGCCCCATGTTCGTCTTCACGCTGCCCACGGCGCAGAACTGGCGGTCGGGGGTGTACTCGCGGAAGGCGGCGGTCAGGGCCTGGAGCTCGATCGGGTCGCCGATCATGGTGCCGGTGCCGTGTGCCTCCACATAGCCGACGGTGCGGGCGTCGATGCCGCCCCGGGTCAGCGCCTCCTGGATCAGCGCGCGCTGGGCACGGACGCTGGGGGTGGTGTGGCCCATGGTGCGGCCGTCGTTGTTGACCGCGCCGGATTCGATGACGGCCAGCACCCGGTCCCCGTCGCGCTCGGCGTCCGCCAGACGCTTCAGCAGCACCATCCCGGCGCCCTCGCCGGGGACGAACCCGTCGGCGCCCTCGTCGAACGTACGGCACCGCCCGCTCGGCGACAGCGCCCTGCCCTCGCTCAACAGCAGGTACATGTCCTCGTCCAGCAGCAGGTCCACGCCGCCGGCCAGCGCCAGCTCCGACTCCCCCAGGGCCAGGCTCTGGCAGGCGAGGTGCACGCCGACCAGTGAGGAGGAACAGGCGCTGTCCACGACCAGGTTGGGGCCCGCCAGGTCGAAGTGGTGGGAGAGGTGGGCCGCGATGAAGTTCTGGTTGACGCCGACGATGGCCTCACGGGGCAACGGCCGCAGGTACTCCCGGTAGTTGGCCGACCGGGAGCCGACGTACACGCCGACCCGGCGCCCCTTGAGCTCGTCCTCCCGGTAGCCCGCGTCCCGCAGGCACTCGGCGGTCACTTCCAGGGCCTTGCGCGCCAGCGGGTCCAGATAGCGCGCGGTGCGCTCGTCGAACCCGAAGTACGCCGGGTCGAAGTCGCCCGCGTCGTCGAGGAACCCGCCCCACTTGCTGATGCTCGTCCCCGGCTCCCCGTGCGGGGAGTACAGCGCGCCGGTGTCCCAGCGCGACGCCGGCACCTCCCGGACGCTGTCCCGCCCCTGGACGAGGGCCTGCCAGAAGGCATCGGGGCTCTCGGCGCCGGGGAAGCGGCAGGCGGTGCCGATCACGGCGATCGGCACCGGGCCGGCGGCGGCCGCGGGCCCGGCGTTCCGGCCCCCGGTCCCGGCCACCCCTCGCGTCTCCGCCTCCGTGCGCGTCTCCGACTCCGTGCGCGTCTCCGACTCCGTGCGCGTCTCCGCCTCCGTGCGCGTCGGCGCCGCCGTTCCCCCGGCCGCCGGAGCCTCGCCGAGCACGGCCCGCAGCGCCGGCCCCGAGCGTTCGGCCAGGGCCGCCGCCAGCTCCCCGATGGTGGGGTGCTCCTGGACCAGCGCCGGGTCCACGGCCGTCCCGAGCGCGCTCTCCAGCGCGCGTACGAGTTCCGCCAGCAGCAGGGAGTCCACGCCCAGTTCGGCGAACGAGGCGTCGGCGGACATCCGGGCCGGGTCCGTGCGGAGGGTCCGGGCGCACACCTCGGTCAGCCAGCCCACGACGGCCGCGGGCGCCGGCCCCCCGTCGGCAGCGCCGTCGGGCACCGCGGCCCGCACCGGGTCCGTCCCCGGCGCGACCGCGGGCACGGGATCGGGCTCGGGCCCGGGTGCCCGCAGCAGCTCCTCGGCCGGTACCCGTGACCGGTCGGCCTGGCAGGGCAGGAGCACCGGCCGCCCCTCCACCGCCAGGGCCCGGTCCAGCAGCGCCAGCGCGTCCGCCGCCGGCAGGGCCGGCAGCCCGAGCTCGCCGACGGCTTCGCCGCGGCCCCGGCCCAGCCCGGTGTCCTGCCACAGGGGCCACTGCAGCGCGCGCACCCGGCACCCGTCCCGGCCGTCGTGCAGAGTGGCGAAGTCGTCCAGGAAGGCGTTGGCCGCCGCGTAGTCGCCGTACGAGGCGCCCAGGCGGGGGATCGCGGCGGAGACCGACGAGAACAGCACCAGCAGGCGCGGCAGCCGGCCCCGCAGCGCCGCCCACAGGGTCCGCAGCCCGCGCACCTTGGGGTCGAGCACCCGCTGGACCTCGTCGGGCGACTTCGCCAGCAGGGAACGGCTGTCGTCCATCGCGCCCGCGCAGTGGAAGACGGCCGTGACCGCGCCGTGCCGCTGCCCGGTCCGGTCCAGGATCCGGGCCAGGGACGCGGCGTCGCGCAGTGCGTGGGTGCGGACCTCCACCGAGGCGCCGGCCGCGGTCAGCTCCAGCAGACCGGCCAGCCGCCGCCGCAGCCTGGGCTCGGTGGCCGGATCGGCCGCCAGGGCGGCCCACTTGGCGCGGGCGGGCAGCCGTCCGCGGCCGATGAGCAGCAGGTGGCGGGCGCCCCGGCGGTGCAGTTCGCGGGCCAGGTGCAGGCCGATCTCGCCGGTGCCGCCGGTGATCACGACGGTGCCGTCGGCCAGGCCGTCCAGCGGTCCGGCCCCGGTGGCGGCGGGGTGCTCACCGGTGGGCAGGAAGCGCAGGAGCGCGCGCTCGCGGCGGCCGGCGCGGTACCGGACCTGGGTCTCCCGGTCCGCGGCGGCCAGTTCGGCGGTCAGGACGGGGGCCAGGAGCTCGGGCCGGTCGGGGCCGAAGTCGACCTCGACGGTCCGGCTCCGTACGGTGCGGAATTCGCTGGAGAGCGTCCGGTACAGCCCCGCCGCCTCGTGGGGCAGCGGGCCCCGGCTCACCCGCAGGCAGGTCAGCGACGGCAGCCGGTGCCCGGCGAGGATCTCCTGGAGCAGCGCCAGCCGCCCGCGGAACGCCGTCGGGGACGGGGACGGTTCTTCCGTGCCCTGCGGCCACCAGTCGGTGAGGTCGACGAGGCCGGCGAGCCGTTCGCCCGCGGCCGGTCCGCCGTGCGCCGCCAGGGCCGTCGCCAGCGTTCCCGGCCGTCCGGTCAGCTCGGCGGCGGGGATCACGACCGTCCGCAGCGCACCGGCCGGCAGCGCCGTGGCGACGGACGCCGAGGCCTCGTTCACCAGGACGAGGCAGATGCCGTCGGCGGGCGCCTGGGCGTCCCCCGTCCGGCCACCCGCGTCCGGGTCCGCCGCGGTCCAGTCCCTGACCAGGAACTCCTGGGTGGGACCGGTGGCGATCCAGTGCTGGTCGCGCCGGAAGGGGTAGGTGGGCAGTGCCAGCCGCCGCGGCCGGGCGTGCGGACCGCGCAGCGCGGACCAGTCGACGGTACCGCCCGCCACCCAGTGCCGGGCGGTCGCGAGCGGACCGTCGCCGGGTGTCCCGGCGGCGTCCGGTCCCGGCTCCGCCGTGCCCCGCAGCACCGTGCCGTCCATGGGCTCGCCCGCGAGGAAACCGCGCAGCTTCGCGCGGAGTTCGTCCGTGGAGTCGGCCAGCACCGCCAGCCGCTCCGCCATCGCCGTCCGCCCGCTCTGCAGCGTATGGGCGACATCGGGCAGCGCGGCCGGCCGCTGTCCGCGCTCGTCCAGGAAGTGCAGCAGCCCGCGGACCACGTCCGCCAGGGCCTCGGCGGTACGGGCCGACAGCGGCACGACGCACGGCGCGGTCACCGGTCCCGGGGCCGACGGCTCCGCCCTGAACTCCTCCAGCACCACATGCGCGTTGGTGCCGCCCATCCCGAACGAGCTGACGCTTGCCCGGCGCGGCAGTTCGCGTCCTGCGGCGTCCGTGAACCGGGTCCACGGCGCCCGCTCGCGCTGGATCCGCAGCGGCGAACCGGCAAGCCGGATCATGGGGTTGACCTCGCCGACGTTGCGGGTGGCGGGCAGCTCCCCGTGCCGCATGGCCAGCATGACCTTGATCATTCCGGCCACTCCGGCGGCCGCTTCCAGGTGCCCGATGTTGCTCTTGAGCGAACCGAGCCCGCAGTACGCCTCGGGTGGCTCGGTGCGCCCGCGCTCGCGGAACATCTGCGCGAAGGCGTCGACGATCCCGGAGACCTCGATCGGGTCGCCCAGCACGGTGCCGGTGCCGTGCGCCTCGAAGTAGCCCACCGTCGCCGGGTCGGTGCCGGCCGCCGCGTACGCCTGCCGGATCAGGGCGGACTGCGCATCGGCGTTGGGCGCGGTCAACGACTGGGCCTGGCCGCCGTGGTTGACCGCCACGCCCTTGAGCACGGCGTGGACGGTGTCGCCGTCCGCGCGGGCCCGCGACAGCGGCTTGAGCACCAGCGCCGCCACCCCCTCCCCGCGGACGTAGCCGTTCGCGCCCGCGTCGAAGGTGCGGCACCGGCCGTCCGCGCTGAGCACCCCGGTCCTGGCGTACGCCCGGTGCTGTTCCGGATCGCAGATCACATTGACGCCGCCGACCAGCGCCTGCTCGCAGGAGCCGTCGCGCAGCGCCCGTACCGCCTGCTCCACCGCGACCAGCGAGGACGAGCACATGGTGTCGACGGCGACGCTGGGGCCGTGCAGCCCCAGGGCGAAGGAGACCCGGTTGGCGATGACGGAGGGCGAGGTGGCCACGCTGCGGTGCGGTTCGGGGGCCGGCAGGCAGGCGCGCAGCACCGCCGCGTAGTCGCTGTGGCACACCCCCGCGTACACGCCCGTACGGCTCCCGCGGAGCGCGCCGATGTCGTGCCCGGCGTGCTCGAAGGCCTCCCAGGCCACTTCGAGGAAGAGCCGCTGCTGGGGGTCCATCAGTTCCGCCTCGCGCGGCGAGATGCGGAAGAACCCGTGGTCGAAGCGGCGGACGTCGCGCAGGAAGCCGCCGCGCCGGACCACGTCGGCGGCCGGCCGGTCCGCCCCGTCCCGCGGCCGGTACCAGTCCCAGCGGTCGGCGGGGATCTCGCCGACCGTCTCCCGGCCCTCGGCAAGGACCTGCCACAGCTCGTCGACGGAGTCGGCGCCGGGGAACCGGCCCGCCATGCCCACCACGGCGATCTCGTCCTGGTCGCCCCGCCCCCGGGTCCGCCGCCGGGCGGGCCGCACCGGCGCGGGCTCCGCGGCCTCGCCCGCGACCACCCGTGCGATCTCGGTGAGGGTGAAGCTCTGGAACAGCCGGCTGGGGTCGGCCTCGACGCCCAGCCGCCCCGCGGCGTCGGCGAAGGAGGACAGCGCGAAGCTGTCCAGGCCGAGCGTGCGCAGGTCGGTGTCCGCGGCCAGGGCGTCCTCCGGGACCTGGAGGGCCTCGGCCATGACGGGCCGCAGCCGTTCGGCGAGCGCGGCGGCGGAGGCGCCAGGGGTACGGACGGCGGCGGCTGCCCTGCGCCCCGCGGCGTCCGGCACGGGGGCCAGCGCCTTCACCGTACGGATCCGGGCCAGCGGCGCACCGTCGCTCTCCCGCAGCAGGGTCGAGGCCAGGTGCGCCCGGTCGCCGTCGAACCGGCAGGAGTCCAGGCGGAAGCGCACCGCGTCGTCCGGTCCGCAGTTCCCCAGGTAGACCACATCGCGGGAGACCGTCGAGGCGGCGTGGGTCCAGTCCCGGCCGTGCAGCCGCTCCGGGCCCGCGTCCAGGGCGTGGACGTAGGCCCGTTCGCAGTGGTCGTTGATGTGCGGGTAGGAGGCGAAGTAGAGCAGGCCGGCGCCATTGACGTCGAGGTACGGGTTCAGCTCGTAGACCTGCTCGGACAGCCCGCCCCCGGCCGGCCCGCCGCCGGCCGCGGCGTCCTGCCGTACCGCGAGGAACTCCCGGTGGAAGCCGGCGGCCTCCTCGTCGGCCGGCGCCTCGGGCGCGCCCGGCGGCTCCTGCGGCACCACCGGCGTGAGCACGTTGTCCGCCGACCGTTTGGCGAAGACCGTCATCAGCCGTGCGGTCAGCTCCTTGTCGCCCGAGCGCAGCGCGAGATCACCGACGTAGGTGCGGGCGTCCACCCGGCCCAGCCGTCCGGTCAGCACGCAGTCGTCGCCCTCCCGGAAAGCGCTCAGCGGCTGTCGCGCGTCGATGCGTACGCGGACGAAAACGGGGAGCAGCCGTTCACCACCGGTATCCCGCAGTTCCGTCACCGGTATACCGAAATGTTCGCCGAGCAGCTCCCAGTGGAGGTCACCGAACTCTTTGCAGAGCCAGTTCTCGGAGAGCCCGCCCATTGCCATCTGCGGCAAAGCCAGACGCAGGCTCCTGGATCCCACGAATCCCCCTCGAAGAACCAACACCACTTGCTCATGGACACGACGGGCGGACCGTGGAACGGCCGGAAATCCCCGTCCTCGCCCTGCCGACGCATTCGACCAGACGTCCGCCCTTCCCGGAACCCCTAATCCCGGTTGCCGGACCGGGGCCGAATAGGGGCTGGGCAAACACGCTCTAAACTGCCAGGACCGGGCCGGTGAGCAGGGTCGCCGTCACCGGGCCGGGAGGCACCGGCAGACAGGCCGCCCCGATGAACCCCACCGCCGGCTCCAGGTGCAGCAGGCACCAGGGGCGCCGGGCCGGGAAGTGCGCGCCCCGGCCGAGCGCGACCGTCGGCACATCGAGGTCCACCGCCACCTGGAACGAGTCCAGCCCCACCGACATCCCCGTCCCGATGGCCTTGACGACCGCTTCCTTGCGGGTCCAGCAGCGGTAGAAGGCCGCGCGGCGCCGGTCCGCCGGCAGCGCCGCCAGGGCCCGCCGCTCGGCGGGGTGGAAGTAGTCGGCGACGCCGGTCTCCGGTGCGCCCGCGCGCACCGCCTCGACGTCGACGCCGACCGGCTCGGTGGCGACGCCGACCAGCGCCAGGCCCGGGCAGTGGGACAGGTTGAACTCCGGCCGCGGCGACGCCCCCGGGCCGTCGAGCCGCGGCTTGCCGTACGCGCCGGCGGTGAAGCGGAGCGCGTCCGGCGGCCGCGCGACGTACCAGGACAGCACCCGGCGCAGGAAGGCGTGGCTGATGACGTACCACTGCCGGTCGCGCGGGAAGACGAAGGCATCGGCCCGGCGCCGCTCCGCGTCGTCCAGCACCGCGTAGAGGTCCCGCGGATCGTCCGGCCACCGGTCGGTGCGCACCGCCCACAGGTGCAGTCCGCCCGGCGGCACGGTGCGGGCCGGCCGCCCCGCCGGCCCCGGTCCGGCCGTCCCCGTGACCGATCGCCGCACCGTCCAGGCGACCCCGGAGGACACCCTCGTGTTCATCCGCCGTCGTACCGCACTGTTACGGTCTCCCCGCCGCGCTGCCGCGCCTGCCGTACGCACGAGGACACGCGTACGTACCTGAAGCCAATGGAACCGGACGGTATTCGAGCAGAGGAAACCCTCGCGCGGAACCCCTATTCCGGCGCCGGTCTTCTAGGGGCCCGTTAAGGGTGTTCCGTCTTATCGGGGGTCACTTAGCCTGGGCGGCAATCGTCCGCGTTTTATCGGAGCCCCCGTGCGAGAAATCATCAGTGCCGTCCTGTCGGATGACGCCTCTTCCGAGGACTATGCCGCTCTGCCGGTCCCGGACTCGTATCGGGGTGCCTTCGTGCGCAAGGACGAGGCCGGTATGTTCGAGGGCCTGCCGAGCGCGGCCAAGGATCCCGCCAAGTCCCTGCACGTCGGCGAGGTGCCGACCCCCGAACTCGGGCCCGGCGAGGCCCTGATCGCCGTCATGGCCAGCGCGATCAACTACAACACCGTGTGGAGCTCGATCTTCGAGCCGCTGCCGACCTTCGGCTTCCTCGAGCGCTACGCCCGCACCGGCCCGCTCGCCGCCCGCCATGACCAGCCCTTCCACGTCGTCGGCTCGGACCTGTCCGGTGTGGTGCTGCGCACCGGCCCGGGCGTGGGGCGCTGGAAGCCGGGCGACCGGGTCGTCGCCCACTGCCTCTCGGTGGAACTGGAGTCCCCCGACGGCCACGACGACACCATGCTCGACCCCGAACAGCGCATCTGGGGCTACGAGACCAACTACGGCGGCCTGGCCGAACTCGCCCTGGTCAAGGCCAACCAGCTGATGCCCAAGCCGGCCCACCTCACCTGGGAGGAGGCCGCGAGCTCCGGCCTGGTCAACTCCACCGCCTACCGCCAGCTGGTCTCCCGCAACGGTGCGGGGATGAAGCAGGGCGATGTGGTGCTGATCTGGGGCGCGGGCGGCGGACTGGGCTCGTACGCGACCCAAATCGCCCTCAACGGCGGCGCCATACCCGTGTGCGTGGTCTCCAGCGAGCACAAGGCGGAGCTGGCCCGCGCCATGGGCGCCGAGCTGGTGATCGACCGGGCCGCCGAGGGCTTCCGCTTCTGGCGGGACGAGCAGACCCCTGACGCCCGCGAGTGGAAGCGGTTCGGCGCCAGGATCCGGGAGCTGACCGGCAGCGAGGACCCGGACATCGTGCTGGAGCACCCCGGCCGGGAGACCTTCGGCGCCAGCGTCTTCGTGGCGCGCCGCGGCGGCACCGTCGTCACCTGCGCCTCCACCTCCGGCTTCCAGCACCAGTACGACAACCGCTATCTGTGGATGGGGCTCAAGCGCGTCATCGGCAGCCACTTCGCCAACTACCGCGAGGCATGGCAGGCCAACCGCCTGGTGACCAAGGGAATGGTGCATCCCACGCTCTCCACGGTGCACCCGCTGTCCACGGTCGGCGAGGCGGCCCGCGAAGTGCACCTGAACCAGCACAGCGGCAAGGTCGGCATCCTCTGCCTGGCTCCCCGCGAAGGGCTCGGTGTCACGGCACCCGAGCTGCGGAGCCGCCACGAAAAGGCCATTAACCGCTTCCGTTCCTCCAACCTCCCGTAGCCGGAAAAAGCACCCGGAAACGCCCTTCCGGGAAGGGCGTTTTCTCGCCTCGCGAGAAAGCAATCACACCCCCGCCACCTGCAACGATGTCCTGATCGCCGTCATGAATTGGCGCACTCTTTTCGGTGCGCATCTTTGTTATCGTGCTCGCGCGGGCGCCGAGGGAACTGCCGTACGCACCTCCATGCTGCGCCCGCATGCCCGGCTGTCGACCGTGACCGCCGTACCACGACCCGGGCGACCGAGCGGCGAAACGGGGGAGCTCTGTGACAATCGACCGCGATGACGCACTCGTCGAACTCCGCACTGCGCTGACGGAGGCCACCGCCGGAACCGGCGGCCTCACCGTGCTCCGGGGCAGCGCGGCGACCGGCAAGACCGACCTGCTCCACACGCTCTCCGGACTGGCCGCCGAGCTCGGCTTCCAGACCCGGCACGCCATCGGCAGCCCCATGGAGCAGCCGTTCCCCTACGCCCTCCTGGAACAGCTCTTCCCCGAGGCGGGACCGGAGCCGTCCGGCACGCCCGGGTCCGTACCGCCGGACGTCCTGCGCCGGGTGTACGACGCGGCCCGCCACGCGGCCGCCCGGCAACCGCTGCTGCTCGCCGTCGACGACGTGCAGCACGCCGACGCCGCGTCCCTCCAGTGCCTGCTCTATCTGATCCGGCGGCTCCGCGGCGTCCCCATCGCCGTCGTCACCACCATGAACCCGTACACCGTCACGGGCCGCGCCCTCCTCGCGGAGCTGCAGTTCCTCCCCGGCGCCCGCTGCCTGCGTCTGGGCACCCTCACCCCCGCCGCCGTCACCCGTCTCCTCGCCACCGAACTGGGCCAGGAGAACGCCGGCCGGCTGACCCCCGACTACCTCGCCCTCAGCGGCGGCAACCCACTGCTGCTCCGCGAACTCCTGCGCGCCGCCACGCTCTCCGGCGCCGACGGCCCGCAACGGCCCGTGGTCACCGACGACTTCCTGCGGGCCGCGCTGTCCTGCGCCCACCGCGGCGGTGCGGACACCCGGCAGGTGGCCCACGCCCTCGCACTGCTCGACACCGGCGCCTCCGCGGAGCTGGTCAGCCGCCTGGCCGACCGCTCACCCGCCGCCACCTCGCAGGCCATGGACGCGCTGACCGAATCGGGCCTGCTGAGCGACGGCCGCTTCCGCCACCCCGCGCTGCGCACCGCCGTCCTCGCCGACATCCCCGCCGACACCCACACCGAACTCCGGTGCCGCGCAGCCGAGTTGCTCTACGCCAACGGCGCACCGCCCACCCTGGTCGCCACCCACCTCCTGGAGGGCGGCCCGATCGGCGAGGCCTGGGAGGCACCCCTGCTGCGGCTGGCCTCGCACCAGTTCCTCGCCGACGGGCTCAGCACCCGGGCCGCCCAGTGCCGGGAGCTCGCCAGCCGCTGCACCACCAACGAGAAGCAGTCCCTCGCCGACCAGGCCGCCGCCGCCGGCATCACCTGGCGCACCGACCCCAACGCCACCGTCCCGCACCTCCAGTCGCTGGTCTCCGCGGGCGCCGACGGCGCACTCCCGCTCCGCAACACCCTCCAGCTGATCCGCGCCCTCCTGTGGAACGGCCTGGAGGACTCCGCGGTCGCGGTCTCCGCCGGCCTGACGGCGCCCGAACAGCGCCCGGACGCCACCGGCCGGCTGCTGTCCACCTGGCTGCGGCTGACCACCACCTACCCCGACGCACTCGCCCGGATGACCGGCGCCCTGAACTCCGCACCCCCGGCCGCCGTGCCCCCGGCCGCCGACCCCGTCATCCCCGACCTCTCCGCGGGCCGCGCCCTCCACGCCGCACTCACCGACGGCACGGAGGAGGACGTGATCGCCGACGCGGAACAGGTCCTGCAGTACCTGCGCCTGGGTGAGGACTCCCTGGAGCTTCCGCTCTCCGCCCTGCACGCCCTGATCTACCTCGACCGGCTGGAGCTGGCCGACTCCTGGTGCGACCGCCTGCTGGCCCACTCCGCCAAGCAGACGGCCCCCGCCTGGGACGCCCTGCTGATCTCCACCAAAGCCATGATCTCGCTCCGTACCGGCAACCTCCCGGCCGCCCGGGACCAGGCCGACGAGTCGATGTCCCGGATACCGCTGCCCGGCTGGGGCGTCGGCCTCGCCCTCCCGCTCGCCACCCTCATCGAGGCGCATACCGCCCTCGGCGACCACGAGACGGCCGGCGAGCTGCTCGCCCAGCCGCTCCCGGACACCGCTGCGCACACCCGCTTCGGCGTACACCACGAGTTCGCCCGCGCCCAGCACCACCTGGCGATCGGGCAGAACCAGGCCGCACTGGCCTGCTTCCTGGCCATCGGCGAGCGGGTACGGAACTGGCAGCTGGACTCCCCCGGCCTGGTGCCCTGGCGCACCGGCGCGGCCGAGGCCTGGCTGCGGCTGGACAAGCCCGCACGCGCGGTCCAGCTCGCCAACGAGCAGCTCGCCCTGGCCGACTCCCGGCTGCCGCGCGCCAGGGGCACCGCCCTGCGCATCCTGTCGGCCACCCGCGCCCCGTCCCAGCGGCCGCGCCTGCTGGCCCGCGCCATGGAGGCGTTCCAGTCCGCCGGCGACCGGTACGGCATGACCCGGACCCTGGCCGACCTGGGACAGGCCCAGCAACAGCTCGGCAACGGCAGCGAGGCCCGGCAGACCGTCCGCCGCGCCTGGCGCCTGGCCCAGGAGTGCGGCGCCGAGAAGCTGCTGCGCACCGTCCTGCCGCCGCTCTCCGGCGACCTGGCCGTCCCGCGGACCACCGAGACGGTCTCGGCCGCCGAGCCGCTCAGCGAGGCCGAACGACGGGTCGCGGCGGTGGCCGCCCAGGGGTACACCAACCGGGAGATCGCGGCGCGGCTGTTCATCACGGTGAGCACCGTCGAGCAGCATCTGACCCGTATCTACCGCAAGTTCGGCATCAAACACCGCCACCAGCTGCCCGCCAGCCTGGGCTTCGACACCGCCGGCGCCGCCTGACCGGCGGATGCGCCGGACCCCGTCACTCCTCCCCGGCGACCACGGGCAGCAGCACATCCGAGACCACGTTGGCCACCGACGAACGGTAGTCGTCGAGGTAGAAGTGCCCCCCGGGATACACATGCATCTCGAAGTCGCCGCTGGTGTGCTCGCGCCAGGTCCGGGCCTCCTCCAGTCCGGCCTCGGGGTCGGCGTCGCCGACCAGGACCGTGACCGGGCAGCGCACCCGCGCACCGGGTTCGCACCGGTAGGAGCCGGCCACCGCGTAGTCCGCCCGGATCACCGGGAGGAAGATCCGCAGCAGGTCCGCGTCCTCCAGGATGCGCGCGTCCGTCCCGCTGAGCCGCTTCATCTCCGCCACCACGTCGTCGTCCGACGCGGTCCGCAGCGGCTCCTCCTGCCGTACGCACGACGGCGCCCGCCGCCCTGAGGCGAACAGCGCCACCGGCGGCGCGCCGTGCTCGCGCTCCAGCAGCCGGGTCAGCTCAAAGGCCACCGCGGCCCCCATACTGTGCCCGAAGACCGCGACCGGACGGTCCAGCCGCCCCTTCAGCGCGCCGGCCACGGACCGCGCGAGCTCGTCGACGCTGCGCGCCGGCGCCTCCCAGCGGCGGTCCTGACGACCCGGGTACTGCACCGCCAGCACCTCCACCGACGGCGCCAGCGCCTCCGACATCCGGAAGTACGCGCTGGCCGAGCCGCCCGCATGCGGCAGGCACACCAGTTGCACCGCACTGTCCGGCGCGGGGTGGAAACGCCGGATCCACAGGTCATGGTCGTCGGGGCGGGTCGTCACAGTTCCTTCCAATCCTTCGGCCGGGCCACCGCGCGTCGAGGGGCGGCATGCGTCCACATATCCACCGCAGCCTGACGCCCGCACGTCCGCCGGGAAAACCCCTATCGACGGCACACCTGCCGCGCACCACCCCTACGCTCACCACCCCGCACCGGCCGCACCGGGGCAGCAAAAAGGCGGGCCCGCACATCTCGCGATGTGCGGGCCCGCCCGATCCGCCTATGGTTCCCGCCCGACGGCGGGACGGATCAGTTCACCAATTACTTGACGATCTTGGTGACCTGGCCGGCGCCGACGGTACGGCCACCCTCACGGATGGTGAACCGCAGGCCCTCCTCCATGGCGACCGGCTGGATCAGCTGGACGTCCATGGTGGCGTTGTCGCCCGGCATGACCATCTCGACACCCTCCTTGAGGGTGACGACGCCGGTCACGTCAGTCGTACGGAAGTAGAACTGCGGACGGTAGTTGTTGAAGAACGGGGTGTGGCGGCCACCCTCGTCCTTCGACAGGATGTAGGCCGTGGCCTCGAACTCGGTGTGCGGGGTGACCGAACCCGGCTTGATGATGCACTGGCCGCGCTCGACGTCCTCGCGCTTGATGCCGCGGAGCAGCAGACCGACGTTCTCACCGGCCTGGCCCTCGTCGAGCAGCTTGCGGAACATCTCGATACCGGTGACCGTGGTGGAGGTCTTCTCGGTCTTGATGCCGATGATGTCGACGCTCTCGTTGACCTTGAGGACACCGCGCTCGATACGGCCGGTGACGACGGTGCCACGACCGGTGATCGTGAAGACGTCCTCGATCGGCATCAGGAACGGCTGGTCGACGTCGCGCTTCGGCTCCGGGACGTTCTCGTCCACGGCCTTCATCAGGTCCTGGACGGACTTGACCCACTGCTCGTCGCCCTCGAGGGCCTTGAGCGCGGAGACCTTGACGACCGGCAGGTCGTCGCCCGGGAACTCGTACTCGTTCAGGAGCTCACGGACCTCGAGCTCGACGAGCTCCATGATCTCCTCGTCGTCCACCATGTCGGCCTTGTTCAGGGCGACAACGATGTACGGAACGCCGGACTGGCGGGCCAGGAGCACGTGCTCCTTGGTCTGCGGCATCGGGCCGTCGGTCGCGGCGACCACCAGGATCGCGCCGTCCATCTGGGCGGCACCGGTGATCATGTTCTTGATGTAGTCCGCGTGACCGGGGCAGTCGACGTGGGCGTAGTGACGGTTGTCCGTCTGGTACTCCACGTGCGCGATGGAGATGGTGATACCGCGCTGACGCTCTTCCGGCGCCTTGTCAATGTCCTCGAACGGCGTGAACGGGTTCAGGTCCGGGAACTGGTCGTGCAGCACCTTGGTGATCGCCGCGGTAAGGGTCGTCTTACCGTGGTCGACGTGACCGATGGTGCCGATGTTGACGTGCGGCTTAGTCCGCTCGAACTTCGCCTTCGCCACTGGGGTCCTCCTGAAGAGTGGTTCTGTACGCCTTACTCATCGGCGCCAGGTGATCTTTGCTGGGGTGCCGGCCGACGGGGCAATCCTCACGGTTTGCCGGGGATTGCCCCGTCAGACGGTGTCAAGCCTAAAGCGTGTTGCGTTCCGGCTCCTACGAGACCGGCCTTACTCGCCCTTGGCCTTCGCGATGATCTCCTCGGCGACGTTCCGCGGAACCTCGGCGTAGGAGTCGAACTGCATCGAGTAGCTCGCGCGACCCGACGTCTTGCTGCGGAGGTCTCCGACGTAGCCGAACATCTCCGAGAGCGGAACCAGGCCCGTCACGAGCTTGGCGCCGGCGCGGTCCTCCATGGACTGGATCTGACCACGACGAGAGTTGATGTCGCCGATCACATCGCCCATGTAGTCCTCGGGCGTGGTGACCTCGACCTTCATCATCGGCTCGAGCAGGGCCGGGGAGGCCTTGCGGGCGGCCTCCTTGAAGGCCATCGAACCGGCGATCTTGAACGCCATTTCCGAGGAGTCGACCTCGTGGTAGGCGCCGTCGAGCAGGACGACCTTGACACCGGTCAGCGGGTAACCGGCGAGCACGCCGAACTCCATGGCCTCCTGGCAGCCCGCGTCCACGGACGGGATGTACTCCCGCGGGATACGGCCACCGGTGACCTTGTTCTCGAACTCGTACCCGTCGCCCTCGAGCGGCTCCAGCGCGATCTGCACCTTCGCGAACTGACCGGAACCACCGGTCTGCTTCTTGTGGGTGTAGTCGTAGCGCTCGACCGACTTGCGCAGCGTCTCGCGGTAGGCCACCTGCGGCTTACCGACGTTCGCCTCGACCCGGAACTCACGCTTCATACGGTCGACCAGCACGTCGAGGTGCAGCTCGCCCATACCCGCGATGATGGTCTGGCCGGTCTCCTCGTCGGTGTGCACCTGGAACGAGGGGTCCTCTTCGGCGAGACGCTGGATGGCGACACCCAGCTTCTCCTGGTCGCCCTTCGACTTGGGCTCGATGGCGACCTGGATGACCGGGGCCGGGAACTCCATCGACTCCAGGATCACCGGCTTCGCGGCGTCGCAGAGGGTCTCACCGGTGGTGGTCTGCTTCAGACCCATGACGGCGACGATGTCACCGGCACCCACCGAGTCGATCTCCTCACGCTTGTTCGCGTGCATCCGGTAGATCTTGCCGATGCGCTCCTTCTTGCCCTTCACCGAGTTCTGCACCTGCGAGCCGGCGTCGAGGCGGCCCGAGTAGACACGGATGAAGGTGAGCTTGCCCAGGTGGGGGTCGCTCGCGATCTTGAACGCCAGGGCGGAGAGCGGCTCGTCCTCGGACGGCTTGCGCTTGACGATCTCCTCCGGGTCGTTGACCGCGTGGCCCTCGATGGCCTCGACGTCCAGCGGGGAGGGGAGGTAGCGCACGACCGCGTCGAGCAGGGGCTGGACGCCCTTGTTCTTGAACGCGGTACCGCAGAACACCGGGGTGACCGTGGTGTTCTCGGACTTGCCGGCGGCGATGGTGATACGACGGATCGCGGCGTACAGCTGCTCCACGGTGGGCTCCTGGCCCTCCAGGTACAGCTCCATGATCTCTTCGTCGTTCTCGGCCACGGTCTCGAGGAGCTTGCCGCGCCATTCGTCGGCGGCCTCGATGTGCGTGTCCGGGATGTCGACGGTGTCGTACATCTCGCCCTTGGCGGCCTCGGCCGACCAGACCAGGGCCTTCATCTGCACGAGGTCGACGACGCCCTTGAAGTCCGCCTCGGTGCCGATCGGCAGCTGCATGACGATCGGCACCGCGCCCAGGCGGTCCACGATCATGTCCACACAGCGGTGGAACTCGGCACCCGTACGGTCGAGCTTGTTGACGAAGCAGATCCGCGGAACGCCGTAGCGGTCCGCCTGACGCCAAACGGTCTCGGACTGGGGCTCGACACCGGCGACGCCGTCGAACACCGTCACCGCACCGTCGAGCACGCGCAGCGAACGCTCCACCTCGACGGTGAAGTCGACGTGGCCCGGGGTGTCGATGATGTTGATGGTGTTGTCGACGTTGTCCAGCGGCCAGTGGCAGGTCGTCGCGGCAGACGTGATCGTGATGCCGCGCTCCTGCTCCTGCTCCATCCAGTCCATCGTGGCAGCGCCGTCGTGGACCTCACCGATCTTGTAGGAGACACCGGTGTAGAACAGGATCCGCTCGGTGGTGGTCGTCTTGCCCGCGTCGATGTGGGCCATGATCCCGATGTTGCGGACCTTGGCCAGGTCAAGCGAAGTGGTAGCCATAGTGGCTCAATCTTCTCTCGGTCTCGATGGGGGTTGCGACTACCAGCGGTAGTGCGCGAAGGCCTTGTTGGACTCGGCCATCTTGTGCGTGTCCTCGCGCTTCTTGACCGAAGCGCCGAGGCCGTTGGAGGCGTCGAGCAGTTCGTTCATCAGGCGCTCGGTCATGGTCTTCTCGCGGCGGGCGCGGGAGTAACCCACGAGCCAGCGGAGCGAGAGGGTGGCCGCACGGCCGGGCTTGACCTCGACCGGGACCTGGTAGGTCGCGCCACCGACACGGCGGGACTTGACCTCAAGGGTCGGCTTGATGTTCTCGAGCGCGCGCTTCAGCGTGATGACCGGGTCGTTGCCGGTCTTCTCACGCAGACCCTCCATGGCGCCGTAAACGATGCGCTCAGCGGTGGAGCGCTTGCCGTTCAGCAGAACCTTGTTGATGAGGGAGGTCACCAGAGGAGAGCCGTAGACCGGGTCGATGATGACCGGGCGCTTCGGGGCGGGGCCCTTACGAGGCATTCTTACTTCTCCTTCTTGGCGCCGTAGCGGCTGCGAGCCTGCTTGCGGTTCTTGACGCCCTGCGTGTCGAGGGAGCCGCGGATGATCTTGTACCGAACACCCGGCAGGTCCTTCACACGGCCGCCACGCACGAGCACGATCGAGTGCTCCTGGAGGTTGTGGCCCTCACCCGGAATGTAAGCGGTGACCTCGATCCCGCTGGTCAGACGCACACGCGCGACCTTACGCAGGGCCGAGTTCGGCTTCTTCGGGGTGGTGGTGAAGACACGCGTGCAGACGCCACGGCGCTGGGGGGAACCCTCGAGCGCGGGCGTCTTGTTCTTCTCGACCTTGTCCTGCCGGCCCTTACGGACCAGCTGCTGGATCGTAGGCACTACTTCTCCGGTTTCTGTGTGCCAGTCACGGTAAAGCTAACCTGGAACGCCCCCGACCCACGCGGTCGGGTGTGTCGAATACTGCAGTCCCATGCCTCGCTGGAACGAGAACGGTGGCAGATTGCGGTGTCAAAACCCGGCTTCCGTGCTCTTGGGCCCTCCCGGCCTCAGCGGCGGGAGTTTGCGCGCACGGCAGCCCAGGGACACCCCAGGCACAAGGTCAGAGCGTACCTACCGCATGGGCTGCGGTCAAAACAAATGCACACGCGAAGGACACGCCGGACTCGTCACGGCGTTGCGGCCACCGTAGTGCGAACCGCCGCCGCACGGAAGAAGGCGCGGGCGCCCCCGCGGAGGGTCAGACGCTGGCCACCAGGATGAGCATCCACATCAGGATGATCAACGACCAGCCGCCGATCGACAGCCACCCCAGGATCAGCCCGGTGAGGGCCTGGCCGTCGCCGTCCTCACCCGTGCGGCGGATCTCGGCCCGCGCCTTGTGCCCGAGGATGACGGCCGGAACGCCGGTCAGCCCGCCCGTCACCAGCGTCAGGATCCCGCAGATCATCGAGTTGGTCGCCGTGCTGTTCGTCCGCACCGGCGGCGGCATCGGCAGGAACGTGGCCGGCACCGCCGGGCGCTGCGGCACGAACTGGGCCTGCGGCACCGGTCCCACCGGAAGATCCGCGATCAGCATCTGAAGCTCGGCATGGGTCTGCGCCTTGTACGCCCGGGCGAGCCGCTGCTCGTACTCCGGCTGCTGCAGCCGCCCCTCCGCGAACCCCGCCTTGAGCACATCGACCGCCCGCTCACGATCGGCGTGCGAGGCACGCATGGCAGGCGCCTGGTGCGACGGCTGAATCGGCTGCTGCCCACCCTGCCACGGCTGGAATGCCATGTCGCGAACCTCCCCCCGCTCGACAGTTGAGGCCCATCCTCTCATCACAGACGCACAGAGGGGAGCACAAGTTCCCCGTGCGCCCCGGCCGGCTGGCCCTGATGTGGCCCCTCCCCTGGCCCTGACCTGCCCCCTACGCCGCAGGGCGGCCACCCCGTAAGGAGTGACCGCCCTGTTGCTGCCGTACGGACCGGACGTGCCGGCCCGAACAGGCTTACTGGTTGTACGGACCGTAGTCGTAGTCCTCCAGCGGGACCGCCTGGCCGGAGCCGGTGCCGAAGGGCGAGTAGTCGATGTCGTCGTAACCGACGGCCGAGTACATCGCGGCCTTGGCCTCCTCGGTGGGCTCGACCCGGATGTTGCGGTAGCGGGACAGACCCGTACCGGCCGGGATGAGCTTACCGATGATGACGTTCTCCTTGAGGCCGATCAGGGAGTCCGACTTGGCGTTGATCGCCGCGTCGGTCAGGACCCTGGTCGTCTCCTGGAAGGACGCCGCCGACAGCCAGGACTCGGTGGCCAGCGAAGCCTTGGTGATACCCATCAGCTGCGGACGGCCGGAGGCCGGGTGGCCGCCTTCCGCCACCACGCGACGGTTCTCGCCCTCGAACTTCGTGCGCTCCACGAGCTCGCCCGGCAGCAGCTCCGCGTCGCCGGACTCGATGATCGTCACCCGGCGCAGCATCTGCCGGATAATGATCTCGATGTGCTTGTCGTGGATCGCCACGCCCTGGCTGTTGTAGACCTTCTGGACCTCGCCGACCAGGTGGACCTGGACGGCGCGCTGGCCGAGGATCCGCAGCACGTCGTGCGGGTTGATCGCACCCACCGTCAGCGGCTGGCCGACCTGGACGTGATCGCCCTCGCCCACCAGGAGACGGGCGCGCTTGGAGACGCCGTAGGCCGTCTCGTCGCTGCCGTCGTCCGGCGTGACGATGACCTTCTTGGTCTTCTCGGTCTCCTCGATCCGGACGCGGCCGGCCGCCTCGGAGATCGGGGCGACACCCTTGGGCGTACGGGCCTCGAAGAGCTCGACGACACGCGGCAGACCCAGGGTGATGTCGTCACCGGCCACACCACCGGTGTGGAAGGTACGCATCGTCAGCTGGGTACCGGGCTCACCGATGGACTGGGCGGCGATGATGCCGACCGCCTCACCGATGTCGACCAGCTTGCCGGTGGCCAGCGAACGGCCGTAGCAGAAGGCGCAGGTGCCGACCGCGGACTCACAGGTCAGGACCGAGCGGGTCTTGACCTCCTCCACGCCGTGCGCGATCAGCTGGTCGATGAGCACGTCACCGAGGTCGACGTTCGCCGAGGCGACGACCTTGCCGTCGACGACGACGTCCTCGGCCAGCATGCGGGCGTAGACGCTGGACTCGACGTCGTCCGCCTTGCGCAGCACGCCGTCCGCGCCCTTCGACCCGATCCGCAGCTTGAGGCCGCGCTCGGTGCCGCAGTCCTCCTCGCGGATGATGACGTCCTGGGAGACGTCGACCAGACGACGGGTGAGGTAACCGGAGTCGGCGGTACGCAGAGCGGTGTCCGCCAGACCCTTACGGGCACCGTGCGTGGAGATGAAGTACTCCAGCACGGACAGGCCCTCGCGGAACGAGGCCTTGATGGGACGCGGGATGGTCTCGTTCTTCGCGTTCGACACCAGACCACGCATACCGGCGATCTGCCGCATCTGCATCATGTTTCCTCGGGCACCCGAGTCAACCATCATGAAGATGGGGTTGGTCTTGGGGAAGTTGTCGTTCATCGCCTCGGCGACCTCGTTGGTCGCCTTGGTCCAGATGTTGATCAGTTCCTGAGTGCGCTCGTCCTTGGTGATCAGACCGCGCTCGTACTGCTTCTGGACCTTCTCGTCCTGGGCCTCGTAGCCCGCGACGATCTCCTTCTTCGCGTCCGGGACGACGATGTCCGACACCGCGACGGTGACACCGGAACGGGTCGCCCAGTAGAAGCCGGCCGCCTTCAGGTTGTCGAGCGTCGCCGCCACGATGACCTTCGGGTAGCGCTCGGCCAGGTCGTTGACGATCTGGGAGAGCTGCTTCTTGCCGACCGAGTAGTCGACGAAGGGGTAGTCCTCGGGCAGCAGCTCGTTGAAGAGCGCGCGGCCCAGGGTCGTCCGCAGGCGGAAGCTGTCACCCTGCTGCCACTCGGGCTCACCCTCCTCCGGCGCCGGCGGGGTCCAGCCGCGGGGCGGAACCGTACCGATCGGGAAGCGGATGTCGACCTTCGCCTGGAGCGAGAGCTCCTTGGCGTCGAACGCCATGATCGCCTCGGCGACCGAGGAGAACGACCGGCCCTCGCCCTTGACCTCGCGCTCCTCCTCGTCCGTGGTGAGGAAGAAGAGGCCGAGCACCATGTCCTGGGTCGGCATGGTGACCGGACGGCCGTCGGCCGGCTTGAGGATGTTGTTCGAGGACAGCATCAGGATGCGGGCCTCGGCCTGCGCCTCCGCGGACAGCGGGAGGTGGACGGCCATCTGGTCACCGTCGAAGTCCGCGTTGAACGCGGTGCAGACGAGCGGGTGGATCTGAATGGCCTTGCCCTCGACCAGCTGCGGCTCGAAGGCCTGGATGCCGAGGCGGTGCAGGGTGGGAGCACGGTTCAGCAGAACCGGGTGCTCGGCGATGACCTCTTCGAGGACGTCGTAGACGACCGTACGGCCGCGCTCCACCATGCGCTTGGCGCTCTTGATGTTCTGCGCGTGGTTCAGGTCCACCAGGCGCTTCATCACGAACGGCTTGAACAGCTCCAGCGCCATGGCCTTGGGCAGACCGCACTGGTGCAGCTTGAGCTGCGGGCCGACGACGATGACGGAACGCGCCGAGTAGTCGACTCGCTTACCGAGCAGGTTCTGACGGAAGCGGCCCTGCTTGCCCTTCAGCATGTCGCTGAGGGACTTCAGCGGACGGTTGCCGGGGCCCGTCACCGGGCGGCCGCGGCGGCCGTTGTCGAAGAGGGCGTCAACCGCCTCCTGAAGCATGCGCTTCTCGTTGTTGACGATGATCTCGGGCGCGCCGAGGTCGAGCAGCCGCTTCAGACGGTTGTTGCGGTTGATCACACGGCGGTACAGGTCGTTCAGGTCGGAGGTCGCGAAGCGGCCACCGTCCAGCTGCACCATCGGACGCAGGTCCGGCGGGATCACCGGGATGCAGTCCAGCACCATGCCCTTGGGGCTGTTGCGGGTCTGCAGGAAGGCGGAGACGACCTTGAGGCGCTTGAGCGCACGGGTCTTCTTCTGGCCCTTGCCGGTCCGGATGATCTCGCGGAGGCGCTCGGCCTCCTCCTCGAGGTCGAAGGTCTCCAGGCGCTTCTGCAGCGCGGCGGCGCCCATGGAACCGTCGAAGTACGTGCCGAAGCGGTCACGCAGCTCGCGGTAGAGCAGCTCGTCGCCCTCCAGGTCCTGGACCTTGAGGCTCTTGAAGCGGTTCCAGACCTCGTCGAGACGGTCGACCTCGCGCTGCGCACGGTCGCGCAGCTGCTTCATCTCGCGCTCGGCACCCTCGCGCACCTTGCGGCGCACATCGGCCTTGGCGCCCTCGGCCTCCAGCTCGGCCAGGTCGGTCTCGAGCTTCTTGGCGCGGGCCTCCAGGTCGGAGTCGCGGCGCTGCTCGATCTGCTGGCGCTCGACGGAGACGTGCGCCTCCAGCGAGGGCAGGTCGCGGGTGCGGCGCTCCTCGTCCACGTACGTGATCATGTACGCGGCGAAGTAGATGACCTTCTCAAGGTCCTTGGGCGCCAGGTCCAGCAGGTAGCCCAGCCGGCTCGGGACGCCCTTGAAGTACCAGATGTGGGTAACAGGAGCGGCCAGCTCGATGTGGCCCATCCGCTCACGGCGCACCTTGGCGCGAGTGACCTCGACGCCGCAGCGCTCGCAGATGATGCCCTTGAAGCGGACGCGCTTGTACTTACCGCAGTAGCACTCCCAGTCCCGGGTCGGACCGAAGATCTTCTCGCAGAAGAGTCCGTCCTTTTCGGGCTTGAGGGTGCGGTAGTTGATGGTCTCCGGCTTCTTGACCTCACCGTGGGACCACTGACGGATGTCGTCAGCGGTGGCGAGGCCGATCCGCAGCTCGTCGAAGAAGTTGACGTCGAGCACTATGCGTCAATCCCTCTCAGGGTCGTGTCTCAATGGTCTGTCGGGGTCCGGGGCGGGGCCGGGAGCTCCTGGGGCAGAAGCTCCCGGCCAGACCCGTCAGACCTCTTCGACGCTGCTCGGCTCGCGCCGGGACAGGTCGATGCCGAGCTCCTCCGCAGCGCGGAAGACGTCCTCGTCGGTGTCGCGCATCTCGATGGACATGCCGTCCGAGGACAGCACCTCCACGTTGAGGCACAGGGACTGCATCTCCTTGATGAGCACCTTGAAGGACTCGGGGATGCCGGGCTCGGGGATGTTCTCGCCCTTGACGATGGCCTCGTAGACCTTCACGCGGCCGGTGACGTCGTCGGACTTGATCGTCAGCAGCTCCTGGAGGGCGTATGCGGCGCCGTAAGCCTCCAGCGCCCACACCTCCATCTCACCGAAGCGCTGACCACCGAACTGAGCCTTACCACCCAGCGGCTGCTGGGTGATCATCGAGTACGGACCGGTCGAGCGGGCGTGCAGCTTGTCGTCGACCAGGTGGTGCAGCTTGAGGATGTACATGTACCCGACGGAGATCGGGTCCGGGAACGGCTCACCCGAGCGGCCGTCGAAGAGCTGGGCCTTGCCGGAGCTCTTGACCATCCGCTCGCCGTCGCGGTTGGGGAGCGTCGAGTCGAACAGACCCGCCAGCTCGTCCTCGCGCGCGCCGTCGAAGACCGGGGTGGCGACGTTGGTGCGCGGCGCGACGTCGTCGGCGCCGATCGCCTGCAGCCGCTGCTGCCAGTCCTCGGAGCCCTCGACCTTCCAGCCCTGGCTGGCGAGCCAGCCGAGGTGGATCTCCAGGACCTGTCCCGGGTTCATTCGGGACGGGACACCCAGCGGGTTGAGGATGATGTCGACCGGGGTGCCGTCCTCCAGGAACGGCATGTCCTCGACCGGCAGGATCTTCGAGATGACGCCCTTGTTGCCGTGGCGGCCGGCGAGCTTGTCACCGTCGGTGATCTTGCGCTTCTGCGCGACGTAGACGCGGACCAGCTGGTTCACGCCCGGGGGCAGCTCGTCGCCCTCCTCGCGGTCGAAGACGCGGACGCCGATGACCTTGCCGATCTCACCGTGCGGCACCTTCAGCGAGGTGTCGCGCACCTCGCGTGCCTTCTCACCGAAGATCGCGCGGAGCAGACGCTCCTCGGGGGTCAGCTCGGTCTCACCCTTGGGCGTGACCTTGCCGACGAGGATGTCACCGGCCACGACCTCGGCACCGATGCGGATGATGCCGCGCTCGTCGAGGTCGGAGAGGACCTCCTCGGAGACGTTCGGGATGTCCCGGGTGATCTCCTCGGGGCCGAGCTTGGTGTCACGGGCGTCGACCTCGTGCTCCTCGATGTGGATCGAGGACAGGACGTCGTCCTGGACGAGGCGCTGCGACAGGATGATCGCGTCCTCGTAGTTGTGGCCCTCCCACGGCATGAACGCCACGAGCAGGTTCTTGCCGAGCGCCATCTCGCCTTCGTCCGTGGACGGACCGTCGGCGAGGACCTGGCCCTCGACGACCCGCGCGCCCTCGTCCACGACGACCTTCTGGTTGAAGGAGGTGCCCTGGTTGGAGCGGGTGAACTTGGCGACGCGGTACGTGGTGTACGTGCCGTCGTCGTTGGCGACGGTGATGTAGTCCGCGGAGACCTCCTGGACCACACCGTTCTTCTCGGCCTTGATGACGTCACCGGCGTCGACCGCGCAGCGGTACTCCATGCCGGTGCCGACCAGCGGCGACTCCGCCTTGATCAGCGGCACGGCCTGGCGCATCATGTTCGATCCCATGAGCGCGCGGTTGGCGTCGTCGTGCTCGAGGAACGGGATCATGGCGGTCGCCGCCGACACCATCTGGCGCGGCGAGACGTCCATGTAGTCCACCTCGTCGGCGGGGACGAGGTCGACCTCGCCGCCACGCCGGCGGACCAGCACACGCTGCTCGGCGAACCGCATGTCGTCGGTCGTCTTGGCGTTCGCCTGGGCGATGAGGAAGCGGTCCTCCTCATCGGCCGTGAGGTAGTCCACGTCCTCGGTGATCTGACCGTCGACGACCTTGCGGTACGGGGTCTCGATGAAGCCGAAGACGTTGACCCGGCCGTACGAGGCCAGCGAGCCGATCAGACCGATGTTCGGGCCTTCGGGGGTCTCGATCGGGCACATGCGGCCGTAGTGCGACGGGTGCACGTCACGGACGTCCAGGCCGGCCCGCTCACGGGAGAGACCACCCGGGCCCAGCGCCGACAGACGGCGCTTGTGGGTCAGACCCGACAGCGGGTTGGTCTGGTCCATGAACTGGGACAGCTGGCTGGTGCCGAAGAACTCCTTGATGGAGGCGACGACCGGCCGGATGTTGATCAGGGTCTGCGGCGTGATCGCCTCGACGTCCTGGGTGGTCATGCGCTCACGCACGACGCGCTCCATACGGGCGAGACCCGTACGGACCTGGTTCTGGATGAGCTCGCCGACGTTGCGCAGACGACGGTTGCCGAAGTGGTCGATGTCGTCGGTCTCGACGACGATCATCTGGCCGTTGCCACCGGTCGTCTCGGTCTCCCCGGCGTGCAGCTGCACCAGGTACTTGATCGTGGCGATGATGTCTTCGGTGGTCAGCACGCCGGCGTCGAGCGGCTCGTCGCCGCCGAGCTTCTTGTTGACCTTGTAGCGGCCGACCTTGGCGAGGTCGTAGCGCTTGGGGTTGAAGTAGAGGTTCTCCAGCAGCGTCTGCGCGGCCTCACGGGTCGGCGGCTCGCCCGGACGCAGCTTGCGGTAGATGTCGAGCAGCGCGTCGTCCTGGCCCTGGGTGTGGTCCTTCTCCAGGGTGGCGCGCATGGACTCGTAGTCGCCGAACTCCTCGAGGATCTGGTCGTTGGTCCAACCCAGAGCCTTGAGCAGCACGGTCACGGACTGCTTGCGCTTACGGTCGATACGCACACCGACCATGTCGCGCTTGTCGATCTCCATCTCCAGCCAGGCACCCCGGGACGGGATGATCTTGGCGGAGAAGATGTCCTTGTCGGACGTCTTGTCGATGGAGCTGTCGAAGTAGACACCCGGCGAGCGGACCAGCTGCGACACCACGACACGCTCGGTGCCGTTGATGACGAACGTGCCCTTGTTGGTCATGAGCGGGAAGTCGCCCATGAAGACCGTCTGGGACTTGATCTCGCCGGTCTCGTTGTTGGTGAACTCCGCCGTGACGAAGAGCGGGGCGGCGTACGTGAAGTCGCGCTCCTTGCACTCGTCGATGGAGTTCTTCGGAGGCTCGAAGCGGTGGTCGCGGAACGTCAGCGACATCGACCCGGAGAAGTCCTCGATCGGGGAGATCTCTTCGAAGATCTCTTCCAGACCGGACTTGGTGGGGACTTCCTGCCCACTCTCCAGCGCAGCCTCGACGCGACCCTTCCATGCGGCATTGCCGAGCAGCCAGTCGAAGCTTTCGGTCTGCAGCGCAAGGAGGTTCGGAACCCCGAGGGGCTCCTTGATCTTCGCAAAAGAGATGCGCAGCGGGGCGGTGCTGTCGCCGTTGTTCGTATTGGCAGTCGAGGCGTTGCGCGAGGCGGCCAAGAGGGGGTCCTTCCGAGGGCTCGGACTCACTACGCGCGTACCGGTCCCGAATCGAGCAGACTGAGGGAAAGCCCAGGTCAGGGCGGATCAATCAGCTTTGCTCGGGCTCGGGTATGCCCCTGGTGACGGGCAGGGAGCAGCTAACAGGCAGCGCAAAGGGTCAGTGTAGCCACAAGGCCCACTGATGTCCAGAGCGAGTTTCCGGAGACCGGTTCAGCACCGTGATACCGATCTTCTCCCTCCGGGAAGCCATCTCCTCCACTGCGGAGGATCCCCTCGTTTGTTCTTCTCAATGCCTGCGTCAACGCCTGCGCCTGCCGAAAGCCCCGCGCCAGTGGCGCACCCCGATGCTTCCCTCTTCGTCGGCGATCCATGCCTCGAACCCGGGATCGCTTCCGCGTCGCGTCCCGAGAATTGCGCGCCGCGTCCGGTTCGTCAAGGCCTCCACCTCTGGGAGATCGTCACGTGAGGCCACGTCCGGGCAACGAAGATCACCATACTCGCACTCCGGCCCGAGGCAACGCAGCCGTGGCGAGCACGCCGAAGGGCGACCACCCGTATGGGTGATCGCCCTTGGCATGGTGTCCGTTACGCCTGAGGCGCTGTGGACGTGAGTCGGGGACTCAGCGGGGTCACTTGACCTCGACGGAGGCGCCGGCGCCCTCGAGGGCCTCCTTGGCCTTGTCCGCGGCGTCCTTGGCGACCTTCTCCAGGACCGGCTTCGGGGTGCCGTCCACGAGGTCCTTGGCCTCCTTCAGGCCCAGCGAGGTCAGCTCACGCACGACCTTGATGACCTGGATCTTCTTGTCGCCGGCACCGGTGAGGATGACGTCGAACTCGTCCTTCTCCTCGGCGGCCTCGGCGGCACCGCCACCGGCGGCACCACCGGCGACGACGACCGGCGCGGCAGCGGCGGCGGTGACGTCGAACTTCTCCTCGAACGCCTTCAGGAACTCGGAGAGCTCCATGAGGGTCATCTCCTCGAACTGCGCGAGCAGGTCTTCCTGGCTGAGCTTCGCCATGATGGGCGATCCTTCCACTAAATCGGCTGGTGCCGGATGTACATGTAAGGCGGGCGTACGTCAGGCCCGCTGTGGCGTCCCCGCCCAGGCGCACCTAGGCGACGGCTGCCAGTGTGCGAGCCGAATTACTCGGCACCGCCCTGCTCGGCCAGCTTGACGCGAAGCGCTTCCGTGGTACGGGCGAACTTCGACGGCAGCGCCTGGAAGAGCGAGGCAGCCTGGGACTGCTTGCCCTTCATGGCACCGGCCAGCTTGCTGAGCAGAACCTCGCGGGACTCGAGGTCCGCAAGCTTCTTGATCTCGTCGGCGGACAGCGCCTTGCCTTCAAGGACACCGCCCTTGATGACGAGAGCGGGGTTGTCCTTGGCGAAGTCACGAAGACCCTTCGCCGCCTCGACCGGGTCACCGGTCACGAAGGCGACAGCCGTCGAGCCCTTGAGGTGCTCGTCCAGCTGAATCCCGGCCTCATTGGCCGCGATCTTGGTCAGCGTGTTCTTCACCACACGGTACTGAGCGTTCTCGCCGAGAGAACGGCGCAGATCCTTGAGCTGCGCCACAGTCAGTCCGGTGTAAGAGGTGACAACCGCCGCGTTGGACGCACGGAGCTTCTCCGTGATCTCTGCAACGGCTGCGTTCTTCTCGGACGTCGCCATGAGCCTCGGCCTCCTTCCGGGTGATGAGGACCGCACAGAAGGGGCTGGGCAAAACAAACGCCCCGGCGCAGGCGCACGGGGCGATACTCGACCAGGCTCACGCCCGGGAGTTCTTCCACAGTCACCTGCGCAGGCCGTCCGCAGCTAGCGGATCCTTCGGCCACCACACGCCCGGGGGTCGGACGCGCGGAGACAACCAGCGGTCTTTGGCTTCCCGGACACGGTACGGGAACGGCCTGCGCCAGGCAAATCGGATACGTCAGTCAGCCCTGGGCGAGGGCCTTCTGCTTCTCGGCGGCTTCCTTGAGCATCTTGAACAGGTCGACGGTCTCGTCCTCGGCGGGGGTGCTCACCTCGGCCTTGGCCCCGTAGTCGTAGAGGTCCATCTGCATCTTCGTCAGGCCCTGCTTGCCGTCCATGGCGATGTTCATCTTCGAGGGGTAGTCGTCCTCGTTGACCCACACGTCGATGTCGTACCCCGTGACACCCGCCTTCTTGACACGCTCCAGCAGCTTCTTCCGCTCCTCCGGGCTGAGCGCGTCGGCCTGCTTGTTGCTCTTGAGGGCCTCGTCGACGGTCAGCTTGCCCTTGTAGTGCTGGTTCTGCTTGCCGTCGATCTTCTCGGCGCCGACGTGCTTGATGCTGGGCGAGTCGAGCATCAGGGCGAGCTGCTGGGCCGGGTCCTGGTTCATGTCGTCCAGGCCGCGGGTCATCTGCTGGACGGCCTTCTCGTCACCCGACGCCTCGGCGGCCGCCTTCAGGTCGAGCTTGAGCCACCGCTTGCCCTCCATGTCCTGGCCGGGCATCTGGCCGGCCTCCATGTACATGGCGCCGTCCTTCATGATCATGCGCATCTTCTGCGGCCCCCCGGAGGCGGCGGCGACCTTGGACATGTCCACGGTCATATCCATGACGGACGGGTTCCAGCCCGTGACGCCCTCGGCCTTCATGTCCCCGCCGCCGGCCGCCGCCGGGCCGGGCATGGACATCGCCATGCGGAACTTCGCCGACTTGGCGGCCCGGGTCTTCTTGTACGCGGCGGTGACGGCCTGCGCGGGCGTGCGCGACTGTGCCTGCGCACCCGCCTTGTCCGAGCCGCCGTCCTTCTCCGCGCCGTTCTGACAGCCGGCGACACCGGCCACCAGCGCGACCGCGGCCACGGAGATCCCCACCCTGCGTATGGTCGTGCGCTGCACCTTCCACCCCTCTATGTACGTACTTTACGAATTTTTGTTCTTCGCACAGTAACGCACGGCTATGACGGGCCAACGGCCCGGCGGTGCGACGGCCGAACGCCTTCGGCCCCGCCCTCCGCGAAGGAGGACGGGGCCGAAGGCTCGCGTGTGCGCTACGAGGCGTCGATCAGGGGATCAGACGGCCTCGTCCTCGACGAGGAGGTTGCGGGTGCGGTTGACATCCACCGGGATGCCGGGGCCCATCGTGGTGGTGATGGTGGTCTTCTTGATGTACCGGCCCTTGGCAGCGGACGGCTTGAGGCGGCTGATCTCCTCCAGCGCCGCGGCGTAGTTCTCCACCAGCTTGGTCTCGTCGAAGGAGGCCTTGCCGATGATGAAGTGGAGGTTCGCGTGCTTGTCCACGCGGAACTCGATCTTGCCGCCCTTGATGTCGGTGACAGCCTTGGCGACATCCGGGGTGACGGTGCCGGTCTTCGGGTTCGGCATCAGACCACGCGGACCGAGCACGCGGCCGAGGCGGCCGACCTTGCCCATCAGGTCCGGGGTGGCGACGACGGCGTCGAAGTCCAGGCGGCCCTTGGAGACCTCGTCGATCAGTTCGTCGGAGCCGACGATGTCGGCGCCCGCGGCTTCCGCGGCCGCAGCACGGTCACCGGTCGCGAAGACCAGGACCCGGGCGGTCTTACCGGTGCCGTGCGGGAGGTTCACGGTGCCACGGACCATCTGGTCGGCCTTGCGCGGGTCGACACCCAGGCGCATGGCGACCTCGACGGTCGCGTCGAACTTGGCGGACGAGGTGTCCTTGGCGAGACGGACGGCCTCGAGCGGGGCGTACACGCGCTCCCGGTCGATCTTCGCGTCCGCGTTGCGAAGAGTCTTGCTGCGCTTCACTTCTGCTCCTGATGAGTGGGGTGGAGTCGTGGTACGGACCAGCGCCTGGTCCTGCCACGGTGCCCTTACGGGCCGAGGTCAGCGGAGGCTGAGGATCAGCCCTCGACCGTGATGCCCATGGAACGGGCGGTGCCGGCGATGATCTTCGACGCGGCGTCCAGGTCGTTGGCGTTCAGGTCGGGCATCTTGGTGGTGGCGATCTCGCGGACCTGCGCCTCGGTGATCTTGGCGACCTTGGTCTTGTGCGGCTCGCCGGAGCCCTTCTCCACGCCCGCGGCCTTCAGGATGAGCTTCGCGGCCGGCGGGGTCTTGGTGACGAAGGTGAAGGAACGGTCCTCGTAGACCGTGATCTCCACCGGCACGACCATGCCACGCTGCGACTCGGTCGCGGCGTTGTAGGCCTTGCAGAACTCCATGATGTTGACGCCGTGCTGACCCAGCGCAGGGCCGACCGGCGGGGCCGGGTTCGCGGCGCCGGCCTGGATCTGGAGCTTGATGAGCCCCGTGACCTTCTTCTTCTTGGGAGGCATAGCTCTCCGGGTCCTTTCGATTCGGGTCTATACCGTCGGCCGGGTTGCTCTCCCGGCTGAAGGCATACCGCACAACGATAGCGGGTATGGATGCGCGGCTAAAAACCGCGCAGGTCAGACCGTCCCCCGCCAGGGAGTACCCCCGGCGAAAGCTCCGTCTGACCTGCGCGGAAGCGGTACGCCTGAAGGGGCCGGCCCGCCCGGACCGGCCCCTTCAGGATCAGTTCTTCTGGATCTGGTCGAAGGAGAGCTCCACCGGCGTCTCCCGGCCGAAGATCTCCACCAGGCCCTTGACCTTCTTCGAGTCGGCGTTGATCTCGTTGATCGTCGCCTGCAGCGTCGCGAACGGGCCGTCGGTGACGGTGACGGAGTCGCCCACCTCGAAGTCCAGCACCTGGACCTCGACCTTGCGGGACGGCGCCGGCTTGCCCTCGGCCGCGGCGGCCTCCTTGGCGGCCTTCTCCTCGGCCTCCGGGGCGAGCATCTTGACGATCTCGTCCAGCGTCAGCGGGTACGGGTCGTAGGCGTTGCCGACGAAGCCGGTGACGCCCGGCGTGTTGCGGACGACGCCCCAGGACTCGTTCGTCAGATCCATGCGCACGAGCACATAGCCCGGGAGCTTGTTCTGGCGGATGGTCTTGCGCTCGCCGTTCTTGATCTGGGCGACCTCTTCCTGCGGCACCTCGGCCTGGAAGATGTAGTCCTCGACGTTCAGCGAGACGGCGCGCTGCTCAAGGTTGGTCTTCACGCGGTTCTCGTAGCCCGCGTAGGTGTGGATGACGTACCACTCACCGGGGAGGCCGCGCAGCTCGTCGCGGAGGGCGGCCACCGGGTCGGCCGGCTCCTGCTCCTCGGCGTCCGCTGCCTCGGCCGCCTCTTCGGCGGACTCGACGTGCACCGCGGCCTCTTCGGCGGGCTCGCCGGCCGCGGCGTCCTCGGCGTCGAGCTCGTCGACGGTGTCGGCGCCCTCGACGATGTCGCGCGCGGTGTCCTCGCCCTCGACCTCGGCCGGGGCAGCCGCGTCAACGTCGGCCGCTGCCGTCTCGGCGGAGTCGGCGGCGTCGTTCAGGTTCGGGTCAGACACGGTGGCTGCTTCTTCCTGGCTTCAAGGGGTTGAACATGCGAAATGGATGCCCGCGCAGGCTCCCTCCGCGGGATCAGCCGAAGACGTACCCGACGACTCGGTTGATTCCCAAGTCAAGCACGGTTACGAGACCAATCATGATGACAACGAAGACGATCACCACAGTGGTGTACGTCGACAGCTGGCCACGCGTGGGCCAGACGACCTTACGCAGCTCCGCGACGATCTGGCGGTAAAAGAGTGCGAGACGCGCGAAGGGGCCCTTCTTACCGCGCTTGCCGCCACGGCGGGGCTTTTTCTGGGACTCGGCGGCCTCGTCCTCGGAACGACCGCGCTCAGGCATGTCGATGGAGCCCAGGGCGTCCGTCACTCGTCCTCACCTGAATCCGGGTCGTGGCCGTGCCGCGCCCGGTGGAGCCGCACGGCGGTGCATACGTACGCGTGCACGCACTGCGGTGAAGAGTGCGTGTAGCAGGGCCGGAGGGACTTGAACCCCCAACCGCCGGTTTTGGAGACCGGTGCTCTACCAATTGAGCTACGACCCTTTGTGGTTCCCCAACCTACCGCATGCGGCCGACTGCACTAAGTGCGTGCGTCGCGGCGACCCGTTGGGAGCCAACGGTCAGCGAGTGTACGTGGTTCCGGGCCGGGCGTCGAACAGGATCCTCCCGGGCGGCGCCCGCAAACCCGTGTGCCGGGCCCGTCGGGGGTCTGCAACGATGCCTTCATGAGCCCTGCAAACCCATCCGTACCGTCCGCCAGCGACCGCCGGGTCTCGGCCCGCGTCGGTTCGATCTCCGAGTCCGCGACCCTCGCCGTCGACGCCAAGGCGAAGGCCCTCAAGGCCGCCGGACGCCCGGTGATCGGGTTCGGCGCCGGTGAGCCCGACTTCCCCACGCCGGACTACATCGTCGAGGCCGCCGTCGAGGCCTGCCGCAACCCGAAGTACCACCGCTACACCCCGGCCGGCGGCCTCCCCGAGCTGAAGTCCGCGATCGCCGCGAAGACGCTGCGCGACTCCGGCTACGAGGTCGAGGCGGCGAACGTCCTGGTGACGAACGGCGGCAAGCAGGCCATCTACGAGGCGTTCGCCGCCATCCTGGACCCGGGTGACGAGGTCATCGTCCCTGCGCCCTACTGGACCACCTACCCGGAGTCGATCCGGCTCGCGGGCGGCGTCCCCGTCGAGGTCGTCGCCGACGAGACCACCGGCTACCGCGTGACCGTCGAGCAGCTGGAGGCGGCCCGTACGGAGCACACCAAGGTGCTGCTCTTCGTCTCGCCGTCCAACCCGACCGGCGCGGTCTACACCCGTGACCAGGTCGAGGCGGTCGGCCGCTGGGCCGCCGAGCACGGCCTGTGGGTGCTGACCGACGAGATCTACGAGCACCTGGTCTACGGCGACGCCACGTTCTCGTCGCTGCCGGTGGTCGTGCCCGAGCTGCGCGACAAGTGCATCATCGTCAACGGCGTGGCGAAGACGTACGCGATGACCGGCTGGCGGGTGGGGTGGGCGATCGGCCCCAAGGACGTCATCAAGGCCGCCACGAACCTCCAGTCGCACGCCACCTCCAACGTCTCCAACGTCGCGCAGGCCGCGGCCATCGCGGCGGTCTCCGGTGACCTGACGGCCGTCGAGGAGATGAAGACCGCCTTCGACCGGCGCCGCCGGACGATCGTGCGGATGCTCAACGAGATCGACGGAGTCCTCTGCCCGGAGCCGGAGGGCGCGTTCTACGCCTACCCGTCGGTGAAGGAGCTGCTGGGCAAGGAGATCCGCGGCAAGCGCCCGGCGACGAGCGTCGAGCTGGCCGAGCTGATCCTGGAGGAGGCGGAGGTCGCCGTCGTCCCGGGCGAGGCCTTCGGCACCCCCGGCTACCTGCGGCTGTCGTACGCGCTCGGCGACGAGGACCTGGTCGAGGGCGTGTCCCGGATCCAGAAGCTGCTGGCGGAGGCGAAGTAGCGCCACGCGCCGAGTGGGCCGAGCGGGCAGCCGGGAGGTGTTCCGGCTGCCCGCTCAGCCGTTCTGCGGGACACCCCTTCGCGAAAGGCCCTACCGGCCGGGGGCCCGCGTGCGGCAAGATCTCCGAATGGAGAGCAACCGTGCCCGCGACGGAGCCGGCGTCCGAGACCTGCGCCGGCTGCCGAAGGCCCATCTGCACCTGCATTTCACCGGCTCGATGCGGCCCGCGACCCTGCTGGACCTCGCCGACAAGTACGGCGTCCATCTGCCGGAGGCGCTGAGCAGCGGAAAGCCGCCCAAGCTGCGGGCCACGGACGAGCGCGGCTGGTTCCGCTTCCAGCGGCTGTACGACATCGCCCGGTCGTGTCTGCGCGCGCCCGAGGACATCCAGCGGCTGGTGCGCGAGGCCGCCGAGGAGGACGTCCGCGACGGGTCGCGCTGGCTGGAGATCCAGGTCGACCCGACCTCGTACGCGCCGCGGCTGGGCGGCCTGATCCCGGCGCTGGAGATCATCCTGGACGCGGTGCACGGCGCCTCCCGCGACACCGGCCTGGGCATCCGCGTCCTGGTCGCGGCGAACCGTACGAAGCACCCGCTGGACGCCCGTACGCTGGCCCGGCTCGCGGTGCGCTACGCCGACCGGGGCGTGGTCGGCTTCGGGCTCTCCAACGACGAACGGCGGGGTTTCGCCCGCGACTTCGACCGGGCCTTCGCCATCGCCCGGGAGGGCGGGCTGCTGGCCGCCCCGCACGGCGGTGAGCTGTCCGGTCCGGCCAGTGTCCGGGACTGCCTGGACGATCTGCACGCGGGGCGGGTGGGGCACGGCGTGCGGGCCGTGGAGGACCCCGCGCTGCTGCGCCGGCTGGCCGCGCGCGGGGTGACCTGCGAGGTGTGCCCGACGTCGAATGTGGCGCTGGGGGTCTACGAGAAGCAGGCGGACGTACCGCTGCGGACCCTCTTCGACGCCGGTGTGCCGATGGCGCTGGGCGCGGACGACCCGCTGCTGTTCGGGGCGCGGCTGGCCGCCCAGTACGAGGCCGCCCGGACCGCGCACGGCTTCACCGACGAGGAACTGGCCGAGCTGGCCCGCCAGTCGGTCCGCGGCTCGCGCGCCCCGGAGGACGAGCGGCGGCGGCTGCTGGCGGACATCGACGCCTGGCTGGCCTCCTGACCTCACCGACTCACGTGAGTCGGTGACCTGACAAGGGGCCTTACAGGCTGACGCCGACCGTCACCGGCTCGTTCACCAGCGTGACCCCGAAGGCCTCCCGCACGCCGTCCCGGACCTCCCGGGCCAGCGCGAGCAGGTCCTCCGTGGTGGCCTCGCCGCGGTTGGTGAGCGCGAGGGTGTGCTTGGTGGAGATCCGGGCCGGGCCCGTGCCGTAGCCCTTGGTGAAGCCGGCCCGGTCGATGAGCCAGGCGGCGGAGGTCTTCACCAGACCGTCGCCGGCCGGGAAGGCGGGCGGGGCGGTGTCGGGGCCGAGGCGGTCCTGGACGCGCCCCAGGAAGGCGGCGTGCTCGGCCTCGGTGAGGACCGGGTTGGTGAAGAAGGAGCCGGCCGACCAGGTGTCGTGGTCCGCGGGGTCCAGCACCATGCCCTTGCCCGCGCGCAGGGCCAGGACGGTCTTCCGGGCGATGGCCACCGGGACGCGGTCGCCGGCCTCGACGCCGAGGGCGCGGGCGGTCTCGGCGTACTTCAGGGGCGCGGAGAGGCCGCCGGCGTCCTCCAGGGCGAAGCGCACCCGGAGCACCACGAACCGGTCCGGGTGCTCCTTGAAGCGGCTGTGGCGGTAGGCGAAACCGCACTCGTCGCCGGGGATGACGACCGTCTCGCCGGCGCGGCGGTCGTAGGCGACGACCTCGGTGACCGTGGCGGAGACGTCCTGGCCGTACGCGCCCACGTTCTGGATCGGGGTGGCGCCCGCCGAGCCGGGGATGCCGGCCAGGCACTCGATACCGGCCAGGCCGGCCTCGACCGCACGGGCGACCGCGTCGGACCAGTTCTCGCCGGCGGCGAGTTCCAGTGCCGTGCCGTCGAGCCGGAAGCCCGTGGTGGCGATGCGCAGAGCGGTGCCGTCGAAGCCCTTGTCGCCGATGACGAGGTTGCTGCCGCCGCCGATGATCAGCAGCGGGGTGCCGGCGTCGTCCGCCGCGCGGACGGTGGCGATCACCTCCTCGTCGGTGGCGGCCGTGACGAGGCGGGTCGCCGGGCCGCCGAGGCGGAAGGTGGTCAGCGGGGCGAGGGGGGCGTCATGGAGTTCCTGCACCCGGCCAAGGGTACGGGCACCCGGTGACACCACCGGGTGCCCGTACCCGTCTATGCCCGAGGTGCGGACGCTCAGGCCAGGCGGACCACCGCGCGGGCCATGCCCAGCACCTTCTGGCCCGCGCTCCGCGCGGTGAGGTCGACCCGGACCGTACGGGCCTCGTCGTCGAGCTTGGCCGCGACCTTGGCGCTGACCTCTATCACGGCGCCGTTGTCGTCGTTGGGGACGATGACCGGCTTGGTGAAGCGCACGCCGTACTCGACGACCGCGCCCGGGTCGCCGGTCCAGTCGGTGACCACCCGGACCGCCGCGGCCATGGTGAACATGCCGTGGGCGATGACGTCCGGCAGCCCGACCTCCTTGGCGAACTTCTCGTTCCAGTGGATGGGGTTGAAATCGCCGGAGGCGCCCGCGTACCTGACGAGTGTGGCCCGGCTCACGGGAAAGTCCTGCGCCGGGAGTTCGGTGCCGGCCTCGACCTCGTCGTAGGAAATCTTGGCAGTCATCTCAGGCCTCCTCCTTCGCGGCACGGACGACCAGCTTGGTGAAAGCGGTGACGACGTGTTCGCCCGCTTCGTCGTGCACCTCGCCGCGGATGTCGATGATGTCGTTGCCGGCCATCGACTTGATCGCCTCGATGGTGGAGGTGACGGTCAGCCGGTCACCGCTGCGTACCGGCCGCGTGTAGGCGAACTTCTGGTCGCCGTGCACCATGCGGTCGTAGTCCAGGCCCAGTTGCGGGTCCGCGACGACCTCTCCCGCGGCCGCGAAAGTGATCGCGAACACAAAAGTCGGCGGTGCGATCACATCGGGGTGGCCGAGTGCCCTGGCCGCTTCGGCATCGGTGTAAGCGGGGTTGGTGTCACCGATCGCCTCGGCGAATTCCCGGATCTTCTCCCGGCCGACCTCGTAAGGCGTGGTGGGCGGATACGTACGGCCGACAAAGGACTGGTCGAGCGCCATGGCCCGCAACCTCCGTTTACTGATGGTGATAACGCCGTGAGGCCGCCCCCATTCCTGGGGACGGCCTCACGGACGAGCCTGTGTTATCGCGTCTCGCGGTGCGCGGTGTGCGAGTTGCAGCGCGGGCAGTGCTTCTTCATCTCCATGCGGTCCGGGTTGTTACGCCGGTTCTTCTTGGTGATGTAGTTCCGCTCCTTGCACTCCACGCAGGCCAGCGTGATCTTCGGGCGGACGTCGGTGGCAGCCACGTGAGTGCTCCTTGACGGACGGATGGACGGATTAACGCAGAAAAGAGTAGCCGATCGAAGGACCGACCCCACAATCGGCTACTGTCTGTAGCGGTGACCGGACTTGAACCGGTGACACAGCGATTATGAGCCGCTTGCTCTACCGACTGAGCTACACCGCTGCGATGCGCGTGGACCCCGTCCGAAGACGGGAGCCTCACACATCAGAGCCCCAAAACGGAATCGAACCGTTGACCTTCTCCTTACCATGGAGACGCTCTGCCGACTGAGCTATTGGGGCGAGCGATGAAGACATTACACGGCCCGCCGCCAAACGTGAAATCCGTACCGGCGGCCGCGGCCCGCCCGCCCCGCGCACCACACCGGTACGACTATTGCGCGCCTGCGCCAAGCTCCCCCGGCGGCGCCCTAATCTCAAAGGCACGCTGCGTGATCATGTACGCCGGGCCCTCGAGGAGCGCGATGACCGACAGCACTTCGCCGCAGCCGCAGCCCCAGCCGGGAAAGCCGGGCGGCCCCGGCCGGCGCACCAGGGCGGACAGCGGCGCGCTGGTCCTGTGCGGCGCCCGGCTCGCCGACGGCCGCACCGTGGACGTACGGCTGGGCGGCGGATGCATCGAGGCCGTGGGGACGGCCGGCAGCCTCGCCCCGCAGGGCTCCCGCGTCGACCTGGCCGGCTACCTCCTGCTGCCCGCCCCCGCCGAGCCCCACGCGCACTGCGACACCGCGCTGACGGCGGACTCCGAGGGCCCGGCCTCCGACTCCCCCGACGATGTCCAGCGGCGCACCACCGAGGCCGCGCTGCTGCAGCTGGGGCACGGCGCCACCGCCTCCCGCAGCCATGTCCGGATCGGCGACGTACAGGGGCTGCGCTCCCTGCAGGCGGTGCTCCAGGCCCGCCGGTCGCTGCGCGGGCTGGCCGATCTGGCGGCGGTCGCGGTGCCGCGGGTGCTGACCGGGGTGGCCGGCGCGGACGGGCTGGCGATGCTGCGGGACGCGGTGAAGATGGGCGCCTCGGTGATCGGCGGCTGCCCCGACCTGGATCCCGATCCGGCCGGATACGTCGAGACGGTCCTGGAGCTGGCGGGGGAACACGGCTGCCCGGTGGACCTGCACACCGACGGTGACGACCCGGCCCGGCTGGCCCGCTTCGCGGCGATGTCCGGCGGACTTCGGCCGGGCGTCGCACTCGGCCCGTGCGCCGGGATGGCCCGGATGCCGCGCAGTGTGGCGGCCCGGGTCGCCGAGCAGCTGGCCGCCGCCGATGTGGCCGTCGTCTGCCTGCCGCAGGGCGACTGCACGGGCCTGGAGCGCTACGGCTCGCGGGTGGCGCGGCCGGCTCCGGTACGGCTGCTGCGGGCGGCCGGGGTGCGGGTGGCGGCCGGCAGCGGGGCGCTGCGGGACGTGGCGAACCCGGTGGGGCGCGGTGACCCGTTGGAGGCCGCGTACCTCCTGGCGTCTCTGGGCGAGGCCACGCCGGAGGCGGCGTACGAGGCGGTGAGCTCGGCGGCGCGGGCGACGCTGGGCCTGCCGGAGGTCCGCGTCGAGGCGGGCTTCCCCGCGGAGCTGCTGGCGGTGCGCGGCGAACGGATCGCCGGGGTGCTCTCCCTGGCCTACAGCCGGATCGTGGTCCACCGGGGGCGGGTGGTCGCCCGCACCAGCGCGGTGCGCGAGTACTGCGACTCCGCGGCCGAGGTGGCACTGGAACTGCCCCGGCAGTCACAGCGTTAGGTGTTCCGTCCGGAGGGGCTTCCCGGAGGGGTTGGCGGCGCTTCGCCCGGCCGGTCCCCCGCTCGCCGGCGGCACGTGGGCGTACCGTCGTGATCATGCGCATTGTCATCGCAGGTGGACATGGTCAGATCGCGCTGCGGCTGGAGCGGTTGCTCGCCGCGCGCGGGGACGAGGTCGCGGGTGTCATCCGCCGGACCGAGCAGGCCGGCGACGTGCTGGCCGCGGGCGCCGAGCCGGTGGTCTGCGACCTGGAGGCGGCATCGGTCCCGGATGTCGCCCGGCATCTGGAGGGCGCCGACGCGGCGGTCTTCGCGGCGGGCGCGGGCCCGGGCAGCGGCGCCGCGCGCAAGGACACGGTGGACCGTGGCGCGGCGGCGCTGTTCGCGGACGCCGCCGAGGCGGCGGGCGTACGCCGCTTCCTCGTCGTCTCCTCCATGGGCGCGGACCGCGAGCCGCCGGCGGGCACCGACCCGGTGTTCGCCGCGTATCTGCGGGCGAAGGGCGCCGCGGACGCGGACGTACGCGCCCGCGCCGGCCTGGACTGGACGATCCTGCGGCCCGGACGGCTGACCGACGGCACCGGCACCGGCCTGGTGCGGCTCGCCGAGACCACCGGGCGCGACGAGGTGACCCGCGACGACGTGGCGGCCGTCCTGGTGGAGCTGCTCGACGAGCCGGGCACCATCGGCCGCACCCTGGAGCTGATCGGCGGCGACGTCCCGGTCCCCGAGGCCGTACGCGCCGTAGCCGCCGGATGAGGACACGAACCGCCGCGTGAGGTCACGAACCGCCGAGTAAGGACACGAACCGTCGCATGAGGACATGAAAAACCCCTCCTCTCTCTGCCGTTCTCGCAGAGAGAGGAGGGGTTTTCGCTACCTGTGGCGGCGCTAGGATTCGAACCTAGGAAGGCGAAGCCGGCAGATTTACAGTCTGCTCCCTTTGGCCGCTCGGGCACACCGCCAGGTTTTACCGACAAAGAGCCGCTGTGGGCGGCGCTCCGTGGCAACGACGTAAACGATACCTGATGCCCAGGGGTGCTCCGCCACTCGATTCGGAACCGCTGGATCTTGGCCGGGTGGCTAGGCTTGGCAAGCGGTCCGGGCACGGTCCGCACCCTGACGGATCTACGTACGAGGAGCCAACTCAACATGGCCGACTCCAGTTTCGACATCGTCTCGAAGGTAGAGCGGCAGGAGGTCGACAACGCCCTCAACCAGGCCGCCAAGGAGATCTCCACGCGCTACGACTTCAAGGGCGTGGGCGCGTCCATCGCCTGGTCGGGCGAGAAGATCGAGATGCGGGCCAACGCCGAGGAGCGGGTCAAGGCCGTGCTCGACATCTTCCAGTCCAAGCTGGTCAAGCGCGGGATCTCACTGAAGGCGCTGGACGCCGGTGAGCCGCAGGCCTCGGGCAAGGAGTACAAGATCTTCGCCTCGATCGAGGAGGGGATCTCCCAGGAGAACGCCAAGAAGGTCGCCAAGATCATCCGCGATGAGGGCCCGAAGGGCGTCAAGGCGCAGGTGCAGGGCGACGAGCTGCGGGTCAGCTCGAAGAGCCGGGACGACCTGCAGGCGGTACAGCAGCTGCTGAAGGGCAAGGACCTGGACTTCGCCCTCCAGTTCGTGAACTACCGGTGATCAACCGGCCTGACCTGCACGAACGCGGCTAGGCAGACTGCGCAGGGCACAACGGGGGCACATCGCCGAGGACAGCCTCGACGGCAGCCCGCGTTGTGTCTTCCTCATCGGGCCACAGGTGCGTATACGTGTCGAGCGTGATCGACGGCTTCGTGTGCCCGAGCCGCTTCTGCACGGTCTTCACGTTCTCACCGTGCTTGATCAGCAGCGAGGCGTAGAAGTGCCGTAGGTCGTGCAGGCTGGCCCCCTCGGGGATCACCACCCGGGCCGGTTCGCGCCCCTCGGGCTTGCCGGCGCGTACCCATGCCGCGTGCGCAGTGTCGTACGCCTTGGCGAGCGCCTCGCCCGCACGCTTGCGGGACCTCCCCCACACCTGCGACCAGGCGCCGCGCCGGAACACTTCCCGATGCTGGTTGAGGAAGAGGAGCCGCGCCGTGCGGGTACGGGGTTTCCGCGGGTCCGTACGATCCTCGATCTTCACGCCATGCGCCGGGAACTGTTCGAGATGCGCGGCGAGCGCGTCGACCACTGCTTTCGTGAGCGGCACCGTGCGATAGCTCTGATGGGTCTTGGGTTCGCCGAGGTACGGCTCGCCGTCGTCCGGGTCGACGAGTTGCTGACGCACCTTGACCTCCCGGCGCAGGAAGTCGATGCAGTCGACCTCCAGGCCGAACAGTTCCCCTTGGCGCAGCCCCGATGACGCCGCGAGCAGGTACAGGGCGCGGAATCTCGGCGCCGCCGCTTCGATGAGCGCCCGTACGGCGTCGTTGTGCAGGGGCGTGACCTCGGCTTTCCGCTGGCGCGGCAGCCGAACGCCGTCACACGGGTTGCTCGCGATGATCCGGTCTCGTACGGCCGCCTTCAGGGGCGTGACCAGATAGGCGTACGTGACCTCTAGCGTCGAGGGCGCCAGCACCTGCGAACGGTCCTTTATCCAGGCTCGTATGTCCGACGCCCGTATGCCGGCAACCGGCCGATCACCGAACATCGGATAGATGTGATTGCGCAGCCCACGCTCAACGCGTGACGCCGTGGTGGGCCGGTGGACTGCGGACGTGCGCCACCGCTCGGCGACGGCCCGGAAGCTCTCTTTGCCGGCCGAGGGGGCGATGTACAGACCACGATCAAGGTCGGCCTTGACGGCGGCCGCGCGCGTGTCGGCGTCGGCCTTCTTGCCAAGTTCTCTTTGCACTGCTTCCCGCTGGCGTCACGCCAGCGGACCTGCCACCGCTTCCCCTTGCCGTGCTCGCTGCTCGGCACCAGCTTCCGCGTCTTGCTGGTGTGCTCGCCGCACTCCTTGTCGTCCTTACCCGGACGGGACTTGTGCCAGCGGTCGTAAACCTCAGCCATCCGTTTCCCTCCCCTTGCTGGGCAGCCCCTCTGCCTCTGTGAGTACCGCTCGATCGGACTGTGCGCTGCGCCGTCCCCCGTACGCCTTCACGACCGGTTCGAGCTCGGCCAAGAGCGCTCGCGTGATGTGGCCGCGTGCGGATTGGAGAGCGCGCCTGCCTTCCGGCAGGTCGCCCCGCTCGCGTAGTCGCACCTCGCGTTCCGCGGCCAGGCCGTGCCCCCAGGTCTCGCGCGCCGCGTAGGCGACGTAATGCGGCGTGACACCGAGCCGCTTCGCTGCCTTGGCCTCCGCTTCATCGGGCTTGTCCTGCGTGTAGCGCACCTGTGCGTCGGCCGGCCAGGGGGAGCGCTCCGACAGCTCTGTCACCGCCTGCGCCACGCGGCCGGCCAACTCCTCTCCGGTCTGGTCGCTCCACCCCTTCACGTGCCAGCCGCCGGGGGTTCTCAGGGCGCGGGCGCTGGGGTTGTAGTCCCCGCCGAGCACGCGCCGCACCTCGCGGTCGTAGACGCCCAGGTCGGGCGTCAGCCAGAGCGTTCCCTCGGGCAGCAGTTCCCCCAACGGGCGCCCGTAGATCAGCGGCAGTACGACCAGCTCGACGGCGGAAAGTGCACGCTGCCCGCGCTCGATCTGTCCCACAGTCGGACGGTGCCACGAGAGCCCGAGCTGTTGCGCCGTGCGCGCCACGTCTTCGGCTGTACGCCCCTTCTCCTCCCGTACGCGCTGCAACTGTCGGCCGATCGCCTTACCGAAGGCCGGGGCCTCTTCCAGGGCTCGCGTCCACTGATCGTCGACGCCGCCGGCGGCTGTGGAGCCGCCCTGCTGTTCTCGCTCGTTGCCATCACTTCGACTCATGGAGCGAAAGAATACATTCCGCTGGACACGGGTGCGAAAGATCGTTAAGTTTCGAGAGAACGATTTGATAACGCTTCAGCCGGAGGAATCCACACCATGTCCCGCGCTCAACTCACCGGCCTCGCCGCCCCGAAGCACCGCAAGCTCGCCACCGCGCAAGAGCTCGCCGACTACTGCGGCGTACCGCTCGCCACGGTCTACCAGTGGAGTCACCGCGGAGGTGGCCCCCGCATGATCAAGGTCGGCCGCCACCTGCGCGCCCGCTGGGAGGACATAGAGCGCTGGCTCGACGAACAGGCGATAGACGCCGCATGACGCGCGTGCCACTCGCCCCGCCACGCACAAGGGCCGCCGAACTCGATCATCTTCGGGACCTCCCGAAAATGATCGCCCCCGCCACGCACAAGGGCCGCCGGCGCAGCCACGCCGACGGCCCGAACGCCCTCGCTCACCACTTCGCCAGTGATCGCTGGCGGCACCGGATCTCTCACCACCCGGGCCGCCCAGAAGGACGCACCACCATGCAGACTACGTACCCCCGCCGCCCGCTCACCCCGCCCGCCATGGCCTACCGCCTCCGCGTCCGGCACGGATGGGTCGCGCTGCCCCAACCGACAAGGGAGTTCGGCGGGCTGGCCCCCGTCCCGTACGGCTACCGGGCCGACATCTACATCGGGGCCGCGCGCGATATCGATGCGCACACCGCGCAGCAGCTCGCCACCGCCCTGGATGGCTGCGCGTTCTACACCGTGCGCGGCACCGACCCGCAGGGCCTCGCCGCCGTTGGTGACGCGCTGGACGCCCTGATCGGCGACGTCGCAGCGGGGAGGACCGTTTGAGTTCCCCGGCCCCCGATCCGCTGCGCGTCGCCCTGCGGCTGGCCGGCCAGGGCTACGCCGTGCACCCGCTCGCCCCTGGCATGAAAGTGCCCGTGCGCGGCTGCGGCCGCTGCTCCCCCGGTACCACCGACCGGCCCAACCCTGCCTACGTCGAACACGACGGGCACACCTGCCCCTGCCACGCTGACGGCCACCCCTGTCATGGGGTGCTGGCCGCCACGACTGACCCCGACCGCCTCACTACCTGGTGGGCGAACATGCCCGCGGCCGGGGTCGGCGTGGCCGCCGGCCCGTCCGGGCTGGTGATCCTCGACGTCGATTGCCACGGCGGGGAACCCCCGGCCGACCCCGAGAAGCTACTGCCCGGCATCGAACTGCCCGACGACATCACGCCAGGGAGCATCGTGGACGGCCGGGACGTCCTGGCGCTGCTGGTGGAGGCGCGCCACGCCACGCTGCCCGGCTGCGCCCCGGAAACACTGACCGTGCGGACGCCGTCGGATGGGCTGCACTACTGGTTCCGAGCCCCGGCCCGTACCGTCTGGCGCCCCCAAGCAGGGGCGCTGGGCTGGTAGTTGGACGTACGGGCCGGATCGTCGTACGCCGTCGCTCCGGGCACTGTCACACGCGATGGCGCCTACACCGCCCTCGGGGACTGCCGTACGGTCGCCGAGCTGCCGGTGTGGCTGACCCGCGACCTCGACCGCACCGGCCACCGCGTACACCCGAACGCCCCCGCGTCGTCCTGCCCTGGCGCTCCTCTCATCGCGTGGACAACGGGTATGTCGCCGCTGCTGTCGAGGCCGAGCTGCGCGCCGTCGCCCAGGCTCCGGCTGGCACCCGCAACGCCACGCTCAACCGCGCCGCGTTCAGCCTCGGCACCCTGTGCGGTGCCGGCCGCCTCGACCGCGTCCATGTCGCCGGCGTCCTCGCCGACGCCGCCCGGCACGCCGGGCTCGGCGAGCGGGAAGCCGAAGCCGCGATTCGCTCGGGCCTCGCCGCCGGCGAGCGCCACCCGCGTCCGCTTGCCGGAGCCGCCGCGTGACCCAGGCCCCGACCTTCAATCCCACCGCCGCCGCGCGTACCGTCGTCCCCTTTCAACGGCCGGAAATGGGCACGGAGCAGCCGCGCGCGCCGAAGTCCGAGCGCCAGCCGCCGCAGGCCGAGCTGCTGCGCGTCCTCGGGCAGAACCGTTTCCGCTACCTGCATCACAACGGCGCACCGTACGCCGTGGCCTACGCCGGCCCGCCCGTCGCCGTACCCCTGCACGCCACCGCCCACACGGGCACCGGCAGCCTGCGCCAACACCTCATCCACGCGTCCGTGACCGAGCACAACCGCACACCATCGCAATCCGCGCTCGCCGACGCCCTCGCCGCCCTCGACGCGCTCGCGATGCACGCCCCCGAGACGGAGCTGCACCTGCGTGTTGCTCCCGACCCGCACGACCCTGCGGTGTCGTGGCTCGACCTCGGCCGCGCCGACGGGGAGTCGGTACGCCTGTCTCCGGAGGGCTGGCAGTTGACGTACCCGGACGTCGAGGCAGGCCCGATCTGGCGGCGCAGCAGGCTGATTCGCCCGCTACCGCGCCCGGACCGCCCAGCAGGCGGCTGGCAAGCGGGCATCGAAGAATTCGCCGCGCTGTTGCCGTTCACCGCCGAGACGCTCCCGCTCGCCGTCGGCTGGCTGCTCGCCGCCCTACGCCCCGCCATCCCGCGCCCCATCGCCTACCTCACCGGCGAGCAGGGTACGGGCAAGAGCACGTCCGGGCAGATGCTCGCCGGGGTCGTCGAGGGTGCCCGCGCCCCGCTGCGACAGGCCCCCGAGGGTCCACGCGACCTCGGTCCGACTACCGCCGCCGGGTGGGTGCTGGCGCTGGACAACCTCTCGGGGATGCAGGGCTGGCTGTCCGACGCGCTGTGCCGTGTCGTCACCGGCGACGCCCAGGTAACCCGCGCCCTGTACACCGACGACGACAACGTGCTCACCTACCAGCGCCCCGTCCTGCTCACGGGCATTGACCTCGGCGCGCTCCGCAACGACCTCGCCGAACGCATGATGCCGCTCGAACTCCAACCCATCCCCCGCCACAAGCGGCGCACCGCCGGCACCTTGTGGACGGCGTACGAGCGGGCGCACCCGCGCATCCTCGGCGCGCTGCTCGACCTCGCCGCCACCGTGTGGGCCGACCTGCCGCACGCCGCCGCCGACTTGACCGAACGCCCGCGGCCGACTTCGCCGAACTGCTGCACGCCCTCGACCGCGTGACGGGATGGCGCAGCCTCGAGACGTTCAACCGTGCGCAAGACGCGCTGAACGAGGCAGCCATCGACGGGAACCCCGTTGCCTCCACCCTGCGCGAGTGGGTCACCGCGCCCACCTTCCCGCTCGGCGGATGGACCGGAACCATGACCGAGCTGCTCGCCATCCTCGACGAACGCACCAACCCACACAGGAAGGAATGGCCACGTACCCCGCGGGTCCTCAGCGGCCGCATTACACAGAGCGCACCCGCCCTGCGGTCCATCGGCATCCGGGTCGAGCGCGCTACGGGCAGCAAGAAGAACGGCAGGCTGTACGACGTCACCCACACCCCACCCACATAGCCCCTACAGGCCCCTGCGCGCCCCGGCACCGCACCCCGCCGCCCCGGGGCGCTCCCATGCCCGGGGGGCGCAGAGGGGACGCACGGGGGACGCTAAGGGGACGCACCCTGCCCCTGCTGCGCCCCACCAGTTCCCCACCCCCGCCAGCGGAAACGGACGAACCGGCCACGCAAGGGGACGCAGGGGACGCAGAAACCCCCACTCCTCTCTGTCCCAATGAGAAAAGGAGAGAGGAGCGCAGAGAGCAGCCCGGAAACTGCGCCCCCTCCGCCCCCGCGTCCCCCGCCGTTCCTGGAATGTCTCGCTGCGACCGGTCGCGTCATTGAGCACGGGCGCGCGCGAATACCACACCCCACCGACAACAGCGATGAACTGGCCCGACTCCTCGGCACAGCCGCTAACCATCGACCGGTCGACGCCCCTCCCACGCGCGGGGCGGGAAAGGAACCCCCTTCTTCGCAGCGCCGCGCAAAAGGTCCGCGGCCAGCATGCATCAAGCAGCTTCATACCACCGCCGGCAACAGGGATCATGTTGACATCGCCGTCAAGATGATCCCTGGGAGGCCCCTCCCCTACGGGTCGTCTAGGAAGCCAGCACCTGATCGAGGTACTCCTGAACCGGTTCGTAGAGCCCGTAAGGCACGTACCCGGGGATTTCGGAGTGCCGGCACCATATGAGTTCGGCGAGTTCCTCGGGGTCTGCGACGTATGCGGTTCCGGACACGACGTCGCATGCCGTGTACGACATGAGCCGCTGCGTCTTCGGGTGCACACGTTCGCCGAGCAGCTTGACCGCGGACACCGTCAGACCGGTCTCCTCGCTCGTCTCGCGAACGGCCGCTTCCTCCGCCGACTCTCCCCGCTCGATCTCCCCCGCGGGAAACTGCCACGACAGCTCCCCTTCCTTCACCCGGCGTCGAACCAGCAGGACCCTGCCCCCATCGACGACGATCGCGGCCGAGATGCCGGGGCGCGCTGCGGTGGTCTGCTCCGTCATGGGTGCTCCTCCAAGACTTCCGAGATCGGTGGAAACGTTAGGGGCGCCCATGAGATAGCCCCGACACGCGCAACTCATCGGCGAGACGTTCCGGTCCGATGGTCGCGAGCGCCCACAAGGCGCTGACCTCGCGTGCGGACCGCCAGATGCCGGACACGGAAGCATCCGGGAGCAGGAAGGGGACGACGACGATGCGCAGCGCGGCAAACGGCTCGGCGTTGAGGTACCGCATTCCGCCAGTTCCGCACAGATAGGCGCCGCTTCCCACCGCCGCGGCGAGATCGGCGAGACGCTGCGATCGGCCGGCGCGGGCAGGGAGATCGCTGCTGCGCACTACCTCACCTTGCCAATCCACCGACGCGAGCAGGGCAAGCGCGGACGACTCGGCGATATCAGCCGTGCGATCAGTTGTGCCGAAGCGGTCGAGAACGGGCTCAAGGGCCGTCTGCACGGTTTTCCAGTGGGTGCTGTGGCCGTAGTGCTGCCGGACGCGTTCGGCAACCCTGCGGTGGCTCTTCAGCGGCTCGACGAGCCGCCCCTCGCTGATCAGAGTCGGCCGCCCGTTGGGCAGGTGCGTCGGAAGTGAGAGCCACTGGCGGGCATGGGGCGCATCCAGGGGTGCCAAGCGGGCCCGGTGCTGGTAGTCGCGTCGGGCGAACTGCACGTCGTCGAGGACGACCCAGCAGTCTGCCGCGAACAGCTTCGCCAGTGTGGACAGCCGCGGGAAGAGGTTCGGTTGATGGATGGCGCAGAGCTTGCTGCCCGGAGTCGCCGGCGACGTGTCAGGGCTTGAGGAGCCGGCTGTCGAATCCGGCGTGCAGGAGGCGCTCGTAGGCGGCAAGGACTTCATCCGGTACCTCCTGCTCGATGGCGAACCCCAGCTTCGGGTACTCGATCACTCGTTGCAGGTCACCGACCATGGTGTCGATGACGAGTCGTTCGTCGCCGATGCTCTTCACGTAATCGGCGAAGTCCAGCGGATCGGAAGCACATACGACGTCGACCTCGGGCCATACCTTGCGGCACGTCGCGTAGGCGCGGCGCTCCATGTACGGCATGGCGATCAGCATCACGGACTCGACCTCGACGCCGGCCCCGAGCAGGACCTCGCGCGAGAACGTGATGTTCTGGCCCGTGTTTCCGGCGTTGGGTTCGAGGAGGATCGCACTGTCGGGCACGCCGAGGTCGAGCGCGTGCTCGCGGAAGTGCACGGCCTCGCCGCGAGGGTAGAGGGCTGCCGTGGTCGGGCTGTTGCCACCGCTGAACACGAGCACGGGGAACAGGCCGGCGTGGTACTGCCTGGCGGCGAACGTGGCGGCGCCGAGATCGTGGCTTCCCAGGCAGATGGCGGCCGAGCAGGGGCGCGGCTCGTGCCCCATCTGGTGATAGTCCCAAATCACCGTGGCGTCGTTCCACTGCGCATCGGTGATCGTGCGCTGCTCGCGGTCCGGCACTGGTACTCCCTGGTTCATCCTCGCTGGCCACTTACCTCAACAGGGCGGTCGACGGGCCGTCGCACGACCGTCGGATGCCCTCAATGCTGCGAAGCTGGTGGCTCAGTCCGTACTGCCTCGCCACCTGCGCCGCGTCGTCGAGGACGGACAGCCCATCATCCCGGGTGGCGAGGTCGGACAGAAGAATGTGCCCGTGTGCGGTGTCCAGCCGCACGCGCTGCATGGGGGAGTCGACCGTACCGGTGGTGCGTGCGATGTCGATGTACTGGAGAGCTCGCGTGAGGTCGCCGGCCCCGCGGTAGGCGAGCGCGATTTTCTGGTGAGCGACGGACCAGTCCTCCGGTTCCGCGAGAGCCTCGAAATCGTGGGTGGCAGTCGTCATCACCTTGACTGCGTAGTCGTTGTTCCCGTCCTTACTGAGCGCCGTACCGACCCATAGACGGGCCCGGGCACGGTCACGGCCGCTCAGCCGCTCGTCGGTCGCCAGCCGCTCGTACTGGTGGGCAGATGCGTCGAGCCTTCCGGACATCTCGTCGAGTACGGCGAGCGACAGCTCGATCTGTGCGACCCGGCGCGGGATGTCGAGCTCGGCGAACAAGCCGCGTGCGGTGCTGTACGAGTGGTGCGCCGAGAGGGGGCCGAGGGTGGCGCCCTGGTCGCGTTGGAGGTCGCCGAGGAGGACAAGCGACCGGCCGTAGAGGTACAGGCCCTTGTCGTCGAGGGTGCGCGGGTCGTGGCGCGCAAGCCATCGGTTCAACAGGTTGGAGGCGAACGAGAAGTTCTGACGGCTCAGGCACACCACGGCACGCTCGATGTCCTCCGTCCATGTCTCGTAGTCCGCCGCGCGCACGGGGCTCCGCCTTGCACCGCCGTCCACGGATTGGTCGAGCCGCACCTCGAAGCGTCCCCGCGCCAACGTGTCCGCGCGCACGAGCGCGGTGTCGAGGATGGCCTGCGTATCCGGCCGGGGGACGGTGCCCGCGCCAAGCTGCTCCCACTTCGCCACCGTGCGCAGTGCGACACCCAGGTGCTCGGCGAACGCGCGCGTACTCATCCGGAGGGCGGCGCGCAGGGCGCTCGCTTCGCGGCCGGTCCATTGCTGCACGCTGATCACGGGCCACCTCCCTCCAGTTACGTATCGAAGCACGCCGCAAGGGGGCTGTGGTCCCGAAGTGCAACGGAAGTGCAACACCCGGTCATTTCGAGGCCGTTGGACTGTCGCGACGCTCGACCCATGGAACCCATCACAGAGCGACTGCCGGTGAACGGCCCGCACGTGTACGGCTACTTGCGTCGGACGAGCAGCAAGTCGAGGCACGCCGCCCTTGCTGACTCGCTGGCCGAATACTGCCGGCAGCACGAGCTGACGCTGTGCGGACTCTTCACGGAGTGGGGGCCGGTCACAGAGGTTCGGTCACCGGCCTTCGTGGGGCTGCTCGACGTTCTCGCACTGCCGGATGCGTACGGCGTGGTTCTGCCTGCTCGCGTCCACCTGGGGCCGAAGCGCATCGCTGTCGAGCGCGAACAGCAGATAGCCCAGACAAGCGCGCGCCTGATTGTCGTCCGGTCCTCTCATCCGAGGCGCGGTGATACGCGCCCTGTCGACGCCGGCCCGCACGTGCGGCAGAGAGGAGGTACGTGATGTCTCTGCGTGAGGCGCTGCGCGCCGCTCCGCTCATCGAGGACATCCCGGGTGTGCATCTGCTCGCGGTCGGCCACGAATGGGACGTCGTCCGAGTGCCCGCCGACACTGGATTCCTCGCGCTCTCACAGCTCAGAGCAACCGACGAGCAGCTCGGCCCGGTGCTCTACGACCGGCCGGGCGACTACCTCTACTTCGCCGTGCCGATCGGCAGCCGGGGCACATGGGTCGGACTGCCGGTGCATCTGCTGTGCAAGGGCTCATGGCTCGTCGCCCCGCACCCGTACCGCTGCGACGAGTGGTTCGGCGGATGGTGCGAGCTTCCCGACGACGAGAGGCTCACCGCCCCAGAGACGCTGCGCCGCGCCCTTGAGCAACAACAGATCGGCCCCGCACCACAACCGGAGATCGTCGCAAGGGAGGACAGGCAAGAATGGAAACCTTCGAACGCGCTCGTCTCGACACCTACTTTGGGCGCATCGCCACGCGCTTTGCTCCCTCGGAGCGCCCGGCATCGTTCCTGATCACGCACCTTCTGCCAGAGCGCCCGGCATTTGTGCGGGGCGTGGCGAACATGACTGATCTACGAGCCGTGCTGCCAAAGCCGAAGTCGGTGCAGGCTGAGGCGCGGCGCCAGGTCGAGGCCGACGGGCACGCCTGCGACAGGCTGACCCGCAGCCTGTTCGCCGATGCCGACCGCGCCGTGCGCTACGTCGAGGCACGCGCCGCCGGCCGCCCAGTCGTACTGCTCGACGTCGGCGGGTACTTCGCCCCAGCCCTCGACGCGCTGTGCAACCGCTTCTCGGGCCGCATCCTGGGAGTGGTCGAGGACACGGAGAACGGGCACAAGCGGTACGCCGAGCGCGACAAGCTGCCCTGCCCCGTCGTCTCGGTGGCCCGCTCACCACTCAAGGACCCCGAGGACTTCCTCGTCGGACAGTCCGTCGTGTTCTCCACCGAGGCCCTGATGCGTACCCGCGGCGACATCCTTCACGGCCGTACTGCCCTCGTGATCGGCTTCGGCAAGCTGGGCAGCTCCATCGCCCGCCTGCTGCACGCCAAGGGCGTACGGGTGGCCGTCTACGACATCGACCCCGTACGCCGCACACAGGCCCTCTCGCAGGGCTTCACAGTGGCCCGTGACCGCGTGAGCGGCTTGGCGGACGCCGGACTCGTGCTGTGCGCTACCGGCTCGCTGTCACTCCGCGGTGAGCACTTCCCGCGGCTTCGCAACGGGGCGTACGTGGCGACAGTGACGAGCAGCGAGGACGAGCTCGAACTCGACGGCCTGCCCGACGTCTACGAACGCGCCCGCATCGGCGAGCACGTCACCCGGTACCTGACGACCGGCCACTACTTCTACCTGCTCAACGGAGGCAACGCCGTCAACTTCCTGCATGGTGCCAGCGTGGGGCCGTTCATCTTCCTCGTGCAGGCCGAGATACTCGCCGCTTCCGCCGTCCTCGCCCGTGACGAGCTGGACCCCGGTATGCACGAGATCAGCCCGACCGACCGCGCCGCCATCGCCGCGACGTGGCTCGACTACTTCAACCGATAGGAGCGCCCGTGCCCATCACAGCCCAGCACATCCGCGAAACCGTCGAGGACTACCTCGACGCCCACCCCGAAGAGAAGGGCCAGCTCGCGCCCGTCCTCGACCTTCTCGACGCCGGGGCCGACCTCAACTCGCGCAAGGAATTCCGAGGACACGCCACGGCTGGTGCGATCCTCGCCGACCCCGCCGGCCGCGTGCTCCACATCCAGCACCTGGCCCTCGACCGCTGGTTGCTGCCCGGTGGACACCTTGAGGCAGACGACACCCGGCTCGCCGACGCTGCGCAGCGCGAGCTGACCGAGGAGACCGGCATTCCGGCATCCGCCGTCATCCCGGTAGGGCTCCGGCCGCTCCACATCGACGTCCACCCCATCCCCGCCAACGACGCCAAGGGCGAGCCGGAACACCAGCACTTCGATTTCCGGTTCCTCTTCCGCACCTCGGCCGACGTCGGCGAGCTGCAAACCGAGGAGGTCACCGCCGCAGCGTGGCGCCACGCCGAGACCATCGCGAACGAGCCCCTGCGCAGCCGAGTCATGCACGCCCTGCGCTGACTGAGCGTCTACGTCATCACGACCAAATAGGAACACGCCACAACTGGGCAGCCGCACGGATACCCTGCGAGCATGTCCGGTCTTCCCGCGCCCAGAGGGGCGTTCGGCCTAGCTGTCGAACGCTTTTCTCGCTGGCGGCTGAGAGGCTCGTCCTCCAGCGCTTCGCGGGAGACGCTGAGCGCGGTCCGCAGGCTTCCCAAAGCAGTCCAAGGTCACGACTTTGTGCAACTCGACTTGGAATCCTGGACGTTTGCGGTCGATCCGGCCGTGGGGACAGCGGGCTTTCTCCACGACTCCTTTCTCTCGTTCCTGCGAGAAGCCCGAAGCGCGCGAGAGGACATCAGGCGTGCTCTCGAACAAGAGCGTTCCCTTGGTTGCACCTCCGATGCGCTGACATCCAGCCTCCTGACCACCGTTGAGGCCGATACGAAGCTTCCAGGCATCGTGGCCCCGCACGCCCCCGGACACCCTCGTGTTCCGGTAGGCGACGAGAGGGTGGATGCGGAAGTTCGCGTCGAGCGACTGAAGCGCATGGAAGCTGCTCTCTGTGCCTTGATCACTGTTCTGTGCGATCTGCTTGACTTGGCGCTTGGCAACCGCCGATACGAGTTCATCGATCTCGTTCCACCACACTCCTCGTCACCGTGCGGAGTCATTCGGTTCGCGGCTCCAGTGGTGCCTCGCGCTCCGGGAGCGGCCGGCGATTCACCGGTCTCATCCCGTTGGAGTGCACTGGCCGCCTGACTTCGCTCGATCCGAAGGGGCGACCGGCGTCTCCCCTTTCGACAAGCGAGGTCTTCCTGAAGATGCGTCTAGCCGAACTAGTCGAGGATGCTCCCCTGTGGGCGCTCATCCTCGGCTTGGTGATTCTTGTGCCGGCCGTGGCGTGGTGGGCGAAGGTGATCACGGCGGTGGGCTCGTTGGGGCGCGTTGTGCTGGGCATGGCGAAACTGCGCACGCAGGCATGGCTGCGACGGTCACTGCAATCCCTGATGCGCGACCCTGACAACTCCTCGACCGACTGACCCCCGATATCGGTCACGTGGATAGTGCCCCGGTCCGCCGCTCGCTGTGGCTGGCCGGGGCGTCGTGCGCCCTGCCTGCACCCGAGGGCACAACGAGGGCACACGGGCCAGGAAGGGCCCGAAAAACGGCGGCAACTACTGAACGTAGTTTTCGCAGTTCACGGGCCCTTCCAGAGCAAGATCGCAGGTCAGACGATCATGCGGGAAGTTCGTGAACTACCGGTAACCCACGACTCCCGGGTGCCACGGATGGGGCGGTGCGCTGCGGCGTACCGCCCCACCGGCGTTCCGGGGTACGGGCCTCCCGGCCACCACTTGACGTCAACCTTGGTTGAGGTTGCACGGTCGTTCCATGACTTCCTCTCACACGGATTCTCACGCGCATGACGCGGCCCGCTCGACTCGACCGGCTTCCGGCACCCGGGACGGCTTCCGCGCCGATGTGTTCCCGGAGATCCGGCGTCCGGATGCCGGACATGTGCTGCTCGGTGAATGGGACGCGGGCAGCCCCGAAGGGCAGCGGGCCGTCCAGGACGGCGTCGTCCGGGCGGTGGCGGAGACGCCGCTGCCGGCGGGCTTCCTGTCGCGGGTGCTGTTCGCCGGGACGGACGGGCGCGGTGTGCTCGATTACGGGCAGTGGACGAGCGAGGCCGCGCACCGGGATTTCCTGCGGAACGACGGCGGCGGGCTGCCCGAGCGGGTCACGGCGGCACTGGCGTCCGCGGGGGCGCTGCCGTCCTCGGGGGCATTGCCGTCCCCGGGGGGCGTCGGCGGCCCCGGGCCCGCCCGCTACCGGCTGTACCGCAGCATGCTGCCCCAGGGGCGGCCGGAGGCGCCGGGCTGCGTCGTACGCGTGGCCTTCCGGACGGCGGGGCAGGAAGCGGCCCGCGAACTCGTCGACGGCCTGCTGGACCGGGTGATCGGGGAGCGGCAGCCCGGCGAGGGCGGGATCGCCTCGCACTTCCACATCAGCGAGGACGGCACCCGGGTCGTCAACTACAGCGAGTGGACGGACGCGGAGTCGCACGCCCGGGTGATCGGCTCGATGCTGCGGCCCGACGGGCGAGTGATCGGCTTCATCGAGAGCCTGCCCGGCGTCGAAACGCTGGGGTTCCGGCGGTACGTCGGCCCCAGGGGGCTCGTACGGGCATGAACCGGGCCCGTACGGACGCGACCCCGGGCTCTCACGGGGGTGCCCGGGGCCGGTCCGTACGTACATCCGGGCCGGTCCGTACGTACCGGCGGTCGGTACGTACGGACACGGACCGGGTGCGGCCCCCGGGCCGGGCGTCAGCGGGTCGCGAACGGCTGATCCGTCGGGACGATCTCCCGGCCGAGCGGCACCAGGGACACCGGGATCATCTTGAAATTGGCGATGCCGAACGGAATACCGATGATCGTCACGCAGAGGGCGATACCGGTGACGATGTGCCCGAGGGCCAGCCACCAGCCCGCGAAGACGAACCAGATCACATTGCCGATCGCGGAACCGGCACCGGCGTCGTTCCGCACCACGGTCGTCCGGCCGAAGGGCCACAGCGCGTAGCTGGCAACACGAAAGCTTGCAAGGCCAAATGGAATGGTGATTACCAAGACGCAGCAGATGATGCCCGCGAGGACGTAGCCGAGCGCCAGCCAGAAGCCGCTGAGGACCAGCCAGAGGATGTTCAGGAGGGTTTTCATGATCGACAGCCTTCCACGGGCACGGTGGGCCATGAGTCGGTGGACAGTGGGTCTGCCCTGGTAGACGCGTGCGGCACAGTGAACCGTTGCGGTGAAGGCGGCGGCGGGCGAGGGCGCCCGGACGTGCGGTGAGCGGGGCGGCGCCGCGGGGATCCGGCGGAAGCGCCCTATGGGCGGTGGGGGCCCGCCATCTGTTCCAGGCGGGTGATGCGTTCGCGCATCGGGGGGTGGGTGGAGAAGAGCCGGGACATGCCGTCGCCCGGGCGGAACGGGTTGGCGATCATCATGTGGCCGGCGGTCTCCAGCCGCGGCTCGGGCGGCAGCGGGAGCTGCTGGGTGCCCGCCTCCAGCTTGCGCAGGGCGGAGGCGAGGGCGAGCGGGTCGCCGGTGAGCTGGGCGCCCGAGGCGTCCGCCTGATACTCGCGGGACCGGCTGACCGCCAGCTGGATCAGCGAGGCCGCGACCGGCCCGAGGATCATGACCAGCAGCATGCCCAGGATTCCGGGTCCCTCGTCGTCGTCGGAGCGGCCCACCGGAATCAGCCAGGCGAAGTTGACCAGGAACATCACGACCGAGGCCAGCGCACCCGCGATGGACGAGATGAGGATGTCGCGGTTGTAGACGTGGCTGAGCTCATGGCCGATGACGCCGCGCAGTTCGCGTTCGTTCAACAGCTGGAGGATGCCGTCGGTGCAGCAGACCGCGGCGTTGCGCGGGTTACGGCCGGTGGCGAAGGCGTTGGGCGCCTGGGTCGGGGAGATGTACAGCCGCGGCATCGGCTGGCGGGCGGCCGTCGAGAGCTCGCGGACCATCCGGTAGAGCTGGGGCGCCTCGAACTCGCTGACCGGGCGGGCACGCATGGCGCGCAGGGCCAGTTTGTCGCTGTTCCAGTACGCGTAGGCGTTGGTGCCCAGCGCGACCAGGACGGCGAGGATCAGGCCCGTACGGCCGAACAGGCCGCCGATGACGATGATGAGTGCGGACAGTCCCCCGAGGAGTACGGCGGTTCTCAGCCCGTTGTGCCGGCGGTGCACGGTACGCCCTCCAAGCGGTGCGGCAGGGGAACCCTGTGCTGCGTTGCTCCACTCTCCAGTGGACCCTTACTCACTGGTCAACGTGAGATGGAGGGGAGTGGTTCCCCGGCGTGAAGGGCGTGCACCGCCTCGTGGTGCCGCGTCGGAGCAGCGCCCGTCCGGTCCGTCAGGCTCATCGGGCCCGTCCAGCCCGTTGGGCCCATGGGGCCCGTCGGCCCGTCAGGCCGCCCGTCCGGGCGTCAGAGCAGCGCGCCGGACGCGAAGCGCAGGACCAGCTGCGGGGCGCCGGAGAGGGCGATGCCGAGGGCGGTGGCGAGGACGATCGCGGTGGCGAGCGGGGCCGGGATCCCGGCCGCCCGGTACGGCCCCGGTGCCGCGAGCGCGGCGGTCTCGGCCGCCCCTCCGGCGGGCTCGACGGCCTCGGCGGGCTCGGCGGCCTCGGCGCCCCGGAAGAGCACCGCGGTCCACTGCAGGTAGTAGTAGAGCGCGATCACGACGTTGACCGCCATGACCACCGCGAGCCAGCCCAGCCCGGCGTCGACGGCCGCGGAGAAGACCACGACCTTGGCGAACAGCCCGATGATGCCCGGCGGCAGACCGGCGAGGCAGAGCAGGAAGAAGCCGAGGGCGAGCGCCGCCAGGGGCCGCCGCTGGTACAGGCCCCGGTAGTCGGCGAGGCGGTTGGCGGGGCGCGTACGGGCCACCAGGGCGGCGACGGCGAAGGCGCCGAGGTTCACCACCGCGTACATCAGGGCGTAGGCGACGGTGGACCCGATGGCGTGCGCGGGCTGCCGCGCGTAACCGGCCGCCGCGAGCGGGACCAGGAGGTAGCCGGCCTGGCCGACCGAGGACCAGGCGAGCAGCCGTACGGCGCTGTGCGCGCGGTGCGGGTCCTGGCGGAGGGCGGCGGCGTTGCCGACGGTCATGGTGACCGCGGCGAGCACGGCCAGCGCCGGGCCCCAGACGTCCGCGTACGAGGGGAAGCCCTGGACGGTGACGAGGATCAGGCCGGAGAAGCCGACGGCCTTGCCGACCACGGAGAGGTAGCCGGCGATGGGCAGCGGGGCGCCGACGTAGGTGTCCGGCACCCAGAAGTGGAACGGGGCGGCCGCGGTCTTGAAGGCGAAGCCCACCAGGGTGAGCGCGACGCCGGCGCCGGCCAGCGTGGCCAGGCGCGGGTCCGGGAGGGCGGTGAGGGCGTCCGCCACCCGGGTGAGGTACAGGCTGCCGGTGGCGGCGTACAGGAAGCTCACACCGAGCAGCATCACGGCGGTGGCGGCCACCGAGGAGAGGAAGAACTTCAGCGCCGCCTCGGAGGAGAGCCGGTCGCCGCGGCGCAGCCCGACGAGGGCGAAGGCGGGCAGCGACGCGACTTCGAGGGCGATGACGAGGGTGGCGAGGTCCCTGGACGCGGGCAGCAGGGCGGCGCCGGCGGCCGAGGACAGCAGCAGGAACCAGTACTCGCCGGTGGGCAGGCCGTGGTCCCGCACGGTGTCGATGGACAGCAGGGCGGTCAGCAGCGCGCCGGCGAGCACCAGGAACTGGATGACCAGGGCGAACGGGTCGGCCGCGTAACTGCACACATCGGCGTGCCCGGGGACGCAGAAGGTGCGCCGGCCGGCGCCGATCAGGGGCAGCAGCGACAGTGCGGCGAGGGCGAGCCCGGCCGTGGCGATCCAGCCCAGCAGCGGCTTGCGGGCCACCGGGAGGAAGAGGTCGGCGACGAGCACCACCAGGGCGACGACCGCGGTGATGGTGGGCGGTGCGAGGGCGACCCAGTCGACGGACTGGACCAGAGAGGTGACCGAACTCATCACTTACCGCCTCCGAGGAGCTGCTGGACGGCCGGGTCGGTGAGGCCGAGGAGGGCCGCGGGCCACAGTCCGGTGAGGACGGTGAGCACGGCGAGGGGGGTCCAGGCGGCGTACTCGTAGCGCGCGATGTCGGGGATGGCGGGGGCTGCGGGGGCGGCGCCAGCGGCCCGTGCGGACGCGCCTCCGGGCGTCCCGGCGCCGTCGCCGTCGCCGTCCGGGCCCACCGGGCCGTCGGGGCCGTCCGGGTCGGCGGCGGCGAGCGGGGCGGTCGGCGCGAGGTGCGGGGTGCCGCCCATGCAGACGCGGCGGACGACGAGCAGCAGGTAGGCGGCGGTCAGCAGGGTGCCGAGGCCGGCCAGGGCCATGAACGTCAGGAAGGCGGGGCGGCTGAGTCCTTCGGCCGGGCGGAAGGCACCGAACATGGCGAGCATCTCGCCCCAGAAACCGGCCAGCCCGGGGAGGCCGAGGGAGGCGATGGCCCCGAAGGCGAGCAGGCCACCGAAGCGGGGGGCCCTGCCGTAGAGGGCGGCGCCGGTGGCGACCGGAAGGGGCGCGGCGGAGCCGCTCGTTGAGGGGCGGTGGTCGGGCGACGGGCGGGACAGGGCGTCGAGGTCGGTGGTTCTGGTGCGGTCCTTGAGGGCGCCGACCAGGAAGAAGAGGAGGCCGGTGATGAGGCCGTGCGCGATGTTGGCGAAGAGCGCGCCGTTGACGCCGGTGGGGGTCATGGAGGCGATGCCGAGCAGGACGAAGCCCATGTGGCCGACGGAGCTGTAGGCGATCAGGCGCTTGAGGTCGCCCTTGGCGCCCTTGCGTACGAGGGCGAGGCAGGCGAGCGAGCCGTAGATGATGCCGACGGCGGCGAACGCGGCGAGGTACGGCGCGAAGGTCTGCATGCCCTCGGGCGTGATGGGCAGCGCGATCCGCACGAACCCGTACGTGCCCATCTTCAGCAGCACACCGGCCAGCAGCACCGAGCCGACGGTGGGGGCGGCGGTGTGGGCGTCGGGCAGCCAGCTGTGCAGCGGCCACATCGGGGACTTGACGGCCAGTCCGATGCCGACCGCGAGCACCGCCAGGACCTGAACGGTGTGGCTGAGCTGGGCTTTCGGGCCGTTGTCAGTGGCGAGTGCCACCATGTCGAACGTGCCGGATTTCAGGCCGATGAGGAGGAGGCCGAGCAGCATCACGACGGAGCCGAGCAGCGTGTAGAGGATGAACTTCCACGCCGCCGCCTGCTTCCCCGCACCGCCCCAGCGGGCGATCAGGAAGTACATCGGGATGAGGACCATCTCGAAGGCGAGGAAGAAGAGCATCAGGTCCAGGACGGCGAAGGTGGCGAGGGTGCCGGCCTCCAGGACGAGCAGCAGGGCCACAAAGGCCTTGGGTGACGGGCCCGTTGGCATTGTGAAGTAGCTGTAGAGCGCGCAGAGGAAGGTCAGCAGCGCGGTCAGGACGAGGAGGGGGAGCGAGATGCCGTCGACGCCGAGGTGGATGCGGATGTCCAGCGCCGGGATCCAGCTGAGGTCGGTGGTGGCCTGCATACGGGCCGGGTGACCGTGGTCGAAGCCGGCGGCCAGCGCGACGGTCGCGGCGAGCACGGCACCGGTGACGGTCACGCCGTGGCGCAGTACGGCCTGGTCGGGGTTGCGGCCCTTGAGGCCGGGCGGGGCCGGGAGCAGTGCGGCCAGCGCACCGATGAGGGGGAGGACGATGACGGCCGCGAGGAGGATCTGCATGGCGGTGTGAGTCAGGTGCATCGGTCAGGCTCCCGTGCCCGTAGCGACGAGGACGGCGGCGATGGCCAGGACGAGCGAGCCCGCGAGCAGCGCGCCGAGGTAGGTCTGCACGTTCCCGGTCTGGGCGCGGCGGACGGCGGCGCCCAGCAGGCGGGGGGCGGTGCCCGCGCCGCGGACGTAGGCGTCGACGACCTCGCGGTCCAGGAAGCGGACGAGCGAGGCGGCGGCGCGTACGGGCCGGACGAAGAGCGCGGAGTAGACGGCGTCGAGGTGGAAGCCGACGGCCGCGTGGCGGTGCAGCGGGCCGAGGAGGAGGCGGCCCGGGTCGGCCGGGTCGGCGGCACCGGAAACACTTCCGTACACGGGGGCGTGGGTGGCCAGGGCGGTCTCCTCGGCGAGGCCGGGGGCGGCGTCCGGGGCGGTGATGACCGCGCCGATGGGCGTACGGGCGGCGAGGCCGGTGGTGTGCCGCCAGGCGACGTAGGTGAGCAGGACGCCCGCGAGGGCGATGACGGTGCCGAGGACGGAGGTGGTCAGGGTCGGTGCGAGGGAGCGCCCGTCGAACCAGTCGGGCAGGAAGGGGGCGGTCAGCCCGAGCGCGAGGGTGGGGACGAAGAGCACCCACAGGACGCCGTTCATGACCACCGGCTGTCCGCCGTGGTCGGGGGCCTCGGCTCCCCTGCCCTTGAAGGCGAGCAGCCACAGGCGGGCCGCGTACGCCGCGGTGAGGAGGGCGGTGAGCAGTCCGGAGAGCAGGACGGTCCAGCCGACGGCACCGGGGACGCCGGGCGCGGAGCCGTGGGCGGCGTGCTCGGCGGCGCCGAGGACGGCTTCCTTGGAGAAGAAGCCGGCGAACGGCGGGATCGCGGCGAGCGCGAGCAGCGCGACGGTGACGGTCCAGTACGCGTCCGGGATACGCCGGGCCAGTCCGCCCATCCGGGACATGGCGGCCAGCGAGTTGGTGCCGGCGGCGTGGATGATCACGCCGGCGCCGAGGAAGAGGAGGGCCTTGAACGCACCGTGGGTGAGGAGGTGGAAGACGGCGGCGCCGCGGTCGCCGACGGCCAGCGCGCCGAGCATGTAGCCGAGCTGGCCGACCGTCGAATAGGCCAGGACGCGTTTGATGTCGTCCTGGGCCAGCGCGGCGAGGGCGGAGCCGACCATGGTGATCGCGGCCAGGACGGCGAGCACGGCCAGCGCGGCCGCGGAGGCCGCGAAGACCGGGAGGAGACGGGCCACGACATAGACACCGGCCGCCACCATCGTCGCGGCGTGGATCAGCGCGGAGACCGGCGTCGGGCCGGCCATCGCGTCCGGGAGCCAGGTGTGCAGCGGGAACTGCGCGGACTTGCCCGCGACGCCGCCCAGCAGGAGCAGCGCGATCAGCGTGGGGTGGTCCAGGCCGCCGCTGGTGACGGCGCCCAGGATGCCGGTGATGCGGAACGTACCGGCGTCGGCGGCCAGCGCGAAGATGCCGAAGAGGAAGGGGACATCGCCGAGCTTGGTGACGAGGAAGGCCTTGAGGGACGCGGCGCGGGCGGTCTCGGTCTCCCAGTAGTGGCCGACGAGGAAGTAGGAGCAGATGCCCATGACTTCCCAGCCGACCAGCAGCAGCATCAGGTCGCCGGTGTAGACGACCAGCAGCATCGCGGAGGTGAAGAGGGAGACCAGCGCGGCGTAGGACGGGTAGCGCGGGTCGTCGCGCAGATAGCCGGTGGAGTAGATCTGCACACAGGTCGCCACGACACCGACCAGGACGGCGATCAGCGCGGCGAAGCCGTCGATGTGCAGGGCCAGGTCGATGGGGACCGAGCCGGTCGGGGTGAGCCGGGTGGCGACATCGGTCGCCGGGCCGCCGCCCTGTCCGAAGGCGACGGCGATGGTCAGCACGGCCGCGGCCAGCGTCGGCAGCACGGCCAGCGGCCGTACGAAACCGGGCGCGCGCCGGCCGAGGAGGAGGCCGGCCACGGCCCCGAGGAACGGCAGGAGGGGAACGAGGAAGGCGGTGGTCGTGAGTGTCACGCGGTGGCCTCCGCCTTGGGATCCGGCTGCGGGGTCGCGGTCGCCTGCGCACCGCCCGCGCCGTCCGTGTCGTCCGGCCGCTCGGCGAGGTCGCGGAGCCGGTCGATGTCGGAGCTGCCGCGGTTGCGGTACACGAGCAGCACGATCGCCAGGCCGATGCCGATCTCGGCGGCGGCGACGGCGATGGTGAAGAGGGTGAGCGCCTGGCCGGCGTGCAGGGTGTCGCGCAGCCAGACGTCGAAGGCGACGAGGTTGAGGTTGACGGCGTTGAGCATCAGCTCGACGGACATCAGCACCAGGATCGCGTTGCGGCGGGCGAGCACGCCGTACAGACCGGTGCAGAAGAGGAGGACGGCGAGGACGGCCGGGTAGGCGAGGTGCATCAGCGCCGCTCCTCTCGCGGGGCGGGGGCGGTGGGGCCCGCGGCGGCCGCGGGTCCTGCGGAGTCCGCTGCGGGGGCGGCGGAGGCGCCGTTCCCGAGGGTGGCCGCGGCGCCCTTGCCCTCACCCGTCTTGCGGGACAGCACGATCGCCCCGACGAGCGCGGCGAGCAGCAGCACGGACAGCGCCTCGAAGGGCAGCACCCAGTACTGGAAGAGGCTGCGCCCCGTGGTTTCGCTGGAGCCCTGGGGCGTGCCCAGGTCGATCCAGGTGGCGCGGAAGGCGTCGACGACGACCCAGACCAGGGCCCCGGCCGAGGCGAGGGCCACCGCGAGCGCCGCCCAGCGGTTGCCGGAGTCCGCGTCCAGGGAACGTCCGATGGGCGCCTTCGTCAGCATCAGCCCGAAGAGGAGGAGGACGACCACGGAACCGACGTAGATCAGCACCTGCACCCAGGCGATGAACTCGGCCGTGAGGAGGAGGTACTCGACAGCGACCCCGCCGAGCGCGACGACCAGCCAGAGGGCGGCGTGCACCAGCTGCCGGGTGGTGACGGTGATGACGGCGGCGCCGAGGGTGGCGATCCCGACGAGCAGGAAGGCGATCTCGACACCGGTGGGCGAGAGGAAGCCGTGGCCTGCGGCCGTGGCGGCGAGCAGCGTCACGCTTCCTCCCCTGAAGTCCCTGAAGTCTCCGAGGTACCCGAGGTACCCGAGGTCTCTGAAGCCTCCGAGGTCTCCGGTCGTTGCCGGTCTCCGGCCGCGGCCTCGGCCTCGGCCCGCGCCGCGGCTTCCGCCGCCTGCTGCGCGGCGAGCTTGTCCGCGGCCTTGCGGGCGGCGGCGAGCTCCTTGGGCTCCTCGGCCGCCGGGTCGAGCGCCGGCGGCTCGGGCACCGTCCACATCCACTCGCGGAGCTTGTCCCGCTCGTGGGTCAGCTCGCGGATGTCCGTCTCGGCGTACTCGAACTCCGGCGACCAGAAGAGCGCGTCGAAGGGGCAGACCTCGATGCAGATACCGCAGTACATGCACAGCGAGAAGTCGATCGCGAAGCGGTCCAGCACATTGCGGCTGCGCTCCCGTCCTCCGGGCGCGGCCGGCGGCACCGTCTCCTTGTGGGAGTCGATGTAGATGCACCAGTCCGGGCACTCACGCGCGCACAGCATGCAGACCGTGCAGTTCTCCTCGAACAGCCCGATGACACCGCGGGTACGGGGCGGGAGGTCGGGCTGGACGTCCGGGTACTGCGCGGTGACGGACTTCCGCGTCATCGTCCGCAGAGTGACGGCCAGGCCCTTGGCCAGACCTGATCCGGGGATGCCCATTACGAGATCACCACCTTGACGACGCCGGTGACGGCGATCTGGGCCAGGGCCAGCGGGATGAGGACCGTCCAGGACACCTTCTGGAGCTGGTCCTCGCGCAGCCGCGGGTAGGTGACCCGCAGCCAGATGACGCCGAACGCGAGGATCGCGGTCTTCAGCAGCGTCCACAGCCAGCCCAGGCCGTCGGCGCCGAACGGGCCGTGCCAGCCGCCGAGGAAGAGCACCGACGTCAGCGCGCACAGGACGACGATGCCCGCGTACTCGGCGAGCAGGAACAGCGCGAACCGCAGTCCGGTGTACTCGGTGTACGCACCGAAAATGATCTCCGAGTCGGCGACCGGCATGTCGAACGGCGGCCGCTGCAGCTCGGCGAGCCCCGCGGTGAAGAAGACCAGCCCGCCCACGAGCTGCCACGGCACCCACCACCAGTGGAAGGCCTCGACGATGCCGGGCAGCGAGAGAGTGCCGGCCGCCATCGCGACCGAGGCCGCGGCGAGCAGCATCGGCAGCTCGTACGCCAGCAGCTGTGCGGCCGTCCGCAGGCCGCCGAGCAGCGAGAACTTGTTCGCGGAGGCCCAGCCGGCCATCAGCGAGCCGAGTACGCCGACGCCCATGACGGCGAGGACGAAGAAGATCCCGGCGTCCAGGACCTGTCCCACCGCGCCGCCCGGGCCGATCGGGATGGCGACCAGGACCAGGAGGTACGGCAGCAGGGCGACGGCGGGCGCGAGCTGGAAGATCCGCCGGTCGGCGCCGGCCGGAACGATGTCTTCCTTCTGCGCGAACTTCACGCCGTCGGCGACCAGCTGGGCCCAGCCGTGGAACCCGCCCGCGTACATGGGGCCGAGGCGGCCCTGCATATGGGCCATGACCTTGTGCTCGGTCTGCCCGATGACCAGGGGGAACACCAGGAACACGACGAAGACGGCGAGGAGGCGCAGCGCGATGTCGAGAGCGTCGCTCATGGGGTGTCACCTCCTTGTGCGGGCTTCTCGGGTCCTTGTGCGGGCTTCTCGGGTGAGGATTTCTCGGATGAGGTCGCGGACGCGGGCTTTTCGGGCGCGGGCTCTTCCGGTGCCGGTTTCTCCGGCTTCGCGGGCCGCTCGGGCCGCTCGGGCTCCTCGGCCTCGGGCCTTTCCCGCTGTTCGGGCGCGGGCCTCTGCTCCGGCTCGTCGAAGGCGGGGCGGGCGTGGTGCCAGGGCGCGTCGGACGAGCGCGGGGCGGCGGCCGCCTCCGGCGCCTTCTCGGCGGGTGCCGCCTCGGCCCTGGCCGCCGGGGCCCGCTCGGGCCCGGCCGTCCCGGCAGGCTCAGCCGTCCCGGCAGGTTCCGGCGTACCGGCAGGTTCCGGCGTTCCCGCCGCCGCACGCTGCTGGCTCGCCGATCCCTGGCTCGCCGAGCGGGTACGGCGCGCCGGGCGCTCCGGACGCGCGGTACGCGCCGGGGCGGCCGGCGCCGCCGGGGCTTCCCCGGCCGCCGGGGCCGCCGGGGCTCCGGCCCCCTCCGCCGCGGTCTGCTGGCTCGCCGACCCCGCGCTCGCGCTACGGGTACGCCGGGCCGGGCGCTCACCCACTGCGGTGCCCGCCGCGCGGGCCCCGCCCGCCGCGCGCGCACCCCGCGCCGGCCGCGCGGGCGCAGGCGGCAACTGGCCCTTGAGCGGACCCCACTCGTTCGGGTCCGGGACGCCCGGAGGCAGCATCTGCCGCCGCTTGGGCCCGCCGTGCTCGGACTCCCCCGGCTCCTTGGCTCCCGGCCACGCCTTCGCGACCCGCGCCGCCAGCACGAAGTCCTTGCGCAGCGGATGGCCCTCGAAGCTCTCCGGGAGCAGCAGCGGTACGAGGTGGGGGTGGCCGGTGAAGTCCACGCCGAACATCTCGTGGGTCTCGCGCTCGTGCCAGCCCGCGCCCGCGTACACGCCCACGGCGGTGGGCAGCGCGGCCGCATCGTGCGGCACCGTCGTCCGGACGATCAGCCGGCGGACGGTACCCGGGTGCGCCACGTCCGCGAGGTGGGCGCAGATCCGGAAGCCGGTGCCGGGCTCGTCGACGGCGCTCAGCCAGTCGAAGTAGCGGCAGCCGAGGTCGTCGCGGGCGGCCGTCAGCGCGGTGAGCCAGTTGTCCACGGGGACGTCGACGGTCAGCAGATCGTAGGCCAGCTCCGCGGTGGCCCCCGTCCCGAAGATCTCGCTCGCGGGCCGCGGCAGCCAGCCGACGACGGGCTCGGGCGCGGGCGCGGACTCGGCGGCAGGCTCCACGGACTGCCCGGACTGCCCGGACTGCCCGGACCACTCGGGGTTCTCCGGCTGCTCGTTCATCGGGGCTCCTCCCCCGCCGTCCGGGAGGCAGGCGGCGCCACCAGTCCGCTGCGCAGCGCGGCGGCGGACGGCCGGGCGGCGGGGCCGTGCGCGTACCGCTCCCCCAGCGACTCGCGCGCGATCTTCTCCTGGAGTTTGAGGATGCCCTGGAGCAGCGCCTCCGGCCGCGGCGGGCACCCGGGCACGTACACATCCACCGGAATGATCTGGTCCACGCCCTTGGTGACCGAGTACGAGTCCCAGTAGGGGCCGCCGCAGTTGGAGCAGGCCCCGAAGGAGATGACGTACTTCGGCTCGGGCATCTGCTCGTAGAGCCGCTTGACCGCCGGTGCCATCTTGTCGGTGACGGTGCCGGAGACGACCATCAGGTCGGCCTGGCGCGGGCCGGGCGCGAACGGGATCACGCCGAGCCGGATGAAGTCGTGACGCGCCATGGAGGCCGCGATGAACTCGATGGCGCAACAGGCCAGGCCGAAGTTGAAGACCCACAGGCTGTAGCGGCGCCCCCAGTTGAGGACCACCTTCATCGGTTCCGGCGCGAGCCGGGCGAGCGTGCCCAGACGGCGCGGCGCCGGCAGGAACTCGGGGGCGGCGCCCTCGGGCGCGGCTGCCGGGCCGGCGGAGGCGGGAGTCACGTCCATTGCAGGACGCCCTTCTTCCATGCGTAGAGCAGGCCGATGGCGAGGAACCCGAGGAAGATGAACATCTCCACGAGCGTCACCCCGCCGAAGCCGGGGGCGGCGAAGATCGTCGCCCAGGGGAACAGGAAGATCGAGTCGACGGCGAAGATGACGTAGAGGAAGGCGTAGACGTAGTAGCGGACCTGGGTGTGCGCCCAGCCCTCACCGACCGGGTCCACGCCGCATTCGTACGTCAGCAGCTTCTCGGGCGTCGGTACGACAGGCCTCAGCAGCCGCCCGGCTCCGAAGGCCACGGCGACGAAGAGCACGCCGACCACGGCGATGATCCCGACGACCGAGTAGCCCTGGAAGTAGTCCGCGGCGACGGTGGTGCGTACGGTCGCGTCCGGCACGTCCGCCCCTCGCTCCCTGACTGCGCTTGTTCAACGACTTCGACGATCTGTACGGAACGGGAGTCTAGGCCCTGGCGTGCCGCCCTGAGCAGCCGCGTCTTCGCCGATGGCGAGCCCGCCCGCGCCGCACCCCGGCACTTCGCCCGACTTCGCCCCACCTTGGCGCCGCGCGGCGCGCACGCCCCGCCCTTCCATCTCAGCAGTTGTCTCACAGAGCGGACGAAACGCCGCTCCCCGCCCCCCGCCCCTCGCTCCCCGCTCCCGTCGTTGCCGCCGCCCTCTCCCCCGTCGGCGACGTGGGGTAAACCCCACCCCCGTCACCCCGGCCACCCCATGGCACCCGGGCGGGCGACCGGGCAGGCTGGGCATATGACGGAGAGTTTCCGCCCCAGCGCTGAAGGCCATACCAGCATTCCGGACAACGCCCCGGACCCGGACGGCGCCCTGGACGACGACACACCACCGCCGCCCCGCCCGGCGTTGAGCGGTGCGACCTGGCGGGAGATCGGGTATCTGCTCGCCAATTTCCCGCTGGGCACCGTGACGTTCCTGGTGCTGATGGTGTGGCTGGCGCTGGGTATCGCGCTCTCCGTCACGGTGATCGGGCTGCCCCTGCTGGCCGTGGGGCTCATGGTGTGCCGGCAGTACGGGAAGCCGGAGCGGGCCCGGGCGCGGGCGCTGCTCGGGGTGCGGATCGAGGAACCGAGCCCGCTGCGGATGCGGGAGCGGGGATTCTTCCCGTGGCTGTGGATGTGCCTGAAGGATCCGGTGGCGTGGCGGCATGCGCTGTTCACGTTCGTCCGGCTGCCGTGGATCATGCTCACGTTCACGGTCGTCCTCGTCTCGCTCGTCGCGGCGTGGCCGGCGCTGCCGTGGGTGGCGCGCTGGCTGTCGAACGTGGACCGGGCGATGGTGCGCGGGCTGCTGTCGCCGTCCGACGAGCTGGAGCGGCGGATCGCCGAGCTGGAGTCGGACCGGATGACGGTGACCGACACCGCGGCCGCCGACCTGCGGCGCATCGAACGGGATCTGCACGACGGGGCGCAGGCCCGGCTGGTGGCGCTGGCCATGGGGCTGGGTCTGGCGAAGGAGAAGCTGCTGGAGGGGCAGGCCGACGCGAGCGTGGCCGCGATGGTGGACGAGGCGCACGGCGAGGCGAAGCTGGCGCTGCAGGAGCTACGGGACCTGGCACGGGGCATCCATCCGGCGATCCTCACCGACCGCGGCCTGGGGCCTGCCCTGGCCTCGCTGGCCGGGCGCTGCACGGTGCCGACGACGGTCTCCGTGGATCTGGACGAGCGGCCCGCGCCGGCCATCGAGGGGATCGTCTACTTCACCGTCTCCGAGCTGCTGCAGAACGTCGCCAAGCACAGCGGGGCGCGGCGGGCGTCCGTCGAGGTGCGGCGAGTCCGAGTCGAGGGGGGCAGGCCCGCAGGGCCCTCGGACAAGGGCGGTGCTGCGCGACGGGCGGGCGACCAGCTGCTCATACAGGTGGTGGATGACGGGCGGGGCGGCGCGCGGCTGGACGGCGGCAGCGGGATGGCCGGGCTCGCCGAGCGGCTGGGGTCGGTGGACGGCCTGTTCGTCCTGGATTCCCCGGCCGGCGGGCCGACGCGGGTGACGGCGGAGCTCCCGTGGCGGCCGTCGTCGACGACGTCACCGTAGGGCCGGGCCGCCGACCAGGCGACCGATCGCGCTCGACCGCAGCAGGTGCGGGAGGGGCACGGGGGTGGGGAAAACCCCCGGAGAAGACTGCAAAGAGCCTCATGGTGCGGGGAGCCGGGGGCGCGGAGGCTGGTCGTAGCGGAAGAGCCACTGGGGCGAGAGGCCACCCGAGCCGCCGGCGCCGCGACGCGCGACGCAACGAGGCCCGCACACGGCAGAACGGCAGAACGGACGACGACGGGACGATGGACACCACATACCCACCGCACGCATCACAGCCACCCCAGGCACACCGGACGTACAGGACGCACGGGACGCACAGGACGCACAGAACGCACGGGACGCGCCAGGCATCGCACACGCCGCAGGCACCACGCGCACCACACGCACCGCGCCCTCATGGCTCCCGGGTGCCCGTGGGGCTGCGCGCCCCCTTCTCCGGGCGCACCTGGCGGGCCTTCCTGTATCTCTTCCTCAGCCTTCCGATGGCCGTCCTGATGTTCGCGTACGCGATAGCGGTGATCGCGCTCGGCGCCGGTCTGCTCGTCACGTTCCTGGGCGTCCCGGTGCTGGCGGGCGGGCTGGCCGGCAGCCGGGGCCTGGGCGCCCTGGAGCGGGCGCGGGCGCGGGCCCTGCTGGGCCTGGAGGTGGCCGCCCCGGAGCCGGTGCGGCCCGCGAAGCCGGGCCTGATGGCGTGGATCGGGGCCGTGCTGAAGAGCGGGGCGTCCTGGCGGCACCTCCTCTACTCCCTGCTGCACTTCCCGTGGGCGGTCTTCGCCTTCGTCTTCTCGCTGGTGTTCTGGTCCGTCGGCTGGCTGCTGCTGTCCTATCCGTTGTGGCGGTGGACGTTCCCCGCGTACCTCGACCAGCCCGGTATCCAGCTGGTGGACTTCGGCAACGGCCACTTCTACTACGCCGACACTCCGGCGAAGATCGCTTTCACCAGCGGGATCGGGCTGCTGCTGGTGCTGGCCGGGCCATGGGTGATCCGCGGGCTGACGCAGGTGGACCGGGTCATGGTCCAGGGCCTGCTGGGTCCCTCGCCCCTCGCCACCCGGGTCTCGCAGCTGGAGTCGGACCGCGGGGTGGCGGTCGACACCGCGGCGGCCGACCTGCGGCGGATCGAGCGCGATCTGCATGACGGGGCCCAGGCCCGGCTGGCCTCGCTGGCGATGGATCTCGGGCTGGCGAAGGCGAAGCTGGCGGAGGATCCGCAGGCCGCCGCGAGGCTCGTCGACGAGGCGCACGGCGAGGTCAAGATCGCGCTCCAGGAGCTGCGGGATCTGGCCCGTGGGATACACCCGGCGATCCTCACCGACCGCGGGCTCGGCCCGGCGCTGTCGGCGCTCGCCGCGCGGTGCGCGGTTCCGGTGCGGGTGACCGTGGATCCGGACCTGAACCTGGACCACAGGCCGGCCGCGGCGATCGAGGGCATGGCGTACTTCACGGCGTACGAGCTGCTGCGGAACGTCTCCCGGCACTCCCGGGCCGGCAGCGCGACGCTGGACGTCTGGCGCACCGCGGACCGGATCATGCTGCTGGTGACGGACGACGGCCGGGGCGGTGCCGACCTCCACGGCGGCACCGGCCTGGCGGGCCTCGCCGAACGGCTCGCCGCCGTCGACGGCCTGCTGATAGTGGACTCCCCGGCCGGCGGCCCGACGGCCATCACCGCCGAGCTGCCCTGGCGCGGGTGACGGCGAGCTGCGCCGGCGCGGGTGACCGCGAGCCACGCCGGCGCGGGTGACCGCCGGCGAGCACGGCGGGCGGGCGGGCAGGTGTGGCGGGGCCGGGACGGGGGTCCGGCCCCGCCACACCGCCGTCGCGCCCCTCCCTGGCCCTCGGCCCCCAGTGCCCCCGGTGCCTCCGTAAGCCCCTCTCCCCTCTCCTCCTCTGCCCTCTCCCCCTCCGCCCCACCCCGCCCGCCCGTCCGGCCCGCCCATCCAGATGCTGGGATGCTGGAGGCCGACAGGGTGGGGCGCGATGAGGCTGGGGGATCCGAGCCGTGAAGGACGTGGAGGACAAGGTGCGGGTGGTGATCGCCGAGGATTCGGTGCTGCTGCGGGAGGGGCTGAGCCGGCTGCTCACCGACCGGGGGCATGAGGTCGTGGCGGGCGTGGGCGACGCCGAGTCGCTGATGAAGACGGTCGGGGAGCTGGCGGACGAGGGCGCGCTGCCGGATGTGGTGGTGGCGGACGTCCGGATGCCGCCGACCCACACCGACGAGGGGGTGCGGGCCGCGATCCGGCTGCGCCGGGACCACCCCGGCCTGGGGGTGCTGGTGCTCTCCCAGTACGTCGAGGAGCAGTACGCCACGGAGCTGCTGGCGGGTTCGAGCCGGGGGATCGGCTATCTGCTCAAGGACCGGGTGGCGGAGGTGCGCGAGTTCGTCGACGCGGTGGTCCGGGTCGCCGAGGGCGGGACCGCGCTGGACCCGGAGGTGGTGGCGCAGCTGCTGGGGCGCAGCCGTAAGCAGGACGTACTGGCCCATCTGACTCCCCGGGAGCGGGAGGTGCTGGGGCTGATGGCCGAGGGCCGGACGAACTCCGCCATCGCCCGTCAGCTGGTGGTCAGCGGTGGTGCGGTGGAGAAGCACGTGAGCAACATCTTCCTGAAGCTGGGCCTGGCGCAGAGTGACGAGGATCACCGCAGAGTGCTCGCCGTGCTCACCCATCTCCGGTCCTGAGCACATCTCCGGTCCCGAGCCGCTCCCACCGCGACCACCCGGGGCCTAGGACTTCGGACGGAGAACCAAAGCACGAGCCCGGAGCGTCTTGAATAAGCGGTCACGGGGGCGGTGATTTCATGACAAAACACACCAGAACGGTGTCTCATGCCAGGCTCCACCATGCGATCACCCCGGGGAAGGGAACCCTTACCCACGTACGATGGTTATGGGACAACCGTCCGGTACGACACGTCCCGAGCCCTGCCTCCGGCGGGGACGCCGCACCCCTCGAGGGAGGTCCGAAGCAGTGACCAGCCAGGTCAGTAGCCCAGCCGAGCAGACCGACGCAGCGCATGTCGGGGAACAGCGCTCTTCCGGTGACGGCGGGCAAGGCAAGGAAGTCCGGCGTCTGGACCGGGTGATCATCCGGTTTGCCGGTGACTCCGGTGACGGTATGCAGCTCACCGGGGACCGTTTCACGTCCGAGACGGCGTCGTTCGGCAACGACCTGTCGACGCTGCCGAACTTCCCCGCCGAGATCCGGGCCCCCGCCGGCACCCTGCCCGGGGTCTCCAGCTTCCAGCTGCACTTCGCCGACCACGACATCCTCACCCCCGGCGACGCCCCCAACGTCCTGGTCGCGATGAACCCGGCCGCCCTCAAGGCCAACCTCGCCGACGTCCCGCGCGGCGCGGAGATCATCGTCAACACCGACGAGTTCACCAAGCGCCCGATGGCGAAGGTCGGCTACGAGACCAGCCCGCTGGAGGACGGCTCACTGGCCGCCTACAACGTCCACCCGGTGCCGCTGACGACACTGACCATCGAGGCGCTCAAGGAGTTCGGGCTCTCCCGCAAGGAGGCCGAGCGCAGCAAGAACATGTTCGCGCTGGGGCTGTTGTCGTGGATGTACCACCGGCCGACGGAGGGCACGGAGAAGTTCCTGCGGGCGAAGTTCGCGAAGAAGCCGGATATCGCCGAGGCGAATGTGACGGCGTTCCGGGCGGGGTGGAACTTCGGTGAGACCACGGAGGATTTCGCGGTCTCGTACGAGGTCGCTCCGGCCACGCGGGCCTTCGAGGCGGGGACGTACCGGAACATCTCCGGGAACCTGGCGCTGTCCTACGGGCTGATCGCCGCCTCCCAGCAGGCGGACCTGCCGCTGTACCTGGGCTCGTATCCGATCACGCCGGCCTCCGACATCCTGCATGAGCTGTCGAAGCACAAGAACTTCGGCGTGCGCACGTTCCAGGCGGAGGACGAGATCGCCGGGATCGGGGCGGCGCTGGGGGCCGCGTTCGGCGGTGCGCTGGCGGTGACGACGACGTCGGGGCCGGGGGTGGCGCTGAAGTCGGAGACGATCGGGCTGGCGGTCAGCCTGGAGCTGCCGCTTCTGGTGGTGGACATCCAGCGCGGCGGGCCGTCGACGGGGCTGCCGACCAAGACCGAGCAGGCGGATCTGCTGCAGGCGATGTACGGCCGCAACGGCGAGGCCCCCGTCCCGGTCGTCGCGCCCCGGACCCCCGCCGACTGCTTCGACGCGGCGCTGGACGCGGCCCGGATCGCGCTGGCCTACCGCACCCCGGTGTTCCTGCTCTCCGACGGCTATCTGGCCAACGGCTCCGAGCCCTGGCGGATCCCCGATCCCGCCGAACTGCCCGACCTGCGGGTCCAGTTCGCCACCGGCGCCAACCACCGGCTGGCGGACGGCACCGAGGTGTTCTGGCCGTACAAGCGCGACGAGCACACGCTGGCCCGCCCCTGGGCGGTACCGGGCACGCCGGGGCTGGAGCACCGCATCGGCGGCATCGAGAAGCAGGACGGCACGGGCAACATCTCCTACGACCCGGCCAACCACGACTTCATGGTCCGCACCCGCCAGGCGAAGGTCGACGGCATCACCGTCCCGGACCTCGTCGTCGACGACCCCGCCGACGACGACGGGCGCGGCGCCGCCACCCTCGTCATCGGCTGGGGCTCGACCTACGGCCCGATCACCGCGGCGGTACGGCGCGTGCGGGGCGCAGGGGGGCGCATCGCGCAGGCCCATCTGCGCCATCTCAACCCCTTCCCCCGGAATCTGGGTGAGGTACTGGCGCGTTACGAGAAGGTGATCGTGCCGGAGATGAACCTCGGGCAGCTCGCCACGCTGCTGCGCGCCAGGTATCTGGTCGACGCGCGCTCGCACACCCAGGTCAGCGGGATGCCGTTCAAGGCCGAGCAGCTCGCGGAGGTCTTTAAGGAGGCCATCAATGACTGAGACGATCTCGGAGGAGAAGCCCGCGGTGCGGGGCAAGGCGTCCGCGGTGACGTCCCCGGTGCGGGCGGAGAGCAGCCCGCAGGCCGAGGCGCTGTCGCTGGTGCCCAAGGCCGAGGCCAAGCAGTCCATGAAGGACTTCAAGTCCGATCAGGAAGTGCGCTGGTGCCCCGGCTGCGGCGATTACGCCGTCCTCGCCGCCGTCCAGGGCTTCCTGCCCGAGCTGGGCCTGGCGAAGGAGAACATCGTCTTCGTCTCCGGTATCGGCTGCTCCTCCCGCTTCCCGTACTACATGAACACCTACGGGATGCACTCCATCCACGGCCGCGCCCCGGCGATCGCGACGGGGCTGGCCTCGTCGCGGCGGGACCTGTCCGTGTGGGTGGTCACCGGCGACGGCGATGCGCTGTCCATCGGCGGCAACCACCTCATCCACGCCCTGCGCCGCAACGTCAACCTCAAGATCCTGCTGTTCAACAACCGGATCTACGGTCTGACCAAGGGCCAGTACTCCCCGACCTCCGAGGTCGGCAAGATCACCAAGTCGACGCCGATGGGCTCCCTGGACGCTCCGTTCAACCCCGTCTCCCTCGCCCTGGGCGCCGAGGCCACCTTCGTCGCCCGCACCGTCGACTCCGACCGCAAGCACCTGACCTCCGTGCTGCGCGAGGCCGCCGCCCACCCCGGCACGGCGCTGGTGGAGATCTACCAGAACTGCAACATCTTCAACGACGGCGCCTTCGAGGTCCTCAAGGACAAGGAGAAGGCCCAGGAGGCCGTCATCCGCCTGGAGCACGGGCAGCCGATCCGCTTCGGCGCACCGGCCCCCGACGGCCTTGGCGCCAAGGGTGTGGTCCGCGATCCGGCCACCGGCGACCTCAAGATCATCGACGTCCTGGAGGAGGGCACGGACGGGGTTCTGGTGCACGATGCGCACAACCCCTCACCGACCACCGCCTTCGCCCTTTCCCGCCTCGCCGACCCCACCACCCTCCACCACACCCCCATCGGCATCCTCCGCAATGTCGACCGCCCGGTCTACGACACCCTCATGGCCGAGCAACTCGACACCGCCGTCGAGCAGCAGGGCAAGGGCGACCTCGCCGCGCTGCTGGCCGGCAACGACACCTGGACGGTCGTGGGCTGACGATCCCACGGCCGGGCCCAGCGGGGGCCTCCGGACGTCCTCACGGGCTCCGGAGGCCCCCGTTCCTGTTCCTGTTCCTGTTCCTGTTCCTCCCGATCCTGATCGGGCGTGACCAGGATCCTGATCACGTTCCTGGCGTCGGTGCTGCCGCGCGCGCCCCGCGTCCGTCATGACCGTATGCCGGGACGCACATGACGGGCAGGGCCGAACGACGCTACCGTCACAGGGTCACCGCAGCACCGTCAGGAGGGTCCCCCTTGCCGTCGAGAAGTGATCAGCGCACCGGACTCGCCTACGGTCTTGCCGCCTACACGATGTGGGGCCTGCTGCCGCTGTACTGGCATCTGCTGGAAGCCGCCGCACCGTCCGAGATCCTGGCCCACCGCATGGTGTGGTCGCTGCCGGTCGCCGTCGTGATCCTGACCGTGCTGCGCCGCTGGGCCTGGATAGGCCCGCTGCTGCGGCAGCCCAGGAGGCTCGCGCTGATCCTGGCCTGCACCCTGGTCATCTCGGCGAACTGGTTCCTCTACATCTGGGCGGTCAACTCCGGCCACGTCCTGGAGGCATCGCTGGGCTACTCCCCTAAAGGACAGCTTTAGGGACGTAGGCGAATGCCGACTTCCCTAGGCAGTGAGTTCGAGCGATGACCACCGCTCAGAGGTCCACACGGGCGTGATCTCGATGTGCGGCCCGGGGAACATGTGGACTCGGTCGATGAGTGACGCGAGGATGCCCCGCACGACCGACACGGGGAGGGTGTCCCACTCCTCCAGCAAGTTGCGGACCGCGGGCAGGTAGGGCGCCGCGCCTTCCGCCTTCACTTCTTCGAACTCCAGCTCGCTTAGTTGCTTCTCGATCTTCTCGCGCTGCTTCTTGAGCGTCGCTTTCGTCCGCAGGAACTCGTCGCGGTCGAGATCACCAAGAGCGTGCAGTGTGTTGGCATTGTCGATGCCGGCCTGCACCTTGAGCAGCCGCGCGTCGAGCTGGGCTTTGACTTTCTTCAGGTCTGGCTTTCCTTCCTCCACTTCCGGTAGCGGTGCAGGATTGGCGTCGACCTCGCCAGCAACGCTCTGCAACCATTCGTAGGTCTTCTCTTCCGCATACGAGCGCCGAACATAGGCACCAGTGCAGGAACGATCCCGTTCGTACGCCTTACAGCGGTACTTGTTTGACGTATCGCCAGCATTGAAAACGCCGGCCCGCGATGCCTCGCATACGCCACACCAAGTCAGCCCAGCGAGAGGGTACTTAGGTTGGCGCGCTCTTGGCGGCGTCTTCTTGGTCCGCTCGCGTGCGAGTAGGTACGCGTCCCAGATGGCTTTAGCTTCTTCGGCCTGTTCCTCTTCGCCCTTCTCCTCTCCTTCTTTGGGCAAGCCGATGAGCGGTTTGTGCGCTCCGGGTATGTGGATGTAGTGCGCCCGCTTCTTGCAGGGCTCTTCGAGCCCTTGGCAGGTGTCGGGCCGGTGGACGTGCAGCAGGCCGGCCGCAAAGCCCGAGTCCATGTACCAACGCAGCGACTCATGTGTCCAGGGCTTGCCGCGGGTGTTCTTGTACCCGTTGTGGTTGAGCCAGTTGGTGAGTGGCATGTACCCCTCGCCGTTGACGTACCGCAGGAAGAGACCGCCGTACGCTGGCCCTGCGTCGTTGGGTTCGTATCGCTCTTCTTGTGGCTTGTCGTCGGGGCCGATGCGTCGATGCCACGTGTACCCGGCACGCCGTCCGCCCGCGGCGGGCAGTCCGTGCTCGCGCCGCCAGTCGTGGGTTTCTTTCCACTGCTCGCCGGCGCGGTCGGACTCGAACGCTGCGACCTCGAACAGCATCCCGCGGTGGAACTTTCCCGCCGCCGTAGTGGCGTCGACTTCTTCGGTAGCCGATTGCAACTCGCCGCCAACGCGGTTGACTCGGGCGAGGTTGATGGCAACGCCGTGTCGTGTGCGGCCAAATCGGGAGTACTTCCAGACGGCTATTTCCCGGGCTTCTTGCTTCTCGACGGCGACGATGGCTTCCATGATCCGTCGTTTGAAGTTGCGGCCGGTCTTGTCAAGGTCGGGGATCCAACGAACGATGATCCGGTTGTGGCGGCGCGCCCATTCGAGAATGGTTTTCTTCTGTAGTTCTGGGCTGATCTTCTCCTCTCGCCAGGTTGAAACCCGTATGTACCCGATGGCGGGCACCGGTTCCTGTGAGGTGATGGTGCTCACCAGTGACAGGCGTGGTGTCAACTCGCCTTCCTCCCTTGGGGATTGAATGCGGGTAGTACCGCCGACGCTCGGCCGCGGTTCGCGGCCGGCGTCGGACGCCTTGTGTGGGGTGGGGGGAGATGTGGGGGGAAGCGCAGCTTACGAAATGGTCCAGAGGGAGGGGCCGGCGTGCTGGATGCCGAGGCGGTAGCCGTCGCGGTAGGCGCGTTCTGCTGCGTGTCGACGTTGAGTGATAGCGATAGCGGGTACCGCAGCGCACAACACGGCGAGTCCCGACCGCGTGACGTTGCGACGGGGGGTGGGCAAGCAGGCGCTGGCCCCCACCATCGCAGCGCCGACTGCTGCGGCCGTGATCGCCGCTGCTGCGACCCGCTTCTCGTTCTTCAAGTCGTCGATCCTCCCCAGATCTGTGTGTCGCTCAACCGTTGTTCCCTGGGCTGCACGAGGGGGGTGCCTCTTCGTGGACCAGGGAAGATCGAGCCGTTATCTGACCTACGCGGCGCCTTGTGGCGATCTTGGTGGGTCTGACACACAGTGTGCTGTACCGGTCTGACATCCGCGGCTGGATGTCCTGACGGCGCATCACTCGGTCTTTGCTCGGTTGGCCTTATCTGTCGTTATCCGTACTGTTTTGCGCCTCTTGACGCTGCATTTCCGTGACGAAGGTCACGAAGAGCTGTAGGCGCTGCTGGTCGGTGATGCCGAGTAGCAGCGCCGCTTCTTCGGCCGTGATCCGGCGGCCACCCTCGGCTGGCGGCGCGGTGCGGGTGAGCTCTTCCTCGGTCGCCCACCCGGAGCGCACGAGTAGCTCGCCGAGCGATACGCCGAGCGTTGGCGCCATCGCCGCGAGCACGTCGGGCCGCGGGACTGATACCTCGTTGATGATCCGGGAGACGGTTGCGGACGACACGCCGGCCCTCTTGGCAAAGTCGCCTCGGCCGCCGCTACGTGGCCCGGATACGTCGTACCCGAGGGCCGTGAGTCGATCTGAGAACCAGCGCGCGAACTCGCGCAGACCCCCCTCGGGTGTGTTCTTTCTTTCCTGTTCGTTCCTTCGCATGGATGCAATCTACCTAGCCAGAACGCAACATGCCGCATCTTGACGGATTACTAACGCGCACTTTGCTGGCCAGAAAACACCATGTTCACCTCTTCGTGGACATATGGGCAGCATACATGGGGTAGCCGGACGCGCACTGGAGATATTCGGGGATAGGTCACAGCAGCTAACTTTCTTGCCAGAACGCAATCAGTAGGGTTACGTTCCTTCTCGTCAGAACGTAAGGACGACGACCAGGGGGCACCCATGCACTACGACCATGCGCGCCTACTTGCTGCAATGAACGCAGCGGGCGACACCGACGGCGCCCGGGCCGCTCGGCGGCTGGACGTTCACCCGGCCACCGCTTGGCGGTTGCGCGTCGGGCGCAGCCAGCCCAGTACGCGCACTCTTGCCGCCATTGAGCGCGCGTACGGACTCACCGCTAGTGACCTGTTCCGGAGTGCGGCATGAGCAGTGACGCCGTTCGGATGTTCGCCATCCGTAGCGCCGCGCAGCAGCTCGCCGCCGGCGTCGCGCTGCGTGAGTCCAAGAGTCCGGCGGAGGCTGCCCGGGACGCCTGGTATCCGGGGCATCGCCTCGGGTCCGTTGAGGCCATCGAGGCGCACATACGTGCAGATCGCGCGCGCCGCCGGGCGGCCGTCGAGCCCCTGGTCGCTGCCTGAAACGTAGCTGGGGCGCCTTGACGGCGCCCGGGCGGCACACACCCACCCATTAGCTTTCTCTCAAGAAAGAAACGTCGAGGTTTCATGACTCTCGCCCTCTCTGAGCAGCCGACCACCCCCGCCGCGCTCACTCCTGCTGCCTACAGCGTTCCCACCCCCGCCGGAGCGGCGCATGTCCAATACATCCCCGCTCCGCACGGCGCGCCGGCTGACGCGCCCCGGGTGTTCACCGTGATCAACGCCGTCATGCGCGACACGGTCCCGGTCGGCAAAGACCAGGTGAACGCCCAGCAGCGGTACAAGTTCCGTGGCATCGATGACCTGATGTCGGCTGTTGCTGGGCCGATGCGCATGCACGGCTTGTTCATCCTGCCCGAGGTTGCCGAGCAGTCCGCCGAGCGTCGCGGCGAGAAGATGACCACCGTTCGGCTCACGATGCGCTACTACCTGTACGGGCCGGCCGGGGATGCGCTGGTTGCCACGGTGCCGGGTGAGGCCGCCGATTTCGCGGACAAGGCGACCAACAAGGCGATGTCGGCGTCGATGAAATATCTCCTGTTGCAGGTCCTCATGATTCCCGTGGATGCGCGCAGCATCGACGACGGCGACCGCGACCACCCCGCCGAGCCGACCGAGCAGCAGCGCGCCGAGCGGGCCGCGCAGCAGCGCCGCCGAGCCGAGCGCCAGCAGCCGCGCGGGCAGCGTTCCCAGCAGCTGCGCCGCAGCAGCCGCGCCGAGGCGGGACCGTGGGAGCAACCGCCCCAGCAGGCCCCGGTCGGCCCTCCGCGTGACTTCCTGGCCGAGGCGACCGCGGCGCCGAGCCCCGAGGCGTTTGCCACGGTGCGCGCCGCCGCCGTCGAGGCCGGCGCCCCGGCGGACTACCTTGCCCGCCTCGACGCGATCGCCGCGCAAAAGCGCACCGCCGCCCAGCAGCCGCAGCGCCCTCGCGAGCCGCAGCCGTCCAGGCCCGACCAGGAACGCGCCGCCCTGCTCGGGGAGATGTACGACGCCGCCCGGGCGGCCGGGCTGGTCGACAACGCCGAGGCCGATGAGACGTTCGCCAACCGGTACGGGCTCCAGCCCGGCGAGGCCAGTAGCGATCAGCTGCGCGAGATGCGCGATGACCTGCTCGACCACGCCCGCGCCGCCGGGGGTGCCCAGTGAACGGCGCCGAGCAGCACGTCGAGTCGTTGCGTGATCTCGCCGTCGAGGCCGCCGCGTTGAAGCTGCTGGCCGAGCGTGTTGCCGCAGCACAGAAGGACGTACGCCAGCGCACGCAACTCGCCCTTGACGCCGCCGCCGAGCGTGACGGGGTTGAGCGCGTGACCGCCACCCTGCCAACCGGTGAGACCGTCGCCACGATCGGGCTACGCAAGGGCGAGACCGGCCCCGTCGTCGTCGACGAGGACGCGTTCGCCCGATGGGTACGCGCCACGTTCCCCGATGAGCAGTGGACCGAAACGGCAATCGTGCGCCGGGTCAAGCCGTGGAAAGCGGCCGAACTGCTCGCCGAGATGGCCGCAGCTGGCGCTGCGCGCGTGGTCGTCGCCGACCAGCAGGTCGACGAGACAACCGGCGAGGTCATCGCGGATGCCGTCGCACACGACGTACCGGGCGTCGCCATCAAGCCGACCCGCGCACGCACACACGCGGTGACGTGGCGGAAGGGCGGGAAGGAAGCGACCGCCGAGGCGTGGCGCTCCGGCGCCCTCGCCCAGCAGATTGCCGCCCTTACCGCGCCGGACGACGAGGCGACATGAGCCGCGCCCACCGGTGTGCGCACTGGTCAGGGGGCGCCGGGCGGTACTGCAACGCGTCCGGCGCCCGCCGATACGTCATCGGGTGGCGCTGTCCCCGCCATACTCCGGCCGCGCTCGCCGGCCGCGACGAACCCCCTTTCACCCTTCCTGTGAGGAAAGCGCGTTGACCCTGGATGCCTCGGATTGGGTCTGGAACCGGTCCGAATCGCGTGGACTGGCCCGAACGATCCTGCTCGCCATCGCGGACAAGTGCCCCGATGCGAGCTGCACCGCCTACGCCGGTACCGCGATGCTCATGCAGCGCACCCGCGCGGCGCGCTCATCGGTCCGGGCTGCGGTCGACAAGCTGCTCGACTCCGGCGAGCTGGAGATCGTTACCGGCTTCCTCGGGCCGAACGGCGAGACCGTCTACAGGCTGCCGCACGCCGTCGGACACGTCCGCCAGCAGTCCGAGGTAGCCGACATAAGCCGGGCCGGTGACCGGCCCGGTCCGGATCCCGACCCGGGCCGGTATCAGGCCCCCGGAGGGCCGGTAACCGGCCCCGGGGGGAGCGGTAACCGGCCCGAGGGAGGACCGGAAGCCAGCCCGGGGGAGGACCGGTATCCGGCCCCGGGGGGAGCGGAAGCCAGCCCCCATAACAACAGCAGCTCTCTACTACAACAGCAGCAGCAGCAGCACGCGCCCGCGCGCACGAGCGGTTCCACGGTCATCGAGCAGTTGCGCCCCCTCGTCGGCGCGCTCGACGCCGCAGGCGTCGCGGTGCGCTGGTCGCTCGGCCTCGGCGAGCAACGCGACGTGCACCGGCTTGTCGAACGGCACGGCGTCGCCGCCCTGGTCGAACTCGCCGCACACCGCACCGCTCCCGGCGACGCCCCCAAATCGGCCCGCTACTGGCTCAAGGTCTGGTCCGACCTCAACCACGCCCCCGCCACCTCCCCCGCCGCTAGCACGAACGTCGTGCCCTTCCGCAGCCGCGCCGCCGCTCCCCCCGCCTCGACCCGCCACAACCTTCTCGCCGCCCTCGACCACATCGAATCCCGAGAGGACGCCTAATGCAGCCCCGAGAGATCGCCGCCCTACTCCACCGCATCGGCCTCAACGACAGCCGAATCGACCGACAACTCGCCGACGAAAACAGTGCCGAGCGCGCCATCACCCGATGGACCGAAGCCCTAACCAATGTCCCTGCCACGCTGCCCGACGGGTCGTGGGACGTCGGACGTGCAGTCCGCAACTACTACGAACGCAAAGGCGGCGACAACAGCGCGCAGTACCGGCCCATGGAGCCCCACGACGTCCTCGCCGCGTGGGCACCGCACCGCACCGCCCTCATGCAGCGCCACACCGACCCCGCCCCGGCCGTCGACCCGGACAACGTCGCCGCCTACCTCGCCGAGCTGCGCACGGGCCGAACCGCCGTTGCCACCGGGCAAGCCACCCCGGTCGAGCAGCGCGCCCTCACCGCCGCGCCCATCGACCCAAGGATCGCCGAGCGGCTCCACCAAATCGGCTCACCGATACCTGAGCAGGCCCGTGCCCAACTCGCCCAGTTCCGGCCGCGCGCCGCCGACCGCGAGGCCCTCGTGCGGGCCGGCGGACCCGACCCACTCGCCGTCGCCTGCACCTGGTGCCACGCCGAGCCCGGCAAGCCGTGCCGCGGCGGATGGCGCCCCAACGGCAAGGGCCGCCGCATCAAGAACAGACCGCACGACAGCCGCATAGACCTCGCCGCCCAGCAGCAAGGAGTCGCCGCATGACCCCCCGCCACGACAAAACCCGCAACCTCACCCGCTACCGGGTGACCGCTACCTGGCCGGCCCGCACGGTCACCTTCAGCAACTCCGACCGCCGCCAGGTCAACGCCAAGGCCCGCAAGTGGGCCAAGGACGGCGCCCTGGTGGTAGTCGAGCGCGCCAAGAGCTACGAGTGGCAGCACGACCGCACATTCGACGGCCCGGCCATGCTCGCCGAGCAGGAGCAGGCACGCGCCGAAGCCGAGGCCGCAGCCCACCGACGCGCCGTCGACGAGCAGCTCGCCAAGCAGACGGCACGATTCGTCGAACGCGTCCTTGCCGAGCACGCCGAAGCGGAGCACGACCGGCACGCACGGCTCATGCAGCGCCCGCCCGTTCCCCGGCGCGCCGAGGGCCGCCTCACCGCTGCGCACGTCGTTGCCGGCCGGGGCATCCGATGACCGCCCGCGCCGTCGTCGGACTGCTCGCCGGTGCTCTGCACGAGCTGCACCCGAGCCTCTATGACGCTGCCCGGCACCCGGTTGACCCTGCCGCCCGCCGTGACGCCGAGCTGCTACTCGCTGCCCTCGGCGAACAGGGCATGACGGTGACCGCTCATCCCACAAAGGGCACGCGAGTGCAGCCCTGAACGCGATAACGTTCTCTCTAGCAAGAACGTGGTTCACGCAAGAATGAAAGAGGATGCATGGCAGGCGAAACCGTCATCACGATTGCCGGCAATCTTGTCGACGACCCCGAACTACGCTTCACACCCGCCGGCGCAGCCGTCGCCCGCTTCCGCGTGGCATCCACCCCACGCACCTTCGACCGCCAGACCAACGAATGGCGCGACGGCGAACCCCTGTTCCTGAACTGCTCAGCATGGCGCCGACTCGCCGAAAACACCGCCGAGTCCCTGACCCGCGGAACCCGCGTCATCGTCACCGGCCGGCTCAAACAGCGCACGTACGACGACCGCGAGGGGAACAAGCGCACCGCCTACGAGCTCGACGCCGAGGAGATCGGCCCCAGCCTCAAGAGCGCAACCGCCACCGTCACCAAGAACGGCCGCAACAACGCCCAGCAGCCGACGCACGAGCCCGCCACCGACCCATGGGCCAACAGCCTGCAACAGCCGCAGTACGCCGCCGAACCGCCGTTCTGATCGGCGCCGAGCGACCGGTCGATGCCGCTCCCATGCGCGCGAGAACAGCCCACAGCAACCCCTCACCGTCACAGCAAAGGACACCGCCAATGACTTCCACCATGCCCCCGCGCCTCACCGAAGCCCGCGTCGTTGGTGCGCTGCCCGCCGACGGTTGGTTTGTGGAGTACCGGGAGGACGACGGCACGACGTTCTCATCGCCACTCGCCGCGTGGGCGGTACATGCCTACGGCAGCGTTGCTGACCTAGTCCCGCTCGACGTCGACCGCAACGGAACCACCGACGACCCGCGCACGTGCTCGAACTTCGTTCGCATCTATCGCCGCGATCACGAATCGACACCGTGACACGGCACACCAGGGGCGCGCCCATCTGACCAACGGTCGGGCGCGCCCCTCGTGGCCGTTTCCTGCTCCGTACCGACAACGGGAGTTGTGCACCATGCCTACCGCCGAGACTGCCCGCCGTGAGGGCGCAGCCGCGCTGCGCGCCGTACGGGAGTTGTGGGGTGAGCTGCTTGTCGCCATCGAGACCCCGCCGGCCGACGTGTGGCCGCCGCGGCAACTCGCGCACACTCTGCGTCCGGTCGCCGATAGCCCGGTCGTCGAGCGCGCCCCGCTGATACTGCGTGAGCACCCCGCCCCGCTCAACGTCACCGCCCTTGATGCTGGCATTGCCGTCGAGCAGGCGCTGTTCGACCTTGCCGACACCCTCGCCGCCGCCGTCCAGCGCGCCCCCCTCGACGACCCCCGACGCTGGAAATACCGCAGCCAGACCGCCCCCGGTAGTCGGGCGCATGGGCTGCACTGGGCCGCACTGTGGATCGAGGGCCGGCTGCTCGACGAGGACACCGAACCCGGGCAGCAGCTCGACGGAACCCTCACCGCCGCCCCCTACCTCCCCCTGCCCGAGCATCTGCTGCACGAGGCGCACCGCGTCGCGCTCACTGCCGAGGCCCGCGTGCTGCGCGCCCTCGGCCTCGACCAGCGCGAGACGCCGATACCCGACCGGCCGTGCCCCTGGTGCGGCGGCGAGCTCACCGTGCACACCGGTCCGGATGAGCCCCCAACCGTGACATGCGTCGGTGGGGCGAGTTGCAGCGCGCCCGTGGCCCTCGACCTTTGGGGCCGGCGCGTGTGGGAGTGGTCGGACCTGATGGGCCTGGCGGATGCTCTCGACGCCTCCGAGGGGCGCGGCGACATGGCGCGGGTGGCGTGATCGGTACCGGCAATTCGACTGATGTTCTTGCGGGTTGAGTCGCTTCTTCCCTCAACAGGGGGTTGTGTCCTGTGTTTATTGGGGTAATGTACTGACTACACACCGAGTTGCCGCTCGGTTCACACCTCAGACATGGAGACCCCCATGCAGCAGATGACCCTCGCCGAACGCGCCGCCGTCACATATGCCACGGTCGGCCGCGGCGCCCGCGTCCATTACTCACCGAGCAACGATGAAACGCTGTGCGGTCGTCTCGTCGGCGAGTACCTCGACGTCATAGACGCTTCCGAACTGCTCGACGAGAAGGGGCACAAGATGTGTGCCCGTTGTTGGCAGGCTGCCGAGAGGCGCGCCGAGGCTCGCCGACTCGCGCAGCAGCCCGAGCAGGACGTCGTCGAGGTCGAGCTCGCCGAGACCGTCGAGGCCATCGAGCAGGCCGACGCCGCCGAAGGGACGTGGCGCGGCGGCTGGATCCCCAGCACTCTGGCTCCGGCTGACGAGGTGCTGTTCGACGTTGTCCCGGACGTCGGGCAGGGCGCCCTCTTCGGCTGACGGTTCCCTGCCCGCCCGGGGCCGCACCCGGGCGGGCAGGTGTCAGTGCCGAGCGGAAGACTGTCGAGACCAACACCACGGCCAGGGAGCGCCAAGACATGAGCACCAACGACAAGCAGCCGCACGTCGCCCACTACACGCGCCGCAGAGAAACCCCGCCGCGTACCCAGGCGGAACAGGTCGGCGAAATCATCCGGGCCCACAAGGACGCCGCCCCGCGCGAACGCTTCCTGCACGACATGCTCAACGCCACGGCCGAGGACTCCCCGCCGGCGCCGGAGGGGCAGGCCGCCGAAATCCGCCAGAAGAGCACCCTGGCGCCACACCGCGCCAAACTCGCCCGTGCCTTGGAAAATGAGTTGGCGAGGCATGAGGCCGAGAAGGCCCGTGCCCGTCTCGCCGACGCGGGCGCTTATGAGCGTGAGGGCGGGAACGTACCGAACCTGGTGGAGGTCATCTACGAGGCGTACCTCGTAGGCGCGGTGCCCGCCTCGGAGATAGCCCGCGAATTGCATGTCACCGAGGAGTACGTGCGTGAGGTCGTTCGCACGCACGCGCCGTTCTCGTGGTTCGTCGAGGTGCGCACCGATGCCGGGAAGTGGGAGGAGCAGGACGGCTCCGAGGACCTGTGGCCGGCGGTCGATGTCGAGGAGATAGCGCGGGGCCTGCTCGCCGACTCCGTGAGTGCGGGCACTCGCGCACGTGTGCGGGTGTGGAAGGGGCACGGCCCCGCACCCGACGCCGAGCCTGTGTACGTCGCGTACACGCACGACCAGGACGCCAACTAGCCCACCCGCTACGGTTCGCCCGCCTCGGAGAATGGCCGAGGCGGGCCAGGATGGAGACAACCCAGCATGAGCACCCCCGAGCGTGCATACGGCCGGACCACGGCCAAGGCGCGCACCGTGCACCTCGTTTTGGGCGACAGGACACTCTGCGGCCGGGCCGTACGTATGGCCGTGCCCGCCGAGCAGGCTCTCGACGGCCCGTTGTGCGGCGTCTGTGAGCAGGAAGAGGCCCGCCACGCCATGACCATGCACGTCGAGGGCGCGAATATCCGCAGTGCGACCGGCCCCGGGAGCCCGGCCGCGTACGTGGCTGCGCTGCGTAGCAGCGACGACGTGCCGATGCCCGCCCCGGTCGTCGAGTGGCTGCGGCAGATCGTCGAGGCCGCGGCGCCGGCCAAGGGTACCGACGGCAAGATCACGTATGACGATGCCCGGCGTATCCGGCGCGAGGCCGTCGCCCTCGACGCGGTGCGCGACGAGCTCGTACTCGATGCCTACGTGAGTGGTACGCCCGCGCTACAGATTGCCGATGATCTGCTGCTGACCTCGGCCTACGTGCACCGCATCGTCAAGAACAACCCTTGGTCGGCCGTGTGGCGCGCTGAGCGGCTCGACGGTGAGCAGTGGGTGCTGCTCGGCGATGAGGAGCGCGGCGCCATCGAGCGGCCGACGGGGAATGCAGCGCGTGTGGCCGAGAGGCTGCTGCCGCCGATCATTGCTAAGGGCTTTACCGGCGTACCGCTGCGCGTACTCGTGTGGCGTGACGTCGAGGGCGCCGTCGATGAGGCGCGCGCCGTTGCTGAGTACAACCCGGGTGCCTTTCCGTCACACCCCGGGCGCCAATAGAAAGCGGGCCCGGAGCGATTGCCGTCGCTGACCGGGCCCTGGCCACAGACAGGAGACCCCCCTGCCATGGCGTATGCCAACCGTACCGCCGCCGGCTCCGTGCCGGCTCCCCCCTCGTGGCTGGCCCGCTGGGCACCGATATTCGCCTCGGTGCTCGTCACGGGCCTAGTCGCCTACTGCGCCTTTCGCCTGAGTTTCGAGGCACTGACCGCCCTTGCCGAGGCGCACGGCGTCGAGGCCGACGTCGTGTGGATGTTCGCCGCCCTGGTCGATGGCGGCGCCGTCATGGGAACCGTGGGCGTCGTGGTGGCCCGATGGAACGGCCGCAAGACGTGGCCGTACTGGCTCACGATCGCCGGTTTCGCCGCAACATCGCTCGGCTTCAACGTCGCGCACTCCGACGGTACCGCCGCCGGTATCGCTATCGCAGTGACGCCGCCCGTGGCGCAGCTCGTCGCGACCGAACTGCTTGTGCGGATGCTGCCGGCGCCGGAGACCGGCACAGTGTCGCCCGTCGCCGTCGTACCGTCGGTCACTGCCGCCGAGGCTGCCGCCCGTCGCGCCGAGAGTGCCGCCCGGAGTGTTGCCGACACCGTGACTGTCGCTGTTGGTGACGCCACCGACGCCGCCCGCGCCTATGCGGCCGAGGCGAGCGCCGCCGCCGAGCGGGCCGCGCAGATCAGCGCGGGCGACACTGCCGCCGCCATTCCGGTCGAGCAGCTCGACCTCGCCGCCCTGGTCGCCGCCGTTGACAGCGAGCCGCCGTTCACCGCCGACGACACCGTCACCTCCGTGCCGGGACCGTTGCCGCACTCGGCGACGTTCGCCGCCCCGCCGCCGCTTGTCGCCGAGGCTGCCGCCGCCGGCGGTGACGCTGTGCTGCTTGTCGATGGCGAGGTGCCGCGGCGGTGGATCGAGGCGTACCGGCGCGTCGAGCAGGTGACCGGTAAGCGGCCGACGGCCGAGCGACTCGGCGCTGCGCTCGGGCTCAAGCGGACCCGCGGCGGCGAGATCCGCGAGCTAGTCGAGGCCGTTCTCGAACCGGCTTGCGCCGTTATGGTTTCGTGACCTAATGTTGGGGGCGCTTCCGGCGTGCCCGGAAACACCCCCAACAACTCCACAAACCCGAGCGCCCTGCCCCGCACCCCCGACGCGGCAGGGCGCTCGCCTATGCCCGCCGGGAGGTGATGCCATGCAGCGCCGCCCCGTCACCGACAACGAGCGCGACGAGATCCGCCGCCGCCACACTGCCGGCGAGACCCGCAACCAGATCGCCCGCGCCCTCGGCCGCAGCGCCTCGACCGTCTCGCGCATCGCCGCCGACCTTGGGCTGCGCTTCGAGGGCGGCGCCCGCACCGCAGCAGCCACCGAGGCCCGGCGCCTCGACCTTGCTGCACTGCGCCGGGACCTCGTCGAGCGGCTCTACCTACGCGCCGCGGCCAACCTTGACCGTGTCGAGGCCGACGCCTATGTGCGCGTCGAGCTGCTCCCCAACGGCCGCACGGTGCGCATAGTCACCGACGCACCACCCGCGCAGGACGAGCGCCACCACTCGCACGCCATCGGTTCGTACGTGACCAGCGCGCAGCGCCTCGCCGACGTCGACGCCGAGGGCGAGAGCAGGGGCGCATCGATGCTCGACCGGCTCGCCGACGTCTTCCTCGGCCCGACCAACGGTGGTGATGACGAGGGGGGTTGATGGCTTCGCCCGCCCCTCTGACCGTCAAGCAGGAACGTTCGATCCGCGAGTCGGTCGACGTCCGCATCGCGCTTTGGCACGGGGCCGTACGGTCCGGAAAGACGTACGCGAGCCTGCTCGCCTTCCTCATGCACCTACGGCGCGCTCCGGCCTCGGGACTGCTGCTGATCTGCGGCAGGTCCTTGCAGACCATCGAGCGCAACATCATCGAACCCCTACAAGACCCTGCCCTGTTTGACCCGGACATTGCTGCCGCAGTGCGTCACACCCGCGGGGCGACAACGGCGAGCATCTTCGGCCGCACTGTGCACCTGATCGGCGCCAGCGACGCGCGCGCCGAGGGCAGGCTGCGCGGCTTGACGGCCGCGCTCGCGTACGTCGACGAGGCGACGCTGCTGCCCGAGGCGTTCTTCGTGCAGTTGCTTGCCCGACTGTCCGTGCCTGGCGCGAAGTTGCTCGCGACCACGAACCCCGACTCGCCCCGGCACTGGCTCAAGACCGGGTATCTCGACCGCGAGGGCGAACTCGACCTGCGCGCGTGGCATTTCCGTCTCGCCGACAACCCGTCGTTGTCCGAGGCGTACGTCGACGCGCTGCGCGCCGAGTATGTCGGTCTGTGGCGTCGCCGGATGATCGACGGCGCGTGGGTGGTGGCCGAGGGTTCCGTCTACGACATGTGGGATGAGCAGCGGCACGTCGTCGACTCCCTGCCCGCGATGCGCCGCTACTGGGCTGCGGTCGACTACGGCACCACCAATCCGTTTTCCGCGCTCCTCGTCGGTCTGGGAGACGATGACCGGCTGTATGTGGTGAACGAGTGGCGCCACGACTCGCGCGCCGCCCGCCGCCAGATGACCGACGCGCAATACAGCCGCGCCGTCCGTGAATGGCTAGCCGAGCACGGCATCGAGCCAGATTGGATCTTCGTCGACCCATCGGCCGCATCGTTTTCCACACAGCTGTGGACAGACGGCCACCCGGGCGTCACCCGCGCTCGAAACGACGTCCTCGACGGCATCCGGTCCGTGTCGACCGCGCTCGACTCCGGGCTACTGCGCGTGCACTCCTCATGTACCGGGCTGCTGTCCGAACTTCCCGGCTACGCATGGGACCCCGCCGCGTCCGACAAGGGCGAAGACCGGCCGATCAAGCGTGATGACCACTCGTGCGACGCGCTGCGCTACGCCCTGCACTCCACCGTCCACGAGTGGCGACACCTGTTGACCACGTGAGCAGCCCGGGAGGTGACCGTGTCGCTTCCCGAGAACGGCGCGCCGTGGCCGCCGCGCGAGTGGTCCACCGCCTACCGTGAGATCCGCGTCGATGATGCGTGGTATTCCGGAGACCGCACGCGGCTCGCTGACGTCTATCGGCACGCCCCGCGGCGCGAGGACGGCCGGCGGCGCCTGTGGGCGCGCCACCGTCACCACCAGCCTGGCCAGCGCGACACGCGCCTGCATATCCCGCTCGCCGCCGACATCGCGACCACCTCGGCCGACCTGCTGTTCAGTGAGCCGCCGGTATTCACCGTGGACACCCCGGCGACACAGTGTCGGCTGGATGAGCTCACCGAGGCCGGCGGTATCGCGAACACCCTCCTGGAGGCCGCGGAGGTCGGCGCCGCCCTGGGCGGTGTGTTCCTGCGCGTCACGTGGGATGCGTCGCTGGTCGAGCGCCCGCTGCTGACCGTCATGCACCCCGACACCGCCGCGCCGGAATTTCGGTTCGGCATGCTCACCGCAGTAACGTTCTGGCGCAAGCTGACCGGCGACGACACCACGGCGACCGTGTGGCGCCACCTGGAGCGCCACGAACCCGGCCGCATCGTCCACGGCCTCTACCGCGGCACCGACAATCAGCTCGGCACCCGCGTACCGCTCACAGAGCACCCCGCAACGGTCTCCCTGGTCGACTCCCTCGGCCCCGACGGCGACACCATCGCCACCGGAATCGACGCCCTCACCGCCGCCTACGTCCCCAACATCCGGCCGAACCGCCGGCACCGCGGCTCCCCCCTGGGCCGGTCTGACTTCCAAGGCGGCGTACACGACCTGTTCGACGCCCTCGACGAAACGTGGACATCGTGGCTGCGCGACATCCGTCTCGCGCGGGCGCGGCTGATCGTCCCGGATGGCTACCTGCGCGACCACGGCCCCGGCCGCGGCGCGTCGTTCGACGACGACCGGGAAATCTGGCAGTCGCTGAACATCCCGCCCACCGAGGCCGCCGGCATCACCCTTTCTCAGTTCGCGATCCGGGTTGCCGAGCACCAGTCGACCGCCGATGCCATCGTGCAGCAGGCCGTACGGTCCGCCGGCTACAGCGTCCAGTCTTTCGGCCTGGGCGACGTTGCTGCGGCGACCGCGACTGAGGTGACCGCGCGTGAGCGCCGCTCGATGATCACTCGGGATAAGAAGAGCCGTTACTGGCAGGCGCCACTGGCCGACATGCTGCATGTCCTGCTCATGCTCGACCGGGCCCTATTCACGCCGTCCGTAGTCCCGGAGCGCCCTCGCGTGGTGTTCGGGGACTCCGTCTCGGAGGACCCGCAGTCCGTCGCGCAGACGCTCTCCCTGCTCCAGCAGGCGCAGGCCGTCAGCACCGATACGAAAGTACGGCTGCTGCATCCGGATTGGGATGACACGGCCGTGCAGGCCGAGGTCGACCGCATCCTCGCCGAGACCGGGCAAGCCGTACCCGACCCCATGCAGGCCGGCACCCTCGACTAACACCATGGAGAACCCCCTGTGTCCGCACCTTGGACTCTGCACAACGGCGATGCCATGGGCTGGCTTGCCACACTCGAAACTGATTCCGCCGCCGCAGTGATCACCGACCCTCCGTACAGCAGCGGCGGCATGCTGCGCTCAGACCGCACCGGCGACACCCGCGCCAAGTACAGCGGGCTGAAGAACCGCCATCACATCTCGAACTTTTCCGGCGACAACCGCGACGGCCGATCGTGGGGCTATTGGATGGCGCTATGGCTCGGTGAGGCAGCGCGCGTGGTGCGCCCTGGTGGCGTACTGGCGATGTGCACCGACTGGCGCCAGCTCCCTGCCGCCACCGACGCGCTACAAGCCGGCGGCTGGGTGTGGCGGGGCATCGTGCCGTGGATCAAGCCGGATGCCCGCCCGCAGCGCGGACGGTTCACGCAGAACGCGGAATTCTTGGTGTGGGGGACGAACGGACCGCGCCCGTTCGGGGGCGAGTGCCTGCCCGGGTACTACCTGGCCCGCGCCCCGCGGAACAACGACCGCGGCGCGCATCAACGACGCCACCTCACCCAAAAGCCACTCGATGTCATGCGCTCACTGGTGCAGATCGTCGAGCCTGGCGAGCTCATCCTCGACCCGTTCGCCGGCGCCGGCACCACGCTGCTTGCCGCCGCGCTAGAGGGCCGGCGCGCTGCGGGATGCGAATTGCACCCCGCCCATGCGGCCAGCGCACGCGCCCGCCTCGACGAGGCCCTGCAGACGTAGCGGCCAATCTGACCGCGGGGGGTGCTCTGTGCCGATCCACCCCGCCATGGTCGAGGACCTTTCGGCCGGCGTCCGGGACCTGTACGCGGACGCCGAGGCGCGGCTGCTGGGGATCATCGCGCGACAGCTCGCCGACGGGTACGAGGCGCCCGGATGGGCCACGACCAAACTCCGCGACGTGCAAGCCCTACGCCGAGGGGCGCAGGACGTCGTCAATTCCCTTTCGACTGCAATGCAGTTGGAGGTGTTCGACGCGGTAGCCGAGGCATACAACGCCGGTTCCCGCGCCGGACTGGTCGAGTTGGGCACGCTGCGGGACGAGGACGCCCGGCGGATCGCCGAGGCCACCCCCAACGCCCGCGCGGTCGACCGCCTCGCGCACGAAACCATCGACCTCGTAACCGCGACGCACCGCGGCATCTTGCGCGGCGCGGAGGACGGATACCGGCAGGTGATCTCCGAGGTATCCGCCACGCCCCTGCTCGGCATCGACACCCGCCGCCAGGCCACCCAACGCGCCATGGAACGTTTCGCCGACCGTGGTCTGCGGACGTTCGTCGACAAAGGCGGGCGCGCCTGGTCCATGACCTCATACGCCGAGATGGCCGTGCGGACGGCCGTCGGCCGCGCTGCCGTCGAGGCGCATGGCGACCGGCTGCGCGCCGCCGGCGTGTCCCTGGTGATCGTCTCCAACGCGCCGCACGAGTGCCCGCTGTGCAAGCCGTACGAGGGCCGTGTGCTGGCCCTGGACGGGCCGGACGGCGCCCGTACGGTTGAGGTCGAGCACGCCATCGAGGATGGCCACACGATCCGTGTGCAGATCGCCGGATCGCTGGATGAGGCGCGCCGCGCCGGTCTTCAGCATCCCAACTGTCGTCACTCGACCTCGGCCTACCTGCCCGGTGTCACCCGGGCCCCCGTCGAGCACTCCGCCGACCCGGCCGGCTACGAGGCCACCCAGCGGCAGCGCGCCATCGAGCGCGGCATCCGCCGATGGAAGAACCGCGCCGCCGCGGCCGTGACCCCCGAGGGTCGGCGGGCGGCCGAGGCCCGTGTGCGGCAGTGGCAAGCCCGGATGCGCGCCCACCTGGACGAGCACCCCGAACTCATCCGCCGCCGCGAGCGCGAGCGTCTCGGCGCCGGCAACCTGCCCTCCACCGCGCCCCGCCCGCCGCAGGACGTCATCGAAGCTGCGCGCGTACGCTCCGGCGACGCGCGCACCCTGCCCGAGATGGCCGACGAGCAGCTCGGCGCCGCGCTGCGCCCCGGCGTCCTCGACGAGCACGACCGGCACCGGATCGCGGCCGAAGCCGACCGGCGCGATGTGCAGGCGCTGCTCGACCGCGTCCGCCCCGGCGGGCGGATGGTCGATGCCCTCACGCAGTTCTCCGACGAGGAACTCGCCCGCGTCTACAGCCGCTTGCCAGACGACGGCATGCTGCGGGTCATGGCGGAGATGGACCGGCGCGACCTCGACGCCGCTCTGCCCGGCGCCCGCCGGGACCTGATTGGCCTTTCTGACCGCCAGCTCGCCGACCGCGCCCGCCGCGCCGAGGGCGACGAACTCGCCGCCCTGGCCGCCGAGGCCGACCGCCGCCGTTTGCTAGCCGAGGTGTTCCCCGGCGGGCGCCTGGCCGCGGATCTCTCGGCCGTCGACGACGAGGTACTCGGGTGGGCCATGCGCTATGGCACCGAGGGGGATGTCGCGCGGATCGCCGACGAACTCGACCGCCGTTACCCGCCCGCCCCGGCGCCGGCCGCGGAGGGTGCGCACACCGTCGAGGGTCAGCTCGCCGACCGCGCCGCCCTCGACGAGGCCCTCTCACCGGCTACCAATCCGGACGGCTGGGCACACCTTGCCCTCGATGGCGACGACCGGTATGCCGGACTGTCCGCCACCGAGCGATGGATCGCCGAACGGGAAGAAGAGGCCGCCGCCCGCCGCGGGAACCACACCCGCGAGCAGATACGCGAGATGCACCGCGAGCACGTCTACGCCCAGTGGTCTAAGGCTGAGGACGAGTTGCGCGGCGTGCTGCTCTCCCGTGAGGCCGAACGCGCCGGCGTCGATCCGATCGCCTTGTTTGGTGGGCCCGCGCACGTCGCGTACGCGCGTGCCTCGGAGGAACTGAAACGATGGTGGGCTGATCATCCGCGCACTACCCTTGCGGAGTACACCGAACAGATCACCGGTGAGCGCAACGCCGCCGCGGACACCGCCCGCAAGGCCCGCAACGACCGGCAGAACAAGCTCTAGAAGGGAGCGCGATGGGGACCCGAGGCGATCTGGTACGGGCGATCAGTGCCGGCGCCGAGGCCGGCCGCCAGCGCCGCCCGGTGACCGACTGCCCATACCCGCAGGGCGATCTGCGCCGTAGCGCATGGATCCGCGGCTATGCCAAGGCACGGCCGCTCCCCGACGAAACCGACGAATAGCCGCTCGCTCCTTCCCTCACCCTCTTCTTTCGGACCCGCCCTCTTGGCGGGTCCTTTTTCATGCCCGCACCACCGCCCGGAGGTTCCTTCCTCATGTCCGACTCCACCGCCCTAGCCACGGACACCGCGGCCCCCGCACCGGCGGAGGCCACCGTGCCGCCGGCCGCCGCTGCGGCGCCGCCCGCGCCTGACCTGGCCTCCGAGCAGCAGCTCGCCGACGCCGAGAAGACTGCACAACACGCCACGGCTGAGCGCGACGAGCTGCTCGCCGCACTCCGTAAGGTGCTCGACCCGTCCGGCGCGGCGGGCGAGCAGGCCCCGGCCGCCCTCGCCGAGCAGGCCACCGTCGAGCGGGATGCCGCCCTCGCCGAGGCGCGCCGGCTGCGCGTAGAGCTGGCCGCTCACCAGGCCGCGCACAAGTCGGGGGCCGATCCCGCGCGGCTGCTCGACTCCCGCAGCGTCGAAAGGCAGCTCGCCGAACTCGACCCGTCCGCCCAGAAGTTCGGCGAGCGGCTCGACGCCGTGATCGCCGCGGCGGTCGAAGCGAACCCCCTGCTGCGCGCCGAGCAGGCCCCGACCGGGCCGGCCAAGGGCGGCGCCGATTTCACCCCCGGTGCCGCGCCGGTGCCGACCGCTGAGCAGTTCGCGCGCATGAGCTACGGCGAACGCGTCGAACTGCACCAGTCCGACCCCGACCTGTACGCGCGGCTGTCCGCCGCATCCCAGTAAGAAGGAGGGCGCCGCATGGCGACCGGAAAGACCACGTCGGCACAGATGATCGTGCCGGACGTCTGGGCCGACCTGGTCCAGGCGAAGTTCAAGGGAAAGCTTGTCATCGGCTCCCTTGCCATGGACGACAACACCCTCGTAGGCAAGCCCGGTGACTCGGTGCGTTTCCCCAAGTGGCGTGCCCTGGGGGAGGCTGAGGAGCTCGACGAGGGCACGCCGATGACCCCCGAGCAGCTCGCCACCAACCCGGGTGCCTCTGCCACGATCAAGGAAGCGGGAAAGGCCGTCGAGCTGACGGACAAGTCGCGCCTGGTGGCGTTCGGCGACCCGTATGCGGAGACGCAGCGGCAGCTCGGTGTCCTGATCGCGCGGAAGATCGATAAGGACCTGATCGCGGCGGCCGAGGCGCCCGGCGGAATCACCGTCGACGCCTCCGACAAGCCCCTGTCGTGGAAGGTCATGGTCGAGGGGATCGCGCAGTTTCGGGATGAGTGGGAGCCGGAGAACATGGCCGGCATCGTCATTCACTCCCTCCAGCGCGCCAGCCTGCTGGCAGACCCCAACTTCATCAGCGCCGACAAGTTCGGCACCGGGGCCGTGATCCCGCGCGGCGTGATCGGTCAGATCGGCGGCGTGAACATCTACGTCTCCGACCGCGTCACCACCACCCCCGGCGCCGAAGGCAAGCCGGACACCTACAACGCACTGATGATCCGGCGTGGTTCGCTCGGCCTGCTCTACAAGCGCCGGCCGATCGTGGAGAACGACCGCGACATCCTCGCCCGCACCACGCGGATCACCACCAACGTGCACTACGCCACCCACCGCATGGACGACGAGGGAATCGTCGTCCTGCGCACCGCGGCCGGCCAGCCCGACGCGGAGAGCAGAAACGATTCTGCGCCCAAGCAGCGCACCACGAAGGCGTAAGCCATGGGGCGCGTCTACGCCACCCCCGAGCAGCTCGCTGCCTGGACCGGTCAGCCGACCCCCGAGGACGCCGAGCGACTCCTCGCCCGCGCGTCCGAGGACATCGACTCGGCCCTGCTGACCGCCGTCTACCCGGTCGATGACGACGGCGACCCGACCGCGGCGACGATCGCCGCCGCGCTCGCCGACGCCACATGCGCGCAGGTCGAATACTGGCTCGCTACCGGGGACGACGGCACCGGCGCGGCCGGCCACTGGGACTCTGTCTCGATCGGCCCGGTGTCCCTGTCCGGGCGCAGCAGTGCCCCGCCGGCCGCGTCCGGCGTCGAGCTCGCCCCGCGGGCGGCTCGGGCGCTGCGGCGCGCGGGTCTTGTGCCCGGGGTGGTGTGGACATGGTGACCCGCGTGCCGCGCGTACTGCTGCGCCATCGCGTCACCGTCGAGCCGTATGCCGGGGAGAGCGCGTATGGGCCTCAGTACCGCCACGCTATCCCCGAGGTTCCTGCCCTGGTCGATGCCACGCCGCGCATGGTGCGCGCCCCCGACGGTCGCCAGGTCGTCGCCTCGGCAACGGTGATCGCCGACCCGGCGCTCGACTGCCCGCCCGGGAGTCGGATCACCCTGCCCGACGGGCGCACCACCACCGCCATCACGGTGGGCCATCACACCGCGCCCGGTCTTCCGGTTCCTGCCTGTACGGAGGTGATGTGCGAATGAGCCGCGCCCGCCTCCAGTGGAACGGCGCGGAGGTCACCGGGGCACTGCGGCAGGCCGCCGCCCGCGGCGCGCTGCTGGGCGCCGAACACGTCCTGCAGAGCAGTCGGCAGCGTGTGCCGATCGCCGAGGGCGCCCTCGAACGCTCCGGCGCCGCGAGTGTGGACGAGCAGCACCTCACCGCCGCAGTCTCCTATGACACCCCGTACGCCCGTCGGGTGCATGAGGACCTCAACGCCCGGCATTCTCCGGGCCGTTCGGCCAAATTCCTGGAATCGGTATTGCCGCAAGAGGCGGACACGGTACAGGCGTTGATCGCTGCGCAGATTCGGCGGGCGCTGCGCTGATGTCCTACACCGTCGACCTGCTCGACGGTCTCGCCCGCCTGCTCGACTCCGCCGGTGTCGGCACCTACCGCCCCGACGGCGTATACGAGGCCAGCGAGACCGCGATCACCATCGCCGCTACCCCACCCGCCCCCGACCGGTGCATCTGCCTCTCCGCCTACCCGGTCACCGACTCCCCCGTGCTCACCGACACCACCACCGGGATCCAGGTGCGTACCCGCGCCGGCCCGGATCCGCGTGAGGTCGACGCCCTCGACGACGCCGTTTTCGACGTGCTGCACGGCGCCGGCCCCTACCAGTGGGGCGCGGCATGGGTGCAGCTGATCTTTCGCGCCTCGGCCGTTCCGATCGGTGCCGATGACAGCGGGCGCGCGGAGCGCACCAGCAACTACTACGCCCGCGCCCACCGCGCGGCCCGACACCTCGAATAGGAGGCGCTCTTGAGCACCCCGACGCCGCCGGCCGAGACCGTGACCGCGCTCGCCCGCCGCTACCGGCTGGAGCTGGACATGGGCAAGGACGGCACCCCCGCCTGGACGCTGATACCCGGCATTACCGAGTTCACCCCCAAGATCGAACCGACACAGAAGGAGATCACGCCGTACGAGGCTGAGGGCTGGAAAGAGCAAGTACTGACCATGCTCGAGTGGTCCGTCGAGGTCACCCTCGCCCACCGCGCCCACCCCGTGACCAGCGTGTTCAACGCCGCCCAAGAGGCACTGCGCCGGGCGTCCATGTCCTTCGGTGCCGCCTCGTATGTGCGGGTGCGCTACTACGACCGCAACGGCGCCCCCGACGCGCAGGAAGGCACGGCCCTGGTCACCTGGGAGCCCGAGGGCGGCGGCCCGGACGAAGTCGACACGATCAAGGTGACCCTTACCGGGAGCGGCCCGCTTACGGAGATCGCCAACCCGGTATCTGGCACTCCGGCCCCCGTGAACAAGCGGGGTGATGCGTAGTGGCGTTCGAGGCTCTCGACGAGCTGCTCGACGAAACGATTCAGCTCCCCATCCGGGGCACCGTCTACACCGTTCCGGCTCCCTCCGCCGAGGTCGGTCTGCGCACGCAGGCCCTGCTCAACGCCGCGGCGGTGGCGGCCGATGGTGGGCGGGTCGATGAGCAGGTACTCAGCGATGCTGCCGAGCGTGACCTGTACCGCGAGGTACTCGGCACCGCGCACGCGCAGATGGTCGCCGACGCCGTGCCCTGGCCGGCCCTCAAACACGCCGCGTTGACTGCCATGGTGTGGATCACGCAGGACAAGGCCGCGGCAGAGACGTTCTGGAATGCGGGCGGCGACCCAAATCGAGCGGCCCCGAATCGGCAGACGCGCCGGGCCCGATCGGGCGCGGCGAGGTCGACCCCGAGTCGGGGCTCTACGAGTGGTACGAGTGGCCCGAAGGCACCCCCCGCCCGCGCCCGGGGCAAGGGCAACCGCCCGCGCTGACCTGGCCCAAGATCCTTGGGCACTGGCCGTTGATCGAGGCTGACCTGCACGAGCTTTACGGCGTCGACCTCGGCGACCGGGCGCTGCTGCGTGTCCGGTCCTGGCGGTGGCTGCGCGTGCGCATCCTCGCCCTGTTGTCTGCCGAGTCCCGACTCGCCCGCGTGCTCACACCCCCGCCCACCGCCCCCGCACCTCCGGGAGGCACAACCCCCCGGAGGTGATGCGCCGTGGCGCTACGCGTTGGTGAACTTGCCGCCACGATCACGGTTGACGCCTCCGGTGCTACCCAAGGCGTTGCCCGAGCCCGGGCTGCCATGCAGTCCGGCGGCGATCAGATCGCCGCTACCGCTGACCGGGCCGGACGGCAGGCCGGCAACAACCTCGGCAACGGCGTGACCGAGGGGGCCGACCGTGGCGGCAACCGCGCCGCGGAAGCCCTCCAAAAGGGGCTCAAGAAGCTTGGCGCCCTCGCGGTCGGCCTGGCCATCGGTACCGCCCTGGTCGGCGGGATCGGCCAGGCCCTCGAACAGTCCAAAGTTCCCGGCCAGTTGCAGGCGCAGCTCGGCACCAGCGGCCCCGTGGCCGCTAAGTACGGCAAGGTTGCCGGTCAGCTGTACTCGGGTGCGGTGGTCGATTCCGTCCAGGACGGCGCCGAGGTCCTCAAAGGCATCGCGCGCAATGGGCTGTTGCCTCCGGAGGCGACCGAGCAGCAGATCAGCACCATGGGCCGGCGGGTCGCCGACACCGCCGCCGTGATGGGTGAGGACGTCTCGGCCGTCACGCGCTCTGTGGGGCAGATGATGCGCACCGGTCTCGCCCAGAGCGCGGATGAGGCCATGGACGTACTTGTCCGCGGCACGCAGCGCGGCGGGAACGCTGCCGAGGACCTGCTCGACACGTTCACCGAGTACAGCACCCAATTCCGGAACATGGGCCTGTCCGGACAGCAGGCTATGGGCCTGATTCAGCAGGGCCTCAAGGGCGGCGCCCGCGATGCGGATGTCGTCGCCGACGCGATCAAAGAATTCAGCATCGAGGCGGTCAAGGGCGGCGACGGAGTCCGTAAGGGGCTCGAAGAACTCAAGTTGCCGGCCGACGACTTGTTCGAGGCATTCGGCAAAGGCGGAACTGAGGCGTTCCAGGCGTTCGACACGGTCACGGACAAGCTCCGCGCGGTCCGCGATCCCGTCGAGCGCAACGCGATCGCCATGGACCTCTTCGGCACGAAGAGCGAAGACCTGGCGAGGGCCCTTTACACCCTTGATCCGTCCAGCGCCGTCAAGGCGCTGGGCGACGTCAGAGGCGCTGCCGATGGCGCGGGAAACGCCATGCGGGACAACGCCGCCACCAAGGTCGAGATGTTCAAACGACGGCTCATGCAGGGCGTCGTCGAAGTCCTCGGCACCTACGTCGTCCCCGCGATCGAAACGCTCGTGAACTGGCTCGGCGACGGGGGCCTCGGCCGCGCCTTCAAGGCCACTAGCGGTTTCATCTCCGAGCACTCCACCGCGCTCAGCATCGGCGCCGGCGTGATCACCACACTCATGCTCCCCACCCTGGTCACACTTGCCACGCAGGCCACCACGACCGGCGCGGCGGTAGTGACAAGCTGGGCCACGCAAACCGCCGCCGGCGCCACCGCAGGTGCGCGGTTCGTCGTCACCAACGCCACCATCCTCGCCGGATGGGCGGCACAGGGCGGCGCCGCCGTAGCCACCGGGGCACGTGTGGTGGGGGCGTGGGTCCTCATGGGCGCACAGAGCCTCATTCAGGCCGCACGGATGGCCGCAGCCTGGGTAATGGCCATGGGCCCCGTCGGCTGGATCATCACCGCCGTCGTGGGCCTGGTCGCGCTCATCATCGCCAAATGGGACACGATCAAAAGCGCCACCGCCGCCGCCTGGGACTGGATCTGGGGAAAGATCAAGGGCGTCGCCCAATTCCTGGTAGACCTGTTCCTGAACTTCACATTGGTCGGGATCATCATTAAGCATTGGGATTCCATCAAGGCGGGCACTGCGCGCGTATGGAACGCCATCGTTGATTGGGTAAAGGGGATTCCGCAGCACATCGTCGACTTCTTTTTGAATTGGACATTGGTCGGGCTGATCATCAAACATTGGTCGGCGATCAAGGACGGCACGAAGCGCAAGGCCAGCGAAATGCTCGACTGGGTGCGCGGCCTTCCCGGGCGCATCGTCGGATACTTCGGCGACTTCGGATCCATGCTGTACGGCAAGGGAAAAGACCTGATCATGGGCCTGTGGAATGGCATTAAGGCCATGGGCTCATGGCTGCGTAGCACCCTTATGGGGTGGGCAAGGGACCTGATTCCGGGGCCGATTGCCCGCGCGCTGGGTATTCACTCCCCGTCACGTGTCATGCGGGATCAGATCGGCCGGCACATTCCGTCGGGCATCGTCGAGGGCATCAAGGCGGGCGCCCCCGCCGTCGACCGCACCATGCGGAACCTTGTCGCGGTGCCCTCCGCCCCGCAGTTCGCCACGGCCGGCAGCACGCCGGCCGGTGCAGCGTTCGCTGCTCCGTCGCCCGCGGTGCACATCGAGAACTGGCACGCCGGATCAGCAACCGCAGAACAGACCGCCGCCGCCCTCGCCTGGCACGCCAAGGGCAGGGGGTGAACCAAGGGGGGTGATCGGATGGCCGCCGGTGATCTGGTCACCCTCCCCGGTCACGTCCAGTACGGCGAGCTGCTGCTCGGCCCCGGCACAGCAGTGAAGTGGAAAGAAGCCCCCGGCTGGGAGGACTCCCCCGGCGTCGACTCCGGCACCGTCCCCCGCTCCGGCGCCCATGGGGCATTCCCCGGCCGGCTGTTGGCGCAGGCCCGCACCATCACGCTCGATGGTGTCGTACTGCGTACCGAACCCGGCGCGATGTCCGCCGCGGTGCGGGCCCTGTCGGCGCACCTGGCGCTGCGCGAGGACGAGATACCGCTGGTGATCAAACTCGACAATGCCGAACCGCTGATGTGTTTCGCGCGCTGCGTGCGGCACTCCATCCCCGTGGACACTGACTACCGCATGGGCACGGTGACCGGCGGCGCCATCCAGTTCGAGGCGACCGACCCGCGCCGCTACTCCCTGACCGAGCAGCACGTCGCCACCCGGCTGCCCATGCCCGAACCTGGGCTCGACTGGCATCTCGCCCCCGGCCCCGAGGGGCTGCAATGGCCCCTGAATTTCGGCGCCCCCGGATCCACCGGCGCGCTCGTCGCAGTGAACCAAGGGGACGCCCCCGCACACCCGGTGATCTCGTTCCGCGGGCCTGTCGACCGTCCCTCACTGACCAACCTGGGCACCGGCGACGCGATCGAGTACGACCTCACCCTCGCCGCCGACGACGAGCTGCTCGTCGACACCGCGAACGGCACGGTCACGCTCAACGGGACCGCCTCACGGCTCTACACCGTCACCGCCCGATCGGCTCCAGAGGAAACGTTCACTCTGCTCCCCGGTACCACCAACTACCTCTTCCGGGCCGCACCCGGATCATCCGACCCCCGCGCCACCTGCTCCGTCAGGTGGCGCTCCGCTTTCTGGTGACAGGAGGTGCCACCGTGACCGTTCGCGCCGCGTGGCTGCTGCCCACCGGGCAGACCCGAGAAGACACCCGTCTAGCCCCCGTCGGGCCCATGACGCCCGAGGGCGAACTACGGTCACGCGACGGGGTGATCGCCGGAGGCGACCCGCTCAAGGCGGCCGGTGTCGCCTCCATGCAGGTCCAAATCAGCACCGGCCGCGCTCTGGTCCAAGGCACCGACGCCCAAGGCGCCTACCCCATCGCGGTAACAGCCCCCGAAACCCTCACCCTCGCCGACGGCGACGCGCAGCACCCGCGGGTCGACTCCGTCGTGCTGCGCGTGCTCGACCCGCTGTACGACACCAGCGACCAACCCGTCGCCACGCTGGAGATCGTCCAGGGCGCGCCCTCGGCCACCCCCGCGCCACCCCGCTTGCCGGGTGCGTGTCTGCGGCTATGGGACATCACCGTTCCCGCCGGCGCCTCCGCCGGCGTCGGTGGGATCAACTGGGCCTCGGCACTGGCCGACCGGCGCCGCTATACCGCGGCGGCCGGCGGGATCATCCCCCGCGGCTGGGGACTGTCGTTCCCTGGTGCCTACCCGGGCCAGTACCGCGACAACGGCACCGGGCTGGACCGCTGGGACGGCAACGACTGGCGCAGCGTGGCCGAGCGTCATTACGTCGCCGTCCGCAAGGACGAGTCATACAGCCTTGCGGCGAACCGCTACACCAACGTGTGGTGGACCGGCACGGATGCGCGTACGGATGCATCGATGTGGACGCCGGCGAACCCGACCCGCCTGGTCGCCCCCGTCTCAGGGCTTTACACCGTTTACGCGCAACAGACCTGGCCTGGTGGCGCCGAGCAGGCCCGCGTCCTGGTCGTCAAGAACGGCGTCCGGGAATGGCATGTGTCCTTTGTCGCCCGGTCCAATGGTGGGCAGGGGCACGCTGCTGCCCTTCCTGTCGTGCTGAAGGCCGGCGACTACATCGAGGTACGCCTCTACACGGCGACCGCGGTGGACAACGTCCCCGGGACGTATAGCTACGCCGCGCTGCGGTGGGAGGGCCCGGCATGATCCCTGCCTCCTACCGGGTGCTGCTGTGCGATCTGCGTACCGATCAGCTGCTCGACGTCCTGCCGTTGCAGGGCGTCGCGCTCGACGACTACCTCGGCAAGACCGGCACCGCTTCGGGCACGATCCCGATTCCGAACGCCGAGATCGCCGCGCGGGTGCGCGCCGCCGTGGTCCCGGGCCGGACGGCCCTGTGGGTTGAGCGGGGGCGCGAGATCTGGTGGGGCGGGATCGTGTGGACTGCCGCGGTGCAGTCCACCGACCGCGGGTTTTTGTCCATGCAGGTGCAGGCCGGCACCTTCGACAGCTACCTCGACCACCGGCGCTTGTTCGACACGTTCGAGGCCCGGGGCGTCGATCAGTACGACATCGTCCGGGGCCTGATCGACTACGCGCAGCAGACTGCCGGCGGCGATATCGGCATCGAGTACGGCGCGGACGTTTCAGGGATGCTGCGTGACCGGACCTACAGCCGGTACGACGTGCCCTCGATACGCGACCTGATCGAGCAACTCGGCGCCGTGGAGAAGGGTTTCGAGTGGCGCATAGCGGCTCACCGTGACCCAGTAAGCGGCCGGCGCATCAAGCGACTACAGATGGGGTCGCCGGTGATCCGGTCCGGGACCAGTGAGATCGTGCTCGACCACCCCGGCCCGGTCATGTCCTACACGTGGCCGGTCGACGCCAGCGTGCTGGCCAACGCCTGGCAGTCCCGCGGCGCCAGCGACAACCAAAACCAAGCCGCAGAATCCGTGCCCCTGTTGTCCGATCTGCTGGTCGATGATCAGGCGATAGCCGCGGGCTGGCCTCGCCTCGACGGCACCTCGGACTACTCCACCGTCATCGAGAAACGAACGCTCGACACTCACGCGGTCGCCGACTGGAACACCGCCCGCCAGCCACGCACGATCCCCGAGGTCACCGTGCACATGGGCCGAACGCCCCTCTCGCCCGCCCTGCTCGGCGCCACCATCCGGCTTCGAATACGTGATCTGTGGTGGCCTGACGGCCTCGACGAGCGATACCGCATCGTCGGCATGGCGCTCACGCCGCCGGAGCGCGGCCGGCCCGAAACCGCGAAACTCTTCCTGGAGGCCCCGTAATGGCCGCGATCCCCCTCGACCTGCTCGACCGCATCCGCACCCTGGAACGGCAGGTGCGCGAACTCGCCGGCCGCGCCCACATGCGCCCCGCCCTGAACCAGATCAACCACGGTGCCGTCCGGATCGGCGAGGGCGGCAGCCTCGACGTCCGCGCCCCCAACGGGACCCAGGTCCTGGGCGTGGGTCAGAAGACGGTACCGGTGTCGCGCTGGAGATCGGCGGCAATGCCGACACTTCTGCCCAGATGATCCGACTGTTCGCGCGCGGGGGCTATCCGGCGCCGATCGTGATGGACGACGCGTACGCCGACGGCTACCTCGGCCGCCCCTGGATCCCCATCCCCTGCGCCCCCTATAAGGACTTCACCAGCAGCGAGGAAATCGCCCTGTTTTCCGGGGATATGCTCACCCAACACAAGGTGCTCCGGGTCAATCTCCAGCTCTCCGGCCCCACCGGCACATCCGCGGAAGTCGTGATGCGGATCGGCGGCACGCAGTACGGACCGACATGGACCCTCAGCAGCGCCGCCAAGGTGCGAGACGTCAACGAGCGCATCGCACTCCCTGCCGGCGAATTCCCGTACGGCACGGGCGCCTCGGTGGTCATGTGGGCGCGCCGCACCGGCGGCAGCGGTACCTGCTCCCTCCGCGTCCGCGGCATCTGGGGCCTGAACACCATCAACGCCAGCGAAGCCACCTAGGAGACGCGTGCTTCCCGACGCCATACCCGTTGTGACCGTCACCGGCCGTTTCCTCAGCCCGGACGGCCGCCCCCTGTCCGGCAGCGTCACTTTCCGCGCGCCGGCGCAGCTCACGTTCCCAGACGCCGACGTGATCCTCGGCGGGCCGGTCGTCGCCGCCCTCGACGCACAAGGGCAGATCACCGCGACCCTGCCGGCAACCGACGCCCCGCACATGGATCCGGCCGGCTGGTCGTACACCGTGACCGAGCAGCTCGCCGGCATCCCCAACGGCCGCTCGTATCAGGTGCTCCTGCCTGCCGAGGCGCCGCACGTCGACCTCGCCGGCATTGCCCCCACCGACCCGAGCAAGCCCAACTACGTTGCCGTACGCGGTGCCAGCGCCTACAAGGTAGCCCTCGCCGAGGGTTTCGACGGCACCCCGGCCGACTGGCTCACGTCCCTCACCGGCCCAGCCGGGCCGAAGGGGGAGTCCGGGCCGGCGGGGCCACGCGGCGAGCAGGGACCGCCCGGGGCCGACAGCACCGTTCCCGGCCCTCCGGGTGAGACAGGACCGCGGGGCGCACTGGGGCCACGGGGTGAGCGCGGGGAGCAGGGTCCGCCCGGCGCGCCCGGAAGCGATGGTGCCCCCGGTCTGGTGCAGTCCGTCAACGGCCACGCTGCGGCCGAGATCACCCTCGACGCCGCCGACGTCGGCGCGATTCCCGCTACCGCAGCCGGCGCCGCGGGCGGTGTCGCCCAGCTCGACGCCACCGGCCGCGTCCCCGCCGCGCAGCTCCCGCCCACCGCCGCGCCCGTGCTTCCTGGCACGTGGATGCCGGACGACTACGGACTGACGTCCTGGGCGTACGACCTCGGCGCAGGGTCCCGCACCCCCGGTGACATGCCCTCCGAGGCCGGCCGGCTCTACCTCGTGGGCGTGCCCCTCCGCACGGCCGCCCGGATTACCAAGGCGGCCATTCACGTCATGGGCTACGACAAGCCCAACGGCACCGTGTCAGCCGCGTACCTCGGCATCTACGACAAGAGCCTGAAACGGGTCGCGGCTACCGGCAACATCGCGTCTCAACTCCCCGAAACCCACAACATCGGTGGACAGCTCGCCACGTTCGCACTGTCCGCCCCGGTCAACCTTGCGGCCGGCAGCTACTACGTAGCGATTCTGATCAAGGGCACCGGCACCGCGGTGCCGTACCTCGCTGCCACCAACTGGGGCGCCACCTCGACCACGTCCGGCGCCAAGCCGGTCGACGTGAACGGCGTCTACCGGTGGCTACAGACCACTTCCAGCACCCTCACCAGCCTGCCCGCCACGCTCACGCTCGGCGGCATGGCCGAGGGCACCACCTGCTATTGGGCCGGCATCGGCTAGCCCGACCATCTCACCAGGAAGGCACACCATCACATGCATGAAGCACACGGCACGCTCGCCATCTCTGTTGGCGACCACGCACAGCCCACCCTGCGCGTCTCCATGCTGACGTCCCCCGAAACCCTCCCAGGAAACGAAAGCCTGACCTCAGACGAGCACACCGCGCTCGTGCGCGCTGCGCTGGATGCCGCCTATGCCGCCGTTCCTGAGCGGTTTCAGACCGCCACGCTCGCCGTGACCACCGAGAACACCGAGGTCACAGAACTCCGCTGAACGACCCGCACCCACCTGCCCCGTCCGGATACTCCGGGCGGGGCCTTCGCATCTCTGGAGACATTGCCCATGGCATCCCCACTGTCCGCCGACCGCCTGCTCGCCGCGCTGCGCGCCGAGGGTGTCAACGTCATTGAGTACGGCAACTGGCGTTCCCACAACCGCAATCACAAGGGAGCGTTCGGCCCGGTCAACGGCGTGATGATTCACCACACGGTTTCCAGTGGTACCGACTCCTCGGTACGCCTGTGCTACGACGGCTACAGCGAACTGCCCGGCCCTCTGTGCCATGGCGTGATCGCCAAGAACGGCGCCGTCTATCTGACCAGTTCCGGCCGCGCCAACCACGCCGGGAAGGGCGACTCCGACGTGCTGCGCGCCGTCGTCGCCGAGCGCGCCCTGCCGGCCACCACCGACAACGATACCGACGGCAACAGCCACTTCTACGGATTCGAGTGCATCAACCTCGGCGACGGCGATGACCCGTGGCCCGAGGCGCAGCTCGACGCGATCGAGCGTGTGGGCGCTGCGATCTGCCGTGCCTATGGCTGGTCGGCCGCGTCCGTGATCGGGCACAAGGAGTGGACGAACACCAAGATCGACCCGCGGGGGTTCTCCATGGGCGACATGCGCGCCCGGATCGAGCGTCGGCTCGGCGGCAAGCCGCAGCCCAAGCCCGACGGTGGCAGCAGCGGGACCTCGTACACCGTGAAGGCCGGCGACACCCTTTCGGCCGTCGGGCGGGCGCACGGTGTGCCGTGGAAGGAGATCGCCGCCGCCAACGGCATTGGCGCGCCTTACACGATCAAGCCCGGTCAGCGGCTCACGCTCCCCGGCACGTCCGGCCCGCGATTCGAGCCGTTCCCCGGCGCCGACTGGTTCAAGAACGCACCGCACTCCCCGATCGTGACTGCCATGGGACGACGCCTCGTCGAGGTCGGTTGCTCGGCCTACGGATCCGGCCCCGGCCCGCAGTGGACCACCGCCGACCGCGAAAGCTTCCGCCAGTGGCAGATGCACCTCGGCGACGACCCCGAGTACTGCGATGGCTGGCCCGGCCGCCGCCAGTGGGACGCGCTGAAGGTCCCCAAGGTCTAACCCGCCCCGCGCCGCCCGCACTCCGCGGGCGGCGCCACCGCCCCCATAGAAAGAGGTACTGCCCCATGACCGACGCCACCCGGCGCACCATACGCACCGTTGTGCAGACCACCATCGCACTGGCCGTACTGCTGCCCGCCATCGTCGACGCCTCCGGCATCCCCGCCACCCTGCCGTGGGTCGCCGGCGCCCTCGCCGTCGCCGGCGGACTCGCCCGCGTCATGGCCCTGCCCGGAGTCCAGGCGCTCATGCCCGCATGGCTGCGCACCCACCCGCCGGCCGACGCCGAGCTGCGCGCCCTCACCCGCAAGAACGACCGGGGCGGCGCGTGACCGACCGCGACCCCGGCGACGTTGCCCTCGAACTCGAACGCCTGAGAGGCGCCGTCGAGGCCGGGTTCGCCCGCGTCGACGGCGCCCTCGCCCTACTCGTACAACGGTCCGACCAGACCGACCGGCAACTCGCCGACCACGAGCAACGCCTCGACGCCATCGAGCGTCGCCGCTGGCCCCTGCCCAGCATCGCCGCCCTGGTCGCCGTCGCCGGACTGCTGCTGACCCTCTGGCAGGCCACCACCGCCCATTAACACAACAGCGCCCCCACCTCCGGCTATGCCGGTCGTGGGGGCGCCTTCGTCATTGGTGACTCAGACAGGGAACTTCACGCCCTTAACGGCGTCGACGAACGACGACCAGGACGACGCCGGGAAAGCCAGCGCCGGGCCGTGCGGGTCCTTGGAGTCACGGACAGGGACGACGCCGCGCGAGGCGACGAGGTTAGCGGCTACCTCCACACAGGTGCCGCCGTTGTCGCTGTAGGAGGACTTGAACCAACGGGGAGATTCGGGGGACTCGGTCGTCACGGGGTGCCCTTTCGCAACTGCTCGATCATGGCCACAGACGCCGCCTGGGACAGCGATTCGGCCTGTAATTGATGGTAAGCCGTCAGCATGGGCATCACGGAGGCGCTGTCTCGGTCTAGGTGTCCCTGAGCTTGAGACTCGGCGTAAAAGATCAAGGACCGGTCCGGCATCATCAAGAGGTTGACGGGCAGGTTGAGCGTACGGCGCGCCCCTATCTCGTACGGCGCCACCTGTAGCAGCGTGTTCGGCATCTCCGCAAACTCGATCAGACGCGCCAACTGAGCGTCCATGACAGAAGGGCCGCCGACCGGCCGACGGATGCAGCTCTCATCCATGGTCACAAACACCATGGGTGGCCGGGACCGCACCAGCACCGCTTGCCGCTCCGCTAGGAACGAAATGCTTTCCTCCGCCTGTTCAGGCGTGATGGCACCCCGCCGTACGGCGCTGTCCGCCAGCTCTCGTGCGTACTCCGGCGTCTGCAACAGCCCGGGGATGATGCCAATCTCAAACTGTCGGATCTCCACCGCCCGACCCTCGTACTTGACGTACTCCGGGAAGCCTTCCAGCAGGCTGCCGTGTTTGATCTCGCGGTACTCACGCTCGAAGGCGTCGGCTGTGCCGACGAGTCCGAACGCTACGTCTACGGCTTTTGAAAAGCGGGAAGTTGGAAACTTTTTGCCATTTTCGACGCCTGAGATGTGCACGGACGAGTAGCCCATGCGTTCGGCTAGATCCGCTTGGGTCCAGCCACGTTCCTTGCGCAGCCTGCGTAAGCGCGCTCCGTAGGCTGCCTGCGGTGATGCGTCCGGGTTCAATTCGTTCTGGTTCATCGCCTCTCCGTCAACTTAGCTTCCATAGCTAGGACGTTGATTCATCCCCAGGATGCCGCCACTCTGAACCTCCCCGGTAGTGGAAGCACTACGGAGAGGAGCCCCATGCTGCCACGGAACCTTGAACAACAGCGCAAGCCCGGACCCGCCGCGCAGCTCCCCCCGGCGGAGTGCGACGTGTGCCGATCGCTGGTGCACGAACGGCAGTTGGCCGAGGCGCGCGGGGACTGGCACAAGGTCTCTGACCTCAACACCGAACTCAAGAACCACCCGCACGTGAAGCGGGGACAGCAGTGATCGCCCCATGGGTGCCGTCCCCGGGCGTGCTGGTCAAAGACACGCGTAGCGGCCGGGTCGGTGAGGCGGTGGGCTGGGAGGCCGGAACGGTGGCGCTGCGCCCGCTGGTAGGCGGGGACACGTGGTACACGGACGAGTACCGGCCGCCGAATGAGCTGGACCGAGTTCGCGCCCGCGTGGCCGGACGGAGGCGTCGAGCATGAGCGGCTACCAGGAACGGCCCGTAGAGCTGCCGTTGCCGTACCGCGAGAAGGACCTCGACCCTGCCCCGGTCCCCGGCTGCAAGACGTGCGCAGCAGAGGCTGAGGAACGCTACCAGGCCCGTGCGAAGAAGGAATTCGGGTTAGCCGCCATCTCCAGTATGAAGATCGCTGAGCATGTGCGGTTCGGCTCCCACAACGACACCCCCGAGACACCCGGCTAGCCCATGGCCGGGTGCGCTCCCCATAGAGGGCCCAACCATCCTCCCGGCCCCATGAGGAGCGCGAACGGTCGCCCAGTACTCATGGTCCGTGTACTGGGCGACCGCCACACCCCCGTCCCCTTCCGAGTGTTCCCCCTGACCCGGCAAGGGGGCGGGTCCCACCACCAAGTGAGGAGAGTTGCGATGCCACGGCGCGCGTCTGAGGAAACGAGGAGGGCCAGAGAATCCGTGATTGCGGAGAGAGGCCACGTGATCCAGCAGTACCGTCAGGGCGCGTCCATGGCCCAGATTCACCGTGCCTACGGCCACCCCGGCGAGCACTGGCTTGCGCGACAGTTCGACGAGTGGCAGGAGCCGAGAGGGACGGCCATCGGTCGCGGACCGGTGACCAGAAAGGGCGACCAGTGACAGGACGTGGGGCTCCAACACATCACTGTGCCCCCGCCGTCCAACAGGTCACATGAGCCACGACAGCCCAGAACACAAGATCACCGCGTGCCACCGATGCAACGCCGACGCGCACGAGAAGGCCGAGAAGGAGCGCGAGGAACAGCAGCGGCGCGAAGAGGACGCCTTATCCGCCCGTCTTTTCGTGGCAAAGGTTGCTGTTGGCCTGGTCGTGCTCATCATCTGGGCTCTCCTGATGGCGGTGTTGTCGCGCATCGGCTGAGCCCGGAACCCTAGCCCCCGTCCCAACAAGGGGCGGTAAGCAAGTGCCGAAACTCACTCCATGGAGGAGCCATGAACGCGTTAGCCCTTCGGCCGGTGTTCGTTTGGCTGGAGATCACGGGACTCTGCAACCTGAAATGCCGCCACTGCTACGCCGACTCGTCCCCGCAGGGTGATCACGGTGACATGACAGATGGCGACTGGTTCCGGGTCATGGACGAGCTGAAAGTCCTAGGCGTCCGGGATGTGCAGTTCATCGGCGGGGAACCGACCCTCCACCCAGGACTGCCCGCTTTCATCCGGCACGCCCTCAAGTGCGGCATGCGGGTTGAGGTCTTCTCGAACATGACCCACATCCGGGACGAGGTCTGGGAAGTCCTCCAACTACCCAATGTACGGGTGGCATTCAGCTACTACAGCGACACGCCCGAGGATCACGACGACGTGACGGAGAATCGCGGGTCTCACGCCCGTACGCGCGCCAACGTCGACAAAGCGCGGGAACTGGGCATCGAGATGCGCGGCAGCGTGATCAACGTCCTACAGGCGCAGCGGGGGGACTACGCGTCACACGAGCTGTTGCAGCTCGGCATTCGCGATGTGCGAACAGACGGCATCCGTCCCTTCGGCAGGGGCGCACAAGGGGCGACCCCATCGTTAGGGCGGTTGTGCGGACGCTGCGGACGGGGAAAGTTCGCGATCTCCCCGCGCGGAGAGGTATGGCCGTGCGTGTTCGCCCGCTGGATGCCCGTCGGCAACGTCCACACTCAAAGCCTCACGGACATCTACGACGGCGACGAAATGCGCAACGTGCGTGGTGTGCTCGAAGAGGCGTTCCCGCACACAAAGGCGCAGCCCAGTAGCTGTCTGCCCGACATGTGCACACCGAACTGCAATCCCTCCTTCGAAACCTGCAACCCGCAACTAGCCTGCGTGCCTGACGCTCAGTGCGGCCCCACCGGCAGCAACGGGGATGGAGACGGCGGAGAGGGGAGCGGGAAACGCATCACTGCGCAGCCAGTACGAATGTCGCCACGCCGATCCGTCAGGTACCACAATCCCGGCGTCTCAGATACCGACTGCTGACGCTCGCACCCACTCCTGCCAGTGATTCCCGCCCGTACGCCAGTGATCAAGGTGTACGGGCGGGTAGCGTGACGGCGCCCAATCAGCACGCACCACGGGAGCACCGCGCATGAACGACTCAGCCGTGATCACGCTCTATCTCGCCCGGCGCGACGCGTACGCCGCATTCCTCAACGCTGTGGACGAGGAGCGGACCGTGATCTGGCACCGCGAAGCCGGACGGTACGAGACCGACGCGGCAGCCATTGCTGCTATCGACCGGGTCTATGACGTGACCCGCGCCCGGTTTAACGTCATCGACCTTGAAGGCGTGGGCCCGGTGAAGGAGGGGCGCGCGCTCGTGGAGCGTCTAGCCGACATGGAGAAGGGCGACCCCAAGCAGCCGGCCTGGGCCGACTTCAAAAAGGCCCGGGAGGATTTCGTGAGCGCGGCAAGCCGGTATCTCCAGGGCCTCATCCCTGAAGCTCGAAGCTGACCTCTCCAGGCTGGCCTACCGGCGAGCACCGCCCCGGTACTGCCCCGCGGCGACACCTCACCGAGGCACTCACTCTGAAGAATTCCATGGGTTGTGACCCATCCGGGTTACTCAGCGTAATCTGTACGGGTCCGTCCGGGCCTGTTCCTTCGCATTACACGGCCCGGTCGGACAACCCATAGGGGGCGCCCCGCCGGCCAGCAGAGGGCGCCCCCCTTCTATCTCAAGAGCCCTACACCGCTATCCCACACTCTCCTCCGCCCCAGCAACGCCCGACGTCGACCGCGCCTGACCTCCCGACGCCACCACCGTCGACGCCGCGCCCGCCCTCCTGCGAGACCGGGACACGGCAACACCAGCCAAACAGAGCAGACCGCCAAGCAGCGTCAGCCAGCCCGGCACCTCACCCAGGAACACCCACGACATCACGACCACCAAACCCGGAGCCGCGTAGGTAGTCGCGCCCATCTTCCCCGCCGTCGTCCGCGACAGCGCAAAGGCCCACGTGCTAAACGCGATGGCCGTCGGAAAGACCCCGAGATATACAACGTTCAACGTCGCCGACACCGGTGCCTGAGTCATCTGCGAGACGAACTGACCGGAAAAGGGGAGGCAGACCAAAAGACCAACAAGGCAACCAAACGTCGTCACCTGCAACGGCGACGCATGCCGAAGAGCCGTCTTTTGAAGCACCACGCCCACCGCGTACGTCACAGCAGCCAGCAGGCACAGCAAAACCCCCAGCAGCGTGGCAGCCCCGCCGCCGGTCATAGACAGCCCGACCACCACAGCACCGGCGAATGACACCGACATGCCCGCCATCAATCGAGGCGGGAACCCTTCTCTAAGAAGCCATCCGCCGAGCAGCGCAATCAGAATCGGCCCCACATTGACCAGCATCGCCGCCGTGCCCGCGTCGACCTCATGCTCACCCCAATTCAGAGCGATCATGTACGCGCCGAACCAGAGCACACCACAGCCGACGATGCCCGGCCACGCCTTACGGGGCGGAATGCCGCCCCGCCGAACAAGAAGCACGACACTCAGTACCACCGCAGCCGCAAGCAGACGCCCGAACGCCAATGCGCCCGGCCCGAAATACTCAGCTGAGCTGCGGATCGATACGAACGCCGATGCCCACAGCACCACGGTCACAGACGCAGCCACGAGGGCCGGAACGTCAACTCCGCCCGCTGCCGGCCCTCGCCCGAAACGTCGCTTCACGGCGACTCCCCTCACAAAGCACGGTGACGCCCGCGGCCGAGCGTCTCGTCGACCGTAAGCAGACCAGGGGATCACGTCACCCCCGTTTCCACATTTTGGTACTGACCAGGCTGGGCGTGATGCGGGGCCGCTCCCATCCTCACCCCTTCTGACCTGCAAATATGCCCGTGTGTCCTTTAGGGGAGGAGCTCCTCGGCTATTTCATCAACCCGCTGGTCAGCATCGCCTTCGGCGTCCTCGTACTGCGTGAGCGGCTGCGGCCGCTGCAGTGGACGGCAGTGGGCATCGGCACGCTGGCCGTTGTCGTGATGACCGTCGCGTACGGCAAGGTGCCCTGGATCGCGCTCGGACTGGCCCTCTCGTTCGCGACATACGGACTGGCCAAGAAGGGCATCAAGCTCGACGGCATCGAGGGCTTCAGCGCCGAGACGGCCCTCCAGCTGCTGCCCGCACTGGGCTACTTGATCTTCCTCGGTGTGCGCGGCGAGTCGAGCTTCCTCAGCGGCGGGGTGGACCAGGCACTGCTGCTCGCGGGCTGCGGGGTCGCCACGGCGATACCGCTGATCTGCTTCGGTGCCTCGGCCATGCGGCTGCCGCTGACCGTGCTCGGGATGATGCAGTATCTGGCGCCGACGTTCCAGTTCGTGCTGGGGCTCACGGTCTTCCACGAGCGGATGCCGCCGGAGCGCTGGGCCGGCTTCGCACTGGTCTGGATGGGCCTGGCGGTGCTGACCTGGGACGCGCTGCGCACCACGCGGCGGGCACGGGCGGAGCTGGCCGAGGCCGCAGCCCGCGCGAACGAGGCGACCGCGGCAGCTACGACAGCGAACGGGCCGGGCCGGGCCGCCGAGACGGTAGGGGCCGCCGAAGCGGCCGTACCCGCCGCCGAGACCGGGGCGCGCCGCCTTACGCCGTGATGTCCCGGGTGGTTGCGCCGTGACGTCCCGGGTGGCTACGCCGTGATGTCCCGGGTGGTGAACCGCGCCCAGGCCGCCGAGCCGAACACCACCGCGTAGAGCGCCTGAAGGCCCACGTTCTTCTGCAGCTGATCCCAGTAGACGGGGTCGCGAAGCAGATCCGCGAAGGACAGCCAGTAATGCGGGAAGAGGTAGGGCTGTACGGCTTCCAGCTGCGGGATGGTGTCCAGGATCTGCACCGTGATCAGCAGCCCGACCGTGGTCGCCATAGCGGCGGTCCCGCTGGTCGTCAGGGTGGAGACGAACAGGCCGACGGCGGCCACTCCGATCAGCGAGAGGGCCACCACGCCCGCGATGGCCAGCGCCCGCAGCAGCCCCTCGCCGAAGGGTATGGACGTGCCGGAGAGCAGGGTGATGTCGCCGAGGGGGAAGAGCAGCGCGCCGGTCGTCAGCGCGGAGAGCGCCACGACGAGGGTGCCCGCCAGGCAGAACGTCAGGGTCGTGGCGTACTTGACCAGTAGGAGCCGGGTCCGGCCGGCGGGGGCCACCAGGAGATAGCGCAGCGTTCCGCCCTGCGCCTCGCCGGCTATGGAGTCGCCCGCGATCAGGCCGGTGGCCATCGGCAGGAAGAACGGCAGGGTCACCGCGAGTGAGGCGAAGACCAGGAAGAGGCCGTTGTGGGCGACCTGGGAGAGGAACGCCGGGCCGCCTTCGCCCCCGTCGTGGCCCGCCGCCCCGCCGTCGCCCGTCTGGATCTTGACGGCGATCCCGACCAGGACCGGTACGCCCGCGAGCACCGCCAGCAGCGCCAGGGTGCGCCAGCGCCGGAAGGTCATGGCGACCTCGCTGCGCAGCAGCCCCAGCGACCGCGCCGCTCGGAACCAACCGGACCGCCCGCCCTGACCGGACCGACCGGGCCGCCCTCCCCGACCGGGCCGACCGGGCCGCCCTCCCCGACCGGGCCGACCGGGCCGACCTCCCTGGCCGGGCCAACCGGACGCTGTCTCAGCCTGCGACATCGAAGCCCTCCCCGGTCAACTGGACGAAGATGTCCTCCAGCGAGGCGCGTTCGGTTCCGAAGGCACGGACCCGCACGCCGGCGTGCACCAGCGCGGCGTTGAGGTCCGCCAGCTCCGGTGCCCCCGCACCGTCCGGCCCGCCGCCCGGCAGTTCACCCGTCACCCGGTCGTCGGTGGCCTGAAGGCCGGTCACCCCCTGTTCCTTCAGCACCCGGACCGCGTCCGCGGCGTCCGGAGTGGTCACCGTCAGCCTGGCCGCGCCCCGCGGGCCCAGCACCGTGGCGGAGAGGTCGGCGACCGTGCCCTGGGTGATCAGCCGGCCGCGGGCCATCACCGCGGCATGGGTGCATACCTGCTCGATCTCGTCGAGGAGATGGGAGGAGAGGAAGACGGTGGTGCCGTCCGCCGCCAGCTCACGGACCAGGGCGCGGATCTCCCGCATGCCCTGCGGGTCCAGGCCGTTGGTCGGCTCGTCGAGCACCAGCAGCTCACGGGGCTGGAGCAGGGCCGCGGCCAGGCCGAGCCGCTGCTTCATGCCGAGGGAGTACGCCCGCGCCTTCTTGCCGGCCGCAGCGGCCAGGCCCACCCGCTCCAGGGCGCGGCCGACCCGTTCCTCACGAGTGCGGGGGTCGGCGACCGGGTCGGCGGCGTCGAATCGCCGCAGGTTGTCGCGCCCGCTGAGGAATCCGTAGAGCGCCGGGCCCTCGATGAGCGCGCCCACCTCGGGGAGCACCCGGCGCCCGGCCGCGGGCATCGGCCGGCCGAGCACCCGGGCGCTGCCGGCGGTCGCGTCGATCAGGCCCATCAGCATGCGGATGGTGGTGGTCTTGCCGGAGCCGTTGGGGCCGAGGAATCCGAAGACGCTGCCGCGCGGGACGACCAGATCGAGGCCGTCCACGGCGAGCCGACCGCCGCGGTAGGCCTTGGTCAGGCCTACCGTCTCGATCGCCCGGTCGCCGAGGGGCGTACCGCCGGTGCCCTCAAGGCGCGGGGGAGGCTGTCCGGGCGCGGGCGGGCGCGTGCCGTCGGGCCCGGAGACGGGCGGCTGTGGCATCGGCTCCCCCATGTCGTACGGATGAACAGCCCGCGGTCCCACGGGGGAGTGGCCCCGCGGGTGGTGCCGCGCCGCCCGGGGCAGGGCGACGCGGCAGCCCCTGGCCTACCGCTGCCTCCGGTGTACCGCTGGCCCACTGCGGTGACCCGTTGCTCGGCGGCTTGCTTGACGGCCTACTTGGCGGCGTTGGCCGCGTCGATCAGGGCCTGCTTGTCGACGGCGCCGACGTAGACGGTGCCGTTGTCCGTTATCAGGGCGTTGACCAGGCGGGTGCTGAAGATCCGGCCGGTGCCGAAGGAGCCGCTGGCCTTCTCACCGAGGCTGTCCAGGAACGCGCCCGCGTCACCGCCGGCGGCCTTGTCCTTGCCGGTGGGCAGGCCGGAGCCGGCGCCCTTGATCGTGGCGATGGACGTCCAGCCCTCGCCGATGACGTTCAGCCCGCCCAGGTTCTTCGCCGGCCCCTTCTGTCCCTTCTCGAACTCCTTCACGTCCTTCTGTCCGGCGGCGTCCTTGCCGTGTGCGCGCTCGGCCTTCGCCCGCTCCTCGTCGGCGTCGACGACCTTGGCGCCCTTGGGCGGAGTGAAGGAGAACGTGCTCGCGGCGGGCTTGGCGAAGTCGACGCTGGTGAAACCGACGTCGATGGCGGCCGGGCCACCACTCTTCGGGGTCAGGGTGAACTTCAGCGGCGTCCCGTTGGCGGCGTCGACCGCCACCCGGATCGAGCCGACCGTCGAGCCGGCCTGCTTCGGCTTGATCAGCAGCTGGTAGGCGTCCCGTCCGGCGACCTTGGCGGTGCCGTCGACGGTGACCGAGGTCGTGTCACCGGCCGCCTTCAGAGCCTGCTTCGTCAGGTCCTGCGGGGTGGCGTTCTTCAGGTCTTCGGGGAGGCCCCGGGGCTTCCCGCGCTCGCCGTGCCGGCCTGCGTCGGGCGCGGTGCTGTGGACAGCGGTGTTGCTGCCGCTGTCATACGCCCAGACCTCGCTGCCGCTGTGGACGAGGCTGTACTCGGCGGCCTTGTCGACGATGGACACCCGTTGTTTGTCGGGACCGTCGGCGGCGACGCGGAGCGTGTGCGTACCGGACGCCAGCTCCATCAGCTTCTTCCCGGGCGACACGGACGCGCCGTCCCCGTCCTTCTCGCCGCCGCCCGCGCCGCCCTGGCCACCGCCGAAGCCGCCGGCCCCGCCGCCGAGCCCGTCCGGCAGGGACGGCAGGCCGAGGTCCGTGGTGACCCGCACCGTGCCGGAGAGCTGCTGGACGTCCGACGTGGCGATCTTGGCTATCAGGTCCGCTGCGGAGATCTTCGGCAGATCCGGGGAACCGGAGCCGGCGAACGCCGGAACCAGCCCGATCGTGGCCGCCGCAACTCCCGCCACCGCGACCGGCACGGCGTACCGCACCGTCTTACGGCGCTTCGACGCGCGCTCCCCGTCCCATGCGTCGGTGAACTCGGTCGGTTCGTTCCGTGGCATCTGCCTACCTCCGTCGTCTGCGGCGGTTGCTGCGCTGTCCTCGCGCCCCCCCTGGAGCTGCTGGTGGCTCGTTCGCCGCGCTGTGGTGCTCTCCATCTCACCAAAGCACCCGGCACAAAGCGTCAGCCCGCGGGTCCAACTCGTCGTACTGCTGAGGTATGACAACCGGTCACCGCGCAGCGGAACACATACAACAGGAGTCGGACCCACCCCCTAAGGGCTCCCCCTCACCTCTCCGAGGACTGCCTCTCACCTCCCCAAGGACCGCCTCCCCAACCACGGCGAGAACCACGCCGAGAACCACGGCGAGCTGCGGGGAATATCCCCCGCCCTCAGCCGGTTGTAGGCCCGCAGGGGGCGCTCACGACCCTTAGGGGATCTGTTCGAAAACCCCTAGGGGACCCAGCGTTCGAAAGCCCCCAGGGACCCAGCGGCCAGCCCCTGATCGCCACTCGGTACCCCGCCCCGGCTTCCCTCGTCCCGACTTCACCCGGCCCGGTGGACCACCGCGTCGCACAGGCCCTCGAGAGCCGACTTGGCCATGCACTCGGGCAGCGGCGCCAGCGTGGCGCGCGCCTCCTCCGCGTACCGCACGGTGTCCCGGCGGGCCTCTTCGAGTGCCGGGTGGGCGCGCAGCCGGACCAGCGCCTCGGCGTGCCGGGCGTCATCGGTGAGATCGCCCGCCAGCAGCTCGCACAGCGCCCGGTCCTCGGGCGTGCCGGAGCTGCTCTCTGCCCGCGCCCGCAGACGCAGCACGGGCAGCGTCGGAATGCCCTCACGCAGGTCGGTTCCGGGCGTTTTGCCGGACTCGTGCGAGTCGCTGGCGATGTCCAGCACGTCGTCCGCCAGCTGGAACGCGGTGCCCAGCCGCTCGCCGTACTGAGTGAGGATGTTGGCCGTCGACTCATCAGCGCCCGACATCATGGCGCCGAAACGGCAGGCGACGGCGACCAGCGACCCGGTCTTGCCCGCGAGGACGTCCAGATAGTGATCGACGGGGTCGCGGCCGTCACGTGGGCCGGCGGTCTCCAGAATCTGCCCCGTCACCAGGCGCTCGAACGCCTCGGCCTGGATACGGACCGCCTCGGGCCCGAGGTCGGCGAGGATGTGGCTGGCGCGGGCGAAGAGGAAGTCGCCGGTCAGCACCGCGACGGAGTTGCCCCAGCGGGCGTTGGCGCTGGCCACGCCGCGGCGCACATCGGCCTCGTCCATCACGTCGTCGTGGTACAGCGTCGCCAGGTGCGTCAGCTCCACGACCACCGCGGCGGGCACCACACCCGGGCTGTGGGGGTCACCGAACTGGGCCGCGAGCATCACCAGCAGCGGCCGGAACCGCTTGCCGCCCGCGCGCACGAGGTGCTGCGCGGCTTCGGTGATGAACGGCACGTCGCTCTTGGTGGCCTCCAGCAGGCCCTCCTCGACAGCCGCCAACCCGGCCTGGACATCGGCCTCAAGAGCCTGGTCCCGCACGCTCAGCCCGAAGGGCCCGACGACGGTCACGAGGGGTACTCCTGTCTGCTGACGATCAAACTGAATGTCGATCTGTCGCTGTCTCCACCATTGGCCAGCGTATCCGGTCCCAGTTCGATCACCGTGAGCGCCCGCCCCCTGAGCCGCCCGGGAAGCATGACGACCCCCGGGTGGCATGGCATGGATCACATTGTGCTGGGTTTTTTGACGTCGCGGAGCGGCGACAGCGACGGCCCTCACATTCCCGGCCGCCCCAGGAACCACAGCTGTGACCGGAAGGCCGATATACCGCGCCGGCCACAGGCCCCTCGGCCATCTTCCCAGGACCGGTCCCCCGGCGGGGCCGGCCGACCCACGCGGCCGGGTGAGCGCGACACCGTGAGCGACGGGGCCGCGCGGGCTGCGGGGGACTCGGCGGCCGCGGGGAGTGAAGGAGTGAAACGGTCTTGTGTGGCGGCGCACGCGGGAAGCCAGAACCGAATTGCGCCGTCCGGCAAGGGTTTTCCGGACATTGCCGAGTCCCGGGACGCACGTGCGGTGCCGCACGGTCGTATATGCGGTGCCGCGGGGAGTGCGTCCGGTGCGGGGGGGGAGGGAGTACGTCTGGTGCGGTAGGGAGTACGTGCGGTGTCACGGCCGGTCGTGTTCGTACGCGCTCGGCTCCCTTCGCCGCGGCGGCTGTGGAGAGCCGACGCCTCCGGCCCCGCCCCGGCGTGGCCAGGGCCGACGGGCACTCACCCGACCGCACCCCGGCCGGAGGGCGGGCGTCCCTCACCCGCCCGGACCGCCTCCTCACGCGAGTTATCCACAGGCCTCATCACCGCGGCTTGCCCGGCCGTACTCTGATCGACAGAGCCGCCGGGCCGGGGATTCATCAGCCCCTGATCAGCCCCCCTGACCGGTCAGGCCGGCCCCACTGGCGACGACGAACGCGAGGAGCTGTCATGCCCGAGCAGAGCCCGTTCGACCTGGCGGAAGGCGACCCCTTCGGCCCGCACAACCTCCCCTACGGCGTCTTCAGTACCGCCGACGCGCCCGACCAGCACCGCCTCGGTGTCCGCTACGGCAGCTACGTCCTCGATCTGAGCGCCCTGCCCAGCGCGCTGCCCGCCGCCATCCATCCGCACGCCGAACTGCTCGCAGCGCCGACCCTCAACCCGCTGATGGCCGCGGGCCGCCCCGTCTGGCGGCAGATCCGCACGGCCGTCCACAGCGCGGTGACCGACCGGACGCACCGCGACGAAGTGGCACCGCTGCTCCATCGGTTGGGCGAGGTCACCCTGCACCTCCCCTTCGAGGTCGCGGACTACGTCGACTTCTACTCCAGCGAGCACCACGCCACCAACGCCGGACGGATCTTCCGCCCGAACGGCGCGGCTCTCCCCGCCAACTGGAAGCATCTGCCGATCGGTTACCACGGCCGGGCGGGCACGGTCGTCGCCACGGGAACCCCGGTCGTACGGCCCAACGGCCAGCGCAAGACGCCCACCGACGAGACACCGGCCTTCGGCCCGTCCACCCGCCTCGACATCGAGGCCGAGGTCGGCTTCGTCGTCGGCACACCGTCCACGCTGCACGAACCGGTCGGACTCGACTCCTTCCGCGATCACGTCTTCGGCGTCTGCCTGCTCAACGACTGGTCCGCGCGGGACATCCAGGCCTGGGAGTACGTACCGCTCGGCCCGTTCCTGGGAAAGTCCTTCGCCACGTCCGTCTCCGCCTGGATCACCCCGCTCGACGCCCTCGACACGGCCCGTACGGCACCGCCCGCCCGGGACCTGCCGCTGCTTCCCTACCTCGACGACGCGACCGCCGAACCGGGCGGCATCGACATCCGCATCGAGGTCCGCATCAACGGCGAGACCGTCTCCCGGCCCCCGTTCTCCACGATGTACTGGACCGCGGCCCAGCAACTGGCCCATATGACCGTCAACGGCGCATCCCTGCGCACCGGTGACCTCTTCGCGTCCGGCACCGTCTCCGGACCCGAGCCGGACCAGCTCGGCTGCCTGCTCGAACTCACCCAGGGCAAGGGCCCGTACCTCCAGGACGGCGACGAGGTCACCCTCACGGCCTGGGCGCCGGGCCCCGACGGCGCCCGGATCGGCTTCGGCGAGGTCACCGGCCGCATCCTGCCCGCTCCTGCTTCCCCGGGCCGCGAGACGACATGACCGGCAATCCCCTCACGCTCCCCGAGGAGTTACTCCTTCTCGCCCTCGACCCGGTCCGCGGCCGTCTCCTGAACAACCCCACGTACCTCCGTTACGGGCTGGCCGGCGCGGCGCTGGCCGACTTGGAGGCGGCCGGCCGGATCACTGTCGACCACGGCGACCGCATCACCGTGACCAAACCGCTGCCGCTGGGCGATCCCGTACTCGACCACGCCCTGACGGCGCTCCGCGCGCCGGTCAAGGGCGGCAACGGCATCAAGGCGCACCGCTGGGTACGCGGCTCCGGCCGGTCCGTCCAGGAGTTGTGCCTGCGCCGGCTGGAGGAACGCGGCGCTCTGCGCAGAGAGCCCCACCGGGCCCTGGGTCTCTTCCCGTACGACCGGTTCCCGGCCGGCCCGGTGGATCTGGCGGCCCCGGCCCGCGCCCGCTTCACAGCGGCTGCCGATGCCCGGTTCCCCGACCGGCGCGGCCGTCTGCTGGCCGCCTACGCCTCGGCAACCGGTCTGGACGCCGGGCTCCTGCCGGGTGGCGCCCATCGCCCCCTGCGGCGCGACCTGCGGCGTCTGGCCAAGGAGGAGTGGACCGCGTACGCCGCGTTCCGCGCCGTCCAGCACGACAAGAGCGCGGCGGGTGGAGGCGCCTAGGAGACTCAGGAGGGAGTACGTCAGGCTGCCCCGGCCGTAGGCGGATCGCAGGTTGACCGGGGAGAGGCTGGGAGAGGCCTCGGCTTCCGGCGGCAGAGGGCGGTGCGGGGCTCGGCTCCGCGGGCGCCGATGCCGTGGGGCTCGTGGCCGTCATGCGCGGGGCTCATTGCCGTCATGAGCGTTGTCGGTGTGCCGAGCATCGGCGGCTAGTGGGGGTGCGGGGAGGTGGAGGGGGCGGGGGGAGGGGGAGCCCCCCCGGGGCGGAGGGACGGTGAGCCGGACCCCGTTGGACCGCCCCCTCCACCCCGCCCCACCTCCCCGCGCTCCCTCCCCGCGCGCCCCCTCTCCGCCCCGCCCGCTTTACCCCTCCGCCCCGCCCGCTTCATCCCCTTCGCCCGGCACCGCCGCCTTTCCTGTCACAGCCTCACACCAAGTCCGTACCGGCGCAGCCGCAATCCGGGCGAGGGGCCGGACGGGGTCGGGGGCCGCTGCTAGCCTCACGTCTCCCTGTTCCACAACGGACCTGTCCCACAACGGAGGAGACGTACGTGCGCAAGGCAGCGCAGATCGCCGGGGCGGCAGCCATCGCCGCGACGCTGCTCAGCGGCTGCGGAAGCAGCGGCGACAACGGCAGCGACAGCAAGCCGGGCAAGAAGCCGGAGGCCGCGCCGTCAACTCCGGGAGGCGCGGACAAGCCCGCGAGCCCCGAGGCGGTCGAGGGCGCGTGGAAGGCAGGATCGGACAGCAGCCCGCTGGTCCTCGTGATCACCAAGGGAACGGTCGCCTTCAGCAACGGCCACAAGGCAGCCTGCCTGGGCAAGGTCCAGGAGATGGCCGGGATGACCATGGCCGCGCTGAAGTGCACCGACGGGGACACCACCCGCACCATGGGCACCCTCAAGCCCGGGGCGGACGGCAAGACCCTGACCGTGGAGTGGAAGAACGGCCCCACCGACAAGTACACCAAGTCCGGGGACGGCAGCGTGAAGATCCCCGAGATGCCGGAGCTGCCGAGCGGCCTGCCCAAGAGCTGACCGGGACGACCGGCCCGTTGCGTAATGGGCCCGTCCGCAGCGTAACGGCTGGTCCCGGTCCGTAGCGTAATGGCCGCCGTCCGGCCCCAAAGGGGCTCCGGGCGGCGGCCATTACGGTACGGAGGCGCAGGCGCGGATGTTCAGCGCACGAAGGTCGCCGCCTGGCCGGCCAGGTCGAGGAAGTACTGCGGCGCCAGGCCCAGCACCAGTGTGGCCGTGACCCCGATGGTGATGGCCATGGTCGTCAGGGGGCTGGGCACCGCGACAGTCGGGCCTTCCGCCTTGGGCTCGTTGAAGAACATCAGCACGATGACGCGGATGTAGAAGAACGCGGCGATGGCGGACGCGAGGACGCCGACCACCACCAGCCAGCCCGCGCCGCTCTGCGCGGCCGCCTTGAACACCGCGAACTTCCCGGCGAAGCCGGAGGTCAGCGGGATACCCGCGAAGGCCAGCAGGAAGACGGCGAACACCGCGGCCACGAGTGGCGAACGGCGGCCGAGCCCGGCCCACTTGGACAGCTGGGTCGCCTCGCCGCCGGCGTCCCGGACCAGCGTGACGACGGCGAAAGCACCGAGCGTCACAAAGGAGTAGGCGCCCAGGTAGAAGAGCACCGAGGAGATCCCGTCCTCGCTGGTGGCGATGGTGCCGGCGAGGATGAATCCGGCGTGGGCGATGGAGGAGTAGGCCAGAAGCCGCTTGATGTCCGTCTGGGTGATGGCGAGGATCGCCCCGCCCAACATGGTGATGATGGCGACGCCCCACATCACCGGCCGCCAGTCCCAGCGCATGCCGGGCAGGACGACGTACAGCAGCCGGAGCAGCGCGCCGAAGGCCGCGACCTTGGTGGCGGCCGCCATGAAGCCGGTGACCGGGGTGGGGGCGCCTTGGTAGACGTCCGGCGTCCACATGTGGAACGGGACCGCGCCGACCTTGAACAGCAGCCCCATCAGCACCAGTGCCCCGCCGATCAACAGCAGCGCGTCACTGCCCATCGAACCGGCCAGGGCCGGGTCGATCTGCTTGGCGCCGTCCGAGATCACCTCGGCGATTCCGGCGTAGGTCACCGTGCCCGCGTAGCCGTAGAGCAGGGCGATGCCGAACAGGAGGAAGGCGGAGGAGAAGGCGCCGAGGAGGAAGTACTTCATCGCGGACTCCTGGGACAGCAGCCGCTGACGGCGGGCCAGCGCGCACAGGATGTACAGCGGGAGGGAGAACACCTCCAGCGCGATGAAGAGCGTCAGCAGGTCGTTGGCGGCGGGGAACACCAGCATCCCGCCGACCGCGAAGAGCAGGATCGGGAAGACTTCGGTGGTGGTGAACCCGGCCTTGACCGCGGCCTGTTCGGCCGGGCCGCCGGGGACGGCGGCGGGCTGGGCCGCGAAGGAGTCCACGCGGTTGCCGTGTGCCGCCGGGTCGAGCCGCCGCTCGGCGAAGGTGAAGACGGCGACCAGGGACACCAGGAGGATGGTGCCCTGGAGGAACAGCGCCGGACCGTCGACGGCGATGGCGCCCATCGCCGCGATATGCGCCTTGGACGAGCCGAAGCCGGCGGCCGCCAGACCGATCACCGCGGCGAACGCGGCGGCCAGCGCCACCAGGGACAGCAGCAGCTGGACGGCGTGGCGGTGGCGGCGCGGGACCACCGCTTCGATAAGGATGCCGGCGACCGCCGCGCCGAAGACGATCAGGGCCGGCGACAGCTGGGCGTACTCGATGTGCGGCGCCGGGATTTTGCCCGGTGCGCCGGCCGCCACCGTCCACAGGCTGTGGACACTTGCCACGGAACTCACTTCGCGGCCTCCGCATCTCGATCATTCACGGTCCGGCCGTCCCGGTCTCCACCGGGTACGGCGTTCACCCGCACCGTGGGCTGGGGGTCCTGCTCGTCGACGACGGACAGGGTGTGCTGGACCGCCGGGTTGACGATGTCGGTGAGCGGCTTCGGATACACCCCGAGGCAGATCAGCAGCGCGACCAGCGGCGCCACCACCACCAGCTCCCGGACCCGCAGGTCGGGCATGCTCTTCACCTCGGCCTTCACGGGCCCGGTCATCGTCCGCTGGTAGAGGACCAGGACGTAGAGGGCGGCGAGGACGATGCCGACGGTGGCGATGACGCCGATCACCGGATAGCGGCTGAAGGTGCCGACCAGGACCAGGAATTCGCTGATGAACGGGGCCAGGCCGGGCAGCGACAGGGTGGCGAGCCCGCCGATGAGCAAGGTGCCGGCGAGGAGCGGGGCGACCTTCTGGACGCCGCCGAAGTCCGTGATCATCCGCGAGCCGCGGCGGCTGATCAGGAAGCCGGCCACCAGCATCAGGGCCGCGGTGGAGAGGCCGTGGTTGACCATGTAGAGCGTGGCGCCGCCCTGGCCCTGGGACGTCATCGCGAAGATGCCCAGGATGATGAAGCCGAAGTGGGAGATCGAGGCGTAGGCGATCAGGCGCTTGATGTCCCGTTGGGCGACCGCGAGCAGCGCGCCGTAGACGATACTGATCAGCGCGAGGACCAGGATGGCCGGGGTGGCCCAGGCGCTGGCCTCCGGGAAGAGCTGGAGGCAGAAGCGGAGCATCGCGAACGTGCCGACCTTGTCGACCACTGCGGTGATCAGCACGGCGACCGGCGCGGTCGACTCGCCCATGGCGCCGGGCAGCCAGGTGTGCAGCGGCCACAGCGGCGCCTTCACCGCGAAGGCGAAGAAGAAGCCGAGGAACAGCAGCCGTTCGGTGCCGGCGGCCATGTCCAGCTCGCCGGCCGCCCGCGCCTCGACGATCTGCTGCAGGGAGAAGGCGCCGGTGCCGAGCTGGTCGGCGGTGACGGCGTAGAGCCCGATCACCGCGGCCAGCATGATCAGCCCGCCGGCGAGGTTGTAGAGCAGGAACTTCACCGCGGCGTACGAGCGCCGGCCGGCGGCCCGCTCCTCGCCGTCCGGTCCCGCGCGGTCCCCGAAGCCGCCGATGAGGAAGTACATCGGGATCAGCATGGCTTCGAAGAAGATGTAGAAGAGGAAGACGTCGGTGGCCTCGAAGGAGAGCACCACCATCGCCTCGACGGCCAGGATCAGCGCGAAGAAGCCCTGGGTGGGCCGCCAGCGCCGGTCGGGTGTGGCCGACTCGAGGGGATCGGCGTCATGCCAGCCGGCCAGGATGACGAACGGGATCAGCACGGCGGTCAGGGCGATCAGGGCGACGGCGATACCGTCCACGCCCAGTTCGTAGCGGACGCCGAAGTCCCGGATCCAGGCGTGTGATTCGGTGAGCTGGTACGGCCCCTCGGCGGCGGGGTCGAAGCGTACGGCGATGACCAGGGCCAGTACCAGGGTGGCCAGCGAGAAGAGCAGCGCGAGCCATTTGGCGGCGGTGCGCTTGGCGGCGGGCAGTGCGGCGGTGGCGATCGCACCGATCGCCGGCACCGCGGCCGCCGCCGTCAGCAGGGGAAACGACATGGCTCAGACACCCCTCATCAGCAGGGTCGCGGCGACGAGAACGGCGGCCCCGCCCAGCATCTGGACCGCGTACGAGCGGACGAAGCCGCTCTGCAACTGGCGCAGCAGGCCGGAGAGTCCGCCCATCGAGGCCGCCGTGCCGTTGACCGCGCCGTCCACCAGCGAGCGGTCGAGCTGGACGAGTGTGCCGGTGACCTGGCTGCCGCCGCGGACGAAGACGATGTGGTTGAAGTCGTCCTGGAGCAGATCGCGGCGGGCGGCCCGGGTCAGCAGCGAGCCGCGCGGGGCGCGCGCCGGGACCGGTTTGCGGCCGTACATCAGCCAGGCGATGCCGACACCGACGAGCAGCACGACCATCGTCGAGGCGGTGACCGTGGTGGCGCCGACCGGGGAGTGGCCGTGGGAGAAGGAGGTGACCGGCTCCAGCCACGTCACGAAGGCTTCGTTCACGCTGAACAGCCCGCCCGCGAAGACCGATCCGACGGCCAGCAGGATCATCGGGATCGTCATGACCTTCGGCGACTCGTGCGGATGGGTCTCGGCTGGGTCCCAGCGCTTCTCGCCGAAGAACGTCATCAGCATCACCCGGGTCATGTAGAACGCGGTGATCGCGGCGCCCAGGAGAGCCGCGCCGCCGAGGATCCAGCCCTCGGTGCCGCCCTTGGCGAACGCCGCCTCGATGATCCTGTCCTTGGAGAAGAAGCCGGACAGACCGGGGAAGCCGATGATCGCCAGATAGCCGAGGCCGAACGTGACGAACGTGACCGGCATGTACTTCCGCAGGCCGCCGTAACGGCGCATGTCCACCTCGTCGTTCATCCCGTGCATCACGGAGCCCGCGCCGAGGAAGAGGCCCGCCTTGAAGAAGCCGTGGGTGACCAGGTGCATGATCGCGAAGGCGTAGCCGACGGGGCCGAGCCCGGCGGCCAGGATCATGTAGCCGATCTGCGACATCGTGGAGCCGGCCAGCGCCTTCTTGATGTCGTCCTTGGCGCAACCGACGATGGCACCGAAGAGGAGAGTGACCGCGCCGACCACGACGACCGCCAGCTGGGCGTCCGGCGCGGCGTTGAAGATCGCCCCGGAGCGGGTGATCAGATACACGCCGGCGGTGACCATCGTGGCGGCGTGGATCAGGGCCGACACCGGGGTCGGGCCCTCCATGGCGTCACCGAGCCAGGACTGCAGCGGCACCTGCGCCGACTTGCCGCAGGCGGCCAGCAGCAGCAACAGCCCGATCGCGGTCAGGGTGCCCTGGGATGTGTCGCCGGTGGCACCGAGCACCGGGCCGAAGGTGAACGTCCCGAACGTCGTGAACATCACCATCACCGCGATGGACAGGCCCATATCGCCGACGCGGTTGACCAGGAACGCCTTCTTGGCGGCGGTGGCCGCGCTGGGCTTGTGCTGCCAGAACCCGATCAGGAGGTACGAGGCGAGGCCGACGCCCTCCCACCCGACGTACAGCAGAAGGTAGTTGTCGGCGAGGACGAGCAGCAGCATCGCCGCGAGGAAGAGGTTGAGGTAGCCGAAGAAGCGGCGGCGCCGCTCGTCGTGCTCCATATAGCCGATCGAGTAGATGTGGATCAGCGATCCGACTCCGGTGATCAGCAGGACGAAGGTCATCGACAGCTGATCGAGCTGGAAGGCGACGTCGGCCCGGAAGCCGCCGACGGGGATCCAGCTGAACAGATGCTGGTGCAGGGTGCGGTGCTCGGGGCTCCGGCCGAGCAGGTCGGCGAAGAGCACCGCACCGACGGCGAACGACACCACCGCGAGCAGCGAGCCGATCCAGTGGCCGGTGCGGTCGAGCCGGGTGCCGCCGCACAGCAGCAGAGCCGCACCGGCCAGCGGTGCCGCTACCAGCAGCGCGATCAAGTTCTCCACTTTGTCGACCCCTTACAGCTTCATCAGGCTGGCGTCGTCGACCGAGGCCGTATGACGGGTGCGGAAGATCGTCACGATGATCGCCAGGCCGACCACGACCTCGGCCGCGGCGACGACCATCGTGAAGAAGGCGATGATCTGGCCGTTGAGATTCCCGTGCATCCGGGAGAAGGTGACGAAGGCGAGGTTGCAGGCGTTGAGCATCAGCTCGATACACATGAACACCACGATGGCGTTCCGCCTGATCAGCACCCCGGCCGCACCGATGGTGAACAACAGGGCGGCGAGATAGAGGTAGTTGACCGGGTTCACTTCGTGGCCCCCTCGGTGTGCTCGTTCCGCGGCGCGCCACCGGACGGACCGGGCCCGGGCTCGTCCTCCGGGCCGCGCCCCAGCCAGTTCTCGGAGCGCCGCTCCAGCGCCTTGAGTTCGGCGAGCGACTCGGCGGAGACGTCACGGATCTGGCCGCGCTCCCGCAGGGTCTTGTTGACGGTCAGCTCGGACGGGGTGCCGTCGGGCAGCAGGCCGGGGATATCCACGGCGTTGTGCCGGGCGTAGACGCCGGGGGCAGGGAGCGGCGGGATCTGTGTGCCCTCGCGGATCCGCGCCTCGGACTGCTCGCGCTGCGTCCTGGCGCGCTGCGTGCGCTCCCGGTGGGTGAGCACCATCGCGCCGACGACCGCCGCGATCAGCAGGGCGCCGGTGAGCTCGAAGGCGTAGACGTACTTGGTGAAGACGAGCGCGGCCAGGCCCTGCACATTGCCGCCGGCGTTCGCCTCGCCCAGACCGTTGAACTCCTTGAGGGAGGCGTTGCCGATACCGGCGATCAGCAGGACGCCGAAGCCGACGCCCAGGCCGGCGGCGAACCAGCGCTGGCCCTTGAGCGTCTCCTTGAGGGAGTCCGCGGCGGTGACACCGACCAGCATGACGACGAACAGGAACAGCATCATGACCGCGCCCGTGTAGACGACGATCTGGACGGCGCCGAGGAAGTACGCGCCGTTGGCGAGGTAGAAGACCGCCAGGACGATCATGGTGCCGGCCAGCGAGAGGGCGCTGTGCACCGCCCGCTTCATCAGGATCGTGCACAGCGCGCCGAGGACGGCGACGGTGCCCAGGATCCAGAACTGGACGGCCTCTCCCGTGGAGGTCACGGAGGCGGCGAGGCCGGTCATGCCTGCACCCCCTCGTCGGCGGTCTGTTCACCATTGGAGACGGCGGCCTGGCGGGCCGTTCCCGGCGCGGCCTCGGTGACCAGCCCGTTGTAGTAGTCCTTCTCCGTCATGCCGGGGTAAATCGCATGCGGGGTGTCGACCATGGTGTCCTCCAGGCCGGCGAGCAGCTCCTGTTTGGTGTAGATGAGCGATTCGCGGGACCGGTCGGCGAGTTCGTACTCATTGGTCATCGTGAGCGCGCGAGTCGGGCAGGCCTCCACGCACAGGCCGCACAGGATGCAGCGGAGGTAGTTGATCTGGTAGACGCGGCCGTAGCGCTCACCGGGCGAGTAGCGCTCCTCGTCGGTGTTGTCCGCGCCCTCGACATAGATCGCGTCCGCCGGGCAGGCCCACGCGCACAGCTCGCAGCCGATGCACTTCTCCAGCCCGTCGGGATGGCGGTTGAGCTGATGGCGGCCGTGGAATCGCGGCGCCGTCGGCTTCTTCTCCTCCGGGTACTGCTCGGTCAGCCGCTTCTTGAACATGGCCTTGAAGGTCACGCCGAAGCCGGCCACGGGGTTCTGGAACTCAGGCACCGTCGCCCCCCTTTCCGTCGGTGGCATTCACGTCACTGGCAGTGTCCACCCGACCACTGACAATCAACTCGCGTGGCCGGCGCGGGCGTCGGCGCGGCACGGGCGGGAGGCTCTGTCCGGGCAGCGGCGGTACGGGGAAACCGCCCGCCAGGGGGTCGAAGGCCTCCCCGTCGCCGTCCGTCGCCGGCTCCTCCTCGGCGCGCCGGAAGAAGTCCACGAGGAGCGAGATCAGCAGCAGGGCGACCGCCCCGCCGCCGACGTACAGCACGATCTGGGAGAAGTCGTAGCCCTCGTTCTTCAGCGCCCGGACGGTGGCGACCAGCAGCAGCCAGACCAGCGACACCGGGATGAGGATCTTCCAGCCCAGCCTCATCAGCTGGTCGTAGCGCACCCGGGGGAGCGTGCCCCGCAGCCAGATGAAGAAGAACAGCAGCAGCTGCACCTTGACGGTGAACCAGAGCATCGGCCACCAGCCGTGGTTCGCACCCTCCCAGAACGTGGAGACCGGGTACGGGGCCCGCCAGCCGCCGAGGAAGAGGGTGGTGGCGACCGCCGAGACCGTCACCATGTTCACGTACTCGGCGAGCATGAACATCGCGAACTTGATGGACGAGTACTCGGTGTTGAAGCCGCCGACGAGGTCGCCCTCGGACTCCGGCATGTCGAACGGTGCCCGGTTGGTCTCCCCCACCATCGTCGCGATGTAGATCAGGAACGACACCGGCAGCAGCGCCACGAACCAACGGTTCTGCTGGGCCTCCACGATGGTCGACGTCGACATCGACCCGGAGTAGAGGAAGACCGACGCGAAGGCGGCGCCCATCGCGATCTCGTACGAGATCATCTGCGCGCACGACCGCAGACCGCCGAGCAGCGGGTACGTCGAACCGGACGACCAGCCCGCCAGCACGATGCCGTAGATGCCGACCGAGGCCGTGGCGAGGACGTAGAGGACGCCGATCGGCAGGTCGGTGAGCTGCATCGGGGTGCGGACGCCGAAGACGGAGACCTCGTTGCCGGCCGGGCCGAAGGGGATCACCGCGATCGCCATGAAGGCCGGGATGGCCGCCACGACCGGCGCGAGGAGGTAGACCGCCTTGTCGGCCCGTTTGACGACCAGGTCCTCCTTCAGCATCAGCTTCACGCCGTCGGCGAGCGACTGGAGCAGCCCCCACGGACCGTGCCGGTTGGGGCCGATCCGCAGCTGCATCCAGGCGACGACCTTGCGTTCCCAGACGATCGAGAACAGCACCGTCAGCATCAGGAAAGCGAAGCAGAACACCGCCTTGATGACGATCAGCCACCACGGGTCGCGGCCGAACAGCGACAGGTCCTCCCGGGCCAGCGCACCGCCCGCCGCGGCCAGTTGGTCGAGCCGCATCACGCGTCCACCTCCTTGGCCGCCGCCGGCGTGCCCGGGGCGGCGGAGATCCTCACCAGGTCCCCGGGGCGGGCCCCGGTGTCGGCGGCGACACCGCCGCCCGTGGAGTTGAGCGGCAGCCACACCACCCGGTCGGGCATCGGCGTGACCTTCAGCGGCAGGCGGACCGAGCCGGCCGGGCCGCTGACCGCCAGCAGGTCGCCGTCCTTGACGCCGGTCTCCTCCGCGGTGGCCGGCGACAGCCGGACGACGACGGCGTGCCGGGTACCGGCCAGCGCCTCGTCGCCCTCCTGCAGCACCCCTCGGTCCAGCAGGAGCCGGTGTCCGGCGAGGACCGCCTCACCGGTGTCGGGGCGGGGCAGCGGCCGCGCGGTCTCCAGGGGGGCGGCCGCGTACGGGCCGTCCCAGCTGCCGAGCCGGTCCATCTCGCGGCGTACGGAGCGGACGTCGGGCAGGCCCAGACGCCCCGCGCCGGAGCCGCCGGCGGCCGCCGCCATGGTGTCCGCGAGCATGGTCAGCACCCGGCAGTCCGGCTGGAGTTGCCGGCGGGTCATCTGGTCCGGTTTGACCGCCGCTTCGAACAGCCGGGCCCGTCCCTCCCAGTTGAGGAACGTTCCGGCCTTCTCCGTCACCGCCGCCACCGGGAGGACCACATCCGCCCGCTCGGTCACCTGGGAGGGCCGCAGCTCCACACTCACCAGGAAGCCGACCTCGTCCAGCGCCGTCAGGGCGCGGGCCGGGTCCGGGAGGTCGGCCGCCTCGACGCCCGCCACCAGGAGCGCGCCGAGTTCACCGGTCGCCGCGGCCTCGATGATCTGGCCGGTGTCCCGGCCGTGCCGGTGCGGCAGCTCGGCCACGCCCCAGGCGGCGGCGACCTCGTCGCGGGCCCGCGGGTCGGTGGCCGGCCGGCCGCCGGGCAGCAGACCGGGCAGCGCGCCCGCCTCCAGAGCACCGCGTTCGCCGGCCCGGCGGGGGATCCACACCAGGTGGGCGCCGGTGGCGGAGGCGGTACGGGCCGCGGCGGTCAGCGCGCCGGGCACCGCCGCCAGCCGCTCCCCGACGACGATCACCGCGCCGTCCGCGCGCAGCGCCTCGGCCGCGGCCCGCCCCTCGTCGTCCAGGGCGACGCCGCCGGCGAGTGCGTCCAGCCATTCGGTCTCGGTGCCGGGTGCGGCCGGGAGCAGCACGCCGCCGGCCTTGATCAGGCCGCGGGAGGCGTGACTGGCCAGCCCGTAGGTGCGCTGGCCGTGCTTGCGGTGGGCCTTGCGCAGCCGCAGGAAGACGCCGGGCGCCTCTTCCTCGGCCTCGATACCGGCCAGCAGGACGGCCGGGGCCTGCTCCAGGGAGGTGTATGTGACCCCGCCGTCCTCCAGGTCACGCCCCCGGCCCGCGACCGTCGCCGCCAGGAAGTCGGCCTCCTCGGCGCTGTGCACCCGGGCCCGGAAGTCGATGTCGTTGCTGTGCAGCGCGACCCGGGCGAACTTGGCGTACGCGTAGGCGTCCTCGACGGTCAGCCGGCCGCCGGTCAGGACGCCGGTGCGGCCCCTGGCCGCGGCCAGTCCGCGGGCCGCCGCCTGAAGGGCCTCCGGCCAGCTCGCGGGCTCCAGTTCACCGGACTCCCGGTTGCGCACCCACGGGTGCTCCAGCCGGTCGCGCAGCTGCGCGTAGCGGAACGCGAAGCGCCCCTTGTCGCAGATCCACTCCTCGTTGACCTCCGGGTCGTTGGCGGCCAGCCGGCGCAGGACCTTGCCGCGCCGGTGGTCCGTACGGGTCGCGCAGCCGCCCGCGCAGTGCTCGCACACCGACGGCGAGGAGACCAGGTCGAAGGGGCGGGAGCGGAAGCGGTACGCGGCGGAGGTGAGCGCGCCGACCGGGCAGATCTGGATGGTGTTGCCGGAGAAGTACGACTCGAAGGGGTCGCCCTCCCCGATGCCGACCTGCTGGAGGGCGCCGCGCTCGACGAGGTCGATCATCGGGTCGCCGGCGATCTGGTCGCTGAAGCGGGTGCAGCGCGCGCACAGCACACAGCGTTCGCGGTCCAGCAGCACCTGGGTGGAGATCGGCACCGGCTTGGCGAACGTGCGCTTGTGGCCCTCGAAGCGCGACTCCGGGTCGCCGACCTGCATCGCCTGGTTCTGCAGCGGGCACTCACCGCCCTTGTCGCAGACCGGGCAGTCCAGCGGGTGGTTGATCAGCAGCAGCTCCATCACCCCGCGCTGGGCCTTCTCGGCCACCGGGGAGGTCAGCTGCGTTTTGACGACCATGCCGTCGGTGCAGGTGATCGTGCAGGAGGCCATCGGTTTGCGCTGGCCCTCGACCTCGACGATGCACTGCCGGCAGGCGCCCGCCGGGTCCAGCAGCGGGTGGTCGCAGAAGCGCGGGATCTCGATGCCGAGCATTTCGGCGGCGCGGATGACCAGCGTCCCCTTCGGGACGGAGATCTCGATGCCGTCGATGGTCAGGGCGACGAGGTCCTCCGGGGGGACCGCGGCGGAGCCGCTGTCCGGCCCCGTTGTCGTGACGGTCATGCGTTCACCCCCAGGTGAGCGTCGTTGTCGGCCCAGAGGGTCGACCTGGCGGGGTCGAAGGGGCAGCCCCGGCCGGTGATGTGCTCCTCGTACTCGTCGCGGAAGTACTTCAGCGAGGAGAAGATCGGTGAGGCGGCGCCGTCGCCGAGGGCGCAGAAGGACTTGCCGTTGATGTTGTCGGCGATGTCGGCGATCTTGTCGAGGTCGCCCGGCACGGCCTCGCCGGCCTCGATGTCCCGCAGCAACTGGACCAGCCAGTACGTCCCTTCGCGGCAGGGTGTGCACTTGCCGCAGGACTCGTGTGCGTAGAACTCGGTCCAGCGGGTGACCGCCCGGACGACGCAGGTGGTCTCGTCGAAGCACTGCAGCGCCTTGGTGCCGAGCATCGAGCCGGCCGCGCCGACGGCCTCGTAGTCGAGCGGGACGTCGAGGTGTTCGGCGGTGAACATCGGCGTCGAGGAGCCGCCGGGGGTCCAGAACTTCAGCCGGTGGCCGCGGCGCATCCCGCCGCTCATGTCGAGCAGTTGGCGCAGTGTGATGCCCAACGGGGCTTCGTACTGGCCGGGGTTGGCGACATGGCCGCTGAGTGAGTAGAGCGTGAAGCCCGGGGACTTCTCGCTGCCCATCGAGCGGAACCATTCTTTGCCGCGGTTCAGGATCGCGGGAACTGACGCGATGGACTCGACGTTGTTGACGACAGTGGGGCAGGCGTAGAGGCCGGCCACGGCAGGGAAGGGAGGACGCAGCCGGGGCTGTCCGCGACGGCCCTCCAGGGAATCGAGCAGCGCGGTTTCCTCACCGCAGATGTACGCGCCGGCGCCCGCGTGCACGATCACATCCAGGTCGAGTCCGGAACCGAGGATGTTCCTACCGAGGAAGCCCGCCGCGTAGGCCTCGCGTACGGCTTCGTGCAGCCGGCGCAGTACGGGTACGACCTCACCGCGCAGGTAGATGAAGGCGTGGTGCGACCGGATCGCATGACAGGCGATCACGATCCCTTCGATGAGGGCATGCGGGTTCGCGAAGAGGAGGGGGATGTCCTTGCAGGTCCCCGGCTCCGATTCGTCGGCGTTGACAACTAGATAGTGCGGTTTGCCGTCGCCCTGCGGGATGAACTGCCACTTCATCCCGGTGGGGAAGCCCGCGCCGCCACGGCCGCGCAGGCCGGAGTCCTTGACGTAGGCGATGACGTCGTCGGGGGGCATCGCGAGCGCCTTGCGCAGGCCCTCGTAGCCCTCGTGCCGACGGTAGGTCTCCAGCGTCCAGGACTCCGGCTGGTCCCAGAAGGCGGACAGGACCGGTGTGAGGAGCTTCTCGGGGCTCGCCTCTCCCCCGGCCGGCGGCCGGGAGGCGCCTCCGTAGTCGGCTGCCACGGTCATCACTCCCCCTCCTCTGCGGTGGAGCCGGGATCGCCGGCGGGGCCGTCGGCGGCGGGGCCGTCGGTAGTCGTCCGCGGGGCGACGACGTGGTCGGTGCCACGGGCGGGGGCGGCCTCGCCCTTGGCCAGGCGCAGGCCGATCAGGGAGGCGGGGCCGGCGCCTCCGGTGGCCTCGACGGCACCGGGCCGCTCGTCCGGGAAACCGGCGAGCATCCGGGCGGTCTGCCGGAAGGTGCACAGCGGGGCGCCGCGGGTGGGCTCCACGGTCCGGCCGGCCCGCAGGTCGTCGACCAGCTGCCGGGCGGACTCCGGCGTCTGGTTGTCGAAGAACTCCCAGTTGACCATCACGACCGGGGCGAAGTCACAGGCCGCGTTGCACTCGATGTGTTCGAGGGTGACCTTGCCGTCCGCGGTGGTCTCGCCGTTGCCGACGTCGAGGTGCTCGGTGAGTTCCTCGAAGATGGCGTCGCCGCCCATCACCGCGCACAGCGTGTTGGTGCAGACCCCGACCTGGTAGTCGCCGCCGTCCCGGCGCCGGTACATGGTGTAGAAGGTCGAGACGGCGGTGACCTCGGCGGTGGTCAGGCCGAGCAGCTCGGCGCAGAAGCGGATGCCAGTGCGGCTGACGAACCCTTCCTCCGCCTGGACGAGGTGCAGCAGCGGCAGCAGGGCCGAGCGCGCCCCGGGGTAGCGCGCGATCACCTCCTTGGCGTCCGCCTCCAGCCGGGCCCGGACGTCGGCCGGGTAGTCGGGGGCGGGGAGCGCGGGCATCCCCAGTTCGGTGGGGGGTTCGGGGGTTTCCCCCCGGGGAGACACAGTGGTCACCGGTCGACGCCTCCCATCACGGGGTCGATGGACGCGACGGCGACGATGACGTCGGCGACCTGGCCGCCTTCGCACATCGCCGCCATGGCCTGCAGGTTGGTGAAGGACGGGTCGCGGAAGTGCACCCGGCAGGGGCGGGTGCCGCCGTCGCTGACCGCGTGCACGCCCAGCTCGCCCCTGGGTGACTCGACGGCCGCGTAGGCCTGTCCGGGCGGGACGCGGAACCCCTCGGTCACGAGCTTGAAGTGGTGGATCAGGGCCTCCATCGAGGTGCCCATGATCTTCTTGATGTGGTCGAGGGAGTTCCCCAGGCCGTCCGGCCCGAGGGCCAGCTGCGCGGGCCAGGCGATCTTCTTGTCCGCGACCATCACGGGGCCGGGCTCCAGCCGGTCCAGGCACTGCTCGACGATCCGCAGCGACTGCCGCATCTCCTCCAGCCGGACCAGGAACCGGCCGTAGGCGTCGCAGGAGTCGGCGGTCGGCACGTCGAACTCGTACGTGTCGTAGCCGCAGTACGGCTGCGCCTTGCGCAGGTCGTGCGGGAGCCCTGCGGAGCGCACGATCGGCCCGGTGGCGCCGGTGGCCATACAGCCGGCCAGGTCGAGGTAGCCGATGCCCTCCATGCGGCCCTTGAAGACCGGGTTTCCGGTGGCGAGCTTGTCGTACTCGGGGAGGTTCCTGCGCATCTTCCTGACGAAGGAGCGGACCTGGTCCACGGCGCCCGGGGGCAGGTCCTGGGCCAGGCCGCCGGGCCGGATGTAGGCGTGGTTCATCCGCAGGCCGGTGATCAGCTCGTAGATGTCCAGGATCAGTTCGCGGTCCCGGAAGCCGTAGATCATGATCGTGGTGGCGCCCAGCTCCATCCCGCCGGTGGCGATGGCGACGAGATGGGACGACAGCCGGTTGAGCTCCATCAACATCACGCGGATGACCGTGGCCCGGTCGGGGATGTCGTCGGTGATGCCGAGCAGCCGCTCCACGGCCAGGCAGTAGGCGGTCTCGTTGAAGAAGGGGGTGAGGTAATCCATCCTCGTGACGAAGGTGGTGCCCTGCGTCCAGGTCCGGTATTCGAGGTTCTTCTCGATGCCGGTGTGCAGATAGCCGATACCGCAGCGGGCCTCGGTGACGGTCTCCCCGTCGATCTCCAGGATCAGCCGCAGCACACCGTGCGTGGAGGGGTGCTGCGGCCCCATGTTGACGATGATCCGCTCGTCGTCGGACGTCACGGCGGAGGCCGCCACCTCGTCCCAGTCGCCGCCGGTGACGTTGTAGACGGTTCCCTCGGTGGTCTCACGGGCCAGGGACTGCGGTGTGTCGAAGTCGCTGGACGTGTGGTGGCCGCTGGAGGAGTGGGAGTGCGGTGCAGTAGTCATCAGCTGTACGACCTCCGCTGGTCGGGAGCCGGAATCCGGGCGCCCTTGTACTCGACGGGGATGCCGCCGAGCGGGTAGTCCTTGCGCTGCGGGAAGCCCTGCCAGTCGTCCGGCATCATGATCCGGGTCAGTGCGGGATGGCCGTCGAAGATCAGGCCGAAGAAGTCGTAGGTCTCGCGCTCGTGCCAGTCGTTGGTTGGATAGACCCCGACCAGCGACGGGATGTGCGGGTCGGCATCCGGGGCGGAGACCTCCAGCCGGATCAGCCGGTTGTGGGTGATCGAGCGCAGGTGGTAGACGGCGTGCAGCTCGCGGCCCTGGTCGCCGGGGAAGTGCACCCCGCTGACGCCGGTGCACAGCTCGAAGCGGAGCGCCGGGTCGTCCCGCAGGATCCGGGCGACGGCCGGCAGAGACTCCCGCGCGATGTGGAAGGTCAGCTCGCCACGGTCCACGACGGTCTTCTCGATGACGTTCTCGGGGACCAGCCCCTGCTCGTCGAGGGCGCCCTCCAGCTCGTCGGCGATCTCGTCGAAATCGCCGGACCCTCCCCCGTCGCCGCCCGGACCTCCGTACGGCCGCTGGGAGGCGCCGGGCAGCCGGACGGTCCGCACGAGGCCGCCGTAGCCGCTGGTGTCGCCGCCGTTGCCGGCACCGAACATCCCTCGGCGGGTGGCGATCACCTCGCCGGTGTCGTCGCGCTGCGCCGGGAGGGCGTCGGCGGTGCCGCCCGGCTCGCCGGGACGCTCCTGGGCCCGGCGCGCGGAATCCTGACCAGCGGGATCCTGACGGCCGGGATCCTGACCTCCGCGGCCCCGGTGCTCGGGGTTCTTCCGCTCACTCATCGCAGCAGCCCCTTCATCTCGATCAGCGGGCGTGCCTTGAGGGCCGCTTCCTCGGCCTCGCGGGCGGCCTGCTGCTGATTGACCCCGAGCTTGGAGTGCTGGATCTTGTCGTGGAGCTTGAGGATGGCGTCCATCAGCATCTCGGGACGCGGCGGGCAGCCCGGCAAGTAGATATCGACGGGGACGATGTGGTCGACCCCTTGCACAATCGCGTAGTTATTGAACATTCCACCCGATGAGGCGCAAACCCCCATGGAGATCACCCACTTCGGGTTCGGCATCTGGTCGTAGACCTGCCGCAGTACGGGGGCCATCTTCTGGCTCACCCGGCCGGCCACGATCATCAGATCCGCCTGCCGCGGGGAGCCGCGGAAGACCTCCATACCGAAGCGGGCCAGGTCGTACCGCCCGGCGCCGGTCGTCATCATCTCGATGGCGCAGCAGGCCAGTCCGAAGGTCGCGGGGAAGACCGATGACTTGCGCACCCAGCCCGCGGCCTGTTCGACAGTGGTCAGCAGAAAGCCGCTCGGCAGCTTTTCTTCCAGTCCCATGTGTGGCCCCTAGTCCCATTCCAGGCCGCCACGACGCCAGACATAGGCGTAGGCGACGAAGACGGTGAGCGCGAAGAGGAGCATCTCGACGAGCCCGAACAGCCCCAGGGCGTCGAAGGTGACGGCCCAGGGATAGAGGAAGACGATCTCGATGTCGAAGACGATGAAGAGCATCGCCGTCAGGTAGTACTTGATCGGGAAACGACCGCCACCGGACGGTTGTGGTGTCGGCTCGATTCCGCATTCGTACGCCTCGAGCTTGGCCCGGTTGTAGCGCCGCGGCCCGACGAGCGAGGCCATGACGACGGAGAAGATCGCAAAGCCTGCCCCGAGGGCTCCCAGTACGAGGATGGGCGCGTAAGCGTTCACCGTCCTCGCTCCCTTCAGTCGACGATGACTGGATGGCGGTCCGCTCGGGCTCTTCGAGTGCCCCCTGATTGCCCTATGGAGATCTCTCCCTGCCCTCACGGAGATCGTGCACATGTGAGGCAGTTCACAAGCCCAAGCCGCCTGCATCTTATGCCCGCCGGTCTGTGATCTGCGACACGGGGGCGGTCAACGCCTTTGTGATCTTTACCACCCGGCGAAGGATCATGAAGCGGGGCGAGGGGCGATCTTCATACGTGAAGCGCGCAAGTGATCACGAGAGGTGACATTCGCATGGGTTACCGCTGGCCAGGATCGACTGGCCAATATCAAGTGGTGGCCGCCACAGGCAAATTGGCACCCGGTGCCCCCAACTGATATAGGAGGCAGGCCCGTCGGCGCGACCCCGGCGCGCGGCGGCCGTCCGGGCGGATGGCACGCCGGCGCGCACGCCCTTTCACGGGCGATACCCGGACCGCGACCCGCTCCAGATCACGGTCGCATCACGGGAACATAACGGGCACTCAAGAGTGACCTATCCCACCCGAATTGCCGCGCCAGATCCTTGACGCCCGAGAGCCCTTGGCGTGGCGCGCGGAGAAGTGGTAAGCGCCCCGCAGGCCCGTACGGGGCAGCAAATGCCGTGCGCAGGAACATGATCACGAAATCCGGACATCGCGCCGCCGACTCGACGGGTAGTCAAAAGTCCGTTTTGTTCGTCGCGTACGCGTCAAGTGTGGCGCAACACACCTTTGTTGGCAGCAACCTGAGGCTCCTGATAGCCGTTATGCCCATGTCCCCGAACGCACTCATACCCAGCCACCGGAAGCCCCGTCGCTCCGCGTCCTCGCGCGCGCTGCGCGCGGGTGTGACCGGTGGCTTCCTCACTCTCGCCGTGACCGGCGCGACCGTACCGGCCAACGCCACGGACAAGCCCGTCGCCGAAACCCAGGAGATGCCGACGATCACGGCCGCGCTGGCGACCAGCGCGGCCAAGAGCGCCGACACCGCCGAGCAGGTCGCGTTCACCTACGAGCGTCAGGCGCTCCAGGACACCGCCTTCTCCCAGGCCGCCAAGGCCGCCGAGGAGCAGGCCACCGAGGCCGTGGAGAAGGCCAAGGCCGAGGCCGAGGCGAAGAAGAAGGCCGAGGAGGAGCGGAAGGCCGAGGAGGCCGCGCAGGCCCGCGCCTCGCGCTCCGCCGACCGTACGACCCTGACCGGCTCGTCGGCCGGTTCGTCCGACAGCTCGTCGTCCGGGTCCTCCGCCTCGACCTCGACCCCCTCGTCGTCCGCCACCGGTTCCGCCGCCACGCTGGTCTCCTTCCTCAAGGCGCAGCTGGGCAAGGCGTACGTGCTGGGCGCCACCGGCTCCTCGTCGTACGACTGCTCGGGCCTGACCATGGCCGCGTTCAAGCAGATCGGTATCGACCTGCCGCGCGTCTCGCAGGACCAGTCCACCACCGGTACCCAGGTGAGCCTGAGCAACCTCCAGGTCGGCGACATCCTGTACTGGGGCAGCGCGGGCAGCGCCTACCACGTCGCCGTCTACACCGGGGACGGCAAGTTCATCGGCGCCCAGAACCCGAGCACCGGCATCGTCGAGCGCCCGCTCAACTACGACATGCCGACCGGCGCGGTGCGCGTCCTCTGAGGACCCGTCCTCTGAGGAATCCCTCGCCGGAACCGCCCCTCCCGCCGCCCGGGAGGGGCGGTTCCGCGCGTACGGGCGTCACGCCTTCGGCGCGACCTTGCTCAGCCCGTTGATGATCCGGTCCATGGCGTCGCCGCCCGTGGGGTCGGTGAGGTTGGCCAGCATCTTGAGGGTGAAGCGCATCAGCAGCGGGTGGGTCAGGCCGCGCTGGGTGGCGATCTGCATGACCTTGGGGTTGCCGATGAGCTTCACGAAGGCGCGGCCGAGCGAGTAGTAGCCGCCGTAGGTGTCTTTGAGGACCTTCGGGTAGCGCTGCAGGGCCAGCTCGCGCTGGACGTACGTGGCGCGGGCGTGCGCCTGGACGATGACCTCGGCGGCGATCGCTCCGGACTCCATGGCGTACGCGATGCCCTCGCCGTTGAACGGGTTGACCAGGCCGCCCGCGTCGCCGACCAGCAGCAGTCCGCGCGTGTAGTGCGGCTGCCGGTTGAAGGCCATGGGCAGCGCCGCGCCGCGGATCGGACCGGTCATGTTCTCCGGCGTGTAGCCCCAGTCGGCGGGCATAGAGGCACACCACGCTTTGAGGATCTCCCGCCAGTCCAGCTCCCGGAAGCCCGCGGAGGTGTTGAGCACCCCCAGGCCGACATTGCTCGTACCGTCGCCCATGCCGAAGATCCACCCGTAGCCGGGCAGCAGCCGGTCCTGGGCGCCGCGACGGTCCCACAGCTCCAGCCAGGACTCCAGGTAGTCGTCGTCGTGCCGGGGCGAGGTGAAGTACGTGCGGACGGCCACGCCCATGGGGCGGTCCTCGCGCCGGTGCAGGCCCATGGCCAGCGACAGCCGGGTGGAGTTGCCGTCGGCGGCGACGACGAGCGGCGCATGGAAGGTGACCGGGGTCTTCTCCTCACCGAGCTTCGCGTGCACGCCGGTGATGCGGCCGGTCAACTCGTTGATGACGGGCGCGCCGACGTTGCAGCGCTCGTAGAGGCGGGCGCCGGCCTTCTGGGCCTGCCGCGCCAGCTGCTCGTCGAAGTCGTCGCGCCTGCGGACGAGCCCGTAGTCCGGGAACGAGGCCAGCTCCGGCCAGTCCAGCTGCAGCCGGGAGCCGCCGCCGATGATCCGCAGCCCCTTGTTGCGCAGCCAGCCCGCCTCCTCCGAGATGTCGATACCCATCGCGACCAGCTGCTTGACGGCGCGCGGCGTCAGACCGTCACCGCAGACCTTCTCGCGCGGGAACGCCGTCTTCTCCAGCAGGAGTACGTCCAGACCGGACTTGGCGAGGTGGTAGGCCGTGGTCGAGCCGGCGGGACCGGCCCCGACGACGATCACGTCCGCGGTGTGCTCCGAGCGGGCTGTGGTCACGGAATCGGTCACGGACGCGGACGCGGACTCGGTCACGGCGTAGTCTCCCGGAAGTCGATAGAAGTCGATATCCGGATATCTGGGCATCTGGGTACCGACCGGCACTGGGCACGCTCAGTCTATGGGGGCCCCGGCCGCGCAGAACCTGAAGGGTTGGCCCGTAGACGTCCCGTGGACGTCCGGCCCGTAGGCGTCAGGTGGGCGATCCGTGGCGTCCCGTGGGCGGGCATACCGTGCGCACGGTATGTGCGCGGCGTGAGTACCGTTACCGGATGCTGGACCGACTGGAGATCGAGAGCTTTCTGACCCTCGCCGAGGAGCTGCACTTCGGCCGCACCGCCGAACGCCTTCAGGTGTCGCGCGCCAGGGTGAGTCAGATCGTCCAGCGGCTGGAACGCCGGGTCGGCGCACCGCTCTTCGACCGCACCAGTCGCCGCGTACGGCTCACCCCACTCGGCCGGCGTCTGCTCGACGACGTGGAGCCGGGCTACCGCCGCATCGAACGCGGCCTGGCGGCGGCACAGGCCGCGGCGAAGGACATGGCGGGGCACCTGACCGTGGGCTATCTGGGCGCCGCGGCCGGGGAGTTCGTGCTGGACGCGATCCGCGTCTTCACCCGCCGCCACCGGGAAGCCGACGTCCAGATCTACGAGACACAGGTCAGGGACCTGCTCGGACCGCTGCGCTCCGGCGAGGTGGACCTCCTGGTCACGCAGTTCCCCGTGGAGGAACCGGACCTGGTCCGTGGCCCCGTGGTGCTCCGCGTCCCGCGGATGCTGGCCGTCCCTGCCAACCACTCCCTCGCCAAGCAGAACACCGCGTCACTGGAGGACCTGGCCCGTGACCGCGTCTTCGCCTGCTCCGGACACGTACCGGACTACTGGCAGGAACACCTGACGCCCTCGTCCACGCCGAGCGGCCGGCCGATCCGGCGCGGGCGGTCCGCGGCGACCGTGCAGGAAACACTGGCCATGGTCGGGGCGGGGCAGGGCATCTCCCCCGTGGGAGCCGATGTCGCCGCGTACCTCACTCCCGGAAACGTCGTCTACCTCCCGTTCCGCGACGCCGCCCCGCTGGAGTACGGGCTGGTCTGGCGCACGTACGGGACGACCGCCCGCAGCAGGGAGTTCATCGACGTGGCCACGGAGGTCGCGGCGGATACCCGTACCGCACGTGATCGGTAAACGTGGCTAACCGGTCGTTGAGCAACCAGTAGCTGATCAACAGCGATCGGGCCACAAAGCTGGCGGCATGACCAACGACCTGTCAGCCGCACCACCCCCCGGGCCCGCTGCGTCCTCTGTGTCGCCTGCGTCCTCTACGTCCGCTGTGTCTTCTGCATCGTCTGTGTCCTCTGTACCGTCCGCGCCTCCTGACATGGACAAGCGCCGCCCGGCCCGGGGCCGAGGCCGGGGCCGGGGATCCGCAGCCGGCACCCTGCCGGCGCTCGCGCTGGGGGCCTTCGCCGTGGGAACCACCGAAGTCGTCATCGCCGGCCTGTTGCCCGAGATCGCGGGCGACCTGGGCGTCCCGCTTCCCACCGCCGGACTGCTGGTGTCGGGCTACGCGCTGGGCATGGTGATCGGTGCTCCGCTGCTGGCCGTACTCGGGGCGAGAGCCCCCCGGAAACGGTTGCTGCTGTGGCTGGTCGGCCTGTTCATCGCCGCGAGCCTGCTCAGCGCCGTGGCGCCCGGATACGGAGTGCTGCTGGCGGGCCGGGTGCTCACCGCACTCGCCGGTGGCGCCTACGTCGGCACCGCCTCGGTGGTGGCCGCCGGCATCGTCGCCCCGCACCGGAAGGCCGGCGCGATCGCCGTCGTCTTCATGGGGCTCAGTATCGCCAACGTGCTGGGCGTGCCCGGCGGGACGGCGCTGGGGCAGGCACTCGGCTGGCGGGCCACCTTCTGGGCCGTGACCGTGATCGGCGTGGTCCTGCTGGTGGCACTGGCCCTGCTCGTTCCCTTCGTCCCCGCCGAAGAGGGGGCCGGCTTCCGCGCGGAACTGGCCGTCTTCCGGCGCGGCCGGGTATGGCGCGCCCTGGCCGCGACCGCCTTCGGCTGGGCTCCCTTCCTCACCGTGCTCACCTACATAGCGCCGATACTCGTGGACGTCACCGGATTCAGCGAGCGGACGGTACCGCTCATGCTGGTGCTGATCGGCGCCGGGATGGTGGCCGGAACCCCGCTCGCGGGCCGGCTGGCGGACCGGGCCCTGGCTCCCACGCTGTACGGGGCACTGACCGGTGTCGCCGTCGTGTCCCTGGCGCTTCTGGCGGCCGTACACAGCAAGCCCGCCGCGGTCGTCGGGTTCTTCCTGTTCGGCCTGGTCGGGGCCGCCGTCATCCCGCCCTTGCAGACCCGGGTCATGGCCACGGCCCAGGGCGCGGACAATCTCGCCTCGGCCGCCAACATCTCGGCCTTCAACATCGGCAACGCCGGTGGGCCCCTCCTGGCCGGAACCGCGCTCGCCGCCGGGGGCGGCTACACCGCCCCCCTGTGGATCGCCGCGCTGCTGGGGTTCGCCGGCCTGCTTCTGGCGTACACACCGAAGCCGAAGGCCTCACCACCGGCAACACCGGCAACACCGGAACCTCGATAGCGCACAACGGCGGGCACAACGCAGGCAGCCGAGGGCGGAGGCAGACCAAGCGAGGGCAAACCAAGGGCGAACCGAGAATGCCTCATTCGTGCCCAGCGCATCGCCCCGTGCCTCCCTACTGTGGGAGCCGCTTGGTCGTGCTGCGTGGTGTGGAGGGTGGAGGCGGCATGCGGGAGTCCTACGCGGTGGGTGCGGTGGGTGCGGGAGCCCGGGCAGGGCGCGGGGAACTGACGGTGGGGGTGGAGGAGGAGTTCATCCTGGCGGACCCGGTGACCCGCGAGGCGGTGCTCACGGCGAACGGCGTGGTGGAGACGGCCGACCGGCTGGCGGGGCACGGGCAGGTGGTGGCCGAGCTGGCGCTGGGCCAGGTGGAGACCGTCGGCGGGGTGTGCTCCGACGCGCGGCAGCTGCGCGCGGAGGTCACGCGATTACGCCGGTGTGCTGCCCGCGCCGCACATGAGGCCGGCCACCTGCTGGTGGCCTGCGGCACGGCGCCGCTGGGCGATCCCGGGCCGCCGCCGGTCGTGGACACCCGGCGCAATCACGCGATCACCGCCCAGTTCCGGAGCCTGGTGGACCAGCAGTGCGTCAACGCCTGCCATGTGCACGTAGGGGTGCCGGATCCGGAGGAGGCCGTCCAGGTGGTCAACCACCTGCGCCCGTGGACACCGCTCCTGCTGGCCCTGACCGCGAACTCCCCCTTCTGCCTCGGCCGCGACACCGGCCACGCCAGCTGGCGGGCGATGCTGTGGGGCCGCTGGCCGACCGCCGCGCCGCCGCCGTACCTGCGCTCGGCGGACCACTACGAGCGGGTCGTCTCCGCACTGGTGGACAGCGGGGCGGCGATGGATCCGGCCATGGTGTACTGGTCCGTCCGGCCCTCCCGGCACGTGCCCACCGTCGAGATCAGGGTCGCCGACGTCCTGCCCGGCGCCGAGGACACCGTCGCCTACGCCCTGCTGGTGCGCGGCCTGGTCGCCACGGCGCTGACCAAGATACGCAAGGGAGAACCGGCCCCGCCGGTGGAGGACAGCGTGCTGCGCGCGGCAGCCTGGCGCGCGGCCCGTGACGGAATGTCAGGCCGGCTGCCGGCCGTACCGCTGCCCGGCCCGGTCCGGACCGTCCCGGCCTGGTATCTGGCCACGGCCCTGGTGATGCGCGTCCAGGGCCACCTGCACGCCGCCGGCGACTTCGACACGGTCCGGCGCTGGCTGTCGCGCCTGCAAGGGCACGGCACGGGCGCCGCACGGCAACGCGCCGTGTACCGGCGCACCGAACGCCTGGAGAACGTGGTCGACACCCTGGCCGTCCCACTCCACGAGCACGCCGCCCCCGACTCCGACCGCGATCCCGATCACAGCCCCGCTCCCGATCACGGCCCCGGCCCCGGCCCTGATCATGGCCCCGGGCCCCGCCCCGGCGCCGGCCCCGACGACCGGACGACCTACGACACCGCCCAGCCGACCTGAGCCACCACCGGAGTCGGGCCTGAGTCACCCAGGATCTGTCATCCGCCGGACGGCTTCGCCCCCCGGTGCAGCGCCACGATCCCGCCCGTCAGATTGCGCCAGGCGACCTTGGTCCAGCCCACACCCTGCAACCGGGCGGCGAGTTCGGGCTGGTTGGGCCAGGTACGGATGGACTCGGCGAGGTAGACGTACGCGTCCGGGTTACTGCTGACCGCGCGGGCGACCGGCGGCAGCGCGCGCATCAGGTACTCGGTGTAGACGGTCCGGAACGGCGCCCAGGTCGGCTCGCTGAACTCGCAGATCACCAGCCGGCCGCCGGGCTTGGTGACCCGGTACAGCTCGGCCAGCGCGGCATCGGTGTCCTGGATGTTGCGCAGCCCGAAGGAGATGGTGACGGCGTCGAATACCCCGTCCGCGAACGGCAGCCGGGTCCCGTCGCCGGCGGTGAACGGCAGCCACGGGTGCCGCTTCTTGCCCTCCGCGAGCATGCCGACGGAGAAGTCGCACGGCACGACGTACGCACCGGTCCTGGCGAACGGCAGCGAAGAGGTGCCGGTACCGGCCGCGAGGTCGAGTACCCGCTCGGCGGGCCGTGCGGCCACCGCGCGGTCCACTTCCTTGCGCCACAGCCGCGCCTGCCCCAGGGAGAGCACGTCGTTGGTGAGGTCGTACCGCGCCGCCACGTCGTCGAACATCGCGGCGACTTCGTGCGGCTGCTTGTCCAGGGATGCTCGGGTCACCCGGCCATTGTCCACCGTGCCCCGGACGACGCCCGCACCGGGACGACCGCACCGGGCACGACCCCGGCCCTGCGCCCGACATACCCCCGGCCCGCCGCCGGTCCCCCGTCCGCCGCCGGTCCCCGGTCCGCGGCCAGTCCCCGGCTGGTCGGTAGCTGGTCGGGGACGGCCGGGATGCCCCCCTCAGAACATCCCGGCGGTCCAGCGGTGCGTACTGCTGCTGCCTGCATCTGCGTACTGCATCGCGAGCGGCCAGGTGCCGGCCGTCCCCGCGCCATCGATCTTGCCGACCCGAATCCGTCGTTCCGCTTGCGTTGACGCTGCCCTGACGCGCAAGGAAGGCGCGCTGACGGGTCCTTTACGGGCGACGGGTTCTTTACGGGGGCGAGGGCGGGTACCTTTCAGCGCGCTTTCCTTACGGGGCGAGGCAGGGCGGCCGGGTGGGCTTGGGCCTGCTCTGCACCTTTCGGGCCTCGTGTGCTGCGTCTCGGGCCTTGCGTGCTGCGTCCTTCGTTACTTCGGCAACGATTACGGAGAGTTATTTGTTCCTGCGTCGTCACAATGAGTGACGGAACGGTGGGGAGGGTGACGCCGGGCGCGGGCGGCGGTGGACGAGGCGGCCGGCGAGGACGGTGGCGAGGGCGGTGCCGTCGTCGGCGAAGACGGCGAAGGTGGCCACACCGCCAGGGGCCAGGGCTCGTGGGCCAGGACCGGAACCGAGGCCGGAGCTGGAGCCGGGGTCAGGGCTGGAGCCGGAGCCGGGGTCGGACAGTACGTCGAGGCCGGAGCGCTGGACGGCCGTACGTACCGCGGGGCGGGTGAACGGGCCGGTCAGCGCTGTCGTCCCGGATGCCAGCAGTCGCTGCAGGCCCCGGCGGGCGCTGGCGCCCCAGCGCATCTCGGTCATGCCGAGGGCCGCGAGCGCCTCGCCCGTGATCGGCTCGGTGCCGAGTTCATCGGCCTCGCGCGGGTCGGGGTGGTAGGCGGCTTCCAGGAACGCCCGGCCGTCCGGTTCGTGACGTCCGGGAGTCAGCACCCCGTCCCACTCACGGAGGCGGACCCGCCCCCGGACCGTCGACTCCTCCCCCGCGTCGCCGGCGTCCCCCGCGTCCTCCGCACCCTCCACGTCTTCCGCGTCGTCCACGGACAAGCCGTACGTCGCCGCCAGTTCCTCGTACGGGCCGATGGCGGCGATCCGTGCGCCGTCGACAACGACAGCCTGCACCGCATGCCCGGGGTCCAGCGGGCCCTCGTGCACCCGCCGGACTCCCCGCACCCGGTGAATCGTCAGCACGACCGCTCAATCCGCTCGACCACTCGCCCGCCGGCCGCCCTGCCGACTACTTGGCCTCGACGATCTGCAGCTCGGGATGGGCCTTGCCGCTCTCGATGGCCGTGGAGGAGAGGTGCGAGACGGCCTTGTCGTCGACGGGGTCGTCGGCCGGGTCGTCGTGCACGAGCAGGTGCTCGTACGTCGTGGTGCGCTGCGCCGGGACCCGGCCCGCCTTGCGGATCAGGTCGATGATCTCCATACGGTTGGAGCGGTGCTTGGCACCGGCCGAGGAGACCACGTTCTCCTCCAGCATGATCGAGCCGAGGTCGTCCGCGCCGTAGTGGAGCGACAGCTGGCCGATCTCCTTGCCGGTGGTGAGCCACGACCCCTGAATGTGCGCGACGTTGTCGAGGAAGATCCGGGCGATGGCGATCATGCGCAGGTACTCGAAGAGGGTGGCCTGCGTCCGGCCCTTCAGGTGGTTGTTCTCCGGCTGGTAGGTGTACGGGATGAAGGCGCGGAAGCCGCCCGTACGGTCCTGGACGTCGCGGATCATGCGGAGGTGCTCGATCCGCTCGGCATTGGTCTCGCCCGTGCCCATGAGCATGGTGGAGGTGGACTCGACACCCAGCTTGTGGGCCACCTCCATGATCTCCAGCCAGCGCTCGCCGGACTCCTTCAGCGGCGCGATGGCCTTGCGGGGGCGGGCCGGGAGGAGTTCGGCGCCGGCGCCCGCGAAGGAGTCGAGACCCGCCGCGTGAATCCGCTGGATCGCCTCCTCCACCGACACCTTGGAGATCCGGGCCATGTGCTCGACCTCGGAGGCGCCGAGGGAGTGGATGACCAGCTGCGGGAACTCCTTCTTGATGGCGGCGAAGTGCTTCTCGTAGTACTCGACGCCGTAGTCCGGGTGGTGGCCGCCCTGGAACATGATCTGGGTGCCGCCCAGTTCGACGGTCTCCGCGCAGCGGCGCAGGATGTCGTCGAGGTCGCGGGTCCAGCCCTTGGCGGTGTCCTTCGGCGGGGCGTAGAAGGCGCAGAACTTACAGGCCGTCACGCACACGTTGGTGTAGTTGATGTTGCGCTCGATGATGTACGTGGCGATGTGGTCGATGCCGGCGTAGCGGCGGCGGCGTACGGCATCGGCGGCCTGGCCCAGCGCGTGCAGCGGCGCGGAACGGTACAGGTCGAGGGCTTCCTGCGGCGTGATGCGACCGCCCTGCGCAGCGCGGTCGAGTACGGACTGGAGGTCGGCGTTCTCGGTCACCGGGCGTCCCTTTCGCAGGCGGGCATCACGACTCGACCAGCGTACGCCAGGGGTCCGACAGCCCCGCTGGGGGCCGGGACATGGCCCTGTGACGGCCAGGCCATGACCCCGCGGCGGGCCCGTGCGCGTCATACCGGTGACCCATGTCATGCCGGGTCACCGAAACCATCGCTCCGCTTTCCGCATCAAACAGGGAGCAACACGACCCATAAGACGCGCCCCCAAAGACGCGATCCAGAACGACGCGACCTCAGACGACGCGACCCCAGACCACGCCGCGCGACTCGACGAGCCCCACATCGACGAGCCGAAGAGAACCGAACTGGGCCCGCCCGCCGCGGTCAGCCGAACTCGACCATCTGCCCCCGGAGAGAGCCCGTGCCGCAGCCCGCGCCCCTGACCGTGCGCCCGCCCGTGCCGCAGCCCACGCCCCCTCCTGCCTCTCAGCCCGCACATCACCGCAGGTCAAGGCGGCGGGCGCGGCTTGTCACGGCGATCGTCGCGGCCCTGGGGATCGGCTTGTTCCCCGTCGTCAAATACGGAGACGTCCTCCCCGACACCGGCACTCCGATGTCGTTCGGCGGCCGGCCGACGGCCGGAGTGCGCGCGGACGGCCCGCAGGCGCGGTTCCTCACGGCCGACACCCTCGCGGACGGCACCAAGATCGGCGTCACCACGTTCCGCGGGAAGAAGTCCGGCTTCAGCGGCAAGGTGTGGGCCTGGGCGCCGCCGGAGTACTACGAGGAGCGCTACCGCGACAGTGCGTTCCCGGTACTGATCGCGCTGCCCGGCAGTTATGGCTACCCGCTCAACTACTGGATGCGTCCGAAGCTCGGGCTGGAGAGCGCCGTCACGGACCTGGCGGCGCTGGGCCGCGGCAAGCCGTTCATCCTCGTCATGCCGCAGCTCAATCCGGAGAAGCGCTACCACGACGGCAGTGACATACCGGGCCGGCCGAAGATCGGCACCTGGCTGGCCGATGACGTCCCCGACCTGGTCAGGGCCACTTTCCGGACGTTCGACACCCGCGACGGGTGGGCCTTCATGGGTTCCTCGTCCGGCGGCTTCGTCGCCCTCAAGCAGGTACTGCAGCATCCGGACCGCTTCCGGGCGGTGATCGCCAGCGGCCCGGACACGCGTCCGGACTCCCCGCTCTGGCGCGGCCACGAGAAGGAGCGGCGCGCGAACGACCCCGAGCGCCTCGCCGCGCACCTGTCCGCCCGTCCCGACGCGCCGCCCGTCCACCTCCAGTTCCAGATAGGTACGGAGGAACGCGGCCGGGCCAGGCTGGAGCAGTTCATCCGCCGGTACGCCAAGGGCCCGATCAGCGCCGATCTGCACGTCATCCAGGGCGGCGGCCACAACGCCAAGAGCTACGTCCGCGGTATGCGGGACGCGAGCCTGGAGGCGATCAGCAAGGTACTGCGCGGCCCGACGCCGAAGGACTGAGCGGGCCACCGAGAGCCGGGCAGGCCGCCGGCCGGCCGGCCCCTACGCCTGCCCCAGCAGCTCGACGCGCACATCCGCCGGGAACCCGGTCGTCGGCCCGACGCGCCGGGCGAATTCCGTCACGCCCCGCAGCTGGTCGGCACCGAAGCGGAAGTCCAGCGTGGTGAAGTACCGCTCCAGTACGGACTCGTCGAAGGCCTCCCAGCGCGCCGCCTGCTCGGCGACCTTGGCCACCTCCTCCAGCGACAGGTCACGCGAGGCCAGAAAGGCCTCATGCACCTTCTGCACCATGACCGGCTCGCGCGCCAGGTACTCACGCCTGGTCGCCCATACGGCGAAGACGAACGGCAGCCCCGTCCAGTCCTTCCACATCTGCCCGAGGTCGTGCACCTCCAGGCCCAGCCGCGGCCCGTCGTGCAGATTGGCGCGCAGCGCGGCGTCACCGATCAGCACCGCCGCCTCCGCCTCCTGCATCATCAGGCCGAGGTCCGGCGGGCAGGTGTAGTAGTCGGGCCGCACCCCGATCTTCTCGGCCAGCAGCAGCTGCGCCAGCCGTACGGAGGTCCGCGAGGTCGAGCCGAGGGCGACCCGGGCGCCGTCGAGCTGGTCCAGCGGCTTCTGCGAGACGATCACGCAGGACATCACCGGCCCGTCGCAGCCGACGGCCAGGTCAGGGAAGGCGACGAGGTCGTCGGCCGCTCGCAGGAACTCGACGAGCGTGACCGGCGCGACGTCGAGCTCCCCCCGGATCAGCTGTTCGCTGAGCTTCTCCGGCGTGTCCTTGGTGAGGTCCAGATCGAGCAGGGTGCCCGTACGGGCCAGGCCCCAGTAGAGGGGCAGGCAGTTCAGGAACTGGATGTGGCCCACCCGCGGCCGGCTGCGACGGGGGCCGGTGTCGGCGCCGGGTTCTGCGGGTGTGTCTCCGAAGGTTGAATTGTCCACATGCGGAGGCTAGACCTGCCGCGCTTCGCGGAGCGCGCCGGGGGGGGCAACGTATGGACGTTAGTGCTGACGGTTAAACGTGATCTTTGGCTCTTCCGCGTCGCGAGTCCACCATGCTAGGCTCAGCGCAAGTTGCAGTTTGGTTTCCCTTGCAGTACAGAGCCTGCGGAGCATGTGACCCGCAGGCTTTTGTAGTTTTCAGACTTGTTTGCAGGTTCTGGAGCAGGGCAACCCTTTGGCCCAAGGAGGGCTTATGGCTACCGGAACCGTCAAGTGGTTCAACGCTGAAAAGGGCTTCGGCTTCATCGCCCAGGACGGCGGCGGCCCGGATGTCTTCGTCCACTACTCCGCGATCAACGCCACCGGCTTCCGTTCTCTTGAGGAGAACCAGCAGGTGAACTTCGATGTCACCCAGGGTCCGAAGGGCCCGCAGGCGGAGAACGTCACCCCCGTCTGATCGCGCAGAGCTGAGTTGCCCGACCGGAATTAGTCCCGGTCGCTCCATGCAGTACCCAAGGAGCCCTGCTCCGCCATTCGGCGCCGAGCGGGGCTCCTGCCTTTTGTCGCACGCCCTCCCCTCGCGTGCTCACGCGCTCACGCGCTCGCCGACTTCATGAACATTTACGGTCGGCCGCATTACGCCCCACGAAACTCGAGCCCGGCCCATAATTCGCCGGGCAATGCGCGTGTCGGGTTGCTTACGTAGATCACTCACGTCACCAGAACCGACCGCCTCGCCCACCTTTTTCGGCCGCCGGCCGCAGTCGTATGCGCGTGGTCGTATACGCGCAGCTGTACGTGAGTAGCTGTACGTGGGCGTCCGTCGCGATCGTTGAGTACGACGGCGGATACGCGGGTGATCGGCGGTTCCGTAGCGTTCACGGTGGGCCGGGCCCGGGCGGGCACCATCGACCGCCCCGCTTCACCCGGCTCGGCTCGGCTCGGCCAAAGCGATCACGGAAAGTGGTCACATCGCGACTTGCTGCGGCCTACCGTGGGCAGAATGAGCGAGCACTTGCCACCGGAGAAGCCCTGCCCCGACTGCGGAGGCAGAGGCACCGTGGACTGGGAGACGCCGGCCGGCGACGAGGTCACCACACAGTGCTCCGGATGCGGTGGCACCGGAACGGTCCTGGCGTGAGAGGCCCAAGAGACGCAAGAGGAGACAGAGGCGACGTGGCGGCGTTGAGCAGGAACGGGAAGCCGGTCGGCCTGGATGCGCAGTACGTCGGCAAACTGCCGTGCTCCACCTGCGGAATACGGTCGATGAAGCTGCCCGGCCGGCAGGGCGGAGTCTGCATTCCCTGCTATGCGGAGGAAAGCGTGGCCATGGGGCGACGGGGCGCGACGGCGGGCGCCTGGGTGACCGCCATGTTCGTGGGCGACCCGTGCCTGGCGTGCGGCTCACGGGCCGTGGACGCCAACGGCTGGGCCTTCTGGTGCAATTCATGCGAGCTGCAGACGGCGGTGGCCCTGCCGCCACGTTAGAGAGCGCCCCCTCCAGGCTGCCATTTTCCTGGGGAGTTGCCCTCTGGCCTGCGCAACTCGCCACCACCACTACCTGCCGGTTGCCCTGCGCAGTCGGCTTTCTCCCACGCCGCGCGGGAGCTCCAGCGACCCGCCCGGGACTTTCGCCTCTGGGCGAGGAGGCGAGGCCTAGCCCTTATGGGCGGATCAGGACGGGGTGATTACGGCCATTTTTCCGATGTATCCGGTATTGGCCGAGAAATAGCGTGAAGGGCATCGGGTCGACACACAACGAGGACGCACAACGAGAAGGGTTACGCGCCAATGAGCAAGATCACCCGCACCTCCCGCTCCCCTCGCCCCTCCCCCTCCCGCCCCCATCCCCACCTCCGCTCCCGCTCCCGCCGCATCTCCGTACGTGCCGCCGTGGCCACCGCCGTCCTCGTCGGGACCATGGCGATCCCGACGACGACCGCGATCGCCGCAGGGCCGACCGGCGCCCGGGCCGATGACGCCGCATCCGCGTCCGTCGGCAGCCCCGCCAAGATCAAGCCCAAAACCAGGGTCGTGGATATCGGCGCCGGCCACCAGGAGAAGCAGGGCAAGCAGGAGGAGACGGTGCGCCGGACCGACGGTCTCCGGACCGACGTCATGCTGCAGACGTCCTCGGCCGGTCCCGTCATGGCCGACGAGCAGAAGCGACGCTGCCGGATACCGGACGATCAGGCACACTACGGCCAGCGGCAGGCCCATCAGGAGCGGCACCGTACCCGTGCGCACCACGAGAAGGCGCACGGCGCGAAGGCGAAGAAACTGCACGCCGGCCGACGGGTCACCGCCGTGGAGCAGAAGCCGACCGCGCAGATAGCCGACGACCGCGAGGAGCGGAACGGGACCCACGCGGCCCTGATAGCCGGAAGAGGCGGAGCGGCGGCCGCCGCAGTGGTCGGCGGCGGTGTGCTCGCCATCGCCCACTGCGGCGACCAGCGGTAGAGCCCCTCACGGAACAGGTCAGTGCCTGCCGGAGCCCGTCAGGGCCCCGTCAGTTGGGAGTTCCGGGAACGCCGTGAGTTCCGGGAACGCCGTGAATGCCGGGCGGACCCTCCCCGTCGGAGGGTCCGCCCGGCGTCCAGCGTTCGCCGCCCATCAGATGACCGAGGCCGGTCCAGGCGAAGTTCATCATCGTGGCGGCGGCGTCCTTCGGTGTCGGGTGCACCCGTTCCCCCGAAGGGCCCTCGTCCGTACGGACGTTGACCCACTCGGCGAGCGACTCGGCGGCACCGACCAGGGCGTGCGCCAGGCCCGCCACCTCGCGTTCGGCCAGCTCACCGGCGCAGCCCGCCTCCTTGGCGGCCATACCGATCAACTCCGTCACGAATACGGCGATCTCCGCCCGCATGACGGCCACTTCGCGCGCGAACGGCTCGCCGTGCGTCCGGGCCTGCTGGTGGAGTACGGCCCAGCCGTCCGGGTTCCGCGCGGTGTGCGCGAAGAAGGCCTGCAGGCCGCTCCACAACTGACAGTCGGCCGCCTCCCCCGGCTCGACGGCGGCCGTCACGGCCGCCACCAGCGCCGCCCGCTCCCGTCGGATCACCGCGCTGAAGAGTTCTTCTTTCGAATGCAGGTAGAGGTAGACCAGCGGCTTGGAGACCCCGGCCACCTCGGCGATCTCATCCATCGAGGCCGCCCGGTAACCGCGCCGGGCGAACGTCAGCACTGCGGCGTCGAGCATCTGCTGCTCCCGGACGGCGCGCGGTACCCGCTTGCTCTTCACAGCTTCCACCCTGAATAGCCCTTCATCCCCGCCCCTTTACCGCCGAGTAAGTTTACGATCTTCGCCCCCGCCCCTCGCGGCTTTCACTGTTTGACATGATCCCCTCTCTGGCGAGACGATACGTCTCGCATCGCCTGGGGAGGCCCAGGCGCAAGCACAGACGCAGTTGCAGATGCAGCCCCAGACGCAGGCGCAGCCCCAGCCCCAGACGGGGCTGCACCCGCTCGCCCATCGGAGGACAGATTCGTGCAGCAGTTCCTTGACGCCGCCCCCGGCATCCGCCTGTGGACCGAACAGCGCGGGGCTGCCGACGCACCTCCGCTGCTGCTCATCATGGGCGCCCAGGCGTCCGGCGTCGGATGGCCGGAGCCACTGGTCGACGCGCTGGCCGCGCACCACCGGGTCATCCGATACGACCACCGCGACACCGGCCGCTCCACGTGGGCGTTCGAGGAGCACCCCTACCGGATCGCGGATCTCGCCGAGGACGTGATCGCGGTCCTGGACGGACTGGGTGTCGAACGGGCGCATCTCGTCGGCTTGTCATTGGGCGGCATGCTGGCCCAGATGGCGCTCGCCGACCACCCCGACCGGCTGATCAGCGCCACCCTCATGGGCACCAACGCCCTCAGCGCCACCCCCTACACCCGCCCGGACGGCAGCACCGTCCCGGTCGACGAACTCCCTGGTATCGCGCCCGAGGTCCTGGAGATGTGGGCCCGCCCGGTCGAGGACCACGGCCGGGCGGCGGAGGTGGAGCGGCGGGTCGAACACTGGCGGGTACTCGCCGGTGACCACCTCCCCTTCGATGACACGTACTTCCGCACGCTGGAGCAACGGATCATCGAGCACACGGGGCACTACCGGACGAGCACCGCATTCGCCCGTGCGGACGCCGGCGGCCTGCTCCGGACCGAGCAGCTCGCGCGGAACGAGGTTCCGACGCTGGTGATCTCGGCGCCCGCGGAGCCGGTGTTCCCGCCGCCGCACCCCCAGCACCTCGCGCAGTGCGTGAACGGCGCGTCCGTCGTCGAAATCCCGGGGATGGGGCACGCGCTGCCGGCGGCGGTACTGGGGCCACTGGCCGACGCCATCCTGGCGCATACGGCCGCGGCCCACTGACCCGCCTCGGCGCGCGGTGCATACGACGGCGCCCCCACAGCCGGTGTGCAGTGGCTGTGGGGGCGCCGTGCGGCGGACGCCGGGGATCAGCTCGCGGTGGCCGCGGCGGGGACGGGCGCGGGCGCCGGCTCGTCGGACGCGTCACTGCCACTGCTGGCGCCAGTGCCACTGCCGGTGCCGGTGTCGCTGCTGGTGCCGCCGATGCCGGCGGCGTGGGCGTACGCCTCGCGGTCCAGGATGTTCTCCTTGGCGGAGACCAGGATCGGGATCACCGACTGGCCGGCGACATTCGTGGCCGTCCGCATCATGTCCACGATCGGGTCGATGGCCATCAGCAGACCGACGCCCTCCAGGGGCAGGCCCAGGGTGGACAGGGTCAGCGTCAGCGTGACCGTTGCGCCGGTCAGGCCGGCGGTGGCGGCCGAGCCGATCACCGAGACGAACGCGATCAGCACGTAGTCGGCGATGCTGAGGGGAACGTCGAAGATCTGGGCGATGAAGATCGCCGCGATCGCCGGGTAGATCGAGGCGCAGCCGTCCATCTTGGTCGTCGAGCCGAACGGCACGGCGAAGGAGGCGTATTCGCGCGGTACGCCCAGCCGTTCGGTTACCTGCTGGGTGACCGGCATGGTGCCGACCGACGAGCGGGAGACGAACGCCAGCTGGATGGCGGGCCAGGCGCCCTGGAAGAACTTCAGCGGGCTGACCTTGCCGACGGCCGACAGCAGCAGCGGGTAGACGCCGAACATCACCAGCGCGCAGCCGACGTAGATGTCGACGGTGAAGGTCGCGTACTTGCCGATCAGGTTCCAGCCGTACGTCGCGATGGCGTGGCCGATGAGGCCGACGGTGCCGATCGGGGCGAGGCGGATGACCCACCACAGCGCCTTCTGCAGCAGCTCGAGAGCCGAGCGGCTGATCTTGAGGACCGGCTCGGCCTTGTCACCGAGCTGCAGAGCGGCGATACCGGCGACGGCCGCCATGAAGACGATCTGCAGGACGTTCAGCTCGGTGAACGGTGTGATCACGTCGCTGGGGACGATGCCGGTGAGGAAGTCGATCCAGGAGCCGGTGTGGGCGGGGAGCTTGCCGTCCTTGGGAGTCAGGCCGGTGCCCGCGCCGGGGTTGGTGAGCAGGCCGATCGCCAGGCCGATCGCGACGGCGATCAGCGAGGTGGTCATGAACCACAGCAGCGTGCGGGTGGCGAGCCGGGCGGCGTTGTTGACCTGCCGCAGGTTGGTGATCGACACCAGGATCGCGAAGAACACCAGCGGGGCCACGGCCAGCTTCAGCAGCTGGACGAAGAGATCGCCGATGTGCTGCAGCGTGGTGGTGAGCCAGCTGACGTCGCCGCTCTTGGCGATCCCGCCCAGCACCACGCCCAGTACGAGACCGGCGAGGATCTGGGCCCAGAACGGGAACCTGGGTATTCGGGAGGACTTGGGGGCCTTGGGGGCGTTGGCGGCCTGAGGGGCTCGCGGGGTCTGGGCGGACTCGGCGGTCTCGGCAGACGTGGACAACGGACACACTCCGGGAACGGGGAAGACGTCGGGAAACGGCGTGGTTGAGCGCCAGGAGGTCCGTACTTCAGACAGGATCTCCGGCCACTGCGTGAGGTCGGTCAGCGGCGGCGACAGGCCGCGGACATACAGCGGCAAAGATCGACATGCAGGCGCGCCACGAGCGGAACGCTCATGGGGGACGGGGGCGCGGCTGCGGTCTTCATGACAAGCACGTTAACACTTGAACTTTGAGGATCCCAAAGAAAATCTTTGGGATCTGCGACGGGGCCCGGGAGAGACGGGGGAGACGGAAGGCGATACGGGGAGGGGAGCGGCGGAAATGCAGAGCCCCAACGCCCGCCCTTACAACGCAACAAGCGCCCGGCGCCGTGGAGATCTGTCCACGGCGCCGGGCGCCTGCGAAGTGTGCTGTGCGGTGTGCTGCGAGGTGTGCGGTGGCTGTGACGCGTCTTACAACCTGTCCTCCTGCAGCCCGTCCTACGGCCCGCCGGTTACAGCCCGTCCTCCTGGCTCGCGTTGGCGCTGATCCGGGCACGCTGGCGGTCGACCTTGGCGACGATCTGCTCGGACATCGCGTCCCGCTGCTTGCGCAGCAGCACAAAGCTGAGCGGGGCGGAGATCACGATGGCGAGCAACAGCATCCAGATGGTGTTGGACGCGCCCACCCCGAGCGGAATGACGTGGAAGTAGGCCAGCACCCACACCACCGCGAAGCAGGCGATGAACAGGCCGATGCGAAGGGCGGTGTAGCGGAGTGTGGCGAACTTGTGGCTGCTCACGGCGGGGACCTTTTTCTCAACGGCAACCGAAAGGGTCGCCTTCCAGTCAAGCACAGCACCCGGGGCGTTCTTCCGGGCCCCGGACGCGCCCGGACCGACAGGCTCGGGGACCGGCTCAGGACCGGCCCGGGGACCAGCCCGGAACCGGCTCAGACGCGCATCGGCTGCGGCGATTCGCGGCGCTCGGCATCCGGGCCCGGGTACTCGCGGATGACCTCGTACCGGGTGTTGCGCTCGACCGGGCGGAAGCCGGCGTCGCGAATCAGCTCCAGCAGGTCCTCACGGTTGAGCTTGTTCGGCGTACCGAAGTTGTCCGCGTCATGCGTGATCTTGTACTCGACGACCGAGCCGTCCATGTCGTCCGCGCCGTGCTGCAGCGCGAGCTGGGCGGTCTGCACACCGTGCATCACCCAGAAGCACTTGACGTGCGGAACGTTGTCGAAGAGGAGGCGGGAGACCGCGAAGACCTTCAGCGCCTCGGCGCCGGTGGCCATGCTCGTACGCGCCTGGAGGCGGTTGCGGACCTTGCCGTCCTTCATGTCCACGAAGTCGTGCTGGTAGCGCAGCGGGATGAAGACGTGGAAGCCGCCGGTCTCGTCCTGGAGTTCGCGCAGCCGCAGGATGTGGTCGACGCGGTGGCGGGGCTCCTCGATGTGCCCGTACAGCATCGTGCACGGGCCCTTGAGGCCCTTCTCGTGGGCGAGGCGGTGGATGCGCGACCAGTCCTCCCAGTGGGTGTCGTGATCGACGATGTGCTGGCGGACCTCCCAGTCGAAGATCTCCGCGCCGCCGCCGGTCAGCGACTCGAGACCGGCGTCGATCAGCTCGTCGAGGATCTCGGAGGCGGACAGTCCCGAGATCTTCTCGAAGTGCTGGATCTCGGTGGCGGTGAACGCCTTCAGGGAGACGTTCGGCAGCGCCTCCTTGAGGGCCTTCAGCGACCGGGGGTAGTAGCGCCAGGGCAGCGTGGGGTGGAGCCCGTTGACGATGTGCAGCTCGGTGAGGTTGTCGCTCTCCATGGCCTTGGCGAGACGGACGGCCTCCTCGATGCGCATGGTGTACGCGTCCTTCTCGCCCGGCTTGCGCTGGAACGAGCAGTAGGCGCACGACGCGGTGCACACATTGGTCATGTTGAGGTGGCGGTTGACGTTGAAGTGGACGACGTCGCCGTTCTTGCGGGTGCGCACCTCATGGGCGAGGCCGCCGAGCCATGCCAGGTCGTCGGACTCGTAGAGGGCGATGCCGTCCTCGCGGGTCAGCCGCTCCCCGGCGTGGACCTTCGCCTCCAGCTCGCGCTTGAGGCCCGCATCCATCGACGCAGCCATCCGGTCGCCTCCCAGTCTCCGCCGCCCGGTCGCCAGGCGTATATCTCTCTGGCCGTCTGTCTCTGGCCGTCTGTCTCTGGCCGCCGCTTCGGCCGGGCGGGCCCCGTGGAGCCGCGCCGACCGCGCTTTCAGCCGTGCTGTCAGCCGTGTTGTCACGCCGTACCGCTCGCCGTTCCGATGCGCAAAACGAGCTCCGCCGAGCCTACTCCCCCGCTGTGACAGCGGACGGGGCACCCTGGCGCGGCGGGCGGCGCCCCGTGACGACGCACACGACACGCACGACGCGCACGACACATACGACGCACGCGACGCGCACCGCCCGCCGCGGTCCGGAGGTGCCTACGCGACCTCGTCGGGCAGCTCACCGACGCGATTCTCCCACTTGGTGGAGAGCACGATGGTGGTACGCGTACGGGAGACGCCCTTGGTGCCGGAGAGCCGCCGGATGGTGCGCTCCAGGCCGTCCACGTCGCCCACCCGCACCTTGAGCATGTACGAGTCGTCGCCGGCGATGAACCAGCAGTCCTCGATCTCGGCGAGGTCGCGCAGCCGACGGGCGACGTCCTCGTGGTCGGCCGCGTCCGAGAGCGAGATGCCGACCAGTGCGGTGACGCCGAGGCCGAGCGAGGCGGCGTCGACCGTCGCGCGGTAGCCGGTGATCACTCCGGCCGCTTCGAGGCGGTTGATCCGGTCCGTGACGCTGGGCCCGGAAAGGCCCACGAGCCGGCCGAGCTCCGCGTACGAGGCGCGGCCGTTCTCGCGAAGTGCCTGGATGAGCTGCCTATCCACCGCGTCCATGCCCTCAAGCCTTCCAATCTTTACGCATTTTCGAGTTTTGCATGTAGAATCTAAGGCATACAGGGCCTAGGCCCTGCGATTCTTTCCAGCGATCAAAGAAGATCCCACAGGAGTAGTCACCGTGTACTCGATCGAGATGGCCTACGCCCGCATGCGCGAGCTGCAGGACCAGGCCAATCGTTCACGTGCCCACAAGCTCGCCCAGCCGCAGTCCCGGCGCCGCTTCGGCCGCGCCACCACGGCCAAGAAGCGCTGAGCGCTGAGCCCTCGAAGAGCTACGAGCCAAGAGCAGCGAACAGCCACGAGCTGCGAGCTGTCACGAACAGCCACGAGCCACGAGTTGCGAGCTAAGACTTAAGAAACGTCCGGGGCCTCCTTCTCTCCCTTGGAGCCACCCCGAAGCTCCCCCTCCCAGCGCCGGTACAACCCGTGCGGCACCTCGGCCGCATCGAGCACCCGGCCCGCGACGAAGTCCACCAGATCCTGGATGTGCGTCGCCCCCGCGTAGAACGCCGGCGAGGCGGGCAGCACCACAGCGCCCGCCTCGTCCAGCGCGACCAGATGCTTCAGCGTCGGCCCGTTCAACGGCGTCTCACGCACCGCCACCACCAGCCGCCGCCGCTCCTTGAGCGTCACGCTCGCCACCCGCTGCAGCAGGTCCTTCGACAGCCCGAGCGCCACTCCGGCCACGCACGCCGTGCTCGCCGGGACGATCAGCATCCCCTTCACCGGATACGAACCCGACGAGGGCCCGGCCGCCAGATCCCCGGCCGGCCAGTAGCGCACCCGCGCCAGATCCGTCTCCGGCACCGGGAACGTGGCCGGCTTGCCGTCCGCCCCACGCGCCAGCCACTCCCGCAGGTCGGTACGCCAGTGCGCATCCCGGAAGGCGATCCCGGTCTCGTCCAGCAGCGTCAGCCGCGACGCCCGGCTGACGATCAGGTCCACCGCCTCGCCGGCGGCGAGCAGCCCGCGCACGACGGAAGCCGCGTACGGCGTCCCGGACGCGCCGGAGATCCCCACCACCCAGGGACGGCGGGGGCCGGCGCCGCCGTCCGGCGCGCCGGCGAGTGCCTCGCCGGCACCAGCGGCGTTGCTCTTGCCGGTGCCGGCATTCCCGACGTTGCCGGCGTGGCTGCTGTTGTTGTCGGTGTCGTTGCTAGTGCTGTTGTGCCGCGGCTCCACGCATCGAGCCTATCCGGCGGAACCACCGAGCCCCTCACGTCCGTTCTTACGATGCGCCCCTCGCCACGCCTGGACGGGGGACGCCCCGCCGAGGACAGCCGAGGGGGCCCACCCCAGCGCGGGGACTCGGGGACGAGCCCGAGGGCATGGGGACAAGCCCGGGGACACGACCGGGACGAATCCGGGGACTAAGCCGGGGGGACGAAGCCGGGACCCCGCCGGGGGACGAGAAGGGACGACCGGAGATGGCAGCACGGACGACGGGCTGGGCCGCGGCAGGGAAGCCGACAGGCCGAGCGAGGGCGGTACGGGCGGGACGGGCCGGGCCCGCGATCTTCCTGATGCTGGGCTGGGTGGCGCTGCTCTGGCTGCTGGAGGGCGTCGACTTCGTCACCGGGGGCGCGCTGGACACCTTCGGCATACAGCCGCGCGACCCCGACGAGCTGGTCGATGTCGTGCCCGCCGCGTTCATGCACTTCGGCTTCGGTCATCTGGCCGCCAATACCGTGCCGTTGCTGGTGCTCGGCTTCCTCGCCGCACTGCGGACCGGCGTGCGCCGCTTCCTCGCCGTCGCCCTGGTGATCACCCTCACCAGCGGCCTGGGCGTATGGCTGACCGCCCCGCCGGACAGCAACACCGCGGGCGCCTCCGGTGTCGTCTTCGGCCTCTTCGGCTACCTCCTGATACGCGGCTTCATCGAACGCAAGCTGCTCGACATCGGCATCGGCCTGGCCGTCGGGGCCCTCTACGGATCGATCCTGTGGGGCGCGCTGCCCACGGACAGCGGCATCAGCTGGCAGGGCCACCTCTTCGGCCTGATCGGCGGCGTACTGGCCGCCTTCCTCCTCCGCGCACGCCCCCGCACCACCCCGCCCGCCCCCACCATCCGCCCCATCTCCTAACCCAAAGCAAACAAGCCACTACGCTACGGAATTAATCGCTCTCCGTAATCGTTGCCGTAAATAAGGAAGGCGGCACAGAGGCAGGAAGGCAGTACAGAGGCGGGAGGCCAGTACGGAAGCGCGGCCCGCGAAAGGTCAGACCGTCAGCCCCCGCACCAGCAGATCCAGCAGTGCGCAGACGAAGAGCGCGATGCCGATGAACCCGTTGACCTGGAAGAAGGCGCGGTTGACGCGGGTGAGGTCGTGCGGCTTGACGATCGTGTGCTCGTACAGGAACGCGGCCACCACGATCACCAGGCCCAGCCAGAAGAACGCGCCGGCACCGGTCGCCAGCGCGTACCAGACGAACAGGGCCGTCGTGACGAGGTGGCAGCCGCGCGCCCCCCAGATCGCGGCCGGAATGCCGAACCGGGCGGGGACGGACCGCACGCCGATCTCGCGGTCGGTCTCCACGTCCTGGCAGGCATAGATCAGGTCGAAGCCGCCGATCCAGATGCCGACCGCGAGGCCGAGGATCACCGCCTGCCAGGACCAGGATCCGCTGATCGCGAGCCAGGCGCCGACCGGGCCGATCGCCTGGGCGAGGCCGAGGATCGCCTGCGGGAAGTTCGTGAACCGCTTGCCGTACGGGTAGACCACCATCGGCACCACGGCGAGCGGCGCGAGCGCCAGGCAGAGCGGGTTCAGCAGGGCCGCCGCGCCGAGGAAGACGACGAGCGCGATGAGGGCGCCGGTCCAGGCCGACTTCACCGACACCGCGCCGGTGACCAGTTCGCGGTGCGCGGTGCGCGGGTTACGGGCGTCGATCTCGCGGTCGATGATGCGGTTCGCGGCCATGGCGAAGGTGCGCAGGCCCACCATGCAGACGGTGACGAGGAGCAGGCGGCCCCAGTGGATGCTCTTGTCCCACTCGTACATCGCGGTCAGGGAGGCGATGTAGGCGAAGGGCAGCGCGAAGACCGAGTGTTCGATCATCACCAGGCGCAGGAACGCCTTGGTGCGGCCCGGCTGCGGGATGGCTGCGGAGGCGCTGGTCATGAGAGGCCGTACTCCTTCCAGCGGCGGTCCACCAGGGCCGCCGTTCGCGGGTCGGACTCGACCATGTCCGGCCAGCCGCCGTCTCTGGTGTAGCCCTCCTCGGGCCACTTCTTCGTGGCGTCGATGCCCGCCTTGCCGCCCCAGAACTGCTGGTAGGAGGCGTGGTCGAGGTGGTCGACGGGGCCTTCGACGACGGTCAGGTCGCGGGCGTAGTCGGTGTTGCCGAGCGCCCGCCAGGAGACCTCGTGGAGGTTGTGGACGTCGCAGTCCGCGTCCACCACCACGATGAGCTTGGTCAGCGACATCATGTGCGCGCCCCAGATGGCGTGCATCACCTTCTGGGCGTGTTTGGGGTACTTCTTGTCGATCGAGACGATCGCGCAGTTGTGGAAGCCGCCGGACTCGGGGAGGTGGTAGTCCACGATGTCCGGGACGATGATCTTGAGGAGGGGGAGGAAGAACCGCTCCGTGGCCCGGCCCAGCGGGCCGTCCTCGGTCGGCGGGCGGCCGACCACGATCGACTGGAGCAACGGCCGTTTGCGCATCGTGACGCAGTCGATCTTCAGCGCGGGGAACGGCTCCTGGGGCGTGTAGAAGCCGGTGTGGTCGCCGAAGGGGCCTTCGGGGAGCATCTCGCCGGGTTCCAGCCAGCCTTCGATGACGACCTCGGCGTTCGCCGGGACCTGGAGCGGGACGGTCTTGCAGTCGACCATCTCGATCCGCTTGCCCTGGAGGAAGCCCGCGAAGAGGTACTCGTCGATGTCGCCGGGCAGCGGGGCGGTCGAGGCGTAGGTGACCGCCGGCGGGCAGCCGAAGGCGATGGCGACCGGCAGCTTCTCCCCGCGCCGGGCGGCGACCTGGTAGTGGTTGCGGCTGTCCTTGTGGATCTGCCAGTGCATGCCGATGGTGCGCTTGTCGTGGCGCTGCAGGCGGTACAGACCCAGGTTGCGTACGCCGGTCTCCGGGTGCTTGGTGTGCGTCAGCCCCAGGTTGAAGAAGGAGCCGCCGTCCTTGGGCCAGGTGAACAGGGCCGGCAGCTTCTCCAGATCGACCTCGTCGCCCTGGAGGACGACCTCCTGGACGGGCGCGTTCTCGCCCTTCACCTTCTTCGGCGGGACGTGCGTCATGCCCGCGAGCTTGCCGAACGCCTCGCGGATCCCGACGAACCCATGCGGCAGTTCGGGCTTCAGCAGCCCGCCGATCCTGGTGCTGATCTCGTCGTACGACTCCAGGCCGAGTGCCTTGAGGAGGCGGCGGTCGGTGCCGTAGACGTTCATGGCGAGCGGCATCGCCGAGCCCTTGACGTTCTCGAAGAGCAGCGCCGGCCCGCCGGACTTCTGCACCCGGTCCACGATCTCGCCGACTTCGAGGTACGGGTCGACCTCGGCCTTGATGCGCTTGAGGTCGCCGTCCCGCTCAAGGGCGCGCAGGAACGAGCGGAGGTCGTCGTAAGCCATGCGCTCCAGTATCGGGTACGGACTACCCTGGACGGGTCACCGGGCCCCGTCGAGGGCCCGCCGCCGTACGCAGGGGGCTCGTTCCGCAATGCTCAGGTATCTGCCGTTCCTCTTGGTCCTGGCGCTGTGGATCTACGCGTTCATCGACTGCGTCAACACCCCTGAGTCGCAGGTGCGTGGCCTGCCCAAGGCGGTGTGGGTGATCATCGTCCTGCTCTTCGGTGAGGTGCTGATCGGCCCGGTCGCCTGGTTGGTGGCGGGCAAGCAGCGCGGGGCGGACGGCGGCTCCCCTGCTCGGGCGAAGCCGGGAGCGCGGGGATGGGTCGCCCCGGACGACAACCCCGAGTTCCTCAGGTCTCTCGCGGAGGAGAGCAAGAAGGAAGAGAACAAGAAGGACGAGGCGCTGCTGAAGGACTGGGAGGCGGATCTGCGGCGGCGCGAGGAGGAGTTGCGGCGCAAGCGGGGCGAGGCTCCGGAGAGCCGCGACGACAACTAGCTTCCGGACGGCAACTGGCTCTTCCGGACGGCAACTGGCTCTTCCGCGCGGCGTCGCCGCACGCACGTCGTCGCCGCACGCACGCGTCGCCTCTCCCGTCGTGGGGATGGGGCGGGAGAGGCGACAACGTGGGGAGGCAGGCCCGGCAGACGAGCCCTGGCTTACGAGCCCCGGCGTACTGGACGCGTCTAGACCCCGGCGTAGGAGTGCAGGCCCTGCACGAAGATGTTCACGCCGTAGTAGTTGAACAGGTAGCAGCCGAAGGCGATCAGGCCCAGCCAGGCGGCCTTGCGGCCCTTCCAGCCAACGGTGGCGCGGGCGTGCAGGTAGCAGGCGTAGGCGACCCAGGTGATGAAGGTCCAGACCTCCTTGGGGTCCCAGCCCCAGTAGCGGCCCCAGGCGGCCTCGGCCCAGATGGCGCCCGCGATGATGGTGAACGTCCACAGCGGGAAGACGGTGGCGTTGATGCGGTAGGCGAACTTGTCCAGGGAGGCGGCGGAGGGCAGCCGCTCCAGGACGGAGCGGGCGAAGGCGCCGGGCTGCTTGCCGGCCGGGTCGGCGAGCTTGGCCTCGTAGCGGTCGCGGAAGAGGAACAGCACGGTGGCGACCGCGCCCATGTAGAGCACCGCGCCGGAGATGATGGCGCAGCTGACGTGGATCCACAGCCAGTAGGAGTGCAGGGCGGGGACGAGCTGGTCGCTGGCGGTGTAGAGGACGGAGACGGCCAGGCCCAGGTCGAGCAGGACGGTGGTGACCAGGGGCAGGCCGAGCCAGCGGATGTTCTTCTTGAGGGTGAGCAGCAGCAGGTAGGCGCCGACCGCGACGGCGGCGAAGGTGGTGGAGAACTCGTACATGTTGCCCCAGGGGGCACGCTGTACGGACAGGGCGCGGGTGAGGACGCCGCCGACGTGCAGCGCCCAGGCCAGGACGGTCAGGGAGATGGCGATCCGGCCGTAGAGGTCGCCCTTCTCCGTGCCGCCGGCGGCGCCGGGGCCGTCGGGGACGTCGCGGCTGCCGGCGGCGGTCTTGGTGATGACCTGGGGGCGTTCCAGTACGGCCGTGCCGCCGCCCTGCTGGGTCGACCGGACGGTGACGGCCGCCGGTGCGTTGGCGTGCGCGGTGAGGGCGGCGGCGGTGCGGCCGACCTTGCTGCGGCTGCCGAACACCCACTCGGCCATGTGCGCGAGGAAGGCGAGCGTATAGACCGCCATCGCGGAGTAGACCAGCAGATTGCTGTTGTGCGCCAGTGTCTCGTTGGCTGCGGCAGCGATGTTCACGCGCGCGCTCCTTCGGAGGGGTCAGCAGGACCGTCAGAGTCGGTGGGCTCCGCGGGGTTCTTGGCCGGGAGGGGGCCGGTGTCGGCTTCGGCCTCTGTGCCCGTGCCCAGGTCCGGATCGGAGTCGGCGACCGGCGCGACCGGCGCGGCGGGCGCCAGAGCCCCCGCGAGGTCCGCGAGTTCCTCGGGCAGTCTCGGGGCCTCGCTGCGGCCGAGGCCGGCCATCTCGACGACGGTGACGCCGTCGGCGCCCGTCTCGGCCCGGACCCAGACCCGGCGCCGCTGGATGAACAGCGAGCCGGCCACGCCGAGCAGGGCGGCGACCGCGCCGGTCAGCGCGAGGCCGTTGCCGGGCTGGTGGCTGATCTTGAAGCTGGCCCAGGGCGTGACGCCGTCGAAGGTGATGCTGCCGTCGCCGCCCGGCAGCTGCATCGTCTCACCGGCCCGCATCATCTGGGCGACCGCCCGGCCGTCGGCCTGGTACTGCTTGAGGCCCTTCATCTTCAGCTGGTAGACGTTCTGCGGCAGTCCGGAGCCGAGGCCCAGGTCGCCGTGGTAGGCGGTCAGCACGAGGCGGGGGTTATCCAGCGCCGGGAACTGGGAGAACATCGACCCGGAGCCCTTGCCGCCGTACGTCGGGATGAAGAAGCCCTGGAAGCCGAGCTGGTTGGGCTTGCCGTCCTTGGTCCGGGCGCCGGGCACCTTGACCACGCCGGTCGAGGTGAAGTTCTTGCTGTCCTGCGGGAGGAAGGGCACCGCGCCCTGGTAGACGGTCTTGCCGCGGCCGTCCTTGACGGTGACCTGCGGCGCGTAGCCGTGCGAGAGCAGGTAGACCTTGGAGCCGGCGATGTCGAGGGGGGTGTTCACCTCGATCGAGGTCCGGTGCTCCTTGCCGTCCGCCCCGGAGAAGTACGAGATGTCGGCGCGGAAGACACGCGGGGTGCCCTTCTGGGGGCCGGTGCGCTCGTAGGTGGCGGTGAATTTGTGGAGGGTGAAGCCGAAGGGCTCCATGGTGTCGGTGTCGAAGAAGGCACCGGACGTGAAGTCGTCGTACTGGGTGAGGCTGTTGGCGAAGCCGTCGCCTTCGGTGATCAGCTTGCCGCCTTCGGACTTCCACAGGCTGCCGACGGCGAACGCGACCAGCATCACGATCAGCGCGAGGTGGAAGACCAGGTTGCCGACCTCGCGCAGGTAGCCCTTCTCGGCGGCGACCGCGGTGCCGGCCCGGTGGGCGCGGAAGCGGCGCTTCTTCAGCATCCGCTCGGCGGCGGCGAGGACGTCGTCGGGGGCGGCGTCGGTGCGCCAGGTGGTGTAGGCGGGGAGCCGGGTGAGCCGGCGCGGGGCGGCCGGCGGGCGGCGGCGGAGCTGTCCGACGAACTGCCAGGTGCGCGGCACGATGCAGCCGATGAGGGAGATGAACAGCAGCAGGTAGACCGCCGAGAACCACACCGAGCTGTAGACGTGGAACATCCCCAGCTTGTCGTAGAGCGCGCCCAGGGTTTCGTGGTCGGCCTTGAACTCCTCGACCTTGACGGGGTCGATGCTGGTCTGGGGGATGAGCGAGCCGGGGATGGCGCCGATCGACAGCAGGAAGAGCAGCAGCAGCGCGACGCGCATGGAGGTGAGCTGCCGCCAGAACCAGCGCACCCAGCCGACCGGGCCGAGCGAGGGGAGCGAGATGTCTTCCCTGGGCGCGGTGGAGAGCTGGGATCCGGCCGCGCCGAGGTCGCTGCCCGCGGCGCCGGTGGTCTCCGCGGCACCGCCGGCCTCCGCGGCGCCGGCGTCCGAGGCACTACTGCCGGCCGGGGCGCCGGTGTCCGAGGCGTCGCTGCTGTCCGGGTCGCGGGGGCTGTCGGTCGTGGTGGACATCAGTCAGATCCCAACGGTGATGCTTTGCGTCCAGCTCTGCAGCTCGGACATGAGGCTGTCCCAGACGCCGGTGACGAGGAGGATGCCGAGCGCGACCATCATGCCGCCGCCGGCCCGCATGACCCATACGTAGTGCCGTTTGACCCAGCCGAACGCGCCGAGCATCCGGCGGAAGGCGAGGGCGACGGCGATGAACGGCAGGCCCAGGCCCAGGCAGTACGCCACGGTGAGCAGGGCCCCGCGGCCGGCGCTGGCGTCCTGGAAGGCGAGGGCGTTGACGGCGGCGTAGGTGGGGCCCAGGCACGGGGTCCAGCCGAGGCCGAAGAGCAGCCCGAGCACCGGCGCGCCGGCCAGTCCCATCGCGGGCCGCTTGTGGAAGCGCAGCTCGCGCTGGCCGAAGCGGCGCAGGACGCCGGCGAAGGCCAGTCCGAGGAGGATCATCAGGAGCCCGAGGACGCGCGAGATGACGTCCTTGTACTCCTGCAGGGTGCGGCCGAAGAACCCGAAGAGCGCGCCGCCGGAGACGAAGACGGCGGTGAATCCGAGGATGAAGAGGGTGGCGCCGGCCAGCATCCGGCCGCGGCGGGCCTGGGCGAGGTCGGTGCCGGTGACGCCGGTGACGTACGACATGTAGCCGGGGACCAGCGGGAGGACGCAGGGGGAGAAGAACGAGACGAGCCCGGCCAGCAGCGAGAGGGGGACGGCTGCGAGCAGGGTGCCGTTGAGGATGGTCTGGTTTCCCGCGACGGCGAGCTGGATCACGGCGTCACTTCTCTGCGATCAGCGGGTCGACCATCTCGCGCAGCTCGTCCTCGGTGAGCGGACCGAGGGAGCGGGCGGCGATCTTGCCGTGCCGGTCGATGGCGATCGTGGACGGGATGGCCTGCGGGTTGAGGCTGCCCTTGGGGAAGCGCAGGATCTGGCGGCCGCCGGTGGGGTCGTAGAGGCTCGGGTAGGGCACCTTGTGGTCGTCCTCGAAGCCGACGGCCTGTGCCTTCTCGGCGTCCCGGGTGTTGATCCCGATGAACTGGACGCCCTTGCTCTTGGTCTCGCGCGCGACCTTGGCGAAGTTGGGCGCCTCGGCGATGCAGGGGTCGCACCAGGATCCCCAGACATTGACGATGATGATCTTGCCCCGGTAGTCGGCGAGGTCCAGCTTCTCGCCGCGGGTGGTCTCGCCGGACAGGTGGGGTGCGTCCTGCCGGTCGGCGGGCTTGACGGTGTCGATGCCGTTCTTGCCCTGGACGAACCTGGTCTGGGCGGAGCCGCCGGAGGCGCCGTCGCCGCAGGCGCTGAGCGTCAGCGAGGCGGCCGCGGCCCCTGCGGCGAGCAGGGCCAGACGGCGGCGGCGCGTTCGGCGGGCGGCGCGGTCAGCACTGCGATCAGCACTGCGGTCAGCACTCATGTGAAAAGTTTCGCATGGGGCTTTCGCGGATCTTCCACGCCCCCCTGGCGTGGCCGAGGCCGGGGCCGAGGGGCAGGTCAGGCGGGTGAGGCGGGCGCTGCGGCGTGTCGGGGAGGCCGCCCGGTGCGCCGGGGCGGGCGCGTCAGGCCGCCGAGAGGTACGCCTTCCAGCCCTCGCCGGGGCGTTCGCCGACGGGTATGCGCTGGAGCTTGTACAGCACCTCGGGGTCCTGGGCGTCCAGCCAGTCGGTGAGCTGCCGGAAGGACACCAGCCGGACGTCCCGGTTCCGCTCGTGGGCGATGTGCTTGAGGGCGTCCTCGACGGCGTCCATATAGATACCGCCGTTCCACTGCTCGAAGTGGTTGCCGATGAAGAATGGTGCGCGGTTGGTCTCGTAGGCGCGGCGGAATCCGGATATATAGGCGTCGGTGGCCTGCCGGCGCCAGCCGGGATAGTGGGCCGGCGGGGCTTTCGTGGAGTTCTTCGACTGATTGGCGAGGATGTTGTAGTCCATCGAGAGCACCTCGAAGGAGTGCCCGGGGAACGGTATCTGCTGGAGCGGATAGTCCCAGACACCCAGCTTTTTCCTGGGCCACATCTGAAGTCCGCCGGGCGAGCTGGCGTCATAGCGCCAGCCGAGTTCCCTGGCGGTGGGCAGCAGGTTTTCCTGGCCGAGCAGACAGGGCGTACGGCTGCCGACCAATTCCTTCCGGTAGTCGAAAGGGAGCGGTTCGAGGTCGGTGAAACCGGTGTTGGTCTTCCATTGGGTGACGAATTCCATCGCCTGGTCGATCTCGGCGCGCCACTGCCCGGGTGTCCAGTAGGTGACGGAGGTGCGGGCGGCGCCGCAGAAGTGGCCGTTGAAGTGGGTGCCGACCTCGTGGCCGTCGAGCCAGGCCCGGCGGACGTACGTCAGGGTCTCCCTGATGTGGTCGTCGCCGAGGTAGCCGATGGCGGAGGCGCCGCGCGGGTTGTTCGGCGGGGTGTAGCGGTGCCGCTGGGATTCGGGGAGGAGGTAGAGCCCGGTGAGGAAGAAGGTCATGGCCGCGCCGTGGTCCCTGGCGAGCTTGAGGAAACGGGGGAAGAGGCCGTTGCCGGCCTCTCCCGCACCGTCCCAGGAGAACACCACGAACTGCGGAGGGGTCTGTCCGGGCTCCAGCCGTTCGGGGGTTTTCGGCTGGTGGGGCTGGGGGCCGTAATGCGCGGTGGAGCCGTCTCCGATGAGCCTGGGGCGGGCCTGGACGGAGTTCCTCACCTTGTCCGCGCCGTTCGGGCCGGGCGCGGAGCAGCTGGCTATGCCGAGTGCGGCGGCTGCCCCGGCCCCCATCCCCAGCAGGTTCCGCCGGCTTATCGCGCCCATGCCCTCGTCCCCATCCGTGGTCACCCGAACTCGATATCCATATAAACGGACATTCGAGGGGAGGGCATGTCGGCCGGCGGGACTCCGGGCTATTCGCTCGAACAGGTTGTTCCGCTCGTCGTCGGCGGCCTCATTGACGCTCCGCCATATGAGGTGAGGTCAGGCCCCGAAAGCCTTGGCCTTTCCCTTGACGGGTTTGGCGCCCGCCAGAAGGTGGGAGGGCACAAGGTCGCGCGCCGGTTCGCTGTACCCCACCGAAACGATCTTGTCGCCGTGGAAGGTGAACGACGTCAGCGAGGCCAGCGTGCACTGCCGCTTCCGCGGGTCGTGCCACAGCCGCCGCCGCTCCGCGAAGCTGCGGACGATCCAGATCGGCAGCTGGTGGCTGACCGCCACCGCCTCGTGCCCCCGGGCCGCGTCCCGGGCCGCGCCGAGCGCCGCCATCATCCGTACGACCTGCTCGATGTACGGCTCGCCCCATGACGGCCGGAACGGATTCGTCAGGTACTTCCAGTTCCCCGGCTTCTTCAGCGCACCGTCGCCGACCCCGAAGGTCTTCCCCTCGAAGACGTTGGCCGCCTCGATCAGCCGCTCGTCGGTGGCCAGCGCCAGGCCGTGCGCGTCCGCGATCGGCGCCGCGGTCTCCTGCGCGCGCTCCAGGGGCGAGGCGACGACATGGGTGATGTCGCGCTGGGCGAGGTGCTCGGCGACCCGGTCGGCCATCTTCCGGCCCAGATCGGAGAGGTGGTAGCCCGGCCGGCGCCCGTACAGCACGCCCTCGGGGTTGTGCACCTCGCCGTGCCGCATCAGATGGACGACGGTGATGTCTTCGCTGCTCATGCCGCTCATACCGCCCCTCCTCATTCCGTCGCTTCGGCGGCGGCCCGGGCGGCGGCCGGCAGGGCGGCCGCGATCCGCTCGACGGCCCGGGTGTCGTGCGCGGTGGAGACGAACCACGACTCGAAGGCGGACGGCGGGAGGTAGACGCCCTGCGCCAGCATCGAGTGGAAGAAGGCGGTGAAGCGGAAGGTCTCCTGCGCCTTGGCCTGGTCGTAGTTCGTGACGTCCGCGTCGGTGAAGAAGACCGTGAACATGTTGCCCGCGGCCTGGACGCGGTGCGCCACGCCCTCCTTCGTCAGGGCCTCGCCGACCAGGCCCCGGATCTCGGCGGAGACGGCGTCGACCTTCGCGTACGCGGCGTCGTCCAGCAGTCGCAGCTGCGCGACACCGGCCGCGGTGGCGATCGGGTTCCCGGACAGGGTGCCCGCCTGGTAGACCGGGCCGGCCGGGGCCAGGTGCGCCATGACGTCGGCACGGCCGCCGAAGGCCGCGGCCGGGAAGCCGCCGCCCATCACCTTCCCGAAGGTCATCAGGTCGGGACGTACGCCATCAATTCCGTACCAGCCGGACTTGCTGACGCGGAAGCCGGTCATCACCTCGTCGGAGATGAAGAGCGCGCCGTTCTCGGAGCACAGGTCCTTCAGCCCCTGGTTGAAGCCCGGGCGGCCGTCGGCGGCGGGCAGCGGCGGCACCACGCCCATGTTGCCGGGCGACGCCTCGGTGATCACACAGGCGATCTCGCCGGGGTGCGCGGCGAAGGCGGCCCGCACCGCCTCCAGGTCGTTGTAGGGCAGCACGATCGTGTCGCCGGCCTGCGCGCCCGTGACGCCCGGCGTGTCGGGCAGGCCGAAGGTCGCCACGCCCGAGCCGGCCGCGGCCAGCAGCGCGTCCACATGCCCGTGGTAGCAGCCCGCGAACTTGATCACCTTCGGCCGGCCGGTGAACCCGCGCGCCAGCCGGATCGCCGACATCGTCGCCTCGGTGCCGGACGACACCAGGCGCACCTGCTCGACCGGCTCGACCCGGGCGACGATCTCCTCGGCCAGCTCGACCTCGCCCGCGCCGGGCGTACCGAACGACGTACCGCGGGCGACCGCCTCCTGGACCGCGGCGATCACCTCGGGGTGTGCGTGGCCGAGGATCATCGGACCCCACGAGCACACGAGGTCGACATACTCGCGGCCGTCGGCGTCGGTGAGGTACGGGCCGGTACCGGACACCATGAACCGGGGCGTACCGCCCACGGCCCGGAACGCCCGCACCGGAGAGTTGACGCCGCCCGGCGTCACCACGGACGCGCGCTCGAACAGCGACTGTGAAACAGGGGCTTCATAAGGAAAAGACACGACGATCCTGACCTGCATAATCGGGGAGGGCGGCGGCGCACGGACACGGCCCGGCTGACAACGTGCGGGAATCCCCACTTGGACCCCCTGGGGGGCCGTACGGTTCCCGCTCGATCCTTTTTTGCTTCCTCTCGCTTTCGACCGGGCGTCAGCCCCCAGTCGTCTGCGAAACTGGGGCGACGTACGAGTAAGTCACGCAAGCAATGGTCTCAGAGGCGCACGGGGGCGTGCGGCCGGGCGTTTCATGCGCTGGCGACGGGGGAGGTCTCTGAGACGATGATCGGGTTGCGCGGCTGGGGCTGCGAGTAGTCGGGTGGAGATATGCATCGCGGTGGCGAACTGGGCGAAGGAACCGATGACCGGGGTTCCGGGCGCGCCCAGCGCGGCCGTCACCGGCGCGAGGGAACCAAAGGCGGGGACATCAGGGGCGGCCGCATGGGGGTGACGTACAAATATTTCGGCGCGCCCAATGGTGCGACCGCGGCCCGCGTCCCGATCTCCATGCGTCCCGAGGAACTCGGCGGTGACGAGCTCGGTATGGGCGGAATGTTCTCCAAGATCAAGCCGGAGACGATGGCCGCGATGGTCCTCACCGGTATAGAGGGCATACCGCTCCACAAGGTCCCTCCGCTGGAGCTCGTCGTCCTGCACCCCGACTACGCCGTCGTCAAACTCCCGATGACCGTGGTCGACCCCCTGCGCGGGGTCGGCGAGGAGTCGGTCGGCGCGGCGGCCTTCATCTGGTCCACCGTCCCCGACCGCGGTGGCCCGCGGGACGCCTTCACCGTGTACCAGCTGCTGCACGAGTGGCAGGACTTCAGCCACCGGCTGCACGAGGCGGGGCATCAGGCGTACTGCCTGGTGTGGCCGTAACGGTTCAGCGGGGCCGGGTCCGGGGCCGGCGCGACCCGGGGGAACGGTTCGGCGCGCCCTGAGGGAACGGTTCGGCGGCCTGCTCACGACGTGAAGGGGCCGCCTTCCCCATGTGGGCGGGCCGCTCGCATCCCCGTCACGGCCGGCTCAGCTCCGCTATCCGCGCCGCCTCCCGGGGAAAGCGCGCGGCCAGTTCGGCGGCGTCCCCGTGCTCGTAATCCTCGTACGTGAATCCGGGCGCCATCGTGCAGCCGAAGAGCGTCCAGGCTCCGCCGCCGGCGACCTCGGCGGCCATCCACGTACCGGCGGCCACCGTGAACTGCACCTGCTGTCCTCCCAGGACGTCCGGGCCGAGCACGACCGTACGGGCCGGACCGTCCTCGGGGAGGAGGAACAGGCTCAGCGGGTCGCCGGTGTAGAAGTGCCAGACCTCATCGGCCGGCAGCCGGTGCAGCGCGGAGAAGTCGCCCGGCTCCGCGGTCAGCAGCATCAGTATCGCGGTCCCCTCGGGCCGGCCGTCGGGGCGCTGCGCCCCCAACCAGGTCTGCCGGAACCGCCCGCCCTCCCGCGGCAGGGGCACCAGCCCGTAGAGCTCGATCAGTGCCTCGGGTCCTGGGGTGCAGAGGTGCCTGTCCATCCGTGGGGTACCCCTCCCACTCGTCCGCGGCCCATCGGTGAGGGCCGGCGGGTGCCGGCGGTCCGTCGGTGGTGAATCACCCTAGGCACCGAGGCGGCGCGGCGACGGCCACTTTCAGGCCATGTCCGCCGCCTCCGCCGACGGGCCGGCCGTCGGTCGTCGGTCGTCGGCCGAGGCGTAGGACGTGGACCTCAGGGCGTTTCGGCCGTCAGATAGCGCTGGACGGTGGGGGCCACCCAGGCGATGACCTCGTCATGGCTGAGGGCGACGGCCGGCGGAATGTGCAGGACGTAGCGGCACAGGGCCAACCCGAGCATCTGGGAGGCGATCAGCGCGGAACGGACCTCCGCCTCCTCCGGTACGGGGCAGACCGCGGAGAGGATCGGGCCGACCTGCTCGGCGAACACGCCACGCATCCGCTCCGCACCCGCCTCGTTCGTGGCGCCGACGCGCAGCATGCCGGTCATCGTCTCGTCGCTCTCCCAGCGCTCCAGGAAGTGGCGTACGAGGCGGGAGCCGAGCTCGTCGTGGGGGACGTGGGTGAGGTCGGGGGCGTTCACCACGATCTCGGAGGCGGCGGCGAAGAGGCCCGCCTTGTTGCCGTAGTAGCGCATGACCATCGACGGGTCGATGCCCGCGTCCCTGGCGATGGCGCGGATGGTGGCGCGGTCGTAGCCGTCGGCGGCGAAGCGGTCGCGGGCGGAGGCGAGGATCGCGGCCCGGGTGGCGGCGGAGCGGGGGCGTGTGCCGCCGTCGGCCGTGGCGTCGTCGGAAGCGTCGGAGGCGTCGGGCAGCGGGTCCGGTCCGGTGCCGGCGGCGGCGAGGGGGGCGTGCTTTGCCATGCCAACGAATGTAGGCCAACGACCGTTGACATGCCAGCGCACGACGCCTTACGCTTGCCAACAAGCGTTGACCAACGAGCGTTGGCACACATGCGTTGACTCACGCACGTTGACCACGCACGTGGATATTGGCTCGCACCGACACGGACTGACTCGCACCGACACGGACTGAGCAGAGACAGCAAGGACAGCGAAGACAGAGACGGAAGCAGACACAGAGGCAGAGGCACGGCCAGAGGAGGCAGCCGCCATGAATGCCATGAACCATCCGCCCGACGGCACCACCGGCACCACCCACGGCACCGACCACCCCACCCACCACGACACCGCCCCACCAGCCCACGACGCGGATGTCCTCGTCGTCGGCGCCGGCCCCACCGGGCTGCTGCTCGCCGGGGATCTGGCCCGGGCCGGCCTCGCCGTGACCCTCCTCGAACGCCGCGCGAGCACGGTCGGCAACCTCACCCGCGCCCTGGCCGTGCACGCCCGGACCCTGGAGCAGCTCGACGCCCGCGGCCTCGCCGACGAGCTGGTCGACGGCGGCCATCCGGTCACCCGCCCCCGGATGTTCGGCTCCGTCTCCCTCGACCTGAGCCGGCTCCCGACCCGCTTCCCGTTCGTGCTGATCACACCGCAGTACGAGGTCGAGCGGGTACTGGAACGCCGGGCCCGCGAGGCCGGGGTGACCTTCCGTCACAGCTGCGAGGTGCTCGGGCTCGAACAGGACGCGGACGGTGTGACGGTGCGGATGCGCACCACCGGCGACAGCCCGGCTTCCGGTGACGCTGCGGAGAGCGGAGGCGGAGCGCAGCGGAGCAGCAGCATCCGCGCCACCTACCTCGTCGGTACCGACGGCGTACACAGTACGGTGCGCGAGGCCGTCGGGCTGCCCTTCCCCGGGAAGTCCGTGCTCCGCTCCGTGGCCCTCGCCGATGTCCGGCTGGACCGGAAACCCGAGTCGCCCTTGCTCCTTGCCGCCACGGATGACGCCTTCGCCCTCATCGGCTCCTTCGGCGACGGCTGGTACCGCGTCATCGGCTCCCTCCGCCGCCGGGCCGACGACTCCGCACCCGACGACCTCGCCGAGATCCGCGAGGCGGTCCGGCTCGTCTTCGGCAGCGACTACGGCATGCACGACGCCCGCTGGGTCTCCCGGTTCCACAGCGACGAGCGCCAGGTCCCCGCCTACCGCGTCGGCCGGGTCTTCCTCGCCGGCGACGCCGCCCATGTCCACTCCCCCGCCGGCGGCCAGGGAATGAACACCGGCCTCCAGGACGCCGCCAACCTCGGCTGGAAACTGGCGGCCGTCCTCCAGGGCCACGCCCCCGAAACCCTGCTGGACAGCTATCACACCGAGCGGCACCCCGTCGGCAGGCAGGTACTGCGCAGCAGCGGCGCCATTCTCCGCATCGCCCTGCTGCACGGCGCACGCGGCCGCGCTGCCCGCGCCCTCGCCGCCCAGCTCCTCAGCCGCCTACGGCCGGCGTCCCGCCGTGCGGTCCGCACGGTCTCCGGTCTCGGCATCGGCTACCCGGCCGGTCCCGGCGCCCACCGCCTCGCCGGCCGGCGCGCCCCCGACATCCACCTTGCCGACGGCAGCCGCCTCTACGAACTCCTCCGCCACGGCACGTTCGTCCTCATCACCCCAGACGGCGAACCAGGCCTCCCCCAGCCTCCGGCCCATCCCGGCGCCGACAGCCGGCAGCACCATGACGCCACTGCCCGCACCGCCCGCACCGCCCGCACCCTCCACGCCGCCTGGCGCGGTGACCGGCGTACCGCCGTCCTGGTACGCCCCGACGGCTATATCGCCTGGGCCACCGACGCCACGGCCCCGGAGGAGCGCGCCGCGGCCCTGCGCACCGCCCTCCGCCACTGGACCGGCTCCGCCCACTCCACCCCCGCCACCGGCCTCAGGGGCGCTCCCGAATCCGTGGGGGCTACCGGGCCCGTGGGCACTCCCGGATCCGTGGGGGCTACCGGGCCCGTCGACGAGGGGCGCCTCATAGGCCCGGCGTCCGCGGCCGTCATCCCGGCGCCAGGACATGGCGCAGATACGCCCGCGGGTCGTTGAGGTAGCGCCGCCAGTGGTCGACGACCCCCAGCTCAGCCCACTCCACCGACCGCATCCCGTGCTCACCGACCTCCACGATCTCCGCGCCGGGGAGCGCCGTCAGCAGCGGGGAGTGCGTGGCGCAGATGACCTGCGCTCCGCTGCTCGCCAACTCGTCCATCAGCCCTATCAGTTCAAGACAGGAGGAGAACGACAGCGCCGCCTCCGGCTCGTCCAGTACGTACAGCCCCCGCTGGGAGAACCGCTCCCGGAAGGCCAGCAGAAAGCCCTCACCATGGCTCATGTCGTCCGGATCCCGCGAGATCCGCCCCCACCTGCACTCGCCGCTCAGCGCCTCCAGCGCCGTCTCGGCCCGCAGGAAGAAGCCCCGTCGGCGGACCCGCGGTGCCCGCACCATCGCCCGCCCCTCGCGGGTCGGATCGAACCGCATCCGGGCGCCCAGTGGCGACACCTCCCGGGGACTCGCGTACTTGTAGCCCGCCGACCCGCCGTACGAGTCCAGCCCGAATCCCTCCGCCAGCGCCTCGGCCAGCGTCGACTTACCCGAACCGTTCTCCCCCACCAGGAACGTCACCGGCGCCCGGAACACCAGGCCCTCGTCGGCCAGCTGGCGCACACAGGGCACCGTCCAGGGCCAGCCGTCCTCGGCCGTCCCCTCGCCTTCCGGAAGGTCCACATAAGCCCGTTCGATCAGCATGCCCCCGAAACTCTCACAGCCCACTGACACCGCACGGGCACCCCACGGGCACCCACTGGCACCGCGCGGGCAGCCCACGGGCACCCACTGGCACCGCGCGGGCAGCCGCCGGCCCCTCCCACCGGGGCATGATCGGTACGCTGGCCGTCGCGCCGGCACGGCAGTGACACCGCAAGTACACATCAGCTACAGAGCAGCACAGTGCAGCACCGAGCAGTGATCGTGGATACACACCGAGGAGAGCCATGACCGCCGAGGCCCCCACCGCCGTCGTCACCGGAGCCAGCAGCGGCATCGGCGCCGCCACCGCACGCGCCCTGGCCGCCGCCGGCTATCACGTCATCCTCACCGCCCGCCGCAAGGACCGCATCGAGGCCCTCGCCGCCGAACTGCCGCACGCCGAGGCCTACGCGCTCGACGTCACCGACCGCGCCGCCGTCGACGCCTTCACCGCCGCCCTCGGCCACCGCCCGTCCGTCGACGTCCTGGTCAACAACGCCGGCGGTGCCCTCGGGGCCGAACCGGTGGCCACCGGCGACCCCGCCGACTGGCGCGCGATGTACGAGGTCAACGTCCTCGGCGTGCTCCATATGACGCAGGCGCTGCTGCCCGCGCTCACCGCTTCGGGCGAGGGAACCGTCGTCGTCCTCTCGTCCACCGCGGGCCATGGCACCTACGAAGGCGGCGGTGGCTACGTCGCCGCCAAGCACGGCGCCCACGTGATCGCCGAGACCCTCCGCCTCGAACTGTGCGGCGAGCCGGTGCGCGTCATCGAGATCGCACCCGGCATGGTCAAGACCGCGGAGTTCGCCACCACCCGTTTCCGCGGCGACACCGACAAGGCCGCCAAGGTCTACGAAGGCGTCGACCAGCCGCTCACCGCGGAGGACGTCGCCGACACCATCACCTGGGCCATCACCCGCCCCGCCCATGTCAATGTCGACCTCCTCGTGGTCCGCCCCCGCGCCCAGGCCTCCAACACCAAGGTGCACCGCACCACTTGAGCCCGAACCCCCACCGCCCCCCCACCGCACCGCACAGCGGCGCCAACCGCACCAAGGCGGCGTGACGCACCGCGCGCCACGCCGCCCTCACCCCTCAGTCGTCACCCGTCAGCCGTCACCCGTCAGGCTCCAGCCGGAACGGATCCGTCCCGCCGGGTCAGCCCTTCACGCACACCACCTGCTTGAGGTGGGCGACGACCTCCACCAGGTCCCGCTGCTGGTCCATGACCTTCTCGATCGGCTTGTAGGCGCCGGGGATCTCGTCGATCACCCCGGAGTCCTTGCGGCACTCCACACCCCGCGTCTGCTCCTCCAGGTCCTGCCGCGAGAAGCGCTTCTTCGCGGCGTTCCGGCTCATCCGGCGGCCGGCGCCGTGCGAGGCCGAGTTGAAGGACGCGGCGTTCCCCAGGCCGCGGACGATGTACGAGCCGGTGCCCATCGAGCCCGGGATGATGCCGTACTCGCCGCTGCCCGCCCGGATGGCGCCCTTGCGGGTCACCAGCAGGTCCATACCGTCGTACGTCTCCTCCGCCACGTAGTTGTGGTGGCAGGAGATGACCTCGTCGAAGGTCACCTTCGCCTTCTTGAACTCGCGGCGGATCACGTCCTGGGTCAGCGCCATCATGATCTCGCGGTTGTGCTTCGCGTACTCCTGCGCCCAGAACAGATCGTTGCGGTACGCCGCCATCTGCGGGGTCTCCGCGAGGAAGACGGCGAGGTCCCGGTCGACGAGCCCCTGGTTCTGCGGCAGCTTCTGGGCCACGCCCATGTGGTACTCGGCCAGTTCCTTGCCGATGTTGCGCGACCCGGAGTGCAGCATGATCCACACCGACTGGTCGTCGTCGAGGCAGATCTCATGGAAGTGATTCCCGGACCCGAGCGTTCCCATCTGCTTCGTGGCGCGCTCGTGACGGAACTTCACCGCATCGGCGATCCCGTCGAACCGCCGCCAGAAGTCCTCCCACCCGGCCGTCGGGACACCGTGCAGCCGGCCCGGATCGACCGGTGCGTCGTGCATCCCCCGGCCCACCGGAATCGTCTGCTCGATCTTCGAGCGGAGACGGGAGAGGTCTCCGGGCAGGTCGTTGGCGGTGAGCGAGGTCTTCACCGCGCTCATACCGCAGCCGATGTCGACACCGACCGCCGCCGGGCAGACCGCGCCGCGCATGGCGATCACCGAGCCGACCGTGGCGCCCTTGCCGTAGTGCACATCGGGCATCACGGCCAGACCCTCGATCCACGGCAGCGTGGCGACGTTGCGCAGCTGCTGCATCGCGACGTCCTCGACCCCGGCCGGGTCCGTCCACATCCGGATCGGCACCTGCGCGCCGGGCACCTCGACGTACGACATAACTTCCCCATTCCCCCGAATACCTGAAAAACGCAAAAACCGGACAAGTCATCCGATCTTGGACGCCGGACCGGCGTGCGCGGCGAGACGTGCGGTACACATTGTGTCCATCGGCCGCCGCCCGGCGGCAAGCGCATTTCGCAGGGGAAGGAGCCGCGAGCGATGCCACGGAGGTCGTTCGTACCCGGTGCCGCAGTAGTGGCCACCGCGGCCCTGGCCGCCGCTCTCACCGGCTGCACCAGCGGCTCCGACGGCGACGGCGCCGGCCCCGACGCGAAGGGCGGCGGCACCACCACGGCGAGCCAGGCCGCCGAGCCGGGCCGCTACCAGACCCTCAAGGAGCCCTGCGGACTGCCGTCCCGCAGCACCCTCCGGGGCATGCTGCCCGGCGACGACCAGCAGCCCTCCAGCGCGGACTCGGAGCGGGTCTACGGCGGCCAGGCCGAGATCACCTACGACACGGACCGCCGGGTCGGCTGCCACTGGACCCGCGAGACCGGCGCGGGCACCCGCCATCTGACCCTCGACATCCAGCGCGTGGTCTCGTACGACCCCAAGGTCAGCGACGACGACAAGGCGCAGAAGATCTACGACGGCAAGGAGCTGGCCGCGAAGATACCGGCCGGCGGCGGCACCGGCACCGGCCCCGCCTCCCCGGCGGCCTCCACGACTCCCCCCGCCACGGAGAAGGGCAAGGATGCCGATTCCGGCGCCGCACAGGGCGCGGCCCCCCAGGGCGGCGCCACGGACGGCGAGGGCGGGAAGCCCGGCGCGGACGGAAAGGACGGAGACGGAGGAGCCGGAGGAGACGCGTCCGGCAAGACGGGCCAGGACAGCAAGGCGGATCAGGACGGCAAGGCAGGCCAGGACGGCAAGGACGGCAAGGACGGCAAGACCGGGGCGAGCGCCTCGGGTGCCCCCTCAAAGGCCGCCGGCCCCGCCGCCGACCCCGGCGCGTCGACCGCCCCCCGCGTGCTGGACGACCTCGGTGACGCGGCGTTCCTCAACGACAAACTGGTCACGGCGGACTCCGGCGTCCACCGCGACATCACTGTGGTGTTCCGCACGTCCAATGTGATCGTGACGATCACCTACGACCAGTGGTCGACGGACAAGTCGACCCTGCCGAACAGCCAGGAACTGCAGGACAAGGCCCGTTCGCTGGCCGGCGAGCTGGCGGACAGCCTCAGCGAATAGTCCGTATTGGGCGAGTTGCCGCGCTTCGGCGACAAGTCCCGGATGTCGGCTCTCTGTGTCGTGCTCATCGACACGAAACGGTCACCCACCCCGCCGCGCCGCGTACCGTGCCGTCTGGGGCCCGTGTCGGAAGCCCCAGCCGATCCGACGACGACGAACAGCGAAGGAACCATGCACCGTTCAGCCAAGCGCCTCGCCAGCCTCCTCACCTGCGCAGCAGTACCGGCGCTGCTCGTCGCCGGCTGCTCCGGCTCGGACAGCGACAGCTCCGGTTCCGGTTCCGGTGACGCCTCCGCCTCCGCGTCCGCCCCCGGCCGCACGGCTGCGCCGTCGCCGACCGTCGCGCCCGCGAAGTTCAAGCAGCTGCCGAACCCGTGCGAGGTGTTCTCCAAGGACACCCTCAAGGAGCTGGTGCCCAAGGTGAAGGACGCCGCCGGGGAGCGGGGCCGGTCCTCGGACAACGCCTCGCACGGCACCTGCTCGTGGAACAGCTCCGACGAACAGGGCGTCGACGGCACCCAGTTCCGCTGGCTGGGCGTCGCGCTCCAGCGTTACGACTCGGACCCCGGCATCGGCGCGGCCGACAAGCGCGCCGCGGACTACTACGCCAAGCAGATCACCGCCGCGAAGGCCACCCAGGGCGCCGAGAAGCTGAAGGCGGCCACGACCTCCGGTACCGGCGACGAGGCGACCGTGATCACGTACGACGCGAAGAAGGAGGGCAATGACTACAAGAACACGACGATCATCGCCCGCCTGTCGAACATCGTCCTCACGATCAACTACAACGGCGCGGGCCTGGCCGGTGCGGACACCCCGAAGGGCGAGGACCTGCTGAAGGCCGCCCAGGCCGCCGCCAAGGAGGCGGTCGCCACCACCGCCAAGACCACCACCGCCAAGGCGAAGCCCTGACCCGGCCTTGACCGTCCCCGCCCCGGCGGCCCTGACCCGTCCCCACCCCGGCGGCCCCTCGGTCTCCTCGGCCCGCCGGTGACGCCCTACGCCGCCTCCGACCCCGCCGACTGCCCTCGCTTGCGGCGCTTCCTGTCCATGTCGCCCCATACGGCGAGGGCCGCTCCGGCCGCGAAGAGGCCGAGGTAGGCGACCGACGGCAGGTCGAACCAGTGGGCGAGCAGGCCCCAGGTGCGGTCGAAGAAGGTCTGGCTGACGAAACCCAGGGCGCCCTGGATCATGAAGATGAAGCCGATGATTCCCCTCATGACTCCAGCGTGACGGGTTCGGCCCCGGGGATCCTCCTCCCCGGGGCCGAACCCGTACTCCTCCTCAAGTCCCAGTGCGCACGCCGGGCCTCCGCCCGAGCGGCGCTTCCGCTCAGGCGCCCAGGAGCGTGCGCACCCGGTCGGCGCCCACCGCCAGCAGCAGCGTGGGCAGCCGCGGGCCGGTGTCCCGCCCCACCAGCAGGTGGTACAGCAGCGCGAAGAACGTCCGCTGCGCCACCTTGATCTCCGGCGGCAGCTCCTTCGGCGTCGCGTCGGCGGAGAAGCCGGCCTGGACCTTCGGCACGCCGTAGACCAGGTGGGTCAGCCCGTCCAGCGACCAGTGCGAGTCGAGGCCCTCCAGGAGCAGCCGGATCGAGTCGCGGGCCTGGTCGTCGAGGGACTTCAGCAGCTCGGTGTCCGGCTCGTCGCGTACGACGGTGCGCTGTTCGGCGGGGACGTGCTTGTTGATCCACGCCTCGGCCTTGTCGAGCCGGGGCCGGGCCTCGTCGAGCGAGGTGAGCGGGGCGGCCGGGTCGAGGTCGGAGAGGATCCGCAGCGCCTGGTCGGCGTGTCCGGCGGTGATGTCGGCGACCGACGCGAGCGTGCGGTACGGCAGCGGACGCGGCGTACGCGGCAGTTCACCGGCCGCGGTACCGGTCGCCCGGGCGTAGGCGGCGGCGTCCGCGGGCAGCGCCGAGCCGTCGGCGACCTTCCCGGCGAGCTTGTCCCACTCGTCGTAGAGCCGCTGGATCTCCTGATCGAAGGCGATCTTGAAGGACTGGTTGGGGCGGCGGCGCGCGTACAGCCAGCGCAGCAGCTGCGGCTCCATGATCTCCAGGGCGTCGGCCGGGGTCGGCACCCCGCCCTTGGAGGACGACATCTTGGCCATCCCGCTGATGCCGACGAAGGCGTACATCGGGCCGATCGGCTGCTCGCCGCCGAAGATGCCGACGATCTGGCCGCCGACCTGGAACGACGAGCCGGGCGAGGAGTGGTCGACGCCGGACGGCTCGAAGATCACGCCTTCCCGCGCCCAGCGCATCGGCCAGTCCACCTTCCAGACCAGCTTGCCGCGGTTGAACTCGCTCAGCCGGACCGTCTCGGCGAAGCCGCAGGCCGTGCAGGTGTAGGACAGCTCGGTGGTCTCGTCGTCGTACGAGACCACCGTCGTCAGGTCCTTCTCGCACCGGCCGCAGTACGGCTTGTACGGGAAGTAGCCGGCCGAGCCGCCGCTGCCGTCGTCCTCGGTGGCCGCGCCGGAGCCCTCGGCGGCCTCCAGCTCGGCCTCGTCGACCGGCTTCTGGGACTTCTTCGCCGGGGCCTTCTTCGTGCGGTACTGGCCGAGGACCGCGTCGATCTCCGCACGGTTCCGCATCGCGTGCAGGATCTGCTCGCGGTAGGCGCCGGAGGTGTACTGCTCGGTCTGGCTGATGCCGTCGAACTCCACACCCAGCTCGGCCAGGGCCTCGGCCATGGCGGCCTTGAAGTGCTCCGCCCAGTTCGGGTACGCCGAGCCGGCGGGCGCCGGTACGGAGGTCAGCGGCTTGCCGATGTGCTCGGCCCAGGACTCGTCGACCCCCTCGACGCCGGCCGGGACCTTGCGGTAGCGGTCGTAGTCGTCCCAGGAGATCAGGTGACGGACCTGGTGGCCGCGGCGGCGGATCTCGTCGGCGACCAGGTGCGGGGTCATGACCTCGCGGAGGTTGCCGAGGTGGATGGGGCCGGAGGGGGAGAGTCCGGACGCGACGACGACCGGTTTGCCCGGGGCACGACGCTCCGACTCGGCGATGACGTCGTCCGCGTAACGGGAAACCCAGTCCTGGGTCTCCGTGCTCGTGCTCTGGGCCACGATCGGGGGGTCCTTTTCGGTTCGGGGCTGGTGCGCGGCTGCTCTCCACGCCGGTGTCCATTCTCCCAGACGGCCACCGGTCGGAAATTCAGTGGTAGCCGCGTGGGATACTCCTTGGCAAACCCTTTCCCTCCAAAGACACCTTCGTCTAGAAGAGAGCGCAGCTTCATGGCCTCGGTCCCTTCCCTCGCAGCCACGGTCAATCAGCGCGTCGCGGACGCCCTCTCGGCAGCCCTGCCGGAGGCCGGCGCCGCGGACCCGCTGCTGCGACGTAGCGACCGGGCGGATTTCCAGGCCAACGGGCTGCTGGCGCTGGCGAAGAAGCTCAAGGGCAACCCGCGGGAGCTGGCCACCCAGGTCGTCGGGGAGATCGCGGGCGGTGAGCTGCTCGCCGACGTCGAGGTCTCCGGCCCCGGCTTCCTGAACATCACGGTCACCGACCAGGCGATCACCGAGGCGCTCGCCGCCCGCGCCGCCGACGGCGACCGCCTCGGCGTGCCGCGGAAGGCGAAGCCGGGCGTCACGGTCATCGACTACGCCCAGCCGAACGTGGCGAAGGAGATGCACGTCGGCCACCTGCGCTCGGCGGTCATCGGCGACGCCCTGCGCCACATGCTCGACTTCACCGGCGAGCGGACGATCGGCCGGCACCACATCGGCGACTGGGGCACCCAGTTCGGCATGCTCATCCAGTACCTGATCGAGAACCCCGGCGAGCTGGCCCCGGCGGCCGACGTCGACGGCGAGCAGGCGATGAGCAACCTGAACCGCGTCTACAAGGCGTCGCGCGCGGTCTTCGACGCCGACGAGGCGTTCAAGGAGCGGGCGCGGAAGCGGGTCGTCGCCCTGCAGTCCGGCGACAAGGAGACCCTCGACCTGTGGCAGCGGTTCGTGGACGAGTCGAAGGTCTACTTCTACTCGGTCTTCGAGAAGCTGGACATGGAGATCCGCGACGACGAGATCGTCGGCGAGTCCGCGTACAACGACATGATGGCGGAGACGGCGCGGCTCCTGGAGGAGTCCGGTGTCGCGGTGCGCTCCGAGGGCGCGCTGGTCGTCTTCTTCGACGACATCCGCGGCAAGGACGACCAGCCGGTGCCGCTCATCGTGCAGAAGGCGGACGGCGGCTTCGGCTACGCGGCCTCCGACCTCTCCGCGATCCGCAACCGCGTCCTCGGCCTCCAGGCGACGACGCTCCTGTACGTCGTCGACGTGCGGCAGTCGCTGCACTTCCGGATGGTCTTCGAGGCGGCCCGCCGGATGGGCTGGCTGAACGACGACGTCACCGCGCACAACATGGGCTACGGCACGGTGCTCGGCGCGGACGGCAAGCCGTTCAAGACGCGTGCGGGCGAGACAGTCCGCCTGGAGGACCTCCTCGACGAGGCGGTGCAGCGGGCCGCCGAGGTGGTGCGCGAGAAGGCGCGGGACCTCACCGAGGACGAGATCCAGGAGCGGTCCGCGCAGGTCGGCATCGGCGCGGTGAAGTACGCGGACCTGTCGACGTCGCCGAACCGCGACTACAAGTTCGACCTGGACCAGATGGTGTCGCTCAACGGCGACACGTCCGTCTACCTCCAGTACGCGTACGCCCGTATCCAGTCGATCCTGCGCAAGGCCGGTGACACCAAGCCGGTCGCGCACCCGGAGCTGGGCCTGGCCACCGCGGAGCGGGCACTGGGCCTGCACGTGGACGCGTTCGGCGACACGGTCTTCGAGGCGGCCGCGGAGTACGCACCGCACAAGCTGGCCGCGTACCTGTACCAGCTGGCGTCGCTGTACACGTCGTTCTACGACCAGTGCCCGGTCCTGAAGGCCGAGACCCCGGCCCAGGTCGAGAACCGCCTCTTCCTGTGCGACGTGACGGCCCGCACGCTGCACCAGGGCATGGCACTCCTGGGCATCAGGACGCCCGAGCGCCTGTAGGCGACACGCACAAGGCCGGTTCGCTCAACTGCGGTGGAGCGGACCGGCCTTGCGGGTACGGGCGGGGCGGGCGTCAGAGCCGACGCGCCACCTCCGTCGCCCAGTACGTCAGGATCATGTGCGCGCCGGCCCGCTTGATGCCGGTCAGGGTCTCCAGGATCGCCCTGTCCCGGTCGATCCAGCCCTTCTCCGCGGCAGCCTCGATCATCGCGTACTCACCGGAGATCTGGTACGCGGCGACGGGTACGTCCACGTCGGCCGCGATCTCCGCCAGCACGTCCAGGTAGGGCAGCGCCGGCTTGACCATCACCATGTCGGCGCCCTCGTCCAGGTCGAGGGCCAGCTCCCGCAGGGATTCCCGCAGGTTGGACGGGTCCTGCTGGTACGTCTTGCGGTCGCCCTTCAGCGACGAGCCGACCGCCTCCCGGAACGGGCCGTAGAACGCGGACGAATACTTCGCGGTGTAGGCGAGGATCGAGACGTCCTCGTGGCCGGTCTGGTCCAACGCGTCGCGGATGACGCCGACCTGACCGTCCATCATGCCGCTGGGGCCGACGACATGGACGCCCGCATCGGCCTGGACCTGCGCCATCTCGGCGTAGCGCTCCAGCGTCGCGTCGTTGTCCACCCGCCCGTCGGCATCGAGCACACCGCAGTGGCCGTGGTCGGTGTACTCGTCCAGGCACAGGTCCGACATCACGACGAGATCGTCGCCGACCTCGGCCTTCACATCGCGGATGGCCTGCTGGAGGATGCCGTCCGGGTCGGTGCCGGCGGTGCCCAGCGCGTCCTTCTTCGCGTCCTCGGGGACGCCGAAGAGCATGATCCCGGCGACGCCCGCCTCGACCGCCTCCGCGGCGGCCTTCCGCAGCGTGTCGCGGGTGTGCTGGACGACGCCCGGCATGGCGTTGATCGGCACCGGCTCGCCGATGCCCTCCCGTACGAACGCGGGGAGGATCAGGTCGGCCGGGTGCAGACGGTGCTCGGCGACCATCCGCCGCATGGCGGGGGTGGTACGCAGCCGCCGTGGCCGCGCCCCGGGAAAGCTTCCGTACTTCGTCATGCCACCCACGCTACGCCCGCCGCGCCCCCGCCTTTGCCGACGTCGCGTCGGCAGTCGCGGCAGCGCCCCGGCGGGTATCGGCGGGTATCGACGGGTAGCGGCGAGCGCCGGCGAGTACCGGCGGCACCAGGAAGCGACATTACACCCAAAGGGTGATGAACAGCCCTCGTCAGAGCAGCGGGCTGCCGCAAGTACAAGATCCGGACACTCTTCCTTTATCCGCACGGGACGGGATACCCCTGGAGAAGGAGCGGCCGGCCGGCGGCCGCAGCGCACCGAGGGGAGCGGGTCATGACCGATGAACGGTCTGCGCACGGCTGGTATGTGGATGAGCGGTGCACGAACTGCGACGTCGCCCGGCAGCTCGCCCCCGGCCTGATCGGTGAGGCCGACGGCCGCTCGGTCGTCCTGCGCCAGCCGCGCGGCCGCAGCGAGATCCGGCAGTTCCACGCCGCCGCACACGCCTGTCCCACCCGGTCGGTCCGTCCTCCGGACGGGCGGCTGGACGCGGCATCGGATCCCTTTCCGATGGCCCTGGACGACGTCGTGCAGCTGTGCGGACACAACTCCCCCCACACCGCGGGGGCCAACTCCTACCTGCTGCGCCGCCCTGATGGCAGCACGATGATGGTGGACACGCCGCGCTGGAGCGCTTCGCTGGCCCAGCGCTACGAGGCGCCGGGCCCCGTCACCGATGTCCTGCTCACCCACCGCGACCACGCCGCGCACGGCCGCCGCTACGCCGACCGCTTCGGGGCCCGGTTGTGGATCCACGAGGGCGACCTCGACGCCGCCCCGGACGCCGACCGTGTGCTGCGCGGCACCGATCCGGTGGAGATCGCCGAAGGGGTGATCGCCTTCCCCCTCCCCGGGCACACGCGAGGCAGCGTGCTCTTCCTCGCGGACGAGCGGTACTGCTTCAGCGGCGACAGCTTCTACTGGTCGCGTACGACAGCGGACATCGAGGTGGCCGACAGTGTCACCTGGTACTCCATCGAGGAGCTGGCCGCCTCCCTGGCCCGGACCGCCGACCGGCTGCGCTTCGAGTGGCTGCTGCCGGGCCACGGCGACCGCCGGCACCTGCCCGCCGACGACATGGCCCGGCGGCTGCGGCGGCTGACGGCGCGTACCCGCGAACTCCGGCCCCGCCCCGTCGACTTCAGCGCGCTGCGCTGGTAGCGGCCCGACCGAGCGGGCGCCACCGCCCCGGCGCGGCAAGATGGCGCATATGAAGCGGTGACGGACCCCGCATCACGACCGCCGGTGACTACGATGCCCTGGTGATCAACTCTCCCGTCACCGCACCGTTCGGCCGCTTCGACGAGGCCTGGCCGGCCGTCGACCGCCCGGAGCTGCTGGCGGTGTCCACGGCCGAGGCTCTGCGCGCGTGGGAGGGGCCCGAGCCGGTGGAGTCGGTGCTGGTCGTCGACACCGATCCGGAGAAGGCCGACACCGCCGTCTTCTGCGCGGCCTACGACGTACCGCCGGACGCCTCCGCGAACTGTGTGGTGATCGCCGCCAAGCGGGGCCAGGAGGTGACCTTCGCGGCGTGCGTGGCACTGGCGACCACCCGGGTCGACGTCAACAGGACGGTCCGCAAGCACCTCGGTGCCCGTAAGGCCTCCTTCGCGCCGATGGACACCGCCGTCGCCGAGACGGCGATGGAGTACGGCGGGATCTCCCCGCTGGGGCTGCCCGGCCACTGGCCCGTCCTGGTCGACGAAGCCGTGGCCGCGGCCCCGCACGTGCTCGTCGGAAGCGGCCGGCGCCGGGGCAAGGTGATCCTTCCCGGCCGTTTCCTGGCCCGGCTTCCGCACGCCGAGGTCGTTCCGGGGCTGGCCGGCTGAGGCCGTACGACGGGATACGAAGGGAACGGGCGCGCCTTGCGCAGGGAGGACAACACGCGGAAGGGGCGCCCCGGGAACCGGGACACCCCTTCTGAGCGGTCTGCCGAGCGGCTGCTACGGAGTGGCCCGCCGCCGGCGTGCCCCCGGGCGCCGTTCGCTCGGGCGGGTCACCGGGTCGCCCGCCTCCAGGGCGGTGTCCCGGCGCTTCGCGCCGAAGTCCGCGAGCGCCTCGGCCAGCTTGTGCACCGAGGGCTCGGGGGACATGACGTCCACGCGCAGCCCGTGCTCCTCGGCCGTCTTGGCGGTGGCCGGGCCGATACAGGCGATCACGGTGACGTTGTGCGGCTTGCCGGCGATGCCGACCAGGTTCCGGACCGTCGAGGACGAGGTGAACAGGACCGCGTCGAAGCCGCCGCCCTTGATGGCCTCGCGGGTCTCGGCCGGCGGGGGCGAGGCGCGCACGGTGCGGTAGGCGGTGACGTCGTCGACCTCCCAGCCGAGCTCGATCAGGCCCGCCACCAGGGTCTCGGTGGCGATGTCGGCGCGCGGGAGGAAGACCCGGTCGATGGGGTCGAAGACCGGGTCGTACGGCGGCCAGTCCTCCAGGAGGCCGGCCGCGGACTGCTCGCCGCTCGGGACCAGGTCGGGCTTGACGCCGAAGGCGATCAGGGCCTTGGCGGTCTGCTCGCCGACGGCCGCGACCTTGATGCCGGCGAAGGCGCGGGCGTCGAGGCCGTACTCCTCGAACTTCTCGCGGACGGCCTTGACGGCGTTGACCGACGTGAAGGCGATCCACTCGTAGCGGCCGGTGACCAGGCCCTTGACGGCGCGCTCCATCTGCTGCGGGGTGCGCGGCGGTTCGACGGCGATGGTCGGCACCTCGTGCGGCACCGCGCCGTAGGACTCCAGCTGGTCGGAGAGCGACTTGGCCTGCTCCTTCGTACGCGGTACGAGGACCTTCCAGCCGAACAGCGGCTTGGACTCGAACCACGACAGGCGGTCGCGCTGCTCGGCGGCGCCGCGCTCACCGACCACGGCTATGACCGGCTGGCCGCCGTCCGGCGAGGGCAGCACCTTGGCGGCCTTGAGCACCTGGGCGACCGAGCCGAGGGTCGCGGTCCAGGTGCGCTGGCGGGTGGTGGTCCCGGCGACGGTGACGGTGAGCGGGGTGTCGGGCTTGCGGCCGGCGGACACCAGCTCACCGGCGGCCGCGGCCACCGCGTCGAGGGTGGTGGAGACCACGGCGGTGGCGTCGCTGCTGCCCAGCTCGGACCAGCAGCGGTCGTCGGCGCTGCGGGCGTCGACGAAGCGGACGTCGGTGCCCTGTGCGTCGCGCAGCGGGACCCCGGCGTAGGCGGGCACGCCGACGGCGGCCGCGATACCGGGGACGACCTCGAAGACGATGCCTTCGGCCGCGCAGGCCAGCATCTCCTCGGCGACGTTGCCGTCCAGACCGGGATCACCGGAGACGGCACGGACGACCCGCTTGCCCGCGCGGGCGGCCGCCATGACAAGATTGGCGGTGTCCCTAAGGGAAGGGACGTCGGCGGGGATTGACGCCTCGTCAGCTGACGCCTGCAGCGGTGTGTCCACCTGTGCGCGCGCGTGCACACGCACGACGTCCAGCACCTGCGGGTCGGCGATCAGTACGTCCGCGGAGGCCAGCGCCTCCACCGCACGCAGCGTCAGCAGGCCCGGGTCTCCCGGCCCGGCACCGAGGAAGGTGACCTGGCCGGAGGCGGAGTGGTTCGGGGCGGTGGGGTTCAAAGTGCTCGCTCCCCCATAAGACCGGCCGCACCCTTGGCGAGCATCTCGGCGGCGAGTTCCCGGCCCAGCTGCTGCGGGACCGACACATCGTCGGGAGAGGCGGGTACGTGCCCGGTGGTGGACAGCTGCACCAGCGTGCTGCCGTCGGTCGTGCCGACGACACCGCGCAGGTGCAATTCGGTGACAGCCTGTTCACCGGCCAGATCGGCCAGCGCTCCCACGGGTGCGGAGCAGCCGGCCTCCAGGGCGGCGAGCAGGGAACGCTCGGCGGTCACGGCGGCCCGGGTACCCGGGTCGTCGAGCTCGGCGAGCGTGGCGACGAGGTCTGCGTTCGCGGCAGCGCACTCGATCGCCAGTGCCCCCTGGCCGGGGGCGGGCAAAACCACGTCGGGCGACAGCAGTTCGGTCGCCTCGTCGATCCGGCCGATCCGGGTGAGTCCGGCGGCGGCCAGGACCACCGCGTCCAGTTCACCCTTCGCGACGAAACCGATGCGGGTGTCGATGTTCCCGCGTATCGGGACGCACTCGATCCGCCGGCCCAGGGACCGGGCCCAGGCGTTGAGCTGCGCCATCCGCCTCGGGGAGCCGGTGCCCACGCGGGCGCCGTCGGGCAGCTGCGCGAAGGTGAGCCCGTCCCGGGCGATCAGCGCGTCACGGGGGTCTTCCCGTACGGGGATCGCGGCCAGGGCGAGGTCCTCGGGCTGCCCGGTGGGCAGGTCCTTGAGGGAGTGGACGGCGAAATCGATGTCCCCGGCGAGCAGCGCGTCGCGCAGCGCGGAGACGAAGACGCCGGTGCCGCCGATCTGCGCGAGGTGCTCGCGGGAGGTGTCACCGTACGTGGTGATCTCCACCAGCTCGACGGGACGGCCGGTCAGCTCGCGGACCGCGTCGGCGACCTGCCCGGACTGGGCCATGGCGAGCGCGCTGCGCCGGGTGCCGAGCCGCAGCGCTGTGGCGGTGGTGGTGCTGTCGTTCATGACCGCTCCCGTGCTTCGTGGCTGCCGCCGGGCGTGTCGGCACGGCTGACGGCAGCGACCGTCTGAGGGTCGAGGTCGAAGAGTTCCCGCAGCGCGTCCGCGTAGCCGGCGCCGCCGGGCTCGCTGGCGAGCTGCTTGACCCGCACGGTGGGTGCGTGCAGGAGCTTGTCGACGACGCGGCGCACGGTCTGGGTGATCTCGGCGCGCTGCTTGTCGTCCAGGTCCGGGAGGCGGCCGTCGAGCCGGGCGATCTCGCTGGTGACGACGTCGGCGGCCATGGTGCGCAGGGCGACCACGGTGGGGGTGATGTGCGCGGCGCGCTGGGCGGCGCCGAAGGCGGCGACCTCGTCGGAGACGATGCCGCGCACCTTGTCCACGTCGGCCGCCATCGGCCCCGCCGACGGAGTCGGCTGATCGGACGCCGTTGCGGACGCGTCGGCCAGCGACTCGATGTCGACGAGGTGCGCGCCCTCGATCCGGTGCACCGCGGCGTCGATGTCGCGGGGCATCGCGAGGTCGAGCAGGTACAGAGCGCTCTCACGGCCGCGGACCGCGGCTTCGATCATGCTGCTGGTCAGCAGCAGCCCGGTCGCTCCCGTGCAGGAGATCACGATGTCGGCGACCGCCAGCTCGTGCTCGATACAGCTCATGGCCGCGGCGCGGGCGCGCAGCTTGTTGACGGCACCTGGCCCGCCCGGCTCGGTGAGGAGCTGGACGAGCCGCTCGGCCCGCTCGACGGTGCGGTTGGCGACCGCCAGCTCACCGATGCCGTTGCGGACGAGGGTGGTGGCGGACAGCGACGACATCGAGCCGGCGCCGATGACCAGCGCCCGCTTGCCGTGCGCCCAGGCCGCCACGTCCTGGCCGGCCGCGAGCTGCTCGAGGCCGAAGGTGACCAGCGACTGGCCGGCCTTGTCGATACCGGTCTCGCTGTGGGCGCGCTTGCCGACCCGGAGGGCCTGCTGGAACAGGTCGTTCAGCAGCCGGCCCGCGGTGTGCACTTCCTGGGCGACGGCCAGCGCGTCCTTGATCTGGCCGAGGATCTGGCCCTCGCCGACGACCATCGAGTCCAGGCCGCAGGCCACCGAGAAGAGGTGGTGGACGGCGCGGTCCTCGTAGTGGACGTAGAGGTAGGGGGTGAGCTCCTCCAGGCCGACGCCGCAGTGCCGGGCCAGCAGGGTGGACAGCTCGGCGACACCGGCGTGGAACTTGTCCACGTCGGCGTAGAGCTCGATGCGGTTGCAGGTGGAGAGCACCGCGGACTCGGTGACCGGCGCGGCCGACACCGCGTCCCGCAGCAGCTTGCCGCGCGCCTCGGGGGCGAGCGCGGCCCGCTCCAGCACGCTCACCGGCGCGCTGCGATGGCTCAGTCCGACAACAAGGAGACTCATGCCGGCATCACGGCGGGCACATCCCCGTCAGGTCCCTTGCGGTCGCCCGTGATGGCGGCGGACTCGCCGGTGAGGGCGGCGGATTCGGCCGCCGCGACGGCGGCGGCGCGGCCGGCCGCGGCGGCCGGAGCGCCGGCCCCGGGCGCGGTCTCCTCGCCGGCCTTGCGCTGCTCGTGGAAGGCGAGGATCTGGAGCTCTATCGACAGGTCGACCTTCCGTACGTCCACCCCGTCGGGGACGGTCAGTACGGTCGGCGCGAAGTTGAGGATCGAGGTGACACCGGCGGCGACCAGGCGGTCGCAGACCTGCTGGGCGGCACCGGCGGGCGTGGCGATGACGCCGATCGAGACACCGTTGCTCTGGATGATGTCTTCCAGCTCGTCGGTGTGCTGGACGGCAATACCGGCGACCGGCTTGCCCGCCATGGCCGGATCGGCGTCGATCAGCGCGGCGACCCGGAACCCGCGGGAGGCGAAGCCGCCGTAGTTGGCGAGCGCGGCGCCGAGGTTACCGATACCGACGATGACGACCGGCCAGTCCTGGGTCAGGCCCAGCTCGCGGGAGATCTGGTAGACGAGGTACTCCACGTCGTAGCCGACGCCGCGGGTCCCGTAGGAGCCGAGGTAGGAGAAGTCCTTGCGCAGCTTCGCGGAGTTGACTCCCGCCGCGGCGGCGAGCTCCTCGGAGGAGACCGTGGGGACCGAACGCTCGGAGAGCGCGGTCAGCGCGCGCAGATACAGCGGAAGCCGGGCGACGGTGGCCTCGGGAATCCCTCGGCTTCGGGTCGCCGGTCGGTGTGTTCGGCCAGTTGCCACGGTGCTCCTGCGGGTAGAGCGGGGCTGCGGGCGCCCGTCTGGAACCCGACCGCCCTGTCCACTGCAGGCTATGTCTTTGTGAACGCGTGCACAAAGATGGTGTCCGGTTTGTCCGGCCAAAGTGATGGGGCTCACGCGGCCTTTACGGGCCCCGATGGAACCAACTCCCACGTCACACCGTTCACTCACGCCACTGGTGAAACACGGTGACGCCGACGGGAGCACAGCCCCTCACCTCTCACCGATACGCCCCGGATATGCCCCGGAAATCAACAAATCGCCCATCGATGGTAAGCGGCCTCCGCCCCGCGGAACGCCACCCCGGCGGCCCGCGGAGACCCCGCCACGACCGGGCACAATGGACGCCATGGCCCCCTTGTTCAGCCGCAGCCCCCGCCCCCGGCCCGCCGACCGGATGGTCACCCTCGTCGGCAAGCCGGGCTGCCACCTGTGCGACGCCGCCCAGGACGTGATCGAGAAGGTGTGTGCCGAGACGGGCGCGTCCTGGGAGAAGAAGGACATCACCGAGGACGCCGAGCTGCACCGCAAGTACTGGGAACAGATTCCGGTCGTCCTGATCGACGGCGCCCAGCACGACTTCTGGCGCGTCGACCCCCGGCGACTCCGCCAGGCACTGGGTGCCTGAGGCCTGGCACCGGGTGCCTGACACCGGCCCACCGGCCCGGAGAGGTGGCCGTAATACAACCGTCCGCGGTCCCAGGCCCGCATGACACGCGCCCGTAACCGGAAGCACCGAACAAACTGGCTACGCTAGCTTCATGTCGCCTGCTCGCCGATCCGGATGGCTGCCCTCCGCGGCACTCTTCGACCTGGGCCGGCTCCCCCGCCGCCGACGCCCCGCCACCGCCCGCAGCGTACTGGCCGGGGAGGCCGCGGCCGAGGCCGCCCGCAAGTCCTCGCAGGAGGCCGAGGCGGCCCGGTCCGCCGAGCAGCCCCCGGCCGAGCCCGAGTTCCCGGTCCCCGGGGACACCACCGCCGCCGCCTTCTTCGACCTCGACAACACGGTCATGCAGGGCGCGTCCCTGTTCCACTTCGGCCGTGGCCTGTACAAGCGCCACTTCTTCCACAAGCGCGAACTGGCCCGCTTCATCTGGCAGCAGATCTACTTCCGGGTGGTGGGCTCGGAGAACCCCGAGCACGTCGCGGACGCCCGCAACAGCGCCCTGTCCATCGTGCAGGGCCACCGGGTCTCGGAGCTGATGTCCATCGGCGAGGAGATCTACGACGAGTACATGGCCGAGCGCATCTGGCCCGGCACCCGTGCGCTCGCGCAGGCCCACCTCGACGCCGGCCAGAAGGTCTGGCTGGTGACCGCGGCCCCCGTGGAGACCGCGACGATCATCGCCCGCCGGCTCGGCCTGACCGGCGCGCTGGGCACCGTCGCGGAGTCCGTCGGGGGCGTCTACACGGGCAAGCTGGTGGGCGAGCCGCTGCACGGCCCGGCCAAGGCCGAGGCGGTCCGCGCGCTGGCGGCCGCCGAGGGGCTGGACCTCTCCCACTGCGCCGCGTACAGCGACTCGGCGAACGACATCCCGATGCTCTCACTCGTCGGGCACCCGTACGCCATCAACCCCGACAGCCGGCTGCGCAAGCACGCCCGGGAGAACGGCTGGCGGCTGCGCGACTACCGCACCGGCCGCAAGGCGGCCAGGATCGGCATCCCGGCGGCGGCCGGGGTGGGCGCCCTCGCCGGCGGCGCCGCGGCCGCGGTCGCACTCCAGCGCCGCCGCCGCTGACCCGGGCCACCCGCCAGCCGCCCCGGGCCGCCGCCAGCCGCCCGGGGCCGATCCATGGGCCGACCCGCTGGGCCGACCCGCTGGCCGGTCCGTTGACCGATCCCGCCCCAGGACCGCTTTCCCGGGGCCGCTTCCCGTGACCGCTTCCGCGGCCGCCGACATGACTGCCGGCATGACTGCCGACGGGACCGCTGACGGGCTCGCCGGCCGGTGCCCGTGACCAGGACTGATCGCCGGACGGCGCGACGAGCCATCCGCACTCTCTACCCACCCCGCCGCCCCGTCAGTCCCATTGCTGACGGTCAGCCACAACACGCCCTCCAACCAGGCAGATTGCGTCGCCTTCCGGTCAATTGTTGCTCGGCATTCGATACTTGATCTGCCACCAACCTGGCACGGACCGTAAGTAATCGGTGATTTGAGCAACTGGGTGTAGCGCTGCCTATACGAAGCGTTATTCTCCTCAGACGCAATCCGGAACCCACACGTCCCTACGACGAGTGAACGGTCCCGCACTGCACGTGATGGAAGCTCTGCCTCTGGGAGTCCCGTGTACCCACACGTCGGGGTTGACGCCTCGGGCCTGGCTACGCTGCGTACGACGCTCGTCGACCACCTGCGCAGTTTCGTCCCCACCGCGTACGCCGTCCCCGCATTCACCTCATCCGTCCCCGCCGCCGGACCCTGCTACGCCCTGGCCGACGGGAGCGCCACGGTCGGCAAGGCCGCCGGCCGAGCCCGCCGTTCCGGCGGTACGGCGACCGCCCGGCGCCCCGCCGACAGCGACAGCCGGCGCATGATGGACCTCGTCGAACGCGCCCAGGCCGGGGAGGCCGAAGCGTTCGGCCGCCTCTACGACCAGTACGCCGACACGGTCTACCGCTACATCTACTACCGCGTGGGCGGCCGCGCCACGGCCGAGGACCTCACCAGCGAGACCTTCCTGCGCGCCCTGCGCCGCATCGGCACCTTCACCTGGCAGGGCCGTGACTTCGGCGCCTGGCTGGTGACCATCGCCCGTAACCTCGTCGCCGATCACTTCAAGTCCTCGCGCTTCCGCCTGGAAGTCACCACCGGAGAGATGCTCGACGCCAACGAGGTCGAGCGCAGCCCCGAGGACTCGGTCCTCGAATCCCTCTCCAATGCCGCCCTGTTGGAGGCGGTACGCAAGCTCAACCCCCAACAGCAGGAATGCGTCACGCTGCGCTTTCTGCAGGGCCTCTCGGTCGCCGAGACCGCCCGCGTCATGGGCAAGAACGAGGGCGCGATCAAGACCCTCCAGTACCGCGCCGTCCGCACCCTGGCGCGCCTGCTTCCCGAAGACGCCCGCTGACCGGCCCCGCCCCTCGCCCCTGCCCCGTACGCCGCCCTCCCCGGCCGTTCCGTGCGCCTCGGTTTCCGCACGCCCGGTGACCGGCCATGCCCGATCGGTCAGATCATCGTGAGTGCGTAACCCGAGTGCCGCGCCGCTCGTTGTGCGGGATGCAGGCTCCATGCGGTCACGCCGTGCCCGCCGCCGCTCACTCGATCGAGTGGTTGCGCACGACCGGCGTGCAGCGTCCGGCCCGTCTGGATAGTCAATGCCAGTCCGGGGAGCCGAGCGGGATGACGAGAGGAGGTGCCGCCCGTGATCACAAATGTCTCCGTGCACCGGCGGGCCAACGCCTTCGCCCAGGCCCTGGAGGAGCAGGTCCTCGAGGGCGCGGCGGCCGAGGACCAGGTCGACAATCCGGCGCAGGCGCCGGGCGAAGCACGGCTGTTGGCGGTCGCCGACGGCCTCGGGAGGCTCCCGAGGCCGGAGATGGCAGCCGAGGTCAAGACTGTCCAGCGCGCCCAGCTCCTCGCCGCGATGGAGTCCGCCTTCGCCGAAGGCGCTTCCGACGGCACCGGGGCGCCCGATCAGCGCACACGCAAAGGAGCGCACCGCGCCACGGCGCCGCTCGGCCGTCTGCGGCCGCGCTCCCGCCTCTCCAAGGGGCTCGCCGCGGGCGGGCTGACGGTCGGCGTCGCCGCCGGCGCCTTCAGCGGTGTCGCCGCGGCCAGCTCCGACGCCCTCCCCGGGGACTCCCTCTACGGCCTCAAGCGGGGCATGGAGGACCTCATGCTCGACCTGGCTGGCGACGACGACACCGAGCGCGGCCGGCTCCTGCTCGACCAGGCCTCCACCCGGATGCAGGAGGCCCACCGCCTGATGGACGGCCCCCGGCGCGACCACGAGGCGCTCGGCCAGATCCGCAAGGCGCTCGCCGACGTCACCCGGAACGCGGGCGAGGGCCACCGCCTGCTGCACAAGGCGTACCAGCGGGACGGTTCGCTCGGCCCCATCCAGGCGCTGCACTCCTTCACCAAGTCCCACCGCCGCACCTGGTCGCAGCTGCGCGAGAAGCTCCCGGTGCAGCTCACGGACGTCCGTAACGAGGTCACGTCGGTCTTCGACGCCATGGACGACGAGGTCGGCCCGCTCCGCTCGATGCTCCCGTCGGCCCCGGGCGAGAAGCACCGGCCCCGCGACACCCCGGCCTCCTCGGGCACCGGATCCGGCTCCCACGGCCGGCCGGCACCGGCCGGCACCCACGGCCCTTCCGGCAAGCACTCCGGTGGCGCGCACGCCCCCCGCCCCTCGGCCTCGCCCTCCCAGGACGGCGGTCTGCTCGGCGGCGGCACGGGTGGTCTGCTCGAACCGCCCTCCAGGGCCGGCAGCCCCGCCCCGCACAAGGACGGCCACGGCCGGGACGCCGTCCGGCCCGAGGTCACCCTCCCGCCGCTGATCCCGGGCCTGCTCCCGCCGCTGGGCATCAACGGCGAGGACTCCCAGAAGTAGCGTCAGCTGAAAGGTGCTGCCCCTCCGGAAACGTTCCCGGAGGGGCAGCACCTTTCAGTTTCAGCTGTCAGGGGACGCGGCAGCCCCGCCCGGGGCGGCGCGCGGTCAGAAGAACACCGAGCGCCGCTGGACGAGCAGCTTGTACAGCGTGTGCTGAATCGTTTCCCGGACCTGGTCGGTCAGGTTGAACATCAGCATCGGATCGTCCGCGGCCTCCATCGGATAGCCGTCCGTCGGGATCGGCTCGCCGAACTGGATCGTCCACTTCGTCGGCAGCGGCACCACACCCAGCAGCCCCAGCCACGGGAACGTCGGGGTGACCGGGAAGTACGGCAGCCCCAGCACCCGCGCCACCGTCTTGGCGTTCCCGATCATCGGGTAGATCTCCTCCGCGCCCACGATCGAGCACGGCACGATCGGCACCCCGGCCTTCAGCGCCGTCGACACAAAGCCGCCCCGCCCGAAGCGCTGCAGCTTGTAGCGGTCCGCGAAGGGCTTGCCGATGCCCTTGAAGCCCTCCGGCATCACCCCGACGATCTCTCCGCGCTCCAGCAGCCGCTGGGCGTCCTCCGCGCAGGCGAGGGTGTGCCCGGCCTTGCGCGCCAGCTCGTTTATCCCCGGCAGGACGAACACCAAATCGGCCGCCAGCAGCCGCAGATGGCGCTGCGCCGGATGGTGGTCGTGCACCGCGACCTGGAGCATCAGGCCGTCCAGCGGCAGTGTGCCGGAGTGGTTGGCGACGATCAGCGCCCCGCCGTCCGCGGGGATGTTCTCGATGCCCTTGACCTCGACCCGGAAGTACTTCTCGTACACCGGCCGCAGCAGCGACATCAGGACCTGGTCGGTGAGCTCCTCGTCGTAGCCGAAGTCGTCGACCTCGTAGTCGCCGGTGATCCGCCGCCGCAGAAACGCCAGCCCGCCAGCGATCCGCTCCTCCAGGGACCGCGGGCCCGTCGGCGCAGGGGCCGCCGGCGGGTGCTCGGTCCGTGCCTCCGGTACGGGCACCAGCGCCGTACCGCCCGCCGCGCGCCCGGCCCGCCGGGCCTTCCTGCGTGCCCGGGGCTCCTCGCCGAAGGGAATGACCTTGGCATCCGCCATCGTGGGTGAACTCCTCACTGGGTCAGGGCACCGCGTGCGGGCAGCACGCCGGCGAGCCGGTCGACGGTGCGGGCGAGGGACGCGGGCGGCAGCAGCCCGGGTCCGCGGCTGCGGGCGAATTCCGCGAAGGTCTCCGCCGTCGTGTACTTCGGGTGGAACCCCAGTGTCTCGCGCATCTGTGTCGTCTCGACCACCCTGCCGTGTGTGAGCAGCCGGATCTGTTCCGGCGAGAAGTCCGTGATGCCGACCGACCGCAGCGCCGTACCGGCCCAGGTCACGGTCGGCAGGAACAGCGGCAGGGTGGGCCGCCCCAGCCGCCGGGAGGTCTGCGACAGCAGCAGGACGCCGTCACCGGCGATGTTGAACGTGCCGCTGTTGAGCGTGCCGCGGCGCGGCGCGGCGGCGGCGATCCGCAGGACGTCGATGGCGTCGTCCTCGTGGACGAACTGCAACCGCGGGTCGTAGCCGAGGACGGTGGGCAGCACGGGCAGCGAGAAGTACTCGGCGAGCGGGGAATCCGCGCACGGCCCCAGGATGTTGGCGAACCGCAGGATGCACACCGCCACATCCGGCCGGCGCCGGGCGAAGCCGCGTACATACCCCTCGACCTCGACGATGTCCTTGGCGAAGCCACCGCTGGGCAGTGACTTCGGTGTGGTGGTCTCGGTGAAGACGGCGGGGTCGCGGGGCGCCGAGCCGTAGACGCTGGTGCTGGACTTGATCACCACGCGCTGCACATGGGGGGCTTTCTGGCAGGCGCCCAGCAGCTGCATCGTCCCGATGACGTTGGTTTCCTTCACCCAGGCGCGGCCGCCGCGCTTGCCCAGCGGCGTGCCGTTGATGTCCATGTGGATGACGGTGTCGACGCCCGTCTCGGCCAGGACTCTGGCGATCGCCGGGTGCCGGATGTCGGCTCTGAGGAATTCCGCGCCGCCCAGATGGTGCTCCGGCGGCACGGCGTCCACCCCGATCACCCGGTCGACATCGGGATCGCGCTGGATCCGGCGCACCAGCCGCCCGCCCAGCTGTCGTGCGACTCCCGTGACGAGCACGACCTTGCCCAAGATCAGCCCTACCTTCCCGCCGCGACTTTTCCCGGGGCCTGTCCCGACATACCGCACGCATCGGGGAGACACACCCTGGCCCAGCTGTGCACGCCACGCTATCGGGTCGGTGTTGCCGGGTGATGACCACAGGATGCCCTCGGCCACATTTCCGCCCGACCGCCGTCCATACGGCCCACAACGCGCCGCAGCCCCCAATCGCACCATGGCGATGGGGGCTGCGAAATCGCGATCAGCGTCGCTGCTTCAGTGCTTACTTCTTGTTACGACGCTGGACACGGGTGCGCTTGAGCAGCTTGCGGTGCTTCTTCTTGGCCATCCGCTTGCGCCGCTTCTTGATAACAGAGCCCACGACTAACCCTCGCTCACTTCGATTACTCGGTGCGGGGCGTCCGAGCCCACACTACCTACAGCGGGTCAGCCTACCCGGCGCCGGACGAACGGCGTAATCCGAGGGTCGCGAAGAGACCCGTCAGGCTGAGCGTCAGGCCGATTCCACCCCCACATAGGACTCCCGCAGGTAGTCGTGGACCGCCTGCTCCGGAACCCGGAAAGACCTCCCCACGCGAATAGCGGGCAGATGACCGCTGTGCACCAGGCGGTACACGGTCATCTTGGACACACGCATCACCGTGGCGACTTCCGCCACTGTCAGGAACACGACCTCGTTCAGAGGCCTCTGGTCTGCAGCCATGCCACACCTGCACCTTCCGCATCAGACGGACACCGGCTTCCCCTCCGGTGACTCTTCGTCGCCATGCGCTCACTCCCCAGATTAGGGGCGCGTGATGCGAGTGGGGAAGAGGAGCAGCGAACAGCCGCTTATCCGGACAGACGCGCCTGATTAATCACATAACGGGCCAGCGGCCGATAGGACGCCGCCCGCGCGGAGTCATCGAGCGGCACCACCTCGGACACCCGCCCCTCGGCCTGCCCGACGAACAGCGCCGGATCGTCCGTATCGGCCAGCCCGATCGCCTCAATACCCAGCTGACCTGCTCCGCAGACCCAGCCGTGGTCCCCGATCACCAGTCCCGGCAGGGGCCCTCGGATGTCCGCCGCGGCCCCGAGAGCGGTCCGCACAGGAAGCGGGGAATGGGTGTGTACGCCCCCCACTCCGGACGCGCCCCGCACGCCGGTTTCTCGCATCAGCGCGACTCCCCGTACGTAGCCGAGGATCCGGGTACGTACGCCGAACCGGGTCGCTATGTCGACACGGGCGCCATACGCCGGGGTGAGGACGGGGCAGCCCGCCGACGAGAGAGCGTCTGCGAGTGCGGCGTAGAAGCCCAGCAGCCGGTGCGGATGCCCCGTACCGAGCAGCACCGGCGTCCGCCGCTCGGCCGCCGCGCGGATGCGCTCAGCGAACCGGTCAAGCGCGGCGATCGTACGCTCCGGATCAATCATGTCCAGGCCCGAAGTGTGCGCCGGATCGTCCAGCACCCCGCACTTCTGCCCCATCAGCCGCAGTACTTCCCCCAGCGGCCAGTCCCGTTCGGGATCCAGCCCCATCAACACCCGCGGATCGCGCGCTGCGAAGAGCCGGTAACGCCCCAGGCTCTTCTCCCGCGTGGTCGCGATCACCCCCGCGAGCCCCTCCTGGATCAGATGCGCCCGCAGCTCCCCGGTCCCCAACACACCCCCCATGCTGACCGGTTAACGCCCGCACAGACCCCCAACCAGCGGGAAGTCACACATCCGTGGAGCGCGCGCCATCCCCCGCCCGAGCCGCACGAAGCGCGTCGGGGGCGTGCCGGGCGTCGCGCCAGGGCGAACGTGGCCTGCCAGGGGCACAGCGCGTCCAGGAGGCCGGCAGTGACGACCAGTACGGGAGACAGAGGCTGCCAGGTCCTGTCCGATGGGTCGCCGCGGGCCCACGCGGACCCATCGGGCAGGCCCTAGGAGACGACCACGGCGGTTGTCGTCGGCCAGGTCATGCGGATCATCCCGCCCTCCTCGTCGGAGGTCACCTCGACGTCGTCGACCAGTCCGCTGATGACCGCGAGGCCCATCTCGTCCTCGCCCTCGGGCTCGCCCTCCGCCGGGCTCTCGTCGGTCACGGCGGCGCCGCGCGCGCCGGCCGTACCGGATCCGCCGGGCACCCCGTCGCCCACCTCGATCGAGAACTTCTTCTCGTCCTCGATCAGCACGACCCGTACCGGGTCCGCGATGTCATGGCTCTCATGCAGCCCTACGGCCCGGCTGCAGGCCTCGCCCACGGCGAGCCGCACCTCGTCCAGCACGGCCTCGTCCACCCCCGCGCGCCGTGCCACGGCAGCCGCGACCAGTCGCGCGGTGCGGACGTGTTCGGGAAGGGCGCTGAAGCGCAGTTCGACGGTGGCCATGCCATCCCCCTCGATATGCGGGCGTGCGGCGCAGGGGGCCGGACACCCGTCCGGGACCCCCCGCTGCTTCCTCCCCCGCGCCGACGGCGCGGGGGACCGGTGAACCGTCAGTCAGTGGCGTTGACGGCTTCCTCGACCGAGGTGTGAATCGGGAACACCTTGGTCAGACCGGTGATACGGAAGATCTTGAGAATGCGCTCCTGGTTGCAGACCAGGCGCAGCGAGCCCTCATGGGCACGCACCCGCTTGAGCCCGCCGACCAGCACGCCGAGCCCGGTGGAGTCCAGGAAGTCGACACGTTCCATGTCCACCACGAGGTGGTAGCTTCCGTCGTTCACAAGCTCGACCAGCTGCTCCCGCAGCTTGGGCGCGGTGTATACATCAATCTCGCCACCGACCTCGACGACCGTACGGTCGCCGACGGTCCGGGTCGACAGGGACAGGTCCACGGATCCTCCAGCACCTTGCTATCGAGCGGTCGCCCCCCTGGGGCCTCCCCACCGAAGGTAGGGGCGGATCTGGCAGCCGCCATGGCATTCAATCACTTACCGGCAGGCGTGCACGACGCCCTTTGAGCATTGTCCGTCACTCCGGTGACACACTCGGTGCCGATGGCCTCCAATCGACTCCCGCCGGATGCGGGCGCACGTCCTGCCCCAGGCATGATTCTCGAACGTCTCGCCCGGGGCGCGACCCGCGCTGCGCGCATCACTCATACGGAGCACTTGCCCCCGCGCATCGGCAGCCATGCCGCCTGGCCGGAACGGATCCGGCCGGAAGTGATCGACGCCATCCGTTCGACCGGAATCGACCGTCCGTGGACTCACCAGGCACGGACGTCCGAACACGCGCTGCGCGGCGAGTCGGTGGTCGTCGCCACCGGCACCGCCTCGGGCAAGTCCCTGGCGTACCTCGCGCCGGTCCTCTCCACGCTCCTGGACGGCTCCGAGGCGCCCAACGGACGGGGGGCCACGGCTCTGTACCTGGCCCCCACGAAGGCGCTGGCGGCCGACCAGCGGCGCGCCGTACGTGAGCTGGCCGCCCCGCTGGGCACGGCGATCCGGCCCGCGGTGTACGACGGTGACACCCCCGTCGAGGAGCGCGAGTGGGTCCGCCAGTACGCCAACTACGTCCTGACCAACCCCGACATGCTGCACCGCGGCATCCTGCCGTCGCACCCCCGTTGGTCCTCCTTCCTGCGGGCGCTGCGCTACGTCGTGATCGACGAGTGCCACACCTACCGCGGGGTCTTCGGCTCCCACGTCGCCCAGGTCGTCCGGCGGCTGCGCCGGATCTGCGCGCGGTACGGCTCCGAGCCGGTCTTCCTGCTGGCCTCCGCCACGGCCGCGGAGCCGGCCCGTGCCGCGACCCGGCTCATCGGACTGCCCGTGGCGGAGATCACGGAGGACACCTCGCCGCGCGGCGAGTTGGTCTTCGCGCTGTGGGAGCCGCCGCTGACCGAACTCCACGGTGAGCGGGGCGCCCCGGTCCGCCGTACCGCCACGGCGGAGAGCGCCGATCTGCTCACCGACCTCGCCGTCCAGGGTGTCCGCACCGTCGCCTTCGTCCGCTCCCGGCGCGGTGCCGAGCTGATCGCCCTGATCGCGCAGGAGCGGCTGGCGGAGGTCGACCGTTCGCTTCCCGGCCGCGTCGCCGCGTACCGCGGTGGCTACCTCCCCGAGGAGCGCCGCGCCCTGGAACGCGCCCTGCACAGCGGCGATCTGCTCGGCCTGGCCGCCACCACCGCGCTGGAGCTGGGAGTGGACGTCTCCGGTCTCGACGCCGTGGTCATGGCGGGCTATCCGGGGACCCGCGCGTCCCTGTGGCAGCAGGCCGGCCGTGCGGGACGCTCCGGGCAGGGCGCCCTCGCCGTGCTCGTGGCCCGCGACGACCCGCTGGACACCTACCTCGTCCACCATCCCGAGGCCCTCTTCGACCAGCCCGTCGAATCGACGGTGCTCGACCCCGACAACCCCTATGTCCTCGCCCCGCACCTGTGCGCCGCGGCCGCCGAACTCCCGCTGACGGAGGCCGACTTCCCGCTCTTCGGGCAGGCGAGCGCCGGACTGATGCCGCAGCTGGAGGCGTCCGGTCTGCTGCGCCGACGCGCCAGGGCCTGGCACTGGACCCGCCGCGAGCGGGCCGCCGACCTCACCGATATCCGTGGCCAGGGCGGCTCCCCCGTGCAGGTCGTGGAGACCGGCACCGGACGCCTGCTGGGCACGGTGGACGCCGCGGCCGCGCACACCACCGTCCACGACGGCGCGGTCCACCTCCACCAGGGCCGCACCTATGTCGTCCAGCGCCTCGATCTGGAGGACGATGTCGCCCTCGTCGAGGAGGCCAGTCCGCCATACTCCACGACCGCCCGGGACACCACCGCCATCGCCATCCTGGAGACCGACACCGAGATTCCCTGGGGCGATGCCCGGCTCTGCTTCGGGTCCGTCGAAGTCACCAATCAAGTCGTCTCCTTCCTTCGCCGCAAACTCATCACCGGCGAGGTCCTGGGCGAGACCAAGCTCGACCTGCCGCCCCGTACGCTGCGCACCCGCGCGGTGTGGTGGACGGTCACCGAGGACCAGCTCGACGCCGCCCGGGTCGGTCCCCAGCAGCTGGGCGGTGCGCTGCACGCCGCGGAGCACGCCTCCATCGGCATGCTGCCGCTCTTCGCCACCTGCGACCGCTGGGACATCGGGGGCGTCTCCGTCCCCCTCCATCCGGACACCCTGCTGCCGACCGTTTTCGTCTACGACGGCCACCCGGGCGGCGCGGGCTTCGCCGAGCGGGCCTTCCACACGGCCGCCGACTGGCTCACCGCCACCCGGGACGCCATCGCCTCCTGCGAGTGCGAGGCGGGGTGCCCTTCCTGCATCCAGTCCCCCAAGTGCGGCAACGGCAACGACCCGCTGCACAAGCGCGGGGCCATCCGCTTGCTGGCCGAACTCCTCCGGGGAATCCCCGGGGAGGCCGGGGGCCCGGAGGGAACTCCGGCCTCCCCGGGCACCTGACGAGGCAGCCGGCCCCAGGCCCGGCCGCGAGGTGGGAGCGGGGGCGCTGGGCGGGCCCGCCCGTGCCCTGAGCCGCGCCACGAACGGACGGCCGCCCGCCTCCACGGATACATCCGCGACGGCCCCGGTCACCGTGCACCGCACCAGGCGGGTGTGCTGCCCGGCCGCCACCCGCCGGGCCACCGCGCACGCGCGGTCCGGGCCCTGCACGGCACGGTCCGCCGCGGCCAGTGCGGCCAGGTCCGCGGCCCCGCCCGCCCGATGGCGTGCGGTGACGGCCTGGCCCACGGCGAGCAGGGCCAGGAAGACCGCGCACAGTGCCGCGCCGGCGAAGACCGTGCAGAGCGTCGCCGAGCCGTCATCCCCGTACCGTGTCCTCCGCAAGAGCTACCGCCTCCCCTCCGACCCGGAGGGTCAGCCGTCCCGCTCCGGGCAGCTCGGCCTCGACCCGTACCCGCACCAGATCTCCCTTTCGGTCCAGCACGATCCGTGCGCCCCGTGGAGCCACGCCCCGCGCCGCGGCGATCACCGCCGTCCGGGCTTCCGACCGCGCCGCCGCCCGCGCCCCGGCCCGTGCCGCGTCCACACACTCGATACGGGCGCAGATCGCCATCAGCCCCCAGATGAGCGCCGCGACGACCACCAGCAGTACGGGCATCACCATGGCCGTCTCCGCCGTCACAGACCCCGCGTCACGCGCGGTCCGCGGTATGCCACGGGCCCCTGGGCGGATGCGCTTGCCGCCGTCCATGCCCAGGCCTCCGCCTCCGCTGTCAGACCTGGGCATGGAGCGCCCGCTCGAGCAGCGACTGCAGCATCGCCTTGACCGCCGGGCTCGTCACCAGCTTGTAGAGCACCACGGCCAGCGCGCATGCCGCGAGCGTCACCATGGCGTACTCCGCCGTCGCCATCCCCCGGTCGTCGGCCGTCGCCCGGCGCAGCCTCGTCCACCACCGTCGGAACCGTGCACGCATTCCGGTGCTCGTCATCCCCGCGTCGGCCGTCCCCCCGCTGCTCGCGCTGCTCATCGCCACGCTCGTCTCTCCGGCCGTTGCCATGCCGTTCCCCCTCATGCCGTTCCTCGTCGTGCCGTTCCTCGCCGTCTCGTTCCTCGTCATGCCGTTCCTTGCCATGCCGCCCTCCGTTCCGGTCCGCCGGCCCTCCACCGGCTTCGAACATGCTTCGTCCACAGATCAGTTACGTCGGATCAGTTACGTGTACGCCGGATCAGTTACGCGGATCAGCCGCGTCCCAGCAGGGCGCCGGCCAGGCCGATCAGCACCGGTACCAGCCCGAGCAGCAGAAAGGCCGGCAGAAAGCACGCCGTCAGCGGAAGGGTGACCAGCACCCCGGCCCGCCGGGCCCGCGCGGCCACCGTTCTGGCCTGCTCCGCCCGGAGTTCGGCGGCGATCCGGGAGACCGGTTCGCCGGCCGGCACCCCGGCTGTCGCGGCGCGCTCCATGCAGCGGGCCAGCCCCTCGGCCCCGGGGAGGGCGGCCAGCCGCGGCCATACGACGGCTGGATCGCCGCCCAGCCGCAGCTCCGCCGCCACCTGGCGCAGCCGTTCGGCGACCGGGCCGTCGAGCGCGCGGCCCACGGCCTCCGCGGCCTCCCGTGGCCCGGCTCCCGCGGCGAGGCAGGCCGCCAGCAGGTCGCCGGCCGGCGCCAGTTCCGCGCGTATCCGCTCGGCCGTCAACCGCGCCGTCTCCGCCTGCTGTTGGCGCCGCAGCCAGCGGTACGCGCCGAGGCCCACGGCGAATCCCGCGAGGACACCGGGCACCCCACCGACGAGGATGGTGACGAAACCTGCTGCGGCGAAGGGCCAGGCCCAGGCCTGTGGCCCGCCGCCGCCCTGTCCACGCCCGTTGCGTCCACCCTGCTTTCGTCCACGCCTGATCCGTCCATGGCCGTCCTGACCACGTCCGTCCTGGCCACGTCCATCCTGGCCACATGCGTCCCGTCCGCCAACGGACCGCCGAGGACCGGCCGGTTGACCGGCCAGCTGACCTCCGACGGCGTCTCCCCGGCCATGCCGGCCCGTTCCGGCACCGGTGCCGCACACCGCCGGCACCCGTCGTCGTACGACCCGCTCGCGGTAGGCCTGCCGTACCAGAGCCAGGGCGCACACCACCGCCGACAGGGCGGCGAGCGCCATCCCCACCCTGTGGACAACCTCCACACTCATGCCACTCCCCCTCCCTCCGCACATTCCGCTTGCGCGACGATCCGGGCCGTCCAGACCACCCCGCCCCACTCCAGGAACCCGCCGGCCACCAAACAGGCCCAGCCCACCGGGGTGTGCAGCAGCACCCGCAGCGGGTCGGCGCCCAGTGCGCCGCCCATCAGGAGCCCGCCCACCGGGAGCAGCGCGAGCATCAGCGCGGTGACCCGCGGACCCGCCAACTGAGCCCGCAGATCCTCGCGTTGATCCCTCCGCGCGCGGAGTCCGGCCGCGATCCGCTCCAGTCCGGAGGCGAGTCCCGCGCCGCCCTCCACCGCCACCTGCCAGCACGCCGCCACCCCGGCCAGGCCCGCGGCCCCCGGCAGCCGCGCCGCGGCACGCAGCGCCCCTGGGACGTCACCTCCGTAGCGCGCGGCCGCCATCAGCGCCGAGCCCGCCGTTCCGAGGTCCGGCGCCCCTGTGGCGAGCAGGGCCGGGGCCGGCTGCCGGCCGGCCCGCAGCTCGCCCGCCACCGCCGCGCAGAGCCCGATCACCGCCGCGGCCCGGCGGCCCCGGGCCCGCTCCGCCGCACGGGCGGCCAGCCTGCGCCGCACGAGGTACCCGGCCACCGGCGAGGCGAGCACCGGCAGCACGGACCCGCCCAGCACCCCCAGCACCAGCCCCGCCGGCACGCACCAGACCTCCCGCCCAAGACCGCCCGGACCGCCTGGGTCACCTGGGCCGCCCGGACCGCCTGGACCGCCTGGGCCACCGAGGCCTCTTCGCCGTACCGCTCCCTCTTCGGCCGCCCGCCGCGCCCACCGCTTCCGCACCCCCTCGCCCGGCAGCAGCCGCCCCCGCCACCCCTCCGGCGGACGCTCACCACCGCGGTCCCCGAGGAGCGTCCGGGCGCGCCGCCGTACCTCGCCCCGGCCGGCGGCGGCCAGCCGGACCGCGGCTCCCGCACAGAGCGCGGCGGCCGACAGCGCCAACCCGGCCCCACTCATCGCAGCTCGCCCCCGCCCCGCTCACACAGCCGCCGCAACCGCTCCCAGCCGCGCCCCTCTTGGAAGCCGACCGGGCTCCAGACCGCGGCCGGAACGGTCACCACGAAGCCGTCCCGGTCCCGCTCCAGCACATGGAGCTCGGCGATCCGGCGCAGGCCGGCCCGGTCTCGTACGACATGGAGCACCACCGACAGCGCGGCCGCCAGCTGGCTGTGCAGCGCGGCACGGTCCAGGCCCGCGACCGATCCGAGCGCCTCCAGCCGGGCGGGGACATCGCCTGCGGCGTTGGCGTGGACCGTGCCGCAGCCGCCCTCATGCCCCGTATTGAGCGCGGCCAGCAGATCCGTGACCTCGGCGCCGCGCACCTCGCCGACCACCAGCCGGTCCGGACGCATCCGCAGCGCCTGCCGTACGAGGTCCCGTAGTGTCACCCGGCCGATGCCCTCCTGGTTGGCGGGGCGGGTCTCCAGCCGGACCACATGGGGGTGGTCCGGCCGCAGCTCAGCGGAGTCCTCGGCCAGCACGATCCGCTCGGCCGGGCCGACCAGGCCGAGCAGGGTGCTGAGGAGAGTGGTCTTGCCCGCGCCCGTACCACCACTGATCACGAAGGACAGCCGGGCCGCCAGGATCGCCTTGAGCAGCCGGTCGCCGCCCGGCGGGACCGTCCCGGCGGCCACCAGCTCGGCGAGGCGGAACGCGCGCGGCCGCAGCACCCGTAGGGACAGGCAGGTCCCGGCGACCGCCACCGGGGGGAGTACGGCATGCAGGCGGGTGCCGTCCGGGAGCCGGGCGTCCACCCACGGCCGGGCGTCGTCCAGCCGCCGGCCGGCCACCGCCGCCAGCCGCTGGGCGAGCCTGCGGACCTCGGCCGCGTCCCGGAAGCGGACGTCCGTTCGCTCCAGGCCGGCACCGCGGTCGACCCACACCTCGTCCGGTGCGGTGACGAGCACATCTGTCACCTCCGGCTCGGCCAGCAGCGGCTCCAGCGGCCCGCTGCCCACCATCTCGGACCGCAACGCGGCCACCACGCCCAGCACTTCGGCGTCCCCCAGGAGCCGGCCTTCCTCGCGCAGCGCCACCGCCATCCGGGCCGGCGTCGGCTCCGCCCCGCTCTCGGCCAGCCTTCGGCGCACCACGTCCAGCAGGTCCTGCGCCGACCCTCGGCCCGTATCCAGTCCTCTCGTCGCAGCCGACCCTCGCACCGCGCCCAACCCCCGCGTCATGCCCGGCCCTCGCGTCATGCCCGGCCCCCGCGTCGCGCCCAACTCCCGTGCCATGCCCGGCCCTCGCGTCATGTCCAGCCCCCGTCCCGGCCTTCCGCCCGGCCGCCGGCCGTACCGGCCACCGAGCCCTCACCCGCCGCCGGACCCGGACCGGCCCCCGCCGACGCCCCCGGGCGGGCCGGCCCCCGCAGGCCGGCGCCCGGACCGGGACCGGCCCGCTCCCCTTCCCCGCGGCCCTCGGCCGCCGCCCCGGCCCGCGCCCAGAACCCCGTACAGAACCGCGCCAGCGGGCCCCGCACCCGCGCTCCCGGCGGCACGCCGCGCGACAGATCCGTCGACAGACCGGTCTCCCAGGGCAGTTCACCGGCCAAGGGCAGGTCCATGAGGCGGGCGATATCGGCCGGGGGCAGGGCATGGCCGTGCCGTTCCGGGCCGGCGCGGGCCACGACGCGGAGATCCGTGAGCACCCGCTGTACGCCGACGGCCGCCCGCTGGGCCGCCGCGACCGCGCGCAGTTCCGTGGGGACGAGCAGCAGGCCCACGTCCATCTGGGCCAGTGCCTCCGCCGTCGCCTCGTCGACCCGCCGGGGCAGGTCCACCACCACGACACCGCCGCGCCGGCGGGCCGCGGCCATGACCGCCCGCATGGCGGGTGGCGGGATGATTACATCGGAGTCCCGGTCCCAGCTGAGCACCCGCAGGGAGTGCAACCGGGGCAGTGATTCCTCCAGTGCGGCGCAGGCCACCCGGCCCCGCGATTCGGTGAAGGCCGGCCAGCGGAGCCCCTTCTCCTTCTCGCCGCCCAGCAGGACGTCCAGGCCGCCGCCCAGCGGGTCCGCGTCGACGAGCAGGGTGCGCCGGTCCGTACGGGCGGCGGTGACGGCCAGCGCGCCGGCCAGGGTGCTCGCCCCGGCGCCACCGCGGCCGCCGATGACGCCGATGGTCAGGGCCGGCGGCCCCACGCCCTCGACCGCGTCGGCGATCCGGTCGACCAGCCAGTGTTCTCCGTCGGGGAGGGCGAGGACCCGCTCGGCCCCGATGGCGACGGCCCGACGCCACGGCTCGCGGTCGTCCGTGTCCGGCCCGATGAGGATGACGCCCGGCCGGCGCGATGCGCCGTCCAGGCGGTGTGCGCAGTCGTCGCCGACGATCACGAGGGGCGCGGTCCGCCAGGCGCCCGTGTGGGCCAGCAGGCCGGGTGCCACTTCGGGCAGGGCGCCGGCCGCGGCGCACAGCCGCAGCAGATCGTCGAGGAGGCGCTCGTCCTCGGTGATGATCAGTGGTCCGCCGCGGTTGTCGCCGCTCCGGACCGGTCGCTCCGATCGTGTGGTCGCCGCCATCTTCCGTCCCCCTGTCGCCGCCCGGCTCGCCCTCCGCGAGCACGCGGACTTTTACGATGCAGCGATCGGGAAATCCGGGCGGATCTTGATTCGAATCTGTGGACAACTCCGCGACTGTGGATATCTCCGTCACCTATTCCAGCGACGGGCGGCCGCTTCCGGGGGCTGAAGAGAGGGCCCTGCGGGGCTCCTCCGCGGCGCCGCCGGGAGCCCGTGAGAAGGGTTCCCCAGAGCATCACATTGGCTACTGTGAGTAACGAAAGCGGAACGCCCGCGACGGCGGTGCCGCGCGGGCGAGAAGAGCGGTTGAACGGCGTCCGACGGCGGGACATGCGGCCGGACATGCGACGACCCCCGCCGGGGGGGAGAGCGGGGGTCGTCCCCACGGCCGGCTCGGGGGGGGGAGGAGCCGGACCGGGTTAGCACGGTCGCGAACGATCCGTGACTTCCATGGTGTACCCGAGAGCCTTCTCAGGCAAACCCACGCGCCACACCTTACGCCGAATGGTGGGCGCCTATGCTCGCCCCGTGGAAAACCACTCCGTGCCCCACTCGACTCCCCGTACCGCCGCGTTCTTCGACTTGGACAAGACTGTCATTGCAAAGTCGAGCACGCTGACCTTCAGCAAGTCGTTCTACCAAGGCGGCCTGATCAATCGGCGGGCCGTCCTGCGCACCGCGTACGCGCAGTTCGTGTTCCTCGCCGGCGGCGCCGATCACGATCAGATGGAGCGGTTGCGTGAATATCTCTCCTCGCTGTGCCGCGGCTGGGATGTGGCCCAGGTGCGGGAGATCGTCGCCGAGACTCTGCACGATCTGATCGACCCGATCATTTACGACGAGGCGGCCTCGCTCATCGAGGAACACCACGCCGCCGGGCGGGATGTCGTCATCGTCTCCACTTCGGGCGCCGAGGTCGTCGAACCGATCGGTGAGCTTCTCGGCGCCGACCGCGTGGTGGCCACCCGTATGGTCGTCGGGGCGGACGGCCGCTTCACCGGAGAGGTGGAGTATTACGCGTACGGACCGACCAAGGCGGAGGCCGTCCGGGAGCTCGCCGCGTCCGAGGGATATGACCTCGAACGCTGCTACGCGTACAGCGATTCGGCGACCGACATCCCGATGCTTTCGGCGGTCGGGCACCCCTTCGCGGTCAATCCGGACCGGGCGCTGCGCCGCGAGGCAGTGGCGCGCGGCTGGCCGGTTCTCTCCTTCAACCGCCCGGTCCCGCTCAAGCAGCGGCTGCCCGCGCTGCCCTCGCGGCCGGCCCTCGCGGCCATGGCGGCGGTGGGTGCGGCGATGGCCACCGCGACGCTGGTCTGGTACGCCAGCCGCCGGAAATCCACAAAAGTGCGCCTCGGCGGTATTGGCCGTAAGCGGGACACTGCCCGTAATGCCTGCGTTTGAAGCCAAACGTAAAGATCTATGGCCCAGGGTTCCGCTTCCCCGGCACGAGTAGTACAAAGGACTTGACGGCCCGCGTGACCAAGGACATCCGAGAGGAACACCTATAACGCAGCAAGTGGCCCACGGACCGATGCATGAATGCCGGGCACCCACGCGACGCCGACCCGTCGATTACGGGCCAGCCGCACCAGGTAACCGGACGAAGAATCCGACCTGATGGGCACATATTCGAGCACGCTTGGTAACCCGGTGGACATGCCAGCGGCGGTACCACCGATTGGTACCGCCGCACCCCTGTTCAGACGCTGTTCAAGCCTGTTCAGGCAGCCGTTCAAGGCGCCGTTCGGCGCGATTGGCGAATGAAGCAAAGCTTCCGCAATTACCGGACAACGCTCCGGACCTTCGCCGTGCCGCTGCTTTCGCGGCCTTATGCCGCACCGCGCTGCAGCGCCTCACAGACCGCGGTGCTCTCCCGTACACCGAGTTCCACCGCGCGCCCACAGTGCGCGATCCATGCCGCGACGCCCTCCGGGGTGCCGGAGACATAGGCCTCCAGGGCGGCGAGATAGGCCGCCCGGCCCAGTTCGGCGTGCCCGACCTCGGCGGGGCAGATCGCCTTCGGGTCGAGCCCGCTGCCGATCAGCACGATCCGCTCCGCCGCCCGGGCGACCAGCCCGTTGTGCGAGGCGAACGGCCGGAGCGCGAGCAGCTCACCGTGCACCACCGCCGCGGCCACCAGTGCCGGCGCCGTGGTACCGGCGAGCAGCAGCCGCGACAGGCCGTCCAGCCGCCCGGCGACCTCGTCGGCGTCCGGCAGCGGCAGCTCGACGAGCGGTTCGGCCACCGGCTCACCGGCCAGCCGGGGCCGCCCCACGGTCTCGTCCGGCGCCTCCTTGCCTGCCGCCACGAGGTGGAGCCGCGCCAGCACCCGCAGCGGCGACTGCCGCCACACGCTGAGCAGTTGCCCCGCCTCGGCGGTCAGCCGCAGCGCCGCGCCGACCGTTCGCGGCTCCCCCTCGACGCCGAAGTCGGTGCGGCGCCTGAGCTCTTCGAGCGCCCAGTCGGCCCCGGCCAGCGCCGCGGAACCGCGCGCTCCGCGCAGCGCCGCCTCGGAGCTGACCTCATTGCTGCGACGCCGCATGATCCGGTGGCCGTAGACCCGGTCGACGCTCTCGCGCACGGCGTCCACGGAGTCGGCGACACCCGGGAGCGCGGCCAGGGCCGCCAGCGGATCGGCACTCGTGTGCGGGGGTGCGGGGGACGCCCCCCGGGAGATTCCAGCCATGGGTACGACCCTACGCACCACCGGGCCGGCCCCTCGAAGGAGTGGTCTTCTTCACGCAAACCTCTCACCCAGCGGAATATCGACATTACTCTTGGTGAACATGAAGATCGCTTTCGTAGGCAAGGGCGGCAGCGGCAAAACCACCCTGTCCTCCCTGTTCATCCGGCACCTCGCCGCGGCCCGGATCCCCGTGATCGCGGTGGACGCCGACATCAACCAGCACCTGGGTGCCGCGCTCGGCCTCGACGAGGCGGAGGCCGCCGCACTGCCCGCGATGGGCGCTCATCTCCCGCTGATCAAGGACTACTTGCGCGGCGGCAACCCGCGGATCCCGTCCGCCGGCGCCATGATCAAGACCACCCCGCCCGGGGACGGATCGCGACTGCTGCGGGTCGGCGAGAGCAACCCCGTCTACGACGCCTGCGCGCGGACGGTGGAGCTCGACGGCGCCGGCGTCCGGCTGATGGCGACCGGGCCGTTCACCGAGTCCGATCTGGGGGTGGCCTGCTACCACTCCAAGGTCGGCGCGGTCGAACTGTGCCTGAACCACCTGGTCGACGGGCGCGAGGAGTACGTCGTCGTCGACATGACGGCCGGCTCGGACTCGTTCGCCTCCGGTCTGTTCACGCGTTTCGACATGACCTTCCTGGTCGCCGAGCCGACCCGTAAGGGCGTCGCCGTCTACCGCCAGTACAAGGAGTACGCACGGGACTTCGGCGTGGCCCTGAGGGTGGTGGGCAACAAGGTGCAGGGTCCGGACGATGTGGCCTTCCTGCGCGAGGAGGTGGGCGACGACCTGCTGGTCACGGTCGGGCACTCCGAGTGGGTGCGCGCCATGGAGAAGGGCCGCCCGGCTCGTTTCGCCTACCTGGAGCAGGCCGCCCGCCGCGCCCTGGAGGCGCTGCACGACACGGCGGACGCGGCCTACGGGCGGCGCGACTGGGAGCGCTATACGCGCCAGATGGTGCACTTCCACCTCAAGAACGCGGAGAGCTGGGGCAACGCGAAGACCGGGGTCGACCTGGCCGCCCAGGTCGACCCCGCCTTCGTACTCTCCGAGGGAGCGGCCGCCCCGCAGCCCGTGTGACCCGCCACGTCGCGTACCCCAGGGCGGCCCGGAGTCTGCGGGCCGCCCTGTAGGCGCGGAGGCACCAGACGGGTTTTCCCAAAAAGCACACCATCATGGCATTCGCCCAATAGATGGACAGATTGGAGCGAATGCCCGCAAAGACTTCTCACTTCCTTTACCTGTCATTACGATCCATTTACCGATGCTTGAGGGTCACCGGATCGTCTCCCACCGCGACGCCCGCCGGTCGGCTCGCCTCCCGCCGCAGTACACCGCCGCCCCACGATCGCGCCCCGCGCGACCGCGTCGCCCCGGAGGAGACGGGAATGCCGCAGATCGAGAAGTCCCCGCCGCAGCCGCCGCGCACCCCGTGCCGTACCGAGCCCCCGCTCGGCGGGCTCACTCCCGGGCGGCGTACCCGCCGGACGGAACCCCGCGCACGGAAGGCGGGCCGGTCCGCCTTCCGCCGGGACCTCTCCGCCTCGGTCGTCGTCTTCCTGCTCGCCGTCCCGCTGTCCCTGGGCATCGCGCTGGCCACCGGCGCCCCACCGCAGGCCGGTCTGGTCGCCGCGGCCGTCGGCGGCATCGTCGCGGGACTGCTCGGCGGCGCCCCGCTCCAGGTGACCGGGGCGGCCACCGGCCTCCTGGTGGTCGTCACCGACCTCGTCCAGCGCTACGGATGGCGCGCCACCTGCGCCGTCACGGTCCTGGCCGGACTCGCCCAACTCACCCTGGGCGCCCTGCGTGTGGCCCGTGCGGCGCTGGCCATCAGCCCGGCGATCGTGCACGGCACGCTGGCCGGTATCGGCGTCACCATCGCCATCGGACAGCTCCATGTGGTGCTCGGCGGCAGCCCGGACAGCTCGGTGCTCGACAACACCGCCGCGCTGCCCGGCCAGTTGGCGCATCCGCATCTCGCCGCCCTGCTGATCGGCGCCACCACCGTCGCCGTACTGGCCGGGTGGGGGCGGCTGCCGGGCCGCGTCGGCCGATGGCTGCGGGTGCTGCCGGCCCCGCTGGCCGCGGTGCTCGCCGCGACGGCCGCGAGCGCGGGCACGGCCGTGCCGCGCGTCGAGCTGCCGTCCTGGGGGATGCCCGCGCTGCCGACACTGCCGGACGCGTCCGTTCCGGCCCTCGCGGCCGCGGTCCTGACCGTCACCCTCGTCGCCAGTATGGAGTCACTGCTGTCCGCGGTGGCCGTGGACCGATTGGCGGCCGAGCGGCCGGACGCCCCTACGGACCGCACCCGGCTCAACCGGGAACTGGCCGGCCAGGGGGTGGCCAATGCCGTCTCCGGACTCCTGGGCGGGCTGCCGGTCTCCGGGGGCGCGATCCGCGGCTCGGCCAACGTACGGGCCGGTGCGGCCACCCGCCGGGCCACTGTGCTGCACGGCGTATGGGTGCTGCTGTGCGCGGGCCTGACGGCAGCCGTACTGGAGCTGATCCCGCTGGCCGCGCTCGCCGCGCTGGTGCTGGTCGTCGGCGTACGGATGGTGAGCTTCGCGCACATCCGCCATGTGCAGCGGCACCGCGAATTCCCGGTGTACGCCGCCACCTTGGGCGGGGTCGTCCTCTTCGGCGTCTTCCAGGGCGTGCTGACGGGTATCGCGGTCGCGGCCTTCCTGGCACTGCGCCGGCTGACCCACACCCGGGTCACGGTCACCCAGGAGGGCGAGAGCTACCGGGTGTGCGTCAGCGGGCAGTTGACGTTTCTGGCGGTGCCGCGGCTGACCCGGGCGCTGGCGCTGGTGCCGGCGCACACCGAAGTGGTCATCGAGCTGCGCGGATCCTTCATGGACCATGCCGCGTACGAGGCGCTGCAGTCCTGGAGCAACGCCCATAGGGCGCACGGCGGCTGGGTGACCCTCGGCGGCCGTACGAGCCGCCCGCTCACCGAGCCGGCCGGCTCACACTCCTGCCGGCCGTGGACGCCGTGGCGCAATCACCACTGCACCCGGCCGACCCCGGACCTCACCGCGTCCCCGGAGAGCAGCGGCGGCCAACTGCTCGGCGGGCTCAGCGCGTTCCAGCGCCACACGGCTCCGCTCGTACGGGAGGAGCTCGCCCGACTGGCGCGCGAGGGCCAGCGGCCCACCCAGCTCTTTCTCACCTGCGCCGACTCCCGGCTGGTCACAAGCATGATCACGTCCAGCGGGCCGGGCGATCTGTTCACCGTGCGCAATGTCGGCAATCTGATGCCGCCGCCCGGTTCGGACGCCTCGTGCGACTCGGTGGGCGCGGCGGTCGAGTACGCGGTGGAGGTACTGCGGGTCGGCTCGGTCACGGTGTGCGGGCATTCCGGGTGCGGCGCCATGGGAGCGCTACTCGACTCCGCCGCCCCGAAGGAGGGCGAGCCGACGCCGCTCTCCCGCTGGCTGCGGCACGGGCGGCCGAGCCTGGCGCGGATGCAGCGCATCGGCCGACTGGGACGGGGCGATGTCGCGCTGAGCGGCCGTCCGGTGACGGAAGATCAGGAACGGCTCGCGCTCGTCAACGTCCGGCAGCAGCTCGACCACCTCCGGGCGCACGCGTGTGTCGCCCGCCGGGTGGCCGAGGGCACGCTCACGCTGCACGGCATGTACTTCCACGTCGGCGAGGCCCAGGCGTACCTGCTCGACGAGGCCACCGGGCAGTTCCGCGCGGTCCGCGGCGGGTCGGCTCCGCGGCCGGCCTGACCTGCGCGACGTCCTCCCCGCACCCCCGAACACCCCACCGGTCCACAGGTCTACACCAATCTTTTTCCACAGCCCTTGTCAGGGTCGGCCGCGGGCTGATGAGCTATGGCCTGGGACACATCGGACGCCCTGGGAATGGGAGATGTTGTGAGCAACGAAAGCCTGGCCAACCTGTTGAAGGAGGAGCGGCGGTTCGCCCCGCCCTCCGATCTGGCCGCGCGGGCCAACGTCACGGCCGCCGCGTACGAACAGGCCGCGGCGGACCGGCTGGGCTTCTGGGCGGAGCAGGCCCGGCGCCTGTCCTGGCACACCGCGCCCACCCAGACCCTCGACTGGTCCGGCGCGCCGTTCGCCAAGTGGTTCGCCGACGGCAAGCTCAACGTCGCCTACAACTGCGTCGACCGGCATGTGGAGAACGGCCTGGGCGACCGGGTGGCGATCCACTTCGAGGGCGAGCCCGGCGACAGCCGGGCGATCACGTACGCCGAGCTGCTTCGCGAGGTCTCCAAGGCCGCCAACGCGCTGACCGAGCTGGGCGTACGGGCCGGCGACCGGGTCGCCATCTACCTGCCGATGATCCCCGAGGCGGTCATCGCCATGCTGGCCTGCGCGCGCCTCGGCGCCCCGCACTCGGTCGTCTTCGGCGGCTTCTCCGCGGATGCCCTGGCGACCCGTATCCAGGACGCCGACGCCCGCGTGGTGATCACCGCCGACGGCGGCTACCGCCGCGGCAAGCCCTCCGCCCTCAAGCCCGCCGTCGACGAGGCGCTGGCCAAGCCGGGTACGGAGCACGTCCGCAGCGTGCTCGTCGTGCGCCGCACCGGCCAGGAGGGCATCGCCTGGCACGAGGGCCGGGACGTGTGGTGGCACGAGCTCGTCGAGCGGCAGAGCGACCGGCACACGCCCGAGGCCTTCGACGCCGAGCATCCGCTGTTCATCCTCTACACCTCGGGCACCACGGGTAAGCCCAAGGGCATCCTGCACACCACCGGCGGCTACCTCACCCAGGTGGCGTACACCCACCACGCGGTTTTCGACCTCAAGCCGGAGACCGACGTCTACTGGTGCACCGCCGACGTCGGCTGGGTGACCGGCCACTCGTACATCACCTACGGCCCGCTCGCCAACGGCGCGACCGAGGTGCTCTACGAGGGCACGCCCGACAGCCCGCACCAGGGGCGCTGGTGGGAGATCGTGCAGAAGTACGGCGTGACGATCCTGTACACCGCGCCGACCGCGATCCGCGCCTGCATGAAGTGGGGCGACGACATCCCGGCGAAGTTCGACCTGTCGTCGCTGCGCGTCCTGGGGTCGGTCGGCGAGCCGATCAACCCCGAGGCCTGGATCTGGTACCGCAAGCACATCGGTGCCGACCGCACGCCGATCGTCGACACCTGGTGGCAGACCGAGACCGGCGCGATGATGCTCAGCCCGCTGCCGGGCGTCACGGAGACCAAACCCGGCTCGGCGCAGGTGCCACTGCCCGGTATCGCCGCGACCGTGGTGGACGACGAGGCTCGCGAGGTCCCGGACGGGGCGGGCGGCTACCTCGTGCTGACCGAGCCCTGGCCGGCCATGCTCCGCACGATCTGGGGCGACGACCAGCGCTACCTCGACACCTACTGGTCCCGCTTCGAAGGGAAGTACTTCGCCGGTGACGGCGCCAAGAAGGACGAGGACGGCGACATCTGGCTGCTGGGCCGGGTGGACGACGTGATGCTGGTGTCCGGGCACAACATCTCCACCACCGAGGTCGAGTCGGCGCTGGTCTCGCATCCGAAGGTGGCCGAGGCCGCGGTCGTCGGCGCCACCGACCCGCAGACCACCCAGGCCATCTGCGCCTTCGTCATCCTGCGCGGCGGTGCGGCGGAGGCGGAGGCGTCATCCGCCGACGAGGAGGGGAGCCTGGTCGAGGAGCTGCGGGCGCATGTCGCCAAGCAGCTCGGGCCGATCGCCAAGCCCAAGCGGATCCTGCCGGTCGTGGAGCTGCCCAAGACCCGCTCGGGCAAGATCATGCGGCGGCTCCTGCGCGATGTCGCCGAGAACCGCGACCTCGGCGATGTGACCACCCTCACCGACTCCTCGGTCATGGACCTGATCCAGGCGAAACTGCCGAGCGCCGCAAGCGAGGACTGAGCCGCCGACGAGGCACCGGCGAGGAGGAACGGGACGGACCACGGAGGGGCATCCGGGCCACGGCGGCCGGGGTGCCCCTCCGGCGCGCTCCGGCGCGCTCCGTTGCCCCGGCGTCCGGGCCCCCTGCCCGCAGCCCGGCGGTCGGCGGCCACGCGCTGAGCGCCGCCCGATTTGCCCGTAAATTGAGACTGCCGAATAGCGCTTCTGGCGAGCCCGGTAAAGTAGGAGAAGCGTCAACGACGCGTAAAGATCTTGGGTGCGCCGGGAAGTCTGGTCGGCAACTGCCACAGCCATACGCAGCTGCCGAAGCCCGGAGGTCCCCCGCGTGACTGCACCCACCCCCCGCCGCTCCCTCTTCCTCGGGCGCATGTCGCTGCCCGAGCGGAACTTCATAGCCGACGCGCTGCGTACCGAGACGGTCGGCGGCGTCCTCCTCCTGGTCGCCGCCCTGACCGCCCTGATCTGGGCGAACACCATGGGCGGAAGCTACGAGGCGATCCGCGGCTTCCACCTCGGCCCGGCCTCCCTGGGCCTGGACCTGTCCATCCAGCACTGGGCCGCCAACGGACTGCTCGCGATCTTCTTCTTCGTGGCCGGTATCGAGCTCAAGCGCGAACTGGTCGCCGGTGAGCTCCGGGATCCGCGGGCCGCCGCGCTCCCCGTGATCGCCGCGGTCTGCGGTATGGCGATACCGGCGCTCGTCTACACCGCCGTCAACACCCTCGGCGGCGGCTCGCTGCAGGGCTGGGCGGTCCCCACCGCCACCGACATCGCCTTCGCGCTCGCCGTGCTCGCCGTCATCGGCACGTCCCTGCCGTCCGCACTGCGCGCCTTCCTGCTCACCCTCGCCGTCGTCGACGACCTCTTCGCGATCCTGATCATCGCGACCTTCTTCACCTCCAAGATCAACTTTGTGGCGCTCGGCCTCGCCGTCGCCGGCCTGGGGCTCTTCTACCTGCTCCTGCGCAAGGGCGTCCGCGGCTGGTACGTCTACGTGCCGCTCGCCGTGGTCATCTGGGCGCTGATGGAGAACAGCGGAGTGCACGCCACCATCGCCGGTGTCGCGATGGGCCTGATGCTGCGCTGCCACCGCCACGACGGCGAGAAGCACTCCCCCGGCGAGCACATCGAGCACATGGTCCGCCCGATCTCGGCCGGACTCGCGGTGCCGCTGTTCGCCCTGTTCTCCGCGGGCGTGGCGATATCCGGCAACGCCCTCCACGACGTGTTCACCCGGCCGGAGACGCTCGGCGTCGTCCTCGGCCTGGTGGTGGGCAAGGCGGTGGGCATCTTCGGCGGCACGTGGTGCACCGCCCGCTTCACCAAGGCCGAGCTCAACCCCGACCTCAAATGGCCGGACGTCTTCGCGGTCGCCTCCCTGGCCGGCATCGGCTTCACCGTCTCCCTGCTGATCGGCGAACTCGCCTTCGCCGACGACCTGGCACTGGCCGACGAGATCAAGGCCTCGGTACTGATCGGCTCGCTGCTCGCGGCCGTCTGCGCCGGCATCCTCCTCAAGCTCCGCAACGCCAAGTACAAGAAGCTCTGCGAGGACGAGGAGCGGGACGACGACCACGACGGCATCCCCGACATCTACGAACTCGACAAGCCCGACTACCACCTCCGGATGGCCGCGATCCACGAGGCCAAGGCCGCCGAGCACCGGCGGCTGGCCGAAGTGGCCTCCGGCGCGCACACCGGGGACGATCGTCCGGCATGATCTGAGAGGCTTTTGCATCCAGGTGACGAGAAGAGGGAGACGGCGATGAGCGCAGCCGACGCGGACGGGGAGCGCAGCCTCGGGCAGCTGGTGGCCACGGCCACCGCCGAGATGTCCGCACTGGTCCACGACGAGATCGCACTGGCCAAGGCGGAGCTGCGGCAGGACGCCAAGCGCGCGGGCATCGGCAGCGCCGCGTTCATCGTGGCGGGCGCGCTGGCGCTGTTCGCGCTCCCGGTGCTGAGCTTCGCGGCGGCGTACGGCATCCACAACCTCGGGCTGGGGCTCGCCTGGTCCTTCCTGATCGTGGGCGGCGCCTTCCTGGCCCTCGCCGGTCTGCTGGTCCTCCTCGCGCTCGCCAAGCTCAAGAAGATCAAGAAGCCGGAGAAGTCCATCAACTCCGCCAAACAGACCGCTGCCGTCCTGCAGAAGGCCAAGCCACACCCCCGAGTGGACGCTGCGGACCACCCGGTCCTGGAGTCTGTGACACGCTCATCGGTATGACAGCCCCCGACAGCACCGCCTCGGTCGTCCGTATCGACGTCCCCGGCGGGTACGAGGTGTCGCACCGTGACGTCGCGGCGAACGGCGCGCGCTTCCACATCGCCGAGATGGGCGACGGCCCGTTGGTGCTGCTGCTGCACGGCTTCCCGCAGTTCTGGTGGACCTGGCGGCACCAGCTCCCGGCGCTCGCCGAGGCGGGCTTCCGCGCGGTCGCGATGGACCTGCGGGGCGTCGGGGGCAGCGACCGCACCCCGCGCGGCTACGACCCGGCGAACCTCGCCCTGGACATCACCGGCGTCATCCGGTCCCTGGGCGAGCCGGACGCCGCGCTCGTCGGGCACGACCTGGGCGGCTACCTGGCCTGGACGGCGGCGGTGATGCGCCCCAAGCTGGTGCGCCGGCTCGCGGTGGAGTCCATGCCGCACCCCCGGCGCTGGCGCGCGGCGATGCTCGCCGACGTCCGGCAGAGCACCCGCAGTTCACACATCTGGAGCTTCCAGCGGCCCTGGCTGCCGGAGCGCGCGCTGACCGCCGACGACGCCGCTCTGGTGGGCCGGATGATCCGGGACTGGTCCGGGCCCCGCCCGCCGTACGACGAGGCGATCGAGGTCTACCGGCGGGCGATGAGCATTCCGTCGACGGCGCACTGCTCGATCGAGCCGTACCGCTGGATGGTGCGGTCGCTGGCCCGCCCCGACGGCATCCAGTTCAACCGGCGGATGAAGCTGCCCGTACGGGTGCCGACGCTGCATCTGCACGGCTCGCTGGACCCGGTGATGCGTACCCGCAGCGCGGCCGGCTCCGGCGAGTACGTCGAGGCGCCGTACCGGTGGCGGCTCTTCGACGGGCTGGGGCACTTCCCCCACGAGGAGGACCCGGTCGCGTTCTCCACCGAGCTGATCAACTGGCTGAAGGACCCGGAACCGGACCGGTAGGCCCCGGAGACCGGAACGCTGGGCCCGGGCGCCGGCGTACGCTGAGCGGTCGGTCCGGACCGCTCAGCGGTACCCGTTCGCACCGGGTTCGAACACTCGCCTGACGAACGGCCACTTGCCCGGCGCATAGGCCAATTGGCCGTCCCCGCGGCGGTTACGGACCTTGGGGCCCGGGCAGAGTCGAGGGTATGGGCTGGACGCACGACTACCGTGACGTGGCACGCAACCGCCGCAGCAGTGCCGCTGCCGTGGGCACGCAGGACAGGGGCACACCGGATTTCGAGTCCGGTACGTCCCCCGAGCCGGCGCACCCGATGGGCATCCCGCGCATCCTGCGCCGCAGAGCGCGCTGGATGAGCGCGCGCCTGCGCCATCCCCGCGGCTGAGCCGCTCCCCCGCCGGCGTGCGCGGTCAGATCGCGCAGCCCTGGCTGTCGACCTGCTGCCGGGCCGTACGGCCCTTGAGGACGTCCTGACGGACCTCGTCGGCGGTCAGCGCATATCCGGTGTTCGAGTCGTCCAGCGACTTCGCGAAGACGACACCGTAGACCTCACCCTCAGGGGTGAGCAGCGGACCGCCGGAGTTGCCCTGCCGGACCGTGGCGTAGAGGGAGTAGACATCGCGGCCGACCGTGCCGCGGTGGTAGATGTCCGGACCGTTGGCCTGGATACGGGCCCGGATACGGGCCGCGCGGACGTCATAGCCGCCGTTCTCCGGGAAGCCGGCGACGATGGCGCTCCTGCCGCCGCTCGCGTCCGCGTCGGCGAACCGCAGCGCGGGGGCGTCCAGCGAGGGCACGTCCAGGACCGCGATATCGCGCTCCCAGTCGTAGAGCACGACCGTGGCGTCGTACATCCGGCCTTCGCCGCCCACCTGGACGGTCGGCTCGCTCACCCCGCCCACGACATGGGCGTTGGTCATGACGCGGTGCCGCGCGAAGACGAAGCCACTGCCCTCCAGCACCTTGCCGCAACCGGGAGCGGTACCGACGACCTTGACGATGCTGCGCTTGGCCTGTGCGGCCACCGGGCTGGTGGCGAGACGGGGGTCGGGCGCCGGCACATGGGTGATCGGTTCGTTGGAGAACGGCGAGAAGACCTGCGGGAAGCCGTTCTGCGCGAGGACCGAGGAGAAGTCCGCGAACCAGGTGTTGGCCTGCTGGGGCATCACCCGGGACACCCCGAGCAGCACCTTGGAGTTACGGACCTCCTTGCCGAGCGTCGGCAGCGACGTACCGGCCAGCGCGGAGCCGATCAGCCAGGCGACCAGCAGCATCGCCACGACGTTGACCAGCGCGCCGCCGGTCGCGTCCAGGGCTCGCGCCGGTGACCAGGTGATGTGCCGGCGCAGTTTGTTGCCCAGATGGGTGGTGAGCGCCTGGCCCACGGACGCGCACACGATCACGATGGCGACCGCCGCGATGGCCGCGAAGGTGCCGGGGGTGGCATCGCCCGTGATCTCGTTCCAGATCACCGGCAGCACGTAGACCGCGACCAGCCCGCCGCCGAGGAATCCGATCACGGACAGGATGCCGACGACGAAGCCTTGCCGGTAGCCGACGATCGCGAACCACACGGCCGCGATCAGCAGCAGAATGTCCAGGACGTTCACGCCGGACACCGTCTCACGAGCGCCAGTCGAGCGGGACCTGCTTGTCGCGGTCCCACGGAATCTCCCACCCCGCGTAATGCAGGATGCGGTCGATCACACCCGCCGTAAAACCCCAGACCAGAGCGTTCTCGACGCGGAAAGCCGGACCGGTGTGGCCGCTGGGATGGCGGGTGGTCACGCGATGGGCGGGATCCGTGAGATCCGCCACGGGAACCGTGAAGACCCGGGCGGTCTCCGCCTGGTCGACCGCGCCCACCGGGCTCGGCCGCCGCCACCACCCCAGGACGGGCGTGACCACGAAGCCGCTGACGGGGATGTAGAGCCGCGGCAGCACGCCGAAGACCTGCACACCGGACGGGTCCAGGCCGGTCTCCTCCCGGGCCTCCCGCAGCGCCGCCCGCACCGGCCCGGGGCCCTCGGGGTCACCGTCCTCCGGATCGAGCGCGCCACCGGGGAAGGAGGGCTGGCCGGCATGGGAGCGCAGCGTACCGGCGCGCTCCATCAGGAGCAGCTCGGGGCCGCGCGGGCCGTGACCGAAGAGGATCAGCACCGCGGACTGCCGGCCGCCGTTCTCGGGCGGCAGGAAACGGCTGAGCTGGCGCGGCTCGACCGTGGCGGCCGCCCGGACCACCGGGTCCAGCCACCCGGGCAGGCCATCGGCCGTGATCGTGACCGTTGCGGCGGCCGCGGCCGCCGCCTCGTCGCCCGCCGCCGGGCCGCGGGGTTCCGCTTCCTCGCCGTACCGCTGCTCCCGTGCGCTCCTCATACGCGCCCCCTCGGGCCTGTCTTCGATCGTGGGGTCCTTGGGGTCCGTCCCGGCATCGCGGCCGCGGTCATGACGCGCTCACCGAGGGCGCCATCGGGGGCGCGGGCCGCCCCGGATAGTCGGCCGGCGGCTTCAGCCGCTGCCCCGGCTGGCCGCCGAGCTCGTACTTGAGCAGCTTCCTGGCCTTCTCCGGGTCCGTCTCGCCCTCGCCGTATGCGGGGCACAGCGGAGCGATCGCACAGGCCCCGCAGGCGGGCTTGCGGGAGTGGCAGACACGGCGGCCGTGGAAGACGACGCGGTGCGAGAGCATCGTCCACTCGCTCTTGGGGAAGATCTCGGCGACGTCCGCCTCGACCTTCTCCGCGTCCTGGTGGGTGGTCCAGCCGAAGCGGCGGGCCAGACGGCCGAAGTGGGTGTCCACCGTGATGCCCGGTACGCCGAAGGCGTTGCCCAGCACCACATTGGCGGTCTTGCGGCCCACCCCCGGGAGCGTGACCAGATCCTCCAGACGGCCGGGCACCTCGCCGCCGAAGCGGTCGCGCAGCGCCGCGGACAGACCCAGCAGCGACTTCGCCTTGGCCCGGAAGAAACCGGTGGGCCGGATCAGCTCCTCCAGCTTCTCCGGGGGCATCGCGGCCATGTCCTCGGGCGTCGGGCAGAGCGCGAACAGCCGCGGGGTGGTCTGGTTGACCCTCAGGTCGGTGGTCTGCGCCGACAGCACCGTCGCGACCAGCAGCTCGAAGGGGTTGGTGAAGTCCAGCTCGGGGTGGGCGTACGGATACAGCTCGGCCAGCTCGCGGTTGATCCGGCGGGCCCGGCGCACCATGGCGACCCGCGACTCGGGCTTCCGAGCGGGGACCTTCTTGGCCGGGGCCTTCTTGGCGGCGGTCTGCTCGGCGGTGGCCTTCTTGGCGGCGGAGGCCTTGGCGGTCGTCTTCTTGGCAGCGGTCGTCTTCGTGGTGACCGCCTTCTTGGTAGCCGCCTTCTTGGTGGCAGTCCTCTTGGTGGTGGCCTTCTTGGCGGCCGTCGGCGTCTCGGGGATCTCGTTCACGGCGGCCTTCTTCCCTGCCGAGGTCGTGCCTACCGGGCTGGTGTCCTGCGCCGTCGCGCGCGACGCGCCGGACTTCCGGGTGATCGACTTCCGGTTGCCGGTCACCCCGGAGGGCGATTTGTTACTTTTATCCGAATTACCTGCCCCGCCGGACGCCTGTTCGCCCACAGCGGAATCACGCCCCGTGCTCACCCGTCCGGCCCCCAGTCCTCTGCTCTCACCGGCGTATTGGACACTCGGCCAGACTAAGGCCACCCACTGACATCCGGCTTGATCACCGTAATTCGTCACCCCAATCGGCCCCCTGCCTTATGGCTGGGACCACCGGTCCGGCAAACTTGTGATTGATCGCACTGTTTTGCATTCCGGCATGATGGGGACCACAGTCCCCCGGAGCATGTCGACAAGGAGAGATCTCGTGGACGACGTTCTGCGGCGCGCACCGCTCTTCGCGGCGCTCGATGACGAGCAGGCGGCCGAGCTGCGCGCCTCGATGGGAGAGGTCACGCTCGCCCGCGGCGACGCCCTGTTCCACGAAGGGGACCCCGGCGACCGCCTCTACGTGGTCACCGAGGGCAAGGTAAAGCTGCACCGCACCTCCCCCGACGGCCGGGAGAACATGCTCGCCGTACTCGGCCCCGGAGAGCTGATCGGCGAGCTCTCCCTCTTCGACCCGGGCCCGCGCACCGCCACCGCGACCGCCCTGACCGAGGTGAAGCTGCTCGGCCTGGGCCACGGAGACCTGCAGCCGTGGCTGAACGCCCGCCCCGAGGTGGCCACGGCCCTGCTGCGTGCGGTCGCCCGCCGACTGCGCAAGACCAACGACCAGATGTCCGACCTGGTCTTCTCGGACGTACCGGGCCGCGTGGCGCGCGCCCTGCTCGACCTGTCGCGCCGCTTCGGCGTGCAGTCCGAGGAAGGCATCCACGTCGTGCACGACCTGACGCAGGAGGAGCTGGCCCAGCTGGTCGGTGCCTCGCGCGAGACGGTCAACAAGGCACTCGCCGACTTCGCCGGCCGAGGCTGGCTGCGCCTGGAGGCGCGCGCCGTGATCCTGCTGGACGTCGAGCGACTGGCCAAGCGCTCCCGCTGACCCGGCCCGCAGAACGGCCCCAGGGCCCCGCTCCGGCGGGGCCCTTCGCCGCCCCTGCCGCTACGGGTCGCTACGTGCCATGACGAGCCGCGACGTGCCGTTACGAGCCGTCGATCAGCCCGTGCTCCCCCAGGTAGTCCAGCTGCGCACGTACCGAGAGCTCGGCCGCCGGCCACAGGGACCGGTCGACGTCGGCGTACACGTTCGCGACGACCTCGGCAGGAGTGCGATGGCCGGCCTCGACCGCCGTCTCCACCTGGGCCAGCCGGTGGGCACGGTGCGCCAGATAGAACTCCACCGCCCCCTGGGCGTCGTTCAGCACCGGCCCGTGGCCCGGAAGGACGGTCGACACACCGTCGTCCACCGTGAGCGAGCGCAGCCGGCGCAGCGAGTCCAGATAGTCGCCCAGCCGCCCGTCGGGGTGTGCCACCACGGTGGTGCCGCGTCCCAGGATCGTGTCTCCGGTCAGCACCGCGCGGTCGCCGGGGAGGTGGAAGCAGAGCGAGTCCGCGGTGTGGCCCGGTGTGGGCACCACACGCAGCTCCAGACCACCGGTGGTGATGACATCACCCGCCGCCAGTCCCTCGTCACCGAGGCGCAGCGCCGGATCCAGCGCCCGTACGGCCGAACGAGTCAGCTCGGCGAACCGGGCGGCCCCCTCGGCGTGGTCCGGGTGACCGTGGGTCAGCAGCGTCAGCGCGATGCGCTTGCCGGCCCGCTCAGCGGTGTCGAGGACGGCCCTGAGGTGGCCCTCGTCGAGCGGCCCCGGGTCGATGACGACGGCGAGGTCGGAGTCCGGCTCGGCGACGATCCAGGTGTTGGTGCCGTCCAGGGTCATCGCCGACGGGTTCGGGGCGAGCACACAGTGGGCGCGCGTGGTGGCCGGCCCGGAGATCGCTCCGCCACGGGGCTGGCCCGGGAGGGCGGCTGCGTCGGTCATGTGGGGTTCCCTCCCTGGGTCCGTGCGGCGCCTGAGGGGCCGTCGGTGTGCTCAGCTGACTCGGTGGGCTCGATGGGCTCGGTGGAGCGGGTGTGCCGCGTGACTCCGATGTGCTTGGTGAATTCGTCGTGCCCCGGCCAGCTCAACACGATCTCGCCGCCCACCAGGCGCGCCTGAGCCAGCACCGGCGTCAGGTCCTGGCCCTCCGCGGCGGCCAGGACCTCGGCGGCGGTGGCGTACGGCTGGATCGCGCGCAGGGTCGCGATCGTCGGCGGCATCATCAGCAGCTCGCCCCGGTCGTAGCCGGCAGCGGCCTCCTCGGGGCGGATCCATACGGCGAGATCCGCCTCTGAGGGCATCGGGGGCGCAGAGGGCACGGCGGATGCGGCAGGTGCGATGGATGCGGTCGATGCGGCAGACGTGACGGACGTGACAGACGTGACGGACGCCCCCCGGGGATCAGAGCTGATCGGCGCTCCTTGGGGGAGGGTGTGCTGGCCCTCGGGCAGCGCGGCGACGAAGAACCAGGTGTCATAGCGCCGGGGCTCGAACTCCGGAGTGATCCAGCGCGCCCACACACCCAGCAGATCGGAGCGCAGGACGAGGCCGCGACGGCCGAGGAAGTCGGCGAAGGACAGCTCATGGGCGACCAGGGCGGCACGGTCCGCCTCCCACTCCTCGCCCGTGGTGTCCGCGACGACGGTGTCGGCCGAGGTGCCGGCGAGCAGCACGCCCGCCTCCTCGAACGTCTCGCGGACCGCCGCGCAGATGATGGCCTGCGCGGTGGCCGGGCCGACGCCCATCCGGACCGCCCACTGGGCGAGCGAGGGCCCGCTCCAGGCCACCGGACGCTCGTCCCGAGGGTCGACGCCACCACCCGGATAGGCGTACGCGCCTCCGGCGAAGGCCATGGAGGCGCGTCGGCGCAGCATGTGAACGGCAGGACCACCGCCGGACGCCGACGCCCCCGGCTTCCTCGGCTCGCCCGCGTTCCCCGGCTTCCCCGACTCCCTCGGCGTCCTCGATTCCTCCGGCGCCTCCGGGTCCCGCAGCAGCAGGACGGTCGCGGCCCGGCGGGGCTCGACAGGGGTCAGCTCACCGCGCGCGAGCGCCCGGATGCGGTCCGGCCACTCCGGCGGGTACCACTGGCCATTGGTCGTCGACGACATGGCCGGATGCTATGCGCTCGCGCGGCGATGTTCGAGGGCCACTTTCGAGCCAGTGGGTGGCAGGGCGGGCGCTTCTCCACCACTGATCGCGGCGGCACGAAGTGGCTGCGGCGAAGCCGCTACTCCGCCACCTCTACCTGGATCTCCACCTCGACCGGCGCGTCGATCGGAAGCACCGCCACACCGACCGCCGACCGGGCGTGCACACCCTTGACGCCGAGGATCTCGCCGAGCAACTCGCTTGCGCCGTTGAGGACGCCCGGCTGCCCGGTGAAGTCCGGTGCGGAAGCCACGAAACCGACGACCTTGACGACCCGCTGGATCTTGTCCAGGTCGCCGATGACCGACTTCACCGCGGCCAGCGCGTTGAGCGCACAGGTCGCGGCGAGTTCCTTGGCCTGCTCCGGGCTGACCTCGGCACCGACCTTGCCGGTGGCCGGCAGCGCGCCGTCCACCATCGGCAGTTGGCCGGAGGTGAAGACGTACGAGCCGGAGCGCACCGCGGGCTGGTACGTGGCCAGCGGCGGCGCGACCTCCGGCAGCTTGAGCCCGAGCGCTGCGATCTTGTCCTCTACGGCGCTCACGCCTTCTCCCGCTTCATGTAGGCCACCAACTGCTCGGGGTTGTTCGGGCCCGGTACGACCTGGACCAGCTCCCAGCCGTCCTCGCCCCAGGTGTCCAGAATCTGCTTCGTCGCGTGCACGAGCAGCGGCACGGTCGAGTATTCCCACTTGGTCATGGGCCGAGCGTAATGCCTGTCCCCGGCCGCGGTGGACGCCGCCGCCACGGCAGCCGGACCGCTCCACCGCCGTGGGGCTTGTTCCCCTACGGCACGTCCCTGACCATTCCCCGACCTGAACCCTGACCTCTCCCGGACAGTTCGCGGGCAGATCTCCGGGACTTGTCAGGTGTATCCGGTGCGTACCCGCGACGCGCACTGGTTAGGCTCCTGGACGTGAGCAGGCTCCATGTCGTCAGCGGCAAGGGCGGGACCGGCAAGACCACGGTCGCCGCCGCCCTCGCCCTCGCCTTGGCCACCGAGGGACGCCGTACCCTCCTGGTCGAGGTCGAGGGCCGGCAGGGCATTGCCCAGCTGTTCGAGACCGAGGCGCTTCCGTACGAGGAGCGCAAGATCGCGGTGGGTCCCGCGTCGGAAGGCCACGCGCGGCGGGCGGGCGAGGTCCACGCACTCGCCATCGATGCCGAACGCGCCCTCCTGGACTACCTCCAGATGTTCTACAAGCTCGGCAGCGCCGGCCGGGCACTCAAGAAGCTCGGCGCGATCGACTTCGCCACGACCATCGCCCCGGGTCTACGGGACGTCCTGCTGACCGGCAAGGCGTGCGAAGCGGTGCGCCGCAAGGACAAGAACGGCAAATTCGTCTATGACGCGGTGGTGATGGACGCCCCGCCGACCGGCCGCATCACCCGCTTCCTGAACGTCAACGACGAGGTCGCCGGCCTGGCGAAGATCGGCCCGATTCACAATCAGGCGCAGGCCGTGATGCGGGTCCTCAAGTCACCGGAGACCGCGGTGCATCTGGTGACGCTCCTGGAGGAGATGCCCGTACAGGAGACCGCGGACGGTGTCGCGGAGCTGCGCGCGGCCGGCATCCCCGTCGGCGGCATCGTCATCAACATGACCCGCCCGGCCCTGCTGGACAACGGCGACCTCGACGCCCTCACCGCCCGTGGCGCCCGCACAGGCGTTGCCGAGGCGCTCTCCCGAGCCGGCCTGGGCACCGTCCGCCGCAGCGGCAGGAAGGGGCAGAAGGGGCAGCGCGATGGGGGTCCCCCCGGACGAAGTCTGGGGGAGGTTCGTGCCGGGGCGGTGGCGGGTGACGGGTGGGCCGACCGGCTGATCGACCCGCTGCTGGAGCAGGCGCGCGAACACGCCCAGCGGGTCGAGCTGGAACGCGCCGAGCACGCCGAGCTGACCGCGCTCGGCCTGCCCACCTACGAGTTGGAGCTGCTCCCCGAGGGAGTGGACCTCGCCGGGCTCTACCGACTGGCGAGAGACCTGCGGAAACAGGGGCCCATATGACCTCGGACGACACCACACTGACCGCCTCGGCCCCTCGGCTGGAGGTCGACGCGCTGATCGACGACCCCCGCACCCGCATCGTGGTGTGCTGCGGCTCGGGCGGCGTCGGCAAGACCACCACCGCCGCGGCGCTGGGCGTACGTGCCGCCGAGCGCGGCCGTCGGGTCGTGGTACTGACCATCGACCCGGCCCGGCGGCTGGCCCAGTCGATGGGCATCTCCGAGCTCGACAACATCCCGCGCCGGGTGAAGGGTGTCGACGAGGCCGCAGGCGGCGAACTGCACGCGATGATGCTGGACATGAAGCGCACCTTCGACGAGATCGTCGAGGGGCACGCGGACGCCGACCGGGCCCGCGCGATCCTGGAGAACCCCTTCTACCAGTCGCTGTCGGCCGGTTTCGCGGGCACGCAGGAGTACATGGCCATGGAGAAGCTCGGCCAGCTCCGCGCGGACGACGAGTGGGACCTGATCATCGTCGACACCCCGCCGAGCCGTTCCGCGCTGGACTTCCTGGACGCGCCCAAGCGCCTCGGCTCCTTCCTGGACGGCAAGTTCATCCGGGTGCTGATGGCACCGGCGAAGGTCGGCGGCCGGGCCGGGATGAAGTTCCTGAACGTCGGCATGTCGATGATGACCGGGACGCTCAGCAAGCTCATGGGCGGCCAACTCCTCCGCGATGTCCAGACGTTCGTGGCCGCGATGGACACCATGTTCGGCGGCTTCCGCACCCGCGCGGACGCCACCTACCGCCTGCTCCAGGCGCCCGGCACGGCGTTCCTGGTCGTGGCGGCCCCGGAGCGGGATGCCCTCCGTGAGGCGGCGTACTTCGTCGAGCGGCTGGCCGCCGAGGAGATGCCGCTGGCCGGTCTCGTATTGAATCGCGTGCACGGCAGCGGCGCCGCCCAACTGAGCGCCGAGCGCGCGCTGGCCGCCGCGGAGACCTTGATGGATGACGGTCCGGCCCAGGGGGGCGGTGCCGCCGACGGCCCGGCCGACACTCCGGACGCACATGCCGAAAATAATCTTGAAACAACCGGCATTGTCGATCTAGGCGACGGGAAGACTCGATCCGGTACCGCTGGCGGCCTCTCCCCCGCTGCCGCGGCGGATCATGTGGCACCCACTTCGGCCTCGGCAGCTCAACTGGCTGCCGGGCTGCTACGACTGCACGCGGAACGCATGCAGGTCCTCGCGCGCGAACGACGCACACGAGACCGCTTCACCGCGCTGCATCCCGAAGTCCCGGTGACGGAGGTTGCGGCGTTGCCCGGCGACGTCCACGACCTCGCGGGCCTGCGCGCCATCGGCGACCGCCTGGCGCTCAACGGCGAGGATCTCGACGCCCCGTGCTGAACGGCGCGGATCCCGACACCGCGTACTGAACGATGGCGATCGCCAGACGCCCGGCCAAGCGTGACCGCGGACGGTCGAGACCGGTCAAGCCCGGTCGAGCCCAGCCAGATCCGACCCAACCGATCCACTCGACCCAGCCGACCCAGCCGATCAGCCGGTCAGCCGCTGGTCGGTCACCCGACCGCCGCGTACTCGTCGAAGGTCTCATCCTCGCAGCCCACCGGCAGAATGCCCGTGCTGCGCTCGTACTCCGTACGTGCCGTCTCCAGCAGGCGACGCCATGACGTCACGGTCGGGCGGCGGCGCAGCAGCGCCCTCCGCTCGCGTTCGGTCATCCCGCCCCACACGCCGAACTCCACCCGGTTGTCCAGGGCATCGGCGAGACATTCCGTACGTACCGGACATCCGGTGCACACGGCCTTGGCGCGGTTCTGCGCCGCCCCTTGAACGAACAGTTCGTCCGGATCGGTAGTGCGGCAAGCTGCCTGCGTACTCCAGTCGGTTACCCAGCCCATGCTGGCGCCGTCCTCTCCCGAATCGGGGCTCCCCCACGGCGGCAAACGGCATATTCACCGTTGCCAGTTGAGGACGTTACGGAAGGCAGACAGGGTGCAACACCCCCTTCGGGCCCAATCTTGAATGGCCCGAACGGACTATGCGTACGCGGCAGATCACCCAACGGAGTGACCGCAGGGCATACGTAACTTTCCTCACAAGACGGGACAGCGCACGGCTCTGACACGGGGGTTTGCGGCAGCACACATGTCCGCGCGAGGGCGCGGCCCGGGGGAGTCGGGGTTGACGAACTGAGGCGTAACCATTCCGCTGTGATGGCTGAGAACAGGCTAAACGAACAGGTGCGCCCCTGTCCGGCGATTGAGAACGTAGGCTGCTCCCATGCCCAAGAAGCGCGATGGCGGGGGTCTGTCCAAGACGCAGCAGGCCGCCAAGTTCCTCGGTGTCAGCGTCCTGGCCGGAGCGGTGCTCGCCGGTATCGCGCTCCCGGCGGCCGGGGCGCTGGGCCTGGCGGCGAAGGGGTCGGTCGAGGGGTTCGACGAGATCCCGGCGAACTTCAAGCGGCCGCCGCTCAGCCAGCGGACCACCATCCTGGACGCCAAGGGCGGTGAGATCGCCAAGGTCTACTCCCGCGACCGCACGGTGGTGGATCTCAAGGACATGTCGCCGTACATCCAGAAGGCGATCGTGGCGATCGAGGACGCGCGCTTCTACGACCACGGCGCCGTCGACCTGAAGGGCGTCCTGCGTGCGCTCAACAAGAACGCGCAGTCGGGCGGCGTCTCCCAGGGCGCCTCGACGCTGACCCAGCAGTATGTGAAGAACGTCTTCGTCGAGGAGGCCGGCGACGACCCGACCAAGGTCGCGCAGGCCACCCAGCAGACGATCGGCCGCAAGGTCAAAGAGCTCAAATACGCGATCGAGATCGAGCAAGAGCTCGGCAAGCGCAAGATTCTCCAGAACTACCTCAACATCACATTCTTCGGCCAGCAGGCGTACGGGGTCGAAGCGGCGGCCCAGCGGTACTTCAGCAAGCACGCCAAGGACCTGAACCTGGAGGAGTCGGCGCTGCTGGCCGGCATCGTCCAGTCGCCCAGCCGCTACGACCCGGTCAACGCCCCGCAGGAGGCGACCCGGCGGCGCAACACCGTGCTGCAGCGGATGGCCGACCTGAAGGCCGTCTCCCAGGCGCAGGCCGAAGCGGCCGCCCAGAAGCCGATCAAGCTGAAGGTCAGCCGCCCCAAGAACGGCTGTATCACCGCCGACGACGGCGCCGGCTTCTTCTGCGACTACATCCGCAAGGTCTTCCTCAGCGAGCGGGCGTTCGGCAAGACCCGCGAGGACCGCCTGAAGCGCTGGAACGAGGGCGGCATGACGATCCGCACCACTCTCGACCCGCAGACCCAGAAGGCGATACAGGCGTCCGTCGGAGCGCACGTCTACGAGGACGACCCGGTCGCCACCGCCGCCACCATCGTCGAACCGGGCACCGGCCGCATTCTCGGCATGGGCCAGTCCCGCCCGTACGGCTTCCGCGGGAACCAGACCGTGCTCAACCTCTCGGTGGACCACGACATGGGCGGCGGCGTCGGCTATCAGTCCGCCTCGACCTTCAAGCCGGTGATCGCGGCGGCCGCGCTGGAGCAGGGCATCAGCCCCGAGCAGCAGTACTCGTCGCCGTACCGGATGCCCTATCCGAGCCCGGTGGCGCAGTGCGACGGGGGCAGCTGGACGAACAGCAAGGCGCCCGCCGAAACCGCCGAGAACGAGAACAGGACCGAGGTCGGCCCGTACTCCATGAAGGAGGCGACCGCGAAGTCGGTCAACACCTACTTCGTCCAGCTGATCGGCGAGATGGGCATCTGCCCCGCCGTGAAGATGGCCGAGAAGATGGGGATCAAGCAGGCGAACGGCAAGCCCCTGAAACAGGTTCCGTCGATGGTCCTCGGCACTCCGGAAACGACGCCGCTCACCATGGCCTCCGGCTACGCCACCTTCGCCAACGGCGGCGAGTACTGCTCCCCCGTCGCCATCGACTCGATCACCGACGCGCGGGGCCAGGCGCTGAAGGTCCCGCGGACCAGCTGCCGCCGCGCGATGTCGAAGAAGACCGCGGACACGATCAACACCCTCCTCAAGGGCGTGGTCGAGGACGGCACCGGCAAACAGGCCGGCCTCCAGGGCCGCGACAGCGCCGGCAAGACCGGCACCACGGACGGCCGCTACGCCGCCTGGTTCGTCGGCTACACCCCGAACGCGGCGGGCGCGGTCTGGGTCGGCGACCCCAAGCGCGAGCGGCAGATGTACCACATCACCATCGGCGGCGTACCGCACGACAAGGTCTACGGCGCCGACACTCCCGGCCCCATCTGGCGCGACGCGATGTCCGGCGCCCTGGCCAACCGGCCCGCGCCCACTCTGCCCACCGTCCCGATCGGCGCACCCGAGAAGGACAAGGGCCCGGACAGCGGACGGGACCAGGGCGGCGACGGCGACAAGAACCCCGGCAAGCACCGGCCCGGCCGCGGCCACGACGGCGACGACAAGCCGGGCGGCGGCTGGGACATTCCAGGCTGGCCCGACTTCCTTGGCGGCGGCAACGGCGGCTGGTAGCAGCCAGGTTGGCGGCCGGAACCCACCGGCCGCCAACTCAGCGGATCCTCAGCTCAGCGACTCCGCCAGCTCAGCGACTCCGTCACTCACCGACTCCGCTGCGCGCCGGCCATGCGGCTCTCACCCGGCCAGCAGCTTCTTCACCATCGCCGCCACGCGGCCGCCCTCGGCACGCCCCGCCACCCGAGGATTGACGATCTTCATGACGGCGCCCATCGCCTTCGGCCCCTCGGCCCCGGCGCTCCTGGCCTCCGCCACGGCCGCCGTGACCAGCGTCTCCAGCTCCTCGTCGGTCAGCGGCTTGGGCAGGTACTCCGCGAGCACCTCACCCTCGGCCCGCTCCCGCTCGGCCTGATCGGTCCGGCCGGCCTGCTCGAAGGCGTCCGCGGCCTCCCGGCGCTTCTTCGCCTCCCGCGCGATGATCTTCTCGACCTCGCCGTCGGACAGCTCACGCGCCTCCTTGCCCGCGACCTCCTCCGTCTTGATCGCGGCCAGCGTGAGCCGGAGGGTGGCGGAGCGCAGCTCGTCGCGCGCCTTGATCGCGGTGGTGAGGTCGTCGTGCAGCTTGGACTTGAGCGTGGTCATGCCGTCGAGTATGCCTCCCCCCACCGACAACCGCCGCGCCTTTTCCCCCGGCCCGTCGCCCCACACCACTCCGCTCCCACGCCCCACACCTCCCCTCTCCCACGCCCCACACCACCCCCACGTCCCACCCCTCCCCCGCCCATCCACTACTGCGCCCACTCCCCGCACTCTGCAACGATGGGTTCATGCGCGCGCGATACGGAGTACCCCTGACCCTGACCGCAGTCGGCGCGGCCGGCCTCGCCTATGCCGCCGGCTTCGAAGTCCGCTCCTTCCGGCTGCGGCGCGTGACCGTGCCCGTACTGCCCCGCGGTATGCGTCCGTTGCGGGTCCTGCAGGTCTCCGACATCCACATGGTCCGCGGGCAGCGCAAGAAGCAGCGCTGGCTGCAGTCGCTCGCCGGCCTGCGCCCCGACTTCGTCATCAACACGGGCGACAACCTCTCCGACCCCGAAGGTGTCCCCGAGGCGCTGGACGCGCTGGGTCCGCTGATGGAGTTCCCCGGCGCGTACGTCTTCGGCTCGAACGACTACTACGGCCCCCGGCTGCGCAACCCCGCCCGCTATCTGATCGAGCGGGCCCAGGGACGGCACGGCCTGAACGGCAATGCCCCCGTCGTGGGCGCCGTCCACAACCCGTGGGAGGAGCTGCGCGACGCCTTCGACGCGGCCGGCTGGGTGGGCCTGTCCAACACCCGCGGCCGCCTCAAGCTCGAGGGCGTCGAGATCGCTCTGACCGGCCTGGACGACCCGCACATCAAGCGCGACCGCTACGCCGAGGTGGCCGGCGGCCCGGAATCCGGCGCCGATCTCTCCCTGGCCGTCGTCCACGCCCCCTACCTGCGCTCCCTGGACGCCTTCACCGCCGACGGCTACCCGCTGATCCTGGCCGGCCACACCCATGGCGGCCAGCTCTGCATCCCCTTCTACGGCGCCCTGGTCACCAACTGCGACATCGACACCGACCGCGTCAAGGGCCTCTCCACCCACACGGCCGCCGGCCGCACCTCCCTCCTCCACGTCTCCGCCGGCTGCGGCACCAACCGATACACCCCGGTCCGCTTCGCCTGCCCCCCCGAGGCGACCCTCCTCACCCTCACGGCACGAGACTGACCCGCCCCCTCACCGAAGCCACCACTCCCTCCCCCTTCCTTCCGCCCCACCCCTCCCCACCCCCTTGATCACCACCGCGACACCCCAGGTCAGGCCCGCTCTGCGGCCCCACAGGAACCGGATTTCGCGTACGGGGATCAGTCCGCTAAAGTAGAGCTCGTTGCTTCGGGGTGTGGCGCAGCTTGGCAGCGCGCTTCGTTCGGGACGAAGAGGTCGTGGGTTCAAATCCCGCCACCCCGACTGAAGAAACAACAGTAAGGGCCCGGCCCCCATGGGGGTCGGGCCCTTACTGTGATTACCGGTGGTCGCTTGAGAGATATCCGGGAGGAGGCCGCGGACGGCTTCTTCCAAGCGGGGAACCTCCGTTGATGCGTGACGTGCGCCACATTCCTCTCCGGGGCCCGGTATCCGCGAATCCGAGCGGAGGGCAGCTCGGGGGAGGTTTCCCGCGGCATGTGCAACAGTTTTTCGGGAGTACGCATGGCGTAGAGCCCGGCGCCCAGGCCGTCGTCGGTGTACGTCAGCGCCAGGCTGCCATGTGGTCCGTGCCGGCCGCAGCGGCTCCGCCACCTCACCCGGGAGGGTGACATCCGACGCGAGGGCATAGAGCAAAGGAATCTTCGCCACCCCGACTGGAGAAACACCAGGTCATCGGCTTGATTCGCAGTGCTGCCAGACTGTGCACCCGGTTGATCAAAGGTAATTTCGTCTACAGCCAGCGGGAGGGCTTCGTTCTCGTCGTGCCCACTCTCGCGAGCGGCGAGGCAGGATCTGTCCACGCCTGCACACCCGCCGCTCCCTCGCCATGACACCCGGATCACCCACCGCGATGGCGTCAGGAAGTGGGAAACTGGGGCAATGCGTGGCGCACTCCCCTCCAGCCCCGATGTCTCTGCCCGGATGAGCCGGCAGACCAACCGGGACACGAGTGCCGAACGCGCTGTGCGGCAGCTCCTCCATGCCTCCGGATACCGCTATCGGACCCACTATCCGGTGCCGGGCATGCCCAGGCGGAAGATCGACATCGCGTTCACGCGCGCGAGGTTGGCTGTCCTCATCGACGGCTGTTTCTGGCATGGGTGCCCGGAACACGCCACAAGTCCCAAGGCAAACGCGGAATGGTGGCGGCAGAAGCTCGATCGCAACATCGAGCGGGATCGGGAGACGAACGCACAGCTGCTGGCCGAGGGCTGGACGGTCCTACGCTTCTGGGAGCACGAGTCACCGGATGACGTCATGCGTCAGGTGGCCGCTGCCGTGGAACGGGCAAAGGAAAGCAGACGGAGACGACAGCAAAAGGGTGGGGGCCCATGAGCGGACTACGATTCGTCGACATGTGCGCGGGGGCGGGCGGCTTGGCCTTGGGGCTGGAAGGTGCCGACTTCGAACCCGTGCTGCTCCTGGACAAGAAGCCTGTGGCCTGCGACACGCTGAGGATGAACCGTCCGACGTGGCAGGTTCTCGAAATGGATCTGCTGGACTTCGCGCCTTCGCGGCACCAAGAGGTCTACGACGTCGATCTGCTGTCGGCCGGGCTGCCTCGCGTGAGGTCCGGCGCCACCTTCGCACGGGCCGAGTCCGATGACGAACTGCGCCTGCTGGAGGCGACCGTCTACCTGGCGCATGCCGTTCAGCCCCGAGCCCTGGTCATCGAGAATGTACCGTGCCTGGTCAGCGCGCCCGGCTTCGAGCCGATACGCGACTTCATCCGTAAGGAGCTGGATCATCTGGGCTACCGGTTCCGGTGGTTCGTTCTGAACGCAGCCGACTTCGGGGTGCCGCAGGACCGGAGGCAGGGACTACTCGTCGCACTCAAGGAGCAGTATTTCGACGCGTTCCGTCCACCGGAACCGACGGTGCGCGAGCATCTGTCCGTGGGACAGGCCCTGCACCGCTCGATGGCCCTGGGTGGTTGGCCGGATGCCGACCGATGGGCGGCCCAGGCACACAGCGCGGCGCCGACCCTGGTGGGCGGTTCGGACAGACGGGGAGGTGCGGACCTCGGACCGACAGGGACGAGGAAGGCCTGGGCCAGGATGGGCGTCGATGGAAGCACCGTGGCCGATGGCATCCCAGGACCGGACTTCGCCTGGGTTCCGGAGACGGGACGGCACGGGATGGTCAGGATAACGACCGAGCAGGCCGCTCTCCTGCAGGGATTCCCGGCCGACTGGAGATTCGCCGGGAAGAAGACGGCCCGCTATCGCCAGATCGGGCATGCCTCCCCGCCACCGGTGGGCAGCGCGCTGGGGCTGGCGATACGAGCCGCACTGGCGACCTCCGGGGCCCCCACCGGCGGATACACTTCACCCCCATGAACAGTCCAGGAAAGCACGAGCACCACCTCGACGGAGTCCGCATCCTGGACCTCTTTGCGGGCCCGGGTGGACTCGACGTAGCGGCGCATTTCCTGGGCTTCAAGAGCATCGGGATCGAGTGGGACCAGAACGCCTGCGAGACGCGCTACGCGGCCGGCCTGCCGACCATTCACGCCGATGTGAGCGTCATGCGCGAGACCCGCTTCGACGAGATCCCCGAATCGGTCGACGTGCTCGCCGGCGGACCGCCCTGTCAGTCCTTCTCCGTCGCAGGAAACGGCGCGGGACGGCGGGCTCTGGCCAAGGTGGAGGAGTACATCCACCGTCTTGTGGACGGCGAGGACGAAGCCAAGATCGACAAGGAGCTGCACGACTTCGGCGAAGACCCACGCACCGCCTTGGTGCTGGAGCCCCTGCGATGGATCCTGAAGGCGATCGAGACAGAGGGCCGCGACCCGTACAAGGTGATCGTTCTGGAGCAGGTACCTGCGGTCCTGCCCCTCTGGAAGGTCTATGCGGAGCTCCTGCGTGGCGGCGAAGGACGACTCAACGGCGTCAAGTACGAAGCGCAATATTGGGAGTTGAAGACCGAGGAATTCGGTGTGCCCCAGACACGCAAACGCGCCGTACTCGTCGCTCGCCTCCCGGGGCAAGGAGCCGTCAAACCGCCCGAAACAACTCACCTGCCCTTCGACCTGCATCGGCAGAAACGCAACACTGCTCAGGCGGACATGCTCCCAACCGATTCCTCGATTGCCAGGCCCAAGCAATCCTGGATCTCCATGGCGAAGGCGCTCGAGACAGCGAGCATGCTGCCGGGATCTCCCATGGATGTGTCCCGGCTCCGCACGGGAGACGAGATGGATTTCTTCGTCGTCTCGAACTACGGCTCCGGAGGCGACCCGAAGAACCGAGGCCGGCGCTTGTCCTCCGAGCCTGCCTTCACGGTCACCGGGAAGATCTCTCGGAACAAGGTGTACAAGAGCATCGCCGAGTACGAGGCCGAGAAATCCGACCGCTTCACCATCGCCGAGTCCGGGGTGCTCCAGACCTTCCCGCACAACTTCCCCTGGTCGGGTAACGACCAGGCGCAGCAGGTGGGAAACGCGGTACCACCCCGGCTCGGCATGCACGTACTCAGCAGGGCGCTACGCGGAAACGCGCCCTCGAAGGACGAGTTGGCGGCCGCAACCACGTGGCCGACTGTCCCTCGGACCACCACGGACGAACTGCGCGTCATCGGGTGCGGCGATCAGAGCCAGTGCCCTCCGAAGTCGCACAAGATCACTCGCTCTCGTCGGAAGTCCGCCCCCTGACCGGTGCGTCCGCGAACAGCTCCTCGAAATGAGCGATCAGCCTCCTCACTTCCCCCTCCGGCACACGCTCCTCCTCCGGGCCTTCAGGAAGGTTGTTCCGGGGGGACGGAAGGGCTGATTCGGCGCCCGCGATCCAGTCACGCAGAGGCTCCCCGTCACGCTCCACGTCCGGGGCGATGATGTCGTACATCAATGTCGCCGCGGCGGCGTTGACCGCGGGGGTCAGCGCATTGACCTCGCGCCCGGTGCGCACAGTCCCTCTCTCCATGAGTCCGACAAGGGCCTGAGCCGTCGGGCGATGGTCGACTATGTCCAGCCGCAGAGCGGAGTTGAGCATGTCCTGATTCCCACAGGCCACGACTACAGGGTGATAGTCCGAGCCGTCGCGGAACAGCTCGGCCGCCCACCAGAGTCGGGCGAACGCCTGCTTGTAGTGCGCGCCGACGAACTTGTCCCGGGCCACACGGCCACGCGAGCCGTCCGCCTTCGGCTCGGACAGGTGCCGCCAGACAACATAATCCGGCGCCACCCCTAGGGCCATATACGTCCAGAGCCGCTTCTCGGCCGCTTCCCTGCGCGTCAGCCGAAGTGTCTCGTGCAGACGCGGCGCCAGCCACGCATCCGCTGCCGTGGGGCGCTCGTCCCGGAATTTGTCCAGGGCATCGTCTATCAGATCTCGAATCCGGTGCAGCCGCATTCGCACGTCGTCGCCGGGCAGCGGCTCGGCAACCTTGTTCAGCGCGATGGAAGGGACGTCCTCACGTCCCTCGAGCAGCCCTGTGGAAATGTACTCGGCGGCCTGCGCATCGGAGATCAGGGCAAGCCGTTCCGGCAGGTGCTCGGGGCGGGAAGTCACGCGTGGGTCTCCTGATCGAGTCGTTCGATGTCGCGGACCGTGCCGGCCAGCGCTTTGGGCACCTCGGCCCGGCGTGCGGCGGCGTAGTGGATGCGCGGTTGCAGATCGCTCCAACTCCCCTCGCCGGTACGGCGAATGTGTACCTCGCGGAGAGCATCCTCCAGCGACCGTCCGGGAACGATGTCCGGGAGCATCTCGCGGAGCACCGCACCTCGCCAGTCGGGAGGGAAGAGCGGCGCCCCGTCGTCTTCGATCTCCAGGTCGCCGATGGCGGTATGGAAGACGGCGGTCCACACGTCGGCGCACATCTGGGCCAGCACCATCTCCCCCACCATGCTCTCCAACTTCGAGCCCTCGCCTTCCACGAGCGCTGCAAGCCCCTCGAAGTCAGAGTTCAGACGAACGGTGGGCATCCGGCCCGAGATGTCCACAACCCAGGGTGCGTCCCGAAAGCCCTGCAACCACTCGGTGCTGCGGGCGAAACTGACGGTACTGACGTCGAGCTGCCGGTCCCTCAGCGGCACGTCGGCCGTCACGTCGACCAGCCAGTCCTGGTCGGTGGAGGCGATGATCCGGCCGGCCGTCCCGTCGACTGTGGCCACCACGTGCACGGCGAGCGTCGCGCGGTCGAAGTGGTCGTTCCGGTTGAGCTCGATCTCCCCGGTCCAATCCCTCCCGCCCTGCGGACCGGGTTCCAATCGGGCGACCGTGCGCGCGTTGGTGGCCCCTTCCGCCAGAACGGCGATCACCGCGATGTCCGACCAGTGCCCCTTCGCCTCGATCTCGCGAACCGGGACGGTCGCCGCCAGCGCGAGCCGTGCCGTGTGCCAGTCGTCGCGCTCCGCTCTGCCGAGTGCCACGACCTGCTCGACAACCGAATACCCCTTGGTGTCCAACTGCTCACGACTGTCTCCGGGGCCACGCAGCCGAACGGCCGTGACCCTCGCCGTCACCGCGCCGGTCAATCGGGGGTACGGGTAGACCTTCATGCGGCGCCTCCCTTGCTCTCCTGGAGTTCGACAACGAGACCGGTCAGGGCTGCCCGAACCGGATGCGTGGACACATCGGTGACGCCTCGAAACACGGCACGGCGGGACCCGGGCGTGAAGTGCAGCACGCCGTCGGCCAGTTCACAGTTGCTGACAGCGACGAGCTCGGCCCATTTGACCACCGGCCGAGGTCCGGAACGTACCTCCAGCTTCGCGACGGGACTCATGCGCCAGAGTTCTTGCCCGGCGGGCACCTTGACCTCGGCAGTGACCTGCCACGCCCCGGAGGAGTCGATCACAGCCTCGAGGTCCTGCAGCTTCGGCGGCCCCACCGTCCCCCTCGCCTTGGTGGTCGACTTGCCCGAGATCTTGAGACGCTTGCTCACCTTGCTCGCGCCGCCGGCTCTCTTCTCCCTGGGCACTGCCACAAGTCCGTGCACGGCCCTGTTGGTCTCCGTGGTCAGTGCGGCGATCCGCCGGTGGGCCGAGGGGGAGTAGCGCATCCTCAGTTCCTCGGTCTGGCCCCACTTGTTGTGCTCGGGCGGTTCGGAGGACCGCAGAAAATCTTCGGCTTCCGCTGCGAACGGCGCGCCGCCTCCTGCTGCCCGGCCTGCGAGCAGAACTGCCTGAAACGGGTTGGTCCCCACCGGCAGACCCGGGACCCAACTGGTCTTCACCGTCATGCGATTGCCACGCATCGCAGTCACCTGGTTGATCCTGCCGTCGGCATCCGTGGCCTCGGTGACGAGAAGCACAGCCCGGTGCTCTCCGGCCGTACCGGAGAGGCCATCTCTTTCAGGCACCTTCAACGGCACTGTGGTGAGGGCCACCTGACCTGCCTCGGTGAGCCGGTCCACCGTGGTGCCGTCCAGGAACGCCTGGAGAGCACGCGTGCGCGCGGGCTGGTGCACCCGCGGCTCGACCCGCTCCTCCTCGATGTACTCCACACCGTTGCGAAGGGTCCGCACCGATGCCTCCAGCAACGGCTGGTGGTCGCCCCCCGCCGTCATTGCAGCCCAGAAATTGCGGCCGAGTGCGCCCACCAGCCTGTGGTGCATGCGTTCCAGGCTGTCCTCGTCCTCCTCCGCATCGCCTTCGTGGGCCCTACCGACCTCGGCGAGGCTGGCCACATCGTGTGCTCCGACGATCAGGAAGGAGGTGCCGGGGTCGGAGCCCTCACGGGTGAGATGCAGACTCTCGACCGTCTCCTCGTCGGCCCACCAGGAGCGGACCACCTCCGTGTTCTCCGCCTCACCGTCCGGCTTCCCCAGCCAGGCCGGGCCGGCGAATCTCCGGCCGCCCACCTCCCTCCAGGGGAGATCGATCCGACCGACCAAACGTCGCTCCGTGCGCCCCTCGTGCGGCTCGGCGAGCGTTGAGTTCATGAGGACGAGCCCCAGGCGACTGGTCGCCCAGAGCGTGGCCTTCCCGAGGCCGTACGAACCTCCGGCCGCCGCATCCGTCTTCCGGCTGTCGAGTTGGCGACGTACCACGGCGGCGAAACGGCCGTCCTCGTAATCGTCACCGGTCAGCCCGTTGGCGTTGTAGTCGTCGACGCGCAGAAGCACCAGCCGGTCCCTCTCGCGCATTTCCCGCAAGCCGGCTTGGATGACGCGTCCGACCTTCTGGTCCTGCGCAGCGGCCGCCTCGTAGTGGGGGTAGAGGTCGTCCCAGTTTATTGCGGTGCGGAACCGCGCCAGGGCCTCACCGGTCAATTCATGCAGGGTGTAACGGACCCTGACCGGACAGTCATTCCTCCGGTCGCGTTCGTCCAGGCTGTTCTGCGTCGCCTCACGGGCCAGGACCTCCAGGTCGGCCTCGAAGGCGAAGGCCGCCGCGTTGCCGAATTCCCGACCACCGTCGTCGTGTCCAGGGCGGTGGTACCAGACGGCCGGCGTCATCGCGTGATGGTCCTGGCGCTCAGGAGCGACGACGGAACCGCGTCGGTCGTCCTCCTGGGGCGCCAGGACCTCCCGAAGCTCGACCATGAGCTCCGGACGAGGCACGGATCGGCCATTGATCCAGGCTTCGACCAGCGCCGACGTCACTCCCAGCCGGTGCGCAAGTCCACTTGCGTCCATTCCACCCTCGTGCATCCGATCGGCCAACCACCGATCGAACTCTGTCTCCTTCGAGGCCACCGCTCCCTCTCTCCTGTCGGAACTGCTTTTCGTCTGCGGGGTGCCGATCCTGCTCGACTGCGAATCGCCGGTACCCAATTTCTGCCGCTCCTCGGGGACTCCGCGACATACGCCCCCTCCAATCCGCCGAGTCACACTGCGAGCGACCCTCGGGCGGCGTCCCGCGGCAGGGTCATCGGGATCCAAGCCCATTTCAACCCGGAGGGCCTGCAGAGCGCGCTTCTCGATCTGCCGAATTCGTTCTCGCGTGACACCGAATTGCTTACCGATGTCTTCCAGGGTCCAGGATCTGTCATCGATGAACCCGTACCGCAGCAGAAGCACTTTTCGACTTCTCTCCGGGAACTCGCACGCGTCGAAGAACTGGAAAAGCTCCTGGCGTTCGAACTCGGGCCACAGCGCCCGCTCCGGCCCCGGAACCGATCGGAACTCATCGACAACCAACTCTCCCAGAGCCACGCCCTCACCGACGGGTTGCTCAAGTGAGAGGACCCGCCGGCGGATCAGCCGCAGGTACTCCTCCACCCTTTCGGGACTGAGCCCACACGCCAGCGAAAGGTCCATCGCATTGGGGATTCTGCCCTGGTCGAGGAAGGCCCGCTCACTCTTCCGCACCTTCTCCACTTCGGTCCACACGTGCACCGGGAGCCTGATGGTCGACCCTTCGTTTGCCATCCCTCGTGTGATGTGTTGCCGAATCCACCAGGAGGCATAGGTGGAAAACTTGCACCCCAGCAAAACGTTGAACTTCTCCACGGCGCGGATCAACCCGATCATGCCATGCTGCGCGAGATCCTCGTACATGGGACTGCCGGCCCGGTGCCCCAAGCCGTTCAGGATCTTATGAACGAGCCGCTGATTGTGGATGACCATTGCGGATAAGGCCCGATGCGCCTCACCGACCCGCGAAAGCGTCGCCACATAGCCATCGGGCAACGGCTCCGATGGCTTTACGGCACCACGGAACAACAGGCAGAGTCCCACTTCCTCCTCGGCACTCAGCACACGCCGGTGCGGATCCGGCCGCCTGCGATCGATCTCGAGCAGGTCCCGAGCGGCACGGCGAGCCGCCTCCCAGTCCTCGACACGTACAGTTCCGCGGAGCGACTCGAGGTCCGGGACCTCTTCGTCCTCCGCTTCTTCCTCGGAGGGATCGGTGTCGCCCGGCAGCCGTTCCGGATCGGCACGCCCGTCGGCAGCTTCACCGCTACCGAACACCCGTTCCGATTGGGTGCGCTCGCCTTCCCCCTCTTCCTCCTCCGCCGCCATCACGGCTTCGTACAAGGTCCGGGCGTCCTGCACATCCAAGCGCCCGGCTCTCACCACTTGCCCCAAGGCCGTACGGAGTTCCACGTCCTCGGCCAGGAACCGACGCACGAGCCCGGCGAGCAGAACCCGACGGGGCCCCGTTATCCGGCTACCGGACGCACGATCCCGCTCCCTGGTCATCACACCCCCGTGCCTGTGCTCCGCCTTGCTCCGCTCAGTCCATCATTCATCGGGCCACCGCTGCCAGCGCCTCCGCACCGGTGCCCGCATCCCGAGAATCCAGCACTCGGTATTTTGAAGGTGCGTGGGCGCGATCACGAGGAGAGTAGATGCGGATCATTCCGAGCGAGATCTCGAACAACACCAAGAGCCCGGCCGAGCGCAGTGTGTTCGCAGCACTCAAGGCGATTCCCGACGACCAGAGCATCGCACTGCACTCGGTTCACCTCCCCCGACACCACAAGAAGCGTGTCGGGGAGATCGATTTCGTCGTCATCATGCCCGACATTCTGCTCTTCATCGAGGTCAAGGGCGGCGAGGTCCATCACCGCGATGGAGGGTGGTACTATGGTCCGCTCGGCCGCGAAGCAGGCCCCAAGGAGAGCCCTTTCGCGCAGGCCAGCGGGGGTATGCATGAGTTCGAACGAGAGATCGGCGCCCTGATAGGCGACTTGAGGGCCCACGGCGTGCCCAGCGGCTACCTCGTGATCACCACAGATGTCGACATCCAGCGAACGACCGAGTTCGAGCCCCAGCAGTATCTCGGCAGCACCGCGTACGACGGCGGACGTGGTCTGGCCAAGGGCATCGAACGAGCCACCCGGTTCTGGTTGGCGCGAAACAGATGGGCCCGCACCCCTGTCTCCGCTGCCTTGCGCAAGAGGATGCTCGAGGCCGTCCGCCCGGATTTCGACCGCGTGCCCAATCTGCAGTCCCGACTGACGCACCTCGATGTCGCCTTCGAACGCCTCACCAACGAACAGCTCATAAGGCTCGACGAGTTGGAAACCAACCCACGCCTCATATGGACCGGAGGCGCAGGCACCGGAAAGACGTTCCTCGCCGCCGAGGCCGCCCGCCGCAAGTCCGCCCACGGCAGCGTCCTGTTCACCTGCTCCAGCATCACGCTCACAGCCCACATGGACCGGATCCTCACCGACGACGCGATCACCGTCCTGCCGTTCGAACGACTCGACGAGGTTCGGAACCGCTCCTTCGACCATCTGATCGTGGACGAGGCGCAGGACCTGATGACCTTCGCCAGGCTTGGCACCTTGGAGGAGCTGGTGCCGGGCGGCCTCGCCGAAGGGCGATGGATCTTCATGCTCGACCAGAACAACCAGGTGCTGGCCCCTGAGGCGTACGATCATGATGCCTGGGAGTATCTGCGCTCTCTGGGCTCCGTGTGCGGGCCCATGAGGCGCAACTGCCGCAACACTGTGCAGATCGTCAAACAGGTCCGCTTCTACACGGGCGCGGACCTGGGCGTCGCCTCCGCGGGTGAGGGGGAGCCGGTCCGGTTCGCCGACGTGCATGACGCGCAGGAGGAGGCCACCGTTCTCGACGCCTATGTGAACGAACTGGTGCAGGAGGGCGTCTCACCGCGGGACATCACGCTGCTGTCCGCTTCCGGTGACTGGGGGACAAGCTCGGCCCATCTGTCACAGAGAGCCTCCAGGATCGAGCAATTCACGGACGTGGTCGGGACCGCCCGAACGAAGCACCGGCTCACCTGGTCCTCCGTATCCGACTTCAAGGGCCACGAGAACCATGTCGTCTGTCTGATCGACCTCGAACCCGAACATCTCGACGGGCGTCTCGACGCCCTCTACGTCGCCTGGACCAGGGCACGCGCCCAGCTCTGGGTCGCCTGCCGCCCCGGCACCCGTCAGAAACTCAAGGAACTGGGCGTGGCCGCACTGACCCGGGAGGGGCATCTCGGATGAACGACTTCGCATCACGGCTCTCCGATCACCGGGCCGACTTCGTGACGTACCTTCGCCGGCAACTGGTCGGCCCGGCCATCGCCGAGGACGAGATCCTCGTCGACCCTCCGGACCGGCGTTACCTGATGGGGACCTTGTATCCGCGTGGAGCCTCCCTGCTGGAGCACTCGAAAGAGGCCGGCGAGCAGGCCTTCGACGAGGCAACGGCCGGCAACGGAGAGGAAGACGGCTTCGCCGACGATCCGGTGGCCGAGGCCAACGCGTGGCTCCCGTCCTCTCTGGGCTTCTCCTTCTTCACCAACGCCCACCGTATCGAGGTGTCCTGTGGGGCCTCCCGCTACGTGACGTCCCGCGAGGGCGGACGTCGCAGCTGGCGAAGGCAACCCCGACTCTCCGCGACGGAGACCATCGGCGTGGAACAGCGGGACTCGATCCCTGTACTGGACGGACACGGTCGTCTCCATGTGCGGTGGCGCCCGTTCGGCTCCGGGCACCTCGTCACATGCGTGCTGGCCAACGCGCACCACGAAGAGGAGAGCGCGTACAAGGACCGGGACCTGATGCTCTTCCAGGCCGAACTGCAGGCGACGACGCTCGGCGGGACGATCCTTGAGTATCCGAGCACTCGCCTCAACAGCCGCGACGAGGAGGAGCAAGAGCTTCGCGTCCAGTACCGGCACATCGTGACCAGGGCCGTGGGGCACGGATGTGCTGTCGAGTGGGACGACGGGTTCGCCCCCGTCACCACCGTGCGGGCGCAGGTCATGCCTCAGCAGGTGGTCGAGCACATCAAGCCCGACGGGCCCAAGGATCTCTCGGTACTCAATCTCGCGCACCTGTCCCGGCCCGGCCTTGCAGCGGAAGACCTCCGAGCCGAACTGCACTCGTTCGTCCTGGGCTACCGCAAGTGGTTCGACACCCAGCAGTCGGAGGCGGAGTCCCTGCGTCGATGGGCCGCAGCACCCGCCGCTCGTATCCTCGACCGCATCAAGGCTGCGCTCGACCGCATGGCCTCGGGGGTGGACGCGCTCACCGCATCGACACCAGCAGGCGCCACGGCACGCGAGGCTTTTCGTCTGGCCAACCGGGCCATGGCGCTCCAGATGCTCCACAGCCTGCCGGAACTGGCGGGCAGCCGGCACCGTAGGAACAGCGATGTGGTCGAACTCACCGAGCCTGATGGCGCCCTTGCATGGCATCCGTTCCAGCTCGCCTACTTCCTGCTCGTGGTCGAGGGCCTGATGAACCCCGAGCACGAAGATCGTAGGACGGTCGACCTCATCTGGTTCCCCACCGGTGGCGGCAAGACGGAGGCATATCTCCTCACCGCCTGCTTCGAGATCCTCTGGCGCCGGCTGCGGTTCGGTGCAGCAGGGGGCGGCACGGCCGTGCTGAGTCGATACACGCTGAGTCTGCTCACCACCCAGCAGTTCCAACGCACGGCGACGGCCATCTGCGCCCTCGAATACATCAGGATGGGGCACGACGGGCCACTGCCCCACGGCCTCGGACAGGAGCCCATCTCCATCGGGCTCTGGGTGGGCAAGGAGACGACGCCGAACAAGATCTCCGCCGCACAGGAAGCGCTCGGGAGCCTGAAGCAGATGAGCGAACCCGATGATCGCTTTCTTCTGGAACGTTGCCCCTGGTGCGGCACCGAGATCGTCCCGGAGCGACAGGGACAGGACCGGGACTTCGGCATCCGGGCCGACGGAGTCACCACCTCGTTCTTCTGCCCGCGCCGCACCTGTGTCTTCCACAACCGGCTCCCGGTGTCCGTGGTGGACGAAGAGATCTACAGAGAGCCTCCGACCTTCGTTCTCGGCACCGTCGACAAGTTCGCGCGACTGGCATGGGAACCGGAGGCCGGCAGCCTCTTCGGCAGAGACGGCAGGCGCGCACCCTCGCTGGTGATCCAGGACGAGTTGCACCTGCTCGCCGGCCCCTTGGGGACAACTGTCGGTCTGTACGAGTCGGCGGTCCTCGAACTCTGCGCCTGGCGTGGCACCGTCCCGAAGGTCATCGCGTCGACAGCGACCATCCGACGCTCGCAGGATCAGATTCGCAGCCTCTACGGCCGCCCCGCTCAGCTCTTTCCCCCGGCCGGAATCAAAGCCGGTCACTCCTATTTCGCCTCACCCGACACGGACAAGCCCGGACGCCTGTACGTGGGGGTCATGGCACAGGGCCACACAGCCTCGACCTCGACCGTTCACGTGGGTGCCGCCGCGTTGCAGGCCCCGAAGGAGATCTGTGACGACGACAGCCTCCGCGACGCGTACTGGACTGCGGTCGCCTACCACAACAGCCTGCGAGAACTCGGACGGACTGTCACGATCGCGAGGGACGACATCCCGGCGCGGCTCGAGCATCTGACGAAGAACGACTCCCGGCGACGCCAGCTGATCGACGACTCGGTGGTCGAGCTCACCAGCAACATCCCACGTGCTGCTCAACCCCGACTCCTCGAACGTCTGGGCAAGAGCTTCAAGGAACGTGGCAGCGTCTCCTTCCTCGCCACGACCAACATGCTCTCCGTGGGCGTCGACGTTCCGCGACTCGGCCTCATGATCATGAATGGACAGCCCAAGACCACGTCGGAGTACATCCAGGCCACCAGCCGTGTCGGTCGCCGTCATGTACCAGGGCTGATCGTCACGCTCTTCCGCTCGACCAAACCCCGCGACCGGTCCCACTACGAGTCGTTCGCCGTCTACCACCGCTCTCTCTACCGGCACGTCGAGCCGACCAGCGTCACGCCGTGGTCCATGCCCTCTCGAAAACGAGCCCTGCACGCGGTGCTCACCATCCTCGTGCGACATGGAATCGGCCTGAACGCGGAGAACAGGGCAGGCGACATCCTCGATCACACGGACGACGTCGCGCGGATCCGAGGCCTGGTGGTGGATCACGTGCGGCGCGCCGATCCGGAGGAGGCCGACGCCGCCACCGAACAGTTGGACTCGCTGATCGAATCCTGGCAACAGGAGGCCGAAATCGCGCGTGGCGAGGGCAGCCGTCTCTACTACCAGTCCCAGGGCCGGGGGTACATATCGCTCCTCACCGACTTCGGCAAGCAAGGGGGCCTGTGGGAGACGGCGCAGTCGATGCGCAACGTCGACCGCGAGTGCCTCATCGACGTGAGAGGAACGTGAGAGCAGTGAAGGACATTCGCCGCAAGGTCCGCAGGGCACAGACCATCGTTCCCTTCGGCGTCGGTGGAATCATCGATCTCCGAGGCGAGTCGTTCGTAGCCGCCGACATACGCAGTTGGGCCGCGAGAGGCGAGCGGGTGGAGTCACCACGGCTCGCATCGAAATTGAGGGTCGAGGGCTTCCGTTCGGCTCCCGTCATCCCCTCCGGAAAGGCCGCTTACACGACCCGTAGCGGGCCCACGTACGTACGGTTCCCCAAGTGGCTGTTCTGCCCCCAGTGCAGGGAAATGCAACTCTGGCGTCAGGAACTCGAGCTTCGGGACAAGCAACCGACCTGCGGGCGATGCCCCGGAAGGCCCCAACTGGCCCCGATGCGCTTCATCCAGGTGTGCAGGGCAGGCCACATGGCTGACATCGACTGGCATAAATGGTCTCACTCCAAGAGTGAAGGACATGATCAACGCCAATGCCGGGTTCGCCGGGGGCTTCGGTTCATTGCAAGTCCCGAATCCTCCGGGCTGGAAGCCCTGTGCGTCGTCTGTGCCGTCTGCCGGGCCGAACGAAATCTGGCGGGCATCAGCCAGAAGAACATCCTCAAGCAGATCGGACTGCAGTGCCGGGGAACCCACCCCTGGCAATCCGAGGCCGATGAAGCGGATCCCTGCGAGGAAACGCCGCAAGCGGTACAGCGTGGTGCCTCCAACGTGTACTTTCCGATCACGCACTCGGCGATCGACATCCCCGCGCCTGCGGGCCCATCCGACGACGACGAATTGGCCCAGCAGGTCGTCAATCATCCTCACTGGCCGAACCTCAACAGTACGGATGGCAGCCCGATATACGATGCCTTCAGAGCTGTCATCGCCAACCAGTGCGAAGTCACCGAGGAATTCGTGGAAACGCTGCGGCGCCGCCACGCTGACGAGGCTGCGGCAATGCCGTCAGCGGCCGATTCCGACGACGACCTCAGCATCGCCGAATGGGCGGCCTTTTCCGACCCGGAATCCGTCGCCGATTCGAAAACGTTCTCCGTGCGGCGGACCCACCTCGGGATCGGCCAGGATGATCCTCACTCCATGCAGGAGCTGGCCGCGCGAATCTCCGCCGTCGTCGTCGCGGACCGCGTGCGTGAGGTTCGTGCACTTGAAGGATTCTCGCGCTACGAGCCCAACTTCGGCGACAGTGATGAGGGCGCGGGCGGCCGCATCGTGTCGGTCAACACGGCCGCCCGGGCCCGGTGGCTGCCCGCCGTGGAAACGTATGGCGAGGGCATCTTCATCGCCGTTGACGAGGACCGCTTGAGCGCCTGGGAGAGGCTCCCGTCGGTGCGTGATTGGACACAACGGATCGAGCGCAACCTCGACGCCTCCTTCAAGGCCGAGCGGCTGAGAGGAAAATCGGGCCCGACGCTGCTCCCGCGATTCGTGATGCTGCACACCCTGGCCCATCAGTTCATACGCCAACTCTCCTATGACAGCGGGTACAACGCCGCGTCGTTGAGGGAACGCGTATACGCTCGAAGCCACGCCCCTGGCAGCGAACTTCCCGCGCAAGCAGGTGTGTTCATCTATACGGCCGCCGGGGATGCGGAAGGGACGCTGGGCGGGCTCGTCCGCCAGGGACAACCACCAAACCTCGTCGAGACGTTGATCCGCCTGCTGGAATCGGCGCAGTGGTGCTCGCAGGACCCTCTGTGCGCCGACTCGACCGGCAGGTCCTTGGCCAACCTCAATCGTGCTGCCTGCCATGCCTGCACGCTTCTTCCGGAGACATGCTGCGAGGTCGACAACTCGCTCTTGGACAGGACCCTGTTGATCGGTGACGGCGAAGTGCCGGGATTCTTTCAGGGAGTCATCCGGGCTGCACTCGTGGAATCGGCCGAAGCCGTCGATCTGCCATGAAGTTCCCTTCTCTCCTCGCCCTCGAGACCGAACAGCACGCAGTCATCGATCTGCCGTTCCACGGAATTCACGTCGTCACTGGGTCGCCTGGCGCCGGAAAGACCGTGATGGCTGTCTATCGCGCTTGGGCACTGACAACCGCCGGGCGCGACGTCGTCCTCCTCACTCGCTCCAATCTGCTGCATCAGTACCTCGCGCAATTGGCACCGGACCTCACGGAAGCACTCAATGTCACCACCTACCATCGGTGGATCAGGGATTTCTGGCGAGTGCGCTTCCAGGCCGACGCCCCGCAGACCGACGAGGATGGTTGGAGCTACGACTGGATCGAGATGCAGCGGGACTGCATCCTGCACAAGGTCACATCGACCGCGCAGCTGGTGATCGATGAGGGACAGAATCTGCCCATCGGCTTCTATCAGTTGTGTCGAGTACTCGGTGTGGGCGTTACCGTGTTCGCAGATGAGAACCAGCAGATCGACGGGGATCAGAGCACCATATCCGAGATATGCCGGGCACTCGCCCTGCGGGGCGTTCCACTCGTGCTGCGAGAGAACCGGCGGAACAGTCGCGAGATCGCGATGCTGGCCTACGAGTTCTGTAAGGAGAATCGGGACGAGATTCCCTTGCCGGAACGCACTGGCAATACACCCACTCTCCTGAAAGTCCCCTCCCTGGAATATCTGCTCGCCGGAGTTTCTCAGTACTTCAACGCGCATCCGGAGCGAAGCATCGGAATCATCTGCAGATCAACCCACTTGTTGCGGGATATCGAGAACAAACTCACGCACCTCGGGCTTGCGAAGTACACACAGGCTTATGTGCATGACGATCGATACCGGGACGCCATCGACTTCTCAACGCGCCCCATCCGGATCGTGAGTACGGCCAGTATGAAAGGCTTGGAGTTCGACAGCGTTTTCGTACCGGATCTGGACGCCTACACAGAAGACCCGACCGGCGTGGAGGCGCGTCTCCGCTTCTCCACGCTGTGTACTCGCGCGCGCGAGGACCTGCACTTCGCTCTCCGCGGCCCTCGGGAGCCCGCCATCCTGTCGAGGATTCCGAAAACCTTGTTGGTGCGACACACCAGTTGAATTCTGCGCGCCCCGCGCCGGCAGATCGGCCGGCGCGCCACCCCGCTCGACGACTGCCCGTCGTGTCTGCCCCCCCACGTCCTCGACCATGCCGAGGGCGGCCCAGCGAGTAGCCGTTTCCGGATCGCACCGATCGTGGTCGCCGTGCTGCGGTGACCGGCACCGGCACGAAGGGAGTCCGCCATGCCACGGCATAAGAACACCGCGCCGCGCGTCTGCGGGCGGCACACGCGGCGCCATATGGACGTCCTCCATGCACACGGCGGGGCCTCGGGCCCCTGAATGCCGGCACGTCGACTACCGGTACCCCGGTTCGTACCCGAGTGCACTTGCCGAGACGGCAGGCCATCCTTGCTCGGTCCCCGCCGCACGTTGACGCGCGAGGCGTTCGCCGGTCTCGTTCGGTTCGCCTAGACCCACGGGTGAGCCTCAGCCGTTCCGGGCGGAAGCCGTTCCGGCCAGAGCTCCGCCCCTCCGCCTGTTTCGGAGCGGCGGGGCTTCGGGCTGGACAGCGGGTGTCTGGATGGCGGGTGTCCGGACAGCGGGTGCGGGGTCGGCGGTGAGGTAGGGGCGCAGGGCCTGCTGAGCGGCGAAGAAGGCGGCCTCGGCCGTCGTCGCGCCGACGCGTGGTGCGACGGAGAGGGAGACGGTCAGGGGTTCGGGCGTCGGGAGCGCCTCGGCGGGCAGCCGCTGCACGCCCCTCGCGTCGAGCCCGGCGGCGGGCAGGCAGGTCACCCCCAGGCCGGCGGCCACCGCGGCCCGCAGTCCTGTCACATCGGGTCCCTCGTAGGCGAGGTGCCAGGGCCGGTCGTGGGCGGTGAGCGCGCCGAGGATGTGGCGGCGCAGATTGCACGGCTCGCCGCACAGCGCGATCGGTACGGAGCGGGCGGACGAAGACGTGGGAGTGGGAGTGGACGCCGGCGCGGACGCGGAAGTGGGCGCGGAAGTGGGCGTCGGTGTGGGGGTGGATGATGGGATGGGGCCGTACCAGGCGAGGGGCAGGGTTCCCACGGGCTCGGAGTGGGGGTCGCCTGACGGGCGCAGCAGCAGTCCGACGTCTATGTCGCCGTCCGCCACCCGGTCCGCCAGCGATTCGCTCAGCCCGGTGTGCACGGTGGGGCGGATCCACGGCATCAGGCTGGCGAAGGCGGAGAGGAGCCCCGGCAGGGCGCCTTCGAGGTAGGGGGACACGCCGATCCTGAGGCAGGTCTGCTGGCCGGCGGCGGTGATCCGGTCGGCGGCCTCGTCGTTGAGCGCGACGATACGGCAGGCGTAGTGGTACAACTCCCGCCCCGCGCCGGAGAGTTCGAGGCGTCGGCCGGTGCTGGCGAAGACCGGGCCGCCCAGCACCGCCTCCAGCCGCCGTATGTGCTGACTGACGGCGGGCTGGGTGAGCGATAACGCTTCCGCTGCCCGCCGGAAGCCTCCGGTGCGCATGATGGTGATGAGCGTTCGGAGCTGACCGACGTCCAGATTGCGATACACCGGCCCGCCTCCTCGTAGCTGATCATTGCCTCATTGCCCTCATCCTCGCCGTCAACACGGCGATCCACGCCGCCCTCAGCGCTTATGAGAACTTTTTTGCCTGCCCTTTCACTTTCCACGTGGCTGAGCGATTGATTTCAGACAGGTGTAGAGGGCACGTTCATGGCCGCGGTGCGGCGTAATGACGGCGGAGTAGTCAATCCGGAGTGCGATGGAAAGTGGCTGAAAAGCGCCCTGGCGGGGCAGCGAGAGGGGGCGTGGATGCGGTCGCGCGAGTACTTCCGCTGATCGAGCCGATAAGGAAGAAGAGTTTGCTCGGATCATCGGACCACCCGTAGCCTGACGGCGGTTTAGAAGAATTTCCGCCCAAAAGGCGAAGACAGAAGCGCGCAAACACTGAAACTCATTCACGGTAATTTAACGGGGAAGGTTCAATAATGTCGCAGACGACGACTGCCGCGACCGCCACGACTGCCTCCAGCGCCTCCGCCGATGCCGAACTGTGGAATCCGGAAACCTATGACGCGCTGCGCAGGCAGCTCATCCCGTCCTTCGATCTGCTCTATGACAGTGCGGTCGGCGCGGTGGCCATGACGGTGGGGGCCGCGGGGGCAGTGGGGTCCGGGCCGCGCGTTTTGGACCTGGGTGCGGGGACCGGGCTGCTCAGCGCCGCCCTGCGCAAGCGTCTTCCCGGCGCGGAACTGCTGCTCCAGGACCGCTCGGAGCTGATGCTCGGCCAGGCACGGCAGCGCTTCGCCGCGGACGACCAGGTATTGGTACGGGTGGCGGACCACCTGGACGAGCTGCCCGCCGGCCCCTTCGACGCCGTGGTGTCCGCGCTATCCATCCACCATCTGACGCACGAGAACAAGCAGGATCTCTTCGCGCGCATCCGCAAGGTTCTTCGCCCAGGCGGAATTTTCGTCAATGTCGAGCAGGTTCTGGCACCGACCCCCGCGCTGGAGAAGATGTACGACCAGCAACACGAATCGCATGTGCACGCCTCCGGAACTCCGGCCGAGGAATGGGCTGCCGGCCGCGAGCGCATGAAGCACGACATTCCCATCGACGTGGACACCCAGATCCAGTGGCTGCGCGAAGCGGGCTTCAGCACCGTCGACTGCCTCGCCAAGGACTGGCGTTTCGCCACCTACGCGGGCTGGAACGCGGGGTGAAGCGTGCTCTACCAAGCCCTGTGTGACATCGCGGCGCGGCAGCCGGACGCCCGGGCCGTCACAGCAACCGCAACCGCAACTGCCACTGCCACCGACGGCCCGGCGGTCAGTTACGCAGAACTGGTCGAGCTCGTCGACCGTACGGCCGCCGGGCTGCGTGGCCACGGCGTCGGCGCCGATGACGTCGTCGCCTGCTCGCTGCGCAACAGCATCGGCTATGTGGCGCTCATCCTGGCCGTGGCCCGCACCGGCGCCCGGTACGTACCGCTGATGAGCAACTTCGACGCGGCCGACACCGCGACGGCGCTGCGCCTGACCCGGCCCCGGCTGATCGTGACCGATCACGTCCCCGAGCACGAGCACGTCCCCGGGCACGTCCCCGGGCACGTCCCCGGGCACGATCACGGTCACGTCTCCGAGCACGACTACGGCCATGACCGCGTCCGCGAGTTCCCCGGCGGCGCCCCGCCCCGGGTCCGGCTCGACGACCTCACCCGTGCCGAACCGGCGCCGCGCCGGCCGGCCGAGACGTACGCCGGCCCTTTCCGCGCGCTGTGGACCTCCGGGTCGACGGGGTTCCCCAAGCAGATGGTCTGGCGGCAGGACCGCTTCCTGCGCGAACGTCGCCGCTGGCTCGCGGACACCGGCATCACCGCCGAGGACGTCTTCTTCTGCCGCCACACCCTCGACGTGGCACACGCCACCGACCTGCACGTCTTCGCCGCCCTGCTGTCCAGCGCGGAGCTGGTGCTCGCGGACCCGCATGCCGCACCCGGGGTGTTGCTGCGGCAGATCGCGGAGTACCGCGCCACCGCGATGAGCGCGCTGCCCCGCCACTACGAGGAGTACGTACGGGCCACGGCCGACGGACCGGCGCCGGACCTGTCGCGGCTGCGCCGCCCGCTGTGCGGCGGCGCATACCTCAGCGCGGCCCAACTGGACGACGCCGCCGAAGTATTGGGCATCCACATCCGGCAGATCTACGGATCGACCGAGTTCGGCCTGGCCCTCGGCAATATGGCCGACGTTCGCCAGACGGGCCTGGGGATGTTCCCCGTCGCGGGCGTGGGCACCCGGCTCGAACCCCTCTCCCCCGACTCCCCCGGGCTCGGCGAGCTGGTGCTGATGTCGGACTGCACGAGCGAGGGGTACGTCGGAAACGACGAGGCCAACGCCCGTACCTTCCGGGGCGCGGAGTTCTGGACCGGCGATGTCGCCCAACGGGAAGCGGACGGATCGCTGCGCATCCTGGGCCGGGTCGCCGAGACCCTGGCGGCCTCCGGCGGGCCGCTGCCCGCGCCGATGCTGGACGAGGAGATCGCCGCGAGCTGCCCGGTCCTGGAGTCGGTGGCGCTGCCCGCCCGCCCCGGCACGTACGGCGACCAGGTCCTGCTGGCGGTTCATGGCGACCCGGGCCGGCCCGAGGACGACGTACGCAAGTCCGTCGAAGCGGTCCTGCGCGGCCATGGTCTGCGGGGCACCGTCCGCCTGACCGACGACATCCCGCACACACCGGTCGGCAAGCCGGACAAGCCGCTGCTGCGGAAGCGGTGGGAACGGTGGGAACGGTGGGAGAGCGAACCCCGTGGGCAGTACGCACCCCCGCGCGAAAGCAGGGCCGACGACCGTGGCTGAACTCTCCCTGGACGACGGGCAGATCCTCCGCTTCGAGGACACCGGAGGCAGCGGGCCGCCGCTCCTCCTCGTCCACGGCCTCGGCGCGCCGTCGGCCTTCTTCGCCCGTACCGTCGCCGACCTGGCCCGCGACCACCGCGTCCTCACCATCGACCTGCGCGGCCACGGAGCCACCCAGCAAGGGACGGAGGGGACCGCCGGCACCGAGGGGACCGAGCCGGTCACCGTGGCCCGCTGTGCGGCTGATCTCCACGCTCTGGCCGAGAAGCTGGACATACGGCGGCTGACCCTGCTCGGCTGGTCGCTCGGCGCCACCGTCGCCTACCACTACCTGGACCGGTACGGATCCGAACGGGTCTCCTCCCTGGTCTCGGTGGAGCAGACGCCGTACCTCCTCACCGAGGGCGGCTGGCCGCATGCGGCTTTCGGCTCTCTGGACGCCACCTGCGCGGAAGACGTCGGCCGGGCGCTCGGCTCGCCGGACCGTGCCACGCTCGCCGGTCTGGTCGGCAGCTTCTTCGCCCAAGGCACCTCCCCGGTACCGGCGTTGCTCGACGAGCTGACCGACGCGGCTGCCACCTGCCACGCCGGCGCCAAGCGGCAGCTGTGGCAGGACGCCCTGCGGCAGGACTGGCGCGACCGCCTGCCCTCGCTGGGGGTGCCGACGCTGTTCCTGCACGGCGCCCTGAGCCAGGTCTACCCGAGCGCCGTCGGGGCCTGGCTGGCGGAGGCCGTGCCCGGGGCGCGGCTGGAGATGTTCGAGCGCAGCGGCCACCTGCCGTTCCTGGAGGAACCCGAGAGGTTCCACCGCGTGATCCGCGCGTGGATCGCCCGATGACGGACGGAAGCAGAACAACGAACGGAAGCGGAGCGAGCGTTGATGACCACTGCACCCGCTGAGCAGGACCAGGAGCAGGAGAAAGAGGACGAGAAAGAGAAAGAGGAAGAGAAAGGGCAGGAGCGGGCGGCCGGCCGCAGGCTGTGCTGGATCTACCCGGACCGCGGCACCGAGCGGATGCGCACCAAGGAGTGGACCCACGTCTGGGGGATCTACGAGGAGGTGGCCCGGGAGCGCGGCTGGGCGCTGTCGTTGCACCAGCCGGAAGAGGTGTCCGTGGACGCCTCCGCCGAGGGCGGCCCACGGGTCTTCCTGGACGGTGCGGCCGTCACCCCGCAGGACACGGTGTTCGTGACCTCGCTGTGGTCGCTGGCGCACCACGCCCCGGACGTCTGCAACCAGCTCTACCTCTACACCATCCTCGAAGCCGCCGGTTTCTACCTGCCCATTCCGCCCCGGCTGTCGTACATCGCCAACGACAAGACCTCGACCATGCTGCACCTCGCGGGCAGCCCGCTCCCCCAGGTGCCGACCGTGCGGATCGGGGCCGGCCGGGACTCGCCGACCAGGACGTACGAGGCGGCGCTGAGCGGGCTGAGCTATCCGCTCATCGTCAAGCCCGCCTACTGGGGCATGGGCCAGGGCGTGTGCCTGGTGCGCAGCGCCGAGGAGCTGAAGGGGGTGGTCGGGCTCGCCGCCGGTGCGGAGACCGCTCTGGTGTGCCAGCCGTATCTCGGCGAGGGCATCGAGGACTTCCGGGTGTACGTCGTCGACGGCAAGCCGCACACCGTGCTGCGCCGCATCCCGCAGGGCGCCGCGCTGACCGCCAACCTCTCGGCGGGCGGCGGGATGCAGCACGTACCGCTGCCGCCGGAGCTCGCCGACGCCGTCGACTACGTCATGGCCCGGATGCCCATGCCGTACATCGCCGTGGACTTCCTCCATGACGGGGAGCGGTTCTGGCTGTCGGAGGTGGAGCCGGACGGCGCGGTCGCGTTCCCCGGTTCCGAGCAGGCGGCGCGCGAGCAGCGGCAGATCATCGCGGCGCGCTTCGACGCGTACCGCGACGCACACCAGGAATTCCTGCGCCGGAACCGGGAATTCCCGGACCGGGACCAGACATTGCCGAACCGGAACCAGGCGTTCCCGAGCCGGAACCAGGAGCAGGGGCGATGATCGGGCACATCCCCGCGGACCGTCTGCTGGCGCACGCCAGGGAGCTGGCCGCGGCCGGCGGTCCGCCCGTACCCGAGTCCGCGCGGGAGGTGGCCGACCTGGCCGTCACCGGCCCCGTGGAGATCTACACCCACACCCGCGCGGCCGCCGCACAGGGCACCGGCAGCGTCCTGATGTCCAGCGGCGGCACGACGGGCCGGCCCAAACTGACCCACGTACCGCACGGCATGGGCCTGGACCGCCTGCTGGACTTCTGGCGGCCGCTGCGGCCGGGCGACGTCCTGCTCAACCTCTTCAACGCGGGCCGCATGTGGGGCTCCCACTACTACATGCAGACGCTGGCCGAGAAGAGCCACTGCACGGTCATCCCCTCCGGCCCCTACTCCCCCGAGGAAGTCGCCGGCTGGCTGGAGATGTTCGCGGAGGTCGGGGTGACCGCCCTCGCGGGTACCCCGACCGGGCTCGCCGACTTCGCCCAGGGCGTCCTCGACGCCGGTGCCGCTGCCGGTGCCACTGCCGGTACGAGCATCCCCGAACGCCCCGTACACCCCGTACTCCCCATACGCACCATCATCTGGATGGCCGAGCCGTGGACCGGCAACAAGCGCGACCTGGTCCGCGAGGCGTTCCCCGACGCCGGCCTGTGGGGCAACTACGGCTCGGTGGAGACCTGGGTGATGGCCGCCAACCAGCCCGGCTGCGACGAGACCACGCTGCATCTGCTGCCGGGTCAGATCATGGAGCCGGACGAGGACGGCGCCCTGCTGAGCCGGGTCGGCGACGGCTGGACCGTCCCCGTCGTGCGCTACCGCCTCGGCGACCGGGTCGCCCCGGCCACCTGCCGCTGCGGCCGCCCCGACGCGCTGACGGTGCTGGGCCGGGCCGACGACTCCCTCACCCTGCGCAGCGCGCTGTTCAAGGTGAGCGAGCTGATCGACCTGGTGCGCGGTGAACCGGGTGTCGTGGAGGCCCAGTTGAGGCTCACCCGCAGCACCGATTCGGCCCGGGCGGCCAGTGCGCTGACGCTGGACTTCACCGGCACCGCCGAGCCGGAGGCCGTCCGCGCCCGCCTGACCGGGGAGTTCTACCACCTGGCGGCGGTGGCCCGGCAGTACCCGGACGCCCTGCGGGCACGCCGGGTGAGCCGGCTGGCCCGTATCGAGCGCACCAACAAGGTGCCCGCGATGGTGTGGCAGGAGACCCCGGCGAACGACGACACGCAACAGCACGAGACGGAGGGTGAGAACGCCGCATGAACAAGATCCGAGGCAACCCCTGGGCGATCCTGGTCGTACTCTCCCTCGGCTTCTTCATGACGCTGCTGGACCTGACGATCGTCAATATCGCCATCCCCAGCATGATCGACAGCCTGCACGCCTCCTTCGACGAGGTGCTGTGGTCGATGAACGGCTACATCCTCGTGCTCGCCGCGCTGCTGATCACCGCGGGCCGACTGGGCGACCTGCGTGGCCCGCGCCAGCTCTTCGCGGTCGGGGTCGCGCTGTTCACGGTCGCGAGCCTGGCATGCGGCCTGGTGGACGGCCCGGCCGAACTGATCGTCGCCCGTGTGGTGCAGGGCCTGGGCGCGGCGCTGCTCGTCCCGCAGACCATGACCCTGATCGTCGGGGCATTCCCGGCCGAGCGGCGCGGCGCGGCCCTGGGCGTGTGGGGCGCGGTGGCCGGGGTCGCCGCCGTGGCCGGCCCGGCGCTGGGCGGACTCCTGGTCAGCGGGCTCGGCTGGCGCTGGATCTTCTTCGTCAACGTGCCGGTCGGCGCCCTCGTCCTGGCCGCCCTGTTCCTCGTCGTCCCGGACATCCGCCAGGGGACCACCCACCGGCTCGACCTCACCGGCGTACTGGTGTCCTCGGCCGCGGTGTTCTGTCTCACCTTCGGCCTGACCGAGGGCGAGCGCTACCACTGGAACGGCTTTGTCTGGGCCCTGCTCGCCGCCGCCGTGGTCCTCTTCGCGGCCTTCGTCGCCCAGCAGCGGCGCCGCCAGGACAACGAGCCCCTGGTGCCCTTCGCCCTCTTCCGCAACCGCAACTTCACCGCGATGAACTTCGTCTCGGCCGCGGTCTCGGTCGGCGTCCTCGGCCTGATGCTGCTGCTCTCGCTCTACTTCCAGAACGTCCTGCACTTCAGCGCCCTGAAGGCGGGCCTCGCGCTCGCCCCCGCCTCTCTGGTCTCGATGGCCCTCGCGCCGTTCGCCGGACGGCTCACCGACAAGATCGACGGCAAGTACGTACTGTTCACGGGCATGCTGCTGACGGCCGTCGGGATGCTCTGGAACGCCCTGGTCATGGGTCCGGACACGGCATGGGCGGCGTTCCTCGCCCCGATGATCGTGGTCGGCATGGGCAACGGCTGTCTGATCGCCCCCATGGCGGCCGTGGCGATGCAGGGCGTGGACCCGAAGGTGGCGGGCGCGGCCTCGGGCGTACTCAACACCGTGCGGCAGCTGGGCTCGGTCGTCGGCAGCTCGGCGGTCGGCGCACTGGTGCAGACGCAGACGGCGGGCGGCCACGGCGGAGTCACCGCGATGCGCACGTCGATGGCGCTCCCCATCGGCGTCATCGTCCTCGGCGCCATCGCCTGCGCGACGGCCCGCCGCAAGGACGCACCGGCCGCCGCACCGGCGGCTCCCGCGCGGGCGGAGGAGGCGACGGTGGCCGACTGAGGAAGCAGCAGTGGCCGACTGAACTGAGGAGCGGGCAACGGCGGCTGAGACTGGGCTCAGGCCCGGCTCAGCCGCCGTACCCCACGGAATCGAAGAACTCCTCCAGGGCGGCCGTGATCTCCGACGGCCGCTCCAGTGGTGGCAGATGACCGGTATCGGGAAGGTCGAGGCGCCGGGCCCCGGGAATCCCCCGCGCCAGCAACGCGGACACCTCCTGGATCTCCGGCACGTCGGCCAGCCCGCTGATCACCAGCGTCGGGGCCGTCACCTCGGCCAGCCGCTCCTTCGCCGCCGGCCGCGGCCTCGACCTCGGCTCGGCGGGCCGTGGTTCGGCTGAGCGCGGCTCGGCGGATCGCGGCCCGCGCCACATCCGTTCCCGCGTCAGCCGGTTCATCGCCACCGCCAGCTCCCAGACCTCGGGACGGAGCGCCGTACGGTCCCTCCCCTCCCCCGCCACCAGGAACTCCGCCTCCGCCGCCGCGACGGCGTCCAGGTCGGCGGGGTCGATCCACTCGGCGGCGCCCTCCTCGTAACGCCGCAGGCGCTCGGCCGGGACCGCACCGTGCAGGCACTGCCGCGCCCGCTCCACCATCGAGCCGGGCCACCGGTGCCCCGACAGCCCGGCGGCGATCAGTACCAGCGCCGCGAACCGGTCCGGTGCCGTCAGCACGGCGTCCAGCGCGATCCTCCCGCCGTCGGACGCCCCGACCACGGCGGCCCGCCGGATACCCAGCTCATCCATCAGGCCGATCAGATCGTGCGGGTGCGCCACCTCACCGGCCGCGTCCGCGGACTCGCCCCGCCCCCGCCAGTCGTAACGGATCACCCGGTACCGCGCCGCCAGGGCCTCGAACTGCGCCTGCCACATACGCCGGTCCGCACACCCGGCGTGCACGAACACGACGGGCTCCCCGCTCCCCGCCACCTCGTACACGATCCCCGCCCGCATCGGCCGAGCCGCTACGACACCCAATGCCGCCTCCCAGACCCCAGACATCTCGTACCGTTTGAGCGGGCCGCTCCGTGCGGTCTGCTCGTGCAGTCCGCTCCACGCGGTCTCCGCTCCGTGCGGTGGATCTACCCGTTGCGACGGGCGGGCCCCGGCGGTTTCACTCCGGGTGAACGGCTCCCGGTGAACAGCTCCGGGGGAACGGCGTGGTGCGCCGCTCGGTACCGGTCCCTCCCCTGTGAGGACCGGTACCGAACGACGCGCCCGGTTTGTGTGCCGCTGGGCGTGATCCTGCCCCTTGAAGCGACCGCTGAGAAGGTTCCGGCTCCGGAACCAGGGCTAATGCACAGGTCAGCGAGCTAAGGTGAGTTTTCCGGTCCGGATGTCCGCGTACCGGGGTAGTACCGGGTGCGGGGGAAGCAACCGAGTGCGGGGGAAGTAAGGAGTGGGCACCTTGGGTTCCGACTCAGGGGCACGTACAGCCTTCGCGGAGCGTCTCGCACTGCTGTACAAGGAAGCCGGCAACCCTCCCCTCAAGAAAGTGGCCGAGGCGGTCGTCCGGCTTCGGCGGGTCGACGAGCGAGGCCGGCCCGTACGGGTGTCCGTGCAGCGGATCAGCGACTGGCGACGGGCCAGGAACGTGCCCGCGCAGTTCGCCGCCCTCGCGGCGGTGCTGCACGTACTGATCCCCGAGGCCCGGCGCTTGCGGCCGGTGCCGGTGGTCGCGGACCTGTACGACCTGGCCCAGTGGCAGCGTCTGTGGGAGCGGGCGGTCGCCGTCCCGGCCGGCGACCACGCCGCGGCAGCCGCGCAGGGGGAGGAGCGTTCCCCGGCCGAGCCTCCGGCCGTCCCCGGTGTGTGCCCGTACCGCGGGCTGGCTTCGTACCGTCAGCAGGACGCGCGGTGGTTCTTCGGCCGGGAGCGGAGCACGGCCGCCCTCGTCGCCCAACTCCGGGCGGCAGAGAAAGCCGAGGAGTCGGACGAAGCGGACAGGACGGGTGGTCTGGTCATGCTCGTCGGCGCCTCCGGGGCGGGAAAGTCGTCCCTGCTGCACGCCGGACTGGTCCCCGCGGTGGAGAGGGGCGCGCTGGACGACGGGAACGGCCAGAAGGAGGAGGCCCGGGAAGGGAGGGACCGGGAAGGGAGGGACCGGGAAGGGGAAGCCCGGGACGGAAATGCCCCGAAGAGGGAAGTACTTCAGCTCGTACCGGGAGGCGATCCGCTCGCGGAGCTGACCCGCCGGATTCCCGAGCTCGCGCCCGTCATCTCCGCCGCGAAGAGGGCGGCGGCGCAGGAACCGGCAGCGACGGAGATGGGACAGAGACCGGGGCCGGGACCCGGTACCGCGCACTTCGCACAGGCGGTGCGGGAGGCCGTCACGGCGTGGGCGCAACGCGAGGAGCCCTCCGCGCCCCGCCCGGTCGTGGTGGTGGATCAGTTCGAGGAGGCGTTCACCCTCTGCTCCGACGAGGCGGCCCGGCGCACGTTCATCCAGGTCCTCCACGCCGCCTGCACACCCGCAGGACCCACCGAGCCCACCGAACCCGTAGGCCCCACCGGCCCCGGCGGGTCGCCCCCCGCCCCCGCCCTCGTCATCATCGGCATACGCGCCGACTTCTACGAACACTGCCTCGGCTACCCCGAACTGGCCGACGCGCTCCAGCACCGGCACATGGTCCTCGGGCCGCTGACCACCACGGAGCTGCGCGAGGCGGTGACCGGCCCGGCCAAGGCCGTGGGCCTGGAACTCGAACCGGGGCTGGCGGAACTGATCGTCCGGGAGGTGAGCGCCGACGGCCCCGGCGGTGCGCACCACGCGGGGGTGCTGCCGCTCCTCTCGCACGCCCTGCTCGCCACCTGGCAGCGCCGGAAGGCGGGCCGGCTGACGCTGTCCGGCTACCGCGCGGCGGGCGGAATCCAGGGGGCGGTGGCGGCGACCGCCGAGCGGGCCTGGTCCGGTCTCGACCCGACGGCCCGCACGGCCGCGCGGCTGCTCCTGCTCAGGCTGGTCCGGCTGGGCGAGGACACCCAGGCCACCCGCAGGCGGGGGACGCGGCGTCAGCTGGCGGCCGAGTCGACAGATCCGGACAAGACGGAGGAATCGCTTGAAGCGCTGGTCCACGCCCGGTTGGTGACGCTGGACGCGGAGGCCGTCGAGATCACTCATGAGGCGCTGCTCCACGCCTGGCCGCGCCTGCGCGACTGGATCGACGAGGACCGGAACGGCAATCTGCTGCGCCAGCGGCTGGAGGAGGACGGCCGGGCCTGGGAGACCTCGGACCGCGACCCGTCGTTGCTCTACCGGGGTTCCCGTCTGGAGCAGGCCCGCGCCTGGGCGGATTCCGCCGGGGACACCCTCCTGACCCGCAGCGCGGTGGAGTTCCTGGCCGCTTCGGCCAGACTCCGCAAGCGCTCCGTCCGGCTCCGCCGTGGTGCGGTGGCGGCGCTGGTCGTCATGGCACTGCTGGCCGTCGGTTCCGCGGTGGTCGCGTGGCAGCAGCGCGACGACACCGTCTTCCAGCAGGTGCTCTCCCAGGCCGACCGCGCCCAGTACACGGACCCGTCCCTGTCGGCCCAGCTCGACCTGGTGGCACACCGCCTGCGGCCCGGCGACGAGGGCGCGAAGAACCGCCTGATCTCGATCGTGAACGCGCCCCTGGCCACGCCGCTCCGGGGCCACACCGGCGCCGTCTACCTCACCTCGTTCAGCCCGGACGGGCGGGTCCTGGCCACCGCCAGCTACGACCGGACCGTCCGCCTGTGGGACGTGGCGGACCCGACCCGCCCGCGCCCCCTGGGCACCCCTCTCACCGGCCACACGAGCTGGGTGAGCACCGCCGTCTTCAGCCCGGACGGGCAGACCCTCGCCAGCGCCTCGGACGACGGCACGATCCGGCTGTGGGACGTACGCGATCCCCGTCACCCACGCCCGCTCGGCGCTCCCCTGACCGGCCATGAGGGCGCGGTCTACCTGCTCGCCTTCAGCCCGGACGGCGAGACGCTGGCCTCCGCCGGCGACGATCACACCGTGCGCCTGTGGGACGTGGCGGATCCCCGCCGGCCGGCCGCGCGCGACACCCTGACCGGCCACACCGCCGCCGTGCGCTCCGTGGCCTTCAGCCCCGACGGGCGGACGGTGGCGGCCGGCGGCGACGACAGCACGATCCGGCTGTGGGACCTGACCGACCGGCGCCACCCGACGCCCATCGACACGGTACTCACCGGCCACACGAGCACCGTGCACTCCGTGGCCTTCAGCCCCGACGGGCGCACGCTCGCCAGCGGCGGCTCGGACAACACCCTCCGGTTCTGGAACGTGGCCGTCCCGCGTGACGCGGCACCGCTCGGCCGGCCGCTCACCGGCCACACCGGTCCCGTGTGGTCGGTGGCCTTCAGCCCCGACGGCAGCATGCTCGCCGCCGGCAGCGCGGACAGCACGGCGAGCCTGTGGAACGTCCGCGATCCGGCGTACCCGTCGCAGGTCGGCGAGCCCCTCGCGGGCAGTAGCGGCGAGATGTTCGCGGTGGGCTTCAGCCCCGACGGCCGGACCCTCGCCACCGGGACCGGCGACAGCAAGATCCGCCTGTGGTCGATCCCGGCGTCGAACATGGTCGGCCGGGCAGGGGCGTTCCGCCCGGACGGCCGGGTGCTCGCCACGGCCGCCCTCGACGGCAGGGTCCGGCTGTGGAACGTGACGGCTCCCGAGCGGCCCGTGCCGGTGGGCAAGCCGTTCATGCCCGGCGACGGCGGCCAGCGCGCGCAGGTGTTCTCCCCCGACGGACACACCCTCGCGGTGCTGACGGGAAACCGCGCGGTGCACCTGTGGAATGTCACCGACCCGGCCCACCCCGTCTCCTACGGACCGCCCCTCCGCCTGCGCACCCGGTTCATGGGGGCCGACGCACTGGCGTACAGCCCGGACGGACGCACCCTGGCGACCGCCTACGACGACCGCACCATCCAGCTGTGGGACGTCGCCGACCCCGCCCACGCCGTTCCGCTCGGCGCGCCGCTCACCGGCCACAAGGGCTACGTCAACTCCCTGGTCTTCAGCCCGGACGGACAGAGCCTGGCCAGCGGCAGCGCGGACGCCACCATCCGGCTCTGGAACACCGCCGACCCACGCCACACCGTCCCGCGCGGCGCGCCGCTCACCGAGCACCTGGGCCCCGTCAACACACTCGCCTACAGCCCCGACGGCCACACCCTGGCCAGCGGCAGCGAGGACAACTCCGTCCGCCTCTGGAACACGGCCGACCCCCACAAGCCGACCCGGCTGGGCCCCGCGCTCACCGGCCACACCCAGGCGGTCGTCTCGCTGACCTTCAGCAACGACGGCCGCACCCTGGCGAGCGGCGGCGACGACAGCACGGTCCACTTCTGGAACGTCACGGTCCCCTCCCGGGCCGCCCCCATCGGCCAGTCGACCAGCCCCAACGCCAAGACCGGCAACTTCCTCTCCTTCAGTCCGGGAAGCCACCTGCTCGGAGTGTCGAGCGGCGCCGGCACCGTCCGGCTGTGGAACCTGGACGCCGACACCGCGATCCGCCGCATCTGTTCGACCACCCGAGGGGTCCTGACATCGGAGAAATGGCACGAGTACCTGCCCCATCTCCCGTACGAGCCGCCATGCGGCGCATAACGGCCGACCCCTGCAACGGGAACTTGACGTGACTCCGATCACAACTCCTGGTTTCAATCCGGCAGTTGGCTCCCACCTGACGGTCAGTCTTGCTAGGCTTGGGCACAGCCCGATCGCTGGTGCATCCCCCGTCGCCAGCGATCGGGCACTTTCGTTTTCTGCTCAACCTCTCGTCCGTGCTCAGAACATGAACGACGTGCGTCATGAGCTGAGGTTCACGTTCACCACTTCCCCGGAAAGGTGGTGAGTGCTGCCGTGCCCCGGCGCATCATCATCGTCACCGCCGTCCATGCGCCGTCCGCCCACTTCCTGACGGACGCCTACACGTCGCTCCGCCGGCAGCAACTCCCCGACGGCTGGGAATGGCACTGGCTCATCCAGGAGGACGGAACCTCCGACGAGGTCGCGCCCCACGTCCCCGACGACCCCCGGGTGACCTTCCGTCAGGGCCGGCCCGGCGGCCCCGGCGTCGCCCGCACCCTCGCCCTCGCGCACGCCGACGGCGAGTACGTCAAAGTCCTGGACGCCGACGACCAGCTGACGCCCGGCACCCTCGCCCGCGACCTGGCCGCCCTCGAAGCCGACCACACCCTCGCCTGGGCGACCTCCCGGGCCCTCGACCTCCTGCCCGACGGCACCACCACCGGCTTCCCCGGCGACCCCGCCCCCGGCCCGATCGAGCGCGGGACCGTCCTCGACTTCTGGAAGGCGAACGATTTCCGCGCCCAGGTACACCCGGCGACCCTCTTCGTCCGCCGCGACCTGCTGCTCGCCCTCGGCGGCTGGATGGCCCTCCCGGCCTCCGAGGACACCGGACTCCTTCTCGCCCTCAACGCCACCAGCCGCGGCTGGTTCTCCGCGGAGACCGGACTCCTCTACCGCAAGTGGCCCGGCCAGGCCACCGGCCACCCCTCCCACACCGACACCGCCGAACGCACCGCCCGCATGGCCATCGCCGAGGCCCGAGCCCACCACCTCACCCACCTCAAGTGGCGCTACCCACCCGAGGCGTGACCCACTACTACCGGCCGCCCCCGGTCGAACTACGGCAGGTCGAGGCCGAGCATGCGGATCGCGTTGCCGCGCAGCAGCTTGTAGGCGATGTCCTCGGGGAGGTGGCCCACATGCTCGGCCGCCACCTCCTTCGTGTGCGGCCAGGTGGAGTCGACATGCGGGTAGTCGGTTTCGAACGTCGCGTTGTCCACCCCCACCACGTCGATCGCGTCGATACCGTGCTTGTCGCGGAAGAAGCAGCAGAAGATCTGCCGGTAGTAGTACGTGGACGGCGGCTCGGGGATCAGGTCCTTCACCCCGCCCCACGCCCGGTGCTCCTCCCAGACGTCGTCCGCCCGCTCCAGGGCGTACGGGATCCACCCCATCTGCCCCTCGCTGTACGCGAGCTTCAACGCCGGGAACCTCACCAGCACCCCGCTGAACAGGAAGTCCATCATCGAGGCCATCGCGTTGTTGAAGCTCAGCGAGGCCTGCACGGCGGGCGGTGCGTCCGGTGACGCCGCCGGCATCTGCGACGACGATCCGATGTGCATGTTCACCACCGTGCCCGTCTCCTCGCACGCGGCGAAGAACGGGTCCCAGTACCCGGAGTGGATGGACGGCAGCCCCAGGTACGTCGGAATCTCGCTGAAGGTCACCGCCCGCACCCCGCGCGCCGCGTTCCGCCGGATCTCGGCCACCGCCAGCCCGACGTCCCACAGGGGAATCAGGCACAGCGGAATCAGCCGCCCGCCGCTGTCCCCGCACCACTCCTCCACCATCCAGTCGTTGTACGCCCGGACGCAGGCGAGCCCGACCTCCTTGTCCTCGGCCTCGGCGAAGGTCTGCCCGCAGAAGCGCGGGAACGTCGGGAAGCACAGCGACGCCTCGACATGATTGAGATCCATGTCCGCCAGCCGGGCCTTGGGGTCCCAGCACCCCCGCCGCATCTGCTCCCTGGTGATCCCGTCGAGGGTCATCTCGTCGCGGGAGAATCCGACGGCGGCGATGATGCGCTTGTACGGGAACAGCTGCCCCTCGTACTCCCACCAGTCCGTGAGCTGCCCCTCCGGATCGGTGGTGAACCGGTACTTCCCGCCGACGTACGCCAGCTCACCGATACCGGCGGTGAGGGGCTTCGGCCCCTTGTCGCGGTACTTCCGCGGCAGCCAGGTCTCGAAGAGGTGCGCGGGCTCGATCACGTGATCGTCCACGCTGATGACCTCGGGAAGCTCCACTGCGTCCACTGTGCCGCGCTTGTCGCTGCTCACGCTGTACCTCGACTCTCCGCCGGTGTGCCACACCCGTTCCCATCCGACCTATCTGACGTACCGTCAGTTCGGAGATTATGGGCTCACCCCTGCCCCGACAAGGGGACGGTGCGACGGGCAGGCGAAGTCGAGCGGACGGTCGGATCCGCCTACGGCTCCGACCGTGATCCGTCGGAGTCGGGCGCGTTCCGGTCGGCCAACTCGAAACGTACGAAGGGGATCGAGGTTCCCACCCGTCGGAATTCCTCGGCGGTCCCGTCCGTTACCTCGAAGCCCATGAAGGCGCTCAGTCGCCGTGCCGTCCTCGGATGCCGCACCGCGTACCGTGCCATGAGTTCCCCGCCTTCCTCCGGGGATAGGAAATGCGCGACCACGTCGTGTCGCTGGGTGCCGGTCTGGATCGTCGCCTGGGGCCTGGCCCGTAGATTCCGGTACCACGCGGCCTGCGGACCGAATCCGGAGGCCACCGTCCACGAGGGGCGGCACGGATCATCCCGCGCGACTACCTCGACCACGACCCGTCGCAGCTTTCCCGACTTCCGCCCGATGTGCTCCAGCAGCAGGAACCGCCGGCCCAGCAGCCGGCCCAGCCGGGCGCGGTAGAGCCGGATCGGCAGCCGGAGGAGAAAGCGCCGCCAGCCCGCCGGCAATGGCGGCCGACCCGGTTCAGAAATGCCTGAACCACTCACATCAACACCCTACGGCAGCGGCCACCGCCGGAGGCGTCAGCATTCGGGAAGGGACGGGACGCGGGGAAGGAGTTCGGCCTCGATGAGGTCGGCGGCGTGCGGGGTGCCGCCCTCGGTGGTCATGGACTGGCGGATCCGGGTGGCGCGGAGGGGGACATCCGGGTCGGCGAGGAGGGCGAGTGCTGCGGCACGGAGGGTGTGGGGGGTGGCCTGTTCCTTGGGGACGTGGCGGGCGACGCCCAGGGATTCGAGCATTTCGGCGTTGGCGAACTGGTCGACGGCCTGCGGGACGGCCACCATCGGGACACCGCAGGCGAGGGCCTCCTGTGCGCTGCCGGCGCCCGCGTGGGTGAGGAAGAGGTCGGCCTGTTCGAGGATGGCCTGCTGGGGGACCCAGTGGTGGACCTCGACGTTGGCGGGGATCGCGCCGAGTTCGGCCGGGGTGACGCCGGAGCCGATTTGGAGGATGACGTGCCATCCGGGCAGATCACCGATGGGCGAGCACGCTGTAGGCGGGCCGGGGCGCCGGGCGGACGTAGCGGTCGCTGGTGGTGGGACGGACCCGCGCGGGATCCGCGCCCAGCAGGCGGAAGATCTCGCGGCAGAAGGTGAACCACGTGGCCTGTCCGCCGCTGCTGCCGTGGTAGACACCGGCCGGAGCGGCACCGGTCAACAACCGCTCCCCCAGCCGGACCAGTTGCCGGGCGAGGTCGGCCGTCCAGGTCGGCTGGCCCCACTGGTCGTCGACCACGTCGAGGGTCGCGCGCTCGGCCGGGGCGTGCTCCGGGTACGGCGCGCGGGCGCGGCCGTCGAAGACGTAGTCCGTGGAGATGTGGAGCAGGACGCTTCCCGACGCGCGGCAGGCCTCGGCCAGCAGGCGGGGGCCGGTGCCGTCGACCGCGAGGGCCGCGGACTCGTCCGCCTCGGCGGCGTCCACCGCGGTCCAGGCGGCGCAGTTGACCACCACGGCGGGGCGGTGGACGGCGAAGGCGGTGCGCACCGACTCCGGGTCGGTGATGTCCAGGTCGCCGCGGCCGGCCGGCACGGCCGCGATACCGTCGGCGGCCAGCCGGCCGAGCAGGTCCCGGGCGAGCATGCCCTGTGCGCCGGACACCAGCCAGGGGCGCGCGTCGGGTGTCGTCACAGCGCCGCTCGCGCCTTCAGGGGCTCCCACCAGGCGCGGTTGTCGCGGTACCACTGGACGGTCTCCGCCAGGCCCTCCTCGAAGCTCCTACGGGGCTCGTAACCGAGCTCTTCGCGGATCTTGGTGCAGTCGACGGAGTAGCGGCGGTCGTGGCCCTTGCGGTCCGCGACGTACTCGACGCTGGTCTCCCAGTCGGCGCCGCACGCCTTCAGCAGCAGCTCGGTGAGCTGTTTGTTGGACAGCTCGGTGCCGCCGCCGATGTTGTAGACCTCGCCCGGGCGGCCCTTGGTGCGCACCAGCTCGATGCCCTGGACGTGGTCGTCTATGTGCAGCCAGTCGCGGACGTTGCCGCCGTCGCCGTACAGCGGGACCTTCTTGCCGTCGAGGAGGTTGGTCACGAAGAGCGGGATGACCTTCTCGGGGAAGTGGTGGTGCCCGTAGTTGTTGGAGCAGCGGGTCACGCGCACGTCCAGGCCGTGGGTGCGGTGGTACGACAGCGCGATCAGGTCGCTGGAGGCCTTCGCCGAGGAGTACGGGGAGTTGGGCCGCAGCGGGTGGGTCTCGGGCCAGGAGCCCGCGTCGAGGGAGCCGTAGACCTCGTCGGTGGAGATGTGGACGAAGGTCTCGGTGCCGGCGCGGTGGGCGGCGTCGATGAGCGTGTGCGTGCCGACGACGTTCGTACGGACGAACTCCGCGCCGCCGTCGATCGACCGGTCCACGTGTGACTCGGCGGCGAAGTGCACCACTTGGTCGTGTTCCGCCATCAGCCCGTGCACGGTCCCGGGGTCGCAGATGTCGCCCTGGACGAAGGTGAACCCCGGATGGCCGCGCACCTCGTCGAGGTTGGCGGGGTTGCCCGCGTAGGTGAGCTTGTCGAGCACGGTGACGGACACGTCGCCGGGACCCTGCGGGCCGAGCAGCGTGCGGACGTAGTGGGAGCCGATGAATCCGGCTCCCCCGGTCACGAGTATCCGGTTCGTCATGAGGTTGCCCACCTTGCTGTGATCACTGGCCGGGGCCGGTCGGTCGGTCGGGGAGTGATGAAAGTTAGGGAAGTTAGGGAAGTTACGAAAGTTATGGGAATCACGGGAGTTGCGGGAGTGCGGGGTCGCTGGGCACCACGATGGCGGTGAGCAGCAGGCGGCGGGAGGCACGCCAGGTTCCGTCGAGCACCGTCGGCACCTCGCCACCGACCCCGTCCGGTACGGCCCGGAGGATGTGCGCGCGGAACGTACCGGTCACCGTGCCGTCGGGCGGCGCCGCATCGGACGGCGCCGCATCGGACGGAGCCGCATCGGACGGAGCCGCATCGGCCGGGGCGATGCGTACCGAGGCCTCGTGGAAGCCCAGCCAGGTGCGGGTCAGCGGCGACCACACCTTGTATACCGCCTCCTTGGCAGAACAGCAGGCGGTCCCAGCACACACCGTCCGCCCGGTGGGACAGCGCGCGCTGGGTTTCCCGCTCCGCCGGCAGCGCGATGCGGTGCAGCATGCCGTCCGGCAGCGGCCGGTGGGGCTCGGCGTCGGTGCCGATGGCCCGTACGTGCGCGCAGCGGGCCAGGGCCGCGGCACGGTCCCGTGCACGATCAGTTCGTCGACCGCGTCGTCCGGGACGGCCATCACCGCGCGCCAGCGGTCGGCCGCGTCAAGGCCGCCCGCCAGGTGGACGACCCGGCCGTACAGAACGCCATCAGCGTGCGCATCGAGGTGGACGTCTCCCGGGGCGATGTCGATCCTCGACTACGCGGCCGCCGCCGTCCTCCAGGAACAGCAGACCCCCCGGTCGGCCTGACGGAGAAACGATCGCCAGGTGATCGATAGCCCACTGCTCGATATCGATAAAGTGTGCTATCGATCAACTGGGAAGGTGTGGCATGGGCTGGTGGTGGATGCTGGTCCCCCTCGTCATCATGGGTGGGGGCTGGCTGAGCGAGAGCGTCCGGAGTGCGCTGAAGACCCGGCACAAGCGCAAGCTGGCGCTGCTCAAGGCCACCGAAAAGCACCAGCTCGCACTGGACGCGGCGAGCCGCCCGCCCGAGCCGGTCTGCGGCTGCACGCACCACCTCGCCAAGCACGACAAGGCCGGCCGCTGCCATGAGGTGGTCGAAGCCCCGACCGCCTGGGACGCCGAGCGCAAACCGCTGCGCTACGAGCCCCGCCCGTGCAACTGCCAGCAGTACATCGGCCCCGAACCGCTGGGCACGGTCTTCGCGACGGAGATCGTGGACCCACGCTGACCCGGACACCGTCCGCGCCGGCCGTAAGGCAGCACAGCCACCGGGCACCATCCTTGACAGCCGTAATCGACTGCCGTAATTGACTTCTGTAATTGACCGCCATTCCCGGCATGTGAAAGATTCGGCTGACACATACAGTCCGGCAGGCCGGGGAGGCGGGCGTTGACCAGCGAGGAGTTGCTGACCTTCCTCGCCGCGGTGGGGCACGCCCAGCGTCTACGGGCCATCGCGGGGCTCGCCAACGGCCGGATGTACGTCAGCGAACTGGCCCGGGAGCTGGGCATGTCCCGCCCCCTGCTCTATATGCACCTCGAACGCCTGGAAAAGGCGGGCCTGGTCGTCGGCAATCTGGAACTCTCCGACGACGGCAAGGCTTTGAAGTACTTCGAGCTGGCGCCGTTCGACGTTCGCCTCAATGTGCAGACGATCCTGGACGTCCTCCGCGCCGACGAAGAATCTCAGCACGCCTCAGGGGGGAACCAGTCATGACCGGCGCCATCGTCTCCGTCACCATCGTCCTGATCGTCATCGGGGGCATCACGGCGATCGTGCTGTCGCACTTCCGGCTGCAACGCCACCGCGCCGACGCCGCGGCCATGGCCTCGTACCGCAAGCTCGCCGAAGAGGCGGTCTCGCAACAGCGCCAGTTGCAGGCCGAATTGGCCGCCCTCAAGGGCCGGGTGAGCTCGATCGACGACATGCTCCGCCGAATCGAATAACCGACGCGGACGGTGTGGGCCCTCAGGCGGTGATCTCGTGGTCCTTGGAGCAGGTATAGGCGCCCTGGATCGAGAGACACGCGTGCATCATGTACTTGTTGCCGTCCGGGAGCCTGCCCTTTTTGCAGACCATGGCCGGGGCGGTCCGGCCGGCTGTCGAGACGGTGCGCCCGGTTTCCGGTTTGGCATGGATGGCATAGCCGTCACGGAGAAAGTCGCGCACGCACAGCTTGCCCTCGGAGGGATACCAAGCCGCGCTCCCGACATAGTGTTTGTCGACTTTGATGCTGATGAAGGACTCGCCGCGCAGGCCCCCCTACCGACTGGGGAGGTGCGGGACCCCGGCAGTCGGAGTCCCGCACCGATGCGCTGGGGCACGCGCGGCACACAGTGCCGTCACACCCTCATGTGCGCGCCACTAACCGGCCTTGCGCACCGCCGCGTAGTAGTAGGACGCCTGGGTCTTGCAGAAGCCCCGCTTGGGGTTGCTGTACTTGTCGCAGACCGCGTACATGTCCTTGGCGAAGATCGCGTCCACCCGCTTTTTACGGGCCTCGTTGAAGGCCTGCTGCTTCTTGAGGTTGCGGTATCCGAAGTCATGCCGCTGGCAGGACGGCAGGAAGTTGAAACCGTACGGCTTGTCCGGCGCCCAGCTGCACCCGTCGGAGGACCAGTCGATTCCCTTCTTCGCCCAGACCCGAGCCTTCCGGGCAGCCTGAAAATCACCCATCGGCGCGAGGATGAGCTCACTGATCTTCTGCAGAACCGCTGGATTCGACGCAGCAGCAGCGGCCGGCCGGGCCTCCGCAGCATATGCCTCACCAGCCGTGGCCAGGCCCCCAGAAGTGGCGACACATAGCAGCGCTGCAGCCGACAGAATCGTTTTCCGCACTCGAAATCCCAACTCTTGGAGTCGTTCGACGCGAGACTTTCGCCGAACCCGTGTGCATCAAGGATCTCGGAATCCCGGGGGGACAGTCGTTAGCGCACGGTCCACAAGTTCCTTTGCTGTGCGTCGACTTACCCAACTTCCTGCTCACCTCCGTGCCTGCCGCCCACAGCCCCGGGCCGTAGTTCACTCGCAGTGCCGGAGGGCCTGGTGCCGGTGGTCCTTGGGCGTGGTCCCGTAGGCGGCGCGGTGGGTGCGGCTGAAGTCGGCTGCGCGGGGGAATCCCCAGCGGGCGGCGATCGCGTGGATGGGCGTGGCGCGGAGCGCCGGGTCGGCGAGGTCGCGGCGAGCCGCTTCCAGGCGCAGGCGGCGGATCCACGCGGCGACCGTGGCGTCTTCGTCCTCGAACAGGCGATGCAGGTAGCTGGTGGAGATGTGGTGCGCGGCCGCGATCGTGGCCGGGGTGAGCTGCGGGTCGTGCAGGTGCGACCGGATGAACGACTTGATGCGCAGGGTGAGGGCCCGTCGGTGGGTCTCCGGGGAGAGGCAGTCGCCGGCTTCGAGGATGTGGGCGAAGAGCGCGGCGACCAGATCGGTCACGAGGGTGGCCAGTCGCGGCCGGTCGGCGGGCCGGTACGCGGCCGGGTCCGCGACCAGCTGGGTGAGGAACCCCGCCAGCAGGGCCCCCATCCCTTCCCGGCCCGACACCGCCGCCCCGACGATCCGGCCGGCGAGGCCGCAGGGCAGCGGCAGCAGAGCCTTGGGAACTTCCAGCGCCACGGTCTGCTGGACCGGGTCCCCGCCGCTGTGGACGTCGTTCGGCAGCGAGGACGAGTTGATGAACAAGTCGTACGGCATGTACCGGGTCTCCCGGTGCCGCCACACGCCCGCCCCGCCCCCGCGTACGACGAGCGACAGGTGGTACACCTCGGGATCGGACTGCCGGATCAGCTTCGGCGTACGCCGGAAGACCAGCGGCTGGAACGTGGCGGACCACACGGTGACGGCACCGAGATCCAGCACCCGCTGGGAAGCCCGGAAGTCGTCGGCGTGGTCGCTGCGCAGCTCCATGGGCGCATGGGTACGGCCCAACAGCTCGGACCAGTAGTCGAGCCGGTCCGCCGCGGCCAGATCCTCGCTCCGGAACACCATCTCGTCCAACATCTGTCTCCCCCGTCTCTGAAGCCTCTGGTCAAAGGCTCCTGGGAGGTGACTGTCCGACTGGTCGCTCCGGTTCCACCTCGCGCCGGTGAGGGTGGCGGCGCAGCTCGCCCCCCCCCGCCCGGTATCCCCGACGTCGTCCCCGTCCGCGACGGCAAGGCCCCTTCACGGCCCCGCGCTGGTCTTCCCGGCCGTCGGCCGGGCCTGCTGCGTCGCCGCGGTCAGGAGCGGGGACTCCTCCGCCCGACCGCGGGACGGCCACCATGTGGCCTTGCCCAGCAGCGTCATGGCCGACGGCAGGATCATGATGCGTACGACGAACGCGTCCAGCAGGACCGCGACGGCGAGGACGAAGCCCATCTGCTTCATCTCGACCAGGCTGAGGAAGACGAAGCTGGCGAAGACGGTGACCATGACGAGCGCGGCGCTGGTCACCACGCCCGCGGAGCTGCCGATTCCGTCCAGTACGGCCCTACGGGTGTCCAGCCCGCGCCGCACCGCCTCCCGGATCCGGCTGACCACGAAGACCTGGTAGTCCATCGACAGTCCGAAGAGGATGACGAACAGGAACAGCGGCACCCGGGATCCGATCGCACCGGTGGCATGGAAATCGAGGATGCCCGCCGCCCACTCGCCCTGGAAGACCACGACCAGCACACCGAACGCGGCTGCCGCCGACAGCAGGTTGAGCGCGATGCCGATCAGGCCGATGACCACCGAGCGGAACGTCATCACCGTCATCGCGAACGTCACGAGCAGCAAGAACCCGACGACCAGCGGGAGTTTGGCGTTCTGGTGGTCGAGGTAATCGGCGTCACGGGCGAGGTCACCGGTGACGTAGGCCTCGGCGCCGGGCACCTTGCCGACCGTCGCGGGGAGGTAGTCGTCACGGAGGTGGGCGAGCGAGTCGAGCGCCTGGGGTGAACTGGGCCTGACCGGCACGGAGAGCGTCAGGCTGCTGATCCGGGCGTCGCCGGAGGTACGTACCGTGGCGTCGGCGCCGTCGTTGGTGAACAGCGGGTCGGCCTGGGCGCGCCTGCGGAGGTCCTCCAGTGCCTTCGCCACCCTGGATGCGCGGTCCGCGTCGGCGCGTACCACGACCTGGTGCTGGACCAGACGCTCCGGGAAGGCGGCGGTCAGGCGGTCGTAGGCCTGCACCGCGGGGATGTCGCGGGAGAAGGTGTCCTTGCCCAGCACGCTCAGCTTCAGGCCGAGTGCGGGCGCCGCCAGGCCCAGCATGAGGAGCACGGAGACCAGCAGGGTGCGGCCCGGACGCCGGGTGGCGGGCCGCAGCAGGGCGTGCCACACCTTGCTGGTGCCGGTGTGGTGGTCCCGGTTGCGCTGCCCCTGGGCGGCGTGGCGGGCGTCACGGATCTCGGCGCGGCGTCCGGCACGGCGTTCAGCGCGGCGTTCGTTGCGGCGTTCGTTGCGGCGGTCGGTGCGGCGGTCGTTGCGGTGTTCAGCGCGGCGTTCGGCACGGGCGCCGAGCTTGGCCAGCAGGGCGGGCAGCACGGTCAGCGAGCTGGCCATCGCGACGAACACGACGATGATGGTGCCGGTGGCCAGCGACGAGAAGATGACGTCGGTGGCGAGGTAGAGCGTCGCGGTCGAGACGATCACCGCGAAGCCGGAGGCCACGATGGCGCGGCCGGCGGTCGCCGCGGCGAGCCGTACGACGGCCGGTGAGCCGAGCCTGCCGCCCGCACGGGCGCGCTCCTCGCGGTCCCGCTTGAGGTAGAAGAGCGAATAGTCGACTCCGACGGCCATGCCGATCAGCAGGATGATGTTGTTGCCGACCCCCGCGTCCGGCAACACGTGCGACACCAGTGCGGACAGTCCCATCGCGGCGGCGATCGAGGAGAGCGCCAGCAGGACGGGGACACCGGCCGCGATCACCGAGCCGAACGCGATCATCAGGGTGAGGACGGTGACCGGCAGGGCGAGCTTCTCGGAGAAGGCGAGGTCGTCACCGCGCTGCTGGTCGAGGCCCTTGCTCATCGAGGGGCCGCCGGTCTCCGCCAGCCGCACTCCGGGGTGGCTCTTCTGCACTGCCGCGGTCTGTGCGACCAGCGGGTCGACGTGCTTACTCGCGGCGAGCTCCTCGCCCTTCATGACCACTTCGACCAGGAGGACCGCGCGGTTCTTCGACAGCTCCGGCCGCTCGACCCGGTCGACCTCCGGCAGCTTCGCCATCCGCGCCGTGAGGTCCGCGGCGGCCGCCCGGGCCGCCGGGAGGTCCAGCGGGCCGGAGCGGGAGTCGATGACGATCTGTTCGACCGGCCGGCGCTGCAGGCCGCCCTCGGCGGCTATCGCCTCGGCCTGCCCGGCCTTGCCGACCCGGTAGTCCTCGGTCGTGGCGCTGTGCGTACCGGCGACGGCGGACGCCGCGAGGGACAGCGCGACGAAGAGGAACCACCCGACGATGGCCCGCCATGGGTGCGCGGCACTCCAACTCGCCACCCTGACAATGACCGACTGCCTCTCCCCTGACTGCACCGACTCCACTGATTCCAATGACCCCATCCCCCTACTTACCTCTCACGCCTCACAGACGTCCGCCCACGTCTCACAGACGCCTGCTCAACGTCACCCATGCCTTTTACATGTCAGCCGAACCTTACATGTGAATGATGGCGCGTCAATCGCTCCGCGCGAACGCGCAAATTCGTTGGCGCTACAGCCAGTTAGCCGCCTGGTGGCCGAAAACCGCCTTATGCCGCGCGCGCCGGCCACCTACCTTTGACTCCGTGACCAGATTTCACATCCGGTCATGAGGTCACGAAGGCACGAAGGAAGGCCTCAACAGCCTCAACGGGGAAGACGACAACAACGGGGAAGGGCTCAAAGGGGGACGAGCCGTGGTACGCGCGGAGCGCGCCGAGCGCATCCTCACGGCGGCAGCGGACCTGCTGCTCGCCTGGGGGTACCGGCGGGTGACGATCGACGAGATCGCCCATCGCGCCAAGGTCGGCAAGGGAACGGTCTATCTGCACTGGAAAACCAAGGAATCACTGTTCCTGGGCGTGCTGATCAAGGAACAACTCCAGAGTCACTACAGCCAGTTGGAGATGATGCGGAACGACCCGCTGGAGATCCTGCCCAGTCGGCGGGCCGGCGGTCTCTTCCGTGAGTTCCTGGGCCGGCCCGTGCTGCGCGCCCTGTACACCGACGACTCCGACCTCCTCGGCCGGCTCAACGACACCGCGAAGAAGGAGTTCGCGCACCTGATGGCCGAGGGCGACCGCATCACCGGCTGCCAATTCGAAGTGCTGCGCGAGCACGGCCTGTTGCGCGACGACGCGGACATCCGCCACCAGCAGTACTCCCTGATGGCGATCATCACCGGCTTCTTCACCGCGGAGGGCCTGCTCGCGGAGCGCGCCCCGGACACCCCGGAAGTACGGGCCGATCTGCTCGCTCGCACAGTGCACAGCGCACTGGAGACCTCGGTCCCCGATTCCGTACGTGCCGACGCGGCGGCCGCGGCCGCGCCTGAAGTCATCGCTCTCTACGAGCACTTGGCCGAACTCAGCGCACAGGAGATGAGCCGCCAGCTCCGCGGCTGAGCGAAACCGACGGGCTCCGGCCAGGCAGGCCCCTGGCCACACCCGGCCGGAGCCCCACAGCGCCACCCGAGTCCCACCCCTGGCGCCATCCCGGTTCCACCCCCTATTTCCACCCCTGGTTCCACCCCGAGCCCCATCCCCGACTCTCTCTGTCACCCACTCCCAACCGGAGGAGGACGCACGATGTCGGCACCACCCTCGCCGCTCACCGAGCACGTCGGGAAACACCCGGACGAGCCCAACGTCATGGACCCGTCGTTGCTGAACGACCCGGTCACCGGCTACGGCAAACTGCGCGAGCAGGGCCCGGTCGTCCGCGGACGGTTCTTCGACGACGCACCCGTGTGGTTCGTGACCCGCTTCGAGGAGGTCCGCCAGGTCCTGCGCGACCCGCGGTTCGTGAACGACCCACTGACGCCGGCCCTGGACCGCGCGCCTGAGGACACCCCGGTGCTCCGCTTCATGGAGCAGTTGGGCCTCCCCGAGCACCTCCGCCCGTACCTGACCGGGTCGATCCTCAACAAAGACGCCCTCGACCACACCCGGCTCCGCCGCCTCGTCTCCCGCGCCTTCACCGCACGGAAGATCACCGACCTGCGGCCGCGCGTCGAGCAGATAACCGACGAGCTGCTGGCCCGGCTTCCCGAGCATGCCGAGGACGGCGTCGTCGACCTGATCCAGCACTTCGCCTACCCGCTGCCGATCACGGTCATCTGCGAACTGGTCGGCATCGCCGAGGAGGACCGCCCGCAGTGGCGGAAGTGGGGCTCCGCCCTGGTCTCCCTGGAGCCGGACCGGCTCAGCACCACGTTCCCCGAGATGATCGACCACATCCACGAGCTGATCCGGGAGCGGCGCGACAGCCTCACCGACGACCTGCTCAGCGAGCTGATCCGGACCCATGACGACGACGGTAGCCGGCTGAGCGACGTCGAGATGGTCACCATGGTCCTCACGCTGATTCTGGCCGGCCATGAGACCACCGCCCACCTCATAGGCAACGGCACACTGGCTCTGCTCACCCACCCCGACCAGCTGCGCCTCCTCAAGGACGACCCGGCCCTGATGCCGCGCGCCGTCCACGAGCTGATGCGCTGGTGCGGACCGGTGCAGATGGCCCAGCTGCGCTACGCCACCGAGGACGTCGAGATCGCCGGCACCATGATCCGCAAGGGCGACAACGTCGTGCCCATCCTGGTCGCGGCGAACTTCGACCCCCGCCACTACACCGACCCGGAACGCCTCGACCTGACCCGGCACCCCGCCGGGCGCGCCGAGAACCATGTCGGTTTCGGCCACGGCGCGCACTACTGTCTGGGCGCCAGCCTCGCCCGGCAGGAGGGCGAGGTCGCTTTCAGCCGACTGTTCGCCCGCTACCCCGACGTCTCCCTGGGCGTCGCACCCGAAAATCTGGAACGGCCGGCACTGCCGGGCAACTCGCGCCTGTCGTCCCTGCCACTACGGCTGAACTGACCGCTGAACTGACCACTGAGCACACCGCTGAACAGACCGCTGAGCAGAGCGCTGAGCAGAGCGCCCAACGGAGCGAACGGAGCACTGAAAGGAGCTCGCAGTGCTGTGGTGGCATCCGCACAGCTGCCACCACAGCACTCGGTCACCCAGCGGTCACTCAGGACTCGGTGCCCCAGGACTCGGTCACTCGGGCCGGCTCGCCCGCAACGAGTACATCAGCGGGATTCTCGGCCGATCGCCCGGAAAGCGGTAGTAGCCGTCGCCATCGCGCCGCAGCACACCGAACCGCTGGAACATCGTCATGTCGTGCTCGTGCAGGAAATCGATGCGCAGACCGGCCCCGGCCAGCGCGGAGACGACATCACCGAGCGGATGCTGCCACTCGACGCTGCCGTTGTTGACCGTCGGCGCGTCGAAGTCCGTGTACGTGCCGGGCGTATCGCCGACCCAGGCGTCCCGGCTGAAGTAGTCGTGGACGACGCGCGTCCCGGTCTCGTCGTCCAGGGCATCGGTCAGCGGATGGAATTCGGCGAGGTACAGAAAGCCGCCGGGCGCGACGAGCGAGGCGGCGGTATCGGCCCAGCGCTCGAGGTCCGGGAGCCAGTTCAGCGCCCCGAGACCGGTGTAGACGATGTCGTACGCGCCGTCCGGGACGGCCTCGGCGGCGTCGTACACATCGGCGGCGACGAACGCCGCCCGGTCCGGACCGTAGCCGAGCTCGGCGGCCAGTTCACGTGCGGTCTCGATGGCTCGTTCGGAGAAATCCAGGCCGACGACGCGGGCGGCGCCGCGGTGGGCCCACGACAGGGTGTCCTGGCCGAAGTGGCACTGGAGGTGGAGCAGGGACCGGCCGGTGACCTCGCCAACCTCCGCGACCTCGAAGTCACGGATCACGTCCCGGGCCCGGCGGAATCCGTCCTGGTCATAAAAATCGCTGGCGGTGTGGATGGCGACGCGCTCGTCCCACCTGGCGCGATTCGTCTCCCGCCAGTCGTCGGGACCGGTGTGTCCTCGCATACGGCGAAGTTATCCACAGACTGGGGACCCTCGCCAACGCTTTTCCCGCGCCGGCCGCAGAATGGGCCCATGACTGACGAGACGACCGCCGGCCCCGACCACCGCTCCACCGACCCGACCGCCCCGACGACTGCCCCCGCCCGCTCCTCCGGCGTGGCGACGGGCCCGGGCATGCCCGACTGGGAGAAGCGCTTCCGCGCACCGCGGATCGGCCTGCCGGAGTGGGCCGAGGACGCCCCGGCCCGCTCCCTGTTCGTCTCGAACGCCACCGGCACCTTCGAGCTGTACGCCTGGGACCGCGAAACGGGCGGACAGCGGCAGATCACAGACCGGCCGAACGGCACGACGGACGGGACACTGTCCCCCGACGGCGAGTGGATCTGGTGGTTCTCGGACACCGACGGTGACGAGTTCGGCGTCTGGATGCGCCAGCCCTTCGCGGGCGGCCCGGACGAGCCCGCCGCCCCGGGCCTCGCCCCCTCCTACCCGGGCGGCCTGGCGATCAGCCGGGACGGCACGTCGGTCATCGGCCGCTCCACCGACGAGGACGGCTCGACGGTGCACCTCGTCCGCCCGGGACAGCAGCCTGTGGAGATCTACCGCCACCGCGAGTCCGCAGGCGTCGGTGACCTCTCGTACGACGGCTCGCTGATCGCCATCGATCACACCGAGCACGGCGACGCGATGCACTCCGCGATCCGCGTCGTCCGCCCCGACGGCTCCACGGTCGCGGAGCTGGACGACACCAAGGGCGGGACGGAGGAGCTGGGCCTGGCGGTGATGGGCTTCGCTCCCGTGGACGGTGACTCCCGGATTCTGGTGGGACACCAGCGCCGCGGTCGCTGGGAACCGATGATCTGGGACCCGCTGACCGGTGTGGAGACACCGCTGGAGATCGACCTTCCCGGCGATGTGGGCGCCGACTGGTATCCGGACGGCTCGGCCCTGCTGGTGGAGCACGAGTACCAGGCACGCACCGAACTGTGGCGTTACGAGCTGGACGGTGCTGACGGCCCCGCCCTCGTCCGGGTCGACACCCCGGCCGGCACGGTCTCGGGCGCGACGGCCCGGCCGGACGGAACCGTCGAGTTCCTCTGGTCGTCGGCCGCCCAGCCCCCGGAGGTGCGCTCGACGAACGGCACGGTCGTCCTGGACCCGCCCGGTGGGAAAGCCCCCGGCTCGGTACCGGTGCGGGACGCCTGGGTGGACGGCCCCGGCGGCCGGATCCACGCCCTGGTCCAGCAGCCGGCGGGCGACGGGCCCTTCCCCACCCTCTTCGACGTGCACGGCGGGCCGACCCACCACGACAGCGACGTCTTCGCCTCGTCACCGGCCGCCTGGGTGGACCACGGCTTCGCCGTCATCCGCGTCAACTACCGCGGCTCGACCGGCTACGGCCGGGCCTGGACGGATGCGCTCAAGCACCGCGTCGGCCTGATCGAGCTGGAGGACATCGCCGCGGTGCGGGAGTGGGCGGTCGAGTCCGGTCTCGCGGACCCCGAGCGGCTGGTGCTGGCGGGCGGCTCCTGGGGCGGCTATCTGACGCTGCTCGGGCTCGGCACGCAGCCGGACGCCTGGGCGCTGGGCCTGGCCGCGGTCCCGGTCGCCGACTACGTCACGGCATACAACGACGAGATGGAAGCGCTGAAGGCGATGGACCGCACCCTGCTGGGCGGCACTCCTGAGGAGGTGCCCGAGCGGTTCGAAGCCTCCTCCCCCCTGACGTACGTGGACGCCGTACGGGCACCGGTCTACATCTCCGCCGGCGTCAACGACCCCCGCTGCCCGATCCAGCAGGTCGAGAACTACGTCAAGCGCCTGGAGGACCGCGGCCACCCCCACGAGGTCTACCGCTACGACGCCGGCCACGGCTCCCTCGTCGTGGAGGAGCGCATCAAGCAGCTCCGCCTGGAACTCGACTTCGTCCAGCGCCACCTCCACATACCGGCAGCGAACCAGCAGAGCTGAACCAGCACAGCCGAGGAACCGCAGGCAGTCCGGCAGCCGGCGGCCGGGAGTCCTGGATGCCGGGCGGCTGCCTGCGCTCCTGGAGACCAGGAAATGCAGGCAGCCTGGCCCGGGCCAGGAGGTCGGAGTCAGGCAGTCACGCAGTCAGGCGGCGGCGTGGTGTGCCAGGGCTGCGTGCGGGTCCGTGCCATCGCTGGTGTGGTCCGTGTGGACGGTCGCGGCGGTGAGCCGGGGGACCGCGTGGATGAGGGCGTGTTCGGCGGCGACGGCGAGCACATGGGCCTCCACCACGGTCAGCTCCGCGTCGACGACGATGTCGGCCTCGGCACGCAGGGTATGGCCTATCCAGCGCATACGGACCTGCCCGACGCCGCGGACACCGTCCACCGCGCGCAAAGCGGCCTCGGCCGCGTCGACGAGCTGAGGATCGACCGAGTCCATCAGACGCCGGTAGACCTCGCGGGCGGCGTCCCGCAGAACCATCAGGATGACGACGGTGATCAGCAGACCGACGAGCGGGTCGGCCAGGCGCCAGCCGAGCACCGTACCGCCCGCACTGAGAAGAACGGCGAGGGAGGTGAACCCATCGGTACGGGCATGCAGGCCGTCGGCGACCAACGCCGCGGAGCCGATCCTGCGGCCCGCGCGGATGCGGTAACGGGCCACCCACTCGTTACCGATGAACCCGGCCACCGCGGCCATGGCCACGGCCCACAGGTGGCTGACGTCCCGAGGGTGCAGCAACCGATCGACGGCCTCGTAGGCGGCCAGGAAGGAGGAGGCGGCGATGGTCAGCACGATGGCGATACCCGCGAGGTCCTCGGCTCGGCCGTAGCCGTAGGTGTAGCGGCGGTTGGCCACCCGCCGGCCGAGGACGAAGGCGATGCCGAGCGGAACGGCGGTCAGGGCGTCGGCAAGGTTGTGGATCGTGTCACCGAGCAGCGCCACTGACCCGGACAGCACCACGATCACCGCCTGGACCACACCGGTCAGCCCGAGGACGCCGAGCGACAGCCACAACGCCCGCATCCCGGCCCGCGAGCTCTCCATCGCCACATCGACCTTGTCCAGGCCCGCGTGACCATGCGGCGTCACCACATGCCAGACCCAACGAACCCAGTGTCCGAAACGGCGCGGCTCGTGGTGTGGCTCATGGTGCGGCTCATGCAGGTGGTCATGACCGCGCGCGGACGGTTCGTGCACCTGGTCACGACCGTGCGGGCATGGGGCATCGCCTGCCATAGGACCACCGTGGCACGCCGACCCGATTGCAGCCACCACGCTCGTACACAGCAAGACCAGGTGCGACACCGCGGCAGTGCGGCGGTGCAGTGCTGCGGCGCGTCGCAGCGGTGCCGCGGTGCGGTGCAGCGGTGCTGCGGTGCGGTGCTGCGGTGCAGTGCTGGCGGTGTGGTGCTGCGGTGCTGCATCGGTGTCGCACTGCAAACAGGGGGTGGGGTGGGGCGGGGGCGGGGGGAGGCCCCCCGGAGGCGGGGCTGCCGCCTCCGGGTTTCGGCGGTGCTATGCCTCGCGCGTATCGTCCAGCGGCGCGATGCCCAGTGCCGCGTCCTTGGCGGCTTCGGTTTCGCGGCGGAAGAGGCGGAACCACATGAAGACCACAAAACCGGCGAAGACGAACCATTCGCCGGTGTAGCCGAGGTTCTGGAATGCCTTGAGGTCCAGACCGCTGCCCTCGGCGGCGACCGGGGGGACGGCGCGCAGTGGGGGCTGGGCGTCGGTGAGGGTGATCCAGGCGTCATAGACGTCGTACGGCACGACGTTGACCAGCGACGCCGCACTGATCATGCCGAGCTGCCCCTGCGGCAGCCCCCCGGCCGCATGGACGCCGTCGGTGCCCTGGTTCTCGGAGGCCTGCAGCGCCCCGGTGACCGTCACCTCGCCCTTGGGCGGCGCGGGCACCTTCGCCGTATCGGGCGTCGCATCGGCGTCGCCGGGCAGCCAGCCGCGTACGACCGGAAGGGCCTTGCCGCTGTCCGTACGCAGCAGGGTGAGGACGTAGAAGCCCTCCCGCTCACCGCGCCCGTCCTTCAAGGTGCGGGCCGGTACGAGCAGTTGGTGTCCGGTGTCGTAGTGCCCGCGGGCACTGGCCTGACGCCCGGAGGTGACCTTGTCGACGGGCAACAGGCTGTCGAGGGGCCGGGGGGCCGCGGCCTTGGCCTGGGCGGAGCGGTCCGTCTGCTGCTGGTGGCTGTCGACCCGGTCCTCGAAGCGGCCCAGCTGCCAGCTGCCCATGAAGATGCAGAAGGGAATCGCCAGTACGGCGAAGACGTTGATCCCCCACCACCGCGGGGTCAGCAGGAACCGGTACACACCACCAACGGTACGGGGCCAGGTACGGCGCCCCTATGGCGGGTCCGCACCGCACCCCACCGGGAGCACGGGTTCCCGACCGGCCGGCAGCCGCCGGCGTGAAGCCGGACGCTACTCGGTCGGCAGTGCCGTCGTGCGGTAAACCGTTCCGGCGCAGGCATCGTTGATCTTGGCGTCCGCCGCGGCAGGCTCGCCGGCCTCGGGCGTATGGCTGAGAACGATCCCGCCGGACGTGGCCCCGCCCGCCTCGGCACCCGTGTCGCCGCCCGCCTGGCCGCTGCCCTGGTCGGGCGGCGGGGCCCCGGCTCCGCTGTCCGCGGACTGCTCCGGGCTCTTGGACGGCTGGGGCGTCGGCGAGGGCTTCGGAGCGACGCATCCCGTGGGCCCGCCACCGGCCTCCGGGATCCAGGCGAACTGGACCTCGTACGCCTCACCCGGCTTGAGAACCAGCTGGCCAGGAGTGGCGGCCGGATCGGGCAGTCCGGTCGCGTCGTCACCCGAGGTGTGGTCGACGACATGGATGCGGTCGACGTTCGTGCTGCCCTGTGCCACCACGCCGACGGCGCCGCCGCCCTCGACGGAGCAGGCCGCATTGGAGACGTTGAGCACCCGGAACGAGCCGTAGACGCGGCCCGAGGAGTCCGCCGGCCGGACCGTGCTGCTGCCGTGCCCGAGCTGGTCGCGGCTGCAGACCGGCGAGGCGATCTCCATGGTGTTGTCCGGCGCGGGGGAGCCACCGACACCGGGCACGGCCTCTGCCCCTGCGCTCTGGCCCGGGCTGTGCTGCTCGGTCTCCTTGCCCTTCTCCGGGTGCTTGGTGTCGCCGGGCTTGGCGGGGCCCGTGCCGGGCTTCGGCCGCGGACCGGCCTGCTCGGTGCCCTCGCCATGTCCGCCGTCGGTGCCGGCGTGCGCCCGCTGACTGCTCGCGGTGTTGGCGGAACGGTCCGTGGAGCCGCCCGTATTCGCCGCCACGTGGACCATGGCGGGGATGGACGTGCCGCCGAACAGCAGCGCGGCCGCCGCGCCGACGACGACATGCCGACGGCGCTGCCGACGGGCGGGCACGGCGCGGTGCAGCCGTTCCAGTGCGTCGGGGGACGGCTCGAGGTCGCGGACGCGGGCCTGCAGCAGCTGCCTCAGCTCGTCCTCGCCGCCGACATCACCGCCGAAGCCGCCGGTGGGACGGCCACGGCCGGTGCGGTCGCCGCCGTTGCCGTCGCCCTCGTGGTCGCACTCGTCGCCGTCGTACTCGTCGTGGTCGTACCCGTCGTGCGCATCGTGCTCGTACGCGTCGCGATCACACGCGTCGCCATCAGACGCGTCGCAGCCACGCGCGCCGTCCGACATCGGGAGCGGGTCGTACCGACCGGCCCTCTGACCGCCCGTGCCGCTCATGCCACTCATATCGCCCGTGCCGCCTGTGCCGCCCGTGCCGCTCATGCCGGAGCCTCCATCGCGACACGGAGCGCCGCGATCCCCCGCGACCCGTACGCCTTGACCGAACCGAGCGATATGCCCAGCGTCTCAGCGACCTGCGCCTCGGTCATATCGGCGAAGTAGCGCAGCACCAGCACCTCACGCTGCCGGCGCTGCAGCCCGCGCATCGCCTTGATCAGCTGATCGCGCTCCAGCAGGTCGTACGCGCCCTCCTCGGCACTCGCCATGTCGGGCATCGGCTTCGAGAGCAGCTTGAGCCCGAGGATGCGGCGCCGCAGCGCGGAGCGCGAGAGGTTGACGACGGTCTGCCGGAGGTAGGCGAGGGTCTTTTCGGGGTCGCGGACGCGTCCGCGCGCGGAGTGCACACGGATGAAGGCCTCCTGGACGACGTCCTCACAGGAGGCGGTGTCGTCGAGGAGCAGTGCGGCGAGGCCGAGCAGGGAGCGGTAGTGCGCGCGGTAGGTCTCGGTGAGGTGGTCGACTGTGGTGCCCGCTGCCATCGCGTCGTCAGTGTCCCCACGCTGAGAAGGAAGCTGCGCGGGGCGCGTGGCGGACCAGGGGGCGATCACTGGCATGCCCCCGGGTGCACGGGGCGGCTGCGGGCACACCGCTGCGCCGGCTGCGCCCACCGGGGCGATCGTGAATCCGAGTACCTCTGCCACGCCTGTTGGACACGCTTCCCCCCATAAGGGTTGTACGCGCAAGGCACCGCTTGCGGCGATGCGTTAAACGCCCTCATGCGTACCAGCTCTTCCTGAATGCCCTATTCATCCCGACACGCTTGCCCACGACACCCGAGGGCTTGCGATCGGCCCGCGGACATTCCGAGCCACCCCGAGGGGCGGCCACAAAGACGCTCCCCGCCCGACTGCCGGTTGCAGCGCAACGGGGGGCGAATGGTCGAACAGAACGTCATCCCAGATCAAGACGTATTAGTCGGCAACTCGCTTACAGGATCTTCACACATCCTGCAACATACCTCCCAGGAGGTATCCCCGCGACGCCCCCTCACACCAAGCCGCTACGCGACGCCCTCTCACACCAAACCGCTCCTCGATGCGCCCTCACACCGAGCCGCGCTCCCCTACCCCCACATCCCCCTACCCCCACATCTCCGCCGCCACCAGCTCACCGATCTGCGCCGCATTCAAGGCCGCCCCCTTGCGCAGGTTGTCCCCGCACACGAACAGCTGCAGCACCCGCGGATCGTCCATCGAGCGCCGCACCCGCCCGACCCACGTCGGATCGGTCCCGACCACATCGGACGGCGTGGGGAACTCCCCGTCCGCCGGGGCGTCACACAGCACCACCCCCGGCGCCGCCGCCAGGATCTCGTGTGCGCCGCCGACCGTGACCTCGTTCTCGAAGCGTGCGTGCACGGCCATCGAGTGAGTGGTGAGCACCGGCACCCGTACGCAGGTCGCGGTGACCGGGAGGTCCGGCAGTCCCAGGATCTTGCGGGACTCGTGGCGGATCCCGAGCTCCTCCGAGGACCAGCCGTCCTCCTGGAGCGAGCCGGCCCAGGGCACCACGTTCAGCGCGATCGGTGCCGGGAACGGCCCCAGCGTGTCCCCGACGGCCCGCCGTATGTCACCGGGCGTCGCCCCCAGCTCCGTACCGCACACCGCGGACAGCTGTGCGCGCAAGGTGTCCACACCGGCCTTCCCCTCCGCGGAGACGGCCTGGTACGAGGAGACGATCAGCTCGCTCAGCCCGTACTCGGCGTGCAGCGCACCCAGCGCGACGATCATCGACGCCGTGGCGCAGGTGGGGTTGGCGATGATGCCGCGCGGACGCACCCGCGCGGCATGGGCGTTGACCTCGGGAATGACCAGCGGCACATCCGGATCCATCCGGAAAGCGTCCGAATTGTCCACGACCACCGCGCCCTTGGAGACCGCCACCGGCGCCCACTGCGCGGAGACCTCGTCCGGCACGTCGAACATCACGACGTCGATCCCGTCGAAGGCCGCCTCGCTCAGCGCGACGACCTCGACCTGCTCCCCGCGGACGGTCAGCTTGCGGCCGGCCGAACGCGGGGAAGCGATCAGCCGGATCTCGCCCCAGATGTCGGCGCGCTCGGACAGGATGCCGAGCAGCACCGTGCCGACGGCACCAGTGGCACCGACGACGGCGAGCTGCGGCTTCCGGGCCGTACGGGCGTCCGCCCCCGCCGTGTCAGCGAGGGACGGACGGCCCGCCTCGGCCGGAATCATCGTCCGGTGCCGCCATAGACCACGGCTTCGTCGCTCTCCGAGTCGAGACCGAAGGCGGTGTGCACGGCGCGCACGGCCTCGTTGACGTCATCGGCGCGGGTCACGACCGAGATACGGATCTCGGAGGTCGAGATGAGCTCGATGTTCACGCCGGCGTTCGACAGCGCCTCGAAGAACGTCGCGGTGACGCCCGGATTGGTCTTCATCCCCGCGCCGACCAGGGAGATCTTGGCGATCTGGTCGTCGTAGCGCAGCGAGTCGAAGCCGACCACCGCACGAGTCTTCTCCAGAGCCGCCACGGCCTTGCGGCCCTCGCTCTTCGGCAGCGTGAAGGAGATATCGGTCAGACCGGTCGACGCGGACGACACGTTCTGCACGACCATGTCGATGTTCGCGTCGGAGTCGGCGATCGCACGGAAGATGAGCGCGGCCTCGCCCGGCTTGTCCGGGACTCCGACGACCGTGACCTTCGCCTCGGAGGTGTCGTGTGCGACGCCCGAGATGATTGCCTGCTCCATCGGCTGGTCCCCTTGCGGTTCGTTGCTGACCCAGGTGCCCGGCAGGCCCGAGAAGGACGAGCGGACGTGGATCGGGATGTTGTAACGGCGTGCGTACTCGACGCAGCGGTGCAGCAGCACCTTGGAACCGGAGCTGGCGAGCTCCAGCATGTCCTCGAAGGAGATCCAGTCGATCTTCCGGGCCTTCTTCACGACCCGCGGGTCGGCGGTGAAGACGCCGTCCACATCGGTGTAGATCTCACAGACGTCGGCGTCGAGGGCGGCGGCCAGCGCCACCGCGGTGGTGTCCGAGCCACCGCGCCCCAGCGTCGTGATGTCCTTCTTGTCCTGGGACACACCCTGGAAACCGGCGACGATGGCGATATTGCCCTCGTCGACCGAGGCCTGAATACGGCCCGGCGTGACGTCGATGATCCGCGCCTTGTTATGCGCGGAGTCGGTGATCACACCGGCCTGGCTGCCGGTGAAGGACTGCGCCTCGTGACCGAGGTTTTTGATCGCCATCGCCAGCAGGGCCATGGAGATCCGCTCTCCGGCGGTCAGCAGCATGTCGAACTCGCGCCCCGACGGGATCGGGGACACTTCCTGCGCGAGATCGATCAGCTCGTCCGTCGTGTCGCCCATCGCCGAGACCACCACGACAACCTGGTTGCCGTTCTTCTTGGCCTCGACGATTCGCTTGGCGACGCGCTTGATGCCCTCGGCATCCGCAACGGATGAGCCGCCGTACTTCTGCACGACAAGGCCCACGTGCGCTCCTCGCAACTGTCTCTTCGGGAGATTTCTCCCGGACCCCCGGATATGGGGGTACTGCGGTCGGCTCAGTCTATCGAGCGGCCGGAACTAGCCCTCCGGGTATCGCATGGTGAGACAAGCGCTCACCACGCGGAATCGGCGGGAGGCACCCTGCGCGCCCCGCCCCGCTCAGTGTCGCCCCTGCCCGTTCCAGACCCCAGCACACGGAAACGTAAGCCAGCTCACAGCGCCGCTGTCGTGCCCCCTGGTTGCCCGTCGCTCCTCAAGGCACCAGGCTGCCAGGCCGGGATTCCGCCGTCTGGGGCACGTCCGGTTCCGTAAGCTTGCTCGTCTGCGAACAGTACGGGACAGCTCACCAGGATGGAGTGGCACATCGTGGACGAGCGATTGCACGAGCTGGCTAAGAATTCACCCAACTTCGGCCTCCTGCTACCACTCCAGCCGCTCCTGGCGATCTACGGTGCCCAAGCCGAGGCGAGCGTCTTCGCCAACCCCAACGCCTCCCTCATCCAGTCCGGCCAGTTCGGCGAGGTCCTGGCAGAGGAGCTGGTCAGCCGCATCGGACTGCGCGTCGGCGGTACTCACCAGGTCGACCGGCTGAGGGCACTCACCGACGCCGGGGTCCTCATCCCCGAGACCCGCGGCTACTTCGACCAGATCCGGCTGGACCGCAACCGCGCCGCCCACCACCTTTTCGACACCACCCTCGCCCTCGCGGCCGTCCGCACCTGCTACAAGCTGGGCATCTGGTTCCACGACGCGATCACCGACAGGCGCACGGTCGCCGAGTTCGTGCCGCCCACCGAGCCGGAAGCCGCGGCCCAGGTCACCGACCCGGCCGAGCTCGCCGAGCTCCGCAAAGCCCTGGACGGCCACCGCAAGGCCCTCACCGAGGCCCGGACGCGGCTCACTGAATACAAGGACCGGTTCGAGGCCGAGCAGCGGGCCCGCATTGAGGCCCAGAACCTGATCAACAACGCCGCCGCCGTCAAGGCGGACGCTACCCGGATCGAACTGCTGACCCCCGAGGTCGACGCACTGCGCACCGCCCAGCGCACCGCGTACGAAACCGCCCGCACCTCCCCCCGCCGCATCGACGAGGCCGCCCGCGACGCCATCGTCCACCGCGCCCAGCGCCCCGCCCCGCTCAACGAGATCCAGGCCCGCGAAACGATCGACGCGATGCTGCGCGCCGCCGGCTGGGTCGTCCAGGACCGCGACCAGGTCAACCCGGACGCCGACCAGGGTGTCGCGGTCCGTGAATTCACCGTCGCCACCGGTCGCGCCGACTACGTGCTGTACGTGGACGGCAAGATCGTCGGCGTGATCGAGGCCAAGCGGGAAGGCGATCACCTCAGCAGCGCCCTCATCCAGAACGACCGCTACGCAGCCGGGGTCCTCAAAGAGCACAGCCTGGCCGTCTGGCGCCGGGAAGAACCCTTCGCCTTCCGTTACGCCACCACGGGCGCCGAGACGTACTTCCTCAACCGCCTCGACCCCTACGCCCGCTCCCGCGAGGTCTTCACCTTCCACCGCCCTGAGACCGTCGCCCGGTGGATGGACCAGGCCGACACCACCCCGGACGCCCCCACCTGGCGCGCCGCCCTGCGCCGCATCCCGGACCTGGAACCCAACGGGCTACGGCTCGCGCAGATCAGCGCGATCACCGGCCTGGAGGCCTCCCTGGCCCAGGATCTGCCCCACGCGCTGATCCAGATGGCCACCGGCGCCGGCAAGACCTACACGGCGGTCGCCCAGTCGTACCGCCTGCTGAAGTACGCGGATGCCCGCCGCGTCCTCTTCCTCGTCGACCGCAACAACCTCAGCCGCCAGACGGTCGACGAGTTCGAGCGCTTCACCGCCCCCGACGACGGGCGGAAGCTCAAGGACCTCTACAACATCGACCGCCTCGGCGCAGCCGGTCTCCAGGAGACGTCATCGGTGGTCGTCTCGACCATCCAGAAGATGTACCGGCTGCTCTCCGGCGAGCAGCTCACCGACGACGACACGGCCGACGACGCCGCCGACAACACCTCGTACTCCTTCGACGAGGACAGCTACGAGACCTCCCTGCCCATCGAGGTCCGCTACAACCCCGACGTGCCGATCGAGTCCTTCGACCTGATCATCGTCGACGAGTGCCACCGCTCCATCTACGGCAAGTGGCGCGGCGTCCTGGAGTACTTCGACGCGCACATCGTCGGCCTCACCGCCACACCGACCCTGCAGACCCTGGGGTTCTTCCAGCGCAACCTGGTCTCGGAGTACACCCAGGCGCAGGCCGTCGCCGACGGCGTCAACGTCGACTTCGACCTGGTACGGCTCAACACCGACCTCCGCGAGAACGGCGGCGCCACCATAGAGTCCGGCATCACCGTCAAGATCCGGGACCGCAAGACGCGGCGCCAGCGCTACCAGGAACTCGACGACGACTACAGCTACACCACCCGGCAGATCGGCCGCTCCGTGGTGACCGTGGACGAGATCCGCGCCGTCCTGACCACGTACAAGAACAACTGGAAGCGCTGGTTCCCCGACCGCGCCGAGATCCCCAAAACTCTGATCTTCGCGGTCGGCGAGAACCACGCGGAGGACGTGCTCGCCCAGGTCAAGGAGGTCTTCGGGCGCGGCGACGAATTCGCCAAGAAGATCACCTACAAGAGCCGCCAGCAAGGCGAGAACCCCGACGACCTCATCCGGGACCTGCGCAACTCTGCGCAGCTCCGCGTCGCCGTCACCGTCGACATGATCGCAACGGGTACGGACGTACGAGCCCTGGAGTGCGTCATCTTCCTGCGCGACGTGCGCAGCGCGGTCCTCTTCGAGCAGATGAAGGGCCGCGGCGCCCGCACCATCGACGCCACCGAACTGCGCGAGGTCACCCCCGACGCCGCCGCCACGGTGCGCAAGGACCGCTTTCTCCTGATCGACCCCGTCGGCGTCACCGACTCCCCCCGCCTCGACGCCCGCCCGCTGGCCCCGCCCGAGGGCGACCGCCGGCTCTCCCTGTCCCAGCTCCTCGACAAGACCGGTACGAAGACGATCGACGCCGGCGAGGCGGAGGTCCTGGCCGGCCGACTCGCCCGACTGAACCAGCAGCTCACCGAGAAGGAGAGGGAGCTCCTCACGTCCGCCGCGGACGGCCGGAGCCTGTCAGAGATCGCCAGCGGGATCATGCGGGCCGCCGACCCCGACTGCCAGGAGCGCCTGACGGACGAGGAAGGCCCGGCAGCCGCGCGGAAGGCGATCGAGAGCGCGATCGCCCCGCTGACCGGCAGCCCGCAGCTGCGCCGCCAGATCCTGGACCTCCGCCGGGACAAGGACTACGTGATTGACGAGTTCACGTCCGTGACGGTGACGGACATCAAGGAGACCTCGCGCGAGGAACGTGCGGAGGGGCACATCGCCGCCTGGCGCCGACTCCTGGAGGACGAGCGGGACCAGCTCGCGGCGGTGTCCATCGCCATGAACAGCCCGCACAAGGTCTCGCCCACAGAGGCGTACGCATCCTTGAAGGAGCTGGCCGCCCGCATCGAGCGCCCCCAGTACGCCTGGACACCGCACATCCTGTGGGGCTACTACGAGGACCTGGGCAAGGCCACCGCCCGCCCGGGCAAGGAGGCGGGCGTCCCGGACCTGATCTCGCTGATCCGCTACGAACTCGGCGTGGACGAGGAACTGAAGCCCTATCGGACGGCGGTCGAGGAACGCTTCGAGGCGTGGCTGCTACGGCAGCGGCAGGCGGGGGCAGAATTCACGGACGGGCAGTTGCGGTGGCTGGAGGCCATACGCGATGCGGTCGTGAGCGCCGTGGGGATCACCGGAGACGAGTTCCAGCGCGAACCGCTGCGCGGGCTTGGCGGTGGACGCGGGTTCCGAAGGGCGTTTGAAGGCCGCGATGTGCGGGTGCTGTTGGATGAGCTGAATCGAGAACTGGCGTGAGCGAGAAGGAACTTCCTGAAGGGTGGACTCAGACAAGGCTGGGAGCGGTCTGCGAACCTGTCGACAAAGTCGGCCGCGAAGGGATCCAGACAGAGCGCTTTCGGTACATCGACATCAGCTCAGTAGACAGCGAAACCAAGCAGATTAGGGCCAAATGGGTGGACGCAGTCAGCGCCCCTGGCCGGGCTCGCCAGGTCGTGCGCACTGGGGATACCGTTTACTCCACCGTGCGCCCTTACCTCCGCAAGATCGCTCACGTTTCCCCCACGCTGGACAAGCAAATCGCCTCCACTGGATTCGCTGTTATCCGCCCTAATCTCCATGTGGAATCGCGCTACCTTTTTTACGCTGTCCAGCACCGTGACTTCGAAAAGCAGGTTCTTCCAAAGCAGCGGGGAGTCAGCTATCCGGCGGTCAGGGATGCCGATGTCTTCGAAGCCCTGCTCCCGCTGCCGCCAGCGGCAGAGCAGCGACGGATCGTCGAAGCGCTCGAAGAGCACCTCTCGCACCTCGACGCTGCAGCGGGCACCCTCGCGATGAACCGTCGACGCGTCATCAGCCTCCAAAAGTCCCTTCTGCTGTCGCTCATCCCAGAACAGGTCCCGGAATCCTGGGAACTGACCACCGTCGGCTCCGCAGGCACCATCGACCTTGGCAGGCAACGCCACCCCGACTGGCACCACGGTCCGGAAATACGCCCGTACCTGCGCGTCGCCAACGTCTTCGAAGATCGCATCGACACCTCCGATGTCATGGAGATGGACTTCTCAGGCGTCTTCGACAGATACAAGCTCCGGCCTGGCGACGTCCTACTGAACGAGGGCCAGAGCCCTCACCTCGTAGGCAGGCCCGCGCTGTACCGCGGCGTCCCCGAGAACGTCGCGTTCACCAATAGCCTGCTGCGCTTCCGCGCCCGGCCCGGCGTGCTGCCTGAATGGGCACTGCTGGTATTCCGGCGCCATCTCCACGCTCGGCGCTTTATGCAAGAGGTGCGCATTACCACCAACATCGCGCATCTATCGGCCAAGCGCCTCAAGGCCGTCGAGTTCCCGATCCCGCCAATGGCCGAGCAAAAGAAGCTGGTTCAGCTCTGCGAGGAGCGAATGGCCTCACTCGACACGCTGGATCGCGAGCTCGAAAAGGCCGAGCTGCGGTCACGGCACCTCCGTCAGGCCCTGCTGAGCCACGCCTTCGCCGGGCGGCTCGTTCCTCAGGACCCCGACGACGAACCCGCCTCCGAGCTGCTCGCGCGTATTCAGGCCGAGCGGGCCACGCGCGCCGCGCAGGCGAAGCCCAAGCGGGCGCGGCGGGCCGTACCGAGGGCTCGAAGCAGCGCGGGGCCGGCGACCGCGGCCGAAGCGCCGCCGCCCGAGCCGTCCGCCACCCCCCTCCCCCGCGCAGCCGTCCAACAGACCTTCGAGGTATTCGACCAGTGACCACCCCCGACGCCACCGCCGCAGAGAACGCCACCGCCCAGGCGCATTCCCAGACCAACACCCTTGTCGCCAAGCTCTGGAACTACTGCAACGTCCTGCGCGACAACGGCCTGTCCACCATCGAATACGTCGAGCAGCTCTCCTACCTCCTCTTCCTGAAGATGGCGGACGAGCTGTCGGACGACCCCTTCAATCCGAAGTCCATCGTCCCCGAGGGCTTCGACTGGCCGTCGCTCGCCTCCAAGAAGGGCGCCGCCCTCGAAGTCCATTACCGCAACATCCTCCAGGAGCTCGCCGCCAAGCCCGGCACCACCCTCGGCACCATCTTCGCCAAGGCCCAGAACCGCATCACCGAGCCCGCCCTCCTCGAAAAGCTCGTCGTCGACCTGATCGGCAATCAGGATTGGACGATCGACGGCACGGACCTCAAGGGCGACGCCTACGAAGGTCTGCTCGCCAAGGGGGCGGAGGACACCAAGACCGGGGCCGGGCAGTACTTCACCCCGCGCCCGCTGATCGATGCCATCGTCGACGTCGTCCAGCCGCGCCCCGACGACACCATCGCCGACCCGGCCTGCGGCACCGGCGGCTTCCTCATCGCCGCCCACAGCTACATCCGCAAGCACCACATGCGGGATCTGTCACATGAGCAGCGGATCGCGCTCAGCGAGGGCAAGGGCATGATCTTCGGCAACGAGCTGGTCACCGGCACCGCCCGGCTCGCTGCGATGAACATGCTGCTGCACGGCATCGGCGACAGCGACGGCCCCAGCCTCATCGACGTCGGCGACGCGCTCGCCGAGAAGCCCAAGCGGCACGCGTCCCTGGTGCTGGCCAACCCGCCCTTCGGCCGCAAGTCCGCGATCACTGTCATCGGCACCGACGGCACGGCGGAAAAGGAGGAGATCTCCTACGCCCGCGACGACTTCCGCGCCACCACCACCAACAAGCAGCTGAACTTCCTCCAGCACATCATGTCGCTACTGGCCATCGACGGCCATGCCGCGGTCGTCCTGCCCGACAACGTGCTCTTCGAGGGCGGCGCCGGGGAGAAGATCCGCACCCGGCTCCTCCAGGACTTCGATCTCCACACGATGCTGCGCCTGCCCACCGGCATCTTCTACGCGGGCGGCGTCAAGGCGAACGTCCTGTTCTTCGACAAGAAGACCCCGCGCGCGGACGGCAGGCCGCACACCAGCAAGCTGTGGGTCTACGACTTCCGCACCGGCCTGCACTTCACCCTCAAGCAGCGCCAGTTGCGCCGCGCCGACCTGGAGGAGTTCGTCCAGGCGTACAAGCCGGGCGAGCCGCTCGACGAGCGCGTGGAGTCCGAGCGTTTCAAGGCGTTCGACTACGACACGCTGATCGCCCGCGACAAGGTCAACCTCGACATCAGCTGGATGAAGGACCCGGCCCTTGAGGACGCTGACAGCCTGCTGGCGCCCGAGGTCATCGCCCAGGAGATCGTCCAGGACCTCCAGGCCGCGCTCGACGACTTCAAGGCGATCGCCCTCGCCCTGGGCGGCGAGGTGACGGACGAGGGCCCTGCCGCCGAGCTGACGCCCTGACCGCTGGCGATCGGCCCGGCGGGCAGGGGCAATCAGGACAACTTTCCGTCACATAGCCGTCGCACCGCTTGCCCTTCCGCGTGTCCCGCGCAAGTCTTGATCATCCGGCCCACGGGGGCGCATCACGGGACAGGGGAGGGTCCGGATGGCGATCGCGCGACCGCAGACACGCCAGTTCGAGTCGTTCACGACCAACATGGAATACGCGCGCCAGCTGATTACCGCAGGTCAGAGCCTGCATGGGCTTCAGCCGGGCGCACTGGACATCGGCGACCTCTACCGCGCGGCGTGGGTCCAGGCAGTCAGCGCCGTGGACCACTGGCTGCATGAGGAGCTCTTCCGGCGGGTGGCCGAGCTCGCCGCCGCTTCTGGTGCCCGACTGCCCGTACAGCTCCAGAAGTACCAGCTCCCGCTGTCCGTCATCGAAGAGGTACGGGCGGGGCAGGTCACGCTCACGGATGCCGTACTGGAGCGCGTAAGGAGTGAGTGGGCTACCAGGCCGCTGCACAACCCCAAGGAGATCGCCCGGGCGTACCGGCTGGTCACCGACGACAACCTGTGGAGCAAGGCCGCTGTTCAGCTCAACGAGTGGTTCCAGTACCGCACCCACTACGACGCCGACGCGCTCAAGGAGAAGTTCTCGGCAGTCGTGGCCCGCCGCAACAAGATCGCCCACGAGTCGGACCTGGAGGAGGGCCACCTGAAAAGGCGTCGTCCGATAACGGATGCCGACGCGTGCGACGCCGTGGACTGGATAGAGCGGATTACCCTCGCCATCGCCACTGTGCTGGACTGAGCCGGCACATCGCACCGCACCGAGGGGGGCTCTGAAAGCCATATGAAGGACCTTCAGGTACGTCATCTGAAGACGACGCTGACAGATCAGTTCAAGGGACTGATCGATATGACGGACCGCGCGGCCCAGGTGGCCGCGGACAAGGAGGGCACCTTCCTGACCCGGTCGCTCGCGGCGCTCGCGGTGCATGAGGTGACCGGCTGGGAGCGCAAGCAGGCAGCGGAGTGCGTCATCGACGGCTTCGACGACGAGGGCATCGACGCCATCGCCGTCGACACCGAGGCCCCGCACGTGTGGATCATCCAGTCGAAGTGGAGCGGCACCGGAAACGCCACGTTCGACCAGGATGCCTGGTTCGTTCTCGCCAGTGGCCTCAAGTACCTCGTCAAGGGGGAGTACCACCGGTTCAACAGCCGGCTCCAGGCGATGGCGGCCGACCTCGACAAGGCGCTCAACAACCCCAAGGTGCAGGTCACGGTCGTCTTCGCGCTGGCCGGCGGTCAGGGTCTGTCACCGAACATCCAGCAGCGCTGTGCCGACCTGAAGGCCGAGTACAACGAGGACCAGGAGTTCCTGCGGTTCGAGACGCTGCTGCTGGCCGACTTCACCCGGACGATCCGGGCCGGTATCGACGAACCCAACGTCGAACTCAGCGCCCGCATGTCCGACTTCCGTCCCCATGAAGGCCCCTTCATCGCCTACCACGGCACCGTCACCGCGGACCAGGTCGCCACCTGGTATGCCGGCCATCGGCATCGTCTCTTCAAGCGCAACATCCGGCACCCGCTCGGCCTGACCAAGATCAACGGGGAGATGGTCAACAGCGTCGTCCGCAACCCCGAGCTCTTCTGGTACCTCCACAACGGCATCACGGTGCTCTGCGACGAGCTTGAGATCGGCCCGCGCGGCGATCTCAAGCTCCAGGGGGCCAGCGTGGTCAACGGCGCGCAGACCGTTGCTTCGCTCCACGAGGCCCATGAGCGTTCCCCGGAGGCCCTGGCCAAAGCCCGTCTCAGTGTGCGGGTCATCCCGCTGAAGGAGACGCCCTACGGCTTCGCCGAACGGGTCACCATCGCCACCAACACCCAGAACAGCGTGGTGCAGCAGGATTTCAGGGCACTGGACAAGATCCAGAAGCGGCTGCGTTACGACTTCGACGTCACCTTGGGCAAGACCTACGTCATCAAGCGCGGTGAGGAGCCCCCGGAGCGCGCGGACGGATGCCACATGAACGAGGCCGCCGTGGCGCTGGCGTGTGCGCACAAGGACGCACGGATGTCCTTCCGCGCCAACGCCGAAAAGGGTCGTCGCCTGTGGGACAACGACACCTATCCGCAGATCTTCCGGACCCCGGACGCCCGCAGGGTCTGGCGGGCGGTCCAGCTGGTGCGCGAGGTGCGGAGGGCGCTCGGCGAGTCGCAGAACGAGCGGGAAGGGCGCGCCGCGCTGCTGGCGGAACAGGGGCCCCTGCTGATCGCACACCTCGTCTTCCAGAGTCAGCGCGACTGGCACTCACTCGACGACGCCGAATGGGAGCAGCTGCTCAAGCGAGGCCAGGAGATCACCGACGCCACGCTGCGCTGGGCCATGCATGCCGTCGACGACAAAATCGGCGCAAACAGCCAGATCAGCGCGATCTTCCGCTCCGATGTCCGCTATCAGACGGTGACCCAGGCGGCGCTGAGTGCGATGCTCGGCAGCCACTCCGCGCCCCCGCTGGCACCGGAATACCGCACTGCGGAACGTGAGTACCGGGCCCGCCAGACCAAGGCAGTCACCGTGATCCTTGAGGCGGGGGCGATCGAGGAGGGGACCGGACTGGAGTTCCGCCCGGTCACCGGCCCGGAACGGGCGGCGCTGAGCGACTGGGTCGTGGAGGAGGCCCGCCGAGGTCGCGCCACCTGGGTCAGGCATCCGAGCAAACCGCTCCTGTGGGCGTGGGACGGTCAGCAGTACGCGCCGAGCGCCCTGGTGCAGGAGATGTTCGCGCAGGCGCACAAGAAGGGGCCGAAGGCCGTGCAGGGCACCCGCCGCTGGTTCGTCCCCGAGGAAGGGTCACTGGTGGAAATCGCCGACCGGCTGCGCGTCGAGGCGGACTCCTGACGGAGGTATGGGCCCGGGGCACCGCCGCACGTGCAGGTGCCCCAGGCCCACAGGTGCCATGCGAGGGTCCAGCAGTCTCGGGTGTCGCTTCGCGGGCCCGGTTCACTTCCGGGCGGAGGACCGCAGCCCCAGTGGCCCGGCGATCTCCGCGGCCATGACCCTTCCGGCCTCCTCCGCGAGTCGCTCCTCGTCCCCGTCACCGTCGATGCCGGTGTCGGTGTCCAGGCCGTCGAGCGCGGCCAGCGGCTGGTCGAGGCGTACGTGGGCGACCAGCGACTGCAGCGCACGCAGGGCGGCGGACGCGGTCGGCCCCCAGTTGGAGAGGTAGGAGAACTGCCACCACCACAGGGCTTCGACGACCCGGCCCGCCCGGTAGTGCGCCAAGCCGTGGCGCAGGTCGGCGATGATGTTGGCCAGATCGTCGGAGATCCGGCAGGCGACCGGCTCGCTGCGCGGGACGTACGGGTCGAAGACCTCCGAGTAGACGTCCACGGGGTCGAGCAGGGCCGCGAAGCGCTCACGCAGCTCGTCGACGTCCGGCTCCGGGCCGGTGTCCGGCTCGTACCGCTCGTCGGGAACGATGTCCTCGTGGGCGCCCAGCCGGCCGCCGGCGAGCAGCAGCTGGGAGACCTCCAGCAGCAGGAAGGGCACCGCGCTGTCCGGCTCGTCGCCCTTGGCGACCTCCGTGACCGCGACGATGAAGCTCTCGATCGAGTCGGAGATCGACACGGCGAAATCGTCCGGGGCCTGTGTCGCGTTGTGCAGCGTGGCGTCAGACATCGAGAAGTCTCCTCCCTTCGAAGGCCCGCCCGAGCGTGACCTCGTCGGCATACTCCAGATCGCCTCCGACCGGCAGTCCGCTCGCCAGTCGTGTCACTCTCAGGCCCATGGGTTTGATCATGCGGGCCAGATACGTGGCCGTGGCCTCGCCCTCCAGATTCGGGTCGGTGGCCAGGATCAGCTCGGTGACGGTGCCGTCCGCGAGCCTGGCCAGCAGTTCCCGTATCCGCAGATCGTCGGGGCCGACGCCCTCGATCGGGCTGATCGCCCCACCGAGCACGTGGTAGCGACCGCGGAACTCGCGGGTCCGCTCGATCGCCACGACGTCCTTGGGCTCCTCCACGACACAGATGACCGCCGGATCACGCCGGGGGTCCAGGCAGACCCGGCACTGCTCCTCCTGCGCCACATTGCCGCAGACGGTGCAGAACCGGACCTTCGCCTTGACCTCCATCAGCGCGTTCGCGAGCCGGCGGACATCGGTCGGCTCGGCCTGAAGGATGTGGAAGGCGATCCGCTGCGCGCTCTTGGGACCGACGCCGGGCAGCCTGCCCAGCTCGTCGATCAGGTCCTGGACCACGCCTTCATACACGGAACGTCTTCTCTCTCTTCTGGCGTGCTGCGTACGCTAGTTGGCCACTCCTCAGAAGGGGAGACCGGGGATCCCGCCGCCGCCCAGGCCCTGGGCGAGCGGCCCGAGCTTCTGCTGCTGGAGCTGCTGGGCGCTGGCGTTGGCATCCCGGACCGCCGCCAGGACGAGGTCGGCGAGGGTCTCGGCGTTCTCCTCGGCGGATCCGGCCTCCGGGTCGACCGCCTTGGGGTCGATGACCAGAGCCTTCAGCTCACCGGCGCCGGTCACCGTCGCCTTGACCAGACCGCCGCCCGCGGAGCCCTCCACGGGCGTCTCCGCCAGCTCCTGCTGGGCGGCCGCGAGATCCTGCTGCATCTTCTGGGCCTGCTGGAGCAGCTGCTGCATATTGGGCTGACCACCGGGGATCACGACGGGACTCCTGCCGTACGACAACGATTGGTGCGGTAGCCCGAGCCTACGTGGTTCACGGCCCCCGCGCCCTACGCCATAGGGAGGAGCAGGGTGTACGCCTGCTGTACACCCGCCCGTACACCTACGCATCCCCGCCGCCCCTTACCACCGCGAACCGCGGCGCGCCAGCGGAACGGCTCAGCCGCTCTCACCCACCGGCTCCCCCCACTTACACGCTCCGGCTCCCCTCTCCACATTGCTCACTCATTCACACACGCTCACATTCACACACGCTCACTCGTTGTTGAACTCCTCCACGACCGTCGCGCCCAGCTCCCGGACGATCAGCTCATGACCGCTGAGCGCCGAGTCGACGAGGTCGGGGTCGTCCTCGGCCGGCATGTCGTACTCGATCGACACCGGCGGGGGCTCGGGCGTATACGAGGGCTCCGCCGCCGGAGCGCCCTGCGCGCCGCCGCCCGCGGACGCCGACGGCGCGACCGCTTCCCGCGCCATCCTCGCCCCCTGGCTGCCGCCGCCACCGGCTCCTCCGCCGCCCTGCCCGTACTGGCCGGACTGGCCGTACGCGTCGCCGGCCTGCGGTGGCCCGGCAGGCCCGCCCTGCTGCGCCGACGACTGCGGTGCGGACGGCTGGGGCGCGACGGGCGCCCCGCCACCGAAGCCACCCCCGCCGCCGAAGCCGCCACCGCCGCTGCGGGGAGCGCCCCCGGCCGGCGGGTTGGCGCCGCCCGACGGATCGACGATCGCCTCGACCCGCCACTGCACCTGGAACCGCTCCGCGAGCACGTCCTTGAGGACGTCCTCGCTCCCGCCGTTGGCGAAGCTGTCGCGGGCCCCGGCGTTGGGAAAGCCGATCTGCAGCGTCGTGCCGTCGAACCCGGAGACCTGGGCGTTCTGGCTCAGCAGGATCCAGGTGAAGCGCCGGCGGGCCTTCACCGCCTCCAGGATCTCCGGCCACATCTGCCGTACCTGAGCCGCGCCCTGCGCCGCCTCAGGGGCCACCGCCGCCTGCGGCTGCTGCGGTACGGGCGCGAGACCACCGGCCGCCGGTCCGCCCTGCCCCGACGGCTGTACGGGCGCGCCGCCCGCCGCCCCGGCGCCCGGTCCGGACGCGGGCGCCCCGCCCTGCTGCCGCTGACCGCCCTGTCCCGGCGCCACGGCCGTCGGCCAGCCGCCGGGCTGCCGGGCCGCGGCGCCGTTGCCTCCGCCGCCACCGGCGCCATTCCCCCGGCCGACACCACCGGGCCACGCCCCTGGCCGCGCACCCGCGCCCTCGTTCGCCGCAGCACCCGACGGAGCCGCAGCAGCGGGGGCCGAAGCAGCAGGGGCCGAAGCACCCGGAACGCCGGCACCCGGCGCTGAAGCCGCCGGAGCGGCGGGACCCGCGGCACCGGGCGCCGAAGCTGCCGGAGCCTCCGTCGCGCCCCGTACCGCGGCACGCGCGGCCGCCGGCCCGGACTGCCCCGCGGCGGGCATCGGCGGATGCGCCTCCGGCCCCGGCACGTACCCGGCCGCCGGTCCGCCGCCGGCCACCACGGGCGCCACACCAGCTCCCGCACCACCCGCGGCCCCGGCGCCCGGCCCGACACCGCCGACACCTCCGATGCCACCACCGGCACCACCAGCACCGCCCAGCAGCCCCGCGCCGGCGCCCCGCTCCAGCCGGTCGAGTCGCGCCTGCACCGACCGCTCGTCCCCGTACGCCGCGGGCAGCAGGACCCGCGCACAGATCAGCTCCAGCTGCAGCCGGGGCGAGGTCGCCCCCCGCATCTCCGTCAGGCCCTCGTTCACCACATCCGCAGCCCGGCTCAGCTCCGCCGCGCCGAACACGGCGGCCTGCGCGGCCATCCGCTCCACCACATCGGCGGGGGCGTCGATCAGCCCCTTCTCCGCCGCGTCCGGCACCGCGGCCAGGATCACCAGATCCCGCAGCCGCTCCAGCAGATCGGCCACGAACCGCCGCGGATCATTGCCCCCCTCGATGACCCGGTCGACGACCTCGAAGGCCGCCGCCCCGTCACCCGCGGCAAACGCCTCCACCACAGCGTCCAGCAGCGACCCGTCCGTATACCCCAGCAGCGCCGTGGCCATGGCATACGTCACACCGTCGTCGCCCGCCCCCGCGAGCAGCTGGTCCATCACCGACATCGAGTCCCGTACGGACCCGGCGCCGGCCCGCACCACCAGCGGAAGCACGCCCTCCTCGACCGGGATGTCCTCCCGCCCGCACACCTCCGCCAGGTAGTCCCGCAGCGTCCCCGGCGGCACCAACCGGAACGGATAGTGATGCGTCCGCGACCGGATCGTCCCGATGACCTTCTCGGGCTCCGTGGTCGCGAAGATGAACTTCAGATGCTCCGGCGGCTCCTCGACGACCTTCAGCAGGGCGTTGAAGCCCGCCGAGGTCACCATGTGCGCCTCATCGATGATGTAGATCTTGTACCGGCTGCTCGCCGGCCCGAAGAACGCCTTCTCCCGCAGCTCACGGGCGTCGTCCACACCACCGTGCGACGCCGCGTCGATCTCGATCACATCGATCGAACCGCGCCCGTTCCTGGCCAGATCCACACACGACTGGCACTTCCCACAGGGAGTGGGAGTGGGACCTTCCTCACAGTTCAGGCACCGCGCCAGGATCCGCGCACTGGTCGTCTTGCCGCAGCCGCGCGGGCCACTGAACAGATACGCATGATTGACCCGGTTGTTCCGCAACGCCTGCTGCAGCGGATCGGTCACGTGCTCTTGCCCGATGACCTCGGCGAAGGTCTCGGGGCGATAGCGGCGGTACAGCGCAAGGGACGACACGCATACGACGATATCGGCCCCCACTGACAACCGGCCCGCCCCACAGCTCCACGGGCCCGCGAAACCGCAAACACAAGCGCCCCTCACGCACCCGCCAGAGCCGACCTACCCTTGCTGCCTTCCGGCCCTGGGGGAGTTCAGTCAGATAGCGCCACGTGAGGGGCTGCGCACCACACTAGCGGATCCCCGGCCCAACCACCGAACCCCTCCCCGACTCCACCCCCACCCACGCCCCCTCCCGCACCCCCTCCCCCGGATCATGTTCGCGAGCACCCCCCAACGTCTTGTATTGTTTGCGGCGGAGGATTCGCCTAGTGGCCTAGGGCGCACGCTTGGAAAGCGTGTTGGGGGCAACCCCTCACGAGTTCGAATCTCGTATCCTCCGCACCGCCCATCAGGGCAAACGAAGGTCCCGACCGCTCAGCGGCCGGGACCTTCGTCGTTCCGTGGCTGCAGTTCTGGTTGCAGTCAGTCCGGCGCGGGCATGCCGTCGCGGGCATGCCGGCGCGGGCGGCGAGGAGCCCTTCTGTGACGCAAGGGGCGAGGTGGCGGGGTGGCGGGGCCGTCGCGCCGGGGAAGGTCGCCTACGCGAAGCCCGTGACGCGCGACTCGCTCGCCTGGCCGCGCGTGCGGCTACTGGAGAGGGCCGAAGGCGCTTCGGAGGTGCGTCTCTCGCTCAAGAAGTCTTCCTTCGCCACCCCTGTCTCGGGCCCCCTGTCCCGGGCCCGGCCCTGCAGGCTGGGGGCCTCTCGTATCTGGTCGCGTCCGTCGGCTTGTTGGAATGCCGAATGGCCGCAGCCGCTCGATGCCCTCCGGGCGGTCGGGCTGCCCGTCAGGCGGACAGCCCGACCCGAGTGCTGCGGAGGATCAGTCGCACAGCCGGTCCAGGAGCCACTCGCCGAGTTCCTGGGTGATGGCGGTGTGCGCCGTCGTGTCCGAGGAGCAGATGAACTCGTCGACCTCGCTCTCCTCCCCGGGCAGGCCGTCGATGTTCGCGTAGAGGTCTTTCTGCTGGTCGATGTCGCGGATCGCGACCGCGCTGACGGAGGGGACGAAGCAGACGTGCTCGTGCCGCAGATCGATCTTGGCGCCGACCTTCTTCAGCGCGTCGGCGAGGATGCCGTACGAGCGGAGGGTGCCACCGGGGGCGCCGTCCAGTTCGGAGAAGTCATTCGTCGTGATCGTTTTCTCCGCCGCGGGGAACCTCCGCTTCAGCTCGGCGGTGATGACGTCCTTGCCCTGGGCCTGGGTGGAGAAGGTCGTGCCCGGGTAGATCCGCTCGACCTTCAGCGCGGTACTGCCGGGCGGGATCTCCAGGCCCGCGCCGTCGCCGCGGCCGTTGGCGACCGCCAGCTTCAGCGGGTCGGACGGCCAGCCGCCGACCTGTGCCAGTTCCTGGAGGAACTGCGTGCGCTCGGGGGCGATCCCGATCTCCCCGGCCTCGGGGTCGTAGTGCCGCCAGAGCATCTGCCGGGCGGCCGGGCTGTTCATCTGACGGGCGAAGGGGTTGTTCGGGAAGGGGATGAAGTGCGCGAACGCCTGGAGGCCCACGGGCACGACAGCGCCGCGGTGCGGGCTGTCGTAGGAGAAGTACAGGCTGGTGCGGTGGCCGGCCCGCAGCCTCTCCATCTTGGCCAGGGCGTAGCGGGTGACCAGGCCGCCCATGCTGAAACCGCCCACGGTCAGCGGTGCGTCGCCCAGTTGCTGGGCGCAGGTCTGCGCGATGGCGGCCATCGCTGCCTGGGCGTTGTCCAGGATTGAGGCGGAGCGCTCGTGGTAACCGAGCAGGATGACGTCACGGCCCCGGCGGCGCAGCTCCGTCAGGAAGGGGAAGTCGCTGTCGAGCCCGGAGTACAGCCACTTCAGGTCGCTCTTGCCGAGGCTGAAGCCGTCGGCCATGATCAGCGGTCGGGTGATGTCCCGGTTGCCCTCGCCATAGAAGACGTGTGCGAAACCGTGCGGCAGTTCCCACTGCTCGTCCGGTTCCGGGACCGTATACGCCAGTGCAGCCGGCGGCTCGGCGCTTACGGGGGTGGTGAGCGTGAACTCCCCGACGCTCCGCTCAGCCTGTTCGTACTCTTGATCGGACAACGTCGTCTCCTTCCGTGCGCGCGCATGACACAGCAGCCCGCCCCGGAAGTGGACTGAGAGACTGCGAGCGGCGCGAAGACAGCACCATCGTCAGCGGTGCCGTCGCTGGTCAGCCCTGACACGCCCGGCCCTTCATCCGTACGAAGGGATTGGGAGCGAATGGCGAATATGTTCGGTACGTCCCCCGTTCAGACCACCCCAAGACGAGGACTTGGACGGCCTGTTGGGGGCAATCCCTCACGCGTTCGAATCTCGTATCCTCCGCCAGGCAAAAGGCCCGGATCGCGGAAACGGTCCGGGCCTTAAAGCTCCTAACGCAACGTGGGTTGCAGGCGGTGCCAGCAGATGAGTGAGCATGCAAGTCCGAGGAAGGCTTCGTGGATTTCGTTGCGGTTGCCACCCGTCAGGGTCACGGCCGACGGGGTGTCGGTGGCGTCGCAGACCACGTGCTGCCTGGAGCCCGGCCGTCCTCGGTCGACCGGGCTCCGGCCGGTTTTGGGCCGGCCCCCGGCGCCCTGACGTGGGAGCCGTCGATCACCGCCCCGGACAGGTCGAGCCGCCCCGCGGCCCGCAGCTCGGGCAGCAGCACCTCGTGCAGACGCTGCCAGACGCCTGCGTTGATCCAGACCCGCAGTCTGCAACTGGATCAGGTTGGCGCCGAGGAGCCACCCCTCCTGCTCCGCCCCGACCAGCACGGGTGGGCGAGGCTCCCCCGTGCTGACACAAAGGACATCTCCACCAGCCAGCCTGAACTTGACGAGCTCCTGGGCCTTCTCGCAGGAAACCTTCTCCTCCTCTCGGAGCAGGATCCGCACGCCCTCCAACTATCGGGGAAAGACCACGGGCACTTCCCCCGACGGCGACCGTTCTCCCTTGCCGAGACGGGTGCAGGAAGGGCCCGGCTGGATCTCACCCAGCTCGGCGAGACGTGCTTCCGCCCACCCCTGCGGCAACGGGGCGGTGACGCTCCGCGCGCACAAGAGCCGGTCCCAGGCGAGGCCAGCGGCGGCTGCGTCCACCGCGTGCACCAGGTCACCGAGGCGGGCGGCCTCCCCGTGGGTCTGGATCAATTCGTCGCGTGCGGGCGGCCCGTCCGGCCGGGATTCCGGTACGTGATCCATGGGACTCAAGGAATAAGCAGACTCGGCAAACGCCTCCCTCGGCACCATGGTCGTATGGGGAACCAATTCGCCGTCTGCGACCAAACCGGGCACCGCCCCGGACAGCCACGGTCGCACGACCTCCAGAACGGCACCAAGTCCGTCGCCGCCGACCGCGTTACGCCCGCCCCCTCCGGCCCCTAGCCGCCGGGCGTCCACCAAGAGCACTTGGGGACGCGGCATCTCCGCAGGCCGGCGTGATCCTCATCGTGGTCGAGGTTGAGACGGAACGACCCCTATGCAGCTTCGCCGCGATCCCCACGGCTCCCACAATGCTCCCGAGCAGACCTGCCGTGTGTTCCAGGCCCGTGCCCTTCTTCGTAGCGCCTTCCACGTCCTGCCAGCCGGCCGGGGCGGCCTCCCGGGCAAACGCTCCCCTCGCATCTCAACTCGCCTACGACACGCGCAGGGGTTATCAGATAGCTAGGCCTTGTCGCACCTGCGTCACAGCATGCAGACACGGCAATCCAGGAAGATCAAAGGAAGAAAAGAGCGGACACTTTCAGACAAGATGCGTCGCATTCCGATCATATCGCTACGGGTTCGGTTCACTTCTGCAACGCTGCATAACAAACGACGGAACGCAGCGAGTTCAGCCGCACGCTCCGTGGGAACGAGGAGGATCGGGTTCCATACCATGCGCACTGAGACGATGATGGTCACGCCGGACATCTGCATCGACTGGATGAAGAACAGGGTCTGTAACCGCGTCCCGTTACGCGGTTACAACGTCGAGAAGTTCCGGGAGATCCTGCGGACTGGACAATTCCGCACGACCCATCAAGGCTTCGCCCTGGACCTGCACGGTTGCCTGATCGATGGCCAGCACAGAGCACAGGCCATCATCGACACGGGAATCTCCGTGACCGCGCAGGTCACCTACGGCCTCGACCCGGATGCCTTCGCCGCCATCGACGGGGGCCGTGTGCGCACCGCGGGCGACTACGTGGCCCAGGCGTCCGGCATGGCACAGAACAACGCCAACTACTATGGCGCAGCGCTGAAGATCCTGCGCAATCGAGCCGCAGGCCTGCACTGGACCCGTTGGTCCACAGGAAAGCTCACGGCTGACGAGATTCCCGCCCTCATGACGTCCTGGCCCATCTCGGAACACTGGATCACATACATGCTCATGAAGGGGCGTCAGTGCCATGCCAGCGGCACGGGACTCCTCATCAGCCACCAGATCATCCTGGAGAAGTGGCCCGAGCACGTTGCCGAACTCTTCTTCAGGAACATCGGTGACGCGAGTCGCGAGTACCTCGGCAAGGACCCCAGGGCCGTATACACGAACACCATGCTCAACGTGAACAAGGGCGTCGTCAGCAGAGACAGCGTCCAGCAGTCGGGGCAGGCGATCAAGGCCTTCAACGCGCTCATCACAGGCGAGACCATCGGCACCCTGAAGAAGATGAAGATGGGCGGTATCAAGGTCGTACGCAACCGCCAGACCGGCGAGGAGATGGAGCAGGAGTACCTCGCCGATCGCTATCCCGATGTGGTCGACGTACAACCCCCCAGTGATAACTGGCTGCACATCACGAAAGACTAGGGCGCCCTTGCAGAACGTCCCCTGACTGCCCAGTTCCGGATGCAGAACCGTGCGCCGGCAAACAGCCAGGGGGCCGGGGGGATTACTCGGGGGTTTCTGTCCAGGTGACCGGTAGTTCGTGGACGCCGTAGATGTTCATGTCGGCTCTGAGTTTCACCTCGTTGGCGGGGATGGCGAGTTTGAGGGTCGGGAAGCGGCGCAGCAGTCCGTCGAAGCCGGCGCGCATCTCGATGCGGGCCAGTTGCTGGCCGAGGCATTGGTGGATGCCGTGGCCGAAGGACAGGTGGCCGCGGGCCTTGCGGTGGATGTCCAGGGTGTCGGGGTTGTCGAAGCGCTGGGGGTCGTGGTTGGCGGCCAGCAGGGAGACAACGACGGTCGACCCCTTGCCGATTGTTTCGCCGCCGAGCTCGATGTCCTCCGTTGCGTAGCGGTAGAAGATGTCGGCAACGGAGAGGAAGCGCAGGAGTTCCTCGACGGCGTTGGGGAGCAATGACGGGTCGGCGCGTAGTTCGGCCAGTTGCTCGGGGTTCTCCAGGAGCGCGAAGGTGCCCAGGGCCAGCATGTTGGCGGTGGTCTCGTGGCCCGCGAGCAGCAGCAGGAAGGCGGCGCCGGTCAGTTCCTCGATAGTGAGGTCGTCATGGCGGGCCAGGTCGGAGAGTATGTCGTCGCCGGGTTCGGCGCGTTTGTGTGCGACCAGTTCGGAAAGGTACGTGGTCATCGCGCCGTATGCGGCCATCTTCTCCTCGAGCGTCACATCCTTTTGCAGGAATGTGGCGGAGTTGCCCTGGAAGTTCTCCCGGTCCGTATAGGGGACACCGAGCAGTTCGCAGATCACCAGCGAGGGCACCGGCAGCGCGAACTCCTTGACCAGGTCGACGGGCGGGGTAAGGCACACCAGCTCGTCCAGTTGCCGCGCGACGATGTCGACGATGTGGTCTTCGAGCATTTTCATGCGTTTGACGGTGAAGGCGCCGGTGAGTTTGCGCCGCATCCGGGTGTGGTCCGGCGGGTCCATGCTGATGAACAGGCCCGGCATCTGCGGGGACGGTTCGGTAGCGGCGGGCATGCCGGGGGTCTCGTACGGCACATGGATGACGCCGATGTCCTGGCGGGAGCTGAACCGGGTGTCGGCCATGAGCTGGCGGACCGCGTCATAGCCGGTGACCAGCCAGCCCTCGTGACCGTCCGGGAAGACCAGGGGACTGACAGGGCCTGCGGCACGCAGCCGGGTGAGGTGGCGGGGCGGGGCGAAGGGGCCGGCATCGCGCTCCATGGGAAGGCCGCGCGGGGTGGGAACCGTCTGACTTGTCTGGATCTGGCTCGTCTGACTCATCTGGCTCATCGGAGTTCCTTTGGTGGTTGGTGCGGCGGCAGTCGTCGGCGGGCCTCACGCATGGCTGAGACGGCTCGGACACCGACCACGTCGGAGACATGGCCGGCTGGGCCCGAGCCGTCCGGTCGACGACATTGCGGACCGACTGGCCCACGGCATCGGGCCGCTTGAAGTGGAGTTGGCTATGAGCGGCCCATCAAGCGGCGTCGAGGGCTTCGGTGATCTTGCGGGCCATCTCGGCCATAGGGGGGGCTGGACTTGCCGTTCAGGCCCTTGCCCTGGGGGTGCTTGGCGAGCACGTGCCCGACCAGGCCGGTCGCGGAGCCCAGGGCGATGGCACCGTCGGTGGCAACCCTGTGGGGCTTCCCAGCGGCGTCAGTGGCGGACATCAGAGTGACGGCGCCGCGCGCGGCGATCCGCAGGGTGAACTTGTCCTGTTCGGTGAGGGTGACGGACATGGTGATGCGCTCCTTGGGCGAAACGGATGGGCGGCGAAACGGAAGGACGGCGAAACGGAATGGTGGCGAGGGCGGGCCTGTCGGGATGCCGGCTCGGTCTCAGTCGTCGAGTACCTGGTAGAGCATGGTCCAGAAGTCGTGGATGAGCCGCCGCGAATCCGGAGTGGACATTCCGACCTGGGTGAGCAGGATGCCGCTGAGCTGTTCGTCCGGGTCGGCGTATGCGGTGGTGCCGGTTCCGCCGTCCCAGCCGAACTGGCCGATGGACGCGTAGTCGCCGCGGCAGGTGCGCACCGCCATCCCGAGACCCCAGCCGCCTTGCTGCGCCTGGCCGAACGACAGATGGACCTTGTCACGGGCCAGAGCCTCTCGGGCGGCTCGCTGCTCGGGCGTGAGGCGGTTGGTGGTCATCAGCTGGACGGCGGGCCGGGACAGGATCCGTTCGGACCCGTGCATCCCGTGATTCAGCAGCATCCGGAAGTACGCGTGATAGTCGTCGACGGTCGAGACCAGCCCACCGCCGGCGCCCTGGAACGCCGGAGGCCGGCTGTACCTTCCACCTGCCGCCTCGTCCCACACGACGAACTCTCCGGTCTGCGGATCGGGCACGTAGCTGGGCGGCAGACGGTCGATCTTGCCGGCGGGTACGTGGAAGCCGGTGTCGACCATCCTCAGCGGGTCGAGGATGCGTTCGCGCAGAAACGTATCGAACGGCTGGCCCGTGACCCTCGCGACGAGCACGCCGAGCAGGTCGGAGCCGATCTGATACCCCCACTCCGCTCCGGGCTGGTGCATCAGCGGAAGCGTGCCAAGACGGCGCATCCACTCGTCCGGCTCAGGGGGCGGCGCTCCATGGCCGGTGAGCTCCAGCTCCTGGATTGCCTCCTGGATCGGGGCGTCCGGCGTTGTCAGATCCATTGCGAGCCCGAACGTGCACGTCAGCACGTCCCGTACGCTGATCGGCCGCCGCGCCGGCACGGTGTCGTCCAGCGGACCGTCGGTCCGCTTCAGCACTCGCCGGTCGGCGAGTTCGGGGAGCCACGGCTCCACCGAATCGTCCAGCCGCAGCCGGCACGCGTCGAGAAGGACCATCGCCGCCGAGACCGTGACCGGCTTGGACGTCGAGGCCATCCCTGTTGCGGATAAGCCGCGGTTGCTTTTCCCCATCATGAATCTCCTCGGGTGCAGCCCGTCCGTGTTCAGGGATCTCTGAACAGTCACGAAGCTACATTGCGTTCACTATTTCGTCAACGCGAGATGAGGGTCCAGTTGCTCTTGTTGCCGGGGTTCCCAAGCCTACTATTGCAATGGGCGTGGCTCTGAATGCAATGATGACTAGAGGGGGCATTGCAATGGTATCTGGGTGAATGCATACTGTGCAGCGGAGTGCGCAGGCGCCGAGCGCCGTGCAGGTCGACAGACGGGAGACGAAAACCGATGCCCGGAGGCAGGCTCACCAGCGAGGACCGTCAGCAGATCGCTGCGGGGCTGGCCGAGGGGCTCGGATATACGGAGATCGGACGGCGCCTGGGGCGGCCCGCCTCGACCGTCATGCGAGAGGTCACCCGAAACGGGGGGCCCGACCGCTACGTGGCGGATCGAGCGCACGAGGCCACATGGCACCGAGCCCGCCGGCGCAAGCAGGCTCAGCCTCCGGCGCCGCCGGTTCCCGACAGCGGCCATGGGCGTGACCCGCAGGCGGTCCAGGACTTCACGGAGTCCTGGACCGCTCTCCTCGTTCAGCAGGGGCTGCCCCGTATGGTGGCCAGGGTGCTGGCCTGCCTGTGCATCACCGATTCCGGCACTCTCACCGCCGCTGATCTGGTCCAGCAGCTTCGCGTCAGCCCCGCCTCCGTCTCGCACGCCGTCACCTTCCTCGAACAGCAGGGGCTGGTGAGGCGGGAACGAACTCCCGGCATGCGCCGCGAAAGCTATGTCGTCGACGATGAGGTCTGGCTCCGGTCCCTCCTCGCAGCCCTGCAGATGAACGACGCCCTGGCCGCCACTTCACGGCGCGGAGCCGAGATTCTCGGGGCCGCGACCCCGGCGGGCGCCCGCTTCGCGTCCTCCGCCGAATTCCTTCTTCTCGTGAGCGAGTCCCTCCAGAACGCCATGGAGCAGTGGCGGCAGAGCCGGTCCGTTGCGCCGACGGGTTCTGCGCAAGCGGACCGGTGAAGTCCCGGCCTTCGCCTGCCAAGGACCGGCCAAAGGACCGGTCAGGGCCCAAGCTCGGGGACCTGGGCCCTGCCTCATCCGATGCCTTGGCGGCTCGGCGGGATTGGGCTACTTCCGGCAGAACTCCGCCTGGAGGACATCGGGGAAGACGCCGATGTGGGCGGGGATCCAGTCGGCGTTGATGTTCTGGGCGAGCATGTGCCGGCCGTCGCGCGTGCCCATCGTGTACGACCACGAGCCCCAGGTGGCGCCGCCGTTGCCCCAGACCGTCCGGCCGCACGGCAGCTTCTGTGAGAGGACGCCGAGGCCGTATCCGGTCACGCCCGGTATGTAGTCCTTGGACGGGACGGTGGTGAACATCTCCCGCTGCTGGGCGGGCGGGAGGAGCCGGCCGCCCAGCAGTGCACTGAAGAACCGGTTCATGTCCTCGGCCGAGGAGACCATCCCGCCGGCCGCCCAGGAGGTGGACTGGTCCATGTCGGCCACGTCGTAGACCTTGGCGTCGGGGACGGTGTCCCGATGCAGCTTCGAGTAGTGGCGCGGGTGCGGTCCGGGGATCACCGTGCCGCGGTCCGGCAGATACGTCCTGGTCAGGCCGAGCGGGCGGGTGATCCGCCGGGAGATCTCGTCGGCGAGCGGCCGGCCGGTGATCCGCTCGACGATCATTCCGGCGAGGTAGTAGTTGGTGTTGGAGTAGCCCCAGCTCGTGCCCGGTGCGAACGCGGGCCGATGGGTCATGGCCAGCTTGACGAGCTGCTCGGGACGGTAGTGGTCGTTGCGGTGCTCGAACCACGCGGGGCCGGTCTACTTCCTGTTCAACGCCGGGTCCATGGCGTAGTTGTAGATCCCGCTGGTGTGATTGAGCAGCCGCCGAACGCTGATCTTGCTTCCGTCGTGGCCATGGCCGTGGACCACGCCGGGCAGCCACTTCTCCACCGTGTCGTCGAGGCTCAGCTTGTGCTCGGCCACGAGCTGCAGAACCACGGTGGCCGTGAACGTCTTGGCGGAGCTCCCTATGCGGTACTGCTCCTGTGGCTTGCGCTGACGGCCGGTGTCGGTGTCGGCCACGCCCGCCGTGCCGAACCACGACCGCCGGCCGTCGCGGACCTCGGCGACGATGCCGGGGCTACCGCCCTCGCTCACCGCCCGGTTGAGTGCGCGCTGGACTTCGGCATGGGGGGGGGCTCGGCCACCGCCGTAGGGGCCGCGGAGACCTCGGGGGCCGTTAAGGCGCTGCCCGCCACCGCTGCGGCGGCGAGGAGCGGGACGAGCACAAAGCCCAGGGTGCGCTTGGGGAGGCGCATGCGCACCGCGTGTCTACTCATGGGGAATCCTCCCTTCAGGGCTGCTGGTGGGCTGCTGCTGATGATGTGTCGTGTGATGTGTCGTGTGGTCGATGGCGGTGATGGCCGCGGCGGGGCAGAGGCCGGCCGCCAGCTGGGCCGCGGCATGGCGGGCGGGCGGTGGAGCGGCGTCGAGGAGGACCACCCCGCCGTCCTCGTCGCTCTGGTCGAACACCTCGGGGGCGGTCAGTGCGCACATCCCGGCACCGACGCAGCGTTCCCGGTCAACGGTGAGGGTGAGAGTGCGGGCCACGGGCTATTCCTTGTCCCAGGTGACGGGGAGGCTCTGCACCCCGTAGATGTCCGAGTTGGCGCGCAGCGGTACGTCCTCGGGCGGGACGGCCAGTCGCAGTGTCGGGAAGCGGGTGAGCAGCGCCGGGAAGGCGACGCTCATCTCGACGCGGGCCAGCTGCTGGCCCAGGCACTGGTGGGCGCCATGACCGAAGCTCAGGTGCCCGGCGGCCTTGCGGTGCAGGTCGAGGCGGTCGGGGTCGGGGTACTTCGCCGGATCGCGGTTGGCGGCCTGGAACGAGACGACCACCGTCTCACCGGCCCTGATCAGCTGACCGTCGATCTCGACGTCCTCCAGCGCGGACCGCACCCCGGGATCAGCGACGGTCAGATAGCGCAACAGCTCCTCGACGGCCTGACCGGCCAGCCCCGGATCGCCGCGCAGAGCGGCGAGTTGGTCCGGATTGCTCAACAGCGCGAAAGTGCCGAGTCCGAGCATATTGGCGGTGGTGTCGAGACCGGCGGCCAGCAACAGCGCGCCGATACCAGCCAGCCACTCATCGCTGAGATCGCTGCTGGTCAGGTCACTGAGCAGGTCATCGGTGGGCTCGGCGCGCTTGGCCAGCACCAGCTTGTGCAGATACTCCAGCAGCGCACCGGTGGCGGCGGCGCTGTCCTCCTGGCCGGCCGTCTGGTCGAACATCGTCGCCACATGACGCTGGAAGAACGCACGGTCGCCATAAGGCACTCCGAGCAGTTCACAGATCATCAGCGCGGGGACGGGCTGGGCGAGCACCTCCACCAGGTCCACCGGACCACCACGACGCTCCATGTCATCGAGACACTCGGCCGTGATCTGCTCGACGCGCTCGGCGAGTTGACGCATCCGGCGGACAGTGAACTTCCCGGCGAGCAGCTTCCGATAGCGGGTGTGCTCGGGCGCGTCCAGACCGAGGATGTCACCGGCCGGCGCCGCAGGAAGCTCACCGACGTCCGCAAGCGGATAGTGCATCAGCTCATAGCGCGCACTGAAACGGGGATCAGCCATGATCCCACGGCACACGGAGTGCCCCGTGGCCAGCCAACCGATATGCCCGTCGGGGAAGTGCAATCGCCGCAGCGGGCGCTCCGCGCGCAACCGCGCAAATTCCGCGGGCGGGTCGAAGGGGCACCCCGAGTGACGGCCGGTCGGCAACGACACCGGCACTAGCTCTGGCTCTGGCTGCGTTACTGACTGCGGCTCGGGCTGCGGCTCTGCGTCGGGGGCGGAGTGTGTCGGTGGTCCGGTGCGCATGGTCCCCTCCGGGAGATTGTCGGCGTACGGCGCGAGGCCGTAACGCCATCATGGCACCGCGATGGCGTCATGACAAGCCATTGTGACACCATTAAGAGTCCTGCGGCGCCATGGTGGCGCCACAGGGGCGGGAAGGAGGGGAGAGGCGAGGGAGGAGAGAGAGGAGGGGAGGGCAAGGTTGTTAAGGGGCTTCGCTCTTGACGGAGAGCGGCGGGTCGCTGTCGTAGGCGCGGCCCGGTGCGTCGTAGGTGCGGCCCGGCGCGTCGTACGCGTGGCCGGGAGCCTGGGCCAGGAACAGCTGGGCGTACAGGCCGTGTTGGGTGAGGAGTTGGCGGTGGGTGCCCGATTCGACGAGGCGCCCCCCGTCGAGGACGAGGATGAGGTCGGCGTCCGTGGCGAGGTCGAGGTCGTGGGTGATGACGATGGTGGTGCGGCCCTCGGCGAGCCGGCGCAGGGGGGTGAGGATGCGCTGGGTGGCCAGGATGTCGAGGCCGGTGGTGGGCTCGTCGAGGACGAGTACGGGGGCGTCGCGCAGCATGGCGCGGGCGATGGCGATGCGCTGCAGCTGACCTCCGGAGAGGCGGGCGGTACCGGGAGCGATGACGGTCCGGTAGCCGTCCGGGAGGGCGGAGATGAAGCCGTGGGCGTCGGCGGCCTCGGCGGCGCGGACGACCTCCTGGTGGGTGGCGCGGGGGTGGGCGCGGCCGGAGGCGATGTTCTCCTCGACGGTGTCGTGCAGGACGAGCGTCTCCTGGGGCAGCAGGGTGATGTTGCGGCGGAGCTGGGCGAGCGGGAGATGGTTCACGGGGATGCCGTCCAGGCGGATGCTGCCGGAGTCGGGGTCGTAGAAGCGGAGCAGCAGCGCGGCGAGGGTGGACTTGCCGGCGCCGCTCGGGCCCGTGATGACGAGGAGTTGGCCGGGGACCGCGGTGAAGGAGAGGTCGTCGAGGACGAGGGCGTCGGGCGGGCTGCCGGGGTAGTGGAACGTGACGTGGTGGGCCTCCAGCTCACCTGTGGCACGGTGACGGCGCGGCAGGGCGAGGAGGGAGACGGCGGACGGGGACGGGTCGTGCACCGCGGGCCGGGCGTCGAGGACCTCCAGCAGCCGTTCGGCGCCGGCGGTCGCCTCGGTGGCGGTCAGCCCGAGCTGGCCCAGTGAGCGGATCGGCGGGTAGAGGTAGCCGATGAACGCGGCGAAGGCGAGCAGCTGGCCGAGGGTCATCCGTCCCGCGGCGATCTCCCATGCCCCGAGGCCGATGATGGCCAGTACGCAGAGGGTTTCCAGGAGCTCGACGACCTGCACGTACAGCACGTTGAGGCGGGCGCTGGTCACCGATGCCCGGAACCAGGTGCGCGCCTGCCGGTCGAGCCGCTGCTCCTCGTCGTGCTGCCGGTTGTAGGCCTGCGTCAGGACGACGTTGACCAGGCCCTCCTCGACGACCGAGGTGATGGCGCCGTCCGCGGCGCGCTCGCGACGGGAGAGCTCTTTCACGCGGCCGGTGAAGCGGTGGGTGGCGAACCAGAAGACGGGGGCCAGGGCGAAGGTGGCCAGCGCCAGGTCCCAGCGCAGCCAGAGGGCGGCGCCCGCGTAGAGGATGATGCCGAACAGGGCGGTGGCCAGTTGGACGAGACCGCTGACCACCAGCTCCTCGATGGCGTCGATGTCTCCCGTCATCCGCTCCAGCAGGTCACCGCGGCGGTTGCGCTGGAAGAAGTGCGGCGGCAGCGTCTGGAGATGGCCGAAGGTCCGGGCGCGCAGGCGCATGACGAAGCGCTCGGCGGTCCACGCGGCGAGCGAGTTGCCGAGGTAGCCGACGACGGCACCGAGGACGGCGACGCTCAGCCACAGTCCGGCCGGTTGCCAGAAGGCGCTGACCGATCCCTTCTGCAGGGCGTTGTCGGTGAGTTGGGCGAAGAGGAGGATGGCCACTGTCTCGGTGAGCGCGGCCGTGATGGCGGCCAGGCACACCAGGGCGATCCAGCGCCGGTCGCCACGCGTCAGCGGCCAGAAGCGGCGGAGCGCCTCCCGGATGCCGACGCGTCTGGTGCGGATCGTGGCGTCCGTCAGATGCGCCAGATCCGTCCGGTCCGTCATGGAGTCCCACAGGCCGATGCGGCCAACAGGCGGTACTCCGTCGGCTTGTTGGGGCGCGCCCGTGACCTGTTCAGGAGCGCGGTGTGAGCTGCGCAGGTGCATGGTCGCGGGCCATATCGTCGGCGCCGCAGCAGGATCGGAGAGCCGGCTCGGTGAGTCGGCTCTCCGCGAGCTGGCCCGGTGAGTCAGCTCGATGAGCCGGCCTGGTGAGCCGGCCCGGCACGCCGGCTCGGTGAATCGGCTTGGTGAATCGGTCCTGCTGGGCTGATGAGGGAGTCGGGCTGCGGGGCCCCGGAGCGCATCGGCCCGGGACCCCGACCCACGAGGGAGACCCGCGCGGAACGCGGGTCAACCTCGACTCAGAGCATTCAGAGCTTTGGGTCAGTCTCAGTCACAGACGCCTTACTTGCGCCCGTGGCCGCCTTTGCTGCGACCGTACCCGCGGCCGTATCCACCGTGGCCGTTCCTGCGACCACGCCGCCGTCCACGACGACCGTAGTCGTGGTCGTCACGGTCCCAGTCGTCACAGCCGTTCTTGCGGTTGAAGACTTTCCGGAAGCTCATACCTGCCTCCTTGATCGTTCCTTAGCTGGCGAGCCGCTCCGGATCGGTATGAGCCGCCGTCTCCGGCTTCGTCAGCGCCTCAACTCCCAAGCTACGTCGACCACCTGCCCACCAACAAGGAAATATGGGTGAAAATTCAGACAAAATTGCAAATTCTCCCCTCGCCCTCGCAGGGTGCCGACGCGTAACGCTCCGCATCCAGACGCCATGCCGGGCCGGCCGCCTCGACGCACCCGGCCCACCAGGCATCTTTCACCCTCCGTAGCCGGTACGGGACTTGACGGTCCGATGTGCGTCCGCGCCCATATGAGCACGACGACGCGGGGGCGGCACGTGGGCGCGGCGACGCAGCGCAGGGGAACGGCGGCGACGGGACCGGTGCGTGGCACGTACACGCATGAGTGCGGCGGCGACGGTGGTGGCGACGAGCAGGGCGACGGCCAGCCAGAAGGCGTTACGGGCGCCGTGCAGCGCGGCGATGGCCGGCACCGACGCGCTGGCGGTGGCGGGGGCGGGGGCATGCAGAAAGACCGTGCCGTGCAGGAAGACCGTGCCCAGCACGGCGGTGCCGAGTGTGCCGCCGAGTTGCTGGGCGGCATTGAGCAGACCGGCCGCCGAACCGGTCTCGTATGGGCGGACGCGGCGCAGCGCGGTAGTGAAGAACGGGACGGCGAACAGCCCCTGACCCACCCCGCAGGCCGCCAGCGCGACGAGCAGCGGCCACGGGTACGACGTGGCCGGACCGGCCGCATGGGCTGCGTAGACCGCATGCACCGCATGGACCGGGTGGGCCGCATGGACCGCATGCACCTCGTAGCCCTCGTAGACCGCGATTGCGGCCAGGACGCCGGTCAGCAGTACGGCGAGCCCGGCGAACATCACCCGTGAGCCGTGGCGGGGCACCAGCCGGGCACCGGCGATCCAGGAAGCGAGCGCCATACCGCCCGACCACGGCAGCAGGGTGAGGCCGGCGGACCGGACATCCGCATGCAGCCCGAGTTGCAGCTGAAGGACGACCACCAGCATCAGGCCATTGACCACCGCGAAGAACAGCAGCGATGCGACCAGCGCGGCCGGGAATCCCCGGTCCCGGAAGAGGCCCGGCTCCACCAGCGCACTGCGCCCCCGGGCGCCGCGGCGCCGCTGATGTGCTCCGAACCCGGCCAGGACGGCGAGGCCCGCGGCCAGGCATATCCAGGCCCGGAGCGGCCCCGCGTCCAGTACCCCGGGAGCCGGTCCCCCGGAGGCCGGTGCCCCGGAGGCCTGCGCCCCCGGGATCAGGTCGCCCTCGATGAGGGGGTGGACGACCAGTCCCGTGCCGAGCACCGCCAGCACTGTGCCGGTGAGGTCGAGGCGCGGCCGCCGGTCGGAGCGGTCCTCCGGCAGCAGGTGGGCCGTGGCGAGCACGCCGGCTCCGAGCGGGATGTTGACGACGAACACCGCCCGCCAGGAGAAGCCGAACAGGTCGGCGTGCGTCAGGACGCCGGCGAGTACCGGCCCGCAGACCGCGGCCAGGCCCATGACGGGGCCGATGCCGCCCATCGCCCTGGCCAGTTCGTCACCGTCGAACATGCGCCGGATCAGGCCGATGGTCTGCGGGATGACGAGCGCGGCCGCGGCTCCCTGGACGGCCCGCGCGGCGATCAGCACGGCGGGCGAGCCGGCCAGCGCACAGGCCAGTGAGGCCAGCACGAAACCGGCGACGCCGATCCGGAACACCCGGCGCCGCCCGGCGATGTCGCCGAGCCGGCCCCCGGTGATCAGCAGGACGGCGAACGGGAGCGTGTAGGCGGCGCTGAACCACTGGATGCCGGAGGCGGGCCCGCCGAGATCGGCATGGATGGCGGGTGCGGCGACCGTCATGATCGTCGCATCGAGCAGATTCATCGCCTCGGCGGTCAGCAGCGCCACCAGCGCGGCCCAGCGGTGCGGGTGGAGGTGAATGCCGGGGTGAGGGTACGGGTGGGGGTGAGGGTGAGGGTGAGATGAGGTAAGTGGCGTAGAGGGCGCAGGTGGCGTGGAGGGCACGGTTTCTCCCCTTCGGTGGATTCCGGGAGAGCGTGCAGAGGCCTGCGCCAGTCGTTCCATTCAGAGCAGCCGGACCATCGGAATTTTCCCTTCAGGCTCATCTGCTGAAGAATTTCTCCATGGTCAGGAGAGCTCCGTCCACACTGGACGACGTCGACCGCGGGCTGATCCACGCGCTGCACATCGACGGGCGGGCGCCGCTCAGCCGGATCGCCGAGGTGCTCGGCGTCTCGCCCCAGACCGTGGCCCGCCGGTACCAGAGGCTGTACGCCGAGGCCGGGCTCCGCGTCGTCGGACTCGTCGAACCGCATCATGCCGGACAGGCGCAGTGGCTGGTCCGGCTCACCGCCGCCCCGCACAGCGCCCAGGACCTCGCGCAGGCGCTGGCCCGGCGGACGGACACGTCCTGGGTGAAGCTCGCCTCCGGCGGCACCGAAATCATCGCGGTGGTCCACGCCCCGGCGGCCGGCACCGGCCGTCACCCACTGCTGCTGCACGACATCCCCCGCACCGCCGGTATCACCGCAGTGTCCGCCCACTATCTGCTCCATACGTACCTGGGCGGCCCCACCGCCTGGCGCGGCCGCGCCAGCATCCTCGACGAGCAGCAGCGACGTCGCCTGACGCCCCGCCATAGGGCGGGACACGACGACGAACAACTCGCCGGAATTGCCGATCTCGCCGCCGAGTTCGGCACTTCCGGCGAGTTGTCCGATGTCGACGAAAGGCTGATGACCGCCCTTCAGCGGGACGGCCGAGCCAGCCACACCGAACTGGCCGCAGCCACCGGCTGGTCAGCCGCCACCGTCGCCCGCCGCCTCACCGCCCTGCAGGCCGGCGGCGCGCTCTTCTTCGACCTCGAATTCGACGACGCGCTCTACGGCGCCACGACCCAGGCCCTGCTCTGGCTGACCGTGGCCCCCACCCACCTCGAACGCGTCGCCACCTCCCTGGCCCGGCACGACGAGCTCGCCTTCGTCGCCGCGACGACCGGCCGTACGAACGTGGTGGCACATGCCCTGTGCCCCGATCCGGCGGCACTGCACCACTACCTCACCCGGCGTCTCGGCAGCCACGATGCCATCCACGCCCTGGAGACCGCGCCGGTGCTGCGCACGGTCAAGGGCGCCGGCCTGCTCCCCCGTCGCCGGCTCGGCCGGCGCCGCTAGCAGGCTCATACAGAACGGCTGACCAACTGCCGCGGCTGCCGGCACTCACCTCGTGCACGACGTGCAGACGTGCAGACGTGCAGGACGAGCAGACGTGCAGGAACGAGCGGGAACGAGCGGGACGAATCACCTTGCCTTGCGCGCGAGAGGCGCGGACTCCTGTCCCCACTCCCCTCCCATTCCGGCGTTCATGTCGAAGCCGTCGTTCTTGTCGAAGTCGTCGTGTTGGTTGTGGTCGCCGAACTCATGGGGTTTGTCGGGATGGGGCTCGTGGGGCTTCTCGATGTGGTCGGGATGGGGCGGGTGAGGCGTTTCGATGTGGTCGGGATGGGGTGCGTGAGGCGTTTCGATGGGGTCGAGATGGGGTGGGTGGGGCGGCTCGGGCGTGTCGACGTGGCAGTGATGATGGCACTTGTGGTGGTGATGATGGTGATGGTGCTTGTGGTGATGGTGATGGTGGTGGTCATCGTCGCCACCCGGCAGGCGCTTCTGCTGCGGAGTGACAAACGGGGACAGGGGGGCCGGCAGCATGCCGAACGGCGCCGGGGAGCGGGTCACCATCGGGGAGCTGGAGGCCGCCGGCGAACTGGACGCCGCCGGGGAACCGGACGCAGCCGGGGAGCGCGCCGGGTCGGGGTACGGACGGTCGGAGCGAGCCGGGGAGCGCGACGGGGCCGGGGAGCGGGAGGGAGCCGCCGTTGGATTTACGGCGGGGCCCGCGGTGCTGGACGGGTCCGGGCGGTCCGGCGCATCGCGGCGGTCGGGGGGTTCACGGCGGTCGGGAGGTTCACGGCGGTCGGGAGGTTCGCGACGGTTGACGGGATCGCGGCGGTCCGACGGAGCCGAGGAGTGGTCATCCGAAGGAGCGGGAGAGTCGGACGGGTAGTCGTCGGGCCCGGGCTCCGGGGGTTCCGGGGCGCTGTCCGGGTCGAGCTGCAGACTCCCGTACGTCTTGAACCGGGCCGCGTCACCCGAGCGCACGACGGCCATCGCCTTCCCCGTGCAGTTACGGGAGGGCCACAGGATCAGGTCGAGCGGGGTGTCGTTGATCACCTGCCCGCCCCCGGCTCCGAGCCCGTAGCAGTGGTCGTCGCCGGGGTCGAGGATCTTGTACTCCTTGTTATGCGGCCGCATGTGGAAGGTGATGGTGCCGGTCGTGGCCTGGGCTCCACTGAAGGGTACGAACGCAGCGAGCGCCGTCCCCGTGACGGCCGCGGTGCCCAGGAAGAGGGTCATGTGTCGCATGGCCCGACAGTTCCCTATGACATATCGGACTATTCACATGGAATGGGATATTCACCCGCGTCCACAGCGCCTTCCGCCCCCGCCGGCACCTCAGTCCCGCACACTCCCCAGCCACAGCATGTCCCGGGCCCGGGTCATGGCCACAAAGAGCTGACTGCGTGCCAGCTCCCCCCGTTCACGGGCGGTTTCCCGGCCGACCTCAGCCACCTCAGCCACCTCCACCCCCTTCCCGGCCTCGGCCGGTACGGCGTCGACCGGTCTGGCGTCCGCCGGTTTGGCGTCGGCCGACAGGTGGGCGTCGTACCGGGGCAGGTAGACGCGCTTGAATTCGAGGCCCTTGGCTCGCCGGTAGCTGCCGAGTTTCACGGCCTCGACCGGATGCCCGTCGTACTGCTCCAGCAGACAGACCCGGATCCCGGCCCGGGTGAGCAGCCGCCGGTAGTGATCGATGGCGCGCTTGAACGGGCACAGGACGGCGGAGTCGGCCAGCTCCTGCGGGGTCAGGGCGCTCAGCGCGGACAGCAAGGCCTCGTCGTGCGCGGCCCGGGTCGGCAGGGCGGCGCGCTGCACCCGGCCGTGATGGTAGGTCAGGTCGATGTCCCGGCGGCCCGGCGTGGGCCGGCCGTCGATGTCCTCGAAGGCGTCATCGGCGACCACGGACAGCGCGGTGTCCACGATCTCCTTGCTGTTGCGGTAATTGGCGCGCAGTACCTGCCCGCGGTCGCCCCGCACGTCGATACCGGCGTCCGAGAGCCGGAACCCGCCCGGGTAGACGGCCTGTTGCCCGTCGCCCACCAGCAACAGTCCGTTGGGGCTGTCCCCGACCAGGGCGTGCAGCAGGCGCACCCCGACGAGCGTGAGGTCCTGGACCTCGTCCACCACGACGGCCCGGTAGGCGGAGTGGCCGGTGCGCCCGGCCGCCTCCGCCAGGGCGAGCGAGAGGACGTCGTTGAAGTCGTGCACCGCGCGCTCGACGCGCTCGGCCTCGTACGCCTCGTACAGCTCCCAGACGGCCTTCCGGTGCGAGCGGCGAAGGCCCGCGCGGCGGCGACGGCGGGCCAGTGCGGCGTACTCCTCGAAGGAGGTGATGCCGCGTCCCTTGATGACGTAGTCGATCTCCTCCTTCCAGTAGCGGGGCAGCGGGTCGATCTCGGCGAGGCAGCTGTCCCGGCCGACGTGTTTCCAGGCCAGGCTGAAGGCGGTCTCCGCCTTGTCCCGGTGCAGGCGGACGGGGACGCCGCGCGCGTGCAGATACTCCTGCGCCCAGGAGTGCAGGCTGCGGAAGTCGACCCGGTCGGCCACCGCCGGGGCCATGGCGGCGAGGAAGGTGGCCTGGACGCGCGGCAGGTTGTTGGCGAAGGTGACGTACAGGACCCGGCCGTTGGTGCGCTGGGCGAGGTAGGCCGCACGGTGCAGGCCGACGACGGTCTTGCCGGTACCGGCCGGGCCGCAGATACGGGCGGGACCGGCCCAGTTACGGCGTACGAGGGCGAGCTGGTCCGGGTCGAGGAAGGTCATCCACTGCTCGATGGGGGCCCGGCGGGCCGTGTCGAGCGCGGCCTCACGCAGCCCGTCGAGGTCGAAAAGGCCGTCATCGAGGCCGTCGTCGGGGGCGTCGTCGCGGTCGTCGTCGAGGCCGTCAGCGCTGCGCGCGGGCCGGGGGCCGGCGGCTGCGGGCCGGGGGCCGGCGGACACAGGTCGAGGGCCGGCCGGATCCTCGTATTCGGGGAAGATCCGCCCCAGGTGTTCGGTCAGGGCACGGACCGAGGCCGTCGACAGCCGGGTGCGCTCCGACAGCAGTGCGGGTCCGATCTCCCGCTCGCCCAGCAGCCGTACCCGCCCCACCTCGCCATCGACCCGCTGCCCGGCGAAGGCCATCAGCGGCCGCACCGCCACGGGGGACATGCCCAGGGACGCCACCGCGCCCTCGGCGGTCTTGGTGACCGCGAGCAGCTTGCGGCGGTGCTCGTCGCGTGAGAAGCCGCCGGCCCGCAGCCGGCCGCAGGACGCCTCCGGGGCGGCCCGCCAGTTCTTGACGTCGATGACGAAGACACCGCCGGGGCCGATCAGCAGCATGTCGACATTGGCCGCCCGGGTGCCCGGCCAGCGCCGGTCCACCAGCAGCCGCCAGCCCCGTTCGGTCAGCATCAGCAGCTGGGCGACGATGCGCTGCTCCCCCTCGCTCGCCGCCTCCCAGCGCGCGGCCCGCTGCCGGGCCGCCCGCCACCGTTCCCGCAACAGGCGCTCCTGCCTCCGGGCGTCCTGCACCCGCCGGGACGCCGAACCGCCCCGCCGTCCTGACCCACCCCGCCCTGAACCGCTCCGCGCCCTGGCACCTGAACTACCCGAACCACCCGAGCTACCGGAGCCACCGGAGCCACCCGACCTACCTGAGCCACCTGCCGCCATCGCTCGCCCCCTCGCCACCGGCCCCGCGCCTGCCGCCAACTCCGCCACCTGCGGGGGCATGAACCATAGGTCCGTGGCACATGTCGCGACAGCGCGCACGGGAGGAGCACAGGGGCACGGCGCGGGACCATACGCCGTGCCCCTGTACAGGCAGCGGCGCCTACCCCGCCACCGCCACCGCCCGCTGGAAGAGCCGGGCCGCGGACGTGCCGAGCCCGGTCGGCGCGCCCAGCCGGCCCGGCGAACCCTGCGGGTGGCGTAGCTCGGGCTCGACATAGCGGCGGCAGCCCCGGTGCCAGTTCAGGATTCCGGCCATCCAGTTCTCCAGCTCGTGCACATAGCCGTCCAGCACCTCACGCGCCTCGTCCGAGAGGTGGAAATCGTCGTAGACGACCGGTAGTTGTTCCTGGGCGACATGCTGGAACTCCCGCAGACGGGAGGTCATGAGGTCCGTGACGATGGCCAGCCCGCTCGGGTAGTCGCAGTCGAAGAAGGTCTGGACGACCAGGATGCCGTTGTGCACCTCGCCCTCGTACTCGACCTCCTTCTGGTACGAGAAGACGTCGTTCATCAGGCATGCGAAGTCGGCGGCGGAGTTCTCCAGCGAGCGCATCGCGCCGGTGCGGTAGACCTCCGGCGGGACCTGCCGGCCGTGGCCGATGCGACTGAGAGCCATGGTGAGGTCGGAGCCGAAGGTGGCTCGGCGCATCTCGATGTAGTCGACGGGGTCGGGGACGCGGTTCTGGACCTGGTTCTCGATCTCCCAGAGCCAGCTGGCCGTCATGGTGTCGATGGCATGGCGGAAGCTTCGGCGCGCCGCGGGCGTCATCGGTCCCGCGGTGCGCGTCCACAGGTCCGCAAGCGCCCGTTCGAGGGCGTTGACCGGCTCCGGCGTGCGGACGTCGGGCCCCGATGCGGTGGCGGAGAGACCCGATGCGGTGGCGGAGAGGTCGAGTGGCATGAACGACGACAGCCGCTCGGTGCACGCCTTGGCCGCGACGATGTCCCTGGTCCGGCCGAAGACCTGCGGGTAGTAGTCGTCCGCGTACGTGCCCCAGGCCAGCCACTGGGAACTCAGGTCGAGTTGCTCCGGCGTGGCGTCCGGGTGGAGGCCAGCCGCGCAGAGCGCCAGGTCGTGGCGGACCATCGCGGGCTCGTCCCACACGTCCGAGAGCGGCACGCCGGGCTGCGGCTGGAGCATGCCCATCCGGTGAGCCCACTCGATCACCCGGCGGCGGGCGCCCTCCAGATGGGGGCTGAGGCTGAGCGGGAACGGCAGGGCGATGTCGGGGATCTGCGACGGCCCGACCTGCTGGTGCGGGATGTGGGTGGCGCTGCGGAAGCGGTGCGCACCGCCCGTGGCCAGCGCCGCCTTCAGATCCGCCGCGGAGGTGCCGAGGCCACCCACGCGGGACGGCGACCAGGGCGGTTCCGCGGCGTGGGCCACGGACCAGGGCCGCACGTGCGGTACCGCGGCGTGAACCACGGACCAGGGCCGTACCCCGGCATGGGCCGCCGCCCCGCCGCCGTTCATATAGCGGCTGGAGCGCATATGCCATTCATGGCCGCCCGACTGCCAGTCCTGTAGCCCCTTGGCGTACGCCAGCACATCCGCACAGGCCCCGGCGTCCAGCCCCTTCTCCAGGAAGAGCGCCGGCAGCTCCATGACAACAGTGTTCTCGAACTGCTGGAGCCGCGAGGTGATCAGGTCGTTGACAGCGTCCGCGGCCTCCTGGGTGGTGCAGTCCAGGAAGGTCTCCAGCACCAGGACACCATTGCTCAACTCGCCCTCGTCCTCGGTCTCCCGCTGGTAGGAGAAGAGGTCGTTGCGCAGGTGGACGCCGTCGGCGAAGGTGTCGCGCAGCACCCGCAGCGGGCGCGAGTCCGCGACGGCCGCCGGTACCTCGGCCCCGGTCGCGTACTCCACCAGGCCCGCCGACCAGGGCGCGCCACCCACCTTGCGGCGCATCTCGATGTACTCGACGGGGTTGGGCACCCGGGCGATATTGATGTTGGACAGTTCCCACAGCGATTCGTTGAGCAGGTGCTCGGTGCTCTCGGCGAACCGTTTCCGCCAGGCCATCGACATCTGCGGCACGGTGCGCGCCCACAGGTCGGCGAGCCCCGCCTCGACCGGGTTGGCCGGCTCGGGCACGGGCGTGGCGTCGTCCATCGGCATGAAGGCGGGCAGCCGGTCGAGGTACTCCTTGCCGCCCTCCCGGTCCAGCGTCCGCTTGAACTTCTCCAGGAAGTGGTCGTCGAAGAAGAAGACCCAGACGTACCAGTCGGTCACCAGGGAGAGCGCATCGGCGTCGCAGTCCGGGTGGGTGTACGAGCAGAGCAGCGCGTAGTCGTGGGCGTCGAGGTCGCTCTCGTCCCAGATGCCCGAGCCCTCCAGCATGCCCATGTCGCGGGCCCACTTCCTGGAATGGGTACGTGCCGTCTCCAGGTGCGGATTGAGCCGCGCCGGATACGGCGTGTAGAACTCGGGCAGTTCAAATGGCTGTGTCACGTTGCCGGCCTCTTCCCCTGCGTACGGACGGTACGGAAGGAGGACGCACGGACCACGCCCCCCTGCCGGGGCAGCGCTACCCTGCCGTTCGGCGCACTAGGCCTTGTGGAGGAAGAGGCCCCGTCCAGTTCCGCCCAGCCGCGCATTGCGGCCGATCAGCTCCGCTCGACGATCATTGCCACGCCACTTCTGACGCCTTTCCTTCGTTCCGCATGGCCGTACGGAGGGCGAGTTCCGCCAGGGCCTCGGGCGCTCCCGCCTGGCCCCGGATGCCGGGGAAGGCGTTGATGTCCACGATCAGCGGCGCGCCGCCGCCCGCGTCGAGGACGTCCACGCCGTAGACCTCCAGCCCGAATACCTCGCCGACCCGGAGCACGGCCGCCACCCAGGCCGCCGGGAGCTCCGCGACCGGCAGCGGCAGCGTGCCGCCCCGCCCCTCCGGGGACAGCTCCGAGCGGCGCAGCCCGGCGAAGAGCCGTCCGGCGACCACCCACAGCTTGTGGTCCCATCCGCTGTTCGCCGTGAACTCCTGTACCACTACCGGCTCTTCGAGCCAGTCGGCGGCCAGCGCCCGCAGGCGTACCGCGCTGTCGGCCCGGGCCACGAGGTCATGGCGCCGGCTGTACCGGCTCTTGATCACCAGCGGAACGGGCGGCTCCCCGGCCGCGGCCAGCTCGCGCGGTGTCGTCACGCCGACGGTTCGGGCGAACGGCAGCCCGGCCGCACGAGCCAGCTCCGCCATCTCCACCCGGTCCTGGCAACGGGACGTGGCGGCAACGGAGTTGAGGACGGGCGCGCCGCACTCCTCCAGCCGGGCGGCGAGCGCGAGCGCGCGGGGCGTACGGGCCTTGAGGAGGTAGACATCGGCCGGCCCACGGCCCGCCCGCCCCTCCGGTCCTGGACACGCGCCCTCCGATCCCGGACGCATCCCCTCCGGATCGAGCTGCACGACCTCATGCTCCGGATCCAGGTGCACCACCTCATGCTCCGGCGTCAGCAGGCGGGTGACCGCCGCCAGCACCGGATGACCGGGGTCCGCGGTGATCAGACCGACCTTCACCGCTCACCGCCGATACTCGTCAGCGGGACCGTCGCCGCCGCGACGGAGGCGGCCGGGTCCGGGACCAGCCGCGGCCCGTTCCCCCTACGGGCCAGCCGCAGTACGGCGGCGGACACCCGGGCGACCGCGTCCGGCACCTGGCGGAAGCTGGGGAAGTCGTTGATGTCGACGACCACCGGCCCGTCCGGCCCGAGCAGGATGTCCACCCCGTACAGATCGAGCCCGAAGACGGTGCCCACTTCCTGGGCGATCCCGGCGACCTCCGGCGTGAGCGGGACCTGACGTTCCGTCACGGCGTGCCCGGGGTGCAGCGGGGAGCACCGCTCGGTGGCGTACAGCTCACCGGCGACGCAGTACACCTTCAGATCCGTACCGGAGTTGGGCACATACGGCTGCGCGATCAGCAGCCCCCCGGCCGCCCCGGCCGACACCCCCGGCCGCTCCCCCGGCACGACCGGCCCGTCCCCCGGCTCGACCAACCGGTTCGGCGACTCGACGAACCGGACCGCGCGCCCCGAGCTGCCGTCCGCGGGCTTCACCACGAGCGGGTACTCCGCCTCGGGTATCGCCGCGAACTCCTCGGCCCGGGCCGCCGCGTACGTCACCGGGACCGGCAGCCCGTGGGCCCGGGCCAGCACCGCGGCCAGCGCCTTGTCGCGCACCCCCCGGATCGCACGGACGTCGTTGACCGTCGGCAGCCCGACGGCGGCTGCGGCCTCCAGGAGGGTCAGCCCCGGGCCGCCGGAGACCGTCTTGAGGACCCAGGCGTCATGACTGCCCGCCCGTATCGCCTCGGATATGGGGATCAGCGACCGGCCGGGCCACAGCACGTCCACCTGGTGACCCCAGGCGCTGAGCCGGCCGATCACATCCAACGGCATGCCGTCGTAGCGGTACTGCTCCTCCACCAGGAAGCAGAGTCTCATCGATGCACCCTCATCGTCGACGCATGCCCGTCCGCCGTTCGAACGGCAGATCCACGACGCAACAGGATCCCACGGAGAGATCGGCAGACTCCGGACAGCCCCCGCGTGCCCCTACACCCGGTACACCCCCGTTACACCCCGACGGTGCTTGGCTGAACGAGCAACGGCGGGACATCATCCTCAGTCGGACACATCCTCGCCGCCGCCCCGCCGCCACGCCCGATTGCGAGTCGCCCCATGCCCCACAAGGACGCGCCCTTCGACGACCTCGACCGCAAGATCATCACGGCGCTGATCGACAACGGCCGGGCGAGCTTCGCGGAGATCGGGACCGCCATCGGGCTGTCGGCGACCGCGGTCAAGCGGCGGGTGGACCGGCTGCGGGAGAACGACGTGATCACCGGGTTCTCCGCGACCGTGCACCCGGCCGCGCTGGGCTGGCTGACCGAGGCGTACGTCGAGGTGTACTGCGACAGCGCGGCACCCCCAAGGCGACTGGCCGAGGTGGTGCGCAACCATCCGGAGATCGCCGCCGCGATGACCGTGACCGGTAACGCCGATGCGCTGCTGCACGTCCGGGCGACCGATGTCGAGCACTTCGAGGAGGTGCTCGAACGGATCAGGACCGAACCGTTCATCCGCAAGACGATCAGCTACATGGTGCTCTCCCATCTGCTGCCGGAAAGCCCGGAGGCAGGCGCCCGCCGCTCCTCGACCCGTACCTCGCCCCGCACCGCGACCCGCACTTCGCCCCGGCCCTAGAACAGACGAACCCGACGCAGGAAAGCCGCGCGCATCGGCTCGGATACGCAGCTTTCCTGCGCAGTTGCGCATCATTCGATTCTTGTGGCCGGAATGGTCGCTTTCTTACCGTGGATGCACCGCGGATGACGATCAGTAACGGCTGGTGGCAGGCCGGTCCGGCAGCAGCCGACTGCCTCGGCATGCCCCCCGTACCCGCCCCCGTACACCCCCGTCCAAGTAAACGGCATCCACACCCCCACTCAAGGAAGCGGAGGGATAGTTCTGTGCCTACGAGTCGTGTGCCGAGCCCACGGCGCTATCTGGTCTGCGAGCCCACACACTTCGATGTGCGCTACACCATCAACCCCTGGATGCGGAAGGACGCGCCGGTCGACCGGGATCTGGCCGGCCGCCAGTGGGAGACGCTGATCCGCACCTACCGCGAGTACGGCCACACGACGGAGTCGGTGGCCCCGGTGCCCGGCCTGCCGGACATGGTGTTCGCGGCGAACTCGGCGGTCATCATCGACAACCGGGTCTTCGGCTCGCTCTTCCACGCACCGGAGCGGCGGCCGGAATCCCTCGCGTACGGAACCTGGTTCAAGGCCGCCGGATTCGACGTCTACCAACCGGAGTCGGTGTGCGAGGGCGAGGGCGACCTGGTCCCCGCGGGCCGCTACCTGCTGGCCGGCACCGGGTTCCGTACGACGCGGGACGCACACCACGAGGTCCAGGAGTTCTTCGGCGTACCGACCGTCAGCCTGCGGCTGGTGGACCCGTACTTCTACCACCTCGACACCGCGCTCTTCGCCCTCGACGCGGACAACATCGCGTACTACCCCGAAGCGTTCTCGCCCGGCTGCCGCGAGGTCCTCGCCCGCCTCTTCCCGGACGCGGTGCGAGCGACCCGCGACGACGCCATGGCCTTCGGCCTCAACTCCGTCTCCGACGGCCGGCATGTCTTCATCGCACCGCAGGCGACCGGTCTCATCGACCAGCTCACCGCCCGTGGCTACCTCCCCGTCCCCGTCGACCTGTCGGAGTTCCACAAGGCCGGCGGCGGCATCAAGTGCTGCACCCAGGAGATCCGCTCATGACCGCTCCCACCCGCATCGTTCCCACTGGCACCGGCACGGGCCCTGGCACAGGTACCGGCACCGGCACCGCCCCCGTAGGCGCGCCCCGTTCGTCCGCCGAGCTGATTCGGGCCGAACGCCCGGTCCTGGCGCACAACTACCACCCCCTGCCCGTGGTCGTCGCGCGCGCCGAAGGGGTCTGGGTCGAGGACGTCGAGGGGCGCCGCTACCTCGACATGCTGGCCGGCTACTCGGCGCTCAACTTCGGCCACCGGCACCCGGCCCTGATCGAGGCCGCGCACCGCCAGCTCGACCAGCTGACCCTCACCTCCCGCGCCTTCCACAACGACCAACTCGCCGGCTTCGCCGAGCGGCTGGCCGAGCTCACCGGCCTGGACATGGTGCTGCCCATGAACACCGGCGCCGAGGCGGTGGAGAGCGGCATCAAGGTCGCCCGCAAGTGGGCGTACGACGTCAAGCGCGTCCCGGCGGACCAGGCGACGATCGTGGTCGCCGGCGGCAACTTCCACGGCCGTACGACGACGATCGTGGGGTTCTCCGACGACGACACCGCCCGCGTCGGCTTCGGCCCCTTCGCCCCCGGCTTCCGCACCGTCCCCTACAACGACCTCGCCGCGCTGGAAGCGGCCGTGGACGAGACGACCGCCGCGGTGCTCATCGAGCCCATCCAGGGCGAGGCCGGAGTGCTCATCCCCGACGACGGCTACCTCACCGGCGTACGTGAGCTGACCCGGCGGGCCGGGTGCCTGTTCATCGCCGACGAGATCCAGTCCGGGCTGGGCCGGACCGGGACCACCCTGGCCGTCGACCATGAGTCCGTCGTCCCCGATGTCCTCCTCCTCGGCAAGGCGCTCGGCGGGGGCATCGTCCCGGTGTCCGCGGTCGTCGCCCGCCGCGACGTACTCGGCGTGCTCGGGCCGGGGCAGCACGGCTCGACCTTCGGCGGCAACCCGCTGGCGGCGGCGGTCGGTTCGGCCGTGGTCGAGCTGCTCGCCACCGGCGAGTTCCAGCGCCGCGCCGCGGAACTGGGCGCGGAGCTGCGCTCCGGCCTGGCCGCCCTGACCGGCAAGGGGGTGACCGGCTTCCGCGCCCGCGGCCTGTGGGCCGGCGTCGACATCGACCCCGCCCTCGGCACCGGCCGCGAGATCAGCGAACGCCTCCTGAAGGAGGGCATCCTGGTGAAGGACACCCACGGCTCGACGATCCGGCTGGCCCCGCCCCTGACCATCACGAGCGAGGAACTGGCATCGGCGCTGCACTGCCTGGAGCGGGTACTGGCCTAGCCAACGGGCACTGGCCTGGCCAACGGGTACTGGCCCAGCTGAGGACATGAGGGTTTCGGTGGTGATCAGCCTGGATCACCACCGGCCCGAAGCCAGTCGCCGCAGCGCCTCGGCCGAGGGCGACCCCGGCTCGGCGTGGTAGGTGATCAACTGCTGGTCGGGGTCCGCGGGGAGCGTCAGCGTCTCGTACGAGAGGGTGAGGCGGCCGGCCACCGGGTGGTGGAGCACTTCCCTCCCGAAGCCCTTGTCCTGGACGTCGTGTGCGGCCCACAGCCGACGGAACTCGGCGCTCCGGACGGAGAGTTCGGTGATCAGCGAGGCCATGTGCGGGTCGTCGGGATTCCTGCCCGCATCGCGCCGCAGGTAGCCGACCACGTCGGCCGCCTTGGCCGGCCCGTTCTCGTACAGCTCGCGGGCCACCGGGTCGAGGAAGATCCGGCGGGCCAGGTTGCGGCGTTCGGGCGGTAACGCGGAGAAGTCGCCGAGCAGGGCGCAGGCGAGCCGGTTCCAGCCGATGATGTCCAGCCGTTGGCCGATGACGTAGCCGGGGACGTTCTCCATCGCGTCGAGGAGCTGTTGCAGCGCGGGGCGGATGCGCTGCGCACGGCCTGCGGACGGGCGGCGCAGCCGGTGGGAGGCCGGGCGGGCGAGGTGGCTGAGGTGGTCGCGCTCGGCGGGGGTCAGACGCAGCGCGGTGGCGACGGCGTCCAGCACGGCGGTCGAGACGTTGCGGCCGCGGCCCTGTTCCAGGCGGACGTAGTACGCGACGCTCACCCCGGCCAGCTGGGCCAGCTCCTCCCGGCGCAGCCCCGGCACCCGGCGCCGCCCACCGTGGTCGGGCAGGCCGACGTCCTGAGGCCGCAGCCGGGCCCGCCGGGTGCGCAGGAACTCGCTCAGCTCGGTGCGGCGGTCCAGTGTGCTCCCGTCGGGAAGGGGGCTCCGGTCCGGCGGGGTGGTTCTGCCGGGCAGGGTGGTTCTGCCAGTGGTAGGTACGGCATACATATGTTCAAGGGTGCACTGGCTAGGGGAGTTGGGGCGAAGGAATCTCGGTGGCATGACCCCTACCGCTGTCTCCGCGTACGCCGCACCCGCCCCGAAGGCGCCCCTGGAGCGGATCACGATCCCGCGCCGGGAGCTGGGTGCTCACGACATCCTGATCGAGATCAAGTACGCCGGTATCTGCCACTCCGACATCCACGCGGTGCACGGCGATTGGGGCGGCGGCGGGAACTTCCCGATCGTCCCCGGCCATGAGATCGCCGGTGTGGTCGCCGCGGTGGGCACCGAGGTCAGCCGCCACGCGGTGGGCGATCGGGTCGGCGTGGGCTACTTCGTCGACTCCTGCCGGGAGTGCGCGAACTGCCGGGCCGGCCGGGAGCATTACTGCACGGGCGAGCTGGGCGCGGTCATGACGTACAACGCGACGGGCCGGGACGGCGAACCCACCCAGGGCGGCTACTCCACCCACCTCGTCGTCGACGAGAACTACGCCCTGCGCATTCCCGACGGCATTCCGCTGGCTGCCGCGGCCCCGCTGCTCTGTGCCGGTATCACGCTCTATTCGCCGCTGGCCCGCTGGAAGGCCGGTCCGGGCAAGAAGGTCGCCATCGTCGGCCTGGGCGGCCTCGGGCACATGGGGGTGAAGTTCGCGCAGGTGATGGGCGCGGAGGTCACCGTGCTGAGCCAGTCGCTGCGCAAGAAGGACGACGGACTGCGGCTGGGCGCGGACCACTTCTACGCGACCTCCGACCCGGCCACGTTCGAGGAGCTGGCGGGCGTCTTCGACCTGATCATCAACACCGTCTCGGCGGACCTGGACCTGGCCGCCTGCCTCGGGCTGCTGCGCACGGACGGCACCCTGGTCCAGGTGGGCGCCCCGGTGAACCCGCTGTCGGTCCCGGCGTCCGCACTGCTCGCGGGAGGGAAGTCGATATCCGGATCGGCGATCGGCGGCCTCCCGGAGACGCAGCGGATGCTGGACTTCTGCGGTGAGCACGGGCTGGCCGCGGACATCGAGGTGATCGACGCGGAGCAGATCAACGAGGCGTACGAGCGGGTGCTGGCGAGTGATGTCCGGTACCGGTTCGTGATCGACGTGGCGACGATCTGAGCCGCCGCTCTGCACTGGGCGCCCCTGCGTGCTGGGTGGCCCGGCCGCGGCGGCGAAGCGATCGCATCCGGCCACGGTGAGCGGCTCCCGCCCCCCGCCAATGATCCATGTTTGCGGCCAATGACCCCTTTCCGCCGCTGCGGCATGGCTGCGCTCAGGGCCGCTCGCCCGGTAGGCTTTCCGTGTGATCTTCAAGCGCATCGGAAATGGGCGGCCGTACCCCGACCACGGCCGGGAGAGCACCCGCCAGTGGGCGGATGTCGCCCCGCGCCCGGTACGCCTCGACCAGTTGGTGACCACGAAACAGCAGCTCGATCTGGAGACGCTGCTCGCCGAGGACTCGACGTTCTACGGCGACCTCTTCGCGCATGTCGTGAAGTGGGAGGGCGACCTGTATCTGGAGGACGGGCTGCACCGCGCGGTGCGCGCCGCACTCCAGCAGCGCCAGGTGCTGCACGCCCGCGTGCTCGAACTGGACTGACCGCCGGCAGCACCGCCGCCGCACACCCGCAGATCTCCCGTAAGTCCCCACACGGTACGCACCTCACCCCAACCCACCCTGCCCGAATTGGCCCTTTTGGGTTGGCTCTCACGCCACGCGTTGATCATCTAGTAGGCACGGCCTGTCACCCGCACTACGCTGCGGCCATGAGCATGCTGACGCCCCCTGGCATGGGCGGTAAGAACTACCGCATCACGGGCGACAGGTATCCGCGGATGCGCCGTCCTCGACACCGTCGCCGGATCGCCCTCACCCTCCTCGCCACCGTCTGTGCCCTCGGTCTGGCCGGCTGGGGGACGCTGCAGCTCATCGACGTCTTCGGCGGCGGACGGAACGGCACCGCCCAGGCCGCTCAGGAAGGCCAGGGCAAGAAACACTGCCGTCCGGGCGGCGCGGCGGCGGCCGGAGCGCAGGCGCAGCCCGCGGTACGGAAGCTGCCCGCTCCCGGCACGCTCACGATCAATGTCCTCAACGCCACCGCGCGCGCCGGACTCGCCAAGCAGACCGCCGACGAGCTCCAGAAGCGCGGCTTCAAGATCGGCAAGGTGGGCAACGCACCGGCCGCCTACGACAAGAAGGTCAAGGGAATCGGGATACTGCTCGGCTCCAGGGCCGCCGCCGACGGCCCGCTGAAGGTACTGGGCACCCAGCTCGCCGGCGCCCAGCAGAAGACCGACGACCGCAAGACCGCCGAGCTCGACCTGCTCCTCGGCGACACCTTCCAGACTCTGGCCACCCCCCAGGCCGCCGCCAGGTCCCTGGCGCTGCTGACCCACCCGTCACCGGAGCCGTCGGCCGACGCGAAGTGCTGACCGTCCGGCCGCACGGAGACCGGGGCGCCGGTGGCATGGGCCGGGCCCCGCACCACCAAGGGCATGGTGCGGGGCCCGACTCGTGATCACTCCGGGTCCGTCAGACCGTGTCCGTCACTCCGGGTCCGTCGCTCCGGACCCTCGTATCAGGTTCTCAGCCGGCCGTGCCGTACATGCGGTCGCCCGCGTCGCCGAGGCCCGGCACGATGTAGCGGTCCGGGTTCAGCCGCTCGTCGACCGCCGCGGTGACCACCGTCACCGGCGTACCGGCCAGCTCCTTCTCCATGACCGCGACCCCCTCCGGCGCGGCCAGCAGGCAGATCGCGGTGACGTCGTCCGCGCCCCGCTTGATCAGTTCCCGGATCGCCGCGACCAGCGTGCCGCCGGTGGCGAGCATCGGGTCGACGACGTACACCTGGCGGCCCGAGAGGTCGTCGGGCATCCGCGTGGCGTACGTGTGCGCCTCGTAGGTCTCCTCGTTGCGGACCATGCCCATGAAGCCGACCTCGGCGGTGGGCAGCAGCCGGACCATACCGTCCAGCATGCCCAGACCGGCCCGCAGGATCGGTACGACCATGGGGCGGGGGTGCGACAGCCGGACACCGGTCGTCGCCGTCACCGGGGTCTCGATGTCGACCTGCTCGGTGCGCACATCGCGGGTGGCCTCGTACGCGAGCAGGGTCACCAGCTCGTCGGCGAGCCGCCGGAAGGTGGGGGAATCGGTGCGCTTGTCGCGCAGTGTGGTGAGTTTGTGCGCCACCAGCGGGTGGTCGACGACGTGGATCCGCATGACATCGACAGTAACCGAGCCGGAGAGTGCCAGCGCCCGCCGTGCAGCGCCCGGAGTCCGGCCACGGCCGCCCGGCCCGGCCGACGGTGGTACCGGTCGGCATCGATGCGGCTTGGTTGGCATCAGACCGTCGAATCGGGGGAAAGTGGGCACATACGCCCAATCGGCCATCTGGTCGCCCGGCCCCCGGGTCGCCAGGTCGTCCGTCCGGCCGTCCGGCCGTGGGCGAAGACCGCGCCCGTGGTGAGTGCCCGAGGTGGTGTGCAGCGTGGCCGACCGTATGCGTAAGCGAACCAATGACACGGACACAGCAGTCCCCGACCCCATAGTCCGCGGCGCCTCTGCCCCGGCCCCCGGCGGGGAGGACGCTGCCGGAGCCGGTGCGGACAGTGCGGCCGCGCGCCGGCGCCGCCGCGCGCAGTTCCTGCGTGAACTGCATGAGGCCAAGGAGCTGCGGGACCGGGTCCAGCCGCGCCGCGTACGGGCCGAGCGGATGCGCCAGGCCATGCGGATGCGGACATTCCGCTGGTAGCTGAGCGAGTTCCGCTGCTAGCGGAACCGCTGCGCATACCCGCCCGCGCTGCGGCACGTGAGCGACATCTCGCACAACCTCCGCACGACGCAGCGCCGAAGACACCGCGCAGACGCCATGTTTCTGCCACGATTCCGAAGGGGCGGGACCAACGGCGTGCAGCGCCGCCCCGCCCGGCCCGGCACGCCTATGACCAGTGGGAGAGTCACGGTGTACTTCGCCGCACTGCTCGCGCGCACCGAAGACGGGTGGGAAGCGAGCGATACGGAGCTCGACAATGTGGAGACCCTGGCCGATCTGGCCGACCTGGCCCGAGAGGCGGTGGGCGAGGACGAGACGGCGGTGGTGCTGATCGAGCAGGAGGACGCGTGGTTCGGCGTCGTCCGTGTGGACGGCGAGGACGACCCTCGCGTCTTCATCTCGAACGCGGCCGTCGCCGCCCGCAGCTCGTACGGCACGATGCTGACCGATGAGCTGCTCGGCCACGAGGAGAGCGACACGGACGACCTGGACACGCTCAACCTGGACGGCACGGAGGACGGTGAGCCCGACCGGGGCGAGGACGAGGCGGAGGACTCCGCCGCCACCCGCGCCCCGCAGGGCCCGCTCGGCGACGCCAAGCTCCTGGAGGACTTCGGCATCGACGAGACCGTACTGCTGGCCCTGGAGGGCGATGCGCTCAGCGACATCGCCGACATGATCGGCTGCTCGGACCTCCTGGAGGCCGTGAGGTAGCTCCGGGACACTCCGGGACACCAGGAAGCGTCACCGGCACCGGCGGCGCCGTCACCAGCACCGGCGGCGGCGTCAGCGCGGGTGGCAGCATCAGCGCGGGTGGCGACGTCGTCACGAGCACCGCGGCGACGCCGTCACCGACACTGGTGGCATGGCAGATCCCGTCCCCGCTCCCGCGCCTCGCGCCGGCCCGTCCCCGGTACCGGCGCCCGACCCCCTGTCCGCCCCCTTGCCCGACCCTCTCCGCGACCCCTGGCTCGCACCGATGCGGCGGGCGCTGGAGGAGGCCACCCGCGCCCCCGGGACCGGCGACGTCCCGGTGGGTGCCGTCGTGCTGTCCGCGGACGGCACGATCCTGGGGACCGGCCACAACGAGCGCGAGGCCACCGGCGACCCGACCGCACACGCCGAGGTCCTCGCCCTGCGGGAGGCGGCCCGCAACCTAAGAGAGGAAGCATCGCGCAGCGATTCCGGCGGGGGCGGTGGTGGGAGACGGGCGGGCGAGTGGCGGCTGACCGGCTGCACCCTCGTCGTCACCCTCGAACCCTGCACGATGTGCGCCGGCGCGATCGTGCTCTCCCGGGTGGACCGGGTGGTCTACGGTGCCCGCGACGCCAAGGCCGGTGCCGTCGGCTCCCTCTGGGACGTGGTCCGTGACCGACGTCTCAATCACCGCCCCGAGGTCATCACCGGTGTCCTCGAAGCCCCGTGCGCGGGCCTGCTCACCACGTTCTTCCGCGACCGCTGAACGGGGGCTCCCGGGAGGCCCCGGGAATCCGATTTCGGCGCATGGCCACCCGTGGGCTAAGCTCTCTCTCGGTAGCGTGTCCGAGCGGCCGAAGGAGCGCGCCTCGAAAGCGCGTGAGGGGGCAACTCCTCCGTGGGTTCAAATCCCACCGCTACCGCCAGTAACACCCCTCTGGACTGCGGAAACGCAGGCCAGGGGGGTGTTTGCGTGTGGCCTGTGCAGCACGGCGGTGCCACTGAGAGCCAGTGCGCTACCCCGCGCCCCTGCCGGCGGGCGAGGACAATCGCTCCCTCCGACCTGGGCAAGTGGCTAGCATGGGCACTCCTGTTGGGGGCCCCATACGGGCTGCGGCCCCCAGGGAGGGGCGCAAGAGTGCGGGTCGGCATCATCGTGGACGGCGACGGCGACGGCGAGGAACGGGGCTCGGCGGTGGCGGGCGGCACAGGGGCGGATCAGCAGCGGTGACCGCAGCCTTACCCGACCCCGCCACCTCGCGGGCGCTGCTCGTCGGCGTCCATGATTACGAGAGCCTGGAAGACCTGCCCGCCGTCGAACGCAACCTGACCGGGCTCAAGCGGACGTTCACCGACGAGACGCTGTGGGGCCTGCCGGATGCGCATTGTGTCGTGCTGCCCCAGCCGGCGAGCGCCGAGGTGGTGCTCGACACCCTGCACAGCGTCGCCTTGCAGACCACCGACACGCTGGTCGTCTACTACGCGGGCCATGGGCTCACCGACCCGTACAGCGACGAGCTGTTTCTGGCGCTGCCCAGTTCGGACCAGCGGCGCATCTACAGTGCACTGCCGTACGAGTGGGTGCGCCGGGCCGTTCTCGATCCGCAGGTCAGGGCCCGGCGCAAGGTGGTGATCCTGGACTGCTGCTACAGCGGCCGGGCGCTGCTGGGCGGTATGAGCGGCACCGATCAGGTCGCCGACCGCGCCCGCATCGAGGGCACGTCCGTGTTGGCGGCCTCCGCGGAGACCCGAACGGCCCTGTCCCCTCCAGGCGAGGAGTTCACCGCCTTCACCGGCGAATTGATCACCCTCCTGGCCGAGGGCATCGCGGACGGTCCGCCCCTGCTGGACATGCATACGCTGTTCCGGCATCTGCACTCCGTACTGGCGGCCAAGAGCAGACCGCTCCCGCAGCAACGCAACCGGAATGCGGGCGGGATGATCGCGCTGGCGCGCAACCGCATGCGACTGCCGCCTCCGCCCGAGGACCCGGCCCCGGAGCGCCACGAAACGCCGCCGCCCCGGCCCGAGGCGCCAGCTCCTGCGTCCGGCATCCCTCCGCTCCCGCCCGGGAAGCCCGCCGCGAAGGCTGACGTGAAGGCCGACGCGAAGGCTGACGTGAAGGCCGACGCGGAGGCCGACGAGCGCGCCCCGGACGGCGAATCCCCGGGGTCCGCGGATAACCCGCGGCCGACCTCCACCCGCGCCGGGGCCCGGTTTCTCCGGAGACCCGGCATCCACGGCTCCTCGTGGTTCAGGATCGGGGTGGTGTCGTTGGGGGTGCTCCTTGTCGCCGGCGTCCCCACCCTTCTCAGCTGGCTGCCGGACCGGCCCGACGACACCGGGGGCAGCTCCGGTGCCGCCGCGTACAACGCAGCGGCCAAAGGTGTGGTCAACGCATCGACCGCCACTGGCGGAACGCTGAAGTTCGCCGGCACGGAAGCCGATTCCTGGGATCCACAGCGCAGTTACTACGGATTCGTCTGGAACTTCGCCCGCTTCTACACCCGCCAACTGGTGACCTACGCAGCCGCCCCGGGCGCCAAGAGCGCCGAGCTCACACCGGATCTGGCCACCAGCACGGCCACGATTTCCAGCGATGGCAAGAGGTACACCTACACGCTGCGCGCGGGGGTCAGCTGGGAGGACGGCACCCCCATCACCTCCATGGACATCAAGTACGGGATCGAGCGGCTCTGGGCGCAGGACGTCGTTTCCGGGGGACCGGTCCACCTCCAGCAGGCGCTCGATCCGAACCACACCTACCGCGGTCCGTACAAGGACGAGTCCCGGGACAAGCTGGGCCTGAAGGCAATCGAGACACCCAATTCCAGGACCATCGTCTTTCAACTGCCCGAGCCCAACAGTGAATTCGAGCAGCTGCTGGCCATGACCGCCGCCTCGCCGGTGAAACGGACGAAGGACAAAGGGGCGGAGTACGGCCGGCTCCCGTTCTCCAGTGGGCCGTACAGGTTCCATACCTACGAGCCGAATAAAAAGCTGGAGTTGGTCCGCAACCGCCATTGGAAGAAAGCCACCGATCCCGTCCGCACAGCGTTGCCGGACAAGATCGAGGTCACCTTCTTCAGCGATCCGGACGCTGCGGACCTCGCGCTGTCGCAGGGCCACTTCGACCTGGCGCTCGACTCCCGGGGGCTGGGCCGGTCCGTCCGGTCCACAACGATGGAGGATGCCGGCCTCAAGAAGAATCTCGACCATCCCTTCACCGGTTCCGTCCGTTACGCAGCTTTTCCGCAGTCGGTCAAGCCGATGGACAACGTCCATTGCCGTAGGGCCGTCATCTACGCGGCCGATCACAAGATGCTGCAGAGCGCGCTCGGGGGGTCCGCGCTCGGCGATATCGCGCCGAATCTCTTTCCGCCGGGGCTCCCGGGCTCGGACGCCACGTTCGACCCGTACGGCGTGCGCAAGAACGGCGGCGGGCCGGATCTGGCCAAGGCCAGGGACGAGTTGAGGTCCTGCGGCCGCCCGGACGGATTCGCCACGACGATCGCGGTGCGCGAGGTGCCGGAAGAGGTGGACGCTGCCGAATCCCTTCAGGGATCGCTGCGAAAGGCCGGTATCGACACCCGGATCGAGAAATTCGACAGGCTGCGCGCGGTCGAGATCACCGGTTCACCGAAGGTCGTGGAGAAGAACGGATATGGCATCGTCATAGCGCGCTGGGGTGCCGACTTCCCTACCGGGCAGACGTTCTGGCAGCCGCTGGTCAGCAGCAAAGCCATCCCGCCGAGCGGAAATGTCAACCTCCCCGAGGTCAGGAACCGGACCGTGGATGTGGCGCTCGACGCGGCCACCGCCTCCCCGGCCACCGGCCCGGAAGCGGCCAGTGCGCTCTACGAGCAGATCAACCACACGGTCACGAAGGAGGCCTACTACCTGCCTTTGGTATACGACCGGATCGTCACCTGGCGCAGCCCCCGGCTGACCAATGTGTACACCTCCCACGCTTACGGCAACTACGACTTCGCCTCACTGGGCATCCAGGAGAACAACAAGGAGAACAGCAAAGGGAACAGTAAGGGGAACAGCGAGGGGAATTGACCTGGCCGCCCGTTCAGCTGCCCTGTGGGCTCGCTCAGATGTCAGCCGTGGCGATCCGGGCCAGGGCCGCGCTGTGTTCCGCGAGGTAGAAGTGCCCGCCGGGGAAGGTGTGGCAGGCGAAGGGGCCGGTGGTGATCCGGGCCCACTCCTTCATCTGTGCCTCCGTGACCCGGGGATCGGCGTCGCCGGTCAGGGCGACGACCTCCGCGGTGACCGGTGCGGCGGCGGGGTCCGGCCGGTAGGAGTCGATGAGGAAGTAGTCGTTGCGCAGGATCGGGAGGACCATCGCGCGGATGTCCGGGTCCTCCAGGATGGCGCTCTGGGTACCGCCGAGCGCGCCCATCGAGGCGATCAGCTCGTCGTCGGTGAGCGGGGTGATCACGCGGTCCGCGGAAGGACCGGTGAGCCGTCGGCCCGAGACGCACAACCGGGTGACCGCCGAGGCCCGGTCCGCCTCGAGGATGCGCAGGACCTCGTACGCGACCGCCGCACCCATGCTGTGGCCGAAGAGGATCGTCTCCCGGCCGTCGGCGCGCAGCGCCCGGGCGGCGGCGGAGGCCACCTCGTCCATGGTGCCCAGCAACGGCTCGGCTATCCGGTTCTCCCGGCCCGGGTACTGCACCACCTGCAGTTCGACCGTGGGGTCGAGGTGCTGCGCCCAGGTGCGGAAGAAGCTCGCGCTGCCACCGGCGTGCGGGAAGCAGACCAGACGGCGGGCGGCGGACGGGTTGGGGCGGGGTACGACGAGCCAGGGGGTCTTGGGGGTCTGGGGGGAATGGGCGGACTTGGGGGGCATGGAGGGCATGGGGATCTGGGGCCTTTCTCTAGCCGAGCACCGCTTCGCCCAGTGGGGTCAGGGTGTGGACGGAGGCGTTGTTCCGTCGCTCGGTGGCGACGAGCCCGGCGCGCCGCAGTACACCGATGTGCTGGCTCACCGAGGGGTTGGAGATCTTCAGCCGGCGGGCTATCTCCCCGGTGGAGCCGGTCTCCCGCAGGCACTCCATGACGTCGGCGCGGGTGCGCCCCAGCAGGGAGGGCAGCGCCGAGTCGGTGGGCTCGTCCTGCCAGAGGGCCGCGGCACCGGCCGGGTCGGGGGTGATGTTGTAGACGAGCAGGAGGGAGTCCTGGGGGCCCAGGGCGGAGTCGAGGACCAGCGGTTGCTGGGCGAAGAGGGAGGGCACGAGGGTGAGCCGGCGGCCGCCCAGCGAGACCTCGCGGTCGGGGTGGCCGTCGGCGATGCGCAGCACGGGCGCCTCCCAGCTGATCGCGGGATGAAGGGCGTTCAGCACACCCTCCATCCCGTTCTCCAGGACGTCCCGTCCCCGCGCGGTGCGTTCCGTTTCCAGGCTGAGGGCGATGCGTTTCCAATACGGCCGGACCGCCGCGCCCTGGAAAGCGTTGCCATCGCTGAGCTCGCCTTTCTCGCGTGGCGAGAAATCCCGGGCGGGCTGCGAATCCGGGTCCACGGACTCCATGAGCGGTCGCGGGGTTTTCACCACGGTGCCCGCCGCCATCATCCGGCGTAGTCGACTCCTGGTCTTCTTACGCCACTCCGTGAACACATCGGACTGCGGCTCGGTGTAACGCTGCCAGGCGAAATACGTCTCGGCTGCCAGGCCGAGCGTGCTCATGACGCGGATGCGCGCCAGCTCCTCGACGGCCAGTCCCAGGGCTACCAATTCCGCACCCCAATCCCCCCTGCCCCCGTACGATCGCCGATGATCTTACCCGAGCGATTCCACGATGGCGGGTGAGGGTGGTCTCACTCCTGAACGTGCATGCGCTCAGCGCCATTCCATGGTGACCGGCAGGCTCTGGTAGCCCTGGACCAAGTTGGAGCGCATCCACCTCGGGTCGCTATTCAGCCGGACCGCCTCGGCCTCCTGGGAGAGCTCCCGCAGAAGTTCCCGCAGCTCGATACGGGCCAGCGCCGCGCCCAGACAATGGTGCGGGCCATTTCCGAATCCCAGGTGACGGTTGGGCTTGCGGTCCGCACGAAACGCATGCGGTTCCGGGAAGAGCCGTGCGTCACGGTTCGCGGCCGACAGCCAGCCCACGACCGGCTCGCCCTTGCGGATGTCCTGCCCGCCGATGGTGACGTCCTCGGTGGCGACACGCAGTACGTGCATGGCCGGTGAGGTCCAGCGCACGACCTCCTCAACGGCGGTGTCCAGCAGCTCGGGGTCGTCCCGGAGCGCGTTGAGGACCTCAGGGAACGCCTGGAAGATGTGGAAGGCGCCGGTAATGGAATGCCGGGTGGTCTCGTTGCCGCCGATCAGTACGTTATTGCAGTTGATGAGGACATCGTCAGCAGACAGCCGGCCGTCCGTGAGCAGTGTGCTGACGAGGTCGTCACCCGGGTTCTTCGCGCGCTCCTCGATCAATTCAAAGAAATAGAAGAGAATTTCCGAGTGGGCCACGCCGGACGTCATCTTGTTGAAGGAACTGTCCTCTCCGCCGAAGGCGTGGTTGGTCAGTTCGATCAGCCGCGGCCGGTCGCTGAGCGGAACGCCGATGACCTCGCAGACAATCGCCGCCGGGAGCCGAGGCCCGACTTCGAGGGCGACGTCGGTGGTGCCCTCGGCCTTCATCCGCTCGACAATCTCCTTGACCTCGCGCTGCAGCACGGATTCCAGTTCCGGGGCGCGCAGCCGGGAGAGGAACGGACCGATGAGCCGCTTGAGGGTGGAGTGCCATTTCCCTTCGGATACCACGAGCATACGGCCACCGGCGTTGTCCGGCTTCTCTGCGTCGAAGCCGATCATCATGCCGTGCTCGGAAGTGAAGGGCGCTTTGGGAGAGAGCATGGCGCTGACGTCCTGGTGCGAGAAGAGCGACCAGAATCCATGGGGTGAGCTGCCCGGCTCGCTCCAGATCTTGGCGTCGTTCGCGACGTACTCCTGCCACATGGTGAAGCGGTCTTCGGTGGTGTAGAGATCAGGGTTTCCGAGGTCCATGGTGAACACCATTTCTTTTCAGGTCCGTTGGCGGGCAGGGGAAGCGGAGGGCGATTCATCGGGCACGTCCTCGGGCGCCTCGCTCTCCGGCACGGGCGGGGTCACGGGCGGGGCCGCAGTAGGGGGCACCGGCGGGGTGAAGCCGCGCATGGTGGGGCTGAGCACCGCCGAGAGGGCGAGGAGGGTGACCACACCCGCGCACGAGAGCAGCCCGGCCGTGCGACCGGTGAGGTCGAAGAGCACTCCGCCGACCAGCGGCGCGACCGCCCCGCCCACACCGCTGACGACATTGGCCACGCTCATCACCCGCCCGCGCTGCGCGTCCGGGGTCAGCAGCAGCTGGTACGTGGTGATGGCCGCGTTGGCGGTCGGTGCGGCGAAGGCGATGGCACCGAGCAGGACGCCGGGCAGATACCCGCCGGGCAGCAGCGCGATGCCGACGGTGAGCACCGCGAACACCCACAGCACGGCGAAGACCGCGCGCGACCCGGTCAGGACGCGCTGCAGTGCGGGCGCCGCCAGCGCGCCCAGCAGCCCGCCCACGCCGAGCAGGGCCGCCATCACCCCGATCAGCCCGGAGTTCATCCCGCTGGTCTTCGCGGAGGCGATGACGATGAAGTAGATGACGCCGAAGAACAGGTTGGTCGCCACCGCGTACAGCAGGGTGAGCCGCAGGAAGGGGTGCCGGGCGATCCAGCGGATTCCCTGGCTCAGCTCCCGTCCCCGGTTGCCCTTGTAGGGCTCCCGTGGCGGTGCGGCGGGCGGACGCAGGAACAGCAGCAGGCCGAAGCTGAGCAGATGCGCCAGCGCGCCGGCCCCGAACGGGAAGGCGTTCTTCAGCGCGAGCAGGAAGCCGCCCGCCGAGGTTCCGGCGAGCTGACCGGCGTACGTACGGGCCGAGTTGAGTGACACCGCGCCGGAGAGCTTCTCCTCGCCGACCAGCGTCGGCAGCAGCGCCTCGCCGGCCGCCAGCATCATGGCCGTGGCCGCGCCGTTGACCAGCGCCAGCAGTACCAGAGCGGTCAGGGACGGGGCACCCGTCCACAGCGACAGCGCCAGATATCCGAAGACCAGGATCTGGGCGGCCTCGCAGCCGAGCATGATCGTGCGGCGGTCGTAGCGGTCGGCGACCGCCCCGGCCGGCAGCCCGGCCAGGAACATCGCCACCGCGTCGACGAAGCCGATGATGCCGGCCTGCGAGGGCGAGTTGGTGAGCGTCAGCACGAGCAGCGGCAGCACGATCACCGAGGTGCTGTAGGCGAACTCGCTGAAGGTCTGGCTCGTCCACAGCAAGGTGAAACTGGCTTTACCCGATTGTGGACGAGCCACGGCTTCTGCTCCCTTGGTTGACTACGGCGGCGGGTACGAGACGACAGGGCTCAGCCCACGACGCGGGAGCGCCGGCGGGTGTGCACATAGGTGCGGCGCAGGTCACGGATCAGGCTGGTGCGCTTGAGCCAGCGGTCCGTGCCGTCGTAGCGCGGGGTGAAGGTGTCCCGGCCGTGGATGACGCGGTAGTTGTCGATGAACGCCACCTCGCCCGGGTTCAGGACGACTCGCTCGGTGGCGCCGGCCAGCTGCTCCGCCGCGAAGTTCATGGCCCGCTCGGCCTCCGCGTCACCGGGCAGCGGGCTGGTGAAGTCCGCGTCGATACGCAGGTACGGATCGTCCTCGGGGCCGAAGAGCACCGAGGCCACCTCGTGCACGCGCTCGTCCAGCGCCACCGGGCCGGCCCCGTCCCGCATGGCCTCCTCGACGTGCGAGTCGTCCGGGTAGAAGCGGAAGCGGTTCTGGTGGAGTACCTGCCGGACGTCCTCGGGGAACTCCACCGCGTCCACCCGCGCCACGGTCGTGCCCACCTGGTCGAGGTTGCGCAGGCACATCAGCACGACGTAGTCGCCGCGGCAGGTGTGGAAGACGTCCTCGGTGTGCAGGGTGAGCTGCTGCTCGCTGCTGGCGCTGGTCAGCGACGCCTCCTGGCCCTTGGAGGGGCACACGTCGTGGACCAGGCGGCCGTTCTGCTGGTTGGCCCAGGCGAACGGGTCGCCGAGCACGGAGGAGACCAGCAGCAGTACCAGCTCCTCGCGCAGCGCCGCACCCTCCTTCTCCGCTATCTGCCAGCTCGGCGGGGTCGCCACCAGGTCGTCGCTGACCGGGAGGTTGGCCACCCGGATCACGGCATCCTCCTCGGCGCGCGCGCCGACCAGGAATTTCCGCAGTCCGACCGGGAGGTTCTCGGCCTCGAGGCGTACCTCGTCCGCGTAGGCGTGCAGATCCCAGACGGGATGGCCGGCGATGAAGTCATCGGCGATCCTCTCGATCTGGGACTTTTCCTCGTCGCTCAGGACGTAGCGAGCCATGTCGGAAAACCTTTCGAAGATGTGCGACAGCAGAAGAAAGCGTGGGGAGAAATGAGGTGCGGAAGGGCTGCCGGTCCCGCGGCCGCGGCGGCCGCGGGACCGGCATACGGTCAGCGTCCGCGCCGCGTACGGTCGACGATCTGCCGCAGGGCGTCGAGGAGCCCCTCCGCGAGGTGCTCGACGGTGGCCGTGCGGTGGCTGCCGGGCGAGTGGATCCAGTCGATCCGCAGCTCGCCCTCGCTCACCGCCGCCACCACATCGATCAGATGCGGCCGGGCCTGCTCCGGCGCCTGGTCCCGGCCCAGACCCTCCAGCCGGCCCCGGATGAGCCCGTCGTCGCTGGTGGTGCCGTCCCACTGCCCCAGGTAGTTGAAGCTCACCCGCGGCTGATCCTGGACGGCCAGCGCCCGGCCGGCGCCGTCGGGCCCGGACAGGTGGCGCAGCGCGCCGTAGCCCAGACCGCGGCCCGGCAGCTTGCGCAGCTTGCCCTTGACGGACTTCAGCGCACGCGCCCAGTCGCCCTCGGGCACGTCCAGGGTCACCGGGTAGATGGTGGTGAACCACCCCACGGTGCGGGACAGATCGACATCGTCGAACAGCTCCTCGCGGCCGTGGCCCTCCAGCGCGATGGTCACCGGACCGCCCGCCCAGTCGCCCAGCACCCGGCCCAGCGCCGCCAGCAGCACATCGTTGATCTGGGTGCGGAAGACGGCCGGAACCTGGTGCAGCAGCGCCTCGGTCTCCTCCCGGCCCAGGTGCGCCGAGACGATCTCGGTGGCGCCGTAGGTGTTCGGCTCCGCCCCGTCGAGCGGGATCTCCCGGGTCCCGTCCACGCCCTGCCAGTAGGCGAGTTCACCGTCCAGGGCGCCCGAGCGGACGTGGTCGGCCAGGCGCCGCGCCCACAGCTGGTAGCTGGAGGTCTTGGCGCCCAGATCCACCGTACGGCCCTCGGCCAGCTGCGCGTACGCCGTGGCCAGGTCCTCCAGCACCACGCGCCAGGAGACACCGTCCATGACGATGTGGTGCACGGCCAGGAAGAGCCGGGGCATACCGCCCTCGCTCTCCGGGCGCAGGTAGACGCCCTTGACCAGCGCGCCGGAGGTCAGGTCCAGCGCGTGCTGGGCGGCGACCGCGGCCTCCGCGGCCTCGGCCGACTCCCGCACGGCCAGCAGGGCATCGGTGCTCGCCGGGCCCTCGCCGTACTCCTGCACCCACTGCCCGCCCTCGCGGCGGTAGCGCATCCGCAGCGCATCGTGGTGCGCGGCCACCGCGGCCAGGGCGCGGCCGAGCAGTCCAGCGTCGGTGCCCGGCGCCAGCTCGACGTGGACCGACATCGCGTAGTGGTCCGGGTTGTCGGCGTGCCCGTCGAAGAACCACCGCTGGATCGGGGTGAGTTCCACCTCACCGGTCACCGCGCCGCCGCCGTCCCCGGCACCGCGCTCCGCGTCCCACTCCACCGCACCGGCCAGGGCCGCCACCGTCTGATGGGTGAACATCAGCTTGGAGGTGAGCCGCAGGCCGGCCTGACGGGCCCGGGAGACGGCCTGGATGGACAGGATCGAGTCGCCGCCCAGCTCGAAGAAGTTGTCGTGCACGCCGACCCGCTCCACGCCCAGCACCTCGGCCCACACCGCCGCAAGGGCTTCCTCGGCCGGGCTGCCCGGCGCGACGTACGCACTGTCGAACTGGTCCGTCT
>NZ_BBUY01000006.1:0-608 GCF_001590865.1 Streptomyces sp. NBRC 110611
CCAGCCACAGGACGCGGTCGCAGGTGTCGCGGATGGACTTGTTGTTGTGGCTGACCAGGAAGACCGTGCCGGCCTCCTTGCGCAGTTCGCGGATCCGGGCCTCGGAGCGTTTCTGGAACGCGCGGTCGCCGGTGGCCAGGGCCTCGTCGATCATCAGCACGTCGTGGTCCTTGGCCGCGGCGATGGAGAACCGCAGCCGGGCCGCCATGCCGGAGGAGTACGTCCGCATCGGCAGGGAGATGAAGTCGCCCTTCTCGTTGATGCCGGAGAAGTCGACGATGCCGTCGTAGCGCTCGCGGATCTGCTCGCGGGACATGCCCATCGCCAGGCCGCCGAGAACGACGTTCTTCTCGCCGGTCAGGTCGTTCATCAGGGCGGCGTTGACGCCGAGCAGGGACGGCTGGCCGTGGGTGTAGACCCGGCCCCGCTCGGCGGGGAGCAGCCCGGCGACGGCCTTGAGCAGCGTCGACTTGCCCGAGCCGTTGGAGCCGATCAGCCCGATGGACTCGCCGCGGTGAGCGGTGAAGGACACACCCTTGACCGCGTGCACCTCCCGCACACCGCCGGCGGGCTTGCGCCGGATGATGCGGTTCAGCGCCGCGGTGGCA
>NZ_BBUY01000006.1:989-40576 GCF_001590865.1 Streptomyces sp. NBRC 110611
CTGCCCTTGCCGGCCCCGCCCCCGTAGACCCGGTAGACGATGTGCAGATCATCCGCGATCACCGTGGGGACCCGGCCCCCGCCCGGCACCGCCGCGACACCGTTCTCCCGCTCCTGCCCGGCCACGCCCGTGTGCTGCCCGGCCATGCCCGTCGTTCGCTCAGCCACGCCCGTACCGCTCCTCGGCCTTCCAGAAGTACACAAAGCCGGTGACACCGGCGAGCAGCGCCCAGCCCGCCGCGAACGCCCAGATGTGCGGCGGCAGTTGGCGGGACGTGAAGCTGTCGATCAGTGCGAAGCGCACCAGGTCGATGTAGACCGCGGCCGGGTTGGCGTGGAGCAGGGCCGCCACGAACCCCGGGACGTCCTTCCCTTTGAGGACCACGTCGATGCTGAACATCACGCCGGACGCGTACATCCACGTGCGGGTGAGGAACGGCATCAGCTGCGCCAGGTCCGGGGTCCTGCTGCCCAGCCGGGCCATGATCATCGCCAGGCCGGTGTTGAAGACGAACTGCAGCGCCAGCGCCGGGACGACCAGCAGCCACGACCAGGTCGGCAGCTGCCCGCAGCCCAGCAGGATGAGCATCAGCACGCCTATGGAGAACAGCAGTTGCTGCAGCTGCGCCAGACAGATCGAGACCGGCAGGCAGGCGCGCGGGAAGTGCAGCGCGCGGACCAGGCCGAGGTTGCCGGAGATCGCCCGGGTGCCGGTCAGGACCGAGTTCTGGGTGAAGGTGAAGATGAAGACCCCGGTGACCAGGAACGGGATGAAGTCGGGGACGTGCTTCCGGGTGCCGATCAGCAGGCCGAAGATCAAGTAGTAGACGCCCGCGTTGAGCAGCGGGGTCACCACCTGCCAGAGCTGGCCGAGCTTGGCGGTGGCGTAGGTCGCGGTGAGCCGGGCGGTGGCGAACGCGGCGATGAAGTGCCGGCGGTGCCACAGCAGGCGGAGGTACTCGGGCAGCGGGGGCCGGGCGCCGCTCACCGTGAGGCCATGGCGCTCGGCCAGGGCGCGCGGGTCGGGGCCGGGCGCCGCGCCGGGGCCGGGGGCCCGGGTGGACGCCGGGTCCGAGGGGGCGAGGGAGGTATGGGACATGGGGCCGCTTTCGCTTGACGGCAGAGGCGACGCCGGAACGGGCCACGCCGGAGCGGGCCGCATCGGAACGCGCCACGCCGGAACGGGTCCGTATCGTCGCGACGTCGAGACTAGAGCGAGCTCACGTCGAAACGCAACCGTTCCGTCGTGACGGTAGGCTCCTGGCATGACCAAGAACGGCACCAACGGGAACGACCCCGCGGCGGCGCGCCGGGCCCCGGCCGGCGCCGCCGTCCTGCGCGCGGACAAGACCGAGGCGATCCGGGCCGCGGTCTTCGAGGAGCTGGCCGCGGTGGGCTTCGCCCGGATGTCGATCGAGGGCATCGCGCGCCGGGCGGGCGTCGGCAAGACCGCCGTCTACCGGCGCTGGCGCTCCAAGCTGCACCTGGTGCTGGATGTCACCTCCGCGGTGGCCGCGGCCGGGCTGCCGGCCCCCGACACCGGCTCGCTGCGCGGGGACGTACGGATGCTGCTGGAGGTCGCGGCCCGCGCGCTGCGGCATCCGATGGCCTCGCAGATCCTCCCGGACCTGCTGGCGGAGGCGGCCCGCAGCCCCGAACTGGCGGCCGCGCTGCGGACCGCGCTGCACGACAGCCAGGAGGGCGTCGCGGCCGCGGTGGTGGCCCGGGCGGTGGCGCGCGGTGAACTGCCGCCGGACGTGGACGCCCGGCTCGCCCTGGACCTGCTGGCCGGGCCGCTGTACTGGCGGCTGCTGGTCATCCGCGACGACCTGCCCGAGGGCTACCTCGACGCGCTGGCGGGCTCGGTGTCGGCGGCGCTCGGCGCGGAGTGAGCACGCCCCTGGGCCCGCGCCCCCAGGCCCAGACCCACGCCCACGCCCACGCCCAGACCCACGCCCACGCTCAGGCCCAGGCCCAGGCCCAGGCCCGAGGCCTCAGGGGCCGCTCCGGGCCGCGGGGCGCAGCAGGATGTGCCGGGAGACGAGGTAGGTGAACGGGATGGCGCACCCCGCCGCCGCCAGCGGAGCCACCGTGGTGTTCATCCCCAGCCAGCTCACCAGCGCCACCAGGCCCGCGCTCTGCACCGTGTAGTTGGTCACCTGCGTCAGCGGGAACAGCAGGAACTTCGTCCAGGTCGGGCGGGTGCGGTAGGTGAAGAAGGTGTTGAGGAAGAACGAGCCGACGGTGCTCGTCAGGAAGGCGGCCGTGTACGCCGCGAAGTACGGCAGCAGGCGGTGCAGCGGCAGGTAGCAGGCGTAGAACGTCAGCGTGTTGAGCCCGCCGACGGCGGTGAAGCGCGCCAGCTGTCCCCAGGAGCGTGGCATCACAGCGTCCGCGGAGCCGCGCTCACGTCCGTCGCCGGACCGAGCGCGGCGGCGTCGCCCTCCCCGGCCGGGCTGCCCTCCCTGACCGGACCGCTCTCCTTGACCAGGAAGTGCGGCCGCCGCTTCGCCTCGTAATAGATCCGCCCGATGTACTCGCCGATCAGCCCGAGCATCACCATCTGCAGCCCGCCCAGCCCCACGATGATCGCCACCAGCGTCACATAGCCGGGCGCGGTGACCCCGCCGACGACGGCCGCGCCGATGATCCACAGGGCGTACAGCGCGGCGAGCGAGGCGAGGGCCAGCCCGGCGTGGATCGCCAGCCGCAGCGGACGGCAGTTGAAGGAGAGCATCCCGTCGATTCCGTAGTTGACCAGCGAGCCGAGGCGCCACTTCGTCTCACCGGCCTCCCGGGCGGCGTTGCGGTAGTCGAAGGTGACGGTGTCGAAGCCGATCCAGGAGAACAGCCCCTTGGAGAAGCGGTTGTACTCCGGCAGGGCGAGCAGCGCGTCCACCGCCTTGCGCGACAGCAGCCGGAAGTCGCCCACCCCGTCGGTGAGTTCGACGTCCACCCAGGTGTTGACGGCCCGGTAGTAGAGCCGGCTGAGCGCGGTCCGCAGCCGCCGGTCACCGTGCCGGGTGCGCTTGGCGACGACCTGGTCGTGGCCGAGCTGGTAGAGGTCGAGCATCTTCTCGATCAGCTCCGGCGGATGCTGCAGATCGGCGTCCATGAGGATCACCGCGTCGCCGGTCGCCGCCCGCAGGCCGGCCAGCATCGCGGCCTCCTTGCCGAAGTTGCGGCTGAAGGAGAGGTAGCGGGTGGTGCCGCGGTGCTGCTGGGCGAGGCCGCGCAGCCGGGCCAGGGTGCCGTCGGAGCTGCCGTCGTCGACGTAACACAGCTCGTACGGGACGGCGAGCCGGTCCAGGGCCGCGCGGACTGCGTCGTCGAAGCGGCTCAGCACGGCCTCCTCGTTGTAGCAGGGCACGACGACGGAGAGCTTCATCTGGGCTCCTCGGTGGGGTGAAGCCGGGGCCGCGGGCCGCCCCGGCGCCGCAGCCGCCCCCCGAGCACGACCGCCGCCGGCACCAGCCCGGCCGCGCCGCTCGCCGCCAGCCCCGTTCCCAGGCCCGGCGGGACGTACGTACACGACAGCCGCCCGGCCCCGGAGCCCAGCGGAACGGCCAGCAGCCCGGCGAACGCGGACGGGGCGCGGCGCGGCCCGCCGTCCACCGAGCACCCCCACCCCCGGACGGCCGGGACCGCCAGCACCGCATGCCCCGTACTGCCCGGCGGCAGGACGGCCGTCAGCCCGTGGCCGCCGGCGGACAGCGCGCGCGGTCCCCGCAGGGCGGCCACCGCCGCCGCCAGGTCGCGCCGCGACAGACAGCCGAGCGGGCGTTCCGGCAGCAGCTGGCGGCCCGGCCCGGCGAAGCGCACCCGGACCGTGCCGTCGGCGGGCACCCGGCCCAGTACCTGCACCGGATTGGCGGTGGTGTCCCGGCTCCCGAACGCCTCGGTGCGCCGGCCCAGGCCGCTGACCTCTCCGGAGAACCAGGGGGCGGACCAGACGACGGTGCGGCCCGGGGTGCACCGCGCGGTGAAGACGGCCCCGGAGCCGGCGGCCCGCGCGTCGTCGGCCCTGGTGCCGTCGGCGGCGGGCCGGGCGGCGCCCGGGCGCGGCCCCGGAGCCAGCAGCCAGCCGCCGCGGCCGGGCGCCCGGACCGCCGACCCGCCGGTGAGGGCCGGCGCCGGCACCTCGTAGACGGCGGCGCCCAGCACCCGCTCCTGGCGGGCGAAGACGGTGTCCGGGGCGGGGCCGCGGGGGAGTTCCCGCCGTACGGTCAGCAGCGGGGCGGGCCGGGCACGGTGCGGGGTGTACGGGGCGCGGCCGTGCGGCACGGGCGCCTGGTAGCTGCTGACGCCCATGATCGCCCGGCCCGCCGGGTCCTCGAGGCTGAGCGTGTGACGGCCCCTCATGTACCAGCCCGCGCCCAGGTCCCGCAGGGCGCGGGCGGTGGCCGCGGGCACATAGCTGCTGTAGTACGAGCCGCCCTGGCCGCCGGTCAGCAGCGGGTCGTTGTCGGCGAACTCGTACGGGCCGGGGTCGGTCCGCGAGCGCGGCCAGTCGTCGCGCGCCGCCAGCTCCTCCCGGGCGGCGAGGGACGCCCCGGTCAGGGTGGTCTTGGGCCGGAACCAGGCGATCTTGCCGCGTACCGCCGTCACCGAGAACGCCGAGTACGCCGAGGTGAGCAGGACGACGCCGGTCAGCGCGGCGGTGACGTCCGTCCGCGGCCGGGCGCCGCGCGTGCCCGCCGTCGCCATCAGCCCCAGGAGCGTCGCGGTGCCGCCCCCCGCCACCACGATCCAGGTCGAGGTGCCGACCGCGCTCTGATCGCGGCAGAGCCACGCCAGCACGGCGACCAGCGCCCCGCCCGCGGCCAGTTCGGGTACCCGGGGACGGTGCGCCAGCGCCAGCCAGGAGATCATCACCAGGATCCCGGCGAGGACGAACGCGGCACGGTACGGGCTCCCGTTGGGCAGCGCGAAGCCGTGCCACAGCAGGATCGTCGGCTTCCAGACGAACGAGGCGGCCACCCCCGCCGCCAGGACGCACCAGCCGGTCCGTACCCGTGGCGGTACCGCCCGGACGAACGGGAAGGCGGCGGCCAGCAGCAGCCCCAGCACCCCGGCACCGATATGGGGCGCGGGCTCCCCGCCGAGGCCGCCGGGCAGCAGCTGCGCCGCCTGGTACAGCACCGAAGGCCGCTCGCGGTAGGCGGCCGGGGGCGCCGGCTGGGCCGCCCGGGCCGCCGCCAGGCTGACGGTCAGGACGGGCGCCACCAGCAGGATGCCGACCGCCGTCATCGACCCGGCCCGCGCCAGCACCCGCAGCCGGTCCCCGGGGCCGGTGCCGGACGTCCCGCCGGCCGTCAGCAGCCGCACCCCGAGGACCAGCGCCATCGCCAGCGTCGCCATCGCCGCCGTGTAGAAGTTGCCCGCCCAGGCGAGGGCCACCAGCAGCACGCCCGGCACCCAGCGGGTGCGCCGCAGGCACCAGTCCGCGGCGATCCCGAGCATCGGCAGCGACACCAGCCCCCACATCCACATCGGATCGGCGAAGCCGTCGTTCAGCACCCAGGAGCACAGCCCGTACCCCGTCGACAGCAGCGCCCGCAGCCATCCGGAGCCGGGGTGCAGCCGCCCGAGGAAGACGGTCATCAGCGCGGCGCCGAGCCCGATGCTGAGCAGGGTGACCAGGAAGACCGGGAAGTCGGCCAGCTCCCGGGGGAAGAGCCCCACCAGCCAGGAGAACGGGTTCATCAGATACGTGACGAAGTCCGCGAGGAACGGCACCCCGTAGCCGCTGCCCCAGTTGAAGAACAGGTCCCCGCTCGTGGTGCCGTGTATCAGGTCCCACAGCCGGGCGTGGAACGGTACGAACTGGTTGCCCAGGTCGTTGACGGCGCGGGAGCGCGGACCGAACGGGTAGCTGCCGTAGGCGGCCAGGGCCAGGCAGTACGCCCCCATGGACAGCGCGGCCGCCAGTCCGGGCGCGGCCGGCCGCCGGAGGGCGCCGCGCGCGCCTGCCCGGCGTTCCCCGCCGGGGAGGGTCCGGCCCCTGGCGGCCGCCTCCGGGGGCCGGACCGCCTCGGGCGGGGTGGCGGGCGTCGGTGCCACCGGCACTCCACTCCTCCCCACTCGGCACTGAGCGAACGTCCACCCCACGCTAATGTGCTAATAGTCCGTTTTGTCGGACTGGTGTGTGGGGCATTCGGGGGATTGCCGCGGGCCGCCCGGGTGATCCCGGCAACCCGTGCGCCGACCGGGCGGCGGGCGCATCCTGGTAACAGCGGATTCCGGAGGTGATGGCGATGTGGAAAACCGCCGTGGGATGGCATGTCGAGCTGGAATTCGAGGAGGACGACCAGCACACCCGCGCCGCCGCGCTCCTCCGGCTCCGGGACGGAACCGAGGTGCGGGCACGCGGATACGCCAGCCGCCATCCGGCCGACGGCAATCAGCCGAGGGTCGGCGAGGAGGTCGCCGGAGCCAGAGCGCTGGACGAACTGGCCAGAAAGCTGCTGACGAAAGCGCACGGCGAGATCGACGAGGCGTCCGGCCGGACTTCGCACCCGCTCACCCTGACGCTCTGAACCAGTGCGCTTCCGCACAGCGGTGCCGGGCAGCGGCCGCGCGCGGCGGCCACCGCCCGGCACGGGCGCGCCAGAGGCGGCGCCTCAGCCCTGCGGGTGGTGGTGCCGCCAGCCCGCCCACGCCGAAGTGATCATGTCGCGGACGTCGTGGTGCGCCTTCCAGCCCAGCTCGGCGGCGATCCGCCCGGCGGACGCGACCACCCGGGCCGGGTCACCGGCGCGGCGCGGAGTCACCTCGGGGACCACGCCCTGATGGCCGGTGATCTCCGTGATCAGCTCGATCATCTCGCGTACGGAGACGCCCTCGCCACGGCCGATGTTCAGGGTCAGATCGCGCACCGGGCCCGGCTCGGCGAGCTTGCGGGCCGCGGCCACATGCGCGTCCGCCAAGTCGGCGACGTGGATGTAGTCGCGGATGCAGGTGCCGTCGGGGGTGTCGTAGTCATCGCCGAAGATCCGCGGGGCGGCGTCCTGGGTGAGCCGCTCGAACACCATCGGCACGATGTTGAACACCCCGGTGTCGGCGAGCTCCGGGGCGGCCGCGCCGGCCACGTTGAAGTAGCGCAGGCAGGCGGTGGAGATGCCGTGCGCCCGGCCGGCCGCACGGGACATCCACTCGCCGATGAGCTTGGTCTCGCCGTACGGGTTGATTGGCGTGCACGGCGTGTCCTCGGTGACCAGGTCGACGTCCGGCATGCCGTACACCGCGGCCGAGGACGAGAACACCAGCCGGCCGACTCCGCCCGCGACCATCGCCTCCAGCAGCGTCTGCAGGCCGTGCACATTCTCCCGGTAGTACCGCAGCGGCATCTCGACGGACTCGCCGACCTGCTTCTTCGCGGCCAGGTGCACCACGTCCGTGACGCCGTGCCCGGCGATGACCTCGTCGAGCAGGGTGCGGTTCAGCGTCGAGCCGACGATCAGCGGCACGCCCTCGGGGACCCGGGCGGGCACACCCGTCGTCAGGTCGTCGAGCACCACGACCTGCTCGCCTGCCTGCCGCAGGGCCCGTACGACATGCGCGCCGATATAGCCGGCACCGCCCGTGATCAAGTAAGACATGCGCCCATCCTAGGTTCGGGGTCGGACAGTCGGTACAGACGTCGATCGGCCTCCCGCGGTTTCAGCGGCGCAGCCGGCGGGCGGCGATCCGCCACAGACTGCGCAGACCGGCCGCGACCCGCAGGGCCAGCGCGCCGCCGGTCGTCGCGTAGGGCTGGACGAGGAGCACGGCGTGCTGCCGGCTGGGCAGGACCCGGCGGCCCAGGCCCGGCCCCACGGCCCGGGGCGCCGTCCGGATGCCGGACCCGTCGGCGAAACCGATCCGGACCGTCACGTCCCAGGCCTCGGGATCGGCCGGCCCGCTGCCGGGCGCGGCCAGCGCAGCTATGTCCAGGATCACCTCGGCGGTCCAGCAGACCGCCGGGCCGGACCCGGCCGGCACGGGCGTCAGCGCCGCGGTGTGCACCGGGCCCCGCCGGTCGTCACGGCGTCGCCGCAGCTCGACGTCGATGCTCTCCGGCCCGGCCGCGGCCAGCCGCCCGTACAGGTCGTGCAGCCGCAGCCGCAGCGCGCCGCGGGTTCCCACCGCCGGCTCCGCGTCGACGGTCACCGGAAGCCGGGACAGCGGCCCCGCGTCCAGGCCCTCCAGCTCCACCCCGGGCAGGTCGGCGGACCACACCGCGCGGCCCTCGGCCTCGGCGTACGGCGGCAGCAGCCGGGCGGGCCGGGCCGCCAGCTGCGTGAGGCGGTCCAGATCGCGCGGCGCGGGCGAGGCCAGCACGACCCGGGCCGCCCAGCGCCCCGGGGCACCCGCAGCCCGCACCGCCGCCTCGTCGAAACCGGCCAGGTACTCACGGGTCAGCCGCCACCACTCGGCCCGGTAGTCGGCACTCCGGGTGTGCAGCTCACGGACGTACATCCGCAGATCGTGATCCAGGAACTTGGTGGCCGCCGCGTCCGCCAGCGCCTGCTGCCCGGCCTCCAGGAAGATCCGCACACTGGCCCGGTGCGCCTCGATCCGCGCCTGCCAGTTGGCGACGTCCTTGCGGTCCAGCGAGATCGACTGCTTCGCGGCCGACCGGCGCACATGCCAGATGTAGACGCTGTCGGGGACCGTCACGATGCGCGGTGCGGCGGCCAGCACCTGGGCGGTGAAGACGAAGTCCTCGTAGGTGTACCGGCCATCGGGGAAGGAGATGTCGTGTTTGACCAGGAACGACCGCTCGTAGAGCTTGTTGACGCAGAGCGTGTCACGGAGCAGCGCGGCGATCGCCTCCGGGGAGTCGTACACCGCCGGCTCCGCGTAGAGCTCCGGCTGCCACGGCACATCGCGGTGCGCGGGCAGCTCCCGGCGCACACAGGCACCGGCCGCGACCGGCGCGTCGTGCACCAGCGCGGCGCCCAGCAGCGCCCGCACCGCGCCCGGCGGCAGCACGTCGTCACTGTCCAGGAACATCACGAAGCGGCCGGTGGCGGCGCGCAGCCCGTCGTTGCGCGGCGTACCGCAGCCCCCGCTGTTCTCGTCGCGGTGGATCACCCGCAGCCGCGGCTCGGTACGGGCCAGAGCGTCCAGAGTGGCGCCGGTGCCGTCCGTGGAGGCGTCGTTCACCGCGATCACTTCGGCGACCGCCGCCCCGGGAGTCTCCTGCGCGAGCGCCGAGCGCACCGCGTCGCCGACGTGGACGGCATCGTTGAACGCGATGATGACGATGCTGACCTGCGCGGACGGCGTGATGGCGGGCCCAGGCGGCGGCTCGTGGGCTTCGTTCACAGTCACTACATCTACATTTCGTTGTCGACAGCACCAGCTGGCGCGAGCGGGGTCCGTACCCCTATCCGATGGACCGGATACCGAAACCCCGTCGTGCGGTTGCACTCCACACTCCGGTCTTCCGCCTCACTGCCGTCTCAGGGGATCGGACGGAAGCCGGGCCCGAGTCTACGGAGCCCCCGGGCGCCCGTACATGCGGTAGCGACGCTAGTGGGGTGCGATGCCGGTCCGCACACCGGGACCGCGCTGTGACCGGTTCGCGCACCAGGGCCCCACTGCGGCCGGTTCGCACACCGGGGCCCGGCTGCGACCGGTTTGCACATCAGGGCCGCGGTGTGCGCACCGGTCCGCATCGACCGCCCGGCCGTGGGCTCACCGCTCCATCAGGTCCGCGACCCGGCCCGCCGCCTTGCCGTCGTCCCAGTGGCAGAACGCCTCCCGGAAGTCCGCGTACGCCTCCGCGCTCGCCTCCACGACCGCCGCCAAGTCGCCCAGCGCATCGACCAGTTCACCCGTCGAAGCCAGCAGCGGGCCCGGTACCCGGGCCTCGAAGTCCAGTGTGAAGCCGCGCAGGGTGTCGCGGTAGTGCGGCAGATCAGGGGTGAGGAACAGCATCGGGCGGCCGGTGTTCGCGAAGTCGGCGGCCAGCGACGAGTAGTCGGTGACCAGCACGTCCGCCGCCAGCAGCAGCTCGGCGGCGTCGGGGTACGCCGACACGTCCAGCGCGAACGGCGCGTGGTGGGCCGGCAGCCGGTCCGCGACCAGCGGATGGCCCCGCACCAGCAGCACATGGTCACCGTCCAGCTCCCGCCGCGCCAGATCCAGATCCAGCGGCAGGTGCAGCCGGTGATGCCGCGCGTCGTACGCCAGATCGTCGCGCGGCGTCGGCGCGTACAGCACCACCGTCTTCCCCCGCCCGATCCCCAGCCGCTCCCGCACTGCCGCCGCCCTCGCCTCGCGGTCCGGGGCGAACAGCACATCGGTCCGCGGCAGCCCGCTCTCCAGCAGCCGCCCCGAGTAGCCCAGCGCCGACCGCAGCACCGGCGTGCTGTGCGCGTTCGGCGACAGCAGCACGCTCCACTGCCGGCTCACCCGCGGCCGCGGCGCCAGATGCGCCAGCCCCGCGCAGAGCGTCCCCGCCAGGTCGGCACCGATCCGCTTCAGCGGCGTGCCGTGCCAGGTCTGGATGATGCGCTGGCCACCCCGCCGGGTGAACCACGGCGGCAGATGGGTGTTGGTCACCACCCACCGGCTGTGCGCCAGCGCCCCGTGCCACTCCGCGCTGCCCACCACCACGGCACGGGCCGTGTCCGGCACCGCGGTCTGCGCGTCGCGCACCGCCCACAGATGCTCCGCCGCCATGCCCCGCCGCACCAGCTCCTCGTGCACCGCGCGCGGCGAATCCCCGTACGCCCGGCCCCCGAAGCTGCTGTACAGCACGGTGTCGCGCAGCGGACGCGAACGGTGCAGCGGATAGTGCTGCTCGCGCAGCAGCCGGCGGCGGTACGGGCCGCGGTCCCCGGCCGGCACCGCGGGCCCCGCCGTCACCAGCGCCTCGTCGTGCCGGTGCCGGTCGAGGACGAGCGGTTTGCCGTGCGCCGTACGGGACGCCGGCAGCCCGTCCAGCACCGACGGCGCGACCCGGACCGGGGCGTCCAGGGCAGAGCCCGGCACCCCCCGCTCCCGCAGATGCAGCGTCCACCGGCCCTCCCGCAGCGGCACCGGCCCGGCCAGCGACGGCAGCGCCCCCAGCGGCAGCGCGCCATGGAACCGGGCACCGTCGTGCGTGGTGGCGAAGGCCAGCTCCGCGGCGTGCGCGGAGTGCTTGAGGACCAGCTCCGTGGCGTGCGGCGCGGCGTCCGGCAGCCGGCCCGCCACCAGCAGGGTGCCGTCCGCCCGCCACAGCACCCGGTCCAGATACGGCTGCGGCGTACGGTCGTGCAGCACCAGGTACCCGTCCGCGGAGGCCGCCACGACCAGCTCACGCCCGTGCGACAGCGGATACGGCACCGGTGCCAGCACCGGACTGCAGGCGATCGGGTCGGTCCGCCCGCCCGGCAGCACCAGCTCCGCGCCCCAGCTCTCGCCGAGCACCGGCGGGATCGCCGACGGGGCGCCGTCCCGGTCGGGGCGGGCCGCGACCAGGGCGTCCAGGCGGATACGGAAGGTCAGGGGGTGGGGGTGGGGGCTGGAGGTGTTGGGGGTGTTGGGGGTGCCCGCTGTCGCTTCCGCCGGTTTGGTGGGGGTTTTCGCCGTTTGTGGCGTATCCGATGTGTTCTCGGTATCCGCCCTTTCCGATGGGTGTGTGGTGTCTGCCGTATCTGGCGCGTCTGTCGCGTCTGTCGCGCTTGCCGCGTCTGCTTTTTCTGCCGCTGCTGTTGCCCGTGCCGGATCGTCCGATGCCGCTGCTGTCGTCGCTGCCGCTGCCGCTGCCGCCGTCGGAACCTCCTCCGGACGCCGCACCGCACGCCACACCGCACCACCCCGCACCGGAGCAGCCGCCGGAGTGCCCACCGCGGTTCCCGCGGCCGTCTGCGCGGCTGCTGCCTGCGCGGCCGTCGGCGCGGCCGTCTGCGCAGGCCTCTCCGCCGCCGTCCCTTCCGCAGGACCTTCCGCAGGACCGTCCACCGGGATCGACACCACCGTGCCCGTCCCCCGATGCGTCAGCCGCAGAGCCGTCGGTGCCGCCCCCGGCGCGGCAACCGACACCTCCAGCACGCCCGCCGCCACCGCACGCTGCCCGGCCAGCCGGCAGGCGCCCCGGGACACCGACAGCCGCAGCCGCCCCTCCGGATACCACGGCGTGATCCGCACCGCCCCGTCCTCCGCGCCCTTCCCCGACACCTCGTACGCCAACGGCGCGGCCCCCGAACCGGTCTCCGCCGCACTCAGCGCCCCGGCCCGCACCACACCCGCCGAAGCCAGCACCACCCCCACCGACCAGTCGCCGCCCTCCCAGCGCCCCGCCCTGCGCAGCCGCGCCGCGTCCAGCCGCACCTCGAAGCCCGACCAGTCGTAACAGTGCAGCTCCTGACCCGACCAGGCGGTCGCCTCCGGCAGCACCACCGGCCGCAGCGGCAGCAGGATCCGGCGCCGGCCGCACGACAGCACCAGCGTCCGCACGTAGCTGTGCCGGTGCGCGGCGGGCAGGTTACGGATGTACGCATAGCCCCGGAGTGTCAGCGCCCCGTCCCGCCACACCGCCTCCAGTACCCTGGCCCGTACCGGGAAATCGGCCCGCTCCAGCCGCAGCACCCGCGACGGCAGCGCCGGCGACGGACTGAGCGGCAGCACCGCCCGCTTGCGCAGCGGCGGCCCCGCGACGGTGAACCCCGCCGGATTACGCGCCTCATGCCCCAGCAGCGTCAGCAGATCGGCCATCCGCCCGGCCCGCACCAGATACCAGCGCATCCGCAGCTCCACCGGGAGCGTACGGAACAGCCGGGGATCGACGGAGGAGAGAAGGCCGCGGGCGCAGTCCAGAAACGCGGTCCGGGCCTCCGGCGCGGCGGCCGGCAGCCCCTCGACCAGGTCGAGCAGCCCCCCGGTCAGCTGCGCCCGGTCGTAGTCGTACTGGTAGACGTTCAGGTGGGGACGGGCCGGGTCGCCGAGGAAGCGGCGGACCCCGGCCACCGCCGCGAACCGGTCCCGCATCCCCTGGGCGTCGGTACGCCGGCGCCGGTCCGGCTCCTCCGGCAGCCGCCAGTAACAGACGTGTTCATGCAGCACATCGACCGTCCTGGCGAGGAAGTGCGCGGGCAGCGTCACCGCCTCGTCGCCACAGAACCCGCCCTCCGGGAAAGCGAGTTCGTGCCGGTCCCAGAACGCGCGACGGAAGACCTTGTTCCGGGCGAAGCCGTCCGACAGCAGCGTCAGGTCCTCGGTGACATGGGTGCGCAGCGTGGTCCCGTACGTCGCCGGATGGTGCACGGACTGGCTGCGGCCGGCCGCACCGAGCCGGTAGACGTTGCCGGTCGCCAGATCCGAACCGGACGCCTCCAGCAGACCGACGAGATCGCCGTATGCCCGCGGCAGCAGCACGTCGTCCACGTCGAGGAACGCCAGATAGCCGGTGTGCGGATAGGCGTGCCGGGCACCGGTGTTGCGCAGCGCGCCGCAGCCGGGGGCCGGGCCGGTATCCGGGCCGGCGTTCTGGCCGCCCTCCGGGTGGTGGACGATCCGGAACCGGGGGTCCCGCTCGGCGAACCGGTGCGCGGCCGCCGCCGCGGTGCCCTCGGCGGGCCCGGGACCCGTCGCGGGACCGCTGTCCACCATCACCACGTCCAGCGCGGTCAGCGTCTGCGCCGCCACCGACTCCAGGCACTCCTCCACATTCCGCGCGGACCCCTCGCTGCGATGGACCGGGACGACGACGGTGAGCCGAGGCTTCATACGCGGCCAAGCCTTTCCGAACAGACGATGTACCGGACCGGCCCCGGCCACGCACCCTCCTCCGTGGGCCGGGGATCAGGTCGCGCCCCTCGGAGACGGCGATGCACAAGACCGGTCCCTTCAACTCGCCCATCGGCGGCACAGTCACCGCGGCTGCGCTGAAAGGGTGAGCCCGTCGTCGACAGAACGTAACCGGCATGATTACGCTCGGTGCGCACCACGGATACGTGCCGCACAACGGATACGTACCGCACCACCGAATCGCATACCGATACGCATACCGATACGCATACCGATACGCATGTCGTGTGTCGGCAGCCGAGCCGATACCCGCCGGCCGACAGCCGCTACGCAACGGCGAAACACAGGGAAACAGGGAAGGTGACCGCGTCCGATGTCCGGCCGAACCGACAGCTCCGCCGCCACCGGCAGCCCCGATGCCCGGCCACCCGGCGGCGACTCGCGGACCACCACGGCCGCCTGCCCCACCGGCACCGCACCCGCCGCCTCCACCGTCCGGCTCCCCGCCGACCGGACACGCCGCACCGGCCCGGCCCGGCTGCTGCCCACCCGCACCCCCTACCGCCGCCAACTGCGCCGCATCGGCGCCGGACGCGTCCTGGAAATCGGCTGCGGCGACGGTGACGCCCTGGCCGGCTGCGCACCCGGAAGCGTCGGCGTGGACCACGACCCGCAGTCCGTGGCCCACTGCCGGGCCCGCGGCCTCACCGCCTACACCCCCGACGCCTTCCTCGCCGGACCGCACGCCCGGCCAGGCACCTTCGACGCCCTGCTCACCGCACACGTCCTGGAACACCTCGACGACGAGCAGGTCGAAGGCCTGCTACGGGCGTACGTCCCCTACGTACGGCCGGGCGGCGGCGTCCTGCTGATCACCCCGCAGGAGGCCGGGCACCGCGCCGGCCCCACCCCCGTCCGCTTCACGGACTTCACCCTGCTGCGCGCCTTCGCCGAATCCGCCGGCCTGCTCGTCCGGCGCGCCTACTCCTCGCCGCTGCCCCGCCCCGCCGGAATGCTGCTGCGGTCCAACGCGTTCGTGCTGGTGGGGCAGGTACCACGGTGACGTGACCGCCACCGCGGGGAGGCAGACGGGGACGCGGCCCAGGCCTCACTTCACCGCGCCCGCCATCACCCCCGACACGAACTGCCGCTGGAACGCGAAGAACACGACCAGCGGCACCACCATCGACAGAAACGCGCCCGGCGCCAGCACATCGATGTTGTTCCCGAACTGCCGCACCTCCTGCTGCAACGCGACGGTGACCGGTGGGCTGCCGCTGTCCGCGAAGATCAACGCGACCAGCATGTCGTTCCACACCCACAGAAACTGGAAGATCCCCAGCGAGGCGATCGCCGGTCCGCCCAACGGCATCACCACCCGGGTGAACAACCGCAGTTCACCCGCCCCGTCCAGCCGGGCCGCCTCCAGCAGTTCCCGCGGGATCTCCGCGAAGAAGTTCCGCAGCAGGAACACCGCGAACGGCAGCCCGAACGCCGTATGGAACAGCACCACCCCCGCCGTTGTCTCGAACAGCCCGACCGCCCCGAACAGCTTCGCCACCGGAATCAGCGCCACCTGCACCGGCACCACCAACAGCCCCACCACCACGAGGAACCAGACGTCCCGGCCCGGAAAGTCCAGCCACGCGAACGCGTAGCCCGCCAGCGACCCGATCACCACCACCAGCACCGTCGCCGGCACCGTGATCTCCGCCGTGGTCAGCAGCGAACCCATCACCTTCCCGTTCGACAGCAACTGGCCGTAGTTGTCGAGGGTGATCTGCGCCGGCTCCGTGAAGACCCGCCACCAGCCGGACTCGGCGATCCGCTCCGGACTCCGCAGCGACGACAGCAGCAGCCCCACCGACGGCATCAGCCAGAACAGCGCGACCAGCACCAGGAACACCCGCACCGCACCGCCACCGGCCCGTGCCGCGATCCGCGCCGCCAACGAGGTCGTGGGCGAGGTCATGGGCGACGCTCCTTCCGTATACGCCGGAGATTGACGTACATCACCGGCATCACCAGCAACAGCAGGAACACCGCGATCGCACTGCCCAGCCCCTCGTCGACATCCGTACCGAACGACGACTGGAACAGCTGAAGAGCCAGCACATTCGCCGACCGGAGACTGGAACCCGGCGCGATGATGTAGACCAGATCGAAGATCTTCAGCACATTGATCATCAGCGTGACCAGCACCACCACCAGAACCGGCGCCAGCAGCGGCACCGTGATCCGGCGGAAGACCTGCCACTCACCGGCACCGTCCACCCGCGCCGCCTCCAGCAACTCCCGTGGCACCCCCGCCAGACCCGCCGCGATCAGCACCATCGCGAAACCCGCCCACATCCACACATACGAGCCGATGATGGCCGGGGTGACCAACGCCGGCCCCAGCCACTCCACACCCCGGTACGCCGCCGCGAAGTTCGTCCCGGGCAACCGCAGCCGAGCCCCCTCCGCCTTCGCCGCGGGCAGCGCGAACGTCCCGTCCGCCGCCGTCGTCCCCGAGGCGACCACCACACCGCCCTTCACCGCCTCGACCACCACCCCGGCCAGCGCCTTCTCCCCGCGGTCGAGCACATTCGGCCGACCCCCGCCGCCACGGGTGAAGTCCCGCCATACGGTGCCGGTGACCATCCCCGCCCGCGGCCCGGCCAGCACCGCCGGGCGCGCACCCCGGACATCGTCCCGCCGCGCCGCCACCAGTGGCAGACTCGCCGGCGTCCCCGCCCGTACGGCCGACCGCGTGGTGAACCCGCCCCCGCCCGACGGCCGCAGATCCGACCCCGGCCGCGGCCTGGCGCCCGGAAACGGCGCCGGATCGGAGAACGTGTCATGCACCGACACCCACACCGCGTTGGCCACACCACGCTCCGGATCCTGGTCGTACACCAGCCGGAAGATGATTCCCGCCGCCAGCATCGAGATCGCCATCGGCATGAAGACGACCAGCTTGAACGCGGTACCCCAGCGAATCCGCTCCGTCAGCACAGCGAAAACCAACCCCAGCGCCGTCGAAACCGTCGGCGCCACCACCACCCACACCACATTGTTCCGCAACGCCGCCCGGATGGCGTCATCCGAGAACAGCTCCCCGTAATTACCCAGCCCCACAAAGCTGTTACCCGATGCGTCGAACAGACTCCGGTACACGGAGAAAACGATCGGATAGACCACCAGCGCCCCGAGTAACACCAACGCAGGCGACAAGAAAACCGCCACCAGCCACGACTTCCCCCCGAACCCCCGGCCGCCACGCCCGGCACGACCGCCACGACCGCCGCGTCCAGCACGACCGCCGCCACGAATTCCCTTCCCCCGGCCCTCCACACTGGTCTCCGCAACACTCATCATGACGATCCCCCGGTCTCCGTAACAGCGGTCCTGGCAGTCCTGGCGGCCGCAGTGGCCATAGCGGCCGCTAGGAGTCGTACTGGCCGCAAGCGGTCGTAGCGGCCGTGAGCGGCCCTAGTGGTCACGAGTGACCCGAGCAGTCGTGGAGTGACTGCTCGGGCTCAGCGCCCGAACGCCCTGGCCGCGTCCCGCTCCAACCGCTCCTGCGTCCTCGCGATGTCCTTCGGGTTCTTCAGGAAGTCCTGCAGGCCCTTCAACTCGCCCTGCCCCGGCTTGCCACCGAACGACGCCGGAGCCTGATCCGACATGTCGAAGCGCAGGTCATCACCCGCCCCGACCAGCGCCCGCGCGATCTCGCGCATCACACCATCGGTATAAGCGGCCTGATCCAGCTCCTTGTTCGGCGAGATGAACCCGCCCGCCTGCGCCCAGATCTTCGCCGCATCCGTCGACGCCAGAAATGTCAACAGCGCCTGCGCCGCCTCGTTGTCTTGGAGAATCACCGCCACATCCCCACTGGTCACCACAGGAGACTCGGCCCCCACCGCGGGAAAAGGAAAGACCTTCGCCTCCACCCCCACCCTGGCCCTGGTCTGCGCGATATTCGCCGCCGCGAAATCCGCCGACGACACCATCGCGGCCGCGGGCTCATCACCCCCGCTGAACGTCCGCGTCACCGACGTCGGGAAATCCGTCTGCAACGCCCCCGCATTCCCGCCCGCCAGCAGATCCGCACGCCCGAACAACTCGCCCAACGTAGTCAACGCCCGCCCGACCGAACCATCGGTCCACTTGATCTCATGCCGGGCCAGGCGGTCATACATCTCCGGCCCCGCCTGCGAGAGGTACACGTTCTCGAACCAGTCGGTCAGCGTCCAGCCGTCCGCACCCCCCACCGAAACCGGCTCCACCCCCGACTCGGCGACCGTCTCCGCCGCCCTCATGAATTCCTTCCAGGTCTTCGGCTCCCCGACCCCCGCATCCTCGAACGCCTTGGTGTTGTACCAGACCAATGACTTATTGCTGGCCTTGAAAAAGACCCCGTACTCCGTGCCCTTATACCTCCCGAGCCCCTGCCACCCCTCGCTGTAATTCTTCCCCAGCTGCTCCTTCGCGTCCTTCCCCAGCGGCTTCAGCCACCCCTTGTCCGCGAACTCACGAATCACACCCGCCTGTTGGAGCATCGCCACATCCGGCGGCCCGCCACCAGCGATCTTCGACCCCACGAACCCGGCCATGTCATCACCACTGGGAACGAAGTCGACCTCGGCCCCGGTCCGCCTCTCGAACTCATCCAGAACCTTGCCGAAGTTCTCCCGCTCCTCCCCGGTCCACACCGCGGTGACCTGCACCTTCTGCCCACTCAGCTGCGGCAGCCGCACAGTCGGCGCGGTCCCGCGCCCCCCACCACCCGTCTCGCCCCTACCCTCATCCCCGCCGCCCCCACCAGCCCCACACGCCCCCACCACCAACACCAGCCCCGCGGCCACCCCCACCGCCACAGCCGCCCGCCCGACCCCCCTGCCCTGCGCCGCCGCCCGTTCACCCCTGCCGCCGAATCGTCCACCCATCCCCGTAGCCCCTCGTCGCTCCGCCCGGTGTGCGACAGGTTGACGCGCCGCCCGCGCCCCCGCAATACCACCCCCGGCCCGAACTCCCCTTTCGTGACCAGGCCGTTACGGGCAGCCGAAAAGACCTTTGCTCTTCTGGCCTGCATCTCTAGGCTTCCCGCATGGCCACCTCGCCCCGCTTGGAGAAGATCACCCCGGCAACTTCGACGCCGCGATCGCCCTGAAGGTGCGCCCCGACCAAGACCACCTGGTCGCTCCGGTCGTCAAGTCCCTCGCCGAGGCGTACGTGCATCCCGGGATCGCCTGGCCCCGGCTCATTTTCGACCGCGACCGACTCGTCGGTTTCCTGATGGCTTTCCTCGACATCGACTTCGCCGGCGACGGCACCGGGCGGCCGGGGAACAAGGCCGAGGCTATGGCCGCTTCGCGGTCCAGGCGGTCGCCGCCGAGATCCGCCGCCGTGGTGGTACCCGCCTGACGGCCTGTTGGCATCCGGGCAGTGACGGCCCCGAGGCCTTCTACCTCGGGCTTGGATTCCAGCTGACGGGAGAGATGAGCGGGGACCAGCGCGTCGGCGAACTGCCACTCGACTAAACCCGGGGCGGCCCACACCAGTGGTGGCTCACAAGTGGTTGCTCACACCAGTGGCGGGGGCGGCGACGCGTTCGAGGACTGGGCGGCTCGTTGCAGAGCGCTGGCCAGTAGGGCCAGGTCCGTGGGGCCGTTGCCCAGCTCGCGCAGGGGCCGCCGGGCCGGCGGATCGCCCATCCGCTGCCACTCCAGTGGGACGACCGTCGGGCGCAGCGTGGACGTACGGGGTATCCGGCCGGTGACCCGGCCTGCCTGGAACGGTGTCGAGGAGCCGTCCGCCGCGCGGTGCAGCAGGCCGCGTCCGGCCGGCGCCGGCTCGGACGGGGCGGTGGTCGTGGCCGACGTGCCCAACTCGATGCGCAGGCCGGCCCGTTCGCTGGTCGCGGTGTCCGCCGTACGGTCCGGATGGCCGGTTGCGGCTATCAGGTGGACGCCGAGCGCCGCTCCATCCCGTGCCACGGCTTCCAGCGCGCGTACCACCGAACCGGCGGCGGGGCGGCCCGGGCTGCCGAGTGCCGGGGCGACCAGGGCGTCGAAGTCGTCGACCAGGACGAACAGGCGGGGCATGGGGGTGGCTGGATCCGTGGGGGCGGGCCGGGGATGGGGGGTGTGGGGGTGGTGGTGCTGGGCGCTCGGGGGGATGGGGGACGGGTTGGTGTCCTGGGTCGGCTGGGGGTGTGGGGAGGTGGGGTGGGGGTGGGTGGGGGGTGCGGGATGTGATTGCGGCTGTGGCTGCGGGTGTTGGGGCTGGGCCTGGGGCTGGGGTTCGGGTTGGTGTTGGGGTTGGGTGCGGGGCTGGGGTGGGCGGAGGCGGAGGGTGCTGGTTGTTGACGGGGTGGCCGTGGTGCCGCCTGCCTCCTCCTTATTACGGCAACGATTACGGAGAGTGATTTGTTCCTGCGTTGTGTCACCGTTTTCGGTGGAGCGGCGTGGCGCGATGATCTGCGGTGACGGGAGGTGTTTGGCGCGCCAATCGGCGAAGGGAGTGCCGGCCAGTACCTCGGCGCGGCGCTTCAGTTCCGAGGAGAGCGCCTGGGCGAACTCCCGCATCCGCACCGGGTCGGAGGCGGCGAGGTAGGTCGTCACATGCGGCAGGTCCGTGCACACCCGCAGGCCTTCGCCGCGTTCACTGCCGCCGCCGTCCACCAGCACCAGGGACAGCAGGTCGGGCCGGTCGGCGGCGGCCAGGGAGGCCGCCAGGGAGCGGAGGAGTTCGGTCTTGCCGCTGGCCGGTGCGCCTTCCAGGAGGAGAGAGGTGCCGTCGGCGGCCAGGTCGGCGCACAGCGGGCCGTGGGGTCCGGCGCCGAGTACCGCGGCGGCGCCCGGCTGGCCGGTGTCCAGTGCGGCGGCCCAACGGGCCATCAGGGACGCGGGGGTGGCGCGGGCCAGGCCCAGTTCGTCCAGCAGCCGGGCGGAATCGGGCAGAGGGGTGGCGGCGCGGTGGACCGTACGGCCGGCCGTGGCGGTCGGGTCGGCCTCGCGCAGCGGCGCCAGTGCCCGGGCGAACCGCTCGGCCCAGGCGGCGGAGACCGCGTCCACCGTCGCGACCGTGCCGTTCGGACCGGAGCCGGGCTGGACGACACGCAGGGCGGTGGCGACGTCGCCGCTCAGTACCGCGACCGCCCCGCACTCCCCGAAGGCGGGTGAGGCCGCGCGGGCCGCCTCGTAGGTCGCGGCCAGCGGGAAGGCGGGGGAGGCGGCCGGGGTCTCCGTCAGGCACAGGAGGTGGATACCGGCTGCCGGGCCGCCGGCGGCGAGCCGGGCGGTGGTTTCGCGCAGCGTGGAGGAGTCGGGGTCGCCGTCCACGATCACCAGGGTGTACGGGCCCTGGTAGCGGGTGGCGGCGGAGGTGACCTCGGAGCGGTCGGCGCTCGCCCAGCCGGGGCCCAGGGGGCTGTCGTCCAGCCGCCGGACCAGTTCGGTGGTACGGGCCGTGGCCTGCTCCTTGTCGTAGGCGAGCAGCAGCCGGCAGTCCTGGCCACGGGCCGGGCGGGTGTGGGGAAGCCAGCCCAGCCAGGACCAGTCGGCCACCCGTTCCTCGGTGCCGCGTGCCCGGTCCGTGCTGATCAGGACGATGTCGAGGGTGCCGGGGGAGTGCAGGGCGGCGAGCTGGGCGATGGCGGAGCGGGCCAGTCCGGTGAGCCGGGCGCGGGGGCCGGCCAGGCCGAGCGAGCCTGCCCGGCGCAGCTCGACGGTGACCGGTTCGGCGGCCCGGCCACCGGCCCGGTCGGCCGTTCCCAGGCGGACCGTCAGCGCGTCGGGGTGCTCCGGGCCGCGCTCCCAGAGCCGGGGTCCGGGGCCGAGCGCGGTGAGCAGGATCGCGGCGGCGTCCGGCCAGCGCGCGTCCGCGGGGGGCCCGGAGGGCGCAGAGGCGGTCGGCCCGCCCTCAGGGGTGCCGAACGGGGACGGTGCGGCGGCGGTGGTCGGCTCGTGGGCCGCGGGGGGCGGGGTGCGGTCCGCGTACGGCCGCTCCGGGGTGGGCCTGCCGCCGGTCAGCCGCCGTGCCCAGGCGCCGATCCCCCCTCGGCGCCCGCCTTTTCGGCGCGCCTCGTCGGTGCGGTCGGCGGGATCGGTGCGATCGGCGTGATCCGCGGGAGCGGAGGAGCCGGTGTGATCGGCGGGGGCGGTGTGATCGGTGCGTGGGGCGCGTGGGGTATGCGGGGCGTTGTGGTCGCGTACGTCGTCGGGCGGGGCCAGGGGGTGTTGTCCGCTGTGTGTCGGGTGCGTCGTGGTCGTACCGGCCGGTGGGGCGTAGGGGTGGGCTTCGTGGAGGCCGGGTGCGAAACCGGTTGCTCGCCGGCTGTCTCCGAGGGTGCGGTCGAGGCCGGGCCCGCCGCCGGGTCCGACGACGCCTTGCCTGGCGGCGTGCCCCGTGCCGTGGGCGGTGGCCCCGGCCGGGGAAGCGGTATCCGGAGAGGTGGCCTCCGGGGCCTCCGCGGCCCCCGGGGCTGAGGCGGCGGAGTGCTGCGGGGAGCCGAAGCCGGAGCCGAAGCCGGAGGAGGCGGTATCGGGGAGGGGGGTCTCCCCTGCTCGAGCGCGGCCGGGAGCCGGGGGGCGGGCGGGGGTGGTGCCGCGCAGGGGGGTGTCCCGTCGGGTCGTCGCACCCTGGGCGGACGGGGTGCGCGGGGACGGTACGGGGAAGGCCGCGGCGGTCCCGGGGGGCGGGCCGGCGGCGCCGTCCGGGGTCGTGTGTGCGTAGCCGCCGTCGGCGCCCGGGGTGATGCGCAGCCGGCCTTCGCCGTCGGAGGCGGTGTGCAGGACCGGTTCCGGGGCGGCGGGGGCGGGCTGGAGGCGGAGGGCGGACTCGCCGATGCGCAGCAGGGCGCCGGGATGCAGCGGGGCGGGCCGGTCGTCGAGGCCGGTGCCGTCGATGGCGGTGCCGTTGGTGGAGTGCAGGTCGGTGACGTGCACCGAGCCGTCGGGCTCGACCGTGACGGCGCAGTGCAGCCGGGAGACGTCCGGGTCGTCGAGGGGGACGTCGGCGTCGGCGGAGCGGCCGATGCGGATCTGGCCGCCGTGCAGGAGGTGGACGCCGCCGGCGTCGGGACCGGAGACGACGCGGAGGCGTGCGGTGCCATGCGGGAGGCCGTGGGCGGGGGCCGGGCCGGGGCCCTGGAGGGAGAGCACCGCGCCGTCGATCAGCGGGGGTTCGCCGATCGCCGCGCGCTGGGGGTCGAGGCGCTCGGTCCCGGCGTAGAGGACGACGGGGCCGCTGCCGCCGCCCGGGCCGCCGACATCGGCGCCGGTGCTCGCCACGGAGGCGGCGAGGGAGCCGGCCACGGCCGCCAGTGCGGTCCCGGCGGGGGCCGTCACGAGCACGTCGCAGGCCCGTGTGGCGGGGCCGCTGCGCGGCCCGAGGACGGTCAGCCGGATCTGCATCGCCGTCAACGGTCCCTTCTGCCGGGATCGGCAGGGGGCCGCTTGCTCCCCCCGGCCAACCCGAGCACGTCGGCACGTACAAGTCCCAGGCGCACGTCGCGACGAAGTCCGCGCCCCCACCGCTTCGTGCTGAAGGCATCCTCGCACCTGCCACTGACAACACGCCCGCCGACCGTCACTCAGTGATCTTGATCGGTCGTCTACGGACGGAAAAGTGCCTGGTTGCGCGCGGTGGCCGGGCGAATTCGGACCGTCGTGATCAGCTCGGAATCGCCCCGACCGGGTGGTGCGGGCGGTGTGCGGAAGGTTCACGCGCCGGGCCGGCGGCGGTCGTCACCGGGATGCCGCCCGGCTCGATACGGGATGCCGCCGGGCTCATGACGGGGATGCCGCCCGGCTCGTCACGGGGATGCCGCCGGAACTCGGCGCCGAACACCTCGCCGGGGTGTCGCCGGGGCGCGGGCGGGCAACCTTCTGTCCGGAAGGCGCGTCTTCCCCACGTGCCGGGCCCCGGTTCGCCGGCAGCCGGTCCCGGGCCGCCGGGCCGAGGAGCCGGTGCCTCGGCACTACAGTGGATCGGACGGGCCGCGCGGAGATGACCTTGGTCGGAGCGGAAACGAACGACCTCGGGCCGGACGGCCGCGTGGTGCCGGACCAGCTGACCCGGCGGACCAGCCGACCCGGCGGACCAGCCGACCCGGCGGGCCCGGGGCAAAAGATCGATCACGACCAGGGAGCGCATGACGTGCGGCCGGTAGGCAGCAAGTATCTGCTCGAGGAGCCGCTGGGACGCGGCGCCACGGGCACCGTCTGGCGTGCCCGCCAGCGGGAGGCGGCGGGCGCCGAGGCCGCCGTGGCCGGAGAGCCCGGTGAGACGGTCGCGATCAAGGTCCTCAAGGAGGAGCTGGCGCACGACGCGGACGTGGTGATGCGCTTCCTGCGCGAGCGCTCCGTCCTGCTGCGGCTCACCCACCCCAACATCGTCCGCACCCGCGACCTGGTCGTCGAGGGCGATCTGCTCGCGCTGGTCATGGACCTGATCGACGGCCCCGACCTGCACCGCTATCTGCGTGACAACGGCCCGTTCAGCCCGGTGGCGGCCGCCCTGCTCACCGCCCAGATCGCCGACGCGCTGGCCGCCAGCCACGCCGACGGTGTGGTCCACCGCGACCTCAAGCCGGCGAACGTGCTGCTCGCCGGGTCCGACGGCAGCGGCGAGATGCACCCGATGCTGACCGACTTCGGCATCGCGCGGCTGGCGGACTCCCCGGGCCTGACCCGTACGCACGAGTTCGTCGGCACGCCCGCCTATGTGGCGCCGGAGTCCGCCGAGGGCCGTCCGCAGACCTCCGCGGTGGACATCTACGGCGCCGGCATCCTGCTGTACGAGCTGGTCACCGGCCGTCCGCCGTTCGCCGGCGCGACCGCCCTGGAGGTGCTCCACCGGCACCTCAGCGAGGAGCCGAGCCGTCCCGGTACGGTCCCGGAGCCGCTGTGGACGGTGATGGAGCGCTGTCTGAGCAAGCGTCCGGAGGAGCGGCCCAGCGCCGAGAACCTGGCCCGTGCACTGCGCACCGTCGCGGCCGGCATCGGCGTGCACGCCAGCCCGGCCCAGGCCGAGGCGGCGCTCGGCGTCGCCGCGCTGCTCGCCCCGGATCCGGCGCCGGCGACGGTGCCCGGTACGGGGGCCGCCGCTGCCTCCGGTACGGGCGCCGAGGGCGGCCCGGCCACCGGGGGCGACGCCGACCCGACCCAGGTGCTCCCGTCCGGCCCGGGTGCCGGTACGTACAACCCGGGTGCCGGTACGTACGACCCGGCGGCGGCGACCAGCGTGCTGCCGTCCACGGGCGTGTCCGGACCGGGTGCCGCCGGCGGACCCGGTGCCCCCGCCGGACCGGGTGGCCCCGGCGGACGGCAATCCGATCCGACGCGGGTGATGCCGCCGGTGCCGCCGGTACCGCCGGGGGAGCCGCCGGCCGGCCCGCAGCAGTCCCAGCAGCCCCAGGGGCCGCATCCGTGGGAGTCCCAGATGCGGGCCGCCCGCGACCGCAACGACCAGACGCAGGTGCAGTACCTGGACCCGGCCCAGGACCCGCTGCGCCGACGCCCGCAGCGCCGCCCGGCCGCCCCGCAGCAGCCGCCGCAGTACCGCCAGCAGCAGCCCGCCCCGGTGCCGTACGCTCAGCAGCCGCCGCCGGCCCCGCAGCGTCGCCAGGAGCCGCCACCGCAGCGCTACGAGCCGCAGCGGCCGCCCGCGCCGGAGCCGCGTCCCCGGCGCGAGCCGCGTCCGCGCAGCGCCAACCCGATGCGGATTCCCGGGCTGGGCTGCCTCAAGGGCTGCCTGTTCGTGGTGATCATCCTGTTCGTGGCGGGCTGGCTGGTCTGGGAGCTGACCCCGCTCCAGGAGTGGATCGGTACGACCAAGGGCTTCTTCGCCCAGATCGCGGACGTCGTCAACGGCGTGACGGAGTGGGTCAAGGGGCTGAAGCTGTAGCGTGCGCCGCCGCCGGCGGCCGGTCCGTGATACGCGGGCCGGCCGCCGGCTTTTCTGCCTCCTCGCGTCTCCCCGCTCTTCCGGCTCCCCGCGTCTCCCTGCGGCTCCTCGCGTCTGCCTGCTCTCTCCGCTCTGTCCTCTGCTGCCGCATCCTCGGCATCTTCCGTAGCGCATCTTCCGCAGCATCATCGATTTGTCGACTTCCGGCGGGCGATTTCCCCCACAGAAGTGAAGGTTGCCGTCAACCAGGGCACGGAACCCCGTGGCATCCGCGTAGCTTTGACGCCAACCTCAGCCCCCGCAGGACGCTCGGGGGCCCGACATGTCGGAGCAGTCTTGGCACGGAAGATCGGCAGCCGGTACACCGCCCACCAGATCCTGGGGCGGGGCAGTGCCGGAACGGTATGGCTGGGCGAGGGCCCCGAGGGGGCCGTGGCCATCAAGCTGTTGCGTGAGGACCTCGCCTCCGACCAGGAGCTCGTCGGCCGCTTCGTACAGGAGCGGGCCGCACTGCTGGGCCTGGAGGACCGGCATGTCGTCGGCGTCCGCGACCTCGTCGTCGACGGCAACGACCTGGCGCTGGTCATGGACCTGGTACGCGGCACCGACCTGCGCACCCGTCTGGAGCGCGAGCGCCGGATGGCTCCGGAGGCGGCCGTCGCGATCGCCGCGGACGTCGCCGACGGGCTCGCCGCCGCGCACGCCGCCCGGGTCGTGCACCGCGACGTCAAGCCGGAGAACGTCCTGCTGGACATGCAGGGCCCGCTCGGCCCCGGTGGCGCGCACCCCGCGCTGCTCACCGACTTCGGGATCGCCCGGCTCGTCGACTCCCCGCGCCGGCCCCTCCCCCAGCCGCCGGCCGGGGGGACCCCGATCGCGCTCCGCTCGGCCAAGGTCATCGGCACCCCCGACTACCTCGCCCCGGAGATCATCGAGGGTCTGCCGCCGCGCGCCTCGGTGGACGTCTACGCGCTGGCGACCGTCCTGTACGAGATGCTCGCCGGGTTCACACCGTTCGGCGGTGGCCACCCCGGGGCGGTGCTGCGCCGCCATGTCACCGAGAGCGTCGCGCCGCTGCCCGGGATCCCCGACGAGCTGTGGCAGCTGCTGGTGCAGTGTCTGGCGAAGGCCCCGGCCTCCCGGCTGCGCGCCCCGGAGCTGGCCGCCCGGCTGCGGGAGCTGCTGCCCGGGCTGGCGGGGATGCCGCCGCTGGACATCGACGAGCCGGACGGCGAGCAGCCGGAGGACGGGCCGGACGGCGGGGCCGCCGGGGCACGCGAGGAATCGTTCTACCCGTCGGCGGCGGAGACCGTGCCGCCGCGCGGCGCGGTCCCGCTGGTGCAGGGTGCGGCGCCGGACTCCAACCGGGAGACGCACACCAGCATGCGGGTCCCGGGCCCGGACGAGCTGGCGGGCGGCGCGCACGGCACGGCCCGCGCCCCGCGCGCCGCCGGGCAGCGCCGGGCGGGCTCGGCCCGGCACCGCTCGACGCCGGAGGCGGTGCGCCGCCGCCGGATCAGGCTCGGTGCGGCGGCCGCCGCGGTGGTCGTGGCGGCGGGCCTGGGCGGCTGGCTGGCCGCCGGCGGGGACGACGACCCGGCCGGGGTCACGCCGGGCATCCAGCGGCCCGTACCGGACGCTCCGTAACGGCTCCGCGCGGCTGGGTGACGGACGGGCGACGGGCCGGCGGCGGCTCGGCGACGTACCGGCGGCGGTTCGGTGGTGGCTCGGCGACGGATCGGCAGGGGCTCGGTGGCGGCTCGGTGGTGCGGTGGCGGGCCGGTCCGGCGCGTCCGGTCCGCCGGGGCGGGTCAGGTTGTCGGCGGTTGCCGTTAGGCTGGGTGCGTGGCAGTCGTCGATGTATCCGAAGAGCTGAAGTCCCTCTCCTCGACCATGGGGTCGATCGAGGCCGTCCTGGACCTCGACAAGATGAGGGCCGACATCGCCGTGCTTGAGGAGCAAGCGGCGGTGCCGTCCCTGTGGGACGACCCGGAGAACGCCCAGAAGGTCACCAGCCGGCTGTCCTACCTCCAGGGCCAGCTGCGCCGCGCCGAGGAGCTGCGCGGCCGGGTCGACGACCTCGAGGTGCTCTTCGAGCTGGCCGACGCCGAGGGCGACGAGGACGCCCGCGCGGAGGCCGAGGCCGAGCTGGCCGAGGTCCGCAAGGCCGTGGAGGAGCTGGAGGTCCGTACGCTGCTCTCCGGCGAGTACGACGCCCGTGAGGCGGTCGTCAACATCCGCGCCGAGGCCGGCGGGGTGGACGCCGCCGACTTCGCCGAGAAGCTCCAGCGCATGTACCTGCGCTGGGCCGAGCGGCACGGCTACAAGACCGAGCTGTACGAGACCTCGTACGCGGAAGAGGCCGGCATCAAGTCGACCACCTTCGCCGTCCAGGTCCCGTACGCCTACGGCACCCTCTCCGTCGAGCAGGGCACGCACCGCCTGGTGCGCATCTCGCCGTTCGACAACCAGGGCCGCCGTCAGACGTCGTTCGCCGGTGTCGAGGTGCTGCCCGTCGTGGAGCAGACCGACCACATCGAGATCGACGAATCGGATCTGCGGGTGGACGTGTACCGCTCGTCCGGCCCCGGCGGCCAGGGCGTCAACACCACCGACTCCGCGGTCCGGCTGACGCACATCCCCACCGGCATTGTTGTCTCCTGCCAGAACGAGCGCTCGCAGATCCAGAACAAGGCGACCGCGATGAACGTCCTCCAGGCGAAGCTCCTCGAGCGCCGCCGCCAGGAGGAGCAGGCGAAGATGGACGCGCTCAAGGGCGACGGCGGCAACTCCTGGGGCAACCAGATGCGTTCCTATGTCCTGCACCCCTATCAGATGGTCAAGGACCTGCGGACCGAGTACGAGGTCGGCAACCCGCAGGCGGTGCTGGACGGCGACATCGACGGGTTCCTCGAAGCGGGCATCCGCTGGCGCAAGCAGCAGGAGAAGTAACCGCCCTCCGGATGCGCCCTCCTGATACCGGAAGGGCGGTACACCGGAAGGCCGGAAGACCGGAACGGCTGTCTCCCTCGGGGAGGCAGTTGTTTTCGGTTGTCTTTCGCTTTGGCGGTTTGGTCACAGTCGTATGTCCATGTACCGCCCATCTCATGGCAATTCGGGCATCGGTTCTTTAATCGACCTTGACGTTGCCGTCATGACTGGGAAGGCTGAACGCGGCATGCGCATGTCTGGGGTGCGTGGATGAACGGGGAGATGAGTGGCCTGTCCGCAGTCGCGGGGCCGGAACTCGCGTACCCCCTCGCTCGTCGCCCCGTACAGCGGTGCTCCCATGACGAGTTCAGCTACTGGGGGTAGCAGTACATGACGAAGAAGACGCGGCTGCGCGTAGCGCGTATTGCGGCCGGTGCGGTGATCGCGGCGGGTGCGTCGCTCACCGCGGCCGGTGCCGCATCCGCGGCCGGTACGGGTACTGGTGAGGCCGCCGCCAGCCAGAGCAGTGGGTTCATCGGCGGGTTCATCGGTGGATTCATCGGCGGCGGCAGCTCTGGCGGCGACACCACGGGTGGTGAGACCACCGGCGGTGAGACCACGGGTGGTGAGACCACCGGCGGTGAGACCACCGGCGGCGAGACCATCGGCGAGACCACCGGCGGCGAGACCATCGGTGAGACCACGGGTGGCGAGACGACCGGCGGTGAGACCACCGGCGGCCAGACCGGCGGTGAGAACGGCGGTCAGACCGGCGGTGAGAACGGTGGCCAGACCGGCGGCGAGAACGGCGGTCAGACCGGCGGCGAGAACGGCGGCCAGTCCGGCGGTCAGAACGGCGGCCAGTCCGGCGGTCAGAACGGCGGCCAGTCCGGCGGTCAGAACGGCGGCCAGTCCGGCGGTCAGAACGGTGGCCAGAACGGCGGCAACTCCGGCGGCAACAGCGGTGGCGGCGAGAACTCCGGCGGCAACAGCTCCGGCGGCGGCAACACCGGTGGTAACAACTCCGGCGGCGGCAACTCCGGTGGCAGCACCACCGGCGGTGACTCCACCGGCACCGGCACCGACAACGAGGGCTCCACGCCGATCGAGCAGCCCGGCCAGGGCAAGGAGCAGATCGCTGACACGCCCGGCCAGGCCAAGCAGCAGGCGAAGGGCGGGGAGCTGGCCGAGACCGGTTCCTCCGGCACCACCTTCCTGCTCATCGGTGCGGCCACGATGATCGCGGGCGGTGTGGGCTTCCGTATGCTGCCCCGTCTGATCAACAAGAGTGGCGGCGCGGCAGCGGCCTGACGCCGACGGCACCACCAGGGGCCCGGGACGCGGCGGCGCATGCCGCCGGCGCCCCGGGCCCCTCGGTGCTTGTCCGGCGTGGTCGCCCCGGGGGCGTCACACGGCCTGGTGGAGCAGCACCCCGACCGCGGCCAGCACGATCATCAAAGCCAGCAGCATCGTGGGGTTGAGCTGCGCGAAGATACCGCCGGCCTGCTGCTGGAGCCGTTCTCTGCTCGCCCGGCACACAGGGCAGCGGCCCTCGCTCACAGGGGCCGCGCAGTTGGCGCACACCAGTCGGTCGTACGTCATGCGACCTCCTTCTTCACTGCACCAACGCACCGGAAGGCGCATTGGTTCCCTCCTCCACTGTGCCAGCTCCACGACGGAACGGCGCGCCCCGCGGAATTGTGCGGTCTTTTGTCCCGTAGGTCCGTGTAGGTCCGTGCACAAAAGCGCCAACCCCCGACGGCCACTGCACCGCCCCGCGAGGTTCGCGTATGGTCACGCACACCGACGGGAGCCGCAACTCGGCAACCCGTGCCGCTATCCAGGTCGACCGTGGTGCATCAGTGATCCGATTCGACAACGTCTCCAAGACCTACCCGAAGCAGAACCGTCCCGCCCTCCGGGACGTCTCGCTCGAGATCGAGCGCGGCGAGTTCGTCTTCCTGGTGGGCTCCTCGGGCTCCGGCAAGTCCACCTTCCTGCGGCTGCTGCTGCGCGAGGAGCGGGCCTCCCATGGCCATGTGCACGTACTGGGCAAGGACCTCGGCAAGCTCTCCAACTGGAAGGTCCCGCAGATGCGGCGCCAGGTGGGCACCGTCTTCCAGGACTTCCGGCTGCTGCCCAACAAGACCGTGGGGCAGAACGTCGCCTTCGCCCTGGAGGTCATCGGCAAGCCGCGCGGCCAGATCCGCAAGACGGTCCCGGAGGTCCTCGAACTCGTCGGTCTCGGCGGCAAGGAGGACCGTATGCCGGGCGAGCTCTCCGGCGGTGAGCAGCAGCGCGTCGCCATCGCGCGGGCCTTCGTCAACCGGCCGCTGCTGCTCATCGCGGACGAGCCCACCGGCAACCTCGACCCGCAGACCTCGGTCGGCATCATGAAGCTGTTGGACCGGATCAACCGGACCGGTACGACGGTGGTCATGGCCACCCACGACCAGCAGATCGTCGACCAGATGCGCAAGCGGGTCATGGAACTCGAGAAGGGCCGGCTCGTACGCGACCAGTCGCGCGGCGTGTACGGCTACCAGCACTGAAAGGACGCCATGCGCGCCCAGTTCGTCCTGTCGGAGATCGGCGTCGGTCTCCGCCGAAACCTCACGATGTCGGTCGCCGTCATCGTCTCCGTAGCCCTCTCCCTGAGCCTGTTCGGCGCCTCGCTGCTGATGCGCGACCAGGTCAGCACGATGAAGGGCTACTGGTACGACAAGGTCAACGTCTCCATCTTCTTCTGCAACAAGAACGACTCCGTCACCGGCGGCCCGTGCGCCAGGGGCGCGGCCACCCAGCAGCAGAGGGACGACATCAAGGCCGAGCTGAACAGTCTGCCGCTCGTCCAGAGCGTGACGTACGAGTCCAGCGACCAGGCCTACAAGCACTACAAGGAGCAGTTCGGCGGCACACCGGTCGCCGGTCTGGTGACCCCCGACCAGCTGCCGGACTCCTTCCGCGTCAAGCTCAAGGACCCGACGAAGTTCAAGGTCATCAAGTCGGCGTTCTCCGAACGGCCCGGTGTACAGGAGGTGCAGGACCAACGGGACACCGTCGAGCCGCTGTTCAACCTCCTCACCACCATGAACTGGGCTGCCGTCGGCATCATGTCGCTGATGTTGGTGGTCGCGCTGTTGCTGATCGTCAACACCGTGCGGGTGTCGGCGTTCAGCCGTCGGCGGGAGACCGGGATCATGCGGCTGGTGGGGGCGTCGAGCTTCTACATCCAGATGCCGTTCATCCTGGAGGCCGCGATCGCGGGCCTGCTCGGCGCGGCCTTCGCCGGTGTGCAGATCGTCGCCGGCAAGTACTTCCTCATCGACAACTGGCTGGCGAAGAAGACCCCGGTGATCAACTTCATCGGCTGGGACTCGGTGGTGGCGGTGCTCCCGCTGGTCCTCCTGATCGGTCTGCTGATGCCCTCGCTCGCCGCGTTCTTCGCGCTGCGCAAGTACCTCAAGGTGTGACCTCTGTCGAGGGGCGCCGTACGGCAACTCGCCGTACGGCGCCCCTTCGTCCCCTAGACTCACCGGCATGTCGGGCCCGTGTTCGTACGACCGGCCCCGCCGCATGCGCCGCGGGGCGGCCCTGACGTTGTTCCTCACCGGTGTGCTCGCCGCCGGCACGGTGACCGGCACATGGGGGGACGCCGCGGAGGGCGCCGCGGGACGGAACGCCCCGGACCGCGCCGGGCTCGGCGCGCACGCCCCCCTGCCGCGCGCCCTCGCGGACCGCGCGACCGTCGAGCGGGCCGCCTCCGAAGCCCTCGCGGACGGGAAGTCCGGTGCGCAGGCCGCCGCCGAGGTCGTCAGCCGCAGCGGCGACCGCTGGTCGGCGGTCTACACACCGGGCGAGTTCGAGGATTTCCAGCAGCAGTTGGACGGCACGTACGTCGGCGTCGGCCTGTGGGTACGGCAGACGGACGGCGGCCGGATCGAGGTGTCCCGGGTCCAGTCCGGCAGCCCCGCCGCACGGGCCGGAATCGCCGCGGGGGACCGGCTGCACGCCATCGACGGCCTGGCCGCCCAGGGGCGCCCGGTCACCGACATCGTCGCCCGGCTGCGCGGCAGCGCCCCGCACGGTTCCCGGGCCGCCGGCCCCGGCACGCCCGTACGGCTGGACCTCCAGCGCGGCACCCGCCGCTGGAGCGCGACCCTGCACCGCACCCGGCTGCACACCCGGAACGTCACCGTCAGCCGGCCGGCCGGCGCCGGCGGCCCGACCCGCGTCAGGGTCGGCTCGTTCGCCAAGGGCACCGGCGACGCGGTCCGCCGGGCGGTCCGCCGGGCCCTGCGCGCGGACGGCCTCGTGCTCGACCTGCGCGGCAACACCGGCGGTCTGGTCACCGAGTCCGTCGCCACCGCCTCGGTCTTCCTCGACGGCGGCCTGGTCGCCACCTACGACGTACGCGGTGACGAGCGCGCCCTGTACGCGGAGCGGGGCGGCAACACCCGCCTCCCCCTCGTCGTCCTCGTCGACGGCGGCACGATGAGCGCCGCCGAGCTGCTGGCCGGCGCCCTGCAGGACCGCGGCCGGGCGGTCCTGGTGGGCTCCCCGACCTTCGGCAAGGGCTCGGTGCAGATGCCCAGCCGGCTCCCGGACGGCTCGGTCGCCGAGCTGACCGTCGGCCACTACCGCACCCCCTCCGGGCGGACCGTCGACGGTACCGGGATCGCCCCCGACCTCGCGGCGGACCAGGGGATCCTGGAGCGGGCCGAGACGGTGCTCAGCGGCTTGGGCGAGTCGTAAAACGACTTTCCGCGCACCCCGTCCGTGGTGCGAAAATGGACGGCACTATGAGCAAGGGAATGTACGTACCCAAGGAGTCCCAGCCCCGGCAGGGCGGCGGAGCCGCCAAGGCCAGGGACGGTGAGAAGGGCGGCAAGCGCAAGATCGTCGCCCAGAACAAGAAGGCCCGGCACGACTACGCCGTCATCGACACCTATGAGGCGGGCCTGGTGCTGATGGGCACCGAGGTCAAGTCGCTGCGTGAGGGGCGTACGTCGCTGACCGACGGCTTCGTCCAGATCGACGGGGGAGAGGCGTGGCTGCACAACGCCCACATCCCCGAGTATCACCAGGGCAGCTGGACCAACCACTCCGCGCGCCGCAAGCGCAAGCTGCTCCTGCACCGCGAGGAGATCGACAAGCTGGAGGCGAAGTCCCAGGAGACGGGTCACACGATCGTGCCCCTCGCCCTGTACTTCAAGGACGGCCGGGCGAAGGCCGAGATCGCGCTCGCGCGGGGCAAGAAGGAGTACGACAAGCGTCAGACCCTGCGGGAGAAGCAGGACCGGCGGGAGTCGGACCGGGCCATCGCGGCGGCGAAGCGGCGGCAGCGCGGCGTCTGACGGGCGGGGAATATAGTGGCACCGGCGTGCGTTGGTCACGTACGATGGCACCAACGCCGGACGAACCCCCGGTGTGCGCATTGAAAAATAAACATGGGGATGATCGGTTTCGACAGCGGCTGTTGAAGCAGGGGAAGCGTGTCGAGGAAGCGGCAATGATCTCGTAAACCATATGTCGCAAAAAATAATCGCCAACACCAAGCGCGATTCCTTCGCCCTCGCTGCCTAAGTAGCGACTTGCGAAGTGTCAGCCCGGGGCTGTTCCCGACCCGGATCCTGGCATCAGCTAGGGGACTAAACCTTGATCCCGGTCACGGGGTGAAAAGGGAAATCAAACAGTGACTGGGCCCGTCGGCGACTTGTTCGCGTGATCGCCGGGGCCGAGAAAATCGCAGCGGACTGCACACGGAGAAGCCCTGATTCTGCACCGTTGGACGCGGGTTCGATTCCCGCCATCTCCACTCATCCCATGTAAAGCAGCGCCCCCGTGAGGACCTCACGGGGGCGCTGCTTTGTGTTCACCGGTTGTGACGAGCCGAGTATGCGACGGCGAAGGCGAGTGCGGCCGCCACCGCGGGGACCCCGTACGCGGCCGCCGGCCCGGTCAGGTGGTCCACGGCCCAGCCTCCGGCCGCCGAGCCGCCCGCGATACCGCCCAGGAGGGCCGTGACGGCGAGTGCCATCCCTTCGTTCAGCCGGGCGGCCGGGATGGGGGTCTCCCCGCTCGAGCGAAGCCGAGAGTGGGGGAAGGACTGGAGCAGGCCCATACCGGTGACCATGGTCGGCGCGGTGGCCATCCCGGCCGCCAGGAGGGCGACCGCCAGTACCGCGGGGCTTCCGGTGGACGCGGCGAGCAGCGGCAGCACCATCAGGGCGGTCATCGCCCCCACGCAGACGAGGAAGCGGTGCCCGGCCCCGGCGGCCGGCCGCAGCAGGCCGTAGAGCAGCCCGGCCGCGCACGACCCGGCCGCCTGGAGGGCCAGCAGGCCGCCCGCGGCGGGGCGGATGCCCTGGTCGTCGGCGTAGGCGACGGTCACCACCTCCAGGGAGCCGAAGATCGCGCCGGTGGCGAGGAAGGTGAGCAGGAGGGGCGCGAGGCCGGGGAGGCGCAGCGAGGCGGCGCCCCGCTCCTGGTCCGTCGGGCCCTGCCCGGTGTCCGGCGGCCGGGCGGCCACCGGTGGTTCGGTGCGGCGCTGCGCGGCGAAGAGCAGGACCCCGGCCAGCAGCAGTGCCGCCGCCACCGCCGTCCCCGCCTCCGGGAAGAGGGTGGTGCACAGCAGGGTGGCGAGTACCGGCCCGAGCATGAAGCACAGTTCGTCCGCGGCCTGTTCGAAGGCGTTGGCGGTGTGGCGGCCGGCCGGATCGTCGCGGAGGAGGTGCGCCCAGCGGGCGCGGGACATCCCACCGGTGTTGGGGGTGGTGGCGGTCGCGGCGTACGAGGCGAAGAGGGTCCAGTCGGGTGCGCCGTAGTGGACGCACAGCAGCAGGGAGAGCGACCCGAGGACGGCGAGCACGGTGGCCGGGACCGCGATCCGGGCCTGGCCGTGGCGGTCGATCAGCCGGGCGGTCCACGGTCCGGCCAGCGCCGTCGCCGCCAGTCCGGTCGCGGTCACCGCCCCGGCCAGCGCGTACGAGCCCCGGGAGCCGGCGATCATCAGTACCGCGCTCACGCTGAGCATCCCCATGGGGAGGCGGGCCAGCAGATTCGCGGCGGTGAACGCGCGGGTGCCGGGGATGGCGAAGAGCCGGCGGTACGGGGCGAGCGGCCCGGACCGGGCCGGGCGGCGCGGGGCGGCCGGGCGTACGGGCGGGGAGGCCGCCGGCCGGGAGGTCACCGGTCGGGAGGCGAGGAAGAGGATCATGCCACTACGGTCGCGGCAGGCCCGGCCACCGGTCCAACACCTGATCAGCGGCCATTCACGCACTGACGATGTCAATGCGGGGCGGCGGTGGAGGCGGCGCGCGGGACCGGGATGATGGCCCGATGCCGTCCGATACCGATCCGCGTCTGCTCCGCGCGTTCGCCGCCGCTGCCGAGGAGCTGCACTTCACCCGCGCCGCCGCCCGGCTGTACATCGCCCAGCAGGCGCTGAGCCGCGACATCCGGCGGCTGGAACGGGAGTTGGGCACCACGCTCTTCGTACGGACCACCCGCCAGGTCACGCTGACTCCGGACGGCGAGCGGCTGCTGCCGTACGCCCGGCGGGTGCTGGCCGCGCACGAGGAGCTGGCCGCGGCCTTCCGGCCGGCCCCCGAGCGGCCGCTGCTGGTCGACGTCGGTGCTCCGGTCGGCACCGCGCACCGGGTGCTGACGGAGGCCCGCGGCCGGGTGCCGGACAGCTGTGAGCTGGTCGCCCGCTTCCACACCGGGCTAACCGGTGCGGCGGCCGAGCTGGCGGCCGGGCGGCTCGATGTCTCCTTCGGCCGGTATGCGGGCCTGCCGCCCGCCGTCCGGGCCGGCCTCGACCACCAGCCGGTCCGGCTGGAGCCGATGGCGGTGCTGCTGGCCGAGGACCATCCGCTGGCCGCCCGGTCCGCCGTCCCGCTGGCGGCGCTGGCCGGTGAGACGCTCTACGCGGGTGCCGGGAACGCGCGGACGGCGGAGTGGACGGAGCTGGCGGCGCGGCTGTTCGCGGGGCGCGGGATCGCGATGGCCGAACCGTTCCCGGAGATCGACGGTGCGCAGGAGTTCGTACGGGTGGTGCGGAAGCGGGGGTGGTCGGTGCTGGCGAGTGTGGAGTTCATCGAGGTCCCCGGGATGGTGCTGCGGCCCGTCGTGGACCCCGTACCGCTGTCGCCGGTGTCCATGGTGTGGCGGCGCGGACTGCGCCATCCCGGACTGGGCGCCCTGCGGTCGGTGGCCCGGGAACTCACCCGTGAGGGCGGCTGGTTGACCCTCCCCGAGGGCGGGTGGCTGCCGCCGGAGGACGCCCGCGCGATGGGGGTGTCCGGGCGGGACGTCCGGCCCTAGCGCCTGTGCCGTCCCGGGGCGGACGGGGACGGGGTGGTGGCGTCGGAGGGGGCGAGTGCGCGGAGCCAGTACTCGGTGGCGAGGGTGGGGGGCAGGGCGTGCGGGGTGTGGGGGTGCGGCCGGCGGGATGTCAGGTGGTGCCGGAGCAGGCCGGGGTGGATCAGGCCGCGTTCGGCGAGGAGGGAGTCGTCGCAGAGGGCGGAGGGGTCGTCGCGGTGGGCGGAGAAGGCGTCGCGGTGGGCGCGCGGACCCGTGTGGGGGACGGTGCCGGGCCCGGCGCCGGGGGCCGGCCGGGGGCCGCGGCCCAGGACGCCGTCGGGGACGATGCCGCGCAGTGCGCGGGTCAGCAGGGGCTGGTGGACGCCGGCCCGGGTGCGGTCGGCGAGGTGCAGGGCGAGCGCCGCCTCGATGACCGCGTCGTCCAGGAACGGCGCTTCGTAGCCGACGTGGTACGGGGCGGTGAGGGCACCGATGCCGCGGACGGTCTCCCCGGCGCGGATGGCGGCGCGGACGGTCTCGTGCTGGGAGCGCAGCGGCCCGAACGGCTCGGGGCGTTCGGCGGCGGCTTCGCGCAGCAGCCGGCGGACGGTGGCGACGGCGTCCGGGTGCGCCCAGGGCGGCATGCCCGGAACGGTCTCCCAGTCGGCGCCGGTGTTCCGCGGGCCGGCACCGGCGGACAGGCGGCGGGCGCTGCCGGCCAGCCACCGGTCGTACGGCCGGCCGCCGAAGAGGGTGCGCAGGGTCTCGGGGGCCGTCCACCCGCACAGGTGGTGGGCGGTCCAGGCGCGCCGGGCCGCGGCCTGCGGGTCCCTGCGGGCAAGGGAGTTGAGGGCCACCGTGCGGTGGGCGAACAGCTCGTCGCCGCCGGCACCGTCCAGATGCAGCCGCGAGCCGTGCTCGGCGACCAGCCGGGACCGGTGGAGAAGCCGGGCCGCCTCGCGGAAGGCGGCGAGCGGGGCGGCCGGGTCGGTGTGGCCGGTGCGGCCGGTGCGGACGGGGGGCGGGGGCGGGGCGTACCAGGTGGGGGCGTCGGCGTACGGGAGGGACAGGTGCGTCGCTCCGCCGTGCGGCGGCCCGGACGGCTCCTCGGCCCGGCTCTTTCCTCGGCCCTGTCCGCCGACCTTGACCTTGATCTTGGCCTTGACCCTGCGGGTGCCGTTGTCCGTGCCGTTGCGGGTGCGGGCGCCGTTGCGGGCGCGTGGGCCGGGTGCCTCGTGCTCGCGCGGGTGGGGGCGTTCCGGGGCGCGCAGGAGCGCCGCGGTGCGGTCGGTCCACGTCGTGCCGTCGGCCGACGCGGTGGCGCCGTGGCCGCCGCCCGGGGTGCGGTCTCCCCAGGAGGTGGTGATCAGGCCGACGTCCTCCCGGGCGGCGAGGAAGCACAGGCCGGTGGCGGCGGTGTCCGCGGAGAGGCCGACGCTCAGCGTGCCGTGGCCCTTGCCCCGGTCCATCTGGTCTGCCCTGCTGGTCCCGTTCGCCCCGGCTGTCCCGTTCGCCCCGGCTGCCGCGTCCGCCCCGTCCGCCCCGGCTGCCGCCGCCTGCCGCCGTGCGCGTGCGGCGCGGGCGGCCACGGCGTCGGTCAGGGCCTGGCGGACGGCCTCCGCGGCGCGCTCCAGAGGGACCTCCGGCTCCGGTGGCCGCCACCAACGGGTAAGGGCATGCCGCCCGTTGGCGTACAGGGTGAGGTGGTGGCCCGGTGGGACGGCGGGGACCGAGTGCCACAGCGGGCGCAGGGTGAGGGGGAGCGGGGGGAAGGGGAACAGCAGGCGCAGCGCCAGTGATTCCTCGTCGACGAAGCCGATGCCGGGGGCGCCGAGCGGCAGTCCGGCGAGGGCCGCGCCGCGGGCGAGCGCCGCCAGGTCCTGGGGGCGGTTGCCGGCGACGGTGACCCCGCCGATCCGGGCGTGGTGGAGCTGCCGGACGGTCGCGAGGTCGCCCTGGCAGCGCAGGTCGCCGTCGACGGCGGTCAGCAGGAAGTAGCTGCCGGGGAGGTGGCGGGCGCGTTCGCCGATGCCGTCGAGGTGGCCCGGTCCGTGCAGCAGCCGGGTCAGGGCGTCCGGGGTCGCGGAGGCGGTGCCGAGCAGGGCGATACGGCGCGGCCCGGCCTCGGCGGTCAGTACCTCGTCGGGGGACCAGTGGCCCACTACCCAGGGGCGGCCCGAGGGGTGGTGGAACGCGTGACGGGACGGGCTCGCCGGCAGGCAGCGGACGAGGGCGTCGGACGCGGGGTGGTCGGGGAGGACGAGGAAATCCACGGCGGGGGACCGCTCCACTCGGTGTGTGCACGGGACTCGGTGCGCGGGACGGACGGTGCGCGGGACGGGCGGGGCGGGGCGACCGGGCGCGGGACGGACGGGGCGGGGGACGGGCGTTGGCGTGGGACGGGCGGCGGGTGACGGCGGAGCCCCGCCGATGCTGGCAGCGCCCACGCGACGAAGCATTGCCTCGAACGGGTGGTTCCGGGGGGCATGGGGATCAGGTGGCGGCGCATCGGTGCGGCCCCGCGCACGCGTACGCCGGTGCGCCCGCCCTCGCTCACGTATCGGCCGCGCGCCCCGTGAGCGCAAGGTTTCGCAGCGGTGACTTCCCGCCACGGGACCGAAACCCGCCGTCCCTAGCTTCGGGGCAGACGACCCGACTCCCTGGGAGGCGCGATGACGCCCGAGCAGGCCGCGGCAGGCCCCCGAAGCGACAGTCCCGGCGACACCCGAA
>NZ_BBUY01000006.1:40951-68093 GCF_001590865.1 Streptomyces sp. NBRC 110611
CCCACGCCCGCGGCGAGAACCGTCCCCCCGCCCGTGGCGAGATCCGGCCCTCCGCCCGTGGCGAGAACCGTCCCCCCACCCGCGGCGATGACGGTGCCGAGGCCCGTACCGACGGCGGCGGCCGGGTGCGGCGCGGAGGCCGGTGGATCGAGCACTGGGACCCGGAGGACGAGAGGTTCTGGCAGGAGACCGGAGAACGGGTCGCCCGGCGGAACCTGGTGTTCTCCGTGCTCTCCGAACACATCGGCTTCTCCGTCTGGAGCCTGTGGTCCGTGATGGTCCTGTTCATGGGGCCGGAGTACGGGATCGACCCGGCCGGGAAGTTCTTCCTGGTGGCGATGCCCACGCTGGTGGGCGCGGTGCTCCGGGTCCCGTACACCTTCGCGGTGGCGCTGTTCGGCGGCCGCAACTGGACGGTGCTCAGCGCGCTGCTGCTGCTGGTGCCCACCGGGGCGGCCGCGCTGGTGATGGAGCCCGGCACCTCGTACACCACGTTCCTGGTGGTCTCGACGCTGGCGGGCGTCGGCGGCGGGAACTTCGCCTCGTCGATGACGAACATCAACTCCTTCTATCCGCTGCGGAAGAAGGGGTGGGCGCTGGGGCTGAACGCCGGCGGCGGCAACGTCGGGGTGCCGGTGATCCAGCTGCTGGGGCTGCTGGTCATCGGGACGGCGGGGGCCGCTCAGCCCCGGCTCGTGCTGGCCGTCTATGTGCCGCTGATCGTGCTGGCGGCGGCGGGCGCGGCGCTGTTCATGGACAACCTCGCGCCGGTCACCAACGACACCGGGGCGGCCCTGGAGGCCGCCCGGCAGCCGCACACCTGGGTGATGGCGCTGCTGTACATCGGCACGTTCGGGTCGTTCATCGGCTACAGCTTCGCCTTCGGCCTGGTGCTGCAGAGCCAGTTCGCCCGTACGCCCCTCCAGGCGGCCTCGCTGACCTTCATCGGGCCGCTCCTGGGGTCGCTGGTCCGGCCGGTCGGCGGGCGGCTGGCCGACCGGTTCGGCGGCGCCCGGATCACCCTGGGCAACTTCGCGGCGATGGGGCTGGCCACCGGCGTGGTGATCCACGCCTCGGCGGTGCGGTCGCTGCCGGTGTTCCTCGTCGGGTTCATCGCGCTGTTCGTGCTGACCGGGCTCGGCAACGGCTCCACGTACAAGATGATCCCGGGGATCTTCCAGGCCCAGGCGGTACGCCGCGGGCTGACGGGGGAGACGGCGGCGGCGTACGGGCGGCGGCTGTCGGGTGCGTCGATGGGCCTGATCGGGGCGGTGGGCGCGCTCGGCGGGCTGGCCATCAACCTCGCCTTCCGGCAGTCGTTCCTGACGGCCGGCTCCGGCACCCCCGCCTTCGTCGCCTTCCTGTTCTGCTACGCGGTGTGCGGCGCGGTGACCTGGGCCGTATACCTTCGCCCGGTGGCGCGCGAGCGGCGTGCGGCGCGGCGCGGGGCGGCCGGGGCCGGCGCGGCGGGCACGGGCACGGGTACGCCGGGCACGGACGGGGAGCGACGCCCGGTCTACGCGGAGGTGTGAGTCCCGGCGCGCGGAGGCGTGCGGCTCGCTGCACGGCGGTGGGAGGAGCCCTGACGCGCGCAGGCGCACGGCCTGCCGCTCCGCGGGGCGAGGCCTGCGCCGGAGGCACCTCCGGGCCGTCCGGCGCCCGTCGTTACCGTGGGGAAACACCGGAGGACCGGGCCTGTCACGTGCCGTTGGCAGCCTGGGCCACCCTGGCACCCGTGCCGCGCGGGCCGCGGCGGCCGGGCGCGGACGCAGTACGACCACTCTGGGCGGAGCGGGACCACCATGCACCATCAGCAGCAGGAACACGGCGAGAAGGGCGAGCAGGGGCGGCCGGGGCCGGACGTGCGGCCGGCGGTACGGCCGCTGGACGGGTTCACCGTCGGCGTGACCGCGGCCCGGCGGGCGGAGGAACTGGGCGCGCTGCTGGCACGGCGCGGCGCCCAGGTGCTGCACGCGCCCGCGCTGCGCATCGTCCCGCTGTCGGACGACACCGAGCTGCTCGCGGTGACCCGGGACCTGATCGGCCACGCCCCCGACGTGGTCGTCGCCACCACCGCCATCGGCTTCCGCGGCTGGGTCGAGGCCGCGGAGGGCTGGGGGCTCGGCGAGGCGCTGCTGGCCCGGCTGGCCGGGGTGGAGCTGCTGGCGCGCGGGCCAAAGGTGCGCGGTGCGATCCGGGCCGCCGGACTGACCGAGAAGTGGTCACCGGCCTCCGAGTCGATGGCCGAGGTCCTGGACCGGCTGCTGGCCGAGGGCGTGGCCGGGCGACGGGTGGCGGTCCAGCTGCACGGCGAGCCGCTGCCCGGGTTCGTGGAGGCGCTGCGGGCCGGCGGCGCGGAGGTCGTCGGCGTCCCCGTGTACCGCTGGATGCCGCCGGAGGACATCGGTCCGGTCGACCGGCTCCTGGACGCGGTGACCTCGGGCGGCCTGGACGCGGTGACCTTCACCAGCGCCCCGGCCGCCGCCTCGCTGCTCAGCCGGGCGGCCGAGCGCGGTATGCGGGACGAACTGTTGCGGGCGCTGCGCACGGAGGTGCTGCCGGTGTGCGTGGGCCCGGTCACCGCGCTGCCGCTGGAGGCCGAGGACGTACCCACCCTCCAGCCGGCCCGCTTCCGGCTCGGGCCGCTGGTACAGCTGCTGTGCCGGGAACTTCCGTGCCGGGTACGGCCGTTGCCGGTGGCCGGCCGGTGGCTGGAGATCCGCGGGCACGCCGTCGTGGTGGACGGTGAGCTGCGGCCGGTGCCGCCGGCCGGGATGGCGCTGCTGCGCTCCCTCGCCCGCCGCCCCGGCTGGGTGGTCTCCCGCGCCGAACTGCTGCGGGTACTGCCGGGTACGGGCCGCGACGAGCACGCGGTGGAGACCGCGATGGCCCGGCTGCGGGTGGCGCTGGGCGCGCCCAAGCTGATCCAGACGGTCGTCAAACGCGGATACCGGCTGTCCCTGGATCCGCACGCGGACACCGACAAGTACGGCGGCGCCACGTAGCCGCGTATTCACGTAGCCACAGGGTTCCCGGCCCGGCCCGCGCCGGGCACCCTGGAAGGACACGCGCCCGGTTCCCGAGGGGCTGGTTGTCCTAAGAGGTGACAGGCACATGACGGCGCCCTGCGGCCTGCGGTTCGACTGCGGGCGGATCTGCCTGGATCTGATGGCCACCAGCGGCGGCGGGCCCGACGAACGCCTCACCGGCCCCGGCCAGTTGGCGGCCTGGCTGGTCGGCGCGGGACTGGTGCCGCGGGGCGTGCCGCTGGACGGCGTCGACGGCCGCTGGGTCGCCCGCTTCCGGGCGCTGCGCGCCCTGCTGTCCCGGGTGGTGCACGACGAGCTGCGGGGCCGGGCGGCCGATGCCGACCTGGCGCGGCTCAACGCCGTCACGGCGGCCGGGCACCCGCCCGCCCCGCGCGTGCTGCGCGCCGCCGACGGCACTCTGGCCCGTACGTTCTCCCGTCCGCCCGACTGTGCCGGGCTGCTGGCCGTGGTGGCCCGGGACGCGGTCGGGCTGCTGACCGACGCGGTGGCGCGCGGGCAGCTGCGGGAGTGCGCGGGCGAGGGCTGCCGGCTGGTCTATCTGGACACCTCGCACGGCCGGCGCCGCCGTTGGTGCTCCAGCGAGGTGTGCGGCAACCGGGAGCGGGTGGCGCGGCACCGCCGGCGCGTACGGAAGGAGATGACACGTACGGAAGGAGGCGACGCATACGGAAAGAGATGACACGTACGGAAGGAGATGACGCGCACGGAAAGAGATGAAGGGAAGCGGCCGAAGGGGAAAGGTCTGAGTCACCCGAAGTGAAGGTGTGCGGCGATATCCGATCGGATCCGCCCGATTTTGTCCCTCGCACCAGGTGCGCACTGTGCCCGGTTCGCGTACGGTTGACGGCTGCCCTACGCACAGCAGAAGGGGGCCTGGGTGGCCGCGCACAACGCCACGCACGCACCGGACCACATGCCGGACCGCGCACCGGACCATACGCCGGACCACGCGCCGGATTCCGTGCGCGACCGTGAGATCGACGCCGAGCAGACGCACCTGGACCGCGTCTACCGGCGCCTTGAAGAGAAGATCCACGAGGCGGAGTTCCTCATGGACGACGCCGCCAAGCGCGGGCAGGTCGGCACGCCCGGCGCGCTCGCCGAGCGGGACGCCCAGGTCTTCCAGGCCGGTGTCCACCTCCACCGGCTGAACTCCGAGTACGAGGACTTCCTCTTCGGCCGGATCGACCTGCTCCTCGGCAAGGACGGCAAGAAGGGCCCGGACGGCGCGTACACCTCTGTCGAGCCCGCCGAGGGCGCCATCGAGAACAACCGCGCCGCGATCGCCGAGACGCTGCACATCGGCCGCCTCGGCGTCCTCGACGCGGACTACTCGCCGCTGGTCATCGACTGGCGGGCGCCGGCCGCCGCGCCCTTCTACCGCGCCACCCCGGTCGCCCCCGGCCGGGTCGTGCGCCGCCGCGTCATCCGCTCCAAGGGCCGCAAGGTCCTCGGCGTCGAGGACGATCTGATGCGCCCCGAGGTCACCGCGACGCTGGACGGCGAGGAGCTTCCGGCGGTCGGCGACGGTGCGCTGATGGCGGCGCTCGGCCGGGCCCGCAGCCACACCATGCGGGACATCGTCGCCTCCATCCAGGCCGAGCAGGACAAGGTGATCCGGGCGCCGGCCGCCTCCGTCACCGAGGTCGAGGGCGGCCCCGGCACCGGCAAGACCGCGGTCGCCCTGCACCGCGCCGCCTACCTCCTCTACCAGGACCGGCGCCGCTACGCGGGCGGCATCCTGATCGTCTCCCCGACGCCGCTGCTGGTCGCGTACACCGAGGGCGTCCTGCCGTCGCTCGGCGAGGAGGGCCAGGTCGCCATCCGCGCGCTGGGCTCGCTGGTGGACGGCGCCGAGGCGACCGCATACGACCCGCCGGCGGTCTCCCGTATCAAGGGCTCCTCGCGGATGCAGAAGCTGCTGCGCAAGGCCGCCCGCGGCGCGCTGGAGCTGGGCACGCCCCCGGAGCGGCTGCGGGTCGTCGCCTTCGGCGGCCGCCTGGAACTGGACGCCGACAAGCTGCGCTCGATCCGTCAGGCGGCCCTCGGCGGCACCGCCCCGGTCAACCTGCTGCGCCCGCGCGCCCGCCGGCTGATCCTGGACGCCCTGTGGGCCGAGTCCGGCGCCGCCCGCCGCTACACCGACCCCGAGCTGGCCGCCGAGGCCCGCGCGGGCTTCGACGAGGACCTCACCACCGAGCCGGAGTTCCAGGAGTTCCTGGACGCCTGGTGGCCCGAGCTGACCCCGCGCGGCGTGCTGGCCGCGATGGCCGACGAGCGGCTGCTGAGCCGCTGGGCCCGGCGCATCCTCAACCCGCGCGAGGTGCGCCAACTGGCCCGCTCCCTGGGCCGGGTGACGGGTGCGGGTGACGGCCAGGGACCGCTGTCGGTGCACGACGTCGCGCTGCTGGACGAGCTCCAGCTGATCCTCGGCGCCCCGATGCGCCCGCCCCGCCCGCGCGAGGCCGACCCGCTCGACCAGCTGACCGGTCTGGAGGAGCTGACGACCTACGCGGACCGCAACGGCGGCGGCCGCGGCCGGCGCGAGCGGCTGGAGGAGGAGCGCACCGACTACGCCCACGTCATCGTCGACGAGGCGCAGGACCTGACGCCGATGCAGTGGCGGATGGTCGGCCGCCGTGGCCGGCACGCCACCTGGACCGTCGTCGGTGACCCGGCGCAGTCGTCCTGGTCCGACCCGGACGAGGCGGCGCTCGCCCGCGACGAGGCGCTCGGCACCCGTCCGCGCCGCCGCTTCACGCTCACCGTGAACTACCGCAACCCCGCGGAGATCGCCGAGCTGTCCGCCAGGGTGCTCGCGCTGGCGATGCCCGGGATGCCGGCACCGGAGGCGGTGCGCTCGACGGGCCTGGAGCCGCGCTTCGCTCTTGCCCCGGACGGCGACGGACCCGCGGGCGGCGACGAGGCGCTGGCGCGGGCCGCCGTCGCCGAGGCCGGGCGCCTGCTGGACGAGGTGGACGGCACGGTCGGCGTGGTGGTGGCCATGAACCGCCGTGAGCAGGCCCGCCGCTGGCTCGCCCCGCTCGGCGACCGGGTGGTGGCGCTGGGCTCCCTGGAGGCCAAGGGGCTGGAGTACGACGCCACGCTGGTGGTCTCGCCCGCGGAGATCGCCGACGAGTCCCCGGCCGGGCTCCGGGTCCTCTACGTGGCGCTGACCCGGGCCACCCAGCAGCTGACGGTGCTGTCCACCGCGCGGGACGAACCGGATGCGGTGGGGGTCCCCGACCTGTTGCGGGACTGAGCGGTCCGTCCGCGCGGGATTCGCTTCCGGGGACGGTTTGTTAGCCTGGGTGACGGCACCGGCTCGATCCAAGCCCCCGGGCCCAACCATCGTCGCTACGAGCGACCACTTGCCGCGAGGCGAGCATGGCGGGTCGGTGCCATTGAGCACACAAGAGGTCCACGTCACCCGGTGACGTGGACCTCTTCGCTGTGCCGGTGCGCCGGGCCGATGCACCGGGCCGGTTCGCGGTTCGCGGTGCCGGTGCGCTGTACTGCCCCCGCATCCTCTCGTACAGTGGAATGCATTTTCCGATGGCGCCCGCCGCTCGCGACCACAACGTTCGCAATGCCGGGCGGCTACCACGTACTCCGCGGTAGGTGCGACGATCGGACGGCAATCAGCACCACAGCAGCACCACAGCAACACAGCGACACGGTGAAAGCAGAGGAAGTCGGCCATGGCAACGGCGCCCAGCGTCTCCTACTCGATGACGGTCAGGCTGGAGGTGCCCGCGGGGGGAACCGCGGTCTCCCAGCTCACCACGGCCGTCGAGTCCCACGGAGGCTCGGTGATCGGCCTCGACGTCACCGCGTCCGGACACGAGAAGCTCCGTATCGACGTCACCATCGCCGCGACGTCCACGGCCCACGCCGACGAGATCGTCGAGCAGCTGCGCGGCATCGAGGGTGTCTCGCTGGGCAAGGTCTCCGACCGTACGTTCCTGATGCACCTCGGTGGCAAGATCGAGATGTCGTCGAAGCACCCCATTCGCAACCGTGACGACCTGTCCATGGTCTACACCCCCGGCGTCGCCCGGGTCTGCCAGGCCATCGCCGACAACCCCGAGGACGCCCGCCGGCTGACCATCAAGCGCAACAGCGTCGCCGTCGTCACCGACGGCTCCGCCGTCCTCGGCCTCGGCAACATCGGCCCCAAGGCCGCCCTGCCCGTCATGGAGGGCAAGGCGGCCCTCTTCAAGCGCTTCGCCGGCATCGACGCCTGGCCGATCTGCCTCGACACCCAGGACTCCGACGCGATCGTGGAGATCGTCAAGGCCATCGCCCCCGGCTTCGCCGGCATCAACCTGGAGGACATCTCCGCCCCCCGCTGCTTCGAGATCGAGGCGCGGCTGCGCGAGGCCCTCGACATCCCGGTCTTCCACGACGACCAGCACGGCACCGCCATCGTCGTGCTCGCCGCCCTCACCAACGCGCTGCGGGTCGTCGGCAAGAAGATCGGGGACGTCCGGGTCGTGATGTCCGGCGCCGGCGCGGCCGGCACCGCGATCCTCAAGCTGCTGATCGCGGCCGGCGTCCAGCACGCCGTCGTCGCCGACATCCACGGTGTGGTGCACGCCGCCCGTGCCGACCTGGTCGACGCCGACCCGGACTCGGCGCTGCGCTGGATCGCCGACAACACCAACCCCGAGGGCATCACCGGCACCCTCAAGGAGGCCGTGGTCGGCGCGGACGTGTTCATCGGCGTCTCCGCGCCCGACGTCCTGGACGGCGACGATGTGGCGCGGATGGCCGACGGCGCGATCGTGTTCGCACTCGCCAACCCCGACCCGGAGGTCGATCCGGCCATCGCCCGGCAGACCGCGGCCGTCGTGGCCACCGGCCGCTCCGACTTCCCGAACCAGATCAACAACGTCCTGGTGTTCCCCGGCGTCTTCCGCGGGCTCCTGGACGCGGCCTCCCGTACGGTGAACACGGACATGATGCTGGCCGCGGCCGGCGCCCTGGCGGACGTCGTGCTGGACGACGAGCTCAACCCGAACTACATCATCCCCAGCGTCTTCAACGAGAAGGTCGCGGGTGCGGTGGCCGACGCGGTCCGGGGGGCGGCCAAGGGCGCCGACCCGGCTGTGATGGCCACCACGGCGCTCTGAGTACGGCGCGTCGCACGACAGGCCGTCCTCAGGACCCCCATAGGGTGGCGGACAGTAAGCGACCGCCGCCCTGTGGGGCCGGCCCGGAGTGGGATCGGCACGGAGCGTCACCACTACATGAGGCAGTGGCGCTTTTCGTGTGACCCTCCTGGGTGCCGGATTGGCTTTACCGCCGCAGGTAGGGGCAGGATGCGTATTCGGGCGAGAGGGTCTGGAAACAGACCCGGGTCCGGGGACTGTCCGAGGACCTGGCAGCATCGGCTTTGCTGAGCCGAACATGCGGCTCCGCCGCGTGGCACGCCTCATTGGCAAGAAGAACACGGGAGTACAAACATGAACCGCAGTGAGCTGGTGGCCGCGCTGGCCGATCGCGCCGAGGTGACCCGCAAGGACGCCGACGCCGTCCTGGCCGCGTTCGCCGAGACCGTCGGCGAGATCGTCGCCAAGGGCGACGAGAAGGTCACCATCCCCGGCTTCCTCACCTTCGAGCGCACCCACCGTGCCGCTCGCACCGCGCGGAACCCGCAGACCGGCGACCCGATCCAGATCCCGGCCGGCTACAGCGTGAAGGTCTCCGCGGGCTCCAAGCTCAAGGAAGCCGCCAAGGGCAAGTAAGCCCGGGGGCCGGCAGGCCCTTTCCTTACATGGCGTGACAGAGCGGCCATCCTCTCCAGGGATGGCCGCTCTGCCGTGCGTACGGGCCCGTACGGCGCTGTCCTGGCTTTGCCGCTGTGCGCGGACGGTCGGGCCGGCCGTACGCCCGTCAGGCGGCCCACCACGGCCGTGCGGGGCGCGCCGGGACGCCCCGGGGGCGTCCGGAGGCCGCGGGAAAAGGGCGGCGGTATGCTGCTTCCTACCGGCGGTACCGGGTTCCTGCGGCGGTACCGGGCCGAATCCCGAATCGATTCCGAACCGACCCCCGAATCCTGAACTTCCGCACCAAAGCCCTTGGCAGGTGATGGTGGATGGTGTTGTTCGGCGCGAAGAAGACCACGAAATCCCCGGGCTACAAAGGAACGTCGCTCGAAGCGATTCGCCATCACTACGATTTTCTGGGCGATTTCTACCGGCTGATCCTGGGGCCCGAACTCGTCTACTCCTTCGGTATGTGGGAGCCCGGCGACACGCTCGAGGCGGCCCAGCTGCGCAAGCTCGACCACCACGCGGAGGCGGCGCACGCGGTGGGCGCGGCGCGGGTGCTCGATGTCGGCTGCGGGTGGGGGAGCCTGATGAAGCGGCTGGTGGAGACGCACCATGTGCAGCATGTCGTGGGGCTGACCATGAGTCCGGGGCAGGCGGCGTGGATACGTGACCAGAAGTGGCCGGGGTGCGAGGTCCGGGCCGAGAACTGGTACGACCATGAGCCGGACGGCCCGTACGACGCCATTGTCGCCATCGAGGCGATCGAGCATTTCGCGGGCAACACCATGTGGCGGGCGCAGCGGGTCGCCCGTTATCGCGAGTTCTTCCTGCGCTGCCATTCCTGGCTGCGACCGGGCGGGCGGATCTCGCTCCAGGTCAATGCCTGGAATGAGCGGGGGTGGTTCGCTTCCCTGGTATTGCCGGTGCGACCCGTGACCCGGAACGGCGATGCCGGAGATTCCGGGAGGCTCTGGGGGGTGCGGGGGATCAGGGATATCTATGACGGCGTGAAGAATGTGCGGGAGGGATTGCACGCCTCGCGCAAAGTGTTTCCCGAGTGTTCTCTGCCCACCCGTGCCGAGCTGATCGAGGCCGGCCAGGGACTCTTCAGGGTCCTGGAGGTGCGCAGTGACCGGGAGGACGGCGTGCGGACCGTACAGAGCTGGCTGGAGCGGGGGGAGGCCAACCGGGCCCGCGGTGCGGAACTCATCGGCGAGCGTGCCGTCGCCGACATTCTGCGGGAGCAGCGGGCGGGGCTGAAGTTCCTGCGGGAGGGGCGGTCCACATCGCTGCGGATGGTCCTGGAGCGGGAGTAAGGCCGCACCGCGCAGGTGCGGAGCGGAGCGGCGGCGGAGCGGTGTGAACGCCCGCACCGGCCCCTTCGGGGCTGGTGCCTTCAGGGGGCTGGTGCGGGCGCCTCGGCCGTCCGTTCAGGCTTCCGTTCAGGCTTCCGTCGTGCCGCCCGGGAGTTCCACGGAGGCGCCCAGTTTCACGAGCTTCTCCATGAAGTTCTCGTAGCCGCGGTTGATCAGGTCGATGCCGTGCACCCGGGAGGTGCCCTGCGCCGCCAGCGCCGCGATCAGGTACGAGAAGCCGCCGCGCAGGTCGGGGATGACCAGGTCGGCGCCCTGCAGCTTGGTCGGGCCGCTGACGACCGCGGAGTGCAGGAAGTTGCGCTGGCCGAAGCGGCAGGCGGAGCCGCCCAGGCACTCGCGGTAGAGCTGGATGTGGGCGCCCATCTGGTTGAGGGCGGAGGTGAAGCCGAGGCGGGACTCGTACACCGTCTCGTGGACGATGGACAGACCGGACGCCTGGGTGAGGGCGACCACCAGGGGCTGCTGCCAGTCGGTCTGGAAACCGGGGTGGACGTCGGTCTCCAGGGCGATCGCGTTGAGCGAGCCGCCCGGGTGCCAGAAGCGGATGCCCTCGTCGTCGATCTCGAAGGCGCCGCCGACCTTACGGAAGGTGTTGAGGAAGGTCATCATGGACCGCTGCTGGGCGCCGCGGACGTAGATGTTGCCTTCGGTGGCCAGCGCCGCGGAGGCCCAGGAGGCGGCCTCCAGGCGGTCGGGGAGGGCCCGGTGGGTGTAGCCGTTGAGCTTGTCGACACCGGTGATCCGGATCGTCCGGTCGGTGTCCATGGAGATGATCGCGCCCATCTTCTGCAGGACGCAGATCAGGTCCTCGATCTCCGGCTCGACGGCGGCGTTGGACAGCTCGGTGACGCCCTCGGCGAGGACGGCGGTCAGCAGCACCTGCTCGGTGGAGCCGACGGACGGGTACGGCAGCCGGATCTTGCAGCCGCGCAGGCGCTGCGGGGCCTCCAGGTACTGGCCGTCGTCGCGCTTCTCGATCTTCGCGCCGAACTGCCGCAGCACGTCGAAGTGGAAGTCCACCGGCCGGCCGCCGATGTCGCAGCCGCCGAGGCCGGGGATGAAGGCGTGGCCGAGGCGGTGCAGCAGCGGGCCGCAGAACAGGATGGGGATGCGGGAGGAGCCGGCGTGCGCGTCGATGTCGGCGACGTTGGCGCTCTCGACGTGCGAGGGGTCGAGGACCAGCTCGCCCGGCTCGTCACCAGGGCGGACCGTGACGCCGTGCAGCTGCAGCAGCCCGCGCACCACGCGTACGTCGCGGATGTCGGGGACGTTGCGCAGCCGGCTGGGGCCGCTGCCGAGCAGGGCGGCGACCATGGCCTTCGGCACTAGGTTCTTCGCACCGCGAACCCGGATCTCGCCCTCGAGCGGGGTGCCGCCGTGGACAAGCAGTACGTCGTCAGTAGAGACGGTCATGGATCTCGCGTTCCTGGAGACGGGCAGGGCCAAGCAGAAATGGTAAGGGCGCCGAAGGGTGTGCCCGTGTGCACGTACAGGCCCTGAGCATGTAATGGCTTTGTCACAACACGCTGGGCTACGATCCGCCTTTGCTCTGTAATCTCCCTATGGGGGGAAAGCTTGCGGAATGTCGCGCATAAAGACCTCGTTGATCCGAGCGGGGTGAACGGACCGTGAGCGGGCCTCCACAGGTCCGGACGGGCCTCGGAGAATAAGCGGTATCCGTCACGTGCGCCGGCACCGCCCTGTACATGTGCGTCGGCACTGCCCCGTATATGCGCGTCGGCACTGCCCCTGTACGCGTGTGCACACGTGCGCCGGGGCTGCCGCCGTACGCCCTGTACTGCTCTTGTGCGGGAGTGGGTATTGACTCCCCGCTCCGGGGGGAAGTGCGGGATCATGTGACCATGACCGAGGTGTCCTCGCTGACCGGCCGGCTGCTCGTCGCGACACCCGCGCTCGCCGATCCGAACTTCGACCGCGCGGTGGTGCTGCTGCTCGATCACGACGAGGAAGGCTCCCTCGGTGTGATCCTCAATCGTCCGACCCCGGTCGGCGTCGCCGACATCCTCGCGCCGTGGGCCGCGCTGGCGGGTGAACCGGGGGTGGTCTTCCAGGGCGGCCCGGTATCGCTGGATTCGGCGCTCGGGGTGGCCGTGGTGCCCGGCGCGCTGTCCGGCGAGGGCGGCGTCTCCTCCGTGGACGGCGGCGGCCGCCCGGACGGTGACGGTGACGGTGACGGCGGGGCCGGCCAGGGGGGCGAGGGGACGGCGGCCGGGGTGCACCCCGCCGACCCGGGCGCTGTGCAGTCGGGTGAGGAGCCGCTCGGCTGGCGGAGGGTGCACGGTGCGATCGGGCTGGTCGATCTGGAGGCTCCGCCGGAGCTGCTCGCCGCGGTGCTCGGCAGCCTGCGGATCTTCGCGGGGTACGCGGGCTGGGGGCCGGGCCAGCTGGAGGACGAGCTGGTGGAGGGGGCCTGGTACGTCGTCGAGTCCGAGCCGGGCGACGTCTCCTCGCCCGACCCCGAGCAGCTGTGGCGGGCGGTGCTGCGGCGCCAGCGCAACGAGCTGGCGATGGTGGCGACCTATCCGGACGACCCGTCGCTGAACTAGGGCCTGTCCGATGGGTCCGCGTGGGCCCGCGGCGGCCCATCGGACAGGCCCTAGTGCCCGTCTCCGCGCCCTGCGTCATGCTCCGCTGCGTGCTCCGGCCTGCGCTCCTGTGCGCCCCGAGATTTGGTTGAGGAATTAATCATTTCGGCGGTTTCGCCAGGGGTCACTGTCAGTCCCCGTCGCTATGGTTCGAGGTGACAGGGGACGGTGCGCGGCCGCCCCGACGGGCCGCGCCGGAGAGCGGGGGAGAGCCGCCATGCACAGGCCGAGTGTGCCCGAGGACCTGGACCATCCGGAGCGGCTCTGGGCGCGCGCCGCGACGCTCGCGGTGGTCGCGGCCGCCGTGGACGACTGGGACGAATTCACCTTCGGCGCCCAGGGTTTGCGGTGCTGGAACGCCGGCGGCGCGTACTGGTGGTGGCTGAAGCTGTACGACGACGGCCGGGCCCTGCTCTGCGGCCAGGACGCGGACGCCAGTTACACGCGCGACGGCGGCCGCCGGATCGACTTCCTGGCGGGCGGCCCCGACTGGCTGCCCCGGGAGCAGCTGCGGCAGGACGCCGAAGGCGAGCTCCTCGGCTTCGTCTACTGGTGGGAGGGCGGGGTCTGGGCCCGCGCGCCGTACCCCGGGAATCTGCCGGACGACGGGCTGGGGATGGCGGTGGGCTGGGCCGCGCCCGGTGATGCCGCGGTCGGGCGGATCGTCGGCGGCCTGGTGGCCCGTACGGAGACCGAGGTGGACGCCACGGCCGCGGTGCGCGCCTTCATCGCCGCGGCTCAGGCCCGTGCGGTCGGCGCGCAGGACGTCGCCGCGCTGCTGGACGCGGTCTGCGGCCGGGACTCCTGGTACGAGGTCCGGCCGGAGGCGGCCCTGGCGTTCGCGGAACAGCTGGGCCTGACGGCCGGCGACCGCGGCGGGGTGGCGGTCTCCTAGGGCCTGTCGTCAAACTCCCGTCACCCAGGAACCAATTACTCTCCGTAATCGTTGCCGTAATAAGGAGGAGGCAGGCGGCACCACGGCCACCCCGTCAACAAAGGGCCGCGCTTCCGGGTGTGCCGGTGTCCCCCAAGGTGAGGAAGCGCTCGGCGAGCGGATGGGCGTCGCGTGCCGGCCGGGCCAGGTGGACGGGCACGGACGGTGCGTTCTTCAGGCGGAGGTAGCGGATCCCGGGGTGGGTGTGACGCCGGGCCACCGGCTCCGGGGCCACCCCGATGCCGTACCCGGCGGCGACCGACTCCAGCCACTCGTCGATGTTCCCCGCGGTGCAGGACAGCCGGGGCCGCCGTCCCTCGGGCCACAGTTCGGGCCGGGTGCTGCCGGTGACGGTGTTGACCACCAGCGGCAGCCCGGCCAGCTCGGTCCAGTCCAGCACCCGGCGGCGGGCCACCGCCCGGACCGCGGCGGCCGTCCGCTCCGGGGCGTTACGGGGCAGGGCCGCGACCCGCGGCTCGTGCAGCAGGAGTGTGCTGCACAGCCCGGCGTCCGGGGGGACCTCGCCGCGCAGCACCGCGACGTCCGACTCACCGGTCTCCAGCCCGGCGAGCGGGGTGTCCCGGCGTACCAGCCGGACGCCGGCGCCGGTCGCCGCCTCGAAGGACGCGACGAGCGTGGTGCAGGCGGCGGGCAGCAGGGAGGTGAAGCCCAGCCGCAGGATCGCCCGTCCGGCGGGCGGGCGCAGCACCGCGGCCAGCCGGGGGAGCAGCGGGGCCAGGTCGTCGTGGAGCCGCCGCCCGGCGTCGGTGAGTTCGACCCGGCGGGTCGTGCGGTCCAGCAGCCGGACGCCGAGCGTGGTCTCCAGCGCCCGCACGGTCCGGGTGAGCGCGGGCTGGCCGGTCCGCAGCCGGTCCGCGGCGTGGGTGAAGCTGCGCTCCTCGGCGACGGCGAGGAAGCCGCGCAGGTGCCGCAGCTCGACGCCGTCGAGGGCGGTGAGGGCGGCCAGGACGCTGTCGTCATTCATGCCGCCTCAGCATAAGTGCACCCCAGTGGGCATTTCCCGGAGTATCCGGAGACTCCCTACGGTTCCCGGGTCGGTTCATCCCGGGCCGGGACGGCGCGTCACCGCGTCACCCCGCGCCCGGACGATCAGGGGAGACGGTTACGGTGCGCAAGGTCTGGCTGCTGACGCTGGGGGCGTTCACCCTCGGCCTGGACGCCTATGTGATGGCGGGGCTGCTGCCCGTCCTCGCGGCGGACATCGGGACCCGGGTGGCGCTGGCGGGCCAGCTGGTCACGGTCTTCACGCTGGCGTACGCGATCGCGGCCCCGCTGGTCGCCGGTCTGCTCTCCGGCGTCCGGCCCCGGCTGCTGATCCTGGTCGCGCTGGCGGTCTTCACCCTCGGCAACGCTGCCACGGCCCTGGCTCCCTCGCTGGGCGCACTGCTGGCGGCCCGGGCGGTCGCGGGCGCCGGGGCGGGCGTCTACTCGGCGCTGTCCACGGCGGCGGCCGCCGCACTGGTGCCGTCCGGGCGGCGCGGCCGGGCGCTGGCCCTGGTGATGGGCGGGATGAGTGCGGGCACGGTCCTGGGCGTGCCGATCGGGGTGCTGCTGGCCGAGCACACCGGGTGGCGGGCCACGATGTGGCTGCTCACCGGCCTCGGCGCGGTGGCGCTCGTCGGTCTGGCGGCGCTGCTGCCGCAGGTGCCGGCCGGACCCGTGGTGCCGGTACGGGCCCGGCTGGCGGCCCTCACGGACCGCGCGGTGGCCCCCGTCGTCGGGGTCTCCTTCCTCGCCGCGGTGGCCAGCCTCGGGCTGTACACCTATCTCGCGCCGGTGCTGGCCGCGGCGGGCGGCGTCGAGGGGGTCGCCCCGTACCTGTGGGCCTGGGGCGCCGGCGGGGTGCTGGGCAGCCTGGTCGCCGGACCGCTGGTCGACCGTACGGGGCGGGTGCGGGCGCTGGTCACCGGGGTGCTGGCGGTGATCGTCGTGGCGCAGGCGCTGCTGCCGTCGCTGGCCGCCGTCGCGCTGCCCGGCGCGGTGGTCGCGCTGGTGGTGTGGGGCGCCGCGGGCTGGGCGGCGCAGGTGCCCCAGCAGCACCGGCTGCTGGAGGCCGGCGCGGAGCGCGGCACGGTCGCCCTCGCCCTGAACAATTCGGCGCTCTACCTGGGCAGCGCGGTCGGCTCGGCGCTCGGCGGGCTGGCGCTCGGCGCGGGCCTGGCCCCGTACGCGCTGCCGTGGGTGGCCGCCGGGGTGGCGGCCGCGGGGCTCGTGCTCCATCTGGTAGCGGGCCGACGCTCCCGGGTCGCGGCGGGCGTGAGTACCCTTGGCACTTATGAGCACTCTTGAGCCCGAGCGCGGGGCAGGTACGGGGACCCTCGTAGAGCCGACACCGCAGGTGTCGCACGGCGACGGCGACCACGAGCGCTTCGCCCACTATGTCCAGAAGGACAAGATCATGGCGAGCGCGCTCGACGGGACCCCCGTCGTGGCGCTCTGCGGCAAGGTGTGGGTGCCGGGCCGCGACCCGAAGAAGTACCCCGTCTGCCCCATGTGCAAGGAGATCTACGAGTCCATGGGCGCCGGCGGCGACAAGGGCAAGGGCGGCAACGGCAAGGACGGCGGCAAGCAGTAGCCGCCGCGGCCGCCGGCCCCGGCGGCCCGGCCGGGCCGCGGCGCCCCGGCAGCGCACACGCGGGCCGCGGCGCCCGGCAGGCCAACAGCCGGAGCCGCAGGGCGGATTGAGCGGCCATACGGTGACGTCTCCCGCCACGACACCCCGCCCGGACGACGGGCCCAGGTCCTTCACGGACCCGGGCCCGTTGCCGTACCCGGGCGTTCCGCCCACCGCCGGGGACGGGAGATGGCAGCATCGACCGTGAAGACCATCCCCGTGCTGGTCTTCCGCTGCTCTTCTCCGTACTCGTACAGCGCCGACCGGCTCCGGTCCTGCGTCCTGGCCCCGGGCCCGGGCGGCGCGGTGAAGGACTGACTGACGGCATGCCGGACACAGACATCCACCCGGAACAGGCCGGCCTGATCCCGGCACCGCTGAGCGTCGACGGACCGCACCCCGGCACCGTCCAGCTCGGCGCGGACACCGCCCTCGCCGCCGCACCCGGCACCGAGGACACCGCACGCTGGCTGCGCGCGACCCTCGGCGCGGCCTTCGGACTGCCGCTGCCGCCCGGCTCACCCGAGGCGGCCGACACCCTCTCGCTCGCCCTCGACCCCGCCCTCCCGGCGGAGGGCTATCGCCTGGAGGCCGACGCCCGTTGGGGCGTACGGATCGCCGGCGGCGGCCCGGCCGGTGTCTTCTGGGGAGCCCAGACGCTCCGTCAGCTCCTCGGCCCGCCGGCCTTCCGCCGGGCCCCGCTCGCTCCGGACCGCCCCGTCCTCCTGCCGGAGCTGACCATCGAGGACGGCCCCCGCTTCGGCTGGCGCGGCATGCTGCTCGACGTCGCACGGCACTTCCTGCCCAAGGACGGCGTGCTGCGCTATATCGACCTGCTCGCCGCCCACAAACTCAACGTCCTCCACCTCCACCTCACCGACGACCAGGGCTGGCGCATCGAGATCGCCCGCTATCCGGAGCTCACCGCGACCGGCGGCTGGCGCGAGCGCACCAAGATCGGCCACCGCGCCTCCCCCCTCTGGGACGACCGCCCGCACGGCGGCTACTACACCCACGACGACATCCGCGAGATCGTCGCCTACGCCGCCCAGCGGCATATCACCGTCGTCCCCGAGATCGACATCCCCGGACACTCGCAGGCCGCCATCGCCGCGTACCCGGAACTCGGCAACACCGACGTCATCGACACCACCTCCCTGAAGGTCTGGGACACCTGGGGCGTCAACCCCAACGTACTGGCGCCCACCGACAACACCCTCCGGTTCTACGAACACGTCCTGGAGGAGGTCCTCGACCTCTTCCCCTCGCCGTTCGTGCACATCGGCGGCGACGAGTGCCCCAAGGACCAGTGGCGGGCGTCCGCCACCGCCCAGGCCCGGATCGCCGCGCTGGCACTGGCCGACGAGGACGGGCTGCAGAGCTGGTTCATCCGGCACTTCGACCGCTGGCTCGCCGACCGCGGACGGCGGCTGATCGGCTGGGACGAGATCCTCGAAGGCGGCCTGGCCGACGGCGCGGCCGTCTCCTCCTGGCGCGGCTACGCCGGCGGGGTCGCCGCCGCCAAGGCCGGCCACGACGTCGTCATGTGCCCCGAACAGCAGGTCTACCTGGACCACCGTCAGCACCCGTCCCCCGACGAGCCGGTGCCGATCGGCTACGTCCGCACCCTTGAGGACGTCTACCGATTCGAGCCGGTACCACCCGAACTGACGGCAGACCAGGCCGCGCACGTCCTGGGCACCCAGGCCAACGCCTGGACGGAGGTCATGGACACTCAGGCGCGCCTCGACTACCAGGTCTTCCCGCGGCTGGCCGCCTTCGCCGAGGTCGCCTGGTCACGGCTGCCGGCCCCGGCCGACCGCGACTACCGGGACTTCACCCGGCGGATGGCCGGCCACTACGCCCGCCTCGACGCCCTCGGTGTCGACTACCGCCCGCCCGGCGGCCCCCGGCCCTGGCAGAAACGCCCCGGAGTGCTCGGACGCCCGATCGACGGGGCGCCCCCGAACGTGTGAGGCCCGTACCGCCCCCGGGGGCGCCTCAGGACCGCCGGGGGCGCGCCGGCGGCCGGGCGCGGCGCGCTGCCCGGCGGGCGCCGTACCCGGCCGCGCGCCGCGCCCCCTCAACCGGCGGTGGTCCCTGTCGTCGGACTCCCGCCTGCCCCGCGGCGGACGACGGGAGCGCGGTGACAGGGCCCGGACGGGACCCGTCCAGCGGACGAAACCGGACCAGCGCTCCCGAGTGGTGACGGACCGCCGCTTCGTGGACCCTCGCGCCGAGGGGCCACGAAGATGTGCCAGAGTTGCCACGTCCGGGCTGGGAGCACGTACCGTACGGCGGAGCGGAACTGCCGGGACACCCGGGGAAGGGGCAGCTGGCTTGACCACGCACGCACCGCACGCGTCGCACACGGTGACGTTGCCGGCCTCGCTCGACGAGGCGGTGGCGGCGCTCACCGCCATGCCCGCCGCCGTGCCCGTCGCGGGCGGCACGGACCTCATGGCGGCGGTCAACGCCGGACTCCTCAGACCGGCAGCCCTGGTGGGCCTCGGCCGGATCAGCGAGATCCGCGGCTGGCAGTACCTGGACGGCCATGCGCTGCTCGGCGCCGGACTGACCCACGCCCGTATGGGGCGCCCCGACTTCGCCGCCCTGATCCCCGGGCTGGCCGCCGCCGCGCGCGCGGCTGGCCCGCCGCAGATCCGCAACGCGGGCACCCTCGGCGGCAACATCGTGACCTCCGCCCCTACGGGCGACACCCTCCCGGTGCTCGCCGCCCTGGAGGCCACGGTGATCATCGCCGGCCCCGGGGGGACCCGCCGCGAGATCCCGGTCAGTCACCTCCTGGCCGGCCGCGAGCTGCTGCACCCCGGCGAACTCGTCGGTTTCGTACGGGTACCGCTGCTGCACGCCCCGCAGGCCTTCCTGAAGGCCGGCGGCCGTACCGGACCCGGGCGCGCCACCGCGTCGGTCGCGCTCGTCCTGGACCCCGCCCGGCGCGGTGTGCGCTGCGCGGTCGGCGCGGTCGCCGCCATGCCGCTGCGCCCCCTGGAGGCCGAGCAGTGGGTGGCGTCGATCATCGACTGGGACGGCGAACGCGCCCTGGTGCCCGAGGCGCTGACCGCCTTCGGCGACTACGTCGCCGCCGCCTGCATCCCGGACCCGGTGCCGTCGGCGGACGGTTCCGAACCCGCGCCCCTGCCGCCCGCCGCGCTGCACCTGCGCCGTACGGTGGCGGCACTGGCCCGCCGCGCACTCGGGAGGGCGCTCTCGGCATGAACGAGCGGAGCGTGAGGGGCCCCTGGCCGGAGGCCGGGGGAGGATCAACAGGAGGTGCGCGCCCCGCGCATGCGAGGGCGAGCGGAGCGAGGGGTTCCCGGCATGAGTGACGCGGACAGCCGTCATCCGCAGCAGCAGCCCGCCGACCAGGGCTGGCAGCCGCTGCCGCAGGGCGGTGAGTACGAGCAGGAGGCGACGGCCTTCGTCCAGCTCCCCGAGGGCTTCACCACCGGGGTCTACGGCGGCCGGGCACCCGACCGCGCCCCGGGCGCCGACCCGCTCGCCGCGCCCGGCCACGGCTACACCCCGCCCGCCTCCTTCACCCCGCAACCCCCCGCCCCCCCGGTGGCCGGCACCGACCCGGCGGCCACCGGTCAGTGGACGATGCCGTTCGCGGACCCCTCGGCCGGCTACGCCGACCCGTCCGCCGGCTACGCCGCCCCCACGTCCGCCCACACGGACGGTACGGCTCACCATGACCCGTCCACGGGCTATCAGGGGGGCGCGCCCGGGGGTGCGCAGCCCTGGGGCGGCGGCGCCCCGGTGCAGTGGCCCGAGGCGGGCGGCCCGCAGACGGGTGCTCCGTATCCGGGCGGCGGGACGTGGTCGGTTCCGGCGGCGGCCGACGACGGACTGGAGGAGTCCGGCGAGTACCGCGTCGGCGGCTACCAGGACGGCGGTTACCCGCACGCCGGCGCGTACCGCGGCGCGGACGCCGGTACGTCCGACGGCACGGACCCGGACGCCGCCGCCCGCACCGGACACTGGAACTTCACCACCGGCCTGAGCGCCACGCACCTGCGCGAGACGCGCTCCACGGAGCCGCAGGAGGCCTCGCGGGGCGCGGCGGACGAGGTCCCGTTCGGCGCCCCCGCGGACGGCTCGTACGCGCCGGAGAGCGGCTTCCCGGGACGCGGCACGGCACCCGTCGAGGACCACCGCCCGGCGCCCGCCCCGGAACCGGCCCCGGGCGGCCCGGACGCCATGGCCGGCGGCGCGACCGGACACTGGTCGCTGCCGGCCGACGCGCTTGCCCAGTGGCCGCCGGCCACCGAGACGGCGCGGCCCGCGCACGACGGGGCGTCGGACGTACCCGCCCCGGCCGGCGCGGCCGGCTGGACGGCTGCGCCGGCGCCGACGGCCCCGGTGAACCCGACGGCCCCGATCGCCGACGGTGAACGCCTCCCGGATTCCGCCGAATTGCCCCCTTCCGGCGAGTTCACCGCGCCCGACGAGGCCGAGCAGACCGAGGCCGAAGCCGAGGTCGAGGCCGAAGACGCCGCGGACGCCTCGTCGGCGGATACCCCGGCAACCCCGGACACGCCGGACACCCCGCAGCCGGACACCCGCCCGGAAGCCGTCGTACCGGCCGAGTCCGCGCCCGAGTCCGCGCCCGAGACGGCCCCCGGCGAGCTCGCGGACCACGACGACGGAACCGACGGAACCGACGGAACCGACGGCAGCACGGATCGCGCCGAGACGGCCGAGGCGGCGGAGGCGGCCGAAGGAGCCGAAGCCACCGGCGCCACCGAGGGTGACGACGGCACGGACCCCCTCAGCACGGACACCCTCAACAAGGGCGCCGAAGCCCCCGCCGCCCCCCACGGCGAACACCACGAACACAACGAACACCCCGCCGCCTCCTACGTCCTGCGCGTGAACGGCATCGACCGCCCGGTCACCGATGCCTGGATCGGCGAATCGCTGCTCTACGTGCTGCGCGAACGCCTGGGCCTGGCCGGGGCCAAGGACGGCTGTTCGCAGGGCGAGTGCGGCGCCTGCTCCGTCCAGGTGGACGGGCGGCTGGTGGCGTCGTGCCTGGTGCCCGCCGCGACCGCCGCGGGCAGCGAGGTCCGTACGGTCGAGGGCCTCGCACGCAACGGCGCCCCCTCCGACGTCCAGTGCGCCCTCGCCGCCTCCGGTGCCGTGCAGTGCGGCTTCTGCGTACCGGGGATGGCGATGACCGTGCACGACCTCCTGGAGGGCAACCCCGCCCCCAGCGAGCTGGAGACCCGCAAAGCGCTGTGCGGCAACCTCTGCCGCTGCTCCGGCTACCGGGGCGTGCTGGACGCCGTCGAAGAGGTCGTCAAGGCCCGTGCGGAGGCCGCCGAGGCAGCCGAGGCCGCCCCGTCCGCGGAGGACGGACCGGCCGTGGCGCCCCCGCCGGACACCGCCCGTATTCCCCACCAGGCAGGCCCCGCCGACCCCATGGGCCGTGCCCCGCACGACCAGGATCCGCACACCGGAGGCACCGCATGACGTCCGATGGCGCAGCCGCCGTCACCGCGACCCCCGCGGCGGGCGTCCCGATCCCGCCCGTCGAGCCGCCGCCGCACGGGCTGGGCGTCTCGCTGCCGCCCGCCGACGCCGCGGCGAAGACCGAGGGCACCTTCCCGTACGCCGCCGACCTGTGGGCCGAGGGGCTGCTGTGGGCCGCCGTACTGCGCTCGCCGCACCCGCGCGCCCGGATCCGGTCCGTCGACACCCGGCACGCCCTGGAGATGCCCGGAGTCCGCGCCGTCGTCACCCACGACGACGTCCCCGGGGACGCGGGCCACGGCCGGGGCACCGCCGACCGCCCGGTCTTCGCCAAGGACGAGGTCCGCCACCACGGCGAGCCGATCGCCGCGGTGGCCGCCGACCACCCCGACACGGCACGGCTGGCCGCCGCCGCCATCGCCGTCGAGTACGAGGTGCTGGACGCCGTCACCGACCCCCAACTGGCCTTCGAGGCCGAGCCGTTGCACCCGGACGGGAACCTCATCCGGCACATCCCGCTCCGCTTCGGTGACGCCGACGCCGTGGGCGAGGTGATGGTCGAGGGGCTCTACCGGATCGGCCGCCAGGACCCGGCGCCCATCGGGGCCGAGGCCGGGCTCGCGGTACCGCGCCCGGACGGCGGCGTGGAGATCTACACCGCCTCCACGGACCCGCACACCGACCGCGATCTGGCCGCCGCCTCCTTCGGCCTGGAACCGGACCAGGTCAAGGTCGTGGTGACCGGCGTGCCCGGCGCCACCGCCGACCGCGAGGACCCCGGCATCCAGCTGTCGCTGGGCCTGCTGGCGCTGCGTACCGGCTGCCCCGTCAAACTCGCCGCCACCCGCGAGGAGTCCTTCCTCGCGCACACCCACCGCCACCCCACGCTGCTGCGCTACCGCCACCACGCGGACGCCGACGGCAAGCTGGTCAAGGTGGAGGCGCAGATCCTCATGGACGCCGGGGCCTACGCCGACACCTCCGCCGACGCGCTCGCCGCCGCGGTCTCCTTCTCCTGCGGCCCGTACGTCGTCCCGCACGCGGTCGTCGACGGCTGGGCGGTGCGCACCAACAATCCGCCCTCCGGCCACGTACGGGGCGAGGGCGCCCTGCAGGTCTGCGCCGCCTACGAGGGCCAGATGGACAGACTGGCCGCCCGCCTGGGCCTGGAGCCCGACGAGATCCGGATGCGGAACGTCATGGCCACCGGCGATCTGCTCCCCACGGGGCAGACGGTGACCTGCCCCGCCCCCGTGGCCGAACTCCTGCACGCCGTACGGGAAGCGCCGCTGCCCGAGCTGCCCAAGGACGCCCCCGAAGCGGAGTGGCTGCTGCCGGGCGGCCCCGAGGGCGCGGGCGAACCGGGCGCGGTGCGCCGCGGCGTCGGCTATGCGCTGGGGATGGTGCACATGCTCGGCGCGGAGGGCGCCGACGAGGTCTCCACCGCCACCGTCAAGGTCAGCGGCTCGGTCGCCACCGTCATCTGCGCGGCCGTCGAGACGGGTTCGGGCTTCTCCACCCTGGCGCGGCAGATCGTCCAGGAGACCCTCGGGGTCGACGAGGTGCACGTCGCCGGGGTCGACACCGACCAGCCCCCGGCCGGTCCGGCCTGCCACGGACGCCACACCTGGGTCTCCGGCGGCGCCGTCGAGCGCGCCGCGAAGATGGTCCGTACCCAGCTCCTCCAACCCCTGGCCGCCAAGTTCGGCATGTCCACCGAGCTCCTCCAGATCAGCGACGGCAAGATCACCTCGTACGACGGCGTGCTCAGCACCACCGTCGCCGAGGCCCTGGACGGCAAGGAGCTCTGGGCCACCGCCCAGTGCCGCCCGCACCCCACCGAGCCGCTCGACGACAGCGGCCAGGGCGACGCCTTCGTCGGCCTCGCGTTCTGCGCCATCCGCTGCGTCGCCGACGTGGACATCGAACTGGGCGCCGTCCGGGTCGTCGACATGACCGTCGCGCAGGACGTCGGCCGGGTCCTCAACCCGCGCCAGCTGCGGGCCCGTATCGAGGCCGGCGTCACCCAGGGCCTGGGTGCCGCCCTGATGGAGAACCTGCGCACCACCCGTGGCCAGGTCCGCCAACCCGACCTGACCGGCTACGCGCTGCCGACCGCGCTCGACGCCCCCGACATCCGCATCGTGAAGCTGATCGAGGACCGCGACGTGGTCGCCCCCTTCGGCGCCAAGCCGGCCAGCGCGGTCCCCGTGGTCACCTCCCCGGCCGCCGTGGCCTCCGCCGTCCGCGCCGCCACCGGCCGCCCCATCGGCCGCCTCCCCATCCGCCCCCAGGCCGCCGTGGCCCAGGTGCTGCAACAGCAGTAGGCCTGCCCGGACGGCACGGAACGAGACGGGAACCGGCCCCGCCGCGATGGCCTTCCGTCATGTACGGAACAATGGGGCCATGACGGCACCGGAAGCCACGGTCGTGGCGGTCGACGAGGTCGAGGCACTCGCGGTGGACGGGCTGCGGTGGCTGACCGACGCAGCGCGGGAAACCTCCGGAGGAGGCCTCGCCTGGACGACCAGTCCCTCGGACGACGAGCCCGACCCCATGCTCTACAGCGGTACGGCCGGGAACATCCCCGTGCTCCTGGAGGCGTGGCGGCACTTCGGCGACGACTCCTACGCCGACACCGCCCTGCGCGCGGCCCGCAGCCTCGCCGACACCGTCGACGGCATCGACGACGACTCCCTCTACTTCGGCCGCACCGGAATGGCGCTCGTCCTGCGGACCCTGCACGAAGAACTCGGCGCCCCGGCCGCCGGCGCCGCCGCCGACCGCGCGTGGGAGCGTGTGCGGTCACGCTTCGACGGCACCCGCTGGGGCGAACTGTTCGAGCTGATGGGCGGCAACGCGGGGATCGGCCTCGGGGCGCTCCTGGTTGGCGACGCCGAACTGGCCGTCCTCGCCCTGGAGCCGTACCTGCGGACGGCGGAGCAGACTTCGGCGGGCGTCCACTGGGCCCATCGCGCGGGTGTCGGCTCCCGCCTGCACCATGTGTCCCACGGCACGCTCGGCATCGTCCTGGCGCTCGCCCGGGTCGGCGGGGCCACCGGCCGCGCGGACCTGGTCGAGCTGGCGCTGGCCGGTGCCGCGGACGTCGTGGCGCGTGACGAAGCGGGGCCGGAGGGCTTCCTGGTGCGGCACTCCAGCCCTCAGTACCGCCCCGATGTGACCCCGCCCGTCAGCTACGGCTGGTGCCACGGCCCGGCCGGTGACGCCCAGGCCTTCCGGCTGCTGCGGGACATCACGGGCGACCCCGTCTGGCCCGCCCTCGCCGACCGCTGCTGGCACACGGTCACCCGCTCCGGCCTGCCCGAGCGGCTGCGCCCCGGCTTCTGGGACAACAACGGCCGCTGCTGCGGCACCGCGGGCGTCCTCGCCCTGGCCTGCGACCGGATCGCCGAACAGCAGGACCCGTACGACTTCGCCCAGGTCCTCGTCGCGGATCTCGTCGCCCGCGCGACCCGGGACGAGGACGGCGCGCGCTGGTCCAACGTCGATCACCGGGCCACCCCGGGCGACCTCGAACCGCGCACCGGCTGGGCGATGGGCAACGCCGGAATCGTCCGCGAACTCCTGCGCTTCGTACGGCTGAGCTGCGGGGGCGACCCCCGGTACGCGTTCGCCTGGCCGGACCAGCCTGCGGTGCCCGCCCAGCCGGCGATCCGCCGCAGCGGTACCGACGCCGTGTCGTGACGGACGCGCCGACGTACGGGGGACCCGCGACGTAGGACCGACGGCCGACCCGGACCCCGCCCTCCGACAGGGGCACACCGGCCGTACGGCCCTTACGCTGGGCTGATGACCGCTGACCAGCCCGCCCTCTCCACCCCGTCGCTCGACGACGACGGCGAGCCTGCCGCCGACGGCGTCCTGTCCTCCCCGTACCGTGCGCTGACCTTGGGGATCATCTCCGTCGTCTCCCTCGTCGCCTTCGAGGCCAGCGCCGTGAACACCGCGATGCCGGTCGCCGCCCGGGCCCTGGACGGCATCGGCCTGTACGCGTTCGCCTTCTCCGCCTTCTTCACGGCGAGCCTGTTCGCGATGGCGCTGGCGGGCGAGTGGAGCGACCGGCGCGGCCCGCTCGCGCCGCTGTTCAGCGGGATCGCCGCGTTCGGGGCGGGCCTGCTGATCGCGGGCGGGGCGCAGAGCATGGGCATGTTCGTCGCCGGCCGCGGGGTGCAGGGCATCGGCGGCGGACTGGTGATCGTGTCGCTGTACGTCGTCGTCGGCCGCGCCTACCCCGAGCGGCTGCGGCCCGCGATCATGGCGTCGTTCTCGGCGGCCTGGGTGGTGCCGGTGATCGTCGGCCCGCTGCTCTCCGGGACCGTCACCGAACACCTCGGCTGGCGCTGGGTCTTCCTCGCCATCCCCGTGCTGATACTGCTGCCGCTCGCGGTGATGCTGCCCGCGCTGCGGAAGCTGCCGCGCACCGGGCCGGGGCCGGACGCCGGGGCCCGGCAGGTCCTGGGCAACCGGCGCTGTCTGCTCGCGCTGGCCGTCGCGGTGGGCGCGTGTCTGCTCCAGTACGCGGGCCAGCACCCGGTGTGGTCCGCACTGCTGCCGGCGGCCGCCGGGCTGGCCCTGCTGGGGCCGGGCATCGTCCGGCTCCTGCCCCGCGGCACGTTCCGGGCGGCCCGCGGTCTGCCGACCGTCGTGCTGATGCGCGGCCTGGCCGCCGGGGCACTGGTCGCGGCCGAGAGCTTCATCCCGCTGATGTTGGTCACCCAGCGCGGACTGTCCGCCACCCTCGCCGGCCTCTCCCTCACCGGCGGCGGCCTGACCTGGGCGCTCGGCTCGTACGTACAGAGCCGCCCGCGCCTGGAGCCGTACCGGGAGCGGCTGATGGGCCTGGGCATGGGGCTCCTCGCGACGGCCATCGTCCTGGTGCCGCTGGTCCTGCTCGACGGGGTACCGGTCTGGATCGTCGCGGTGGCCTGGACGATCGGCGGCTTCGGCATGGGCCTGAACATCTCCAGCGGCGGCGTCCTCCTGCTGAAGCTGTCCCGCCCGGAGGAGGCCGGCAGCAACTCCGCGTCCCTGCAGATGTCGGACGCGCTGGGCAATGTCACCTTCGTCGGCCTGAGCGGAGTGCTCTTCGTCGCCTTCGGCGGCGGCTCGATCGCGCACACGACGGGCACGGCAACGGGCGCGAGCCACCCCGCGGCGTTCGTCGCCGTCTTCGCGACGATGGCGGCGGTGGCCGCCGGGGGCGCGTTGGTGGCACCCCGCCTTTCCGCTGCGCTTGGCTGACCT
>NZ_BBUY01000006.1:68607-94929 GCF_001590865.1 Streptomyces sp. NBRC 110611
CAGTCCGGAGGAGCGGACCCGCGCCCGACCCACCCACGCCCGCCGCAGGCGCAACGGCGAAACGGAGGTACGGTGCCGCAGACGACGACGTGGGAAGCCGGCCAAGCGCAGCGGTTAGGCTGGCGCGTTGTTGCCGATCCCCGACCCCACCCGACGGAGACCGTGACTACCACCACCAGCGCCACCAACAATCACCACCTGTCCCCGGCCTTCCCGGGGCGGGCCCCCTGGGGTACCGCGAACAAGCTGCGTGCCTGGCAGCAGGCGGCCATGGACCGGTACATCCAGACGCAGCCGAGAGACTTCCTCGCCGTGGCGACGCCCGGGGCCGGCAAGACGACGTTCGCGCTCACCCTCGCCTCCTGGCTGCTGCACCACCACGTCGTGCAGCAGGTGACGGTCGTCGCACCGACCGAGCACCTGAAGAAGCAGTGGGCGGAGGCGGCGGCGCGGCTCGGGATCAAGCTCGACCCGGAGTACAGCGCCGGGCCGCTGGGCCGCGAGTACCACGGTGTGGCGGTGACCTACGCCGGGGTGGGCGTACGGCCCATGCTGCACCGCAACCGCATCGAGCAGCGCAAGACCCTGGTGATCCTCGACGAGATCCACCACGCGGGCGACTCGAAGTCCTGGGGTGAGGCCTGCCTGGAGGCGTTCGAGCCGGCCACCCGGCGGCTCGCGCTGACCGGTACGCCGTTCCGCTCCGACACCAACCCCATCCCCTTCGTCACGTACGAGGAGGGGAACGACGGGATCCGGCGGTCGGCCGCGGACTACACGTACGGGTACGGGAACGCGCTGGGCGACGGCGTCGTCCGGCCGGTCATCTTCCTCTCCTACAGCGGCAACATGCGCTGGCGGACGAAGGCCGGTGACGAGATAGCGGCGCGGCTCGGTGAGCCGATGACCAAGGACGCGGTCTCGCAGGCCTGGCGGACGGCCCTGGACCCGCGCGGCGAGTGGATGCCCAATGTGCTGCGGGCCGCCGATCAGCGGCTGACCGAGGTCCGCAAGGCCATTCCGGACGCGGGCGCGCTGGTGATCGCCTCGGACCAGGAGCAGGCCCGGGCGTACGCCAAGCTGATCCGGGAGATCACCGGTGAGGGCGCCACGCTGGTGCTGTCCGACGACTCCGGTGCCTCGCAGCGCATCGACGACTTCTCGTCCTCGCAGGACCGCTGGATGGTGGCGGTGCGGATGGTGTCCGAGGGCGTGGACGTGCCGCGGCTGGCGGTGGGCGTGTACGCCACGACGATCTCGACGCCGTTGTTCTTCGCGCAGGCGGTCGGCCGCTTCGTGCGGTCCCGCAAGCGCGGTGAGACCGCCTCCGTCTTCCTGCCGACCGTTCCGGCGCTGCTCGGGTTCGCGAATGAGATGGAGGTCGAGCGCGACCACGTGCTCGACAAGCCGAAGAAGGACGGGGAGGAAGAGGACCCGTACGCCGCGTCCGAGAAGGAGATGGACGAGGCGAACAAGCAGCAGGACGAGGACACCGGGGAGCAGGACCAGCTGCCCTTCGAGGCCCTGGAGTCCGACGCGGTCTTCGACCGGGTGCTCTTCAACAACGCCGAGTTCGGAATGCAGGCGCACCCGGGCAGCGAGGAGGAGCAGGACTACCTGGGTATCCCGGGGCTGCTGGAGCCCGACCAGGTGCAGCTGCTGCTGCAGAAGCGGCAGGCCCGGCAGATCGCGCACAGCCGGAAGAAGCCGGACGCGGAGGCGGATCTGCTGGAGATCCCCGCCGAGCGGCGCCCGGTGGTCACCCACAAGGAGCTGCTGGAGCTGAGGAAGCAGCTGAACACGCTGGTGGGGGCGTATGTCCACCAGAGCGGCAAACCGCACGGGGTGATCCACACCGAGCTGCGGCGGGTGTGCGGCGGGCCGCCGAGCGCGGAGGCCACCGCCGGGCAGCTGACCGAGCGGATCAAGAAGGTACGGGAGTGGGCCACCCGGATGCGGTGACGGGCCCGGACGCGGTGAGGGGCTCTGGTGTGGTGGGGGCGCGGCCGGTGGTTCGTAGCCCTCGTTGAAACGTCCATACGCCCCTCCCCGGGCGGACGAATCAGGATGTTCCGGACGGCGGGGCCCGGATTCTGGACGGACTCTTCCGCTGACCGGACCGGATCGCTACTGTCCCGGTCACACGCACGCCCCGTGGCAACGCCGCCGCGGAGCGCAGCCGGTGCCACGCGGCCGGCGGCCTCCAGCGCGCGCTGCTCCGGAACCGCAGCGCGCCGGTCCGGAGCGCCGCCACTCACACCAGGAGGGGCGTCGTGACCGCGGAGACCTCCCAGACACTCGACCGGGGACTGCGCGTCCTCAAACTGCTCGCCGACACCGACCACGGGCTGACCGTCACCGAGCTGTCCCACAAGCTCGGCGTCAACCGCACCGTGGTCTACCGACTGCTGGCCACGCTGGAGCAGCACGCCCTGGTGCGCCGCGACATCGGCGGCCGGGCCCGGGTGGGCCTGGGCGTACTGGGCCTGGGCCGCCAGGTGCACCCGCTGGTCAGACAGGCCGCGCTGCCCGCGCTGCGGTCGCTGGCCGAGGACGTCGGGGCCACCGCGCACCTCACCCTGGTCGACGGTACGGAGGCGCTCGCCGTCGCCGTGGTGGAGCCGACCTGGACCGACTACCACGTCGCCTACCGGGCCGGATTCCGGCATCCGCTGGACCGCGGGGCCGCCGGCCGGGCGATCCTCAAGGCCCGCCAGGGCCGGACGCAGGACGCCGGACTCGCCCTGACGCACGGGGAGTTGGAGGCCGGGGCGAGCGGGGCGGCGGCGCCGCTGCTCGGGGTGAACGGCATCGAGGGCAGCGTCGGGGTCGTCATGCTCGCCGACACCGTCTCGGAGCGGGTCGGGAAGCGGGTGATCGACGCGGCCCGGGAGGTGTCCGAGGCGCTCCGCTGAGCGCCGGCCGGTCCGGTCCGGCGGAGGGCGGCGGCGTCGCGCGGGCCGGGCGGGTGGGACAGGGGTGAATTAGGGTGGCCGGGTGTCTTCCCGCGCTCGCGCTCTGGCGCTCTGCACCGCCCTGGTCCTCGCCCTGCTCGCCACCGCGGCGTTCGCCCCGCTGCCGTACTCGGTGGCGTATCCGGGCACGACCGTGAACGTCCTCGGGGACGACAAGGGCAAGCCGGTGATCGCCATCTCCGGCGCCGGGACCCGCCGGACGACCGGCCAGCTGCGGATGACCGCCATCGTCGCGACCGGCCCGGACGCCCCGGTCCGCCTGCCGGACATCGTCCGGGGCTGGTTCCGCACGGACCAGGCCGTGATGCCCAGGGAGTCGGTCTACCCGGTCGGTGACAGCACCGAGGAGATCGCCGAGCACAACGCCCGGCAGATGAGGCAGTCCCAGGACACCGCCGCCGCGGCCGCGCTCCGGCGGCTGAACAGGTCCCCCAAGGACGTGAAGGTCAAGCTGAGCCTCGCGGACATCGGCGGGCCGAGCGCCGGCCTGATGTTCGCCCTCGGCATCGTCGACAAGCTGGACGGTGACGGCGCCGGCCACGACCTGACCGGTGGGCGGACGATCGCCGGGACGGGCACGATCAGCGCGAGCGGGGAGGTCGGGGCGGTCGGCGGGGTTCCGCTGAAGACCCAGGCCGCGCACCGCGACGGCGCCTCGGTGTTCCTGGTCCCCCGTGAGGAGTGCGCGGCCGCGCGGGTCGAGCTGCCGGAGGGGATGCGGCTGATCCCCGTCAGCACCCTGAACGGCGCGGTGGACGCGCTGAAGGCGCTGCGAGCCGGGGACACCGTGCCCAGCTGCTGAGCGGTCCGCCGGAGCCTGGCCTCGGGGGCACCCCTTCCCCCCGTGGGCCACCCCTTCCCCCGCGGGTCACCCCTCCTTGATGAAGCCCTCGCGCAGCAGCCAGTCCTTGGCCACCTCGTGCGGGTCCTCGCCGTCCACGTCCACCTTGCGGTTCAGTTCCCGGGCGACGGTGTTGTCGAGGGCCTTGGTGACCGGCGCGAGCAGCGCGGCGATCTGCGGGTACTTCCGCATCGTCGCGGCGTTCATCTCGGGCGCGGCGTTGTAGTTCGGGAAGAAGCGCCTGTCGTCGGCGAGGACGGTCAGGCCCATGGCCTGGATCCGGCCGTCGGTGGTGTAGACCTCACCGAAGGTGCAGGCGGTGCCCCGGACCACCTGTGTGTAGACGACGCCGGCGGACATCTTGCGGATGTTGCCGGCGGGGATGGTCATGCCGTACGCCCTGGCCATACCGGGCAGGCCGTCGTTGCGGGTGACGAACTCGTTCTCGAGGCACAGGGTGACCGCGCCGGGGTCCCTCCGGAGCAGCGCGGCGAGGTCCGAGAGGGTCCGAACCCGGTATTTCTTCTCGTTCGCGGCGTTCAGTGCCAGCGCGTAGGTGTTGTTCAGGGCGGACGGCGGCAGCCACACGAGGCCGTTCGCCCGGTCCTCGTCGCGGACCGCCCGCCACTGCTCGTGCGGGTCGGCGATCGGCTTCTCATGGCCGAGGTGGGTGATCCAGCCGGTGCCGGTGTACTCGTACATCCCGTCCGCGGCGCCGGTCCGCACCGCCTCGCGGGCGCCGATCGTGCCCTGGATGTTGGTCCGGTCGACGACCGTCGCGCCGGCCGCCTCGAAGACCAGGCCCATGATCTGGCCGAGCACGAGGTTCTCGGTGAACTCCTTGGACGTGACGGTGAGCCGGGCGCCCTTGAGGGGCAGGCCCCGGCCGACGGTGCCGGGCGTGACGTCGTCGGCCATCGGGCTGCCGCTGACCAGGCCGCAGCCGCTCAGCCCGGCCGCCGCGGCGACGAGCAGCGCCCCGGCCAGCGCCACCACGGCCGTACGGCGGCGGGGACGGCGGGCTGCCATCAGCTCCCCACCTCCAGCCCCCGTGGCCGCAGCAGCAGTTCGGCGAGCGAGGCCAGCCACTCGACCAGCAGGGCGAGCGCCACGGTCAGCACCGACCCGAGGATCAGTACGGGCATCCGCTGGGTGACGATCCCCGCCGAGATCAGATCGCCGAGGCCGCCGCCACCGCCGAAGGTGGCCAGTGTCGCGGTGCCGACGTTCAGTACCAGTGCGGTGCGCACACCGGCCAGGATCAGCGGTACCGCCAGCGGGAGTTCGACCTTGGCCAGGACGCCGGTGGGGGACATGCCGATACCGCGGGCGGCCTCGGTCAGCGTCGGATCGATCCCCCGGAGCCCGGCGATGGTGTTGGCGAGGACCGGCAGCACCGCGTAGACGACCATGCCGGTGATCGCCGCGCGGGCGCCGATGCCCAGCCAGATGACCAGCAGGACCAGCAGGCCCAGGGCGGGCACGGCCTGCCCGAGGTTGGCGAACGCCACCGCGAGCGGCGTGGCCCGGCGCAGCCCGGACCGGGTCAGCGCGATGCCCAGCGGGATCGCGATGATCAGGACGAAGAAGGTGGAGACGCCGGTGAGTTCGAGGTGCTGGCGCAGCGCCAGCCACACCTTGCCGTTGTCCACCGCCTGGTGGGCGAGGGAGTCCAGCCGGGCGCCACGGAACCACAGCCAGGTGGCCAGCAGCGCCACGGCCAGGAACGCCGGCATGAACGTCCACTTCTGCCAGCTGATCCGGCGGCCCCCGGGCGGTGCGGACGGAGCGGGCGCCTCACCCGCCGCCTCGCCTGCCGCCTCACCGGGCGCTGCACCGGCCGCCCGGTCCCGCTCCCGCGCCGCCGTCCCGATGTCGTCCGGGAGCGCACCGCCTCCGTCGGGACCCGCGCCGCCGGCCGTCACGCCTCCAGCCCTTCCTGCGCCAGCTGTGTCTGGCGGGCGCGCTGCTCCTGGAGCCGGTGCTGGTGCTCGATGGCGTCCAGCCGGTCCGCCTCCAGCAGCTCGTGCACGTTGTTCATCAGCGTCTCCATGTCGACCACGCCGGTGTACTGGCCGCGCCGTCCGGTGACCGCGGCCCGGCCCGAGCTGTCGGTGAGCACCGCCTCCAGCGCGTCGCGCAGCGTGGCGTCCCGGGTCACGGTGTGCTGCACCAGCGTCCCGGCCCGCGCCAGCGACCCCTTGGCGCGCGCCAGGTCACCGCGCCGCAGCCATTTGTACGGGCGCCGGTTGCGGTCCAGCAGCAGCAGTTCGTTGTGGGAGCCGGAGCGCAGCCGGTCGAAGATCGTCTCCAGTGGGTCGTCGAGGGTGGCGGTGGGGAAGTCCACCACGCCGACGTCCCGTACGCGGGTGAGGTTCAGCCGTTTGAGCGCGGCGCCGGCGCCCACGAAGCCGGAGACGAACTCGTCGGCGGGGTTGGTGAGGATGGCCTCGGGGGTGTCGAACTGGGCGATGTGCGAGCGCTCGCGGAGCACCGCGATGCGGTCGCCGAGCTTGATGGCCTCGTCGAAGTCGTGGGTGACGAAGCAGATGGTCTTGCGGAGCTCGTGCTGGAGCCGGATCAGCTCGTCCTGGAGGTGGTCGCGGGTGATCGGGTCGACGGCGCCGAACGGCTCGTCCATCAGCAGCACGGGCGGGTCGGCGGCGAGCGCCCGGGCCACCCCGACGCGCTGCTGCTGGCCGCCGGAGAGCTGACGGGGGTAGCGGCCGTGGAACTCGCCGGGGTCCAGGCCGACCAGGTCGAGCATCTCCTCGACCCGGTGCCGGATCCTCGTCCGGGGCCAGCCGAGCATCCTGGGGACCAGGGAGATGTTCTGGGCGACGGTCATGTGCGGGAAGAGGCCGGAGGCCTGGATGGCGTAGCCGACCTTGCGGCGCAGCCCGACCGGGTCGATGCGGGTGACGTCCTCGTCGCCGATCCGGATCCGCCCGGAGGTCGGCTCGATCAGCCGGTTGATCATCTTCAGGGTGGTGGACTTGCCGCAGCCCGAGGGCCCGACGAAGATCACCGTCTCGCCGGCCCTGATGTCCATGGTGACGTTGTCCACCGCGGGCTGCGGGGCGCCCGGGTAGGTCTTCGTCAGGTTCTCCAGCTCGATCCGCGCGCCGGTGGCGGCGCCGGCACCGGTCCCGGCGGCGGGCTGCGCGGCGGGCCCGGCGCGTCCCGCCGTCCCGGCTATCCCGTCCGTTCCGGCTGTCCCGTTGGTCTCAGGCACGGATCCCCCTGGAGATGGTCAGGCGTCCGATCAGGACGTACACGGCGTCGAAGAGGAGCGCGAGGACGGCGATCCCGAGGGTGCCGGCCAGCACCTGGTTGACGGAGTTGGCACTGCCCAGCGACGAGATCCCGCGGAAGATCTCGTTGCCGAGCCCGGGGCCGGAGGCGAAGGCGGCGATCGCGGCGATGCCCATCAGCATCTGGGTGGCGACCCGGATGCCGGTGAGGATCGGCGGCCAGGCCAGCGGCAGTTCGACCCGGAAGAGCCGGGCGGCGCGGGACATCCCGATGCCCTTGGCCGCGTCGACCAGCGCCGGGTCCACCCCGCGCAGCCCGACGATCGCGTTCCGGACCACTGGCAGCAGCCCGTACAGGGTCAGTGCCGTCACCGTCGGGGCGACACCGAGGCCGACGACCGGGATCAGCAGGCCGATCATCGCCAGCGACGGGATCGTCAGGATGGTGGCGGTGGCGGTCGTGGCGAGGCTGCCCGCCCATTCGCTGCGGTACGTGACGACGCCGATGAGGACCCCCAGCAGGGTGGCGATCACCATGCACTGGAAGACCGCGCTGGCGTGCTGGAACGTATCCGTCAGCAGCTGGGTGCGCCGGGTGCCGACGTACTCCCAGAAACTCACCGTCGCCTCCTCGGGCGTGCGGGCTCCGCGTCCGGCCGGGCGTCCGGTCCGGGCCCCGGGTTCGGGCCCGGGTTCGGGCCCAGGCCCCGGGTTCAGGCCCCCGACGCCTGCTTCACCAGCGGGATGATCCGCAACGGGACCGGATTTTCCATGACGATCGCCGTCGAGGCCCGCACAATGCCATCAAATCCCACCACCCGGTCGATCACTCGCTGGAGATCGGCGTTGGACCGGGCGACGAGCCTGCAGAACATGTCCCCATGTCCCGTCGTTGTATGCAGCTCCAGTACTTCCGGAACGGTGGCCAAATGGGCCCGTACGTCACTGCCTTGCCCCTGTTTGATCTCCAGCGTGGCGAACGCGGTGACCGGATAGCCGAGCGCCGCCGGGTCCACATCCGGCCCGAAGCCCCTGATCACTCCATTCGACTGAAGCCGGTCCAGGCGCGCCTGCACCGTCCCGCGCGCCACCCCGAGCCGCCGCGACGCCTCCAGCACACCGATTCGCGGCTCCTCGGCGAGCAGGACCAGCAACGCCCCGTCCAAATGATCGATCGCCATCGCGTGCTCCCTCGATTTCGATGGTCATCATGTACAGATAGCCCGGTGAAACCGCCCAGCCGCTAGGCATAATGCCCATCGGATTCACAAACTATTGCGCACCTTGTGGATCGGAGAGACTCTGCCGCCATGGCAGACACCACGATGCACACCCAGACCATTGCCCCCCGCTCGGCTCGGCAGGCGGACCCCTTCCCGGTCAAGGGGATGGACGCGGTCGTCTTCGCCGTCGGCAACGCCAAGCAGGCCGCGCACTACTACTCCACCGCCTTCGGTATGAAACGGGTCGCCTACTCCGGGCCGGAGAACGGCAGCCGGGAGACCGCGAGTTATGTGCTCGAGTCCGGCGGCGCCCGCTTCGTGTTCACCTCCGTCATCAAACCCACCACCGACCGGGGCCGCTTCCTCGCCGACCATGTCGCGGCCCATGGCGACGGGGTCGTCGACCTCGCCATCGAGGTCCCCGACGCCCGCGCCGCCTACGCGTACGCCGTCGCCCACGGCGCGACCGGCCTGGAGGAGCCCTACGAGCTCAAGGACGACCACGGCAGCGTCGTCCTGGCCGCCATCGCCACCTATGGCCGGACCCGGCACACCCTCGTCGAGCGCACCGGATACGACGGCCCCTACCTGCCCGGCTACGAGGCCGTGGCGCCTCTGGTCGCCCCCGTGAAGAAGAGGTTCTTCCAGGCCATCGACCACTGCGTCGGCAACGTCGAGCTGGGCCGGATGAACGAGTGGGTGGACTTCTACAAGAACGTCATGCACTTCGCCAATATGAAGGAGTTCGTCGGCGACGACATCGCCACCGAGTACTCCGCCCTGATGTCCAAGGTCGTCGCCGACGGCACCAAGAAGGTCAAGTTCCCGATCAACGAGCCGGCGATCGCGAAGAAGAAGTCGCAGATCGACGAGTACCTGGAGTTCTACGGCGGCCCGGGCGTCCAGCACATCGCCCTCGCCACCAACGACATCGTCGCCACCGTCCGCCAGATGCGCGCCGCCGGCGTCGAGTTCCTCGACGTCCCCGACGCGTACTACGACACCCTCGGCGAGTGGGTCGGCGACACCCGCGTCCCCGTCGACGAACTGCGCGAACTGAAGATCCTCGCCGACCGCGACGAGGACGGCTACCTGCTGCAGATCTTCACCAAGCCGGTCCAGGACCGACCCACGGTCTTCTTCGAGATGATCGAACGGCATGGCTCCCTCGGCTTCGGCAAGGGCAACTTCAAGGCCCTCTTCGAGGCGATCGAGCGCGAACAGGAGCGCCGCGGCAACCTCTGAGCCCGCCGCCGCGACCGCCCGCCCGTCGCCCGACCTCCACCCCCAGAAGACAGCGCTGCGCGCCGGCCGCCCGATGGGCCGTACGCGATCTTCCGTGTACGGCCCACGGATGCCACGCTGACCGCATGGACCTCATCGAACGCCTGCGCGCCGGACTCCCCGAAGCGGCCCTCCTCACCGACCCCGACGTCACCGGCTCCTACGCCCGCGACATGGCCAACTTCTGCGCGGCCGGCACCCCCGCCGTCGTCGTGCTGCCGCGCACCGTCGAACAGGTCCAGCACGTGATGCGCACCGCGACCGCGCTGGGCGTCCCCGTCGTCCCCCAGGGCGCCCGTACCGGCGTATCGGGCGCCGCCAACGCCGCCGACGGCTGCATCGTGCTGTCCCTCGTCAAGATGGACCGCATCCTGGAGATCAACCCCGTCGACCGGCTCGCGGTCGTCGAGCCCGGCGTCATCAACGCCGTCCTCTCCCGCGCCGTCGCCGAACACGGCCTCTGCTACCCGCCCGACCCCTCCAGCTGGGAGACCTGCACCATCGGCGGGAACATCGGCACCGCCGCCGGCGGCCTGTGCTGCGTCAAGTACGGGGTCACCGCCGAGTACGTCCTCGGCCTGGAGGTCGTCCTCGCCGACGGCCGCCTGCTGAGGACCGGCCGCCGTACTGCCAAGGGCGTGGCGGGCTACGACCTCACCCGGCTCTTTGTCGGCTCCGAGGGCAGCCTCGGCGTCGTCGTCCGGGCCACCCTCGCCCTGAAGCCCGCACCGCCCCGACAGCTCGCCCTCGTCGCGGAGTTCGCCTCCGTGGCCGCGGCCGGCCGGGCGGTCTGCGAGATCATGGCCGGCGGCCACGCCCCCTCACTGCTGGAGCTGATGGACCGTACGAGCATCCGCGCCGTCAACGCCATGACGCAGATGGGCCTGCCGGAGTCCACCGAGGTGCTGCTGCTGGCCGCCTTCGACACCCCCGACCCGGCCGCCGACCTGGCCGCCGTCGGCGCGCTGTGCGAGGCGGCCGGGGCCACCCAGGTCGTCCCCGCCGAGGACGCCGCCGAGTCCGAACTGCTCCTCCAGGCCCGCCGGCTGACCTTCACGGCCCTGGAGCGGCTCAAGCCCGCCATGCTGATCGACGATGTGTGCGTCCCGCGCTCCCGGCTCGCCGCCATGCTCGAGGGCACCGCCGCCATCGCCGAGAAGTACGGCCTGACCATCGGCGTCTGCGCACACGCCGGCGACGGCAACACCCACCCCCTGGTCTGCTTCGACCCGGCCGACCCGGACGAGGAGCGCCGCGCCCGCGAGTCCTTCGACGAGATCATGGCGCTCGGCCTCGCCCTCGGCGGCACCATCACCGGCGAACACGGCGTCGGAGTCCTGAAGAAGGAGTGGCTCGCCCGCGAACTGGACCCGGTCGCCCTGGAGTTGCACCACACCATCAAACAAGCCCTCGACCCCCAGGGCCTCCTGAACCCGGGAAAGCTATTCTGACCCGTATCCGACATCGGGGAAGCTCTTCCGGACCTGCGCCGTTGTGGCAAAGACAGGGGGTGCACACCCCTGTCGTGCTCATGCCCCGCCGCCCCGCCCCCGCCCCGTAGAGTCGCCACCATGGAATACCTCCTCCCCGCCCTCCTCCTCGCCGTGATCGCCGTCGCCATGATCACCTCGGCGTCCGACCGCCGCTCCAAGGCGCTGGACCGCCGGCTCCAGCGGCTGGAGCGGAAGGTCGACCTGCTGCTGGCCGAGGCCGGTGTCCAGGAGCCCGAGGACCCCCGGCTGGCCGAGATCGACGACCTGCTGGCGCGGGGCAAGAAGATCCAGGCGATCAAGGTGCACCGCGAGCTGACCGGCTCCGGCCTCGTCGAGGCGAAGGAAGAGATCGAGCGCCGGATGCGCTGACCGCGTCCCGGGCGGAGGATGGCGGAAGGACCCGCGCACCCAGGGAGCGAAGCCGATGGCAGCGACCGAAGCGACCCGGCCCGGGGCCGACGCCCGCACGGATGCGTACGACGTCGTCGTGCTGGGCGCGGGCCCCGTCGGCGAGAACGTCGCCGAGCGGGCGCGCGCCGCCGGGCTGAGCGCGGTGATCGTGGAGAGCGAGCTGGTCGGCGGCGAGTGCTCCTACTGGGCGTGCATGCCCAGCAAGGCGCTGCTCCGCCCGGTCACCGCCCGCTCCGAGGCGCGCCGCGTCCCCGGCCTGCAGGACGCCGTGACCGGCCCCCTGGACGCGCCCGCCGTCCTCGCCCACCGCGACGCCTTCGCCTCGTACTGGAAGGACGACGGCCAGGTCCGCTGGCTGGACTCGGCCGGCATCGACCTCGTACGCGGACCCGGACGGCTCGCCGGACCCCGCCGGGTCACCGTCGGCGGCGGCCGCGTCCTCACCGCCCGCCACGCCGTCGCGGTCTGCACCGGCAGCCGCCCGATGCTGCCGGCCATCCCCGGCCTCGACCGGGCCCGGCCCTGGACCAGCCGCGAAGCCACCAGCGCCAAGGCCGTGCCGGGCCGCCTGGTGGTGCTCGGCGGCGGCGTGGTCGGCGTCGAGATGGCCACCGCCTGGCGAGCCCTGGGCGCCTCGGTCACCCTCCTCGTACGCGGTGACGGCCTGCTGCCCCGTATGGAGCCGTTCGCCGGTCACCTCGTCGCCGAATCCCTCGCCGAGGCGGGGGCGTTCCTGCGTACCGGCGTCGAGGTGCGCGAGGTGCGCCGCGAGGCCCCGGGCGGTCCGGTGACCGTCGTCCTCGACACCGGCGACGAGATCGTCGCCGACGAACTGCTGGTCGCCACCGGCCGGCTGCCGCGCACCGAGGACCTCGGCCTGGAGACGGTCGGCCTGGAGCCCGGCTCCTGGCTGGAGGCCGACGACAGCTGCCGGGTGACGGAGGTGACCGGCGGCTGGCTCTACGCCGTCGGTGACGTCAACCACCGCGCCCTGCTGACACACCAGGGCAAGTACCAGGCCCGGATCGCCGGCGCCGCGATCGCCGCGCGCGCCCGGGGCGTGCCGATCCTGGAGTCCGACCCCTGGGGCGCACACGCCGCCACCGCGGACACCCGCGCCGTCCCGCAGGTCGTCTTCAGCGCCCCCGAGGTCGCCGCGGTCGGCCTGACCGCCGCCGCGGCGGAGCGGGCCGGGCACCGGATCCGGGTGGTCGACCAGGACCTGGGCGCGGTGGCCGGCGCCGCCCTCTACGCGGACGGCTACCGCGGCCGCGCCCGTATGGTCGTCGACCCGGACCGGGAGATCCTGCTCGGTGCCACCTTCGTCGGCCCGGGCGTCGGCGAACTGCTGCACTCCGCGACGGTCGCGGTGGCCGGCGAGGTCCCCCTCGAGCGCCTGTGGCACGCGGTCCCGGCCTTCCCGACGATCAGCGAGGTCTGGCTGCGCCTGCTGGAGGCGTACCGCGGGTGAGGCAGGCCCCTCGGATGGCCCCTCGGGCGGCCTCCCGGGCACCCCGTCACGCCCCGGGTTCCGGGGACTCGTCCCCGGACCGGCTGCCGCCCGGCCACAGGTCGTCCCCCGGCGCCAGTGCCAGCAGTTCGCTCAGCCCTTTGTCGAGGCCCAGGTGCCCCTGCTCGGAACCCGGCGGGACCAGCCGCAGGGTGCGCTCCAGCCACGCGGAGACCGCCGAGGCCGGCGCCTCCAGCACGGCCTCGCCGTCCGGCGAGTTCAGCGCCATGCCGACCACGCTCCGGCCGTTCACCTTCCTCGGCCACACCCGGACATCCCCCTGGCCGCACGGCCGGAACACGCCCTCGACGAGCAGTTCGCGGGCGAACGTCCACGTCACGGGTGAGTCCGAACCCACATGAAAGGTGACATGGACGGCGTAGGGGTCATCCGCCCGGTACGTCAGCCGGGCCGGCACCGGAACGCTTCGCTCCGGCGACAGGACCAGTTCCAGCTCCAGCTCTCGTTCCACCACGATGTGCATGAGGTATGCCTCTCTCGTTTGTCCGCGCGGACCTGGGACCTGGCCCGCACGGACTGGAGAGGCGCCGGACGCCGGACTCTTACACGACTTCGTACAACTTTTTTCCGGGATCTCTTCCAGGTGGTCGTGAACGGGCAGGAGGGCCGAGGCGCCCCGCGTCTGATAGATGTGGACGCCGCGTTGCGGCAGACTGCTGCCCACACCCACCAGGCCGAGTACAGATACGGGACTTCGGACATGAGCGCCCCTACCGCAGGATCCGCCGGCGGCAGCCCCACACCGGGCTTCTACCCGGATCCGTCCATCCCCGGCTACATCCGGTACTGGAACGGTGCCGCATGGGTGCCGGGCACCAGCCGGCCCGCGCCCGCGGAGGGTGAGGCGATGCCCGCGCCGCCGCCCGGTGCGGTCCCGCCGCCGTCCCCCGAGCTCCCGACTCCTGTCGGTCAGGGGGGATCCCCGGCCGCCCCCGCGACGCCCGCTGTCGAGGAGACCGGACCGGTCTTCCTCGACGAGGACGGGCCGGACGGCGGCGGCAGCGGCCTCCCCCCGGCACGCCGCGGCGGTGAGACCGAACCGGCCTCCGCCTGGCAGGCCGACGCCTCCCGGCAGAGCGGCTTCGGCGACGGCGACCGGGTCTCCTGGGGAGCGCCGGACCGTACGCCCGCGGGCGCGCCGTCGCCTGCCGCGTCCTGGGGCGCGGTGCCGCCGCAGCGCGACGAGCAGGGCGCTGACGGGGCGGGCGCCGGTGCCAGTGCCGGGGCGGCCGAGGTGCCCGGTATGCCCTCGTCGGCCGCGTCCGCGCCCGCGCCGCGCACCCCCGAGGGGCGGGCCGACGGGACGGTCCCCATCCGCGCCGTCAACCCGGCCGCGCGCCGCCCGGACTCCGGCGATCAGGGCACCGCGGCCATCCGGGCGGTACGGCCGGACGCCGGCACACCCGCCACATCCGGCAATCCCGCGTCACCTGCCGCGCCCGCCAAGGGCAATGAGACGATGGCGATCCGGCTCGGCGGCGGTGGCCGGCCGCAGTCCGCCGCGCCCGGTGGCGGCGCCCCGCAGTCGCTGCCGTCCGTCGGGGACCGGCAGCAGGGCCGTCCGGCCGCGCCGCACCAGGCCCCCGGCCACCCGGCGTCCGTCCAGCCGCCCTCCTCCCCACAGCCCTCCGCCGCACAGGCTCCCGTCCAGCCGATGTCCGCCCAGCAGGCGTCCGTGCCCCCGGCCGGCTTCCCGGCGCAGGGCGGCGCCGCTCCCGGACCGCAGGGTGACGGCGCCGAGGGCGTGCTCCCCTGGAAGCCGCCGAGCGCCGACGCCTTCTTCGCGGCCGCGCAGGCCGCACAGGGCCACCCGGCCGGGCTCGGCCGCAGGCTGGCCGCCCGGCTGATCGACACCCTGGTGCTGGGCGCGGCCACCGCGGCGGTGGCGGTCCCGATGTGGAGCACCGTCACGGAGCACATCGACGCCAAGGTCGAGGCGGCCCGGCAGTCCGGCCGCCAGGTGACGGTCTACCTCCTCGACGGCACCACCGCACCGGTCCTCGCCACGATCCTCGCCGTGCTGCTGATCGGCGGCGCGCTGTACGAGGCGCTGCCGGTCCTCAAGTGGGGCCGCACCCTGGGCAAGAAGCTCTGCGGGGTACGGGTCCTCGACATCGAGAGCCACGACACCCCGACGCTCGGCGCCGCGCTCAAGCGCTGGTTCGTCTACAGCGTGCTCGGTGTGCTGGTCGTCGGTGTGGTGAACGCGGTGTGGTGCGTCTTCGACAAGCCGTGGCGGCAGTGCTGGCACGACAAGGTGGCGCGGACGTTCGTCGCGTCCGCCTGACTCGCCTACGCCTGACTCGCCTACGGCTGACCCGGGTCCGGCCGACCCGGGTCCGGTTGACCCGCCGGGTGGGCGCCCGGTAGCCCGAACGGACTTCGCCGGATGCGCCCGGCCGCGGCAAGGGGTCGACTCGGGCCATGAGTACCGAGCAACCCGGCAACGGCTCCCCGCATCACGACGCACCGCAGGGCGGCGGCCCGGGCGGCGGCGGAGGCGCGCCCCCGCCGGGAGGCCCGCCTCCGGGAGCGCCCCCGCCGGGAGGCCCGCCTCCGGGAGCGCCCCCGCCGGGAGGTCCGCCTCCAGGAGGGCCGCCCCCGGGAGGCCCCCCGCCGGGCGGCGGACCGTATGCCGGTGATCCCTACGGCGGTCAGTACGGCGGACCGTACGGGGCGGCGGCCGACCCGCTGGCCGGGATGCCCCCGCTGGCGAACCGTGGCCGCCGTCTGGTGGCCCGCATCATCGACGCGATCCTCATCGGTGTACCGGTATCCGTGATCATGACGCTGATCATCGGCGGCGTGGACTACCTCAGCACCAGCAATGCGGAGGCCGGCAAGCAGACCACGGTCTCGGGCGTCACGATGCTGGCGTACCTCGTCTACGAGGGGCTGACGCTGGCCCACCGCGGCCAGACCGTCGGCAAAATGGCGATGGGGATCCGGGTGGCGATGCTCTCCAACGGCTCCGTCCCGACTGCCCAGGCGGCCTGGATCCGGGCCGCGGTCTATACGCTGCCGGAGATCGTGCCCTGCTGTGGCTTCCTCTTCTGGCTGGTCAACGTCCTGTGGTGCACCTGGGACAAGCCGTATCAGCAGTGTCTGCACGACAAGGCGGCGAAGACGGTGGTGGTCTCCACGCAGACCGGGTAGCTGCCGGACACGAACCCCGGTCCGCTCGGCGCGAGGTTCCGCTCAGCGCGGGCAGTGCGAGTGCTCCAACGGGGCGGGCGCGGCAGGCGACTTGGCCCGTACGGCTTGCCGGCGGACCACGCGCGACGCCCTGGCCGGCCCGGTCACCCCGGTCACCCCGGCGGCCTTGGCCGCCTTGGCCGTTGCGGACACCTTCGGGGCCGGGGCTGTCACGGCGACGAGCAGCCCGAGCCCGAGCCCGGCGACGGCGATGACCGCGACCCCGGTTCCGGTCCGCGTCTGCGAGAGCAGCAGCATCGCGAGGGTGGCGAGAAAGACGGTGGCCGAACCGTAGACGAGCTGGGCGGCGGTCGGACGAGGCATGGCGGAATCCGTCCTCGGGGGATCGGCGGTGTGAGGGGCGCGGTGTCCGTTCACAGCGGCGTCCGTTCACGACGGCGTCGGTGACGGCGGTGTCGGTGACGGCGGTGTCGCGCAAAGGTGCGCCGGCGACACGAGCTTACGGTCCTCACTGCCCGCACGGAACGCCAAGTAAGCGTGACCTAACCCACGGTGCGGGAGCACGGGGGCGCACATCGCCGGGGCGTCTTCGTACGCATGGGGGAGTCATCCCTGTTCGAGCGGGGGCGCATGCCCGGCGGGCATATCCGCCCCGGCCCGGCCGCATTTTTTGCGCACGGATGCCCTGACGCACCGATGCCCGGACGCACGGATTCCGTGACGCGCGGATCGAGTAACGTACTTCGCTGACGTGCCCAAGTCAAGATCTGTCTTTTCCGGCGTACTTCCGGTCGAATGCCCTCGAACAGTGACCGTGTTCGAAGGGGAGGACCGCGCCAAGTGAGAGATCAGAGAAGGGTGTTCAGATCGGCCGCCCTGGCCACGGCGATCGCCGCGATCGGGGCGGCCGCTTTGTCGTCAGGGGTGGCGATCGCCGACCCGCAGGATCCGTCGCCCGTCGCCGCGCGCCAGGACCCGGCGCCCGAACGGAGCGTGGACCACGATCTCAAGGGCCCGTTCAGCGACCGGCAGGCGGCCGACCGCAAGGAAGCGCTGCAGCAGGTCATCGCCGGTGACGCCAAGGCGACCAAACGGGGCGGCTCCCAGGTCGTCAAGCTCGGCAGGAGCAAGTACGTCGAGCTGGCCCGGGAGAAGACCGACCGGATCTTCACCATCCTCGTGGAGTTCGGCGACAAGGTCGACGACACCACGATGTTCGACCCGGACGGCGACGGTCCCAAGCCCCCGGAGAAGAAGTACGGCGGCGACCCGGGCCCGGCGCACAACCGGATAGCCGAGCCGGACCGTGCCCACGACAACAGCACGGCCTGGCAGAAGGACTACAACCGGCAGCACTTCCAGGACCTCTACTTCTCGCACGACAAGAAGAAGCAGTCGCTCGCCAAGTATTACGAGAAGCAGTCCTCGGGCCGCTACTCGGTCGAGGGCGAGGTCTCCGACTGGGTCAAGGTCGACTGGAACGAGGCCCGCTACGGCTCCAACTACTGCGGCGACACCAACTGCGCCAGCGCCTGGGACCTGATCCGCGACGGCGTCAACCAGTGGGTGAAGGACCAGAAGGCCAAGGGCCGCACCGACGCCCAGATCAAGGCCGACCTCGCCACGTACGACCAGTGGGACCGCTACGACCACGACGGCGACGGCAACTTCAACGAGCCCGACGGGTACATCGACCACTTCCAGATCGTGCACGCCGGCGAGGACGAGTCGGCCGGCGGCGGTGCCCAGAAGACCAACGCCCTCTGGGCACACCGCTGGTACGCGTACGGCACCGACTCCGGAAAGACCGGTCCCGCGGAGAACAAGGCCGGCGGCACCCAGATCGGCGACACCGGCATCTGGGTCGGCGACTACACCATGCAGCCGGAGAACGGCGGCCTCGGCGTCTTCGCCCATGAGTACGGTCACGACCTGGGCCTCCCGGACGAGTACGACACCACCGGAACCGGCGAATCCTCCGTGGACTTCTGGTCGTTGATGTCGGCCGGCTCCTGGCTCGGCACCGGCAAGGACACCATCGGCGACCTGCCCGGCGACATGAGCGCCTGGGACAAGCTGCAGCTGGGCTGGCTCAACTACGGCAAGGCGAAGGCCGCCACCAAGTCCAGCCACAAGCTGGGCGTCGCCGAGTACAACACCAAGGACAAGCAGGCGGTGGTCGTCGAACTGCCCGCCAAGCGGCGCACCACCGACATCGTCAAGCCCGCGCAAGGCTCCAAGCAGTGGTGGAGCGGTATGGGCAACGACCTCAAGAACACCCTCACCCGGCCCGTCGACCTCACCGGCAAGGCCAAGGCGTCGCTGACGCTCAAGGGCTGGTGGGACATCGAGAAGGACTACGACTTCCTCTACGCCGAGGTCTCCACCGACGGCGGCGCCAACTGGACGGCCCTGGACGGTACCGCGGGCGGCCGGGCCCTCCCGCGCGACGGCAGTGACAAGCCCGCCCTGACCGGCTCTGTCGAGGGATACCAGGACCTCGTCTACCCGCTGGACGCCTACGCCGGCAAGAAGTTCGACCTGCGCTTCCGCTACCAGACCGACGGCGGCGCCGCCCAGAAGGGCTTCGCGGCCGACACCATCGGCGTCGTCGCCGACGGGAAGCCCCTCTTCACCGACAACGCCGAGGACGGCGGCCAGGGCGGCAACGCGGGCAACGCCGGCAACGGGGACAACGGCTGGACCAGCAAGGGCTTCTCGCGTATCGGCGCGTCCTTCACCAAGGACTACCCGCAGTACTACCTCGTCGAGAACCGCCAGTACGTGTCGTACGACAAGACCCTCAAGGCCGGCCCGTACAACTTCGGCTGGCGCACGGACCGGCCGAGCTGGGTGGAGCACTTCCCCTACCAGAACGGTGTACTGATCTGGCTGTGGGACACCTCGCAGCAGGACAACAACGTCGGCAAGCACCCCGGGCACGGGCAGATCCTCCCGGTCGACGCGCACCCCGAGGCCGAGCGGTGGGCCGACGGCAAGCTGATGCGCAACCGCTTCCAGTCCTACGACTCGACCTTCACCCGCTTCCCGACCGACGCCGTCACCCTCCACAACGACGGCAAGCCGGTGACGATCAAGTCCAAGAAGGGCGTCACGACCTTCGACGACCGGCACGGCGTCTACTACGACAAGGCGAACCCGACCGGTGGCGTGATCGTTCCTGACACCAACACCAAAATCATGATCACCAAGGAGGCCAAGGATGGCTCCACGGTGGTGATCAAGGTCGGACCTGCCGCTAAGCGATAGGTAAAACTGCAGGTCAGAGCCGAATCGGCCGTTGCCCCCTAGCGGGCGGCGGCCGATTCGCGTTTAGATGCATCCTGCAGTTCCTTGTTGACGCCAAGTCTCACGGGGGAGATATGTCCATGTCCGGTGGCGGCTTCAGCAGGCTTCCCGACGGAAGCGTGGTGGTCGCCCTCTCACTGCCCAGGCCGCCCCACGGCCCGCGACCGGGGCCGGGGTCGAGTGCCGGTGCGAGTCCTTACGACTGCGGTTGCCGGGTCCGCGTCCTCGTCCACGCCGTGAACCGCCAGCGCGCCCTGACCAGGCTGCGCAACCTCGGCCTGCGGTCCGTCTACCTCCGCGGCAACACCGTGCCGCCCACCCCGGACGAGATCACGGCGGTCCTGCACCACCCGGACGGCCTCGTCTGGCGCGAGGCCCCGGACGACGACACCGAGTCCTGGCACCCCATACGGGCCCTGTGGCGGGTACCGCCGACCCCGCCCGGACCGGCGAACCGTCCGCTGCCCCAGGGCCCCGCCAGGAGCACGCCGCCCCCGGACCGCAAACACGCCGCCTGACGCCCCCTGGTCAGACGCCGCCGCTGCCCGCGAGCACCGGCTTGCCGGACAGCTCGGCACCGGCCGCCCGCATCTCGTCGAGCGCCCGCTCGGTGGTGTGGGCGGCCACCCCGGCCGTCAGATCCAGCAGGACATGCGTCCGCAGCCCGGCGCTCACCGCGTCCAGCGCGGTGGCGCGCACACAGTAGTCGGTGGCGAGGCCGACCACATCGACCTCGGTGACGTCATGCGCGGACAGCCAGTCCGCGAGCGGGGTGCCGTTCTCGTCCGTGCCCTCGAAGCCGCTGTACGCGGCCGTGTAGGCCCCCTTGGAGAAGACCGCGTCGATCGCGCCGGAGGCGATCGCCGGGGCGAAGTTCGGGTGGAAGCCGCTGCCCTCCGTGCCGGCCACGCAGTGCGCCGGCCAGGACCGCTCGTAGTCCGGCCGGCCGGAGAAGTGCTCGCCCGGGTCGACGTGGTGATCCCGGGTGGCCACGACATAGCGGTAGCCGCCGCCGGCCGCCTGCCCGATCAGATCGGTGATGGCCGCCGCGACGTCCGCGCCTCCCGCCACCGCGAGACTGCCGCCCTCGCAGAAGTCGTTCTGTACATCAACGACGATCAATGCCCGGTGCATGGTGCGTGCCTTCCGGCTGGAAATCCTGGGAGCCCTGGGAATCGGGGAGGGGCGCGGTGTGTTGGTGTGACCGAGGGTAGCCACTGCGCGGCCTTTCCGGGAGTAGGGCACCGCCCCCTCCCGCCCTCCCCGCAACTTGTCACTCACGGCGGGGAACATCTAACGCTCAGTAATTGTTGCCGGATCAAAGGAGGCGTCACAAGGCAGCGACACAAGCGCAAGGCAGCAACGCCCCGGTTCCAGCCGCGGTTCCAGCCGGGCCGATGGCTCCAGCCGCCGCTCAGACGAAGTCGGTCGGCAGGACGGGCTCCCCGCGCGACAGTTGGGTGGCCGACAGCGGCAGCCCGGCCCGGGCGGCCATGTGCCGGTCGCGCGCCGCTTCCAGCGGCTCGCGGGCCACCACCGTGCCCCCGCTCACCAACGGCACCTGCAGTACGCGCTCCGCCAGCTCCGCCGGGACGGGGCCGGTGCCGACGACCTCGGCCTCCGCGACGCCGCTGCCGTCGAGCCGACGGGCGGCCCACTTGCGGCCGCCGGCCGAGCTCTTGGCACCCATCGACTTCTTGGCCACCGGCCGCAGCGGGGCGCCCGGTTCGTCACGGTCGGCGCGGGCCACCAGCTTGTAGACCATCGAGCACGTCGGGTGCCCGCTGCCGGTCACCAGCTGGGTGCCGACGCCGTACGCGTCCACCGGCGCGGCGGCCAGTGAGGCGATGGCGTACTCGTCCAGGTCGCTGGTCACCACGATCTTGGTGTGGGTGGCGCCCAGCTCGTCCAGCTGCTGCCGCACGCGGTGGGCGATCAGCAGCAGATCGCCGGAGTCGATCCGTACGGCGCCGAGGCCGGGGCCGGCCACCTCCACCGCGGTGCGCACCGCCTCGGCCACGTCGAAGGTGTCCACCAGCAGCGTGGTGCCGCTGCCGAGGGTGTCGACCTGGGCGGTGAAGGCGTCCCGCTCGGTGTCGTGCAGCAGGGTGAACGCGTGTGCGCTGGTGCCGACGGTGGGGATGTTGTAGCGGAAGCCGGCCGCCAGGTCGGAGGTGGAGTGGAAGCCGCCGACGTACGCGGCGCGGGCCGCGGCCACCGCGGAGAGCTCGTGGGTGCGGCGGGCGCCCATCTCCATCAGGGGCCGTTCGCCGGCCGCCACCGACATCCGGGAGGCGGCCGCGGCCACCGCGGAGTCGTGGTTGAGGATCGAGAGGATCACCGTCTCCAGGAGGACGGCCTCGGCGAAGGTGCCCTCGACGCGCATGATCGGGGAGCCGGGGAAGTAGACCTCGCCCTCCGGGTAGCCCCAGATGTCACCGCGGAAGCGGTAGTCGGCGAGCCAGTCGAGCGTCGGCCCGTCGAGGATGCCGCGCTCCCGGAGGAAGCCGAGGATCGTCTCGTCGAAGCGGAAGTTCTCCACCGCGTCCAGTACCCGGCCGGTACCGCCCACCACGCCGTAGCGGCGGCCCTCGGGCAGCCGGCGGGTGAAGACCTCGAAGACGGAGCGCCGGTCCGCGGTGCCGGACCGCAACGCGGCCTGCAGCATGGTGAGTTCGTACTGGTCGGTGAAGAGCGCGGTCGACGGCACGGCCACCGGCAGCCCCAGGTCTCCAACGTTCACTTCGGCATACCTCGCAATTCCATCCATGTATGCCGTATCAGGCACCGGCCGGGGGTCGGGGGACCCGTGGCGGCGGCTGCTGATGTCACGGCCTCCGGGAGATGCGGCATGCAGGAGATCCTACCCCTCACTATCGTCACTTTGACGATAGTGAGGGTGTGGCTTCGGACACCCCTGCCCGGCGCCGCCGGTGGACACCCTGCCCGGCGCCGCCGGTGGCGGTGGAGGGCCCCCGCCGCCGTTGGGTGGCACGCCGACGTGGCCTGTGCGAGGGGCATTTGTGCACCGCTCGCCCCCGGGTGGCAGCATGGGGCCTGTGAACGCCCACCCGTCACCCACGACCACGCCGCGGCCGCACCGCTGCACGCTCAGCGTCCCGGTCGAGATCGAGCGTCCCGAGTCGAGCGAGGCCCCTTTCGAGGTCCCCGAACCCGACGTTCCGTGGGTCACGATCGTCCACAACGACCCCATCAACCTGATGAGCTACGTCTCCTATGTCTTCCAGACGTACTTCGGTTACTCCAAGGACAAGGCGCACCAACTGATGCTCGACGTCCACCACAAGGGCCGCGCCGTCGTCTCCAGCGGCAGCCGCGAGGAAATGGAACGGGACGTACAGGCCATGCACGGCTACGGCCTGTGGGCGACTCTCCAGCAGGACCGCCGATGACCGGGCACTTCGAGCCGCTGCCGGACGGCGGCGCCGCCGTACCGCTCGACGAGGTCGAGATCTCCATCCTGCGCAGCCTCGCCGTTCAGCTGATGGAGCTGGTCGGTCCGGGCGAGGAGCCCGCCGAGGGCGAGGGGGCGGACCTGCTGGCGTCGGTCTTCAACGACGGCCCCAGCGAGCCGCCCGCCGATCCGGTCCTGGCCCGGCTCTTCCCCGACGCGTACGGGGGGCCGGACCTCGTCCCCGACGACGACGTCCGTGCCGCCTCCGCCGAATTCCGCCGCTATACGGAGAACGACCTGCGTTCCCGTAAGCGCACGGACGCCCTCGCGCTGATCCGGGCGCTGGACGCCCTCTCGCCCTCCGGGGAGGAGGCGGTGCTGCGGCTGAAGCCCGGCGAGTGCCGGCAGTGGCTGGGCGCGCTCAACGACCTCCGGCTGGCCATCGGCACCCGCCTGGAGGTCACCGACGAGGAGGACGGTGGCGAGCTGCTGCGCCTGCCGGACAGTGATCCGCGCAAGCCGATGGTGATGGCCTACCTCTGGCTCGGCGGACTTCAGGAGACGCTGGTCGAGTCGATGATGGGCTGAGCGGAGCTGCGCCGAGCCGAGCGAGCAGAGTGAGCCGAGCTGGTTGGCTTGGGCTGGGCGGGGCTGGGCCGGCTTGGCTTGGGTGACGGGCTCATCGCGACTACTCTCTGTTACTGAACCTTACCACTTGTCGCCTTCGTGTCCCTGTTGTCCTGATGCCGCCTTCGCCTTGCGCGTTCGGTCAGCGGACACGGCGGTCCGGATATCGATCGCGTCACATCGGTCCCATGTTTCTTGCCGGTGATTGCCCTTCTTTGTCCGGTTTTGCTGGACGGGTGTCGTGCGTCACCCCTAGTGATCACTGAAGTTGCGTGATAAATGTTCACGACCTGCCGTGTGTGACGCCACCCTTGTCGCTGCGGGAGCGCTGCGCCGGCCGACCGTCGGCGTGCGGGAACTCCATCCGGGGGGATCGGGATCCGATCCGGACTGGCCGGGTCGGTAATGGAGAGAGGCGCACCACTAATGACCTCTGTGCAGGTCAGCAAGCAGAACGACGGAAGCGAGACAGCCGGCAGAGCCCCTGAAGAGGGATATCAGCGCGGTCTCGGAAGCCGTCAGATCCAGATGATCGCCATTGGTGGCGCCATCGGCACCGGCCTCTTTCTCGGGGCCGGAAAGGCGATCTCAAAGGCCGGGCCGAGCATCATCCTGGCCTATGCCATCGTCGGCCTGGTCATTTTCTTCATCATGCGGGCCCTGGGCGAACTGCTCATGTACCGGCCCGTCTCCGGGTCCTTCTCGGAGTACGGCCGGGAATTCCTCGGCCCGTTCATCGGCTTCGTGACCGGCTGGACGTACTGGCTTTTCTGGGTGGTCACCGGCATCACGGAAGTGACCGCCGCGGCCACGTATGTCCAGTACTGGAACGAGGGCATACCGCAATGGGTCTCGGCGCTCGTCTTCACGTGCGCGCTCTTCGGTATCAACCTGATCTCCGTGAAGATCTTCGGTGAGCTGGAATTCTGGTTCTCGATGGTCAAGGTCACCGCGATCATCGGCATGATCCTGATCGGCCTCGGCGTGATCCTGCTCGGCTTCTCCGACGCCGGCGACACCGCGTCCTTCAGCCTGCTGTGGTCCGACGGCGGATTCTTCCCCAAGGGCATCGGCGGCACGCTGATGACGCTGCAGATCGTGATGTTCGCCTTCCTCGCCGTCGAACTCGTCGGCGTCACCGCGGGTGAGGCGACCAATCCCAAGAAGGTCCTGCCCAAGGCCATCAACACCGTGCCGTGGCGGATCGGCCTCTTCTACATCGGTGCGCTGATCATCATCCTGTCCGTCGTCAGCTGGACGGTCTTCAAGCCGAACGTCAGCCCGTTCGTCGCCGCCTTCCAGCAGATCGGCCTGCCGGCCGGCGCCGGCATCGTCAATTTCGTCGTGCTGACCGCCGCGCTGTCGTCGGCCAACTCCGGCATGTACTCCACCGGCCGGATGCTGCGCGATCTCGCGCTCAACGGCCAGGGCCCGAGGTTCTTCACCAAGCTGAGCAAGAACGGACTGCCCACCTGGGGTACCGGTGTCTCGGTCGCGATGATGCTCTTCGGTGTCTGGATCAACTACCAGTGGCCGGGCGAGGCGTTCAACTACGTCGTCTCCTTCGCCACCATCTCCGGTATGTGGGCCTGGATCGTCATTCTGGCCTCGCAGCTGCGCTACCGCGCCAAGGCGAACCGCGGTGAGCTGCCGCAGTCCGAATTCAAGGCTCCCGGTGCCCCGTACACCTCGATCTTCGCGCTGTGCTTCATCGGCATGGTGATCGTGATGATGGCCCTGGACCCGGACGCCCGGATCTCGCTCTACGCGGCTCCCGTGTGGGCGCTCATCCTCGCCGTCGGTCACTTCTTCATCAAGCGGCGGGAGGCGGCGAGCCTCGCGGCGAAGCGGGACTGAGCCGCTCGCACCGGTCCGTTCCGTCCGGCATCCCGAGCCGTTCCGTCCGGCGTTCCGGGCCGCCCTGTCCAGCATGCGGGCCCGTACGTACCACTCTCCGGTATGTGCGGGCCCGCCACCTATCCTTGGCGCCATGCTGACCCTCACCAAGGCGCTCTACGACCAGATCGTCGAGCACGCCCGCCAGGACCACCCCGACGAGGCCTGCGGCGTGGTCGCCGGCCCGGCCGGCAGCGGCCGTCCCGAGCGGTTCATCCCGATGCTGAACGCCGCCCGCTCGCCCACCTTCTACGAGTTCGACTCCTCCGACCTGCTCAAGCTCTACCGCGAGATGGACGACCGGGACGAGGAGCCGGTGATCATCTACCACTCGCACACCGCCACCGAGGCCTACCCCTCGCGCACCGACATCTCCTACGCGAACGAGCCCGGCGCCCACTATGTGCTGGTCTCCACCGCCGACACCGACGACGCCGGGCCCTTCCAGTTCCGCTCGTTCCGGATCGTAGACGGCGTGATCACCGAGGAAGAGGTCGAGGTCGTGGCGGAGTACGTCTGATCCGGATCGTCCGATGGTGACCTCGTGATTGTCGTTCATGCCCCCGTGATCGCGTCCCACCTGTCGGCGCCGAACGTTCGCATCATGGGACGAGGTTCCAGTAACCGGACCGGGAATCGATACGATGACCGCATGGTTGACCACGACGTGAGCGAGAAGAAGCCGGGCACGCTGCTGCTCGCTCCGCTCGCCACGCGCCGCTCCGCATCCGCCCTGCTGGGCGCGTTCGGCTGCGGAGCCGCACGGCTGCACGTCGATCTGTGCCGCCTGTCCAGCGCCATGTGTCCGCGCTGCGCCGACGTCTGACCCGGCCGAGCCCGGGGCGTGCGGCTCCCGCCGTCCGTACCCCGTACCTCTCGCGTCACCCGACGCCTTCCGTGCCACGTC
>NZ_BBUY01000006.1:94954-141624 GCF_001590865.1 Streptomyces sp. NBRC 110611
TGACCACGACGTGAGCGAGAAGAAGCCGGGCACGCTGCTGCTCGCTCCGCTCGCCACGCGCCGCTCCGCATCCGCCCTGCTGGGCGCGTTCGGCTGCGGAGCCGCACGGCTGCACGTCGATCTGTGCCGCCTGTCCAGCGCCATGTGTCCGCGCTGCGCCGACGTCTGACCCGGCCGAGCCCGGGGCGTGCGGCTCCCGCCGTCCGTACCCCGTACCTCTCGCGTCACCCGACGCCCTTCCGTGGCACGTCGCACGTACCGCATATCCCGCACATACCGCCGTGCCACGGACGCACCGCCACCGTCACCGCACCCACTCCGACAGGAGAACTTCCCATGGCCATCGAGGTCCGCATCCCGACCATCCTGCGCAACTACACCGACGGCAAGAAGGCCGTCGAGGGCAGCGGCGATACTCTCGCCGACCTCTTCGCCGACCTGGAGAGCCGGCACACCGGCATCCGGGAGCGCCTGGTCGACGGCGAGCAGCTCCGCCGCTTCGTGAACGTCTACCTCAACGACGAGGACGTCCGCTTCCTGGCGGGCATCTCCACCAAGCTGGCCGACGGCGACAGCGTGACGATCCTGCCGGCGGTGGCCGGAGGAATGAGCTGACGGTGCGGTACGACTCCCCGCTGGCGGCGGTCGGGAACACCCCTCTCGTCCGCCTCCCGCGCCTCTCGCCCTCCGATGACGTCCGCATCTGGGCGAAGCTGGAGGACCGCAACCCCACGGGCTCCGTCAAGGACCGGCCCGCGCTGCACATGATCGAACAGGCCGAGAAGGACGGCCGGCTCACCCCCGGCTGCACGATCCTGGAGCCGACCAGCGGCAACACCGGCATCTCGCTCGCCATGGCGGCCAAGCTCAAGGGCTACCGCATGGTGTGCGTCATGCCGGAGAACACCTCGGCGGAACGGCGCGAACTGCTCGCCATGTGGGGCGCCGAGATCATCTCCTCGCCCGCGGCCGGCGGGTCCAACACGGCGGTCCGGGTCGCCAAGGAGCTCGCCGCCGAGCACCCCGACTGGGTGATGCTCTACCAGTACGGGAACCCCGACAACGCCGGTGCGCACTACGCCACCACCGGCCCCGAGATCCTCGCCGACCTCCCCTCCGTCACCCACTTCGTGGCCGGGCTGGGCACCACCGGCACGCTGATGGGCGTCGGCCGCTATCTGCGCGAGCACGTCCCCGGCGTGCAGATCGTCGCCGCCGAGCCGCGCTACGACGACGTGGTCTACGGTCTGCGCAACCTCGACGAGGGCTTCGTCCCCGAGCTGTACGACGAGTCCGTGCTCACCACCCGTTTCTCGGTCGGCTCCGAGGACGCGGTGCGCCGCACCCGTGAACTCCTCGCCGAGGAAGGCATCTTCGCGGGCATCTCCACCGGCGCGGTCCTGCACGCCGCGCTCGGTGTCGGCCGGAAGGCGGTCCGGGCGGGCCGGAGCGCCGACATCGTCTTCATCGTCGCCGACGGCGGCTGGAAGTACCTCTCCACCGGTGTCTACACCGCCGAGTCGACGGAGGCCGCGATCGCGGCGCTGCAGGGCCAGCTCTGGGCCTAGGCCCCGTTGTCATGGCGTAGGTCCTGTTGTCGTACGGGGTGCCCCGGGCGCGTGCCGCCGGGAGCACCCCGTACGGGCGTACGGGGGGTCAGCCCGGACTGGTGATTCCGCCCACAGCTCGCCCCGCCGGAGGAGCGACACGACCTCTCGCGCCTTACGCTCGTGGGCACCGCACCGACCGTCCAGGGCCCGGCACGACCCGGCAAGGCCCCGCCGGGACGACCCGACCGCCGGCCGCCGACCGCCGCCCCCGCCCACGGAGGTTCACGCCCGTATGAAGCTCACTGTCGTCGGATGCTCGGGGTCGTTCCCCTCCACGGAGTCGGCCTGTTCGAGCTACCTCCTGGAGGCCGACGGCTTCAGGCTGCTCCTCGACATGGGCAATGGCGCCCTCGGCGAGCTGCAGCGCCACTCCGGCCTCTACGACCTCGACGCCGTACTCCTGTCACATCTGCACGCCGACCACTGCATCGACCTGACCGGCTACTTCGTCGTGCGCTACTACCCGCCGGACGGCGACCGGTGCGCGCCCATGCCGGTCTACGGGCCGGCCGGCACCGAGCACCGGCTGACCGCCGCCCACGCCGACCTGCCGCACGACGGCGCGATGAGCGAGGTCTTCGACTTCCGCACACTGGAACCGGGCACCCGCGCCATCGGGCCGTTCACCGTCCGTACGGAGCGGGTCAGCCACCCCATGGAGGCCTTCGGCTTCCGTATCGAGCACAACGGCAGCTCCCTGACGTACTCCGGTGACACCGGGCCCTGCGCGGCGCTGGACACCCTCGCGGCCGGTACCGACCTCTTCCTGTGCGAGGCGTCGTTCACGTACGGGAAGGAGGACATCCCGGATCTGCACCTCAACGGGAGGGAGGCCGGTGAGCACGCCCGGCGGGCCGGCGCCGGCCGGCTGGTGCTGACCCACATCCCGCCGTGGACCGACCCGGACATCAGCGTCCGCGACGCGCAGAAGGTCTACGACGGGCCGGTCGAGGTCGCCAAGGCGGGTGCGGTCTACGAGATCTGACCCGGCCGGGCCACGGACCGCTGCTGCGGGTCAGGCGGACGGGACGGCCGGCGGCGGGGAGCCGGCGTGGGACAGCATCGTGCGGAGCGCGGTGATTTCGGACGCCAGTTTCGCGCCGGATCCCCATGCGGTCGCGTCATGGAGAGCGCTGAGGGTGTGTTCGTAGCGGCCGCTGGCGAGTGCGAGCAATCCGTGGAGCTCGTGGAGCCGTCCCGTCTCTCTCGCGGTGCGCCGCCCCTCCCCGCGCGCGGCGGCGGCGGCTGAATCGGCAAGCCGGGAGAGGTGATTCAGGGTCTGACTGGCGGAGACCACGACTTCGAAGTACGTGGCTTCGGCAGCCCGGCGGGCGCTGCGCAGCAGCGGGGCGTACTGGGCGATCTCGGCTGCCCCGCCGAAACGGAGGGCGAGCTCACACAGCAGTGCCCAACTGTCCTCCCGGCGCTCGGCAATGTAGTCGGCGGAATCAGCGGGGAGGCCCGACAGGGATGCCGCAAGGGCGGTGAAGAGTGCGTGCGCGCGGGCCGGGTCCAGGTTGTCGATCAGCTCGGCCCGGGTCTGGTAGAAGAGCCACTTGGGGTTGTGCGGCTCCTCCCCGCGGCAGATGTCCAGAAGTCGGGAATGGCGCCGCAGCTTCTCTTTGCTTTCGATGACTTCCGGACGGTATCCGTGGTGGGTGAAGTGGATGCCGGCGAAGGCCGTCGGGGGCTGGTTGCCGTCCTGGTCGTAGGGGCGTTCATGAATGCGTCCGCGGTAACGCAGCGCGGTGCCGGCCCGGAGCGCGCGGGGGAGATCGCGGTAGACACCACCGCTGTCGTTGACATCGGTGATGTGCGGGCAGACGACGAGGTCGGACTGGGGCACGACGGTGTCCAGCGCGGAAAGGCAGCGCCGAAGGTCTCCGGAGGATGCGGGATCCAGAATTTCGTCCGCGTCGACCATGACGATCCAGCCCTCGGTGACGTGGTCGAATGCCACGTTCCGCTGGAGCGCGAAATCGTCCGCCCAGGGGGACTGGATCACGCGTGTCGGCAGGCTCGTTTCCCGCACGATTCGCAGTGTGTCGTCCTGCGAGCCCGAGTCGATGACGAGCACGTCGTCGACGTCGGCGGCCAGAGCCTCGATGCAATGACCGACGGTCTCTTCCTCATCGCAGGTGAGGATCACCGCTGTGATACGAGGAGACGGCGCCTGCGCACCGGCCGGACGCGCACGTATACCGGTGGACGTTTCGGCCAACCGGGGAGAGACCTCGTGGATGAGTTGCAGATCTTCTTCCCAGGAGGGTGCCGCGCTGTCGCGCCGACGCGACGCGACCAGTAGTTCACCGAATTGCATGACCGACACTCTCCTTGGCCGTCTGGTTTCCGATGTGGCCGTCCAGGTTGACGACGTGGTCGAACGCGAGGTCGGCCGCGTCCGTATGGGAGACCACGACCTTCGATGCGGGCAGAGAGGCGAGATTCGCCCAGATTCTGCGCACCGTATCGCGGTCGATTCCGCTGAACGCCTCATCGAGGAGGTAGACATCCGGAGCATGCAGGACTGCTCGTGCCAGAGCCAGGCGTTGGATCTGCCCGCGCGACAGGCCGCTGCCATCCTCCCGGACTCCCCAGGCCAGCCCTTCGGGCAGACCTTCGACCACCTCGTCGAAGCATGCGAGGCGACAGGCCCGCTCGATCTCGTCCTCTCCGGCCGGCCTGCCGAGGGTGAGGTTTTCCCGCAGATCCGCCGTGAGCAGGAGGGGGCTGTCGCTGAGATACAGGATTCGCTGTCTGATGTCGCGCTCACGGAGGTCGCCGAGGTCGCGCCCTCCGATTCTGATACTTCCCTGATAGTGGGCGAAGAATCCGGCGACAGCCTTGAGGGCCGTGCTCTTTCCTTGGCCATTCGCGCCCGCGACGAGAATCGTGGCGCCCGGCGGAACGGTGAGTTGGAAGTCCTCGACAGCCGGGCGGGTGGCGGCAGGGTAGGCGACGCTCAGGTCACGGACATCGATACGTGCTCCCGCCGCGTCGCCGGGCCCGGCCTGTGGAGCGGGCTCCGCCTGCGGAGCGGTTGCGGCGGGCTCCAGCCGGGGATCCTCGGACTGGTTGATGACGTCGCGGTACCGCCCCACCGCGACGAAGAGCCTTTGCAGTGTTACCTGAAGTGCAGCGACCGAGTTGGCAGAGGACAGGAAGAACCCGGCGAGGGAGACCGAGGAAAAGATCTCTCCGACCGTCAGGGTTCCGGACAGGCAGAGTTCAAGGCAGATCCAGGTGGCGAATACCGTGGTCAAGCCCAGGTTGATGGTCATCACAACAGAGCCGGTGTTTCCGAGCCGGCCCAGGCGGGTTTCGGAGACGATCCTGCGGTCCAGGTGCTTGCGGACCCTGCTCATCGCGAAGTCTCGCTTGGCGTAGGAAACGACCTGCTCATAGTTGTGCACGATATTGAAGAGTTCAGCCTTGAGGCTGGCGTCCCGCTGCAGTGCTTCTTCGGAGGCGGTTCTGATGGGGGAGAAAAGGAAGCGTGACGTCAGCACATTCACCAGTGCGGAAAGCAGCAGAATGCCGAGTACGAACGTGTTGGTGTAGGCGAGATATGCGCCCACGCCGAGTATGACTCCGACGTCCATGGAAGCCTGCACCGTTGAGGTGGAGACGAGTGCTTGGATCTCCTGCACGTCGTCGAGGCGACTCACCAGGTCGCCGGCCCGTCGGCTGTGATGGAAGGTGACGGGCAGCCGCAGCAATTTGCGGACGTAGGACTCGGACAGCTGGCGCTGCAGCGCCTGCCCCAAGGAAACGGCCAGTCTGCCGCGTATGTATTGCGCGACGCCGATGACGACAATTACTCCGGCGACTGCGGCTGTCAGCATATTGACCGCTTGCATGGACTGCTCTCGCACCATGCGGTCCACCGCTACTTGCAGAAAAATGCTGGTCAGCATGGAGGCGCCGGAGACCAGCACGGTCAGCGCAAGAATTGCCGCCAGGACCGGCCAGCGGCTGCGAACCAGTGGCCACACCACTCGCTGAGAGCGCAGCTCTCCCAGCCTGGCGCGCAGGGAAATCCCGGCTGCGGGCGACTCCGTGACGAGGACGTCTCCCGTGAACATCTCCGCCAACGCGTCTGCGCCGACCTTCGTCGGCCGGGAGAGCAGCGGGTCGCTCACCATGAATTGGCCATGACGTTCGGCATGCACCACGACGAAGTGCGGCCGGCTCATCACACGTACGCGGACAATGGCCGGGCCGGCGATGTGCACCGCCTGCGCGAGCTGTTCGGCGTCAAGATGCAGGAGCTCTGAATCGACTCCGTACTCCGCCAGCACCTGTTGCAGGCGCAGCAGGGAAGAGCCGCGGCGCCCCAGACCCACCGACTCGCCGAGAACGGCCATGTCGACCAGTTTGCCGTGGCGCCTCAGGACGGTCCGCACACATGCTGGCCCGCAGTCCGTGTCCCCGGTCTGGCTCGTGTGATACCGCCGGAAGGTCTCCACTTCCCTACCCTTCACCTACACGCGTTCGGCCCTGGCTTCGAGGTGAAGCCAGGGCCGAACGGAGAATGCTACTTGCAGAACTGGTTGTACATCTTCAGGTAGTCCGTCGGCGTACCGCCGCAGGAGATGACCGTGCTGGTGAAGCTCAGGGCGTACAGGTGGGCGCACTGAGCCTTGCTCAGCTTGCGCCCCTCGCCGTCCGCCTGCTCCGCGGCGGCCTCGCTGAGCGCGGGAAAGTTCATCGAACGCAGCTGTGCCAGACTCATCGTCTTCAGCCTCTTCTCGGTCTATCGGTGTGTCAGAACACGCTGATCGTCCGTTCCGGGGCGCTGGTCGGGCAATCCATAGATCGGAGGGTGGATCCGCCACATGGCGGGGGTCGCGCCATGCGGCGGACCGCACGCCGGAGCCGGCTCAGCCCCTATACGTAGGCAAGGCGAGCAGTTGACGGAGTCGGCAGGTAGCCATGCGAGGCGATACTTTCGTGGTGCGCCTCGATGTCCGACGGCCAGTGGATGATGCCCGCCCGGTCGGCGATGACCGCGGCTTGCACTCGGGTGACGTTTCCGAGTTTCGTCAGCAGTGCACTCACGTGATCCTTGGCGGTGCTGGCCGCTATACCCATACGCCGTGCTATCTGGGTGTTGGTCAGCCCGCAGCCGAGAAGGGACAGCGCGTAACGCTCCCGAGGGGAGAGGCGAGCCACGAGTTCGGCGGCTTCATCGACCCGGCAGCGATCCAGGTAGCCGGTGATAATCGCCGAAGCGACATCTGGCGCCAAGGGCCGCCGTCCGGCTTTCAGGCTCCTGATGTCCTGGGCAAGCTGCTCCGGATCGGAGTCTTTCAGCAGATAGCCTGCGGCGCCGAGGAACAGCGCATCGGAAAAGTACTCCTCCTGGCAGGACTTGGTCAGTACGATGACCTTCGGGGAGTCCTTGAGGGATTGAATCTGGCGCAATACGGTCATTCCGTCGGCGCCGAGCATCTGGATATCCAGCAAGGCGACGTCGGGGCGATGGTGTGCGAGGAACGGGACGGCTTCCTGTCCGGCGCAGGTGCCCACAACTTCGATGTCGGGTGTTGTGTCGAAAAACCTTTGGAGGGTGATCCGCATCAGTGGTTCGTCATCCACGATGGCTACCCGCACGGAATCGGCCCTTGCCCGGCCTCCGCCGCCCGTCATGAGCATGATCAGTTCCCCCTGTCAGCTTTGCTAGGTCTCCGACATATTAGTTGTCGCCTCCTGACGCTGAACTCGTGGTGTCGTATGGGGTCGAATAAATCCGCTTCCGCTGACGGGGTACGCTGCCAACCGGAGAGACGCCGGGCGATTAGCGAGGAGAACCACGATGCTTGGGCCGGGACTTGCGGGTATGCCCATGGAAGAGTGGAAGATCCGGACGGCCAAGGGCAAGGAGTACGTCTTCGACAGCGAAGACGAAGCCTATGAGGCGCTGCCCGAGTACGGCGAGGGCAGCACTGTCTGGAAGCGCCGAGTACACCGGGGAATCGCGAACATCTCCCTGTCGTCGACTGGTTGGATCGATGTGACGCCGACCGGCCGGTAAGTGCGGCGCGCCACCGGAGAGCTCGGGTCGACCTCGATCCCGCATAAGGGCCTGTCAGTTTTCTGACGGCCCTTTTCTGCGTGTTCGGGGCCGCTCGGCACGGAAAAGCGGCAGTCCCCTCGCCCGTATGAGGAGGAGACTGCCGCCGGCCGTTGTGCGGTGGAACAGGCTTACTTGGTCTTCGCCTGCGCTGCCTCTAGATCGCCCTCTTCGGGTTCACGACCCGGCGTCGGGATGTTGAACTTGATGATCGCGAAACGGAAGACCACGTAGTAGAGCGCCGCGAAGCAGAGGCCCACCAGTGCCAGCAGCCACGGCTTGGTCGCGATGCCCAGGTTGAGCAGGAAGTCGATCGCGCCGGCCGAGAAGCCGAAGCCGTCCTTCATGCCCAGGGCCCAGGTCAGTGCCATCGAAATGCCGGTCAGCACCGCGTGGATCGCGTACAGAACCGGGGCGATGAACATGAACGTGAACTCGATCGGCTCCGTGACGCCGGTGACGAAGGCGGTCAGGGCCAGGGAGGCCATCATGCCGCCCACGACCTTGCGGCGCTCCGGGCGGGCGCAGTGCGTGATCGCCAGGCAGGCGGCCGGGAGGGCGAACATCATGATCGGGAAGAAGCCGGTCGTGAACTGGCCGGCGGTCGGGTCGCCGTGCAGGAAGCGGGCGATGTCGCCGTGGTACTCGACGCCCTTGTCGGTGAACGAACCTGCCTGGAGCCACGGGAAGGAGTTCAGCAGGTGGTGCATTCCCACTGGGATGAGCCCGCGGTTGGCGACGCCGAAGATGCCCGCGCCCACGGCGCCGGAGCCGACCAGCCACTCGCCGAAGCTGTGCAGAGCGGTGCCGAGGACCGGCCAGACGTAGCCGAAGGCCACGCCTATCAGCAGGCCGGCGAAGGACGACAGGATCGGCACGAGGCGCCGGCCGCTGAAGAAGCCCAGCCAGTCCGGGAGCTTCTTGCGGCTGTAGCGCTGGTAGAGCAGGGCGACCACGATGCCCATCACCACACCGCCGAGCACACCGGCGTTCACCGGCGGTGCGACCTCGGCCACCTTGCCGTCGACGACCTGCTGGACCTTGGGCAGGCTGCCGTCCGTGAAGGTGCCCAGCACCTTGCTGAAGACCAGGTAGCCGACGACGGCGGCCAGTCCGGTGGAACCGTCCGCCTTCTTGGCGAAACCGATGGCGATACCGACCGCGAACAGCAGCGGCATGTTGTCCAGGAGGGCACCGCCGCCCGCCGCCATGAACTCGGCGATCTTGTTGATGAAGGCGGGGAACGACTCCCGGCCGAGCATGTCGTCGTGGCCCAGGCGGACCATCAGCGCGGCGGCGGGCAGAGTGGCGATCGGCAGCATGAGGCTGCGGCCGATGCGCTGGGCCACGGCCATCACACTGGAGCCGCGGCCCTTCTTGTCGGGGGCCGCCGTGGCGGTGGCCGAACTCATCGGATTCCTCCTGGTGAGGCGGGCACTCGGGAAGGGGGACGGCCCGCTGGTTGGGGTGCACCTGGTCTACACCACTAGTGGTTTAGACCAGTTTTAGCATGTGCGCAAGGCGCAAAGGAATCCATTCTTCCAAGTGGTATGGACCACACGGTGACCGGCCCCCGGGGCATGCCGCCGATGCGGCTACGCGATGTTCTCCCGCTCCATGGCGTCCCCCACCTCAGCCGGCTCCCGCCCCGGAGTCTGCAGATCGAATTTCATGATCGCGAAACGGAAGACGGCGTAGTAGAGCACCCCGAAACACAGGCCGACGGGAATGATCATCCACGGCTTGGTCGCCAGCCCCCAGTTGATGACGTAGTCGATCAATCCGGCCGAGAAGCTGAAACCGTCATGCACCCCCAGCGCCCAGCTCACGGCCATCGACGCACCCGTGAGTACGGCGTGCAGTCCGTACAGCACCGGCGCCACGAAGAGGAAGGAGTACTCGATCGGTTCGGTCACGCCCGTGACGAGCGACGTCAGGCCGACCGAGAGCATCATCCCCGCGATCTCCTTGCGACGGTGCGCTCCGGCGCAGTGGGTGATCGCCAGTGCCGCGGCCGGCAGGGCGAACATCATGATCGGGAAGAATCCGGTGGTGAACTGGCCGGCGGTCGGGTCGCCCGCGAGGAACCGGTTGATATCGCCGTGGACGATCGTTCCGTCCGGTTTGGTGAAATCGCCGAACTGGAACCAGACGAACGTATTGAGGAACTGGTGCAGGCCCACCACCAGCAGCGCACGGTTCGCCACCCCGAAAATTCCCGAACCCCACGCATCCCGTGCCGTCAGCCATTCACTGAAATGCGTCAGCGCGTCACCCACCGGCTGCCAGGCGAACAGGCACAGCACCGCGAAGGTCAGCCCGGTGAACGCCATGATGATCGGGACCAGCCGGCGGCCGTTGAAGAAACCCAGCCAGTCCACCAGCTTCACCCGGTGAAAACGCCGCCAGAGCCAGGCGGTCAGAAACCCCAGCACGATGCCGCCGAAAACCCCCGGATTCTGGAATGCGGCCTGTGTCACCGTCGCGGACGTATCCACGCACACCCCGCCCCACAGTCCCGCCTGGGTATACGTCTGCCCCGCGGCGCACCCCGACGGGAAGGCGTGCAGCACCGAGTAATAGACCAGAAAGCCGGTCACCGCGGCGAGCGCGGTCGACCCGTCCGCCTTCTTCGCCATTCCGATCGCCACGCCGACGCAGAACAGCAGCGGCAGCCCCAGCCCCGAATCCAGCAGCGCCCCGCCGGCCGCCGCGAACACCGCGCCCACCGCATTCCAGCCCAGCCCCTCCGTGCCGAACACATCCGGCTGGCCGAGACGGTTGAGAATCCCGGCGGCGGGCAGTACGGCGATCGGCAGCTGGAGACTGCGCCCCATCTTCTGCAGCCCCTGGAAGAGGTTCGCCCCCCAGCGCTTCCCCGGCGCCGCCGCCGCATCCGAACTCATCCGCGTCCTCCCGGCAGTCGGCCCGTCGACGACCGGCCCGGTGCGTGCCGCATACTGGTGGCCATACTGGTGGTGTAGACCACTCGTAGACCACTCGGTGCGTACCGGACGGCCGGAGAGACGGCCGTCCGGCGCGCACCGTGGCGATCACCGTCCTGGTGATCGCCATCCTTCGCCAGGCGACGGATATCCGCCCAGATAGTTGGGCTGAACGTGCGTTAACGTGCGTTACGGTGTGAAAACCGCGCGGCTGAACCGCCGGCGGCCGAGACAAGCAGGAGTGGACATGGCCAGCAAGGCTGAGAAGATCGTCGCCGGGCTCGGCGGCCTCGACAACATCGAAGAGGTCGAGGGCTGCATCACCCGCCTCCGCACCGAAGTCAACGACGCCTCGCTGGTCGACGAGGACGCCCTCAAGGCCGCCGGCGCCCACGGCGTCGTCAAGATGGGCACCGCCATCCAGGTCGTCATCGGCACCGACGCCGACCCGATCGCCGCCGAGATCGAAGACATGATGTGAGCTGACACCGGCGAGCCCGGGCCCCGTTCCGGACCCCCTGACCATGCCGGAACGGGGCCCTCGGCATTCCCGATAGGGTCTGTGCCATGTCTCGCATCGACGGCCGCACCCCCGAACAGCTCCGCCCGGTCACCATCGAACGCGGCTGGAGCAAGCACGCCGAAGGCTCCGTCCTCGTCTCCTTCGGCGACACCAAAGTCTTCTGCACCGCATCCGTCACCGAAGGTGTACCGCGCTGGCGCAAGGGCACCGGCGAAGGCTGGGTCACCGCCGAGTACTCGATGCTGCCCCGCTCCACCAACACCCGCGGCGACCGCGAATCCGTCCGCGGCAAGATCGGCGGCCGTACCCACGAGATCAGCCGCCTCATCGGCCGCTCCCTGCGCGCCGTCATCGACTACAAGGCCCTCGGCGAGAACACCATCGTCCTGGACTGCGACGTCCTCCAGGCCGACGGCGGCACCCGCACCGCCGCCATCACCGGCGCCTACGTCGCCCTCGCCGACGCCGTCACCTGGGCCAAGGACAAGAAGCTCATCCGCCACGGCCGCCAGCCCCTCACCGGCACCGTCGCCGCCGTCAGCGTCGGCATCGTCGACGGCACCCCCCTCCTCGACCTCTGCTACGAGGAAGACGTCCGCGCCGAGACCGACATGAACGTCGTCTGCACCGGCGACGGCCGCTTCGTCGAGGTCCAGGGCACCGCCGAGGCCGAACCCTTCGCCCGCGAGGAACTCAACGCCCTGCTCGACCTCGCCGTCGCCGGCTGCGCCGAACTCGACGCCGCCCAGCGAGCGGCGCTGGCCGCGACCCTCTGACAGCCGACTACGCACCGGCCCGGGACGGGGGGGGAGAGTCACTCCTCCCCCGGTCCTTCCCGCCCTGCGGCGCTCCTGTGACGCGTTTCTCAGCGGCCCGTCCCCCTCCGGCTCTGGGCAAGCCGCCCCGGAACGCGCACTGTGGACCCATGCCCAGCACCTCCGCCACCGCGCCCCGCACCCGTACCGGCATCGGCACCCGCATCCGTACCGGCGGCCCCGGGGACGACGGCTCCACGCGCCTCGAGAACCTCGCCGGCTGGACCCTCGTCGTCGTCCTGGCCATGCTCCTCACCCAGACCGGCCTCCTCTGACCGGCCTCCTCTGACCGGCGTCCGGCCGAACTCCGCCCGCCCGTACGCCTTTTCGGGCAACCAAACACCCCCGCCCCGCGTTTCTTCCTTTGCCCAGGCATGACCATGACCTGGCCATGACACAACGGAAGGATCCGCGCCATGGCTCCTCGCACCTCCCGGACGCGCCGCCGCCCGCTCACGCCCGCCCTCGCCGCGCTGGCCGCCGCCACCGTCGCCGTCCCCCTGCTCGCCGCCTGCGGAGCGGTCCAGAAGGCCGTTGGCTGCGCCAGGACCGCCACCTCCGTCGTCAACGCCGTCGACAAGCTCCAGCAGGCCGCCGGCGACTCCCTCACCGACCCGCAGAAGTCCCAAGAGGCCCTCGACGACATCGAGCAGAACCTGAAGAAGGTCAGCGACGAGGCCGGCGACCCCGAGCTGTCCCAGGCCGTCGACAAGACGAACAACGGCATCAAGGACGCCCGCAAGGCGATCGAGGACGGCAAGGCACCCAACATCAAGCCGATCGCCGACGGTGCGAGCGAGATCGCCAAGGTCTGCACACCCGGATAGCCACTGCCGGACAGCCACTGCCGGCCGGGACGCGCCGGCCGGGACGCGCCGGCCGGGACGCGGCCGGGATAATGACGTCCCATGCAGTCACCAACCGGCGGTCACCCCGCGACCCCCCGCCGCCTCATCCTCGCCACCCGCAACGCCGGCAAGCTCACCGAGCTCCGCGCCATCCTCGACGCGGCCGGCCTCGCCGTCGAACTCGTCGGCGCCGACGCCTACCCCGACATCCCCGACGTCAAGGAGACCGGCGTCACCTTCGCGGAGAACGCCCTCCTCAAGGCCCGCGCCCTCGCCGAGGCCACCGGCCACCCCGCCGTCGCCGACGACTCCGGCCTCTGCGTCGACGTGCTGGGCGGCGCGCCCGGCATCTTCTCCGCCCGCTGGGCCGGGAGCCACGGCAACGACCGGGCCAACCTCGAACTCCTGCTGGCCCAGCTCTCCGACATCTCCGACGAACACCGCACGGCCCACTTCGCCTGCGCCGCGGCCCTCGCCCTCCCCGACGGCACCGAGCGCGTGGTCGAGGGCAGGCTCGAGGGAACCCTCCGCCGCGCCCCCGCCGGAACCGGCGGCTTCGGCTACGACCCGATCCTCCAGCCGGCGGGGGAGAGCCGCACCTGCGCCGAGCTGAGTCCCGAGGAGAAGAACGCGATCAGCCACCGGGGGAAGGCGTTCCGCGCGCTGGCCCCGGTACTGGAGGAACTGCTGGGCTGAGCCCCGGCGGCCGGCGACTGACCGGCGGCCGGTGAACGGCGAAGGCCCGGACCTGCGTTGCGCGGGGCCGGGTCGTCGAATCCAAGATCAGTGCGGCCGGTGGGACTCGAACCCACACGCCTCGAAGGCACTGGTACCTAAAACCAGCCTGTCTCACCAGTTCCAGCACGGCCGCGCGTCGTGGCCATACTACTGGTCGGCGGGCGCGCGGTGGCGAGGGGGCGGCGTCCCGGCCGCCTTTCCGGCGCCAATTTCCGGTGATCGCCCGGAAGTTGGGCCGGGGCGGGGCCGGAGGTGTCAACAGGCCCCCGGTGTCGCGCAGGTGGCGGAACATTGCCGCGCACCCGCGAGGGGGCGCAGGGCTTGTTACAGGACTGGTACAAAGCTGCGCGGTCACCGCAGTAATCGGGCAATCAGCCCGTGCAGCGGGGACGGGAGAGTGGTAGGGCCGGGCGCGGCATAGGTATGGGCAGGTGGGGGTACGGGGCGTGATCCCCGGGAGGAGATGGTGATGACCGACCGCGAAGGGTCCCGCTGGGTTCGGGGCCGTATCGCGCTGGTGGCCTTCGTCGTGGTGACGGCGCTGGCGGCCGGCGGGGTGTGGTTCAGCCAGGTGACGGACCGCGCGTCGGCGGTGGATGCGGCGCCGAAGACCTCGGCGGTGCAGGACGGCAAGCAGGCCGCCAAGCAGTCCGGGGGGCTGCCGGGCGTGCGGGACTGCGGGTTCGGCAAACCGGAGATCAAGCCCGAGGTGATCACGCTGGCCTGCGCCGATGCCGGGATGGTGGCGACCGGCATCAGCTGGGAGAAGTACGGCACGAAGGACGCGCTGGGTGTGGGCGTGGTGCAGGTGCAGAAGACCGCGGCGGGCGCGGGGGTGGACGCGGGGTTCCCGGCGACGTTCCGGCTGTACGGGCCGAAGGCGAGGGACGGCGAGCTGGCGTTCACCGGCCTTGAGGTGACGTACGAGGGCTCGACACCGTTCGGTGACACTACGGAGATGTACAACCTCGCGTGATGGGCATTCGAGGCCGGATCGCCCTGGCCATATCAGGTATGACGGCACTGGCCGCGGTGGTGCTGGGCATCGCCGTGCACCACATCGCCGGTGCGGAGCGGGAGCGCGCGGCGCGGGCGGCCGCGGACGACCGGCTGAGTGCGGCGCTGCAGATCTACGAGCGGGCCGGCACGCCGGTGCTGGGTGCGCAGCTGGACGATATGACGTTGCCGTTGCCGCTGCGCGAGGCGGTGTTCAAGGGCAGGTCGGGCACGTACGTCAGCGGTGGTGAGGATCCGCGGGTGTGGGCGGCGACCGGGGTGGGGGACCGGGGCGGGAGCGCCCCGGAGCGGACGCTGTCGGTGTCGGTGGCCTATCCGGACGACGATCCGACGCAGGAGGCGCTGGACCGGGCGCTGGTGATCGCCGGGTTCGGCACGGTGTCGTTGATGGCGGTGGTGTCGTGGTTCGTGGCGCAGCGGCTGTCGCGGCGGCTGCGGCTGAGTGCGGCGGCGGCGCGCCGGATAGCGGCGGGGGAGGCGCCGGACGCGGAGGCGCTGGCGAGCAGCGGCCGGGACGAGGTGGCCGAGCTGGGCCGCAGTGTGCATCACATGGCGACGTCGTTGGCGGCGCGGGTGGAGGCGGAGCGCGAGTTCACCGCGGATGTGGCGCATGAGCTGCGGACGCCGGTGGCCGGGCTGGTGACGGCGGCGGAGCTGCTGCCGGAGCCGCGGGCGGTGGAGATGGTCCGGGACCGGGCGCAGGCGATGCGGCGGCTGGTGGAGGACCTGCTGGAGGTCTCGCGGCTGGACGCGGGCGTGGAGCGGGCGGATCTGGACGCCTGTGAGCTGCCGTCGCTGGTGCGCGGGATCGTCCAGCGGGCGGCGCGGCAGCGTGGGGTGGACGAGGTGTCGGTCACCGTCGAGGGGGAGCCGCGGATCGTGGAGACGGACCGGCGCCGGGTGGAGCGGGTGCTGGTGAATCTGCTGGCGAACGCGGCGAAGCACGGGAAGCCGCCGATCGAGGTGGTGGTGTCCGGGGCGCGGATCGTGGTGCGCGATCACGGTCCGGGGTATCCGGCGGAGCTGTGTGCGGAGGGCCCGCGGCGGTTCCGTACGGCGGCGCCGGAGCGGGGTACCGGGCACGGTCTGGGGCTGACGATCGCGGCCGGGCAGGCGGAGGTGCTGGGGGCGCGGCTGGACTTCGGCGCCGCCGCGGAGGGCGGCGCCGAAGCGGTCCTGGAGCTGCCGGACCTGGCGGAGCAGGAACCGGCTCCGGCGGCTACAGCCCCAGGTCCTTGATGATCTTGGCGACGTGGCCGGTGGCCTTGACGTTGTAGAGGGCGCGCTCGACCTTGCCGTCCTCGTCGACGATGACGGTGGAGCGGATGACGCCGGTCACGGTCTTGCCGTAGAGCTTCTTCTCGCCGAAGGCGCCGTAGGCGGTGAGGACCGTCTTGTCAGGGTCGCCGAGGAGCGTGACCTTGAGGTCCTCCTTCTCCCGGAACTTGGCGAGCTTCTCCGGCTTGTCGGGGGAGATGCCGATGACGTCGTAGCCGTGGCCGGCCAGGAAGTCGAGGTTGTCGGTGAAGTCGCAGGCCTGCTTGGTGCAGCCGGGGGTCAGGGCGGCCGGGTAGAAGTAGACGATGACCTTGCGGCCCTTGTGGTCGGCGAGCGAGACCTGCCGGCCGTCCGCGTCGGGCAGGGTGAAGGCGGGGGCGGTCTCGCCGGGCTGCAGTCGCTCGGTCATGGCTCTCCTTGCGGGGCGGTTCGGAGTGGGTGGGTGGCTCGGTCGGTACGCCCCCGACATTAGCCAGCCGGGGCGCGGGGCGGCCGCCGGGGCGGCGTGCGCGTGCGAAACGGGGGTGCTGTGGGGCGCGTCCGCAGGTGAGCTGACAGACTGGCCACCACGAATGACGCGAGATTGACGCGAGATGACGGAGGCAGCGCGGTGGCGGAGGCCAGGACCCCGGCGCAGATCGAGGCGGACATCGCCGCAAGACGGCAGGAGCTCGCCGTCACGCTCGACGAGATCGGGGTGCGGCTGCACCCGAAGACGATCATCGACGGCGCGAAGGCGAGGACGATGGCCGCGGTGGACCGTACGGCGGGGCGGGCGTACGTGGTCGCCAACCGCGCGATCTCGGACGTCCGGGCACAGCTGGTGGCGGAGGACGGGGCACCGCGGCTGGAACGGATCGTTCCGGTGGCCCTGGTCGGTGTGGCCGTGGTGGGCCTGCTGTCGATGCGGGCCAAGCGGCGCCGCTGACGGACGCCGCGCGGCAGCCCGCCGGACCGCCTCCCCGGACCGGCCCGGGGACCCACCCGGCCCGGTCCGCGGTGCGTGGCGGCGCCGCCGGGCAGGTACGGTCATGCCGTGAGCCCGAATAACACCAAGGACACCCACGACAAGCTGCCGATCCGGATGCTGCACGACCGAGTGCTGGTCCGGACGGACATCCCCGAGGGCGAGCGGCGCTCGTCCGGCGGCATCGTCATCCCCGCGACCGCGGCCGTCGGCCGCCGCCTGGCCTGGGCCGAAGTGGTCGCGGTGGGACAGAACGTGCGGACCGTCGAGGTAGGGGACCGGGTGCTGTACGACCCGGAGGACCGCGCCGAGGTCGAGGTGCGCGGTGTGGCGTATGTGCTGATGCGTGAGCGTGATCTGCACGCGGTGGCCGCGGAGCGGCTGGAGGGCGCAGAGGACTCGACCGGGCTCTACCTGTAGCGGTAGCCCATTCTGCGGTTCTGCATCCCCTGCGGTTCGGTAACCCCTGCGGTTCGGTATCCGCGCGGTGCGGGCGGTGACCTGGGTCACCGCCCGTTTCGCTGCCCTTTGCTAGCCTCGGAGGCATCCCGACGAGACGCGCCGTACCGGGTCAGGACAAGACGACGCACCCCAGATGAAGCTGCTCGGGCTCCTGCGCGGAGCGCGAGCTCCTGCGTGGAGGTGCCGTCATGGCCTGGATCCTGCTCATGGTCGCCGGTCTGCTGGAGGTCGGCTGGTCGGTCGGGATGAAGTTCACCGAGGGATTCACCCGGCTGTGGCCCAGTGTGTTCACGGGTGCGGGCATCGTCGCGAGCATGGTGCTGCTGTCCTGCGCCGCCAAGACCCTGCCGATCGGCACCGCGTACGGAGTCTGGGTCGGCATCGGTGCGGCGGGCGCGGCCGTCGTCGGCATGCTGGTCCTGGGTGAGCCCGCCACCGCCGCCCGTATCTTCTTCATCTGTCTGCTTCTGGTGGCGGTCGTCGGGCTGAAGGCGACGTCCGGCCACTGACGCGACGTCCGGCGGCCGGCCCGGCGGGGCCGGTCAGTCGCCCCAGTCCCTCTTCAGGCGCCAGTCCAGGTCGTCGTCCCCGGGGTCCGCGGTCGGGAAGTCGTTGGTGGGTTCGGTGGCCGGCGGGGTTTCCGGGGGGACGGTGGGGGTGCCCGGGCCGGTGGTCGGCGGGGTGGTGGGGGACGTGGTGCCCGGCCCGGTGCCGGTCGGGGAGGGGGACGGGCCGCCGGGGGTCGGGGAGGCCGGGCTTCCGCTGGCGGAGGGCGAGGCGCTGTCGGAGGGGTCGTCGGAGGGCGGGGGTTCGGCGCCGGGGGCGAGCTGGAGGTCGAAGTTGCGGGCGGGGCGGGTGCTGAGGGCGGCCGCGGTGTAGTCGGCCCAGATCTGGGCGGGGAAGTCGCCGCCGTTGACCCGCGGCAGGCCGCCGGCGCCGTACAGCGGCTCCTGTGCCGCGCTCTCCGGGTGCTGCCCCAGTACGGCGACGACGGTGGCGAGATCGGGCGTGTAGCCGGCGAACCAGGCGGCCTTGTCGTTCTCCGCGGTGCCGGTCTTGCCGGCCGCGGGCCGCCCGGCGCCCTGGGCCGCGGTGCCGGTGCCGTTCTCGACGACGTCGCGCAGGATCGAGGTGGTGGTGTCGGCGGCCTCGCGCGGGATGGCGGTGGTCTCCTCGCGGTCGGGGAGCGTGAGGTCCTCGTCGTTCTTGGTGACCTTGTCGACCAGGCTGTACGGCCGGTGGGTGCCGTGCTGGGCGAGGGTGGCGTACGCCTGTGTCATGTTCAGGACGCTGGGGGTGGCGGTGCCCAGGGCGATCGCGCCCCGGGACGCGGCCAGGCCCGGGGTGGCGGCGGGGATGCCCAGGTCGACGGCGGTGGCCTTCACCTTGTCGGGTCCGACGTCGATGCCCATCTGGGCGTAGACGGCGTTGACGGACTTGTCGGTGGCCTCGGTGACGGTGATCGGGCCGTAGGACCGGTCGTCCTCGTTGGCGGGGGCGAAGCCGGTGGCGCGGCCGTGGCTGACCGTCATCCGCTTGTTGGTGCCGTCGTAGACGGTGTGCGGGGTGATGGCGTCGCCGTCCTGGGTGGTGGAGTGGTGCTGGACGGCGGAGGCGAAGACGATCGGCTTGAAGGTGGAGCCGACCTGGTAGTCGCTGCGGGTGGCGCCGTTGACGTACTGCTTGGCGAAGTCGATGCCGCCGTAGAGGGCGACGACCCGGCCGGTCCTGGGGTCGATGGAGGCGCCGCCGGCCCGGACGTAGCGGTCGACCGGGCGGGAGTCGTCGAGCCGGTCCATCAGCCGGCTGTCGACCGCCTTGACGAAGGCGTTCTGGCGTTGCCTGCTGATCGTCGTGGTGATGCGGTAGCCGCCGGCCCGCAGGGTGTCCTCGTCGAGGATGTGATGGTCCCTCAGGTACTCCTTGACGGCTTCGACGAGGTAGCCGCGCTGGCCGGCCAGGCCGGGGGAGGTCTTGGCCGGCCGGGGCACGGGGAACCGCGTCGCGGCCCGTTCGCCGGGGCTGAGCCACTTCTGCTTGACCATGCCGTCCAGGACGTAGTTCCACCGGGCCAGCACCCGCGGCTTGTTCCCCGGATGGGCGGTGATGTCGTAGAGGCTGGGGGCGTTGAGGAGGGTGGCGAGGTAGGCGCCCTGAGCCAGCGTCAGCTGCTCGGCGTCGCGGCCGTAGTAGGCCTGGGCGGCGGCCTGGATGCCGTAGGCGTTGCGGCCGTAGTAGCTGGAGTTGAGGTAGCCGAGCAGGATGTTGTCCTTGGTCTCCTCGCGGTCGAGTTTGATGGCGATGAAGAACTCCTTGGCCTTGCGGGTCAGGGTCTGCTCCTGGCCGAGGTAGTAGTTCTTCACGTACTGCTGGGTGATGGTGGAGCCGGACTGCGTGCCCTTGCCGGTGGCGGTGTTCCAGGCGGCGCGCAGCATGGCCGCGGGGTCGACCGCGGACTCGGAGTAGAAGTCGCGGTCCTCGGCGGCGAGTACGGCCCGCTGGACGTGCCGGGGGACCTGGCTCAGCTGTACGTTCTGCCGGTTGACGTCGCCGTCGCGGGCCAGTTCCGAGCCGTCGGAGTAGAGGTAGATGTTGCTCTGTGCCTTGGCGGCGCTGTTGGCCGGCGGGATGTCGACGAGGAGGTAGCCGGCGATCAGGGCGCCGACGAGGAGCAGCAGGAACAGCAGTACGGTGCCGAGCATGGTGCGCCAGGTGGGAAGGGCGCGGCGCCAGCCTGTGCGTTGTCCGCTCATATCGGTGTGGACTCCTCGGCGGCCGCCGGAGGTTGTCCTGCGGCGGGGATGGGTGTCGTGTCGGGGCATTCGCGCCGTACGCCGGAGAGCAACGGTCGCCCGTTGAAGGCGACTGCCGCCCGTTGGGCAACTTTCGCATCATGCGTCCCGGCCGGCGGGGGTGGCGCGCACCTGGGACCGCCACCTGACCGGCCGGATGGCGCCCATGCCTCACCCGAAAGGGTGGTAATTCGATGGTGCCCGCCGCGTCCGCGACTTAGGCTCCGGTGCTTTGGCGGCGGATACCGACGGGCGGATACCGACGGGCCGTCCGCCGCGGTACGGGAACGGGCGGGGGGAGCACGGCGTGTGGTACGTGGCGGTGGCGGCCGGCAGCTTCCGGCGGTACGCCACCTATCGGGTGGCCATGGCGGCGGGGGTGTTCACCAACACCGTCTTCGGCTTCATCCTCGCGTACACCTACCTCGCCCTGTGGGACGCCCGGCCGCACCTGGGCGGCTACGACCAGGCGCAGGCGCTGACGTTCATGTGGACCGGGCAGGCGCTGCTGGCGGCGGCCGCGCTGATGGGCGGCGGGAGCCTGGAGGAGCTGCTGGAGCGGATCCGGACCGGCGACATCGCGGTGGACCTGTACCGGCCCGCGGATCTGCAGGTGTGGTGGCTCGCCGCGGATCTGGGGCGGGCGGCGCTGCAGCTGGTCGGCCGCGGGGTGGTCCCGATGGCGGTGGGCGCGCTGGCCTTTCCGCTGGCGCTGCCCGGGGACGTGGCGACCTGGGGCTGGTTCCTGGTGTCGGTGCTGTTCGGGGTGGTGGTCAGCTTCGGACTGCGGTATCTGGTCGCGCTGTCCGCGTTCTGGCTGCTGGACGGCGCGGGGCTGGTCATGATCGCCGGCCTGGCCTGCCTGTTCTTCTCGGGCATGCTGCTGCCGCTGCGGGTCTTCCCGGGCGGCTTCGGCGAGGTCGCCCAGCTGCTGCCGTGGGCGGCGGTGCTCCAGGTGCCGGCCGATGTGCTGGTGGGGGTGCGCACCGGCGGCGCCCTGGTGAACGGGCTGCTGTTCCAGGCGGCGTGGGGCCTGGCGCTGCTGGCGCTGGGCCGGCTGGTGCAGTCGGCGGCGACCCGGAAGGTGGTGGTGCAGGGTGGCTGAGACCCCTCCCGGTGACCGCCGGATCCCCGGGTCCCGTCCCGGCGGGGGCCGGTTCGCCCAGGGGCTGTACGCGTACGGGCTGATCGTCCGGATGTGGGTGCGCTCCACGCTCGCCTACCGGGCGTCGTTCGTGATGATGGCGTTCGGCAACTTCGCCGCCACCGCGCTGGACTTCGTCGCGATCCTGCTGATGTTCTCGCACGTCGACGCGCTCGGCGGCTTCTCGCTGGCCGAGGTGGCCTTCCTGTACGGCACGTCCGGTGCCGCGCTGGGCCTGGCGGATCTGCTGCTGGGCAGCATGGACCGGCTGGGCCGGCGGGTCCGCGACGGCACCCTGGACGTCCTGCTGCTGCGTCCCGCGCCGGTCTTCGCGCAGGTCGCCGCGGACCGTTTCGCGCTGCGCCGGCTGGGCCGGATCAGCCAGGCCCTGCTGGTGCTCGGCTGGGCGCTGACCCGGCTGGACGTGGACTGGACGGTGGGCCGGGTGCTGCTGGTGCCGCTGATGGTGCTGTGCGGTACGGCCATCTTCGGGGCGGTGTTCACCACGGGCGCCGCGTTCCAGTTCTGGGCGCAGGACGCGGCCGAGGTGCAGAACTCCTTCACGTACGGCGGCAACACCCTGTTGCAGTACCCGCCGACGGTGTTCGCCAAGGACCTGGTGCGCGGCGTCACCTTCCTCGTCCCCCTCGCCTTCGTCAACTGGCTGCCCGCGCTGCGCCTGTTGGGCCGTGACGATCCGCTGGGGCTGCCCGGCTGGGTGGACTTCCTGGGCCCGGCGGTGGCGGCGCTGATGTGCGCGGCGGCCGCGCTGGCCTGGCGCACCGGGCTGCGGGCGTACCGGAGCACCGGAAGCTGACGACGGCTCAACGGACGGAGGACGCATGGGGAGCGGGAGCGGTGCCGCGGCGGAACGGCCGCTGATCGAGGTGGACGGGGCCGAGAAGGTCTTCTCGGTGCGGCGCAGGACGGGCCGGCTGCGCCGGACCCGCCAGGAGGTGCGGGCCGTGGACGGCATCACCTTCCGGGTGCCGCGCGGTGAGATGGTCGGCTACATCGGGCCGAACGGCGCGGGGAAGTCCACCACCATCAAGATGCTCACCGGCATCCTCACCCCCAGCGGTGGCCGGCTGCGGGTCGCGGGCATCGACCCCGCCCGCGAACGCACCCGGCTGGCCCGCCGGATCGGGGTGGTCTTCGGCCAGCGCACCACCCTGTGGTGGGACCTGCCGCTGCGGGACTCGTACGAGCTGGTGCGCCGGATGTACCGGGTCCCGGACGCCGTCTACCGCGCCAACCTGGACCGCTGTGTGGAGCTGCTGGACCTGGCCCCGCTGCTGGCCGTCCCGGTCCGCCAGCTCTCCCTCGGCCAGCGGATGCGCGGTGACATCGCGGCGGCGCTGCTGCACGACCCCGAGGTGCTCTATCTGGACGAGCCGACCATCGGGCTCGACGTCATCAGCAAGGCGAAGGTCCGCGGCTTCCTCCGCGAGCTGAACGCCGAGCGCGGCACCACGGTCCTGCTGACCACCCATGACCTGACCGATATCGAGCAGCTGTGCCGCCGGGTGATGGTCATCGACCACGGGCATCTGATCTACGACGGCGGGCTGGAGGGCCTGCGGGCGGCCGGCGACGGCGAGCGGACGCTGGTGGTGGACCTGGAGCGGGAGCTGCCGCCCATCGAGGGCATCCCGGGCGCCCGTACGGTCAAGGTCGACGGCCCCCGGCAGTGGCTGGCGTTCCCGGCGGCGCGGAGCGCGGCGCCGCTGGTCACCGCGGTCGCCGAACGCTATCCGCTGGTGGACCTGTCGGTGCGGGAGCCGGACATCGAGGAGGTGATCGCCCGGCTGTACGCGGCGGGCGGCCGCCGGCCGGAGCCGGGACGGGAGTCCGGACGGCAGCCGGGCTGAGCGGCCGGGCTGAGCGGTCGGCTGTCCACGCACGGGCCCTGGTCCTACAGCGCCGCCGGCGCCGCCTGCCGCAGGCGGCCGAGGTCGACGGCGTCGGCCATCGCCAGGTAGCCCGCGTCGCTGGGGTGGAGGTGGTCGCCGGAGTCGTAGGCGGGGAACAGCCGGTCCGGGGCGGCGGGGTCGCGGAGGGCCGCGTCGAAGTCGACCACCTCGTCGTAGACGGTACCGGCCCGGATGACGCGGTTGACCTGCTCGCGGACCGCGTCCAGCCGGGCCGAGTAGCCGCGGTGCCCGCCGAACGGCAGGAGGGTGGCGCCGGTGACCCGAACCCCGCGGGCGTGCGCCTGGCGGACGAGCTGCCGCATGCCCGCGACGATCTTCTCCGGGTCGAGCTGGCGCGGGGACTTCAGCAGGTCGTTGACGCCGATCTCGACGATCACGGCCCGCACGCCCGGACGGGTCAGGGCGTCCCGCTCGAAGCGGGAGAGCAGGCTGGGGCCGTTGTTGGGGGAGAACCTGCTGCCGTCGAGCAGCAGGCGGTTGCCGCTGATGCCCTGGTTGAGGACGCCGTAGCGCGGTGCGCCGGGCTCGTCGCGCAGCCGCGCCGCGAGGAAGTCGGTCCAGCGGTGGTTGGCACCGGCGGTGGAGGTGATGCCGTCGGTGATCGAGTCGCCGATCGCGACGACCGTGCCGTGCGCCTTGGAGCTCCAGACGTCCACGCCGGTCAGGTAGCGCCAGTACGGGCTCTGCTCGGTGTACGCGGCACCCGTGGCGTCCTCGGCGCGGTCGCCGCGCGCCAGGTAGGAGGTCTGGCGGGCGTACGGGTGGTACGTGGCGGGGCCCGAGGGGGACGGGGAGTACGTGGTGACCAGCACGTCCGTGTCGCCGGGCACCGTCAGCCGCACCGGGTCGCTGGTGACCGCGCCACCGGCCGGGACGGTCACTGCGGGCTTGCCGCCGAAGGCCAGCCGGCGCATGGTGCCGGCCGCGGCGGTGGGCTCGCTGGGGGCCAGGGCCAGGGCCAGCGAGGCGTGGCCGACCACCAGCGGGCGGGTGCCGTAGAGGTTGGAGAGCCGGATACGGACGGCGGAGCCGCCGACGCTGGTGTGCACGACGTTCCGCATCGACATCCCGGCGTACCCGTCCAGGGTTCCGGGCTCGGCCGCCGCCGCGGCCGCCGACCAGGTGCCGACCCACTGCCCGGAGACCGCCGGTTCCGCGGGGTCGTGCGGCGTGTGCGGCCCGCGGCCGGGGCCGCCGTCCGGGCCGCCGAAACCGACGAATATCGCGGTCGAGATCAGCACCACCGCGGATGCCAGGCCGATGAACGGCGTGTAACCCACACTTCTCTTCATACGGGAGCGGTCTCCTGGGTGAAGCGGAGCGGGGTGCTCCGGGCGGGCAAGGGCGGCGGATGAGCAGCGGCACCGTTGCGGTCCGATCGGGCCCTCATGATCCCACGGACCTCCCTGGAGCCGCCTGGCGCCCCGCTCGGCGCTTCGGTGTCAGGGACGCGGGGAACTCGTGGCGCGTTCCGGGAGTAGGTCAGAGTGGGACCGGGGACCCATGGCCGGAAACCACGGCCGGCCGGTGGCCGGACGCGCGGCGCAGGACGGGCCGCGCGGACGACCGGCCGCAGGACGACGGGGGCAGGCAGGAGCAGTGGTGGAGCGGATGGAACGCACTCAGGCGGATACGGGCCCGCATCGGGAGACCGCCCCGATGGCGGGCGCCCGGAAGGGCCCGGCGGGGCCCGGCGGCTTCGCGTACGACGCGGCCGACGCGGCCCGCCGGCGCGCCGTACGCCGGATGAAGACGCTGGCCACCGGCCTGCTGCTGGCCGTCGCGCTGGTGTACGTCCTGGCGAAGTGGGCCGGGAACGCCGGGGCGGGCGGCTGGACCGGGTTCGTCGCCGCGGCGGCGGAGGCCGGGATGGTCGGTGCGCTGGCCGACTGGTTCGCGGTCACCGCGCTGTTCAAGCGGCCGATGGGGCTGCCGATCCCGCACACCGCCATCATTCCGACGAAGAAGGACCAGCTCGGACAGAGCCTGGGCGAGTTCGTCGGCGAGAACTTCCTCTCCGGCGAGGTGGTACGGCGCCGGCTGCGCTCCGTGGGCATCGGCCGCCGGCTGGGCGGCTGGCTCGCCGAACCGAAGAACGCCGACCGGGTCACCGCCGAACTGTCCACCGCGCTGCGCGGTGCGCTGACCGTCCTGCGCGACTCCGACGTCCAGGCGGTGGTCGGCGAGGCGATCACCCGCCGTGCGGACGCGGCGGAGATCGCTCCGGGAATCGGCACGATGCTGGAGAAGGTCGTCGCCGAGGGCGGCCACCGGCGGGTGGTGGACCTGTTCGTGGCCCGCGCCCATGACTGGCTGGTCGAGCACGGCGACTCCGTCATGACGGCGGTCTCCGGCGGCGCTCCCGGATGGACCCCGCGGTTCGTCGACCGCAAGGTGGGCGAACGGGTCTACAAGGAGCTGCTGCGCTTCGTCACCGAGATGCGGGACATGCCGGAGCACCCGGCGCGCGGCGCCATCGACCGCTTCCTGCGGGACTTCGCGGCCGATCTGCAGACCGACCCGGACACCCGCGCCAAGGTGGAGCGGCTGAAGTCCGAGGTCCTGGGCCGCGGCGAGGTACAGGACCTGATCGCCTCGGCCTGGGGCGCGGTCCGCGCGATGATCGTGGCCGCCGCCGAGGACGAGCGCAGCGAACTGCGGCTGCGGGTGCGCGCGGCGCTGCTGTCCCTGGGCCGCCGGCTCTCCGACGAGCAGCGGCTGCAGGGCAAGGTGGACGGCTGGCTGGAGGGCGCGGCGGTGTACGTGGTGACCACGTACCAGGGGGAGATCACCTCCCTGATCACCGACACCGTGGCCGGCTGGGACGCCGAGCACACCTCGCGGAAGATCGAGGCGCACATCGGCCGTGACCTGCAGTTCATCCGGATCAACGGCACGGTCGTCGGCGCGCTGGCCGGTCTGGCGATCTACACCGTCTCGCAGGTCCTCGGCGGCTGACGGCGGCACGGCCCGACGAGGGCGGGGCCCGGGGCCGCGGCAGGGCCGCCCGGCCGCGCCGTTACGCTCGTAGGTTGTGCTCTCCCACTCCTCCGGCGGGCGGCCCCCGCGCCGCCGTCCCGGCCGCCCCACGCTGCTGTGGCTCCTGGTCCCGTACCTGCTCCACCTGGGCGCGCTGCCCCTGGTGAACCGGGTGACCCCCACCGTCCTCGGCCTCCCCTTCCTCTTCTTCTGGCTGCTGCTGGCCACCCTGCTGACCCCGGTCGCGGTATGGCTGGCCCGGCGCGGTGACAGGAAGCGGGGCCGGGTATGAACGCCGCGGTCGCGACCTCGGTCTTCGGGGCCTTCATGGTGCTCACCGTGGCCCTCGGCCTGCTCGCGGTACGCGGCAGGGGCAGGGGCGGGGGCCTCACCGAGTGGTCGGTGGGCGGCCGGAGCATGGGCACCGTCTTCATCTGGGTGCTGATGGCCGGTGAGGGCTACACCAGCTTCAGCTACCTCGGCGCCGCCGGCTGGGGCTACAACACCGGCGCCCCCGTGCTCTACGTGCTGGCCTACATGTCCTGCGGGTATGCGATCGGGTACGTCGTCGGCCCGATGCTGTGGGCCTACGCCCGCCGGCACGGCCTGGTCGGCATCACCGACATCGTCGCGCACCGCTACCGCCGGCCCTGGCTCGGCGCCGCCGTCGCCCTGCTCGCCACCGTCTGCCTGCTGCCGTACATCCAGCTCCAGATCACCGGCATGGGCGTGGTCGTCTCGACGGTCTCCTACGGGACCATCAGCCTCAACTGGGCCTACTTCATAGGCTTCGCGGTCACCACCGCCTTCGTCGTGATCAGCGGGCTGCGCGGCAGCGCCTGGGTCTCCGTCCTCAAGGACGTCCTGGTCATCGCCACCCTCGGCTTCCTCGCGGTCTATGTGCCGCTGCACTACTTCGACGGCTACGGGCCCTTCCTGGACCGGATCGTCGCCGAGAAGCCGCAGTGGCTGACCTTCCCCGGACACGGCCCGGGCGGCCTGGGCCAGGTCTGGTTCATCACCACCACCGTCGTCAACTCCCTCACCGTGGTGATCTTCCCGACGACCGTGGCGGGCTACCTGGGCGCCCGCAACGCCGACGCGCTGCGCCGGAACGCGATGTACCTCCCCTTCTACAACGTGCTGCTGTTCGTGCCGATGCTGCTGGGCATGGCGGCGCTCTTCGTGGTGCCGGGGCTGACCGGCGCGGACTCCAACCTGGCGCTCTTCAAGCTGGTGGTGGACTCCCTGCCGGCCTGGGCCGTGGGCGTGATCGGGGTGGCCGCGGCCCTCTCCTCCATCGTGCCGATGGCCGTGTTCATGCTGGTCATCGGCACGATGTGGGGGAGGAGCGTACTGGGCGCGCTCCCCGGCCGAGCCGCCCGGCCGGACCGTCAGAAGCGGTGGTCGCAGCTGGTCGTGGTGGCGGCCGGCACGGTGGCGCTGCTGCTGACCTACACCGCCCCCAACACCCTTGTCCGGCTGTCCCTGATCTCGTACGAGGGCATGGCGCAGCTGGTACCGATGCTGCTGCTGGGACTGGTGTGGCGGCGGCTGACGCTCCGTGCCGCGGTGAGCGGCCTGGCGGCGGGCTTCGCCCTGGTCTGTGTCCTGGTCTTCCGGGGGCACGACCCGGTGTGGGGGGTGAACGCGGGGCTCGTCGGGCTCGCCGTGAACGTCGCGGTGGCGCTGGCGGTCACCTGGCTGGGCCCGCCCGATACGGACGACGACCGTCCGGACGCCGAAGTGCTGGCGCTGGACGACGCGTTCCCCGAGGACTCCGCCCGGCCCGAGGAGTCTCCCCGGCCCGAGGAGTCTCCCGAGGTGGATGCCGCGCCGCTCAGGGCGTCGCCGTGACCTTCTTGCCGTCCTTGGAGACCGCGAACCACAGGCCCGTCTTGCCCTGGCCCTTGATGTCCCCCGGCTGTTTGTCGCCGGTGAAGGTGTAGACGGGCCAGCAGTCGACGGCGAGCTGGCGCAGCCCGTCCGGGCGGGTGACGGTGGTGATCAGCTTGGGCGGAATGCCCTTCAGCCGGGAGCGGTCGGCGGGTTTGACGGGCTTCCAGGTGTCCAGGCAGGCGTCGTTGCAGCCGAACTTCATCGGCCAGGCACTGTCCTTGTCGAAGCGGTAGAGGGTCATGCCCTTGCCGTCGACGAGGATCTCGCCGAGCTCGGGCTGCCGGAACACCGAGACGTCACCGGTCTGCCGGTCACCGGCCTTCGTGCCGTCGGCGGCGAGCGCGTGCCAGGTGCCGCCGACCCCCTCGCCCTTGGTGTCGCCGGGCGCGGTGTCCTTGGCGAAGCGGTAGGCGGGCCGGCCGCCGATGGTCAGCTGCTCGGTACCGTCGGTGCGGGTGACCGAACCCAGTGCGCTCCGGGCGATCCCCGCAGGCGCCGAGGCGCCGTCGGACGGGACCGGCGGCCAGGCGGTGGCGCAGGACCCCGAGCAGTTGGACTGCGGTGGTTTCGCGGTGTCCTTGTCGAAGCGGTAGAGGGTCATGCCCCGGGAATCGGTGACGACGGGGCCGAGCTCGGCGTCCGGGCGCAGCGCCAGCGTCCCGGCGCCCGGCCCGGCCGCCGCCGGCTCACCACCGCTGCCGCCGGAGCCCGACGCGCTGCCGCCCGGGCCGGACCCGCCGTAGCCGTAGTCATTGGTGCCCTGCCCGGCGGGCTGGACGGTGTCGGTGGCGGGCGTGGTGCTGCCGGCCCCCTGGCTGCCGCTGCTGCCGCAGGCGGCGGTGAGCGCCAGGGTGGCGACCGCCGCGGTCGCGAGGCCCGCACGACGTCGCATGCTGCTCATGGTGTCTCCTTCGTTGTCCGTTGAGTTGGCCGTCAGTAGTCCGTCAGTTGTCCGTGGAGCGGGGGTCGGGGCTGCTGGGGGGAGGCTCGGAAGGTTCTGGAGGAGGCCGGAAGCCTTGCGGGTGTGGTCAGTTGCCGCCGGCCTGTACCCGTAGCGCCAGTGCCGGACAGCGGCGCACCGCCAGCTGCGCGCGGCGCCGCATCCGGGGCGGCAGCGGCATGCCGGCCCGCTCCGGGTAGCCGTCCGGCCCGAGCTTGACCACGCCGGGCACCACATCGGCGCACAGGCCGTGGCCCCGGCACAGCGTCCAGTCGACCAGCAGCCGCTCCTGCGGCGGGGCGGGCTCCGGCGTGGCGGCGGGAGCCGGGGCGGTGACGGGGGTGGCGGAAGGGGGCGTCCGGTGCCCGGTGACCGGCAGGGCCCCGGTCACCGGGCGGCCGCACCCGAACCCGTGCGCATGGCGCTCGAACTCCTCGGGGAAGGCCGCGAGAGCCGAGGCGACGAAACGCGCGGTGCCGTCCGGGTGGCTGCACGCGCCGCGCCGCTCCACCGCCCGCATCCGGGCCCGTACGGCGTCCAGCGCGGCCTCGCCGCCGCCCCGTACGGCGCGGGCCAGGGCATCGGCGAGCGCCGGCAGCCCCAGTACGCAGGGGCCGCACTGCCCGGCCGACTCGGCGGCCATCCACCGCGCGACCCGTACCGTCTCCCCGGCCGGACAGGTCTCGTACGGCAGCGGCAGCACCGCGCCCGCGCCCAGTACCGCGCCGTGGCCGGCCAGCGCCTCCCGGGACAGCGTCGCGGTCCGGGCGTCGGCGGGGGAGAGGAAGGTGCCGTGGTAGCCGCCGAGCAGGACGCCCAGCCCCGGATCGGACCCGCACAGGGCGAGGACCCGCATCAGGGAGACCCCGTAGGGGACCTCGACGACCCGGCTGCCGCCGACCGTCAGCAGCAGTGTGCCGGGCTCCGTGGGCAGTCCCGCCGTGCGGTAGCCGAGCGCGCCGAGCCGGGCGGCGACGGCGAGCTGGGCGTAGGTCTCGGTGTTCGACAGCAGCGTCGGCACACCGTTCAGGCCGCGCTCGCTGGAGCGGACCTTACGGCCCGACGGCAGGCCCGGCCCACCGCCCAGCCCGCTGGTCATCGCCGTGCCCTCGCCGGTGACGAACCGCTCGGTCAGCAGGGTGACCCGCAACAGCGGCCGGACCGGCCCGCGTTCGCGGATCGCCCGCCGTACCGACACCTCGACGTCCTTACGGGTCACCCCGACGGCGACCTCCTGCGCGCCGAGCGCGTCGGCGGCCAGCAGCGCGCCGTCCAGCACCAGATGCGGGACGTGCAGCAGCAGCGCGGTGTCCTTCAGGCAACTCGGCTCGCCCTCACTGCCGTTGACGACCACCGCACCCTTCCCGTCGGCGCGCCGCATCCCGTCCATGACGGCCGTCAGCTTGCGCGCGAACGGGAAGCCGGCGCCGCCCCTGCCCCGCAGACCGGTGTCCTCGGCGAGCGCCACCAGCTCGTGCGGCGCGAGCCGAGGCAGACCGCCGTGCAGGGTCAGGTGGGCCACCCGGTCCAGCCGCGGCACCTCGTCGAGCCCGGCCAGCAGCCGTGGCGGCCCGACGGACGCCAGCGTCGGCACGGACCCCGGCACGGACTCCGGTCCGGGCACGATCACCGGCAGCGGGCGGGTGGGCGCGGGAACGGAGGGTGGAGCGGGAACGGAGGGGAGAGCAGGGGCGGAGGGGAGCGCGGGGGCGAAGGCAGGGGTGAGGACGGGGGCGGGAGCGTGGGCGTGAGCGGGGGCGGTCATGCGAGATGTTCTCCGGGTTCTCCTGATTTCCTGCGGGAATCGCGCAGCCGCAGGGCCAGCCGTCCGGCCACCGCGGCAAGACATACGGCGTATCCGGCGACGGCCCAGCCGGCCGCCGGACGGCCCGACTTCAGGCCGTGCACCAGGGCCAGCGCCCAGGCGAGATACGCGCTCATGTGCAGCGCCCGCCACCAGCGGGACGTGGCGGCGCCGGTGAACGCACCACGTACCGCACCGGTCACCGCGACCGCGACGAACGCGTACGCGGCGAGCGTGCCCAGGCCCATGAGCACGGGCCGGGCGGCGTCGGTGAACGGCACCGCGACCGACGCCGTACCGACGTGTCCCCCGGCTGCTTTCACCCAGATGTGCAGGCCCAGGAAGCCGAGCCCGGCGGCGCCGGTGCCGCGGTGCACGGCCTGGGCGAGCAGCCGGTGGCCGGAGCGCAGCACCATCCGGTCCGTGGCGGCCAGCCCCCACAGCACCGTGACCGACAGCGAGACCAGTGCGAGCACCCCGGCGCCGTAATCCAGGAAGCGCATCAGGGTGTCCATCGCGCCGGAGTGCAGGGTGACGGCGATGAAGAGCAGCAACGCGGCCGGAAGTGCCGGACGCAGCAGGGCGGTTGGGGGAAGGCCCCCGGCCGGACGGCGGGCCGGCGGCCGGGGCTCGCCCGGCGGGCGGCGGGGGCGGGGCCGGGGCCGGAGCCGGGGGGCGGCCGGGGAGGGCCGCGCGCGGTGGCGGCTCCGGCGGCTCTCCAGGCGCGGTGCGGACATCGACCCTCCGTAGTCGGGGCGCGGGGTCATCGGGTGCGGGACGGCGCAGGGCGCGAATTTCGACGACATTTCCCCGCGGCGGTATTTGCCCGGCGGCTTTTGTATGGGTGACCGCCGGTAACGCAAACCTTCCGTAACCAGCCGCATACGCAGGGCCGTTATGCGGCCGTGATCCCGTCGTGATCCGGGTGTCGAAAGCATCGCCGAGCGCGTTAAGGCTTTCGTAGGGTTTATCGCGCTGTGACAAATTCCGGTACCGGCATCGCGGGGGCCCGCCGGTACTCCGGATGATGCCGACTCAGGCGCACGGAGCGCCCAACTCCCCCAACTCCCCCATGTCCAAGCCGCATCCCCGCCAGGATCGAGGTAGCGATGTGTGATCTGCTGAACCGCATCTGGTCGCGTCCCCGAGGCGAGTGGAGCCGGGTAGTGAGAAAAGAACTCCCGGACCTCGCCGAGAAGGTGGTCGCGGAGTTGCAGCGGGGATTTCCCGCATTGGCGGCGCTACTTGGCGATACCCCCGTAGAAGAGGCGCAATGGGCCCTGGAACAGGCTCTGCTGACAGTTCTGGGTTACCAAAAAGAGTCGGAAAGTAAACGTCCGGAGGTATCGTCCGTCGTCACGCCGATGCCCGTCGCACGGGCCCGCCAGGACCTCTTCGAGGTGCTCGCCGGACAGCGCACGGCGCCCGGTGAAGGCCTCGGCGAGCTGGCCCGCGCGGCCGGCTGGCCGGTCCCCGAATCCCTCCAGGCCGTCGTCCTCGCCACCCCCGCCGAGGCCCCCCAGCTCGCCGCGGCCCTGGGCCATGCCCTCATCGGCACCGTCGACGGCTACACCTGTCTCTTCGTCCCCGACCCGGTCACCCAGACCCGTGCCCGCCTGGAAGCGGCCCTCAAGGGCCGCCCGGCGGCCGTCGGCCATGCCGTCCCCGCGACCGACACCGCGTCATCCCTCCGCTGGGCCCGCTACCTGCTCACCCTCGCCCCCGGCCGGGTGGGACCCGACTCGCGCCCCGCCTTCGTCGACGACCATCTCTCGGCCCTCCTGCTCCTCCAGGACGAGTCCCTCGCCGACGCGCTGACCTCCCGCTGGCTCGGCCCCCTCGAACAGCTGACCCCCCGCCAGAGCGAGCGCCTCGAAGTGACCTTGCTGGCCTGGCTGGAGGGCGGCGGCGCCCCCGAGGCGGCCAGGCTCCTGCACGTACACCCCCAGACGGTCCGCTACCGCCTCCGCCAGATAGAGAAGCTCTTCGGCCCGGTCCTGCGCGACTCCCGCGCCCGCTTCGAACTGGAGATGGCCCTGCGCGGCCGCCGCTTGATGGCCCACGTCCGCACCCACCGCGCCCGCGCGGGCCGCCGGGCCCGCGCGGCGGCCTCGTCGATCCGCCCCCTGGGTGTGGCCCGCGAGGCCCGCGTCAACGGCCTGTGACGAAGGGTGGATCCGGCTCGCGCGCCCCGGGCCTGGCCCCGGCCCCGGAAGAACCTCCGGCCCGGGGCCACTGGCCTGCGCGCGACACTCAACCCACCGCGGCAGCGCGCTCACGTACGGCTAAAAACTTCCTGGTAACGGTCACCCTGGAACGGCCAGCCTGGTCCCCGCGAAGATCTGTACCTCCGCCGGTCCACAGGCACCGAAATTCCTCATCATCCCTCATCGGGAAGGAAGTTCACGATGTCCGCGTCGTCGCCCCTGCCGCGTCGCCCCCGCTCGGCACGCAAGGCCTCGCTCGCTGCCGCCACCGGCCTCGCCCTGGCGGCCCTCCTCACCCCGCCGGCGACCGCCCAGCCCACCGCCGCCCAGCCCGCCACCACGCAGCCGGCCGCCGGGCACGCCGCTGGGGCGCGGGCCGTCGGCGTACAGGCCGAGCCCCTCACCCCCGGAAAGCCCTACTACCTGCTGGCCTCCAGCAAGGAGAACCGGGGCGTCACCTTCGAGCCGTACGCCGACCGGGACTACGCCCTGCTGACGAACACGGCGAACACGAACGGCACCGCCGTGGTCTTCGAGAAACAGGACGACGGCTACGTCATCAGGTCGACCCGGTCCAACTGGTCCGGCCACCACGTCTGGTGCGCCACCGGCAGCGGCATCAGGCTGGACAAGGAAGGCGGCTGCGCCACCCACTGGCAGCTCTTCCCGACGTACGCCGGCTACCTCCTCAAGGCCGCGACGGGCGACGCCTACCTGTCCAACCCCGCGGGCCGCGGCAAGCAGTGGCTCCGAACCGTCAGCTCCGCCCTCCCCGGGTCCCGCGAGTTGACCGCTTTCAAGCCGATCGCAGCGGAGTAGCCCCGGTGGCGGTGGAAACGGCGGTGGAAACGCTGTCGGGCGGACGGCGGCGCCGGTGTGCGGGGTCCGGTTGCGGCGCTGCCGCCCGCCGCGCCGCCGCCCCTATCGGCAACGGCGCCCGGTGTTGATGCAGTTGACGGCCGTGTTCATCAGGGCGTCCGGCATCACATTGATGAAGTCGCCGTGGTCGGTGACCGGTTTGCGGAGCTGCTCCGGGAAGCTGTCGACGGCGAAACCGGTTCCCGGGGGAACGTCGTAGGTGACCCGCTCGACCAGTTGGGGGATGCGCCGGAAGGTGTCCGGGCAGTTGCCGTTCCGGTCGGAGAAGGCCACATGGGCGCGGTGGTTCGCGCTGTCGGTGCCGCGGCCGTCCCAGCAGTTCTGGAAGGCGAAGGTGCGGACCACCTGGGACCCGTTCGGGCAGAGCGGGTACCTGTCCTTGAGCTGGCGGTCCTCGAAGCCGGTGCAGCTCCAGGAGGCGTTGGCGTTCTGCGTACCGTTGGTGAAGGCCTTCGCGTCGCCGGTGATGACGCGGAGGAAGCGCGGCATCGCCTGGACGGTGCCGGCCTGGCTGCCGCGGAAGGTGAGCGTGACGGTGGCCGGTGTCAGGACCGAGCCGATGTTGCCGTCCAGTGCGGCGCCCGGCTTGCGCTCCGCGTTCTGGTCGAGCCGGCGGAGCACCGGCCAGTAGTAGGTGGACTGATCGCCGTTGCGGCAGGTGGTGCCGGAGGCGGCGAGGGACCGGTCGGTGGAGAAGCCGTCGGTGGAGGTGTTGCCGACGTAGTCGTGGGTGTGGTGGGCGCCGTTTCTGACGCCCGGGGTGACGATGACGTTGTCGGAGTTGAAGTGGCCTTCCTCGTTGCGGCCGCACTCGGTGGTGAACGTGCCGGTCGTGGCGTCGCGCCCCTGGGGGGCGGCGAACGGCGGGGCGTCCGCGTTCGGCCGGACGGTGGTGATGTCGACGAAGTCGGCGGGCGAGGGTCCGCCGGGCCGCCCCTGCCCCCGGTTCCGGGCTTGTTGTGCGGGCTGGCCGGGCTGGCCGGGCTTGGTGGTGCACCCGCTCAACGTGGTGAGATATTCCGGCCGTTCGGCGTCCTTGGCGATGGCGGTGACGATCGTGCCGATGGTGCGGTCGCGCTGCTGCCGGAGCCGGGGGAGGAGGGTGCCGCTGTCGGTGCCGCCCATCATCGCGTGGTAGGCGTCGTGGACCTGGCGGTCGAGGGCCGCCAGGCCCTTGGAGACCTGGAGCTGGGCGCTGCGCGGCACCTCGCGCAGCCGTTCGCCGACATCGGGGCACGAGAGCGTGGCGGCCACGACGGCGCTGTGCCGCTGATGACCGTCGGCCGCCTCGGGGGCGGCGTCGCCGGCCAGGGCCGTGGTGGCGACCGCTGCCAGTCCGCCGCCGCCCAGCAGGAGCGCGGCCGCTGCCACCAGCATTCTGTTCGCCAGTCGGGAGCGTTTGTGGACGGGCTGGGGCTGCCCATGTCGTTGCCTCATGAGATCACTTCGCTTTGTCCGGTGTGAGGGGGCTGAGCCGCTGGTGTGGCGGGCGGGTCAGCTGCTGTGGAGGACGGTTCAGTTGCTCTGGCGCGCGGCTCAGCTGCTGTGGAGGGCGTCGAAGTCGACCTGCCCGGTCTTCTCCAGGACGGTGATGTGGTCCAGCACGACGGCGTTGGCGCGGTCCGCCAGGGCGCGCACCATCGCGTTACGGGTCCGGTCGCGGACCATCGCGATCAGACCGAAGACCTTGCCGTGCGACCGGCGCAGCAACTCGGCGAAGAGCCGGGGGTACTCGGCGTCCGCGGCGGAGTTCAGCTGGCCCAGCCAGCCCTGCTGCTCGGGGGTGGGCTGGTTGGCCAGCGCGATGCCCAGCGTCCGCCCGGCCTCCACCGACCTCCGGTCCAGCTCGGTGTGGCCGGCCACGAGATGGTCACCGGCCGTACGTACCGCCGCGGTCCGCCCGCGGGCCTGGGCCTGCCGCCCCGCGGGCAGCTCCCACAGCCCGGCCAGTCTGACCTTGCGTACGAAGTCCCGGTCCATCGCGGTCAGCGGACCGTGGCGGGTGTGCACGGTGCCGCCGCCGTCATCGTCGTACGTCACGGTGTTGCCGGCCGCGGACGCGGTCTCACCGAAGAGCTGGACGGGTAGCAGCAGTGCCGCGAGCGTGGCCACGAGCGCGGTGACCACCAGTCCGGTGGCGAGGGGCCGCCCGGATGTCGCGGAGTTGCCGAGGGCGGATGCGGAGGTGCTGAGGATCGACCGCACAGGGCCTCCCATTCGTTCGCACGGAATCCGTCGGAGCCGCTGGGCCTGCCGGACCCGCTGGGCCTGCCGGACCCGCTGGGCCTGTGGGACCTGTTGGGCCTGTGGGACCTGTTGGGCCTGTGGGACCCGCTGATTGCCATCGGACGCTAGGGCCCGCACCAGCCCCTCCGGCGGGTCTTCTCACCCCTGGACAAATAACGGCCCGACCCGCCACGGCACTGCTACGGTCCCCGCACGCATACGGATGTCCCGCCCGGCGTTTCCCCGCGGCGCCCTGGTCCGCCGCCCGCCCCGTCCTGTGGTTAGGCTTGAGCGGACGACGACAAGTCTGGATACGAGCCCACGCGAGGAGGACGCCGGATGTACCGCGCCGTCGAGGCATCGCGGATGTACGCCTGCGCGCTGCTCTTCCTCGCCGTCGGACTCCTGCTCGCCCAGACCGGGCTGGCGACGGCGCTGACCACCGCCGCGATGACCGCCGCGGTGCTGCTGCTCTGCAGCGCCTTCCTGATCGTCGCCTGCACGCGGTCCGTCCCACCGGGCCGTATCCGTACGGCGCTTCGCGACCGCGAGCGACGTACCGCCTTCCTGCCGCAACGCGACCCGGACGCGGATGGCCGGCCGCGCCCCCGAGCACCGGGCCGTGCCCTCCTGACGGCCGCGTAGACGCCGGGCGCTCATTTCCGCGTCCGCGCGGCTCGTCACGCCGAATCCACATCCCGGTACGACGAGACCCGTGGAGGGCTCACCCATGTCCGTTTTCGGCTTCCTCGGCGATGCGTTGGCGCGTGGCGCCGAGGCGATCACCCCGCTCTTCGGCGCCACGTCCATGGCCGCCGCCATCGTCCTGTTCACCGTTGCCGTACGCGCCGCACTGCACCCGCTCGCCCGCGCCGCGGTCCGCGGCGAGAAGGCCCGTGCCGCGCTCGCCCCGGAGATCGCCGAACTACAGCGCAGATACCAGGACGACCCCGAGCGGCGGACGGAGGCGATGGCCGGCCTGTACGCCAGGACCGGCGCCTCGCCGCTGGCCGGCTGCCTCCCGGCGCTGCTCCAACTGCCGGTCTTCTTCCTGATGTACCGCCTGTTCTCCGACGGGGGCGGCGGGCTGCTCGACCACACGCTGTTCGGTGCGCCGCTCGGCGGGCACTGGAGCCAGGCGCTCGCCGACGGCGGGGCCTTCGGACCGCAGGGCCAGGTCCACCTCGTGCTGTTCGTACTGATGGCGGCGGTCGCCACCTGGAACTACCGGCGGGGACGGGCCGCGCAGGCCAAGGCCTCGGCGACGGCCGCGGGCGGCAACGGGGCGGCCGCGCTGCCGGGGACGGCGTCCGTGGCCAAGGTGCTGCCGCTGCTGTCCTTCGGGATGCTGATCACGGTGGCCGTGGTGCCGCTCGCGGCCGGGCTGTACACGGTGACGACGACGGCCTGGACCGCATGCGAACGGGCCCTGCTGCAGCGGGACCGCGCCTCATCCCCGCCGTCCACACCATGACCGCTCATCCCCGCCGTCCGCTCCATGACCGCGTCGCCTCGTCCGCACCATGACCGCATCAAGGTGTCCACTCCGTGGACGGTGGGGCTTGTGGACCGGGCGCCCCTCCTGGAGGATCGGCCGAAGCGCTCGATGGCCGTCCCCATCGGCCGGCCCGGAAGGCCCCTTCCGGAGCCGACCCTTCGATCAGGGGAGAGGTATCGATGAAGCTGCTGCGTGTCGGATCGGCGGGGGCGGAACGCCCGGCGCTGCTCGACGGGTCCGGGGCCCTGCGGGACCTGTCGGGCCTGGTGCCGGACATCGACGGAGCGCTGCTCGCGGACGACGGGAAGCTGGCCCGGATCCGCGCCGCCGCGGCCTCGGGTGAGCTGCCCGCACCCGACGGCGCCGGGCTGCGCACCGGTCCGCCGGTGGCCCGGATCGGCAAGATCGTGGGCATCGGGCTGAACTACCACGACCACGCCCGGGAGACGGGAGCCGCGCCCCCGGAGGAACCGATCGTCTTCCTGAAGGCCCCGGACACGGTGGTCGGCCCCGACGACACCGTGCTGATTCCGCGCGGCAGCGTGAAGACCGACTGGGAGGCGGAGCTGGCGGTCGTCATCGGACGTACCGCCCGCTGCCTGGCGGACGACGCGCAGGCGCTGGCGGCGGTGGCCGGCTACGCGGTGGCGCACGACGTCTCCGAGCGCGCGTTCCAGCTCGAACGCGGCGGCCAGTGGGACAAGGGCAAGAACTGCGAGACGTTCAACCCGTTGGGCCCGTGGCTGGTGACCGCCGACGAGGTGCCCGACCCGCAGGCGCTCGGCGTACGGCTGTGGGTCAACGGCGAGCTGAAGCAGAACGGCACCACCGCCGAGCAGATCTTTCCGGTGGCTGAAGTCGTCCGCTACGTAAGCCAGTTCATGACCCTCTACCCAGGTGACGTCATCAACACCGGCACACCGGCCGGCGTCGCCATGGGCCGGCCGGAGCCCAAGCCGTATCTGCGGGCGGGCGATGTCGTCGAGCTGGAGATCGATGGCCTGGGCCGCCAGCGACAGACGCTGCGCCCCGCCGCCGCGCTCGACTGACCTCCGGCAGGCCGGCCGAGCGCGGCGGTCCCCGGCCTCCGGCAGGTCAGCCGAGCGTGACGGTCCGGCCTTCGGCCGCTGACCGTTTCGCGGCCTCCAGGACACGCAGTGCGGCGGCGGCCTCGGCGGCGGTGACCGGCGGGGCGCCGCCCTCGCGCAGGGCGCGGGCGATCGCGGCGTAGTACGCGGGGTAGTCACCCGGCAGGGTCGGTACGGGCTCGCCGCCCCCCATCCGCGGGGACGCTCCGGCGCCGAGCCGGCCCCAGCGGGTCTTCGGCTCCACGCCCCACTCCCCGCTCTCGCCGCTCTCGTCGTCGGGGCGCCGGCCCTCGCGCAGGGCGGCTTCCTGCGGGTCCAGGCCGTGCTTGGTGTAGCCCGCCTGGTTGCCCAGCACGCGGAAGCGGGGACCCAGCAGGGCGGCGGTGGCGCTCATCCACAGATGGGAGCGGACCCCGTTCGCATGGGTGAGGGCGAGGAAGGTGTCGTCGTCCGCCTCGGCGCCGGGGCGGCGGATGTCGGACTCGGCGTAGACGGAGACGACCGGGCCGAAGAGGGCCAGCGCCTGGTCGACGAGGTGGCTGCCGAGGTCGTAGAGCAGCCCCCCGAGCTCCGCCGGGTCACCGGACTCCCGCCAGCCGCCCTTGAGCTGCGGCCGCCAGCGCTCGAAGCGGGACTCGAAGCGCCAGACTTCGCCCAGCGTGCCCTCCTCGACCAGCTTGCGCACCGTACGGAAGTCGTTGTCCCAGCGGCGGTTCTGGAACACGGAGAGCAGCAGTCCACGGTCCTGGGCGAGGGTGGCGAGCTTCTCGGCCTCGGCGGCGGTCGAGGCCAGCGGTTTGTCGACGACCACCGGCAGACCGGCCTCCAGCGCGGCGGTGGCGAGCGGTACATGGGTCTTGTTCGGCGTCGCCACCACGATCAGATCCAGATCGGCGGCACGGTCGAGCACCTCGTCCGGGGTGGCGACCGTACGTACCCGGGGATGCGCGGCGCGGGCCCGGGCCTGCCGCTCAGGATCGGCGGTGGAGACGGTGTCGAGCACCAGGCCGTCGGTGGCCGCGATCAGCGGGGCGTGGAAGACCGAGCCCGCCAGGCCGTAGCCGAGGAGGCCGACGCGGAGCGGTGCGTGCTTTTCGTTCGTCTCACTCATGCTGTCCGTCCCGCCATTCGCTTCCACCGCTCACTCCGCTCGTATGTCCGGCATGTCCCGTCCATCCCGCCCACTCACTCCACTTAAGCAACACTGTTGCCTAAGTGCAAGCCTCCGCCGACAATGGAGGGGTGACCAGCAGCGATCAGACCTCCGACCGCCACGTGACCGTGACCGTGACCGGCCGGGTTGCCGTGGGCAATCCGGGTGCCAACCTCCCCGCCCTCCGCGGGCACAACGCCGCCGTGGTGCTCGGGCTGCTGCGCGCGGCCGGCGAGAGCGGGGTCAGCAGGCGGGAACTGGCCGCGCACACGGGGCTCACTCCACAGGCGGTCAGCAAGATCACCGCTCGACTGCGGGCCGAGGGCCTGGTCACCGAGGCGGGCCGCCGCGCGTCCACGGGCGGCAAACCGGCCACGGTCCTGCGACTGGTTCCCGGTGCCCGGCACGCCGTCGGGCTGCATCTGGACCGCGATGAGCTCATCGCCGTCCTCGTCGACCTCGCGGGCCGGGCGGTCGCCGTCCGGCGCGCCCCGCTCGCCTTCGAGGCGGGCGCCGAGCCGGTACTCACGACGGCCGAGCGGGAGATCGCGGCGCTGCTCCGGGAGCCGGCCGGACCACTGGACCGGGAGTCCGGCCGACCGCCGGTCCTGGGAGTCGGGGCGGCCTGCCCGGGCCCGCTGGACCACGCCACCGGGGTGCTGCACCGCGTCACCGGCGCACCCCAGTGGGACGGCTTCCCGCTGCGGGACGCCCTCGCCGAACGGCTCGGCCTGCCCGTCCTCCTCGACAAGGACACCAACGCGGCGGCCCTCGGCCTGGCCCAGGGCGCGCCGTCCGGTGCCGGCTCCTTCGGCTACCTCCATCTGGGTACGGGCCTCGGCGCCGGGCTCGTCCTGGACGGTGGTCTCTACCGCGGTCCCCGCACCGGTGCCGGGGAATTCGGCCACCAGATAGTCCAGTTGGACGGCCCGCGCTGCGGCTGCGGACAGCACGGCTGCATCGAGGCGCTGTGCCTGACGGCGGTGGCCCGTGGCGATCTGCCGGGCGCCGCCCGGGCGCTCGGCGTGGGCGCGGCCAACCTCGTCGAACTCCTGGATATCGACCGCGTGCTGCTCGGCGGGCGCACCGTACTGGAGAACCCGGAGCCGTTCCTGAGCGGAGTGGCGCGGGCCCTGGCCGCCCAGGCCCGCACCCGTGGCAGCGGCCGGCCCGGCGCCCGCGGCGCGGTGTCGGTGGCGCTCGCCCCCGGCGGCGCCCGGGCGGTCGCCGGCGGAGCGGCGGAGCTGGTGCTCGCACCGCTCTTCGGGCCGGTCCGGCCGGTCGACGGCCACTGCGCCGCATAGCCGTGGCCTGGGCGTACGGCCACCGGGCGGGCGGGGCGCAGGAAGATCGGGAGTGATCGACAGGGCCGGTACGCGGACGGCTGACTTAGGGTGGGGAGGGTCGGCCGTTCGTGCGACGCGCGGGGTAGTGGGGCGGCTCTTGCGTGTCCGGGTGGCGGTCGGCGCCCCTGGTCACCACGCACGGCAGGAGTTCGGCAGTGGCAGAGCGCAAGCCGATCGAGTCATGGCTCACCGACATGGACGGCGTCCTGATGCACGAGGGCGTGCCGGTCCCCGGGGCGGACGCCTTCATCAAGCGGCTGCGCGAGTCGGGGAAGCCTTTCCTTGTACTGACCAACAACTCCATCTACACCCCGCGTGACCTGCACGCCCGGCTGAGCCGGATCGGACTGGACGTGCCCGTCGAGTCGATCTGGACGTCCGCGCTGGCCACCGCGCAGTTCCTGAACGAGCAGCGGCCCGGCGGCACCGCACACGTCATAGGGGAGGCGGGGCTGACCACCGCCCTGCACGACATCGGCTATGTCCTCACCGACCACGCCCCCGACTACGTCGTCCTCGGTGAGACCCGGACCTACTCCTTCGAGGCGCTGACCAAGGCGATCCGCCTGATCGACGACGGGGCGCGGTTCATCGCGACGAACCCCGACGAGACGGGACCCTCGCCTCAGGGACCGCTGCCCGCGACCGGCGCGGTGGCCGCGCTGATCACCAAGGCGACCGGCGTCGAACCGTACTTCGTGGGCAAGCCCAATCCGCTGATGATGCGGCACGGGCTGAACGCCATCGGCGCCCACTCCGAGACCTCCGCGATGATCGGCGACCGGATGGACACCGATGTGCTGGCCGGTCTGGAAGCGGGCATGACGACGTTCCTGGTGCTCACCGGGCTGACCCGGCCCGAGGAGGTCGAGCGGCATCCGTTCCGGCCGTCCCGGGTCGTGGACTCGATCGCGGATCTGATCGACCTGGTGTGACCGGCTGACATGGCCGGGATGGCCGGGATGGCCGGGATGGTGTGGCCCGGCTGGTGTGCCGGGCTGCTGTGACCCGGCGGGTGTGACCGTCCCTGTGAGGCCGATGCCGCACTCGAACGGCTCAGGCCGGTATGGCACCGGGATGCGGCGCGGCGGGCATGGGCGGACCTTCGGAACTATCGGAGGTCCACCATGCGCTCACCGCGAATTGCTCTCTGCGCCGCGGTCGCGTGCTGTGCGGTGACGACGATGCCCGCTTACGGCAACGCGCCGGCACTCGCGTGCGGCGTGGACGCACGCAGCGCCGGCACCGCGACGCTCTCCGCCGCCACACCCCTCCCTGCCGTCGCCCCGCTCTCCGTCGCCCCGTCGTCGGTGTCCACCCCGGCGCAGCCCGCGCCCGCCCGGTCCGACCCCGCCCGGTCCGCTCGGGTCTTCTCGGCTCCGGTCTCCTCGGTTCCGGCCCCCTCCGAGCCGGCGGCCCACTCCGCCGCGCGCCGTGAACTGAGCAGCACCTCCGCCGTTGGCCTGGTGCTGGCCGGCGGGACCGTCCTGGTCATCGCCGGGCAGTTGCTGAGGCTCCGGCTGCGGCTGCGCCGCGAGCGCCGGAGCGACGCCGACGAGAGCTGACCTCACATCAGCCTGTTCTCTGTTCCCGGCCGAGTGAAAAGGACATGACTGAGGCCCCCCGCATGGCGAGGGGCCTCAGTGTGACGTGCGCCGCCAGGGACTCGAACCCCGGACCCGCTGATTAAGAGTCAGCTGCTCTAACCAACTGAGCTAGCGGCGCGCGCTGACCTGAAGAACTCTACACGACGTCGGGAGGTGCTCCTTACCCAGGACCGCGCCACCCACGCCTCCGACCCCTGTGATTCCCGTCACGCCACCTTTGGTCGTCGCGCCCCGCCCCCCCCGCGGGGCGAAAGACTCTTGATCTCGGGACCTTCGTCTGGCGGACCGCCCGAATTGCTCTGTGAAGATCGAGTTCGGCACGTCCGTATCCGTAGATCACCAGTTGCCCCGTCAACATGCGATATCTCCAGCCGGTTGAGAGGCTGAGGCGAACGCCGAGGTGAAGCCGGGGCGAAACCGAGGCGGGAGGGCGGAGCGACGGAAGAGACGGGGAGCGGATGAGGAGGGTGCGGGGCCATGGCGTCCGTCACTCCTCACGCGCCTCCTGCAACCCCACCCTCCACAGCAACGTCTGCCAGGACGCGTGCCCTGGACCGGTTCCCGTGGCTCGCCCCTCCGACGGAAAGGTTGATCGTCGTGGTGTCGACAGCCAAGCGCACCTTTGAGATGCAGCTCCTCCTCGGGCCGGACGACACGGTTCCGGTGGCCGGCCGGTTCAGCTATCGCAGCGACCGCCCGTACGAGGTCGAGGTTGCCTTCATCAGCCGCGGCCACACGGTCACGACCTGGGTGTTCGCCCGTGACCTGCTGCTGGGCGGGCTGTGCGGCGAAGTGGGGGAGGGCGACGTGCGGGTGTGGCCGTTCCGTCGGCCGGGCGAGGCGCGCCGCGTCCATATCGAGCTGGCCACCGTCGACAGTCTCTGTGAGCTGTCCGTACGGGCGACGGAGCTGACCGCGTGGCTGGAGCAGACCGCGGCGATCGTCGCGCCCGGCGAGGAGGGCCGCTATCTGGACCTGGACGACCAGCTGGCCCGGCTGCTGACGGGGAAGTACTGATGGGGGGCGCGACGATGATGGATACGGCTGTGAACGGAGCCGCTGCCGAGGCCGCGGAGGGCATGGCGGACACGGCGGGCATGGAGGCCGCGGAGGCCGTGGAGGTCGCGGAGGCCGTGGAGGTCGCGGGCGGGACGGTGGCCGGACCGGGCCGCTCCATACCCGTGGCGCGGCGGGGCGCGGAGCCGTCCGAGGCGGGCGGCGACTGCCCCGAAGCGGTGGCGGTCGGCGCCTCCGCGTCCCACGACCCCTGCGCACACGGGTTCCTGCCCGAGCGGCCGCCGGTCCGTTCCATGATCGGCACCTGGACCCGGCTGGACGCGATGGCGCGCGCCGCCGCGGTCGCGCCGGACCGCGAGGCCGCCATCGCGCTGGTCGAACGGGCCCGCCGGGCCGATGAGTTGTCCGCCCTGCGGCAGCGGGTCTCCCGGCTCTCCGTGCGCAATGCGGAGGCCGCCGCGATGCGTATCGCGGTGATCGCGGTGTCGTGCGGCTGGTGCGGACTCGACCCCCAGGCGCCGGCCGCACGCGAGGTCGCCGACGAGGCGTTCCTCGACCTGTGGGCGGCCATCGCGCACCGCATCGACCACGACCAGTTCGTCGCGCTGCCCACCCTCGCGTTGCACAACTGGGCCCCGGAACGGAAACCGCGCCGCCACATCCCCATCGACCAGCTGGCCCGCACCGAGCCGCTGGTGCCGATCGTCCGCTGGGCGGGGGAGGGCCAGCCGCTCAGCCGGCTGGACCGGCTGATGCTGGCCGCGACCCGTCTGGAGGCGCACGGCATCTGGCTCTTCCGGCTCGCCGAAACCCTCGCCGGCCGGTCGCCGGACGACTGCTCCACTCCGACGGCGCTCCGCCGACTGGTTCGCGTCCACCACTCGCTGCGTATCCAACTGCACTCCGAGGCAGCCGAGTTGGCGGCGGCTCCGGCGGCGACGCCGCAACAGCGCGCGGTGCTCACCGCGCTCGCCGAGCAGGGTGCCCTGGAGCCGCCGGTGCTGCAGGCAGCCGAGGCGGTGCTGGGGGTGGGGGGCCGCCGCCTGGGCGAAGGCCGGCGTCAGCTGCTGCGCCGCCACCTCCCGGTGCAGCACCGCGCCTGGCTCAGCGCCATGGAACGGCACTGCGCGCCGGTACGCACCCTCGCCCACCGGGGCGGCCCCGACGCCGCCGTCTACCGCGAGGCGCAGGAGTCCTTGATTGCTCTCCGCCGTACCTATACGGCCCTGGTGCAGACGGCCGCCCGCCCCGCGGAGGCGCCACTGCCCAAGGCCGCCTGAATCACCGAGGCCGTCCGAGTCGCGCCGGAGCGTCCGAAGTCGCCTGACGTGCCCGCATGGGTACGTCAGGCGCACGAGGGCATCTTGATCACGATATGGCGCTATCGGTGGCCAACGACGAAGTGGGCGTTCCCGGAGAACCGGAAACGCCCACTTCCTACGTGCGCCGCCAGGGACTCGAACCCCGGACCCGCTGATTAAGAGTCAGCTGCTCTAACCAACTGAGCTAGCGGCGCGCGCTGACGAAAGAAATACTACCTGGTCGAGAGGGGTGCTCATGACCACTGCCGTGATCACCCTCATGACCACCCTCATGACCGCCTTCATGACGTCTCTGACGACCGCCCTCATGGCCACCCTCATGACTGACCTCTGACCGCCCCCGTCAGGAAGCTCGGGCCGAAGCTCAGATCGCCAGCGAGAGCAGTACCGGAGCGGCCTTGCGGTTGAGGGTGTCGGCCGCCTGCCGCAGGCGGTGGGCGTTCTCCAGCGGCATGGACAGCGCGAGGCAGCCGACCGTGGCGCCGGCGGTGATCGGTACGGCCGCGCAGACCGTGCCGACGGCGTACTCCTGGAGATCCAGGACGGGCACCGTGGGCGGCTGGCTGTCGAGCTTGTGGAAGAGGATCTTCTCGTTGGTGATCGTCCGGGACGTCAGCCGGGCGGTCTTGTGACGCGAGAGGTGATCTCTTCGGTCGTCGTGGTCGAGCTGGGCGAGCAGGCATTTGCCGACCGCACTGGCGTGTACCGTACGGCGGAATTCGGCCCACTCGTTGACCTTGGGCGCCGTCGGTCCGTCGGCGTAGTGGAGGATCTTGACCTCGCCGTCGATGTACCGGCTGATGTAGACCGCCGCGCCGACCGAATCCCGGAGCTGGTCCAGGGTGAGCTGGAGCTTGTCGCGCAGGGCCTGGTCGCGGTTGTCGCCCGAGCCCAGGAGCAGGAGGGAGGCACCGACGACGTACGCCCCGTCGGAGAGCTGCTCGACATAGCCCTCGTGCCGGAGCATCGCCAGCATATGGGTCAGCTGGCCCGGGGACATTCCGGTTTCGCGGGCGATCTGCACATCGGAGACGCCACCGGTGTGCCTGGAGATCGTTTCGAGTACGCGAAGTGCGTACTGCACCGAATGGAACGGCGCGGTCGGCTCGGGCTTCAGCGCCACGGTGTCCCCCTAGCAGGTTGTTACCGCTTGCTTTGTGGCCGCCGTTGTCCGGACACGCTCGGCATACACGCAACCGATGCCGGACCGCGAGGCTGCTATCACGATAGCGGCCAACAGGCCTCGAGGGAGGGGGTCTTGACTGAAAAGAGGTGCATCCCGGTTTTCTGTACTGCGGCTTGAGACGCTGGCATATGCCAAGGTCACCGGGCAAGGCGCCGGTCAACGGCGTGCGCCGGTGACACCCGGCCACCCCGGCGCAGAGCCGGAGGAGGGCGCCGGAAGGGGAGGATTCCAGCCACCCACTACCCGCTCCTGCGTCCCCTCCCCGCTCCTTCCGGCTGTTCTGCCCCGGAGTCCATCCCGGTTCCATCCCGGTTCTTTTCCGGTCCATCCCGGTTCCTCCCCGTGTTCGCTCCTGTTCCGAACGCCGGAA
>NZ_BBUY01000006.1:141696-166135 GCF_001590865.1 Streptomyces sp. NBRC 110611
ATCCCGGTTCCATCCCGGTTCTTTTCCGGTCCATCCCGGTTCCTCCCCGTGTTCGCTCCTGTTCCGAACGCCGGAATTGCCCCCTACGATCTGAGCATGGCCGACCGCTTCATCGAAGTCTCGCTCGACAAGCGCGGCGTCAGCTGCACGGCGAAACTGCTCGACGACCGCGCACCGATCACCTGCGACGCCGTCTGGAACGCCCTCCCGCTCGGCGGCGACGTCTACCACGCCAAATACGCCCGCAACGAGATCTACGCCCTCCTCGAGCCCTTCGCCCCCGAGGAGCCGCCGCTGGAGAATCCGACGATCACCCCGATCCCCGGCGATCTGTGCTACTTCACCTTCAGCGACACCCAACTGGGCACCGCCTCCTACGGCTACGAACGGGCGGCCGCGCACCGGGGCCGTCCCACCGTCGTCGACCTCGCGCTCTTCTACGAGCGCAACAACCTGCTGATCAACGGCGACGCGGGCTGGGTGCCCGGCATCGTCTGGGGCACCGTCGTCGACGGACTCGACCGGATGGCCGACGCCTGCCAGGACCTGTGGCGGGCCGGCGCCCTGGGGGAGACCCTGAGTTTTCGGCGGGCCTGAGGGGGATTTCCCGGAGGGCTGGTCGAACAGATCCCCTAAGGGGCGCGTGGCCCCCCTGCGGGGCCACAACGTGGGGGAGGCGGGGGAGTATTCCCGTCTGAGGCGGGGGGAGTATTCCCGTCTATGGGGCGGGTGGTGCGGGGATGCGCGCCGCCCCGGACTCGTAGAGGGCGTGCGCGGCGCGCAGGACCAGTGCGTCCGCGTGCCGTGCGCCGATCAGCTGGACGCCGATCGGCAGTCCCTCGCCGTCCACCCCGCAGGGCACGGTGGCGGCCGGCTGCTGGGTGAGGTTGAACGGGTAGGTGAACGGCGTCCAGCCCGTCCAGCGGGTGTGGCCGGACCCGGGCGGCACTTCCACGCCCGCCGTGAACGCGGTGATCGGCTCGGTCGGGGTCACCAACAGGTCGTACGCGCTGTGGAAACGGCCCATCGCCCGGCCCAGTGCCATCCGGGCGTCGACCGCGGTGAGATAGTCCAGCGCGCTGTAGCGGGCGCCCTGTTCACAGATCTCGCGCAGCCCCGGGTCCAGCAGCGCGCGCTGTGCGTCGTCCAGCCGCAGACTCTGTACGAGCCGGGCCGCGCCGCTGAACCACAGCGTGTGGAACGCTTCCACCGGATCCTCGATCCCCGGATCGATCTCCTCGACGGACGCCCCGAGCCCGGCGAGCGCCTCGACCGCCCCGCGCACCGCCGCCGCCACCGCCGGGGCGACCGGCACATCCCAGCCCAGCGACGGGCTGTACGCCACCCGCAGCCCCGACACCGGCCCGGCCAGCGCCTCCCGGAACGAGCCGGCGGCCGGCGCCAGCTGCGACCAGTCCCGCCAGTCGGCGCCGGTGATCACATCCAGCATCAGCGCCGCGTCCGCCGCGTCCCGGGTCATCGGCCCGACGTGCGCCAGCGTCCCGAACGGGCTCGCCGGATACAGCGGCACCCGCCCGTAGGTCGCCTTGAGCCCGAAGACGCCGCAGAAGGACGCCGGGATACGGACCGAACCCCCGCCGTCCGTGCCCAGGCTCAGCGGTCCGGCACCCAGCGCCACCCCCGCCGCGCTGCCGCCGCTGGAACCGCCCGCGGTGCGCCCCGGGGCGTACGGATTGCCCGTCACCCCGTGCCGCGGGCTGTCGGTGACGCCCTTCCAGCCGAACTCCGGGGTGGTCGTCTTGCCGAGGAACACCGCACCGGACTCCCGCAGCCGGGCGACCGACGGCGCGTCCTCCTCCCAGCGGCCCTCGGCCCGCACCGTCCGCGAACCGCGCAGCGTCGGCGTCCCCCGGGTGAGCAGCAGGTCCTTGACGGTGACCGGCACCCCGTCGAGCGGACCGGCCGGCGCCCCGGCCCGCCAGCGTTCCGCCGACTCCTCGGCGGCGGTCAGCGCCTCGTCCGCGTCGATCCGGGTGAAGCAGTTCGTGGCGGCCTGCGCGGCCTCGGCGCGCTCCAGGACCGCCCGGGTGACCTCGACGGGGGAGAACTCGCCGGCGGCGTACCCGGCGGTGAGCCGGGTGGCGGTGAGCTCGGCCAGCTGGTTCGGGTGACTCGGCTGATCCGGCTGATCCGGCTGATTCGGCTGGTTCGGGTGACTCGGCTGATCCGGCTGGTCCTGCCCTGTAGGGCGGTCCGGTGCGGCGGAGTGGGCCGGTCCGGTGGGGCTGGTCGGTTCGGCGGGGCCGGTGGTCATGCGTCCTCCGAGCGTCGGCCGCCCCGGCGGGCGAGGCGGCGGGGGAGCGGGGCTTCCGACACCGGTTTCAGCGGGTCCGGGCAGCCCGCGTGATCAGTCCACCGGTACGTACCCAAGCCGCTTGTCGACGATGTTGACGAGTGGCTCGCCGGCCGCCCACCGGTCGAAGTTGTCCTGGAACTGCTCGGCCAGCGCGTCCCGCCAGCCCAGGGTGTCGCCGCTCATATGCGGTGAGACGATGAGGTGCGGTACGTCCCACAGCGGGCTGTCCGCGGACAGCGGCTCGCGCTCGAAGACGTCCAGCGCCGCCGCCGCGATCCGCCACTCGCGCAGCGCCGCGATCAGGTCCTCCTCGACGACCAGCGCGCCGCGCCCGATATTGACGAACCGCGCCCGCGGCGGCATCCGGGCGAACGCCGCCCGGTCGAACAGCCCGCGGGTGGCCTCCGTCAGGGGCGCGGCGCAGATCACCCAATCCGCGTGCGGCAGCAGGCCGTTCAGCGCGTCGCCCGCGTGGACGAGGCCGAACCGCGGGTCGTCCTTCCGCTCCCGGCGGCCGACCAGATCGACCGTGACACCCAGTGCCAGCAGAGTGGCCCCGATGGCCCGGCCGATCGGTCCGGAGCCCACCACGACCGCGCGGCTGCCGGCCAGCCGCAGCGTCTCGCGGTGCTGCCAGCGCCGCTGCCGTTGCAGCTCCCAACTTCCATAGAAATCTTTGGCCATGGCGATCACCAGTCCGGCGACGTACTCGGCGATCGGCTGCTCGAAGACGCCCCGGGCGTTGGTCACGACGGTGTCGTCGGCGATCAGCGCCGGGCACAGCACCCGGTCCACACCGGCGCTCGCGGTGTGCACCCACCCCGGTCTGGGCCCCTGCTCCGGCCAGTTCTCGCGGATCGCGTCCGAGGTGAAGTCCCAGGCCAACAGCACGTCGGCGGTGGGGAGTCGATCGGCCAGCGAGGCCTCGTCGGTGAAGATCACCCGGGCCCGGCCGGCCAGCCGGTCCAGCCTCGGCGGCGGGTCGGAGCCCAGTACGAGGACTGTGCTTTCCGTGCTTTCGGACATAGGTCAGAAACCGTTCTGAAACGTGAGTCCAGTTCACTGGAAAAGGGCACCGACAGATGCCGGAGATGCGAGGATTGACCACGCTAGGAAGTCGTATCTACCGTGTCAACAACGGCATCTGTCCCGACGTCCCGGCTCGTCCGGCTGCACCTCTTTTCCTCCCCGGCCTTCCTTGGCCTTCCCCGGCCACTGGCCTGGCCATCAGCCCTTCATAACCGTCAATGGGGCCTTCAATGGACGTCTCGTTCCTGGGTGGCCCCCAGCCTCAGCTCGGTGTGGGCGTTGTCGCCCCTTTTGACTTCGCGCTCGACCGGGAGCTGTGGCGCTGGGTGCCCGATGATGTGTCGCTTCACCTCACCCGAACCCCGTTCGTGCCCGTCGAGGTGAGCCTCGACCTGGCCCGTCTGGTCAGCGAGCACGAAACCCTGGACGCCGCCGTCCAGGCGCTGTGCGCGGTATCACCGCAGGTCATCTGCTACGCCTGTACCTCCGGCAGCTTCGTCGGCGGAGTGGCGGGCGAGCGGGCCATGTGCGCCGCCATGACCCAGGCGGGGGAGGTTCCCTCCCTCACCACGTCGGGCGCGCTGACCGAGGCGCTGCGCGAGATCGGCGCGCGGCGCATCGCCCTGGTCACGCCCTATACGAAGTCGGTCACCGACTCCCTGGAGGACTACCTCGCCGAGGCGGGCATCACGGTCACCGGCCGCGCCTATCTCGGACTGACCCGGCACATCTGGAAGGTGCCCTACCGCGACGTGGTCGACATGGCCCGCGCGGCCGTCGTCGGCGCCGCCGACGCCCTCTTCATCAGCTGCACGAACCTGCCGACGTACGACGTCATCCCGCAGCTCGAAGCCGAGCTGAGGATGCCGGTGCTGTCCGCCAATCAGGTCACGATGTGGGCCGCGCTGCGCGCCATCGACGCCCAGGCGGTGGGCCCGTACCAGGCGCTGGTCGATCCGGTGGCGCGGCGCGGACCGGCCGCGATGAACGGGACCGGGGCGGCCGAGCCGGGCGGACCGGCGGGAGAGGGCCCGCGGGCGACCCCGGAGGCGGCCTTCGCTGGGCCGCCCCTGCTGCCCGAAGGGGAGCCGGTGGACGGCGGCGAAACCGGCCCCTTCCCACCCGAGGACCCCGGTCCGCTGCCTCCCGTCTGACATACCCGCAAGGAGACCCCGCATGGCATCGGTCGGCTTCCTCTACCCCGGCCACTCCGCCGAGGACGACTACCCCCGGCTGGAGGCGATCCTGGGCGGCTCGGTCCGCCTGCCCCTCGTCCACACCGACATCGGCGAGGACGCCCACCGGGTCGACGCGCTGCTGGAGATGGGCTCCGCGGCCCGGCTGGCGGCCGGCGTCGCCGAGCTCGCCGGACGCGGCGCCGAGGCCGTCGTCTGGGCCTGTACGAGCGCCAGCTTCGTCTTCGGCTGGGAGGGCGCCCACGAGCAGGTCAGAGAGCTGTCCGTGGCCGCCGGCCGGCCCGCCTCCAGCACGTCCTTCGCCTTCGCGCACGCGGTGCGGGCGCTCGGTGTCCAACGGGTCGCGATCGCCGCGACGTACCCGGAGGACGTGGCCGAGCACTTCCGCGCGTTCCTGAAGTCCGCCGGTACGGAGGTGGTCGCCACCCGGGGCAGCGGCATCATCACCGCCGCCGAGGTCGGCACCTGGGGGCGCGCGGAGGTGCTGGCGCTCGCCCGCGCCGGTGACCACCCCGACGCGGAGGCCGTGCTGCTGCCGGACACCGCCCTGCACACCGCCGCGCACCTCCCCGCCCTCGAAGCGGAGCTGGGCAAGCCGGTCCTCACCGCCAATCAGGTGACGGTCTGGGAGGGGCTGCGCCTGCTGGACCGGACGCTCTCCTGCCCGGCGCTGGGGAGGCTCTTCGCACGTCCGGCGGAAGACGGGCAGGGCGGATGAGCTGCGGGCTCCGCCGGGCGCCCCGGGAATGACGGGACGGGTGTACCGGGAATAACTCTGGACGGGTGTACCGGGAATAACTGGAGATGCTCTCCGGTTCTCCTCCTCGTACACCCAGTGCCAGGCGAGGAGGACCCGCACCGTGAGCGGCGAGCAGGACGAGTGGCGCGACAACCCCGACAACCCCGATAGCCGCGACAACCGCGGCAAGCGCGAGGAGCACGAGACGTACGGCAGCCGTGCCGGCGGCGTCGCGGTCCACGGTGGCGGCGACGGCGGCGGCGAGGGAGCCGGTGACGGTGACAGTGACGGCGTACGGGGCACCGCCCGCGGCAGCGCCCCGGTCCCGCTGTCCGTCCTCGACCTGGTGACGGTCGGCGCCGGCGGCACCGCGTCCGGCGCCGTCCGTACCGCCGTCGACCTCGTCCGTACGGCCGAACGCCGCGGCTTCCACCGCTACTGGGTAGCCGAGCACCACTCCATGCCCGGCGTCGCCTCGTCCTCCCCCGCCGTGCTGCTCGCCCACCTCGCCGCGCACACGGACCGGATCCGGCTCGGCTCCGGCGGCGTGATGCTGCCCAACCACGCCCCGCTGGTCATCGCCGAGCAGTTCGGCACCCTGGAGGCGATGGCCCCCGGCCGGATCGACCTCGGCCTGGGCCGCGCCCCGGGCACCGACGGCGCCACCGCGGCAGCCTTGCGCCGGACGGACCGCCTGCGCGAGGGCGCGGAAGAATTCCCCGAGCAGCTCGCCGAGTTGACGCGTTTTCTGGACGACTCGTTCCCCGACGGCCACCCGTACGCCGCGATCCACGCGGTCCCCGGCCCGGTCCAGGCCACCGCACCCGGCGGCGTGCAGTCCGCGCACCGCCCGCCGCTCTGGCTCCTGGGCTCGTCCGGCTTCAGCGCCCGGCTGGCCGGCTCCCTCGGCCTGCCGTTCGCCTTCGCGCACCACTTCTCCGCGGCCAACACCCTCCCCGCACTCGACCTCTACCGCGCGTCCTTCCGCCCCTCCGCGGCGCTCTCCGAGCCGTACGCCCTGATCGGAGTGGCGGCGCTGGCCGCCGAGGACGAGCGGGAGGCCCGCCGCCAGGTGATGACCGGCGCCCTGTCCATGCTCCGGCTCCGCACCGGCCGCCCCGGCCTGATCCCGACCCCGGAGGAGGCCGAGGCCCACCGCTTCGGCGAGGCGGAGCGCGGCTTCGTCAACAGCTGGCTCGGCAACGTCGTCCACGGCACCCCGGACGCGGTCCGCCAGGGCCTCGACGACCTCGCCAAGCGCACCGGCGCCGACGAGTTGATGATCACCGCCAACGCGCACGGCGGCGGGGCCAGGCTGCGCTCGTACGACCTCATCGCCGATGCGTACGGGATGTAGCGGCAGGTGAGGCAGGTACGGCAGGTGAGGTAGGCGCGGCAGGTACGGCAGCCCCGGCGGGGGAAGGGCGGGAAGGAACGCCCTTACGTGGCGAGGAACAGCGAAGCGACCCGCTCGGGGGCCACCGGCCGGCTGTAGAGCCACCCCTGCCCGGTGTCGCAGCCGATCCGCCGCAGGCGCTCCGCCTGTTCGGCGCTCTCCACGCACTCGGCGGTGACCGTCAGGCCCAGCCGGTGCGCCAGCGTCACCAGCGCCTCGACGATCATCTCGTCCGCCGGGTTGGGGTGCTCCTGGGAGCGGAAGCCGCGGACGAAGGAGCCGTCCAGCTTCAGCACGGACACCGGGAGCCGGCTGAGGTAGGCGAGGTTGGAGTAGCCGGTGCCGAAGTCGTCGATGGCGATCCGGACGCCCATATCGCTCAGCGCCTGCAGGGCCTGCAGGGGACGGCCGGCCGAGCCCATCACCGCGGACTCGGTCAGCTCCAGCTGGAGCAGCCGCGGCGGCAGCCCGGTCTCCTCCAGGATCTTGGCCACGTCCGCGACCAGGTCGGAGTCCCACACCTGACGTACGGCCACATTGACGCTGACGAACAGCGGCCGGTCGCCGGGGTGCGCCAGCTGCCAGGCGCGGGCCTGATAGCAGGCCCGCTCCAGGATCCAGCGGCCCAGTTCGACGATCGCGCCGTTCTCCTCCGCCAGTGCGATGAACCGATTCGGCGACAGTGTCCCGAACTGCGGATGACGCCAGCGCACCAGCGCCTCCACGCCCTGCGCCCGGCCGTCGCCCAGTCCGACCAGCGGTTGGTACTCCAGGGTGAATTCGCCGCGGTCGACGGCCGGCCGGAGGGTGCTGGACAGCGCCTGACGGGTCATCCGGTGGGCGTTGCGCTCCGGGTCGAAGAGCGTCCAGCGGGCCTTGCCGTCCTCCTTGGCCCAGTACAGCGTGGTGTCGGCGGCCTGCATCAGCCCGGTCGCGGTGGTGCCGCCGGCGGCCCGCTCCACCACGCCGATGCTCGCCGACACCGACAGCCGCTGCCCGGCCAGGTCGAACGGGCGCTGCAGCGCGTCGAGGACGCACTGGGCGAGTTCGGCCAGCTGGTCGGTGCCGGTGGAGTCCTCCACCAGCACAGCGAACTCGTCACCGCCGAGCCGCGCCACCAGATGCCCGTCGCAGCCCGCCCCGCGGTCGTCGGCGGCCTCCGCGCAGTGCGTCAGCCGCTGCGCCACCGCGCTCAGCAGCCGGTCCCCGACGCGGTGCCCCAGAGTGTCGTTGACGGCCTTGAAGCCGTCCAGGTCCAGGTAGCAGAGCCCGATCCGGCCGGTCCCGGCCGGGGCGAAGGCGGCGCGTTCCAGGGCGGCGGAGAGCCGTTCGAAGAACAGCGCCCGGTTGGGCAGCCGGGTCACCGGGTCGTGCATCTGCAGATGCCGGAGCCGGGCGAGCAGATCCTGCCGGTCGCTGACGTCCGCGACCGACAGCAGCAGCCGGTCCTCGCCGCTGAGCGGGTCCGGGGTGAGCGGCTCGACGGTCACCTCGACCCAGACGGAGTGGCCTTCGGGGTGTTTGAGGCGGCGGGTGCAGCGCATCCGGTCGCTGCGGCCGCAGAGCACCTCGCGGTACGCGGACCACACCCGGGGCTCGGCGCCGAGGTCGGTGAGGTCCGCGGCGGTGGCGGCGACCAGCTCGGCCGGGTCGGTGCCCACCAGCTCGCCGAAGGCGGGGTTGGCGGCGAGCACCAGACCGTCGCGGTTGAGGACGGCCATCGCCAGCCGCCCGGCATAGAAGGCGGCGCGATAGTCGCCGAGCGAGGCCACGCTGTCGTCGCCGGGATCGGGCGGGCCGGGGGGCGCGAGGGACCGGGCGACGGCGGATTCTTTGGTCGTTTCGTTACGCTCCGTCACCGACGGCAGTGTCGCTCCGGGGGTGCGGCCTGGGCCGTCGGGGTGTCCGCTCACTGCTCGCTCCCGCATGGCGCTGGTCTCGTGATGGAGGGTGCTTCTCACGCTGGAAAGTGTGGCGATCATAGAGGCTGGTGCAACGCCCTATCCAGCGACGCAGCCGTGATCACCGGCACCCGTGACGGAACTTCAGCCATTTCTGTCCGGCTCTGTTCGCGCAGATTGCCCCCTTGGTCGTTTGTGACTTTCTGTTACGGGGGAACGGGGACGCGCCGGTCACTCTTCTGGGCGTCCGAAACAGGACGAATAGCATTAAATCGCCACAGGGTAGATGAGGTCTCCGAATCCGTCCCTGGAGGTATGTGTGCTGACGCGCGCCCGGACCGCCGACGGGGTCGACCGTCGCAGTCTGCGGCGCGCCGCGGCCCTGGCCACGTCCCTGAGCGCGCTCATCGCGACTTCCATCGTCACCGGCCCGGCCACCGCCTCCGACGCCGCCCTCTCCTGCGCCCTGGGCCGCACCGACGCACACCACTCCGAGGGCGTGGACGGCTGGAACGGCTCCTACACACGACCGGACCGGCCGCTCGACGCCGTCATGATCTATCTCGCCTTCCCGGACTCCCGGCCGGTCACCGTCCCGCAGGTCCTGGCCCGCGACTACTTCCCCGCCACCTCCGCCTTCTTCGAACGTGCCTCGTACGGCAAGTTCCGGCTCCGCCCACACGTGCACCGCTCCTGGGTGAAGATGCCGCGCACGTCCGTCGCGTACGGAATACAGCGCGACTGGGACGCCGGGCGACGCGCCGCCTATCTGCGCGATGCGGTCGACGCCGCGGATCCGGTCGTGGACTTCAGCCGGTACGACATGGTCTATTTCGTCGCCGATCCGGACGCGCCCGGCGTCGATTCGGACGCCACCAAAGTCGTCAACCTCAGTCAGCCGATGTACGCCGACGACCGCGAGCTCCGCCGGTTCGTGACCGTCTTCGAGCAGAGCCCGCCGGATCGCAACGTCCTCGCCCACGAGACCGGGCACGTCTTCGATCTGCCGGACCTCTACCACCGGCCGCAGAACGGCAGAGGCGACTGGGACACCTACGTGGGGGACTGGGACCTCATGGGCAGCCAGTTCGGACTCGCCCCCGACCCGTTCGCCTGGCACAAGTGGAAGCTCGGCTGGATCGCCGACAACCAGGTCGACTGTGCCGACGTCACCGCCTCCACCATGCACTCGCTACGGCAGCTCTCCGCCCCCAGGGAGCCGCGCAGCCAGCGCCGGCCACGGCTCCTGGTGGTCCGTACCGGCCCGGACAGCGCCCTGGCCATCGAGGCCCGGGCGGCCGGCGGCAACGACCGGGCCCTGTGCAGCGACGGCGTCCTCGTCTACCGCGTCCACAGCGAGACCCCCTCGGGGTCGGGCCCCGTGCACGTCCTCGACGGCCACCCCGCCACCGGGGCCTGCTGGGGCACCTCCGTCTACCCGCCGCTCGCCGACGCGCCGCTGGGCGTGGGGGAGAGCATGGACGTCCGCGAGGACGGCGTCCACGTACGGGTCCAGGTCACGGGCCGGTCGAGCGACGGGGACTGGGCGGTCAAGATCGGACGCGGCTGATCCGGCTCACGCTCCGGCCTGCGCATCCGCGCGGCTGATCCGGCTTGCGCATCCGGATGTGACGAAGGCCCCCACCGAGGTGAGGGCCTTCGACCGTCTGTGCGCCGCCAGGGACTCGAACCCCGGACCCGCTGATTAAGAGTCAGCTGCTCTAACCAACTGAGCTAGCGGCGCCTGCTGACGGGGAAAACATTAGCATCCTGGTCGGGCAGGACAAAAATCGGTTTGTCTCAGCCCTGTGCCAGCGCCGGAAAGCGGTGCTGAGCTGCGGCTTCCCCCTCCACCGCGGCCGCCGCACGGGCCGCCCGCACGCACGCCCACAGCAGCACGTCCGGCCCGGGCAGCCACGGCTCACGGACGCCCGGCGCGACCAGCCAGCGGGAGGCGGCGGGGGCGGTGGAGGCGGCCGGGCCGCCGGCCGGCGCGGCGGCGGGGTGGGGCCCGGGGTGGAGCGGCGGGACCGTCACCGCGTCGCCGCTGCCGTGGCACAGCAGTGCGGGGACGGCGTCGGCCCACTCCTCCCAAACCAGCAGCGCGGGCAGCCGCTGGGCCGTGCCCGGGGCGGCGAACAGCAGGATCCGCCCGCGGTGTGCCGCCACCGGACCCGATCCGGGGCCGTCGGACCACAGCCGGTCGACCATGCGCCGCCCGAACAGCGCCGGGGCGTTGATCACGTCGAACGCCGCGCCGCACGGCAGCACGCTGGGCGCGGCCGGCTCCCGGGACCAGAACGCGTGCATCTCGTGCGGGTGGGGGCTGGCGGAGGCGAGCCAGTCGGCACCCGCGCGGGTGACGTGCCCCGGCAGGGGAGTGGCGGGCAGGGCCGGGGTGCGGGGGATACGGGGGGTCTCGGGCAGCCGCTCGGTCATGGGACAGGTCTACCGATACGACGCGTTCAGGCTTCGCTGATTGGCCGAAGCCGGGACAGGGCGGTGCGCGGACCGGTATCTTGCCCCCTCGCATATGCCAACGGCTCATGATCATGGACCATGAGCCGTGACGGCGGGTGTGGCGTCGGTGTGAGGTCAGTCCATGTCCCCGAGCAGCGTGCTGCCGCCCCGCATCAGGCTGCGCCCGAACTCGATCATCTTCTGTGCGTAGTCCTCGGTCCACTCCGCCTGCTCGGCGAGAGCGGCCAGCGGCAGCCGGTCGAATCGGCTGGGGTCGGACAGCTGGGCGGCGGCCAGCGCCTGGAACTCCATCGCGCGGTCGGCCGCCGCACGGAAGGCCAGGGTGAGCTCCGTGGCGCGGCTGAGCAGCTCGCGCGGGTCCTCTATCGACTCCAGGTCGAAGAAGTGCTCGGGGTCGGCGACGGCCTCGGGCGGCTCGAAGAGCAGTTGCGCGGGCCTCAGGCGCCGTGGTCCCGGCGCCACCCCACGTGGGTCGGGAGCCGGCTGCGGCTCGGACATGTACCTACCTCCAGATCGTGTGCCGCATTCCATTCTCCCGCCGGGCGCAAGGGGGCCGGAAACCCGGCCCGTCCGCGGCCTCACGGGCGCCAGCCGACGCGGTGTTCCGTCAGATGCGCCAGCACCGCGTGGTGCGCCTCCCAGCCGTCCGGGAACTTGACCGTGACGCCCAGGCTGACCGGCTCGGTCGAGGGGTGTTCGTCGAGGAGGGCGGCGACGCCGGCGCGGCAGACGACGATGCAGGCGTGGCGGTGGCGCGAGGCCAGGACGCACAGCCGGCCGGTCTCCAGATGGAAGCCGGTGGCGTCGGGGCGGCCGGAGAGCGGATGGAGGACGACCGTGACGTCGAACTCGCGGCCCTGGAGGCGGTTGGCGGTGTCGACCGTGACATCCGCCACGCCCAGCCCGGCCAGGGCGGCGCGGACGGCCGCCGCCTGGTCGCGGTGGGCCGTGCCGACCGCGATCCGGGCCGCCGTGAGAGGTACCGGACCGGGCGCGGCTTCGCTGGTCGCCGCGCCGCCGCGGTCCAGCAGCCGGCGCACCACCAGGGCCACCGCCCGCACCGCCTCCGGATCCGTCCGCGGGGTGTGCCGGGCGGGGAGTTCGAGCAGCCCCCAGCCGGACTCGGCGGCCTCGTCCAGGACGCGGTCCACGCCCGAGCCGTCGCCCGGCACGCCGAACGCCAGCCGGCGGTCACCGGGGCCGGTGCCGCTGCGGAAGCGGGTGTACGGATAGAACGCGTCGGAGACGAGCGGGGCGGCGGAGGCGGGCAGCCGCCAGGACACCGGCAGGCGGTGCTGCGGCAGGTCGGGGTTGTGGGCCAGGAGGGTGGAGACGGCGCTGGCCGACGGGTCGTACGCCAGGCCCGCCCACTGCTCGGTGCCGACGGTGCTGAACGGGTCCAGCTGCCCCGGGTCGCCGACGAACAGCGCCCGCTCGAAGAGCCCGGCCACGCTCAGCAGCGCATCGGAACGCATCTGGTAGGCCTCGTCCACGATGGCGTGCTGCCAGGGCTCGTCGGTCTTCGTGTAGGCCCACTTGGCGGCCGTCGAGACGACGATCTCCATCCCGGCCAGATCGGCCGCCTTGGCCGAGGTGCGCACCGCCGGCAGCTCGGCCAGCGCCGGGTCGAAGGCGCCGGGCTCGCTGCTGTGCAGCCGGCCGACCGGCAGCTCGGGGTCCTTCGCGGCGAGCCGCAGGACGAGGTCGTCGACCTGGGCGTTGGTCTGCGCCACGATCATCAACCGGCGGCCGGCAGCGGCCAGTTCGCGGGCCGCGCGGACCACCAGGGTGGACTTTCCGGCACCGGGCGGGGAGTCGACGACCACCCCGCGCCGGGTGCCGTGCAGCGTGTCGCGCAGGATCGCGTCGGTGGCCTCGGCCGCCGCGGCGGCGGGGTCGAAGAGCTTGCTGTGCCTGCTCAGAGGAAGTCCTCCTCGGTCACCGGGTCGGGGGCGGCGCGCGGGACGCCACCGGTGTCACCTGTGTCGTCGGCTTCGCTGCCGCTGCCGCTGCCGCTGCCGCTGCCGTGCGCGGTGTCGGTGTCGGGCGGTGGGCCGCCGTGCGTCCAGGGCGTGTCCTCCGGGTCCGGCAGCTCGGGGCCGCCGCGCGGGGCGTGCTCGAACAGCGTCCAGCACACCACGTCACCGGGCTCCGGCACCGAGCCGGCCTCCGGGGTCCTGCCGCGCCCCATGCCGCCGGTCAGCCGTACCACCGGCATCCCCGGCCCGTCGTCCGCATGGAGCGCGAACTCGGCGGGCTGGGTCCTGCCGTCCGCCAGCGTGCGGTAGAGCTTGGTGCCCGCGGACAGCTGGGGGAGGTCGGCCGTGCGGAGCGTGACCAGGGGACGCGGCATCGGGCGTCGGCCGTCGGAGAGCGCCATCTCGACCTCGACGACCGTGCCCTGGAACGCCTCACCGGCGAGTCGGCGCCCGGCCATCACCAGCGGGTCGTCCAGGGCTTCCTGGGCGTCCAGCTGGGCCTGCGCGGTCTCCCGCGCGGACAGCTTCCGGGCCGCCGTGACCGCGTCGTCCCGTCTGGGCTGCGGCGGCTCCCCGGCGCGTACCCGGTCGCGGTGGGCCGTGTACGACCAGCGGTCGCGCTTCCAGCGGTCGGCGACCCGTGCGCCCGCGGGGAGCGCCCGCAGCAGGTCGATGCCCCGCCACACCGCTTCCCAGGTCGGCCGCAACTGGCTTTCGAGCAGCGCGCGGAGTGCGTCCTCGGCGCCCGGGACCCCCGCGTCGTAACGGGCCATCGCGGGGGCCAGCAGCCGGTTGTCGAACGCCGGGTCGGTGGCCGGACCGGCCGGCGGGCACCGCAGCTGCCCGGCCTCGTCCCGTGCCGACTCCGCTCGCGCGGCGGCCTCTTGGCCGCTTCGGCCCGGCGGCGGGTCGATCCAGGCGAGCAGGGCGCCCAGATGCTGGTCCTCCAGCGCGCTCTGGCCGGTTGCCCAATGGCGGGTGAGCAGGTCCGTCACGGACAGCAGGAGACCGGACCCGGGGACCCGCGCGCGCTCGCCGAAGTGCGTCAGCCAGTGGCCCAGCAGCGGGACCTGGGGTGGCGCGGGGTGCGGCGCCGCCGGCTCCTGCTCGGCCGTGCGCCGGAACCGCATCGAGCGCCCCAGCAGCCGTACGTACTCGACACCGGCGGCGCTCGGCACGATCAACTGCGGTGCGTCCGCGCACAGTTCGACCTGCACCGGGACCTTCTTGCCGGTCTCCGGGTCGGTCTCCTTGCGCTCTTCCCGCTCCACGGCGTCCGCGAAGCCGTCCACGTACGGCAGCATCGCCTCGGCCAGTTCGGCGAGGAACGCGGAGCGCAGATCGCGGTCGCGCGGCTGCGGGACCGCGAGCAGCGCGGGCTTCTCGCGGTCCGTGCCGACCAGCGCGCCCAGCGGGGCACCGGCCTCGCCGGCGGTCGTCAACGGGACGAGGACCAGCGGCCGTTCGGAGAGATGGCGGTGGCGGACCGTGCACCGCGTCCGGGCGCGGCCGGCCGCCACCGCCTCCATCCGGGCCAGCGTCTCGATCAGCGACATTCCGGCTCCTCCGCTCCGCGCGGCGACGGTACGGCGGCGACGCCCGCCGAGACCTCCGGCACGGACCGCAGCGCCTCCGCCCCCAGTGCCTCCGCCCCCAGTGCCTCCGCCCCCAGTGCCTCCGCGCGCAGCGCGGCGGCCCGGCGCAGCGCGAGCACCGCGGGATCGTCCGGGCCGTCCTGCCCGGCGGATGCCTGCGGGCTGCCGGGCGCCTCCGGGGTGCCGGACGCCTGCGGAGCGCCGGCCGCCGCCAGTACCTCCCCGACCGTGCGCAGTCCGCCCAGCTCGCCCCATACGCCGCGCCCCAGCACCGCCACCGCGCCCTCCGCACGCGCCCGTTCACGGCAGTGGAAGGCCAGCTCGCAGGCGGCCAGACACTCGGGCACATAGGCCGCGTCGACCGCCTCGACGGCCTCGGCCAGCTCCTCCGGCGGGCGGGTCGCGGCCCTGCCGTCGTCCGTGAGCCGCAGATCGAACGTCGTGCCCTCCGGCAGGGCGGCGGCGATCTCCTCGACCCGGGTGAGCCGGCCCAGCTGCCGCCGGGTCGTGGCGAGCTGCTTGCGGACGTCGACGGCCGCGGCGGCCGGGAGGTTGGAGAAGTCCTTCGGGCACACCAGCAGCACCCGGTCGTCCACCCGCACCGCGCGTCCGGTGCGCGCCCCGACATGCTCCGCCACCGGCTCCAGAGCCAGTGCGTACACCGCCGCCTGGCGCGCGGCCGCGCCGACCTTGGCGGCATCCGCCGAACCGTCGATCATCGGGAAGGACTTGATCTCCACGACCGTCCAGGTGCCGTCCGGATGCACCACCAGCGCGTCCGGCTCCACATAGGCGGGCGCACCGGCCACCCCGACGGCCAGCAACGGATGATCGAGCAGCGTCCAGCCGCCGGCCGCGGTCGCCTCGCGCAGCGCCAGCGCCGTACGCGCCGCCCGGCCCTCGGGCCCGGCCGCGGACAGCTCCGGAGCGGCGACCGCGCCCGGCTCCGGCGGCGGGGTGCCGGGCGCGGCCAGCCGCTCGTACAGCAGCCGGAGCAGCTCGGTGCCGCCATCGGCCTTCACCCTGGCCTCGAACGCGTTCCCCCGGACTATCGCGAACTGCGACTGCCCGTACGGCGCGGGCGACCCCAGCGCCCTGGCCAGCGCCCCCTTGTCGATCCCCGCCCCGTCCAGCAACGCCCGGCGCCGGCACCCGGGGTTGGCGGCCAGCGCGGCGAGCGCCCGGGCGTCCAGCGAACGGGGAGGCACGCCGGGCCCGCGCAACTCGGCGAGCTTTCCCCGGCTCACGCCCGGCGCCGCCGTCGGCCGCAGGCCCGTTTCCGGCGCGGCCCGCCCCGCCGGAGGGGCAGCCGAACCGGATCGACTGTCGCGCGAAATCTCCACGCCCCGCAGTGTGACATCCGGCACCGACAACGGCGGTCCCGGCCGCTCACGGGTGGGGCCGCGCGGGGACAAATCGCCCCATGCGGGAGAATGGAAGGCCGCGGTCGATGCCGCCCGCGCCGAGCAGTGAAGCGAAGAGCAACGACGAGAACGACCGACGACGAGAACGACGAGCCGAGCGATCGGCGAGAGGTACGAGTACGACTATGGCAGCGCGCATATTCCTGGCCAGGCACGGGCAGACGGAGTGGTCCCTCTCCGGCAGGCACACCGGCCGTACGGACATTCCCCTCCTGGACGAGGGCCGGCGCGGCGCCAAGCTCCTCGGCGAGCGGCTGCACCGCAGCCCGTGGGACGGCCTGCCGGGCGTCGAGGTCCGTACCAGCCCCCTGGTGCGCGCCAAGGAGACCTGCGAGCTGGCCGGCTTCGGTGACCGGGCCCAGGAGTGGGACGCCCTGATGGAGTTCGACTACGGCGCGTACGAGGGCCTGACCCCGCCCGAGATCAAGGCCGGGCGGCCGGGCTGGCTCATCTGGCGGGACGGCGTTCCCGAGGGCGAGACGCTCGCCGAGGTCTCCGCCCGGGCCGACGAGGTCGTCGACTGGGCGCGTTCGGCCGACCGCGATGCGCTGGTCTTCGCACACGGCCACATCCTGCGCGCCCTGGGTGCCCGCTGGCTGGGCCTGGACATCTCCTTCGCGGCCCGCATCCGGCTCGAGCCGACGTCCCTGTCGGTGCTCGGCTGGGCCTACGGGGAGCCGGCGATCGAGCGCTGGAACGACACCGGACACCTCGCCTGACCGGGGCGTAGGGCACTTCTGACGGATCTCCGCGGCGTCACGACGCCCGGCACGCGCCCCCAAGCTCTCGGCTGCGCTCGAGCAGGGAGGTGCCCCCTTCGCCGCACCGCGCGAAAGCCCACGTAGCGCCGCTACGAGGACTTCCGCACGGCACGCCGAGAGCACGCACCAGACGCCGCTCCTTCTCCCACGGAGATCCGTCAGAAGTGCCCTAGGGCCGGTGCCGGAAGTCCCGCCCGCCCCGTGGCGCAGGCCCTCCGGCCTCCTCCGGCGGGTGGCCGGAGCCGAGGGTCAGACGGGATGGCCGGGGGCCGTAGAGGCGGGGCCGGTCAGCGCCGTCGCCGTGTGGTGCTCCAGGAAGTCGGCGACCGGGGGGCTGGCGCGGTGGGCGCGGAGCGCGCGGGCGGTGGTGCCGAGCATGGCGCGGATACGGGCCGAGCGGACGTGTTCCAGGAGGGCCAGGACGCGCAGGCCGGCCGCCGCTGCCTCCTCAGGGGCGCCGCTGGCCGCGAGGTCACCGGCCAGTTCGGCGGTGAACAGGGCGATATTGCGGGTGAAGTGGGGATCCTGCAGGGCCACCGCGCGGTGCGCGTGCTCCGCCGCCCGCTCCGCGGCGCCGAGCGCCGCCCAGCACTGCGCCTCCAGGCCCGCCAGCTCGGCCTCACCGAAGAACGTCATCCACTCCGGATCGCCGTCCCGCGGCCCACGGGCGAACTGCTGCTCCGCCCGGGCCAGCGCCCGCTCACAGCCGGAGCGGTCCCCCAGCCCCGCCCAGCCGCCCGCCTCGCGCAGCGCCAGCAGGGACCGCAGCCGTGGCGAGGAGAGCTGCTTGGCGGCCTGCTGCGCGGCCTGCGCGGCGCGCACCGCCTCGCGCGGCCGGCCGGCGTCGCGGGCCAGGAAGGCGGTATTGCAGAAGGCGTGCGCCTCCAGGGCGGCGTCGCCGCAGACCCGGGCGGTGGCCAGCGCCTCGGCGTAGTGCGAGCGGGCGTCGTCGAAGCGGCCCGAGTCATGTGCCAGCCATCCGACGGTGATGGACAGTTCACCCGCCCCGGCGTGCAGCCGGTCGGACACCGAGCGGCGCCGCACGTCGGCGTCGAGCAGTTCGTAGGCGGCGCGCAGCGGCTGGGCGGCGCGCTGGTAGATGCCCTCCGCGCCGTGCCGGTCGTCCAGCAGCCGGATGTGCCGGACGGCCTCCTCGACGGCGGTGGCCTCGGCCTCGCCGATCCGGCCGGCGGCCGGCGTACGCGGCCCCGGGACGTGGACGCCGGCCGCGGCGGCAGCGGCCTCGATGGGGTGCAGCGCGACGATGCCCAGGGCTGCGGCCGGGCCGCCGGTGATGAACGCGCGACGCAGCACGTCGCTCTCCTCGTGGATCTGGATACGGGTATCGCGGTTGTCGGGTCGGTCTGCCAGGCGCGCGGCGCCGACCGCCGCCGTACGCGCCCCCCGTCCGCGTACCGCCTCGCGCGGCGCGAAGCCCATGTCGGGCAGCGTCAGCCCGGGGAACATGTGCCGGAACACCCGCTCGTAGGCGTAGTTCGGACACCGGATCTCCCCGGACTCGACGCGGCCCACATAGCGGGCGTCGCACGAGACCTGCTCACCGATCTCACGGGCGGCCCGTCGGACCGCCGCCGCGAACTCGCCTGGTGACAGCCGGCCGCGCAGCTGTCGGAAAGCGGTGTTCGGGCGGGCGGGTACGGTGCGGGACGACGCTGAACTTGCTGCTGGCGACGTCATGGCTGCCTTTCTCGGCCCGAACTACCCCCGCGGGTGCGGGGACGACCTTGTGGCGCTGCCGCCTCCTGGCGGAGCGGCGGCACGACCGTACCGGCTGTGATGGCTGCGATACGCCCAGTTTGGCTACAAACCGGATATCTCACGCGTGATCTGCCATGAACTGCCATCCTTTGCAGCGTTACGCCGCCGTAGCTGTTGACATGCCTGGACGTTGAACTCGGTGTAAAGGGTGTGTCGTGTGCAGAGGAGGGGTTCTCCGTGTGGGAGACCGGCGTGAGCAGGGGCGGCAGCGGTTCCGCGGGCCAGGCCGGCGATCGGCGGCAGCAGATCGTGACGGGCGCGGCGACCGCCGGACCGGACCGGCCCTGCGACCTCGTCACGGTCCCCGCCCGGCAGGGGCTGGAGGCCGTCGACATCCTGCGGCTGCGGGACGGCGTGGGCCCCGTACTGCACGACGGCGCCTGCGACACCCTGGGCTTCCTGGTCCCCCCGGGCACGGCCGACGGCTGGGACGTACCCGGCAGCGCGTGCACCCAGACCTACGGGCGGGGCATCTCGCTGGGAGCCCTGTGCGAGGACGGTGCCGCCGTGGAGCCCCCGGTGACCGGCACCGGATGGCTGGTCCCCCCGGAGGGCGCGGGCGCCAGCGCCACCGACCCGATCGTGCTGCGCGCGGCGCTCGGCGAGGCGGCGCGCACGATCGAGGCGGTCGACCGCTGCCAGTGAGCGCCGGTTCCGGGAGCCGGTGAGGTCCCTGAGCCGGTGAGGTCCCTCAGGTTCCTGAGGTGCTCAAGGTGTTTGAGGAGCCGTTCCGCCGAGTCGGCGTCGGACGCCGTGCAGCAGCCGGGTCGCGGTGAAGGCGGTGCCGTCGACGCAGCACATCGACGGGCCGAACGACGGCACGGCCAGCAGCCCCGCGAAGAACAGCCCGGGCCAGGACGATTCGAAGTACGGGCTCAGCTCGGGGGCGCGGCTGCCGCCCACCGTGTGCAGCACGCCGCGCACCCGGGGGTGGAGCAGCCGCAGGCGCCGCAGATCGGGGCTGAAGCCGGTGGCCGCCACCACATGGTGGGCATCGAGGGTCTCGGTGTGGCCCTGTCCGCGGGTGAGGTGCAGCCGCACCGTGTCGTCATGAGGGGTGGCGGCCCGGACATGGCGGCCCAGCAGCGTCGGCACCGCCGCGGAGTCGAAGCGCTCCCGCAGCCACCAGGCGCCGGCCGGGCCCAGTGCGGCCCGGGTGATCCGCCGCCGGGCCGCCGCGGGGAGCCGCCGCACCGCCCAGGGGGCCGGTGACCACACCCGGCGGGGCCGTGGCGGGGTGTTCCAGCGCAGGCGGCCGGTGCGCGCCACCAGGCAGGGCCGGGCGCCCTGTTCGGCCAGCAGGGTCGCGGTCTCCAGTGCGGACTGGCCGGCGCCGAGCACCGCGACGTGCCGGCCGGCGAACCGCCGCAGATCGCGGTGGTCGCTGCTGTGCGAGGCGAGCTCCGGGGGCAGTTCGAGCAGCGGCCAGGGGCGGTGGGTGAACGGCAGCGCGCCCATGGCGAGGACCACGGTCCGGGTCGCGATCAGCTCGCCGGTGTCCGTCTCGACCTGGAAGCCGCGGGGCCCGGTGCCGTCGGGCTCGGCCTGCGAGCCGTCGGGGGCCGGGCGGACGGCGGTGACGGTCACGTCCTCGGCCTGCGGTACCGCCCGTTCGGCGAACCATCCGGCATACGCGGCGAAGGTGCCGAGGGGGAGGGGGACGCCGTGCTCGACGGTCACCCCATGGGTGGCGCAGTACTCCGCCAGCGAGTGCCGGCCGTGCGGGGCGGAGAGGCCGACGGCCCCGGGCTCGGACGTGAGGAGCATGCCGTCGGGCATGTGAGTGTGCCACGCGGCCATCGGACGGCCCAGGACCCGTAGTCGCAGCCCGGCCCCCGCCGCATGCGCGGCGATCGAGAGTCCGTAGGGGCCGGCGCCCACCACCACGAGGTCGTACATGGAGGTTCCCTGTCCTTTCTGCCGTGTGCTCGCTTCGGTGTCGTGACGGCCGCTTCGCCCAGGGGAGACGCCTCTAGCTGTTCGAGAGCGGGGACGGCGCGGGCGACCGGGCCGGGTCGGGCAGGGAGACGACCCCGGAGGGGTGGGCCTGCGGTGCAGGTGCAGGTGCGGACGAGGGCGCGGGTTCGGGCGCGGGCCCGGTGGTGTGGCGGCGGCGTGCCAGGGCGGTGGCGAGCGCCTCCTCGTATACGCACATCAGCGCCTCGGCGCTGCGGGCGATGTCATAGCGCCGCACCACCGGCGGAACCGGCAGCCGGCCCGGCCCTTCGCGCCGCAACTCCCGCAGCGCGGTGGCGAGTTGCTGTACCCCAGGGCTGAACCGGCGGGCGCCGGGCGCCTGGTCGGCGGGCAGCTCGTCGACCGCCGGACAGCTGCCGTGGAGCACCGGCAGCCCGGACGCCAGCGCCTCGAGAACGGCCAGCCCGAACGCTTCGTCCGGCGACGGCGAGACGCATACGTCGATGACCGAGAGCAGCCCGGGAACGTCGATACCGGTGCCGGTGCCGGTGCCGCTACCGGTGCCGGTGCCGGGGCCCGTTCCGGCACGCCCCCCGCCATCGCTCCCGCCCACATCCCCCATGGCGCATGGCGGCGCTGCCGCACCACCGACCACATCACGCACGGCGCATGGGGGCGCTGCCGCACCACCGACTACATCACGCACGGCGCCCAGCAGATGAATGCGGTCCGCCGAGCCGAACTGCTCCGCCATCCGCAGCAGCCGCGTCCGCTCCGGTCCGTCGCCCGCCAGCAGCAGGTGCACGCCAGGGAGCTGGGTGACCGCCCGGACCAGGACGTCGAACCGCTTCCCGGCCACCAGCCGGCCGACGCCGCCGACCACGAAGGCGTCCGGCGGCAGCCCGAGCCGGGCGCGGATCACGGCCCGGGCCGCCGGGTCGAAGCCGAACCGGTGCGCCTCGATGCCGTTGGGCACCACGTGGATCCGCTGCTCGGGCACGCCCCAGCGGCGCAGCCGGGCGGCGACGGTGTCCGACACCGCGACCGTCGTCGTGCCCAGCCGCTCGGTGGCCCGGTAGAGCGCACGGACGCCACGGGTCAGCCGGCGGCCCTCGAGCACCGCATCGCCCAGGGAGTGTTCGGTGGCGACCACCGCCCGTACGCCGGCCATCCGGGCGGCGATCCGGCCGTAGACACAAGCCCGGTAGAGGTGGGTGTGCACCAGGTCGTAGCCGCCCGCGCGGATCAGCGCGGCGAGGCGGGGGAGCGCGCGCAGATCGCGGTCGCCGGTCATGCCGAGGTGGGTGACGGGGGTGCCGTCGGCCTCGATACCGGCGGCGACCGGGCCGGGGTTCGTCAGGGTGACGACCTCGCACCGCGCGGGCAGCCGGCGCAGCAGGAGCCGTAGCTGCTGCTCGGCGCCGCCCACATCGAGGCCCGTGATGATGTGCAGAACCTTCACCGGATGTCTCCAGGGGAAGCGGGATCGGGAGCGGGATCGGGATCGGGATCGTGAGCTGGAGCAGGGACGCCGGGGGAGGGACGTCGGGGGAGGGGCGGCATGGAGCACCGTGGGCCGCTCCCGGGCCGGCACGTCCGGTGTCAGCACGCACAGCTCCCCTGATTCCGAGCCGACGGAACTCTCCGTACTCCCAGTGGGCTCGCTACGGTTTCTTCGGCCTCTTCGTTCTCTCGGCTTCGTTCTCTCGACGGATTCTTCGAGGTGTCCGGGAATTTCCGGGGCGGGTGGCTCAACGGTGGGTATCGGACGGGTCGAAGAGTGCGTCGAGCGGATTTCCGGGGTGGCGGGCGATGGCGCGGAAGGCCGGCCGATCGGCACGGGCGCACGGCGCGGGCCGCACAGGGAATACGCCGGAATCGGTTACGGGGGCGGCGCCGCCCGGTCCGGGCGGGCCGTCGCGCCCGGTGCGGGCCATCGACCTCCGCATGTCGTCCTCTCCGACTTCTATCAGTCAAACAGGAGAGCACTCTGACAGAAATCATGTTGGAAACCGCGGCAGGCACGCCCGGATCTGGTCCGGGGGTCCCGATCGGCGGAATACCAGGCGGTGTCCGTAAGGAGACCTGCTGCCAAAAGGGCTAACGATTTCCCGTAAAGGGGGAACGCCCGCATCCCTGATGTATTTCGCTCGTTGTGACCGGGTGCCCCATTCACGAACTGAAAGGAGAATGGGATGAAGCGGTTTGTCAAGACCGCCGCGATGTCCGCGGCCAGCTGCGCCCTCGTTGTCGGTGGCGCGGGCATCGCAAACGCTGGTGGGGTCGCGGCTGCCGGTGACAGCCACCACGGCAAGAACGGCCACCACGGTCGCTCCATGCACCAGCACGGCTACCTCGGCTACCAGGGCCAGGACAAGGTGAAGCACCACGGAGCCAAGGCCATCGGCAAGGCGTCGAAGACCAAGGGGTTCATCAGCGGCAACGTGATCCAGGTCCCGGTCAACGTTCCGATCAACCTGTGTGGCAACACCATCAACGTGATCGCCCTGCTGAACCCGGCATTCGGGAACATCTGCATCCAGAAGTGACCCGACGGTCGGTCCGGGCGACCAGCGGACCGGCACGGGTCGTGGTGTGCAGGCGGCGGACCGCCCTGACCTCGGTCGTGGGCGGTCCGCCACGCTCCGTTCGCCGCACCGGGCACCGGTCATACTGGACGCCATGGGGAGAAGCAGGCGCGGGCGCGGCGGAGCGGAGCCCGTCATGGAGCAGGTCGACGGCGGACTCGCGGAGCTGCGGCCCGACCGGGACCGCCCGCGCGGCCGGACGCTGTTCCTGGACGGCGCCCCGCAGTCCCATGTGGACCTCGACGACCCGTCCTACCTGGACTTCTCCTACCAGCGGCGGCTGGGGCACATCGCCGATCTCGCCGGCCCGCCCGGCGCACCGCTGCGCGTCGTCCATCTGGGCGGCGGCGCACTGACTCTCGCCCGCTACGTCGCCGCGACCCGCCCCCGGTCCACCCAGCAGGTCGTCGAGATCGACGCTCCCCTGGTCCAGCTCGTACGCCGTCAGCTGCCGTTGGACAGCGGCTGGCGGATCCGGGTGCGCGGCGGCGACGCCCGCGCGGGCCTGGCGAAGGTGCCGGACGGCTGGGCCGACCTGATCATCGCGGACGTCTTCCGCGGCGCGCGCACGCCCGCGCACCTGACCAGCACCGAGTTCGTGGCGGAGGTCCGCCGGGCGCTCCGGCCCGGCGGCGCCTACGCGGCCAACCTCGCCGACGGGCCGCCACTTCGCTTCCTGCGCGGCCAGATCGCCACCGTCCGTACGGTGTTCCCCGAGCTCTGCCTGACCGCCGCCCCGGCCGTCCTGCGCGGCAAACGCTTCGGCAACGCCGTACTGCTCGCCTCTGACGCCGCGCTCCCGGTCGCCGAACTGACCCGTCGCGCGGCCACCGACCCGGAGTCCGGCCGGGTCGAACACGGCCGCGCACTCCTGGACTTCACCGGCGGCGCGGCACCCGTCACCGACGCCACGGCAGTGGCCTCCCCGGCCCCGCCCGCCAGGACCTTCGACGACAGGCCCTAGGGCCTGTCCGACGGGTCTCCGCTACGTCGCGTGGTTGTCGGTCACCACGGTCGGCGGGTGCCCGTTCCATGCGCAGATCACCGATGTGCGGGCGGCGCCGCGGAGGAAGTCCACCCGGATCCACGCCTCCTGCTTCCACACCTGCATCTGCCAGCCCGGCTCCGGGGTCGCCGAGACCAGTTCGGCCGAGGAGCCGCCCATGGCGAGGACCACCCGGCCACCGTTCGTGGTGTAGCTGTTGACGTCGCCGCCGGCCGCCGGGGTGGCATCGCCGCCCGACGGGCCGGCGGGGCGGCGCTGCGGCCGGGTGCCGCCGTCGGCCGGGGGCGTGGCCCGTTTCGCGGGCCGGTCGCCGGCGGACGGCGGGGAGGGG
>NZ_BBUY01000006.1:166456-181030 GCF_001590865.1 Streptomyces sp. NBRC 110611
GGGCGTGGCCCGTTTCGCGGGCCGGTCGCCGGCGGACGGCGGGGAGGGGCTCGCCGACTGCGACGGTCTGGGGCGCTGCGTCGACGAGACCCGGGGGGACGCGCCGCCGTCCGTCCGCTCCCCGGCGGACGCCACCTGCTCGGAGAGCGGCAGCGCGCGCGGCGCGTCGTACGCGGTACCGGACAGCACCGTGCGCACGCCGAACCACGACAGGGCGACCGCGGCCCCGGTCGCCAGCGTCCAGGCCGCCGCGTGAACCAGTCCTCGCTGCATTCGGCACATACTGCACCAACGGCCCGTCCCGTCGCAGCCGTCGCGGGTGCGGACGCGGCCCGGTCCGGGGCCGGGCCCGGGGCCGGGCTCGTGTGCGCCGGCGTCAACCTCGGGTAAAGGCCCCTCCCCGAATGGCGTACGGTGCGGGCCATGGCACGTGTACTCGTGGTCGAGGACGACCAGTTCGTACGCTCGGCCCTCATCAGGCATCTGACCGAGGCCGCCCACACCGTACGCAGCGTCGGGACCGCCCTGGAGGCGCTGCGGGAGGTGGCGCACGTCGGCTTCGACGTCGTCATCCTCGACCTCGGTCTGCCCGATCTGGACGGCGGCGAGGCGCTGAAGATGCTGCGCGGGATCACCGACGTCCCCGTGATCATCGCCACCGCCCGGGACGACGAGGCCGAGATCGTACGGCTGTTGAACGACGGTGCCGACGACTACCTCACCAAGCCGTTCTCGGTCGAACACCTCTCGGCCCGGATGGCGGCCGTCCTGCGCCGCTCCCGGGCCGGCGCGCCCGGCGCGGAACCGCCCTCACGGGTGATCCGGGTCGGCGGCCTCTCCGTCGACCCGCTGCGCCGCCAGGCCGCGCTCGACGGTGTCGCGCTCGACCTCACCCGCCGGGAGTTCGACCTGCTGGCCTTCCTCGCCGGGCGCCCCGGTGTCGTCGTCCCCCGCAAGGAGCTGCTCGCCGAGGTCTGGCAGCAGGCTTACGGGGACGACCAGACCATCGACGTCCATCTGTCCTGGCTCCGCCGCAAACTGGGCGAAACCGCGGCGCGGCCCCGCTACTTGCACACCCTGCGCGGGGTCGGGGTGAAGCTGGAGCCGCCGCAGTGAGCCGGGGGCGTTCCCCCGCGGCGTCCCACGTACGGAGCCGGGGGCGCTTCCCGGCGGCATCCCGCGGACGGAGCCGGGGGGAGAAGGACGGGACGGCATGAGGTGGGCCCTGGTCAAGGTGGCGCTGGCGGTCACCACGATGGTCGTGGTCGCGTTCGCCGTCCCGCTCGGGCTCGTCGTCAAGGAGATGGCCCGCGACCGCGCGTTCTCCAACGCCGAGCGGCAGGCCGCCACCATCGGCCCGGTCCTCGCCATCACCACCGACCGCGCCCAGCTGGAACGCGCCGTGGCCAGCGCCGAGACCGGCCCCGGCGGCCGGATCGGCGTCCATGTCCCGGCCGGCGGCAAGCACCCCGCCCCCGCCGAGATCGGCAGCCGGCACGCCGCACCGGCCGATGTGACGGCCGCCCTCGACCTCGGCCGGGCCTCCATCGCCCCGGTCCCCGGCGGCTCGTCGCTGCTCCAGCCCACCGCCGTCGCCTCCGGTATCGCGGTCGTCGAGGTCTTCGTGCCCGACGCGGAGCTCACCAACGGCGTCACCACCTCCTGGGTGGTGCTGGCCGCCGTCGGCCTCGGGCTGGTCATCGGCTCGGTCGCGGTCGCCGACCGGCTCGGCACCCGCATGGTGCGGCCCGCCGAACGGCTCGCCCGCGCCGCCCGCGACCTCGGCAGGGGGAGGCTCGGCGTCCGCGTCCCGGAGGACGGCCCCAGGGAACTGCGGCTGGCCGCCAGCGCCTTCAACTCCATGGCCGACCAGGTCGTCCAACTGCTGGCGAACGAGCGCGAACTGGCCGCCGACCTCTCCCACCGGCTGCGCACCCCGCTGACCGTCCTCCGCCTCAACGCCGCCTCGCTCGGCGACACCCAGGCCGCCGACCAGACCCGGTCCGCCGTCGCCCAACTGGAGCGCGAGGTCGACCAGATCATCCGCACCGCCAGGGAGCAGAAGGCCCAGACCCGGCAGGCGGCGGCCGCGGCCGGCTGTGACGCCGCCGAGGTGATCCGGGAGCGGATGGCCTTCTGGTCGGCGCTCGCCGAGGACGAGGGCCGCACCGTACGCATCGCCGGCGCGGACCGCCCGGTACGCGTCCCGGTCGCCCGCCCCGAACTGGCTGCCGCCCTGGACGCGATGCTGGGCAACGTCTTCCGGCACACGCCCGAAGGCACCGCCTTCGCGGTCGACGTGCACAACGCGGAGGACGCGGTGATCGTGCTGGTCTCGGACGCCGGCCCGGGCATCGCCGACCCGGACGCGGCGCTGCGCCGCGGTCACGGCGGCGGCGGGGACGGTTCGACCGGCCTCGGTCTGGACATCGTGCGCCGGCTGGCCGAGTCCACCGGCGGTGATGTGCGCCTGGGCCGCTCCGTCCTCGGCGGCACCGAGGTCCGGGTCTGGCTGGCCCTGGACGGCCCCGTGCGGCCGGTCCGGCGCCGCGGCCACCGGCTGCGCCGTACGCTCGGCACCCGGCGGCGCCGGGCGGCCGCCCGCACCGGCTCCCGGGCGGAATCCCGGGCGGAATCCGACGCGCACTCCCGGACGGAATCATCCGGCGCGGGCGCACGGGCGGACTCGCCCGCGGATCCCCGGGCAGACGCCCGGGCGGGCGCACGAGCCGTCGAACAGGCGGACGCGCACACGGACGCGCGGACGACTACGCACGGGGCATAGGCCGGAGGTCTTAACCGCCCCCTTCCGCTTCCTTAAGGCCGCCATAATTCCGCCAACAGCCGTACGGTTCCAGGCATTTGTCCGTTTCGCTGCCGCTAGCGTGCGAGACGCACCCGGGTGCACACCCCCACGCCGTGCGCACCACCCCGGTACGCACACCACCCGGGTGCACCGCAGCTCCCGCGCATGACGACGTACGACGACAGGCAGGCACGAGATGAACTCCTCGGCACACCGCCGGCGCACCAGCCGTACCACCCAGCTGATCGTGACCGGCGCGGCCGTGGCGGTCGCGGCCGGCGGCGCCTTCGCCCTCGCCGGATCCGCTCTCGCGGGGCCCGACCGGCCGACCGGGGCCGCCGAGGCGCCGCAGGCCGTCGGCGGCGGCGCCGACCGTGCCGCGGGAACCGCCGCGCGGGCCGCGGGCGGCTTCGCCCCGTACGTGGACACGTCCTTGTCCCCCGCCTACGACCTCCTGGACACCGCCGGCAAGACCGGGGTGAAGGACTTCACCCTCGCGTTCATCACCTCCGGCGGCGGCTGCGTCCCCAAGTGGGGCGGGGCGGGCGAGCTGGACGACAACCCGGTGGCGCAGCAGATACCCGGCCTGCGCAAGGCCGGCGGCGACGTCCGGGTCTCCTTCGGCGGTGCCAACGGCTCCGAACTCGGCCTCGCCTGCACCTCCGCGGACGACCTCGCCGCCGCGTACGGCAAGGTCATCGACCGGTTCGCGCTCACCAAGGCCGACTTCGACATCGAGGGCGGCGCACTGCCCGACACCGCCGCCAACACCCGCCGCGCCCAGGCCATCGCCCAGCTCCAGAAGAAGCACCCCGGCCTGGACGTCTCCTTCACCCTGCCGGTCATGCCCGAAGGGCTGACCCCGGACGGTGTGAACCTGCTCGCGGACGCCAAGAAGAACGGCGTCAAGATCTCGTCCGTGAACATCATGGCGATGGACTACGGAGCCTCCTACACCGGCGACATGGGCACCTACGCCACCCAGGCCGCCACCGCCACCCACGGCCAGATCGCGAAGGCGCTCGGGCTGAGCGACGCGGACGCCTGGAAGGCGGTGGCGGTGACCCCGATGATCGGTGTCAACGACGTCCAGAACGAGGTCTTCACGGTGGACGACGCCACCGAGCTGGTGAAGTTCGCCGAGGACAAGCACCTCGCCTGGCTGTCGATGTGGTCCTCGACCCGCGACCGGCCCTGCCCGGGCGGCGCCGGCAACTCCGCTCAGCCGACCTGCAGTTCCCTCGACCAGGAGCCGCTGGCCTTCACCAAGGCGTTCGCCGCCCGCATCGGCTGACCAGCCCTTCCCCCTCCGCCCTCCCGCCCGGGCCCTTCCTCCCCGGCCCGTCCTCCCTCTGGCCCCCTGCCCCTGACCATCCCCCACCGGCGGTCCGGTTACCGCGCCCCTACCGGACCACCGTCCCGCAGGCGGGGCGCGGCGGGTCCACCCCCTGCCCGCTGCGCCCCGCCCCGTACCGCGGCGCGGAAGGCGATCGGGGCACTGCCGGTCTGCCGCTGGAAGAACTTGCTGAAGTTGGTGGCGTCGGCGAAGCCCAGCCGGTCCGCGATCCGGGCCGCGGACAGATCGCAGTGCGCCAGCAGCCGCTTGGCCTCCAGCACCACCCGGCGGTCGATGAACTCCTTCGCCCCGACCCCCGTGGTGGCCTCCGTGGCCCGCGAGAGGGTGCGCGGTGCGTACCCCAGCGCCCGGGCGTAGTCGGCGACCCGGCGGCTACGGGTGAAGTCCCGCTCCACCGCGTCCCGGAAGCGCAGATACGTCTCGCCCGCCTCGCAGCCGCCCGGCCCGTCACCGGCCGGCCCGGCCGGGTACGCGGCGCGCAGCACCAGAACCGCCAGCAGATGCCGCAGCACCTCCAGGTGGACCTCCAGCGGCAGCCCGCCCAGCGCCGCGAACTCCTGGTGCAGCTGGCGCATCGCCTGGTCCACCTGGCGCGCCGCCGTACCCTCGGGGTGCCGTACGGGCGGCCCGTACCAGTCCTCGATCCGGGCCGCCGCCGCGGTCGACGGATCCAGGAAGCCGGACTCGAAGAGCACCAGCCGGCCCTCCGCACCCGTCAGATCCCCGAAGTGCTGGACCTGCCCGGGGCGCGACCAGAGCAGATCGCCCGGCTGGAGCAGGTGCTCGCGGAAGTCGACGCAGTGCACCAGCCAGCCGCTGTCCAGTGTCAGCAGATGGTGGAAGCCGGGGCGGTGCGGGGTGGACAGCCGGCAGGCGTCCGCGCGCTCGCGCAGCTCGGCGAGCGTCATCACCTCCACGCCCGCGGGCCGCCCGGCCGGCGCGGAGAACGCCACCTCCCGGATCTCCGGGGCGGCCCCCTCACCCATCTGTCGTTTTTTGACCATCGAAGGTCCCTTCCCTACCCCGAAACTCCCCGCTCCCACCCCTAGCGTAGGAGACGTCAGCGCACCTGCTGACGGAAAACGGAAGTCCGCGGACCCGGGTACGCCGACCGTCGGACACACGGCACACGACCACCTGGGAGATCCACCATGTCCACGATCGCTCTCTTCGGCGCCAACGGCAGCATCGGAAGCCGCATCCTCAGCGAGGCCCTCCGGCGCGGCCACCAGGTCACCGCGGTCGTCCGCGACCCCGCCAAGATCACCACGACCCACCCGAACCTGACCGTGGCCACCGGAGACGTCCTCGACCCCGGCTCCGTCGCCGCCGTCGCCAAGGGCAAGGACGTGGTGGTCAGCGCGGTCGGCGGCGGCGACGGCCCGGGCCACATCGCCACCATCGAGCCCGCCGCCGAATCCCTGGTCGCCGGTCTGCGGACGCTGGGCGACGCCGCCCCGCGGCTGATCGCGGTCGGCGGCGCGGGCTCGCTCCGTACGCCCGACGGCAAGCAGGTCTGGGACACCGAGGGCCTGCCCGAATTCCTGCTCCAGATCATGCACGCCCACGGCGACGCGCTGGACTTCTACCGGACCGTCTCCGATGTGCGCTGGACCAACCTGAGCCCGGCCGGCACCATCGCGCCCGGCGAGCGCACCGGCAGCTACCGCACCGCCACCGACGACCTGGTCACCGACGCGGACGGAAACAGCAGGATCTCCACGGAGGACTACGCCGTCGCCCTCCTCGACGAGATCGAGCAGCCCCGGCACATCGGCGAGCGCTTCACCATCGGCTACTGAGCCGGCGGCCGAACGGCCTGACATACGCCCGGGATACGGGCCGGGAAATGAGTGAGGCCCCCGATCCGAGATCGGGGGCCTCACTGCTGGGGTGAGTAACGGGACTCGAACCCGCGACATCCTGGACCACAACCAGGTGCTCTACCAGCTGAGCTATACCCACCATGGCCGGTGCTGTGTGGTTCCTTTTCCCCACCGGCTGAGAAAAAGTGTACAGGGTCCGGAGGGGTGCTCACGCCCAGGTTTTCCGCCCGGAGCTGTGTGAGCGTGTCTTCCGGGTCACGTCAGGCCGACCGTGGCCCGGAAGACAGCCCCAGGTGCGTTACGGCGAGGGCGCGGACTGCGGCGCCGGCGGGGCGCACTCCTCGGCGGAAGCGCCGGCGCCGCCGCCGGGGGAAGGCTCGGCCGGCAGGACGTACTTGGCGGCGATCGCCTTCGCGGTCTCCGAGTCCGGACCGGGCTGCGGCACGAAGACCGCCTCCCGGTAGTAGCGGAGCTCCGCGATGGATTCCCGGATGTCCGCCAGCGCCCGGTGGTTGCCGTTCTTCTCCGGACTGTTGAAGTAGGCCCGCGGGAACCAGCGGCGGGCCAGCTCCTTCACGGACGACACATCGACGATCCGGTAGTGCAGGTGGCTCTCCAGCGTCGGCATGTCGCGCAGCAGGAAGCCACGGTCGGTGCCGACGGAATTACCGCACAGCGGGGCCTTCCCCGGCTCCGGCACATGCTCCTTGAGGTAGGCGAGCACCTGCGCCTCGGCCGCCTCCAGGGTCGTACCGCCGTCCAGCTCCGCCAGCAGCCCGGAGGCGGTGTGCATCTCGCGCACCACCTCCGGCATGGTGCTCAGCGCCTCGGCCGGGGGGCGGATCACCACATCCACCCCGTCGCCCAGCACATTCAGTTCCGAGTCGGTGACCAGCGCGGCCACCTCGATGAGCGCGTCATTCGCCAGCGAGAGCCCGGTCATCTCGCAGTCGATCCACACCATGCGATCGTTCATACAACTCACCCTACGGGGCGCTCGCGCTGTCCGGGCAGCACGGGTCGTCCCGCAGCACGGCCGACCGGGGTCTCCGCCAGCCGGGACGCGTAGCCGTCCGGCTGCGGTTTGCCCAGGTCACCCGCTTCTGCGGTGGCCAGCGCATGGCCGGCCAGCGCGGTGGCGGAGAACCGCTCCACACCGCTCGCCCCCAGTGCGGCCCGCTCGCGCTCCGGCCGTTCGGCGCGCTCGGGCCGCAGTGCGGGCTCGGGTGCCCCGTTCTGCGGGCGGCGGGCCCGGTAGGCGGCGGGCGAGGCGCCCAGCTGCCGCCGGAAGTGACCGCGCAGTGCGACCGGCGAGCGGAACCCGCAGCGGCCGGCGACCTCGTCCACCGAGTAGTCGGAGGTCTCCAGCAGCCGCTGGGCCTGGAGCACCCGCTGAGTGATCAGCCACTGCAGCGGGGCGCTCCCGGTCAGGGAACGGAACCGCCGGTCGAAGGTGCGCCGGCTCATGTACGCGCGCGCGGCGAGGGTCTCCACGTCGAACTGCTCGTGGAGGTGCTCCAGCGCCCAGGCGACGACCTCGGCGAGCGGGTCGGCGCCGATCTCCTCTGGTAAAGACCTGTCGAGGTAGCGCTGGTGCCCCAGGTCGGAGGCGGTCCGCCGGGGCGGTACGACGAGGCGGCGGGCCAGCGCGTTCGCGGCCTCCGCGCCGTGGTCGGTCCGCACGATGTGCAGACACAGGTCGATACCGGCCGCCGTCCCCGCGGACGTGAGCACATCGCCGTCGTCGACGAAGAGCTCACGCGGGTCCACATGGACGGACGGATAACGCTTGGCGAGCGTCGGCGCGTACATCCAGTGGGTCGTGGCCGGGCGGCCGTCGAGCAGTCCGGCCGCGGCGAGGACGAACGCCCCCGTGCACAGCCCGACGATTCTGGCCCCTTCTTCGTGCGCGCGGCGCAGCGCGTCCAGCGCCGCGGGCGGCGGGGCCTGGGTGATGGAACGCCAGGCCGGCACGACGACCGTCCCGGCTCGGGAGATCGCCTCCAGCCCGTAGGGGGCGGACAGCTCCAGCCCCCCGGTCGTGCGCAAAGGCGAATCTTCGCCCGCGCACACAAGCAGTCGGTATCGCGGAACGCCGGCATCCTGCCGGTCGATACCGAAGACCGAGAGCGGAATGGAGCTCTCGAAAATAGGGCCGCCGCTGAAGAGGAGCACCGCGACTATTTCGCGGCGTCGTCGGGCGGCGAGCTTGCGTGCGGCATCTGGTACGGCAGCGGAGTCCTGGCTCATGGCACTTAAGCCCCCCTCGGTCGTCTCGCCCTCTCGGTCCTGCACAGTTCCCCCGCCGTCACTACCAAGATCGAATCTACTGTGTCCCGTGAGGATGGCGTGCCAAGTTCACCACCCGCTGGTATGTCGATATGGCAACTTGGCGTGAAGCATTCGATCACGAAGCGTTCCACTCGTCGGCCCTGCATGGGAAGTGCGCGTCTCGGCTCTGCCCGTTCGCAAGAGGACACAACCATGCCCAGCGGTCCTTTCCGCCCTGCTCACACCAGGGTTGAGGGGGGTGCGGGGCAAGGTGGGGGATCGGTCCTGAAGTTGGCTGGAAACATTCGCGCGCAGACTTGCGGGCGCCTCAGTCGACCGGCGTACGCCCTTCGGACCGGCGTCCGCCCCCACGCGCTCTTAGTCCCGAATGCCCCCTTCTGTCCCGTCGTCGACGCCTCCCACGGGCGCGGTACCGCGCGCCGGTCTGTTCGGATCGCCGTAACAGGACGCGGCAGGCACAGGTCACCGCCGCCAGCCCGACGGCGGTCCCGGCCGCACCGGCCCAGGATGTGCCGCTGACGATCAGGACGACCGGCACCAGCGCACAGCTGAAGGCGGCCCAGCGCACCACATCGCTCACTGGGTCGGGTGATCTGTCGGGTCGCTGCGGCACCTCGGTCTCCCCTCCGGACGGGCTGCTACTACAACGCCGACGGCGATCGTGGGTCACCACGAGGGGTACGTACAGGGGCACGCCGGGCCATTGCCATCCGGGCCACGCTCCGGCATGCTCCGGGGAACGTTCGAGTCTCCTCACCCTCTCGCACGGGCGCCGGGCGCGCGGGCGGGCTCTGGGCAGCGGAGGAGTGGCGCCGTACTCTTGGGGTAACGGCTTGGGAAGATGATTCCCAGTCGTATCGTTCCCCTTTGAACTATGGCTTCCGCATTTCGAGCGAGCCAGCTCAGTCAACTGCCGGATCAAGTCAATCGCCGTTCCCCGTTCGCCCCACCGCAACAGGACGTCCTCGCCGAGACACCCATGGCCGGTCACGAATCCCCCGAACCAGCGGACCGCAAGCAGGTCGCCGATCCGACGGCGGACCTCGAAGCGGCGGAAGAGACGCGATGCTCATGCGACCCCGCGTTCCGGCACGGCGTGGTGGTCGGCTTCGACGGGTCCATGTCGAGCGAGCGGGCGTTGGCGTATGCAATCGGTATCGCGCGGCGCCACGACTCCGGATTGATCATTGTCCATGTGGCCAACCGGCTGCCCACGACGGTCTGGGCCGGCTGTGAGCCCCCGGTCTTCGTGGACGTCCCCGACCACCGCACCGAGGTGCTCGGGCTGGAGCTGGCCTGTGCCGATCATCTCAGCGAGGTGCCCTGGATCCTCGTCGAGCGCGGCGGGGACATCTGCCACGAACTGGAGGAGGTCGGCCGGGAGTACGAGGCCGACGCGATCGTGGTCGGCTCCACGCACGGCATCGTCGGCCGGATCTTCGGCTCGGTCGCCGGCCGGCTGGCTCGCCGGGCTCAGCGCCCGGTGATCGTCATCCCCTGAGGCGATTCCTCCCCGCCCGGTTCCGCGCACAGTTGAGACGGCGTCATCACGGTGCGCGGCGCAACTCTTCCTCCCCACCTCTCCTGACCGAAGAGGTGGATTGTGTCCCTCTGAGGGGTAGAAAGCAGTTATGTGGGCGCGCCGCTCCACGGGCCCGGCGGTCGCGCGCACGGCAACTACGTGCCGTCGGCCGGGATGTGACGGTTTCCGGGGCGGCGGCATCCTGCCGGCGTATGGGCGACGCCGGCATAGGGGAGGCGGCGGCGTCGCGTGCGTAGGTGGCACGCGCGCGACGCCACCGCCCCCGTACCCGACTACTCCACGGTGACCGACTTGGCGAGGTTGCGCGGCTTGTCGATGTCCCGGCCCAGCGCCAACGCCGTGTGGTAGGCGAGCAGTTGGAGCGGGATGCCCATCAGGATCGGGTCCAGCTCGGGCTCGTTCTTCGGGACGACGATGGTGTGGTCGGCCTTCTCCTGCTCCTGGTGCGCGACGGCCAGGATGCGGCCGCTGCGGGCCTTGATCTCCTCCAGCGCGGCGCGGTTCTTCTCCAGCAGGTCGTCGTCCGGGACGATCGCCACGGTCGGCATCGCGGGCTCGATGAGCGCCAGCGGGCCGTGCTTGAGCTCGGAGGCGGGGTACGCCTCGGCGTGGATGTACGAGACCTCCTTGAGCTTCAGCGAGGCCTCGCGCGCCACCGGGTAGCCGCGCACCCGGCCGATGAACATCATCGACTTGGCGTCCGCGTACTTCGCCGCCAGGTCCTTGACCTGCTCCTCGCCCTTGAGGATCTCGTCGATCTGGCCGGGCAGCTTGCGCAGGCCCTCGATGATCCGCTTGCCGTCCGCGACGGACAGGTCGCGGATCCGGCCCAGGTGGAGGGCGAGCAGCGCGAACGACACCACCATGTTGGTGAAGCACTTGGTGGAGACGACGCAGACCTCGGGGCCGGCGTGCACGTAGATGCCGCCGTCGGTCTCCCGGGCGATCGCCGAGCCGACCACGTTCACCAGGCCCAGGACGCGGGCGCCCTTGCGCTTGAGCTCCTGGACGGCCGCCAGTACGTCGTAGGTCTCACCGGACTGGGAGACCGCCACGTACAGGGTGTCGGGGTCCACGACCGGGTCGCGGTAGCGGAACTCGGACGCCGGCTCGGCGTCGGAGGGGATCCGGGCCAGCTCCTCGATCATCTGCGCGCCGATCTGGCCCGCGTGGTACGAGGTGCCGCAGCCGAGGATCTTCACCCGGCGGATGGTCCGGGCCTCGCGGGCGTCCAGGTTCAGGCCGCCGAGGTGCACGGTGGAGAAGCGGTCGTCGATCCGACCGCGCAGCGCGCGGTCCACCGCGTCCGCCTGCTCGGAGATCTCCTTGTGCATGTAGGTGTCGTGGGCGCCCATGTCGTACGACTCGGCCGCGTACTCGACGGTCTCCGGGGCGGACGTGGTCCGTGAACCGTCGGTGGTGTAGGTGCGGTAGTCGTCGGCCTTGAGGGTGGCCATCTCGCCGTCGTCGAGGGTGACGACCTGGCGGGTGTGCGAGACCAGCGCGGCGACGTCGGAGGAGACGAACATCTCATGCTCGCCGATGCCGAGGACGACGGGGGAGCCGTTCCGGGCGACCACGATCCGGTCCGCGAAGTCGGCGTGCAGGACGGCGATGCCGTAGGTGCCCTCGATGTGCCGCAGCGCCTCGCGGACCCGCTCCTCCAGCGTCTCCGCCTGGGCGCGGCCGATCAGGTGGGCGAGGACCTCGGTGTCGGTCTCGGAGACGAACTCGACGCCGTCGGCGGTGAGCTTGGCGCGCAGCTCGGCGGCGTTGTCGATGATGCCGTTGTGGACGACGGCGACCTTGCCCTCGGCGTCGACGTGCGGGTGGGCGTTGCCGTCGGTGGGCGCGCCGTGGGTGGCCCAGCGGGTGTGCGCGATACCGGTGGTGCCGGCGAACCGCTTCGGCAGCCGGGCCTCCAGCTCGCGGACCCGGCCCTTGGCCTTGGCGGTCCGCAGGCCCGCGGTCTTGCCGGTGCCGCTCGCGTGGATGGCGATACCGGCGGAGTCGTAGCCGCGGTACTCCAGGCGCTGCAGGCCCTCCAGGAGCAGCGGAGCGACATCACGCTTGCCGATATATCCGACGATTCCGCACATACAGTGACCCTCCGAGAACGTTGCTGTGTAAATGCTGTGTGTATGACGCGATGGACGTGACTGACGTGATGTCGGTCAGCCGTAGACCAGACGGCGCAGCTGGCGAGCCGAGAGATCGGGCGGTGCCACCGCCCGGTGCGGCATCTCGCGGCGGATCCGTTCGAAGATCGCCTCGTTCCGCAAGCCCTGGGACTGCAGCTCGCGGTGGCGCCGGCGGACGAACTCCTCCGTCGTCTCGTCGAAGTACGCCAGCACATCCAGCACCACCCGGGCGGCCTCACCGCGCTGCAGCGGTGTGCTGCGCACCAGGTGGTCCACCAGGTCTTCGTGTGGCGCGTCTGCGCTGTGGTTACGGCGTTCGAGCACCCGTAGATACTGCGGTGCGAGACCAAGATTCGCAAGAAATCTGCCCGAAATCGGGCAGGTACCCGGTTTGGCCGCTGGAAACTGGCCGCAACCTTGACCGGATATGAGGCTCACGGTACGCATGGTCACCGTTCCGTCGCTCCATCGCTTCATCGCTCCATCGCTTCATCGCTCCACGCCATGCGTGATCCGACGTTCGCCGAAGGGACCGCCGATGAGACGACGACGCATGCTGTTCTCGCTGCTGATGGTGGCCGCGGCGGGGATGGGAACCACCGCCGCGGCCGCCATATCCCCCCACCCGGCCCGGGCCGCCGCCACCACCGTGCCCCTCGACCGGGTCGTGCCCGCCCCGGCGTCCGTACAGCCGGGCGGCCGCCCGTACACCCTCGGCGACGACACCCGCATCCGCGTGCCCGCGGGATCATGGGAGAGCCGGCGGATCGCCGGATACCTGGCGGACCTGCTCCGCCCGGCGACGGGGTACGACCTGCCGGTGACGACGCGCGGCGGCAACGACGGCATCGTGCTGCGGCTCGGCGGCCGCCACGCCCGGGGGCTGGGCGCCGAGGGCTACCGCCTCACCTCCGGCGGGCGGGCGGTGACGATCACCGCGGCCCGGCCCGCCGGCCTCTTCCGCGGCGTCCAGACCCTCCGCCAGCTGCTGCCCGCGGCCGTCGAGCGGCGCACCGGGCGGCCCGGGCGGCCCGGGCCGTGGCGGATCGCCGGCGGCACCATCGCCGACCGGCCGCGCTACGCGCACCGCGGCGCGATGCTCGACGTCTCCCGGCACTTCTTCACCGTCGCCCAGGTCAAGCGCTCCATCGACCAGCTCGCCCAGTACAAGATCAACACGCTGCACCTGCACCTCTCCGACGACCAGGGCTGGCGGATCGCCCTCGCCTCCTGGCCCCGGCTGGCGACCTACGGCGGCTCCACCCAGGTCGGCGGCGGCCCCGGCGGCTACTACACCAAGGACGACTACCGCGAGATCGTCCGCTACGCCGCCGACCGCTACCTCACCGTCATCCCCGAGATCGACATGCCGGGCCACACCAACGCCGCCCTCGCCTCGTACGCCGAGCTCAACTGCGACGGCAAGGCCCCGCCCCTCTACACCGGCACCAGTGTCGGCTTCAGCTCACTGTGCGTGCCGAAGAAGGTGACCTACGACTTCATCGACGACGTCATCCGGGAGATCGCGGCGCTCACCCCCGGCCGCTACCTCCACATCGGCGGCGACGAGGCCCACTCCACCAGCCACCAGGACTACGTCGCCTTCATGGACCGCGTCCAGCCGGTGGTCGCCAAGTACGGCAAGACCGTGATCGGCTGGCACCAGCTGACCGGTGCGCGCCCCGCGGACGGCGCCGTCGCCCAGTACTGGGGGTACGACAAGACGGGCGCGCCGGAGCGCGCGAAGGTCGTCGACGCCGCGAAGCGCGGGACGGGGATCATCCTGTCCCCCGCCGACCACGCCTACCTCGACATGAAGTACGACAAGGACAGCCCGCTGGGCACCAACTGGGCGGGGTACGTGGGCGTCCGGCGCTCCTACGACTGGGACCCCGGCGACTACCTGGAGGGCGCGCCCGGGGAGGCGATCCTCGGCGTCGAGGCGCCCCTGTGGTCCGAGACCCTCTCCACCTCCGCGCACCTCGAATACATGACCTTCCCGCGGCTGCCGGCCCTCGCCGAACTCGGCTGGTCCCCCGCGGACACCCATGACTGGGCCGCCTTCCGCGAACGCCTGGCCGCCCAGGGCCCACGCTGGGACGCCCAGGGCATCCACTACTACCGCTCACCGGAGGTGCCCTGGCCCGACGGCCGGTAGGACCCGTGGGGCGGCGCGGCCGGCCCGGGAATCCCCCCTACTCCCTCGCCCCACGCCGTGCGCCGCTCGGCCAGACGACGTCTACCGGCACGCCGGCGATGCGTGCCTCCTCGACGGTGTCGGCCGTGCCCCCTCCCTTCCCGGAAGGGGGCACGCCGTCCCAGACCGCCACCAGGGCTTGACCTTGGCCTCCCGGTAGTCCCGCGAGGGCAGGATGACGACCAGCCGACCGCCGGCCTCGACCACGGCCTCGGCGAACAGCGTGTCCGAGCCACGTGCGAGGCAGGTGACGCCCACCAACTCGTGATGGTGCTCGCGCAGCAAGCTCCGCAGTTCCTCTTGCACCAGCGTGCGCGGGACTGCCAGTGGCTGCTCGCCCACCACACCGCGAGGGCCGGCTGGTGACCGTGGACGAGGTGAAGCTCCCTCCCGTAGGGGAACCCCCGGAGAA
>NZ_BBUY01000006.1:181407-185969 GCF_001590865.1 Streptomyces sp. NBRC 110611
TCCCCTGGATCACCTTGTAAGGGAACCCCAGGAGAAGCCCCCGAAAGGGACCCCCTCAGAGACCCAGCTCCCGGGCGATCAGTATGCGCTGGACCTCGCTGGTGCCCTCGCCGATTTCCAGGATCTTGGCGTCGCGCCACATCCGGGCGACCGGGTACTCGTTCATGAAGCCGTAGCCGCCGTGGATCTGGGTGGCCTCGCGGGCGTTGTCCACCGCGATCTCGGAGGAGTAGAGCTTGGCCAGTGCGGCCTCCTTCTTGAACGGTTCGCCGTGCACCAGCCGGGAGGCGGCGTCGCGCCAGGCGAGCCGGGAGGTGTGGGCGCGCATCTCCATGTCGGCGAGCTTGAACTGGATCGCCTGGTGGCCGCCGATCGGCCGGCCGAAGGCCCGCCGCTCCTTGGCGTACGCCACCGACTCGTCCACGCAGCCCTGTGCCAGGCCGGTGGCCAGCGCCGCGATGGCGATCCGGCCCTCGTCGAGGATCCGCAGGAACTGGGCGTAGCCGCGGCCCTCCTCGCCCAGCAGGTTGCCGGCCGGGACGCGGACGTCGGTGAAGGACAGCTCGCGGGTGTCGGAGGCGCTCCAGCCGACCTTGGAGTACGGGGCGCCGACCGTGCAGCCCGGCGTGCCGGACGGCACGATGATCGCGGAGATCAGCGGGCTTCCGTCGGCCTGGCGGCCGGTGACGGCGGTGACCGTGACCAGCCCCGTGATGTCCGTACCGGAGTTGGTGATGAAGCACTTGCTGCCGTTGATCACCCAGTCTCCGCCGTCCCGCACCGCGGTCGTCCGGGTGGCGCCCGCGTCCGAGCCGCCGTCCGGCTCGGTCAGGCCGAAGGCGCCGAGCAGCTCGCCGCTGCACAGCTTCGGCAGCCACTGCCGTTTCTGCTCCTCGGTGCCGAACCGGTAGATCGGCATGGCGCCGAGGGAGACCGCGGCCTCCAGGGTGATGGCCACCGAGGAGTCGACCCGGGCCAGCTCCTCCAGGACGATGCCGAGCGCCAGGTAGTCGCCGCCCATCCCGCCGTACTCCTCGGGGAACGGCAGGCCGAACAGGCCCATCCGGCCCATCTCCCGCACGATCTCGTACGGGAACGCATGGGCTTCGTAGTACTCGCCGATCTTCGGTGCGACGACGTCATGCGCGAACGCCTCGACCGTACGCCGGAGTTCTTCCAGCTCCTCGGGGAGACGGTGATCCAGGGACATGGGTCACTCCTTGTGGGAGAGGGCGCGGAGAGTGCGCGAGGGACTCGGGCGGCCGAGAACCCCGGCCATCCACACGCTGGTGGCGGTCAGCCGTGCCAGGTCGACCCCGGTGCCGATGCCGAGGCCGTGCAGCATCCACACCAGGTCTTCGGTGGCGAGGTTGCCGGTGGCGCTCCTGGCGTACGGGCAGCCGCCGAGGCCGCCCGCCGAGGCGTCGACGGTGGTGACGCCGTGCTGGAGCGCCGCGAAGGTGTTGGCGAGGGCCTGCCCGTAGGTGTCGTGGAAGTGCACGCCCAGTGCGGAGGCGGGCACGCCCGCCCCGTCGAGGGCGGTGAGCAGGTGCCGGACGTGGCCCGGGGTGGCCACGCCGATGGTGTCGCCCAGGCTCAGTTCGTCACAGCCCAGGTCGCGCAGGGCGCGGCAGACCCGTACGACCTGGGGGATCGGCACCGGGCCCTCCCAGGGGTCCCCGAAGCACATCGAGAGGTAGCCGCGGACGTGGACCCCGGCGTCCTTGGCGCGGGCGACGACCGGCTCGAACATCGCCAGCGCCTCGTCCACCGTCCGGTTGAGGTTGGCCTTGGCGAACGACTCGGTGGCGCTGGCGAACACCGCGATCCGGCGGGCGCCCAGCGCGAGCGCGCGGTCCAGTCCGCGTTCGTTGGGCACCAGCACCGGGAGCCGGTCGGGGTCGAGGTCGTCGAGGAGGGGGAACAGGCGTTCCGCGTCGGCGAGTTGGGGGACCCACTTGGGGTGGACGAAGCTGGTGGCCTCCACCACCGGCAGGCCGGCGTCCGCCAGGCGGTGGATGAACTCCGCCTTGACCTCGGTGGGCACGACGGCCTTCTCGTTCTGGAGGCCGTCGCGGGCGCCGACCTCGTGGATCGTCACCCGGGCCGGCAGGCCCTCGGCGGGCACGGTCATGGGAAGTCCGGTGGCGGCGGTCACGGCGTCTCCTCCGGCTGCTCGTGCGACTGCTCCCGCGACTGTTCCCGCGGCTGCTCCTGCGACTGCTCGTGCGGTGCGACGACGGCCAGGATCTGGTCCATGGCGACCGCGCTGCCCGCGGTGACATCCAGCTCGGTGACGACCCCGGCGTGCGGCGCGGAGATGACGTGCTCCATCTTCATCGCCTCCACCACCAGCAGGCCCTGACCCGCGGCGACTTCCTCTCCGACGGCCACCTTGACGACGGTGACCGTGCCGGGCATCGGTGCCGCGAGAGTGTCCGCGCCGTGCGCCCCGGCGGTCCCGGCCAGCGTCGCCGCCACCGGGTCGTGATCCTGGACGTGCCAGGAGTCGCCGTCCCGGCCGAGCCAGTCGCCGCTGCGGTGGAAGGTGTGCAGGACGCCGCCGACGCTCACCCGGACGGTGTCCGGTGTGACGTCCAAGGGGGCGCCGGGCGGCAGGTCGTACGCCACCGGCTCCTGGCCCGGCACCCGCAGCCAGTGCCGTACGGGCGCCGCCGCGCCGCCCAGCCGGAAGCCGCTCGGGGCCGCGAACGGATCGCGCCAGCCGCCCTCGGGCACCCGCGGCCGGAGCGCGGCCTGCCGCACCGCCGCGGCCGCCGCGTACACCTCGTCCGGCACCCCGTCATCCACCAGCCCGGCCGCCGCCCGCTCCACCAGGCCGGTGTCCAGCTCGCCGGAGACCACATCGGGGTGGGCGAGCAGCCGCCGCAGGAAGCCGGCGTTAGTGGGCACTCCGAGAGTGACCGTCCGGGCCAGCGCGGCCCGCAGCCGGCGCAGCGCGCTCGCGCGGTCCGGGCCGTGCGCGATGACCTTGGCGAGCATCGGGTCGTAGCGGCTGCCGACCTCCCCGCCCTCGCTCAGACCGGAGTCCGTGCGGACCCCGTCGCCTTCGGCCTCGTGCAGCGCCAGTACCGTGCCGCCGGTCGGCAGGAAGTGGGGGGCGCCCCCCGTGACGGACACGGTCTCGGCGCACAGCCGGGCCTCGATGGCATGCCCGGTGAGGGTGACGTCCCGCTGCGCGTACGGCAGGCGCTCACCGGCCGCGATCCGCAGCTGCCACTCCACCAGGTCGAGGCCGCCCCCGGCGCCGGCCGGACCCAGGGACACCGTCAGTTCGGTGACCGGGTGCTCCACCTGGAGCCGGGTGTTCATCTCCATGAAGAAGAACGAGGAGGGGTCCTTGCCCGGCACGATGAACTCCACCGTCCCCGCGCCCCGGTAGCCGCAGGAGCGGGCCACCTGCACCGCCGCCTCACCCATCGCGGCCCGGGTCGGCTCGTCCAGCAGGACCGACGGGGCCTCCTCGACGAGCTTCTGGTGCCGCCGCTGGAGGGAGCACTCGCGCTCGCCGAGGTGGATCACCTTGCCGTGGCCGTCGGCCAGGACCTGGATCTCGATGTGCCGGGGCCGGTCGATCCAGCGCTCGACGAGGAGGGTGTCGTCGCCGAACGAGGAGCGGGCCTCGCGCCGGGCGGCGGCGATCTCCTCGGCGAGCAGCGCCTCGTCCCGCACCCGCCGCATGCCCTTGCCGCCGCCGCCCGCGGACGGCTTGAGCAGCACCGGGAGCCCGATCTCCCGTGCCGCGGCGGCCAGTTGGGCGTCGTCCAGGCCGCTGCCGGAAGAGCCCGGGACGACCGGGACGCCGGCCGAACGGACCGTCTCCTTGGCGCGGATCTTGTCGCCCATCAGCTCGATGGCCTCGGCGGGCGGGCCGATGAAGACCAGCCCGGCGTCCGCGCAGGCCCGGGCGAAGGCGGCGTTCTCGGCGAGGAAGCCGTATCCGGGGTGGACGGCCTGGGCGCCGGTCCGCGCGGCCGCGTCCAGCAGCCGCTCCACGGACAGGTAGCTCTCGGCGGCCGCGGCCGGGCCGATCCGTACGGCCGTGTCGGCCTCGCGGACGTGCCGGGCACCGGCGTCCGCGTCGCTGTACACGGCGACCGAGCGGATGCCGAGGGCGCGCAGCGTACGGATGACGCGGACCGCGATCTCACCGCGGTTGGCGATCAGAACACTCTCGAAGACGCTCATCTGCTCCCTCACATCCGGAAGACGCCGTACCCGGGCTCGCCCAGCGGGGCGTTGGCGCAGGCGGTGAGCGCCAGCCCCAGCACCTGCCGGGTCTCCAGCGGGTCGATCACGCCGTCGTCCCACAGCCGGGCGGTCGCGTAGTAGGCGTTGCCCTGGGTCTCGTACTGCTCGCGGACCGGCGCCTTGAAGGCGTCCTCGTCCTCGGCGCTCCACTCCTCGCCGCGCGCCTGAAGCTGGTCGCGCTTGACGGTCGCGAGGACGGACGCGGCCTGTTCGCCGCCCATCACGGAGATCTTGGCGTTCGGCCACATCCACAGGAAGCGCGGGGAGTACGCCCGGCCGCACATCGAGTA
>NZ_BBUY01000006.1:186366-209945 GCF_001590865.1 Streptomyces sp. NBRC 110611
GTTGCCGGCCCCGTACGAGCCGCCGATGACGACCGTGAGCTTCGGGACGCGGGCGCAGGCCACCGCCGTCACCATCTTCGCGCCGTGCTTGGCGATACCGCCCGCCTCGTACGAACGCCCCACCATGAAGCCGGAGATGTTCTGGAGGAACAGCAGCGGGGTGCCGCGCTGGTCGCACAGCTCGATGAAGTGCGCGCCCTTCTGGGCGGATTCGGAGAACAGGATGCCGTTGTTGGCGATCACCCCGACCGGGTGGCCGTGGACGTGCGCGAAGCCGGTGACCAGCGTCGTGCCGTACTCCGCCTTGAACTCGGCGAACCGCGAGCCGTCCACGATCCGCGCGATCACCTCCCGGACGTCATAGGGCGTACGGGAGTCCACCGGCACCACGCCGTACAGCCCCGCCGGATCCACCGCGGGCTCCTCGACGGGCCGCACCGTCCACGGCAGCGGCCCGCGCGCGCCGAGTGTGGAGACGATCGTCCGGACGATGCGCAGCGCGTGCGCGTCGTCCTCGGCGAGGTGGTCGGTGACACCGGACGTCCTGGCGTGCACCTCCCCGCCGCCCAGCTCCTCGGCGGTGACCACCTCGCCGGTGGCCGCCTTCACCAGCGGCGGTCCGCCCAGGAAGATCGTGCCCTGGTTCCGTACGATCACCGCCTCGTCGCTCATGGCCGGTACGTACGCACCGCCGGCCGTGCACGAGCCGAGCACCGCGGCGATCTGCGGAATGCCGCGCTCCGACATCCGCGCCTGGTTGTAGAAGATCCGCCCGAAGTGCTCGCGGTCCGGGAAGACCTCGTCCTGCATGGGCAGGAAGGCGCCGCCGGAGTCCACGAGATACAGGCACGGCAGGCGGTTCTCCAGCGCGATCTCCTGCGCCCGCAGGTGCTTCTTCACCGTCATCGGGTAGTACGTGCCGCCCTTGACCGTGGCGTCATTGGCGACGATCACCACTTCGCGGCCGGCGACCCGCCCGATACCGGCGATCACCCCGGCGGCCGGCGCGGCCCCGCCGTACATCCCGTCCGCGGCCAGCGGCGCCACCTCCAGGAAGGGCGATCCCGGGTCCAGCAGGGCGTCCACCCGGTCCCGCGGCAGCAGCTTGCCGCGTGCGGTGTGCCGCGCCCGGGCCTGCTCGCCGCCGCCCAGCCGGGCCGCCGCGAGCTTCTCGCGCAGTCCGGCGGCGAGCTCGCGGTGCGCGGCCTCGTTGGCCTTCCAGGCGTCGGAGGCCGGGTCGTCCCGGGGGCTTCGCCCGAGGGGACCGCCGTCGCCGCCCAGTACCGGTGCCTGCTCCATCGCCATGAGCCCCCTTGGCCCGCCGATCCTGTTAGTGGTCGTTAACCTCACTCCCTTCAGGTTAACGACCACTAACCCGGCTGTCTACAATCGACGGCATGAGTACCGCACAGCCCTCCGCCCCCAGCAGCCGCCGTGAGCAGATCCTCAAGGAGGCCGCCCGGCTGTTCGCCGAGCGCGGCTTCCACGGCGTCGGCGTGGACGAGATAGGGGCGGCCGTGGGCATCTCCGGCCCCGGTCTCTACCGGCACTTCGCCGGCAAGGACGCGATGCTCGCCGAGCTGCTGGTCGGGATCAGCGAGCGGCTGCTGGACGGCGGCCGGATGCGGGTCGCGGAGGGCGGTGAGGACCCCGAGGCGGTACTGGACGCGCTGATCGACGGCCATATCGACTTCGCGCTGGACGACCGGCCGCTGATCACCGTGCACGACCGCGAACTGGACCGGCTGCGCGAGGCCGACCGCAAGCGGGTGCGCCAGCTCCAGCGGCAGTACGTCGAGCTGTGGGTGGACGTGGTCCGCCGGGTCCACCCGGGCCCCTCCGAGTCCCGGGCCCGGGCCGCCGTGCACGCCGTCTTCGGCCTCCTCAACTCCACTCCCCGCCTGGGCCGGCCCGGCTCCCTGCCGGGGCGTACGGAGATGGCCGAGCTGCTGCACCGGCTGGCGCTGGGGGCGTTCGGGGCGGTGGCGGACGGATCGGGTGCGGACGGGCCGGACGCGGAGGGGGCCCTCCTGGCTTCCGGCCCTTCCAGCCCTTCCGGCCCTTCCGGCCCTTCCGGCCGTGCGGATTTTCGTTGACCCCTGGACAGCTTTGATGACCGGCGGGTAGCTTTCGCTGCGCACACCGGCTGAGCAAGCGCTTAGCCAGACGGCGGCGAAGGAGGCCGAGGGCATGCGCCGTACGGTGTTCAACGAGGATCACGAGGCGTTCCGCGCGACCATCCGCGCCTTCATCGAGGCCGAGGTCGTCCCGGTCCACGACGAGTGGTACGCCGCCGGGCAGGTGCCGCGCGACTTCTACCGCCGGCTCGCCGGGCTGGGCGTCTTCGGCATCCGGGTCCCCGAGGAGTACGGCGGCGCCGGCCTCGACTCGCACAAGTTCCAGGCCGTGATGTACGAGGAGACCGCGCGTGCGGGCGTCTCGTTCGGCGGCTCCGGCGCCCATGTCCTGCTCGGCCTGCCGTACCTGAAGATGCTCGCCACCGACGAGCAGAAGGAGCGCTACCTGCCGAAGTTCGTCACCGGCGAGGAGATGTGGGCGCTCGCGATGACCGAACCGGGCACCGGCTCCGACCTCGCGGGCATGAAGACCACCGCGAAGCTCTCCGCCGACGGCACGCACTACGTCCTCAACGGCGCCAAGACCTTCATCACCGGCGGCGTCCACGCCGACCGCGTCATCGTCTGCGCCCGCACCTCCGCCCCGCGCGAGGACGACCGCCGCTTCGGCATCTCCCTCTTCGCCGTCGACACCGCCTCCGCGGGCTACTCCGTCGGCCGCAAGCTCGACAAGCTCGGCCTGAAGGTCTCCGACACCGCCGAACTCGCCTTCGTCGACGTCCAGGTCCCGGCCGAGGACCTGCTCGGCGAGGAGAACCAGGGCTTCTCCTACCTCGGCCGGAACCTGCCGAGCGAGCGCTGGGGCATCGCGTACGGCGCGTACGCGCAGGCCGCGGCCGCCGTCCGGTTCGCCACGGAGTACGTCCAGGAGCGCACCGTCTTCGGCAAGCCGGTCGCCGCCTTCCAGAACACCAAGTTCGAACTCGCCGCCTGCCAGGCCGAGGTGGACGCCGCCCAGGCTGTCGCCGACCGCGCCCTGGAGGCCCTGGACGCGGGCGAGCTGACCCCGGCCGAGGCCGCCTCCGCGAAGCTCTTCTGCACCGAGGCCGCCCACCGGGTCATCGACCGCTGCCTCCAACTCCACGGCGGCTACGGCTTCATGAACGAGTACCCGATCGCCCGCCTGTACGCCGACAACCGCGTCAACCGGATCTACGGCGGCACCAGCGAGGTCATGAAGTCCATCATCGCCAAGTCCATGGGCCTGTGACCGTCCCATGAACCAGGCACTCCAGTCCCTGCTCGACCTGCTCGCCCTGGAACGCATCGAGCAGGACATCTTCCGCGGGCAGTCCCAGGCCTCGGTCGTCCCCCGGGTCTTCGGCGGCCAGGTCGCCGCCCAGGCCCTGGTCGCGGCCGGGCGCACGGTCCCCGCCGATCGCCCTCCGCACTCCCTCCACGCGTACTTCCTGCGCCCGGGCGACCCCGGCGCCCCCATCGTCTACACCGTCGACCGGATCCGCGACGGCCGGTCGTTCACCACCCGCCGGGTCGTCGCCGTCCAGCACGGCCAGCCGGTCTTCCACCTCTCCGCCTCCTTCCAGACGCACGAGGAGGGGCTCGAACACCAGGAGCCGATGCCGCCGGCGCCCGACCCCCTCGACCTGCCCACCGCCGCCGAGATGCTGCCCCGCTACGCCGACCGCTTCGTCGACCCGAGCGTCACCGACCGGGTACTGGAGGCCCGCGCCGCGATCGACCTCCGCTACGTGGACGAGCCGCCGTTCGGCACCGTCGGCGAGCTCCGCGCGCCCCGCTCCCAGGTCTGGTTCCGCGCCCAGGGCAAGCTCGACGAGGCCGGCGACGCCATCCCCCGCCCGCTCCTCGACATCTGCCTGGTCACCTACGTCTCCGATATGACCCTGCTGGACTCGGTCCTGCTGGCCCACGGCCGGGGCGGCTGGGCCGTCGGCGACGTCGTCGGGGCGTCGCTGGACCACGCGATGTGGTTCCACCGGCCGTTCCGCGCCGACGAATGGCTCCTCTACGACCAGGAGTCCCCCACCGCCCAGGCCGGCCGCGGCCTCGGCAAGGGCCGCATCTTCACCGCCGACGGCCAACTCGCGGTATCGGTCATCCAGGAGGGCGTGATCCGCGTCCCGCGGGCGGAGGCGGAGGCGGAGGCGTAGGCGCCGGTGCAGGCGTACGCGGAGGACGAGGCGCAGGCGCAGGCGCCGGGTGGCGGCGGAGGTATCTCGGTGGTGACCCGGGGCGCGGGTTTGCGATCATGGACCGGCCAGTCCGCGACGTATGAGGAAGCCGAACGTGACGCCAGCTGTTCCCGCCGACCCGACCGTGCTGCACCCGATGCCCGGGCAGCCTCGGGTGGTGCTGCTCAAACCGCTCGTCACCTCCCCGCTCATCGAGGTCGGCGAGTTCTCCTACTACGACGACCCGGACGAGCCGACCGCGTTCGAGACCCGCAACGTGCTGTACCACTACGGACCGGAGAAGCTGGTCATCGGGAAGTTCTGCGCGCTGGGTACCGGGGTGCGGTTCATCATGAACGGCGCCAACCACCGTATGGACGGCCCCTCGACGTTCCCCTTCCCCATCATGGGCGGCTCCTGGACCGAGCACATGGACCTCATCACGGGTCTGCCCGGCCGCGGTGACACCGTGGTCGGCAACGACGTCTGGTTCGGACACGGAGCCACGGTGATGCCCGGCGTCCGTATCGGCCACGGAGCGATCATCGCCTCCGGTTCCGTCGTCGTCGACGACGTCCCCGACTACGGCATCGTCGGCGGCAATCCGGCCCGGCTCATCCGCCGCCGCTTCGACGACGCGCACATCGCCCGCCTCCTGGCCGTCGCCTGGTGGGACTGGCCGGCCTCGCACCTCACCGAACACCTCCGCACGATCATGTCCGGCAGCCTCGACGCCCTGGAAGCCGCGGCCCCGGAACCGCGGTAGGCCGCACCGTCGGTACACGGGACATGGACCGCCGCCGTTACGAGCCGGCCGGCTCGTCCGCGGCGGTGCGGCGTCCCGGGCCGCCCATGCGGTCGCCGTGATCGGCGGCGTACGAGGCGAAGACGCCGGATGCGGCCGCCCCGGTGCGCAGGAAGCGCTCGTCCAGGATGGCGGCCAGGTCGTCCAGCGCCCTGCGCAGCATCGTGGCGGAGAGCCGGACGTCGGGATGGCGGGCGCTCGCCGCCTGCTCCGCGAGGCCGGCGGCGTGCCCGATCTGCCGGGGCAGCGCGGTGTTCTCGTCACCGTCGTAGAAGTAGTACGACTCGGCGTACTGGAGGAAGTCGACCGTGATGACCGAGACGGCCGAGGCCAGGCTGTCCAGCAGGGCGGCGCCGCCCGCCGAGTCCAGGGCCCGGGGCGTCACCCCGCCGCGCATGTGGGAAAGGCGCAGCGCGAGCGTGCGGCGGCGGGCCAGGGCGGGGTAGATGCCGAGGATCCACGCCACGGTCGCCGACAGGAGGGCGAAGCCGACGAGGGCCTCCAGGGGGCCGACGACGCGCAGCCAGCCAACGGCCGGCGCGATGTCCCCGAGGCCGAGGGTGGCGAGCGTGACCAGGGACACGTACAGCGCGTCGACCGGCCCCGAGTGCTCGGCCGGGACGAGGCCGGCGGCGTAGGAGAAGCTCGCCGGCATGTGCGGCCAGTAGACCAGCGCCCACCCGACGGCCACGGTCAGCGCCCACACCGAGACGACGCAGACCATGCCCAGGGGGCCGGCGAGCCCGGCCGCGCGCCACCGCGTGCTCAGGCGCGAGGACAAGCGCCACATTCCCGTTATCACCAGCCTGCTCAAACCGCCGTGGCGGGTCGGGTGCCAGATCGTGTGAAACATGTCCCGGAGAATGGCCATCACGAGGACGGCACCGAGGATCGTCACGAACCAGATCATGACCTGGCCTTTCCCGCCAGGGGTGGCGGCCTCCCGCGCGATGACGCGGTCTCAGCCCTGCGCGGGCGGCCGGACATCCGGACGGGTGAGCGCGGGTGCCGTGCCGCACTGAGTGCCGCACTGCGGGACGTACACCTGACCGTGAGTGTGCTGCAAACACCTCTCAGGCGCTCACTTTGTTTTCTGGCCCTATGATTCGGCCATGGCACAGAAGATTGTCACCATCTACACGGATGACCTCACGGGTGAAGAGTCCTCGGAGGCTGCAACACACACCTTCACGCTTGACGGTGTGAGCTACGAGATCGATTTGGGTCCGGACAGCTACGAACAGATGCTCCAGGCATTCGGCCCGTTCATGAAGGCCGCCCGCAAGACGGGGCGGGCTCGCAAGGCCGCCGGCCGCAAGGTGTCCGTCGCCAACGGTGAGGACACCGCCCGCATCAGGGCGTGGGCGAAGGAGAACGGCTACGAGGTCAGTGACCGTGGCCGGGTGCCCGCCGAAATCCGTGAGGCGTTCCAGAAGGCTCACTGAGCCACTGGCAAATCACTGATACACCGAGAAAGGGAAGCCCCTCATGCACCATGAGGGGCTTCGTCCTACCTGGTCCTGTCCTGCCCCGCCCGGTCCTCCCTGCCGGCTCACACCTCGTAATTCTCGTCGAAGGTGTCACGCCGGTCCTGCTCTTCCTGCTGTCGGCGCAACTTCTCCTGCCACGCTTTGTCGGCGTCGGACGTACGACCGGAGCGCTGTGCCGCCTTCTTCCGCGCCTCGCGCATCTTGGGCTCGGCCTGTTCGCCGGTCTCTTGTGCCTTGGAATGTCTCGCCATGCCGCTCATCCTCAAGGGTGAGATCGTGGAGCGCTTTTCGCTCGGCTTTCGCTCATCTTTCGCTCAGCGTCGCACTTCCGCGAGGAGCTCGCATATCGGCCGGTAGCGCTCCGTACGGATCGAAATGGGCTCGTTGGACAGGGCCAGAGGAAGGCAGGGAGGCCATGGGGCGAGAGGGCGTGGGGGCGTGGGGGCGAGGGAGCCAGGGGACCCCTTAGTTCAGCAGGCCCGCGCTTAGTTCAGCAGGCCCGCCGCATCCAGGAGGTAGGCGGTGAGCGGGTCGTAGTAACGGGGGCTGAGGACGTGGTCGTCGAGGGGGATGGTGACCTGGAGCGTGCCCTCCGCCTCGGCCAGGAACAGGGCCGGGTCGTTGCAGTCCGCGAAGCCCACCGCCTCGATGCCGCGCTGGCCGGCGCAGCCCGCCCAGCCGTGGTCGGCCATCACCAGATCCGGCTGCGGCCGGCCCGTGCGCTCCAGCCCGTCCAGGATCGCGGCCATCGGCTCGGGGGAGTGGGTGTGCCACAGCGTCGCCCCGCGCTCCAGCACCGCCACGTCCGCGAACTGGAAGACCAGGCCGTCGTTCGTCTGCAGCCCGTCCGGAATGACGACGATCTCGCAGCCCGCCGCGCGCAGCGCCGCCGCCGTCGCCCGGTGCACATCGAGCAGCCCGCCCGGGTGGCCGGTCGCGAACAGCACCCGCTGCTTGTCGGCCGCCGCCTTGCGCAGGACCGCCGCCGTACGGTCCAGCGCGTCCACCGTCAGCTCCGGGTCGATGGTGTCCTGCCCCTGCCGGTGGTGCGGATCGTCGCTCACACCGCACCGCTCCGCCATCACGGCCAGTACGTCCTGTTCGTCCGCCCACCGGTCGCCGAATTCCAGGCCGAACCAGTAGTGGCGGTCACCGTTGGCGAGCCTGCGGTAATGGTCGAGGTTGTTCTCGCGGGGGGTGGCCACGTCACCGGCGATCCGGGTACGGACGAGATGATCGATCAGCGCGGCGCGGGAGGGGACGGCGGTTGCGGAGGATATCGGCATACCAGCCATTGTGCCCGGCCGTATGTTTCGGGGCGGGCAAGTTCCGGGGCACGAGCCGGGATGTCCCATGGGATGGACAAAACGTCGAAGGGTGCGCCGGTCTCTGTCGCAAATGTCGATGTCTCTCTCCTCGCCCTCCTCCCTACTCTCAGGCTCATGACCACCGCAGCAAGCGCCGCCTCCGCCGCCGGCGGGCCCGTCGGCCCCATCGACTCCTCCCGCATCCCGCGCTACGCCGGGCCGGCCACCTTCGCCCGCCTGCCCCGCCTCGACGAGGTCGGCGGCCGGGCCGACGTGGCCGTCGTCGGTGTCCCCTTCGACACCGGCGTCTCCTACCGTCCCGGCGCCCGCTTCGGCGGCAACGCCATCCGCGAGGCATCGCGGCTGCTGCGGCCGTACAACCCGGCGCAGGACGCCTCCCCGTTCGCCCTCGCCCAGGTCGCGGACGCGGGCGACATCGCCGCGAACCCCTTCAACATCAACGAGGCCGTGGAGACGGTCGAGGCCGCGGCCGACGACCTGCTCGCCACCGGCGCCCGCATGATGACCCTCGGCGGTGACCACACCATCGCGCTGCCGCTGCTGCGGTCGGTGGCGAAGAAGCACGGGCCCGTCGCGCTGCTCCACTTCGACGCACACCTGGACACCTGGGACACGTACTTCGGCGCGGAGTACACCCACGGCACCCCGTTCCGGCGCGCGGTGGAAGAGGGCATCCTCGACACCTCGGCACTCTCCCACGTCGGCACCCGTGGTCCGCTCTACGGCAAGAAGGACCTCGACGACGACGAGAAGATGGGCTTCGGCATCGTCACCTCCGCCGATGTCATGCGGCGTGGCGTGGACGAGGTCGCCGACCAGCTGCGGCAGCGGATCGGCGACCGGCCGCTGTACATCTCCATCGACATCGACGTACTCGACCCGGCCCACGCGCCCGGCACCGGTACCCCCGAGGCCGGCGGTCTGACCTCCCGCGAGCTGCTGGAGATCCTGCGCGGGCTGGCGTCCTGCAACCTGGTCTCGGCGGACGTCGTGGAGGTCGCCCCGGCGTACGACCACGCGGAGATCACCTGCGTGGCCGCCTCGCACACGGCGTATGAGCTGACGACGATCATGTCGCGGCAGATCGCCGCCGCGAGGCAGGAGCAGGAGCAGGGGCAGTAGGCAGCAGTGGACAGAGAGCTGCGTCGAGGAGCCGACTGACGTGCCGAAGGGGCTGACTGAACGGAATCAGTCAGCCCCTTCGGCGTACCGCACCTGGGTCCAGGCGGCCATCACCGTCCGGCTACGAGGCGGCTACCGCCCGGCCGGCACCGATGCCCTGGCCGGCACTCATGCCCTGACCGACGCTGATGCCCTGGCCGGCACCGATGACCTGACTGGCGCCGCCGCCCACCCGCCCCTGCAGCAGCAGGGAGAGCGACGCGTGGACGTCGTCGAGCGAGCGGTGCGGCTGGTAGGACTGCCAGTCCAGCGCCGCGACCAGCACCATGCCGAAGAGCGCGGAGGCGGTGAGGGAGATGTCGATCTCGTCGCTGAGTTCACCGCTGTCCACTCCCTGGGCCAGTACGGATTCGACGACGGCGACGGAACGTCCCCGTACGGTCGTCAGCGTGGACTGCCAGGCCCGGTTCGTCCGCCAGAGCTCGGCCACGTACAGCTGAATCAGCGCCGGGTAGGTGGAGATGAACTCCAGCCCGTTGTGGACCATCGCGTCCAGGGTGTCGACCGCGCCGCCGCCGCGCGCCGCCACCTCGTCGGCCGTGTTCTGGAGTGCGGCGGCCAGCAACTCGATGCCGTGCCGGAGCAGCTCCTCGAACAGGACCTCCTTACTGGCGAAGTTGTAGTAGACGGTGCCCTTGGCGACGCCGGCGCGCTCGGCGATCTCGTCCACGGTGGTGGCGGAGAAGCCCTGTTCGGCGATGAGCGGGACGGCGGCGGCGAAGAGCTTGTTGCGGGTGGCCGCGCGGCGCCCGCCGGCCGCGGCCCCCTTGGCGGGGGCCACGGCGGCGCTGCGGGTCACGGCGCTCACAGAGAGAGCTCCGGGTGCAGGTCCTTCATCCGTACGACCTGCCGGCTGCGCGCCGCGAGGGCGGTGAGCGCCAGCGCGCCGAAGGTGAAGGCCGCGAGGACCGCGCTGCCCTGCCAGACGATGCTGAGGTCGCCGCCGGTGATCAGACGGCGCAGGCCGTCGACGACGTAACTCATCGGCAGGAAGGGGTGGATGGCGGAGAAGAACCCGGGGCTGGTCTGCACCGGGTACGTACCGCCCGCAGAGGTCAGCTGGAGCATCAGCACGACCAGGGTGAGCACCCGCCCGGCCGGGCCGAACTTCGCGCCGAAGAACTGGATGATGGCGGTGAAGCAGGCCGTGGCCAGCAGGAGGAAACCGATGGTTCCGGCGGCGCGCTCCATCTCCAGCCCGAGGGCGAAGTGCAGTACGGCCATCAGCGCGAGGACCTGGACGACGCCGATGCTGAAGGCCGGCAGCCAGGAGCCGAGCGCGACCCGCCAGCCGGGCGCGCCGGCGGCCAGCGCCCGCTTGCCGAGCGGCTGCAGCAGCATGTACGCGACCATCGCGCCGACCCAGAGGGACAGTGGGATGAAGTACGGAGCCAGACCGGTGCCGTAGTTGGGCGCCTTGTGCAGCGACTCGGAGGCGAGCTTGACCGGGTCGGACATGACGTCGGTGCGGTGCTCGCGGGCGTCCTTGTCGTAGTCGGGGATCTGGGCGACGCCACTGCCGAGCTTGTCGGCCAGCTGGTTGGAGCCGTCCTTGAGCTTGTAGAGCCCGCCGCTGATCTTCTCGGCGCCGTCTGCGGCGGTGCCGAGCTTGTCGTGCAGCTCGCCTGCGCCGTCGGAGAGTTGGCCTGCACCGCCGGTGAGCTTGCGGTTGCCGTCGGCGACCTTGCCGGCGCCGTCGGTCAGCTGGCGGTTGCCGTCGGCGACCTTTCCGGTGCCGTCGGCGACCTTGCCTGCGCCGTCGGCGAGTGTGCCGAGCCCTGTGGCGAACCGGGCCGCTCCGTCGGATACCTGCTTGGCCCCAGCGTTGAGCTTGTTGATGTTGGCGATGGCGGTGTCCGCCTTGGCAGCTATGACCGGAGCCTGCTCGGCGACCATAGTGGCGCCCTTGTGCAGGTCGCGCAGCTTGTCGCGCAGGTGCTGCAGGTTCAGCTTGGCGATAGCGTCGTTGGCCTTCTCCGCGGCGTCCGCGGCCACGGCGTTGCCGGTCGCGATGCCCTTGAGCTTGGCGCAGTCGACGCCGGTGGCGGGGGTGGTGCCGCAGCTCTCCTGGTACAGGGCCTCGGCGTCATCGGCGTTCTTCCGCGCCTGGGCGGCGGCCTTCGCGGAGTTCCCCGGCAGCTTGCCGAGGTCGTCGTCGAGCGCCTGGGTGAGATCGGCTACGACCCGCGCCTTCTCACCGAGTTCCGCACCGTGCTTCTTGAGGAAGGGGAGCGCCTCGCCGGAGGAGAGTTCCCTGACCTTGTCGGCGAGCTGCTGCGTACCGGCCGCCACCTGGCCGGCGCCGTTGCTGAGCTCCTTGGCCTTCGTACGGGCTTCTGCCGTGCCCTTGCTGAGGTCCTTGGCGCCCTTGTCGACGGTCCCAGCGCCCTTGCTGAGCTGACCGGCCTTGTCGTGCAGCGTGCCCGAGCCCTCGCTCAGCTCGCCGGCCTTGCCGTGCAGCTCGTCCAGGCCGTTGCTCAGCTTGCCCGAGCCGTCGTCCAGCTTGTCGAGGCCGTCCGCCAGCTGGCCCGTCTTGTCCTTCGCGGTGCCGAGGCCATTGTCGATCTCGCCGGCGCCGTCCGCCGCCTGCTTGGTCTTGTCGTGCAGATCCGAGAACGAGACGAAGATCTTGTCGAGGAACTCCCGTGAGGAGCTCGCCGACGCCTTGGCGCGGAGCTCCGAGAAGATGGTCTTGGAGATCGAGCCGACGATGTAGCTGTTGGCGTCGTTCGTCCGGACCTGGAGCGCGCCGGTCTCCGGGGAGTCGCCGGAGCTGGAGGCGATGCGCCGGCTGAAGTCCGACGGGATCGTCAGCGACAGGTAGTACGTGCCGTCCTCGATGCCCTTCGCGGCGTCGGCGGCGTTGACTTCCTTCCAGTCGAATTTGCCGCTGTCGTGCACCTTCTCGGCGATCTGATCGCCCACTGCGATCTTCTTGCCGTCCGTGGTCGCGCCCTTGTCCTCGTTGACCAGCGCGACCGGGATCTTGTCGAGACGGGAGTACGGATCCCAGAAGGAGAAGAGGTAGAGAGCCCCGTAGAGCAGGGGGATGAGCATCAGGGCGACCAGCCCGAGCCGGGGCAGTTTGCCCCTGCTGAAGCGCCTGAGCTCAAGCGCGGCCAGTCTCGGCGAACGCATGCGCCGGTTCCTCCTCGGTCTTGGTCTCCGTGCCGGTGGTGTGCTCGGTGGTGTGGTCGGTGCTGTGGGGCGTGGTGCGGACGATCAGCGCGTCCGCCGGGGCCTCGCTGCCGGCCGCCACGACGGTGGTGCCCTCGTGCGCGAGGTCACGCAACAGCTGCCAGGCCTGGGCGCGTTCGTCCGCGGACAGCTTGAGGTCGACGTCGTCGACGGCGAGCAGGCGCGGGCCGTGCATCACCGCGAGCGCGATCGACAGCCGCAGCGCCTCCAGCCGTTCCAGGTCGCGGACGGTGGTGTTCAGGCCCTTCGCGAGGGTGGCGGGATCGAGCCGGGCGGCCGCGAGAGCGGCGTTCATCCGGGCCCGGGTGGCCTCCCTGTGGCGCTTGCCCCAAGGAAGCGAGCCCTTGGCGCGCCGGCCCAGCAGGGCCTGTTCCTTGAGGTGTTCGCCGACGGTGAGGGCCGGTTCGAGGTCGGAGATACCCGGTACGTGGGCGATGGCGGTGCGGCCGCGCACGGTACCCATCCGCTTGGGCAGCGGGAACCCGGCGACCGTCGCATGGCCCTCTTTGATCCGCATCCGGCCGGTGAGGGCGAGCAGCAGACAGGTGCGTCCGGAGCCCGAGGGGCCCTGGACGGCGACGAGCGAACCTGGATCGGCGGCGATGTCGACGCCTCTGAAGGCCCAGCCCCGTGGGCCCATCACCCCGATTCCCCTGGCGTTGACCGCCGCCCCCTGGCGGGTGGTGTTCACACAACCTCCCTTTTGATCTGACTGGTCAGTCTAAAAGTGTGCCGTACGGGTGGCCCTCTTGACCAATCGGGTGGCCGATTGGCGCGATAGCGCGGTACTGGCCGAAAGTCGCCGTTCAGCGCGGGCGTCAGACGGCTCCGGCGCGGGCTCCGGCGCGGGGTATCCGGCGGACTTTGTTGCGGCGGGATGAAATCCGGCCGCCGCGGTGTTGGTGCCTGGCGACAGGCGTCGATGCGTGGTGCGTGGGAGGCATGGGGTGGCGGAGACGGCAGGCACGGCAGACAGGTCACGTCGGGGCTGGGCCCGGCGGTTGATGCGCGACTGCTGGCAGTACAGGAAGGACGTGCTGCTGGCACTCGGCTCCTCGCTCGCGGGGATGGCCGTCATGGCCCTCGTCCCGCTCGTGCCGAAGCTGATCATCGACGACGTCATCGTCAAGCAGGAGCGGTCGCTGGCCCCATGGGCCGCACTGCTGGTCGCCGCCGCGGTCATCGTCTACGTCCTCACCTACCTCCGCCGCTTCTACGGCGGCCGGCTCGCCCTGGACCTTCAGCACGATCTGCGGACCCGGATGTTCGGCTCGATCGCCCGCCTCGACGGCCGGCGGCAGGACGGGCTGAGCACCGGGCAGGTCGTCGGCCGCGCCACCAGTGATCTCCAGCTGATACAGAGCCTGCTGTTCATGCTCCCGATGATGATCGGGAGCCTGCTGCTCTTCGTGATCTCGCTGGTCGTGATGGCGGTGCTGTCGCCGCTGCTCACGCTCATCGCGCTGGCCGTCGCCCCGGCCCTGTGGATCATCGCCGGCCGCAGCCGTACGCGGCTCTTCCCCGCCACCTGGTACGCCCAGGGGCAGGCCGCCGCGGTGGCCGGGGTGGTGGACGGTGCGGTCTCCGGCGTCCGGGTCGTCAAGGGCTTCGGGCAGGAGGAGCAGGAGACCGGCAAGCTGCGCGAAGCCGGCCGCCGGCTGTTCGCCGGGCGGCTGCGGACGGTCCGGCTGAACGCCCGCTACACCCCGGCGCTCCAGGCCGTCCCGTCGCTCGGCCAGGTGGCGATGCTCGCCCTGGGCGGCTGGATGGCCACCCAGGGGCAGATCACCCTCGGCACCTTCGTCGCGTTCTCGACGTACCTGGCGCAGCTGGTCGGACCGGTCCGGATGCTCGCGATGGTGCTCACGGTCGGGCAGCAGGCGCGCGCCGGTGTGGAGCGGGTCTACGAGCTGATCGACACCGAGCCGTCGCTCGACGAGCGGGCGGACGCGCGGGAGCTGCCCGCGGACGCCCCCGCGACCGTCGAATTCGACCGGGTCACGTTCGGTTACGGGGCGGCGCATGCCCCCGACGACGGCGAGAACGGTGATGAGCCGGACAACCGCCCTGCGGACGGTGCGGACACCCCCACCACCCGCTCCCCGCGCCCCGTCCTCGACGACTTCTCGCTCCGCATCGAGGCCGGTGAGACGGTCGCCGTGGTCGGCACATCCGGCAGCGGCAAATCCACCGTCTCCCTGCTGCTGCCCCGCTTCTACGACGTCACCGCCGGTCGCCTCCTCGTAGGCGGGCACGACGTACGCGACCTCACCCTGGAGTCGCTGCGCGCCGCCATCGGGCTGGTTCCCGAGAGCAGCTTCCTGTTCTCCGACTCCCTGCGCGACAACATCGCCTACGGCCATCCGGATGCCACCGACGAGCAGATACGCGCCGCGGCCCGCGCCGCCCAGGCCGAAGGCTTCATCTCCGAGCTCCCCGAGGGGTACGACACCAAGGTCGGGGAGCAGGGCCTGACCCTGTCCGGCGGTCAGCGGCAGCGGATAGCCCTGGCCCGCGCCATCCTCACCGATCCCCGTCTCCTGGTGCTGGACGATGCCACCTCGGCGGTCGACGTCCGGGTCGAGCACGAGATCCACGAGGCCCTGCGCGGTGTGATGGCCGGCCGTACGACCCTGCTCATCGCGCACCGCGCCTCCACTCTGGCGCTCGCCGACCGGATCGCCGTCCTCGACGGCGGCCGGCTGGTCGACATCGGCACCCAGGACGAGCTGGCGGAGCGCTGTCCGCTCTACCGCAGGCTGCTCACCGACCCGGAGGAGCTGGGCGGCGTCGAGCCGGACCCGGCGGGCGCGCCGGCCCGCGCCTTCGACGGCGACGGGCCCGACGGATACGCCGGTACAGGCGGTGCCGACGGATACGACGGCCCTGATGGGTACGACGGATACGACGGACTTCGTGCCGCTGCCGACGACGGATCCGGCCGGACGGCCGACGCGCCCCGAGGTATCACCCCCGAGCTGTGGGTCCGCCGGGAGCAGGACGCCGAGGCCGGGGCGGCCGGGGTGCCGCCCCGGGCGGCCGCCGCTGCGGGGCCGGGTATCGGCGCTGCGATGGCCGGGGCGTCGGCGACCCCCGAGCTGCTGGCCCAGGTGGCCGCCCTGCCGCCGGCCACGGACACCCCTGGCATCGACGAGGAGCGGGCGGTGCGCCCCGAGCGCGCGTACGGCCTGCGCCGCCTGCTGCGCGGCTTCGGCCGGCCGCTGGCCTTCGCCCTGGCGCTGGTCGCGGTGGACGCCGTCGCCGGGTTGCTGCTGCCGGTGCTGATCCGGCAGGGCATCGACGAGGGGGTCCGCCGTGGTGTGCTGGCCGGTGTCTGGACGGCCGCCGCGCTCGCCCTGGTCGTGGTCCTCGCCCAGTGGGCCGCGCAGTTCGGCGGTAACCGCCTGACCGGCCGCACCGGTGAGCGGATCCTGTACTCCCTCCGCCTCAAGATCTTCGCGCAGCTGCAGCGCCTCGGCCTCGACTACTACGAGCGCGAGCTGACCGGAAAGATCATGACCAGGATGACGACCGACGTCGACGCCCTGTCGACCTTCCTGCAGACCGGTCTGGTCACCGCCCTGGTTTCGGTGCTGACGTTCTTCGGCATACTCGTCGCGCTGCTCGTGATCGATGTCCAGCTGGCCCTGGTCGTCTTCGCCACCCTCCCGCCGCTGATCATCGGCACGTACTTCTTCCGCAAGCGGAGCGTCAAGGCGTACGAACTGGCCCGCGAGCGGATCAGCGTGGTCAACGGCGACCTCCAGGAGAGCGTCGCCGGGCTCCGGATCGTCCAGGCGTTCCGGCGCGAGCGGCGCGGCGTGGCGCGGTTCGCCGCGCGCAGCGACGCCTACCGCCGGGCCCGCTTGCGCGGCCAGTTCCTGATATCCGTCTACTTCCCGTTCGTCCAGCTGCTGTCCTCCGTCGCGGCGGCACTGGTGCTGATCGTCGGCGCCGAGCGGGTCGGAGACCGCACCCTCACGGCCGGCGCGCTGGTCGCCTACCTCCTCTACATCGACCTGTTCTTCGCCCCCGTCCAGCAGCTGTCCCAGGTCTTCGACGGCTACCAGCAGGCATCCGTCTCGCTCGGCCGTATCCAGGAGCTGCTGCGCGAGCCGACGTCCACCCCGGCCGCCGAACGGCCCCGTGGGGTGACCGGGCTGCGCGGCGACATCACCTTCGACGACGTCCACTTCCGCTACGGCTCGCAGGACCACGGCACCGGCGCCGAACCGGCGCTCACCGGCATCGACCTGACCGTCCCGGCCGGCCAGACCGTGGCCTTCGTCGGTGAGACCGGCGCCGGTAAGTCCACGCTGGTCAAGCTGGTCGCGCGGTTCTACGACCCGACCTCGGGCGCGGTCCGGATCGACGGCACCGACCTGCGCGCATTCGACCTGACCGGCTACCGCCGCCGGCTCGGGGTGGTCCCGCAGGAGTCCTACCTCTTCGCCGGTACGGTCCGTGACGCCATCGCCTACGGCCGCCCGGATGCCACGGACGCCGAGGTGGAGGCCGCCGCCCGGGCAGTCGGCGCGCATGCCATGATCGCCACCCTCGACGGCGGCTACCTCCACGAGGTCGCCGAGCGCGGCCGCAACCTCTCCGCGGGCCAGCGTCAGCTCCTGGCACTGGCCCGGGCCGAACTCGTCGACCCGGACGTGCTGTTGCTCGACGAGGCCACCGCGGCCCTCGACCTCGCCACCGAGGCCGTCGTCAACGAGGCGACGGAGCGGCTCGTCGGCCGCCGTACCACGCTGATCGTCGCCCACCGGCTGACCACCGCCGCCCGCGCGGACCGCGTGGTGGTCCTCGACCACGGCCGGATCGTCGAGGACGGCAGCCATGGGCAGCTCCTCGCCCGCAATGGCCGTTATGCGGAGCTCTGGCGCACGTTCACCGGCGAGGACGAAGAGCTCGTGGCGCAAGGCGCGAGGAACGAGGCGTGAGGCAGGGGCACGAGACGTGAAACAGGGGCACGAGACGTGAAACAGGGGCACGAGACGTGAGACAGGGACACGAGGCCGCCTGAGCCGGGGCCGTCCGCGACGATCGACCGGATCGACCGGATGGCCCTGGCGCGGCCCCGGATGGCCTCCGAGGGCTGGTGGCCCCCGCCCCGCACCGATAAGTTCAGCCCGACCTTTGCTATCCCAAGGGGAGGGTGCATGCGCAAGGCCACCAGATGGCTGCTGTCACTCGCCGTGCTCATAGGCACGGCCGGAGCCGGCAGCGTACCGACGGGAGCGGCCGCCGCTGCCGCCGAGCCGAAGCACGAGGACATCAAGGACCGGATCCTGGCGATACCGGGCATGCGCCTCGTCGAAGAGAAACCGGTCGACGGCTACCGCTACTTCGTCCTGAACTACACCCAGCCGATCGACCACCGGCACCCTGGTAAGGGGACCTTCCAGCAGCGGCTGACCCTGCTGCACAAGTCCGTCGACCGCCCGACGGTGTTCTTTACCTCCGGCTACAACGTCAGCACCACGCCGTCCCGCACCGAACCCACCAAGGTCATCGACGGCAATCAAATATCTCTGGAATACCGTTACTTCACCCCGTCCCGCCCCGAGCCCGCGAACTGGAAGAAGCTGGACATCCGGCAGGCCGCGAACGACCAGCACCGCATATTCCGGGCGCTGCACCCCATCTACGGCAAGAACTGGATAGCCACCGGCGGCAGTAAGGGCGGTATGACCGCCACGTACTACCGCCGTTTCTTCCCGCACGACATGAACGGCACCGTCGCCTACGTCGCGCCCAACGACGTCCGCAACGACGAGGACTCCGCCTACGACCGGTTCTTCCGCACCGTCGGGACCGAACGGTGCCGCACCGACCTCGCCGCCATCGAACGCGAGGCGCTGGTACGCCGGGAGGAGATGGTCAAACGCTTCCAGGCCTGGGCCGACAAGGAGAAGCAGACCTTCCACACCGCCGGCAACGCCGACCGGGCCTACGAAGTCATGGTCACGGACCTGGCGTTCGGCTTCTGGCAGTACCAGCCGGCCGAGACCGCCTGTGCGGAGATCCCCGAGCCCACCGTCTCCACCGACAAGCTGTGGGAGTGGATGGACGAGGTCGGCGGCTTCGACAGCTACACCGACCAGGGCATGGAGCCGTACATGCCGTACTACTACCAGGCGGGCACCCAGCTCGGCGAGCCCGGCTACGACTACCCGAACCTGGCCGGCCTGCTGAAGTACCCCGGTATCAACAGCTCCCGCACCTTCGTCCCGAAGGACATCCCGATGCGCTTCGACAAGCGCGCGATGCCCGACATCGACCGCTGGGTGCGGCACCACGCCAACCGGATGATGTTTGTCAACGGCGAGTACGACCCCTGGAACTCGGAGCACTTCACCCTCGGCCGGGGCGCCCGGAGCTCCTACGTCTTCACCGTCCCCGGCGGTAACCACGGCGCCAACATCGCCAAGCTGAAGGAAGCCGACCGCACCAAGGCGACCGCCGCGCTCCTGGAGTGGGCCGGCGTTCCCGCCCCCAAGGGGAAGAAGGCCACTCCGCTGGCCCCGTACAACAAGAAGCTCGACAAGCAGGAGATGCAGCGGATCCCGATGCTGAGGCCCTGACATCCGAGCTGCCTGAGCATCTGAGCTGCCCGAGACGTCTGAGATATCTGAGACGTCTCAGGCAGCTCAGCAGGGCACCCGTGTCAGAGGACACCCGTGTCACAGGACACCCGTGTCAGTACGACAGCCCGTGGCCGATCCGGTACAGGGTCTCGCCCGGGGCGTCGGCCCGCATTATCGTGACCGGCAGCCGGCCCGCCGGATCCCGCCGGCCGGCGATCACCCGGGCCGCCGCCCGCAGCTCCACATCCGTCCAGGAGTAGCTCGCCAGGGCCGCCTTGACGCCGTCCAGCTGAGCGATGTCGTACGGGTTGCGGACCGCCAGCTGCACCACCGGCCTACCGGTGCCCAGCAGCGCGCCGACCAGCCTCCGCTGGGGAGAGTCCGCGGCCACGTTGTACGTGGCCACCACCGCCGCGTCCCGTTCGCCGAGCGCCGCCACCGCCTCGTCGATCCGCTGCGGGGACGGTGACGGGCCGGTCGGCAGCGCCGTGGCCGTGAACCCGAGCTCGCCGAGCGCCGTCGCCAGCACCGTGGTCGGCGGCCCTCCGGTGCCCGACGGCGCGGCCTCGTCCACCCCCACCACCAGCACCCTGCGCTCCCGCCGGCGGGACAGCGGCAGCACTCCGGCGTCGTTGCGCAGCAGCGTGGTCGTACGGTCCGCGATCCGGGCCGCGGTGGCCAGATGCCGGTGCGTCCCGACGACCCGGTCCACCTCCTCGTGGGTGGTGTACGGGTCGGCGAACAGCCCCCGCCGCTCCTTCAGCAGCAGGATCCGCAGCAGCTTGGCGTCGAGGGCACGCTCCGTCAGCTCACCCTCCTGGAGGGCCGTCAGCACGGAGCGGTGCGCCAGCGCCAGGTCCGGCGGGTTCAGCAGCTGGTCCACGCCCGCCTTGAGTGCGAGAACCGGCACGCGGGCATCCCCGTATTTCACCCGAACGCCCCGCATGCCCAGCGAATCCGTCACCACCACACCCCGGTAGCCCAGCCGCTCGCGCAGGATGCCGGTGAGGATCGGCCGGGAGAGCGTCGCGGGGTCCTCGCTGGGGTCGAAGGCGGGCACGACGATATGCGCCGTCATGATCGAATCGACCCCCGCGGCGATCGCCGCCCGGAAGGCCGGCGCGTCCAGCCGCTCCCACTCCTCCGCGGTGTGGCGGATGTACGGCAGCCCCACATGGCTGTCGGTATCGGTGTCACCGTGCCCGGGGAAGTGCTTGGCGCAGGCGGCCACCCCGCCCTCCTGATAGCCCTTCACCTGACCGCCGACCATACGGGCCACGGCCCGCGGATCCGCGCCGAAGGACCGTACGCCGATGACCGGATTGGCGGGGTTGACGTTCACGTCGGCGTCCGGCGCGTAGTCCTGCCGGATCCCCATCGCGAACAGCTCCCGCCCGGCGATCCGGCCGGCCGTCCGCGCATCGTCGCGGGAGCCGCCCGCACCGAGCGCCATCGCCCCCGGGAGCAGCGTCGCGGGCGGGCCGACCCGGGCCACCGCACCGTGTTCCTGGTCCGTGGTGATCAGCACGGGAACGGGGACGCGCTGGGCGGCGGCGGCCTTCTGGATGCCGTTGGAGAGATCGGCGACCTGGTGCGGATCGCGGATGTTGTGCGCCCAGCCGAAGTAGACGATGCCGCCCACGTGGTACTTGGCGACCAGCTCCGCCGCATGGGCGACGCCGATCTCCTGCTGGTTGGCCGCCACATCCGCCGGGTCGGGGTCCGTGGCGGAGTGCCCGTAGACCCGCATCACGAACAGCTGGCCGACCTTCTCCTCCGGAGTCATACGGGCGATCAGACGGCGCAGCCGGGCCCGGCGGGCGGAATCGGGGACGGGCTTCCGGGGCCGCCGTCCGCCCGCGGGCGCCGCGGCGTGGGCGGCCCCGGACCCGGCGACGGCGGCCGCCGCGGCGGCGGTGGCGGCGGTGGTCAGAACGGTACGTCTGGAGTGCATCTGCGCTCCTTCCGGAGGGCTCCCCCGACCGCATGGACGCGACCGGACCGATGCGACCGGATGGTTCGTCGCGAGGGCCGACGTGCTCGACCGAGGTGAAGGAAACTTCCAAGGAGACACGGATAGCCGGAAAACTATTGTCAGTCAATGACTCGATTCGCTCGCGCCGCCCCCATGGCCCCCGTGGTGGCGGGAGGTGTCCCTCAGGTGCCGAAGGTGGACGCGGGCGGGGCCCAGGAGGGCGGGGAGGTCCGGGGCTCCCGGATACCAGCGCTTCTCGTACTCCCAGCAGAGCCAGCCGCCCGGGTCCGGCCCGCAGGGGAGCGCGGACAGCACGGCCGGGAGCGGGAGGACCCCCGCGCCGAGCGGGAGGGGAGCGGTGTCCTCGGCCGATGCCACGTCCTTGACCTGGACATATCCCAGGTGCGGGCCGAGCGCGGCGCAGGTGTCGGCGGGCTCCTCCCCGCCGAGCCAGCTGTGCAGCACATCCCATAGCGCCCCGACCTGGCGATGCCCCACGGCGTCCAGGATCCGGGCGGCGGCAGCGCCCGTACGGTGCGAGTCATGGGTCTCCAGCAGGACCCGTACCCTCCGCTCGGCCGCCAGCGGCGCCACCGCGGCCAGCCGGCGGACGGCATCCGCCTCCGCCGCGCCGGCCGGACGGTCCCCGCCGCCGGGGAACACCCGGACGTACGGCGCCCCCAGATCGGCGGCGAGCAGCACCAGCTCGCTCAGCTCGTGCGCCAGCTCCGCCTCGCCCGCCACGTCCCGGGCCGCGGCGACCCGGGCGTATCCGGCGACGGCCAGCACCTCCACACCCGCGTCCGCGAACTGCCCGCGCACCGCCGCCCGTTCCCGTGCCCCGAGCCGCGGATGCACCGGCTCCTCCGGATGGGCGCGCAGCTCCACGCCCTGATACCCGGCTCCGACGGCCAGTCGCAGCACCTCGGCCACCGGCATCCCGGGAACTCCGAGGGTGGAGAACGCGAGGCGCACCGCGGGGGCGCACGTGGCGGCTTCGTGACGTGGCATCAGGTGGGTAGCCTCCCGCTGAAGTGGGTTCCCCGGTACCAAGGAGCATGAACGCCCGCCCGCCGCTCGCGAAAGAGGCCGGACCGTGACAGACACGACCGTACGCATCGCCATGAACGGCGTGACCGGACGCATGGGCCACCGTCAGCATCTGGTCCGCTCCGTCCTCGCCCTGCGCGCGCAGGGCGGCCTGGAGCTGGCCGACGGCACGGTGATCCGGCCGGAGCCGGTACTCGTCGGCCGCTCCCCGCACAAGCTGCGGGCGCTGGCCGAACGCCACGGCCTGGAGGAGTGGAGCTGCGACCTCGACACCGTACTGGCCGACAACAGCATCGACATCTACTTCGACGCCCAGATCACCGCCGCCCGTGAGGACACCGTGAAGAAGGCGATCGCCGCCGGAAAGCACCTGTACGTCGAGAAGCCCACCGCGAGCGGTCTCTCCGGCGCACTGGAGCTGGCCCGGCTGGCCCAGGAGGCCGGCGTCAAGAACGGCGTCGTCCAGGACAAGCTCTTCCTGCCCGGCCTCCGCAAGCTCCGCCGTCTCGTCGAGGGCGGCTTCTTCGGCCGCGTCCTGTCCGTACGGGGCGAGTTCGGCTACTGGGTCTTCGAGGGCGACCGGCAGCCGGCCCAGCGCCCCTCCTGGAACTACCGGGCCGAGGACGGCGGCGGCATCGCGGCCGATATGTTCCCGCACTGGGAGTACGTCCTCCATGAGCTGTTCGGGCCGGTCAGGACCGTCCAGGCGCACCTCGCCAGGCATATCCCGCGCCGCTGGGACGAGTCGGGCTCGCCGTACGACGCCACCGCCGACGACGCGGCATACGGCATCTTCGAGCTGGCCGGCGGCATCGTCGCGCAGATCAACTCCTCGTGGGCGGTCCGGGTGCACCGCGACGAACTGGTGGAGTTCCAGGTGGACGGCACCGAGGGCTCGGCCGTCGCCGGACTGCACGGCTGCCGCGTCCAGCACCGCGCCACCACCCCCGGACCGGTGTGGAACCCGGACCTCCCGCCCCCCGGATCCTTCCGCGAGCAGTGGCAGGAGGTCCCCGACAACGCCGAGTTCGACAACGGCTTCAAGGCGCAGTGGGAGCTGTTCCTGCGGCACGTCGTACGCGACGAGCCCTGGCGCTGGGACCTGGCGGCGGGCGCCCGGGGCGTCCAGCTGGCCGAGCTCGGCCGCAGGTCGTCCGCCGAGGGCCGGCGCCTGGACGTACCGGAGCTGCCCCGGTGAGCGCCCCACTGCCCCCGCTGCGCTCCCGTACGGTCTTCGCCGCCGCCCATGTGGTCGCCGATCCGCGCGCCGACACCGGGCCGGACGGTCCGGCCGTCCTCGACTGGGACGCCACCCTCGCCTTCCGGCACCACCTGTGGGCGCACGGCCTGGGCGTGGCCGAGGCGATGGACACCGCACAGCGCGGTATGGGCCTGGACTGGAACGGCGCCGCCGAGCTGATCCGGCGCTCCGCCGCCGAGGCCCGGGCGGTCGGCGGCCTGCTCGCCTGTGGGGCGGGCACCGACCAACTGCCGCCCCGGGGGGCCTCCTTGGCGGACGTCCGGGCGGCCTACGAGGAGCAGCTCGGGCTGGTCGAGGACGCCGGTGCCCGGCCGGTTCTGCTGGCGTCCCGCCAGCTCGCCGCGGCCGCCACCGGACCGCACGACTACCACGAGCTCTACGGTCACCTCCTGCGCCAGACCGCCCG
>NZ_BBUY01000006.1:210101-217905 GCF_001590865.1 Streptomyces sp. NBRC 110611
CCTGTGGGGCGGGCACCGACCAACTGCCGCCCCGGGGGGCCTCCTTGGCGGACGTCCGGGCGGCCTACGAGGAGCAGCTCGGGCTGGTCGAGGACGCCGGTGCCCGGCCGGTTCTGCTGGCGTCCCGCCAGCTCGCCGCGGCCGCCACCGGACCGCACGACTACCACGAGCTCTACGGTCACCTCCTGCGCCAGACCGCCCGCCCGGTGATCCTGCACTGGCTCGGCCCGCTCTTCGACCCGGCGTTGCGCGGCTACTGGGGCAGCGCCGAACTCGACGGCGCCACCGAGACGTTCCTGCGGATCATCGCCGCGCACCCGGACAAGGTGGACGGCGTCAAGGTCTCCCTCCTGGACGCCGGCCACGAAGTGCGGCTGCGCCGGAGGCTGCCACCGGGCGTGCGCTGCTATACGGGCGACGACTTCCACTACCCCGAGCTGATCGCGGGCGACGACCACGGCTTCAGCCACGCCCTGCTGGGCGTCTTCGACCCGCTCGCCCCGTTGGCCGCCGGGGCCGTCCGCCGCCTCGACGCCGGGGACACGTCCGGGTTCCGCGCCCTCCTGGACCCGACCGTCCCGCTCGCCCGCCACCTCTTCCAGGCGCCCACCCGCTACTACAAGACCGGGGTGGTCCTGCTCGCCTGGCTGGCGGGCCAGCAGGACCACTTCACCATGGTGGGCGGCCTCCAGTCGGCCCGCTCCCTGCCGCATCTCCGCCGCGCGTACGAACTGGCCGACGGGCTCGGCCTGTTCCCGGACCGGGAGCTGGCCGCGGCGCGGATGCGCGGCCTGCTCGCGGTCCACGGCGCCGAGGACATGATCACGGACGGAACCTCATGACCGACCGCACCGCCACCGCCGCCCTCCTCGCTCGCCTGAGTCTCAATCAGCAGACCGTCAGACAGTGGTCGCTGCCGGAACTGGCCGACGGCTGTGCGCGGGCGGGCGTGGGTGGCGTGGGACTGTGGCGCGGGCCGGTGCAGGAGTACGGGGTGGCCGCCGCCGCCCGGCTCGTACGGGATGCCGGGCTGCGGGTCACCAGCCTGTGCCGGGGCGGGTTCCTCACGGCTCCGGACCCCGGAGAGCGGGCGGCGGCGCTGGCCGACAACCGGGCGGCGGTCGACGAGGCGGCCGCCCTGGGGACGGACACCCTGGTGCTGGTCTCCGGAGGGCTGCCGCCCGGCAGCCGGGACCTGCCCGGTGCCCGGGAGCGGATCGCGGACGCGCTGCGCGAGTTGGCGCCGTACGCCGGCGAGCGGGGCGTACGGCTGGCGGTCGAACCGCTGCACCCCATGTACGCGGCGGACCGCTGTGTGGTCTCCACGCTCGCACAGGCGCTGGACATCGCCGAGCGGTTCCCGGCCGGCCAGGTGGGCGTCGTCGTGGACACCTATCACCTGTGGTGGGACGACACGGTCGGCGCCCAGATCGACCGGGCCGGCGCCGCCCGCATCGCCGCGTTCCAGCTCGCCGACTGGGTGACCCCGCTGCCCGAGGGGGCCCTCCTGGGGCGCGGGCAGCTGGGGGACGGGGCGGTGGATCTGCGGTGGTTCCGGGAGCGGGTGGACGCGGCCGGCTACCGGGGGCCGATCGAGGTGGAGATCTTCCGTCCGGCGCTGTGGGCGCGGGACGGCGCCGAGGTGCTGGCCGAGGTCGTGCGACGCTTCCGGACCCACGTCGGCCGGTGAACGGAATTCGCACATCCGGTGACGGGGAAATAACTCTGCGGAAGCGTGCAACCGTTGGTGGCCGCCCGTAGTCATAGCTGACGCTGGTCCCGGCAGGGGAGGGTCCGGGGGGATCCGGGGGGTCCGGGACCGGCATGGGGGGGAATCGAGGGGCCCGGCCATCGGACGGGCCCCTCGAGGTGTCACCGGCATCCGCACTGTCGGACCCCGGCGGTACGGTCGGGGCATGGTCAACCCAGCAGTGGTGGAAGGGGTCCTCGAGCGGATCACCTACGCCAATGAGGAGAACGGCTATACGGTCGCGCGCGTCGACACCGGCCGTGGCGCCGGCGACCTGCTGACCGTCGTCGGGGCGCTGCTGGGGGCCCAGGTGGGCGAGTCCCTGCGGATGGAGGGCCGTTGGGGCTCGCATCCGCAGTACGGCAAGCAGTTCACCGTCGAGAACTACACGACCGTCCTGCCCGCCACGGTCCAGGGGATTCGCCGCTACCTCGGCTCCGGCCTGGTCAAGGGGATCGGGCCGGTCTTCGCCGACCGCATCACCCAGCACTTCGGCGTGGAGACCCTGACGGTCATCGAGGAGGAGCCGAAGCGGCTCATCGAGGTCCCCGGCCTCGGCCCCAAGCGCACCAAGAAGATCGCCGACGCCTGGGAGGAGCAGAAGGCGATCAAGGAGGTGATGCTCTTCCTCCAGAGCGTCGAGGTGTCGACGTCGATCGCGGTGCGGATCTACAAGAAGTACGGCGACGCCTCGATCTCGGTCGTCAGGAACGAGCCCTACCGACTCGCCGCCGACGTCTGGGGCATCGGCTTCCTGACCGCCGACCGCATCGCCCAGTCGGTCGGCATCCCGCACGACAGCCCCGACCGCGTCAAGGCGGGCCTGCAGTACGCCCTGTCGCAGTCCACCGACCAGGGCCACTGCTTCCTGCCCGAGGAGCAACTGATCGCGGACGCGGTGAAGTTGCTCCAGGTGGACACGGGCCTGGTCATCGACTGTCTGGGAGAGCTGGCCGCGGACCCGGAGGGCGTGGTCCGGGAGAAGGTGCCGGGCGGGGAGGACGGCGTGCCGGTCACCGCCGTCTATCTGGTGCCGTTCCACCGCGCCGAGATCTCGCTCGCCGGGCGGCTGACCCGGCTGCTGCGGACGGACGAGGACCGGATGCCGGCGTTCCGGGATGTCGACTGGGACCGGGCGCTGGCCTGGCTGGCGCGGCGTACGGGCGCCGAGCTGGCCCCCGAGCAGCGGGAGGCGGTGCGGCTGGCGCTGACGCGGAAGGTCGCGGTGCTCACGGGCGGGCCCGGCTGCGGTAAGTCCTTCACGGTCCGGTCCATCGTCGAGCTGGCCCGCGCAAAGAAGGCCAAGGTGGTGCTGGCGGCGCCTACGGGCCGGGCGGCCAAGCGACTCTCGGAACTCACCGGGACGGAGGCGTCCACGGTCCACCGCCTCCTGGAGCTCAAGCCCGGCGGGGACGCCGCCTACGACGCCGACCGGCCGCTGGACGCCGATCTGGTGGTCGTCGACGAGGCGTCCATGCTGGATCTCCTGCTGGCCAACAAGCTCGTCAAGGCGGTGCCGCCGGGCGCCCATCTGCTGCTGGTGGGGGACGTCGACCAGCTGCCGTCCGTCGGCGCCGGCGAGGTGCTGCGGGACCTGCTGGCCGAATCCGGCCCGGTGCCGGCGGTGCGGCTGACCCGGATCTTCCGGCAGGCCCAGCAGTCCGGAGTGGTCACCAACGCCCACCGGATCAACTCCGGCACCCCGCCCCTGACCAGCGGGCTGACCGATTTCTTCCTGTTCGCGGAGGAGGACAATGAAGAGGCCGGACGGCTGGCCGTCGATGTCGCGGCCCGCCGGATCCCGGCGAAGTTCGGCCTCGACCCGCGCCGGGACGTCCAGGTGCTGACCCCGATGCACCGCGGTCCGGCCGGTGCCGGTGCCCTGAACGGGCTGCTCCAGCAGGCGGTCACCCCGGCCCGCCCCGATGTGCCCGAGCGCCGCTTCGGCGGCCGGGTCTTCCGCGTCGGCGACAAGGTCACCCAGATCAGGAACAACTACGAAAAAGGCCGCAACGGAGTCTTCAACGGCACGGTCGGTGTGGTCACCTCCCTGGACCCGGAGGAGCAGCGGCTGACCGTCCGCACCGACGAGGATGAGGAGGTCCCCTACGACTTCGACGAACTCGACGAACTCGCGCACGCCTATGCCGTGACGATCCATCGCTCGCAGGGTAGTGAGTATCCAGCGGTGGTGATTCCGGTCACCACGAGCGCCTGGATGATGCTGCAGCGCAATCTGCTGTATACCGCCGTCACCCGGGCGAAGCGCCTGGTCGTCCTGGTCGGCTCCCGCAGGGCCCTGGGTCAGGCCGTCCGCACGGTTTCCGCCGGTCGGCGGTGTACGGCGCTGGCTCACCGGCTCGCCGGGGCGATGTGAGGTGACTCCTCTTTCGTAATCGGGGCGAAGCGGAGCAGGATGGGACACTTACGCGGCACTGAGTGCCGCGATGAGGCCCTATGGCCGACCCCGAGTGCACATCCAAGGTCCAAATGGGGGAAGGTATAGGCAGTCAGGGCACCTCGAAGAAGAGGCACAACGTCGGTGAGGGATGACGTGAGCGACAACTCTGTAGTACTGCGTTACGGGGACGGCGAATACAGCTACCCGATCGTCGAGAGCACCGTTGGCGACCAGGGCTTCGATATCTCGAAGCTGCGCGCCGAGACCGGTCTGGTGACCCTGGACTCCGGTTACGGCAACACCGCGGCGTATAAATCCGCGATCACCTATCTCGACGGCGAGCAGGGCATCCTTCGCTACCGCGGATACCCGATCGAGCAGCTCGCGGAGCGCAGCACGTTCGTCGAGACCGCGTACCTCCTCATCAACGGCGAGCTGCCCACCGTCGATGAGCTGGCGAACTTCAAGCAGGACATCACGTACCACACCCTGCTCCACGAGGACGTCAAGCGGTTCTTCGACGGCTTCCCCCGGGACGCCCACCCGATGGCGATGCTGTCGTCGGTCGTCAGCGCGCTGTCGACCTTCTACCAGGACAGCCACAACCCGTTCGACGACCAGCAGCGCCACATCTCCACGATCCGGCTGCTGGCCAAGCTGCCGACGATCGCGGCGTACGCGTACAAGAAGTCCGTCGGCCACCCGGTCGTCTACCCGCGCAACGACCTCGGCTACGTCGAGAACTTCCTGCGGATGACCTTCTCGGTGCCCGCCGCCGAGTACGAGCTCGACCCGGTCGTGGTCAGCGCCCTGGACAAGCTGCTGATCCTGCACGCCGACCACGAGCAGAACTGCTCCACGTCGACGGTGCGCCTGGTCGGCTCCTCGCAGGCGAACCTCTTCGCCTCGATCTCGGCCGGCATCAACGCCCTGTGGGGCCCCCTGCACGGTGGCGCCAACCAGTCCGTGCTGGAGATGCTGGAGCGCATCCAGCGCGACGGCGGCGACGTCGACGCCTTCATCCGCAAGGTGAAGAACAAGGAAGACGGCGTGAAGCTGATGGGCTTCGGGCACCGCGTCTACAAGAACTTCGACCCCCGGGCGAAGATCATCAAGGCGGCGGCGCACGATGTCCTCTCCGCGCTCGGCAAGTCCGACGAGCTGCTGGACATCGCCCTCAAGCTGGAGGAGCACGCGCTCTCCGACGACTACTTCGTCTCGCGCAAGCTCTACCCGAACGTCGACTTCTACACCGGCCTGATCTACCGGGCCATGGGCTTCCCGACCGAGATGTTCACCGTGCTCTTCGCGCTCGGCCGGCTGCCCGGCTGGATCGCCCAGTGGCACGAGATGATCAAGGAGCCCGGTTCCCGTATCGGCCGCCCGCGGCAGATCTACACCGGCGTCGTCGAGCGCGACTTCGTGCCGGTCGAGCAGCGCTGACACCTGGCGCAAACGAAAGCGCCCCGCCTCCGGATCCCCCCACGGGTCCAGAGTGCGGGGCGCTTCCCATTTCCCCGGTTGGATTCCCCCCACGGGATCCGTCCGGGCGCTTCGGGTGCACCGCGAACTGCCGGGACGCGCACATCGGGAGGGCCGCTCAAAGCTCCCCGGGCACGTCGCCCCGGCTACGCGTGGCCGGGCATGATCCCCCAAGATCAGCACGACCGTGGCCGTGCAGGCCCCGCCGGGGTGCCTGCACTGCCCGGTTAGACTCGCGACCCCCCTCAATGGTTACGTTCCGATGAGTGTGATCTGAGTCTCTTGCCATATGGGGGTGAATGCGGTCAAGGGGTGCGATCTGGAGATTGATGCTCCGAGGTATGAGTATTGTGCCCCGGTGCGTTGATGTTGTGACGGTTGTAAAGGTCCCGTGAAGGCCTCTGGTCGCAAGCCGTCACCTGTGGTCGCAAGTCGTCACAGTGACGGCGCGGCGCAGGCCGCGCGGCCACGGGTGGCCGGCTCGACCTGCGCCTGTCCGGAGGGTCGGGCCGTGACTCAGGTCGCCTGCCCCGCAAGCTCATAACCGGCCTCGTCGACGGCCGCGCGTACGGCCTCTTCGTCCAGCGGCGCCTCGGACGTGACGGTCACCAGGCCGGTGGCCGCGGCTGCCTGGACCGAGCTGACGCCGTCGATCTCGCCGATCTCGGACGACACCGCCCCCTCGCAATGGCTGCAGGTCATGCCGGTGACCCGGTACGTGGTGGTCACCTCGCCGGCCTGGATGTCGGTGCCGCCGGAGTCGCAGGAGCCTTCCGGGGTGCAGCAGGAGCCGTTCTCGGTCATGGGGGATTCTCCTTGTGGTGCCGATGTCGTGCCGATGTGGTGCCGATGTGGTGCCGGGCCAACTTTATACCCCTAGGGGGTATCGATCCAGCCCTCGCCACGCCCATGACGTTTGCCGAGCGCCGCAGCGCGCGTCAGCCTTGGGGGTACGGACTCGGGGGCGGATCCGAGGAGGCGGCCGGATGGACGTACTCGCCCTCTACGGCCTGCTGGTGCTCACGACCCTGCCCCCGCTGGTCCCGAACTCCGGCCTGCTCGTCTCGGCCGGTGTGCTCGCCTCCCGTGGGGAGCTGTTCCTCCCGCTGGTCCTCCTGGCCGTCGCGGGCAGCGCCCTGCTCGGGGACCTGCTGATGTACGTCGCCGCGCGACGGTTCGGCGGGCCGGTACGCGCCTGGCTGCGGCGCAGCCCCCGCCGCCGGGCGCTGCTGGAGTGGACCTCGCAGCGGATCGAACGCTACGGCGTGCCGTTCGTGATCGCCGTACGGTTCCTGCCGAGCGGCCGGATCGCGGGGGCGCTGGCGTCCGGGATTCTGCGCTATCCGCCGCGCAAGTACGCGCTCGGCGCCGCAATCGCCGAACTGACCTGGGCCACGTACTCGGTCGGCCTGGGCTACCTCGGCAGCGCCACCGCGGGCCACCCGCTGCACGCCGCCGGCGTCGGCCTGGGCGTCTCCTGCGCGGTGGCCGCCGTCGGCAGCGTCATCCAGTGGGCGAGCCGCCGCCGGGCGCGCCAGGAGCGGCGCGGACGTCGGCGACCGCGACCGGTGCGCCGGTCCGGCGCGAGCGCTCGCAGGCCTCGGCCACGTAGAGCGCCTCCAGCGCCTCCGCCGGTGTGCACGGGCTCGGTGCGCGACCGGCGGCGACCTCGATGAAGGCGCCCAGCTCGGTGACGTAGGCGTCGTGGAAGCGCTCCATGAAGGTGGCGTACGGGTCGGCCGCCCGCCGCCAGGACAGCCGCGGCTCCGGTTCCGCGGACGGCAGCGGGGCCCGGTCGTCGAGGCCGACGAAGCGCGCGCCCTCGGAGCCGCAGACCTCCAGCCGCACATCGTGGCCCGCCCCGTTGTAACGCGTCGCGGTAACGGTCGCCAGGGTGTCGTCGTCGAAGCGCAGCAGCGCCGCGCAGGTGTCCACATCGTCGGCCTCGGCGAAGAAGGGCGCACCACGGTTGCCGCCCTGGGCGTAGACCGAGACCACCTCGCGGCCGGTCAGCCAGCGCAGGATGTCGAAGTCGTGGATGGAACAGTCCCGGAACAGCCCGCCGGAGGTGGGGAGGAAGGCCGGCGGCGGCGGGGTCCGGTCGCTGGTGCAGGCGCGCAGGGTGTGCAGCCAGCCCAGTTCGCCCGACCGCAGGGCCGCACGGGCGGCGC
>NZ_BBUY01000006.1:217930-297896 GCF_001590865.1 Streptomyces sp. NBRC 110611
AAGCGCGCGCCCTCGGAGCCGCAGACCTCCAGCCGCACATCGTGGCCCGCCCCGTTGTAACGCGTCGCGGTAACGGTCGCCAGGGTGTCGTCGTCGAAGCGCAGCAGCGCCGCGCAGGTGTCCACATCGTCGGCCTCGGCGAAGAAGGGCGCACCACGGTTGCCGCCCTGGGCGTAGACCGAGACCACCTCGCGGCCGGTCAGCCAGCGCAGGATGTCGAAGTCGTGGATGGAACAGTCCCGGAACAGCCCGCCGGAGGTGGGGAGGAAGGCCGGCGGCGGCGGGGTCCGGTCGCTGGTGCAGGCGCGCAGGGTGTGCAGCCAGCCCAGTTCGCCCGACCGCAGGGCCGCACGGGCGGCGCGGTATCCGGCGTCGAAGCGGCGCTGGAAGCCGATCTGCACCGGCACGGTGCCCGCCCGCGCCCGTTCCGCGACGGCGATGGTGCCGGGTACGTCCAGGGCGACCGGCTTTTCGCAGAAGACCGGTACCCCGGCATCCAGGGCCTGGTGGATCAGCGTGGCGTGCGCGCTGGTCGCGGCGGTGATCACCACGCCGTCCAGGCGCTCCGCGTACAGCGCCTCGATGCTCGCGGCGGCCCGTACGCCGAGGGTGTCCGCCAGCGAGGCGGCGCGCACGGTGTCGGTATCGGCCACCACGAGATCGGTGACGCCCTGGATGCTCTGGAGGGTCCGGGTGTGGAACGCGCCGATGCGCCCGGTGCCGATGAGGCCGATCTTCATACTCGGTCCTTCCGGGGGAGGGGACGGAGAGGGGAGGGGAGGTGAGAGGAGGGCGGAGAGGGGGCCGTCCTGCCCTCCTGGGAGCGGCAGGGGAAGGCGGGCGGGAATGATTGGAACGGTCCAAAGCTCCGCTTTCCCGGGAACCCTGCATGTCCGGATGTCGGCATGTCAACCCTTATGCGGAGAGCGGGACGTGCGTGGAGACGGGCGTTGACGTCGACCTGCGCCGATGGAAGGATTCCCGCCCATGGAACGGTCCAATGGTTCGGCCGCTTCGGCTGGTCCGGCCGGCGAGCGGCTGGGCGCTGTGGCGCGGCCCCCGACGATCCGTGGCGTCGCCGAGCGTGCCGGGGTCTCCAAATCGCTGGTCTCCCTCGTGCTCCAGGGCTCGCCACGGGTCAGTGACGCCAAGCGGCAGGCCGTTCTGGACGCCATCGACGAGCTGGGCTACCGGCCGAACGCCGCGGCCCGGAGCCTGGTCGCGCGGCGCACGCACACCGTCGGCGTACTGCTGAACGACATGCGCAACCCCTGGTTCGTCGAGCTCCTCGACGGCCTCGGCTCGGTGCTCCAGGCGCACGGGCTCCGCATGCTGATGGCCGACGGCCGGCTCGACCGGCGGGCCGGACAGGATTTCGCCCGGACGTTCCAGGAGCTGCGCGTCGACGGCCTGGTCGTCGTCGGCATGCTCCCCGACACCGACGGGCTCGCCGAGGTCGCCGAGCGGCTGCCGACGGTCATCGCGGGCAACCATGAACCCCGGTTGCCGCACGCCGACATCGTCGCCAACGACGACGAGCGCGGCGCCCGCCTCGCCACCGAGCACCTCATCGCCCTCGGCCACCGCCGGATCGCCCATATCGCCGGTCAGGGCCTGGTCGGTGAGCTGCGCCGGCGCGGCTTCGAGGCCGCCGTACGGGCCCACGGCCTGGCGGCGGAGGCCGTGGTGGAGAACGGTGACGGGACGGAGGAGGGCGGCTACCGCGCCGCGGTCCGGCTGCTCACCGCGCCCCCGAACCCCTCGCCCGATGGCTCAGGCGGCGCTCGACGCCCCACCGCGGTCTTCGCGTTCAACGACATCTCCTGCGTCGGCGCGCTCTCCGCCGCGCAGGAACTGGGCCTGGACGTGCCCGCCGGCCTCTCCCTCGTCGGCTACGACAACACCTACCTCGCCCGTATCCGGCACCTCTGGCTGACCTCGGTCGACAACGCCAGCTACGAGGTCGGCCGCCGCGCGGCGCGCTGCCTCCTGGACCGTATGGAGCGCCCCGACGCCCCCGCCGTCCGTCAACGCGTCGCCCCGGAACTGGAGATCAGGGGCTCGACCGCGCCCCCGGCCTGACCGGACGTGCCCTACGCCGCCTGCCCGCCCCGCAGCTCGCGGTCCACCGCCCGCAACAGCGTCAGCAGCATCCGGTTCAACGGGGTGGCGATGCCGTGCCGGTCACCCGCCCGTACCACCGCCCCGGTGATGAACTCATGCTCCATCGGACGGCCCGCGAGACGGTCGTAGAGCATCGAGGAACCGCCGTCCGGAGGCGCCTGGGCGTACAGCTCCAGCGTCCTGGAGACGTCCTCCTCGCCGATGTCCGCACCCTCCGCCCGCGCCACGGCGGCGGCCTCGCGCAGCAGATCGCGGGTGAGCGCGGCCATCTCCGGGTCGGCGAAGATCCCTATCCGCTGCTGGAGGAGGGCGGTGATCGGGTTGGCCGCGATGTTGGTGAACAGCTTGCGCCAGGCCGTCGTCGCGAAGTTCTGGGCGCGGTGCACCCGCAGGCCGGTACCGTCCAGCAGTGCCGCGAAGCGGTCCGCCAACGCCCCTGCGGGGACGTGGAGTTCACTGGCGACGTGGTGGCGGATCCGGCCGGGCGCCACGCGCTCCGCCGAGATGTAGACGGCCGTGGGAAGGACCGGGGTGCCCTCGGGTACGAACGGGGCGACGCGTTCCTCCTGGTGGATACCGTTCTGCAGGACCGCGACCGCCGTGCCCGGACCGCACAGCCGCCGCAGCCAGCCTTCGGCGCCCGCGGTGTCCTGCGCCTTCGTGGTCAGCAGCACCCAGTCCACCGGTGTCACCTGAGCCGGGTCGCTGACGATACGTACCGCCGCGGTCCGGACCTCGCTGCCGCTCTCGACGCGGAGGCCGTCCAGCGGGCTGCGCACGCAGAGGGTGACGTCGAGGCCGGCCCAGTGGGCGAGTGCGGCGGTGTAGCCGCCGATCGCGCCGGCGCCGATGACCGCGATCCGGGCGGGCGCTGCGGCCCGTATTTCCTGGGACATACCACGATCGTAGAGCCGTGGCGGGAGGGCATCACCGGGTCCACAGGGGGGGCGGGCACGCCCGGGCCCCGGCGCCGGAGCGGACGCCGGGGCCCGGAGCCCGTTCAGGCGGCTTCAGCTTCGGGCGGCTTCAGCGCCGGCCACGTGCGCCGGGCCGCTGGGCCACCCATGTTCTGACGGTGTCGGCGAACCAGTACGGTCTTCCGCCCTCCACCAGGTCCGGTTCCGGCAGCAGCCCGTGCTTGCGGTACGAGCGCACGGTGTCCGGCTGCACCTGGATGTGTGCGGCGATCTCCTTGTACGACCAGAGCCTGCGGTCGGTCATCTCTGTCACCTCCATGGACAGGGGAGCACTCAGCCTGTGCCCGGACAACGACGCTGAGTGACCATGAGGGAGGGGCTGTTGACCGGCTGTGACGGAAGGCTCGCCTGACCGTGACAGCCGTGATGGGGAGCGGACAGCTGTGACAGGAGGTGAACGCACGGCCGGCCGGTCAGTCGTCCGCCCGGCCCGCCCCGGCCGCCCTCCGCAGCTCCTGTTCCAGATCCTCCAGCGCCAGCCCCTTCGTCTCCGGCGCGTACCGCTTGCAGAAGGCCAGGGACAGTACGCACATCACGCCGAAGCACCAGAAGGTCGTACTCGCCCCGACCGCGTCCAGCAGCACCGGGAAGACCAGCGCGACCGCGAAGTTGACCATCCACATCACGAACACCGCGGCGCCCATGGCCAGCCCGCGCACCGTCAGCGGGAACATCTCGGCGAGCAGCAGCCATACGCCCGTGTTCAGCGTGCCCTGCATGAACGCCATGTACAGCACCATCAGGACGAGGACGAGAACACTGACGGCGGTGGAGTGCGGGAGGTGGAACGACGCGCCGAGCAGCGCGAGCGAGACGGCCATCCCGGCCAGCCCCGCGATCAGCATCGGCCGCCGCCCGACCCGGTCGATCAAGGACATCCCGATCGCGGTGGCGAGGACCGAGACCGCGCCCACGGCGATGGTGGCGGTGATCGAGGCGCTGGTACCCAGCCCCGTCGAGGCCAGGATCTTGGGTGCGAAGTACACCACGGCGTTGACGCCGGTGATCTGCTGGACGGCCGCCAGACCGATGCCGACCAGCAGCAACCGCCGTACCCACGGTGTGCGCAGCTGCCGCCATGCGCCGCGCTGCGCGTCCGCCTCCAGGCCACGGGCGTGGTCGATACGGGCCAGCTCGGCGGGTACGTCCTCGGCCGGCAGCGTACGGCGCAGCACGCGCCCGGCCTCGTCCTGCCGCCCCTTGCTGATGTACCAGCGAGGCGTGTCGGGAAGGAAGAAGAGGCCGATGAACAGCGCCACCGCGGGGAGCGCCGCCAGGCCCAGCATCCAGCGCCAGGCCTCCCAGTGCGCCAGGGCCGCGTTGACGAGGTAGGCGAGCAGCTGGCCGCTGACGATCATCAGCGAGTTGAAGGACACCAGCCGGCCGCGGATGTGCGGAGGGGCGATCTCGGAGAGGTAGAGCGGGGTGATCACGGAGGCGCTGCCGACGGCGAGGCCGAGCACGAAGCGCGCCATCGTCATGAACGGGACGGTGGGCGAGACCGCCACGGCCACCGCGCCGCCGATGAACACCGCACCCGCCCACAGCAGGGAGTTGCGCCGCCCCAGCGCATCGGACATCCGGCCGCCGGCCAGGGACCCGAAGGCGGCACCGATCAGCAGTGCGCTGGTGATGATGCCCTCGCCCAGGGAGGTGAGCCCGAAGTGGGCCTCCATGAAGGGGAGAGCGCCGGATATCACTCCGGTGTCGTAGCCGAAGAGGGCGCCGCCGAGTGCGGCGATGGCGGCGATGCCGACGATGAAGCGCTTGGCGCCGGGGGCCTGCGGACCGATACGCGGGCGGGCGGACGCCTCCTGGCTGGTCGGGGCAGCCATCGTCAGCCCCGGCTCCGGTACAGGTCCGGCCGCTCGACCAGCTCGACCGTGACCCGCTCACCGCTCTCCTGGGCGCGCACCCCCGCCTCGCACACCGCGGCCGCCGCATAGCCGTCCCAGCAGCTCGGGCCCTCGACCTCGCCGCGCCGGGTGGCGTCCACCCAGCGCTGCACCTGCCGGTCGTACGCCTCCTCGAAGCGCTCCACGAAACCGGGGGTGATCGAACCGCCCCACTGTCCGGCGGAGTTGACGAACACTCCGTGGTCGTCGCCGATGCGGGCGGTGCCGCGCTCGCCGACCGCCTCGCAGCCGACCTGGTAGCCGAAGGAGCAGTTCTGGAAGAGCTCGGTGTCCACGACCTGCCCGGCGGCGGTCTCGAAGAGGAACAGCTGCGGGTCGCTCAGCCCCTCGGGGGCGTTGCCGCTGGGTGCCGGCCGCAGCACCCGCACCGCCGTGATCTCCTCGTCCAGCAGCCAGCGGGTGGTGTCGATCTCGTGGACGACCGAGTCGTTGACGAGCATGGCGTTGGTGAAGCCGGGCGGGGTGGCGGGGCTGCGGTGCTTGTTGTGCAGCATCAGCGTCCGTCCGTAGGTCCCGGCGTCCAGAAGGGACTTGAGCTTCAGGTATCCGGAGTCGTAGCGCCGCATGAAGCCGACCTGGACGCGCCGGTGGCCGAGTGCTTCCTCGGCGCGCAGCACCCGCAGCGCCGACGCCGCGTCGGGGGTCAGCGGTTTTTCGCACAGCACGGGCAGATCGCGCTCGAAGGCGGTGAGCAGGGCGGCCTCGTGGGCCGGTCCGGGGGAGGCGATCAGTACGGCGTCCACGGCCGGGTCGGCCATCGCGGCGGCCGGGTCGGTGCAGGGCGTACAGTCCTCGATCCCTGCGGCGACGGCCTCCGCCCGGTCGGCGTCGATGTCGGCGACCGCCGCCACCCGTGCCCCGCTGATCACCTCGTTGATCCGGCGCACGTGGTCGGCGCCCATCCGCCCGGTCCCGATGACGGCGACGCCGAGGGTTCCCTTCAGGCTCATGTCCGGTATCTCCTTGTTGCGTGGGGGTGTTGGCTGAGGGGGAGGGAGGGGTCGGCTCAGGCGCCGCAGGAGCGCAGGAAGCGGCGGGTGCGCTCGGCGATGGGGAGCGGCTGGTCGGGCGGGCAGGGGTACATGTCCTGCTCGACGATGGCGAAGAGGTCGACGTCCAGCTGCTGTGCGGCCTCCAGTACGGGCGGCAGCGCGGGCACCCCGAGCGGCGGTTCGCACATCACGCCCTGCCGGACGGCCGGGCCGAACGGCGTGCCCTTGGCGACGACATCGCGGAGGATGTCCGGGTCGACCTGCTTGAGGTGCAGATAGCCGATCCGCTCACCGTAGGTGCGGATCAGCTTGACGCTGTCGCCGCCGCAGTACGCGTAATGCCCGGTGTCCAGGCAGAGGTTGACCAGGCCGGGGTCGGTCACGTGCAGGAACCGCTCGACGTGCTCCTCGGTGTCGATGTGGGTGTCCGCGTGCGGGTGGACGACGATCTCCAGCCCGAACTCGTCCTGTACGCGCGTGCCCAGCCGCTCCATGCCGGTGGTCAGGTGCTTCCACTGCTCGATGGTGAGCTCGCGCGGCTCGATCTCCTCGGCGGTCTTGTCGTCGCGCCAGAAGGAGGGGATGACGACCAGGTGCTTGGCGCCCATGGCCTGGGTGAGGGTGGCGACCTCCGAGACCTGCGCCCAGGTCTTGTCCCATACGGACGGGCCGTGGTGCATCGAGGTGAAGATCGTGCCGGCCGAGACCTTCAGGCCGCGGCGGGCGATCTCGTCGTGCAGGACGGCGGGGTCGGTGGGCAGGTAGCCGTACGGCCCGAGTTCGATCCACTCGTATCCGGCCTCGGTGACCTCGTCCAGGAACCGCTGCCAGGGGACCTGCTGGTCGTCGTCCGGGAACCATACGCCCCACGAGTCGGGGGCGGAGCCGACGCGAATGCGGTCCAGGGCGGGCGGGGCGGCATGGGGCAGAGACATGCTGCGGCTCTCCTCTCGCCGGTCGACGGTGACCGGGAGGCGCTGTGCTGGGTTGGTGGGCACAGCCTGTCTGCCGCCCCGGGGAGTGTCAAGACTTCGTCCTGACATAAGGACTTAAGGACTTTGTCGCGATCGGGGCGGGCGGCGACGGCCGGTGGCGGCGTCGGATGGTGACGTCAGAATGTAAGGACAAACTGTTGACAGGGGTTGATGGTCGGCGTTAGACCTTTCCCCAGGGCGGAAGCCTTCGACGGACCATCCTCCGGGGGATACCCCCACCATCGGCCGACCCGAAGGGGCGTATATGACCGAGCCGTACGACCTGATCACCATGGGCCGTATCGGAGTGGATATCTATCCGCTGCAGACCGGCGTGCCGCTGGCGCAGGTGGAGACGTTCGGGAAGTTCCTGGGGGGCTCGGCCACCAACGTCGCGGTCGCCGCCGCCCGCCTAGGGCGCCGCACCGCCGTCATCAGCCGCACCGGGCATGACCCGTTCGGCGACTACCTCCATCAGGCGCTGCGCGAGTTCGGCGTGGACGACCGCTGGGTGAGCCCGGTCGAGGAGTATCCGACTCCGGTCACCTTCTGCGAGATCTTCCCGCCGGACGACTTCCCGCTCTACTTCTACCGTCGGCCGAAGGCTCCCGACCTGGTCATCCACCCGGAGGAACTGGACCGGGACGCCATCGCGGCCGCGCGGATCTTCTGGATCACCGGGACGGGGCTGTGCGAGGAGCCGAGCCGGGGCGCCACCCTCGCCGCCCTGGAGGCCCGGGCCAAGGCGGGCCCGACCGTCTTCGACCTCGACTGGCGGCCGATGTTCTGGGGCGGCGAGGGCGGTGCCTCCAAGGACGGCGGGGCGACCGGCGCCGCGGCGATGGACACCGCCCGCCCGTACTACGAAGCCGCGCTGCGGTACGCCACCGTGGCCGTCGGCAATGTGGACGAGGCCGAGGTGGCGACCGGGCTGCGGGAGCCGAAGGCCTGCGCACAGGCGCTGCTGGAGCTGGGCGTGGAGCTGGCCGTCATCAAGCAGGGGCCGAAGGGCGTCCTGGCCGTGCACCGTGACGGGCGGGTCGCCGAGGTTCCGCCCACGCCCGTCGAGGTCGTCAACGGGCTGGGCGCCGGGGACTCGTTCGGCGGGGCGCTGTGCCACGGCCTGCTCTCCGGCTGGGACCTGGAGCCGATGATGCGTTACGCCAACGCGGCCGGCGCCATCGTCGCCTCCCGCCTCGCCTGTTCGTCCGCGATGCCCACGGCGGACGAGGTCGACGCCTTCCTCGCGGACCGTCGCTGACCACCCCCACCCCACCGGTGCACTCAAGAAGGTGAGTTGAGCCTTGAACCCTCGGATCAGTGACCTCGTGACGCTGCGGGCCCGGCGGCCCGGAGCCGTCGCGGAGGCCGCCGCCCGCCGCACCCGTCGTCCGCTCATCGGCGACAGCGGCCGGCTGATGATCATCGCCGCCGACCATCCGGCCCGCGGTGCGCTCGCCGTCGGCGACCGCCGGCTCGCCATGGCCAACCGCCTCGATCTGCTGGAGCGCCTGGTCCTGGCGCTGTCCCGGCCCGGCGTGGACGGGGTGCTGGCCACCGCCGACATCCTGGAGGACCTGCTGCTGCTCGGCGCCCTCGACGGCAAGGTGGTGATGGGCTCCATGAACCGGGGCGGCATCGCGGGCGCCTCGTTCGAGATGGACGACCGGTTCACCGGGTACCGGCCGCAGGACCTCGCCCGGCTCGGGTTCGACGCGGGGAAGCTGCTGCTGCGCATCGACTACGACGACGCCGGGTCGCTGTCCACGCTGGAGGCCACCGCCCGCGCCATCGACGCCATGGCCGAGCGGGAACTCCCGGTCTTCGTCGAGCCGTTCCTCTCCTCCCGGATAGAGGGCAAGGTCCGTAACGACCTCAGCCCCGAGGCCGTCACCCGCTCCGTCGCCATCGCCTCCGGCCTCGGCGGCACCTCCGCGTACACCTGGCTCAAGCTGCCGGTGACCGACGACCCCGCGGCCATGGCGCGGGTCTGCGAGACCACCACCCTGCCCACGGTGCTGCTCGGCGGCGACATCGGCAGCACCGTCCAGGACCAGCAGGCCGCCTACGAGAAGTGGCACAAGGCGCTGCGGCTGCCGACCGTGCAGGGGCTGGTCGTCGGGCGCTCCCTGCTCTACCCCGCCGACGGGGATGTCGCGGCCGCCGTGGACACCGCCGTCGGCCTGCTGTGACCGCCGGACCGACGGCCGCTGATCACCCGACGTCGATGACTGTCAGTGGTGAGTAGGAGACTTGTAGTTATGGGTGCTGAGGACATGAACTTCACCGACTTCCACGTCAAGGCGGGGCAGGCGGACGGCGGACCGTACGCCGTCTCCATCGATCCCGAGCGGGCCGGCTGGGGATACTCCTCCCTCCACGTCCTGGAGCTGCCCGCCGGCGGTCACCACTCCTTCGCCACCGGCGACAGCGAGTGGATCGTGCTGCCGCTCTCCGGTGGCTGCACGGTCGTGACCGACGGCGGTGAGACCTTCGAACTGGCCGGACGGGAGAGCGTGTTCCGCGGCGTCACGGACTTCGCGTACGTACCGAGGGACGCGCATGTGCAGATCGCCAGCGGGGCGGGCGGCCGGTTCGCGCTGACCGGGGCGCGCTGCGAGCGGCGGCTGCCGGCCCGTTACGGGCCCGCGTCGTCCGTCCCGGTGGAGCTGCGCGGCAGGGGCAACTGCTCCCGCCAGGTCAACAACTTCGGGGCGGCGGACGCCTTCGAGTGCGACAAGCTCATCGCCGTCGAGGTGCTCACCCCCGGCGGCAACTGGTCCTCCTACCCGCCGCACAAGCACGACGAGTGCCGCCCGGGGGAGGAGAGCGAGCTGGAGGAGATCTACTACTTCGAGATCGAGCCCGCGCACGGCACGGACGGGGTGGGGTATCAGCGCGTCAGCCCGTCTGGGCACGGCCGGGGCACCGATGTCCTCGCCGAGGTGCGCAGCGGCGACGCCGTCCTGATCCCCGACGGCTGGCACGGCCCGTCCATCGCCGCACCCGGCCACACCATGTACTACCTCAACGTGATGGCCGGGCCGGGGGACGAACGCCAGTGGCTGATCTGCGACCACCCGGACCATGCCTGGATCCGCGGCACCTGGCCCGATCAGCCCGTGGACCCCCGCCTCCCCCTCTACCAAGCCCCCACCGCCCCTTCCGGAGACGCCCGATGACGACTCGACGGCTCACCGTCGCCCAGGCCCTGGTCGAGTTCCTGGGTCACCAGTACACCGAGCGCGACGGCAGGCGCCACCGGCTGATCACCGCCTGCTGGGGCATCTTCGGCCACGGCAACGTCGCCGGCCTCGGCCAGGCCCTGCTGGAGTCGGGCCCGGACACCCTGCCGTACCTCCAGGGCCGTAACGAACAGGCCATGGTGCACGCCGCGGTCGGCTACGCCCGGCAGTGCGACCGGCTCTCCGCGCAGGCCGTCACCACCTCCGTCGGCCCCGGCGCCACCAACCTCGTCACCGGCGCCGCGCTGGCCACCGTCAACCGCCTGCCGGTGCTGCTGCTGCCCGGCGACGTCTTCGCCACCCGGCCGGCGGAGCCGGTCCTCCAGCAGCTGGAGGTCCCGTACGCGGGCGACGTGTCGGTGAACGACGCGCTGCGTCCGGTCTCCCGCTACTTCGACCGGGTCACCCGCCCCGAGGCGCTGATCCCGGCCGCCCTGCAGGCGATGCGGGTGCTCGCCGACCCCGTCGACACCGGCGCGGTCACCCTGGCGCTGCCGCAGGACGTGCAGGCCGAGGCGTACGACTGGCCGGCGGAGTTCTTCGCCGACCGGGTGTGGCGCGTCCCCCGGCCCGCCCCCGACGCCGGTGCGCTCGCCGCCGCCGTCCGCGCCGTCCGCGGTGCCCGCCGGCCGCTGCTGATCGCGGGCGGCGGGGTCCACCACTCCGAGGCGGAGGACGCGCTGCGCGCCTTCGCCGACACCACCGGCATCCCGGTCGCCTCGACCCAGGCGGGCAAGGGCTCGCTGCGCCACGACCACCCCGCGGACGTCGGCGGGATCGGCCACACCGGCACCGCGACCGCCGACGCGCTGGCCCGCGAGGCCGACCTGATCATCGGCGTCGGGACCCGCTACACCGACTTCACCACCGCCTCCGCGACCCTGTTCGCCGAGCCCGGTGTCCGTTTCGTCAACCTCAACATCGCCCCGTTCGACTCCCACAAGCTGGGTGCGGCCTCGCTGGTCGCCGACGCCCGCGCCGGGCTCGAAGCGCTCACCATGGCGCTGTCCGGCCACCGCGTCGCGGCGGAGTACGAGGCCGGTTACGCGGCGGCGAAGGCGGACTGGGAGCGGCGGGTGGACGCCGCGTACGGGGCGGACGACGACTCCGCGCGGCCGTCCCAGACGCAGGTGCTCGGTGCGCTGGACGCCCTGGCCGACGACACCGACGTGATCGTCAACGCGGCCGGGTCACTCCCCGGCGACCTGCACAAACTCTGGCGCGCCCGGTCCCGTCGGCAGTACCACCTGGAGTACGGATACTCCTGCATGGGCTATGAGATCCCCGCCGCGATCGGCGTGCGGATGGCCGCCCCGGACCGGCCGGTGTGGGCGCTGGTCGGCGACGGTACGTACCTGATGAACCCCACCGAGATCGTCACCGCGGTCCAGGAGGGCATCAATATCAACATCGTGCTCATCCAGAACCATGGGTATGCGTCCATCGGAGGCCTCTCCGAGCAGACCGGCGGTGAACGGTTCGGCACGGCGTACCGCTTCCGCGCCGGGGACGGTACGTACACCGGCGCGCCGCTGCCGGTGGACCTGGCCGCCAACGCCGCCTCGCTGGGCATGGCCGTCCTCCGCGCCGGCACGGTCGGCGAGCTGCGCGCCGCGCTCGCCGAGGCGCGTGGCGCGAACCGGCCCACATGTGTCTATGTCGAGACCGAATCGGCTGACACTGTGCCGGGCGCGCCGGAGGCCCAGGCCTGGTGGGATGTGCCTGTTGCCGAGACCGCGACCCGTCCGGCGGCGGTCGCCGCCCGTGAGGAGTACGAACGGTACGCCGCCGGGCGCCGCCGCCACCTCTGACCCGTTGCCCCGTCCGGGTCCCACCGACCCGTCCGGGACCGCCACCTCTGAAGTCGTCACCTCTGAAGTCGTCACCCCAGAAAGGCCCCCAGAATGAAGACCATCAGCCACTGGATCGGCGGCAAGCCCGTCGAGGGTGTCTCCGGCAACTTCGGCCCGGTCTACAACCCGGCCACCGGCGCCCAGGAGAAGCAGGTCGCCTTCGCGTCGGCCGAGGAGGTCGACGCGGCCGTCCGCGCGGCCCGGGAGGCGTACCGGACCTGGGGCACCAGCTCGCTGGCCAAGCGCACCGCGGTGCTCTTCAAGTACCGCGAGCTGGTCGACGCGCACCGCGAGGAGCTCGCCCGGCTGATCACCGCCGAGCACGGCAAGGTGCACTCCGACGCGCTCGGGGAGGTCGCCCGCGGGCTGGAGATCATCGAGCTGGCCTGCGGCATCCCCGAGAAGCTCAAGGGCGAGCTGTCCACCCAGGTCTCCACCCGGGTCGATGTCGCCGCCATCCGGCAGTCCCTGGGCGTGGTGGCCGGTATCACGCCGTTCAACTTCCCGGCGATGGTGCCGATGTGGATGTTCCCCCTCGCCATCGCCTGCGGTAACACCTTCGTCCTCAAGCCGAGCGAGAAGGTGCCCGGCGCCGCGTTCAAGCTGGCCGAGCTGGCCGCCGAGGCGGGCCTGCCGGACGGGGTGCTGAACATCGTCAACGGTGACAAGGTGGCCGTCGACGCCCTCCTCACGCACCCGGACGTCGCCGCGGTCTCCTTCGTGGGCTCCACCCCCATCGCCCGGTACATCCACACCACGGGTACCGCGCACGGCAAGCGGGTGCAGGCGCTGGGCGGCGCCAAGAACCACATGCTGGTGCTGCCGGACGCCGACCTGGACCTGGCCGCGGACTCCGCGATCAACGCCGCGTACGGCTCGGCCGGTGAGCGCTGCATGGCCATCTCCGTCGTCGTCGCCGTCGGTGAGACCGCCGACCCGCTGATCGGCAAGATCAAGGAGCGCGCCGACCAGCTGCGGATCGGCCCCGGCGACGACCCGGCGTCCGAGATGGGCCCGCTGATCACCAAGGCCCACCGCGACAAGGTCGCCTCGTACGTCACCGGTGCCGCGGCCCAGGGCGCCGACGTCGTCATCGACGGCACCGGATTCACCGTCGACGGGTACGAGGACGGCCACTGGATCGGCATCTCGCTGCTGGACCACGTCACACCCGAGATGGACGCCTACCGCGACGAGATCTTCGGCCCGGTGCTGTCGGTCGTCCGTGTGGAGACGTACGAGCAGGCCATCGAGCTGATGAACAGCTCGCCGTGGGGCAACGGCACCGCGATCTTCACCCGGGACGGCGGCGCGGCCCGCCGCTTCCAGCTGGAGGTCGAGGCGGGCATGGTCGGCGTGAACGTCCCGATCCCCGTGCCGGTCGGCTACCACTCCTTCGGCGGCTGGAAGGACTCGCTCTTCGGCGATCACCACATCTACGGCAACGACGGCGTGCACTTCTACACCCGGGGGAAGGTCGTCACCACCCGGTGGCCCGACCCGGCGGACGGCGGGATCAACCTGGGCTTCCCGCGTAACCACTGACGTCCGAACCCTGACGTCCATCACCCCTGACGTCCATCACCACTGGCGTCCGTAATCACTGACGTCCACGCCGGGCTCCCCGTCGGCCGATATCCGGCGGGGAGCCCGGCATGTCCGCTTCCGGGGCGCGGAGTGCGGGGCGTGGAGCGCGGGGTGCGGGAGACCGGGCGGCGGCGCGTTGCTACCGTGCTCCTTCGCCGGGCGACGACTTCGCCGAGCAACGACACCACGGGGGACACCGACGTCATGGCACAACCGATGGCGCTCGCCAAGGGCGCCCGCATCACCGGCGGGGCGTTCTGCCTGCTGTTCTTCCTCTTCACGGCCTACTGGCTGGCCGTCGACCTCGGCGAGTTCGGCCTCGACGGCGTCTGGGAGTCGTGGACGTTCCAGCGGTCCGACGGGGTCAACCAGGTCATCGGCCCGCTCCAGTTCGGCCTCGCCCTCCTGCAGTTGATCGCGGCGCTGGCGGCGTTCACCGGGATCCGGGCGGCCGGCGGGATGCTCGCGGTCGCCACCACGTTCACCTTCGCGACCGCTCTGCAGGCCCTCGTCAGTGTCGGCAACCACACCAGCACCAACCGGTGGTTCCGGCACGCCGAGACGGCCACCGACACCTTCGACGGTGTCTTCATCAGCAGCGGCCTGCTGTTCCTGCTGACCCTCCCCGCCGGGATCGTGCTGCTGGCCGGTATGCGCCCGTGGCCGCGTGCCACGCCCAGCGACCCGCCGATGCGCCCGGCCCGGGTGGCCGGTGTGGTGTGCGGTCTGGTGCTCGGTGCGATGGCCCTCGTCAACGTGGTCTGGCAGCTCTACATGCTGGTGGAGGGCGGCACCGGCTCCTTCGAGATGCTCTACCTCGGCAAGGGATCCCTCAGCACTCTGCTGAGCCTGGCTCCCGGCTGGTCGGCGCTGGTCTTCCTGCTGCTGACCGTGCCGGCCGGGCTCAACACCCTGATGCGCGGCGGCGCGGCCCGCGGTCTGGTCATCGGGCTGTCGATCGTGACGCTGCCCAGTGCCCTCGTCGCGATCGTCGGGATGGCCGCCAACGGCGCCCTGTTCTCCTTCAACGGGCCCATGCCGGGCCTGACCGTCATCAGCCATATCCAGCTGCTGCTCGACACGCTCGGCTCGGCGGCGCTGCTCGCCCTGATGGCCCGCGGTGAGCCGGCCGCCCCGGCGTGGTACCCGCCGTCCCCGGCCCCGCAGTTCGCCGCCCCCGGGTTCGTCCCGCCGCCCGGTCCCGGTGCGCAGATGCCGCCGGCTCCTGGCTGGCAGCCGCCGCCCGGGCCTGCTGTGCCGCCCGTCCCGCCGGGGCCTTCCGCGCCTCCCGCGCCTCCCGCGCCTCCTGTGCCTCCCGCGCCTCCGCAGGGTGGATTCGGGCCGCCGCAGTACTGACCGCCGGCCACCTGTGTACCGCGTCCGTGGTACGCGGCGGGCGGTCCCTACTCCCAGCGGAGACCCCCGGGTTCAGACCGGAGGACGGGCCGATTGTCAGAGGCCGTACTTAAGATGCGCGGTATGGATCTCGGAGGTCTCGGACTGCGCGCGAGCAAGCGCGGCGGGCTGCGCGGCCGGCGACGGTACGCCGTCGTGGGCGCGCTGGCCGCGCTGGCCGTGTTGATCGGGGGCGGCGCCTGGGCGGCCGCCTCCGCCGAGGCGGCGCCGCCCGTGCACCGCGAGGACCGGCTGCTGAGCATGCCGGAGCGGCCCGGCAGCGAACAGCGGGTGGGGATCGACACGTCCTTCTTCACCGCGCCGGGCGGCTCCGGCGGGCGGCGGCCCGCGGTGCTGCTCGGGCATGGTTTCGGCGGCAGCAAGGCCGACCTCCGGGCGGAGGCCGAGCAGTTGGCCCGGGACGGGTACGCGGTGCTGACGTGGTCGGCGCGCGGTTTCGGGAAGTCCACCGGGAAGATCGGGCTGAACGACCCGGAGGGCGAGGTCGCCGATGTGAGCCGGCTGATCGACTGGCTGGCCAAACGCCCCGAGGTGCAGCTCGACAAGGCCGGTGACCCCAGGGTGGGCGTCGCCGGCGCCTCGTACGGTGGGGCGGCCGCACTGCTGGCGGCCGGCCACGACCGGCGGGTCGACGCCATCGCCCCGCAGATCACGTACTGGAACCTCGCCGACGCCCTGTTCCCGAACGGGGTGTTCAAGAAGCTGTGGGCGGGGATCTTCTTCACCACGGGCTCCGACACAGGCTCCGGCACGGGCTCCGACCCGCGCTCCGGCACGGGAGCCGGCACAGGCTCGGGTGCGGGCAGTGGTACGGGCCCGGGTGCCGGCCCGGCCGGTGCGTCCACCGGCGGCTGCGGGAGGTTCGAGCCCGCGCTGTGCCGGATGTACGAGCGGGTCGCGGTCGGCGGCAGACCGGACGAGGCGGCGCGCCGGCTGCTGGCGGCCCGCAGCCCGTCCGCCGTGGGCGACCGCATCACGGTGCCGACGCTGATCATGCAGGGGCAGAGCGACTCGCTGTTCCCGCTCGACCAGGGCGATGCGATGCAGCGGGCGATCCGTAAGAACGGGGCGCCGGTCGACGTCGACTGGATCGCCGGCGGGCACGACGGCGGGGATCGCGAGACGGCCCGCCTCCAGGCCCGTACGACGGCGTGGTTCGACCGGTACCTGAAGGGCGAGAAGGGGGCCGACACCGGGCCGGCGTTCCGGATCAGCCGGACCGGGGGAGTGGACTCCACCAACGGCGCGATGCGACTGCGCGGCGCCGGGGCGGATCGCTACCCCGGCCTGGAGAACGCACCCCGGACGGTCCGGCTGTCCGGCCGCACCCAGACGTTCCACAACCCGCCCGGCGGCGGACCGCCCGCCCTCTCCGCGGTGCCCGGCGCCGGTGCGCTGGGCAGCCTCTCCGCCCTCGGCACCGGCGGTCTGTCGCTGGACTTCCCCGGCCAGCACGCCCGTTTCGAGTCGGCGCCGCTGGCCGACTCCGTCCATGTCACCGGCCGTCCCGCCGTCACGGTGCGGGTACGGTCCGGCTCCCGGGACGCGGTGCTCTTCGCCAAGCTCTACGACGTGGCCCCGGACGGCCGCCGTCAGGTCCTGCCGTCCCAGCTCGTCACGCCGTACCGCGTCGAGGACGCCCGCGAGGGCCGGACCGTACGGCTGCGGCTGCCCGCCGTCGACCATGAGGTCGCGGCCGGGCACCGGCTCCGGCTGGTGCTCGCCGCGACCGACCTCGGATACGCCTCACCGGCCGAGCCGGCCAGGTACACCGTCTCCCTGGAGGACGGCGCCCTGAGCGTGCCCACCGCACCCGAGGTGCGCGGTGCGGCCGCCCCGCTGCCGGCCTGGACCTGGGCGCTGCCCGCCGGTGCGGCGGTGCTCGCCGCGCTGCTGCTGTGCACCGCCCGTCGCCGCCGGGCCGCGGCACCGGCGCCCGATCCGGCGCTCGCCGCCGTTCCGTTGGAGATCAGCGGCCTGAGCAAGCGGTACGCCGGGTCCCCGGACAGGTTCGCCGTACGGGAGTTGTCCTTCCGGGTGGAGCCGGGGCAGGTGCTCGGCCTGCTCGGGCCCAACGGCGCCGGCAAGACCACCACACTGCGGATGCTGATGGGCCTGATCACTCCGGACGCCGGTGAGATACGGATCTTCGGGGAGCCGGTCCGGCCGGGCGCGCCGGTGCTGTCGCGGGTCGGGGCCTTCGTCGAGGGCGCCGGTTTCCTGCCACATCTGTCCGGCCGCGCCAACCTCGACCTGTACTGGCAGGCCACCGGCAGGCCCGCCGCCGACGCCCATCTCGACGAGGCGCTGGAGATCGCCGGCCTCGGTGACGCCCTGGACCGTGCGGTGCGTACATACTCCCAGGGCATGCGGCAGCGCCTGGCCATCGCCCAGGCCATGCTCGGCCTGCCGGATCTGCTGATACTCGACGAGCCGACGAACGGGCTGGATCCGCCGCAGATACGCGAGATGCGCGAGGTGATGATCCGTTACGCGGCCGCCGGGCGCACCGTCATCGTCTCCAGCCATCTGCTGTCCGAGGTCGAACAGAGCTGTACGCATCTGGTCGTCATGGACCGTGGGCAGCTGGTGCGGGGCGGGCCGGTCGCCGAGATCATCGGCTCCGGCGACACCGTGCTGGTGGGTGTGGCGGAGCCGGTCGGTGACGCCGTCGTGGAGAAGGTGGCCGCGCTGCCGGGTGTCGCCTCGGCGGTCCGCGCCGAGGACGGCCTCCTGGTCCGGCTCGACGGTGCCACGACCACCCAACTGCTCACCGAACTCCTGCGGTTGGAGGTCGCGGTGGACCGTATCGGACCGCACCGGCGTCTGGAGGACGCCTTCCTCACCCTGATCGGAGGTGACGCCCGATGACCGCGACCGCCGGCGCGGCGGCGCCCGGATACCGGCCGCGCCGCACCCTGCCGCTGCGGGTGGAGGCCCGCCGTCAGCTGCGGCGCCGCCGCACTCTCGTCGTCGGCACGATCCTGACGCTGCTGCCGTTCGTGCTGGTGGTGGCGTTCGCGATCGGCGGCGATCCGGACGGCCGCGGCAACGGCCGGATATCGCTGATGGACACCGCCACCGCCTCCGGCGGCAACTTCGCCGCCACCACGCTGTTCGTCTCCGCGGGGTTCCTGCTGGTGATTCCGGTGGCGCTGTTCTGCGGTGACACGGTCGCCGCGGAGGCGAGCTGGTCCTCGCTGCGCTATCTGCTCGCCGCGCCGGTGCCCCGGTCCCGGCTGCTGCTGAGCAAGCTCACCGTCGCGCTGCTGTTCAGTGCCGCCGCGATGCTGCTGCTGCCGCTTGTCGCGCTGGCCGTGGGCACCGCCGCGTACGGCTGGGGGCCGCTGCAGCTGCCCACGGGCGGGGCGCTGCCGGCGGGGGAGACGGTGGTGCGGCTGGCGGTCGTGGTCGGCTATGTCTTCGTCAGCCAGCTGGTGACCGCGGCGCTGGCGTTCTGGCTGTCGACGGTGACGGACGCACCGCTGGGCGCGGTCGGCGGCGCCGTCGGGCTGACCATCGTCGGCAATGTCCTCGACCAGGTCACCGCCCTCGGTGACTGGCGGGACGTGCTGCCCACCCACTGGCAGTACGCCTGGGCGGACGCCCTGCAGCCCCGGATGGAGTGGTCCGGGATGATCCAGGGCGCGTCGGTGTCGGTGGCGTACGCACTGGTACTGGGCGCGCTGGCGTTCCGGGGGTTCGCACGGAAGGACGTGGTGTCATGACGGCGATACGGCCCTGACGGCCATCACGGCCGCCGCCCCTGCCGGCGGGGGAGCGGCGGGACCGGCCGCCGCCGCTGTCAGGTGGCCGCCGCTGTCACGTGGTCGGCCCCTGCATGTGTGCGCTGACCCAGCGCATGGTGCCCTCGCTCATACCCTTCACATACGTCGCCGCGCTGTGCGTGCCGCCCGGCACGATCTGCAGCCGGGTGTGCACCGGCCCGTGCCCGTACCGCGCGATGAACTTCCGCACCTTCGGCAGCACCGTGTACTCCTGGGACCCGTCCTGGAAGGCGAGGTCGACCTCGGGGCCGCCGCGTGCGGCCAGCCGACGGGCCAGTACCTCCGGGTTGTTCGCGCGCTCCGCCGCGGCGTGGCCGTTCCACAGCGGCGAGTCGGGCACGATGTCCGGCCCGTTGGGGATCGCCACCTTGAACGTTCCCGGGTTCTGCAGCGCGTTCTTCAGCGCCGCGAAACCGCCCGAGGAGGAGCCCATGATGGCCCAGGCATCGCGGGTCCCGAGGGTGCGGAAGTTCTGCCGTACGAGGTCGGGCACGTCCCGGCTGAGCCAGGTGCCGATCTTCGGCTGGCCGGGTATGTCGCTGCCGTCGTAGTACTGCCGGTCATCGGGGTTGAGCACCGGCATGACGACGATGAACGGCAGGCTGGTGCCGTTCCTGGACCACTGCGCGAGGTTCTCCTCCAGCTTGAGGTCGGCGCCGATCCAGTAGTTGACGGGGTAGCCGTAGGAGCCGGGCAGCGCCAGCATCACCGGGAAGCCCTTGTCCGCGTTGCGCTTCTCGTAGTACTCCGGCGGCGCCCACACCCACACCTTGCCGGTGAAGCCCGACTTCGGGCCGTGCAGGGTGGTCACGCCGATCGGGGTGTTCCCGCCGTCCCCGCCGACCCGGCGCTGTTCGGTGAAGGTGATCGGGTGGGTGGGCCACCGCACCAGTGGCTGCTTCCCGGGCGCCGTGGCGTGCAGCGCGCCGCCCGGCCCCCCGCCGTCGCCGAACCGTACGGGGGAGGAGGCGTGGGAGGAGGCATGGGAGGCGGCGGTGCCGCAGCCCGCGGTGGCGGCGAGCACGGTGAGGGTGACCAGCCCGGTCACCGAACGGAACAGGGCTTTGCGCACGGGCCTTCTCCTTGCCGACACACCGAACACGGCGGACTCACCGGCCGCCTTCCGGCCGGCCGGGAGCTGTGCTGTCCCGGCCGATCCGTCAGAGGGGGCCGGGACGGGCCGGGGTTTCGCTCCCGGGGTGTCGGATTGCTCGCACCGACCGTCCGGAATCCGGACGTCTCCTCGGTGACCTGGGGGGTTTACGTACGGAGGAAGGCGGGTTTACCGGGATTTTCCCAGTGGGAGCCGGAGACAGGGTGCCGGGGAGACGCACGTACGGCCGCCCCGGAACGCCCGCCTCCGCCCCGTATCCTCTGGCTATGACCTGGTCGCGTGCGCTGAGAGAAGCCGCCCGCTCCGGGCTGGCCATCGAGCGGACCAAGCTCACCCCGCTCATCGCGGTGCGCGGCACGGCCGGCGTCGCGATCGTCATCGGGCTCTGCCTGTGGTTCGGTGACGCGACGCTCGCGGTCTCCTCCGCCTTCGGCGCGTTCTCCTCCGGCCTCGTCACCTTCCAGCGCAGTATGCGGCCCCGTCCGGTGCTGGCGCTGGCGGTCGCCGGTGCCCTGGCGGTCTCCACCTTCCTCGGCTACCTGGCCGCCGCCCATGTCGTCGTCTTCGTCCTGCTGCTCACCGGCTGGACCCTGATGGCCGGGATGGCCTGGGCGATCGGCCCGGTCTCCGGCCTGGCCGGCACCCAGACCGTGGCGATGATGCTGGTCACCGTCACCCTCCCGACCTCGGTTCCGGGCGCGCTGGAGCACGCCGCCCTGATTTTCTTCGGCGGCGTCGTCCAGGCCACGCTCATCGTCGTCTTCCCGGTCCGCCCCTGGGGCATCCAGCGCGATGCGCTCGCCGACGCCCTGGCCGCCGAGGCCGACTACGCCCGCCGGCTGCGGCACAACCCCGTCGCCCCCTTCGACCCGGTGCCCCTGATGGACGCCCGGATCGCCGCCACGGTGACACCGCGTCAGGCCCGGCACCGGCCCGTTCAGCTGCACGGCCCCCGAGGCCTCGCCGAACGTGTCCGGCCGGTCCTCGCCTCGCTCGCCGACCCGGTCGTCGGCGCTCCCGCGGACGGCCCCGAACGCGACCGCGCCCGCGCGCTGCTGGCCGCCGCGGCGACCGTCCTGGACGCCGTCGCCCACGCCGTACGGCACGCCAAGCCGGTACGGCTGCCCCCGGAGGCGATGGCCACCCTGGAAGTTCCGGCCACCGGGCCGATGCTGAACGGCGCCGCCCGCCGCTCGGCCTACCGGCTGATCTCGCTGCTCGCCGACGCCGTCGAGTTCACCGACGAGCCGGTCCGGGCCACCCGCCCCACCACCGAGGCGGAACGAGGGCGGGGCGGGCGGGAAGAGGGCAGTCATCTGCTGCGCCCCAGCGTGCCCAGGCTGGTACCGGTCGCGCTGCGTGCCCTGCGGCGCGAGACCCGCTGGTCCTCGCACGTCTTCCGGCACGCGGTGCGGGTCGCGGTGGTCGCCGCGGTCGGCTATCTGCTCGGCACGGGGATGCCGTTCGGACACGGCTACTGGGCACCGCTCGCCTCCGTGATGGTGATGCGCCCCGATTTCGCCCAGACGTACTCCCGGGGCGTGGCCCGTTTCAGCGGCACGCTCGTCGGCGTCGCCATCGGGGGCACTCTGATGGCGCTGGCGCACCCCGGCGCGTACGCCAGCGCCGTGCTCGCCGTGGTCTGCGTCTGGCTGATGTACCTGCTGATGCGCACCGGCTTCGCGGTGACGTCGGCCTGTGTGACCGCGTACGTCGTCTTCCTGCTGGGCATCGCGGGGGCGGGCTGGGAACAGACCGTCGCGGAACGCATCGTGCTCACCCTCGTCGGCGGACTGCTCGCGATGCTGTCGTACGCGCTGTTCCCCGCCTGGGAGACGCCCCGGCTGCGCGACCGCCTCGCCGAGTGGCTGGCGGCCAACGGGCAGTACGCACTGGCCGTGCTGGACCGCTATGCCCGTCCCGCCGAGGGCCGTCCGCGGCAGGTCCGGGAGGCCCTGCTGGATACCCGGGCGGCCCGTGTGGCCTGGGAGGAGAGCGAGGCCCGTGCCGAGAAGGAGCCTGTACGGCACCGCGGCCTGTCGCTCGGTGCGGCGAAGGCGGCCAGCGCCGCGCTGGCCACGATGGGCCGGGTCACCATGATCATGGAGGCCCACCTACCCGACCGGAACGCCGAACCGGTCATCGGCGCCGCCGCGTTCGCCGGCGAGCTGCGCCCGTCCCTGGAGCGCGCCGTGCAGGCCGTACGCGACGGGGGCGACCTGGACTGGAGCGCGCTGCGCACCGTATGGGAACGGTGGGACGCGGCGGAGGAGAACCAGGGGGTCGCGCTGCGCGCCTCCGATCTGCTGCTCGACGCGCTCGACGAACTGGCGGAGGCACTGTCGGGCGAGCCGGGCGATCCTGGCGACCCGGGCGATCCTGGCCAACCGGGGGTACGGGATGTCGCGTGAGCCGGCGTACGGGATACCGCATAGGTTGGGCGTACGGGATGCCGTATAAGCCGGGGGCACACAACGGCGCGAAGCCGGGAACCATCTCGCGCCCCCAGTAGTCTTATTAATTGCCCGCATTGAACCCCATTGGTGCCCGATGGGGATTTCTGCGGCAATCCCACCCCGTCGCGAGAGAGCACACGAACTCCCCATGGCGTCCAGCACTTCGTCCGGTACGTACGACATAGGCATCGACCTCGGCACCGCCAACACCCTGGTGTACGCCCGTGGCAAGGGTGTGGTGCTGAACGAGCCGTCCGTCGTCGCCGTCAACGCCTCCGGTGACGTCGTCGCCGTGGGCCTGGAGGCCAAACGGACCATCGGCCGCACGCCGTCCGGGATCACCGCGATGCGCCCCCTGAGGGAGGGCGTGATCGCCGACTTCGAGGCCGCCGAGCAGATGCTGCGCGCCCTGATGAAGAAGGCCCTGCCCAGCCGCCGGTTCAGCAAGCCGAGAGTGGTCATCTGCGTCCCCTCCGGGATCACCGGTGTCGAACGGCGCGCGGTCATCGACTCCGCCCGGGGCGCCGGAGCCCGCGAGGTGCACCTGATCGAGGAGCCGATGGCCGCCGCGATCGGCGCGGGCCTCCCGGTGGACGAACCGGTCGGCTGCATGGTGGTGGACATCGGCGGCGGTACGACCGAGGTCGCCGTCGTCTCCATGGGCGGCCTGGTCACCTCCCAGTCCGTACGGGTCGCCGGTGACGCCATGGACGCCGCCATCTCTGGCTACGTCAAGAAGAAGCACTCCCTGGCCATCGGTGAACGCACCGCCGAGGACATCAAGATCGCCATCGGCTCGGCGGCCTGGACCCCCGTGGACGTCGACGAGGACGGCGAACCGGAACGCCCCGGCTCCTACACCGTCCGCGGCCGCGACCACGTCAACGGCCTGCCCCGGATCCAGGAGGTCACCGAGGAAGAGGTCCGCGAGGCCCTCGCCGAACCGGTCGAGGCGATCGTCCAGGCCGTCCACCGCACCCTCGACGAGTGCCCCCCGGAGCTGTCCGGCGACATCATCGAGCGCGGTATCGCGCTCACCGGAGGCGGCGCGCTGCTGCGCGGCCTGGACCGGCGGCTGCGCCAGGAGATGGGTGTGCCCGTGTCCGTCGCCGACGAGCCCCTGGACTGTGTGGTCAACGGCACCGCCAAGTGCGTCGACGAATTCGCCACACTGCACGGACTGTTGACGGGGGCGAAGGAACAACCGAGGAAGAGCGTGCGTTTGTAAGGGGGAAAGGCCGGAACGGGCGCCGGGGCAGCGAGCGGGGTGATGATCACTCGCACGGGGTGATGACCCCCGCACGGGGGTGATCGTCACTCGCAGCCGCCCCGGCCGCCCTCCCGGGCCGTCTCACACCTTTCGGAGGACGCATGCCGCAGTCGTCGCCCGTCACACCACCGCCCCAGCAGCGGCCTCAGGACCCGCTGCCGGATGCCACCCACCGCACGGTGGAGGTCCCCGGCGGCCGTATCCATCTGGTGGAGCAGGGCACCGGACCGCTCGTCCTCATGGTCCACGGCTTCCCCGAGTCCTGGTACTCCTGGCGCTACCAGCTCCCCGCGCTCGCCGCCGCCGGTTACCGGGCGGTCGCCATCGACGTCCGCGGCTACGGCCGCTCGTCGAAGCCCCGCGACATCACGGCCTACGGGATGCTGGCCCATGTCGGTGACAACGTCGGGGTGTTGCGCGCCCTCGGCGAGGAGACCGCGACCATCGTGGGCCACGACTGGGGCGCGCCGATCGCCGCCCATTCGGCGCTGCTGCGTCCCGACCTGTTCACCGCCGTGGCGCTGCTGAGCGTGCCCTACTCACCCCCGGGCGGCCCCCTGCGGCCCACCGAGGTCTTCCGGCAACTCGGCGGTGCGGAGGAGTTCTACATCAACTATTTCCAGGAGCCGGGCCGGGCCGAGGCGGAGATCGAACCGGACGTCCGGGGCTGGCTCGCGGGCGTCTACGCCGGACTCGCGGGCGAGACCAGGGCCGCGTCGGTCACGGGCGGCGCGCGCGGCGCTGCCCCCGTCCTGACCGTCCCTCCGGGCGGCAAGCTCTCCGACCGCTTCCCGGCCGACACCGGCCCGTTCCCCTGGCTCACCGATGCCGACCTCGACTTCTACGCGAGCGAGTTCGAGCGGACCGGCCTGACCGGTGGCCTCAACCGCTACCGCAACGTCGACCGCGACTGGGCCGACCTGGCCGCCTGGCACGGCGCCCCGATCACTCAGCCCGCCCTCTTCATCGGCGGCGAACTCGACGCGCCCACCGCCTGGTTGGCGGACGCCATCAAGGCGTTCCCGGCCACCCTCCCCGCCCTGTCCGGCTCCCACGTCCTCGACGGCTGCGGCCACTGGGTCCAGCAGGAACGCCCCGAAGAGGTCAACCGCCTCCTGCTCGACTGGCTGGGATCACTCACCCACCGCTGACCGGCGCTTCCCCGCCCGGATCCGCCGACGTGGCCCGGCCCGCGCGGCGGGCCCGGTGCCGGCGCACCGCATCGCGGTTGGCGCAGCCGGGTGAGCAGTAGCGCTGGCGGCCTGCCCGGCTGAAGTCGGCGTACGCGTTGCCGCATTCGGCCAGCGCGCACCGTCCCAGGCGGTGCATCCCCAGCCCGGTCAGATGCAGCGCCGTGCCCACGGCACCGATCGCCCTCAGGACGCCGCCCAGCCCGATCCCGTCCTCCCGGTAGTGGATGTGCCAGCCGCCGTCGGCGTGGTCCGTGAGCCGGGGGTAGGTGGAAGCCTCGGCGAGCAGCACATTGAGCAGCTCGGCGCGCCGTGCGTCCGTAGGGGCGTCCACTACCTCGGCCCATCGCCGTACGAACCTCAGCACCTGGGTGAGGTCTTCCTCCGTAACGGGCCGGTCGATCGCCATCCCCGCGGCCAGGCACCGCTCGACGAGCTCGGGGACGTCGACCGGCGGGGTGTTGGTGAGCTCCACCACAAACCGGACCAGGTCTTCCCCGTAAGGGTTCAGCTGCATAAGACCATTACAGCAGGCTGAGGCCATGGACAAGGGCCTGAACAGGATCAAGAGCCAGTGCAAGAGCAACAGCGGGAGTGGCAGAGAGGGCAGGGCGAAGGACGTAAGCAAGGGGTCATTACCGGGCCTCCGTAAGTGGCTTCCGCTGGTGGCCACTTGCCTGGGCACCTTCATGCTGCTGGTCTACGCGACGATCGTGACCGTGGCGCTGCCGAGCATGGCGGACGGCCTCCACGCCGGTTTCGGCTCGCTCCAGTGGATCGTCGACGTCTATACCCTCGCGCTCGCCGGTCTGCTCCTCGGCATGGGCTCGCTCGGCGACAGCCTGGGCCGCAAGCGCCTCTACGTCCTCGGCCTGGCCTTCTTCACGGCCGCCACCCTCGTGTGCGGTCTGGCGCCCGACGTCCAGGTGCTCATCGCGGCCCGGGCGGTCCAAGGGGTCGCCGGCGCCGCCATGTTCGCCACGCTGCTGCCGTTGATCGGCCTCACCTACACCGGCCGTGACCGGCCCAAGGCGTTCGCCATCTGGGGCGCGGTCGCCGGTGCCGCGGGCTGTGCGGGAAACGTCGCCGGCGGGATCCTCACGCGCTTCCTCTCCTGGCAGTGGATCTTCTTCGGCGCGGTCCCGCTGTGCGTCGCCACGCTCGCCCTCTCCGTCAAGGTGCTCGCCCGCGACGCCGGCAGCCCCACCCCCATCGACTGGTGGGGTATCGCCACCTTCACCCTGGCCGCGCTCAGCCTCACCTTCGCCGTCATCCAGGGCGGCGAGAGCACCTGGTCGTCCCCCGCGACCCTGCTCGCCTTCACCCTGGCCGCCGTCCTCCTCGCGGCCTTCCTCCTCATCGAGCGGGCGATCGCCCACCCCATGCTCCCCCTCTCCCTCTTCCGCAAGCCCGCCGTCAACGGCATGCTCATCGCCGCGGGCGTCTACTACTTCTCCGCCTTCGGCTTCCTGCCCGTTCTCGCCCTCTGGCTCCACGACGCGGCCGGCCTCAGCTCCTTGGAGACCTCGCTGGTCATCACCGTCCAACCCGCCGCCTTCTTCGCCACCTCCGCGCTCGTCGGCAGCGCCCTGCACCGCATGCCCGCCCGCTGGTCCCTGGGCGGCGGCACCCTCGTCGTCGCGCTCGGCAACTTCTCCTTCCTCGCCCTCGCTCCCGCCTCCTCCTGGCCGGCCCTCCTCCCCGGCCTCGTGCTCACCGGCCTCGGCGCGGGGCTGGTCTCACCCGTCCTCCCCGCCACCGCCATGGCCTCCGCACCCGCCACCCACACCGGCACGGCCGCCGCCGCGGCCAACAGCGCCCGCCAACTGGGCCTGGCTCTCGGCATAGCCCTGCTGGGCACCGTCTTCCACCAGCACGCCGCCGCCACCGCCCCCACCTCGCGGACGGCGTACGCCGATGCCCTGCACGCCGTCTTCCTCACCGCGGGAGCCATCGCCCTGGCCGGCGGCCTGGCCGCGTTCCTCCTCCTGGGCCGGCACGACCGCACCCGACCGGAGTTCACCGTCAGCGGAGTCCGCCGTCCTCGCACTCCCTGAGTCCCGCGACCGCCAGCGCGTGTTCCTGGGGGTGCTCATCGGCTCCGGGCAGGGCGAGCGCGGTCCGGAACTGCTCCCGCGCTTCGGTGAAGCGGCCGGCCGTGGCGTAGGTGCGGCCCAGCCGGCAGCGAATGTGCATCTCCAGCCGGTCGCGATGGGGTTCCGTGACCGGGGAGAGCGCCTGCTGCCGGGAGAGGGCCTGGCGGTGGAGGGCTTCGGCGGCGCGCAGGTTTCCGCCGCCCTCCTCGGCCGTGCCCAGCCGGGTCAGGATGAGCGCGTGCATGAGGACGTCCCCGACCCGCTGGGCCAGGTCGGCCGCCTGGCGGTACAGGGGGCCAGCTTCACCGTACCGACCGAGGCCGAGGTGGACGTCGCCGGCGCAGGCCAGGACCCTGCTGATCATGCGAGGTCGGCCGTTCTTCTCGGCGTGGACGAGCGCCTCGGAGAGGCGGGCCAGCGCCTGCTCGCCGTGCCCTTGCGTGTGATGGACGATGCCGAGTGTGCAGAGCCCGGCCGCGGCGAGCCAGTTGTCGTCGGACCGCTGGGCCAGCTCCACCGCCGTGGTCAGCGAGGGAACGGCCGACTCGGCGCGGCCCAGGTTGAGGTCGGCGGCTCCGAGGCCGGCCAGGGCCCGCGCCTCTTCGCCCTGGTCCGCGCGGCGGCGGCTGAGGTGCAGTGCCTCGGTGAACCAGGTGCGCCCGAAGGGGTGGCGGCCCTGGTAGAGGTCGTTGAGGCCCATGCAGTTCCGCAGCGCGGCGGCCATCCGGCCGTCGGTGGCCTGGTCCGCATGCGCGAGCGCGGTCTCCAGGGCCGTGCGGCACTCGTGGTAACGGCTCTGCCGGGTGAAGTAGTCGCTCAGGGCCTCGGCGATCCAGCACGCGTAGTCGGCCTCGCCGAGCGCTGCGGCGTACCCGACGACGTCGACGAGTTCCCCGCCGGCCGAGTCCAGCCAGCCATCCGCGTTCTCCCAGTCCGTGAACGGCGCTGCGGCGGACGGGGACCCGGCGGACTGCGGCCCGGTGGGCCGGGACCCGGCGGGCTGCGGCCCGGTGGGGAATCCGCCCGCGCCCACATCGCCGGCGGTCCGGGCCGCGTCCAGGTAGAGGCGGAGTGCTGCGGTGCGGACCGCGCCGGCTTCGGCGGGCACGGCTTCCGCGAGCCGTCGTGCGTGCACCCGCACCAGGTCGTGCAACCGGTAGCGGCCCGGCCGGGGTTGCTGCAACAGACTCGCGTCGACCAGGCTCTCCAGGATCCGCTCGGTGTCGCGGACCGGCCACCCCAGCATGGCCGCCGAGGTCAGCGGGTCGAACTCGACCGTCGGCGACAGGCCCAGGGTGCGGAACCCGAGCTGCTGCTCCGGCGTGAGCTGTTCGTACGAGAGGCGGAAGGCCGTCTCCACGCTGCGGTCCCCGGCACTCAGCTCGCCGAGCCGCCGCTCGTCGCCCGCCATCCGCTCCACCAGGTACGCCAGCGTCCAAGCGGGACGGGTCTGCAGCCGTGCTCCGGTGATGCGCAGCGCCAGCGGCAGCCCGTCGCACAGCCGGACGAGCGTACGCGTCGCCTCCGGCTCCCGGTCCGCGCGCTCCTCTCCCACGATGTGCCTGAGCAGGGACAGCCCCTCGCCGGTCGGCAGGGGCTCCAGGGTGACGCGCCGGACGGCGTCCAGTCCGGCCAGCCGTCGCCGGCCGGCCACCAGCACCGTGCTGCCCGGCCCGGCCGGCAGCAGCGGCCGGACCTGCCGCGCGCCGGGCACATCGTCCAGGACGAGGAGCAGACGCAGTGCGCTGGTCGCGGCCCGCCATGCCGCGGTGAGCTCGTCGAGGTCGTCGGGCACCTGGCTGTCGGCCGCGCCGACCGAGCGCAGCAGCCGCCGCAGCACTCGCTGCGGTGCGAGCCGCTGCCGGTCCGTGCCGTGCGTCCGCAGGTCCACGAACAGGCAGCCGTCCGGGTGGTGGGCGCGGAGCGCGCGGGCCGCGTGGACGACGAGTGCGGTCTTGCCGACCCCGGCGGTGCCGTCCACCGCGACGATGGAGACGGATCCGGGCGGCGGGGGCGCGGTGAGCAGCGCCAGTTCAGGCTCCCGTCCGATGAGGTGGCCGGTGTCGCCCGGCAGTTCATTGACCGCATGGCGAGGCCGGGGCTGCGGCTGGGGATGGGGCTGGGGCTGGGGCTGTGATCGGGGCCGGGGCCGGGGCCCGGGCTGCGGCGGAGGAGTGGCCGGGCGCGCCGCAGCGTGGCCGAGGAGCTGCGCGTCGTCCCGGCGCAGCACCGCCTGGTGTACCCGGCGGAGTTCCTCTCCGGGGCTGACCCCGAGTTCGTCGCGCAGCCGCGCGCGCATGTCCTGATAGGCGTTCAGCGCGGCCGCCTGGTGCCCGCTGCCGCCGGACCAGCCGCTGCCGCTCGCCCTGTGCGTACGGCCCCGGGAGCCCGGCCAGGGGCTCACCCCGGAAGAGGGCGAGCGCCCCGGACAGCCCGTCCAGCGCGGCGGACGGGTCACCGGATGCCCGCGCGCGCCGTGCTGCCTCGACCTGCTCGGCCAGCTCCGCCACATCGAGCCGCACACGGTCGCCGACGAAGCGGTACCCGCCCGGGCCACTGCGGATCAACGACCCCGTGGCCGTCCCCGTGCGGGACGCCGACCGCCCGGCGCCTTCCGCGTCGTCTCCGCCTTCCGCGCCTTCCGCGCCTTCCGCGCCGTCTGCGTCCTGCGCGCCGTCTGCGTCGTGCGCGTCGAGCGCCTTCCGCAGCGGATAGACGTAGCTCGGCAGTACGCGGCGGCCGGACCTCGGCGGCTGGGCGTCCCATACGTCGGCGAGCAGCTGCTCGTGACTGACCAGCGTGCCCCGCCGGAGCAGCAGCGCGGCCAGCACCGCCTGCCGCCGAACCGGCCCCAGGTCCAGTGGCGTCCCGTCGCGCCAGGCCCGCACCGGCCCGAGCAGCGCTATCCGGAGCCGCTGCGAAGATCCCCCGTCCATCCCGAAGCCTCCGATCCCACCCACACGATGCTGTCGGCATCATCGAGATTTCACGCGCATTTCAGCGTCTCCCGCCGGGTCTTGGCAAGACACCACCGAGAACCGCCCGAACCGTCTCCGATGCCGGGTTCGCCGACGAAAACGGGGTGATGCGAGGTTCACGTTCGCTCGGTCGGCTGCCGTTGCCGTGACGCCATGGGTGTCATTGTGGCGCCATGGCACCTTGCGTTGGCGTCGCCGTGATGTCATAGTGGTGTTATGGACCTCACGCCTTACGTCGACAACCTCCGGCACGAACTCGCGGTCGCCGCGGACACGGGCGGGGACGAAGTCCGAGCCCTGGCCGAGCGGCTCACCACGCCACTGGAGTCGGCCGCCCGGCTGACCTTGCTCAACGCACTGTCCGCCGCCATGGGAGAGGTCACCCGTGACCTGGCGCCGGGGTCGGTCGACGTGCGGCTGCGGGGGCTCGATCCCGAGTTCGTGGTGACACTACCGTCGGTGGCGGAGGTGTACGAGGACGCCGGGGAGCGGGAGGGCGCGCCGAGCAGTGCGCCCGTGCCCCTGGCTCCGGCGGAGGGCGAGGAGGGGGGCGGTACGGCGCGGATCAACTTCCGTCTGCCCGCCCACCTCAAGACCCGGGTCGAGGAGGCGGCCGGGCAGGAGGGCCTGTCGGTCAACGCCTGGCTGGTGCGGGCCGTCGCCGCCGCTCTGGAGCAGCCCGGTGAGCGCGGTGGCCGGCCGTCCATCCGCAGCCGCCACCGCGGCCAGCAGGGCTATACGGGCTGGGTCCGCTAGCCGGCCCCTCCCGCTCGCACACACGCACGTCACACATCCACCCTCAGTGCCCGCTTGACCAGCGGGGACGCACTCCACAGTCAAGAGGACGGCACAGCCATGCCAAAATTCGACACCCCTGAACCGGTCTCCGTCACCCTCGAATTCGAGGTGGGCTCCGCCCGGATCGTCGCGAGCAAGCGCACGGACACCGTCGTCGAAGTCCTGCCGACCGACGACGCCGAGGACATCGACGTACGGGCCGCACAGCAGACCAAAGTCACCTGCTCGGACGGGAAGTTGCTGGTCAAGGGGCCGAAAAAGCGCTCCCTGTTCGGCAAGAGCGGCTCGGTGGACGTGAGTATCGAGCTGCCGGCCGGTTCGGACCTCCGGGGCAGCTCGCCCATGGCGGACTTCACCTGCGAAGGCCGCTTCGGCGACTGCCGATTCAAGACCTCGCTCGGCGACATCGTGATCGACGAGGCAGCGGCGGTGGATCTGCAGACCAGTCACGGCACCGTCCGCGTGGACCGGGTGACCGGGGACGCGGAGGTCGTCGGGGCGGGCCGGATCGACATCGACGTGATCGCGGGCGCCGCAACGGTCAAGAACGCCAATGGCGAGACCGTGATCGGCGAGGTCACGGGTGAGCTCAAGGCGAACTCGTCCAACGGCCTCATCTCCGTCGACATCGCGCATGCCGGGGTCGACGCCAGGTCCGCCAATGGCGGTATCAGGATCGGTGACGTGGCGCGCGGTCAGGTGGTGTTGCGGGTAGCCGCCGGCGATATCGAGGTCGGCATCCATGAGTCCTCCGCCGCCTGGCTCGACGTGCGTACCGAAGTCGGCAGCGTACGGAACTCCCTCGGTGCGGCCGAAGGTCCCGGCGGTTCCGACGAGACGGTCGAGGTGCACGCCCGCACAGGGGTCGGCGACATCGTCATCCGGCGCCCCTGACCGCACGGCTCGTCCGCCGCCGTACTGCCCACATCCGCTCCACCGCTCCACCGCACTGCTCCCCTGCACCGCACTTCACCGAGCGTCAGCACGCAGAACTCAGCACCGGAGGACACCATGCACAGCGAACTGCCGACAGCCCCCGCCCAGGAAGTGGCGTCGCACACCGAGCCGGTGACGCTGCCGACGGAGCGGCACACGGGCTGCCCCTTCGACCCGCCCGCCGAGCTGACGCGGATGCGCGAGGAAGCGCCACTGCGCCGGATGCGCTTCCCTGACGGGCACATCGGCTGGCTGGCCACCGGCTACACCGCGATCCGGTCCATACTCTCCGACCAGCGCTTCAGCTCACGCTACGAGCTCACGCACTACCCGCTCGCAGACGTCGGCGAACTGTCCCCGGCCCCCCTCGGCGACCTCACCGGCATCGACGCCCCCGAGCACGCCCGCTACCGGCGCCTGCTCATGGGCAAGTTCACCGTCCGCCGAATGCGCCGGCTGACCGAGCGCGTCGAGCAGATCACCACCGAGCACCTGGACGCCATGGAGCGCCGAGGCGGCCCGGTGGACCTCGTCGAGGCGTTCGCCCAGCCCATACCCGCGCTGATGATCTGCGAACTCCTGGGAGTGCCCACCGGCGGACGGGAGGTCTTCCAGCGTCATGCGACGACCCTGCTCGACCAGAAGACCACCGACGAGGAGAAGGGTGCCGCCGGTACCGCGCTGTTCGAGACCATCCACGAGCTGGTCCTGGCCAAGCGCACCGACCCCACCGACGACCTGCTGAGCGACCTGACCGCGGCCGATCTCACCGACGAAGAGCTCTCCGCCCTCGGTGCCTTCCTGCTGGGCGCGGGCCTCGACACCACCGCCAACCAGCTCGCGCTGGGCACCTTCGCCCTGCTGAGCAACCCGGAGCAGTTCGCCGCCCTGCGCGACGACCCGGGCCTGGCCGACCAGGCCGTCGAGGAGCTGCTGCGCTATCTGAGCATCGCCGACCCCATGATGCGCGCGGCCCTGGAGGACGTCGAGGTGGAAGGCCAGGTGATCAAGGCCGGGGAGACGGTCATCTGCTCGGTGCAGGCCGCCAACCGCGACGCCCGGCGGTTCCCCGAGCCCGACCGTCTCGACCTGCACCGCAAGGCCACCGGCCACCTCAGCTTCGGCCACGGCGCCCACCAGTGCCTGGGCCAGCAACTGGCCCGCGTCGAAATGCGCGTCGTCTTCCCCGCGCTGGTCACCCGCTTCCCGACGCTGCGGCTCGCCGTCCCGTCCGAGCAGATACCGCTGCGCGAGCAGATGAACATCTACGGGGTCCACAGCCTCCCCGTCACCTGGGACCAGGAGTAGCCCCAGGCCCCTCACCCCTCATCCCGGGGAGGCCGGTTGATGACGTTCGCGGAATCGGCGGCACCCCGCGTCCGGCCGGTCGATGATGTACAGATGTCCGACGCCATGTGGATCAAGATCATTGGCACGATCCCCGCCGTTCTGTGGGTCGCCTTCGCCGCCACGGTGTACTTCACGTTACGCGGGACGATCATCCAGCGTCTGGTTCCTCGATTAACCGCACTGCGTGCTCTGGGAGTTGAGGTCGAGCTCGCCGGTGAGCTGCTCGACCGAGCGCAGGACGAGAGCCGGCCCGGCGTCACGGCGACCGCCAGGCGCATGGCGCTGGGCCGGCTGGAGCACGCCGCCGAAGTGCTCCAGGGCGGCAAGGTGTTGTGGGTGGACGACCACCCTGAGGGCAATGCCGCTCTCCTGGAGCTCTTCCGTGCCGCCGGCATGCACATCGATATCGCCCTGTCGACCGAGGAAGCCACACCCTGCTTTCGCCGCACGCCGTACGACATGATCATCAGCGACCTCGACCGGGAAGGCGACCCACAGGCCGGCATCACTATGCTGCGCGTGCTGGAGCGGTACCGGATCGATGTCCCTGTGCTGATCTACGCAGGGAGGTTCGACCCCGAGAGGGGAGTCGACCGCAGGATCTTCGCCGCCACCACCGCCCCCGTCGAACTGGTCCACTACGTCATCGATCTCATGGAGAGGTCCCGCCTCGGTTCATTGTGATCGCGGGGGGGGGCTGTGCGGCAGCCGCCATGACGACCCGCCATGGCCCCCGGAGGGCTACTGACCTAGACCGACTCGAATGTGCGGGCCTGCGGTGATGTCCGGTCGCCTTCCGCCGTGCCGGTCCCGTTGGGCGTGTGGGGCGTGGAGCGCTGGGCGGGTTTGCGGCGCGGTGTGACATGCCGGCGGACGTCGTCGATGCCTCGGCGCATCGTGGTGCGGAGCCACTTCCCGAAGGGACGTTCGACAAGGCGGTGAATGAGCCAGGCGGTGGCCAGCATGAGCGCGGTCACCGAGGCCACCAGGACCGGGGCGGGGATGCGGTCCCGATAGTGGTGGATGAGGGTCATACCGATGTTCAGGTGGATGAGGTAGAGGGGGTAGGTGAGCGCTCCCGCGGTGGTGAGCCACCGCCACTGGATCCGGTCGAAGGCGCCGAGTGCGATCGCTCCGACGAGGGCGAAGGCGATGATGATGATCAGGCGGGCGGGCCAGGTGGGCAGGGCGTCCACGGCGGCCTCGCCGAGGTTGGTGGCCAGGCGGTAGTCGATATAGCGCTGGGCGAGCAACAGCTGCAGGATCACGATCGCCCACAGGACCGCGTTGGACCGGTGACGGTACATCAGGTAGAAAGCGATGCCCGCGATGAAGAACGGTGCGTACTGCGGCATGGCGAACGCGGTGATCAGGGGGGTCTTCAGGACCGGCGCGAGGGCGGCGGCCGCGGTCCACACTCCGCACAGGATCAGGCAGTTGCGGTAGGTGACGCCGAACAGCATGACCACAGCCATGATCAGGTAGAACTTGAGCTCCACGAAGAGCGTCCAGTACACCGGGTCGACGTCGGGCGTCTCATTGCCGCCCTGCAGCATGGTCAGATTGGTGATGACCGTGTCCCAGCTGCTGGGGGAAGCGGCCTCCGGCCAGAGCTTCACCACCACCGTGGTGAGCAGGAGGCCTGCCCAGTAGGCGGGGAACAGGCGTGAGACGCGGGAGACGGCGAACTCGCCCACCGTACGGCCCCATACGCTCATGCAGATGACGAAGCCGCTGATCAGGAAGAAGACCTCCACCCCGAGCCACCCGTACTGGGCTGCGTGGTGGGCGGTCGGAAAGATCGTGTCCGGGCCATGGCCCCATGGCCGGGCCAGGGCGATGTAGTGGTAGAAGACCACCATCAGTGCGGCCAGCAGCCGCAGCCCGTCAAGTGTGGCCAGCCTGTTCCCCGAGCGGCGCTCGGCCATCGTGCAACCCTCCAAGCGCCCGGGTCAGGAGCGCTGCGTATCGGAAGTTGCTCACAGGACGCAAAGAACCTATGAGCAACTTGTGCGCCGTTCAAGTGGTCACGGCAGGTGAACGGCCGGCCCTGCGGCGGGTGGCGATACCCACGGTCGGGATCACGAGCGAGAGCCCGGCTGTTTCGGCCGGGCCCGCGGACAGCTGCCCCCCTCCTCCCTATCAGCCGAGGCGCACCACGCGGGAAACTTCAGCCGCGTCCGGCGCAAACCCGTGCCGCACGCCCCTGCGGCACGACCGCCATAACCCCCCTGCAACCCCCACAACCCCCTCAAACCGGCGCTCCCCACCGGGGGGGGGGACGGTGTCGCAAGTCCAGCGCCGCCCCTCCCGTACAGGCTGTCACCCGTACAGACTGTCAGCCGCGTCCAGTGAATTTCTGGCCGACCCCGAGCCGGCGCAGGTTGGCGAGGACCTGCGGATCCTGCGCGTCGAGCCAGTCGCAGAGCTGCCGGAAGGAGACCATCCGGACGTCCTTGTGCTTGCTGTCGGCGATGTGCTTGATCGTCTCCTCGATGGCATCCATGTAGATGCCGCCGTTCCACTGCTCGAAGTGGTTGCCGATGAAGAGCGGGGCGCGATTGGTCTCGTACGCGCGCTGGAAGCCGCTGATGTAGGCGTCCGTGGCCTGCTTGCGCCAGCGCGGGTAGTTGGCCGGCGGGCCCTTGGTGGAGTTCTTGGACTGGTTGTACATCATGTTGAAGTCCATCGAGAGGACATCGGAGGAGAGGCCGGGGAACGGTACCCCCTGGAGTGGGAAGTTCCACAGGCCCTGCTTCTTGTCGGGCCAGACCTGGAGGCCGCCGGGGGAGCTGGCGTCGTACCGCCAGCCGCGCTTCTTCGCGGTCGGCAGCAGGTTGTCCTGACCCTTCAGGCAGGGCGTACGGCCGCCGACCAGCTCCTTGGTGTAGTCGAAAGGCAGCGGTTCGAGGTCGGTGAAGCCGGTGTTCGTACGCCACTTGGTGACGAAGTCCACGGCCTGGTCGATCTCGGAGTCCCACTGCGCGGGGGTCCAGTGCTCGACCGAACCCTTGCCGTCGCAGAAGTGGCCGTTGAAGTGGGTGCCTATCTCGTGGCCTGCCAGCCAGGCCGCGCGCAGGTTCTTCAGCGTCTCCCTGATGTGGGCATCGGTGAGGTAGCCGATGGCGGAGGCGCCGACGGGGTTGTTCGGCGGCCGGTACAGCCGTTTCTTCGACTCGGGCAGCAGGTACAGCCCGGAGAGGAAGAAGGTCATCGAGGCGTTGTGGTCGCGGGCGACCTTGAGGAACCGCGGGAAGAGGCCGTTGCCCACCTCGCCCGCCCCGTCCCACGAGAAGACCACGAACTGCGGCGGTTTCTGGCCGGGCGCCAGCCGCTCCGGCTGGGGCGGCTGCTTCGGCTGCTTGCCGGTGTACGCGGTCGAGCCGTCGCCGATCGGCTTCGCCTTCTCCGTCTGCCCGGGCTTGGCCGCGACCTTGTCGGCGTCCGACGTCCCGGAGAAGGAACAACCGGCGGAGAGCGCTGCTGCCGCTCCTGCTCCTATCCCGAGTCCGAGCATGCCCCGTCGGCTGAGTTCGCGCACGGCGTCCCCCATCGCATTCGTTTGGCCTGAAGTCGTCGCAGGTTGCCCAGTGAGAGGGGGGAACGGATGCCCGGGTTCCGCCGCGACGGGGAAAAGTCACGGGCCGGACGGAGGGTCCACGGCTGGTCGACGCAGGGTGGCCGACGCGGCGCCGGAGGGTCGCGAAGCGATTACCTATCGGCTGTGCGCTGCTCGTGGGCCCTGCGCAGGTGTGCCGGGCGGAGGGGGCTGGGTCTGCTTGCGGCGGCGGTGGGCTGCCACCCGTGCGCGCGAGGCGCAGGTGCTGGAGCAGTAGCGGCGAGGGCTGCCGGGGCCGGTGCCGAGGTAGAAGCGCCGGCAGCGCGGGGCGGCGCACTCGCCCCAGGGCACGCGGCCGTGCTCGGTGAGGATCTGGGCCAGGGCCAGGGCGCCGGCGGCGAGGAACCAGTTGTCCCAGGTGGCGTTGTCGCCGCGGTCGACGTGGAGGTGCCAGGGGTGGCCGCCGTGACGGGACAGGCGGGGCACTGCGGCGTGTTCGGCCAGGAGGGCGTTGAGGGCGAGGGCGGCTCGCTCCGTATCGGTTTCGGCGAGGATCCCGGACATCCGGATGACGGCGCCCCGCAGCGCCTGGGCATCGTCGTCGGAGAACGCCGCTCCGGTCAGGTCGTCCTGGTCTTCGCCGTGGCGTGCGAGCAGGTGCATCAGGTCGGCGCGGGGCAGGCCGGGGTCGTCCCGCAGTGCGTTGGCGAGGTCGACCAGGCGCTGGGCGGGCTGAAACCCCTGTCGGCTCACGGCGACCCCCTTGTTCTGCCTGGTTCTGCCTTGTCCGCCTTGTTCTGTGCTGTCGTGCATTACACCGCACCGGCAGCGGGAGCCTGCTGTGTCGCAGGCTTCCGGCGCCCGCAACGCGCTTCCCCGTCGAGCGGAATATCCCTGATGTACGGTCTGGTGGTATTACCCGGGAGCGGTGAGCCGATGATGAGCTGGTCGTCGACGGTATCGGCGAAGATGTCGGCGCATCCCGTGACGGCTGGAACCCCGACGGCTGGAAGACGTCTTGTCCCCTGTGAACACCATGTCCCTGCGACGCCGCTCCCGCTTGGCGGGCGTGGCCGCACTGCTGGTGGCCGCCGTGTCGGCAGCCGGGTGTGCCGGTGGCGGGGGAGCGGTGAGCGCTGTGTCCGCCCCGGCCCTGGCCGGACCGAAGCGGTTGTGGTCCGACCGTCCCGTGATGCCCCCGCCCTCTCCCGAACCCGTCCAGCCGGCGGAAGAGCCGGTCCGGCTCCGCGGGATCCCCGGTGCCGCCGCCGGCATCCGCGCGGTGAACCCGGCCGATGTGGTCGCGGCCGACTACCGGGCCCAGCGGCCGCCGGAGGACTCGTACGAGCCCGGCGCGGCAGTCGTCAGCAAGATCCGCGGGTGTACGGCCGGGAAGCCGGACTGTCCGCTGCGTGCGCCCGTCTACCAGGACCTGACCGGCGACGGCGAGGAGGAGCTGATCCTGGCCGTCGACGCGTCCCCGGGCACGCTGACGCTGCGCGTGTACGCCCTCCTCGACGGGGTGGTCACCCGCGTCCTGAACGCCGTGCACAGTCCGTTCTCGGTGGAGGTGGCGGGCCGCGACCTGATCGTGCGGGAGCCGATCGCGTCCCAGGGAGGGTACGAGGTGCGCACGGTCTACTCCTGGGATGCCGGCACCCGTACCTTGGTCCAGCGCACCGCTGAGGTCCGCCAGGTCCCGGCCGGTTCTCCGGGGGCTCGGCGATGAGCGGCGGCCGACGGCGTACGGGCGGCCTGCCGCGGTGGCCATGGGGCTCGCGGTCCCGGGATGCGGGAGGCTCGCGGTCCCGGGATGCGGAAGGTTCGCGGTCCCGGGGCGCGAGAGGCACGCGATTCCGGGGTGCGGCCGGTACGCGATTCCGAGCCGCGCGGGCCAGGGGGGTCTGGCTGCGGACGCTGTCCGGGAAGTTCTCCCTCTTCCTCGTCGCCACCTGCTGTGTCGTCGCGCTGGCCATCGGCGTCCTGGTGCACGTCCTGGTGAGCCGGCAGGTCGTCGACAACGCGCGCACCGAGGCGCTGCGCCGCCTCGACTCCGCGGCCCGCTCCTACGTCGCCGGGGAGCCGCTGCCCGGTGATGCCGCCGTGGACCCTCCGCAGCTCCCGCGTCCGCTGCGCGAGCGGGCGCTGCACGGTGCGCGCGGCACCCAGCTGGGCGAGTTCGAGGAGGTGCCCACGATGTGGGCCGCCGTCGGCGCGGACGACAAGGTCCTGGCCGCCCGTTTCGACTACCGCCCCAGTGCGCGGACCCTCGACGGGCTCGACCGGGCGATCGTGATCTCGGCGGGCGCGGCCATCACCGGCACACTCCTGGCCGGGCTGTTCGCGGTCTCCCGCGTCACGCGCAGACTGCACCACACCGCCGCCGTGGCCGACCGGATCAACGAGGGCGACCTGGACGCCCGGGTCGCCGACCCGGAATCCACGCGTGACGCCCGCTATCAGGACGAGGTCGCTGCGGTCTCCCGCGCCCTGGACGCGATGGCCGCCACCTTGCAGCGCAAGCTGCACAGCGAGCAGCGGTTCACCGCCGATGTGGCCCATGAGCTGCGGACCCCGCTCGCCGGGCTGCAGGCGTCCGCCGATCTGCTGCCGCCGGGCCGCCCCACCGAGCTGGTCCGCGACCGGGTGCAGGCGCTGCGCCGCCTCACCGAGGATCTGCTGGAGATCTCCCGGCTGGACTCCGACACCGAGCGGGCCGATCTCGCCGCCCACGATCTGGGAGAGCTGGCCCGGCAGACGGTACGGGCCAGTGGGCTCGAGGTCGAGGTCGTCGTCGTACACGACCAGTGCGTGGTCACCGACCGGCGGCGGCTGGAGCGCGTACTGGGCAATCTCCTCGCCAACGCCCACCGGCACGGCCGCCCGCCCGTGTCCCTGACGGTGGACGGCCTGGTCCTCACGGTCCGCGACCACGGCGACGGGTACCCCGATTCCCTCCTCACGGAGGGACCGCAGCGCTTCCGCACCGAACCCCGCCGCAGTGGCGGCGGCAAGGGCCACGGCCTGGGGCTGACCATCGCCCTGGGCCAGGCCCGGATCATCCAGGCCGACCTGTCCTTCGCGAACGCACCCGACGGGGGCGGCGCCGTGACCACCCTCACCCTGCCCGCCGCCTGCGCCCTGCCGGACCCCGGACCGCTCTAAGGAGCACGGGCCCGGCAACTGCCACGCCGAACTGATCATCCATGCGCCCGTACTGATCATCCATGCGCCCGTCGAGCGCGCCGCCGAGACCGTCCCGCACCCGCGAAGGATCGCCGAGCGGGCCCTCGGGGCCAGGGCTGCGGGTCTGCTTGCAGATGCCGCCCGGGCCGCGCACGACTGGCCGGGCCGGGACGCAGCGGCCGGGGCAGAGGGAGCGCGTCTGCCGCTCACTGGCTGAAGTCCACAACCCACCCTGGGCCGACGGCCCGATGCCTGTTAGCATGAGGATTAATTCGATGTTTCACGAACAACGAATGAAATTCCACCCACCGACCTGTCCAGCCAGGAGCCAGTTCATGAGTCCGCCTTCCCTGCGCGCCTTCGTCCTGCAGCAGGTCCTGGACGACCATGCCCGTGTCCCCGCAGTCATCGGGCGGGACGCGGGCGATGTGATCACCCCGGATCGCACCTTGCGCGATGCCGCACTCGCCCTGCTCGTGCTGCCCGGTCCCGGCGACCGGGACCTCGCGATCCAACTTCTCGCTTCATTGAGGGAGTTCGACGACTCCGAGTACCCCGGCAGTCACGAGCTCCTCGATGTCACCGGAGCCGCCCACCCGGTCGGTGGCGTCCGCACGCCCGCAGATCAGGCACTGGCCGCATGGGCCCTGCACCGGGCGGGCGCCCTGCTCGGCGATGAAGGGCTCGCCGCCGTGGCACGCGACCGCCTGCGACAGGTCACGGAGGCGGTGACCGAGCACGGCTGGTCGGCGCGCCTCGACCGGACCGGGGCCGTAATCCTGGACGGCGCGAGTCCGCTGGATCAGGCCGCGGTCCTGGTCCTGGCCGCCGACGCGGTGGATGACGGGGCGCCCGAGTGGTCCGCTTTCCTCGACGCTGCCGCTCTGCATCTGGAAAGGTACGTCGCCGATGACGGCGTCTGGGCTTGCCTGACCCCGCGCGGCGGACCGGACACCGTGCACGGCCACCGCGTCCGCGCCTCCGCCCTGGCCTGGTCCGCGTTGCACGAGCGCGGCCGGCCCGCCGGCCCCGGCCGAGCCACCGCGGCCCCAGCCCTTCGACAACGACCTGTCCTGGGTGACGAGCGCGCCGCTGTCCGATGGTCTCGTCGACATCCCGGGTTATCTGAGCTGGCTGCGGTCGACCGCCTCGGGGCTCGGCTACGGTCTGACTCCGTACCGGGCGCCGCTCAGTCTCAGGTCCGACCGCACCGCGCAGACGTTCTCCATACTGCACGTGGTCTCCGACCTGTTGGCCCTGGGCGAGCCGGTGCCGGACGTACCGGGCGCGCTCACCAGGGTGTTCGCCACTCAGAACCCGGACGGGGGCTTCGGCGAGCAGCCTGGCCTTCCCTCCGAAGCTTTCACGACGTACTGCGCCGTGCTTACGGCGATCGTGCTGGGCGGTGGCGACCACCCAGCGTTCGACCGCGACGCGTGCGTGGAGTTCGTGCGGGCCTGCCAGCGTCCCGAAGGCGGGTTCGGCAACGCGCCCGGCTACCCTCCCGACGCCTGGCACTCCCACCTGGCCGCGCTCACGCTGGTCGCGCTCGGCGCCCGGCCGGAGCGCGAGGACGACCTCGTGGCGTTCCTCCTGAGCTGCCAGAACCCCGACAGGGGCTACGGCAATCTGCCCGGCTCGCCGTCGGACACGTTCGCCACCTTCCGAGTGGTGGACACCCTCGTTGCCTTCGGCCTTCGTCCGCCGCGCGCGAAACAGACGCGGGCCCTCGGAGACCACCGACGAAGGGTTCATCGCGATCCAGGCCCTCCACATGCTCGAAGGGAAGCTCAACCGCTCCTGGGCGGTGATGATGACATGACCAATACTTCCTCGACCTCGACCTCGACCACGGCTACACCGGCGGCGAGTACCGACCAAGCCGGTCCCTCGTCGCGGACCGTCGCCCTGCTCTCCTTTGCCACCATGTTCGTGATCGGCACGGACACGTTCCTGGTCGCTCCCCTGCTGCCGACGCTGGCCCGCACCTTCGACGTGTCCTCGGACGTCTCCGGCTGGATGGTCAGCGCCTATGCGCTCGGCTATGCGCTCTTCGCGCTGATCGCCGGACCACTGTCGGACGGACGTGACCGCCGCCGCGTGCTGCTGACCGGGCTCGTCGGGTTCATCGTGATGACCGCGCTGTGCGGCTTCGCGCAGGGCTTCTGGACGATGATCCTGTTCCGGTTCCTCGCCGGAGTGAGCGCCGCGTTCGTCTCCCCGCAGATCTGGGCCTCCATCCCGGTCCTGGTGAAGCCACAGCAGATCGTACGCACCATGGGCTTCGCCACAGCGGGCCTGTCCATCGCGCAGTTTGCCGGCATCCCGCTCGGCAGCTGGCTTGCGGCGGCCTCCTGGCATCTGCCGTTCTGGGTGATCGGTGGGGCTTCCGCCCTGCTGTGGTTGCTGCTCGCCCGCTACTTCCCGTCGGTGCCGGGCCGCCCGGGGGGCGCCGGTCGTGGCCTCCGGGCCCTCTTCGGGCCTTACGGCAGGGTGTTCGGCGGCGGTCGGCTGCGCTGGTTCCTCCTCGGCTACCTGCTCTTCCAGACAGGCAACTTCGAAGCAATCTCCTTCTTCGGCTCGTGGTTCACCAAGGACTTCGAGCTGAGCGTCGGCTCGGTGGGCACCGCCATGATGGCCGTCGGTGCGGGCAACGTGGTCGGCTCTCTGTTCGGCAGCCGTCTCGTGCAGCGCCTGGGGCTCTACCGCTCACTGCTGAGCGGCGTCCTCACCATGGCTGCGCTGTACTGTCTGGTGCCGTTCTCGCCGAACCTCGCCACGGCCCTCGTGCACCTCGCGCTGGTCATGATGGTCGCAGGGTTCGTCTTCCCGGTGTTCATGAGCATCCTGCAGCAGGAGACCGAGACCGCTCGCGGCACGGTCTCCTCGCTGGCCAACGCGGCCATGTACATCGGCACGACCATTGGCGGCGCCGTCGGCGGCGTCCTGCTGACCAAGGCTGACGGCTTCTACGGCGTCGCCGCTTTCGCCATCGCCGGGTACCTGGTGTCGCTCGTCGTGTACGCAGCGGCCGGGGCTTTCCGCCGACGGGAGGCCGACGCGTGAGCTCAGCCGTTCTCTTCGACCGGTACGGGACCCTCGACGAGCTGTACGCCGCCGATGTGCCCGTTCCTTCCCCGGGCCCCGGCGAGGTGGTGGTCCGCTACACCGCGATCGGGGTCAATCCCATCGACTGGAAGATTCTGCGAGGCGACTTGCGGGCGCATGTTCCGCTGGGCCTGCCCGGCGGCTGTCTCGGAGTCGAGGCGGCGGGCGTGGTCGTCGATGTCGGGTCCGGCGTCCGGCGCTTCCGGGTCGGCGACCCCGTCATCCGCCACGGACGGCCCGGCACATACCGGACCTACGAAGCCGTACCCGCCTCCCAGGAGTCCGATGAACTCACCGCCCAGCCCGGTCGGTTCTCCGCCGAACAGGCCGCAGTCCTGCCTGTCGCCGCAGGCACCGCGTACTCGTCCCTGCGCCAGATCGGGCTGCGCGCCGGAGAGCGACTCGTAGTGCACGGAGCATCCGGCGGGGTGGGCCTCGCCACTGTCCAGCTCGCTGTGCTGACCGGCGCCGCCGAAGTGGTCGGCACTGCATCGGCCCACCACCACGAGCTGCTTCGGCGGCTCGGAGCGACACCGGTCGAGTACGGAGACGGTCTCCTCGAGCGGCTCGCCGAGCTTGGTCCGTTCGACGCCTCGGTGGACTGTGCCGGCGGAACTCAACCGACCGAGACCGCAGTGCGCCTGGTGGACGACCCTGCGCGCCGGGTCACGATCGTGGCGGACCCGCAGACCCAGGCCGCCGGAGTGCCGTATCTCGAACACGTACCACTGGAGTTGGCCTCCACGCTCGACCTGATCGGCCACAGCCCCTTCGAACTGCCTGTCACGGCGCGCTTTCCGCTGTCCCGGGCCGCGGAAGCGCTCACGCTCGGACGGAAAGGCGGCCTCGGCGGAAAGATCGTGCTCATTCCCGAGGCGTGACCGGCGGTGAGTGTCCTTCCCCGGGCCGCGAGAGACCGTCAGCCACCGGCCAGGCTCGTCAGCCCCGCCGCGCTCCCATCCTGACTACTAATCACCATATATCTATCGAAAAGGGCTCAGAAAATGACCTATCGCTACGACGCTGACCTCGTCGAGGCCGCCGGAAACTTCGGTGTCTTCGACCTGACCAACCCCGCGGAGACCCGCGCCAACCTGATCGCGGCAAGCGCCGGCCGCCCCGTCCCCGACACCACCGGGGTCGAGGTGACCGATCTGGAGATCCCAGACTTGCTTGGACATCGCCCGACGGGTCAACGCGGTCGTCGTATCGGTCGGCTACCGCCTGGCGCCGGAGCACCCCTACCCGGCCGGCGCCGAGGACTGCTACGCGGCCTTGCTGTGGCTGGCCAAGAACGCGGGCGAACTCCGCGTGGACGCCGCCCGGATCGCGGTCCACGGGATCAGCGCCGGCGGCGGCCTGGCTGCGGCTGTGACCCTCATGGCCCGCGACCGCGGCGGCCCCGCCCTCGCCTTCCAGTACCTCGACCTGCCTGAGCTGGACGACCGGCGGGACACGCTGAGCATGCGGCGGTTCACCGACACCCCTGGCTGGAACGCGCCGAACGCCGAGATGAGCTGGCGCCACTACCTGGGCGAGCGGGCGGGCGGCGACGACGTGCCGGTGTACGCGGCTCCCTCTCGCGCCGAGGACCTCGCGGGGCTGCCCGCGGCGTACGTCGTGGCGCTCGAGTACGACCCGTGCCGCGACGAGGCGCTGGCTTACGCCGAGAAGCTGTTCGCCACGGGCATCCCCGTCGAGGTGCACGTGTTCTCCGGCGCCTACCACCTGGCGTATCTGATCCCGACGGCAAAGGTGTCCCGGCGGCGGGCCGAGGAACGGATCACCGTTCTGCGGCACGCCTTGCACAGCTGAGCAGGCGGGTTCCGGGAGCTTGCGATAAGGGCTTGCCCTCACCGCAAGCCCCGGAGGGGTACTCTCCGACCCAGCAATGTTCTATCATCGTAGAAACTTGAATTAAGCATTGCCGAGGCTTTACCCGGGGGAGTGGGCCACGAGGCACGTGTCGACAAGGAGGTCGTGAATGCGTACCGAGCTCTACCACCCGGACCGGCGAGACATCTCTCTCGACAGGGTGCTGCACGCCCTGAGTGATCCGATCCGTCGCGACATCGCACGAGTCATGCACCAAGAGGGCTCCCGGGTCTGTGGACAGCTCGACTACCCGATCGCGAAGTCGACGCTTTCGCATCACCTCAAGGTGCTGCGAGAGGCCGGGGTCATGTACACCGAGGTGCGGGGCACCAGCCGAAAGATCACGTTGCGGCGCGATGATCTCGAAACCCGCTTCCCCGGCCTACTGGACGCCGTGCAGGTTACGGCTCCCGCTCCCGAGGAAGTGTCGACGGACGCGTGAGCGGTGGCCGGGTCACGTGAAACTCCCCGCCGGCAGAAGGCTTCATCGGCGAGCCGTCGTTCCACGCCGGAAGTCTTCGGCCCGTATTCGACACAGCCACCCGTCGAACGCCGGTGACAGCCGGACAGCGCCGGACCCTCCCCTGCTCGCCAGGGGAGGGTCCGGCGCTTTCTTTTTGCTGGCCGCACCTGCTCTGACCAGCAAAAAGACCCTCCCACGGGGAGGGTCTGGCGGGGCGCCCCCGGCAGGACTCGAACCTGCGGCCAAGTGCTTAGAAGGCACCTGCTCTATCCACTGAGCTACGGGGGCCGGGTGTGGACGTGGATCACGGACCGCGGTCAAGAATAGAGGTCCGGGTGCCTCGTCCCGGTTGCTTCACCTCCGTGGCACGTTGTGGAGGTTCGGTGAAGCGGTCCCGATAATCGCAGGCAGGTGCGAATCCTGCACTGCTTTTGGCGTCTCGCGCGTCGGGTGTTGTGCACTCGTTATGCCTGTGTCCCATGTGTCGCGGCCGTCCCATGCGTCACTCGTCCTGTTCTGTGCGGGTTCTCGCGGCGCGCACAAAGGGTTATACGCTTCAAAAAGCTAACGAAATTGGGCATTCTGCACATGTGGTGACCTTGGACGTACGACCTCGGCTGATCGACGCACTGTCCGTACTGCGTGACCGCGTCGATGCCGCACGCTTTCCGCTGCCACTTCGGGGCGCCGCCCGCGCCCGGCGCAACCGGGACGAGCTGCTCGCCCAGCTTGATGACTATGTGATTCCCCGGCTTCGGTCACCTCAGGCACCGCTGCTGGCAGTGATCGGCGGGTCCACCGGGGCGGGCAAGTCCACCCTGGTGAATTCGCTGGTGGGGCGGCGGATCTCGGAAGCCGGGGTGCTGCGTCCGACGACACGTACCCCGGTGCTGGTCTGCCATCCCGACGACGCTCCCTGGTTCGCCGGGCCGCGGGTGCTGCCGCAGCTCACCCGGGTGTGGGTACCCGAGCAGGATGACGGGGGTGAGATCCGCGAGGCCGTGGGGGAAGTCGTAGGGGCAGGGGGAAGGGGTGGGGGAGGAGAGGCGAGAGAGAGGGGAGAGAGGGGAGAGGTTGGGGTGGGGACGGTGCGGATCGAGACCGATGTGGCGTTGCCCAGTGGGCTGGCGTTGTTGGACGCGCCGGACATCGATTCGCTGGTCGCGCGCAATCGGGAGCTGGCGGCCGAGCTGATCTGTGCGGCGGATGTGTGGGTGCTGGTCACCACCGCCGCCCGGTACGCGGACGCGGTCCCCTGGCATCTGCTGCGTACGGCCAAGGAGTACGACGTCACGCTGGTCACCGTGCTGGACCGGGTGCCGCACCAGATCGCCGCCGAGATCTCCGGGCGGTACGCGGAGCTTCTCCAGCGGGCCGGCCTCGGCCACGTACCGCGGTTCACGATTCCCGAGCTGCCCGAGTCGGCGGGCGGGGGGAGCGGGCTGCTGCCGGCGACGGCCGTCGCGGCGTTGCGGGAGTGGCTGGAGTGGCACGCGGAGGACCCAGTGGCCCGTACCGCGGCCGCGGAACGTACCGCGGCGGGCGCGATCGCCGCACTGCGCAGCCGGCTGCCCGCGCTCGCCGGGGCCGCCGCCGCCCAGCACGCCGCCGCGCTACGGCTCGCCGGACGGGTCGAGGACGCGTACGAGGGGGCCGCGGAGCGCGTACGGCGCGAGGTGGCGGCCGGCGAGGTGCTGGCGGGAGACGCGCGAGCCCACTGGCGGGATCACCGGCTCGGCGGGCGGGCGGACGACCTGCTCGAGGCGCTGACCCACGGCCTGACATCGCTGCTGACCTGCGCGGTCGAGGAGGCCGACGAGCGGGCCGCGGATGCCTGGCGGCGGGATCCCGCGGCGGCGGAGGTCGTGCGGGCGGCCGCCGCCGATGCCGCGGGAGCGGGCGGACGGCTGGGGGTGATCGTGCGGCGCTGGCGGCGCTGCCTGGAGGAGCTCGTCGAGGAGGAGACCCGGGCGGTGCGGACCGGGCAGGCCGGTGAGCAGGGGGGCACCGTGGATCCGGAGCTGCCGGCGGCACTGCTGGCCACCGCGTTGCTCGGCGGTCGGCGCGCCCGTACGGCGGGCGAGAACCTCGCCGACCTCGTGGGGGCGCAGACCGCGCTGCGGCTGTGCGAACGGGGCGGCCGGTTGCTGACCACGTATCTGGAGCGGGCCGTGGACGGTGAGCGCGAGCGGCGGCTGGCGCCGCTGGACCAGCTGACCGTTCCCTCGAAGCAGCAGGCCGGGCTGATCGCCGCGCTTTCCGTGATGCAGCGGGAGAAGAAGGAAGAGGAGAGGGAGAAGGAGAGGGAGCGGGAGTGGGAGTGGGAGCGGGCGAGGGAGGAGAGGGAGCGGGTGCGGGAGTGGGAGTGGGCGGGCGGACGGCGAGTGGGGGACGGGGCCGGATGGGGGACGGGGCTGGAGTTGGCCAAGGAAGAGGTGTCGGGGTGAGTGGGGTCGGCGGACCGGTGAACGCCTCTGGAGAAGCCGGACAAGCTGGAGAAGAGCGTGGGGGTTCGGGCGGGCAGCCGGGGGGACGGGCGGCGGCGGGCGGCGGCGCATGGGATGACGGGCTGATCGCGCGCCGAGCGCGGGCAGCAGGCGCGACCAGGGCTGGGGTGGCGGCGGAGGGCGCGTCGGGGGGTGAGGGAGCGGGGGGCGAGTCGTGGGTCGCGTCATGCGCCGAGTCATGGATCGAGCCGCAGGAGAGGCCGCGCGTCGATCTCCGTACCGGATCGGGCGATTCACGTACTGGATCGCGGGGGCGGTCGGTCGTCGCTGCCTCCTGTGCCGCCGTCCGCACCGGTTCGCCGGCTGGATCTTCGTATGCCGGATCACGTGGCGCATCGTGCGAGAGGGCGTACGCCGATGCCGAGGCGGTGATTCAGCCGCGGGTGCCGGCGGATGGGGCGGGCGGGGCGGATAGCGCGGGCGGGGCAGGGCTGGGGGAAGTGGAATCGGAGGGGCTGGAGAGTGGGGGAGATGTGAGGGGGGCGTGGGGTGGGGGAGATGCGAGGAGCGTGTGGGGTGCGTGGGGCGGGGGCGCGGTGGGGTATCGGTGGGTCGCGGACGGGGGACGGCCCGCCCTGGGCGGGCGGCTGCGCGAGCGGCTGGAGGCGTTGCGGGAGCTGCTCGCGCTGTCCCGGAGCCGGCTGGACGGGCGGACGCTGGAGGCGGCGGGGCGGGTGCTGGAGGTGGCCGACGAGCGGTACCGGCTCTCCGGTGAGCACACCGTCGTCGCTATCGCGGGGGCCACCGGCAGCGGTAAGTCGTCGTTGTTCAACGCGCTGGCCGGGGCGAATCGTTCCCAGGTGGGGCCGCGGCGGCCGACGACCGCTGAGCCGGTGGCCTGTGTGTGGCCGGGCGGCAGGCCGGGCGCGGAGGGACTGCTGCACCGGCTGGGGGTGCCCGCGCACCGTCGGCACGTCCCGGCGGACAGCGGCTCCGAGCTGCGCGGCCTCGTGCTGATCGACCTGCCCGACCACGACTCCTCGGCCACCGAGCACCGTGCGCAGGTGGACCGGATGCTGGAGCTGGTGGACGCGGTGATCTGGGTGGTGGATCCGGAGAAGTACGCGGATGCGGTGCTGCACGAGCGGTATCTGCGGCCGATGGCGGGCTACGCCGAGGTGATGTTCGTCGTCCTCAACCAGGCGGACCGGCTGCCCGGGGACGCCGCCGACCAGGTGGTGGACGATCTGCGGCGGCTCCTGGACGAGGACGGGCTGGCGCTCGGCGAGCACGGGGAGCCGGGGGCGGCGGTGTTCGCGCTGTCCGCGGCGACCGGCCGGGGAGTGGCGGAACTGCGGGAGGCGCTCGGCGGGTTCGTCGCGGAGCGGGGCGCGGCGGACCGGCGCCTGGCGGCGGATGTGGATGCGGCGGCCGAGCGGCTGCGGTCCGTGTATGTGGCGCGGAGCGGGGTGGGGCTGACGGAACGGGCCCGGGAGGAGTTCGATGACCAGTTGGCCGAGGCGGTGGGGGCGGCGGCCACCGGGCGCGCGGCGGAGCGGGACTGGCTGCGGCACGCGGAGCGGGCGTGCGGGTCGCCATGGGTGCGGATGCGCATGCGGGGGCGGCGGGAGCGGCAGGGGAGTACGGGCGGTGTGGAGGGCGAGGAGGCCGGTGCGGTGCGGCGCGGTGCGGAGGGGGGCCGTACGGGGCCGGGGGAATCCGCGGCCGATGGCCGGGTGGCGGCGCGGCCGGTGGTGGAGCAGGCCGTACGGGCCGTGTCGGGTGAGGCGGCGCGTGGGCTGCCGGCGCCCTGGGCGTTGGCGGTGCGCGAGGCGGCGGAGCGCGGTGCGCGCGGGCTGCCCGAAGCGCTGGACGGGGTGGCGGACGAGGTCGAGGAGTCGCTGCGGGGCGGGCCGGCGGTGAAGCCATGGTGGTGGACGGTGGCCGCCAGCCTGCAGGTGCTGATGTCCGCGCTTCAAGTCTTCGGAGTGCTGTGGCTGTTGGGTGCGGTCACCGGGGTGGGGGGTGCGGTGGCCTGGGTCTCCGGGCTGCTGTCCGCGGTCGTCGGATCGGTGGGCGGGCCGGTGCTGGCGTGGCTGTGCCGGGTGGTGGCGCGCGGTCCCGCCAGGCGTTACGGGCAGGATGCCGAGCGGCGGTTGCGGAGTGCGGTGGCGGGGCGTGGGCGGGCTCATGTGCTGGAGCCGGTCGCTGCCGAGCTGTTGCGCTATCGCGAAGTGCGGGAGCAGTACGCGGTGGCGTCGGGCGGGTGACCGTTCCACGGTCGGGCGGGTGACCGTTCCACGGGAGTTCCCGGAAATTCCTGGGAGTGCCCGGAAGCGCCCGGAAGTTCCGGGAAGTTCCGGGAAGTTACTGGGATGTTGCGCTGTGGGACCGCTGCGAAATCATCCTGGAATCACTCAGCCGAGTGGCCGGGTTATCCACAGTCGGCCGCTCGTCCACAGGCCTCCGCAGCGGCGGCCGGATGTGAGGAACATGGGGTCGACGCAGCGCGAGCGGTAAAGGGCCGGTGCGCGGAACGCGGGGGAGGCGTGTGCGGTGAACGACACGATGGTGACGCTGGTGGGGAATGCCGCTACGGCGGTGGAACACCGGCTGACGGGGGCGGGTGTGACGGTGGCCAGGTTCCGGCTCGCGGCGACGTCCCGGCGGTGGAACAAGGTCCAGGAGCGCTGGACCGACGGGGAGACGAGTTTCTACACGGTCCGGTCGTGGCGCGGGCTCGCGGACAACGTCGCCGCTTCGGTGGCGGTGGGGGAACCACTTGTGGTGCAGGGGCGGTTGCGGCTGAGGGAGGGGGAGCAGGCTCCCGAACGGGGTGGTCGGCGCTGGTTCTCGGCCGAGGTCGACGCCGTCGCGATCGGCCACGACCTCTCGCGCGGCACCGCGGCGTTCCGCAGAGCGACGAGGACGGCCCGCATGGGAGCAGACGTTGCCGTGCAGCCGCAGCCGCAGCCGCAGCCGCAGCCGCAGCTATCGGACGCCTCAGAACCGTCAGCAGAGCCGTCAGAACTGTCAGCAGAACCGTCAGAGCTGTCAGAACTTCCACCTCGCACCGGCCCTTTGGCTCTCGGGCGGGTGCCGGGCGAAGTACCCGGACCGGCACTGACAAGGTGATGGGTGAGGTGCAGGGCGGGGCAAGGCGGATGGTCGGGGGTGAGCGGACGGATGGCGTCCAGGTGATCCGGAGTGATTCACCCCAGAAGGTGGCAGTGTCCTGAAAAGTCCCTGGAGATTTGTCGATAAGGCCAGGTCAAAGTGCCCATGTTCGGTAACGATTGCGATTCGGATCGCTTATGGGAGGGCATTGGTGGGGACCCTGAGGCGCCTGCTTCATAGGATCACCAGCAGCACTCACGGGGGCTCACGGGGATTGACGTTGGCTCATGAGGGCCGAAAAACAACAACGTCCAGCTGTTGAGTTCTTTGGGATCTTTCGGCGAGGCACCGTCCCCACTCGACCGCCTCGCCCAGAGGGGAAATTCATGCTTTCGATGAAGGGGCGGGGCGCAGCCCGCCTTGCCGCCGCGGTGGTGGCCTCGGGCCTCATCGCGGCCGGCGCGATAGCCACCGCGGGGACCGCAGTGGCGGATGAGAACACCCCGGCGCAAGGGGGTGCCACTGCCACGCTCGGTGGACTGAAGACCTTCGACCAGGCGGTCGTGCACGGTGAGGGTGGAGAGCAGCGCATCGGCGCGGGGCTCTTCGAGATGTCGGTGGACAACGGCGGCACGCTCCAGACGTACTGCATCGACATCCACAACCCGACGCAGCAGCAGGCGCGGTACCAGGAAGTGCCGTGGAGCGCCTCGTCGCTGCACAACAACACGGACGCCGGCAAGATCCGCTGGATCCTGCAGAACTCCTACCCCCAGGTGAACGACCTCGCTGCGCTGGCCACCAAGGCCGGGGCGGGCAACCTCACCGAGAAGACCGCCGCGGCTGGTACCCAGGTCGCGATCTGGCGCTTCTCCGACCACGTCAAGGTCGACGCGCTCGACCCGGCGGCCGAGAAGCTCGCGGACTACCTCGAGAAGAACGCCAAGAGCGTGGCCGAGCCCAAGGCTTCGCTGAAGCTGGACCCGTCGGCCGTCTCCGGCAAGTCCGGCAGCAAGCTCGGTCCGGTCACCGTGCACACCAACGCCGACAGCGCGACGGTCTCCCCGGCCGCCGGTGCGCCGGCCGGCGTGAAGGTCGTCGGCAAGGACGGCAAGCCGGTCACCAGCGCGACCGACGGCACCCAGCTGTTCTTCGACGTGCCGAAGGGCGCCGCGGACGGCAGCACCTCGCTGACGGTGCAGGCCGCCACCAAGGTCCCGGTCGGCCGTGCCTTCACCGGTATCGGCCAGCACGCCAAGAGCCAGACCCAGATCCTGGCCGGCTCCAGCGAGTCCACGGTCTCCGCGGCCGCCACGGCCTCCTGGAAGAAGCAGGGCGCCATTCCGGCGATCACCGCGGACAAGAACTGCGCCAAGGGCGGCGTGGACGTGACGGCCAGCAACAAGGGCGATGAGGCGTTCCGCTTCCAGCTGTCCGGCAAGGACTACGAGGTCGCGCCGGGCGCGTCGAAGACCGTGACCGTTCCGGTGGCCGAGGACCAGGCGTACGAGATCACGATCAAGGGCGCGGGCGGCTTCAAGAAGACCTTCACCGGCGTGCTGGACTGCAAGACCGCCGGCAGCGGTGGCGCCAAGCCCACCCCCCAGCCCAGCAGCCCGGCAGCCTCGGTCGGCGGCAGCACCGGTGGCGGCCACGGCACCGACCTCGCCGAGACCGGTGCCAGCAGCTCCACGCCGATGATCGCAGGCATCGCGGTCGGCCTCGTCGCGGTCGGCGGCGCGGCGGTCTTCTTCCTCCGTAAGAAGAAGACGGGCACCCAGGCTCAGTAAGTAACGGGCACCCAGGCCCGGTAACCGCGGTCGGCGCAGGCCGGCGGCGTCCGGCGGCACCTGCCCGCCCGTGACCTTCGGCGACCTCCCCGTCGCCGAAGGTCACCGCAGGCCGCCCGGCCGGTGATCGGGTGGCCGTAGAGGGAACATCCTGCGGCCCCGGAGCGTTGATTCGCTCCGGGGCCGCTGGCATCCACCCCTTGGCACCCGTTTTCTCCGAGGGCCGGCCGTACGGCAAGATGGGGTGTATCTGCCTCCTCCCATGGCCCCGGCGACGCCCGGTCCTGGGGCGGTGCCGCACACAGACTCTGATCGATCCCAATCTGCCGGACGGTTTCTCTTGGCTGAGTACATCTACACGATGCGCAAGGCGCGCAAGGCGCACGGCGACAAGGTCATCCTTGATGACGTGACGCTGAGCTTCCTGCCGGGCGCGAAGATCGGTGTCGTGGGTCCCAACGGTGCCGGTAAGTCCACGGTGCTGAAGATCATGGCCGGTCTCGAGCAGCCGTCGAACGGTGACGCGTTCCTGTCGCCCGGCTACACCGTCGGCATGCTCCTGCAGGAGCCGCCGCTGGACGAGTCGAAGACGGTGCTGGAGAACGTCCAGGACGGCGCCAAGGAGGTCATGGGGAAGCTCAAGCGCTTCAACGAGGTCGCCGAGCTGATGGCGACCGACTACTCCGACGCGCTCATGGAGGAGATGGGCAAGCTCCAGGAGGACCTGGACCACGCCAACGCGTGGGACCTGGACACCCAGCTGGAGCAGGCCATGGACGCGCTCGGCTGCCCGCCCGGCGACTGGCCGGTCACCACCCTCTCCGGTGGTGAGCGCCGCCGCGTCGCGCTGTGCAAGCTGCTGCTGGAGGCCCCCGACCTGCTGCTGCTCGACGAGCCCACCAACCACCTGGACGCCGAGTCCGTGCAGTGGCTGGAGCAGCACCTCGCGAAGTACCCCGGCACCGTTGTCGCCGTCACCCACGACCGGTACTTCCTCGACAACGTGGCCCAGTGGATCCTGGAGCTGGACCGCGGCCGCGCCCACCCGTACGAGGGCAACTACTCCACCTACCTCGACACCAAGGCCACCCGTCTCAAGGTCGAGGGCCAGAAGGACGCCAAGCGCGCCAAGCGTCTCAAGGAAGAGCTGGAGTGGGTGCGCTCCAACGCCAAGGGACGGCAGGCCAAGTCCAAGGCCCGTCTGGCGCGTTACGAGGAGATGGCCGCCGAGGCCGAGAAGACCCGGAAGCTGGACTTCGAAGAGATCCAGATCCCGCCGGGCCCGCGCCTGGGCAATGTCGTCGTCGAGGTCAACAACCTCAACAAGGCCTTCGGCGAGAAGGTCCTGATCGACGACCTGAGCTTCACACTGCCGCGCAACGGCATCGTGGGCGTCATCGGCCCCAACGGCGCCGGTAAGACCACCCTGTTCAAGATGCTCCAGGGCCTGGAGACCCCGGACTCCGGCACCATCAAGGTCGGTGAGACCGTCAAGATCTCCTACGTCGACCAGAGCCGCGAGAACATCGACCCCAAGAAGACCCTGTGGGCCGTGGTCTCCGACGAGCTGGACTACATCAACGTCGGCCAGGTCGAGATGCCCTCGCGGGCGTACGTCTCCGCGTTCGGCTTCAAGGGCCCGGACCAGCAGAAGCCGGCGGGTGTCCTGTCCGGTGGTGAGCGCAACCGGCTGAACCTCGCGCTCACCCTGAAGCAGGGCGGCAACCTGCTCCTCCTCGACGAGCCGACCAACGACCTCGACGTCGAAACTCTGTCGTCGCTGGAGAACGCGCTGCTGGAGTTCCCCGGCTGCGCCGTGGTCGTCTCCCACGACCGCTGGTTCCTCGACCGCATCGCCACACACATCCTGGCGTACGAGGGCGAGTCCAAGTGGTTCTGGTTCGAGGGCAACTTCGAGTCGTACGAGAAGAACAAGGTCGAGCGGCTCGGCGTGGAAGCCGCCCGCCCGCACCGCGCCACGTACAAGAAGCTCACCCGGGGCTGACCGCCGTGCGGCACTTCTACTCCTGCCCCCTGCGCTGGTCGGACATGGACGCCTTCGGCCATGTCAACAACGCGGTGTTCGTCCGCTACCTCGAAGAGGCACGGATCGACTTCATGCGGCGTCTGGCGCCGGGGGACGGGAGCCCGGCGTTCTCGGGCGGCTCGGTCGTCGCCCGGCACGAGATCGACTACGTGCGCCAGCTGGTGCACCGGCACGCCCCGGTGACCGTCGAGCTGTGGGTGACGAAGATCAGTGCCGCGTCGATGACCGTGGCCTACGAGGTGAAGGACGAGGACACGCTCTATCTGAGAGCCTCGACCGTCGTCGTGCCGTTCGACTTCGCCGAGGAGCGTCCGCGCCGCCTCACCGCGGAGGAGAAGGCGATCCTCAAGAAGTACCTGGACGGCCAGGAAGAGCCGGACGGCCGGGAACGTTCCGGCGACCAGGAGTCGTTCGAGGAGGGAACCGTCGCGGTATGACGGTGCTGCGCCTGGCCGATGCGGGGGAGGCGGCGGACCTCGCCGCCTTCCTCGCCCGGCTGATCCACTACGACCGGGCCGCGGTCGTGCGCCTGCAGGCCGGCGGCGGCGTACTCGCCGTCTTCGGCCGCCCGCCGTCCTTCGAGGTGCTGGCCATCCGCACGGTCCGGCTCGCCGGGGATCACACCCTCGACACCACCGTCTCGGCCGGTGAACTCCTCGACGGCATCGACGAGCCGGTGGCGACGCTCACCGTTCCCGCCGGTGTCACGGGACCGCCCTGGACCGGTGTGCTGCCGCCGCGCGGCGGCTGGCAGCGGTTGCCGGGGCTGCCGGCGCCCGAGGCGCTGGTACGCGCGGTGGCCGCCGCGGTCGCCGAATTCCGCGCCCGGGCCGAGGCGTTGCCGCCCCAGCACCGCACCCGCGCCGAGCGCGACCGTATCGGCCGGGAGATCTGGTCGCGCAGCCTCGGTGACACCCACCTCCCGCTGCGCGCCGCGCACGCCGCCCAGTCGCTGGGCTTCCTCCGCCCGGCCCGGACCGGCGCGCTCGCCGGCGGCCGTACCGCGAACGGAACCGAGGCCCCGAGTTCCCAGGTTCCGGGTTCCCAGGCCCGGAGTTCCCAGACCCCGGGTTCCCAGGTTCCGGGTACGCGGCCTCAGCAGCTGAGTCTGCTGTCCGCGGCCGGGTGGCTGCGGCTGAGCACCCCGTACGGATCGATCGCCGTGCGGACCGGGGACCCGGCCGGGCTCACGGGGCTGTCGGGGCTCACGGTCACACCGGTCTGAGGCACGAGCGCGGCGGTGAGGTGACGGGAGTCACGGGGGCAGCAGGATTTCCGCGTGGCGTCAGGGGTTCGTCAGTCCGCGGTGTTGATCATTGAGGCGGCGGCGTAGGTGAGGTAGTTCCACAGCTGCGTCTCGTGTTCCTCGGACAGGCCGAGGGAGTCCACTGCGTCCCGCATATGGCGCAGCCAGGCATCGTGGGCGGCCCGGTCGACGGTGAACGGGGCGTGCCGCATCCGCAGCCGGGGGTGCCCGCGGCCGTCGCTGTACGTACGGGGTCCGCCCCAGTACTGCATGAGGAAGAGGGCGAGCCGTTCCTCGGCCGGCCCCAGGTCCTCCTCCGGGTACATCGGCCGCAGCAGCGGGTCCTCGGCGACTCCCTGGTAGAAGCGGTGCACCAGGCGCCGGAAGGTCGCCTCGCCGCCGACCTGCTCGTAGAAGGTCTGCTCCTGAAGTGTGCCGCGCGGAATCTTGTTCACCCGTCCATGGTGGCAGACGCCCCGGGCTAGGACTTCGGTCGTAGGGCGGCCGGTGCGGGCGGGTGCGAAGCGGTGCGGGCCGGCGCGCACGACGAACGAACGGGGCGCGATCAGCCGATCACGCCCCGTTCGCCCTCCGTTGTCCGCCCGTTGATCGTCCGATGCCGTCCGAATGCCGTCCGGCGGGTCAGCCGCGGCGGAGGGTGAGCGTCGTCCAGGCGCCGACGTGCACCCGGTCTCCCTCATGGAGCGGCACCGGTACGTACGGCTGGACCGGCTCCTCGGCGAGGTTGATCGTCGTGCCGTTGGTGGAGTTCTGGTCCACCACCGCCCAGCTGCCGTCCTGCTGCTGCACCAGCAACGCGTGCTGATGCGAGACGCCCGGATCCTCCGGCGTGCTGCCCAGGTCGATGTCCGGGGATTCGCCGGTGCTGTTGCGGCGGCGGCCGACCGAGAGCTGGCCGTTGGAGAGTGGGAGCACCTGCTCGGGGGAGTACGCGGGCAGGTTGAGGCCCGCCGCCTCCGGGCCGCTGCGGCCCATCATCGCCATGAAGTACTCACGGTCCGGCGCGATCGCCACCACCCAGCCGTCACCGACGACCGGCGCCGGACCCTGCGGCGGTGCCACGGGGCCGGGGCCCTGGCCGGGGCCGCCGTTCCACTGCTGGTCCGGTCCGGGTGCCTGCTGCGGCGGCAGCTGCTGCTCGAACGGGGCCTGCGGCGGCTGTGGTTCGTACGGGGCTTGCGGCTGCGGCGGGAACGGCGCGGTCGGCTGCTGCTCGAACGGGGCCTGCGGGCCGGGGCCCGGCTGCGGCGGTGCCATCGGCGCGGGTCCGGCCTGGGCGGCGCCGGGAGGCATATGGTCGGCCGGCGGCGGTCCGGGCTGGGCGGCCGGCGGGCTCAGCGGCCAGTCGTCGCCGCTCTGCTGCTGTGGCGGCGGGGCGGGCTGACCGGCCGGGCCGGGGCCGGGCATACCGGGCGGCGGTCCTGGGTGGCCGGGGAACCCACCGGGTCCGGGCTGGCCGGGGCCGCTGGGGCCGGGCATGCCCTGGTGCGGGGGTGGGGTCTGGGCCGGGCCGGGGCCGGGGGTGCCCGGGCCGGGTGCGGGTGGCGGGAAGCCGTAGCCGCTCTGGCCGCCGTGGGTGTCGGGGCCGGGCATGCCCTGTGGTGGGGTGGGGGCCGGGGGTTGGCCGGGGCCCGGTGCGGGTGGCGGGAAACCGTAGCCGCCCTGGACACCGGGCGTGCCCTGGCCGCCCTGTGAAGAGGGGCCGCCGGGGCTGGGTGTACCGGGGAAGGAGCCGGGCTGCTGGTCGGGGCCGGGGCCGGGGCCGGGACCGGGGCTGCCTGGTCCGGGTGCGGGGGGTGGGAAGCCGTAGCCGCTCTGGCCGCCGTGGGTGTCGGGGCCGGGCATGCCCTGTGGTGGCGTGGGGGCCGGGGGTTGGCCGGGGCCCGGTGCGGGCGGCGGGAAGCCGTAGCCGCCCTGGCCGCCCGGTCCGGGCTGAGCGTCAGGTGCGCCGGGCGGGGGCCCGCCGGGCGGCGGCCCGGCCTGTCCCGGGGGCGGGCCGGGCTGAGCGGGACCGGTCGGCTGCCCCGCCGGCGGTGTGTTCAGGAAGCCGGCAGGCAGGGAAGGCGGCGGGGGGACAGCACCCGCCATCCGCTGGCCGCACACCTCGCACCAGTCTTCGGCCACCGACTGATGGCCGTTCGGGCAGGTCGGCATGTCGGATCTTCCCCCTCCGTACCGTTCTCTCTCAGGCACTGCTTGGCTTCGGCATTGCTCGGTACTGATTGTGTCGGTACTGATTGTGGTTCGTTGTGGCTATTGCTTTACGTGTTTTACGCGAATGGTGTGCGCCGAGCGCGTCTCAAGAGTCATCTCGTCGGCCTCGGCGCCCTGTGTCGCCAGTCGCCAGTCGCACAGTACCGGTCGCCGCATCGGCGACGCCCACCACCTTCGCAAGGAGTTTCGTACTCTCCGTGTTCCCCGGCCCGTCCGGTGAGCGGACGGGCCGGACCGGATTCCCCCTCGCGCGGTCGGCATCACCCGACTTACGGGTATCCAGCACTTGCTGGGTGGTTTGTACTTGTTCGACTCGTCCGCATGCGGTCCGGTCAGGATGCGCCGTGGGGCGATCCTGCCCCCGTCGACGGCGCGGGGAACGGCACCACCGCCACCGTTACGTTGTCGTGCCCGCCGCCGTCGAGAGCGTGGGCGACCAGCGCCCGGGCGGCGTCCAGCGGCCGGACGGGGGCGTCGTACGGCAGCGCCGCGGCCATCCGCTCGGCGGTTTCGGCGTAGTTCCACAGCCCGTCCGTGCACACCACCACGACACCGGGACCGTCGGGTTTGAACGTCGCGGTGTGCGGTTCCACCTCGTACGCGTCGGCGCCGAGCCAGCCGGTGATGGCGTGCGCCCGCTGATCGGCGTTCGCCTCCGCCTCGGACATCAGGTTGTTGGCGACCATCTGGGCGGCCCAGGAGTCGTCCTCGGTGAGCCGTACGGGCGGCGCCGTACGGTCGTCGGGGATCCAGTAGGCGCGGCTGTCGCCGACCCAGCCGACCGTGAGCAGCCCGCCGCCGACCACCACGCCGACGAATGTGCAGGCCGGGGCGTTCTGCTGATGGTGCTCGTGATGCGCCAGGGAAGGGTCGGCGGCCAGCGCGTCGACCGTGGCGGAGGCCACCAGGACGGCCTCGTGCATGGCCTGCTGGGGGTGGATGCCGCGCGGCAGCGAGGCCAGCAGCGCCTCGCCCGCGGCCTCCGACGCCACCATGGACGCCTCGTCCGGACGGGTCGCCGACGAGACGCCGTCACAGACCACCGCGGCCACGGCGGGCGAACCATCGGGCAGCGCGGTGGCCCGGAGGGCGAAGAAGTCCTCGTTGCGGTGGTGGCGGTGGCCCCGGTCGCTGACCGCCGCGATCCCCGCCAACTCGCGCTCCAGGTGGTCGCGTTCGCGGGGCCGGGCGTGGCCGCACCGGTCGCAGTATCCATGGGGGTCCACGGCGCCGGAGTGGCAGACGGCGCAGACCGGGGAATTCCGGGCGAGCCGGCTGAGGGCGCTCCGGGCGGGAGCGCGGTGGGCCGGGCTGCCCTGGGGCGGGGTGCCGTGGGCCGGGGTGCCGTGGGTGGGGGTACGGGACCCCTCGGGGGCCGCGGCCGGATCCTCGGCCTCCGGCGTGGCACGGGCAGCCGCTCCGATCGCGGCGTCGGCGGTCGGTTCGTACCCGGCGACGCGGGGATCGAGCGCGTACCTGGGGACACGGGGGTCGATGGGCGGCGGCGCCGACCGCTCCGGTGCCGCGGGGCCGGACGGTGCGGGGGCGTCCCCGTACGGGAGGCGGGTCTGCGGATCCGGAGGCGGCGGCCCCACGGGACCGGCTGGCCCGGATGCGTAGGTCGCCCCGGCCGGCCAGGTGGGGGTGTTCGGTACGGAGGAGGCCAGGGGAGGCGCCGGCGTGACCGGTGCCCTGGACGGCAGCGGCGGTACCGGCGGCGCGGCAGGCGCTCCGTACGCCGCTGGTGCGGCGGGACTGTACGCGGTGGGTGTGGCAGGGCCGTACGCGGCTGGTGTGGCAGGGCTGTACGGCGAGGGTGCGGCAGGACCGTACGGTGGCGGCGCGGCAGAACCGTATGGCGGGCTGTACGGCGGCGGTGTGCCAGGCCGGTACGGCGGCGCTGCGGCGGGACGACCGTACGCCGGCGGTGCGGTCGGCATCAGCAGCGCGGTGCCGCACCGGCCGCAGAACTTGTCCTCCGCGTCGAGCGGTTCACCACACCCGGAACACCGGACCGGCCCCGTCACACCCATGTCACACCCACGTCCTGGGGCGGAAGCGGTTGGCCCGTTCCACCAGCTCGATCCTTCTGTCGCCACGCTGCGCCAGCCGCGCCAGCAGCCGGTACGAGCGCTCCAGGCCGAACCGCAGGCCGCGCTCGTCCAGTGGGCAGCCGAGCAGCGCTGGCCGCTCGTCCGCGGCTGCTTCGTTCTGCGTTCCGTTCCCCGATCCGTTCTGCGTTCCGTTCTGCGATCCGTGCTCCGGTTCGGTCTCCGGGACGCCGCTGTGGCTCCCGGAGAGTACCCAGTCCAGGGCGGTGCCCAGTACTTCGGTGGTGAGCTGTTCCCGGCGCTCGGCATCCAGGCCGAAGTCGGCGAGGGCCTCGACCTGTTCGGCGGCGGCCCGCAGGTCAGGCAGCAGCGCATCGCCCGGCGCGCGCTGCCGCAGCCGGGCGCGGACCGCCGCGATCCGCGCCGCGGTGTAGTGGATCGATGCCTCCGGTACGGACTCCAGCGCCTCGACCGCGCCCGTACGGTCGCCCGCCGCCAGCCGCACCCGGGCCAGCCCGAACGCGGCGCTGACATAGCCGCGGTCGGTCGTCCACACCAGTCGGTAGTACTCCTCCGCGCTGTCCGACCGGCCCAGCAGCTCGGCGCAGATGCCCAGGGCCAGCTTGGGCGCCGGCTCGCCGGGGAAGGCGTCGTAGACCGCGTCGAAGGCCGGTGCGGCGTCCTCGACGTCCCCGGTGGCGAGCGTCACCAGACCGCCGTGCCATACCACCCGCCAGTCGGCGCCCCACTTCCCGGCGCCGTCCCGCGCCGCGGCCGTCCACGGCTCGGCGGGCTCCGCCGCGATCGCCTCCAGCACGGACCGGGCCGCCGCGCCGTCGCCGGTCTCCAGATGGGCGCGCAGCTCCCGCAGCCGGACTTCCAGGGACGTGGTGGGCGCGGAGCGCAGCGCGGCGAGCAGTTCGGCCGGGGCGGCGGTCAGCGGACCGGCGAGCAGACCGGCGTTCGGATCGTCCGGATCCACCCGTGGCACCGGAAGCGCGAGGGCAGCGGCCGCGACATCCAGGGGGCGCGGTACCGGACCGCCGTGCTCCGCTCGCTCGGAGTGCGCCGCCCGTTCGGAGTGCGCTGCCTGCTCGGAGAGTGCTGCGCGCTCGGAGTGCTCTGTGCGCTCCGCGTACGCGGCACGCGCCCCCAGGAGCGAACTGTCCCCGTCCTGCGGGGCCATCACCTCGGTGTCCACGGCGCGCAGCTCCGGTCCGAAGAGCTTCGACAGCGCCGGCCGCGGCTCGCCCGACTGGAGCGCCACCACCTCCCTCAGCACGCCCGTCAGCTGCTCGGCCATCTCCTCCGCGGACCCGAACCGGCGCTCCCGGTCCGGGTCCGTGGCGCGCACCAGCAGCCGGTGGAACGACTCGTAGGTACGGAACACCCGGATGTGGTCGGGATCGGGCAGGGAGTCCGCGAAGACGGTGGTATAGCCCTGGAAGTCGAAGGTGAGGACGGCGAGCGTGCGGGCGACCGTGTACAGATCGGACGCCACCGACGCGCCCAGCTCGGCGATCTCCGGTGCCTGATAGCCGATCGTGCCGTAGACCGGGCTCTGGTGGTCGTCGATCCGGCGCACCGCGCCCATGTCGATCAGCTTGAGCTGGTCGTGCTGCTGGATGGCGTTGTCGACCTTGAAGTCGCAGTACAGGAAGCCCCGGCTGTGCAGATGGCCGAGCGCCTCCAGGGCCTCGATACCGTACGCGCAGGCCTGCTCGACCGGCAGCGGATCACGCCTCCCCTGGGGCGTACGACGGCCGTTGGCTATCTCCTTCAACGACATGCCGCCGACGTACTCCATGACGATATAGCCGTCGAGGCTGCCCGTGGCCCGGTCGAGATGTTCCACGAAGTTGTAGATCCGCACGATGTTGGCGTGCTCGATCTCGGCGAGGAAGCGGCGCTCGGACATCGCCACCGAGAGCGCCTCCTCGTCGCCGGTGTCCAGCAGCCCCTTGAGGACCACCCACCGGTCGGAGACCGCGCGGTCGATCGCCAGATAGATCCAGCCGAGCCCGCCGTGCGCCAGACAGCCGACGACCTCGTACTGGCCGTGCACCATCTCACCGGGCCACAGCTTGGGCACAAAGCTGTAGGGATGGCCGCACTTGGTGCAGAACCCTTCCGTCCGGCCCGCCCGCCCACCGCGCGAACGGCCCACCGGCGCACCGCAGTCCGCGCGGCTGCAGAACCTCTTGCGCTCCGGGACCTCCGGGTGCTCCAGCACCGCCGTCCGCGGATCGGGCCGCGGCACCTGCGGCACCGTCACCAGACCCGCCCCCAGCCGCCCCCGCGCGGAGCCGGAGGACGAGCCGCTGCCCGCGCTGCGCACCGGCACCGCCGCCCTGGCCCCGCTGCCGGACCGCGACTGCGACCGCGACGGTCGGCCGGAGAGTGCGCGCAGGGACGGTCCCGAGCGCGTGGACGCGGGCGGCGATGAGCGTGCGGACGCCGATAAGCGTCCGGACGGTGGCGAACCGCCCGAACCGCCCGAACCGGGGCCGGGGGAGGGGACCGTCAGCAGCGCCCCGGCCGCGGCCCGGCCCGCCGCCCCGGTGAGCGCCCGGCCCGTCAGGCCGGTGGGCGGCGACGACAGCAGACCGGCCGGCGAGACCACCGGCGGCCGGCCGCACAGGTCGCAGTAGAGCTCACCGCCGCCGGCATCCTCGTACCGGCCCGTGCAGTCCCGGCGCTGGCAGCGTTCGTCGGCCCGGTCGGTCACGATGCATCCCCCTCACCCGGCGGCGGAGGCGCGGTCATCGCCTCCGCCGCGGCCTGCTGATAGCGCCATACCGCGTGCTCGGCCGCCCGCAGATCGCATGGCGCGCTCCACAGCATCCGGCGGGCCGCGTCGTACCGTTCCACCAGCAGCGGGTCCTCCGCCATGCCCTGCCGTGTCAGCTTCGCCCGGTACGCGTCCAGCCGGCCGCGCAGCTCGGCGCGTACCGCGAGCGGCGCGGTCACCGCCGTCAACGACTCGCGGGCGCGGTGGAGTTCGTCCTCGGCCCGCTCCTCCAGGCTGTCCAGCAGCGGCGAGAGGCGGTGCCACTGTGCGCGCCTGCGGTACTCCGCGGCGGTGGCCAGCTGCTCGTGCAGCGCCGTCGACGGTCCGCTGACCGCCGGGACCTCCGATGCGGCGATCTTCGCCAGCACCTCACCGCGGGCCTGCCGCGCCTCGGTCAGCGTGCGGTCGGCGCGGGAGAGCACATCGCGCAGCTGCATCAGGCGCTGCTCCGCGTCCTGCCGGACGTCCAGCACCGCCGCCACCTCCCGCCGGATGTCCTCCAGCGCCCGCGCCGCGCGGTCGTAGCGCGCGGTGTCCGGACGGCCGCCGCCGGGCGCCGAACTCCCCGTCGCCGACGACACCCAGAACGCCAGTGGATCCGCGATCACCTGATCGCGCAGCCGCCGCAGCTCACCCGTGATCCGCTCCAGGTCGTCGCCCGCCGGATGCTCACCGGGGCGTACGCCCACCGAATGCGCCAGTGAACTCGTGCGCTGCAGCTCGGCGGAGAGCAGGTCTATACGGGCGGGCAGCGCCGACCAGACCGCGTCGGCCGCGACGATCACGTCCAGCGACCGCGCGTACAGCCCGTTCATCCGCTCGACGACGTCCTCCAGGCGGTACCGCCGGCCGAGCCCGGCCGGACCGCTTGCCGAGCCGCTTCCCGGACCGCTTCCCGGGGCGTTGCCCGTCGCGGCCGGGCCCGGTACCGTCACCGACTCGCCGTGCAGCAGCCCGGTCAGCTCCGCCAGCTCCTGCGGGGACGGCCAGCGGTGCCGGGACCGCAGCTCACGCGCCGCCTCCAAGGTCGCCGCATACGCGTCGAACAGCGACCACAGGGCCGTGACGGACCGCTCCGTCTCGGCCCAGCGCTCCTTGGTGGTGCCCGACAGGTCGGCGCCCTCCAGCAGCCGGCGCCCGGCGTGGTCCTGCAGCGCCAGCAGCGACGTCTCGATCGCCTCGTACTCGGCGCCGAGCCGTGCCAGGGCGCGGTCCACCTCCTCCCGGCCCAGCACCGGGGCATCGGGACTCCCCGGAGATCCGGGGACGGGTCCAGGGACCCCCATCGATCACCTCTCCAATACGCTTACGGTGCAGGGTGTTTGCTGCTACCGAGTGGCTGCTGCGGTGTCGTTGTCGGCTCCTGCGGTCTTTCTCTTCCCCGTTCCCTCGCCCGGTCCTCCCGTTCACCGACCCTTTTGTCGGCTCGTTCGTCGTCCGGTTCGTCGTCCTCGCGCGTTCTTGCCCAGTGAACGGCACCGCCGCGCTCCATGGGGCGATCGGTCCCGTACTCCGCTCCTTGGGGCGGTCCCGTGGCGGAACGAGACCCGTCGGCGGGTCAGTCGCTGTACCCCGGCGACGGTGGTCCCGATATTCCCGGCATATCGGCCTGTAGCCAGGTGCGATAGGCCCGCATCCAGGGGCTGTCGGGGCCCCCGTCGCCCCGGTAGTCGTCCAGGACCTTGTTGACCCGTCGCACCAGATCCGTGTCGTCCTTGTTCATCGCCACGCCGTACGACTCGTCCGTGAACGGTTCCCCCTTGAGCTCCACCGTGGGGTCCTGCGCCGCCTGCGCCGCGGCCAGCGCGCTGTCCGTCACCACGGCATCCGCCGCGCCCAGCTGCAGCCGTACCAGGCAGTCGAGTTGGTTGGGCACCGTGAGCACCTCCGCACCGTGCCGCTGTGCCGTCAGCGCCGACTCCCCCGTCGAACCCGCGGCCGTGCACACCCGTTTGCCGCGCAGCGAGTCGTCGAATGCCGTGATCTTCGACGATCTGGGGGCCAGCACCTGCTGCCCGGCCTGGAAGTACGAGGTCGAGAACGCGACCTTCCGCTTGCGCGCACAGTTGATCGTCATCGTCCGGACCACCATGTCCACCGAGCGCTTCCGCAGCGCGGGTATCCGCTGGTTGGTCGGCACCGCCTTGAAGACGACCTTGGCGTCCGGTCCCAGGATGTCCTCGGCGATCGCCCGCGCCAGATCGATGTCGAAGCCCGCCAGCTTGCCCGTGGCCGGGTCGCGGTAGCCCCACCGGTAGGTGTTCTGGTCGACACCGACGACCAGTTGGCCCTTCTCCTTGATCCGGGTCACCGACGCGCCCTCGTCCGACGACGGCCGCAGGCTCTCCGCTGCGTTCCGCTCCGTGCACGTCGCCGCGGCCGGCGCGGCGCCGGGCGGGTACGCGTGGTGCGTGACCGGCGGCGACGCACGGCCGCGGCCGGCCCCCTCGCCCGCGGCGTCCCCGCCCAGCGCCGGCACCAGAACGGCCGCGGCCGCCGCCATCGCGCACATCCCCGCCGCGACCGGCGCCAGGACGGCACGCAGATTCATCAGCCCTCGCGCGCGCATCCTCATGTCCCCCTCTCCCCGCTCACCAGGCCCCCTCACCGGTACTCCGCCAGTCTGCGGCCGATCCCCAGCACCGCGCCGGCCGCGGCCAGCGCCAGCAGCGCCCCGGCGCCCACCGGCAGGCCGCCGAACGCCCCCCGTCCGCCGTCCGCCGCCGAGCGGAACTGCGCCTGCTCGTGCTCCAAGGCCTTCCGCAGCCCGGCCGCCACCCCGTCGAACGACTCGCCGGTGGAGCCGTCCGCGCCGGTCACCCGCTCCAGCGCCTGCTCGTAATCGCCCTTCTCGTCCGCCGTACGCGCCTGCGCATGCCGCGCCTGCCACTGCCGTGCGTAGGTCAGCGCATCGCGCACCGGGCCCCGCCCCGCCTCGTCGTCGGCCAGCGCCAGCGCCGCCCCCAGCCGGCCCGTCGCCGCTGCCGCACCATGATCACCCGTACCCGCCAGATCCTTCATCCCATTACGGAAACCGGCCTCGTAGAAGTCCTGTTGGTCCTCCGTGAGCACCGCCCCGCGTGCCACCAGCGTCAGATTCTCGTCCCCGCGCGCCTGCAACGCGTCGATCCGCGCCTCATGGAGCACCCGCAATGACCGGGCACCGTGCTCATACGACTCCGTCAGCCCCTCGCGCGCCACCGCATGCCCCACCGCCAGCCATGACAACACCGCGACGGAAGCGGCCGTCGCGGCCAGCAGCCCCCGGTTGAACACCCGGTTGGTGCGCCGGTAGTGCCGCCGTTGAGCCCACCCCAGCGCACCGAGCGCCAGGGCTCCGGACGCCAGCGCGAACCACGGCCAGGCCTCGGCGCTCGCATAGTCCGCGGCGAGCCGATCCGTCTCTGTGTCGTACAACGCCCGGGCCGCCGGGAGAAGTTCCGTACGCATCCGCTCGTTCGCGTACCGCAGATACGCGCCGCCCAGCGGCAGCCCCTGGCGGTTGTGCGCCCGAGCCGTCTCCACCAGGCCTGTGTAGCGCGGGAGTTGCCAGCTGAGGCGGGCGATCTGCTTCTCCGCGCCGTCCGTGCCCCGCCCGTTCCGCGAGGCCTTGACCAGCAGTTCTCCCGCCGTCGCGATATCGCGGTCATAGCGTTCGCGGGTCTCCTTGCTGCCTTCCCCGCCCTTGAGGAACCCGGCCGCGGCCGCCGTGTCCGCATCCGCCAGCGACCGGTAGATGCCGGCCGCGACCGCCGTCAGTGGCTGGCTGTGCTCCACCACATCGTCCGCGGCTGCCGCCCGCTCCGTGACCTGCCAGGCCGTGGTCGCACCGAACACGGCCAGCAGTAGCACGAGTACGGCACCGATCGCCCGCAGCCGGCCCGGCTCGGTCGTCGCGGCGGCCCGCAGGCCGTCCAGCCCCTCGGCCCAGGCCGGCCGGCGAACCGGCACGGGCGGTGTCATGCTGCTGGTCGAGGCGGATGACACGGACGGCACGGAACCTCCCCCTGGTCGCTTACGGCGGTCCGGCCTCCGCGCCCGGCGCCCGAGAGCGCTCATGGCAGGGACCGGTGCATGGGCAGCAGTATGTCCGCCGCCACCGACAAGCACACCGCTATTGACCTGATCTTGTACGGATCGGTCTGGTGCGGATCGCGGACGGCGACGGGACCAACTCTCCGGCGCGGAAGCCGCGATGGGCCCTGGAAACCGCGAGGGGCCCTTGGCGCCCGCCCACCCCGAGGCCCCGGCCGACGCCAAGGCGGCGCACGTCGCGGTCCACGCGCCCTCAAATTCACCCTCGTGCGCCCTGCCCAGCACAGCCTCCGTCAATTACTCTAAGTGACGAAGGTTGGGTTCGGCACTCGCACACATCGCAGCGAACGGCGTGGACCAACCCACGCCCCGTGAAACGGAGGTATCGGCATGCGCCGCATCACCACACTCTTCGGCTCCCTCGGGGCAGCCGCGTCCCGGGATACCGCGGTCGGCGTCGCATCCGCTCCGGCCAGTGGATTCCTCACCATCGGCGGTACCACCTACATCGATCCCGGCGGCGGCAGTTACCCCATCGACCACAGCGTCGACGGCTGCGCGACCCTCATCGTCAACGACACCGACCGCCTCATCACCATCATTACGGAACGCAACCACCACCCGCCCTCCTCAGGCCCGGGCCACGCCCCGCCTCCGGCCATCGTCCTCGCGCCGGGCGAGCGCACGGAGACATGGACGGGGGACAGCGTGCAGGTCGGCTGACCGCGAGGACGGATCGCGGCACCGCGCGAGGGCCCGACTCTCCGGCCGGCCGGGCAGCAGCTCCGGCTATCCCCAAGTCCCCCGCAGCCGCGGGTAGGCGTCCGCCTCCGCGCCCGCCCGGTCCAGGGCGGCGAGGGCGGCGCCCAGTACCGGTGGTGCGGTGACGACGCGAGGGAGCGCCTTCGGGGCCTGTTCCGAGAGGAGTTGGAGGACCCGGTCGTGGAGGAGCGGGTGGCGGGCGGCCAGGACGCTGCCGCCGAGGATCACGGGCGTGGGCTCGCCGAGGAGGCCGAGGCGTCGCAGCGCGACGGTGGCCATGAGGGCGACCTCCTCGGCCTGGCGGGCGACGATGGCGCGGGCCACCGGGTCGCCGGTGGCCGCGACGGCGAAGAGGACCGGGGCCAGTTCGTGGCGGCGGTGGCCGGGGATGTGCCGCAGGTGGAGCGCCTCGATCAGCGTCGGCATGGTCGTCAGGCCGAAGTGGGCGGGCAGCGCATGGGCCAGGTCGGTCGGGGCGCCGCGGCCGTCCTCGGCGCGGGCCGCGGACCACAGGGCCTCGTCGGCGAGGCAGGCACCGCCGCCCCAGTCGCCGGAGATCCGGCCGACGGCCGGGAAGCGGGCGGTGGTCCCGTCGTGGCCGAGACCGGCGCAGTTGATGCCGGTCCCGCACACCACGGCGACGCCCACCGGTGCCCCGTCGTCGTCGGGCAGGCCGGCCCGCAGCAGGGCGAAGGTGTCGTTGCGGACGGCGACCGTGCGCGCCCAGCCGCGGCCGGCGATCTCGGCGGTGAGGGCGGTCTCCTCGACGGGGAGGTCGGCGTTGGCGAGGAAGGCGGAGACGTGATCGACGGGGCCGCACCCGGTCAGCCCGGCCTGACCGAGGGCGGCTGCCACCAGCGGGGTCAGGGTGCCGACCGCGCGGACGGCCCCCGTCACCTGCGGCCGGAAGCCGCCGCCGCGGGCGGTGCCGAGCAGCCTGCCGTCCATGGCCACGAGCGCCACATCGGTCTTGCTGTTGCCCGCGTCGATGGCGAGCGCCGTGCCGGTCAGGCCCACGTGAGGTGCTCCCGGTTGTGCGCGATCAGCTCGTCGGTGAGGCGGTCCGCGTAGTCGGTCTGGCCGATGAGGGGGTGTGCGAGGAGAGCGGAGAACACCCGGTCCCGGCCGCCCTTCAGCGCCGCTTCCAGGGCCAGTTGCTCGTAGCCGGTGACGTGGGAGACCAGGCCGGCGTAGAGGGGTTCCAGGGGGCGTACGGGCAGGGGGGTGGGGCCGGCGGCGCCCACCGCGGCGGGGACCTCGATCACCGCGTCGTCGGGGAGGAAGGGCAGGGTGCCGTTGTTGAACACATTGACGATCTGGGCGTCGCCGGTGTCGCCCAGCAGGGAGGAGGTGAGGGCCACGGCGGCCTCGGAGTAGAAGGCGCCGCCGCGCCGGGAGAGGAGCTCCGGCTTCTCGTCGAGGGCGGGGTCGGCGTACAGGCCGAGGAGCTGCCGCTCGATGGCGGCGACTTCGGCGGCACGGGAGGGCTTGCTCCGCAACTCCTCGACCACCGCGTCGTGTTGGTAGTAGTAGCGCAGGTAATAGGAGGGGACGGTGCCCAGACGGTCGAGGAGCGAGCGGGGCAGGCGCAGATCGCCGGCGATGGCGTCACCGTGTTCGGCGAGGAGCTTGGGGAGGACGTCCTCGCCTGCGACGCGTACGGACCGCTCCCAGGTGAGGTGGTTGAGACCGATGTGCTCCAGCTCGACCTGCTCGGGGGAGACACCCAGCAGTTTCGCGAACTTGCGCTGGAAGCCGATCGCGACATTGCACAGGCCGACGGCCTTGTGGCCATGGGTGAGCAGCGCGCGGGTGACGATACCGACGGGGTTGGTGAAGTCGACGATCCAGGCGTCCGGGTTGCGGCGGCGCACCCGTTCGGCGATGTCCAGGACGACGGGCACGGTGCGCAGCGCCTTGGCGAGGCCGCCGGCGCCGGTGGTCTCCTGCCCGACGCAGCCGCACCCCAGCGGCCAGGTCTCGTCCTGGTCGCGGGTGGCCTGGCCGCCGATACGCAGCTGCAGCAGTACGGCGTCGGCGCCGTCGATCCCGGCGTCGAGGTCGGTGGTCCAGGAGGTGGTGCCCGGGTGTCCCTGCTTGGCGAAGATCCGCCGGGCCAGGCCGCCCACCAGCTCCAGCCGGTCCGGCGCCGGATCGATCAGGACCAGCTCCGCCAGCGGCAGGACGTCACGCAGCCGCGCGAAGCCGTCGATGAGTTCGGGGGTGTAGGTCGAGCCGCCGCCGACGACGGCGAGTCTGGCGCGGGGGCGCGCGGAACGTCCATTCATGGGCAGGAACCTAGGCCGCGGATCACGGCGCAGTCCATGGATGCGCTGCGGCGAGTTTGGGCATCGGCCGTACCCGCGCGGCCCGGCCCTGCCCCGGCCCGCCGCGGTCTACTTCTCCAGCTTCGAGGGGGGTGCGATCGGTTCGGTGGCGCGGGACTGGGGGGACAGGGGGTTGCTCAGTGCCGAGGGGGCCGAGACACCGGCGGCGGGGTCGGTGGCGGCGGAGCCCTCGGCGTCCTCGGGCTCGGGCCGGGGGGCGAGGTGGATACCGGCGGCGTCCAGCGCGTGCTTGATGCGCCAGCGCAGTTCGCGCTCCACGCCGAGGGCCTTGCCGGGCATGGTCTTGGCCGAGACGCTGAGGGTGACGGTGTCCAGGTGCACCTCGCTGAGGCCCAGCACCTGCACCGGCTCCCACAGCTGCTCGTTCCAGGGCTCGTCCTTGGACATCTGCTCGCCGACGGTGGTGATGATGTCGCGGGCCCGCTCCAGGTCCTGGTCGGCGGCGATCACGACGTCCACGGCAGCCGTGGACCAGCCCTGGCTGAGGTTGCCGATCCGCTTGACCTCGCCGTTGCGGATGTACCAGATCGCACCGTTGGGGCCGCGCAGCTTGGTGACGCGCAGACCGACCTCGATGACCGTACCGGTGGCCACACCGGCGTCGATCTCGTCACCGACGCCGTACTGGTCCTCGAGGATCATGAAGACCCCGGAGAGGAAGTCGGTGACGAGGTTGCGGGCACCGAAACCGATGGCCACACCGGCCACGCCGGCGCTCGCCAGCAGCGGCGCCAGATCTATCCGCAGGACGGAGAGCACCGTCAGCGCCGCCGTGCCCATGATCACAAAGGATGCGACGCTGCGGAGTACCGAGCCGATGGCCTCCGAGCGCTGCCGGCGGCGTTCGGCGTTGACCAGCAGACCGCCCAGGGCGGTGCCCTCGGCGGCGGCCGCGGTGCGGTTCATCCGCTCGATGAACTTGGTGATCGTGCGCCGTATGACATGCCGGAGCACCACCGCGATCACGATGATCAGCACGATTTGCAGGCCGGACGTGAGCCACGTACCCCAGTTCGCCTGCACCCAGCCGACGGCGTTGGTGGCCTCCTTCGCGGCCTCGTCGAGCGAGGCCGGGCCGGTTGAGCCGGGTGCGGTGGCGCTCAGGGGCGCGCCGACGACCGACGAAACGGACCAGAACACAGTCGAACCCTCCGTGTGGGACTGCCCGGAACCATGGTGGAACTCCGACCACCGGGCTGATTCACCACACTAACGGGGCAACGGGGACGGTCCGTGCCCGTGTTCGAGCGGTGAGCCCGCCGGACAGCCGGAATGAGCCGTATCCGGAGGCGGGTGCGGAGTGTGGGGGAAAACACCTCCGACCCGTTACTCGGTCATGGTGGCGCTCCGACCAGGCACCGGGGGACACTGTGGGGAGATCGTCCCGGCGCGAGCCACGCGCCGCCGGCGTACAAGGAGGCACCCGTGCCGCATGTCCTGGTCCTCAATGCGTCGTACGAGCCGCTCGGCGTCGTACCGCTCCGCCGCGCGCTCATCCTCGTCCTCAATGAGAAAGCTGTGAGTCTCGAGGAGTCCGGCGCCCTGATGCACAGCGCGACCCATGTCATCCCCGCTCCGAGTGTGGTCCGCTTGAAGCGGTTTGTGCGGGTGCCCTTTCGCGGCCCCGTGCCCCTGACCCGCCGGGCACTGTTCGCCCGTGACGGCGGGCGCTGTATGTACTGCGGTGGCGTCGCAACCAGCGTCGACCACGTCATCCCGCGCAGCCGCGGAGGTCAGCACACCTGGGAGAACGTCGTCGCCGCCTGCCGGCGCTGCAATCATGTCAAGGCCGACCGGCATGTGGCCGAGATCGGCTGGCGACTGCGTCATCCGCCCGCCCCGCCGTCCGGACTGGCGTGGCGGATCATCGGCACGGGTCATCGCGATCCGCGCTGGCTGCCGTATTTGCAGCCATATGGCGCGGATGACGCGTTGGCCCGGATCGATGCCGTTTCGGCGTAGAGCCGGGCTTTTCCGTACGTACAGGCACAGGAGGTGCAGGCGTATGGGCCGGGCTCGTCCGGCGCGCCGACGGATCCCCACCGTCCCGGCCCCACGCCCCTCTCTCACCGTGGCCGCACCCCTCCCGCGCCACGGTCGCGTCGTCCGGTCCTCTCCGCGGACCGCGTCCGCTACCCGCGGCGAGAGTCGGACGACGCGACCGCGTACGCCTCGACCGACCACAGGGAGTAGCCGAACTTCGTCGCCCGCTTCTCCCCCTGGATGCGGACGAACCGGACGTTCTCCTCATCCATCCTGACCGACTCGCGGCCGCCCTTCCCGTCCCGCACCGCCGCCGCCGTACGCCAGCTGTGACCGTCCGCGGAGACCTCGACGCGGTAGCGGGCCGCGTGGGCGTCCTGCCAGTTCAGGACGAGCCGGCCGAGACGGGTCGGGTGGGCCAGCGCGAACTGGAGCCAGGCGTGGTCGTCGGCGGGGGAGGACCAGCGGCTCTTCGGGTCGCCGTCGGTGGCCGCGGAGGCCGGGAAGCCGGCGGTCTCGTCCCCGGACGAGGTGGCGACCGTGCCGCGCGCCAGGTCCGTCCCGCCGGTGCGCGGATAGGCCCGTACGGTCAGCGTCCGCTGCTCGCCGCCGAGGGCCACCTGGATCTCATACGTTCCGAAGCGGGCGGACGCGGGGACGTCCACTGCGATCCGGACCGTGGCGGTGCCGCCCCGCGGGGCGGTGACCTCCTCCGGCGCGTGCACGGTGAAGCCCTTGGGCGCCTTGACCGTCAGCCTCTCCCGGACGTCGGCGGGGCGGCGGGAGAAGATCCGGGCGTCGACCGTCACCCTCCCGCCGGTCTGCGCGTCCGCTTCCTTGCGGGAGAGCTCCAGACCAGCCGGCGCGGTGTCGCCGAACCACGGGGTGAGCGCGTGCACGGATGGCGCCTGCGTGCCGTCCGCCCAGGTCAGCCGCACCGCGTCGGCGCGCAGTCGCGGCGTACGGGACTCCGTCCAGCCGGTCGGTGAGAGCCGGCCGAGGCGGCACCAGCCCTCGCCGGGGACGTGTGCCTCCAGGGAGACCGCGCCCGCGGACGGGCCCGGGTCGGTCAGCGCGGTGACCGCGGCCAGCGGGCGGGCCCGCTCGAAGGGGACGGTGAGGGAGGTCGGGTGGGCGGCCTCGGTCGGGTGCGGGGCATCGCGGCCGGCGCCGGTCCAGGCGTCGGCCTCGAGCACCGCCCGGTCCAGGAAGGGGGCGAGGACCCCCTTGCCGACGGTCGCCGGACTGTCCGCGATCGCCGTGCGCAGCCCCGCCACCGCGCGCTGCGCCGACCAGGCGGCCTCGCCGTCGTTCCGGGCCTGCGCCAGCAGCGTCTCCACGGCCTGTTCGCCGGCCCGGCCGTAGCGTGCCAACTGCTCGGCCCAGGGCCGCATTTCGTCGGCCAGATCGGAGCCCAGCGCCTCCGGCGCGGTGCTCATGGTGCGGAAGGCGGCGCGCAGCGCGCGGGCGGCCTCGGCGTACTCCTCGTCCGTGCCGGGGCGGCCCCCGCTGACCGCCGTCTCCCGGGCCTTCCAGAAGCGGTCGATCAGCGGCCGCAGATACCCCGACTCGGCCTTGTCGAGCAGCGACGAGGCGGTGTTGCCGGCGAGCGCGTGGAGCGCGGCGCGGCTGCGCCGGTCGCCGCCCGCCAGGTCGTCGATGGCCGCGCGCCAGGACGCGGCCGGGCGGTAGTGGCGCGGGTTCCACGCGTAGTCGGCGGCGGTGAACAGCGGGATACGGGACGCCAGCGGCTGCTCCATGGCGTTGGCCAGCAGCGCCGCCGAGCCGGTGGCGACGGCCGGCTCCCGGCCGCGGTACGGGCCGAGGAAGATCCGGTCCTCCGCGTAGTCGTTGACCGGGTAGTTGTCCAGGGTCACCAGCGGGTGCCCGAACGCCTCCCGGGCGGTGGAGAGTTCCCCGCCGGTGATGGTCCGCGGGACCACCCCGACGCCGGTCCAGACCACCTCGACCCGTGCGCCGAGCGCGTCGGCCAGCGCGCGCCGGTACGCCGTCGCGCCGTCCTGGTAGTACTCGGTCGGCATCAGGGACAGCGGCGCGGCGTCCGGGTGCCGCTCCCGGAGGTGGTCGGCGAGCGCGTTGGCGATCCGGGCCTGGGCCCTGGCGGCGGCGCGCGGACCGGTGCCGAACGCATCCGCGTCGGCGTCGCAGTGCCACTCGTTGTAGCTGACGTCCTGGAACTGGAGCTGGAACGCGCGCACGCCCAGCGCCCACATCCCGTCCACCTTGCGCCGCAGCGCCCGCAGGTCCTCCTCGGAGGAGAAGCACATCGCCTGGCCGGGGGCGAGCGCCCAGCCCAGCGTGACGTGGTTGGCGCGGGCCCGCTCGGCCAGTGCCCGGAAGCCGGCGCGCTGCTCGGCCGGGTACGGCTCGCGCCAGCGGGCCTGGCGGTACGGGTCGTCGCCGGGCGCGTAGAGGTAGCGGTTCTGCTTCGTACGGCCCATGAAGTCCAGCTGGGCGAGCCGCTGGGCCGGGGTCCACGGCCGGCCGAAGAACCCCTCGGTGGTGCCGCGCACCGCCGAGCCGGGCCAGTCCCGTACGGCCACCGAGGCCAGCTGCCGACCTTGGCCCTCACCAGTGGTGACCAGCTGCCGCAGCGTCTGCGCGGCGTGGAACAGGCCGTCCGGGCCGGCACCGGCGAGCGCCACGGTGTCGCGGCCGGCGACCTGGCCGACGGCGAGCCGGTAGCCGCCGGAGGGCAGGTCCCCGTGGGCCGGTGCGCGCAGCGCCCGCAGCGCCTCCTCGGCCTGCTCGCCACCGACCAGGATCACCGGCCCGGCCGCGGGCGGCCGCTCGCCCGGCGTGAGCTGCCGGACCGTGCGCACCCCGGCCTCCCGCAGCAGGCCGCGCACCACGTCCAGGGCGTACGGATCGGCGTCCGGCCCGGCCACCACCGCCGCCTCGTCGCCCAGCGGCACCGCGCTGGCGAGCTCCTGAAGCGACTGAGGGCGCGGCCAGACGGCCGGCACCCGGCCCGCACTGGCCGGCCGGTCGTCCGGCTGGTCGGGCCGGTCGGGGGCGCCGATGGCGGGATCCGAGGGCCGTCCGGTCGCGGCCTGGGCGCTGGGCACCCCGCCGAGCAGCCCTCCGATAACCGCGGCGGCCAGCGCGGTGGTTCCCGCGGCCCGTGCCCGGGCGCCCGCGCCACTCCCCCTGCCGTTCCTACCGATACCGGTACCGATTCTTCCGACGCCCCACACGCCCCGGCCTCGCACGGCTGCTCCTCGTCCCCGTCCCGCTGTCCGCCGGTCCGCACCGGCGCCGCCCCGTAAGTCCCGCTGTTCTCCCCGCCGGCGCCTGTTCGGACAGACCTTCGGCCGTGAGCCCACCATTGTGGCGGTGAGGGTGTCAACAGGGCGATGGCGGGGTCCGGAGGGGCACGTACCGGGGGTCCCGGGCGGGGATGGATGCGGGCATTGCGGACGGACGGAGGGGCGCGGGGTTTCGACCGCTTCGGCAGCGCGTCCGCAGGGAGGGCTTCGGGCGGTGCTCGGGGCGGTGCGCCGGAGGCCCGGCCGGTGGGCGGCCCGCAGAACTTCCGGCGCGAGGCCGCATTGCTGCGCCTTCTGTGCGCTCGCCGGTGTCCCGGACCGGGAAATCGCCTGCGTGAGCGTAGTGTGACGTGAGTCACGTTTTGCGGGTGCAGGCGTCTGCGATCGTGCCGAGTGGGTAGGGCCCACGTGTCCCATTGCCGATGAACGGGAGGCCCTCGTGGCCGCGTCCGCTCAACTGCTCCTCGACGCGCTCTCCGCGAAACCGGAAGGCGCGACGGAGGAGCCCGACCCCTTCGCCGGAGTGTCCGACCCCGATTCCGGCCTGGACGGCTCCGGCTCCGGCAGCTTCGTCGAGCCGCCGCTGACCAGCGAGCCCCCGCTCGCCGACGCCGCACCGCTGACCAGCGAGGTCCCGATCGCCGCCGAGCTGCCGCTGACCAGCGAGCCGACAGCCGCCGGCCTGGGGACGGAGTCCATGGAGGTCTGACGGCCCATGGGCCGCGCGCGGCTCGCCCGGTTGCACGGCATCGCCACGTCGTACGAACCCTCGCCGGGCAGAAGCGTTCAGATCGGCGACGACACCGTCATCGCCGTGCTCGCCGCACTGGGGGTCGACGCCTCGACCCCGCAGGCCGTACGCACCGCACTGGCCGCCCACGAGGACGGGACGGGCCGGGCCCTGCTGCCCCGTACGGTCGTCATCCGCGCCCGCCGGCCACCGGGCCGCCCCGGACCTCTCGGCCGCTCCGGCCTCTCCGGTCTCCCCGAAGGCACCGTCCTGCGGGTGGAGACCGAGGGCGGGGGGACGGGCCAGGAGGCGGACGGGGCGAGAGGCGGGAGGAGCACGGGAAGAGAGCTCCCGGCAGGTGCGGACCTCCCGGAGGCCCTGGCCCGCCTGCCCCTCGGCGTCCATCTGCTGCACGCCCGGGCCCCCGGCGGCCGCACCGCCACTGCCCGGCTGATCGTCGCGCCCGACCGGGTTCCCGCACCGCCCGGCCGCAGCCACGGCTTCCTGGTGCAGCTCTACTCCCTGCTGTCCCGGCAGTCCTGGGGCATGGGCGATCTCGGGGACCTCGCCGACCTCGCCGCCTGGTCCGGACGCGCCCTGGGCACCGGCTTCGTCCAGCTCAACCCGCTGCACGCGGCCGTCCCCGGCCCGCCGGCCGACCCGTCCCCCTACCGCCCCTCCTCGCGCCGCTTCCCCGACCCGGTCCACCTGCGGATCGAACACATCCCGGAGTACGCCCTGCTGGCCGGCCCCGCTCGATCGCGGGCCGACGAGCTGGCGGCGCGCGCTCGTGCGCTCCGCGCAGAGGTGCTCGAAGGGGGCGCGCTGATCGACCGGGACGCCGTCTGGACGCTCAAGCGGGAGGCCCTGGAACTGCTGTGTGCGGTACCGCTCACCCCGGGCCGCCGGTCCGCGTACTGCGACTTCCTGGCCGAACAGGGCCAGACGCTGGAGGACCACGCCACCTGGTGCGCGATCGCCGAGCGGCACGGCACCGACTGGCGCGCCTGGCCCGACGGGCTGCGCGATCCACGGTCCGCGGGCACCGCCCGTCTGCGGCCGCGGCTGCTCGACCGGATCGACTTCCACTCCCGGCTCGCCTGGTATACCGACCAGCAGCTGGCCGCCGCCCAACGGGCGGCGCGGGACGCGGGAATGGGCATCGGCCTGGTGCACGACCTCGCCGTCGGCGTGCACCCGTCCGGCGCCGACACCTGGGCACAGCAGGACGCCTTCGCCGCCGGTATGTCCATCGGGGCACCGCCCGACGCCTTCAACCCCCGGGGCCAGGACTGGGGCCTGCCGCCGTGGCGCCCGGACGTACTGGCCGCCGCCGGTTACGCCCCGTACCGGGAGCTGCTGCGCGCCGTGCTGCGGCACGCCGGCGCACTCCGCATCGACCATGTGATGGGGCTGTTCCGGCTGTGGTGGGTCCCGGAGGGCCGCCCGCCGACCGAGGGCGCCTACGTGCGCTACGACGGCGAGGCGATGCTCTCGGTGCTGGCCCTGGAGGCGCACCGGGCCGGCGCCGCGGTGATCGGCGAGGACCTGGGCACGGTCGAGCCGGGTGTACGCGGCGCACTCGCCGAGCGGGGCGTGCTGGGCACATCGGTGCTGTGGTTCGAGCGGGATTACGGGAACGTGGATGCCGCCGGCGGGGATCAGGCAGGACAGGAGACGGGGACGGAGGAAACGGAGGGCCGGGCGGCCGCCCCCGAGGCCCGGATCCTCGCCCCCGACGAGTGGCGCAGCGCCTGTCTCGCCACCGTCACCACCCACGACCTTCCGTCCACCGCCGCCCGGCTGACCGGTCAGGATGTCGCGCTGCGCGAGCGGCTGGGACTGCTGGCCGGACCGCCGGAGCGGGAGCGGTCCCGTGCCCGGTACGAACTCGCCGAATGGCTGGGCGAGCTGGCGCGGCTCGGGCTGCTGCCGGAGGGCGCCGGTGACGAGGAGGCGGCGGTCCGCGCCGCGCACCGCTTTCTGCTGCGCACCCCGGCGCGGATGGTCGGCGTGTGGCTGCCCGACGCGGTGGGGGACCGCCGCCCCCAGAACCTTCCGGGGACCTGGGACGAGTACCCCAACTGGCGCCTCCCGATCGCCGGCCCCGACGGACTTCCGCTGACCCTGGAGGAGCTGGCGGCCGCGCCCCGCCTGCACGCCCTGATGCGGGTGTTCGCCTCCATGGACCGGTGACACCGGTCACACGCAGCCCGGACACCTGCCGTCGTCCACCGCCGACTCCCGTGACGGTCGCCCGCGCACCCCCTGACCGCTGCGCCACCCCGGGCGCGCGGGGCGGCAGCGCGTCCGCTACGTTGACTTCGTGAGCAACCAGGCTAAGAAGACCGCCCTGCGCGCCGGAACCATCACGGCCGGTACCGCGCTACTGATGCTGATCTCGTCCCCCGCGTTTGCGCTCACTCGCGACGACGGTGACGACCCGGGCCCGGGCCTGAGCGTGATCGAGACGCTCGGCCTCTACGTCGCCGCCCCCATCGTGCTCTTCCTGGTCATCGCCGGACTGGTCATGGTGGGTGACAAGTCCCGCAAGCAGGCCGGATCGAAGGGCTGAGCCCGCGGGCCGGCCACCGGCCGACGCGGAATCCCGGCGACGCCTCAAGGGCGCCCATCGGTGACAAGAACCGAGGGCGCCCTTTGTCGTACCCGGATATTCCCGCACTTCGGAACGGGACCGCCGGGTGGCTCTCGGGCGCATTTCGGCCGCTTTGCGGGGCGCAGCGTTTAAGCGGCCCTAACCTACGATGACGTAACCTACGCAGCCGTAGGTCAAACCTACGGTCCCGTAGGTCATCGTCCCCCCAGGAGCCCCCGTGACCATCGCCCCCGCCCGCCATCACGGAGAGCGCGGCCAGACCGCCTGGAGCGACGCTCAGCTGCTCTACGCACTCGAAGAGGTCGTCGAGAAGGAACTCGACCGGCATCTGAAGGTCGCCAAGGAATGGATGCCGCACCAGTACGTGCCCTGGAGTGACGGGCGGAACTTCCCGGGCGTACTGGAGCACGGTGAAGCCTGGGCCCCCGAGCAGTCCAAGGTCAGCGACATCGGCCGGATCGCCCTCGTGGTCAACCTCCTCACCGAGGACAACCTCCCCAGCTACCACCACGAGATCGCCACCCTCTTCGGGCGCGACGGCGCCTGGGGCACCTGGGTGCACCGCTGGACCGCCGAGGAGGGCCGGCACGGCATCGTGATGCGCGACTACCTGCTCGCCAGCCGGGCCGTCGACCCGGACGAGCTGGAGCGGTTCCGCATGGCCCATACGTCGGAGGGCTTCGAGTCCGACAACGGGCACAGCATGCTGCACTCGGTGGCCTACGTCGCCTTCCAGGAGCTGGCCACCCGGATCTCGCACCGCAACACCGGCCGTCACTCGGGCGACCCGGTCTGCGACCGGATGCTCGCCCGCATCGCCGCGGACGAGAACCTCCACATGCTCTTCTACCGCAACCTGCTCACCGCGGCGTTCGAGCTCGCCCCCGACCAGACCATGTGCGCGGTACGCGACGTGGTCACCGCCTTCCGGATGCCCGGCCACGGCATGCCCGGCTTCGAGCGGGCCGCGGCCCGGATGGCCTTCGGCGGGATCTACAACCTGCGCATCCACCACGACGACGTGCTGCAGCCGGTGCTGCGCCATCTGAAGGTGCTGGAGATCGGCGGCCTGGGCCCGGCCGGCCTGGCCGCACAGGAGGAACTGGGCTTCTTCATGGAGGGCCTAGACGAGAAGGCACGCAAGTTCGACGAACGAATCGCTAGGCGTTCCGCTGCGCTTGGCTGACCTCCCACGTTTTTGTCTGCGGCGCCGCGCGTGTTGCTCG